>NZ_KE695651.1:18941-192247 GCF_000454065.1 Brevibacillus thermoruber 423
ATGAGGAAAAAGCAAAAGATCAGATCTTCAGTGAGTTGCAATCAAAGTCACTAAAAAGGTCGCTTAACAATGAACAGCTTGATGAGGAACTTTTTCGCTTTGTTAAAACTGAACGAGCAGAGACAGCCATTGATCGAGCCTCTATTAAAGTAAGGCCTGTTTCCGGTGCTGTTCAAATAAATTTTGAAGGTACCGGGTTTTGCACAAACGGATTTTCCGCAAAGGATAAAAAAGGAAATCACTATCTAGTTTCTGCTGGTCATTGTGCTTCTGACGTAGGTCAAAAAGTAAATCAGAGCTACAAGAATGATAATTTTATCGGTACAGTAGAGAAAAAGATTTTTGATTGGGGCGGTTCTGTTGATGTGTCTCTGGTTAAGGTAAGTTCTAGTCTAACAACTCCATCAATTTTAACTACATCTGGAAATGACTATAATGCAAATGGCTACAAAATCATTGGGGAACAGATCAGCGATTGGGAAGGTATGGGGGTTTGCGCATCACTTGGGCAATCAGATAAGCAGATGTGTGGTTGGGTGAAAGAAACCAATGCAAGTGTATTGGCTTGGGGAGGATATTTGACAGCACAAAAAAAAGTAAGCATTCCAGTCGTACAAGGTGATAGTGGGTCTCCTGTGGGTGCTCCTGATAGCAAAGTCACTAGCAACCTAAATATCTATGGGATAGTTTCTGCTACACAGAAAGACGCAAATGTATCATATTTAACCTATATAGGAAATATTAAGGCTCAAACTGGTATCACAACCATAGTTGGTTCTAAATAGTAAAAGAGCGTCCACTCGTCCACAAACGGGTGGGCGCACAATATCGAGAGGAGAGCGGCAAATGAATCCGATGGTGAAATGCCTGCTTGCGTATACGTTGTCAGGGGCATACATTTTTCTTGGAGGAGTGTTTGTGTATATGCTCGCTGATTCACACGCTCTTGGATATACATTGCCTTATTATATAAGTTACATATCTTATCATATTATTGGTGTATTAATCGTAGCTTGGATTGTTACGTCCATGTTTACCTATCGAGCCACACGAGGGAAAAAGGCGATTGTACTTGACTCTGTAATATATATTGCATGGGTTTTCTTGACTTACGTTGTGACTGATATTTTCATTAAACAATATGTCGCTCATTTTGTATAAGACTAGAAAAATTCATAACCGTTCTTCGAAAATAGATCATTTTTGACAAAACTTCTTCCCTTCTCTCCGAACAGTTCCCTCACGAATGCATGCTGTCGAACAGGCAAATCAGAAAGCACAATTCTGACATCTCCAATAGTTACCCTTGATATCGAAAATCTGGTTTCCATCACGTGTAAAGGTTGTAACGGTTTCATTCTCTGAAGCATGTATGTACACTTGGCTCGACTGAGATTGGTGCGTACACACTGATTTGACGAGAGGCCGCCGAGATGTGCGGAAAAGCTCAACCAGCAAAAGCCGATAGCTTACGTAGTCACTTCGTTACCGACCGGAGAAATCGCGATAAAGTTCCCGGATTTGCCACCAAAATTGTTCGCGCGGGTGCGAGATATTATCGGTGGAACGGGATGCCTATCAATGTGGTATAATTGGGGAAAAACGGAAAGGGAACGGAATGAAACGGATGTTATCCATGTTCGCAGCGACCGCAGTTCTTGTGGGATGCAGCGATCCAACAACAGAAAATAACGAAGTCACTTTCGCTACAAATACGGCAGTAAAGTCAGAATTAACGAAAGAGGAACGAATGGCAGCCATAGAGAAAAGATACAATTTGAATAAAATGGAGGAGCCATCGAATAACGAATGGTTTCCATTTGCGGCATCAGAAGTTCTTTTCGATGGCAAGTCAATCGAGGATCAATCGGAGTCTGAGGTAAACGCGCTCCTCGGGGAGCCAACGGAGACAAAAAAAGGGGAATGGAGAACAAGGAAAGGGCAAAATACCCCTTATATACACAACGTATATGTTATCGATATAGCGAAGATTGATGTTATGTTTATTGAGGGGAAGGCTGCCAGGATTGCGGTGAAACCGAAAGAGGAGCTCAAGTAGGCGTTATGAGGGTAATAACGGAAGGTTGTGCGCTATGAAACGGACCTTGTACATGATCGCCATCCTCGCGTTAGTGGCAGGATGCAGCGATCCCAGAGCGGAAGCGCCCGCTACCACAACGCCGCCGGCGGAGTCGCCCGCTACCACAACGCCGCCGGCGGAGTCGCCCGCTACCGCAACGTCACCGGCGGAGTCTGCACAGCAACCGACAGCTTCGGCGAAGCCAACGGAGGCGCAGAAAGCGGAGATTGCGAAAAAATACGGAATAGAGAAGCCAGAGGACCCCACCGATAACGTAAGTGTGGCGGTGGTTGTCGGTTTCGCGCAATCCCAACCGGAGCCAGCGTCTACACCCGAGGCAGTACCGGAACCGGAAACACCGCCGGAGCAGGACGTCCTCTTCAACATGATGGACATCGTAAACCAATCAGAAACCGCTGTAGAAGCACTGCTCGGTACGCCCATCAAGACAGAAACCGGAGAGTGGACACTGCACCGGCCGGAGGAGAAGACGACGTTTACCCGCCATGTCTACGCGGCTGAGATCGGTGAGGTGAAGGTCATCTTTATCAAGGGCAAGGCGGTGCGGATCGAGGTTAAGCCGAAGGAAGCGTTCACGTTCCCGGACGACGCGATCAAGGCGATGAGAGCGGCGGGGCTGACGGTACGGGACGGATTGGAGCCGGAAAGCGGAGGGACCCATTTCCTCGATTTTGCCGGGATTGACGGCGTATATGCTGTACGCGTGGTAGAGGACCTCGAAGGCAGCCCGGGGAACATCGGGTACATCATGATTGTGACGGCAGATCGGTATACATGAGAAAAAGACCGGTAAAAGAGCGTCTTTCCTTCATCGCGAAGGAGTGGCGGTTTTGCAGCCGTTCAGCAGATGGTACATACCCATCTGCTTTTTTGCGTTTCAAAAGGATGTACATACACTGCACAAGTCCAAAAGCCAAATGCAGGTGTCTAACACCCGATGAATGATGTGCTGATGATACACGGGACACCACCGAACAGAATCGCTTCCCCTGCCTGCCGCTCTGTTCCATCGTGAACGATCAAATATTTCAATCCACGCATCGAAATCCTCGATTACCACAATCCTCATTTCCCCTATAGGATTTAATGTATATAAGCGCTTTGACAAGATGAAATCGATCGGGAAGAAAGGCAGGCATGATCGGTATGGCACGCGCAACTGAAATACGGATTCGCGAAGCGGACAGTCATGACCGGGAAGCGTTTCAACAGCTCATGCTGGAGGCGTACAAGGAGTACGAAAGGCTGCTGTCTGCGGCCAAATGGGAGAAGTACCAGGAAGAGATGCGCAGGTCCGTGGAGGGGGATGGTCCGGCAGCCCGGCTTGTCGCTGAAATGGACGGGGAAATGGTCGGCTGCGTGCAGCTTTACACGTCTTCCGAAGCGGCGTATGGGCTGCCGGAGATCGGTATACACGCGCCGATCATCCGTTTCCTGTCCGTTTTGCCGAAAGCCAGAGGGCGAGGGGTGGCGACGGCGCTCATTGCCGAAAGCGCCAGGCGCTCCCTTCAACTGGGGTCCTCCACGCTTTACTTGCATACGACAGACATGATGGAATCGGCCATCCGCCTGTATGAGCGGTTGGGATTTGAGCGGTCGTGCGACAAGGATTTTTGGAACGGAGAGACCCTCGTGAAAAGCTACCGGTTGCGGGTAAAAGAGACGGTCATCCTGTGAACCGGCACCAGCAGTCCGACTAGGGGGAAGGGACGGTATGAAACAAGCAGCAATGGCCCTGATTTTCATATGGGGCGTATGGGCGGCAGTCCTGTCCGGGTGCGCTTCCACAAGCCCCGCATCGAACGCCGCTGGCAGTGCCGCAGGTTCCGGTGGGCAAAACCTGCTCGACCAGATCAAAGCAAACGGCGAAATTGTCATCGGCACGCTGGGAACCTATCCGCCCTACAATTACTACGACAAGGAAGGCAAGCTGACCGGATTCGAGATCGACATTGCGGAGGAAGTGGCGAAGCGGCTGGGCGTAAAGGCGAAATGGGAGGTGGCCAGTTGGGATGGATTGCTGGGGGGCCTCGATTCGGGGCGTTTCCATTTCATCATGTGCCAGATTGCCGTCACACCTGAGCGAGAGAAAAAGTATGACTTTACGGAACCGTACGAGCGGCCGTATCCGGTCCTGATCACACTGGCGGATGACACGTCGATCAACAGCTATGACGATCTGAAGGGGAAAAAAGTCAATTCTTCGCCGACGAGCATCTACGGCAAAGTGGCCCTGGAGCATGGCGCTACCTTGATCCAGGCGGAGGGGGACGCCTTGGAACTCTTGAAGAGCAGGCGCGTCGACGTGATCATGAATGACAACCTGCACTTCCTGACCCTGCAAAAAAGCAGGCCTGACGTCGCAATCCGAGTGGCCGCCAGACAGGAGGAACCGATGACGATTTCCATCCCGGTGAAAAAAGGGAATCCGGAGCTGGCGGCGGCCATTGATCAGGCTGTCAAGGACATGAAAGCCGACGGAACGTACCTGAAACTCTCCGAAAAGTGGTTTGGAACGGATGTATCGGGTGACAGGAAATGACGAATGAGCGTCTGCAGCACATGCTGGATGCCGCCCAGCAATCCATCGGGCCCATCCTCCACGGGACGCTGCTGTACACGATCCCGATCAGCCTGATTTCGTTTGCCATCGGCCTGGTGCTGGCGGTTCTCGTGGCCCTCGCCAACCTGTCGGATTATTCGCTCTTCAACAAGCCTGCCCGCTTTTTCGTCTGGATCATTCGCGGCACGCCGATTCTGGTGCAAATGTTTATCGTGTTTTACGGTCTTCCGAACATCGGCGTGGTCGTTGAACCGTTTCCGACGGCGATCCTGATTTTCAGCCTGAATGAAGCCGCCTACAATTCGGAGATTCTCCGGGCAGCCATTTTGTCCATCCCCAAGGGACAGTGGCGGGCGGGGGAATCCATCGGCATGAGCTACGCGCAGGTGCTTCGCCGGATTATCCTGCCCCAGGCGGCGCGCGTCTCCGTTCCGCCGCTGGGGAACGCGTTTATCGGGTTGTTCAAATCCACGTCGCTCGTCACGCTGATCACCATCGCGGATCTCTTCGGGGCAGCCAAACTGGTGGCCGCCTCCACGTTTGAACCCATGACGGTCTACGTCATCGCCGCGCTGTTTTATCTCTTTTTCTGCTCCCTGCTGTCGCTGGGGCAAACACAGTTGGAAAAGAAGTTCGGAAAGCATGCGATGTAAACGGCAAAGGAGGCTTCCGTCATGCTGACCATCCGCAATCTGCACAAGGCATACGGCCATACGGTTGTGCTGAACGGAATCGATCTGGACGTGCACAGAGGAACCACCACCATCATCATCGGGCCGTCGGGTTCGGGCAAATCCACCCTGCTGAACTGCATGAATCTGTTGGAGGTGCCGTCCGAGGGGAGTCTGCAGTTGGGGGCGTACACCTTTCAGTTTGGTCCCCAGCAGCTTCTCGACGCCAAAACCGTGCGTGCGTTCCGGCAGAAAACCGGCATGGTTTTTCAAGGCCATCACCTGTTTCCGCACATGAGCGTCCTGGAAAACGTGATGGAAGGCTTGGTCATCGTTCGCAAGCAGAACAAGGCGGACGCCAGAAAGAAGGCGGAGCATCTGCTGGAAAAAGTGGGATTGCGCCGTTTTGTCGACAAGTATCCGGATCAGCTCTCCGGCGGCCAGCAGCAGCGGGTGGGGATCGCCAGGGCGTTGGCGCTGGACCCTGACATCCTTTTGTACGACGAACCAACGTCCGCCCTGGATCCCGAACTGGTCGGAGAGGTATTGAACGTCATGAAGGAGCTTGCCGGCGAAGGGATGACCCAGGTTGTCGTGACCCACGAAATGCACTTTGCCCGTGAAGTGGCGGACCAGGTCATCTTTCTGGATCAGGGCCGGATTCTGGAAAGGGGGACCCCGGCGCACGTCTTTGCGCAGTCCCGCAGCGAGCGGGTCCGGCAATTTTTGAGCCGCATCTCCCATGCGTGGAGGGAAGACAACGCAGAAAGGAGGGCGAACGCCCATTCTGTCATATGACGTGATAGTCGTAGGAGCAGGTTCGATGGGGATGAGCGCCGGCTGCTATCTGGCTCAACGGGGGGTGAAGACGCTGCTGATTGATTCGTTCGATCCGCCCCACACCAACGGCAGCCATCATGGTGAAACGAGGCTCATCCGGCATGCCTATACGGGCAGTCACACGTATACGAACATGGCGATACGTGCCGATCAGCTTTGGCGCGAGTTGGAAGAAGCCAGCGGAGAAACCTTGCTGATTCGCTGCGGTGTCCTGAATCTCGGTGCGGAAGGGGTCCCGTCGCTGGATGACAAACGAAAACGGGCCGCCGATTTCGGCCTCGCGGTTGAATGGCTGGACGCGGATGAGATCAGAAAACGCTGGCAGGGGCTCGTGATTCCCGACTCCTTTCGCGGGTTGTACGAACGGGAAGCGGGCTGCCTGCTGAGCGACGCGTGCGTGCTGGCGTACCGGCGGCAGGCGCTGGCCCACGGTGCGGTCCTGCTGCCCTTTACCCCGGTGAGAGAGATCAAAGTGGAAAGCGGCGGCGTTACGGTATATACAAAAGCCGGAGATTTTACGGCTGATAAGCTGATCCTGAGTCTGGGGGCGTGGTTCAGCACGGCCGATCGTCTGATTGCGCTGCCGATCCGGGCGGTGCGAAAAGCCGTGGCCTGGTTCGAGGCGGATGACACCCTGTTCGACGCCGAACGGTTCCCGGGCTTTACCCTCCATGATGCAGCAGGGGGATACTATGGGTTCCCCAGCATCCGGGGCTCCGGTGTCAAAATCGGTCGGCACGACGCGGGGCAGCCGTGGAAACCGGGAGATCCGTTCGAACCGTTCGGTCATGATCGCCAGGATGAAGAGGATCTCCGCCGCGCGCTGGAAACGTACATGCCGCTTGCAGCGGGCCGCCTCCTTCGGGGAACGGCATGCAAATACGAGATGACGCCGGACGAACACTTTATCATCGACCGGCACCCGGAGCATCGCCATGTCTACCTGGCGGGAGGCTTTTCCGGACACGGGTTCAAATTTGCCAGCGTCGTGGGAGAAATCCTTGCCGATCTGGTGACCAAAGAAGAAACGGAACAGGACATTGCTCCGTTTGCGCTATCGCGGTTCGGCCAGGCAAGTCGTACAACCGAATAACAAGCCCCCTGAACGGTGCCCACGAGGAAGCGCCCCTGATCGGTTTCGGCCGCAGGCGGGCGCTTTTTCATGTTGAAGCGACCCATATTGCGGCTTCGCCAGTCTGACGAGACGATTTGTGATCGCGCCGCCGACCGAACCGTTCAGGCGGCTTGGCGTGTCCGGGCCAAGCGTGACGCCAAACTCGCGGGCGATTTCGTCCTTTCGCTGCCCCCGCGCATGGTTTGCCTGGGGATCAGGCGGCGGTTGCTGCCTGCCATACGGCTCCAAACATTTGGTAATAGTTTACAATTATCATTTTGGACATTTTCGCCGATATATGTAAGGAGGCCTGAAAGGAGCGTGTTTTGAGAGTGAATGCTGAACCCATTACCCCCACGTTTTATTTCGCCGTCTCATGGCGCAAAGCGGCAGCCATCCGCCGCGAACTGAACAAGCGATCCATCCCGCGCATGATCACTTCGCTGCCGAGCGGGGAAGTCGCCTTCCTGTTCCCGGACCTTCCGGTACACCTGTACGTACGCGTCCGGCAAATTTTCGGCATGCATGGAGTCCCGCTGTCCATTGTGGAGCCGACCCCGATCGTGCAGGAATAAGGGCCGGGCAGGTCAAGAACATCACGCATGTGCCAGCAGGAGGTGGACGCTGTGAACAGCACCGTCGCGCAATCTCCCGCATCCGGCGGTAGGGAATACGGCAGGAGAAAGCGGAGCGGCTGTACGCTCTTGCGGCCGGTCGGCACATTTTCCGACGCCGGTTGTGCCATTTCCCACGTCACCTGTACCAGGTGAGGCTGCAGCGTGGAGAGCCGGGCGAAACAACCGGAGACGTTTTCCTGGGAATGAGCCAAAGTTTTCATCGCCATCCATCCATTTGCTATCGATTCGTATGTACTCATTGATATATCCTATAGACGAAGCACCCGTGTTTCTTGGGGGCCTGCGGCGGCTTACTACTGCAGATCGAGCCGCCGCTCTTTTTTGCAAAATTCAGCGGGCAGGGATTGTGACCAGCATCTGCCCGAGCAGAAGAGCGTTCGTTTTCCATATATTGATTGGAATAATATGCTGGTTGAATATATACTACTCTCTATACTATGATATAGAAAACAACCCATAACCTTGAGTTCTTCTCCTTGACTTGCTTGGTCAGGGACTTTTTTTGTCTTCCCGGGTTTTGGTTTGCCCGGGAAATGTTTTGTAATTTACATACTATACAGAATTTTTTGGATATAATAAAAGAAACGGGCAAGGAGGAGTCGGTATCATGAGTGACATGCAACGGGCGAGGCGTAACACGCTGGGGGATTTGCTGCGCCGCAGCAGGGGCCGTTTTCCGCACAAACCGGCGCTGCGTTTCGAAGAAGAGACACTTACCTACGAACAGTTGGACAAGGTGGTGAATCAGGCGGCAAACGCGCTGCTGGCGGCGGGACTGCGCAAAGGGGAGCGGGCAGCAGTCCTGTCACGCAACTCCATGGATTTTGCCATCCTCAACTTTGCCCTGGCCAAGGCGGGGGTGGTGATGGTGCCGATCAACTACATGCTGAACACCGATGACGTGGCGTATATTCTCGGCCATGCCGAGGTGAGCGCCTGTTTTGCCTCACCGGAGTATCGGGCGGTGGCGGACGAGGCGATCCGGCTGTCCGGCTGTTCGCCGCTGCTGCGCTGTCTCATCTCCAAACCGGCCGTTCCGACGGGGGCATGGCTGCCGTTTCGCGAATGGATTCGGGACTGCGAGACGACGGAGCCGGAAGTGGATCTGGCGGACGACGACGTTGTTCACATCCTCTACACCAGCGGCACGGAATCAAAGCCAAAAGGCGTCATGCTCACCCATGCAAACGTGATTGCCGAATACGTCAGCACGATCATTGACGGCGGCATGACGGCAGACGACATTGCGGTACACGCGCTGCCGCTGTTTCACAGCGCACAGCTTCACTGCTTCCTCGGTCCGTACGTGTACCTGGGGGCGAGCGGGATCATTCTGGAACAGGCCGTGCCGGACGTGATGCTGGAGACGGTGGAGGCGTTCCGGGCCACCCAGTTGTTCTGCCCGCCGACCGTCTGGATTGCGCTGCTGCGTTCCCCGTCGTTTGCCGAACGGGATCTCTCCTCCCTCAAAAAATGCTATTACGGCGCGGCGATCATGCCGGTGGAAATTCTCAAGGAACTGAACGTGAGGCTGCCCAACGCACGGTTTTACAACTTTTACGGACAGACGGAAGTGGCTCCCCTGGCAACCGTTCTGAAGCCGGAGGACCAACTGCGCAAGGCCGGTTCTGCCGGGAGACCGGCGCTCAACGTGGAAACGAAAATCGTCGACGACAGCGGACGCGAGGTTCCTCCGGGGACGGTGGGGGAAATCGTGCATCGGACGAGCCACGCGATGCTCGGCTACTTCCGCGACGAGGAAAAAACGCGGGAGGCGTTTCGACAGGGCTGGTTTCACAGCGGCGACCTCGGCATCATGGACGAGGAGGGGTACATCACCGTCGTGGACCGCAAAAAAGACATGATCAAATCCGGCGGGGAAAACGTCGCCAGCCGGGAAGTGGAGGAACTGATCTACCGCCATCCGAAAGTGTCGGAGGCAGCGGTGATTGGCGTCCCGCACCCCTATTGGATCGAAGCGGTCACGGCGGTGGTGGTGCCGAAAGCGGGCGAGACGCTGACCGCGGAGGAAATCCTGACGTTCTGCCGGGAGCGGCTGTCCTCGTTCAAGGCGCCCAAATACGCGGTTATCACCGACAGCCTGCCGCGCAATCCGAGCGGCAAGATTCTGAAACGGGAGCTGCGTCTCCGTTACCAATCGCTGGCGGCGGAAGATGAAAATCAGGTCGTTCCCTAGCACGCAGGCAGGGGCAGCCGCGTTTGCGCACATTAAACACCCCGGGCGAGCAGATGCTCGGGGTGTTTTGGGGTGGTGCAGATTGTTTTCCGGATTGACTTCCATTGACTGCCAATGGAAATGTGTGGTATCCTTTCCTTACCGACCGGTAAGTAAGGGGGAGGTCATGACCATTCGAACCGTGGACAAAATCACGAACCTCGCCCGTTCCCTGTTTGCCGAGCGGGGGTACGAGGCGACGGCGATGAACGACATAGCCGAAGGGGTGGGCATCAAAAAGCCTGCCATCTATACGTATTTCGCGGGAAAAGACGAGTTGTTCCTCGCCGTGTTCCGGCAGCTCGCGCAGGAATACCGGGAAGAAATGGACGCCCTGTGGGATCGCGTCCGGGGAAAGAGCGTCCAGGAACGCCTGTCCGCCATGTTTGCGGGATACATCCGGGTCTTTGCCGGGCAGCCGGAATCTTCGATGCTGTGGAACCGGGTACTGCTTTATCCCCCTGCCCATCTGAAGGAGCAGCTCTGGGCCGAACTGCTGGAGACGGAGCGGCCGTTTGCCGAACGGCTGCGCCAGACATTGGCGGACGGGGTGAACGAAGGGATCATCAAGGCGGATGGGCTGCATGAGCTGGAGCTGTCGTTTCGCTCGCTGCGCGAAGGCCTGCTGCTGGCCTATCTGATCAATCCCGAACTGGGTGCGGCCAAGATCGAACGGGTGTGGCATCATTTCTGGAACGGGATCGGCGGACAAGCGGCAAAACAGGAGGGAGAGGTGTGAGTCGGATGAATACGGGGACCGTGGTGGAATGCAGGGGATCGTTTCGCGAGATCGGGCGCCAGTACGGCGAGGCGTGCAGGGAAAACCTGCGAAGCTCGCTGGACTTCATCTTCCGGGTGCTGACCAACGGGTACCGCACCACAAAGGAAGACGTCATGGCCCAAGCGGAAAAGTACATCCCCAACGTACAGGCGTTTGACCCGGATTATCTCGAGCAGGTGAAAGGGACGGCAGAAGCGGTCGGGTGCGACTGGCGGGAGATGTTCACGCTGCGCTGTATCCTGGAACTGGGGGTGTACTATCAGAAGCTGCGCGGACTGTGCACCTCGTTTGCCGTCGCGGGTGACAGGACGAGGGAGGGAAAGACCATCCTGGGGCAAAACATCGACTGGTTCCCTCACGTCCCGCTGGACATCGTGAAGATGGAGTACGAGAACGGCGTGCGCGTCCTCTCCGTGTCGCTGGGCGGGTTCGTGGAGTATTCGCTCAATTCGTCCGGGTACGGCATGTCGGCCAATTCGTTGTTTACCGCGCCCGACGGATTCCGCATCCACCTGCCGATTGGCTGCTACCTGCCCAAAGTGATGCGGCAGTCGTCCTTTGAGGAGGCGTTTTCCCTGCTCTGTCAGGCTGCGAGAGGCATCGGGTACTTTCATCTGGCCGACGCGTCGGGCAGGCTGCGCGGGATTGAGAGCGTGTTTGACGGCTATACGGTGATCGAGCCGTCCGGCGGCATGCTGTACCACACCAACTGCTACCTGACGGATTCCTACCAGGGGCAGGACACGGCCGGGACGATTCTGCCAGACAGCTTCGCACGCAAGGAACGGATGGCCGCCCGCTTGGCGGATCTGGCCGGCGAGCTTACGGCGGAGCGGATGATGGACGTCCTGCGGGATCACGACAACACCCCGACGTCGATCTGCAGGCACGTGGACCCCAATCAGCCCGCCCAGTGGCAGATGACCACGGTAGCCTCTCTGGTCATGGTGCCGGAGGACGGCGTGATGCATGTCGCTTGGGGGAATCCGTGCGAAGCGGCATATCGTACCTATACGGTGTGACAATCGGCACGGTCATCCTAAATGGGAAAGGAACAGCCCGCTTGACGGACGTGAACAGCCGTCAAACGGGTTTTTTTGTGTCTTGTGCGGCCGTCATGGACAAGCGGCCGCGCTTGGGGCTGGCGAAAAAACGTGTCGACGTCCTCCCGACGGTCTCGCCATCGCCGCCGGGAGGGCTTACGGCTCTACCTTCAACCCTTCCAGCCAATCGGCGTAACAGGTGTCGCAGACGAGTTCGTCGCGTTCCTGCTTGCCCTGGAAGAACGTGATCAGGTGAACGCTGTCCGTTTCATGCTCGCAGTGGCAGCACTTGTAGCTTCCCATGATCTTCCTCCCGTTTCACGTGTTGCTGGCGGACGCCGGCAGGAGCTGTCCGGCTCCTTGCTTATTGTGCCCCAAACAAAAAACCAACTCCCCCGAAAGGGAGCTGGTGATGGTTGGCTGCCGCTACTTCACGGTGGCGACTGTCGGCTTGTCGGCGTGAATGACGTCGAACCGGTAGCCCTGCTGCTTCAAGAATTGAATGACTGCGGGAAGCGATTGGACCGTCGCCGCTTTTGTGGAGGCATCATGCATCAGCACGACGATTTCCCGCTGGTGTTTCACCTGGCTCGTCACATTGGCCAGCGCGCTCTCCGGCGTGTAGTGGTTGCTGCGGGCATCTCCGTTGGTGATGTTCCAGTCGATGAAGACATAGCCGCGTTTGGCCGCTTCCGCCTTGATGTCCTGCATGACCGTGTGGCTGTTGTTGTACACGTTTGGATTTTGGTACTTTCTGCTCACCGTGTTGGTGCTGCCGCCCGGGTAGCGGAACACGGTCGGCTTGACGCCCGTGGCGTGTTCAATCAACTGGTTGCCTTTTTCCAGATCGGCAAAGAAGGACGCGATGTCCCTGTAGATCAGGCGATAATCGTGCGAATAGGTGTGACCGCCGACCACGTGTCCTTCGGCGATGGACCGTTTCAGCACGGCTTCACGGCCGGGAACATTTTTGCCGACCACGAAAAAGGTGGCTTTCACCTGATGCTGCTTCAGGATGTCCAGCACCTTGTCGGTAACTGGCGAAGGGCCGTCGTCAAAGGTGAGATAGGCCACTTTTTCCTGGGGCTGTTTGCTCTCGGCCGGCTTTGCCCCGGGCACTGCTGCGGAAGGAGCGGACGGTTTGGCCGTCGCCGGCGGTTTCGCCGTCTGCGCAGCGCCGGCTGGCGCCGGTGTGACGGATGCTGCCGGTTTGGATGCGGAAGGCACAGGTTTTTCCGGCGGGACCGCCGGGTGAATCGCCGGAACCTGTTGATTCGCCGCCGGCTTGGTAACTGCGGGCTGCGGCTTCGAGGTCGGCTCCGAAGCGGGCACAACCGGCTTGCTGCGGATCGGTTCGACCGGCTGGTACGGCTGATCGCCGTAAATGAGAAACGCTTTCCGCTGTTCGCGGAATGCCCCCAGCTCGTCGGCGTACGTGCTTTCGATCGCCTGCGGCGACAATCCCTGCTCCAGGTACTGCCCGATTTTCCCGGTGCCCATTTCCTTGTCAAACACGCTGATCGTCTGGCCGCTCTTCGGCACCGGAAAATGGTTCAACTGGCGGGCGTAGGCGAGGGTGTAGATGCCCGTCTTCGCCGGATTGAACCGGTACGGGTCGGTAATGTGCAGGCGCACCCCGCCGCGCGTTCCCTTGTCTTCCGGCAGGAACACCACCCCGGGAAGCAGGGCCCCGTTCAGCAGGTCGGCGTACGCGTGGGAGTCAATGCCTTCGCCGCCGATCCAGGTAAAGTTGTCGGCCGGCGTGATTCCCGTTCCTTCGCCCAGGCCGGTCGCCATGTAGCCGAAAACGGCGGCCAGGTCGGGAATCTGGGGGGAGCTGGGAATCCAGGGCAGCCCGGTATCCTGGTACAGCATCTGGCGGGTGTACCCCTGCATGGGAATGACGGTCAGATCGACGCCGATGCTGCGGTTGAAGAATAGGGCCAATTCACCGATGGTCATGCCGTGCGCCAGCGGCAGGGTGTCGACCCCGATGAACGAACGGTACGGTGCCTCCAGCACGGGACCATCCACGATGGTGCCGCCGACCGGGTTGGGCCGGTCCAGCACGACGACCGGTTTGCCGAACTGTTTGGCCGCGGTCATGCAGGCGTGGAGCGTGGAGATGTAGGGAGAGGTCCGGGAACCGATGTCCTGCAGGTCGACGAGCAGCACGTCAATGTTCGCCAGCATCTCCTTGGTGGGCATTGGTGCGGAGCCGTTCAGGCCGTACACCGGGATGCCGTAGACGGGATGCGTGTAAGAGGCGGCGTGTTGGCCCGCAGGCGTTTTTCCATCCAGCCCGTGTTCGGGGGCGTACAGCGCGGTCAGCGTGACGGTACGGTCGCGCCGCAGCATGTCGATCGTGCTGATCCCCTGGCTGTTGACGCCGGTCTGGTTGGTGACAAGGCCCACCTTTTTGCCTTCAATCACGTGGTGGAATTGATTGAACAGCACGTCGCTTCCCAATTGAATGACAGACGTGTTGGCGGAACTGCCGCCGGGAGGAATGATGGTGAGAATGAGTGCAAGGATGAGTAAAGGGAGCAGTTTTTTCATGGATCTTCGGCCTCTTTCGCGATGAAATGTCGTCGTTGTAAGTCCATTGTAACGGTTTTGAAGAAGTAATTGGTTGCATTTTTGCAACAATTTGAAAATGGGTATTTGGGCGGAGGAAAAAGGTCGGAAGTGCGCTGCGGTTCCCAGCCTGCCGAGTGTCTGGCTGCCTGCTGTCCCGTACGCGTGCGTCCATTTATTTGACGCCGCATCTCGTCGAAACGTTGCGCGTCCCTCTTCAAAACTGGCAGATGGACAGGCGTCGGCGTCGAAACGTTCCGAAGCGGAGCGGCAGGTGTAAGAAAAGCTCGGCTGCGTGTGCCCGGCTGCCCTGCGGTGGCGTTCGGAAAGGGAAGATAAGGAACGCTCCTGCGGAGTAAGAACACCTCCGAGACAACACACTAGGGTGTAAGGAGGTGTTTTTGCGTGAAGCGAGTGGGAGTGCTGTGCGCAGCCCTATGGTTGGCCGCGGGAATCGCCGGCTGCACGCCGAACAAGCAGCAGGGGACGGAAGACTACGCTGGCCAGCCGGCGCGGTTTGACCCGTACGGCATCAACCTGAAAAATGACAACGTCGGACGGGACAAGGGACCGGCGGCGATGATCTACCAAAAGAACATCCACAACCGCGAGCCCCATCTGATCGCCCTGCTGGAACGCCGCGCAGAACGGATACCCGGCGTGCGGGACATCAAGGTGCTGGCGTACAAGGACAATCTGCTGATTGGCGTGCTGACGGCCGATACGCCCAAGCCGGACCAGGTCGATCCGACCCCGTCGATCCCCTTCGAACCCGGCTCGCCGAAACGGATCGACAACGGCCATACCGACCACATCCAGCAGCGGGTGGCGAGTGAGATGCGCAGCCGGCTGCAGGCGGAGACCCGTTACAACGTCATGTTCGTCTCCACCAACAAGGCCATCTACCAGCGAATCGCCGACCTGCACGAGCGGATCTCGCGCGGGGAGACAGCGAGGGAAGAGGAGTTCCAGACACTGTTGAACGACATCGGGTACACGACAAAAGGCTTTGACCTCGTCCATTGACGGTCCGGACGTCGGGCTGTTCCGCTGACGGCGCGCGGGCCCGTGCAGCAGGAGGCCGGTACCATGACGCGCAGGCCGGGGCGGCTGCCCTCATCGGGGAGGCGCTGTGCTCGCAGGCCGGGGACGATGTTGACATACGGCGCAGGGAAAGGACCGCCTGACGGGCGGTCTGCCTTTTTTCGGGGGCTTGACGAAAAAAGGAAAAAGGCGTACACTCATTTTTGTACTGACCGGTCAGTTCAGAAATCGCACTAAGGAGGATGGGGAGGGATGGCCCGATCCAAGAAAGATCAGATCGCACAGGGAGCGCTGAAGGCTTTTGCCCAGTACGGGTACAGCGACACCACGATGGATGCGATTGCCGAGGTGGCGCAGGTGGCCAAAGGCACGCTGTACTACCACTTTTCCACCAAGGAGGAACTGTTTCTGTACGTGATTGAAAGAGGAGTGAAGATGCTGATCGATTCCGTGGACAGCGTGATGAAACGCGGCCATGTGCCGCTGGATCAGCGCATGATTGGCGTATTGGATGAGCATCTTCGCTTCTTTTCCGAACACCGGGAGCTGTGTCTTCTCCTCCTGAGCTTTTTCACCGGCGACGAGCAGCGGGATCAGATGATCGGCAAGCTGCTGGCCGGGTATTTCAGCACGATGGAAAAATACTGGACCGAACTGAAGCAGGCCGGACATGTCGCCGAGGAGGCGGACGTGTGGACGCTGGTATCCGCGCTGTTCGGCATGGCCGGCATTACCGTGCTGCGCAAGCACTTCCGCAAGGAGCAGGCGACGGAAGCGGATGAGCGGACGCTGCGCCTGCTTTTGGCCGGCGTGCTGCGCGGTGAGCCTCAGAGCTGACGAAATCACAGGCGTTCGCAGGTAACAGACAAATCGGAAGGAGAGGAGAACGAACATGAACAAACGCGCATGGATCGGAATCGCCGGGTTCTTGACCGGCATTGTCGTGCTGGGGACGTATTTGCTGGGACCGGGAGCGGCCAACGTGGCGGGACAGCGTGGAACGCAGGTGACCGGCGTAATCGAGGGAACCGAGGTGGATTTGTCGTTTAAGATGGGCGGCTCGATTGCCGAGATCGCCGTAAAGGAAGGTGACGAGGTAAAAGCGGGGCAGTTGGTGGCCACGCTGAACAGCGACGAACTGCTGGCGAAACGGGAACAGGCGGAGGCCGCCTATCGCCTGGCGCTGGTCCGTCTGGAACAGGCGAAAAAAGGCGTGGCGATCACCGACAGCACCGTAAGCGCGCAGGTGGAACAGGCGAAAGCGGCAGTGGACGCGGCCAAAGCGCAGTACGAGGCCAGCAAGAACGGGGCGCGCTCCGAAGAAGTGGCCCAGTTGAAGGCGAAGCTGCAGGCCGCCCAGACCGCCAAGGACATCGCCGCCACCCAGTTGGAGCGGATGAAAAAGCTGTTTGCCGACGGAGCCGTTCCGCAGGCGAAAGTGGAAGAGGCGCAGATGCAGTACGAACAAGCGGAGGCCGAACTGAAAGCGACAAACGAACAGCTCAAGATGGCCCAGTCCGGAGCGCGCCAGGAGCAGCTGGAAGCGGCCAAGGCGCAGTGGGAGCAGGCAAAAGCCGCTTACAATCAAGCGGTGGCGTCGCGCGGACAGGTGGGTGTGAAACAGCTTGACGTCAGATCGGCGGAAGCGGGCGTTCAGCAGGCCAAAGGGGCGCTCGACGAGATTGACGCGTACCTGAAAAACACCAAGCTGACTGCACCGGTGGACGGCATCGTCAAGTCGGTCGCCGTGCAAAAAGGGGAGCTGGTGGCGCAGGGCTATACGGTTGTGACGCTGCAGGCGAGAACGGACAACTACGTGAAGTTTTACGTGGACGAATACGCGCTGTCCACGGTAAAGGTGGGCGACAAGGCGGCCCTGCACGTGCCGGCGCTGAACCGCGACGTGGAGGCGAAGATCGTCAGCGTGGCGCCCGCAGCCGATTTCGCCGTGAAGAAAGCGACCCAGGAACTGGGCGACAGGGACATCCGCTCCTTCCAGGTCAAAATGACGGTGACCGATCCCGAACTGCGACCGGGCTTGACGGTCGAGTGGAACGTCGAAGGGGCTGGTGTCGGTGAGTAACTTCTCCCGCCTGCTCCTTCAGGAGTGGCGCAACATCTATACGAACAAGACGATCCGCCTGGTGCTGTTCGTGGTGCCGCTTCTGTACATGACCCTGTTCGGGTTTTTGTACAGCCAAAAAAAGGTGATGGAGATTCCCACCGTGCTGGTGGACGCGGACCAGTCGGAACTGAGCCGCGAGCTGTACCGCGCCTTTGAGGTGGACCAGACCTTCCGCATCACCCACATCGTCGGCACGGAAGCGGAGGCGATGAACCTGATCGACCGGGGACAGGCGCACATGGCCGTGATCATTCCCGCCGATCTGGAGAAAGACGTGAAGGCGGGGCGGGAGGCCGAAGTGCTGACCGTCATCGACGGCAGCAACATGCTGATTTCCAACACCGCGGTCCGGGCCGCCAACACCGTGATCAAGACGGTCTCGGCCGGCGTCACGCTGAAGAAGCTGGAGGCCCAGGGCGGCTGGGGAGAAGAAGGGAAAAACCTGTTCACGGGGATCGACTACCGCTACCGCGTATTGTACAACCCGACGTTCAGCTACCTGACGTTCATGGTCTTCGGTCTGGCCGGAACGGTGCTGCAGCAGGTGCTGTTTTTGGGCGTAGCCCTCTCCGTCGCCCAGCAGAAAGAAGCGGGGACATGGTCGTCCACCCTGAGGGAAAACGGCTTCTGGACAATTGCCTTGAGCAAGCTGCTGCCTTATCTGCTGGTGGCCACCTTTAATCTGATGCTGACATTTGTTTTATTGTTAAAGGGATTTGAGATCCCGTACCACGGCAGCACGGCCCATCTGCTGATCGTGGGCACCGCCTTTAACCTCGCCGTGCTGGCGATCGGATTCGCCATCTCGTTCTGGTCCAAGGACCAACTGCAGGCCACCCAGATCGCCATGCTGATCGCGGTGCCGTCGTTCATGCTGTCGGGGTACACCTGGCCGCTGATGTCCATGCCCGCGGCCGTTGCGGCTATTGGCAAGTCGCTGCCGCTCACGTATTTCCTCAACGGCGTCCGGGAAATCCTGAACAAGGGACACGACCTGTCCTACCTGACACACGATCTGGCGGTCCTGGCGTTCATGGCGCTGCTCGGCCTCTTTGCGGCGTACGTCGCCTACCAGTTCCAGACGCGGAAAGCGGCCCTTCCCGAGGCGGAGTCGACAAGCGCATAGCAGGATATGGTGAAAAGAAATTCTTGTGTTGTAAAGAACCTATCCTTTATACTATTCAGAAAAGGGCGGATTCTTTCAACGCGAGGGGGACACTATGGCAGCGAGTCATCTGAAGCAATTGTGCGAAGACACGTACACGAAGTTGAAGAAGGTAAGCATGGAGCTGGAGCGCTTTCTGAACCAAGTGACACTGGCGGGGCTTGTGGCCCAATCCGGCGATCCGGAGGAGTACGAGGCTTACTACCGCGACTATCTCTCCGACTTGCGGCACCTGCTGGTCTACTGCGAAAATGCGTACGAGCGGCTGGGTGTGGCGCTCCGGCGAGCCAAGTTCAACGAGGAGTTTGCCGAAGAGGTTCTGTACCAGGTGTATCACTCCTGTGTGAACAACTTCTACTACCCCAAGGGGGAAGTGTACGACGAAGACGGACGTTATTCGTACACCGGTCATGACGCAATTATTTTCCGCAAAGAGGTAACCCCTGAGCTCAAACAACTGACCATTTCCCTGTCCAAGGTGTTTGAGCAGCTGCGTGACGATCTGCAGTACTACGAAACGGACTACATCACAAAGAAACGGATGCAAAAAGCGTAAATCGAGAACAGCCCTCCGAGGCAGACATGCACGATCGGACCGTGCCGCTGCCGGGAGGGCTTTTTTGCGCAGTTGTCTAATCGATGCTTACACCCCAACGGGCTGCCGGATGCGGCGAACCAGCGCCTCTACCTCGTCCAGCATGGCGGCCCGTTCCGCTTCGCTCACGTACGGAACGGCGGCAAAGTTGCGGTAGGTCACGTCATAGCCGATCTGCTTCAGCGTCCCGTCCACAATCTGCTTGCGGATCACCTCGTCAAACCCGTCGGCGCGCATCTCCTGTTCCGACTGGCGGGTGGTGGTAAAGACGAGCGCCTGCTTTCCGCTCAGCATGCCGACCGGTCCGTCATCGCCGTAGCGGAACGCGAACCCGTCCGTAAAGACGCGGTCCAGGTACCCTTTCAGGATGGCGGGCGGTGACCACCACCAGACCGGGTAGATCATGACCAGCAGGTCGGCGTCGGTGACCAGTACCTGCTCCTCTTCCACATCCGCCTGGGCCCGGCCTTGACTGGCCAGGCGCATGTCCTCCCCGTCAAAGACCGGCTGAAACCCGATCCGGTACAGGTCGCGGACAACGGGACGGATGCCGGCAGCTTCACATGCGGTGACGACGCGCTGCAAGATTTGGTGGGCAAAGCTGGTGTTCCCTTCGTGGGCAAACACGATGCACGCTTTCATCGAACCCCTCCTGTTGCGGAATCACTCGTTCTTACAGTCCAAAGCGAAGACGGAGCAAAAACTTGTGCAGCAGTTCGCCGATAGTCTCCGGCTGCTTCACCTGGCCTGTGGCTGCCGGTTGAACCTGCCTGAGCGCCGCATTCACGTCGATCATGCCGAACCCGTACAGCTTGTCCTTGCCGGGAGGGCCCAAATCGACCGAGGACTGGCGAATAATCTGCATGACCTCCGTGTTTTTCAGGTGGGGACTGACGGAGCGGATGAGCGAAGCCAGCGCCGCTACGTGTGGACACGCCATGGAGGTGCCGGACAGGGCGGCGTAATCGCTGTGAATGTAGGTGCTGGGGATGTCGACGCCGGGCGCGGCCACATCCACATAGTCCCCGAAGTTGGAAAAATCGGCCCGCTGTCTGTTGTGGTCGACGGCGGCGACGGACATGACCTCCTCGTAGGCGGCCGGATAGCTGGGCTGGTTGGTCGCGTCGTTGCCGGATGCGGCCACCAGCACCACGTTGTGGTCAAACGCGTAGCGGCATGCTTCCTTCAAGGCGGCCGACGAAGTGTAGTTGCCCACGCTCAGATTGATCACGTCGGCGCCGTGGTCGGTCGCCCAGTAAATCCCTTGGGCGATGTCGAATGCGGAGCCGGCCCCGTCTGCGCCGATCGCCTTGATCGGCATCAGCTTGCCGTTCCAGGACATGCCGGCGATGCCGTCGGCGTTGTTGGTCTTGGCGGCGATCACCCCGGCGACGTGGGTGCCGTGACCGTTGTCGTCCTGGGGGACGTTGTTGTCTTCCAGCACGTTGTAGCCGTCCACCAGTTTGCCGGCAAATTCCGGGTGGCGCAAATCAATGCCCGTGTCGACGACCGCCACCACGACGTCGCTGGAGCCCCGGCTGATGTCCCAGCTTTGTTCCATGCCAATCAGGGGGAGGTTCCATTGGTACTCGCGGTAATAGGGGTCGTTGGGCCGGCGGTTGGGCAGCAGCAGGTAGTTGGGTTCCGCGTAGACGGAATCGGGATGCTCCGCCAGTTTTTTCATCAACTGCCGGGTGGTCAAACTGCGCGACTTGATGATCATCGCCTGCCCATAATCCCGCTTGATCCGGCCGTCCACCGAGGCCAGCAGCTTCTGGATGGCGGCTTGATCGGGGCGGGGAGAAAAGCGAACCACGACCTCATGCTCCACATAGTGGCTGCGGTCGCGTGTATTGTGGCGCAGGGTTTTGATGTGGGCGCTCTTTTCCAGCCCGCGCCGCGTGTCTTTTACCTGCTCGATGTAGTTGATCCGCGGAATGTTCGCCGAAAGCGAAGTAACCTGGGGGTGAGGTTCGCTCATTTCCTGCTGCTGGTGCCAGCGAAGCGGGATCACGGCCAGCCCGACCAGAGCGATCGCTGCGATAATCGGGGGTAAGACTCGCACAAAAAACTCACTCCCTCCATGCTGTATAGATATAGCGTGCGCACGGAGGGAGCGATTATGACGGAAAAAGCTGACAGGCTTCCTCGTCTTAGTATTCCTCGTCTTCTAGATCAGGCCGAGCTGGCGCAGCCCGTACTGGATGCCCGCTTCATTGACGTGGCGGGTCACCATGTTGGCCAGCGGCTTCAACTGCTCGTGAGCGTTGCCCATCGCCACGCCCATGCCGACGTAGGCGAGCATTTCCCTGTCGTTCAAGCCGTCGCCGAACGCCACGGCCTCTTCCGGCTTGAGTCCGTAATGGCGCAGCACCGCTTCAATCCCGCGCGCCTTGGAGCCGTTGGGGGGCAGCACGTCGAGTACGACGCGGTGCCAGCGAACAAACGACACGTCGTCACGAAACCGGGTGAAGTAGAGGTGTTCCTCCTGTTCGCTGCAGTAGAGAAACGCCTGGTAGATGGACGCGTCCTCCCAGAAGCGCTCACGACAGTCAGGGGGCGCCAGGCGCAGGGAATGAAACGACTCGATTACGTGCGGATGATCGGCGGTGTTGGCATAACAGGAATTGGCGCTGAGGAATACCATCGGGTGGCCGTTGGCGCGGGCCGTCGCTTCCAGGTTGGCCAGCGTTTCTTTGGCCTGCGGCGTCTCGCGGATCAGCCGTCCTTCCGCGACCACGTACGAGCCGTTGAACCCGACATAGGTGTCGATCCCCAGTTCCTCGGCAACCGGCAGCAGATGGTACGGAGCGCGGCCTGTGGCGATTGCGACCCGGACGCCGTTTTCCTTCAACTGCCGGACAGCCCTCCGCGTCTCTTCGGGGATGGCATGATCGGTATTCAGCAGCGTCCCGTCAATGTCAAAAAACACAATTTTGTATGACATGATCTCTCCCTCTCCACAAACAGGAAAAAGGGAATGCCGGCGGGGACATCCCTTTTTTTTCTCTTTAATTCGTTTAGAATACAGCCGTTTCCGTCTCGCTGTCAAACACGTGGCACTTGGACAAATCCATGCCCAGTTTGACGGACATCCGCGGCTTTATGCCTTCGCGGGCGTCGACGCGGGCCACAAGCTGCGTGCCGCCGACATTGGAAAAGTAGACGAACAGTTCGGAGCCCATGTTCTCGACGACGTCCACCTCCGCCGTGACGGTGCTGTCGAACGGATTGGCTTCGATAAACTGATTGTCGCTGTAAATGTCTTCCGGGCGGATGCCGAACGTGACCTGCTTGCCGGCATACCCTTTCTCCCGCAAAACCTTCGCCTTGTCTTCCGGGAATCGGACCCGCAGGTTGGCGGCTTCGAAGAGAAGCTGGCCGTCCTGCTCGGCGACGCGCCCCGTAATGAAGTTCATCGCCGGGGAACCGATAAAGCTGGCCACAAACTGGTTGACCGGGTGGTTGTAAATGTCGGTCGGGGTCGCCACCTGCTGGATGACGCCGTCTTTCATCACGACGATGCGGTCGCCCATGGTCATCGCTTCGGTCTGGTCGTGGGTCACGTAAATCACGGTCGTGTTGAGCCGCTGGTGCAGCTTCAGGATTTCCGTGCGCATCTGGACGCGCAGCTTGGCGTCCAGGTTGGACAGCGGTTCGTCCATGAGGAACACCTGCGGCTCGCGGACGATGGCCCGTCCCAGGGCGACGCGCTGCCGCTGGCCGCCGGAGAGCGCCTTTGGCTTGCGGTCGAGCAGGTGGGCGATGTCAAGAATCCGCGCCGCTTCCTGGATGCGCTTGTCGATCTCCGCTTTGGAAAACTTGCGCAGCTTGAGGCCAAACGCCATGTTTTCGTAGACGTTCATGTGCGGGTAGAGGGCGTAGCTTTGAAACACCATGGCGATGTCGCGGTCCTTGGGGGCCACGTCATTGACCCGCCGGTCCCCGATGTACAAGTCGCCTTCGGAGATTTCCTCCAGTCCGGCGATCATCCGCAGCGTGGTCGATTTGCCGCATCCGGACGGACCGACCAGCACGAGAAACTCGCGGTCTTCAATCTCCAGGTGAAAGTCGTGTACGGCGGTTACATGGCTGCCGTACCGTTTGTACACGTGATGGAGCGTTACTTTTGCCAACTCCGGCACCTCCGTCTTCCCGAAAGTTGCAAAGCTGTCGTTCCTGATCGCTGTACCCACATGTTACCAGTCGGGAATCGGCGGCTCTACGGTCAAATTGTACGAATTGTTTGGTCAATGTTGCCGAAACAGGAGAAACAACTGCAGCAGCACGGCATCGGGAAACTGCCGGGGGTCCAGGCCGGTCTCTTCCGTCAGCTTGTCCAGACGGTAGAGCAGGGAATTGCGGTGCAGAAACAACTGCCGGGCGGCCTCGCTCACATTCAACTGCCGGGCAAACAAGGTCTCCAGCGTCTCGATCTGTTCGCGGCTCAGCTTTGGTGCCGGCATCATGCGTGAGAGCTTGTCGCCCAACAGGGAGGCGGTGTCGGAAGGCAGGGAGGCGGCCCACCGCTCCAGCGGGAACTGCCGCCTGTCCGCGACCATGACCCGCGGCCGGTATTTCTGCAGGGCGCGGGAGAGGCGGAGGCAGTCGGCCAGCGCTTGGCCCAGGAGAGCAGGCGTCTCCACGGCCGGTCCGAGAATGACGCGCACGTTTTCCATCAGCTCGGTGGAGATCAGGTCGTGCAGGCCAAAGGCCCACTCCAGCCAGTCCTCTGTATCGCCGCCGTCCAGGGCGGAGACGGGAACGGCCAGGAGCAGGTGGGACGGACGGACCGGAAACAGCGAGACGGGGGCTCCTTTGAAAAAATTGTGCAGGAGCGGCTGCACTGCGGGCAGCTCAAACAGCCCTTCGCTCCGGGAGGATTCCAACAGGAAGCAGACGCGCCTCTCCCGCCACGCCCAGAGCCGTTCCAGTCCGTCGGGCGGGGAAGCGGGCTGGCCGGCCGCCACTTCCGTCAGCCAGGCGGTGACCTGTTCCTGGGCGGAGCCGGCCTGTTCGGGCTTGGCCAACAGCAGCGTCAGCAGCGCACGTGCGGCATCGGGCCACTGGGCCGGCCAAATGGCTACCATCCAGGTCCGGCCGGCGGAAGACCCGCTCTGCACGATCTCCCAGCCGGCCTGCTCCTGTGCGGCGCGGACGGCCTCGCTGTCCTCCTGCGCCACGTTCAGATACGCGATCGGCAGACCTGTCGCCTGCCGAATTCGTTTCACTTCCCGTTTCCATGCGTCCATATCCGGCACCCCGTTTCACAGCGAGATGCCATTATTATACCTTACTCAAGGGCCAGTGTGCGGGCGGCTTCTGTCGCAACCGCGCCCGGCTTGGCTGCGACGACGCCTGGTTTTGCGGCGGGGCTTTTCGTTCGAGCTGCAGTGGCTGTCTCCGCTGTCGGATGGCCGGACAGCGAGCCTGCGGGAACCAGCGTGTGCAGCGTGATCTCCGGACGGGAACGGAGACGGATGTTGATCCCCGTCTGCCCCAAGCCCTCGCTGATGTAAAAGGGGCGTCCCTCGTAGCGATGCAGCCCTTTTACCATGTTCAGCTTGGGCAGGCGGCCCATCTTGACGAGGTGAAACGGTTTGGGCCAGTGAATCTGCCCGCCGTGAAAGTGGCCGGACAGCAGATAGTCGTACGGATAGTCCCGCATTTCCAGGACGAGGTTGGGATCGTGCGTCAGTACGAGGCGCACGCCTTCTGCCGGCACATGCTGAAACGACGCGGCCAGGTTGCTGCGGCCGGTGGAGTAGTCGTCCACGCCGATCACGTGCACCGGCACTCCGTTGTGGAGCACCGTCTCGTGCTGGTTCACCAGCACCCGGCAGCCGATCCGTTCCAGCTCCGCTTTCAACAGCCCCAGCTTCGGGGGAGCCAGCACGTAGTCATGGTTGCCGAAGACGACGAAGGTGCCGAGGCGCGGTTTCAGTTTCATCACGGTTTCCACGTAGGCCACCGCTTTGGGAATATTTTTATGGCGGTCCAACAGGTCGCCGGTAATTGCGATCAAATCGATGCGCTGTCCGGAAAAGTCCCGGACGATCCGCTCCGCGTCGATGGAGATGTTTTCCATGTGCAGGTCGGACAGGTGCAGCACGGCAAGCGGCTCGAAGCTGGCGGATTCGCCGAGGCGTTCCGACGGCTGGACGGCCACGTTGACGCGGCGGGTGTTCAGATCAAACGTATTGCGGTAGGCGCGCGCAAGCAAAACGGCAAAAAGCGACAATATCAAAAACCAGAACATCTGGTGTCACCTCCGCTTTCTAGCAAACTACCTGATCATTATACAAGATTTTTTCCGCTTTCTCATAAGTAGGTTTCTGGCAGCAGGAATTTGTCGGGAAGTGCAGAAATATTATGAAAAAGCTGAATGAAGCAGTGATCCTTCAGTCATACAAGGAGAGTGAGAGAATGAAAGTCGAACTGATTCCGCCCACGGAAGGACGGTTCAACCTGCAGAACTACGAAGAGGCTTACGCCAACTTTGACTGGGCCGACGTGGAAAAGCAGTTTTCCTGGTACGAAACGGGAAAAGTCAACATCGCGTACGAGGCGATCGACCGTCACCTGCAGACGGAGCGCAAAGACAAAATCGCCCTGCTGTACAGCGACGCGACCAGAGACGAGCGCTACACGTTCGCACAGTTGAGCGAACTGTCCAACAAATTCGGCAATGTGCTGCGCAGCCTGGGCATTGCCAAGGGCGACCGCGTTTTCGTGTTCATGCCTCGTTCGCCGGAGCTTTATGTAAGCGTTTTAGGGACGTTGAAAATCGGTGCGATCGTGGGGCCGCTGTTTGAGGCGTTCATGGAAGCGGCTGTCCGCGACCGGCTGGAGGACAGCGAGGCGGTCGCCATCGTCACCACGCCTGCGCTGCTGCCCCGCGTTCCGGTGAAAGATCTGCCGGCCTTGAAGCACGTCATCCTGGTCGGGGCCACGGACGGTCTCGAGGAAGGGCAAATCAGCTATGAAACAGCGATGGCATCCGCATCCCCCGAACTGGAGATCGAGTGGGTGGACCGCGAAGACGGCATGCTCCTGCACTACACCTCCGGCTCCACCGGCAAGCCGAAAGGGGTGCTGCACGTTCACAACGCGATGATCCAGCACTACCAGACCGGCAAATGGGTCCTCGATCTCCAGGAAGACGACATCTACTGGTGCACCGCTGACCCGGGCTGGGTAACCGGTACGGCCTACGGGATTTTTGCCCCCTGGCTGAACGGCGCCACCAACGTGGTGCGCGGCGGACGGTTCAAGCCGGAAGAGTGGTACGACACCATTCAAAAGTACAAGGTGACCGTTTGGTACAGCGCCCCGACCTCCTTCCGCATGCTGATGGGGGCAGGCGACGAAATCGTGAAGCGCTTCGACCTGTCGTCGCTGCGCCACATCCTCAGCGTCGGCGAACCGCTCAACCCGGAAGTGGTCTACTGGGGCATGCGCGTCTTCCGCCAGCGCATCCACGATACCTGGTGGATGACGGAGACGGGGGGACAGCTCATCTGCAACTACAAGTGCATGGCGATCAAGCCTGGCTCGATGGGCAAGCCCTTCCCCGGCGTCTACGCGGCCATCCTGGACGATCAGGGAAACGAACTGCCGCCCAACCGGATGGGCAATCTGGCCATCCGCACCGGCTGGCCGTCGATGATGCGCAACATCTGGAAAAATCCGGCGAAGTACGAGGAGTACTTCCGCTTCCCGGGCTGGTACGTGTCCGGCGACTCCGCCTACAAGGACGAGGACGGCTACTTCTGGTTCCAGGGCCGCATCGACGACGTGATCAACACCTCCGGCGAGCGCGTCGGTCCGTTTGAAGTGGAAAGCAAGCTGGTGGAACACCCGGCGGTGGCGGAAGCGGGCGTCATCGGCAAGCCGGACCCGGTGCGCGGGGAAATCATCAAGGCGTTTATCTCCCTGCGCGCGGGCTACGAACCGAGCGAAGAGCTGATGGAAGACATCCGCAAATTCGTCAAGGAAGGCTTCGCCGCGCATGCCGCGCCGCGCGAAATCGAATTCCTCGACAAGCTGCCGAAGACGCGTTCCGGCAAGATCATGCGCCGCGTGCTCAAAGCGTGGGAGCTGGGCCTGCCGACCGGCGACCTGTCCACGATGGAAGACTGATCCCCGCCATAAAAGAAAAATCTCCTGTGCAGGATGCGCAGGAGATTTTTTGTGTTACGAATGGGAATGGCCGTGCGCATGGCCGCCTTTCGCGGGTCCCCCGTGTTCGCATGCCAGTTCGGCGTGCCGGACCGTTTCGTCTTCGATCTGGATGGTCACGTGGGAGATGCCAAACTCGTCGTGCAGCAGCCGGATCGCTTCGTTCAGGATCGGATAGCTGGGCCGGTCGTCCTCCACGGTCAGATGGCAGGTGAGCGAATCAAATCCGGACGTGACGGTCCAGACGTGCAGGTCGTGCACACCCTTTACCCCGTCGAGGTGCAGCAGGCGTTCGCTGACGCGGGCGACGTCAATGCGGGCCGGCGATCCTTCCATCAGGATGTTGACCGATTCCTTGGTCACGCGCCACGAGCTGAGCAGGATCAGGACGGCGACGACGATGCTGATCAGTGGGTCGGCGATGTACCAGCCGAACCAGAGCATCAGGAGCCCGCCGATGATGGCCCCGACGGAGCCGAGCAGGTCGCCCAGCACGTGCAGTAAGGCGCTGCGCACGTTTACGTTTTCCCGATAGTCGCCGCGCATCAGCACGTACGCGGCGGCGACGTTGGCGGCAAGCCCCAGCGAGGCGATCAGGATCATGGTGCCGCTCGCCACTTCCGGAGGGGTGCGCAGCCGCTCGTACGCCTCCCAGAGGATCGCCAGCGAGATCACGGCCAGCGTGACGCCGTTGGTCAAAGCGGCCAGGATTTCCAGGCGGCGCAGCCCAAACGTCTTTTGGTTCGAAGGAGGACGGGCGGCCACGTGCAGCGCCACCAGACTCAAGAGCAGGGCGGAGGCGTCGCTGACCATGTGACCGGCGTCGGACAGGAGCGCCAGACTGTTTGTCAGAATGCCGCCGACGATTTCCACGACGAGAAAGGCTGTGATGATCAACAGCGCGATCAGCAGGGCGCGCTTGCTGGCCCCTTTGCCGTGGTGGTGATGGCCGTGGCCGTCGTCGTGGGCATGGCCGTGATGGTGATGCAAACCCATGCGGATTCCCCCTTACGTCACATGATGTCGGCCGGACGTGTGCAGGATGTGCGAGAACAGGTAGCGCGCATCCTCGCCAACCCCGCCCAGGAGAGCGGAGGTCCGGCGGTACTGCCACGGCAGGCCGAGAAAGTAGAGGCCGGCGGCTGGCGTGACGCCTCGCCGGTGAATCGGACGGCCGTTTGCGTCCAATACGCCCGGGACATGAAGCCAGTCATACGTGCGTCGGAATCCGGTCGCCCAGATGATGTTGGCCGCTTCCGCCTGACTGCCGTCCGAAAAGGTTGCGATGCGGCCGGACAGGCGGACGGTCCGCCCCGTCACGCGCAGCCGTCCCTCTTGTTCCAGGCGGCGGAGCTGCGGCTTGTAGCCAATGATCGGATCGGGCCGCCTGCTCAGCCATTGTCCCGGCAGGGTGGTGACGGGAATGGAGGTAAACCCGGACAGCTTGAGGTACCAAAAGATAGGTTTTCCCAAAAGACGCAGGGGAAGAAACGGACGCGGCCGCCCCATGGAGAGAACGACCGGTCTGGAGGCGGCAAGTTCCACGGCGATCTGGACCCCTGAATTGCCGGACCCGGCCACCAGGACCGGTCCGGGGCGGAGCTGGCGTTCGTTTTTGTACGCAGCCGTATGCAGTTGGACGACATCCGGGGCAGCATCCCGGTGGATCGCGGGGATCCACGGTGTCTGAAACGGTCCCGTGGCGATCACCACCTGCCGGGCGAACCACTTCTCCTGTCCACTGGCGACGAGAAACCCATCGCCGTGCCTCTCAACCGACGAGACGGGCGATTTCGTCCGGACAGGCAGGGAGAAATGGGCGGTGTACTGTTCCAGGTAGTCAGCCACGTCGTCTTTTGCAGGCAGTCCGTCCCGCTCTCCGGGGAAGGGCAGGCCGGGCAGGTCGCTGCAAGAGCGCGGGGTGAACAGGACGAGCGTGTCGTACCGCTGCCGCCAGCTATCGCCCACCCGCTCGCACTGGTCGACAATCAGGAAGCGGAGCCCCGCCTGCCGCAGGTAATAGCCCATGGCCAGCCCCGCCTGGCCGGCGCCGATCACCAGCACATCATACGCGTTCATACGATTGTCCCCTTTTCCCATGTGATGGCAAGAAAATCATAACATATTAACGTATGAACACTCAATCATATGTTTGGATGTTTGGATGCATCATCTGCCCCTTCCAGGCGGTCGAACCTGGCGCAATGCCGGACGGCGACAAGCAAAGAAGCATGTTTCCGCGTTCTCCGCGGAGACATGCTTCTTACGGTGCCGATCAATTCGAAATAGTCGGAACAAATTTGCTGCCCAAACGGCCCGGTGTGTGCCGGATCAGCCGGCGGCAACCGACTCGGCGGCAGGCCGGGTGTAGACCCGATGGGGCTGGAGATCGCCCGGATGTCTGACGTACAGCGGCCCCCATGCCGGATTGGCATCGTGCATGCTTTTCAACACGGTGACCATGCGTTGGAAAATCTCCGGGATGTTGGCGCCCTGTCCCAGCGCGCCGGTGACGGCGGCAGCCACCACATGGGCGGCGTACATCCCCGACACGTAGCAATCGTTCAGGTCGCCGGCGGAGGCGAGATGGGAGCGAATGCTGGCGGCAATTTGCTCGTCGCGGTCGTGCCAGTTCTGGATCTGGGCCAGCGCGTGGTCCTCCAGGCTCTTCAACGGCGACTCCGCGATGGCGGCGGCGACGGCGGCGGCGGAACGCTTTGCCGTATCGGCGTCGACGGTCGTTCGCCCCAACACGATCGTGCCGAGGTCTTTGTCCGTTTCCGCCGCGAGGGCGTCCGCCCAGAGCGGCGCGCCGTCAAAACGGAGCAGCCGGACGGTCTCGGCCGCCAAGTATCCGCGCAGGATGTCAGCGGGGTGGGGATCGTAGTCGGGACCCGTATTGCGCAGCTTGGGCGTGCCTCCCCAAGCGCCGTTCAAGGCGCGGAAGTAACCGATCAAGCCAATGCCCGCGGCCGGACCCATGTTGAGAACGCCCAGCACGTCGGAGGCGGTTTCATCGATGCGGAGCGCCCAGTACTCGGCCAAGCTCCGGCTGAACTTTTGTCCGATAAGTTCCTGGCGGACGACCTGTGACAGCTCCTGCAGCAGCCCCGTATCGGCGTGCAGAATGTCGTGTCCGGCCGTTTCGTGGGCGAGCGCGGACCAGGCGAGCAGGCCCTGCTTGGCATGGGAGGGGGGCAGGTTGACGATGCCCGTCTCCAGTCCAAAGTGGGCCGCGGCGTCCACCGGCCACGTGTACGGCCCGTACTGGGGCCGTCCCCATTTGACAAGCGGGGCAATCACGCTGTGGTCCGGAGGTTTGATTCCGGCTCGGTCACCCGCGCTGAGAAAACCGTCGTACAAGTCGCTGACCACTTCCTGAAAGGCATCTGTCGCGATCTGTTCGTACCCTTCCCCGTTTTGCAGAATCGCCTGGACGATGTCCATGAGAAGACCCGCTTCCCGTTCCCGGTCCGGGTCGCGCTTGAGCAGCTCGACAAATCCGGACTCGGACAGCTCGTCCAGTGCGCGTGCGATCGGCTGGAACACTTTCTCCCGATAAAGCGGCGGCAGTTTCTCCCGTGCCGCTTCCAGGCGAATCAGCAGCTGCCGGTAATCCGTCGGGTCGGCCGGTCCGGCGTTTGTATCCAACGCGGCCGTTTTCGCATCTTCCACACACGTCTGCAGGTTGGAAAAATCAGGGTGGTTCATCCGTAGCGCCTCCCATCGTCAAGAGATTTTCTCCGGACATGCGTCAACGTCAACCATCGTGAAAACGGACCGTGATCGGGGGGATCACCTCCTTTTCAGGTGTGGGCGAGACGGTTCGGCTTGGATGAGTGATGGATAGGAAACAGCGATAGGGAGAGGAAGCGATTCCGGAGCCGGGCAGCGGAGGAGAGATGAGCTGGCTCGGGAATCATGCCGGAATGGCTGCAGGGATTTGAAGTGGAACGGTTTGTGTGTGGCGGCGCTCCACGCCTGACAGGATGAGGTGTCGCACGCGATCGCCATCGAGCGCCTTGAACATGGCGGCCGCACCTTTCGTTTCGTGCACGCGGGGGATCAGGCGGTCCCCTTGTGTCCGGCAGCGAACCGAATCCCGCATGCGTCGTGCGCGGGTTCCTTGTGCCGTTCCCTGGTGTTCACGCGATCACCTCTTGCAGCTATTATAAAACGGAACGGCTGGAAAAAAAAGTGTGCAAGTCATTTTCCGCCAATTTCCTTGTATAATGATGAGGACAAGAATGGCTGCAAAGGGATGGAGGTAGCGAACGTGCTGGCCAAACTCCGAACGTTTTTCATTGAGATAATGGGCGCCGTCCTCCTGGGGCTGGCCGTCGTCTGGCTGACGGCGAGAAGCGGAGACGGCTTGTTTTCCCCGGGCAGGCTGGAGTTGTCCGGACGCTGGATGGACGTCAAAACCCTGTTTCTCAGCATTATGCTGGAGGCAATTCCTTTTGTCCTGCTGGGCGTGTTTTTCTCTGCCTTTATCCAGACGTTCGTCACGGAAGAGCAGGTCCGCCGCTGGACGCCGCGCAATCCGCTGCTGGCGCTCCCGTTTGCCGGACTGCTCGGTTTTCTGTTTCCCGTCTGCGAATGCGCCGTCATCCCCGTGGTGCGGCGGCTGATCCAAAAAGGCATGCCTGTCCACGTCGGGATCGTCTTTTTGCTCGCCGGGCCGATCGTCAATCCGGTCGTGCTGTCGTCCACCTTTCTCGCGTTTCAGCGGCAGCCGGACATGGCGCTGTACCGGGCGGCAGCCGGGTTGATCGTCGCGCTTGCGGCCGGCGTGCTCGTCTGGCTGTTTGTCCGCCGCAATCCGCTGCGCCTGGGAGTAGAGCGGCAGATTCTGCACGAGGCCGCCCATACGGAAGCGATCCGCGGAAAGCTGAGCACCACCCTTTCCCACGCGGTGGACGAATTTTTTGACATGGGAAAATACTTGCTGTTCGGTGCCCTGATCAGCGCGCTGCTCCAGGTCTTCGTCAGCCGGGACACGCTGCTCTCGATCGGGCAGACGCCGCTCACCTCCCACCTGGTGATGATGGGGATGGCATACCTGTTTTCCCTGTGCTCGGAGGCGGACGCGTTTATCGCGGCATCCTTTGCCAACACGTTTCACGCGGGCTCGCTGCTTGCGTTTCTCGTCTACGGCCCGATGCTGGACCTGAAAAACACGTTGATGCTGTTCAGCACGTTTCGGGCCGGGTTCGTCGTGAAGCTGCTGGTGACGGTGACGCTCCTGGTGCTGGTCGTCACCATGCTGATGCCGACATGAGGGGAGGAAGATCGAGGTGCAACCGTCAACAGTCAAACGTCACTACATCATGCGCAGCCTGATCCTGCTGGGATTTACCCTGCTGCTCGCCGATCTGATCGTCACCGGCCGCCTCAGCCACTACCTGGCGCCCCGGCTGCACATGCTCAGCTACGTAACCGTCGCCATCCTGGCGCTTCTGACAGCCGTCAGCATCCGGCAGGCGGTGGTCGGTCCGGACTCGTACGAGTGCGACTGCGGAGACGCCCACAAGGTGCCGCGCAGTCCCTTCACCGCGCTGGTGGTCTACGGCCTGTTTGCCCTGCCGCTGGTGATGGGGCTTGTGCTGCCGGACAAGACGCTGGGCAGCGCGGTCGCGGAAAAGCGCGGCGTCACGCTGCTGACCGGAGAGGGAAAATGGGTGCAATCCGTCGGCAGTTCGACAAAGCCGGGGTCGGATCAGGCGGGTTCGCCCGCGCCTGACGCCAACGCGATGACGGACGGGACGGAGAAGGCGAAAGGGGCGGGTGAGACGGGGAATACAACGGTGTCCGGCAATGGCGGCCCAGGCAGGTCTGATGCCCCCGAAAAAGCGGGGGACAGCGGGAGTCCCAACCAGTCGGCTCCGCAAACCGACGAGCAGATCCGCCAGCGATTTGCCGCCAACAGCTTCGGCGATTTTTACACGGACATCGCCGTATCCCTGTACAAGCAGCCGGTGATTCACCTGGACGACAAGCTGTTTCTCGACGGCCTGACGACGATGGAGCTGTACGCCAAGGAATTTGCCGGCAAGGAGCTGGAAACGCTCGGCTTTGTTTACCGCGAACCCGGTTTTACGCCGCAGCAGTTTGTCGTCGCCCGCTTTTCCGTCTCCTGCTGCACCGCGGACGCCACCGTCTTCGGCATCCTGGTGGAAGACAAGGCGGCGAGCAAATGGGCAACGGACAGTTGGGTGAAGGTGAGGGGGAAACTGGAGCTTCGCAGCGTGGACGGATACGACATGCTGGTGCTGAAGGCGTCCCGGATCCAGCCCGTCAAGGCGCCCAAGGATCCGTACGTGTACTACGACTTCAACGCCGCTGCCCCATAGAAGCGGCTGGGGGACAGGTGAACGCATCACCTGTCCCCGTCATTTTTTCAGCAGATGGTGGCGGACCGCATAGGCGGCCAACTGTACCCGATTGGCCAACTGCAGTTTTTCCAAGATGTTTTTGATGTGGTTTTTCACTGTGTTTTCCGCGATAATCAGCGCGTCGCTGATCTCCCGGTTGGTTTTGCCGGCCCCCACGTACATGACGATCTCCCGTTCGCGCGGGGTGAGCACGTCCGGCGTCGGCTCGTCCAGTCTTTCCTCCTGGCGGAAGCGGTGAAGCAGCCGCGTCGCCATTTCGCGGGAGACGTCGCTGTCTTCCCCCAGGAGGGCATGCAGATAGGTGATCCAGTCGTCCGGCTCCAGGTTTTTCAGCAGGTACCCCTGGGCGCCGAACTGGATGGCGGTGATCAGGTCGCCGACATCGTCGGATACGCTGAGGATCACCACCTTGATGTGCGGGTACGCTTTTTTCACTTCCCGCGTGGCTTCGAGGCCGCTCCACCTGGGCATGTTGATGTCCATCAGCACCAGATCGGGCTGAAGCTGTCCGCAGAGGGTGTACGCCTCCTCTCCGTCGGCCGCCTCGCCGATCACCTCAAAGGACGGATCTTGTTCCAACAGGCTGCGGATCGCCATTCGCGCCATGGGATGGTCGTCGGCAATCAACACCCGGTATGCGTTCATCTCCCCATTCCTCCGTTTCCGGCCGTCAGCCGTATCTCCGTGCCGCCTGCCGCGCGCTGGCGGATGACGATGGCGGCGCCCAACTGCTTGGCGCGCTCGCACATCATCGCGAGGCCGTATTTTTTCGCTTCGCCGTCAATCGGCGGGATTCCGATGCCGTCGTCTTTAATCACGAGCTGCCAGTTTCCGGGACCGGCACCGACCAGCTTCAGCCACGCGTGGCGGGCATTGGCGTGCTTGCGGATGTTGGCAAACGCCTCCTGGATGACGCCGAACAACTGCACCTCTTCGGCCGGTGAAAAAAAGCCGTCGTCCAGCTTCACCTCCTGCGTCACATCCACTCCCGACAGCGCGCTCCACTGGGAGAGCCACTTTTCCACGCGCTGCGTGAAGCTGCTGCCTTCTTCGGGCAGGGAGCGCAGGTTGAAAATCGCCTGCCGGACATGATTGTCGATGGCCGAAACAGCCACCCGCGCATCCTCAAGCTGTCCCTGCTTCAGCTTGACGTTGAGGAAAAAGAGCGACTGGGCGATGCCGTCGTGCAGTTCCCGCGCCAGCCGTTCCCGCTCCTCGTACACCGCGCGGCGCGCCTGTTCTTCCACCAGCTTGGCATTCATCCGCTCGATCTTGCGGAACATCCAGGTGGCAAACAGAAACGAAAGCAGCAGGGTCAGGATCGTAATGTAGACGTTGCCTGTTTCCATCGACAGGTATTCGAGCAGAAAATCGTGCCGGACAAATTCAAAGCCGCCGATGATGAATGGCGGCAGGAGAACGGTCAGCCAGTAGAGGCTGCGGTACGTCATGCCAAAACCCCTTCCTTTTGCCTGATCCTTCAAACCTCGTATCTAGTATACCGAAGGAGCCGGGCGGATGATATACTCGGGTAAGAGCGAGAGACTGACAGGAGGAGAGAACATGAGCACGGTTGCAAAAGCGATGACCATCGCGGGTTCGGACAGCGGAGGCGGCGCCGGCATCCAGGCGGACCTGAAAACGTTCCATCAGCTCGGCGTCTACGGCACCAGCGCCATCACGGCGGTGACCGCGCAAAATACCCTGGGGGTGGCGGGGGTCTACCCGCTGCCGACCGAAGCGGTGACGCAGCAAATCCGCGAAGTCCTGCGGGACATCGGCGCGGACGCGGCCAAGACGGGCATGCTGTTTGACGCGGCGATCATCCGGGCGGTGGCGGAGGAAGTGCGCGCGTTTCGCCTGGAAAAGCTGGTGGTCGACCCGGTGATGGTCGCCAAGGGCGGGGCCAAGCTGCTGCTGGACGAAGCGATTGACGCGCTGAAAACACACCTGCTCCCGCTGGCCGAAGTGGTGACGCCCAACCTGCCGGAAGCGGAGTGCCTGACCGGCATGACGATCCGCACGCCGGCGGACATGCGGGAAGGGGCAAAGGCGATTCACGCCCTGGGCGCACGCCATGTGCTGATGAAAGGCGGACACCTGGACGGCGAGGAGATCGTCGACATGCTGTACGACGGACAAGCGTTTTACGAAATGGCCCACAGCCGCATTCATACCCGGCACACCCACGGGACCGGCTGCACCTTTTCCGCGGCCCTGACGGCGGAACTGGCCAAGGGGAAACCGCTGGTGGAAGCGGTGGAGCGGGCCAACCGCTTCATCGTCCAGGCCATCGCCACCGCACCGCAAATCGGCGGCGGGCACGGCCCGACCAATCACTGGGCAACCATTGAATAAAACAGCAGCAGAGAGCCCGAGGAGACCTCGGGCTCTTCTTCGTTATGGCGGAAAGGCGGTCGAACGTCCGGGTGACGGCCCGAGCCGCCGATGCCAAACGTTCCGTCCGGCCGATGGCAACCGTTCCAACCGGCCGCAGCCGATCATTTGATGGAGACGGTAAAGTCCCCATTCAGTTTCGCGGGATAATAGGACAGGGTAAACCGATACGTGGACGGAACGCCCTTCTCCGTTTTCCGTTTGAACAGTTCCCCATAATGCTGGACGCCGCCGTCCACGTAGGAAGTCCCCTGGACATGCTCGTACTCGTTGCCCCGGTCATCGGTAAAATCCCGGACATACGGGTGAAACTGGTGAAGATCGCGCTCCTCCACCCGCAGACCGAGGTCCAGCCCCACCACGTCTCCGTTCTGCCGCAGGGCTTCCACCCGCAGTCTGTCGTCCGGCGCCTGCAGCAGCCGGCCGGTTTTTGCGTCGATGACCACGTGCAATTTGTCCTTGTCCAGGGCGCGGATGCCGTCGGCTGTCACGTACAGCTTTTCCGGCGGGGTAAAGTAGCTGCTCTCCAGGTAGTAGACCACGCTGTCCTCGTCGACGGGACGGCTGGATACGCCGTTCCCCCAGAAGGCGAACGTCTCCCCTTTTTCGTTGACCAGACGCAGGTTGTCAAAGCCGAAGATGCGCTTGCTGTTTTTCGGGTCGAAGCGGATGGCCACCTCCGTCTGCGTCGGATAGACGGTGACGCTCTCCACCGTGATGGCCTGACCGTCCACGATCACTGTTTTGTTGACGGGGTACACCTTTTCTGTCAGGTCGGCGAATGTGGACTTGTCGATCGGGATGTCCACGGACAAGGGCTCCAGTACCTGATGGTCCACGGACAGGGTGACCTTGGCGGTGATGCGGTCCGGGATCGGGACGTCATCCGGCATGTAAACTTCCAGCTTGTTATGAATCACGACCGCCTCTTCGACTGCAGGCTGGTGAGACCAGGAGATCCCCCCCTCCAACGGTTTTCCCGACGGATCGTACAGTTCCAGATTTTCCAGCTCCATCACATGTCCCGGCTCCGCGTTCCTGATGGTGTAAACAATCAGCATCCGTCTTTTGTCCATCAACACCTGATCCACCGTAAAGCTCACCTTGTCGCGGACGGCTGACCTGCTAACCGGCTGGGTCAAACCGTGGCGGGCCGCCATCTGCAGTCCCTTGTCGTACTGGATCAGCTCCACCAGCGGCTTCAAGCCGGGAACGCGGCTGACGTAGGCGGCGACGGCGGGGGAGAGGCGGATGGAGAAGACCAGCCCCAGCATCAGCACGCAGGCGGTCAGCGCCGACCAGCCAATCCGGCGCAGGCGTTGCGTGCGCATCTGCCGCCGCCGCGCTTCCACCATGCCGGCCAGGATGTAGCGATCCGCCTGTTCCGGGACCGCCACATGCTGATACCGCTCCCTGATCTCGGACAACTGCTGTTCCGTTTGCTCCCAGTCACGCACCGTGATCACCATCCTTTTCCCAGATCTTCGCGCAGGGTGCCGAGCGCCTTGTGCAGCCACGTCTTGATCGTGCCTTCCGGGTGGCCGAGCAGGGAGGCAATTTCCCGGATGGTCAAATCTTCAAAGTACTTCAAAATGATCACCTGGCGCTGGACGGGAGCCAGGCGGGACAGTGCCTCGTCGATTTGCAGCCGGCTGTCGGTGTCCTCCACGTGGGCGGCCTCCCGTTCGGTCGGCTTCAACTGCCAGCGCCGCTTTCGCTTTTGCTCGTCAATGCAGGTGTGAATCATGATCCGCGTTAGCCAGGTGGACACGTAGGCGGGAGTTTTCAGCTTGGAGAGCTTCAGGTAGGCCCGGCAGGTCACTTCCTGCAGCGCTTCCAGGGCGTCCGTCTCGTTGCGGAAAAAAGCGTAGGCCACCTTGTACAGTTTTTCCTTGTGTGCGCGAATCAATTGGTAAAACGCGTCGTCGTCTCCGCGCTGCGCAGCCGCGACAAGCTGTTCCAGGTTCACGTCGACCCCTCCCGTCTTATTAGACGCCCGGGAGCGGCAAACGGTTTTGCCTGCGCGCGGTTGATCCGCTGTCCAGGTTGAACCGGACGTCCTGCAGCTGCTTACAGTATGGTATCGAGCATGGAAAGGGCGGGTGGAAACAAACATGTGGATCAAATGGAGGACTATTCACGAATCATACGGATTGCCGCGAATGGCCCAGGAGTGCCGGCGGTATCTGGAAACGAGGGGAGTGCGGGTGAGGCTCTTGGCGCAGCGGACAAAGCGGGCCGGACACGTCTACGTGCTGCAGGTGCCTGCGGAGGAGCGGGAAGAGGCCGAGCAGTGGCTGCGCCGCTTCAAACAGACCTTGCAGTAGGTGCCAGCCAGGTTTCTCCGCGGTGGACGTTCGGCGGGCAGGAGATACTAGCCGGAGGAGGGAACCTGCCATGGAAACGACAAGGTTGAACAAGGCGGCATCGACGGACGGCAGCGAGGCGAACCTGTTTGAGCCGGATTTCGTCTTCTTTGAACCGGCCGCACTGGACTACCCGCTCGGCCGGGAACTGTACCGGCGGTATCAACAGCGGGGCCTGCCCATCCGGATGACGACCAGTCACAATCAGGTGCGCGGCATTCCGGGAGAGACGGAGGTGCAGCAGTACCGCAACGCCAAGCGGACACTGGTCGTAGGCGTGCGCAAGACGCTGAAGTTCGAGCCGTCCAAGCCGTCGGCCGAGTACGCCCTGCCGCTCGCCACCGGCTGCGCGGCTCACTGCCATTACTGCTACCTGAACACCAACATCGGCACCAGGCCGTACGTCCGCGTCTACGTCAACACGGACGAAATCTTTGCCCAGGCAGAGCGGTACATCCGCGAGCGGGCCCCCCGGATCACCCGGTTTGAGGCGGCCTGTACCTCCGACCCGGTCGGCATCGAGCACATTACCGGCAATCTGAAGCGGGCCATCGAGTTTTTCGGCAATCAGCCGCTGGGGAGGCTGCGGTTCGTCACCAAGTTTCACCATGTGGACTCCCTGCTCGACGCCCGGCACAACAAGCAGACCCGCTTTCGCTTCAGCATGAACGCGGACTACGTGATCAAGAACTTCGAACCCGGCACGTCCAGCTTTGAACAGCGTTTGGAAGCGGCCGGAAAAGTGGCCAGGGCCGGCTATCCGCTCGGCTTCATTCTGGCGCCGCTTTACCGCTTTGACGGATGGGAAGCGGGCTACACCGATCTCCTGGAAAGGCTTCGGCAGCAGTTGGTCCCCGAGGCGATGGAGGACCTGACTTTTGAACTGATCCAGCACCGCTTTACCACAGTGGCCAAGAAGCTGATCTTGCAGCGATATCCCAAAACCAGACTGGAGATGAACGAAGCGGAACGCAAATACAAGTGGGGCAAGTACGGCAGAGGCAAATACGTCTATCCGGACGAGCAGGCCAAAGAACTGCAAGCCCACCTGGAGCGGGAGATTGCCCGGCTGTTTCCGCAGGCGAAAATCGAGTACTTCACCTGAAGCCGCTGATGATCAAGGGGCCATGCTCCGCCGTCCAGGGTATGCCGTATCAGACAACACCGGTTCGTTCGTTTTCGTATCACGGGTCGGCCTGGCAGATTGCTGGCCGGCCCACAGGTTGTTTGCTGCCATAAAGCTGCCAATGTTTCCCCCGTGAATCGAATCTTTTCGACAAACCGTGACCGTCCATGCTACAATATGGAGTGCTCTCATATCGTGGGAAAGGATTTGTACATAGTCATGAAGTCCATTTTGCTTACCGTCGAGGGGCCGATCGGAATCGGCAAAACATCGCTGTCCCGGGAAATCAGCAAGGCTTTCGGGCTGCAGTTGTTGGAAGAGATCGTCTACGAAAACCCGTTTCTGGGGAAGTTTTACGAGAACATCGCGGAGTGGAGTTTCCAACTGGAGATGTTTTTTCTCTGCAACCGCTACAAGCAGCTTCAGGACATCCGCTCCCGGTACCTGCAGCAGGGCGTGTCCGTCGTGTCCGATTACAACATTTTCAAAAACACGATCTTTGCCAAAAGGACCCTGGACGGTGAAAATTTGCCAAAGTATTTAAAGATTTACGACATCCTCACCGAAGGTCTGCCGCAGGCCAACCTGGTCGTCTATCTGACCGCTTCGATCGACACCGTCATGAAGCGGATCGCGATGCGCGACCGGGACGTGGAGCGCAACATGGATGTGGGGTACATGAAAAACCTGATCGCCGATTACGACGAATTTATGAAAGCGTTTGAACGGTGTCATCCCGATACGCCGGTGATCAAGTTTCACTGCGACGATCTGGATTTCGTGCACAGGCCGGAGGATCTCGCCTACGTGCTCGGCCAGATCGGGCCGCAGATCAGGGCGCTGCAGGAATCGTGAGCGTTTCCAAAGGGCCAACCGCAACTACAGGAGAAGGAGTTACGTTCATGTCAGGATTTAGGAACAGCCATCTTCGCGAAAAATACGGCATACCGAGCAACGCCGTGATCACCATCGGCGGAACGGTCGGGGTGGGCAAGTCCACGTTTACGCGCGCGCTGGCCGAGCTGCTGGGCTTCCGCGTCTCCGTGGAAAAGGTGGACAACAACCCGTACCTGGGCCGCTTTTACGAGGATCTCTCCCGGTGGGGCTTTCACCTCCAGATTTTCTTTCTGGCGGAGCGCTTCAAGGAACAGAAGCGCATGTTCGAATACGGCGGGGGGTTCGTTCAGGATCGCTCGATCTACGAGGACACGGGCATTTTTGCCCGCATGCTGTACGAACAGGGGCACATGACCGAGGAAGATTACCAGACCTACTCCCAGCTTTTTGAAGCCATGGTGATGACGCCGTACTTCCCCCATCCCGACCTCTTGATTTATCTGGAGGGCAGTTTTGAGGACATTCTCAGCCGGGTAAAGGAGCGGGGGCGGCCGATGGAACAGCGGACGCCGGTCGAATACTGGCGGGATTTGTACGAGCGGTACGAACGCTGGATTCGCTCGTTTTCCGCCTGTCCCGTCCTGCGGATCAACATCAACGAGTACGACGTGGTGGCCGATCAGTCCTCGGTGGAAGTGGTCCTGTCCCGGGTGGCGGAAAAAATCCGCCTGGGTCGGTCGTTCCGCCGATAAGGCCAATCGAGTGCAAGCACCCCCTGGCGGCGTGTACCCATGCCGATCGAGGGGGTTTTTTCCGCGCGCAGAATCGGTGCCGGCCGGGGGGGTGACCCTGTCCTGCCGTGAGGGGCGAAGGTCCCCGCCTTGCGCTGCACTTCGAGGCGGGTGAAATGGGCTTTGGCCCAATCCGGCTGTGGTATAATAGTGGCATCTTGGAAATCAAAGGAGCACAGAAATGGCAGAAGAATGGTTTGAACGCAGCTTTCGTGAAGATTACGTGCTGGTGTACCAACACCGCGACGATGCTTCGGCGGACGAGGAGATCGCCAATTTGCTGAAGCGGCTGCCGATCAAGCGCACGGGCAGGGTGCTGGACCTCTGCTGCGGGAGCGGGCGTCACTCGCGGGCCTTGGCTCGCCGGGGATACGACGTGGTCGGGGTGGACTTGTCGTCCGTCCTGCTGCAGTTGGCGGAGGAACAGAACTCGTTTCCCAACCTGCGCTTTTACCGCTACGACATGCGCCACATCCCGTTTCGGGAAGAGTTTGACATCGTCGTCAACCTGTTTACCAGCTTCGGCTACTTCGCTTCCGACGAGGAAAACGCACAGGTGGTCCAAAACATGGCCGCCGCATTGAAACCGGGCGGGGAAGTTGTCATCGATTACCTCAATCCGGCCTACGTCAAGGCCCATCTCGTGCCGCGCTCGACGAAAGAGGTCGCCGGCCTCTTCATCGAGGAGGAGCGCTGGATCGAAGACGGGTTTGTCAAGAAGCGGATCGTCGTCAACGATGCGGAGCAGCCCGAGCCCCGCGTCTATCTGGAGCAGGTGCGCCTGTTCTCCGTGGAGGAGATGACGGCCATGCTGCGCCGGGCCGGATTTGAGCGGATCGAAACCTACGGCGACTACGAATTCCGGCCGTACGAGGCGGAAACGTCGCCGCGCATGATTTTCTACGCCCGCAAGCGGCAGGCTGAGCGCTGATCAGCGTGACTAACCGGACGTGTCGGTGAATATGATGGTGGTAATTCCGTTCACCGAGCGAAGGGGGCGTGCTGATGAGCAGACTGACACTGGAACAGGTGAAAGTGTACATGAACAAAGTGCCCGGCTGGAGGCTGGTGGAAGACCGGATGGCGTTGGCCCGCACGTACCACTGTCCCGATTTTGCCGCCGCCGTCAGCTTCGTCAACCGCGTGGCGGAGCAGTTGGAACACGACAGCCAGCACGTCGAGATCCAGATCTCCGGCGGGGCGGTCACGTTTACGCTGACGACCCGGGACGCGAGAGGACTGACGGGCAAGGATTTTGCCCTCGCCCAGACAATCAGCAAGGTAAGCTAGAACGGCCGATGCGCCGCCCCGTTCATCCGGGCGGCGTTTTTGTTTGGCGGCTGCGGTCTGGTAAGATGGAGTTGTGTACATAATGAAACGGAGGGATTCACATGGAGATTCACCGGCACGATCAGTTGATGGCGGTGATGGAAAAGGAATTTCGCGGACAGGCGGCGGAGATTCAGTTTACCCAGTGGGACAGTGACGGCGAAGACGAGGAAGTGACGCAGTTTCGCGGTGAGCTGATTGACGTGCGGCTGTCGGACAACGAGTTTGGGGAAAAGGATCTGCAGTTGTCGTTTGCCGTTGACGGCGACCAGGTCGTGGACATCCTGATGGAGATTCCTGCGGACGAAGAAGACCTGGCCGCTTTTGCCGACGGGCGCCTCTCCATTTTCGGCACGGAAGCGGAGATCGTTCTGAAACGATAAGCGGGCCGGCGGCTTGTTCACGCTGCGGAAACGGCCGGTTCGGCTGCAGCACGACAGGCGGCAGCAAATGGCGGCGGAAAACGATGTTCACTCGTTTGAAACCTGTCCGCCTTGTGGTATGATGGGAACGTCAACAAGTTGATTGGCAAAGGAGCAACAGCGATGAAAGCTAAGACGACAAAGGAGTCCCGAACCATTCAGGCTTCACTGGTACTGCCGTCCGATACCAACTTTCACAATACCATGTTTGGCGGAAAGATGATGTCCTACATCGACGAAGTGGGGGCCATCGCCGCCATGCGCCACTGCCGCCGGCCGGTCGTCACCGCATCCATCGACTCCATCGACTTCCTGACCCCCGTCAAGATGGGCCAATCCATCTGCCTGGAGGCGATCGTCTCCTCGACGGGAACCACGTCGATGGAAGTGTTCGTGAAAATCATATCCGAGAACTTGCTGACCGGGGAGCGTGCTCTGACCGCCACCTCGTTTTTGACCTTCGTCGCTCTCGACGAAGACGGCAAGCCGACACCGGTTCCGCCGGTCATTCCGGAAACGGAAGAGGAAAAATACCTCTTTGAGACCGCCGAAGAGCGGAAGCAGATGCGCAAGGAACGAAAGCGCAGCACGGAAGCTTTCATCGGCCAGTTGAACATCAAGAAAAGCATTTGACCTGCATCGTCAAATCGTCTAAACCCTGCGGATGGTCACGATCCGGCGGGGTTTTTGTTTGTGCGGTATGCCGATGGGGCCGAACGGTCACAATAATCGCGAACGAACGGTCGTGAATCGAGGGATGGGCATGGAACACGTGGAATGCGACGTCTCCCCGATGAAGGAACAAATCAAGCGGGATTTGCAGGAGATCGTCGAGAATTTGCAGCAGAGCATTTCCGTATTGGCAGACGAGAACAACTGCCTGCTGGGAAAGCTGGAAGAGGTCAAGGAGTGGTTTACCCGGATCGAGGCGAAAGCCGCCTCGTTTTATTTGCAGTGCTACCTGGGGCCTTACACCGATACCTACATGGACCTGACCATCGCCATCCGGCACCTGTCGGAGAGGCGCCACGGCGCGCTGATCGTGGTTCAGCGGAACGATCCGCTTGACCGCTTGATTCAGGCGGGCGTTCCCATCGGCGCGTCGCTCAGCCATTCGCTGCTGGAGTCCCTGTTTTATCCGGGAAGCCCCCTGCACGACGGGGCCGTTCTCGTCCGCGCCAACCGGATCGTGTCGGCGGGCAACGTCCTGCCTTTGTCCAGAGTGGACGCAGGCGGACGCAAGCTGGGCACCCGTCACCGGGCGGCGATTGGACTGACGGAGCAAAGCGACGCGCTCGTCCTGGTCGTGTCGGAGGAGACGGGGAAGACCTCGTTTGCCTTCAAGGGGAAACTGTATCCGATCATGACCGGCGCGCCGGTGCCATGACCTCCCTCACTCCACAAAACGCTGACGGATCTCCGGCGTGGGGAGCAGGCACTGTTCCTGCCGCCCGAACCAGCGGTAGCGGTTGCGGGCAATCCAGTTGTACACGCAGTCGCGGACAGGACGGGGAATCACAAGTCCCAGCGACGAGAGCAGGGGCCACCACCCGTTCAGCTTGCGGCCGACGCGAAGCATCGCGTCCGAGCGGGTGTACAGGCTGTCCCCCTCGATCAGCACGACGGTGCGCAGTTCGTCTGCGGGAAAGCCGTGCCGGGCGAGGAGACGGCGGCCTGTCTCCGACTGGAGCGAAGCGAAGCGGATCCGCCCGGAGGGGTCGCGCGGGATGATAAACCGGACGGCGCCGTGGCACAGGTTGCACACGCCGTCAAACAGCAGAATGGCTTCGGAGCGGGGCGGCTTGTTCATCAAAAGCGCCTCCTGTCACAAAAGTCGGTGCGGAGAGGATGCTGCGGGAACGTGTCAGGCTTGCCGCAGACGGCATACCCCCGGTCGTATCCGCCGCATGATCCTCTCCCTTTCAGCATAACAGATCGGCGGCCGCTTCTCCATTACGCGGATGCGATGGAGGTGTGGCTTCGGGGAACGTCACCAGACCAGCACGCCGCTTCGGATGAGTTCTTCCGCTTTGGCCATGTCGGTGTGCATCTCCCGGTCTTCGGTCAGGCGCGGAATCGCGCGACGGATGTGCTCATAGGCCCGCTGCGTGCCGTCACCCAACCGGCCGCTGCCAAACTCGATCGCCTGGGCGGCCGCCAGGTATTCGATGGCCAGCACCCTGGCCGTATTGGCGACAACGGCGCGCAGCTTGCGGGCCGCCGTCGTGCCCATGCTGACGTGATCCTCCTGATTGGCGGAGGAGGGAATCGAGTCGACCGAAGCGGGGTGGCACAACACCTTGTTCTCCGAGACGATGGAAGCGGCCGTGTATTGGGTGATCATGAAGCCGGAGTGCAGCCCGCCGTGTTCCGTCAAAAAACCGGGCAGGCCGCTGAGCTGCGGATTGACCAGACGCTCCGTTCGCCGTTCGGAAATGTTGGCCAACTCGGCCATCGCGATGGCGAGAAAATCGGCCGCCAGCGCCATGGGCTGACCGTGGAAGTTGCCGCCCGAGATCACCTCCCCTGTGTCGGGGAAGAGGATGGGATTGTCGGTTGCGCTGTTGCATTCCCGTGTGACGGCCGCCCAGACGTATTCCAGCGCGTCGCGCGTCGCCCCGTGGACCTGGGGAATGCAGCGCAGGCTGTACGGGTCCTGGACGCGCAGTTCTCCCGGGGCGGTCGTCCGTTCGCTGCCGTGCAGGTGGGCGAGCAGACGGCGCGCCGACTCCTGCTGCCCCGGATGCGGGCGGGTGAGATGGAGCTGCGGATCAAACGCTTTCGGGATGCCGCGCAGCGCCTCCACGGTCATCGCGGCGATCACCTCGGCGCTCTCCATCAGGATGCGGGCGTCATGCAGGGCGATGGCGAGCAGGGCGGTCATCGCCTGCGTGCCGTTGATCAGTGCCAATCCTTCTTTGGCCTCCAGGCGGATCGGCGCCAGGCCTGCGGCGTGCAGCGCCTCCGCGCCGGACAGGCGCTTGCCCCGAAATTCGGCTTCTCCCTTGCCCAGCATCACCAGCACCATGTGGGCGAGCGGGGCGAGGTCTCCGCTGGCGCCGAGCGACCCCTGCTGGGGGATGACGGGATGGACGCCGCGATTGCACATCTCGATCAACAACTGCAGCGTTTCTTCCCTGATGCCGGAATACCCTTTGGCGAGCGCGTTGATTCGCAGGGCCATGATCGCCCGGACCACTTCCGTCGGATACGGCTCCCCCATGCCGCAGGCGTGACTGACGATCAGGTTTTCCTGCAGGCGGCGGATGTCCCCGGCGGGAATGACGACATCGGAAAATTTGCCAAAGCCGGTGGTAATGCCGTACACCACGCGCCGTTCCCGCACCATGCGGTCCACCAGGGCGCGGGAGCGGCGGACCTGTTCCGCCGCTTCGGGCGTGAGCCGGATTACTGCCCCGCAGCGGGCAATCGCTGTCACCTGGTCGATCGACAAATGGTCGCCGTCCAGGAAAATTACGGTCGGTTGTTCGCTCATGAGCGGCCTCCTTCACCATAAGTGTGTCGTGCGCATGGATTTTCCTCCGTTAGCAAAGCAGAGAACGAAAAAGGAAGAGGGGATAGGACGTTTGATCCTATCCCCTCTTCCCGGGTACCTATGCGATTGGCAAAACGTGCGAGACGCCCGCCCGGCATGCGTTTCCCCACTTTCTGTCCTTTTGAATTATCAGATGATTTCGTCTTTTTTCATTGTACCTGATGGAGGGAAGCAGTCAAGGGGAATCCCGACACGGCGTTCGCACGACCAAGGCAAAATCGGGCTCAGCTTTATCGGCGGGAGTGGGCAGGTGTCGTTTCTCGGAAAGGGTGAATGTCATACCATGTACTGTGCGATTTTACCAGAAAGGACGTGTGACTGTGGAAAAACGCCGCAAGATCCCGCCAATGCCTCCGGCGCTGCCAAGGCCCAGGCGCAAGCCGAAGGAGAAGCCGCTGCCTCATTTGCCGTCGCCGAACGTGCCGTCTCCGAACCTGCCATGGCCGAACCTGCCATCCCCGAACCTTCCGTCCCCGAACTGGCCGTCGCCGAACGTACCGTCGCCCAACCTGCCATCTCCGAACCGGCCGTCGCCGAACGTACCGTCTCCCAACTTGCCGTCTCCGAACCGGCCGTCACCCAATCTGCCGTCGCCCAACATACCGAGGAGACCGCCGAACGTCCGGCCCAACATCCCGATACCGCCGAACGTCAGCCCCAACATTCCGATGCCGCCGAACGTCCGGCCCAACATCCCGATACCGCCGAACGTCAGCCCCAATATCCCGATACCGCCCAGTTCCGAACGGCGCAGACATGGTAGAAGGGAGGACATCGACTACGATCTGGATAAATACCATTACCACCTGGAGCGGATGCACCACTACAAGCAAAAATGCGAGCAGTACCGCCATCACCGCCGGAAATACGGCAGGGACCACGAACTGTACTCCCACCACAAACAGAGAATGCGTCACTACTACGACCGCTGCACGGATGCGGCTCGTCGTCCTGCCGATCCAGCTCCAGTTGTGGCTGCGGCTGCGGCGGCCGGTGCTCTTCCTGCTCCTAACATGATACGCAGCAACGCCGTTCCCAGTGAGCGGCGCTTTTTTTAGTGACGCGCTCCTGCATGAAGCGGTTCGTTTGGGGAAACCTAACCTATCGACAAACGGATCATCTGGAGGAGACTGGCAATGGAGCACTACTTGGCAGAGCAGTATCGGGAAGGGCTGCAGGCGTTTGGTCGGCTGATGCCCGACGCGCTGAACGCCTACACCCGGTTTACCAGCGAGTGTTTTACGCCCGGCGAGCTGTCGTCCAAGGAGAAGCACCTGATGGCGCTCGGCATTTCGCTGTTCGCGGGCAATGAGCACTGCATCGTCTATCACCTGGAAGCGGCGCTGGCGGAAGGCGCGAGCGAACGGGAAATCACGGAGACGGTAGCGGTGGCAGGGGCGTTCGGAGGTGGGACGACGCTGTCCCACGGCGTCATTCTGATCAATGAGGTCATGGAGGAAAAAAAGCTGGACGTGCAGTAGCGCGTCGAATCAGTGGTCACTGCGGAGCAGACCCATGGGGGGTCTGCTCCGTTTTTTGGCTGTCGAAGCCGCTTTCGAACCGTCCGCTTGGCTCACTTCCCAGGTATAGCCGATCGATTGGCACGTACAATGTACTAATCGTTGCACAACCTGTGGCGGTGTCGTGCCGAGAGGAGGAATGGCAGTGACAAACGGAACGCGGGATCAGTGGAATCATTGCTGGATCAACGGGGAGAAGCACTCCCTCCCGACTGCGCTGGACGTGACGAATCCGGCGACGGGGGAGGTGGTCGGACGGGTGCCTCTGGGAGGCGAGCGTGAAGCGCGGCTGGCCGTCGACTCGGCGGCGCAGGCATTCCCGCTGTGGGCCCGGCTTCCGGCCCAGACGCGCGCCGGTTACCTCATGGAGTGGGCCGAGCGGATCGTCCGGGACAGGGACGTGCTGGCGGAACTGCTGACAGCGGAGCAGGGCAAGCCGCTGGACGAAGCACGGGACGAGATCGAAGGCGCCGCCGCGTTTATCCGCTGGTACGCGGAAGAGGGGAAGCGGGCCTACGGCGAGGTGATTCCCGCCTCCAGGGAACAGCAGCGAATCCTGGTGCTGCGCCAGCCCGTGGGCGTAGCCGCTCTGATCACGCCGTGGAACTACCCGGCCGCGATGGTGGCGCGCAAAATGGCCCCGGCGCTCGCGGCGGGATGCACCGCGGTGCTGAAGCCGGCGCGGCAGACGCCGTTGATCGCCGTAGCGCTGTTCGATCGCCTGATGGAGACGGGCCTGCCCGCCGGAGCAGCCAACCTGGTGACGGGCGAGGCCGATGCGATTGGCGGCGCGTGGCTGTCCGATCCCCGCGTGCGCAAGCTCTCCTTTACCGGCTCCACGGCAGTGGGCAAGCAGTTGATGCGCAGGGCGGCCGACCAGGTCAAGCGGCTGTCGCTGGAACTGGGCGGAAACGCCCCGGTGATCGTCTTTCCCGATGCCGATCTGGAGCGGGCCGCCGAGGCCATCGTCGCCAACAAGTTTGAAAATGCCGGGCAGATGTGCAACGGCATCAACGTCATTTACGCCCATCAGGAGATCGCGGACGCGCTGACCGAGCGGATTGTCGCCCGGGTGCGCAGTTTGCGAGTGGGGGCGGGGACGGAACCGGGCGTGCAGGTGGGACCGTTGATTGACGAGAACGCCGTGCGCAGGGCAGAGCAGTTGGTGGCTGACGCCCGTGAAAACGGAGCGCGCATCCTGACGGGCGGCTACCGGCTGGCGGCGGGGGCGTATGCGCGCGGCCATTTCTTCGCTCCCACCGTCCTGGACGGCGTCACCCGCGCCATGGCTGTCACCCGCGAGGAAATTTTCGGCCCGGTTGCCCCTATTGTCCGCTTTGCATCGGAGGAAGAGGTGCTCCGCTGGGCCAACGAGACACCGTACGGGTTGGCGGCGTACGTCTTTACGCGCGATCTGGGCCGCTCCTGCCGGATGAGCGAAGGGCTGGAGTTTGGCATGGTGGCGGTAAACGGCACGTCGCTCAGCGTTCCGCAGGCGCCGTTCGGCGGCATCAAGGAAAGCGGCGTTGGGCGGGAAGGCGGTCATCACGGCTTGGCCGAATACCTGGACGTCAAATACGTGACGTTGACACTGCCCGATTGAGAGGGGAAGGCCAGCCTGACGAAGGTCAGAGAGGAGGGGGTACCAATGACGGAATCGGCGAAGGGACTGCTGAGCGTGGAGGAATTGGAGCACGCCATGCGCAGGGGCGAGATCGACAATCTGATGATCGCCATCGTCGACATGCAGGGGCGCCTGATGGGGAAGCGGTTGACGGCCGATTACTGTCTGCGCGGCGGTCTGCGCAAAGGGACGCACTTCTGCACCTACCTGTTGGGGACCGACATGGAGATGAACACGCCGCCCGGCTACGCGCTGATGAACTGGGAGAGCGGGTACGGCGATTGGCTGGCGAGGCCCGACTGGAGCACGCTGAGGATCGTGCCCTGGCAGGAAAAGACGGCGCTGGTCCTGGCCGACGCGGTGGACGAACAGACCGGCCAGTTGATTCCCATCGCGCCGCGCAGCATGCTGAAACAGCAGTTGGAAAAAGCGGCAAAGCTGGGATTCAGGCCGTTCATGGCGAGCGAGCTGGAGTTTTACCTGTTCCGGCAGACCTACGAAGAGATTCATCGCGGCGGGTACGAGGAGCTGCGGCCGGCCGGCCACTACAACGAGGACTACAATCTGCTGCAGGGGACGAGAAATGAGAAGATTTTCCGGAAAATTCGCAATCTTATGCGGGAAGCGGGCATTCCCGTCGAATCGTCCAAGGGAGAGGCGCATGCCGGCCAGCACGAGATCAACATCCAGTATACGGATGCGCTGCAGTCGGCCGACTGGCACGTGCTGTTCAAGCACGGGGCAAAGGAAATCTGCATCCTGGAGGACCACGCCGTTACGTTTATGGCCAAACCGCATCATCAGTGGACCGGCTCCAGCGGCCATCTTCACCTCAGCTTGTGGGATGCGGACGGCAGCCGCAATCTGTTTTTTGATGCCCAGAGCCAGCCGTACGGCATGTCGGCGCTGATGCAGCATTTCCTCGCCGGGGTGATGGCCCATGTGCGGGAGTTTTCGCTCTGCTACGCCTCGACGGTCAACGCGTACAAGCGCTACGCCCCGGAGAGCTGGGCACCGGTGCATGCGGTGTGGAGCCGTGACAACCGCACCGCCGGCTTCCGCATCGTGGGCGAGGGCAGCAGCCTGCGAATCGAGTCGCGGATTCCGGGCGCGGACATCAACCCGTATCTGGCGTACGCGGCCATGATCGGATCGGGCTTGCTGGGCGTGGAGGAAAAGCGGCCGCTGCCGGAGGAGTGGCGGGGCAACGCGTACGCGGCCGAGGGCGTTCCGCGCGTGCCGTACTCGCTCTACGAGGCGATGGCCTTGTGGCGGGAGAGCGAAGCGGTTCGCCTCGTGTTTGGCGAAACGGTCGCCGACCACTACTACAACATGGCCCGCGTGGAACAGCAGGCGTTCAACGCCGTGGTGACGGCGTGGGAGCGGGCCCGTTATTTCGAACAGGGATGAGGAGGCGTACAGGCATGCGTTTGCAGGACAAAGTGTGTGTCATCACCGGAGCAGGCAGCGGCATGGGACAAACGGCGGCGGCCATGTTTGCGGCCGAAGGAGCCAGGGTGGCCGTCTTTGAAATCAGCGAAACGTCCGGCCAGACTACGGTGGAACGGGTACAGGCGGCAGGCGGCGAGGCGTCGCTGTTCGTCTGCGATGTGGCCGACGAGGAGAGCGTCAAGGCGGCCGTAAGCGCCACCCTGGAGCGGTACGGCAGGATTGACGTCCTGTACAACAATGCGGGGATCATGCCCGCGGAGGATCACTCCGTCCTGGATACACCCGTCGAGGTGTGGGACCGCGTGATGGCCGTCAACGTGCGCGGCACGTTCCTGATGTGCAAGCACGTGATCCCGGCGATGATTCGGCAGGGAAAAGGCTCAATCATCAACATCGCCTCGTTCGTCGCCTTCATGGGCTGCAGCGTCCCGCAGGATGCCTACACCGCTTCCAAAGGGGCGGTCGTTTCGCTGACGCGCTCGCTGGCCATCCAATTCCGTCCCAAAGGCGTCCGTGCCAACGCCATCTGTCCCGGTCCGATCGAGACGCCGCTGTTGACCGAATGGCTGGTCAGCGACGAAGAGGCCCGGCGCATCCGTCTGGGCCGGCAGCCGTCCGGCCGTTTCGGCAAACCGGAAGACATCGTCCACTGCGCCGTCTATCTCGCCTCCGACGAGTCCGACTGGACCAACGGGGCGATTCTGAACGTGGACGGCGGCATCACCTGCAACTACTTTTAAGCGGCCCGGCTGCTCGCGGCGTGAGTTTCACCCGAGACGGGCTTCAAACCAACAGGGGGAGGGGAGCGGGATGCTGCTGCTGGGCCTGGTCCTGGTGCTGCTGACAATCGGCGTGGCGGTCGCCATCGGCTACCGCGCCAACGAAAGCGTCCGCCGGTTTGACGAAAGCCGGCACGAGAGCTTTATCGGTTCCAACCGGAACACCTGAGCGAAAGGAGGAGTCGCGGATGCAACGGGACAAACAGCGGCAGATTCTGGAGGACAAAAAGGACCTGAACAGGTTCGGGTATGCCCAGGAACTGCTGCGTGACATGGGGGGATTCTCCAATTTCGCCATCTCCTTTTCCATCATCTCGATACTCACCGGAGCGGTGTCGCTCTACGGCCACGGCCTGACCTACGGCGGGCCGGGCATGATGGGCTTCGGCTGGACGATCGTCGCCCTGTTCGTCCTGCTGATCGCCGCTTCCATGGCCGAACTGGCCTCCGCCATCCCGACCGCGGGGGCGCTGTACCACTGGGCGGCCGTCCTCGCCAACAAGCGCTGGGGTTGGTACACGGCCTGGATCAACCTGATCGGCCAGATCGGGATCGTCGCCGGCATTGACTACTCGTTCGCCCTGTTCGCCGATCCGCTCCTGGCCGGCGCGTTCGGGTACACGTCATCGGAGACGACGACCCTGGTGCTGTTCGGGATCACATTGCTTTTGCACGGCGCGTTCAATCACATCGGGATTCGCCTCGTCGCCAGGCTGAACGACTTTTCCGCCTGGTACCACATCGGCGTCGTCGTCATTCTGGTCGGCAGCCTGGCCTTTTTCTCCCGGCACGAGCTGCAGCCGCTGGCGTACCTGTTTCAGGTGGGGCAGACCTTCTCCGACCAACCGTACGCCCTGGCGTTCCTGATCGGCCTTTTGCAGGCGCAGTGGACGTTTACCGGCTACGACGCGTCCGCCCACACGATCGAGGAAACGATCAACCCGCGGGTTCGCGCCGCCTGGGGCATTTTCAGTTCCGTGGCCTTTTCGTTCATTTTCGGGTTTGTGATGCTGGCCTTTGTGACCCTCTCCATCAAGGACGCAGCTGCCGCGAGCGGGGCGGAAAACGCCTTCATCCACGTCATCAGCGAAGCACTGGGCGGGACGTTCGGGACGGCGGTGCTTTGGCTGGTGACGTTTGCGATGTGGTTCTGCGGCCTCTCGTCGGTCACCTCGTTTTCGCGGATGCTGTACGCGTTTTCCCGCGACAAGGGTATTCCGTGGAGCCGCCACTGGGCGGAAATCTCCGTCCGATACCGCACGCCGGCCAAGGCGATCTGGCTGGTGGTGATCCTCTCCTTTGCCCTGGCGCTGTTCGACTACATCCTGAAACGGATCAATCCGGACACCAGCTACACCACGCTCGCCTTCCTCACCGCAGTCAGCGTCGTCGGTCTTTACGTCGCCTACGGCATCCCGCTCTACCTGAAACTGCGGGCGGAGGCAAAAGGACTGTTCCGTCCCCAGCACTACGGCCCCTGGAACCTCGGCACATGGAGCAGGCCGATCAACGTGCTCAGTCTCGTCTGGATCGTCTTCATCAGCGTCGTGATGGTGATTCCGCCCAATCAAAACGCAGGGTTCGCCCTGATCGGCATGTTCCTGCTCCTCTTGGTCATGGATCTGGCCTACTACCATCGCCGCTTCCCCGGCCCGCAGGCGGCGCTCGACACGACGGCGGAGGAGATCAAGCGACAGGAATCGCGGTTCGGCAAATGAGAGAAAACGTCCAGCCCTTCCGATTGGAGGGGCTGTTTCCATGTGAATGCCATCACATAAGCGGGTGATGATGTGACAAAAGACCCATTTTTAGCAAAATATGACAATTGTCAATTTACACCATTTGGACAAGCATCCTATAATGAAGATGTTCCTACCCTTTCCATATTTCGCCAATTTCAGGGGAAGGGTGTTTTTCATGTACCTGCTTGAAAAAAGGCTGGCCAGCCCACCCGCCGCTGAAGGGGCAGATGTGAGGAAGTGGAAGGAACACGCATCGATCCCATATGTTTTCAAAAATGAGGAGGTTATCGTTTCGTGAGAAAGGTCGTCACGGTTGCCCTTGCTCTTACTGTTGTTTCCGGCGGCATGCTGTCCGCATCGGTAGGCGCGACTTCCACCAACGTTCAAACCTCTGCCAACTTCGCGTCGATTGAAAAGGCCGGCTCCGTCAAGCCGCAGGTTCTCCCCGCCGTCGGCGTAGCCGCCCTGACCGGCGTAGCCGCAGGTGTCGGGAAATACGTCGGCGAGAAAGCCGCTGCATGGGCGCACAAAAAATACAAGAACAGATGGTCCACCCTGCCTCTGCACGCCAACCAAAACCTGGAAGTTGTGTTTGACAACTAAACCGCAGTTTGCCTGACAAAAGAGAGAGGGGAGCGTCCGCGTGCGGAACTCTCCCTCTCTTTTCCCTTCTCCAATCGAAGCCTGTCTGGAAAGGTGGTCAATTCGCGTGGAACTCGGCAAATGGCAAAAGCGACTGCTTGCGTGTTTTCCCGTGCTGCTGGTTGCCTTGATGCTGTGGCATTTCAGCATGATCCTGCTGCACGTGCTTCCGTTTAACCCGCTGACGAACAAATGGCGCGACATCGTCGACGGCTACACCAATCCGATTTTTTCGCAAAACTGGCACTTGTTTGCTCCCAATCCGGTGAGCCATACCAACACGATCTACATACAGGCGAAAGTGAAGGACGCCAGCGGCAGGCTGGTGGAAAGCGACTGGGTCGACATCACGACCCCGCTGATCACTGCCAACTGGGAACATCGCTTTTCGCCCATCAACCGCATCATGCGGTTCGGCGTGGGCGCGTTCACGCAGGCGTTTCATCAGGACGACGTGATCAACCTGTTTGAAGAAAAGAAACAGAAGCGGAACAAGGAAGATCTGAAGCTCCCCAAAGAGGATCTGGAGCTTCTGGATGAATACCGAAAGCAAGGGGTTCACCTGCTGTACCGCTACGGATTTTCGAACGTACCCAAGTACTTTGCCGGCCAGGACGTGGATTCGATTCGACTGCGCGTCCTCATTCGGGCCAGCAAGCCGTTTTCCGAACGCCACAATCCCAACTACCAGCACGAACGGCAGTACGTGGAATTTGACTGGCAACGATACGAACCTGTGGTTCCTTCAATCTGATGGAGAAAGGGGAGTCCGTACATGGGTACCGCCGTGCGCGCCGACAGACGTCTTTGGTTGGATTGGCTGTACCGCGAAGAGTTTTTGATCGGGGCTTCGCTGGCACGAATCGGGTTTGGCCTGATCATCCTGTACATGTACCTGATCCATTACGCGCAGCGCTACCTGCTCTGGTCAGACGCGGGACTGATCGATCACGACACCTACCTGGCCGCTTCCATGAAAGACCACGCGTACTCGCTGTACATGTTCAGTCCCTCGCTGGTCTATTTTGACCTGATCTATCACCTGGGAATTATCGTCACCATCCTCTACCTGATCGGCTGGAAAGGGCGCATCGTCTCGGTGCTGAACTTTATCTTCACCATCTCGCTGATGGACCGCAACGTGCTCATCTCCGACGGCGGCGACAACATCATGCGGCTGGTGCTGTTCTACCTGCTGTTTGCCAACACGACCGCCTACTTTTCCGCAGACGCGGACGCATACTGGCGCCGCCGCCCGCTGGTGGAACACACCATGTGGTACAAGATCAAGGCGGTTCTGCACAACTTCGCCGTGCTGTTCTGCATCATCAACCTGTGCATCATGTACTTGACCTCCGGCCTGTACCAGGTGATGGGGGAGGTCTGGCACAACGGAACGGCGGTGTACTACATCCTGCAGGTGGACGAGTACAGCCACCCGTTTTTCCAAAACCTGATCCTGCAAAACGACTTCCTCATCGTCCTGTCTACGTACGCTTCGGTCATCGTCAAGCTGGCGTTTCCGTTCCTGTTGTTCAACCGCTGCACGAAGTACCTAATCGTCTGCTGCGTGATCGGCTTTCACACCGGCATCGCCGTGGTCATGGGGCTGGTCACCTTCTCGCTGATCATGTGCATGATCGACTTCCTGCTGATCACCGACCAGGAGTACCTGCGCATCCACAACGGCCTGGCCCGGCTGTGGCGCCGCGTCCGTCTGGCGCTTCGGACCCGCACCCGCCGGATCGGGCGCATGGAGCCGGTACGGGCCCAGCGGGTGATGGTGTTTTACGACGGCTGGTGCCCGATGTGCCAAGCCTCGGTCCGGACGTTGAAGAAGCTCGACTGGTTCGGACTGCTTCGCTTCGTCTCATTCCGGGAGCCGGGCGTCTGCGACGTATACGGCCTGGACCCGCAAAAGGCGGAACAGCGAATGCACAGCAGGCGGGTGAACGACGCCGTCATGCGCGACGGCATCCACGCCTTCATCCAGATCAGCAAGCGGCTTGTGCCCCTGTGGCCGATCAGCCCGCTCTTGTGCCTGGCCAACCTGCTCGGCGTCGGCCAAAAGGCGTACGATTTCGTCGCTTCCCGGCGGACGATCCTTCCCGCCGGCGGCTGCGATGACGCGTGCTATCTGCCGCAAGCGCGCCCGGCCAAGCAGGACGCGTAAGACAAGCCGTGATACTGCCTCGTTCGCAAACGGCAGGAGCGCAGCAGGAGAAAAGGAGGGCTTTTATGGAACAGCGGTATCAGCTCGTGTACAAGAAAACAAAAACGTATCGCGTCGACTACACGTACGACAATCGGCAGCGTTCGCAGGTGGACTTGTGGCTGGCCCTGCCCGCACCCAGTATGACGCAGCGCAGCATCCGCATCCTGTCGCAGACGACTCCGCGGGAAACGGCTCTGCTGCCGACCGGAAACCCGCTCGCCTACTACGAAGTGGGAACCGGGCAGCGGGTCGTGCTCTCGTTTTCCTTTGACGCGTACGAGACCAGGCTTGTTCCCGCAAAAACGGCGGAGGACCAGACGGACGGCGAAACGGCCGGGGCGGCGGTGCTGACGGATGAGGAGCGGCAGTTCTACCTGCGCTCCACGCCGCTCGTGCCGGTGAACGAAGACATTCGCGACGAAGCGCTGCGCATCGTCGGCGACGCCCGCGAGCCGATCGAACAGGCGCGCAGACTGTTTGACCACATCGTCGCCCACTACCGCTATCACTGGCCGCCGACGGAACGGGGCGCGCTGGCGATGCGCTGCCACAAAAAAGGGGACTGCGGCGAGTTTTCCTTTTTGTTTGCAGCCTATTGCCGGGCGTTGGGCATTCCCTGCCGGACGGTGATCGGCGCCTGGGCGGCAGGCAAGTTCCAGGCGCATGCGTGGAACGAGTTTTTCGTCGACGGGGTCGGCTGGATTCCGGTCGATGCCAGTGTAGCCGCCGCGATGAAATATCCGCTGAAGCAGCTCGCGTTCGTCACCCGCTACGGGACGAGAAGCTCAGGCCGCCGCTATTTCGGCAGCCTGGAGGGCAAGCGGGTCATCTTCAGCTTCGACAGCAGCCTTCCGCTGATCCCCGCCTACCCGGACGACGCCCAGCCGCCCGTCCCCGCGGGCTACCAGTCGTTCATGGTCGGGGGAGAAATGCTGGCCTGGGGCTACCGCTCCCAGCAGGGGACCGCGCCCTACCTGCAGCCGGCATATGTCCGCTTTGCCGGCAAGCCCGAGCCGGCCAGCGTGTCGGATTACATGGGGACCTGGCAGGTGAGCGAAACCGCGTTCGGGTCCGCCGCATCGCTGTGGATCAAGCGGATGTCGTTTGCGCTGTTTTTTCTCTGTTTGTTTTCCTACCACGGACTGTCGCTGTTTCACATGCGGCTGGAGTGGCTCAATACCCTCAGCACCGCCTTCTTTACCCTGCTGCTGCTGACGCTGATCCTGCGGCGGGAAGCGTATTGGGTGACGTATCTGTTTGCTGTCCTGATGGCGTTGAGTCTGTTTGCAAGCCTTCAACTTTTCTAACCCAGGGAGGGCGTCGTGATGAAAATGTCGTGCAGTTTGATGAAGCAGCAGTGGAACCGCGAAGGGAAGATGGCCTGGGGCAAATGGATTCAGTATTCGCTCTTGGGGGTTGTCCTCAGTTCCCTGCTGTTTACCTTGTGCGTGCTGGCGTTCCGAACGGTCGAGCCCGCCCTGAAGCCGCTGCTGGTGTCGCTGTGGCAGGCCGCCTCGCTTCCGCCCGAGCAAACCGGTCAACTGGTGATGACCCTGCTCAATGTGCTGTGCCATTTCGTGACGTTCAGTCTCATCGTTCACCTGTCGGGAAAAAAGGTGAAGCAGGCGCCGTTCAAGGTTGGGACCGCCGCATGCGTGACCACCTGGCTGGTTCCCTGGCTGTTTTACACGGCCGAGCTTTTGAACGGCACCGGATTCGTCACCAGTTTTCTGGAAGTGGTGGAGATGCTGCTCTACGCCTTTACGCTCTTTTTGGCAGTTTATCTGCCCTACGAACGGTTTATCAAGGAAGCGCCGCAGGGACCGGAGCACACCCGCCTGGAAAACAGCGGACTGGTCTGAGAAGCCGGCAGCCGCCAGAAACAGCCATCCCGCAGCCCTCATTGCCGGGAGGGCTGTTTTGCCTTTCCCGGATGGCAGCCGTTCCCTGCACCCGGCGGAAAGAAATCCGTGCCATTCCGCTCGGCTCCTAGTATACTCATAATAGTCGCAATTTTTCGCAGAAGGAGTGGAGAGAGATGAACGAACAACTGGCCATCGAACTGCGGGACGTTTCCTGGCAGCGAGAGGACCGGTATATCCTGCGCGGGATTGATTGGCAGGTGAAACAGGGGGAGCACTGGTGTCTGGTGGGGCAGAACGGCTCCGGCAAGACCAGCCTGCTCAACATCATCTGCGGCTACGTCTGGCCGACGACGGGGCAGGTTTCTGTAATGGGCCAGCGGTACGGCACGGTGGACCTCCGCGAGGTGCGAAAATCCATCGGCTGGGTCAGCTCCGCGCTGATGGCCCGACTGCACGAACACGAGACGGCACAGCGGGTCGTCCTCAGCGGGAGGGAGGCGACCATCGGGTTGTACACCGCGCCGGAGGAGGAAGATCTGCAAAAAGCGGCGGAGCTGCTGGAGATGTTTGGCTGTGCATCGCTCATCCACAGCCCGTACCGGACGCTCTCCCAGGGAGAACGGCAAAAGGTGCTGATCGCGCGGGCGCTGATGGCATCGCCGCGCCTCCTGATTCTGGATGAGCCGTGTACCGGTCTCGACCTGCTGGCGCGGGAACAACTGCTGGAGATGATCGACCGGATCGCCCGCCAGCCGGACGGTCCCACGCTCTTGTACGTCACCCATCACATCGAAGAGATTCTGCCGTGCTTCACGCATGCCCTGCTGCTGAAAAACGGCGAAGTGGATCGGGCGGGGCGCACGGTTGACGTCTTGACGGAAGCCGAACTGAGCCGCTTCTTCGGGGTGCCGATCGCGATTCGGCAGGTACAGGGGAGAACCTGGGTCAGCCTGGCGGAGCCGGCGTCCGCCCGTTAGCCGCTTTTTCAGCCGCATGCCTCTCCGCATTCGTGTATAATACGAGGTAGAATGAAATACATTTTCGGAAGGAGAGGAGAGATGGAGGCTTGACCAATGTTACCGCGCTGATTGCCGAATCCACCTGGGCGATTCTCACCTATGAAGAAGCTTGGAAAAGCTACATCAACAGCTACGTCATCGCCAAAAACGACGCGTTCGTGCTGATTGACTCCCATCTGCGCAAGCACCGCCCCTATTTTCAGCAGGCGCTTGCGGAGATTGGAGTCAAGCCGGAGCGGATCGGTTACGTGTACTTCACGCACCGACACGCTGACCACATCGGTAACGCCGACCTGTTCCCCTCCCGTCACAATTGGATTCACCTGGACGACTACTACGAGTTGGACGATTTTTCCCAAACCTTGTTCGGACATACGTTTACCGGTTCCGGTGGGGACCTGCCGCTTCTGCAATTCCGCCATCTTCCGTTTCATACCGAAGGCTCCGTCGCTTTTTTTGACCCCGATACCAAAGTCTGTTTTGTCGGCGATCACCTCAGCTTTTTTGCCAGGCCGGCGGAACGGGTGGTCGACTACGGGGCGGAACTGCGGGAATCGTGGCGGCAGTTTCTCCTTCGCTGGAAAGAGCAGGAGCCCGAGAAGGCGGCCGGCATGGCGGAAGGCCTGGAAATGCTGCTCGGCTGGCCGATTGAGCGGCTCGCCACCGGTCACGGCACCGTTCTTTCGGGGGACATCGCTCCGTTTCTGCAGGAACTGATTGCGTTGGCCCGCCAGCCGTAAAGCGCCTTCAAGCGCAAGACAAAAGCCTCACCCGGCTTGGGTAGAGGCTTTTGTCCATTCTTGCAACCGCTTTTCCAGCTCGGCCCGGTTCAGGCAGAGCGAGACGCCGGCATGCGTCATCAACTGGTGCACGTGGGTGATGGCCCGCTCGTAGTTGCCTTTGGCCGCTTCGATTTCGGCCAGGCAAAACAGCTTCCAGTCGCGTGCCGAACGCCTGCCGTCGATCAGGCGGAAGGCTTCCAGCGCGCTGTCGATCTCGCCCAGCCGGGCGTGGGAGCAGGCGATCACGCCGAGCGAGTCGGTCATGCCGTGGTCGCGCTGATAGACGCGAAACGCGATTTCCAGGGCCTCGCTGTACCGCCCGAGGCTGAAGTAGACGAAGGCCAGATTGTAAAACAGGTAGTGGATCAACGCCTGGTTAAACAGGGACGGCTGTTCCTTGCAGACGTTCAGCCCCTGCACGATGTACTTTTCCGCCAGTTCGTAATTGCCGGCCATGATCTCGTGGGTCGATTTGTCCAGCATCGCCACGGAACGGGAGCGGTTTCGCCGATAGGAGGCGTCCAGCCAGCGCATCCGCTTTTCCGGATGGCGCTTGTACAGATTGCCGATGTATTGAAAGCGAAACGGCCAGTGGAGCCTGAGGAAGGCCACGAGCAGCACGGCCGCCACGCCAGACAGTGTCGAAGTCACGTTCAAGTCAAAGTATTCCAAGCGGTTGACACCCTTTCTCTCTGCTGCATCTCCTCTTCATCTTAGCACAGATCCCGCGGTCGTGACAGATGTTTGTGGCGATTGGAAAAGGGGAAGGCCGCCGAGCTTCTGCATCGTGGAGAGGTCGTGGGCCTCGACGGCAGCCCGGGATACGGTGTACAGCGTATCGCCGATCAAGAGGATGCGCTGCACGTTTTTCTCGCTCTCGTACCAGTCGTCGCCGGCCTGCTTGTAATCCGCTGCGCTCAGGTGGGTGATCCTGCCGCGAAGCGTAAAGCCGTGCTGCAGATCCAGCCGGTAGACGTACGCCCCCTGGAAAGCAAACCGCCCGTACTCGCGGACATCGCCGGCTGTCTTCTGCGCGTCCGTCAGCTCCCGCACCGTAACCGGGAAGGCGAGCAGGTGCTTCTCCGGGGAGAAGAGCAGGACCTTGTGGTTGGACAGCAGTTCCGACTCCGTGCCGCGATCGCCGATCACCGTCTTGAACGTCTCTTTCGGGTTGTTCACGTCCGTGACGTCGAATAGCGCCACTTTCATCCCCTGGTAGAAGGCCCATTCCTTGTCAGCGACCGCATCCTTGCCGAAGCCGATGATGTGGTGTTCGTCGTAGGGGTGCAGGTAGTCGCTGTAGCCGGGGATTTTCAGCGCGCCCAAAACAGCGGGAGCGCTGGGCTTCTTCAGGTCGATGACGAACAGCGGGTCCACTTTTTGAAACGTGACCATGTACGCCCGATCGCCCATGAAGCGGACCGAGTAGATGCGTTCCCCCGGCGCGATGCCTTCCAGCCTGCCCGTGACGTTCAACCGGTCGTCCAGCACGTACAGGTTGTTTTTCGAGATGCCTTCGTCCGTGCGCCAGACATCGCCGCTGGTGGTGGCGATCCGCAGGTACTTGCCGTGTTCGTCCATGGAGAACTGGTTGAGGATGCGGCCGGGAACCGAACCTTTGCCGGTAAAGGACAGCGCGCCGTCTTTCAGCGCAAACCGGTACACGGCCGTCCTCGCGTTGTCGGGCGGCAGCGGTTGGGGCAGGAGCGCCCGCTCGAACGGTTTGACGTCCCGGGCAGGAGCCGGCTGCTCGGTGACGGCGACGTACAGATTGCCGGGAGTGGCGTAGATGTTTTCGCCCGCGCCCAGATAGGCGTGCACCGACATGGGCTGGCGGGGATCGTCCAGGTTGACGCCCGCTGCCAGCAGGTAATCCGGTTGGATCGCCTCCGGGAAATAGCGGATATCCTGATAGGGGACGGTTCGGTAGCCGTCACCCCGGACGCTGTCGCGATAGACCGGTCCCGGCGCTTCTTCCTTCTGTTCCAGGATGAGGTAGGGATCGATCCATTTGTTGGCGGTCAGGTAGAGGCTGGAGCCGATTTTGCGGGAGGAGAGGTACTGGCCGTCCAGTTCCAGCCGCCGCGTCAGCTTCGGATGCTGCTTGTCCCCGATGTCGTACACCAGCGTCTGCACCGTCACCGGCACGTGAGCGGCGAGGCGGGAATCGCCGCGCAGCGCGGGAGCGTTCGAGTGGCCGATCACGATCAGCCGCTTCTCGTCCACATAGATTTCGAGCGGGTCGAACTGGCCGTCCTCGTACGTCAGACGGCTCATCAGCTTCATGTGGCTCGCGGGAGCGGCCCGGATGATCCGCACGTCGTCCGATGTCGCCTGATACAGATAGGTGCCGTCCGTCTTGACCACGTCCGCTTCGTCGACGCCCTGCACCTGGACGTTGGTCGTGGAATAGGCGGCGTTCCTGCCGGTGCTGCCGCCCGCGACGGGAGGGGCCGCGGACGCCGCGCTCTGTGTTTCCATGGCCAAGTCTCTGGTGGGGTAGAGGTAGGCGCGCTGCTGCCAATTGGTTTTCAGCAGCTTCTTCAGATGGTCGTACGAACCGACGACCGGCAGCTCGTCTGTGCCGGCGGCGGCCGCCTCTTCGTCGCCGATCCCGACGGCGGCGACAAAAGCAGGCACGGCCGCAAACAGGAGGGCGCCGGCCAAGAACCACGCGATGGGTTTTTTCATGCAGATCCCCCTTTCGATACTCATAAGACGGCAGCTCGACGAAAATGTTTCAGCGCCGTCCGAAGACGGCAAAAAACCCGGCAGGCGTGCCGGGTTTGCACGTGTGCCGGGTTATTGCGGAGGATTTCTGTCGGTGACCGCCGCCGTGCCGTTCTGCAAAGCGGGGATCAGGTTGCTCTCCAGGATCAAATCGGAGATGCGCAGCCGGTTTTGCGCCGCCAGCGTGGCTTCCTGCGCCCCTTGTCCGTCGACCGTTTTGCCGCTGGTTCTGTCCAGATACTGGCCCTCCTCCCACAGGCCGTTCTGGACCAGAAACACCCGGTTCTGCGTCACGTAGGAGCCGTCCCGGAAGACCACCTGCTTGTTGCTGCCGGAGGGAACATCGAAGAGTCGCTGTCCCATGAAGTAATGGCCTTCCTGGGGAACGCCCAACAGGTACAGGAGCGAAGGGGTCAAATCCAGATGGCCGGCAACCTGTTCATCGACGGTCCCGTTTTTCTTGCCCAAGGCGGAGCTGTAAATCACCAGAGGCACCTTGTCGTACTGCTTGTCGTACTGCGGCCGGATGCCGATGCGCGCCAGTTCCGCGTCGGGCAGACCGGCGTCGTGGTCGCCGTACACGGCCAGCACGGAGGAGTCGTACAGTCCGCTTTTTTTCAGCGATTCGATAAATTCGCCGAGCGCCTGATCCGCATAGTGCACGGAATGCAGGTAATCCCCCATCATCGTTCCTTCCAGCTCGCCCAACTGAAGCGTTTTGTAGGCGGCCGGCACTTCGTTGAACGGATGGTGGTTGGAGAGCGAGATCAGGAAGGCGAAGAACGGCTGCGGCAGTTCCTTCAGCTTTTCGTTCATCTGCTTGAAGAAGTCCCGGTCCGACAAGCCCCAGCCGACCTTTTCGCCATCTTCCAGACTCTCCATGAACATGGACTGTTCGAAACCGAGCTTGCGGTGCATCACCGCGCGGTTCCAAAAGGAGCCGGCGTAGGCGTGCGCCGAAAAGGTGGTGTACCCCTCCCGCTTGAGCGCCTTGGGCAGCGAATCAAACTCGTTTTCGACAAAGTTAAAGTAAATGCTGCCGGGAACCGAAGACGGGTACAGCGACACAAGCGACGTAAATTCGCCGTCGGACGTGCGGCCGTGGTACGTCTGGTCGTAGTAGTTGGGATAGTAGACGCCTTCGCGGACTAGCTTGTTCAGATTGGGCGTCACTTCCTGACCGTTTACCTTCAGATTCACGACAAACGCCTGCAGCGATTCTTCCTGGATGACGATCAGGTTTTGCCCCTTCGCCTTTCCGAACAGCGGGCCGGGCTGCCATTTGCCGTTTTCGGCGGCAAACCATGTCTTCACGTCGTTGATCTCTTCGGGTGTGGCCTTTCGGTTCTTCAGGGCGCGGTTCACGTATTGATAGATGTCAAACAGGTGATAGTGGTAAATGCCCAATTCCTGCAGGACCGCCTTGTTGGAATAGCGGGAGTCCAGCAGGGAAGGCACCTTCGCCAGCGTCCGCTCGATGTTGAAGGTGGAACCGAACACCAAGAGAAACACGATCGCCATGGCGAAGATCCGGCTTGCCGTTTTCCAGACCGGTCCGCGATGCGCAGACAGCATCTGCTTCATCTTGAAACGGTACAAGAGGATCAGCAGCGGAATGTCGACAAAATAAAGCAGATACTTCCCGTCCGCCAGCGTCCAGATGCTGCCGCTGATTTCGTTGACCTGCCCGATCTGGCGCAGCAGGCTGATCGACGTGACGTCGTGGAAGTAGCTGTGGTAAATGGAATCGATAAACATCAGCGTGCTCAAAACCAGGTCGACCAGCATCACATACGCAAACCGGAAGGCAAACGGAAACGCGTTGCGGCAGATCAACAGGCTTGCCACGACCAACAGGGAAATGGCGTACACGGTGCCGTCCAGATTCATGTTGACGATGCGGTAAAACAACGGCACTTTCCAGGCAAAGATGGCGACGAGCAGGATGAAGTCGATCTTCGCCTGGAGCAAGAAGGTGATGTTTCGTACAAGCTGTTTTCCTTTCATGACCCTACCTCTCCACTCTCTGAACAAACCTTGTCCTCATGTTTAACATATTCTTCCAAAAACGCTGTTCATCCTTTTTTCTAGCGTGAACCCTTTCTGTCGATCATCCCCTCTTGACATGATAATCCCCTTTGCGCCGGTTCACAAGCCAAATAAATTTCCTGGATTTTTCCGAACCGCTCTGCAAGTGCATACATTCTACGGACAGAGGGGAGCGGGTGTGATATAATAAGAGGCGGTTTACGATACCTCGCACACCACTTGGTCAAAAAGGGGCGACATAGATGGAAAAGCTAAAGCAAAGCATTCTGGAACTGATCACGGAGACGTCCACCAATCTGCCGCCGGACGTGCGCCGCGCGATCAACGCCGCGAAAGCGAAAGAAGATATGGGCACCCGTGCCGCTCTGTCTCTGTCCACCATTGCGCATAACATCACGATGGCGGAGGAAAACGTCTCGCCGATCTGCCAGGATACCGGCATGCCAACCTTTGAAATCAAAACGCCGGTCGGCGTCAATCAACTGGTGATCAAAAAGGCGATTCACGAAGCAATTGCCGAAGCGACCAAAACCGGGAAACTGCGTCCCAACTCCGTGGACTCCCTCACCGGTGAAAACAGCGGAAACAACCTGGGACCGGGTACGCCGGTCATTCACTTTGAACAGTGGGAAGAAGACGAGATCGAAGTCAAACTGATCCTCAAGGGGGGCGGCTGCGAAAACAAGAACATCCAGTACTCGCTCCCCTGTGAACTGGAGGGGCTCGGCAAGGCGGGCCGCGACCTGGACGGCATTCGCAAGTGCATCCTGCACGCCGTCTACCAGGCACAAGGACAGGGCTGCAGTGCCGGCTTCATCGGCGTCGGCATCGGCGGCGACCGGACGTCCGGTTACGCGCTGGCCAAACACCAACTGTTCCGCCGCGTCGACGACGTCAACCCCAACCCGACCCTGGCCGAACTGGAGAATTACATCATGGAAGCGGCCAACCAACTGGGGATCGGGACGATGGGCTTCGGCGGCAATTCCACGCTCCTCGGCTGCAAAATCGGCGTGGAAAACCGCCTGCCGGCCAGCTTCTTCGTCTCCGTTGCCTACAACTGCTGGGCGTTCCGCCGTCAGGGCGTGCGCCTCAACGCGGAGACGGGCGAGATCATCCGCTACCTGTACAAGGATGAAGAAGTCCCCATGGACATGACGCCGGCCGCCATCGAGCAGCCAGCCGGCGAACGCCGCGAAGTGGTGCTGGAGGCACCGATCACGGAAGAGCAGATCCGCAGCCTGAAAGTGGGCGACGTGGTCATCATCAACGGCCTGATGCACACGGGACGCGACGCCCTGCACAAGTACCTGATGGATCACGACTGCCCGGTCGACTTAAACGGCGGCATCATCTACCACTGCGGTCCGGTGATGCTGAAAGACGAAGCGGGCAAGTGGCACGTGAAGGCAGCCGGTCCGACCACGTCGATTCGCGAGGAGCCGTACCAAGGCGACATCATCAAGAAATTCGGCATCCGCGCCGTCATCGGAAAAGGCGGCATGGGAGCCAAAACGCTGAAGGCGCTGCAGGAACACGGTGCCGTCTACCTCAATGCGATCGGCGGTGCGGCCCAGTACTACGCCGATTGTATTGAAGAAGTGGAAGGCGTCGACTTTATGGAGTTCGGCATTCCGGAAGCGATGTGGCACCTGCGCGTCAAGGGCTTTGCCGCCATCGTCACGATGGATGCGCACGGCAACAGCCTGCACGCTGACGTGGAAAAAAGCTCGAAGGAAAAGCTGGCGCAGTTTGCCGAGCCGGTCTTCAAATAAAAACGGATACACGTACGCAACACCTTTGGTCACCCGCTGCGGGGCCAAAGGTTTTTTTTTCGCCCGTGACAGGGGGCCAGTTCTACGGCGTAATCGTCACTCGCCCCTCGCCGCAAACGTCACCCGCCTCTTGCCGCAAACGTTCGTCCGTCGGGGGTGCCGTGGTTGGGCGGAGCCTGCCACGGCGAATTTCATGGGTGTTTGACCAATCTGGCGAAAATGGGTATTGGTTTATTTCCTCGCTCCGCGGGCGGGCATAGGTTAATAACGAATCAGAACCCCAAAAGGAGTTGGTCATGCGTGAATTATGTAGTCCGACCCGGTGACACGCTCAATTCCATCGCCGCCCGCTTTGGAGTGTCGGTGCAGGAACTGATCCGCGCCAACAACCTCCAGCCTCCGTACTATATCTACATTGGACAGACGCTTTTCATTCCGATCCGCGAGACGCCGACACCGCCGCGTGATGACGTGGACCGCCGCCTGCGCCGCCTGGAGGGACAGGTACGCGATCTGGACCGCCGCGTGGACCGCCTGGAAGTGCGCGTTTCCCGTCTGGAAGGCCGCCCGCGCCCCCGCACGTAAACGACCCGTTCGTCTCCCGAGGAGCTTCCTCGGGATTTTTTTTCGCGCCGGAAGCCTGCGCCACTAGACATTATGCTTGAACTCCAGATAGCGGAAAGCTACGATAAAGACAATACAGATAGGGGGGAAACGCATGAAGTGGAATGTTGCCTTGCTGCAGATGGATATCGCTTTCGGCCGGCCGGACCTGAACGCGGCAACGGTGCGCAGGTTGGTGAATCAATTGGCGGAGGCGGAGCAGCAGCCGGATCTGGTGGTTTTGCCTGAACTGTGGGACACGGGGTACGATCTGACCCGCCTGGACGAGATCGCCGACGACAACGGAGAACGGGCAAAAGCGCTGCTGCGGGAAGCCGCCGTACAGCTGAAGGCCCACGTCATCGGCGGTTCCGTTGCCGAACGCCGGGACGGACGCGTCTACAACACCACGTTTGTGTTTGACCGGGAAGGAAATCTGGCGGGGAGCTATTCCAAAGCCCACCTGTTTCGCCTGATGGACGAAGAAAAGTATCTGGCGGCAGGAGAGAAGCCCGGATTGTACATACTGGACGGACAGACGGCGGGTTCCGTCATCTGTTACGACATCCGCTTTCCGGAGTGGCTGCGCGTCCACGCCCTCAAAGGGGCCAAAGTGATGTGCGTGCCCGCACAGTGGCCCCACCCCCGGCTGGATCACTGGCGCCAACTGCTGATTGCGCGCGCGATCGAAAACCAGATGTACGTCGTCGCCTGCAACCGCGTCGGTGAGGGAGGCGGCAACACCTTCTGCGGCCATTCGATGGTGGTCAATCCGTGGGGGGAAGTGATCGCGGAAGGGATGCAGCAGGAGGAGATCGTTTACGCCGAACTGGACCTCGCGCTGGTGGACGAGGTGCGGGGCCGGATTCCCGTGTTTGCCGATCGGCGTACCGAACTGTACGAGCTGTAGTCCGGCCTTGTCCGGCATCGCGGCTGCGGGCGGCCGGGATGTGACGTGTTCCAAGCAGTCGGACATCTGACCGGCACGCCTGCGGACCAAAAATGGGCGATTGCGACCGCCCCATCCGATTTTCCTTTCGGGCCTATTTGGCATAGGGTGATAAGAGAGGAACAGAAGGAGGTGCGGTCATGTTTCGACTGAACGGCAAATCGGTTCGCCACCATTTTGACGGCGTCTACGGCAAAGTGGTGCAGATTCGCGAGCTGGTGGAAGTGCTCGACCAGATGTTCGATTCCTTCCACAGGGTAAACGACATCAGCCGCTCCATGCTCGGGCCGCGCAAGCCGAGCGCCAAGCAGTTGGATCGTCTGCGCTGAGCGCACAATACGAAAATCACAGGGGAACCGCGACGACCATCAAGCGGTTCCTTTTCCACTTGCAAGAGGGATGGCAGCGAAACAACCGTGCCAGCCGGCAGCACGGCCGGCGGTAAGGGATCGCCGCGCCCGAGCCTGCCACAGAACTTCCAACAGCAGATCGGCGGAACGCAAGCCTCGGAAGCAGCAGCAACCGTCCAAGGACCGGTGCGCATTTTACAGAAACAGGCTGCTCTGCAAGCAACACCGGTCAATGAAACGGCCGCTGGTCCGGGGGCGGAATGCGTGCTTCATGGGATACAACAGTTACGTCCAGTAAAACTTCTGAGAACGAACGGGAACGAATTCGTCTGTGCTGTCGTCAAAGAGTAAAAAAGCTGGGAAGGAGTGAACAGAATAAACAAGAAGATACACTCGCTGTCTCTCGCGTTCGTGTTGGTGGCATCGGTCGGTGCTTATGCGTTCGCATTTCAAGGCGACGGAAACGAGGGCGCAGGCACTTCAGATGCGAACGTGGAGGTGAAAGCCGACAGCAAGCCGCTCAACGACAATCCCGAACCCATTCTGAAAGGGAACGCAGATCAATCGGGCTTGCAAAGCCAGTCCTTCAAAGCCACCAAAAGCAGTGTTCTTGACGAAAACTATTTGGAAGAACAGAACGCGGAAGTGAAGCTGACCGCGTACATGACGTACGAGGAGTTTGTGAAACTTGCGGGAGATGACGCCGTTTCCACTGAAATCGCCAAAGATCGCGTAGTCTTGGCGGTTCAGGTCTATTATCTGAATGGGCTTGAACATCCTCGTTTCGGCCTCATCAAAAACTGCTTGGCCACCGGCATGTATGATGCGGAAACCGGAGAGTATCTCGGCGGTAATTTTACAACAATGAAATGAACGGCCTGCACACGAAAAGGACGGGGAGCGCCCGTCCTTTTTCATGCCGCCGGCCATTTTCCGCGTTTCCCTGGTTCCGCTGCGATTGACATGCGGGCGAGGGTCACGGACGCGACTTCATCCGCTCCATGGCCATCCGCACCAGTTCCTTGACCATGCTGCCGCCCAGTTGACCGCCGATCCGGCCGGCGTCGTGGGCGGTGAGGTGGCCGTTGTAGCCGTTCGTCAGGGGAATGTTCAGCTCTTCCGCCACTTCATACTTGGCCTGCTCAGGTTCGTTCACCCGGGCCGCCTGGGCTTTCAGCCGGTCCAGCCCGTGTTGCGCTTGCGGGACGAGGGGACGTCTGCGCCTGCTCATCCATCATCACCTCTGTCCCTAGTCTGCCCGTTCAGACCAGCGCTTTACGCTGCTTGAAGTTGGTGTCGGGATAGTAGGTGTTGGCAACCAGCAGATTGGGGCCGGCGCAGTTGACCGCCGGGCAGTGACAGTTGATGGTCTGGTTGAGCGGATGCTCCTGCCAGCGCTGAAACATCGTCTGCAGCCGGTCGGTCTGAATGTTGCCGAGCGGCTCCACGTCGCCGAAGTCGGTGACGATCACGTCGCCGGTGAAAATGTTGACGTTCAAGCGGTTCCGGCCGTCGGGGTCGTTGCGCACGGTGACGTTTTTCGCTTCCCGCAGGCGGCGAATCAGATCCCGGTCCGCTTCCAGCGGGCTGCAGGCGAAGAAGGGAAGCGTGCCGAACAGCATCCACACCTCTTCGTTGCGCACGTCCAGGAGCGAGTGAATCGCGCTGCGCAGTTCATCCAGTGTCAGCACCTGCAGATCGCGGGCAAAGTCGCTGGCGTACATCGGATGGACTTCGTGACGGCGGCAGCCCATCTCTTGAATCTGCTTGTGCAGGATGTCCATTTTCTTCCACGTCCGCGTGTTGAGCATCGTCTCCGCAGAGACAAACACGCCGGCCTCCGCCAGTTTCCGCGCATTTTCCCCGATCAGGGCAAATTGCTGCTCCGCCTGTTTGAGTGAAACCGTACGCCCGCTTTTTGCGTAGACAATAGCAAGGAACTCCTCGGGCGTAGACCAGTTCCAGGAGATGTGCATCACGTCTATGTACGGCAGGATCTGTTCGTACCGGGAGAACGGCAGGGTCATGTTGGAGTTGATCTGCGTGCGCAGACCGCGGTCCGCCGCGTAGCGCAGGATCGGCAGAATCACCTCTCGCACGGTCCGTTCGCTGTACATCGGTTCCCCGCCTGTTATACTGAGAGTAAGCAGGTCTTCCGCTTCGTCCAGCCGGCGCAGAATCAGGTCGACGGGCAGAGCGGGATCGTCCTTGTAACGCAGCGTATCGCCGACGGCACAATGCTCGCAGCGGAGATTGCACAGATTGGTCACGGTCAATTCGACGCTGGTCAGCTTGTAAGCGGGCGGCGTCGCGTTGAAAAGCGGCTCCCATGGGTCGTGCCGCGGAGTCAGTGGTGTGGTTGGAACCATGCGGATCATGGTGAGACCTCCTTCAATTACACACGTACATTCATATAATTATACTGACTAGGGAGCGGAAGGAGAATAGCGAACAACATGATAATGGGCATTTCTTTTGGACGCGGCGTCTTTTTTCACGACCGGAACGTGCTGGCCTGCGCAGAAGTGAAGGACGGCGTCATTCACCTCTGGGCGGAAAAAATCACCTTTCGGACCATCGGCAAAATGTGGCTTCGCATTTGTTTTTCCTTCCCCTGGCCGTATCAACTGCTGCATCTGGCGCTCGTCCTGTACGTGATCGCTGCGGCGGCGTTCCCGCGTCTGGCCGTGGTCGATCCGTGGTGGGCGGCCGTGTATGTGGCGGGATTTCACTTCATCTTCCCGCGGGAGCTGAAAAAATTTCACGGCGCGGAGCACAAGGTCTTCAGCTATCAGGGGGAAAAGCGGCTTGAGTCCTGGAAAGAGATTGCCAAGGCCGACATCGTCAATGCCGGCTGCTCCACCAACCTGGTGGTGTGGTTCTTCGCCGGATTTTTGCTGGCGCTGCCGTTTGCGGCGCTGCCCTGGTGCGTGGCGGCGGGCGTCGCGTGCCTGCTGGTCGGCGCGGCAGGAGACCGCCATCTGCGCAGGTACTGCCGCTTGATCTACAGCTTGTCGGCCTTTTTTCAACGTCATGTGACCACAAAAGAACCGGCCCGCCTGCACCTGGAGACAGCCATTCGCTCGTACCGCCTGTTTGAGCATATCCGCAGCAGCGAACAGCAGCGGGCGGCGTGACATGCGGCATGAAAACAATGGCGTGTTCACGAACGCGCCTTTTTTGCGAACAGATGTGGGGCAAGCAGCCCGATCTGCCAATAAAAAAAGCCGCCAAGACGCGGCTTTTGCGACTTACCGGCTGAGCGGCTGTTCCTCCAGCTTCCGGTAGATTTTCCCCTTGTCCACATAAGACTGCCGGATACGGCGCAGCTCGCGGAAATCGTCTTCCGTCAGTTCCCGCTTCACCTTGGCGGGAGAGCCCACCACCAGGGTGCGGGGCGGCACCTTCATTCCCGGCGGAACCAGCGCGCCGGCGGCCACCATCGCTTCTTCGCCCACTTCCGCGCCGTCCATGACGATCGCGCCCATGCCGATCAGGGCACCGCGGCGGATGATGCAGCTGTGCAGCACGACGTTGTGGCCGACCGTCACTTCGTCTTCCAGGATGAGCGGATTGCCGGGGCTTTGATGCAAGGTGCTGTTGTCCTGAACGCTCACCCTGCGGCCGATGACGGTGGGAGCGATGTCGCCGCGGATGACGGTGTTGTACCAGATCGAGGTGTCTTCGCCGATGGTCACATCGCCGGAGATGACCACGCCGCGGGCGATGAATGCGGATTCGTGAATTCGGGGAACGCTATTTTCAAATGGAAGCAGCAGCATGAAAATCCCTCCTGTCAATGAGATAGCGGGCAGCCGGTCTGCGGCGGACGGGAATGCGCGAGGGAAAAACGGCCGGTCACCGGGTCGAAGTCCACGACGATCCCGTTTAGCAGCTCCTTCTCTTCGTCGCGGTAAAACAGACGGATGCCGGTCACGTCGACCGATTTGTCCAAGCGACCCGCCTCCGTGATGGCGATGCTGTACGCAAGACTGCCGCAGCCCGACGTCGTCGCGATGATTTTGATGCCCAGCCGGTCGGCGTCCCGCTCTTCCGCAATCAACGCGGACAGACGGGCGGTAGCGGTCGGGGTAATGGTGATCACGCTCAGCCCTCCTTTGTCCCCCATTGTACTACAGGCGGGTCATGTTAACAATTTGCCACGTTTGCCATTAGATTCGGGTTGACCGATCTTGCGGCATGTGCTAAATTAAATGATACTGATTCGGTAATGGCAAGGAATGCGGGTAGTCGCTGCCGCGGCCGTTTTCGGTCGGCGGTAGAGGAAAGTCCAGGCTCGCCCAGGCTGAGATGCCTGGAGTGTTCGTACCTGGTGCAAACCAGGGCAGTGAGGCTTCGGCTTCGCTGACGGCGCGGAAAGGGTTCTCCCTGAGACCCGAGTACGCTGAAAGTGCCACAGAAACGGAGCTTCCCTGGCGACAGGGGAGATGGAACGCGGTAAACCCTGCGAGCGAGAAACCCAAATTTGGTAGGGGAACCGTCCCGAAGGAAATGAACGGAGGGACGGATGGCGGCCTCGGCTGCCATAGATAGATGACTACCGCTCTTGGTGCGAGGGGAACAGCCCCGCTTGCAGCACGGGAGACACAGAACCTGGCTTACAGCATTCCTTGCTATCACGACGCACGCAAAAACCGTCTGGCTTCCAGACGGTTTTTTTCATTCTCCGCATCCCCCGCATCAGAGAATACCGTGCTGCGGGAACCTCCCGCCCGCATCCGTCCGCGTCCGTGCCTGCCGGTACTGCCGGCCGACAGGAGCGGACGTTCCCGCCCATCCTTTCTCCACCCAGCATATTCGATGAACAGGGCGAATAAAAAACAGTGGATGGGGAAGGCGGCTCACTCTTTGGAAGCGTTCACCTGCTCCCGACGGAATATCCGAAACGCATCCTCCCGGTTCGACAGGCACCCGAGCAGGGGGGAGGACAAGCGGACAGCCTGACGGCTCTTGTCGGAAAAACAGGCGGTCAAACGGGCGTACTAGCACAAGCCCTCCCCCATAGGGTTTAGGAGGAGGTGATTTCTTGGATCACGAACGCTTTTTCCGAAACATGATCGAACAGGCGGAACAGGTGTGGAGCAGGGTGGTGTCCTCTCCGCGCCGCAAGGTTGTCTACACGGTCAACGGCGTCGACTACACCCCCCTTCCGGACCGGTTTAACACTCGACGCAAAATTGCCCGGTATTTTCGTCGGTTTTGGGGGAAACGGCTGACGCGGGTGATGGTGTGCAATCTGAACCTGCGCCTCGTCAAAGGCAAACTGTGTGTGCCGGCAGGGGACGTGCCTCCGCTCCCAACCATGGTCCAATCGCTGCGCATTGTGCGAAATCGCCCCAATCAAAAAGTGATCCGGGCCGTTCTCACCGGTGGCGCCACCCGCGTTCGCATCGATTACCGGTTAGTCCGCACAGGGCCGTCCAGCCCCTTTTCCATCGCCAAACGCACGGCCCGAGAGTTCGATATCCGATACCGCTCCTGTCCGGCGAAGCCAGCGGCAGCTGCCAAGCCAACCATCAAACCAGCGGCCAAGCCAACCATCAAACCGGCCGCCAAACTGGCCGCGAAGCCGACCGCCGTCAGGAAGAAAAGGAAGCTCCTCAAGACCCCGTAAGGCTGGGGTCGAGGAGCTTTTTTCCCGTCAGGACCGGATCGTGACGTGATACGCCCGCATCCACACATCCATTTGAGCCAGGTAGGCAAACAGTTGGGGAGTGCTCATCAACTGGCCGAAAAACGGAACGTCCGAGGCTTTCGCGTCCGCCAGGGCCAGCCGGCGGACCGCTGCCGTGTCAATCAGCCGGTGCAGGGGAGAGGAGGAATCGTCCAGAATCTCCAGGAGCCAGGAGCGGGTCGCTTCCGTGTACGCGGGATTATGCGTCTTCGGATAGGGGCTTTTTTTGCGGTACAGGACGTCGTCGGGCACGATGCCCTCCAGTGCCTTGCGCAGGATGCCCTTTTCGCGGCTGCCCCACATTTTCAGCGACCAGGGGATGTTCCAGACGTATTCCACCAGCCGGTGGTCGCAAAACGGCACACGGGCCTCCAGGCTGGCCGCCATGCTCATCCGGTCCTTGCGATCCAGCAGGGTGTTCATGAACCAGGTGAGGTTTAGGTAAAACATTTCGCGGCGGCGTGCCTCCAGCGGACTTTCGCCGGGCAGATGCGGCACCTCGTCGAGCGTCTCCTCGTACCGCTGCGCCGCGTATTCCTCCGGCTTCACCCACTCCCGCAGTTCGGGCGAAAGCCAGGCGGCCCGCTGTTCGATGGCCCGCGACCAGGGGAACGTGCGGGCGTGGAGCAGCTCTTCGCGGTGGAACCAGGGATAGCCGCCAAACACTTCGTCCGCGCACTCCCCGGACAGGACCACCGTCGTTTCCTTTTTGATCTCGCGGCAAAACAGGTAGAGAGACGCGTCGACGTCCGCCATGCCGGGCAGATCGCGGGCGTACGTGGCGGTGCGCAGGGCATCCACCAGCTCGGGCGTGTCAAACTCGATCGCATGGTGAACGGTGCCAAAGAAAGAGGAGACCCTCTGCACGTACGGGGCGTCGGCGTTGGGCTGGAAGGCGTTCGCCTGGAAGTGGCGATCGTTGTCCACGTAGTCGATGGAATAGGTATGCAGCGGTCCCCGCCCGTCGCGCCGGAACGCCTCGGCCGCGATCGCGGTGATGGCGCTGGAGTCCAGCCCGCCGGAGAGAAGCGTGGCGACCGGGACGTCCGCGACCAACTGCCGCTGGATCGAATCGATCAAGAGCTCCCGGACGGTTTTGGCGGTCCGCTCCGCGTCGTCGGTGTGGGGGCGGCTCTCCACCTGCCAGTATCGCTTGATGGCGAAGCGCTCGCGCGTGACGGTCAGGTGGCAGCCGGGCCGCAGTTCGAAGACGTCGTGAAAGACGCCGTGTCCGGGTGTCCGGGCCGGTCCGAGGGCAAAGATTTCGGCGATCCCTTCCCGGGACAGGACCGGTTCTACAGCCGGATGGGCCAGCAGCGCCTTCAGCTCGGACCCGAACAGAAACGAGCTGCCCCGTCTGGCGTAAAAGAGCGGCTTTACCCCCATGCGGTCGCGGGCCAGAAACAGGGATTGCTCCCGTTCGTTCCAGACCGCGAAGGCAAAGATGCCGTTCAGCTTGCGGACGCACTCGCTGCCCCATTCGATGTAGGAGGCGAGCAGCACTTCCGTATCCGAGTGGGAGTGAAACGCGTGGCCTCTCACCAGCAGTTCCCGGCGAAGATCCTCCGTGTTGTACAGTTCTCCGTTGTATATCAGGGTATAGGCGTGTCCGCCCAGTTCGCGCGTCATCGGTTGATGGCCGCCCGCAGGATCAACGACGCACAGCCGTCGGTGTCCGAATGCGACCCGCGGCGACAGCCAGTACCCCTCGTCGTCAGGTCCCCGTCTGGTCAGCGTCTGTGTCATGGCTTCAATCGTGGCTCTCTCCTGGGAAAGGTCTTTTTCCCAGTCAACCCATCCGGTAATTCCGCACATTATCGATCACCCTTCCCGCATGAAGCGTTGCACATCCAGGGTATGCAGGGCGCCCAGTCGAGTTGTCTGTCCAGCAGGGAAAGCGAAAGAGAAAGCGGAATTGTTAACAGACGGAACGAGTTGCGGAGGGATGGCGCAGTGGAACAGTTGACGCTGTTGTTGATCGAGCGCATGGGGATTCTGCTTACGCTCGCCTTTATTCTGACGCGCATCCCGCTGTTTCGCCAACTGTTGGACCGGGACGTTCACCTCGGGACGTCGATCGCGTATTCGCTGCTGTTTGGCCTGTTCGGGATGGCCGGCACCTATGCGGGCGTGGTGGTGCGAAAGGAGGCGTACCTCCCCGCTTTCTGGATTTTTTCGCTGCAGCCCCATGAAGCGATCGCCAACTCCACCCTGGTGGGCGTGGTGATCGGCGGGCTGTTGGGCGGGCCGCTGGTGGGGCTGGGAGCAGGCTTGATCGCCGGGGCTCATCTGTACAGCCTGGGCGGATTTGCCGCCTGGCCGGCGGGGCTTTCCGTGCCGATCACCGGGCTCTTCGCCGGCTACGTGGCGCGCTTTTTTTCCCAGGAGCGGGTGATCTCCCCCGCCAAGGCGCTGTTTATCGGCATGTTCGCCCCCATCATCCAAATGTCGCTGCTGCTGATTTTCGCCCACCCTCCCGAGCTGGTCCGGACCGTCGTCAACCTGATCGGCATTCCCATGGTGCTGACCAACAGCATCTCCATCGCCATTTTTACCACGATGATCCACGTCGCCCTGAAAGAGGAGGAGCGCTCCGCCGCGACGGAAGCGGAGCGGGCCTTTACCATCGCCGAGCGGATCCTGCCGCATCTCAAGCAGGGCTTGACGCCGCAGACGGCCCAAGCCGCCGCCCAGCTCCTGCTGCGGGAAGCGAAGGCGGCGGCGGTGGCGGTCACCGACCGGGAGCGCCTGCTCGCCCACGTCGGGGCCGGCGCGGATCACCACCTGCCCGGCGAGCCGGTGGGGAGCGATCTGGACCGGCGGGCGATGGTCAGCGGCGGCATCGAGACGGGGCTTACCCGGGAGAGCGTCTCCTGCGAGCGAAAGCACTGTCCGCTGCACGCGGCAGTGGTGGTGCCGATCCGGGAAGGGGACAGCGTGGTCGGGCTGATCAAGCTGTATTTCCGCCGTCCCCAACAGATCGGCAAGGTGCAGGAAGCCCTGGCCAAGGGGCTGGGCAACCTGCTGTCCAACCAGCTCACGCTGACGCTGGCCGAGAAAATGAAGGGGCTGATGAAGGACGCGGAGCTGCGGATGCTGCAGGCGCAAATACAGCCGCACTTTCTGTTCAACACGCTCAATTCCATCGTCACCCTGATCCGGATCAATCCCGATCTGGCGCGGCACATGACGATCCAGCTCGGCGTGTTCATGCGCCTCAACCTGAAGCTGACCGCAAGTCCCCTGGTCACCGTCGGGCAGGAGCTGAACCACCTGAACGCGTATCTGGAGATCATCAACATTCGCTTTGCGGAACAGTTTGTCGTCCGCTGCGAGGCGGACGCCGGCGTCGAAGAAGCGCTGATCCCGCCGGGGACGCTGCAGCCGCTGGTGGAGAACAGCATCCATCACGGCCTGCGGGGCAAGCCCAACGGCGGGGAGATCGAGGTGAGCGTGAAGCGGGACGGAGGACGGGTGGCCGTGGTCATCGAAGACAACGGCGCGGGCATCCCCGCGTCCATCCTGGACAAGCTGGGCGCGATGCCGCTGGAGAGCCGCGACGGAAACGGGATCGGCGTCTACAACGTCAACCAGCGGCTGGTCAGCCTGCTCGGCCCGTCCGCCCGTCTGCGCTTCGCCAACAAACCGGAGGGCGGCTGCCGGATCACCTTTTTCATACCTCACAGAGGAGGAGAGGATGCCTGATGCGCATTCGCGTCATGATTGCCGAAGACGAACACCTGGCCCGGGAAGAGCTGGCCTACCTGCTGCAGCAGGAAAGCGACGTGGAACTCCTGCCCTGTGCCGCCAACGGCAGGGAACTGCTGCGCCTGGTGGAGGAGCACAACCCCGACGTGGTGTTTCTGGACATCAAAATGCCGGAACTGGAGGGGGACCAGGCGGCGCGCATGCTGGCGGCGCGCAAGGATCGGCCGCTGCTGGTCTTCTCAACCGCCCATGAGGACTACGCGGTGGAAGCGTTCAAGCTGAATGCCGTCGATTACCTGCTGAAGCCGACGGAACCCCACCGCCTGCGGGAAACGCTGCAGCGCGTGCGCAAGCGGCTCGCCGAAACGCCTGTGCCTCACGCGGGAAAAGTCTCCAAGCTGATCGTGGAAGAGAACAACCGGCTGGTGGTGATCGACCCGGCCGCCGTCATGTACGCCGTCCGGGACGACCGGGTGGTGCAGATCTGCACGGAGACGGAGGTGTACACCACCCGAATGACCCTGCAGCAGTTGGAGGAGAAGCTTCAAGCCCATTCCTTTTTCCGCACGCACAAGAGCTACCTGGTCAACCTGCAGTACGTCAGCGAGCTGGAACCGTGGTTCAACGGGGCGTACAACCTGATTCTGAAAGGGCCGAAAAAAGTGCGCGTACCCGTCTCCCGCACGGCTGCCAAAGACCTGCTGAAGCGGCTAGAAGGGTAAATGTTTCCCTGCGCTGATTCCTCGTTTTGTGCATGTGGCGCACGGGATTGTGCAGGATGCGCAAAAATGTACGCAATATTGGAATTGTTTTGTAAACTAAAGGAAGCGCTTACAATCCAGTGGGCGCCACATTTGCAAGAGGGGGAGATCCAATGGGAAATACGAGCCCGGCGGCCAAAGGGACGTCGAAGCCGCCGTCGATTGACTACGCGGCCGTGAGCCGTTCCGCCGCCTTCCAGGAACTGCTGAAGCGGAAAAAAGCATTCATCCTGCCTTATTCCATCTTCTTCTTCGTGTTTTACTTCACCCTCCCGATCATGACCTCCTACTTTCAAGTCCTGAACCGGCCCGCTTTCGGGGCGATCACCTGGGCCTGGGTATTCGCTTTTGCCCAGTTCATCATGACCTGGGCCCTCTGTATCATCTACACGAAGCGCTCGGAAGAGTTTGACCGGATGGTGGAACAGATCAAACAGGAGACGGGAGGAAAAGGGGTATGAACGTAACCGCGTTTTTGCTGTTTCTGGCCATCGTCATCTTGACGCTGATCATCACCTACTACGCTTCCAAGCGGACCAACACGACCAGCGAATTTTACACCGCCGGGGGCGGCCTGACCGGCTGGCAGAACGGCCTTGCCATTGCGGGCGACTACATGTCGGCGGCTTCGTTTCTCGGCATCGCCGGGATGATCGCGCTGTCCGGCTTCGACGGCTTTTTCTACAGCATCGGTTTTCTCGTCGCGTATCTGGTCGTGCTGTACCTGGTGGCCGAACCGCTGCGAAACCTGGGCAAGTACACGATGGCGGACATGATCGCGGCCCGCTTCAACAACAAGCAGATTCGCGGCGTGGCCGCGCTCAACTCCGTCGCCATCTCCATTTTTTACATGATCGCGCAGTTGGTAGGGGCCGGCGCGCTGATCAAACTGCTGCTCGGGCTGGAGTACACCACGTCCGTGCTGATCGTCGGCGCCCTGATGACGGTGTACGTGGTCTTCGGCGGGATGACCGCCACCTCCTGGGTGCAGATCGTCAAGGCGGTGCTCTTGATGGCCGGCACGTTCATCATCTCGGTGATGGTGTTCGCCAAGTTTGGCTTCAGCGTCACGGCCATGTTCGAACACATGAAGACGGCCACGCCGCTTGGCGAGAAGTTTCTCTATCCCGGCAACAAGTTCAAGGACGGGCTGGACACGATCTCGCTCAACCTGGCGCTGGTGCTGGGCACGGCCGGTCTGCCGCACATCCTGATCCGCTTCTTTACCGTGAAGGATGCGCCGACCGCGCGCAAGTCGGTGGTGTACGCCACCTGGATCATCGGCATTTTCTACGTCATGACCATTTTCCTGGGCTTTGGCGCGGCTGCGTTTGTCGGCCAGGACAACATGGACCCGGCGGGCAACATGGGCGCTCCGCTTCTGGCGCAGTACCTCGGGGGGAACTTCCTGTTCGCGTTCGTCTCCGCCGTCGCCTTCGCCACGATCCTCGCCGTGGTGGCGGGGCTGGTCCTGTCCGCCGCCTCCGCCTTTGCGCACGATTTTTACAGCCATGTGATCCGGCAGGGCAAAGTGACGGAGCGGGAGCAGATGCTGGCCGCCAAGTGGGCGTCGGTCGGCGTGGCCGTCATCTCCATCCTGCTCGCCTTGTTCGCGCAGAAGCTGAACGTCGCCTTCCTCGTGGCGCTTGCTTTTGCGGTGGCGGCCAGCGCCAACCTGCCTGTGATCATCTTTACCATTTACTGGCGCCGTTTTAACACGACGGGAGCGGTGACCGGCATGCTGGTGGGGCTGTTCAGCGCACTGATCCTGGTCGCCCTCAGCCCGAACGTCTGGAATCCGGAGCCGGGCAAGGCGATTCTCGTCGGCCATGCGCTCTTCCCGCTCAGCAATCCGGGCATCGTATCCATCCCGCTGGGCTTTTTGGCCGCCTGGCTCGGCACGTACTTCTCCCGCTCGCGGGACGACGCCAAATTTGAAGAAATTCAGGTCAAGGCCAATACGGGCATGAAGGAAACGGCATAGCCCGCGGATAAGTAATTAAGAAACTGGAGATGCTGGGGTGAATGCCCCAGCTTCTTTGCCATTCAGGCGGAAGTGGGGGATGGCATGTCTGCGGTGATTTTCTTTTGCAGCGTGATTATCGGCACGCTGTTCATCACGTATTCCGCGGCCAGGCGGGCGGTCAACCCGCGCGAGTTCTACGCCGCGGGGAACCGCCTGACCGGTTTGCAGAACGGCGTGGCCATCGCGGGGGACTACATGAGCGCCGCGTCTTTTCTCGGCATTGCGGGGGCGATCGCCCTGTACGGGTTTGACGGCTTTCTCTACGCGATCGGTTTTTTCGTCTCCTATCTGGTGATGCTGTCGGTAATCGCGGAGCCGCTGCACAACCTGGGGCGGTACACCTTGGCCGACGCGATCGCCGTCCGCTTTGACAGCAGGGGGCTGCGCGGGGTGATCGCCTGCACGACGCTGTTGATCACGATTTTTTACATGATCGCCCAACTGGTGGGGGCGGGGGCGCTGATTCACCACCTGTTTGACATCGAGTACGAGACCGCGGTGATGGTGGTGGGCAGCCTGATGACGATCTACGTCGTCTTCGGCGGGATGGAGGCCACCTCCTGGGTGCAGATTATCAAGGCCATTCTGCTCCTGACAGGCACGTGCATCGTCTCCATGATCGTGCTGGCCCGCTTTGATTGGAGCCTGGCGGCGCTGTTTGATTACGTCAGCACGGCCACCCCGCTCAGGGAGCGCTACCTCTATCCGGGCAACCAGTACGTCAGGCCGCTGGACATCCTTTCGCTGCATCTGGCGCTGATCCTGGGAACGGCCGGCCTGCCCCACATCATCGCCCGACTTTTTACGGTAAAGGACGCGGTCACCACGCGCAAGTCGATCATCACGGCCACCTGGATCATGGGGGCGTTTTACCTGATGACCATTCTGCTAGGATTCGGCGCGTGCGCGTTTATCGGCTGGCAGACCCTGGAGCAGGCCGGGTTCGGGGGGAATCTGACGGTGACGCTTTTGGCCGACGCGCTGGGCGGCGAATTCCTGATGGCCTACATCTCGGCCGTCGCCTTCGCCACGATACTGGCGGTCGTGACGGGATTGGTGCTCGCCGCGTCCTCCGCGTTTGCCCACGACGTCTACAGCCACATCGTCCGCAGCGGACAGGCTTCCGAACGGGAGCAGGTGCTGGTCGCCAAGGCTTCGTCCGTCGCCGTCGGCCTCGTCTCCATCTGGCTGGCGATCGGCGCGCAGAAGATGAACGTGGCGATTCTGGTGGCGCTGACGTTTGCAGTGGCCGCTTCGGCCAATCTGCCGCTGATCCTGTTTACCCTGTACTGGCGGCGGTTCACGGTGCAGGGAGCGCTTGCCGGGGTCATCACCGGCGTACTGGCTTCGCTCCTGCTTGTCTGTCTCGGCCCGTCGGTGATGCATCCCGAGCACGGCTTGATCCTGGCCGAGCCGCTGTTTCCCCTGGCCAATCCGGGACTGGTCTCGATCCCGCTCGGCTTTCTCGGCGCGCTGCTGGGCACCTGGCTGAGCCGACCGTCGCCGGGGGCGTCGGAGCGGTACGACCGGGTGCTGGTGCAGGCGCATGCCGGCATCCGTCCGCCCGCTGACCGGGGCAGGCGCGCGCCCGACGCATAGAGCGGCCGCAGCCTGCGCGGCGAGGCGGGCAGCATCGGGGGGAGAAGCGGGGAGCTTCCGGCAGCAGCCATTTCCCCACCCGGCGACTGAAACGAGGAAGAGTGGGGGAAACTGGAAACAACTTGCCAGAGGGAGGGAGCTGCGTGTACGTCGGATGTCACGTCAGCATTCGCGGCGGGTATCTGGCCGCGGCGAAGACGGCTTTGGCGCTGGGGGCCGGAGCGTTTCAATACTTTCCCAAGAACCCGCGCAGCCTGGCGGTCAAAGCGTTCGACCCCAGGGATGCGGAGGCGTGCCGCTCCTTTTGCCGAAAGCAGGGCATCGTCTCCATCGCCCACACCTCCTATCCGGCCAATCTTGCCGCGGCGCCGGGCGCACTGTTTAAAGCGACGGCCGACTCGCTGCGAAACGATCTGGAGATCGCGGAAGCGTGCGGCTCCATCGGGGTGGTCGTCCACTTTGGCCAGTACAAGGGGGCGGATGTGCTGGAAGGGTACCGGCTGATGATCCGGATGGTGAACGACATCCTGGACGGCTGGAGCGGAGTGGCGAAGCTGCTGGTGGAAAACAACGCGGGCCAGGGCAGCCGCATGGGAACGACGCTGGAAGAGCTGACCCAGGTGCGGGAACTGCTGAACCATCCGCAAAAAGTGGGGTTCTGCTTCGACACGTGCCACGCCTTTGCCAGCGGGCTCTGGACGGGAGACGACTGGGAGCGGGTGGCTGACAGCATGCGGAAGCTGGGGTATCTGGACGCGCTGGCCGCCGTCCATCTGAACGATTCGGTGTATCCCGCCGGTTCCTTTCGCGACAGGCACGCGCCGATTGGGCGGGGCGCGATCGGGAGGGAAGCGTTTGTCCCTCTGCTGCGGACGCCGGAGCTGCAGGGAATCCCGGTCGTACTGGAGACGCCCCGTCCGCCTGGTGGCGGCCATCGGGAGGAGATCGCCCTGGTGCGAGAGCTGGCCGGGCCGTGACAGGCTGACCGCCCGTATGGTAGAGTGTGAGAGGAAACCGTACAGTGCGCTGTCAGCGAGGAGGAGTCTGCGTGAAACGAAGAGTCAAGGTAACCATCGAGGATTTTGCCCCGCTCAAGGAAAACCTGAACAATCCGGAAGAGCTGGCCCTGTATGAGGCGGCGAACGGACATATCTATGACGCCGAAATCGAACACGACGGCTATGCCGTGATCGACCTGCCGGACGGGGAATACATCGAACTGGCTCCCGGCGAGTATCAGATCATGATCGAGGAATGGACGAAAGCGGGGGTCATCGGCGAACTGACGCTGGAAACCAAGTCGGACCCGGCCGACGACAAGGCGCTGTTGTATCGTCTCGTCGACGCATCGGGAGCTGAAAAAGAGCCGCCGCGCTCGCTGCCCAAGCAGGTGGTGGAGCTGCTCGGCAAGACGTGGTTTGGGAAAAAGTAGGGAGCGTTCCCAAAGGAAAAGAAAAGCCGACTTCCTGTCAAAGCAGGAAAGTCGGCTTTTTTGATGGACGAGAGGCAGTCTCGCCAACAGGCGATTACATCTCTTCCGGTGCGGCGAGTCCGAGCAGGCGCAGCCCCTCTTTCAGCACCGTCACCACTGCGGCGACCAACTGCAGGCGGGCCGTCTTGACGTCCTCTTCTTCCGCAAGAATGCGGACGTTGGCGTAGAACTTGTTGAACGCCTGCGCCAGGTCGATCACGTATTTGCCGATCTGCGACGGGTCGAACTGTTCCCGCGCCCGGTCGATCACTTCCGGGAAGCTGTTCAACAGCGTGATGACCGCCCAGGCTTCCTTGCTGTCCAAGGCGCCTGCGGGCAGCTTCACCTCGCTGGTCGGCTCGTAGCCGCCCTTGCGCAGCAGCGAGCAGGCGCGCGCGTGCGTGTACTGCACGTACGGACCGGTCTCGCCTTCAAACGTGAGCATCTCCTCCCAGGAGAAATTGATGTCGTTTAAGCGGTAGTTTTTCAAGTCGTGGAAGATAACCGCGCCAACCCCAACCTGGCGGGCCACCTCTTCCTTGTTTTCCAGCGACGGGTTTTTCTCCCGGATCACGTTCAGCACGTCCTCGATGGCCTGCGCCAGCACTTCTTCCAGCAGGACCACTTTTCCTTTGCGGGTGGACATTTTCTTGCCGTCCTTCAGCATCATGCCGAACGGAATGTGGTACATTTCCTTGGCCCATTCGAAGCCCATCTTTTCCAGCACCTTGTACAACTGCTGGAAGTGCAGGCGCTGCTCGTTGCCCACGACGTAGAGGGCCTTGGCGAAGTTGTAGGTCTCATGGCGATACAGGGCGGCTGCCAGGTCGCGCGTCGCGTACAGGGTGGCGCCGTCCGATTTTTTGATCAGGCACGGCGGCATGTCGTACTCGTCCAGGTTGACCACCAGGGCGCCGTCCGATTCGGTCAACAGCCCTTTTTCCTCCAGCATGGAGACGACGCGGTCCATCTTGTCGTTGTAGAACGCCTCGCCGTGGAACGAGTCAAACTGAACGCCCATCAAGTCGTAGATTTTCATGAACTCCTTCAGCGATTCGTCGCGGAACCACTGCCAGAGGCGACGCGCTTCCTCGTCCCCGTCTTCCAGCTTTTTGAACCACTCGCGGCCCTGATCTTCCAGCGACGGGTCTTTTTCCGCCTCTTCGTGGAAGCGGACGTAGAGGTGGAGCAGCTCCTTGATCGGCTCGGCCTTTACTTTTTCTTCGTCGCCCCACAGCTTGTAGGCGACGATCAGCTTGCCGAACTGCGTCCCCCAGTCGCCCAGGTGGTTGATGCGGATCGGCCGGTAGCCGTGTTTTTCCATGATGTTGGCGATCGCGTTGCCGATCACGGTGGAGCGCAGGTGGCCCATGGAGAACGGCTTCGCGATGTTGGGGGAGGAGAGGTCGATCGGCACGTTGCGCCCTTGACCGATGTCGCGGCTGCCGTATGCGCTGCCCTGCGTCAGGATCGTGCCGATCACGTCGCGGGCGACGCTTTCCTGATCGAGGAACAGGTTGAGGTACGGACCGACCGCCTTGGCTTCGCGAATCGGCGCGCCGCTTACCTCGCCGGCCAGCTCGGCGGCGATCAGCGGCGGAGCCTTGCGGAGCGCCTTGGCCAGTTGGAAGCAGGGGAAGGCGATATCCCCCATGCTGGGATTGGGCGGGGTTTCCAGCATGTCGTATACGGTTTCGGCGGTAAATTGGTCCGCGCCGAGGCGGGTGAGTGCTGCGGCAATGATGCTAGCCGCTTGATGCTTATAGCTCATGGAAATCTCCTTTCGTTTCTGGGAATCTGAAAAAAATAGAAAAACCTCTGCGTCTCATCGGGAAAAGAGACGAGAGGTTGTACTCCCGCGGTGCCACTCTTGTTGCTCTCGCCTCCCGCACGGGGACAGGCGAAAGCCGCTTTGCCTGCGGTAACGGGCAGACCCGGCGTGCCCTACGCAATCCGGTCGTCCGGACCTTCAGGACGCGTCTCCGAGGTGCGCTTCCCCGCGTCATTCCGCACCGGGCTCCCACCGTCCCCGGCTCGCTTCCGCTTTCTGACGGAGTACTCTCCTCTTCGGCGACGACTATGTTTCTCTAGCATTATAGCGGACATCTCCCGCGGGATGCAACTCACTCTTCCGGTTTTTTCAGCAAATCGTCCAAGTCGTGGAACAGGTCCCGCGTCAGCCGTTCCTTGTCGTCGGCGGACTGCCACTGCCGCTTGTACTCGACCAGCTTGGCGAGCAGCGCCCGTTCTGCTTCGGCCTCTTCCTCCAGGTCGTGGTTTTCGCTGGGATCAAACGGCATCAGCCGCTCATCCGTCCCACTGCGCAGATAGGGGGAGCGCCAGTGATCGGGAAAGCGGTAGGGCTGGTCGCCAAACAGAATGCCCAGCACGTCGTCCGATTCCAGCGGGAGGAAGTGGTCGTATTCGTCCCGCCTGCCTCCTTCGGACAGGTTGATGTGCTCAAACGAATAGCGAAGGTAGTGCTGCCCCGTCTCTCGATTCTTGACGATCGAGTAGGTCTCAAAATCGGTGTGCTCCAGCTCTTTCACCGTCTCCAGGCGGGAGAGGAATTCCTGACGGTCACAGGGTACCAAATGATTCACAGCGGTTCGCTCCTTTGTACCGGATCGCTTTTCATCATAGCAAAAACGGGCGGCGGCTGACAACGAACGGGGCGCAGGCGGGGAGTCCCGCAGGGAACGGCGAACGGACAGGGTTGTCCAGCGCAAAAAGAGCCTAGCAGCTAGGCTCCTTTTCATGTAAGCGCCCGTTTAGTTGCAGTCGTTCGAACATCCGACGATGACCAACAGGATGAACAGAACGAGCACCAGCGCGAACGTGTCACCGAAAATGCCGGATCCGCAGAAGGAAGTACTCATTGTTGTTTCCCCTCCTTTCCGTTATGCTTCAGTCTATACACGAATGTGCCGGTTGTTGTGGGCGGATGACCAGCTTCACAAAAATGGGCGGGGGTCACGGGCTGGAGAAAATAGACAAATTCTTCATTGACGCGGGGAGAGGGGGGTGTTAAGATACATTCAAACATCGTTGCCGTTTGACAAAACCGCATAAGAGATAGTGACGACTCTTATCCAGAGAGGCAGAGGGACTGGCCCAATGAAGCCTCGGCAACCGGATTACCAGGTGCCAATTCCAGCAAAGCCGTGTGCTTTGAAAGATAAGAGGATGGTCATGCGTGTATGTTTCGCGGACAAATCCTCTTCTGGCACACAGGAGAGGATTTTTTGCTGTACTCGAACCGATACGTTTGTGAGTTTGTGAGAAAAGGAGTCTGCCCATGAAACCAAGTCTTCGCGAACAGCTTTACCGGAAAATTCTGATTCTGGACGGTGCGATGGGGACGATGCTGCAGCAGGCCAGCCTGACCGCCGATGATTTTGGCGGCGAGGCCTACGAAGGCTGCAACGAGCTGCTTAATCTCACCCGCCCCGACGTGATCCGCTCCATTCACGAAAAATACCTGGAGGCGGGCGCCGACATCGTGGAGACCAACACGTTTGGCGCCACCTCCATCGTCCTGGCCGAGTACGACGTGGCGGAAAAAGACCTGGAGATCAACATCGCCGCGGCCCGGCTGGCGCGGGAAGCGGCTGACGCCTATTCCACCCCGGAGTGGCCGCGTTACGTCGCCGGCTCGATGGGACCGACGACCAAGACGCTGTCCCTGACGGGAGGCGTCACCTTCGAAGAACTGGTGGAAGCGTACTACCGGCAGGCGAAAGGGCTGCTGATCGGCGGCGTGGATGCGCTGCTTTTGGAAACCTCGCAGGACACGCTGAACGTCAAGGCCGGGGGCATCGGCATCCGCCGGGCGTTCGCGGAGCTGGGGAGGGAAGTGCCGGTGATGGTCTCCGGCACGATCGAACCGATGGGCACGACCCTGGCCGGTCAAACCGTCGAAGCGTTCTACGTCTCGCTGGAACATCTGAAGCCGATTACCATCGGCCTGAACTGTGCCACCGGCCCGGAGTTCATGCGCGACCATCTGCGCACGCTGTCCGGTCTGGCCCAGTGCGGGGTAAGCTGTTATCCCAACGCCGGCCTGCCGGACGAAAACGGCCATTACCACGAGACGCCGCACGGACTGGCCGCCAAGATGCGGGCGTTTGCCGAGCAGGGCTGGCTCAACGTCGCCGGAGGCTGCTGCGGAACGACACCGGAGCATATCCGCGCGCTGGCGGAAGCGTTGAAGGACTGCAAGCCCCGCGTCCCCGCCGGACAGCCGGTCAGCGCCGTGTCGGGGATCGAGGTCGTCTACGTGGAACCGGACAACCGGCCGCTGCTCGTCGGCGAACGGAGCAACGTGATCGGGTCGAAAAAATTCCGCGACCTGATCGCGGCCGGGCAGTACGAGGAAGCGTCAGACATCGCCCGCGCCCAGGTGAAGCGGGGGGCGCAGATCATCGACATCTGTCTCGCCGACCCGGACCGGGACGAGTACGGGGACATGGAGAAGTTCCTGCAGTTTGTCGTCAAAAAGGTGAAAGCGCCGCTGATGATCGACTCCACCGACGTGCGCGTCATGGAGCTCGGGCTGCGGTACTCGCAGGGCAAGGCCATCCTCAACTCGATCAACCTGGAAGACGGGCTGGAGCGGTTTGAACAGGTGGTGCCGCTGATTCACCAGTACGGCGCAGCCGTCGTCGTCGGCACGATCGACGAGACCGGCATGGCGGTCAGCCGGGAGCGGAAGCTGGAGGTGGCCAAACGCTCCTACGACCTGCTGGTCAACCGGTTCGGGGTCAACCCGCGCGACATCATTTTCGACCCGCTGGTCTTTCCGGTGGGCACCGGCGACGAGCAGTACATTGGCTCCGCCCGCGAGACGGTGGAAGGCCTCCGCCTGATCAAGGAGGCGATGCCGGAGTGCAAGACGATTCTCGGCATCAGCAACGTCTCGTTCGGGCTGCCGGCGGCCGGACGGGAGGTGCTGAACGCCGTCTTCCTCTACCATACGACCTTGGCCGGGCTCGATTACGCCATCGTCAATACCGAGAAGCTGGAACGCTACGCCTCCATTCCCGAAGAGGAGCGGAGACTGGCAGAGGCGCTCCTGTTCGAGACCAATGACGAGACGCTGGCAGCCTTCACCGAGTTTTACCGGCAGAAGAAAAAGGAAGTCCGAGTGGAAGCGTCCTCGCTCACGCTGGAGGAGCGGCTGGCCCGGTACGTGGTGGAAGGCTCCAAGGACGGGCTGATCGACGACCTCAAGCGGGCGCTGGAGAAATACACGCCGCTGGAAATCATCAACGGCCCGCTGATGGCCGGGATGGAAGAAGTGGGCCGGCTGTTCAACGCCAACCAACTGATCGTCGCGGAGGTGCTGCAGAGCGCCGAGGTGATGAAGGCGTCCGTATCGTTCCTGGAACCGTTCATGGAAAAGACGGAGACGGCCACCAAAGGAAAAATCCTGCTGGCGACGGTAAAAGGGGACGTGCACGACATCGGCAAAAACCTGGTGGAGATCATCCTCGCCAACAACGGGTACGAGGTGGTCAACCTGGGGATCAAGGTGCCGCCGGAGCAGTTGATCGCCGCCTGCCGCGAAGAGCGGCCGGACGCGATCGGCCTGTCGGGCCTGCTGGTCAAGTCGGCGCAGCAGATGGTGATTACCGCCCAGGACCTGCGGGCAGCCGGCATTGACGTGCCGCTTTTGGTAGGCGGCGCGGCCCTTACCCGCAAGTTTACCTCCAACCGGATCGCGCCGGAGTACAAGGGAATCGTGCTGTACGCCAAGGACGCGATGGACGGGCTGGACCTGGTCAACCGCCTGCAGGACCCCGCAGAACGGGAAAAGCTGCGCGCGGCCCAGCAGGCGGTGGAAGAGGAAGCGTCGACTCCGCCGCAGGCCGAAGCAGCGGCGGCATCGCTCAAGCCGAAGCGCTCCGCCGTCAGCCGCACCGTGCCGGTCCACGTGCCGCCCGACTGCGAGCGCCACGTGCTGCGCCACTATCCGATCAGCCATCTGCAGCCGTACCTCAACCTGCGGATGCTTCTCGGCAAGCATCTCGGCGTCCGCGGCAACGTGGAGAAACTGCTGGAGGCCGGGGACGAAAAAGTGACCGGGCTGTATCAGTTGGTGCAGGAACTGCTGGCGGAAGCCAAGCGGGACGGCACGATCACGGCGCACGGGATGTATCAGTTTTTCCCAGCCCAGGCGGATGGCGACGACATCCTCGTCTACGATCCGCGCGATCACAGCCGTCTGCTGGAGCGCTTCCGCTTTCCCCGCCAGCCGGAGGAGCCGTTTCTCTGCCTCTCCGACTTCCTCCGACCGGTGGAGAGCGGCGAGATGGATTACGTCGGGTTCCTGGCGGTGACGGCCGGCTCCGGCATCCGCGAGCGCTCCGCCCTTTTGAAAGAGCGGGGCGACTACCTCCGCTCCCACGTCCTGCAGGCGCTGGCGCTGGAATTGGCGGAAGCCTTTGCGGAACGGGTGCACCACGTGATGCGGGACGTCTGGGGCTTCCCCGATCCGGCGGAGATGACCATGCTGGAGCGGTTTGGCGCCCGTTACCAGGGGATTCGCGTCTCGTTCGGTTACCCGGCCTGCCCCAACCTGGAGGATCAGGCCAAGCTGTTCCGTTTGTTGAAACCGGAGGACATCGGCATCCAGCTTACGGACGGATTCATGATGGAGCCGGAAGCGTCCGTCTCGGCGATGGTCTTCGCCCATCCGGAGGCGAGGTACTTCAACGCCGGCCCGTCCGTGTTTGACCTATAGGCGTTTCACAGAGCAATGGGAGAGAAGGGATGGATTTGACAACGAAAAAAGATTTGCGCGAATATTTGCAAGACCACCTGCTGGTCGGCGACGGGGCGATGGCGACACAGTTGTACCGCTCGGGGGTTCCGGTGGGCGTCAGTTTCGAGGAACTGTGCCTGACCAATCCGCGCCTGGTGCACGACGTTCACAAGGCGTACTACGAGGCGGGGGCGCGCATGATGGAAACCAACACGTTCGGCGCCAATCGGGACGCGCTCGCCCGCTACGGACTGGAGCACAAGGTGACGCGCATCAACCGCGTCGCCGTCACGATCGCCCGCGAGGCGGCGCAGGACGACGCCTATGTCGTCGGCAGCATCGGCTCCATCCTCGCCGGACGGGTGCGGAAAAAGGTGCTGGACGAGTACCGCGACCAGTTTGAAGAACAGGCGATCGCGCTGCTGCACGCCGGAGTGGACGGCTTGATTCTGGAAACGTTTCTCGACCTGGAAGAGCTCCTGCTCGCCATCGACGTGATCCGCCCGCTCACGGGCCTGCCGCTGATTTGCCAGTTGGCGACGCTGGACGTGGGGCGGACCCGTGACGGCTACACGCTGACGGAGGCGTTTTCCCACCTGCAGAAGGCGGGAGCGGACATCATCGGCCTCAACTGTCGGCTGGGGCCGGCAGAGATTCTCCGCTCGTTCGAGAGCGCCCGCGTGCCGGATGGGGCGCTGCTCTCCGCCTTTCCCAACGCGGGACGGCTCGGCTTGAGCGACGGCGAGTACGCCTACAAGTCCTCGCCGGAATACTTCGCCGAGAGCGCGCTGCGCCTCCGGGAACAAGGGGTGCGCCTTTTGGGCGGCTGCTGCGGCACCACGCCGGACCACGTCCGGGCCATGGCGGAAGCGCTGAAGGGGCTTGCTCCGCAGGCGCGCGTCAACCCGCCCGACGAGTTGACGGAGCGGCCGTCCGTTTCCTCGTTCAGCGTCAGGGACCGGCAGAAACCGAGCATCGTGGAGCGGGTCAAGACCGGCACGACGATCATTGTGGAGTTTGACCCGCCGAAGGATCTGGATACGGAAGGGTTTTTGACCGGCTGCTGCGAGCTGCACAAGGCGGGGGCGGACGCCATCACCCTGGCGGACAACTCACTGGCCAACGTGCGGATGAGCAACATGGCGCTGGGCGCGATCATGAAAAGCCAGTACGGCATAGACCCGCTCGTCCACATCGCCTGCCGGGACCGTAATCTGATCGGGCAGCAGTCCCACTTGATGGGCCTGCACGCGCTCGGCATCGACCAGGTGCTGGTGGTGACCGGCGACCCCTCCCGCTTCGGCGATTTGCCGGGAGCCAGCTCGGTGTTTGACGTCACCTCGTTTGACCTGATCCGCATGGTCAAACAGCTCAACGAAGGCATCTCGTTCTCCGGCCGTCCGCTGAAACAAAAGGCGCAGTTCATCGTGGGGGCGGCCTTCAACCCCAACGTGCGCCACATCGAAGCCGCGATCAAACGGCTGGAGAAAAAGGTGGAAGCCGGGGCTGACTTCATCATGACGCAGCCCGTCTACGACGCGGAGTCGATCCGGCTCGTCCACGAGGCGACGAAACACATCGGCATCCCGGTGTTTATCGGGATCATGCCGCTGACCAGCTCGCGCAACGCGGAGTTTCTGCACAACGAAGTGCCGGGCATCAAGCTCTCCGACGAAGCGCGGGAGCGGATGAAGCGGGTTCAGGGAGAAGCGGCCAGACAGGAAGGTCTCAAGATGGCCAAGGAGCTGCTGGATGTGGCCATCACCTATTTCAACGGCATCTATCTGATCACGCCCTTCAACTACTACGCGATGAGCGTGGAGCTGATCCAGTACGTGCGGCAGCAGAGCCATCTGCTGAAAGTGGCCGCGAAGGCCTGACACCTGCAACCATCCATGCAAAAAAGGCTCGGGCGGCGGTATCGCGATCGGAACCGTCATGCCGGAGCCTTTTCATTTGTTTTGGGCATGCAGGCCGTCTGCCGTTCCTTCCGGCGCACATGTGACGACACTCACTCGCGTTTCGGATCGAGCGGATGCCACCCTTTCTCGCGCAGGAACCGGCTCAGTTCGCCGAACATCGCCAGCCGTTCTTCGCGCGTGTAGGAGGCGTTGGCGCCGCTGGTGGAGGGGATGACGAACAGATGGCTGCCGGCCCATTCGCCGGTTCCGAAGGCGAGCTGCGGCTGCAGGCCGAGCGAGACCGGTTCCTTTTTGCGGCCGGTGGCGTGGCGGAACGCGGTGATGCCGTTGAAGCAGATGACCCGCGGACGATACGTCTGGACCATCTGCCGGAACTGTTCCGCTCCGGTCGTGAAATCCGCTTCCCGCAAATCGCCGGAGGAGCGGGTGGGGCGGGAGACCAGATCGGTGATGCCGTAGCCGTACTCGAGCAGGCGCGCCGTCTCTTCCGGCTTTAGCTGCCGGTGCGTGAGGCCGCCTTCGTACAGCCCGCGCCAGAACAGATTGGCCGGATTGGCGTAGTGAAAGCCGGCTGTCGCCGACACGCGGCCCGGATTGATACCGCAAAACAGCACTGTCAGATCGCGGCGGATGTAGGTGGGCAGCCATTTTTCCGTAAAGTGAACCAACCGTTGTCCCTCCTTTCGCCCCATTGTACCACAGCGAAAGCGGATTTCCCTTCCGGCCCAAAAAATGCCGGGATCGGCGGCGGGCAAAGAAAAGAGCGCCTCGAAACGCGAGGCGCCCGGTGTTCTTACAGCTTGTAGATGTCCGTGTACTTGGTTTCCAGATAGTCCATCAGGTACGACGCGTTGATCCCCTCGCCGGTGATCTCCTTCACCAGCTCGTTCGGGCTCTTCATCTTGCCGTACTGGTGAATGTGCTCCTTCAGCCACTGACGGATCGGCCCGAACTCTCCCTTGGCCACCAGGTCGTCGTAGCCGCTGATCTCCCGGCGCATCACATGGGTGAACTGGGCGGCGTAGACGTTGCCCAACGAGTAGGTGGGGAAGTAGCCGAAGCTGCCGCCCGCCCAATGCACGTCCTGCAGCACGCCTTCCTTGTCGTTGGCCGGCACGATGCCGAGGTACTCCTTCATTTTCTCGTTCCAGATGGCAGGCAGGTCGGCCACGTCGATCGTCCGGTTGATCAGCCCTTTTTCAATCTCGTAGCGGATCATGACGTGCAGGTTGTACGTCAATTCGTCCGCTTCCGTGCGGATAAACGACGGGGTAACTTCGTTGATCGCGCGGTAGAACTGCTCGACGTCGACGCCTGCAAACTGGGCCGGGAAGGCCTTCAAGAGATCGCCGTAGAAATGTTTCCAGAACGGCAGGCTGCGGCCCACCATGTTTTCCCAGAAGCGGGACTGGGATTCGTGGATGCCCATCGAAGTGCCGTCGCACAGCGGTGTGCCCAGCAGCTCCGGATTGATGTTTTGCTCGTACATGGCGTGTCCCGCTTCGTGAATGCAGCTAAACAGCGCCGAGTTGAAGTCGTTCGGGTGGAAACGGGTCGTGATCCGGACGTCGCCCGGGTTGAACGACGTGCAGAACGGGTGTACGCTGCGATCCATGCGGCCCGCCTGGAAGTCGTACCCGATCCGCTCCAGCACAAAGCGGCTGAACGCTTCCTGCTCGCTCTCCGGGAAGTGCTTCTTCAGGAAGGACGTGTCCGGCTTGTTCGGCGACTCGGCGATGGCTGCCACCAGCTTGACGGTTTTCTCGCGCAGGGTGGCAAACATCGGGTCCAACTGGTCCACGGTCATGCCCGGCTCGTACAGATCAAGCAGGGTGTTGTACTTGTTCTTGCCGTCGTAGCCCCAGTAGTCGATAAACTCAAGCTGGAAGTTGACGATCTTTTCCAGATAGGGGCGGAACATGGCGAAGTCGCTGTTGGCCCGCGCTTCCTCCCAGATGGTCTCGGCCTGCGAGGTCAGCACCACAAATTCCCGGTACCGGTCTGCCGGGATTTTCTTGTTGCGGTCAAATTCCTTCTTGCACTCCAGCACCGTCGCCCGGGTGATGGCGTCGAGCGAATCCAGCGCGGCCGGTTCGCTCAGCGCCTCCAGGTGTTCCTCCATCTCCTTGGAGGTGGCCAGTTTGAACTGCTCGCTGGACAGCACGCCGATCACCTCGGAACGGGCTTCCATCCCTTTGCGCGGCGCCTGCGTGCGCATGTCCCAATGCAGGACGGCGAGCGCCTGGCTGTAGCTGGTCATTTTTTTCACGTACTCGCGAAAGGCGGCTGCGCGTTTTTCCACAGAGCTTGTCATAGGGTTCCTCCCTTTGCTATGTAGGATGCACATACAGTCAAAAAATTTTTACTACTTCCATCCCTCTATTATACCCGATCTGATGGAAAAGGAAAGATACGAGCTAGCTCACACGCCTGTTTGTCGTTATAATCGTTATGGAATATGCTATGGCAGAGAACAACGACAGGAGAATGAAGATGAGTCAGAAAAACCCCCAATGGGAACAAGAAATTGCGAAACGGCGCACCTTTGCGATTATCTCCCACCCGGACGCGGGCAAGACGACCATGACGGAAAAGCTGCTGTACTACGGCGGAGCGATCCGTGAAGCCGGGATGGTCAAAGGGCGGAAGAACTCCAAGCACGCCACCTCCGACTGGATGGAAATCGAAAAGAAGCGGGGCATCTCCGTCACCTCCAGCGCGATGGATTTCGAATACAAGGGGCACCGGATCAACATTCTGGATACGCCGGGCCACCAGGACTTCAGCGAGGACACGTACCGGACGTTGACGGCGGCCGACGCCGCGGTGATGATCATCGACGTGGCCAAAGGGGTGGAGGCGCAGACGATCAAGCTGTTCAAGGTTTGCCGGATGCGCGGCATCCCGATTTTTACCTTTATCAACAAGCTGGACCGGCACGGCAAAGACCCGTTCGAGCTCCTGGAAGAAATCGAACGGGTGCTGGGCATCCGCTCCTATCCGATGAACTGGCCGATCGGCATGGGCAGCCACTTCAGCGGCGTGTACGACCGGATGAAATCGCGCGTGGAGCTGTATCAGGACGGCTCGCAGCATGAGGACATCCGCTTCTTCGAGGTAAGCGGCCCGGACGATCCGCTGATCGGCGAACGCGTCGGCCAGGACCTGTGGCAGCAGCTTCAGGAGGAAATCGCCCTGCTGGACGTGGCGGGCGACGCCTTCGACATGGAACTGATCGGCAAAGGGGAGCTGACCCCCGTCTTTTTCGGCAGTGCGATCAACAATTTCGGGGTGCAGACGTTCCTCGACAACTTTTTGCAAATGGCTCCGCCGCCGTCGCCCAAGAAGAGCAGCGTCGGCCTGATTGATCCGTACAGCCATCCGTTTTCCGGCTTCATTTTCAAAATCCAGGCCAATATGAATCCGGCGCACCGCGACCGCGTGGCATTTCTGCGGATTTGTTCGGGCCGCTTCGAACGCGGCATGACCGTCAAGCACGTGCGCCTGGGCAAGGAGATCAAGCTGGCCCAGCCGGTGCAGTTCATGGCCCAGGACCGGGAGATCGTGGAGGAGTCGTACGCCGGTGACGTCATCGGCCTGTTCGACCCGGGCATCTTCCAGATCGGCGACACGCTCTGCGTCGGCCAGCCTTTCGAGTACGAAGAGATGCCGCACTTCTCGCCGGAGTTCTTCTCCCGGGTGATGGTGAAGGACGCGATGAAGCACAAGCAGTTCCAAAAAGGGATCATGCAGTTGACGGAGGAAGGAACGGTGCAGTTGTTCCGCACCTACCCGATGGAGGAGCTGATCCTCGGCGTGGTCGGGGTGCTTCAGTTTGAAGTGCTGGAGTACCGGCTGAAAGCGGAGTACGGGGTGGAGATCACGCTGACCCGCCTGCCGTACCAGATCGCCCGCTGGCTGGAAGGAGAAAAAGCGGCGCTGGACGCGCTGAAGAACAAAACCGTGACGGACCGCTACGGCCGGCCGGTGATGCTGTTTGAGAGCGAGTACCAACTGCGGATGGCGATGGAGAAGTATCCGAACATCAAGTTCCACGAAAGCTCGTTGGGATTGAAATCGGTGCATGCGTAGACGCCGGCCGTGCACAGAGCGCAGAAAAACAGACGTTTTCGCCCAAGCTGGTGCGAATGACATTCCCGAGACTGAGACTCTCCCTTAGGGAGAGTCTCCCACTTTACGGAAAAATGGCTGCCCACCTACATCCGCCGCGATCTAACGGTACTGTTTTGCGGCATCAATCCGGGCCGCGTGTCGGCGACAGCCGGCTTTCACTACGCCAATCCGGCCAATCTGTTTTGGCGCGGACTGTACGAAGGCGGCCTCACGCCCCGGCAGCTAAAGCCGGAAGAGACGGCCCGCCTGCTCGAGTACGGCTACGGCATCACTGATCTGGTCTCCCGCCTCACCCGCTCCTCCGGCGATTTTGTCTAGCGCCTGATAATCCCTTCAAACGCGCCTTCCAATACCTTCTTTCCCGCCTGGTTAAAGCACTCCACAGCGGCAGCGATTTCCACTTTGATTTCCTGCCGTTCATAACGGGTGACGGTAACTTCACAGCGGATCGTGTCTCCCGTAAACACCGGCCTGAGAAAGGTAAACTCCATTTTTCTGGCAAGAACATGCAAGTCCCCACCGATTTTTGTCGGCAAGGTTGCGGTGAGCAAACCATGTACCATGAAACGCCCATGTTCGTCAGGCGTAATATGGTGCGCGCCGTTGTCGCCGGAAATTCTGCAAAACTCTTGCACATCCTGCTCGGTAAATGTTCTCTCCCACGTTAGGACATCGCCTGCCTGCATAAGCTTCCCCCTTTCTTCATCATGAATGATAACCTTCCGTTGTCCAAACGCGAGGCTTGCTACTCCGCTCCATCCATTCCCTGGTTGGCGGCTGATAGGGTGTAGTGGCAATCAGATCATCACCACGCCAGCTTGCGGCTTTGGAGCGCAGCATTTCATCAAGCAGGATGGGGACAAATTCGTCCGGTTGCAGCTGGAACGAGTAGCGGGCAAAATCCCGGAACCATCCACACGATGGGAGGTAGGTATCGATTTCATCTTTTGACAGTCCGTCGTACATCATCAGGGTATAGGCAAAAATTCTCTTGCAAGCGTGCCATGCCATCTTTTCCGGCGCATGGAGCCACTTTTCCAGCCGATTTCTCGCATGATCAATCGCAACCAGAGGATTATCCAACGCAGGACCATGGCCGGAGTAGGCGTGTCGAATCGGAAGACTGGCCAGCCGCTCCAGGCTTTCGATTGATTGCTGAACGGCAGCGACTCCTTCACGAAAGATATTGATCCAGCCGATGTCATTCTTATGGAAAAGATCGCCACAAATCAATACCTTCTCCTCAGGTTCGTACAAAGAGATATGCCCCAATGTATGACCAGGCGTGTGAACAACCTGCAGGATTCGGCGTCCTGTATGAATTTCATCGCCGTCAGATAGTCTTCTGTCGATCCGGTACTGCTCTACAGGCTGGTCCAACCACTCGGCACAGCATGCCTCCGGGTAGCCATGTTTGCACTGGAAACATACGTTCAAAAAAGAGAACCACGTGACAGTTTCCGCTTCCCAACACATTTTGATTGAGCGATCGTTCATTTTTGGCATTATACAAAATATTCCGTCAAAATGTCAACGTAGAAAACGCGAATACCACCCCGAGGAAATCAACATTACCCGTAAACCAAGCGTCCCGTCCCACTAAGACAGTGAGACGGGATGTTTCTTGGCTGCTTTTTGGGATTCAATCATTCGGGGTGCCTCTTTTGAGACAGCCCCTTTTCTATGGGGACGACCTGCTTCATATAGATAGGAGATAGAGAGGGGAGTGGAAGGGAATGCGAATTCTCCTGTTTGTCGTCTTGTTTCTCGTGTCGTTTGACATGCATGCGCAGACGCCGCTGCTCGCGCCGTACATGCTCGTGCTGGGGGCGTCGGGGGCGATGATCGGCGTGGTCCTGGGGGCGTACGCGATCAGCAATCTGGGCGGCAACCTGATCGCCGGACCGTTTTTGGATCGCTTTCCGAAAAAGTGGTTTGTCGCCGGGGGACTGCTCCTGGCCGGGCTGATCCTGAGCGGCCAGGGAGTGGTGCAGGTGCCGGAGCATTTCTTCGTGCTGCGCCTGATCCTGGGGTTTTTGATGGCGTTTGTCTCGCCGGCCTGTTTTGCCATGCTGGGGGAAACCGGACGGACGAGGGCGGAGCAGGGCGAACTGATGGCGAAAAACGGGATGGTGCTGACGACGGCGGCGATTGTCTCGCCTGCGGTGGGCAGCTTCTTCGCGGTGCAGTTTGGCTACGGGCAGTCGTTTGTCATCCTGGGCGGCATCATGGCGGCTGCCGGGGTGTTTGCCCTGCTGGTCCTGCCCGGCCGTCGAGCGGACGGCCGGAGCGTTTCCGACAGCGCTGCCAGCACCGCCAACAGCGCTGCCGTTGCTGCCCGCCTGCCGCAACAATCCTCTTTGATGGCCGTGGTGGCAAATCCGTACCTCTATCCCGCCTTTCTCGGCGGGTTTGCCGTCGTCTACGCGCAGGGGACGCTGATTTACGAGGTCCCGCTGCTGATCCAACGGCACGATCTTTCGCCTTCGGTGACGGGCATTTTGTTCAGTCTCAAGGGATTGGGGGCACTGGCGACGCTCAGCCAGTTCTGGCTGGCCCGCACGTCCCCGGAGCAGCGCACGCTGGTCGGCCTCTGCCTGATGAGCCTGCTGACGTATGGGCTGGCGATCGGCCTGGATGTGTCGCTGTATCTGATGATGTTTCTGTTCGGCATCTGCTCCGGCCTCCTGTTCCCGGCTTTGTCCACCATCCTGATGCTTCACGTGCCGCGCGACCTGTACGGGAGCGCGTTCAGCCTGTTTTCCGCTGTCACCTCCGCCGGTGCCATTCTCAGCCCCATCGTGGCGGGCATCATCGACAACTGGAACCACTCGTTTTTTATCGTCTTCTTCGTCACCGGCGGCGCGTTTTTGCTCGGCGGTCTGCACCGGCTGATCCAGCAGGGAGCGGCATCGCCGATCGATCGCTAAACGGGCGGGAGGCGTCCCTCCCTCACTTTTCAACGTCGTCGGCCGGAGTAGGTCCTTTCGCCACCGGCAGGTCGTAGGAGCACCAGTCGCTCCAACTGCCGGGGTACAGTTTGGCGTCGGTCCGGCCGGCGGCGTGCAGGGCCAGGAGGTTGGTGCAGGCCGTCACGCCGGAGCCGCAGTAGACGATGATCTCCTGTCCGTCCAAGGGGGCAAACCGCTCCCGCAGCCGTTCAGGCGGCAGCATCGTGCCGTCCGCGGAGAGATTGTCCTTGTAAAAGAAGTGCAGGGCGCCGGGGATGTGTCCCGCTTTCGGATCGAGCGTTTCCTGTTCGCCGCGGTAGCGTTCGCCGGCGCGGGAGTCGAGCAGCGCCGTCCGTTCGCCGCGTTCCTGCACACCGCGGATGTCCACCAGCATGTCCGGCTGCAGACGGGGGATAAAGGTGCGCGGGGCGGGAGTGGGCACGTCGGCCGTCACCGGGTAGCCGGCCCGCTTCCAGGCGGCAAATCCGCCGTCCAGCACGGCCGCCTTCTCGTGCCCCAGGTAGCGGAGCAGCCACCAGAGCCGGCCGGCCATGGACATCTCCTGGTCGTCGTAGGCGATCACGGTGACGCTCTCGTCAATACCCGCGCGGGACAGCCGGGCGGCGAGCGCTTCCGGATCGGGCAGCGGATGGCGTCCGCCATGCGTCTGTTTGGGGCCGGACAGGTCCCGCTCCAGATGGAAATAGAGGGCGCCGGGGATGTGCTCCTGGCGGTACTGTTCCTCGCCCAGGGCGGGGTTGTTCAGGGCAAAGCGGCAGTCGATGACGATCAGCCGGTCGTCCTGCAGGTGTTCGTACAGCCAACGGGGGGTAACGAGCGGTTGCATGATTCACCCTTCTTTCGTTTTTCTTCCATGATAGCAGATGGGTTGTCCCCGCGGCTATAACCGCGATAGCGTTTCCGAAAATCAGCGGGATGCGGGGGATTTCACGCAAAACGCTCACAGCGGACCATTGTCTCGATGTAAGAACAGGAGGGTTCCAACTAGAACGGGACCAAAGTCACATGAAAAATCTGCCAAAATAATATTGACAATGATTATCACTATCAAATATAATTTCATCGTAACATTGAATTGAAAATGATTTTCATTATTAACAAAATACCTTTTGGGAGAGAAGGTGCCGATGATGAATCGTTCAGGAATCGAATGCAACCGTACCAGCCCCCCTGTTTCTGATTCCATTGCGGCTTGCGTGGGAAACACTCCGCTGGTTCACCTGAAGCGGCTGTTTTCGGGCAGCCAGGTGGACGTTTTCGCCAAGCTGGAGCTGATGAATCCCGGCGGCAGTATGAAGGACCGCCCGGCTCGCTATATCATCGAGCAGGGACTGAAGGACGGTACCATCCATGAGAAAACGCACCTGATTGAAAGCACCTCCGGCAATCTGGGCATCGCCATCTCCATGATGGCACGCGTGCATGGATTGACTTTCACCTGCGTGGTCGATCCCAAGATTACCAAGACAAACCTGGCCATTCTCAAGCAAATGGGAGCCCGTATTGACATGGTTCAGGAACCGGATGACCAGGGAGGGTATTTAAAGACGCGGATCAGGCGTGTACAGGAACTGCTGCAAACGACTCCAAACGCCTATTGGATCAATCAGTATGCCAACGAGAACAACTGGAAGGCGTACTACTACGGCACAGCCAGCGAAATTTTGGAACAAGTCAGCGGCTCGATTGATTACCTCGTCATGGCCGTCAGCACAACCGGAAGTATTCTGGGAACGGCGAGACGGATTCGGGAAGCGTATCCACACGTCAAAGTGATCGCCGTCGACGCGGTCGGTTCCGTCATCTTCGGAGCGCCTCCCGCCCCGCGCGAACTTCCCGGCATCGGTTCCAGCCGCGTTCCGGAGCTCCTCAGGAGGGAGGAAATCGACGAGGTTGTCTATGTGAACGACGCCGAATCGGTATCGGGCTGCCGCGACCTGTTGGCTGCCGAAGGGATTTTTGCCGGCGGCTCGTCGGGCTCGGTCATCGCGGCCATCCGGAAGATCATCGCGTCGGTACCGGCCGCATCCCGCGTGGTCACGATTCTCCCTGACAGGGGAGAACGTTATTTGGACAGTGTGTACGATGACGCCTGGGTGCAAAAGCTCAGCCGCCCAACCGTATCGGTATGACAGCAAAAGGAGAGGAAATCGACATGTCTCGCCATCATTCCATCTTGTATTTGAGCAAGGAAGACATCATCGCGCTGGGAGGAAACGCTTCCGATCTGTACGTCACGGCTGTAAGCAGGGCGCTGGAACTGCATGCCAAACGCGATTTCGTGCAGCCGCTGAAACCGTACCTGCGCGTCAACGAAAAAGAGGGGCATATCGCCGACCGCATCATCGCGATGCCGGCCTACATCGGCGGAGAAGCGCCGGTGTCGGGGCTGAAGTGGATCGGAAGCAAGCACGACAACCCCAGCAGGCGGGGAATGGAACGCGCCAGCGGCCTCATCATCCTGAACGATCCCGAGAGCAACTATCCGATCGCCGTGATGGAAGCCAGCCTGATCAGCGGCATGCGCACCGCAGCCGTGACCGTCATTGGAGCGCGTTACCTGGCGAAAAAAGGATTTGAACGTGTCGCGTGCATGGGATGCGGCGTGATCGCCCGCATGCAGCTTCGGTCCATGCTGGAACAGTTTCCGCAGATTACCGCCATCCATCTCTTTGATCTGAACCCGGAAGCCGCTCGCGCATTGGCCGATCACTTGCGGGAAACGTATCCGCATGTAACGTTCGTGATCGCTCCGGATGCAGAAAGCGCAGTCCGGGCAGGGGAAGTGGTCATCACGTGCACAGTGGTGGACCAGCCGTATATTCCGTATGAATGGCTGCAAAAAGGGGCGTTTGTCAGCAACATTTCCATCATGGACGTACATAAAGAAGTGTTTATCAAGGCGGATAAAGTGGTCGTGGACGATTGGGATCAGGCAAACCGCGAGAAAAAAGTCATCAACCAGCTCGTTCTGGAAGGGAGGTTCTCGCGGGAGCAGCTTCATGCCGAGCTGGGGGAAATTCTGATCGGAGCGAAGGCCGGCAGGGAATCGGATGAGGAAGTGATCATCCTGAATCCGATGGGGATGGCGGTAGAAGACATTGCCAGCGCACAGGAAATCTACCGGAAGGCCGTAGCGGAAAACAAAGGCACCCGGTTACCTCTGTAATCCCGCCTGAAAGGAGGTACACCACGGATGGCTACCACGAAAGCGGAACACATGGTGTTTTGCGATCTGATCAACGCGATGCTGCACGAGAATCTGCTGGGATTTCGGGAAAAGGGGATCGTGTCGTCCGCATGGCTGAACGCATCGGGCAGCGGGCCGTACCCGCTGGACGAAGGGGAACGCTGCTATTATGTCCCGCTGGATGGGCAGCGAACGGTGATGTTTCGCGTATTCCCGCGGCGTTTTCTTCAAGCGTACAAGATCAGCCGATTGCCCGTCGTGCTGCTGACGGAGCGGGAAGGCAGCCTGACTGCGCAAGAGCTGCATCCGGCAGACTTCATGCGCGTCGTTGCCGATTCCGTATCCGAAGCGGAGCGTGCCGCCGCCTTGACCAACGTGCACGACTTTCTCGACGAATTGAGCGATGCCGTCCGGCATACGGAGCTGTCGCTTGCGGCCATGAGAGAGCATGCTATAAAACGAAATGAGTACGATTCTCCCTTGCTGCAGATGGAGCGGTTTTCCGCCCTTCGGGATCGGCCCTTTCATCCGACTTCGCGGGCGAAACGCGGGTGGAACGACGACGACTATCAGCGGTACAGCCCGGAGTTTGGCCAATCATTCGGCCTGGATTGGATCGCGGTGCGGCGTGATCATATCCAGGCGGGCACAGGCCAGGAGGCGGCCGCCTTCATCCTGAATGAATCGGAACGCGAGACGCTTCGCCTGGCAGCCGCACGTGCCGGCATCGACGACGAGAATTACCTACTGCTCCCCGTTCACCCCTGGCAGATGGAGCATGTGCTGCCGTCGCTTTACCAGACCGAGATGGCCCGAAAGATTTGCGTACCGGTCATTCGAGGGTTGGGCGCGTTTCGGGCCACGTCATCCGTTCGCGCGCTGGCTGCCCCGGGAAATGAACAATACCACGTCAAGGTGCCGATTGGCATCTATTCCCTTGGAGCACTGCGCGTGCTTCCGCCGCGTTACCTTCACAACGGACAAAAGGGGCAGGCCTTGCTCAGGCAGCTCATCGAAAAAGACGCCCTGCTGCACAAACGGCTGCGTGTGTGCGACGAGTCCAACTGGTGGGGATATTCCGAACCGGACGGCGATCCGTTTGCTGACAAGCCGGGGCATCTCGCCTGCCTCATCCGGGAGTATCCGCGAGATCTGCTCGAGGATGAGCAAGTTGACCTGATCCCCATGTCTGCCCTGGCGGTGCTGGATCGCAGCGGGGAAAATCCGGTATTCGCCCAATGGGCGGCGAAGCGGTTTGGTGTGCAGACGCGCAAAACCGAGGTGCTGGCGCTGTTTCGCGAGATTGCCCAGGTCTTTATCGAGACGACGCTCACGTGCTTCCGGTATGGAATCATGCCGGAAGTTCACGGCCAGAACGTCCTGGTGATCATTCGGAATGAGCGGGCCTGCGGCTTGCTGCTGCGCGACCATGACACGATTCGCGTGCATCTCCCGTGGCTGGAGCGGGAGGGCCTGGCTGATCCCGCGTACGTGGTCAAGCCGGGTACCCCCAACAGCCTGATCAACGAAACACCCGCCCACCTGCTCTCGTATTTTCAAACGCTCGGGGTGCAGGTAAATCTTTACGCCATCGCGGATGCGCTGTCCGCCTCGTACGCCATCGAGGAAGCCCTGTTCTGGCAGGAGATCAAAAGCGTGATCGGCATGTGCCTGTCCCATATCGATGTTCCGTCTGCGGTGCGTGACGTACTGCAGCAGCAGTTGATGGAGAGCGAGACATGGCCTACCCGCCTGCTGCTGACCCCGCTCTTGAAGCGAACGGGAACAGGCGGAGGCAGCATGCCCGCCGGTGTCGGGACAACGATAAATCCGCTGAAATGTGTAGGGGCCGAAGATGAATCCATCCAGCTTCGCTGACCGAAACTTTCGCATGCTGTGGACGGGCCAGTTTTTCTCCATCTGCAGCTTGACCGTCATGGTTCCCCTCCTGCCCTTTTATCTCGCGGAGCTGGGAGCGGTGACCCCCGAAGCAAACGGGTTATGGACGGGGCTGTCCCTGGCGGCTCCCGCCGTGACGCTGTCGCTGTCTTCCCCCGTCTGGGGAAAGTACGGGGATCGCTTCGGAAGGAAGTGGATGGTCGTCCGGGCGCTGATCGGGATTGCGGCCAGTCTGGGATTGATGGGTCTGGCCCAAACCCCCCTGCAGTTTTTCCTGGCGAGACTGCTCCAGGGCGCGTGCGGAGGGGTGGTGGATGCCGCCGCTGCCTTTACCGGGTCGCAGGCGAGAGAGGGAACGGAGGGCCGCGTGATGGGAAGCCTGCAGAGCGCTACCGCGGCCGGTTCCCTCTTGGGGCCGCTTGTTGGCGGAACGTTGACGGATGTGTTCGGCTTTCGGCCGATTTTGTGGGCGACAGCACTGCTGCTTGGTTTTTGCGGATTGGGGGCGGCGATGGTGCTGAAGGAACCACCTCGGGAGATGCACGTCCCTCATCGGGAGAACGTGTCGCTGCCACACGCGTGGAGAAACGTGCTGCGGCACCGCCGAATGCGAAATGTCCTGGTGGCGGGGATGCTGGCCCAATTCGGAGCGTTTGGATTGGTGACGGTGTTTGCCCCCCGTGTGCAGGAAATGGTCGGATCCGCGTACGCCGCCAGTTGGGTGGGCGTGCTGCAGGCCGTGACCTGGGGCGCAACATTGTTCGGCTCCCTGTGGTGGGGGCGTCGCAACGACCGGATCCAGGTGGAAAAAAACGTGTGCGCCGCCTTGGCGGGATGCGGCGTAAGCGTGATGCTGCAAGCCATCCCGGCGAGCGTGGGCTGGTTGATTCCGCTGCGCGTCCTGCAGGGATTTTGCTTTGCCGCCCTGGTTCCGTCGATTTTCCTGGTGGTTGCCAAAGCGTCCCATGAAAAACAGAGGGGGGTTAACATAGGGATCTCCAATTCCGTTCTCGTCATGGGGCAAATTGCCGGCTCGTTATGGGGGGCCGCATTTGCCGCCTATCTTCCCATGGAATGGACATTTGCGATCATGGGGTTCTCGTTTTTGGCAGGGGCTGTTTGGCTCGTCGCAAGCACCCGGCATGCCGTGTCCACTCCGTCCTTTACAACCATCATGATGAGGTGGAGAACGAACGATGACAAACAAATCGATCTCTGACACCGTTCACGCGTCGATCGATATCGGGCGCGTACGGGCTGAAACAGCAGCGGCAGAGAGACTGCTCAATGCGTATCTGCGTGAAACGGGCGCAGCGGATCCCAGACTGTCCCCGGATGATCCCCGGCTGGGAGACCTTCCTGCCGAGATTCTGGAGGAGATCACCGGACAGGGTGCGCCGATGCAAGTCGTGCTGGAGGCGACAGGAGTTGTCCTTCTGGGTTCGGTTTCCTATTACTCGCCGTTTGGCCATCATCGCTACGGCCGTTCGTTTTGGATCGCCCGGAACGACACTGCCGATGTCACGCGGATCGGCCACTGCCGTGAATTGGCCAAGGCGCTGCTGAATGAACTCGCGTCGTCCGCGACCCTTCCGCTCTCGCGAACCGATCTGGTCGACACGCTCTTGTCCCACCTGGAGAACTCGCTGGAGAAGACGCGCACATACGTCGAACGCAGTCTTCGGGAAGGCCGCTCCTTCTCGCAGTTGTCGGGTGCGGAACGCTTTTCTGCGGCAGAGCAGTCGCTCGTGTACGGGCATCCGTTTCATCCTGCTCCCAAGAGTTCGCAAGGCTTTTCGGCAGAAGATCTGCGCAGGTACGCGCCGGAGATGGGAGCGTCGTTTGTCCTGCACTACTTCGCCTGCGCGCCTGAAATCGTGCGGGAAGCGTCTGTCGGTCCCGACGCGGCGGACGAATCATGGATTCCTGCGGTGGTGCGGGAAGCGGCCGCACAGCAGTTGGGGCCTTCCCGGCATCATTACCGGCTGATCCCCTGCCATCCCTGGCAGGCGAACCACCTGAAACAATGGGGGGACGTGCAGGACCTGCTGGACAGCGGACTGCTGGTTGACCTGGGAGCACTCGGGGGGAACGTTTACCCCACATCGTCTGTCCGGACGGTGTGGGACCCGCGGCACCCCTATTTTTTCAAGCTGCCGCTGAATGTGCGCATCACCCATTTCATCCGCGTCAATCCGCTTGATCAATTGGAGCGAACGATGGATGCCAGCCGCGTGCTGGCGTTTCTGGCCAACCACATGCCGTTTTCCGCGTTTACGATTTTGCTGGAAGCGGGGTATCGCACGATTGCACCCGCCCATGTGACTGCCGAACAGCGGGAGAAACTGACGGAGAGTTTCGGGGTGATTTTCCGGGAGAATCCGATCACCGCACCTCAAGACGACGAGGTGCCCATCGTGGTCGCTGCCGCGCTGGAACAGCCGCCTCACGCGGAAGTGCCGCCGATCATCGAAGCGGTGCGCATGGCCGCCCGTCAATGCCCGCATCTCTCATGGAGCGAGCTGTTGGAAAAATGGCTGAGACAGTATCTGGAGATGTCCCTTGTGCCGCTGTTATGGCTGTTTGTGGAACATGGCGTCAGCATGGAAGCGCACGTCCAGAATTCGATGGTCACGCTTCGCGACGGATGGCCGGTTCATTTCTACGTCCGCGATCTGGAAGGGGTCAGCATCGGGCGTACGCGCGCTCGCCAGCAGGCGATGTTCCAAAACCGGCTGGCGGAAGACAGTCCCGTGCTCTACACGGAGGAAGAAGCGTGGAATCGTTTCAAGTATTACGTCGTGGTCAATCATTTGGGCCATCTGATTCACACGCTGGCCTGCTGCGGGGCGACGGAGGAAACCGCTCTGTGGAAGATCGTGGCCGAGGTTGTCCACACATCGCCAGCCTTGCAAAACGGCAAAGACATCCTGCTCGATCTGATGCGGAATGAAGGACTGCCTGCCAAAGCCAACCTGATCAGCAGCTTTCATCAGCGCGGCGAACAGCCGTTGTATGTGACCATACCAAATCCGCTTGCACATGTTGGGGGGAACGTATGAATAACACACGCGTAGAGTTGGGGCATGATTTCGCCGACCGGGCATCCATCGTGGAAGCGGCGATTCAGTCAGACCAGTTTGTGGAGGTGCGGCGGCGAATTTTCCGCCAACTGCTTGAGGCACTGCTTTTCGAAGGCGTGATTGCCGCCGAGACGGAGGAAGCGGACAGCGAAGTGGTTTTCCGCATCCCGGCCCAATCTGAAACAGGCGAACCGGTTGTCTACGTGTGCCGGGGACAGCGGCGATTTACGTTCGGACGAATCCGTCTGTCCGACACGCCGATCATCCGCATGGCTGGTGACGACTGCCGGGAAGCGGAATCACTCGCTCAATTCCTCCTGGAGATTCGCCGGTCGGTGGGAGCTGACGAAGGCCGACTGACGGCGTTCATCAACGAGCTGGAACATACGCTTCTCAACGACACGCTGGCGCAGCACCAGCGCCATCTGGAGGGAAGAGCGCTGCAGGCAGGCGGTTACGACGAGCTGGAAGGCGACATCATGGACGGTCATCCGTACCATCCCAGCTACAAGTCGAGAATCGGGTTCGATTACGAGGATCACTACGAGTATGGTCCCGAGTTCAAACGAGAGCTGCGTCCGCTCTGGGTGGCGGTGGCGAAAACGCATGCCCGTCTTGCGATCGCACGGGACCTGGAGTATCAGGGCTTTCTGCGCGAGGAGCTGGGAGAACGGCTGTTTGCTCGGTTTGCCCAGAAGCTCAGGAGCCGCTCTCTTGATCCGGACGACTATTGGTTTGTGCCCGTCCATCCCTGGCAGTGGAAAACCATCATCACGGCGCTGCTGGAGGATGTGCGGGAGAATCGTCTGGTGCTTTTGGGCGCATCCGAGGACGCTTATCGGCCGCAGCAGTCCATCCGAACGCTGGCCAACCATACGTCACCGGAAAAATCGTATGTCAAGCTGTCGATGAGTCTCATCAATACGTCGACCGGCCGCATCCTTGCGCCCCATACGGTAACCAATGCGCCCGCCATTTCCGACTGGCTGCGGGAGCTCGTCATGGCAGACCCGTTCCTGCGCGATGAGGCACGAGTGGTGCTGCTGCGCGAAATCATGGGGATTTCTTACGATCGTCCCGCCCTGTCCGATGTGGTGCAGTCCAAAACCTACGGCGTTCTGAGCTGCATCTGGCGGGAGAGTTTGCACCGCTTGCTGGAGGAGGGGGAAGAGGCCCTGCCATTCAACGGTCTGTGCTCGGTCGATCACAGCGGTCGGCCGTTGATCGAGCCGTGGATTCGCCGATACGGAGCGGAGGCGTGGTTGACCAGGCTGTTTGAATCGAGCGTCCTGCCGATTGTCCATATGCTGTACGCCCATGGAATCGCCCTGGAGTCGCACGCGCAGAACATGGTGCTTATTCATCGGGAGGGAATGCCGGAGCGAATCGCACTGAAAGACTTTCACGACGGCATCCGTTTTTCCAAAAAACTTCTGGCCCAGCCGGACAAATGCCCGGCGCTGCTCGGTACACCGGAATACCATGCGCGGGTCAACCGCAATTCCTTCATCGAAACGGACAACCTGGCAGCGGTTCGCGACTTCATGCTTGACGCCTTTTTCTTCATTAATATGGGGGAGCTGGCCTTATTCATGGCGGACGCATTCGGCTACCCGGAGCAAACGTTCTGGGGCTTGGTGCGCCAGGTGATCGAAGCGTATCAACAACGCTTTCCCCATCTGGCGGAACGCTATGCCGCATTCGATCTGTTTGCGCCCGTGATCGAGGTGGAGCAGTTGGCAAAGCGCCGCTTGTTCCCGGACACGGAGCTGCGGGTTCACAACGTGTCCAATCCCTTGGCGTGGTTGGCGTAACCGCGCGGCGAAGGGAGAGTGTGTGAAGTGCTCAAGGAAAACGCGCTGAAACGCAAGCTGAAAGAAGGAAAAGCCGTGTACGGCTTGTTTTGCTCGATTCCCTCCCCTGTCATGGTCGAACTGATCGGATGTGCGGAGTTTGATTTCGTGATCATTGATACCGAGCATGTCCTCATCAATCCGGAGACGCTGGAAAACATGATCCGGGCTGCCGAAACGGCCAATCTCACCCCGTTGGTACGCGTGGCCGATTCCCGGCCGGGAACGATTCTGCGCGTTCTGGACAGCGGCGCGCAGGGCGTGGTGGTGCCGCATGTCCAGAGCAGGGAACAAGCGGAGAGCATCGTCCGTTTCAGCCGGTACTATCCGCTCGGAAGCAGGAGTTTGAACAGTGGCCGTCCCGGGGCGTTTGGCAAGAACGACCTGGTCGCTTACATGGAGCGGGCCAATGCAGAAATCATGGTCGTCCCCATGATTGAGAGCAGGGAAGGTGTCGATCGGATTGACGACATCCTGTCTGTCTCCGGTATCGACATGGTGCTGGAAGGAGCGGCCGACCTCTCGCAATCGTACGGGGTGCCGTGGCAGACGCGCGGGGATACGGTGAAAGCGGCCCTGCGCCGGATCCACTCGGCCGCCGTTCGCCATGGGGTACCGTACTGCGCCATCCCGCGCGCGGAAGAGGACATGGCGCTGTGGTGGGAAAAAGGGGTGCGGGCCTATGTGCTGGGTGACGAGCGGGGCATTGCGTTCCGAGCGCTCCGGCATCAGCTTCGCACGTGGAAAGACCGGGAGAGAACGCGTGCGGAAGAGGACCGCTCATGAACCGCGTTGATCAAGGCTGCCGCTGGCTTGGCAGCTCAGCCATCCGTTTCTGGACGAAGACTGGTCGTGACGGGGACAGGAGGAGGTAAACATTGATGAATGTACTATCTTCGTTACAGGTGATGGAAGCCGAACGAATCTGCCTGCATGAAGAGCATGAACCTGCGAGGTTGGATGACACCTGCTCTGCTCTTTGCCAAGACGGCGTGCTGCGCCATCCGCCGCTGGCCATGCGGATGAAGGACGGGAGATACCTGATCCTGGACGGCGCCCATCGGACGGCAGCCCTGCGCCAGATGGGCTGCAGATGGATACCGGTGCAAGTGGTGGATCCTGCGGACTTTCGACTGGAGGCCTGGGATCATCTCGTGCCGATGGGGACATGGCTGTACGGGCTGCTGCATGATGCGTCCCTGCGCTGGGAAGCCGAGCGGCGCCACAAGCAGTTGGTGGCGGAGGTGATGTATCCGAGCGGGAAACGGCTCTATCTGTACGCCAGGGAGAAATCGCATGACCGCTCAGAAAAACTGCACGCCTGGCATCGGATTGTCGGTGCGTACAGCAGGAAATACGCGGTTCAGCGAGTCGCGCGGGGCAGCGTTTCCCTGCCGGAGGAAGGAACCGTCTGCCTGCGCTATCCTGTTTGCACCATCGAGGAAATCGAAAAAATCGTTGCGTCCGGGCAGGTCATGCCGGCGGGCGTGACGCGATTTCTTGTCAGCGGCCGCCTGCTGAACCTGAGAATTCCCCTTTTCCTGTTGACAGGCAGCACCTTCAATCACCAGGAATGGGAACACTATCGGAAGCAGTGGGAAGGGGCGCTGCGCCTCTACGCCGAAGCGGTTTATCTTTGCGAAAAGGAAGTCGTGGCCGCACAAACCCCGGCAGAATAACCGTTGATGCGAACTCCCTCGCTGCCAATGGCAGGCGGGGGAGTTTGTCTTTCATCCGCATCCGGCCGGATGCGCGCAGTCGTCTGAGGCAAGCGCCGGGAGTACGGCCTGTCCCGCAGCGGAAACAAAACGACGCCATTGACAAGACGTGCATCGTGCGTGTAAAGTGAGTGTGTTATTTCTTGTATCTTCAAATAATCAAAGATTCAAAGAGAAGAAGGGTTGCAGACATGAAGTGGACGGGACGATTTGCGGGTTACAACGCGGAGTCATTCCGGAGAGACTGCCTGTCGGGATTGATTGTGGGGATCATTGCCATTCCGTTGGGGATGGCATTTGCCATTGCATCCGGGGTGAAACCGGAGTACGGCATCTACACCACGATCATCGCCGGGATTCTCATTTCCATGTTTGGAGGCTCCCGGTTCCAGATTGGCGGTCCCACTGGCGCATTCATTCCCATTTTATTCGGGGTTGTCATGCAGTACGGATATGAAAACCTGCTGATTGCCGGTTTTTTGGCGGGGATCATGCTTGTATTGATGGGGCTTTGCCGGATGGGAGGCCTGATCCGCTTTATTCCTCGCCCGGTGACCATCGGATTTACCACCGGGATCGCGGTCATCATTTTTAGCGGACAGATTGCCAATTTCCTGGGCCTTCGCGATATTCAGAAACATGAGGATTTTCTTTCCAACATGAAGGAAATCGGGATGCACTTGTCCACGGTGAACGTCTACAGCGTAATCACGGCCGGCATATGCCTGGCCGTCATCCTGATTACGCCGCGGCTGTTCCCAAACGTTCCCGGATCGCTGGCGGGACTTGTCATATCGAGTGTCGTTGCCGCATTATTGTTTGAGGGGAAAGTGGCGACCATCGGTTCCACGTTTGGCCCCATCCCCAGCACGCTGCCGAGCTTTCACTTCCCTGACGTGACGCTGGAACGAATCGGGCAGCTGCTGGTTCCCGCCTTCACGATTGCGATGCTGGGCGGTATCGAATCCCTGTTATCCGCCGTTGTGGCGGACGGGATGACCGGCACGCGGCACAACAGCAATCGGGAGCTGATCGGTCAAGGCATCGCCAATATGGCGGCTCCCTTGTTCGGAGGCATTCCGGCGACCGGAGCCATCGCTCGAACGGCGACGAACATCAAAAACGGGGCGGTGTCCCCGATGGCGGGGATCATTCATGGACTGGTGGTACTGCTCGTGCTGATGCTGTTTGCTCCGTACGCCTCGCACATTCCGCTGGCCAGCATGGCTCCCATTCTGATGGTCGTCGCCTGGAACATGAGCGAACGCAGGGAATTTTTCCACGTTCTCCAGTCAAAGACCAGCGATTCCGTCGTGCTGCTGGTTACGTTTCTGCTCACGGTGTTTACCAACCTGACAACCGCTGTGGAAATCGGGTTGATCCTTGCGGTGATCCTGTTCGTGAAGCGGATGGGCGAACTCATCACGGTACACAAGGTGCTGCCCGATCCGTCTTCGAAACATGCAAAGGTAAGGCCGCACATGGTCACGGAAGGGCACGATTGTCCGCAAATCAGCATCTTCACCGTGGAAGGAGCGCTCTTTTTCGGTGCGGCATCCACGTTTGAACAATCCGTGATGCGCACCCTTCAGCATCGTCCGAAGATTTTGCTGCTCAGAATGGGAAAAGTGCCGTTCATGGATACGACGGGTGAATCCAAATTGGCCAGTGTGGTGAAAACATGGAAAAACAACGGGGGGATGGTGCTGATTTCGGGCATCCAATCCCAGCCCAGGGAAGTCCTCAAGCGTACCGGACTGTATGCGTACATTGGCGAGCAGCATTTCTTCGACCACACAGGGGACGCGATCAATTTCGCCCTGGCCCGCCTGGATCAGAACCGCTGTGCAGGGTGCCGGCATTTTGCCTTTCGGGAATGTGCGGGTTTGTCGAACCCTGAGCTTTCGCCGAAACAGGCGAACCCGGACATGCACCCGGCCCATCAGGTGTAACGAGCGAAAACGAACGGCGTCTATACGAAGAGGAGAGCGGCGGCGCATGGCAGTATTTCATGAGAGGAAAATGAAAAATGGGGGGATCGGTCGTTGAATTTGGAACTGCAGCAGTTCAAAGCAGATTTTTTCAAGGCTCTGGGGCATCCATTGCGGATTCGCATTCTGGAGCTGCTGTCAGAAGGGGACAAAAACGTCAATGAGCTGCAAGCGTTGATCGGGAGCGAAGGCTCCGCGGTTTCCCAGCAGCTCGCGATTTTGCGAAACAAGAACATCGTGTACGGGACCAAGGATGGAAACAAGGTGACGTACTCGCTTCGTGATCCCATGATTATCGAACTCTTGGCCGTCGCTCGGCAAATCTTTAACAACCATTTGATCGACACGATTTCGATGCTGGATCGGTTCAATGAAGAATAAGACAGACCATGCGCAGCCCTTGGTTTTGCCGGCAGGCAGGACCAGGGGCTGATTCGTCTGGCTGCCCGATTGCACAGGTGATTCATGGGGGATGTACAATGGCATGGTACTCCCATAAAACATAGTGGTTGACTAGGATATACTGCCTATAGTATATTATTTTCTGAATTTACTTGATGAAGATTGTGAATTTCCTCACAAACCCATAATTGGGTGTAAATGTAATTCATAGTATGCGCATAGAAATAGTATGTATATGGAGGGGGACAACATGAAAAAGATTCTGGGTGGACTTGCTTCCGGCCTGCTCGTTCTGGCGTTGGCCGCATGCGGCGGAAAAACGGGCGGTGCACTGGATGAGAAGAAAATCGTCGTGGGGGTTACGTCCGGCCTGCACGAACAGATTATGGAAAAAGTAAAGGAAGTGGCGGCAAAAGACGGCGTGGAAGTGGAAATCAAGGCGTTTTCCGATTTTCAAATGCCCAATGTTGCCCTGGTGGAAGGGGAGATCGACGCCAACAGCTATCAAACCATCCCCTTCCTCGAAACCTACAAGCGAGAGCACAACGCGGACCTGACCGCTGTGGGAGAAACCGTCCTGAATCCCATGGGCATGTATTCCAAAAAAGTGAAAGACATTTCCGAGATCAAAGAAGGCGATAAAATTGGCCTGCCGAACGATCCGACGAACTGCGACCGGGCGCTGCATCTCTTCCAAAGCGCCGGACTGATCAAGCTCAAGGATGGCATCGAAGGGGAAGCGACTGTGCTGGACATTGCGGAAAATCCGCGCAAGCTGGAGTTTGTCGAGCTGGACGCCGCGCAAATCGCGAAGCAGTTGGACGACCTGACTGCCGCCGCCATCAACACCAGCTATGCGCTGAAGAACAATCTCAATCCGGGGCGCGATGCCATCTTCCTCGAGCAGAAAGAGTCCAAGCATCATAACGTCATTGTGGTCCGGACCGAAAACAAGGATGATCCCGTGGTGCAAAAACTGGTGAAAGCGTACCGCTCCGACGAGGTGAAAGCATTCGTCGAAGAAACGTTCCAGGGATCGGTTATTCCGTTGTGGTAGAATCCCGGGCCGCCCGTGAAGCTTCATTTCGGTGAAGCTTCCTTTCTTGCACCGGATGGTGCTGCGCGGCACCGACGGGGACGGGTTTTCCGGGGGGACGGAACAGGGAGGTACAGTGCAAGCGTGATCAAGCTGACAAACGTGTCCAAACATTTTCATACGGAAAAGGCATCGTTCGTGCGCTTACCAATGTCTCGCTCGAAGTGGAAAAAGGGGAAATCTTCGGAGTAATCGGGTACAGCGGCGCAGGCAAAAGCACGTTGATCCGATGTGTCAATCTGCTGGAGACCCCGACGTCCGGGACGGTTGAAATCAATGGCACGGATGTCACCCGTCTGCCCGAACACGAGCTCCTTGCGATCAGGCGAAAGATCGGGATGATTTTTCAAGGGTTTCACCTGCTGAAGACAGCTACGGTCTACGACAACATCGCGATCCCGCTTCGCCTGATGGATGTCGGTCAACAGGAAATCGACAAGCGTGTGGGCAAGTATCTGAGCATCGTCGGATTGGAAGACAAGCACGACGCCTACCCCAGCCAACTTTCCGGGGGACAAAAGCAGCGGGTGGCCATTGCCCGCGCGTTGGCGCAGGAGCCGGAACTGCTGCTCAGCGATGAGGCGACCAGTGCGCTGGACCCGGAAACCACCGAGTCGATTCTGGAACTTCTCCTCACGATCAATCAGGAACTGGGGATCACGATTCTCCTGATTACCCATGAGATGAACGTGATCCAGAAGATCTGCGACCGAGTGGCGGTGATGGAAAAGGGAGAAGTGATTGAACAGGGGAGAACGGTGGACATCTTCACCAATGCCAGACACAGCACCACCAAACGGTTCGTCAACGGGACCTATCACCGGGAGCTGCCCCCGTCCCTGCTCAGGGAACTCCGGGAGACCGGGCCCGTGGTCCGACTCTCCTTTGTGGGGGAAAGCACCGGGAAGCCGGTGCTGGCAGCGGTCAGCAGGAAGTTTGACGTTTCTCCCAATATCCTGGCCGGAGGAATCATCCAGTTGAAGCAGGAGAAGATCGGGTCGCTGGTGGTCCATCTGCAGGGAGAGGGCGAGGAGACGAAGAAGGCGATTGCCTTCCTGGAGGAACAAGGAGTAAACGTGGAGGAGATGGAGAGGGGCCATGTCTGATCTGCAAGAATTTGTCCAGGAACGCCTCCCCATTATCGGGGAATCCGTGGTGCAAACCTTTCAAATGGTGTCCGTATCCCTGCTGTTCTCCGTATTGATCGGCCTGCCCATGGGTGTGCTGCTGATCCTCACCCGACCGGGAAACGCATGGGAGAATCGGTTTGTCTATCAGCTCCTGAACGTCGTGATCAACGTCATCCGGTCCATCCCCTTTATCATCCTGCTGTTCTTCATCCTGCCGTTTACCAAGCTGGTGGTGGGAACAACGATTGGGGTAAAAGGGGCGATTGTCCCGTTGATCGTGCATTCCGCGCCGTCCATTGCCCGCCTGATGGAAAGCGCCTTGCTGGAGGTGGACAGCGGCGTGGTCGAAGCGTACAAGTCGATGGGCATCCGGACGCGGGACATCATTTGGCACGTGCTGCTTCGGGAAGCCCGTCCCTCCATCGTGTTGGGCCTGACCATCGCGGTGATCAGCCTGGTCGGCGCCACGGCCATGGCGGGTCTGGTCGGCGCCGGGGGGCTGGGTGATCTGGCGTACCGCTTCGGGCATTTGCGTTACGAAGTGGATGTCATGTACGTCACCGTGTTCATCCTGATACTCCTCGTACAGGGCTTGCAGACCATCGGCAACCGGATGGCGGCGAAATACAAGAAAGACTGACGGCACGTGCGAAAGGAGCGAGCGATGTGGGAGAACAGCATCTGTTTGTGGAAAAGGAAGGGGCCGTCGCGACGATTGTGCTGAATCGGCCGGAAAAGCGGAATGCCCTCAATCTGGAGATGTGGGGCACCTTGTCCACGCTGCTGCAGCAGTTGGAGGAGGACCGGGAGACTAAAGTGGTGGTCATTCGCGGGGTGGATGACACCGCCTTTTCCGCGGGAGCGGATATCAGCGAGTTTGTATCCAATCGGTTTTCCCCGGAACAGGCGAAACGCTACAACGACCAGTCCATGGGAGCGGTGGACCGGCTGCACCGCTTTCCCAAGCCAACCATTGCCATGATCCAAAAGTACGCGGTCGGCGGCGGGCTGGATATTGCGCTCTCGTGCGATTTTCGCTTCAGCTCGGAGGACGGCGTCTTCGCCATTACGCCGGCCAAGCTGGGGATTGTGTACAATCTGACCAGCACCAAGCGTCTGGTGGATCTCGTCGGTCCCTCCAGGACCAAGGAGATCCTCTACACGGCCAGATCGCTGGATGCGCACGAAGCCTACCGGATCGGCCTGGTTGATCGCATTTATTCGCAGGATGAGATCGTCGGGCAGACCTACGCATTTGCCCGCCTGCTGACGGAGCGCTCCCAGGTGTCCATACGCGGAACCAAAAAAATGGTGCAGGCGATTCTGGACGGCCATATCGAGGAAAGTCCGGAGCTGGCGCAGATGGTACTGGAATCGTTTCACTCGGAGGATTACCGGGAAGGCGTACAGGCGTTTTTGGAGAAAAGAAAACCGCGATTTTCGTAATGGGAAAGGAAGCGAACAGCAAATGGTGGAAGCAGAAAAACGGACGGCAACCGCACTGTTTACCAAAATCGACAAGGACACGCAGTCACTGCCCATCTCGAGCGAGGATTGGGAACAGCGGGCACGAGCGATACTGCCCGACGGACCGTTCGATTACATCTGCGGCGGATCGGGAGCCGAGGAGACGCTTGCGGCCAACCGCACCGCGTTTCAGCGGTGGGCCATCGTGCCGAGAATGCTCCGGGACGTGTCCGACCGCACGCTGAGCATCACACTCTTTGATCAACACCTGGACACGCCCATTCTGCTGGCCCCGATCGGCATGCAGGGCATCGCCCATCCGGAGGGGGAGCTTGCGACTGCCCGGGCGGCGGCTGCCCATGGGGTTCCGTTCATCGTCAGCACCGTGTCCACCTATTCGTTGGAGCAGATCGCCGAGACCATGGGGGATGCGCCCCGCTGGTTCCAGCTCTACTGGTCCAATGACCGGGAGGTGTCCGCCAGCATGGTGCGGCGGGCGGAAGCGGCCGGGTACGGTGCCATTGTGCTGACCGTCGACACGATCATGCTCGGATGGAAGCGGCGGGATTTCCGGAACGGGTATTCGCCGCTCAAGGAAGGCAAAGGGCTGGCCAACTACATCAACGACCCGGTCTTCTGCTCCCGGCTGCCGGTCGTCAACGAAGAGTCCGCCGTGCAGGAAATTCTCCGCAATATCTATCACCCGGCATTGAGCTGGGAGGACATTCGCTTTTTGCGGCAGCAGACCCGCCTGCCGATTTTGCTCAAAGGCATTCTGCATCCCGAAGATGCGAAGCTGGCCGTCGAGCATGGAGTCGACGGCCTTATCGTCTCCAATCACGGGGGACGGCAGTTGGACGGAGCCATCTCCAGCCTCGATGCGCTGCCGCCCATTGTGGAAGCGGTGGGGGGACGAATCCCTCTCCTGCTGGACAGCGGGATTCGCACGGGAGCGGACATCATCAAGGCGCTCGCGCTGGGAGCGAATGCCGTCCTGATTGGACGCCCGTTCCTGTACGGCCTGGCTGTTGCGGGGGAAAAAGGGGTAGCGCGCGTCATCGATACGCTGATCAGCGAGTTGGACGTGTCACTGGCCTTGTCCGGCAGCAAATCCGTCAGCGACCTGAACCGCGGCATTCTCACTCGCCTGTAATCCACTGCGGGAGGCGTCCAACATGCAGCAAGCGTTGCAAAACATGAGAGTCGTTGATCTGACGCAGGTGCTTGCCGGTCCCTACTGCACGATGGTGCTGGGGGATCTGGGAGCCGACGTGATCAAGGTGGAGAAGTATCCCGACGGGGACGACACCCGGACGATGAGACCGTTCGTGAACGATGAGAGCTACTGCTACATGATGGTGAACCGGAACAAGCGGGGAATCCGCTTGAACATCAAGGAAGAAGCGGGCCGCGCCATCCTGTATGACCTTGTCAAAACGGCCGATGTCTTTATCGAGAACTTTCGGCCCGGCACGACCCGCAAGCTGGGGATTGATTTTGAAACCCTGCGAGCCGTCAACCCCGGCCTGATCTACTGCTCGATCTCCGGATACGGACAAACGGGGCCGTACAGCCACAAAGGCGGGTTTGACATTATGGCACAGGGCCTGTCGGGGATCATGAGCATGACGGGTGAAAAAGGCGGCAGACCCGTCAAAAGCGGCATCGCCATCCACGACATCGCGGCGGGCGTTACCGCGCTCTACTCGATTTTGGCGGCGTATGTCCACAAGATTAGGACAGGTGAAGGCCAGTACATTGATTTGTCGCTGGTTGATTCGGGACTGGCGTGGACGGTATGGGAAGCGGCCGCCTATTTCGGGGCGGGGGAAGTGTCCGGGCCGAACGGGTCGGCTCACCGCGTCTCCGCCCCCTATCAAGGGTTCCGGACCAAAAACGGGCACATTCTGATCGGCGCGGCCAATCAAAAGCTGTGGGAGCGTTTTTGCCAGGACGTCATTGACCGGCCGGAGTTGATGGAAGACCCCCGGTTCCTCACAAACAGCGACCGCATCCGGCATGTGGACGAACTGGAAGCCATTATCCAGGAGATCATCATCCGCGAAGAGTCCCAGTACTGGCTGGAAAAGCTGGACAAGGCGGGCATTCCGTCCGGTCCCATCTACCGGTATGACGAAACCATGAACGATCCGCATATCCGGGCGCGCGAGATGATCATCGAGTATGAGCATCCGGTTGCCGGCCCCATTGTGAATCTGGGGTTTCCCGCGAAGTTTTCCAAAACCCCGGGACAAGTCAGACGCCCGGCCCCCTACCTGGGCCAACACACCAGGGAAGTGCTCCGGGAACTGAATTATTCGGAAGACGCGATTCGGGAGCTGGAGGAGAACCACATCATCTGACAGCTTCCTTCTCCGTCCCAAGCGGCCCTCCGCCTCGGTTTTCTTTGCGAGGTGGGGGGCTGCTTTTTCATGACGGGTGCGGCAGCGCGAGGGAAACATGGCCGGAAACAGCCAAGCACATTCAATTCACACTTGACCAGTAGGAATAATCAGATTAAACTGAATCCATAACCAGCCGATCAGTCAACTGAAGGCTCCCGACTGCTTGCCAGGCGCAAGTGCGGGAGCCTTTTTCATCCTCCATCCATATCGCAATCAGGGGGAATGCACATGGAGTATCTCTGTCCGACCTGCCATCAGGTATTCCAGGCGGAAGCGGAAATCTGCCCGCACCTGTTGAGCTTCTTCGCGTCTCTCCACGGGAAAAAAGTCTGGCGCATTCGCTATCTCCACCGGTATGCGTATGAATTTTTGAGTGACGAACAGTTTCAAGCAATGGTAAGTGAAAAGCCCTTGATGGTGTCAGAGGCGATATGCATCGAGGATTTCAACGCCGAGACATGCACCGGAGTGAACGCCATCGGCAAAATCGTGTCCATTTTGGAATAGGCCAAAGGGGTTTGGGAACGAAGGAGGGGAACGGATGAACATTGAGAACCTCGAAGCGTTCGTATACGTCGTTCACTTCAACAGCTTCAACAAAGCGGCGGATGCGCTGTTTTTGTCGCAGCCATCCATTACCGCCCGCATCCAGTCGCTCGAACGTGAACTGGACGTGAAGCTGTTTCAGCGGGACGGGAGAAACGTTTCCCTGACGGAGAAAGGAAAGCAGTTTCTGCCGTACGCGCAGCAAATCCTCCAATCGTACAAAAAAGGGAAGCAGCATCTGCAGCGAAACCAGACCACGCTCGACGAACTGAGGATCGGCTGCACGGCCTCGGTTTCCGCTTACATCATCCCGGAGATCCTCCCCCGTCTGAAACAACAATATCCCGGCTTGCGGATCAAGCTGGTGACGGCCTCCACCGAAACGATTCTGGAAAAGGTGCTGCAAAAGGAGATCGATGTGGGGCTGGTGCGGAATATCAGCCATCCGCTTGTGGATTCCGTCATGTTCTATGAAGACCCGATCCGCCTCTATGTGCATCAGGGGCATCGGTTCATCGAACAGCCTCCGAGCACCATGGAAGAGGTGGGCGGGCAGTCGCTGGTGTTTTTTGAGTGCGGCTCGCTTGACTGGATCAAGCTGCACCGTCTGTTCGAAACCCTGCATCGGCCGCCCGTGATCGATGTGTACATCGACAACCTGGAAGCCGCCAAGAAATGTATCGCCAAAGGGATGGGCATCGGTTTTTTGCCGGACCTGTGCGTTCGAAAGGAAGTGCAGGACAGGCGGCTGTTTCCGATCCGCATTCCGTCCCTGGCAAGCCTCTCGCTGCGCACCAACCTCATCTCCTTGAAAGGGGAAGGAGCCGGGATTCGAAAACTGTTTGCAGAGATCCCGTGGGACGTTGGGGCGGCGGATGCGGCATCGGATGTTTCATTGAATGTTTCGATGTGCCGATAGAAAAACCTGATTATGAAGCCGGTTGACGGTGAAAAACGCAGGTGGTAGAGTGTGTAAAAAATAAAACAGACTAAACAAATGTGATTACTATGAATTGGCATCTCCATGCTTCCGGGAGGGGTGTACGATGGGAATTCGGATCAGCATTCTGGATCAAAGTCCGCTGGATACGGGAGAAACGGCGGAAGAGGCTTTCCGGCACACGGTTGAACTGGCCCGGAAAGCGGAAGAACTGGGATACTACCGCTTTTGGGTATCGGAACACCACAACTCCGATGACGTGGTCGGGTCTTCACCCGAGGTGCTCCTCGCATACCTGGCGGCGAAGACGGACCGGATCCGCCTGGGGTCGGGCGGTGTCATGCTGCAGCATTACAGTCCGTACAAGGTGGCGGAAAACTTTCATGTGCTGGCGGCGCTGGCGCCGGGGAGGATCGACCTGGGAATCGGCAGAGCGCCGGGGGGACTTCCCTTGTCCACCAGAGCACTGCAGCAGGACGGCGGTCATACCAGATCGCTGGCGGAGAAATTGGCGGAATTGGAGCAGTACCTGAGTGGCCGATTGGACCCGGCCCATCCGCTTTACGGCTTGCGGGCCGTTCCCATCCCGCAGCAGCCTGTGGATCTGTACGTGTTGGGAACCACTCCCTCCAGTGCAGAGTTGGCGGCGCAGCAGGGACTGCCCTACGTGTTTGCGCAGTTCATCAACGGCGACGAAACCGTCATCCAGCAGGCTTTTGACACATACCGGAACCGATTCGACACCCGGAAAGCTGCCCGCCCGCTGGCCATTCTTGCCCTCGGTGTCATTGTGGCGGATACGGATGAGGAAGCCGGAGCGCTGGCGGCTGATGTGAAGAATGTGAAAATTCATCTGGAAAGCGGAAGAACGCTGACGGTGAGCAGCGTCGAAGCGGCGGAATCGTACGGGCGGCAGTCGGATGAGAGGTACACCATCGAAGTAAAGGAAGCCAACCTCATCTGCGGCTCCCGGGAAACGGTCCGCCGGAAACTGCTCGCCCTGCAGAAAAAGTACGAAGTGGATGAGCTGCTCATCACGTTGGCCGTGAAGCGATTTGCAGATCGTCTCCGGACGTGCGTGCTGCTCAGGGAAGCGTTTGCCGAATCGAGCCTTTCACACAAATAGAGGACACAGGAAGGGGGATGATTCATGAACAAGCAAATCATGTTGACCGCTCTGATCAGTACGCTGTTGATTGCGGCGGGATGCTCTTCCGACGCGGCCACATCCAAAGACAACCCGGGCAGTCAGGGGGGCGGAGCATCGGCAGGCGTGAAAAAGGTGGTGGTGGGGACCGGGACGCAGTTTCCCAACATCTGCTTCATCGACGCGAACGGCAAGCTGACCGGGTATGACGTCGAACTGATCAGGGAAATCGACAAGCGCCTGCCGGATTATGAATTTGAGCTGAAGACGTTCGAATTCAAAAATCTGCTGCTCAGCCTGGAAACGAAGAAAATCGACCTGATCGCGCACCAGATGGAAGTCAACGAAGAACGTCAGAAGAAATTCCTGTACAACGATGAAGCCTACAACATTTTTCCCCTGAAAGTGGTCGTTCACAAGGATAACAACACCGTCAAGTCGATTGAGGATCTGAAAGGCAAAAAACTGATTGTGACGGCGACCAGCAACTCGGCGGTGCTGGCGGAAAAGTGGAACAGCGAACACGGGAACCCGATCCAAATCGTGTACACCGGCGCCGGCGAGGATGCGAACGAGCAAATCAAATCGGGCCGGGTTGACGCGACGATCAGCACGCAGTTTGCGATCGATTTTCTCAACAAGTCGGTGGACGCCCAATTAAAGACGGTGGGGGAGACGCTCTCCAATTCGAAAGTGTACTTCCTCCTGCGGAAGGACGAAACGGAACTCAAGCAAAGAGTCGACGAAGCGTTGCGGGAAATCAAGGCGGACGGCACGCTGGCCAAACTGAGCACACAGTGGCTGGGTTCAGACTACACCGTGGAACAATAGCCGGTTCCATGTCATCGAAAGGTGAAGGGTGGACATGGGAAAAGCATTTGATCTGTCATTGCTGGGGACGTTTCTTCCCGAACTTCTGGCGTACCTGCCGATCACGCTGCTGATTCTGGCCGCGTCCCTGTTCTTTGGCCTGCTGCTCGGCCTGCTGCTTGCGATTCCGCGGCTCTACAACATTCCGGTGCTGACCCAACTGGTTGTCGTGTACGTTTCCTTTATCCGGGGAACGCCCGTGCTGATCCAATTGTTTCTGGTCTATTACGGGCTGCCGGCAGTGCTCGGCCTGGTCCATCTCGATCTGTCACGAGCCGATCCGCTGTTGTTCGTGATCGTCACGTACTCGCTGAGCAGCGCGGCGTTTCTGTCCGAAACCATACGCGGCGCGGTGAACAGTGTGGACCTCGGACAGACGGAAGCGGCCTATGCGGTGGGGATGACCGCGCGTCAGGCGTTCGGGCGCATCGTGCTGCCGCAGGCGCTGATGGTTGCTGTCCCGAACTTCGCCAACAAGGTGATCGGGTTTCTCAAGGATACCTCGCTCGCCTTTACCATCGGCGTGATGGATATGATGGGACGCGGGCAGACGCTCATCTCGGCCACCGCCCATGCGCTTGAGGTGTATATCAGCCTCGCCGTGATCTACTACCTCGTCGTGATTGTGCTGGAAAGACTGTTTGCCGCCTCGGAACGAAAACTGCAGCAGCACGAGCGAAAATGGGCCAGTGCCTGACGGAGAGGGGGAGGTGAGAGGGGATGACGATTGACATAGCGTTTATCGTTACCGCGTTCTTTGAGATTCTGACGGCCCTGCCGCTGACGCTGACCATCACGGTCGTGCCGCTGATTTTCGGTTTGGGCATCGGGGTCGTGACGGCGTTGATCCGGTTGTACAAGGTGCGCGTTGTGCATCAGCTGGCCGAGTTTTACGTCTCCTTTCTGCGCGGAACGCCGATTGTGCTGCATGTGCTGATCATCTACTTCGCCATGCCGAAGCTGATTGACAGCCTGTCCGCCTATTTCGGCTGGTCGTTCAAATCCGCGTCGATCCCGATCCTTCTGTTTGTGCTGACGGCCTACTCGCTGACGGCCGTCGCGTACATGTCGGAAATCATCCGGTCCGGCATCCTGTCGGTCCCCGCGGGCCAGATCGAAGCCGCTTATGCGGTCGGCATGAGCACCCCGCAGGCGGTGTGGCGGATCGTGCTCCCGCAGGCGTTCGGCGCCATTCTGCCCAATTTGTGCAACCTGTTCATCGGATTTTTGCATACCTCGACGTTCGCCTTTACCGTGTCCCAGATGGAACTGCTCGGTAAAGCCAACGTGGTCGCGTCGGTAAACCTGAAGTTTCTCGAGGCGTTCATCGCCGCAGCCCTGATCTACTGGGGCATGACGATCATCGCCGAACGGATTACGGCGTTTCTGGAAAAACGAGTCACTGCGTACAGCAGGGGAGGCATGGCATGATCCACTTGAAAAACATTCACAAATCCTTTGGCAGGCTGAATGTGCTGAACGGCATCAATCTGACCGTGGAAAGGGGGGATGTCGTCGTCATTCTCGGCCCCAGCGGGTCGGGGAAAACCACGCTGCTGCGCTGCATCAACTTTTTGGAGCGGCCGAACGACGGCGAGGTGACCATCGGCGCGCTCACGGTTGACTGCAGGCATCCAAGCCGGAAAGACATTTTGGAACTGCGCCGGAAAACGGCCATGGTCTTTCAGCACTACAATCTGTTCAAGCATAAAACGGCCCTGGAAAACGTGATGGAAGGGCTGATCGTCGCCCAAAAGGTGCCCAAGAAAGAGGCAAGGGAGCGAAGCCTAGAGATGCTGGAGAAAGTGGGGCTGTCCGACAAGTGCGATCATTACCCCAGCCAGCTCTCGGGCGGACAGCAGCAGCGTGTCGGGATCGCCCGCGCCTTGGCGCTGAATCCCGAGTTGATTCTGTTCGACGAGCCTACATCCGCGCTTGACCCGGAACTGGTCGGCGAAGTCCTGGCGGTCATCAAAACCATTGCGAGCGAAGGGGTGACCATGATCGTCGTCACGCACGAAATGGGCTTCGCCCGGGAGGTATCCAATCACGTCGTCTTCATGGACGGAGGAGTCATCGTGGAACAAGGAACACCGGCCGACATCTTTGTTGACCCGAAGGAAGAACGAACACGACAGTTCCTGAAACGAATCACGCCGGAATGGAGCTATCCGATGGAAGCGTTGAGGTGAGGAAGGTGAGCGACACGTACCGGTTGGCGACATGGAAAGACGCGGAGACGCTGCTGGATCTGATCACGCGTGCATACGAATCCATCAGGGCGCTGGACATCGCCTTTACCGCGACCGAGGCCGACCTCGGCATGATCCAGGACAATCTGACGCAGCATACGTGCTATGTGCTGGAACAGAACGGCTCGCTTGTGGCGACCATTTCCCTGAAAACGCTGGAAGAGGTGACGGAGTATCCGTTCCTGTACTGGTTTGCGGTAGACCCCGCCCGCGCGAATCGGGGAATCGGGTCCAAGCTGCTGCGGTATGTTGAGGAAACGGTGGTGCGGGATACGCTGCAGGTGCCGGCCGTCACCCTGGCGACATCGCGCAAGCACCCGTGGCTTTTGTCCATGTATGAACGAAGAGGGTATGTTCCGTTTTATGAACGGGAGTTGGGGCATGACGACACGCTGGTCTTTTTGAAAAAGCAGCTCGTCGGGACCGGCTTCACGATCCGGGGAGCAGAGTGAGGGAGGAGGGGCCATTGCAATATGGTAGCGGAACGGTTTCGCAAGGACGCTGAAGAATTGCGGCCAAGACTGGTGGACATCCGGCGCGAACTGCACCAGTATCCGGAGTTGTCCATGGCGGAGTTTGAGACGACGCGCAGAATTCGCCGGTTTCTGCAGGACGAAGGCATCGTGATTCTGCCCTTGGACGTCCCGGTGGGGGTGGTGGCGGAAGTCGCGGGGGAGCGGCCCGGCCCTACGATTGCGCTGCGAGCCGACATCGACGCGCTGCCTGTACAGGAAGAGACGGGACTGCCGTTTGCGTCTCGGATCGACGGGAAGATGCACGCGTGCGGCCACGATTTTCACACGGCGGCGATGCTGGGGGCGGCGGTGCTTCTACAAAAGCATGTCCGTCATCTCCACGGCCGGGTTCGCTTTCTGTTTCAACCCGGTGAAGAAAAGGGATGCGGCGCCAACGTCTTGATCAAAGCGGGCGCGCTGGACGGGGTGCACGCGATCTTTGGCATGCACAACAAACCGGACCTGCCGGTGGGAACGATCGGGGTGAAAACCGGTCCGTTAATGGCCAGCGTCGATGGGTTTGCCATCACGGTCAGCGGAAAGGGAGGACACGCGGCCGTTCCGCAAGCGGCCATCGATCCGATCGTTGCGGCCAGCGCGATCATCGGCGGATTGCAGACGGCGATCAGCCGCAGCATCAGTCCGTTTGAACGCGCGGTGGTCAGCGTGTGCCAGTTCCACGCCGGCACATCGTGGAATGTGATACCCGACACGGCCATTCTGGAAGGGACGGTGCGAACGTTCGAACCGCACGTCCGAAAAAACATGCCCGGCCTGCTGCAGCGGATCGCGAAAGGAATTGCAGCCGGGTACGGCGCCGACGCCAGGCTGGAATGGTTTGCCGGAACGCCAACGGTCCGGAATGATCCGGTGACGACCGAGGTGATTCGCGCCGCCGCGAAAGCCCTGCATCTGACGATTGTGGAGGCGCAGCCTTCCACCGGCGGGGAAGACTTCGCCCATTATCAGACAAAAGTCCCCGGTACCTTTATCTGGATGGGGACCAGCGGGACGGAAGAGTGGCATCATCCCCGGTTTACGGTAAACGAAGAGGCCCTCGTGCCAAGCGCCGCCTTGTTCGCGCTTGCGGCCCTGTACGCGGCGGAGAGGTGGTCCGAGCCGGACGCGGCGGGACATCGGGTGGAGGCCGGGCGAACGCCGAGAACGGGAGAACAGGGGAGGAATGGAAAATGAGTCAACACCAGATTGACATTCGGCACTACATGGATACGCATCAGCAGCTAAAGCAGGCCATCGAAGGGTTGACGGAAGCGCAGTTGAAGTGGAAAGAGGCGCCGCATGTGTGGAGCGTGACGGAAGTGCTGTCCCATCTGGCCGACCATAACATCGTCGTTTCCTTCCGAATCCGGGAGATTCTGTCCGGTTCTTCGGCGAGGCTGCCGGCTTTCGCACAAGACCCGTGGGTAAGCCATTCCAAGGCCAACGAAAGTTCCGCTTCGGTGATTCTGACCATCTTTCACGCCCTGCTGATCTACAACAGCTTGCTGTTTCAGCGGCTGACGGACGAAGATTGGGGAAAAACGGGCGTGAACGCAAAAGGGGAGACCATCAGTCTGGCCGAGGTTGTTCAAGCGTTTATCGATCACGTGCAGGTTCATCTGCGGCAGATTGAGCGAATCAAGCAGGCCATGGCCGCCGCAGTATGACGGGGGTTGGCGTGCGGCATATTGAAACCATTTTACGAGCGTGGAGTGGATGAGGCGATGGGAGGAACCATCTTGTCTGTCAGTCAACCGGCGCCACCCTCGGTTGACCCGGACGTGCTGCACCAGCCCGACATTTCCTTCGCCGCCTGGTGCCTGGAGCAGTACGGTGTGAACAGGGGGGTCTACAATACAATCGACCTCTGGTTTTACCAATGCGGCGTCAAACATATCGTCTCCCGCAGAAGGATCGTGATTGATTTCCTGGAGCGGCTGCAGGCGACCGGCCGCAAGCCCCGGACAAACCGGTTGAAGCTGGAAAGGGAGTGCTGGCGGCGTCGCTGAAACAGTACGCGGACACCCGTTTGCTTGCGGATGCGGAACGGGATCGTCCGGCAGCCAGGTGGTCCGGGACGTAACGGCAGATCAAAAGAGGCGGCACACGACCGAGATCGTCCCGCTTGACAGAATAGCGCCGCTTTATATCCGAGTATCCAACTTTCATAACTTGGTGTAGTGGAGGTGCTCTCGTGATCCGAAACCGTCACATCAAACTGGCCGCCTATTTGGTCGGAACGGGCATGCACGTGGCTTCCTGGAGGCACCCGCATGCACAGGCCGATTCCAGCATCGATATCGACTACTACAAACGGCTTGCCGTGCTGGCCGAACGGGGAAAATTCGACATGGTGTTTATCGCGGACAGTTTGGCCATCAATGAAGAATCTCACCCGAACATTCTCAACCGGTTTGAGCCGATCACGCTGATCACGGCTTTGGCGGGAGCGACTTCGACCATCGGCGTTGTGGCGACCGCGTCCACGTCCTATGCCGAACCGTTCAACCTGGCCCGGCAGTTTCTGTCAGTCGATCACATCAGCAAAGGGAGAGCCGGCTGGAATGTCGTCACCACCCGTGATTTGTCGGGAAACACCGCGCTCAACTTTGGGCGCGAGGAGCATTACGACCACACCTTCCGCTACCAGCGTGCGGAGGAATTTGTGGATGTGGTGAAAGGATTATGGGACTCGTGGGAAGATGACGCGTTTGTGCGGGACAAGGAGAGCGGCCGGTTTTTCGAACGGAACAAGCTGCACCGCCTCAACCACAAAGGACGGTTCTTCTCCGTCCAGGGGCCGCTGAACATCGGACGCTCCCGACAGGGTCACCCCGTTCTCGTACAGGCCGGCTCTTCCGCATCGGGGCAAAACCTCGCCGCCCGGACGGCGGAGGTCATCTTTTCCATCAAATACAACATCGAGGACGCCAAGGCGTTTTACCGTTCCCTCAAGGAGAAAGCGGCCGCCTTTGGCCGTTCTCCCGAGGATGTGCGCATCCTGCAGGGCATTTCTCCCATCATCGGCGAAACGGAAGAAGCGGCGCGGGCGACCCAGAAGCTTCTCGAATCGCTGATCACGGAAGAAACAGGCCTGCGCTTCCTGGCCGACTATTTCAAGGGCGTCGATTTTAGCCACGCCACGCTGGAGACACGAGCCGCCGATCTGGGACTGGACCGGCTGCCGGAGACCAAAGCCGACTACAAAAAGCATCAGCCCGTCATCGCCAGGGAAAATCCGACGCTGCGGGAGCTGTACTCCCTCTTGACCGGATCGTTCAGCGATGACAGCCTGGTCGGCCCGCCTGAGAAAATCGCCGACACGCTGGAAAGATGGTTCACCGAACGGGCTGCGGACGGCTTCATGATCATGGCGCCGCTGCTCCCGGACGGCTTGGCCGACTTTGTGAATCACGTGGTGCCGATTTTGCAGCGAAAAGGGCTGTTTCGTACCGACTACGACAGCGACACCCTGCGGGGGCATCTCGGACTGCCGATTCCGCCGTATCGCCTTGCCCTGTCCGAGAATAAGCATCACGTCTAGAAAACGCTCACGTCCCGACACAGGTGGTGAATACATGATCGTCATTTCCAACCTCAACAAGACGTACAAAACCCCCAAAGGCACCGTCACGGCGCTGGAGAACATCAACCTGCGCATTGAAAAAGGGGATATTTTCGGCATTATCGGCTTCAGCGGCGCGGGCAAGTCCACGTTGATCCGCTGCCTCAACCGGCTGGAGGAACCCGATTCCGGCAGCATCGAGATCGAAGGCAAAGTGATCACGCAGTTGAACCAGTCGGAACTGCAGCAGGCGCGGCGGAAAATCGGCATGATTTTTCAGCAGTTCAACCTGCTCGACTCCAAGACGGTATTCCAGAACGTGGCGTTCCCGCTGAAGGTGGCGGGTCACCCGAAGCCGTTCATTCAAAAGCGGGTCAGAGAGATTCTCGATCTCGTCCAACTAAGCGACAAGGAGAACGTCTATCCGTTCCAGCTCAGCGGCGGACAAAAGCAGCGCGTGGGCATCGCCAGGGCACTGGTGAACGAGCCGGATGTCCTGCTCAGCGACGAGGCCACCTCCGCGCTCGATCCGCAAACCACCTACTCGATTCTGGAACTATTGAAGGACATCAACCGGAAGCTGCACCTTACCATCGTGTTGATAACACACGAATTGGACGTACTGCAGCACATCTGCAACAACATGGCGGTCATCGAGAACGGCCGAATCGTCGAAACCGGTTCCGTCGACAAGTTTTTCCTGAATCCGGAAAGCGACACCGCCAAACGGTTCGTGAAAATCATCGAGTATTACCGCGACAAGCGCATGGTCATGGAAGGAACGGGGGCGGGGATATGAGGGACGATCTGATTGATTTGCTGTGGAAAGGCCTTCTGGAAACGCTGTACATGGTGTTTTGGTCGTCCTTGTTTGCCCTCGTTCTGGGAATGACACTGGGGGTTACGCTGGTCGTGACCGAGAAGGGCGGCATTCTGGAAGCCCCCCGGCTGCACAAGGTGATCAGTACCCTGATCAACAGTGTCCGTTCGCTTCCGTTCATCATCCTCATCGTGCTGCTTTTGCCCTTGTCCCGCTGGGTCGTGGGGACGACGCTGGGCCCCACCGCCGCCATCGTTTCGCTTTCCATCGGTGCGGCTCCGTTTCTCGGGAGAATCATCGAGAACACGCTCAAGGAGGTCAGCCCGGGAAAAGTCGAAGCGGCGAAGTCCATCGGTGCGCCGCCGTTTACCATCATCTTTCACGTGCTGATTCCGGAGGCCCTGCCGGCACTGGTGCGGGGGATCACCATCGGCATTATCGGCATCACGGAATTTACCGCCGTTGCCGGCGCGATCGGCGCTGGCGGCCTCGGCAGCCTGGCCATCCGTTTCGGCTATCAACGGTTTCGGGAGGACGTGCTGTTTGCGACCGTCATTCTGATCATCCTGCTGGTTCAACTCATTCAGTGGGGCGGCGACTTTATTGCCGGACAAATCAGCAAGAAGCGCTACAAATTCGAGTAAGGCAGCAGACAGGATCAGTCACGGTTTCATTCATTTCACCTAAATCCAAAGAAAATGGGAGTGTTCGTATGGGTAAGAAAGGTTTGTTCGTCGTTATCGCACTTTTGGCCATCTTCAGTTCGGTCCTTGCCGGTTGCGGCTCCGGCGGCAGCAGCGCACCAGCCGCTTCGGACACAGCCGCGCAGGGCAGCCCGGCCAACGCCGGTACGTCATCCGACGCGGGAGGAACCGCGCAGCCGAAACAAGAGGTGACGCTGAAGGTAGGGGCCGCCCCCGTCCCGCATGCGGAGATTTTGGAATTCATCAAACCGAAGCTGAAAGAAGAAGGCATCAATCTGGAAGTGGTCGTGCTGGACGACGAAGGCCAGTTGAATCCCGCGCTGCAGGACGGCCAAATCGATGCGAATTTCTTTCAACACGTCCCGTACCTGGATTCGGTCAGCAAGGAAAAGGGGTATGACTTTGCCGTGACCACAAAGGTTCACGTGGAACCGATCGGCTTCTATTCGGACAAACTCAAATCGAAAGACGAGCTGAAGGACGGAGCCAAAATCGGGATTCCCAACAACCCGTCCAACGAGTACAGAGCGCTGGTGCTCTTGCAGGAGCAGGGACTCATCAAACTGAAAGACGGCCTGACCACGTACGAGGCAACGCCAAACGACATCGTCGAAAACCCGAAACACCTGCAATTCGTGGAGGCCGAGGCCGCTACCCTGCCGAGGGCCCTGCCGGATCTGGACGGCGCTGTCATTAACACCAACATCGTGCTGGAAGCCAACATCGATCCCAACTCCGCGCTGTTCCGGGAAGACGGGAACTCCCCCTACGCCAACGTGATCGTGGTCCGCAAAGGCGACGAAAACCGCGAAGAAATCAAAAAGCTGGGAGCGGCTCTGCAAACGCCGGACGTGAAGACATTTATCCAGAACAAATACGGGGTCGCCGTGGTGCCCGCGTTTTGAGGGAGACGGTCAAGCTGCCGGCATCGGCCGTTGACACCCTGCCGAAGCCGCGCTATACTTTCCATAACCTAGTAAACAGGTGGGAAATAACGGTTTTGTTTGTCAAATCCATGTGAAAGGTTGTGCTCTGAATGGCAATCATTACGGTGATTTCAGGCAGTCCGACCGAGTCGTCACGGTTGAACGGGCTGCTGCAGGAAGTGCGCAAAACGGTCCAATCCGAGGGATGGGAGTACCATGAAATTCAGGTCAGGCAGCTCCCCCCGGAAGATTTGGTCTATACCCGGTTTGACAGCCCGGCCATTCTGGAAGCGAACCGAATCATCGCCAAATCCGACGCGGTCGTCGTTGCGACGCCCATTTACAAAGCGTCGTATACCGGTGTGCTGAAGTCGTTTCTCGACCTGATTCCGCAGAAGGGGCTGGAGAAGAAAATCGTGCTTCCCTTGGCGATCGGGGGCACCATTGCCCACCTCCTGGCCATCGACTACGCCTTGAAGCCGGTCTTGTCGGCACTCGGAGCCAACCACATTTTCACGGGTGTCTATGCGCTGGACACACAGGTCACCCGTTTGGAGGGCGGCGGGTTCGAGCTGGCCGAAGAGCTGCAAGCCCGCCTGCAGCAATCGCTGGCCGAGTGGGTACACGCGGTGAAGGGGACTGCGAAGGAAGCGAAGTCACTGTAACCAGGACACGGATCGACCGGTCCGCCTCTTACGAACGTCTCGCAAAAGCACGGAGAATATCCATCTGTCGACCAGTCAACTGGAGATGCCTCACCCCCCCGATGGGAGTGACGCATCTCCTTTTTGGTTGGCGGACATTCCCGCATGGTGAGCAGGACGTTTGTCGGACACGCGCATGCGGGAAACGGGCACAAGCGTTTTGAAAAGGAGGAATCCAAATGGCAGCGGCACGGACGTTGAAACTGGGCGCGATGATCCACGGTGTCGGGGGCACGATGGATGGCTGGAGGCATCCGGACATCCTCTCCGATGCCAGCGTGAACTTCGGATTTTACAAGCAGCAGGCGCAGAAGGCGGAGTCCGGGAAGTTCGATCTGATCTTTATCGCGGACGGCCTGTACATCAACGAAAAATCGATTCCGCACTTTTTAAACCGGTTTGAGCCGCTTACGATTTTGTCGGCACTGGGCGCGGTTACCTCCAGGATTGGCCTCGTCGGCACCCTGTCAACCTCCTACAGCGAGCCGTTTACGGTGGCGCGGCAGTTCGCTTCCCTCGACCACATCAGCGGAGGCAGGGCAGGCTGGAATGTCGTGACGTCACCCTTGGAAGGCTCTGCGCTCAATTACGGGAAAAAACACCCGTCCCACGAGGAGCGGTACAACATTGCCGAGGAGTTTCTCGAAGTGACAAAAGGGCTGTGGGATTCCTGGGAAGACGACGCCTTTATCCGAGACAAGGAATCGGGCATTTTCTTCGACCCCAGGAAAATGCACCGGTTGAATCACAAAGGGACGTACTTTTCCGTGCAGGGTCCGCTCAACATCGCCCGCTCCAGGCAGGGGCAGCCGGTCATTTTCCAGGCGGGGTCGTCGGACAGCGGCAAAACCTTGGCGGCCAAATCGGCCGACGCCGTTTTTACCAACCATGAAACCATCGAGGACGCCAAGCGCTTTTATCAGGATGTCAAACAGAGGGCTGCCCGCTACGGCCGCTCCCCGGACGACATTCTCATTTTCCCGGGAATCGGTCCGATTGTCGGGAGAACCCGGGAAGAGGCCGAACGGAAGTACGAGGAAATGGCCCGGCTGGTCACCATCGAGCATGCGCTGAACTATCTGGGCCGATACTTCGATCACTTCGATTTCTCGCAGTTTCCGCTGGATGAGCCCTTCCCCGATATCGGGGAGATCGGAAGCAACAGCTTCCGCAGCACCACGGACCGAATCAAGCAAATCGCGAAAGAACAGCGTCTGACGCTGCGTCAGGTGGCGCTGCGCGCAGCGACCCCGAAAGACAACTTCATCGGGACGCCCGAGACGTTGGCCGATCTGATCCAGCAGTGGTTTGAAGAGGGGGCGGCGGACGGATTTATCATTCATGCCAACGTTCCGAGGGGATTGGACGACTTCGTCGAGTTGGTCGTGCCGATTCTGCAGGAGCGGGGCATCTTCCGAACCGAGTATGAACACGATACCCTGCGCGGCAATCTGGGGCTGCCGATCCCGGCAAACCGGTATGCCAAGGAGAGCGTGAAGGGGTAACGGGCGGTTCCCGACCGATAATGGTGTGGAAAATAATAACAGAAGAGTGCTTGAACATGTACAGACGCTGCTGCTGTCATGCCTGTAGAGGGCGGCAGCCAGCCTGAAGTCCTGCTGTTTGCCCATGAAAAAAGGCGCACGTACGCAGAACGGGAAATGGTGCTGTCGTTCTCCCCGTCAGTCGGGTACAATGATCGGGGAGAAGGGAGCGAAAGGAGAAACGTCTGTGAAACGTGTCGTGCGCTATTTCCTGGAAGGACTGCTGTACGTCATCCCCTTGGCCGCCACCGTCTACATTTTGTACACGATCTTTGTCACGGTGGACAGTTGGCTGGGGCTGCCCGTGCCGGGAGCGGGATTCCTGCTGACGATCGCGGGGATTACGGCCATCGGCTTTCTTGCGTCCAACGTCCTTACGCGCGGGCTGCTCTCGTTGGTGGCCGCCTTGTTTGAAAAAATGCCGGTCATCAAGCTGATTTACTCGGCGATCAAGGATCTGATCGGCGCGTTTGTAGGAGAAAAGAAAAGTTTTGACAAGCCGGTGCTGGTCACGCTCACCCGCGACGGCCACGCCAAGGCGATCGGCTTTGTCACCAGAGAAAGCCTGGAGGCGTATGGCCTGCATGACCATGTGGCCGTCTACCTGCCGCAGTCGTACAGTTTCGCCGGCAATCTCCTGCTGTTTCCCAAAGAGCAGGTGCAGCCGCTGGAGGTGGACAGCTCGGAGGCGATGACCTTCCTCGTCTCCGGCGGGGTGTCCGGAAAACAGCCCAACATCGAACAGACCCCTTCCTGACGGAGAGGGGTCTGTTTTCTGCGTAAAAAGGAATTGATCTTGAATCAGAGCCGTCAACTGCTGAAAAAGCCGCTGCGGCTGGAGTGTCTGCGGCGGTAGTGCGCGTGGCCGTAAGAAGTGTGACCGGTGTGGCCGAAGGGGCCGCGGTGGCGGTAATCGCTGCTGCTGTATCGGCGGTGTCCGCCCGTATTCATCAGCAGGCCGGCCCCCTTTTTCAGCAGGGCGATCACCACGACCGCCGCGATGATCAACAGCAGCAGGCCGATGCCGAGTATGGCGAGAATGACTGACATGCTCATCGTCTCCTTGTCATGTGGGTCTACCTGTTTGTACGAACGGGCCGGCGTCCGGTTTCAGGAGAACGGCGAGCCTACGATTCCGCGTGCAGATATTGTTCGTACGGCGTGTAATCGATCTGTTTTTTCTGCAGGTGCTGAATCAGCCACTTGTGATCCCGCTTCGGCGTGGCGATGATGTAGCCTTTGACGATCAGCTCGATGGTGATGGTCGTCGCCTTTTCCTCCAGGGCGAGCTGGCCGATCTTCGCCGCGATCGAGCGGCGGGCCACATCGCGGAACAGCTTCGGCACCGGCTCCACCAGTTCGTTGAGCAGTGCAAGCCCTTCATCCGTCCACATGGAGCGGGTCTGTTCGATATAGTAGTCCTGCCAATCCAGATCGGATTTGCCGTCCTGTTTCGGCATGGATTTCAAGAACTTGCGGAACATGAAATACCCGCCGATGCCCATCAGCGCGACCAGAACAAACGTCCAGCCGATGATAAACAAGGAAAAACCCGTGGACATTTGCATAGCGTGTGCAACACCTCAATCCTGTTCTTCTAAGCGCAACTATAGCGCATTTCACGCTTTCCAACAAATCTTTTTTCCACGCGCTGTACGCCGCTCTCACCAGGGGTGCCTGGATACAGCGTACTAGAAGCGCAGGCCGTTTGCAAACGGACGGGCCGGCCGGCAGCGGCGAGCGGAAGGCGGCATTCCGTCCGCGTTGTCGGGCGGATGTGCAGAGTGGGCGGTTTGCTCTTCCCAAGCGCACATACAATTTAGTATTATTAGAATGAGACTCAAAAGGAGCTGACGCCCATGTTCAAGCTAGGACAACGTGTCGTCATCGTTGCTGACTCCTTTGAACAAGGGATGCCGATTGGTGAATACGGGTATCTGATTGGTCGTGACCGAAATCCCGACAGCGCGTTTGCGTGGATTGTACGCATTCCGAAGATAGATAAGCAGTACGCTGTGCCGGAAGAGGACATCGCCTTGGAAGAGAAGCTGATCGAGCAGGAGGCGGAACGCATCCAGCGGGAAGCTCTGCTTGACTTTGCGCTGGCTACGCGCAACGAGGCCCTCTTCCGCCAACTGATGGGCATGCAGGACGAAGCAGCGGACAATGGCGACCCTGTTAAGGAATCAATGGAAGAGTTCATTCGCAAAGTGAACATAAAAGCCTGGATCTAACGGGGGCCCATGGACAGCGAACGGTTTCCTTTCGGGGAAATCGTTCTTCTTCTTGGGGACATTTCCCTGTTTGACATGGCACAGAGACGAAAGCGAGGCTGTTGCATGTCGGAATTTGTGACGTTTACCAACGAATTTGGCCAAACGATCCAGATGTCGCGCGAAGATTACCAGAAGAAAGTGATTCCGAACTATCTGGACAAGTACTGGGACGAGAAGGAAAAGCTTCGCGATTTTGCGATGGGGCTGGTGCGCGACCAGTTCACCGAACAGGCGGCCGTCGCGGCCGATCGCCTGCTGGAACTGTACGGACCGATCGAGTCTGCGCTCATTTTTCGCGCCGTGGTGCACATGCAGGCGCGCGAGTTCGACAAGGCCAAGACGATGCTGATCGACTGTCTGGAGCGCTTTCCCACCTCCGGCACCGCCTGCACCAATCTGGCCAAAATCTACGCGTTTCAGGGCGAAGAGGCCAAAGCGTTTGAAACCCTGGAAGCCGGGCTGTTCAAGGACCCCAATCAGGAAAACGGGCTGAACATGTACGTGGAAAGCTTCCTGCAGTTCAGCAAGCGGGACGAGCTGAAACAGCGGCTGGAGGCGCTTGCCGCCAAAGAGGGGGCGTGGATGCCGCAGCTCCACATGGCGCGCCTGTTCCTGACGGAGGGCAATCTGCTGAAGGCGATGCAGTGGTACAGGCAGGCCATCGAGAGAGCCAAGGGGAAGGACGAAGTGGTCATGACCGTCACCGGCGAGCTGGGACAAGCCGGGTACGTCTATCAACTGATCCAGATCTGCGAGGAGTACTGGTCACCCGCGTTCCCCTTTCCGTATGCGGGGTTCAACTACGCCAACGCGCTGCTGGCCACCGACCAGAAGGAGAAGGCCATCGCCGTGCTGCGCGAGATGCAGCAGCATCTGCCCGACAAGTACAAGCCGATGGTGGACCATTTTTTGGCCCGGGTGCCGGGAGCGCAGGAGACGGAAGCGGCGATGCGGGAGCAGGCGCAGGCGCAGACGGTACCCAGACAGGAAGAATCGAACAAAAAGAGCTGGTGGAAGTTTTGGCAATAGCCCGCTTGCGTCCAGGTGTCCGGCAGTACGTACGGCCGGACGCTTTTTTTGTACAGGGGAGGGGACGGCAATGCTGCACCATGTGGAACTGTACGTGTCCGATTTGCGCCGGTCGGCCGCCTTTTGGGGCTGGCTGTTGGAACAGTTGGGATACGAGCCGTTTCAGGAGTGGGAAAACGGCGTCAGTTGGCGATGCGGGGAGACGTATCTGGTCTTTGTCCAGGCGGAGGAACGGTTTCTCGACATTCCCTACCACCGCTGCCGGGTCGGGCTCAACCATCTGGCGTTTCACGCCCGCAGCCGCAGGCAGGTGGATGCGCTGACGGAGGAACTGCGCAGGCGGGGCGTGACGATCCTGTACGAGGACCGTCATCCCCATGCCGGAGGGCCTGATCACTACGCGGTGTACTTTGAAGATCCGGATCGGATCAAGGTGGAAGTGGTGGCGCCGGTGTGGGGATGAGGGCGCGGGCATGCTTCACGGCGACCGGCGGGAGCGGAGCACGGAAAGGAGCGGGTCGCGGTCTTCCGGAAAGGAAAGTTCCAGATGTTCCAGCGCCTCTGGTGAAATCCATGCCACCTCGTGAATGAGGCCGTCCGGATCGTGGAGACGAGGATGGCCGCCGATGATCTCCGTTTCAAAGTAGTGAACCGTAATCTGGGCATCGTTCGATTTCATTCGCTTCACCCACATCTCGCGCCGTATCCGCACCACGAACCCGGTTTCTTCCCATACCTCGCGGACGCAGCATTCTTGAAGCGTTTCGCCCGGCTTTTTGCCGCCGGAAGGAACAGACCAGCGTTTTGGCTCTTCGGGTGTTCCCTGAAGCACCATCAGCAATTGCCTGTGGTCGTTGACACACACGGCGGCAGATCCTTCCCACACGAACAAGTGAGCCACCTCCTTTGTCTTGGCATCATTTTACCATGGACAAACGGAACGTGCTTCACGCAGACCGGCGCCGTTCCCCGCGAGAGCGGAACGGCGCCGGTGCCAAGCCTCTATTGAAACTGGCGGGTGAGCAGCCGTTCGAGAACGGCGACGCCTTGATACATCAGGGTGGCGACCACCGCGATGATCGCCAGGCTCACCATCACCAGGGTAAAATTGAACACCTGAAAACCGTAGATGATCAGATAGCCCAGCCCTTTTTGCGAGACGAGAAACTCGCCGACGATCACGCCCACCCAGGAGAGGCCGACGTTTACCTTGAGCGTGGAGAGAATCGTCGGGATCGTGGCGGGCAGGATCACCATCGTAAAGGTTTGCCGCTTGTTGGCGCCCAGCGTCTGGACCACCTTGACGTAATTGGGGTTCACTTCCTTGAAGCTGGTGTAGATCACGATGGTGGTGATGATGACGGAGATGGCGCATCCCATCGCGATCACGGAGAGCAGGCCGGGCCCCAGACCGACGATGAAGACGGGGCCCAGCGCCACCTTGGGCATGCTGTTGCCGACCACGAGATACGGCTCCAGCACCCGGGAGAGAAAAGGGGACCACCAGATCAGGGTGGCGAGCAGCGTGCCGAGCAGCGTGCCCAGCAGGAAGCCGACAACGGTCTCCCCCACGGTCATCGCCACGTGCGGCAGCAGGCTGCCGTCCAGCATCAGCGACCAGAACAACTGCCACATTTTGGACGGGTAGCTGAAGATCAGCACGTTGATGGCGTTGGCGCGGGCGAGGCCTTCCCAGACGCCGATGAACAAGAGCAACAGGGCCAGTTGGGTGGCGACGATCAGGCAGCGCTGTCTCGCTGCCTGTCTCAAATGGCTGCGGTGGATCGCGTCAATCTCATTTGGCTGCATCGGACACCACCTCCATCTCTTTCCATACCTGGTGAAACAGCTCGTGAAACCCGGGATGATTGCGGGCGTCAAACGGCAGCGCTTCACGGATCGCCGCCGGCACGACCACTTCGCTGCTGATGCGGCCGGGATTGCGCGCCAGGATGTACACCCGGTCGCCCATCGCAATCGACTCGGACAGGTCGTGCGTCACCAGCACGGCCGTTTTTTTGTGGCGGCGCAGGGCGGAGAAAATCAGGTCCTCCAGCTTCAGTTTGGTCTGGTAGTCCAGCGCCGAAAACGGTTCATCCAGCAGCAGGATGTCAGGCTGGCAGGCGAGCGTGCGTACCAGCGCCACCCGCTGCCTCATCCCGCCGGAAAGCTGCGACGGATACGCCTTGCGCACGTCGGCCAGTTCCATTTCCTCCAGCAGATGCAGGGCGTACGCTTCCGTCTCCCGGTTGCGGATGCCTTGTATGTCCAGGCCGAGGAAGATGTTTTCCTCGATCGTGCGCCAGTTGAACAGAAAATCCTGCTGCAGCATGTAGCCCACCTGGCGGGAGGTTCCCTCCACCGGCCGTCCTTCGATCAGAATCTTGCCGGCCGTCGGTTTTTCCAGCCCGGCGATCAGGGAGAGCAGTGTCGTTTTGCCGCAGCCGCTGGGGCCGACCAGGCAGATGAACTCGCCTTCCTCCACGCGCAGGTTGATGTCCCTGACCGCCATGAACGCCCTGGACGTCGTGACGTAGAGATGGGTGACGTGGCGCAGCTCGATCTTGGCCGGCAGAGAAAGAAGCTGGTTCATGGAGCTTACTTCCCTTCCTTGGCGGTTTTGGCGAACGTGGTGTTGACCAGCTTGGCGTAATCGACGCGCTGTTTCAGTTCACCCGCCTGGTCCATGATGTCCTGCAGGAGGTTCCACTCGGTTTCGTCGAGAATCGGGTCGGTGGCGTACGAGCCCTGCTCCAGATAGCGTTTGACGGAGCTTTCCAGAATCTCCGGCTTGACCTCCTGGAAGTAGGGCGCGATCACCTGGGCGGTCTCTTGGGGAGAGTGGCTGGCCACCCATTGTTGCCCTTTGTAGATGGCATTGGTAAACTTTTGGATAGCGGTTTTCCGCTCGTCGAGATAGCTTTGTTTGGCCATGTACGAGGTGTAGGGAACCGTGCCGCTTTCCTTGCCGAACGAGGCGACGACGTACCCGATGCCGTCCGCCTCGAATTGGGACGCCTGCGGCTCGAACAACTGGACGTACGCTCCCGTCCCCGAGGCAAAAGCGGAAGCGACGTTTTTGAATTCGATGTTCTGAATCAACTGCAGGTCGGCGTGCGGATCAATGCCGTGCTTTTTCAGCACGTACTCGCCGACCATCTGCGGCATGCCGCCTTTTCGCTGGCCGAGAAAGACGCTGCCCTTCAGTTGGTCGAAGCTGAAGTGATCCAGCTTTTGGCGCGACACGAGGAAGGTGCCGTCCGTCTGCGTCAACTGGGCAAAGGTGATGACCGGATCGGCCGCTCCCTGCTGGGCGACGTAAATGCTCGTCTCCGAACCGACCAGCGCCACGTCGATGCCGCCGGAGAGCAGGGCGGTCATGGTTTTGTCCCCGCCCCACGTGGTGGTCAGCTCCACGTCGAGCCCTTCCTCTTTGAAAAAGCCTTTTTCCAGCGCGACATACTGGGGGGCGTAAAAGATCGATCGGGTTACTTCCCCGATCCGTATTTTTTCCGGGGCGTCGGCACAGCCGGTCAACAGCGCCGTCAGCGCCAGTCCGGCGGCAAGCCCCAGAGAGAGCAGTCGCTTCATCATAATCCCTCCTGACAGGTCAAGTGCCTGAACGATTTGCCTGATGTAGGGTATGCGCCCCCTGAAAAAAGGGTGAATGCCCAGCGTCCGGACAGGCACCTGGACGTCAGGATGAAAAGGAGACCAATCGCTACATGATCGTTACCTTCCTGGGAACCGGATCGGGTGCCCCGTCGACGCGACGAAACGTCAGCGGGATTGCCCTTCGCTTTGTCCAAACAGGCAAGTGGTGGCTGTTTGACTGCGGCGAGGGCACGCAGCACCAGATTCTGCGTTCGCCGCTAAAAGTGAGTCAATTGGAAAAAATCTTCATTACCCACCTCCACGGGGATCACCTGTACGGCTTGATCGGCCTGCTGGCCAGCCGCTCGCTGCGCAACGACGAGGCATCGGCGGTGGAGCTGTACGGGCCGCCGGGTGTGGACCGCTACATCCAGGCGGTGATGGACGTCAGCCCCGTCCATCTGCATTACCCGCTGCATGTGCACATCATCGAGGAAGGGACCGTCTGGGAAAACGAAGAGATGACGGTGTCATGCCGCCGGGTGCAGCATCGGGTACCGGCGTACGCCTATGCCGTGGTGGAAAAGGATCGCCCCGGCGCGTTTCTGGCGGACGCGGCCAAACGGGCCGGCATCCCGCAGGGGCCGCTGTACGGGGCGCTGAAGCGGGGAGAGCGGATCACCCTGTCCGACGGCCGTGTCTTCGATGGCCGCGATTTTGTCGGTCCGGCCCAGCCGGGGCGGAAAGTGGTCTACAGCGGAGACACGCAGCCGTGCCGCGCCGTCCGGGAACTGGCGGCCGGGGCCGACCTGCTGATTCACGAGGCGACGTACGCCTACCGGGACAAGGAACTGGCCGTGCGCAGCGGCCACTCCACGGCCCGGGAAGCGGCCCTGCTGGCCCGGGAAGCGGGGGTGAAGGCGCTCTGCCTCACCCACTTCAGCCCGCGCTATGAAAATGAAGACGGGGACCTGACGATGGCCGATCTCTTGGCGGAGGCGCAGGACGTCTTTCCCAATACGACGCTGGCGGAGGATTTTGCCAGCATCCCCGTAAAACGGGTACGCGGCACGGTGGGAGAAACGGAAAATCCCTGCTATAATGAATGATCATCATCAGGAAAGAGGGAGAGCATGAAACGGGTTACCTTTGCAACACCGGAAGAACTGCGGGAGCACTGCCTGCGGGAGAACCTTTCCCTGATCGTGGAGTACCGTGACGAGGAAAACCGGCAGCGGCAGGTCGTCCTGGCGGGAGAGCGGCTGAACGAGCTGGAAGCCTACATCGACCGCCCGAAAGCGGAGGCGTACTTCCGCAAAGACGGCATTTTTCACGAAGTGGTGGCCGGATGGCGGTAACCGGTGAAGAACAGAGAGAGAACCGGAGAGGATAGGTGAACGGGAGTGTCCGGGAAACGAATCGGCGGGCCGCTCGTGGTTCGCTACGCCATGTTTGTGCTGGGGCTGTTCATCGGCGCGTTTGGCTGCGCGCTGACGATCAAGGCCCACCTGGGCGTCTCGCCCTGGGATGTGCTGCACATCGGCCTGCAAAAGACCTTTGGGCTGACGATCGGCATCTGGTCGCAAATCGTGGGGGTCATCGTCATCCTTCTTTCGTATGTGCTGGCGAAAATCAAACCGACGTTTGGCATGTTTTTAAATATGGTCTGCTTTGGCAGTTTTCTCGACTTTTTTCTCTGGCTGGACGTCGTCCCGACAGCCGAAACCATGCTGGAACAGCTGCTGATGCTGCTCGCCGGTGTGCTGGTGATGGCCGTCGGCACCGGGATGTACATCTCCCCGCGGCTGGGCGCGGGGCCGCGCGACAGCTTCATGCTGGCGATGAACGAACGGATGGGCTGGAGCATTCAAAAGGTGCGCATCGCCATCGAGGTAACCGTCCTGTTGGCGGGAGCGGCCCTGGGCGGACCGGTGTCGATCGGCACCGTGCTGATCGCGCTGCTGACCGGCCCGCTGATCCAGCGCACGATCCCGTTCTGGCAAACCGTCATGCAAAAACCGTACGGGATGGCGCCTGCCCCCCAAGCCAAAAAGCCTGCAGCTTCTTGACGGAGCGCAGGCTTTTTTGGCGTTTGCAAACGGCAGGGAGGACGGACGACGGGCGGTTTTGCCGTTCGGCTACGGCTGAAATTTGTTCCGGTACTGGGCGAGCGTCAAGAGCGGCCAGATGTAGCGGTAGCTGTGGTAGTGAATGTAAAAGCCTCCGGGCAGGGCGGCGCCTGTCGGATAAGACGACGTCCAGTCCCGCCGCTTTCCCGCCGCGAGGAGAAAGCGGACGCCCGCTTCCAGCTCCGGGCCCGTTCTGCGGGAGACGGCAGTCAGCGCGTCGACGGCCCAGGCCGTTTGCGACGGCGTGCTGGCGCCGAGGGGAACGTATCGTTTCAGCACGTCGCTTTGGCACGACTCCCCCCAGCCGCCGTCCCGGTTCTGAACGCTCCGCAGCCACGAGACGCCTTTTTGGATCGCCGGATGATCGGGAGAGACACCTGCCGCGATCAACCCGCTCAGGGCCGCCCAGGTGCCGTACAGGTAGGAGATGCCCCAACGTCCGTGCCAAGAGCCGTTTGTCTCCTGATGACGGAGCAGCCAGTCAACGCCCCGCCGGACGGCCGGATGCTGCAGCGTCATACCGGCGTGATTCCCCAAAAATTCCAATGTCCGCCCCGTCAGGTCGGCTGTGGACGGATCGGTAAAAGCGGCCTCCGCCCCGCCGGCGGGAAGCAGCTTGACCAGCGGATTGGCGGTGTTTCGTTCAAACGCCGGCCATCCGCCGTCACTGTTTTGCATGGAAAGAAGCCAGCGCAGTCCCCTGTCCCACGCCTGCCGAATTGCCGGGTCCCCACTGCCGGCGCGGTGCAGGGCACGCAGCGCCGCCGTCGTATCGTCCACGTCGGGATTGATCGTGTTGATGTCGGAAAAGCCCCACCCGCCCGGCGGCACGCCCGGACTGCGCCGGGCCCAATCGCCGTATCGGTTGTGCTGGCGGCTGAGCAGGTAACGAGTCGCTTGTTGGATGACGGGGTGGGAGACCGGCATGCCGGCCGTTTGCAGGGCGTGACTGAGCAGTGCCGTATCCCAGATGGTGGACGTGGAGTTTTGCATGTGCAAAACGTCGCCAACGGGACAAACCAACCGCTCAGCGCCGCGAACCGCCCGGATGATGACGGGGTGATCCGGTCGGTAGCCCAGCGCGAGCAGGGCAAAGATCATCAGAAACGTGGCGGTGAAAAAACTGTACAAGGTGCCGTCCGGCTCCAGACGGTCCAGGAGAAAACGCTCCGCCTCCCGCAGCCCCAGCTCGCGGGCAGGCCGCAAGAAGGAGGGGAGACTGCGGATTCCGCTGTCGATCAGCTCGTGGAACCAGATGAGGTCCAGCTGCTGCGGACCGGCCGATGGCAGTCCGCGAAACAGGTCGGACAGGTCGGGCATCTGCCGGGACCTGACGGCAAACGTCCGGGCAGCCGCCACCATGATCGGGACCAGATGTACCCGGGCAAAGCCGACCAGATCAAACAGATGGAGGGGAAAAAAGGGCGGAACGAGCATGAACTCCGCCGGAATCGGAAACGGCGGCCAGGGATGTTGGCCGGTCAGGGCGAGCATGACCCTCGTGCCCAGATTGGCCTGCGCCAGTCCTCCCTTGGCCCGGATGAACCGTCTGGCCGCCTGCAGGCGCTCATCGGACGGCGCGGCGGCTCCGGCTGCCAGCAGGGCGAAATAGGATTCGATCGTCGTGGAGAGATTGCCGTCTCTCTCATCGGAATACAGCTTCCAGGTGCCGTCCGGTGCCTGCCGGGAAGCGATCCGCTTCGCCAGCCCGCTGATCAGCGGTTCGTTGGGGATGTTCAGGGTGCGCAGCAGGATGATCGCGTACGCGTCCGTCAACGGCCCGCTTTCAAAACAGTACCGCCAGGAGCCGTCGGCCTGCTGCTCGCGCTGCAGCACAGCAGTCAGCCGTTCCAGCTCGCTGTTCACGCGCAGCGGCACGCGCGCCACCTCCTTCGTCTGTCATCGTTTCGGTTGCGGTTCGCCGGGAAATCAGCTCACACTCTATGGCTATGACCGCCGGGATTGTCCGGCTCCCCGCCGCATGCGGCGGAACGGGAACCGATGGGGCAGGCCTGCCAAATTGGACGGCGCTGAAATGCAGCACATGGGCGTCCGTCCAATCAATCCATACGTTTGACTCATACCGTATGAGTAGTTGCCGACAAAGGAGGGGAAGCGTAATGAGTAGTCTGTTTAATGGCGGTTTTTTTGACGATTTTGCCTTGGTGCTGGTGTTGTTTGTCTTGCTGACGATCGTCGGGTGCGCCTGCGACAACTAATCCGGACACGCAAAAGGCGGGTATGAGCAAAGGGGGAGCGGAAGCGCTCCCTTTTGCTTTGCGGTTTTTTTGCGCGTGAGGCACAGCAGCTTGGCGGGCGGCTGGAACAGCGCACAGCCATTCGCCCTTTTTTTCCAACCTGTGTGAACACCCAACCCCAAACGCGGCATCTGTACATAGGATGATGCAGACATTTGTCACGACAGGGAGGAATCCAGGTGAAGATCTTGACGTTTCATCATCAAGCGCCGTTTGCCGACATTTTGGCGGAGCTGAAGGAGAAGTTGGCCACCCGGGCGGTGAAACAGCCGTGGCGCTGCTTTGACGACGTGTCCTGCATGTGCGTTCGCGATGAACTGTTTCAGATGTACCAGGACCACTTTTTGCGGCACAATCCGATCGTGGAAGAAAACGTGGTGGTCAGCGTGCACACGGAAGAAGAGGTGCCCTGGGGCGTGAAGTATGTAGGGGCGGAACGGATGTGGAAGAGAAGCAAGGGAACCGGGGTGAAGATCGCCGTCATCGATACGGGGATTGACCGCAGCCATTTCGAACTGCGGGATCGGGTGAAAGGAGGCATCGAACTGGTCCGGGGCAAACGCAACGGACACGGCACCCACGTGGCCGGCATCATCGTGGCGGAAATGAACCAGCGGGGGATTGTCGGCGTCTCGCCGGAGGCCGATCTCTACGACGTGCGCACGTTCCGCGAGGACGGCACCGCCACGCTGTCCGACATCATGCGGGCGTTGAACTGGTCGATTGAACACAACATGGAGATCATCAACATGAGCTTCGGCATGCCGCAGTACAGCGAGGCGCTGGCGCGGATCGTCAAAAAGGCCGCGGACCGGGGCATCGTCATGGTGGCGTCGGCCGGCAACAACGGGGGGACGGTGGAATACCCGGCCCGGTATCGGGAGGTGATCGGTGTCGGGGCGGTGGGCCAAAACGGCAAGCTGGCCGAATTCAGCTCGCGCGGAAAAGGGATGACGACGACAGCGCCGGGCGTGGACATTTTGTCCACCTGGCCGGGCAACAGCTTCAAGAAGCTGAACGGAACGTCGATGGCGGCTCCGCACGTGACCGGATTGATTGCGCTGCGCTTGGCGCGGCGGAAAAAAACGGCCGCGAGTTGACCGGCCGGAGGCTCCACAATGACGGGCAGGCGATGCCGCTGATCGCCTGCCCGTTTTCTTTGTGCCGTCCTGTTCCGCCTGCGGTTACTGGTGCGTTTTTGTTTCGTAGTCTTGCTGGACGCGAAACCATATATTAAGATCGTTTATAACGCTGGCCAATTCGTGAATCTCGCTGTTCAACTCGCAGGAGCGGGCGAAGTTTTCTTCCTCGAACATCTGTTTTTGCTTTTCGATGATGATGGCTTCCAACTGAATGATGCGGTCGGGAATCGTTGCGCGAATTTCTTCCCACTCCAGCAGCATGCTGGCCCGCTCTTCCGGCGAATACTCGTCCCAGTCGTGGTAGAGGACGGGAAGCCGAATGCCCAGCCGTTCGTCGTACTGAAATTGGTAACGCAAAGCCCTTTCACTCCTCTCCGCTCCCATCATACCAAAAAAGGAGCCGCAGGGGGAGGGCCAAGCCCGCAAAGAGGTGAACCATTGTGACGACTGCAGCCAACGGCCGCGTGCTGATTGACGCCGACGCCTGTCCGCGAAGCGCGCTGGAGATTGCCCGGGCGCTGTGCGAGGAAAAAGGGTGGCGCTGCGTCACCTTTGCCAGCTACCATCACCAGCTTCACGGCGAAGATCACGTCGTGGTGGACGCCGGCCCCCAGGCGGTGGACATGAAGCTGGCCAACGAAGCGGGAGCGGGCGACATCGTCGTCACTCAGGACATCGGACTGGCCGCTCTCGTGCTGGGGAAACGGTCCAGGGCCGTGACGCCGCACGGGTCGGTGTTCGATGCGGAACGGATCGCGTTTCAATTGGAAGAACGAAACGAAAAAGCGCGCTTCCGCCGGGGAGGCGGGCGAACCCGCGGACCGTCCGCGCGCACGCAGGAGGACGATCAGCGGTTTGCGGACGCGCTGCGCTGGTTGATGGAGGAGGGAGGACGAGGATGAATCGCCATTTGGCCGGTCTCCTGTGGGGAGCCGGATTCTTTTTGATCTTGTCGCTCGCCCTGATTGCGATGTGGCGCCGGGATTGGTTCGGCCCGCTGGATCAAGCGGCGTTTGCGGCAGCCGCCGGGATGCGGTCCGCGCCCCTGACGGCGGCCATGACGGCGGTGACCCAGTTGGGCGGGGGAATCGTGCTCGCGCCGCTCGGGCTGCTCGCGGCCGCGCTGCTGTTCGTGAACGGGTACCGTTCGCAAGCGGCTGCCGTCCTGATCGCCCTCCTGGGCAGCGAACTGTTGAACGAGGGGCTGAAGCACTGGTTTGCCCGGCCGCGGCCGATCGGCTTCAACCTGATCGAGCGGCCCGACTCGTACTCCTTTCCCAGCGGTCATGCGATGGTGAGCCCGCCCTTTTACGCCATGCTCGCCCATCTGCTGCGCGGGCGGCTGGCGGACAAGGCGTGGTCCGTGTACATAACACCTGCTGGTGTGCTCTTGATCGTCCTGATTGCCGCAAGCCGCGTCTACCTCGGCGTGCACTACCTGAGCGATGTGCTGACAGGCCTCTGTCTGGGCGCTTGCTGGTACTGCCTTGTCCGATACGGTCTGGAAGCGTGGGGCAGCCGGCCGCGGCCGCAGACGGTCGGTCCTGTCACGCCCGCTCAGACGGAATAGCCGAATTCCTGCATCAGGCCCAGCCATTTTTCCACGCTGGGCTTGTTCTTTTTGTCCCGGGGCAGGACGATGTAGGCGGAACGTTTGGGCGGTCGGCTGCCGACAATGGCGATTTCCTTCAGCGTTCCGGCGGCGAGGTCGGCCTTTACCGTCGAACGGGTCAGCAGGCTGACGCCCAGCCCTTCCTTCACCAGGTCGATGGCCAGCTCCGCCTTGTCCACGTGCAGTTTGGGGACAAAGCTGCGCGGCAGCGTCTGCCGGATCCACTCGTCAAACGGCGGCCCCCAATTCATGAAGAGCAGGGGGAGGTTGCGCAGTTCGCGAGCGTCCACACGGGTCGCCGCGAGTATCGAGTCGTCCGGGGGGCTGACCAGCACGATCTCGTCTTCCCAGGCGGGAATCACCTCAAAGTTGGGCAGGGACGGTGGCACGTAGACGATCCCGATCTGGATGACGTTGTCCAGGAGAAATTGAATTACGTCGGCGGAGTGGCCCGTTTTGGTGCTGATGGCAATGTGCGGGTAGCGGTAGTGGTACTCCTTGAGAATCGGCTCCAGGATGGAGGTCCAGATCGAATTCAGGCTGCCGATGGAGAGGTAATCCTCGTACGGCTGGAGGGCGGCCACTTCGTTCAGCGCCTCGTTGGCGAGCTTCAGGATCCGTTCGGCGTACGGCAGCAGCGTCAAACCGGCCTGGGTGATCTTCACGCTGCGCTTGTCCCGGGTAAACAGCGGCTTGCCTACTTTTTCTTCCAGTTGTTTGATTCTCGTCGTAACGGTCGATTGGACAACGTGCAGCATTTCTGCAGCTTTTGTGAAGTTTTTCGTTTGCGCCACGGTATAAAAGGCACGCAACTGTTCGAAATCCATATGCTGGGTTCCCTCTTATCACATTCTTTGATTACTCTGTGCAAAAATGTTCGTTTCTCAAATTATACCCGCTTCCGTAAGCTGAGGGTATCGCGAATTGTTTGACAGTTGGTAGAGAGAGTGTGAGAGAGATGAAGAGGGAAGTGTGGAGCGAAACGCCGTTTTCCGTCAAGTTGCTGCTGGCCACCTCGTTTTTGATGAACCTGGGGTTTTACGCGCTGATTCCGTACCTGACCCTGTACTTGACGGGCAGCATCGGGTGGACGGTGGCGATGGCCGGCCTCGTCCTTGGCGTGCGTCAATTCTCGCAGCAGGGATTTGCCTTTCTCGGCGGGGTGGTGGCCGACACCTTTGGCTACAAGGGCACCATGGTACTGGGCCTGTTGATTCGCGCCGCGGGTTTTGCCCTGTTTGCGTTCTGTACAGAGCCGTGGCATTTTTTTCTGGCGGCCGTTCTCTCCGGTTTGGGCGGCTCGCTGTTTGAACCGGCCATGTCGGCCGCTTTTGCCGTGCTGACTCCCGAATCGATCCGCAAAGACGTGTTTGCGTTTCGCAACGTGCTGACCAACATCGGCGTCGTCGGCTCCCAGGTCGTGGGGACCGCCCTGGCCGCCGTCGATTTTACGTACCTGTCGCTGTTTGCCGGCGCCATTTTCGCGGGAAACGGGCTGATCGCGCTGTTCCTGCTGCAGCCGATTGAGGCGAAGCACGAGCGGCACGGCGTCTGGGCGAGCATGTCGCTGGTCCTGAAAGACAGGCGCTTTGTCCGCTACACGATGATCCTGATGGGCTACTACTACCTCAACATGCAGATTTTTCTCACCATCCCGCAATTGGCGGAGGACGTGACGCACAGCAAAACCGCCGTCGGCATCGTCTTGTCGGCCGTCTCCGTTTCCGTCATTTTGCTGCAGATGAAGGTCAGCCAGTGGCTGGAAGGGTACGCGCAGCGCCTCACCCTGATCGGATTGGGCACCCTGGTCATGGGATTCGGCTTGTTTTTGCTGGCGTTTGCTGATACGCTGTGGATGTTGATCGCGGATGCGCTCCTGTTCGCCCTGGGCACGATGATCGCCGTGCCCCATATGATGGACATGGTGCAGCGTTTTGCGCCGCGCGAGCACGTCGGTGCCTACTACGGCTTCAACGGGTATTCGCTGGCGATCGGCGGTTCCGTGGGCCAGTTTGCCGGCGGTTGGGTGTACGATGCGGCCCAGCGGCTGGAGATGTCCTGGCTGCCGTGGACGCTGTGCCTGTTCGTCGGCCTCTGGGTGGCCTGGAAGCTGTACCGGATGGAGCAGGAGATGGCTCAATCCGGCAGCGACTGTATGAGGATGGCCCGCTCCTGAAAAATTTTTTTTGTGCTGACTTGAAACATTTTCCATCTTCCGCTCGTATATAACGGTAGAGATGGTTGGCACAAGAGAAAGGGAGGGAATCACATATGGAAGACATGAAGAAACTGAAACGGATGCTGCTTGTAACCAGTTCCCTTGGATTTGCCGTCTTTGCCATGGTGGTAATCACGGAGATTGTACGCGTAGCCATGTAACACGCCGTACGACGCACGATAGCAACTTACATGAATCGCTTGCGGAAACGAAAAGCTTGCGGTCCCTCAAAGGCCGCAAGCTTTTCTGTGTGGAAAGGCGCGTTCCGCGTTCGGTTCGGTTTGGCTTGGTGCGGGAAACAGGGGACCGCCCGCGCCCCCATCCCGGATCAGCGGTGCATCCGGCCGGTCAGGCCGCGTTTTGATCCGTCCAGCCGTTCTTTTTTTTGACATGCAGATGGTAGATGAGGATGCAGGCCGCGAGGAACGGAATCCCGCAGTACAGCGCGATCCGCTGCTCCGGGTCGAACGCCAGGCTGACCAGCACGGTGATGTTGAGAATCAGCGCGATCAGCGGAAGCACCGGGTAGAACGGCGTCCGGAACTTCAGGTCCTCCAGCAAGCCGCCGTTTCGCAGGTAATGGCGGCGGAATGCGAGCTGGGACAGGGAGATGGAAATCCAGCCCACCTGCGCTCCCAGACCGGCGATCGACAGCAGGACCATAAATACGGTGTCTTCCGCGATGAAGCCGGACAAGAGCGACAGCAGGGAAATGGCAAAGGTGATCAGGAGCGCGTGCATCGGAATCCCCTTGTGGTTGACCGTCGCCAGTTTGTCGCTGGCCATGCCTTCTTTCGACAGGGAGTAGAGCATCCGGGTGGCCGCGTACAGGCCGGAGTTGGCCACGGACAACAGCGCCGTCAGCACGACGAAGTTCATGATGTCGGCCGCATACGGGATGCCGATGCTGTCAAAGACGACAACAAACGGACTTTCGATCACGCCCGCCTGCTGGTAGGGGATCATGCCGGCCAGGACGAAGATCGCCAGCACGAAAAAGACGAGCGTGCGCCAAACGGTGTTGCGGATCGATTTGGGAATCGTCTTTTCCGGCTCCTTGCTCTCACCGGCGGCAATGCCGATCAGCTCCGTTCCCTGGAAGGAAAAGTTGACGGTGATCATCGTCAGCAAGAGACCGGTGATCCCGTTGGGCAGAAGCGGGCTGTCCAGGTAATGGGAGAGCATCGGGGCGGGTTGGCCGTTTTTCATCTCGATCAGGCCGAACATGGCGGCGCCGCCCAGAATGATGAACAGGATGATAGCGCTTACCTTAATGCTCGAAAACCAGAATTCCGTCTCCCCGAACGCCCGCGCCGAAAGCGCATTCAATACGAACAAGACGGCACCGAAAATCGCGCACCACATCCAGACCGGTGAATCGGGAAACCAGCGCTGCATCAGCATGCCCGAAGACAAGAGCTCCAGCGCCACCGTGACGGCCCAGCCGAACCAGTACAGCCAGCCGACGGCAAACCCGAGCGACGGGCTGACAAACCGGGTCAGGTAGGTCTGGAACGAACCGGCCACCGGCATCGCCACAGACAGCTCGCCCAGGCAGAGCATCGTCAGATACATGATCAGGCCGCCAACCAGGTAGGAGACAATCGTTCCGATCGGTCCCGCCTGGCTGATGGTATAGCCGGAGCCCAGGAACAGGCCGGTTCCGATTACGCCGCCGAGCGAAATCATGAACAGGTGGCGGCTGCTCATGGCCCGTTTCAATTCGTGGTGGTGCTCTTTCCGTGATGTCATGTAACCCTCTCCTTCAGGAAAAATACAAACAGCCTTGCATAACCTGCGAGGACATGTCATGCAAGGAGTGTACCAAGTCGGAATTGTCTTGCGTTTGCGGACAATTGCAAAAACGGGGACAGCCTCTGCAAACGAATTGGGCAGCAAGCGCAAAAAAATTCGTCAGCCGCCAAAAATGTTGGCGCACCTCACGAAGGCTTCACGCCCAGTTTGCGCAGGCGGTACTGCAGGCTCTGCCGGCTGATTCCCAATTCCCTGGCGGCGCGGGAGATGTTGCCGTTGTGCTTTTCGACCACGCGCTGTATGTAGTATGTCTCAAACTCCCGCATTTTTTCTTTCAGCGGCTTGATCTCGTCCGCAAACGGCTGAACCGGCATCTTTTCCTTGGCGGCTCCTGCCGTGCGGCGCAAAAAGTGATAGGGAAGATGCGCGGAAGTGATGACCGTTTCGTCCGCCATCAGGTTCATCGCGCCTTCGATGACATGCTGCAGCTCCCGCACGTTTCCGGGCCAGTCGTGGGAGAGGAAAAAGCGCATGACCTCGTCGCTGATCCCCGTCACGTTCATCTGAAACAACTGGTTGTACTTGCGGATAAAATGGTCGACGAGCAGGGGAATGTCCTCTTTTCGCTCGCGCAATGGCGGGATGAAGAGCGTGACCACACCCAGCCGGTAGTACAGGTCCTTGCGCAGCCGCTGTTGGGAGATCGCCTCGATGGGGTCTTCGTTCAGCGCGGCGATGATGCGCACGTCGATCGCCCGGTCCTTCGTGTCGCCGATGCGCCGGATGGACTTTTCCTGCAGGGCACGCAACAATTTGGCCTGCAGCGGCATACTAAGCGAGTTAATCTCGTCCAAAAACAGCGTGCCGCCTTCCGCCTGTTCAAACAGCCCCGGCCGCTCCACCGCTCCGGTAAAGGCGCCGCGCGCGGTGCCGAAGAGCAGCCCCTCGATCAGGGTATCGGGCAGGGCGGCGCAATTTTGCGAAATAAACGGGCCTCCCGCGCGCAGGCTGGCGTTGTGGATACTCTGCACGAACAGCTCCTTGCCGGCGCCGGTTTCACCCACCACCAGCACGGAAGACGAGGTCCGCGCCGCACGTTTGGCGCTCTCAATCACTTCGCGGATGGCCGGGCTCTCGCCGATCATGGTGTCAAACGTGTAGCGGGCGCCGTTTTTGTCCCACAGATTTTCGCGAATCAGCCGCTCCATCTTGGTGACGTCGTTGGCAATCTCCATCGCCCCGATGATCCGGCCGTCCTCCATAAGCGGGAAGGTATTGTTGATGGTGGTGATTTCGATCCCTTTGTCGTTGAAGTAGGTTTGCCGCACGTTGCGCACGCTTTTGCCCGTCCGCAGGCAGCGAAGGAGCGTGCTCTCCTGCCCCTGCGGAAACTGGAACACCTCTGCCAGCGGCCTGCCCAGCACGTCGCGTTTGTTCATCGCCTCCAGTTCCGTCATCTTCCGGTTGTACACGATGGACGTCCCCTGGGCGTCAATCACGTGGACCCCTTCGCTGATGCTGTCGAGAATGTGTTCGTAGATGCGCAAGAAGGTTTCATGCGACTCGTTCGCCATCATCATGCACCTGCCTGTCATTCCTATGAAGGTTATCATACCATAGGAGGAGGCATGTGCAAAATGATTGTGCACCTGTGCGAAAACATACGAGGGACATGCAAAAAAATTTTGCAACTGCTGGAATGGAACCACCGGAGGTTCAAGCTGCGGCAAGATTTGGCTTGGTTGGCATCATTCTTGAATGGATGAACAGGACAACAAGCGATTCAAGGAGGCAGACAACATGAACAAGACCAAGGCGGTCATCGATCAAACCGAGAAATACGGCGCGCATAACTACCATCCGCTGCCGATCGTCATCTCCAAAGCGGAAGGCGTATGGGTGGAAGACCCGGAAGGCAACAGATACCTGGACATGCTGAGCGCGTATTCGGCACTGAACCAGGGCCACCGCCATCCCCGCATCATCCAGGCGCTGAAGGACCAGGCGGACAAGGTGACGCTGACCTCGCGCGCTTTTTACAACGACCAGTTGGGCGTGTTCTATGAAAAACTGGCGCAGTTGACCGGCAAGGAGATGATCCTGCCGATGAACACCGGAGCGGAGGCGGTGGAGACAGCGCTGAAAGCCGTGCGCCGCTGGGCGTACGAGGTGAAAAAGGTGCCGGAAAACCAGGCGGAAATCATCGTCTGTGAAGGCAATTTCCACGGCCGTACCATCACGGTTACGTCGTTCTCATCCGATCCGTCCTACAAGCGCGGGTTCGGGCCGTTCACCCCGGGCTTCAAAATCATCCCGTACGGCGACATCGAGGCCCTCAAGCAGGCGATCACGCCGAACACGGCGGCGTTCATGCTGGAGCCGATCCAGGGCGAAGCCGGCATCATCATTCCGCCGGACGGCTTCCTGAAGCAGGCGTACGACGTGTGCAAAGCCAACAACGTGCTGCTCGTCTGCGACGAGATCCAGACCGGGTTTGGCCGCACGGGCAAGCTGTTCGCGTCCGATTGGGAGGACGTCAAGCCGGACGTGTACATCATGGGCAAAGCACTGGGCGGCGGCGTGTTCCCGATCTCCGCAGTGGCTGCGGACAGGGAAGTGCTCGGGGTCTTTGAACCGGGGTCCCACGGCTCCACGTTTGGCGGCAATCCGCTGGGCTGCGCCGTCGCCGTGGCCGCACTGGACGTCCTGATCGACGAAAAGCTGGTGGATCGTTCCCGCGAACTGGGGGCGTACTTCATGGAAAAGCTGAAAGAGATCCGCAACCCGCTGATCAAGGAAATCCGCGGCCGCGGCCTGTTTATCGGACTGGAGCTGAAAACGGCCGCCCGTCCGTACTGCGAGCAGTTGAAGGAACGGGGTCTCTTGTGCAAAGAGACGCACGAGACGACCATCCGCTTTGCGCCGCCGCTGGTCATCAGCAAAGAAGAGCTGGATTGGGCGATCGAGCGGATCAGACAGGTGCTGCACATCGCCGAGCCGGCCAACGCGTAAAGCACGGCTGCGCCCATACCGCTGAAAAACGAAAACCACCCCGACCGGGTGGTTTTTTGCTGCGTCTTACCTTGATCCTGACGCCGGGGATGGGGGCGGAGTCCGGCTGCCGCTCCTGACCGGCCACAATCGTTCGACAAATTGTGACATGGTGTGGATAAGCGTTCGATGGAAATCCACAGAGACAAACCGGTATCTTTTTCCAGTTGTCAACAATTTGCCCACAGCTTACCCACACGATGTCCACATGGGCTGTGGATATCGGAACGGTTGTTCGCGCACGTCCCTTCTGCTACAATGGGCACATGAAACAGATGGAGGTGACCAAGGTGAAATACTTGAGCGACCAGATGTTGATAGAAGTATATCAGCGTGCCGTCGACCTTCAATTGGATCCCGCCTTCATCGAGCTGCTCTGCGCAGAGATGGAAAGGAGAAACCTCCGCATTACACAAGTCAGCGCTTGATGGGCAAACCTCAAGACAGCATCCATCATAGAAAAGCCATCCGTTTCGGCGGATGGCTTTTTTTGATGCATCTCCACACGTATGTTCGGGACACTGTCCCTCGCTTGTGCCGCACCGCTCGGGTACGGCGGCTGTCTTCCGCGGCATGTCCGGTTGGGGGCAGCCGCTTACTCTGCCGTGACGAATTCGAACGCGGTGATGGCCTTGAGCGGCGGTTCGCCAGACGCAAACCACTCCGGCAGGAAAAAGTAGACGGGGCCGTCTTCGCGCAGCGGTTTGCCGTCTCGGGAAAACTGCAGGATCGCCCGTCTGGCCTGTTCGATCGGCAGCGTCACCGGCTCCTGTCCGTGCCGGTGGATGCGCACGTGCGTCGCTTCCGGCAGCGGGTTGGCGTTGTCGATAAACGGGGCCAGCCGCATGCCGTAATCGCCCTCAAGCGCTTTCCGTTCTTCCGCCAGACTCCGCCGTTCCGACGGCAGTGTGGCTCCTTCCCGCAGTTCCTTGTCCCACTGGGAACCGGTTCCCTGCAGGTAGGCGGATTGCCGTCCGTCCGTCTGCTCTTCTTCTCCCCGGTAGGTGCGCAGGTCGATTTTTCGTTCGTCGAAGATCCACACACTCGGGTCCAGCGTGATGGGGAACGACACGGCCCCCTTGAACACGATCACATCTGACATCCAGCATTCCTCCGTTTGTACAAAATCCTACCCTTGATTGTACTGTACATGCCGGGATGCGGCAAACGGATCTTGGAAAAGAAAATTTTCTGAAATAAGAGTAATTTTGTAATTGACTCATGATTTTGAATTCATTAATAATAGTAACCAATCAATACGGAAACCTGTCTGCTTTTTACCACTCTGGGCTTACGGCAGGATGGACAAGCATGTACGGAAAAGGGGTTGTTGTCATGAACAGGGAAAGCGTTCGCGCCCTGCTGGACTCCGTTGCGGACGACGTGATCCAGTGGAGGCGGCACCTGCACAAGCATCCGGAACTGTCGTTTCAGGAGGAGAAGACAGCGCAGTTCGTGTACGACCGGCTGCAGTCGTTCGGGAATCTGGAACTCTCCCGGCCGACCAAAACCAGTGTGGTCGCCCGTCTCATCGGTGCCCAACCGGGACCCGTGATCGGTCTTCGGGCCGACATGGACGCACTGGCGATCCAGGAAGAGAACGACTTTCCGTTCGCATCCGCGGTTCCCGGCGTCATGCATGCCTGCGGGCACGACGGGCATACGGCGATGCTCCTGGGCGCGGCGAACGTGCTCTCCCGCCTGCAGGACCAGATCAGGGGAGAAGTGCGCTTCATTTTCCAGCACGCGGAGGAGATGCACCCCGGCGGCGCCCGTGAGATGGTGGAGGCAGGCGTGGCGGAGGGCGTCGATGCCATGCTCGCCATCCATCTGATGTCGTCTGTCCCGGTCGGCAAAATCGGGCTTGCCTACGGTCCGGTCACGGCCAATTCCGACCGGTTCGACATTACGATTCAGGGCAGGGGCGGTCATGCCTCCACGCCGCATTCGGCGATTGATCCGGTGGCGATCGGCGCGCAGGTGATCGCCAATCTGCAGCAGATCGTCTCCCGCAACATCGATCCACTGGAACAACTGGTCATCTCCGTGACCAATTTTCACGGAGGAACGGGGGCCTACAACGTCATCCCCGACAAGGCGGAACTGCGCGGCTCCGTGCGCAGCTTCAGCCAAGCCGTTCGCGAAGCGGCGGTGAAGCGAATGGAACAGATTGTCAAGGGGATCGCGGAAGCGCACGGTGCCGCGTACAGCTTTGACTACCGGTACGGGTACGCTTCGGTGGTAAACGATGAACAGGTCACCAGGGCGGTGGAGGAACTGATCGTGGAGGAATGGGGCGAACAGGCGCTTCTGCGCATGCCGCCGATGATGGGCGGCGAAGATTTTTCCGCATTCTCCGCTCGCGTGCCAAGCTGCTACATCTGCCTTGGCGCCGGCAACGCGGAAAAGGGCATCGTGTATCCGCATCACCATCCGCGCTTCACCGTCGACGAAGACGCCCTGCGGGATGGGGTTGCCCTGTTCGTTCGGGGCGCATTGAAATGGACGGGTGCGGAAACCGGCCAACCAACAGCAAGCACGTAGGAGGCGATAGAGAATGGCAAATGGCGCGGCAGGCTTGCAGCCAGACCTGCAAAACCAAAAAGGGATTTTGAAATGGATCGAAACCGTGGGGAACAAACTGCCTCACCCGTTTATGCTCTTTGTGTATCTGTGCCTGATCCTGATGGTGATCTCAGCCATTCTCGCCGGACTGGACATCTCCGTGATGCATCCCGGCAAAGGGGAAGCCGTCCCGGTGAAAAGTTTGCTGAGCGTCGAAGGGATCCACTGGATTCTCACCAGCATGTTGAAAAACTTCACCGAATTCCCGGCACTCGGCCTCGTGCTGACCATGACGTTGGGGATCGGTCTGGCGGAAAAGGTGGGCCTGCTCACGACCGTCCTGCGCAAAATCATGACCCGCGTGCCGAAAGCGATCGTCAGCTACGCGGTGGTATTTGTCGGCGTGCTGGGCAACCTCGCCTCCGACGCGTCCATGGTGATTATTCCGCCGCTGGGCGGTCTCGTCTTCCTGGCGATGGGCCGCCATCCGATCGCCGGTATCGCCGCCGGCATGGCCGGGGTCTCGTCTGGGTTCACGGCCAACCTGTTCATCGCGGGCACGGATGCCCTGCTCTCCGGCATCTCCACGGAGGTGGCCAAGACGATCGATCCCCACGCCCACGTCTCCCCGCTGGACAACTGGTTTTTCATGTCTGCGTCCGTCTTTCTCCTGTCCTTCATCGGCGCCTGGATTACGGACAAGGTGATCGAGCCGCGCCTGGGCGTGTATCAGGGAGAAAAGCAGGTCCGCTTTGAGGAGTTGAGCGAGCGGGAGAACAAGGCGCTGCGCGCAGCCGGCATCGCCGCCCTGGTATTTGCGGCAGTGACGGCCCTGCTCGTCGTGCCGGAAGGAGCGCTCCTGCGCGATCCCAAGACAGGAGACTTTTTGACGTCGCCGTTCCTGAAGGGCATCATTCCGATCATCCTGCTCTTTTTCGTGACCGTTTCCGCCGTGTACGGAAAGAAGATGGGGCTCATCACGACTACAAAGGACATTCCCCGCTACATGACGGAAGCGGTGAAAGACATGTCCGGCTTTATCGTGATGGCCTTTACGGCCGCCCAGTTCATCGCCTTTTTCAACTGGAGCAACATCGGCATCCTGCTGGCCGTAAGCGGCGCTGATTTCCTGAAAAGCATCGGGCTGACCGGGCTGCCGGTCGTGCTCGGGTTCACGCTCTTCACCGCATTCGCCAGCCTGTTCATCACCAGCGGTTCGGCGTTGTGGGCGATGCTGGCTCCGGTGTTCATGCCGATGCTGATGCTGCTCGATTATCATCCGGCGTTTATCCAGGTGGCGTACCGCATCGCCGACTCGGCCACCAACACCATTTCGCCGGTGAATCCGTACCTGCCGCTGATCCTGGCCTACTATCAAGAGTACAAAAAGGACGCGGGAATGGGCACGATCTTCGCGACGATGACACCGTACGCGCTGTCCTTCCTGCTGATCTGGATCGTACAGATGATTGTCTGGTTTGTCCTTGATCTGCCGGTCGGTCCCGGCGTCTATCCCCGCTGAGGCCGACAGGCGAAGAGCCGCATGCTGTCGAAGCTGCGGCTCTTTTTGCCGGAACGGAAGACATTCAGGCTTGGACATTTGCGGGAGAAAGGGGTATGGTGAAAAGGAAGAAACATGCAAAGCGAGGGGAGAACAGTGCCGCATCACTTTGACATCCGGATTGAACGACGAGGCACCAACAGTTTGAAATGGGATTACAACAAGCGGATGATGGGAGAAGAGGACGTCCTGCCGATGTGGGTGGCCGATATGGACTTTGCGTGCCCGCCGGCGGTGACGGAGGCGCTGGTTCGCCGGGCGCAGCATCCCGTTTACGGGTATCCCGGGCGGCCGGCCGAGCTGTACGAGGCGGTGGCGGACTGGTTCGCCAGGCGGTTTGGCGTCACGGTCGACACCGGTTGGTTGGGAACGGTGCCGGGGGTCGTGCCGGGAATGCACATCGCCGTCGAAGCGTTTACCGAACCGGGCGACAGCGTCCTGATTCAGACGCCGGTCTACCATTCGTTTTTTTACGCGGTGGAAAGCTTGGGCCGCCGGCTCGTGCAAAATCCGCTGCGGGAAGAGAACGGCCGGTACGTCATGGACTGGGACGGCCTGCGGCAGGTCTTGGACGAGAACCGGCCGAAACTGTTTTTGATGTGCAGTCCGCACAATCCGGTGGGACGGGTGTGGACCCGGGAGGAACTGGTGCGGCTTGGACAGATGTGCGCGGAACGGGACATCGTGGTGGTGTCGGACGAAATCCACGCCGACCTCGTCTACGAAAAAGGGCGGCACGTGCCCTATTTCTCGCTCCCGGAACCTCTGGCAAGCCAAAGCCTTACCTTGGTCTCCGCCACCAAGACGTTTAATCTCGCCGGGTTGACGAGCGCGTTCGTGATATCCCCCGCTCCCCGGCTGCTGCAGGCGTTCAGGCAGGCGGCCAGGCGGATGGGGCACCCATTCCTCAACCTGTTCGGCATCGAAGCGACCATTGCCGCCTATCGGCACGGCGAGCCGTGGCTGGATGAACTGCTCGTCTATTTGAAGGGGAATGCGGAATACATCCGGGACTTTCTGGCCGAGCGAATTCCCGAAGTATCCATGGCCGTTCCCGAGGCCACCTATCTCGGATGGATGGACTTCCGCCGGTTGGGCCTGAGCCAAAACGAACTGAACGCACTCGTGCGCAAGCGGGCGAAGCTGGGCCTGCATGACGGGACGGTGTTTGGAAAGGAAGGGGCAGGGTTTCAGCGGATCAACTTTGCCTGCCCGCGCGTCGTCCTGGAGGAAGCGATGTCCCGCCTGGAGAGGGCTCTCCATGAGTAGGGCGGCAGCGCTGTGCGACCTTCGCTACACCATCTGCTTCGTGACGAGCGGCGAGTACGTGCTGATGCTGAACCGCCGCCGCGCCCCCAACATGGGCTTGTGGAACGGGCTGGGCGGCAAAATCGAGCCGGGGGAGACGCCGACCGAGAGCATCCTGCGGGAAGTGAGGGAAGAGGCCGGGCTGGTTCTGCCGGACGTCGTCTACGGCGGTGTCGTCACCTGGCAGTGGGAGGGCGGAGCGGGCGGCATGCACGTCTTTCTCGCTTCCGTACCTCCCAAGACCATTGTGCAGGGCGTGCGGGACACGCCGGAGGGCATTCTTGCCTGGCAGCCGCTCGCCTGGGTGCTTGATCCCGCCAACCGGGGCGTGGTGAGCAACATTCGCCACTTCTTGCCGGTGATGCTGCGCGATCCGCGTCCGCGCCGCTTCGCCTGCCTGTACGATCAGGAGCGGTTGGTCAGCGTAGAGCAGTTCCCGTTGGAAACGCGGTGAACTTCCTGAATTTGACATCGGCATGCCCGCTTATTACAATGAGGGAACGGGCAGCCATAAGCGCTGCAGGCTGTACACTGGCAGCGAGGGCGATATGAGATGAACAGGATGGGTCTGAAGGACATGCAGTCGCAGTTGGAAGCGGCCGTCGAGCAGGCGGCCCGGTTCACCGGCGAAGGAAAAGTGGCCGCGTACATACCGGAACTGGCCAAACAGGACAAAAACCGGCTGGGAGCGAGCGTCTGCCTCCTTGACGGCACCCTGCTCACGGCGGGAGACGCGCATGTGCCGTTTACCCTGCAGAGCATATCCAAAATCTTTTCGCTGATGGTGGCCTTGTGCGACCACGGACAGCGGTACGTGTTTGAGCGGGTGGGAAAAGAGCCGACCGGCGACCCGTTCAATTCCATCGTCAAGCTGGAATTGATCAAGCCGCACAAACCGCTCAACCCGATGATCAACGCGGGGGCGATTGCCGTCGCCGGGATGATCGCGGGGGCTAGCGTGGAGGAGCGGCTGGCGCGCATGCTGCGTCTGCTGCGGAAGATGACGGGCAATCCCGACCTGTCCGTGAACGAAGCGGTGTACCGTTCGGAACAGAAGACGGCCAACCGCAATCGGGCGCTCGCCTACTTTCTGAAGGACAGCGGCATCCTGGAAGGCGACGTGGAAGAGACGCTCGACTTCTACTTTCGCCACTGCGCGATCGAGACGACGGCCGCGGAGCTGGCGCGGCTGGGGGCAGTGCTGGCCGCCGACGGATGCGATCCCGCGAGCGGTGAGCGGTTCATCCCGCGGGAGGTGGCCCGGATCTGCAAAACGTTTATGGTCACATGCGGCATGTACAATGCGTCCGGCGCGTTTGCCATCGACGTCGGCGTACCGGCCAAAAGCGGCGTGGCCGGCGGCATCATGGCCGCGGTTCCGAACCGCATGGGAATCGGCGTGTACAGCCCGGCCCTGGACGACAAGGGCAACTCGCTGGCCGGGGTCAAACTTCTGGAAACCATTTCCACCGAGTGGAACCTGAGCATCTTTTAGGAGCGCGGTTGCAGGTCTTCGGAACGATCTGTGCCGTTCGGGAGGGCGGACCGGTTACAGTTGTCTCCCCATCTCCCCTTTTCAAATGCGCCAGAATGGCGTACTATGTATGGTAAGGATGGTGGCAAACGGAGGGATAGGTTTTGACAGAGATTAAGGTTCCCGATCTGGAACAAAAAGCGCTAGCGTTGCTGCGAGCGGACGCAGAAAAGATCTATAAACTGATCGACGTACAGATGGAAAACCTGACCATGCCGCAGTGCCCGTTGTATGAAGAAGTGCTGGACACGCAGATGTTCGGGCTGTCGCGTGAAGTAGAATTTGCCGTCCGTCTGGGACTGATCGAGGAGGAAATCGGCCGCGAGATCATGGGCTCGTTGGAGCGGAAGCTGGCCGATCTTCATGAGCACCGGCAGAAGTAAAGCGAGGGGGTGGCGACGTTCCTCGCTTTTTCATTTTCACGAAAAAAACCTTGCATTTTTTCAATGACTGCATTACATTTATACATATCATTTTCATTGTGCCAAAAGCGATGACAGAGACCAGTACACGGTCCAGCGGCTTGACAGGGAGGAATCGCCGGAGACTGAAAGCGGTTCTGAAGCGCGCCCCGTGGAATTCCCTCTGGAGCTGTCCTCTGAACGGTTGTCCCAGTAGGAGGAGCACCGGGTCATTCCCGTTACCAATGGCAAAGAGAAGCTGAGCTGTCCTTCACCCGAAGGCACCTCAGGCTTAAGCAGGGTGGTACCGCGAGCAGACTCGTCCCTACAGGGGCGGGTTTTTTTCATGGGCCCGTTGCCACACCCACACAACCGCATCCATCATCAGCGATGACAGAGACCAGTAAGCGGACCAGCGGCTTCACAGGGAGGATCGGTCCTGACTGAGAGCCGATCCGAAGCGCGCCCCGCCGAATTCCCTCTGGAGCTGTCCTCTGAACGGCTGGCGCCCCCAGTAGGAGGAACCGGGTCATCCCCGTTATCAATGGCACGAGTGAGGCCGGGTGTCTGGCAGCAGCGTCTGTCCCTGGTCTAACAAGGGTGGTACCGCGAGTGAATCGACTCGTCCCTTTCAGGGGGACGAGTTTTTTTGTTTCTCCATACAGGACATACGATTTGGTGAAGGAGGGGTTCGTGTATGACGAACCAAACGGAACAATGGACGAACCGGTTGGGGTTCATCCTGGCGGCCGCCGGGTCGGCGATCGGGCTCGGGGCCATCTGGAAATTTCCCTACGTGGCGGGCACGAGCGGGGGCGGGGCGTTTTTTCTGCTGTTCCTGCTGTTTACCGTGCTGATCGGTCTGCCGCTGCTGTTGGGGGAGTTTGTCATCGGACGGAGCACCCAACAGGAGGCGATTTCGGCGTACCGCACCATCGCTCCGGGTACGGGCTGGCATTGGATCGGGCGGCTGGGGGTGGCCACCTGCTTCCTGCTGCTGTCGTTTTACAGCGTGGTCGGCGGCTGGATTTTCACCTATTTCTTTCGCGGCCTCACCGGTCAGTTGATCGGGCAGCCCTATGAGCAATTGTTCCAGGACGTGATCGCCGACCCGATCGGCTCCGTCGCGGCGCAGTTCGTCTTCTTGCTGGCGACGATCGTGGTCGTGGCCCGCGGGGTGCAGAGCGGGATCGAATCGGCCAACCGGTACATGATGCCGGGGCTGTTTCTCCTGTTCCTGGTGCTGATGGTCCGCTCGCTGACGCTGGACGGGGCGGGAAGTGGGGTAGCGTTCTTCCTGATGCCCGACTTTTCCAAGCTGTCTGCGGAGTCGATCCTGTACGCCATGGGGCAGTCGTTTTTCTCGCTCAGCGTCGGGGTGTCGGTGATGGTGACCTACAGCTCGTACCTCGGCAAAGAGGAAAACCTGGTGAAATCGGCCGGGTCGATTGTCGGCCTGAATCTCCTGGTCGCCTTTTTTGCGGGGCTGGCGATCTTCCCGGCGGTGTTTTCGCTCGGCATGAAGCCGGAGGCGGGGCCGGGCCTGCTGTTCATCATCCTGCCGTCGGTGTTCGAGCATATTCCGTTCGGCACCCTGTTTTTGCTGGTGTTTCTCGCCTTGTTTCTGTTTGCGACGCTGACGAGCGCCTTTTCCATGCTGGAGGTGATCGTGGCTTCGCTCGCCAGGGGGAACGAAGACAAACGGAAGCGGCTTTCCTGGATCGTCGGCATGCTGATTTTCGCCGTCGGGATTCCGTCCGCGCTCTCGTTCGGCGTCTGGTCGGACGTCACCTTCTTCGGCAAAACGATGTTTGACGCCGCCGATTTTCTCGTGAGCAACGTGCTGATGCCGCTGGGGGCGCTGTTGATCGCGGTGTTCGTGCCGTTGAAGATGAAGCGGGAGGTCCTGATCCAGGAGCTGCAGGCCCGTACGCCGCTGGGCAGAAAGCTGTTTGCCGCCTGGCTGCTGCTGCTCAAGTACGCGGCGCCGCTTGCCATCATCGTCGTCTTTCTGCATTCGCTCGGCTTCCTGTGAGAAAAAAGACCGCCGCGTCGGGCAGTCTTTGCCTGCAGACAAGGTTTCGTGAGGAACAGGTCTGCAGGCTTTTTTGTTGAATACAGGAATTCATATCAGCAATCGTTTTAAGAGGTGGCACTATGCTCTACAATCAACAGGATGAAGGCCGTTATCAACATTCTGCAGGTTCGTTTGGATGATGATCGAAACGAACATCGCCTATCGGTGGTTTCTGGGTTTCGACTTTACACAATTGTGAATCCCTCTGTAAAATTCAAGAATGTGACTTGGCCGTGAATGTTCGAGGAGGTGTAAATATTCGCGGGGCGTTCTCGGGCAAGGTCCAAGCCGATACTCTCACCGGGATGGTCATAGCCCCTTAAAAAGAAGGGGCCGCGAAGAAAAACAGGTCTCTTTCTTCGCGGCTGTTCTCGCATGGGAGTGTGGAATGCATGTCTGAAGTAGTCTAGGAGGCTTTCCCGCCGCCCTTCGGAAATACGGTATACGAAAGAGCGACGATGCTGTCGATTACGAAGATCAAGGTCCAAATTCTGCTAAGGTTGTTGACAGTTGGATTGGCAAAAGGCAGTGTTCCTTCCTTGGCTGAGAAAAACTCGTCAAAAAACTGGTTCATGCTTGCCATTTCATAGACGCGTGAGGACAGCCCGAACAGTAAGAAGAAAACCAGGTGGGCTGCCGCATAGACGGCCAGATGAACGTAAAAATGCTTCCGTTCTTTTTGTGCGTGTTCCTTGCCGACCAGCTTCTTCGGCGGAGCGATAGCGGGAGCAGGCTCCCCTTTCCACTTGGCTACATAGATTTGGATGTAGGAATCAAGTTTTTTGAAGTCGCTTTTCCCATACGTGATCGCATAGAGGAAAACAACCACGATCACGACTTGGTAACTGGAAAACTGCCCAGTTTGCAAATAATCGAAAAAGCCTAAGGAAGCGATCCACAGGTCATTGATAATAAAGAGAAGAAAAAACACAAAACTGAGAGTTTTTTTGCCAAACCAATACCTGAGGACCAAGAAAGTGATGATGGAAATCCAAAAGATGACTTCTGCGAGAATCAAGAACATCCATTTATGGCCTAAAATGTAATCCATGGTTGTTGTCTCCCTTTACAAAGAGTGTGAAAACATGGTGAGCCACTTCATGTCGGCTTCCAGATGGAGGATTTTTCCCTCGATCAGGTACAGAATGTATTTATTGTCGCCGGTTGGATCGATACTTCTGCGCAGCCTTTGCAATTGAAATATGGTTTGAATAATGAGCTCCTGTTGGCTTTTGATCATGTCGTGCAACGAATCAAAGCGGAGCTTCTTGGCGCACAGCAGCTTGAAGAAAAACTCGTCCTTCAACAATGTTTTTTCAACGGGCTGCAGAAGCCAGGCAGACAAATCTTCCTTTCCTTTATCGGAAATTTTGTAAACTTTCAGTTCGGAGGAACCGTCCCTTGCCTCCTCAACCAGTCCATCACGGACAAGCCGGTCAATGGTTGTATAGATTTGACCGGCATTCAGTTCCCATTGATGGTAAACCATACGCTCGAATGAAACCTTCAGATCGTAGCGGTGACGGGGTGCTTCCGATAACAAGGTCAATATCGCGTACTTCACAGACATATAAACCCATTCCTTATTGTTTAGTCATGTTTAAGCGCTTGACCAAGGTTGTATCTCGCCGCCTTTTGGGCAGGAACGACAGCTGCCAGCAGACTGATCAGCAAACCGCTGAAGGTAGACAGCAACAGCGTATCTATAGAAATGACAAAGGAGGCGGCCGTGTCCTGCATGGTCAACGCATTTACATAAGTCATCGCGATTCCCAGAAGGATGCCCATCAAGGTCCCGCATATTCCCATCACAACCGACTCGCTCACGATTGATGTTATGACTTGCCCGGAAGTAAACGCCACTGCCCTCATTACGCCAATCTCCCGCATCCGATCCATGACATTCATGATCAACGTATTGAGAATGCCTATCCCGACGACGGCGATGGAGATCATTAACAGGCCGTTGAACAGACTCTTTACGCCTGGAAGGGCGCGCTTTTGTTTTTCCAGCTCCTCGGATAAAGTCTGCACGCGCTCAAGATCAAACGGGAACGTATTCAGGAGAAAGTCCTTCACACTGGTTTCGGCAGCGCGATCTGCGACTGTAATCAAGCCTTTGTAGGCATTCGTTTCGGGGAACAGCTTGTCGAAATGGCTTTCTTCCATAAAAGCGGTATAACCGCCGTATTGAGAAGTGTTGACCTTGCCGAGCACGATCAGCTCTGTCGGTACGTTATTCCGGATGATTCGTATCGGCTCGCCTGCTTTTCCGCCCCATTCGCGAAAAGCATAGTCGCCTAGCAATACCCCGTTCGGGTGCGCTTTCAGAAGCTGGAGCAAATCCGTATTTTTCCTTTGGGGATCATAAAACAACGGGTGTTTTTGGTACCAGTCCGGATTGGCACTGATGATGGTAAACCGGTTTATTTTCTTGTCTCCACTCCATAGAACCTCTTTTTCTTTGTAAGCGGTGACGCCATGAATGCCCTCGAACTGTTGGATCGCATTCAGTTTCTCGGGAGTAAGTGGGGTTTCCGTGGACAACTGCAGGTTTCCCCCGAAGGAGTGATTCACCTCTGATTCAATGCTCGTTTCCATGGAAGCGAAGATGGAGGAGACGAACAGGCCTAGACAAATGACGAAGGCCAGGATGACAGACATGTTGGCCGAGCGATTGAGCGTGCGAAGAATGTTGTTGCTGGCGATCTTTCCCTCGTAGCCCATGAAGCCGATCCTTTTGAAAAAGCGCGTGAACAGGCTGAGTATGAACGGGAACAGCAGTGTGACCCCCGCCAATAAAAACAGGAGCGAGACAATGCTGTTCAAGAACACGCCAAATAACAGCACAATGCCAGCTACAACCCGATAGGTTGTCTTTTCCTTCTGTTGAGCAGGAACTTGTTTCAGCGTGGCGATCACATCGATTTTACTCGCATATGCAACCGGGATGTGCGCAGCGGCCAACGGGATGCACAAGCCCAAGATGATCGTGATCGGCAGAGCGATGGCAAACTCCGGCGAATAGCTGATGTTGGCTTGGAAGGAATGGAATAATCCTTTCTGCATCAGGGATGCCAGCCCCAACCCGAGAGGTATTCCAAAAATCAGCCCGAGCAAAGAAAGAATCAGAACCTCGCACAAAAACAGCTTTTTGATTTGTGAGGGGATGAAACCGACTGTTTTCATGACGGCAATCTCATTTTTTCGCTCCACCACGCTGACATACAAGGTGTTGTACAAAATAAAAGCACTGATTATCATAGACAGGCCGCCAATGGCATAAAGCATGAGATACAGCTCTTCCAGTTGATTGGTTTGTTTTTCGTCCAGCACAATTTTTTCCATGAAAACAGACGGATCGCTAATTTTATTGCCGATAGAGGCAAGAGCGGACTGTTCCTCCGCTGTATCGTTCAATTTTATGCGTATCTCCTGGACTTGGCCGGTCAGAGAGTACCATTGCTGGACTGTCTGGAGGGGAGCCAAAGCCCGCCAGCTTTTGCTGCTGGCTTCGTCCCAACTGCTTGGCCCTTCCAACAGCGGCGTGTCTTTGACAATCGCCGCGACAGGGACCTCCATCTTGCCCGTAGGCAACTGCAAACGGACAAGATCCCCGGCGTTCTTTTTCCACAAGCCAGCAGTTGTTTGAGGGAGAATGATCCCCTCGTTTGCAAGGTTCCCGGAAACGGCCTCCAAAGTAAGCAGTTCGCTCCGGAGCGATGACAGACCCGTTATGCGCAAGCGTGTTTGGGCAAGGTTCTCGGGACCGCCCAAATCAAATCTTGCCTGCTTGTGAATGACGCCTATGGCGGCTTTTACGTTGCTGTCTTGCTGTATGTCGTCCAGGACGCTGCCGGAAAAGGTATGGCTGCTTGACTGTATGGAATAGTCTGCGTTTCCCGTGTAAAGCTTCAACCGTTCCATCGTCATCTTTTTGGCGGTCTCGACTGTGCTCACGACGGCAAAGATGCTGGATATTCCGATGAGGATGGACAGTATCGTAAAAAAGGAGCGCAGTTTATTACGTGTTAAGTAGCGCCAGGATACCCGCCAGTACATCATGCTTATCTCCTTCCTTGTGCTTGATATCCATTTCGATAACCCCATCCCTCAGGAAAATGATCCGATCAGCATAGCTGGCAGAGAAGACGTCGTGCGTCACCATGATGATCGTTAAACGATCTTGCTGCTGCAAGGACAGCAGCAAATCCAGCACCTCTGTTCCCGTTTTTCGGTCGAGGTTGCCCGTAGGCTCATCGGCCAAAATAACGCTCGGTTTCATCGCAAGCGCTCTTGCGATTGACACCCGCTGCTGCTGGCCGCCGCTTAATTGCGAGGGGAAATTCCCTTCTTTTCCTTGAAGATGTACGGCTTTCACCAGGGAAGATACCGTTGCTTTCACCACCGATTTAGGCAGGCCTTCCGCTTCCATCGGGAACGCAATGTTTTCCTCGACGGTCATAGCAGGAAGCAATTGGTAGTTTTGGAAAACGAAGCCGACGTTTTTCCGGCGAAACAACGTTCGCTCTCGCTCCTGCAAGTCATGTATCGACTTTCCTCCAATGGAAACCTCTCCCGAATCCGGGGTATCCAGGCCACCCAACAAATTGAGCAGCGTACTTTTCCCCGAGCCAGATGGTCCCATGACGGCAACAAATTCCCCCTGCGCAATTTCCAGATCAATCCCCTTTAGTACCTGAAAGGACGTTTCTCCTGTCTGATACCATTTCGTCAGGTTTTTTACCGTGATCATTGGTTACCTCCCAAGAAAGTATATACCGAGTATATACAGGGAGTCGTGGCATTATCAAGAGAAACATGCAAAAATAGGAAATCGAACACTTCCTGTTTTTCCTAACATGGTCACAACGATTCAATTCCACGGTAATCGTGTGGAAGTGAATTGTTGCGGGATTTACGGATGTATGAGAAAACCTCCCTTTGTATGATAGGGGTAAATTGCTGGGATAAAGGGGACTCATCATGAAAAGACGTGTGGTTGTGACCGGGATGGGTGTCGTTACGCCAATAGGAGTAACTATCAAAACATTTTGGGAAAACCTTGTACGGGGCGTGAGCGGGGTTGACTATATTCAGGCTTTTGATACCGAAGGGTTTCCGACGACTATCGGTGCAGAAGTGAAAGACCTTGACCTCGATGAATGGTTTACCCACAAAGAAAAGATACGGATGGAAAGCAATACGCAATATGCGATTATCGCCGCAAGGCAAGCCATTTCCCAGGCAAAGCTGGACATGAGTCAACTAGACCCCTACCGCGTGGGAGTCATTGTCGGAACAGGCATGGGGGGAACGAGGCTCATACTGGAGAACAACCGGGACCTGCTTCAGCACGGGTATCGAAAAGTCAGCTCTTACTTGGCATTTGCCTCGCTTGTGGAAGCCCCGACAAGCGAAATCTCGATGATGATCGGCGCAAAAGGAAAAAGCGGGGCCTGGGTAACCGCATGTGCAACAGGAAACAACTGTATCGGCGAAGGCTGCCGAGCGATTCAACACGGAGAAGCGGATGTTATGATTGCTGGCGGAACGGAAGGTCAATTCACGCCCATTGATTTGGCCTCTTTTTGTAAAATAAAGGCTTTATCCACCCGGAATGACAATCCGCAAGCGGCTAGCCGTCCTTTTGACAAGGACCGGGACGGTTTTGTGATTGGCGCGGGAGCGGGTATTGTTGTGCTGGAATCGGAGGAATCAGCCAAGAAAAGAGGGGCTGCGATTCTCGCGGAAATAGCGGGATACGGCTCCACCACAGATGCCTATCACGTTACGGCGCCAGATCCGGAAGCGAAAGGTGCGATTATGGCGATGAAAAATGCAATGGCGGATGCCAATGTTTCGCCTGCTGACATCGACTACATCAGTGCCCACGGTTCCAGTACGCGATTGAACGATCAAATCGAAACGCTCGCGATAAAGAAACTGTTTGGCGAAAAGGCCAGGTCCATTCCCGTCAGCTCCATCAAGTCGATGACAGGGCATTTGCTTGCCGGGTCCGGTTCAGTCGAGCTGATTGCCTGCATCCTGGCTCTTCAGCATCAAATCGTGCCGCCAACCATTAATCACCATCAGCCTGATGAAGGATTCGATCTCAACTATGTGCCAAATGAGGCGCAGGCGCATCGGGTGCGGACCGTTTTGAACAACTCGTTTGGTTTCGGCGGGTACAATGCTTGTATCGTCGTCAAAGAATGGCAAGGGTAAGTTGTCGGATCGGAGGGAGGAAGAGCAATGAGTGTGATCAATCTACGGGAAAAACACGTGAATATAGAGCAGTTTCCGAACATGGACGCATGCATTCATCATTTATTCGAACGACAGGCAGCGCTGACGCCTGATCAGACCGCAGTCATGTATGAAGAAACCGGGCTCAGTTATCGGCAGCTTAACGAAAAAGCAAATCAGTTTGCGCATTACCTCGTGACATGCGGGCTGCAGATAGAAGAGCCTGTCGCTGTTTGCATGGACCGCTCTCTGGAGATGGTCATTGTATTGCTGGGCGTGTTGAAAGCGGGAGGCGCCTATGTTCCGATTGACCCGAATTATCCGCAAAAGCGCGTGGAATACATGCTGACGGATGCGAAGGCCCCCATCGTTGTCACTTCCAAGAGCAGGGAAGGGATCCTGGCAAAACAGTCTTTGGGGGATGCGACGCTGATTGTTGCCGACAAGAGCGGGGAATGGCAGGAGCAGCCTGCAACGAATCTTGACCTTCCGATAACTGCCGACAATCTCATGTACATGATGTATACGTCCGGTTCCACGGGAAATCCCAAAGGGGTCATGAATACACACCGGGCTCTAAACAACCGGCTGCAGTGGATGCAAAAAGAGTTTCGATTAAACAGTTCCGACCGCATCCTGCAAAAAACGCCGTTCAGCTTCGACGTCTCTGTCTGGGAATTTTTTTGGCCGCTGCTTGCCGGGGCAACCCTTGTCATGGCCAGACCGGAAGCGCATAAAGATCCCGAATACCTGATCCACACCATCCAAACGATGAACATTACGACCATGCACTTCGTACCGTCGATGCTGCAAATTTTTTTGGATGTGTATCAAACGGGTACGCCGCTTCCGTCTCTCAAGCGGATTATTTGCAGCGGAGAAGCACTGACAAAGTCGATGGAGCTCGCTTTCTTCGCAAAATTTGACCAGGTGGAGCTGTACAACTTATACGGTCCCACAGAAGCAGCAATCGACGTCACCTACTGGAAGTGTACAGGCGACAAGCATGAAAAGTCGGTGCCCATCGGTTTTCCGATCAGCAATATTCACCTGCTGATTCTGGATGGGGACAAGCTGATAACGGAGCCGGGGATAGCAGGCGAACTGCATATCGGAGGAATTGGGCTTGCGAGAGGCTATCATAACAAACCGGAGCTGACAGCGGAGAAATTTATTGCCGATCCCTTCCGCGAAGGGGGACGCTTGTATAAAACCGGCGATTTGTGTAAATACCGCGAAGACGGTGCAATCGAGTATATCGGCAGGGTCGATTTTCAGGTAAAGATACGCGGATACCGGATTGAACTGGGGGAAATTGAAGCGGCACTGGAGCGTTTGCCCTATATCAAACAGTGTGTCGTCAAGGCCATTCGCGAAGGCGACAACACCTACCTCGCCGCGTACGTGACGGTCCCGGACGACGGGAAATGGGAAGAGAGTCGCGTTCGCGAACAAATCGCGGAGCAACTGCCCGACTACATGATTCCAGCCTTTTTCGTCCGTCTAGATGCATTCCCTTTATCGGCCAACGGAAAGGTTGATCGAAACAGTCTGCCCGCCCCTCAAAAAAGCGGGTTTGTTCCTGCGGACTGTCAACCAAAGACCGAGATCGAAAAACTAGTCGCTTCGTTTTGGAAAGAGCTTTTGTCATTGGACGAAGTAAGTATTGACACGCCGTTTCTCTACGCAGGGGGCAATTCGCTTTTCGCTGCCCGGCTTGTGGCTCCCGTAAAAAAG
>NZ_KE695651.1:192257-596854 GCF_000454065.1 Brevibacillus thermoruber 423
TAAAACAGCGGTTCCAGATTCCGCTTGCTTTGAAAGATGTCTTTCAACATCCAACCATTTATGAATTGAGCAAATTTATCGAGTCACAGACTTGCATCGCGGAAGAGCCGAAATTGCTGCCGGCCGGAAACAAGGAGCAGAAGAGAGACTTGTCGTTTGCACAAAAGCGGCTCTGGTTTATCAATGAATGGCAAGGAACCAGTTCCTTGTACAACCTGCCCAACTATTTTGAAATAACGGGACCTCTAGACTACGATGCGTTTGTTGCCAGCCTGGAGTCTGTGCTGGCCCGTCATGAAGTGTTGAGGGCCAACTTTTTCGAGGAGGATGGCCGTCCTTTCCAGATTGTTGATGCCTCAAAAAAGAGCAATCTGGAGCTTGTCTCTTTATCCGGGCTTCCATACGAATCAGCCAGGCAAACAGCTCTTCAGGCGATGGCGGAAGACGCGAGGATCCCGTTCGACCTGACTTCCGATCCGCTATACCGGTTTACGCTGTATCATCTGGCGGATAATCGGCATCTCTTTTACTACAATGTCCATCATATCGTCTGGGACGGCTGGTCGAATTACGTGTTCCAATCCGACCTGCTCAAGAAATACAACGACATGACGGGCGGGACGGACTGTGAGGCGCAGGAAGGCCGGGAAGGGCATGTCATTCAATACAGCGACTATGTGTGCTGGCAGAATGCTTTTATCGATTCCCCCGTTTATCGGGAGCAGATGGATTTTTGGAAAAAGCAGCTTGCAACCGAGCCCCCGTCTATCAAGCTCATGGCGAATCAGAAAAAAACACGTCCGGATTCTCATGATGGGGCAGTAAGTATGTTCCGGATCCCGAATGAACTGTTGGAGCAATTGAAGGCGTTTTGCAAACAACATCATACGACCCCGTTCATGGCGATGCTTTCGCTCTTTACACTGTTGATTTATCGCTTGTCGCAGGAAAAAGACATTGCGATTGGTACGACTTCCGCAGGGCGGAATCACGCCAAGCTGGAGGGGTTAATCGGCTTTTTCGTAAACACGTTGGTGATCCGAAATGAAATCCGCGAAGGCTCCAGCTTTGCAGAGCTTGTACAGCAGGTAAGCGACACTGCGGTAAAAGCATTCTCATATGGCGACGTCCCGTTTGACAAGGTGGTGGAAGAGCTTCAACCGCATCGTTCTGTCAACCGGCAGCCTCTGTTTCAATATATGTTCAGCTTCCAGGACTTTTCGTTTGAGTTTGACCATGGAAAGAACCTGACTGTCAGCGAACCGGTTCCCCTCCATAACCAGACTGCCAAGTTTGATCTGACGCTGTTTATCGAACGGAGCGGCGACGAATATATCGGGAAATGGGAGTATCGGACCGATTTGTATCAGGAAGAGACGATCGAGCGGTTTAGTTCGCATTTTCTGCAGCTTTGTCGGGGGGTGCTGGAACAGCCGTTCATTCCTGTTGAACAGGTTCCCGTGATGAGCGAGACGGAAAAACGGTTCATGATCCACACGTTTAATGAGACGGCCTGCGAGTTCCCGGATGTTGCCCTGCACGAATGGTTTGAAGCCCAAGCGAAGCGGACGCCGGACAACATCGCCGCCGAGTATGAAGGGGAGTGCCTGACTTACAAAGAGCTGGATGAAAAGGCGAATCAGCTTGCTCACTTGCTGCGGGAAAAGGGCGTAACGGTCGACACGCCGGTGGGGGTATGCATGGAGCGCTCCTTGGAGCTGATCGTGTCCATCATGGGAATTTTGAAGGCGGGTGGAGCTTATCTGCCAATCGATACGGAAGTCCCCTGGGAACGGGCTTACGCCATTTTGCGGGATGCGCAGGCTTCGATTTGCCTGACACAGCCGGGGACAAGTCTACAGGAAGGAACAGATATCGAACTGCTTTCCTATTTGCTGCACGAGAGCCTTTTGGACGGATATCCAGTCACGAAGCCGGATGTTTCCGTCACTCCGGAGAATCTCGTATCCATCTATTACACGTCAGGCTCGACCGGAAAGCCAAAAGGTGTCAGCAACACGCATAAAGGCTGGGTCAACCGGATGAACTGGATGCAGAACAAGCATCGTTTGAAGGCGCATGAAGTCGTACTGCAAAAGACGATTTTGACGTTTGACGATTCCGCCGTTGAAATTTTCTGGCCATTGACCGTCGGAGCGAAAATCGCGTTTCTTCCCAAGGGAGCGCACCGGGACCCTGTCAGCATCATCGAATATGCGATAAAGCACAATGTTTCTTTGCTTCAGTTTGTACCGAGCATGCTGAAAATGGTCCTGGAGCAAATCACTCCTCTTCAGAGACGACAATTGACAAACCTGCGCATTGTCGTGTCCAGCGGAGAAGCATTGCACGCCGACGTGGTCCGCTCGTTCTATGAAAGGATGCCGGGCAAGCTGTTTAACACATGGGGGGCAACGGAGGTTTCTATTGATTCCACCTGCTATGATTGCGAGCCTGAGCCGGAGAACGGCTCGGAAATCGTTTCCGTAGGACGTCCGATAGACAATAACCGCATCTATGTTCTGGACAAGTTCCTGGAACCGGTTCCGCCAGGCGTCCCTGGTGATTTGTATATTGCCGGCATAGGCTTGGCCAGAGGATATATCAACAATCCGGAGAGAACGAGTCAGTCCTTTATCCCCGATCCGTTTTATCCGGGAGAGTGCATGTACCGGACAGGCGACAGAGGGTACTTCAAGCCGGATGGAAACATTATGTTCCTCGGCCGTCAGGACAATCAAATCAAGTTGAGAGGAATGCGGGTCGAGCTTGGAGAGATCGAAACCACGCTCAGGTCCATCGACGGGGTTTCCGGGGCTGTGGTCATCGTGCATAAAACCGAGAGCGACGTCCAATATTTGGCTGCTTACTACACGTCCGCAAAAGGCAGTATTCCGCCCGGCGCATTGAAGCATGAGCTGAAAAAGTTGCTGCCGGAGTACATGGTACCGAGCTATTACGTACAAGTACAGGCATTCCCGCTAAATGCCAACGGGAAAATCGACCGGCAGCAGCTGCCCAAGCCAACCGAACGCGATCTGGCTTCCGCCGGCGCTTACGTCGCCCCGAAAAACGATAGAGAACAAGCCATTTTATCTATTTGGCGTGAGAAATTAGGAGTGCAAAAAACGGGTGTCCAGGATAACTTTTTCGAATTAGGCGGCCATTCTTTACTAGCGGTGCAGATTATTTCAGAAATCAACAAAAAATGCGGGTCAAAGCTTTACGTGAAAGACTTGTTTGAAAATCCAACGGTTGAAACATTGGCTGGCGTTTTGGAAAGACGTGCGACCAGCGACGCAAACAGTCCGGTTACCCAGGCCGCTGACCGCGATCAGCAGTTCCCCCTGTCGGATTCGCAAAAGCGGGTTTGGTTTTTGGATCAGCTCTATCAAGACACCAAATACAACATGCCGCTGGTGTTGAAATTCCACGGGTCTGCTGATGCGGAAAAATTGCGCGATTGCCTCAACCAACTGATCGCCCGACATGAATCGCTGCGTACCGCTTTCCGCAATAAAAACGGGGAGCCCGTGCAGATCATCCTGCCCCAGGCCGACATTTCTCTGCAGGTGGAGGAGTGGGGAGAGCAGGAGTTGCAGCGGATTGTGCGACGTGAGACGTCCATTCCGTTTGATCTCGCTGCGGCACCTTTGGCAAGAGCTCGTCTGGTGAAAGGGAAGTCAGCCGATGTGCTGATTCTCGTCTTCCATCATATTATCTGTGATGGCTGGTCACTAAAGGTAATCAAGGAAGAACTGCTCAAGCTGTATGGCGGCGAAGAAACGTTTTTGGACGATCAACCTGTACAATATGTCGACTACCTTTTAAGACACAATCATTTTATCAATCAGGCCGAGTACCAGGATCAGCTTTCCTATTGGATCAAAAAGTTTGACGGAGAGATTCCGCTGCTGCAGCTTCCCATGAACAGACGGCGAAAAAGGGAGGGCGAGGTAGAGAATGAAACGCTGAGAACAGCCTTGTCTTCAAAAGTCTCAGCAGATATCAAAGCGTTCAGCCAGCAGCGAAGGGTCACTCCCTTTATGACGATGCTGTCTGTTTTCGGCCTGCTGCTGTCCAGACTGTCCCAGCAAAACGATCTTGTCATCGGAACTCCCGTAGTCAATCGGAATTCTTCTGAATTGGAGCAATCGGTGGGACTTTACCTCAATACGCTGCCGTTGCGGCTGGTTCTGGACCAACATGCAGCCTACAGGGACGTATTGGACCAGACAAAACAAACAGTGCTCGAGGCGTTTGCCAATCAAGATATTCCGTTTGAAAAAATTGTGGAAGTAGTGAATCCGAATCGAAATCTAAACCAAAATCCGCTGTTTGATGTGTTGATCAATTACCGCAATTTTGAAGAAACCAAAACATCTGTCACCCAGAACCTGTTGGTTGAAGAAATCGAACAGGACGAAATCGAATCGAAATTTTTCATGACGCTCTACATTGAAGAAACAAGCAGCGGCTTCCAACTGGCGCTTGCCTATCAAAACCATATGTTTGAAAAGGCGAGAATGCAGGAATTCCTCAATCAATTCGTTCACCTGCTAAAGCAAGCCATCCAGTCGCCGGATCTGGCTGTCGGGTCCTTTTCGCTGGTGACGCCGGAAGCAAAGAGGATTTTGCCTGATCCTGCAGAAAGCCTGCGGACGATCAAGTTTCCGCGCATCACGCGGAACATAAAGCATTGGAGCGAGCTAATCCCCCAACAGATCGCCGTGGAAGATGCGGGTACAAGCTATACCTATCGGCAGTTGTTCCAGGATTCCATGCAGATTGCCATTGGCTTGCGCAGGCGAGGGGTAAAATCGGGGGATGTCGTCGCGCTGTATGGGGACAGAAGCTATGAAATGGTCGCCGCCATGATCGGCGTACATTTGGCAGATGCCGTTTTTATGAACCTGGACACGCAGTTGCCTGTCAAAAGAATGGAATCGATGCTGCAAAGCGCAAATCCGCGCCTGATGCTGACCGCCGGGCCTCTTCAGCCGACGCATCAAGGCACGGAATCGAAGCTGCCTGCCTATAAAGTAAGTGAGCTGATCAGTGACAAGACAGAGGAAAACGAAGGCTTTGCACCGGAAGAGGCTTGCGGGTATGCCTATATTTTCTTTACTTCCGGAACGACAGGGGAGCCAAAGGGCATTCTGGGCACGCATAATGGCTTGGCGCATTTCCTGGATTGGCAGCGAAACCAGTTTGCCGTGACACCGGCGGATCGCAGCGCGCAGTTAACCAATAGTACATTTGACGTGTTTTTGCGGGATGTCTTTTTGCCTCTGACAAGCGGCGCTACACTCGTCATTCCTTCCAGGCAGGAGACGGAAATCGTCGATTGGCTCGCCGAGAAAAGGATAACGCTGCTTCATGCGGTGCCGTCACTGGCCGACCATTGGTTGTCGCAGTCGAAAAACGTCAAGCATCTGCATACGCTCAGGCATATATTTTTCGCAGGCGAACCATTGACGGGCGCTCTGGTTCGTTCCTGGCGGAAAGTGACCGATGCGCAAATCAATAACTTCTATGGCCAAACCGAAACAACGCTGGCGAAATGCTTCCATATCGTGCCGGAGGAATTCTGCGAGGAAGTGATCCCGATAGGAAAGCCGATTCCGGATACGCAATTGCTCGTTGTCAATCAGCAGAATCAACTGTGCGGGGTTGGGGAACCAGGAGAGATCGTTGTTAGAACCCCCTATCGGACGGCCGGTTACCTGGACAAGCAAGCAGGGCCGTTTACGCCAAATTTCTTCCGTCCGCAAGACGATGACCGTTTGTACCGTACCGGCGATCTCGGCTTGTATCGTCCCGATGGAAGTCTGGAGATTATGGGGCGGGCAGACGATCAAATCAAGATCAGAGGCGTTCGCATCCATAAAAATGAAATAGCTGCGGCGATTTTGCGGCAGATCGACGCAAAACAGTGCGTGATCATGGACATGATGGAGGCCGGCCACATCCAGCTGCATGCCTACATTGTGATGGAAGGCAAGCGCAAGCTGCATTCCGAACAGCTGCGGAAGCAGTTGCGCCATGAATTGCCCCTCGCCATGATCCCGAACCGGTTTGTGCAGATCGACGAGGTGCCTGTAACCAAAAACGGCAAGGTCGATCGAAAGAAACTGGCTGCCATGCGAGCTGCCGAAGCTGGCAACGAGAACGATCACTTGCAAAACCCGGTGGAAGGGGAACTGAAGAAGATATGGCTTGAGCTGCTGCCTGTCTCATCCATTGGAGCAAGCAGTAACTTCTTTGAATGCGGGGGACATTCGCTTCTGATGGTGAAAATGATCGCCCGCATAAGCGAACGGCTTGGCTACGAGGCCAGCCTGATGGAAATTTTTGAGCATCCAACCATCCGAGAACTGGCTGCTTGCCTGCAAAAGAAGAAAAAGAAAAGCGATCTTCCCATTCAAAAAGTAACAAGGGTTAGACAAAAACTGTAATGTGTCCAACCCGAAAAGGAAGGGATAACATGTGCTCATTTTCAGCAGGAAATGAAGTATACTTGCTGCCATCTTCCTACGAACAAAACAGAATCTGGTTTTTTGAACAAATGGTCCCACATAGCGCGACCTATCATATTCCGCTGCAGCTAAAAATAACAGGAGAATTGAAGCCGGATGTCCTGACGAGAACACTTCAAAAAATCATAGAGCGACATGAAATTTTGCGAACCACTTTTGTTGAAATAGAAGGGGAACTGAAGCAAAAGGTTTCCCTTCAAGCTCCCCCCTTGACGCTTGAACCAAAAAGAATGGAGGAGTTGGAGCGGGAGCAGCCCTTTTCGGAATACCTCCAGAAATTTGCGCTGGAGCCTTTTGATTTGGAGAATGGCCCGTTAATCAAATTTCAGTTGATCGAAGTCAATCCAGGCTACCATTATCTGTTGATCAATATTCACCATATTATCTTTGATGCCTGGTCGCTGGAGGTTCTGAAAAAAGAACTGGTAACCATCTACCCGATGATCGAACAGGGCCGAGTCGAGAGATACGAGGAGCTTCCTTTGCAATACGCAGACTACGCAAACTGGCAAAGAGAGAGGCTGGAAGGAGAGCATTTGCAGAAAAAGCTGCACTTTTGGCAGCAGCATCTGGATCAAGTCCCTGCGTTGCTGGAGCTCCCGACCGACCGACCGAGACCCAAGGAACAGTCTTACGCGGGGGGCAATGTAAAATTTGAAATTCCCGGCGCCTTGGTCGAACCGATCAACATGTTTTGCCGATCCCATCAGGCCACTCATTACACCTTTTTTCTGGCCGTATTCAATGTGCTTCTCTACCGCTATACCGGGCAAAAAGACATTGTGATCGGTACGCCGATTGCCAACCGTTCTCATCCGTTTACGCAAGACCTGATCGGCTTTTTCGTCAATACGTTGCCGGTTCGGACCTTTATCCGACCGTACAGCAGCTTCCACAAAATCATCAAAGAAACGATCAAATCCTTTCTGCTGACGTATGAAAACAACGAGGTTCCTTTTGAAAAACTGGTACAGGAATTGAACCCGGACCGAGACAGCAGCTATCATCCGTTTTTTCAGGCGCTCTTTACTCTCCATGAGGGTCAGGAAGAGTATACAGACGTACCATTTGCGATTGAAAACGAAAAGATCAATACGAATACGTCGAAGTTTGACCTGGTGCTGTACATTTCATGCGAAGGCGGGAAAATGTCAGGCGAGATCGAATTTAGCACCGATCTTTTCAATCGAAAAACAATCGAACGTTTTAGTCAGCACTACATAACATTGATCAGAGAAATCTTGAGCAACCCGGAAAAGCCGATTTGTAAGCTGAATCTGTTAACGAAAGAGGAGAGGAAGAGGCTGCACTCCCAAAATCTGCTGCTTGCCAGGATGACTCCCCAGTTTATCCATACCCTGGTGGAGCAAAAGGGACGGCTGATGCCGGACAGGATTGCGGTCAAAGGGCATGAGCAAGCCTTTACATATAAAGAGCTGAATCAACGGTCAAATCAAATCGCACATGAGCTGGTCAGCCGAGGAGTTCAGCCGGGCAGCATCGTCGGCATTCGTCTGAAGCGATCACCCGAGCAAATCGCAGCTTTGCTGGGAGTGTTGAAAAGCGGCTGCGTGTATATGCCCGTCGATCCTGCGCTGCCGATTGAGCGGGTGAGAATCATGGCGGAAGATGCCCAATCGACTGTCATGATCACAGACGATCCCTTGTTCCATGCGTGGAAAGAGAACATGACGATTCTTGCGCCTCGGGACATTTTCGACAGGCAGCCTGCCGACGAGCTTGAAGGGACGCTTTCTCTTTGCCCCGAGGAAGCCTTGGCCTATGTCATTTATACGTCGGGAACGACAGGGAAGCCCAAGGGGGTCGGCATTACGCATGCGTCTCTGGTGAACCATATCACCGGTTTTCTTCAGGAGTTTCCGTTCAGCCCAGAGGAAAAGGTGCTCCAAAACATCGGCTGCAGCTTTGACCCGGCGATGACAGAGATTTTTTGTTCGCTGATCGGCGGGGGAACATTGGTTATCACCCACCCTGACAAGCAATTCGACACGGACTATTTGGGAGATTTGATCAGAGACGAACGGATTACGCGAGCCCAGCTTTTCCACAGCTTGCTGGAGAAGCTGCTGGATCAGCCTGCGTTTACCCAAAACAGCCATCTCCGATATGTATTTACGGGCGGAGAGGCCTTGCAGCACAAGCTCGTTCGAAAATTTGCCGAAAAGATGGACAGCGGGATTCCGCTGATTAACTTGTACGGGCCGACAGAAGCGTGTGTGGCCGCAAGCTACTGGAAGTGCGACGCTGACCAGGACTGCTTGATTGCACCGATCGGCAAACCGTTCCCCCATTATCATCTCGTAGTGCTGGACGAACATTTTCAACCGGTCCCGCAAGGTGTCATCGGGGAGCTGTTTATCGGCGGGCCCGGTGTAGCCAAAGGGTACGTAAACAATCAAGAGCTGACGGAAAAGGCCTTTCCTCTGATCGACATAACGGGGACAACGCAGCGATACTATCGTACCGGAGATTTGGTCAAACAACTCGACTCGGGAGATTATTTGTTTGTTTCGCGGAAAGATAGCCAAGTCAAAGTCAGGGGATTCCGCATTGAACTGGAAGAAATTCAACATGCGCTGCTGCAGCAGCCGGAAATCAGCGAGGCGGCCGTTCTGGTCGAAGAGGTGCACGGCGATAAAAAAATTTTCGCGTTTCTTGTCAAACAAACCGGGATGTCGCTTACGGCCAAGGAATTGAAAAAACGCCTAGCCACAAAACTGCCTCATTACATGATTCCGCACGTGGTCAACTGGCTGGACAAATTGCCGGTGACGCTTCACGGAAAGCTGGATAAAAGCCGGCTCTCGTTTGAAAAAAATGCGTTGGAAAGCGAAGAGAAAATACAGCCTCGAACCAAGCTGGAACAGCAGCTGGCTGCTATCTGGAGAGAAGTATTGCATGTTAGCGAGATCGGGATCAACGAAGACTTTTTTGATCTGGGAGGACACAGCATCAAAGTCATTGAGATCGTCGGTTTGCTGCGAAAACGCATGAACGTAAGGCTTGCTCCTTCACATTTGTTTCTTTACAGAACCATTGAAGCTTTGGGAGAGTACTTGCAAGCGGAAGACGACACTCCAGATGACAGCGGGATTGTTGTGAAGCTGAAAGAAAGTCGCTGCGATGACCCCCCCTTGTTTCTGATTCATCCCGGGGGAGGAGGAACGATATGCTATGTTCCCCTCGTCAGGAATATTGATCGGGACATCAGCATGTACGGGATACAGTCACAAGGCTATGAGAAAAATACGGCCCCGCTCCATGATATAAGGGAGATGGCGGCCTTGTATGTAAAGGAAATGCAAAAGATTCAGCCCAAGGGACCGTACCAGCTCGCGGGGTGGTCGATGGGGGGAACCATCGCTGTTGAAATGGCCCGGATTCTGGAAGCAAACGGGGAACCGATCGTGTTTCTCGGTTTACTCGATGCGCATCCGTTTGATGAGGCAGCCACCAGGGAGCATCGCGAAGATCCGTTGACCGTGTGGGCAAGCAGCCTGTCGATTGATACGGAAACATTCGCCGGGCTTACTGAAACGGAAAAATGTCAGATGATTTTGGAAGCAGCGGTGCGAAGCAAGCGATTGCCGCCAAATGCCGAATTGGAAGACGTACATCGCATTATCAACGTCATGGCTGCCAATAACATGGCATGCGACCGCTACGTCTTCTCTGCCCCCATCAAAACGGATTTGCATATTCTCGCTTGCGAGGAGATCGATCCGAGCAACCCCCATGAGCTGGTTGACATCGAGAAGTGGAAAAAAAGAACGACGGGAAGGGTCTACACCTATTCCTTGAGAGGACACCACAACAATTTGATGGCATCTCCGCAGGTGGAACATGTAGGGAAAACAATCTCGGAAATTTTGAAATTGGAGCTGAGCTTATGCAAGCACGGTTGACCGGACGTGTGAAAAATTCGCCGCATGACACCTATACTACGGCAGTGCTTAATCCCCAGTTTGAATATGAATTGCACCACTATTTCGACCATTACATTCAGATTGAAGCGGCTCTTTTGCGCTCGTACGAAACGGCAATGATTTTGACGAAAGAAGAGGTGCGTTCGCTTTTGAAAGCCATCCAGGGCATTACGAAAGAAACGCTGCTTCAATCATCAAAAGAAAATATGACGGACATGGCTTTCACGCTGGAGCGGTCGATTGAAAATCGGTTGGAACAACCTGTTGTCAAATGGCATATCGACCGGAGCCGCAACGATTTTCAAGCATGCGCGCAGCTCATGTATGCAAGGGAGCAGTGGGTCGCGCTGATCGAAAAAGTTCAGATGCTGCGGGATGTCATTTTGGATCGAGCAAACATGTACCATACGGTCATCATGCCGGGGTACACGCATTTTCAATCCGCGCAAATCATCAGTGTTTCCTTCTATCTGACAGCGATCAGCAAACACCTTCTGGAGACAGAAAAAAGGATGATTGCCGCATTGGAAGCGATGAACACATATTGTCCGCTTGGCTCCGGGGCGATGTCCGGACAGGAATATCCCGTGGACAACCTGCAATTGGCAAGGTCTTTGGGATTTACATCGTACATTGGCCATGCCCTGAGCGGGGTTGCTTCGCGGGACTGGCTGTTGGACATCGGGAGCTGCCTGGCTTTTTTTGCGAACAACATGAGCCGCTTCCTGACCGACCTGATGAACTGGGGGAGCAGCGAGTACCAATTTATTGACTTTCCCGACGAGCTGGCCGGCATTTCATCCTCGATGCCCCAAAAGAGAAATTTTCCGATTTTGGAAAGGGCCAGGGGAAAAACCGCCCATCTGCTCACATACTATGTCGATTTTTTGCTCGGCCAAAGAAACACGGCCTACAGCAATCTGGTGGAGGTTTCCAAGGAGTCGAGCAAAAACCTTCTCTCCCTGTTCCAGGAAATGCAAGTGCTGCTTGATTTACTCATGCTCGTATTTGAAAACATCCAGTTTCAAAGCGAAAAGATGAAGCAATGCTGCACAAAGGATTACTATGGGGGGTTTTCGCTGGCAAACCGGATCACGGAAAAAAACGGAATACCGTATCGGCAGGCGCAGGTGATAGCCGGACAGTTTATCACCCGGTCGATCCAAGCCGGACAATCTCCACAGCATGTTTCTGTGGAAGTCTTGCAGGAGATTTGCCGTGAGCACGGCTTTGCCAATCGAATCACGCAGCAAGAGCTGCAATCGCTCTTTGGCTTACGTGCTGCCTTATCCATGAAGCGATCGGCAGGATCTACAAACCCGGACGCAGTGAAGGACATGATTGTCTTGCAAACGCAAGAGGCCGCCCAATGCAAACAGGTATTCAGCAGAATTGCCACTGATCTGAAGCAGCAGCGGGAAGAGTTGGCCAGATGGATGACGTCTGAAGGTAAGGAGTATGACCGATGAGACTGAAAGTGGGAAAAGGGGAAGCTCATGGCACCTTTGGAGAGCTGCTGCAAGGTGTTTTGCCGAGCGGCCAGGACTTTTTGGTAACGTTTCCTGTCGAGAAGTACTCGACGTGCAAATATGTATGCTCAGCTCAGGATCAAGAGTTAAGCGTATATCCTGCGTGGAAGCGGAAGTCGCTTCATTTTGCCAAGAGAATCCTTGAGTATTATGGCTTGCCCGTCAAAGGCACATTGTATTTGGAAAGTCAGCTTCAGCAAGGAAAGGGGCTGGCGAGTTCGACGGCAGATATGATGGCGACTGTAAAAGCCATTGAATCCTGCCATGACATTGACATTCCTACCCAGGTGATCGAGGACATCCTTCGCGATATTGAGCCATCCGACGGGATTATGTACCCTGGCATCGTTTCTTATTACCACAAAGAAGTGAGATTGAGAGAACGGATAGGGGAGTGCCCTCCGTTTACCGTGATCGCCCTGGATGAGGGCGGCGAAGTAAATACGGTCGATTTCAATTGCCTGCCCAAGCCTTTCACAGAAGAAGACAGGCAAGAATATGCCGTGCTGCTTGAGAGGATAACCGCTGCCATACGTGCCCAGGATGCGGGGGGAATAGGAGCGGTCGCTACGAGAAGCGCGGAATTGAACCAGAAGCTGCATCCAAAGAAGACGTTTGCTCAGGTAAACAGAATTTGTCGATCAATTGAAGGGGCGGGGATAGTTACGGCTCATAGCGGGACATTTATCGGCATCCTCCTTTCTGAAAATGACAGCGCCTATTATGAAAAAGTAAAAGAAGGGCTGTCTTTGTTGAAACAGTTGGGCTGCCCGACAGAAATCTTCCAATCCATGTCCACTATGGAAAGAAAGAAGGTTTTGGTGTGATGGAGAAAAGCCTGATCGACCTGATTGGAAAGACGCCGCTAATCCGGCTGCGGCTGGATGGCAATAGTAAAGCTCCTGTATACGCAAAGCTGGAACTGTTGAATCCCTATGGCATGAAAGACAGGGTAGCCAAGGAAATGATTATGGCTGCCAAGAGAACCGGCGAGCTCCAGGATCATGCGCCGATCGTGGAAAGCTCGTCGGGAACGCTGGCCTTGGGCATTGCCATGATTGGCACATACCTGGGGCATGACGTCCACATTGTCACCGACCCGCGCATTGATGAATTAACGCTAGGAAAACTCAGGGCGTTGGGGGCGCAGGTGCATATTGTGGAGAAAATGGAAGCGGATGGGGGCTGGCAAAAAGCAAGGCTGAATTATTTGCATGGTTTGCTGGACAAATATCCCCATGCATACTGGCCAAAGCAGTACGAGAATCCACAAAATCCGCTGGCCTATCGGCAGTTGGCGGATGACCTGGTACAAGAGCTGGGGCGCGTCGATTATCTCGTCGGTTCAGTAGGGAGTGGAGGCTCTCTATGCGGAACAGCCAAAGCATTGCGGGAAAGAAATCCCGATTTGACCGTCATCGCTGTCGATGCCGTAGGCAGCGTTATCTTCTACCAAACAGACAATCCCAAACGATTGCAAAGCGGCCTGGGCAACAGTTTGCGCTCGCCCAATGTTGATTTCTCTGTCATCGATGTAGTTCACTGGTTGAATGACGAAGAAGCTTTCACATGGACGCGGGAGCTCGCCGTTCAGGAAAAAATCTTTGCGGGGAACAGTTCAGGCAGCGTGTACGCCGTATCAAGGTGGCTGAGCAGCCAGGTATCGGAACAGTCAGTGATTGCCTGCATCTTCCCGGACAGAGGGGATCGCTATCTTCACTCGATTTACAGCGATGATTTTTTCAACGCCCACCAATTGAAAAAGGAGAGCTTGCGTGTTTCGCCTGCTCGCATTGAAGAATTAAAGGATGTCTCCGAATGGACGTACTTTCACTTTAACAAGGGGAAATTTGGACATGAAGCGAAAACTGCTGTTTATTGAGTCAAATACAACCGGAACAGGCATGCTTGCCTTGAAGCGAACAAAGGAACTGGGATATGATCCGGTGCTGTTGACCAGTGAACCGAACCGCTATGAGGGCTTGCGCGACCAAAGCTGCGAGATCGTCGTGTGCGATACAAACGATCCGGAAAAACTGGCAGAAACGATTCCGCTTCATTTTAAACGGGAGGACATCGCGGGCATAACGACGACCAGCGAATATTACATTTATACAGTCGCGCTTCTGGCCAAGCGATTTGGATGGCGCGGCAACCCGCCCATTGCGATGAAAACGTGCAGGAACAAGGCGGCTGTCCGCGCCTTGCTGCGGGACCTTCCTGAGCTTTACCAGCCCTGGTTTTTTACTGTCGACCATGTACAGCAGTTGGAGGAAATCAAGCAGCATATCAAATTCCCGTGCATAGTCAAGCCAGTCGATGACAGTGGGTCCAACCAGGTCGTAAAATGCCTTTCCTTTACGGAGCTGCACGGGCAGGTGAAGGAGATATTGGCGGTGAAACGAAATGTCCGCCAACAACCGACCGCTCAAATCGCTTTGATCGAAGAGTACGTGGAGGGACCGGAGTACAGTGTCGAGGTTTTTTCATATGAGGGGCGACACTCCATCATCGGCATAACGGATAAGAGCATCGGGGGAGAGCCCTATTGTATCGAAACTGGCCATGTTTTCCCGTCCCTGGCTTCTAATCGAATCAAAACGGTCGTGGAAACGGGAGTGCTGTCCATGCTGAAAAAGCTGGATTGGCGCTTCGGGCCGTGCCATCTGGAAATCAAAATCGTAGACGAAAAGCTATTCCTTGTAGAGTGCAATGGACGATTGGCCGGGGGGATGATTCCCGAACTGATTCGGCATGCGACCGGTATGGATGTGTTAAAGGAACAACTCAAAGCTGCGGTTGGCTTGTCCCCTGAGCTTGGCAGCCAGCCTCTACAATATGCAGGGATTCGCTTTCTGATCCCAAAAGAAGCGGGAGAAATTCAGGAGGTGACCGGCATCGAACAGCTTCGGCAACTGCCGGGTGTGAAGGAAGTCGTATGCAGGGCAGAGCCGGGAAAGCTGGTGCAAAGAGTCGTAAATGCGTACGGACGACTGGGCTACATCATTGCGGCTGCAGCAGATGGAAAAGAGCTGCATCAGCTGTTGAGTCAAATGGACAATGTGGAAGTAAAGATGAAGGAGCGTGTGTCTGTTGCTGAATTTTCTGAGTGACACGGTTACCCTGCCGACGCAGGAAATGATGGATGCCATTCAACATGCCATGCTGGGAGACGACGTGTACGGGCAGGATCAAACTGTGAATGAACTGGAGCGATTGGCCGCCAACATGCTGGGGATGGAAGCGGCCTGCTTTATGCCGAGCGGTACAATGGCAAACTTGGCTTCCATAATGGCCCATTGTCCTCGCGGCTCCAAGGTGCTGGTTGGCAATGAATCAGACATCTATATTTACGAAGCCGGCGGCGCCTCCGTTTGCGGCGGGATTGTATACGAGCCGATACCTACTCAGGCGGATGGACGACTATTGCTGCACGATCTTGCAAAGGCGTTTCCGTTTGATGAAGAGGATCCTCAGTTTGCTTTGCCCTCTTTAATTTGTCTGGAAAATACCCACAATCGTTGCGGCGGAAAAGTTTTGCCGATCGCTTATTTGCAAGAGGTAAAGGAATTTGCGGCGGAACGCAATGTTCCTGTCCACATGGATGGTGCCCGTATTTTTAATGCGGCAGTTGCCCTCGATCTGGACGTAAGAGAAATCGCTCGATATGCCGATTCGGTTCAATTTTGTTTGTCAAAAGGATTGTCTGCCCCAATTGGTTCGATTGCAGCAGGAACTCAGTCTCATATAAACAAAGTGAGAAAAATAAGAAAGATGTTGGGCGGAGGAATGAGGCAAGCAGGGATTGCTGCGGCGCCTGGTATTATAGCGTTACATACAATGGTTGCAAGGTTGGATCAGGATCACAGGCATGCAAAACAATTGGCCGATGGATTGGCAAGGATCAACGGAATCGAATTGGATGTCCAGCAGGTGCAAACAAACATCGTCATCTTTCGAGTAACTGATCCTCGTTATTCTTGGGATTCATTTTTGCAAACGGCAAAGTCTCGTGGCGTGATTTTTTCAGAGATGGGCTATGGAAGGATTAGAGCGGTTGTTCATAGACATATAACGACTGATGATATTAATAGAGCGGTTCAAGTAGTGGAAGAGATGATGAAAAAAGGCCCATTTTAGCATACTGACTTTCGGTATGCTCTATTTTTTGTCCCTGTTTCTTTACTGAGTGCAGGTCCGAAATGCGTTTGCACAAATCTTGGGTCTTTTGCAAAATGATGTGGCCTTGTTCGGTTTCTCCAAGCTTGAAATGGATTTCGGCAAGGGTTTTTGCCGCTTGGACGTACAATTGCTCGCGAAGTTCAAATTTGAAGATGGAAACGGCATGCTCCAGATACTCTCTGGCATGCTCCAGGTTGCCCGCATTGCTATACACAATGCCCAGCATATGGTAGATCTCTCCTGCCGAGTAGTGCAAGTGATGCGAATATAAGTAGAGAAGCAATCGATAGCCCAGCTCCAGGCAGAGATCATATCGTTTTTGGTGGTAGTGCATGTACGCCAGGTTGTAGCCTAATCTGGGGAAAAGGGTCTTGTCTTCTACGAAGGGTAGACTTTCCAATGCACTCATGCTATCTGTCAACAGGCGGTATGCCTCAACCTTTTGATCCATCTCGATCAGAAGCAGCGCAAGTGAATTGGCAACATTGATGTCCAGTTCATTGACAATTTTGCCGCTTGAAATCAGCTTGCGAAACGTTTGCTCTGCTTTTCGCGGATGGCGGTCAATCCGGTAATACAGGATGCCTTTTTGCCATTCAATAAATTTCAAGAAGCTGCTGTCCCGAAAGCTTTTGTTCCTTTTAACAAATGTGATTGCTTCTTCGATGAGGTATTGCAGCGTGGTATAATCGTGGAAATAAAGACTTTCTCTACATAATCTATGAATTTTCGCAACAAAATGGATGAGCGTTTCGTTTTCATAGGTAAGCAAGTAATCGACCGGAATCTTCAATTTCAGACAGATGCTTTGCAAAATGTCCAAACGCGGTATATGGTTCCCCTTCTCAATCCGAAACAATGTGGATTCGTCACAAATGTCTTCGGCAACATACTTTCTGGAATAGCCCCGTTTCTCTCGAAAATACTGGATTTTATCCCCTATCGTTTTCATAGGTTGACTCCCTTTTTTAATGCTTACATGTAAAAAAATGCATGTTTGCATATACATTTTAACAGAATTCTTCCGTATATTTGAAGTAGAAATTTGAAAAGGTGGGATAAAAAATATGAAAAGTAAAAAGATGGCATACATGTTTCTTCAAAAATCGCAGCGGTTTCCTCGCGTCCCGGTTGCCGAAATGGACAGCAAATTAAAGGATTTTTCTTCCGTCCCGTTCATGCGTACATGCAAGTAGAGGTGAACATAGAATGGGTGTACGCAACATCTTAATCGTTGACGAGAGAGAAGGGAAGCAATCATTTTATTCGAATTTGCTGTCTGTAAAAAGGTACGCCTGTCATTTTTTGAACAACCAGGATTTACTCTCGGATCCCGTTTTTATGAAAAAGTTCGATCTTGTCATATTAAGTCTCACGAAGGATACTCTCTCGCTCCACATACAAAACAAGCATCCTCGAACGATCATCCTGCTGAGCACTAAATATAAGCATTACGCAAAATTTGTCCAAGGTGCCCAGGCCATCCTTATGAAGGAATGCCCCACCGAACTCAAAATCGCCATCAATGTTGTGGAAAGAGGAAGCTGCTACTTCTCCAGCGAGTTCATGGATACGCTTTTTTCTGGCTGGAGGGCAGAGAAGACCGCAGACGATTTCGACATGGAGTTCCATTTGCCGGAAACATTGACAGAAATGGAGCTTCGCGTGGCTGAGGAACTGGCGAATGACAGAACCAATCAACAAATAGCGGATACCCTCTACCTCAGCAAGCGAACAGTGGAGTACCATATCGCCGCGTGCATGCAAAAATTGGGGGTAAAAAGCAGGGTTGGACTGGCTGTGAAGATGACAAAAGTAAATATGTTCAGGCAGATGCTGAACAAGCGAATACTTTGACAGGTCTTGCAAGTGGCAGACCGACGATGAACAGCTCTATCAGGAAAAATGGTAGAGCTGTATATACTTTGCGGGAAATACGGGGGCATCGCTGTCGCAGCTTGCTTATGATGAAGATACATCTCTTATGCGGAGGGAAACAATGAGAGGTAATTTTGTCAGATTGCAGGCGCTCGAAGAAGAAGATTACAAGCTCTTCTCCCAATGGGTATGTCCATCCAAAGTAAGTGCTTTGGCAAGAGGGAGACAAGACTTTGCGACCGAGGATGAAATCAGAAAAGATATTGTAAACGGAAGCACCCGCTATGCCACAGTGGTAACTCATGACGGGAAAAAAATCGGATTTGTATCGTGGGAAACATTGAAATACGAAGGCAGCTACATGCTTGGCGGCGTGATTGGAGATCCCGAACTGTGGGATATGGGCTATGGCGCCGAAGCTTCTCTATTGCTCATGGACTACCTGTTCCATTTTAAAAATGCCCATAAAATTCAATTTATTAACGGTTTGCACAATATGCGGTCGGTTCGCTTTCTTATCAAGAATAAAGTGACGATTGAAGGAATCCTTCGCGATCATTTCTTCCTGGATGGCGAGTATCATGACGCAGTCATTTCTTCCATTTTGCGGGATGAATACTACGGCTACAGCGAACCGGAAGATATGATCCCGAAAAGCGAGAAGCAGAAGATTCGGGAGGAATTGTACGAGTATCTCCAAGGTTATTGGAAAGAAGAGTGTTTTCCAAAACTGTTGAAACAAGGTGAGAAAATTGGAAGATAAGCAAAAGGTAGTACTGGTAACAGGCGCTTCCAAGAGTCTTGGCAAAGCGATCGCAAGTCATTTCGCCGGTTCCGGAGACCGGGTCATTCTGGGATACAGAAGCTCGTTGGAAGAAGTCACACATGCGGTTGAGGAGATTAAAGCGAAAACTGGCAACGAGGCGGTTTCATTCGTGAAACTCGACGTGATCGACAGGCAGCAGGTGCAGGATGCCGTATCAGAGATCATTGGACAATTCGGAAAAATAGACGTTCTCGTAAACAACGCGGGAGTCAGCTACGGAGGAGCGCTGATTCCGAGCAATCCTCTCGAAAAATGGGAGGAAATCGTCCAGATCAATGTCATGGGTACCATCAACTGCATCCACGCCGTTTCTTTTCACATGCTGCTGGAACAAAAGGGGGCAATCGTCAATATCGCTTCGGTAGCCGGCTTGATAGGGGTGGATCGTTTAAGCGCGTATAGTGCGAGTAAAGCAGGGGTTGTCGGGCTGACTCGTTCATTGGGGAAAGAATACGCCCCGTACAACGTGAGAGTGAATGCGGTTGCTCCCGGTTATACGGAAGATACTGGCATGGTTGAGCGCATTCCTGAGGAACAGATGAACGAATTCAAGAAGCGAATCGCCATGGGAAGGTTGGGAACAACCAGGGAAATAGCAGAGGCGGTTTCCTTTCTTGCATCGGACAAGGCCAGCTATATAACGGGGCAAACGCTTGTCGTCGATGGAGGTTATATGTAGAAAAGGAGCGTGAGAATCAATGAAAACGGCACTGATCTTTCCGCCTTTGGTGACATTGAAGCAGGGGAGCTTTTTGGACCTTTACGAGAGCTTTCCCAGTGTGCAGGCCAAGTTTGCAGAGGCCAGCGAAATTTTGGGCGTGGATCTTGCTGGCAAATTCTTTTTTGAAAGTGAAGCCATGACGAATACCGGTGTAATTGCCAGGCCCAGTATCGTCACAATCAGCACGGCACTGTTTGAATTGCTGAGGGAGGAGATCGGGCAGCCGGCGTTTTTCCTCGGTCCAAGCCTGGGACAAGTAACGGCTATTCATTGCGCAGGGGGATTATCCTTCCCGGAAACGCTTCGCTTGCTGAAAAAGTTGTGTGAAATGGAGGAAGAGGAGTTTCCTGACAAGCGATACGGCGTCTACTTCTTCTACAACATTGATATCGCTGTTCTTGAGCGTTTCATCCAGGAGCTTGCAGCGGAGGGCAGAGTTGTCGAGCCCTGTGTGACGGTAAACGCCACGCAAATGATCGTGAACGGTGATCGGGAGAGTCTGGAGCTGCTTACCAAAATGGTAAGTGCTTACGGCGGTCTGGGTGTCACGATCCCCTATGGCCCTCCTGGACATTGCTCGCTGCTTCACAACGTCAGGAGGCGTTTGGAACAAGAGGTGCTTCCATCTTTCACCTTCCGTTCTCCCAACGTGCCCTTGCTCAGCAACGTGAACGCTGAGGAAATTACCGACGCGGCTGGCTTGAAAACCGAACTGATCGAGCAATATACCAACAGCGTATGCTGGTATAAATGCCTGCAGCAATTGTGGAGGAAAGGTGTGGAAAAAGTAATCATGCTCGGTCCCGGAAACTTTATTCACAAGTCTTTGGGATTCACGGATATACCTTTTGCCGTGCAGAAGCTGCTGGACAGTCATGATATAGAAGCAGTTCTGGCAGCGAAGCAGAAGTAAGGAGGCCCGTACATGATTGGATTGGTATTGCCTGGTTTAGCTCCTTCAAGCTATGAAGAAGTAAAGGATTTTATCGAAACAAATCCCTATGCGAAAAAGCGTTTTCAAGAAGCAAGCGACATCATTGGGTACTCCTTGGCCGAGGCGTTTCGAGAGGCGAAAGAAGAACAGCACGAAGTGTTTGAATCCGCCTTTTTGGCGAACTCAATTGCATTGCTCGATTATTTTTACGACCGGTACGGTTTGCAGCCACACTATTCGATCGGAGCAAGCTTTGGCGGAATGTCCGTTGCTGTTCAGTCAGCCGGCTTAACCTTTGCGGAGTCCATGTGGCTGACGCACGAAAGTGCGAAACACGCAAGAGGCTACTTCCAGCGAATGGATGGAGAATACCACACTCATTTTATTTTCAATTTGTCCCTTGAGGAGACGGAGGAATTAATCAAAAGCTTCAACAGCAAGGGAATGGAGCTGGAGTTGGTGGGGCATCTGGAAAAAGTCGTTTGCCTATGTGCCGAGAAAAGCGTTGTTCAATCCTTAAAGGAAGTCATCAATCAAAGAAGCAAATGCTTTTCGTTACATACGATGAAACAGCCTATTCACAGCCGTTTGCTGACGGACTTAAAGCATCAGCTTCGGGACAAATACTATAGCCAGGTTGTCTTTAAGCCACTTCAATCCCCGATTATTTCCGATGTTGACGGTCACATTTACAAAGATCCCGAGGAGCTGAAACAAATGCTTCTGGATGGCTACGACCATCCCGTCAGATGGGATCTTGTAAGCAAATCCATGAAGCAAAAGCAGATCGAAACCGCATATGTGGTTGGTCCGCGGAATTTATTTACGCAACTGTTGAAATACGAATTTAAAACTGTTGGAATATCGCCTGACACAGTCATGCATCAGGTGGGTATTTCATGAGGTGTATTCCATGGCTCACGTAGTAAAGTCGGATGAAACAAGCTACTCGAAGGAAAGGTTTCTGGGGGATATTCAAAGCTGTGTCGCCCAATTGAAGGGCAGTCAAATCACTGAAGAGGACAGGGTTATCGTCACAGTCGAGAACTCCTATGAATTTTTGATCGCCTTTTTCGCCCTGGTTGAAATAGGCTGTTCCATTGCTTTGGTTGATTGTATGGCGGATGCGCGGGAAATCAATGAAATTGCCCTGGATTCTGAGAGTCGATTATGCATTTCTGACCGTCCTTTGCTGCTGTCCGATCCGATCAGGACGTTACTGGTTTCGGAAATCGTGAGAGACGGGGGGAGGAATTCAGCCAGGGAACTGTCATTTTCAGCGTGGTCATCTAGAGAAGATGCCCTCATTCTTTATACGTCGGGTTCGACCGGTAAGCCTAAGGGGATTGTGAAGTCCGGCCATTCTTTTCTCTCCAACCTGGAGGAAAGCATGGAAATCATGCAATACAAAAGCGAGGATGTGCTGTTGCCCCTCATCCCGTTTACACATTTTTACGGATTGTCGATCGTTTTCATCTGGTGGCTTACGGGGTGCGACATGGTTTTATGCAATTACAAGAACATCCGCACCATTCTGAAAGCAGTTACGGAAAAAGGGGCCACCGTTGTAGACGGCATTCCTTCTACCTATTATATGTTGACCCAAATGTGCAAAAAGCGGGAAAAGGTGTGCGTAAAAGTAAGGGACTCCGCGGTCCGCATGTGGTGTGTGGGCGGAGCACCGTTATCCAAGGAATTGGCCGAAAGCTTTTACGACTTGATAAAACAGCCGTTGTTGGACGGGTATGGCTTGTCCGAAGTCGGCAATGTCGCTCTAAACACGGGGGATTTTCGGGAAGGCTGCGGAAAACCGCTTCCCAGTGTGAAGCTCAAAGTGGTGGACAATCAGGGTAATGAGCTTCCAGCCGGAGAAACAGGCGAAATCTATGTCAGCAGTCCGGGTGTCATGAAAGGGTACCTTCATTTGACTGAAAAGACTGAAGAAGTGCTGGCCGATGGGTGGTTCAAAACCAATGACTTGGGGTATCTGGATGAACACGGAAATCTGCATGTTCTGGGGAGAAAGGGAAACGAAATTGTCCGCAAAGGCTATGTCATCTACCCGGCGCATATCGAGAACAGGCTGGAGAATGAATTGAAGCTCCGGGTGAGAGTCGTATCTCTTCAGGATGAGAAAAAGGGCGCATATATGATCCTTTTCGTTGAAACCAGGCAAACATTTACGCAGCCGATCGAGCAAGCGATCAATGAGGCGCTTGGGTCTATTTTAAAGCCGGACAAAATATTGTTTTTGCCCACTTTTCCTTATCGTCCTAATGGAAAGGTTGATTTTGTGGCATTGCAAAATCAGGCGGTTCACTGGAAGAACGCGAGAGAGGAGGAAGGGAAGTGCATGGTACAACAGTAGACCTGGAGCTGTCTATCCCGTTAAGCCAGCGCAGAGAAGCGATAACCCGCTGCATTCACTTCATCGAGACAAATCCGGAAATGCTCAGAGAGATCTTGACGGAAATCTCGACATACCAGACGGCGGAACTGGAGATTCAAGCATCATTGCGGGCTTTGAAAAATGCCTTCAACGAGGTGCACAACAATCGGCCTCCCCTCGTCAATCGAATGTCCGTGTTTATGCCTTCAAATGTCATTCTGTATTCGTACGTCTTGTATCTGCTGATTCCCTCGCTGTATATCAATCATATTGAATTTCGCAGTTCTACTTCGGTGCTTCCTCAAGTAAGGAAACTTCACCATTTGCTGCAAAGCATACACCAGCTGCCGCTGAGCTTATTGGAACTCTCCCATAAAGAATTCATGAAAGCGTCCGTCTTGCGTGCAGATGTTGTCGTTTTTACCGGTACGTATCAAAATGCGGAAAGCATCAAGTTCCAATTGGCAAAAACACAATTGTTTATCTTTTTTGGACAGGGAATCAATCCGTTTATCATATCCGAAACGGCTGATTTGGAAAAAGCGGTTCACGATCTCATCCAGGCCCGTTTATACAACACGGGACAAGACTGCATGGGACCGGATGTCGTTTATGTTTCAGAAACCATGAAGGATTCGTTTCTGTCTTTGTTGACAGCAAAGCTGGATGCGCTTAAATACGGCAGCAATGCAGACAAGGATTCCGCATACGGTCCCATACACTATACCGGAACGCTGGAAATGGTAGGCCAGCATCTCACCCAATACAGCGAGAAGATTGTGTACGGCGGGAGGATTGATTACCGGGATAAAGTCATTCAGCCGACAGTTCTCTTGAGCACCCTTGCAGATAAGGTAAAAATTGTCGAGTTTTTTTCGCCTGTGTTTAATGTAGTCATCTACAGCAAAGAAGAAGATTTAAAACGGATCGTAACTCAGGAGTATTTTGTGGAAAGAGCACTGGGAGCGACCTTCTACGGCAGGTCAGACAGTCCGATCATTGAGATTCTCCGAAAAAAACATACCGTTTCCGTCAATGAAACACTGTTTGATATTGAAAATGGCAACTCTCCCTTCGGCGGCTATGGTCCCATGGCCAACTATGTGTCCTATCGCGGGGAATTGATCATCAAACCCATTTTGATTTCGCAAATCTTACATGAGTATTGGCAACGAGGTGACCAATGAACCAAATCAGTGTATACGAAGCAATCGCGCAGGGACTGCGAGCGTATGGAGTGGAGTTGGTGTTTGGGCTTCCCAATGACGAGCTTCATATTATGAATGCCATCGAGGATTGCGGAATTGAATTTTTGGTTGCCAAGGATCAGCGGAATGCCGTGTTTATGGCGACAGGCTACGCATTAGCCTCGCAAAAAACGGGCGTTTGCATCGTGGGAAAAGGCCCTGCCGTTTCCAACGTGATCACAGGCTTGTTGGAGGCAAACTCCCAAAGCTGCCCGCTGTTGATCATCTCATCAGGCACTTCAACGCGCTCATATGGAAATCAAAAAGCTTTTCAAGAAGCGGACCAAATGGCGTTCGTTTCCCCGCTGGTGAAATGGAGTCATCGCTTGGAGAACAAAGAGGCGATTGGATGGGTTTTGCGAAAAGCGGTATTTATGGCTGCACAAGGAACACCTGGTCCGGTTTACGTCGAAATTCCCGAAGATATTGGCAGCGAGCTGCTTGATGAGGCAAAGCTGAATTTTTTTCCTCTCTCTGTCTCCAGACCGTTGCCAGAACCGTCTGGTATTAGGCTTGCATGTGAAAAGATCATGCTTGCCAAAAAGCCGGTGTTTTTGCTGGGCGGAGGATGCAAACGGATCAAAACACGCGGCGTCCTGGAAGCACTCGCCGAACGAATGGGAGCTCTTGTTCTTGTCACGGCTTCAGGCAGAGGCAGTTTTGATGAAGAGCATCCACTGTTTTGCGGGCTGGCGGGACTGTATCTGCACCGGCGTGTCAAAACGCTGTTACACGAGGCGGACCTTGTGATTGCCATGGGCAGCAAGCTGGAGGAAACAGCTCTGTTTGGATGGGAAGAGCAGCTCCAAGCGATGGACATCATTCAAGTGAATCTAAACGAAGAGCATTTTCATCTGGACTATAGCAGCATATACATGGTTGGCGATGTGGAAGCGGTCGCAAATGAGCTCCTCGCACATGTTCGGAAGCAGTCTGCGAACCGTGAATGGCAAATGGGGATAGAGCGCTGCAGGCGAGAGATGTTTTCGGAAAAAGCGGAAAGGCAGCGCGATTCCTCCCGGTTGAGAGTCGCGGATATTCTCGATGAACTGCAAGCACGCCTTCCTCCGAACAGCATCTACGTGCATGAAAACGGCTTGCAGGACATGTGGTCGTATTTCTTTCCGTACCTCGGGCTTGGCAAAGAGCAGAATGCCTTTGTCCCTAGCGAACAGACAAGCCTGGGCTTTGGGGCATGTGCCGCCATCGGGGTAGCCAAAGCCAAGCCGCGGCAGCCTGTCGTTGCATTCGTTGGAGATGGCGCATTTAATCTGTTCCGCAGCGATCTGCCAACAGCTTTAACCTATCGGATTCCGCTCATCTATGTGGTATTGAAAAACGGCGGGTACGGCTGGCTTGAATTCCAACATATCAATACGGGAAGACAGGGGAAACCCCGATTTTTAAACCAGACCGTGCAGACGATGGACAGTCTTCATCCGAATTTGACGGTAATACGGCTGCAAAAACGTGAAGAGATCACACATGTTGTTGAGCAAGCTCTGAAAGAGTATGAGAAAAAGCAAATCGTCGTGATAGAAGCGGTTGTGTCGATTGATGACGTACCGGATCCCATAAAAAGACTACATGGGGATTTTCCCGCAAAGGAGCTGGTGTAAATGAAAACAGGAACGTTAACGAAGCCATCCACTGTCAACCAAAGTGGGCTGTCCACTTCGTTTAGCATTCAAGGATCAGGCTTTTACGTACCAGAAGACATTGTGACAAACGAGATGCTCACCCGAACCTTGGACACGACTGACGAATGGATTCAGGAAAAAACCGGGATTCGCGAGCGCAGGTATTTGCAAAACGATATGGCCACATCTGATATGTGCGTACACGCCAGCTTGGATGCCATATGTGATGCAGGCATTGCGATGGAGGATCTCGATGCGATTGTCCTGTGTACCACGACCCCGGATCAACAGGTTCCTTCTACCGCTCTGATCGTCAAAGAGAAATTAGGTGCGAAAAACGCGATTCCCTTCGATTTAACGCAGGCAGCTTGTGCAGGAGGCATTTACTCCATCCTCTTTGCGTCTCATCTTTTGCAGAATCAGTTCATCAACAATGTGCTGGTTATCGGGGCAGAAGTCCTGTCGCGATACATCGATCCGGCAGACCGGATTACCAAGACGTTTTTTGGGGATGCTGCCGGAGCGATCCTCCTTCAAAAAACAGGCGAAGGCAGCGGATTGCTGGCATGGGATCTGGACTCTTCTTTAAACATGGCAGTCACCTTGCACGGCGGAGGTACTGCACGGATGCCAGAGGGAGCAGACTTGTTTACCAGCCATTTTATCAGGATGAACGGAAGAGAGGTCTGGAAGACGGCCACCCGAAACTTGCCCATCTCTATTCAAAATGCCGTGCAAAAGGCTGGATTGCAAGTATCGGATATCGATCACTTTATCCTGCATCAAGCCAATCTGAATATCATTAAGAAAACGATGCGGGCATTGGACGTGCCGATGGAGAAAACGACCGTAACCATTCAGGAGTATGGAAATACAGGGGCTGCTTCCCTTTTTTCCGCTCTGCATAAATCTTTGGAAGAAAAAGCGATTAAACCGGGGGATTATCTGGTGATATCCGCCATTGGCGCCGGATTTTTATGGGGTTCACTATGTGTAAAATATACAAAAAACCAGTAAAGGAGAATGACTTATGATCAAACAAAAGGTAAGAGAGAAGTTTCTGGAAGCGTATAAATTGAACGTTTCTTGGGAAGATGTGAACGATGATCAGGTATTGTTTGGTCCCGACTCGCCGTATGGCCTTGATTCCATGGACGTTTTGATGTTCATCAATCTGATCAAAAAGGAGTTTGATCTGGACATCGGTGCTGTCAATACAGACACGTTTAAAACGATAAACAGCATTGTGGCGTTTATTGAAAAGCAAAAGGGCATGCAGTTGTCGAAATGATGGCAGAAAGAAGGGGGACCTCCCCCTTTTTTTCATGAATGGTAATAGCTGCCCGGTCAAGCAGGCAAAGCCGTTTCAGATGGAGAACGATTCTACATGCAAACTATCGTGAAGGAAGTAGGGAATCAATGGGAAAGAAGGTTGAAATCTATTGGCTTCATGTCGATGAAGAGGTACAGCCTGCGGAGCTGAATAGCTGTTTGGAGGTACTGGATCAAGAAGAAAAAGCGGTGTATGAGAGATATCGTGTCGATTTCAAAAAAGTGGAGTTTTTGCTGGGACGGATGTTGCTCAAGCGGATGATCGGACAAAAACTGGGAGTCCTCCCGCAAGAAGTCAGGTTTATCAAGAATGAGTACGGAAAACTGTTCTTAGACAGCCGCAATGTGGCGGGTAGTATAAAGCGACCGTTGTTTTTTAATTTATCCCATTCCGATCGGATGTTGGTATGCGCCATTTCCGAGATCGAGAAGACGGGAATCGACGTTGAAGCGGTCAAGAAGGATTGCTGTTTTGAAGTAATGCGGAGTGTTTTCGTGCCAAAGGAAATAGCCTATGTAGAGCAGCAAGGTACACCTTCCATGAAGCGAGAAGCATTTTATCAGCTTTGGACGAGAAAGGAAGCAGTGATGAAGGCGCTTGGGAAAGGCTTCTCGCTGCCGCCTCTGTCTTTTTCAGTGCCGCTTGCCCGGGGCAGAGTCGACGAACAGTCGTTTTCCTATTATACATTTGCACCCATGGAAGGGTATATGGTTTCAGCAGTGGTAGAAAGAGAGGAAGAATCGGAAATCCTCTATGCAGTCGAAAGGGTCGCGTTTACAGAATTAAAAGCAAGCATTTTGATGCATATACGACAAACCCCCTCTGAGCTGCGGCAGCGAGGGATAGAGCGTGTCAAATAAAAAATGATTTGTGAAGAAAGAAAAAACTTCGTCAATTTTCGTGTTAAAAAAGGATGATGAACATGATTGAAAATGTAAGCCATATTACATTTGTGGTAAAAGATTTAGAGAAAACAACAGCATTGTATAAAGAATTGTTTGATGCTCAAGAAGTCTATTACAGCGGAGACAAGACACACTCGTTATCACGAGAACGATTTTTCATTATCGGTGGACAGTGGATCGCTGTCATGGAAAATAAAGAAATCGTAAACCGAACCTATCATCATGTGGCGTTCAAAATCAAAGAAGAAGACATTGACTACTATGTCGATAAAATCAAAGCGTTACACCTGGAAATGAAACCTCCTCGCCCAAGGATCAAGGGAGAAGGATCCTCCATCTATTTCTATGATTACGATAACAACCTGTTTGAATTGCACACCGGTACATTGGAGGAACGATTATCCGCTTACAGGGAAGTCGATCACCATGAATAAAAAAAGCTCGGCAAAAAACCGAGCTTTTTCTTGTACATGCCCTCTAGTTTGTCTGCAATCTGAGACTGCCGAATCGGGCAGTCTTTTTCTCAGACGAAGAAGAAGGCGGTGCCGAGGATCACGTAGACGGTCAGGAGGAGAACGCCTTCGTACCAGTTGGTGGCGCCGTCTTTGGTGATCGAAATGGTGATAAAGGTGGCGACGCCGATCGCGGCCAGCTCAAACGGCGTAAACACGATGTCCATGGGCTGCCCCAACAGCAGGCTGATAAGCACCAGCGTCGGCGCCACAAAGAGGGCGATCTGCAGGCTGGAGCCGATGGCGATCTCCACTGCCGCGCCGATCCGCCCCTTCATGGCCAGAAGCAGGGCAGCGCTGTGCTCGGCGGCGTTTCCTATGATGGCGATGACGAACGCACCGACAAACAACTCCGACCACCCCAGCGAATGGGAGACCTGTTCGACGCTGTGGACCAGCCATTCGGAGACGATGGCGACGAAGACCGTGGACAGGGCGAGCATCAGGATGGAGACGCCTTTGGACCACACCGCTTCGCTCTCGTGCGGCTCGATGTCGGACAGGAATTCCCGGTGGGTCACCATGGAGAAGATCAGCCACAGCACATAGGCAAGGATCAGGACCACGGAGATCACAATGCTGAGCGTGCCGATCTCTGCAGGCGGGAGCTGCTGCATGAACACGGCGGGAATGAACAGGGCGACGATCGCCAGCATCATCAGCGAGCCGTTGTGGCCGGCCAGCTTGCTGTTGAACGTCTGTTCCTTGAATTTCAATCCGCCCAACAGCACGCTCAGTCCCAGCACCAGCAGCATGTTCCCGATAATGGCGCCGGTGATGGAGGCCTTGACCATGTCAAACAGTCCTTCCTTGACCAGGAAAAAGGCGATGATCAGCTCGGCTGCGTTGCCGAACGTGGCGTTGAGAAAACCGCCGATGCGGTCGCCGGCGTAATGGGCGACGCTCTCCGTCGATTTCCCCAGCCAGGCGGCGAGAAAAATGATGGCCAACGAGGCGGTCGCAAAGCGAAAAATCTCGTTGTCCGTAAAGTAGTGGGCGTACGCTGCCAACAGGAAGCTGCCCCCGACGAGAGAAAAGAACAGTCGCAGATTCATACGTTCACCTCAAAACCGATTTTACATTATGTACCACCATGATGCCGCGTACTCTAGTTTACCCGAATCGGATGCTCCAGTCACGAGAAAATCGAACCAGACGGGACGGGTATAGCCTGGCCTCATTGGCGGAAACTAACGGGTGAATCATCGTCTGAGGAGGTATCAGCATGGCAAAACCGTATCTGTGTCCCACATGCAAGTCGAACCGGATGAGGTTCACAGTCATTGAACAAACGCCCCGCTACTTTCGGCTCGACCCGCAGACCGGCGACGTCGTAGCGGAACTGTCGTCCGACGAACTGGACGTGTTTCACCAGCCGTACAAGGGGGAGCGCTTCCTGGTCCAATGCGGCGTGTGCGGCACGACGGAACAGGAGGAACGCTTTGTTAAAATGGCGGAGCACATGCAGGGACAGCGGCCGTAATGGACGGCGGGCAGACAAACAGGCACGGATGATGACCGTGCCTGTTTTGCTTCCGGTTACCGGCAGAAAATATGTTTGCCGATTTTCTTGATCTGCGGCCGACTCCAGATCCAGGCGGACGTGGCCGTGTCCGGGTTGAAGTAATAGATGGCGCCCCCGGAAGGGTCCCAGCCTTTCAACGCATCCTGAACCGCCTTTCTCGCCGTTTCGTTCGGCGTCAGCCAGATCTGGCCGTCCGCCACAGCCGTAAAGGCGCGCGGTTCAAAAATGACGCCGGCCGGCGTGTTGGGAAAGGACGGGTGACGCGTGCGGTTCAGGATGACGGCCGCCACCGCCACCTGTCCGACGTACGGTTCGCCGCGGGCCTCGCCGTAGACGGCGTTGGCCATCAGCCGGATGTCGTTCTCCGAGATGCCGTGGGCGTGGTAGGTGGGCGCTTTCGGCTTGGACGGTGTCTTGGCCGTCTGCGGCACACCCAGTTCTTCCGCGGTGGGACGCCAGTTTTTCGTCGCGTTGTACAATTTCAGCTTTGTCTTGGGCCCCAGCACCCCGTCTACTTTCAGGCCAAATTCGTACTGGAAGTTGCGCAGGGCCCAATACGTACGCCAACTGAACACCCCGTCCACTTTGCCGGTGTAAAACCCCAGGAATTTCAGCCGTCCCTGCATCTCGCGAACGTCCTTGCCCTGAGTCCCTACTTTGACGATCTGATTGCTGAACGCGTCGGAGCGCTTCGGAGAGACGAGCGCCGCCGAGGTGATGAGCAGCGCGATTGCCAGCACGGCCACCAGCCATTTGACAGGCTGTTTCATGATTCATCCTCCTTTTGATTCGCCTGATCCTGCCTACTAGGTTCTCCAATTTGGGACAGGTTTGGATAGTAAAATGATGGTAAAAACGGCATACTACGTTCAGACGCGAAAGGGGAGGATACAGGATGCAAGTCGCTCAATTCATCACTGAACAACTGGCCGCGTGGGGCGTCACCCGGATTTACGGCGTCGCCGGCGACGCGATTCTGCCCTGGCTGGACGCGCTGGGCAAGCAGCGGCAGATCCGCTATGTGGCCTGCCGCCACGAATCGGCCGCCGCCATGATGGCGTCCGCGGAAGCAAAACTGACGGGGAAACCGGCTGTCTGCACGGCCACCAGCGGGCCGGGCACCATTCAGCTCTTGAACGGTTTGGCGGATGCCCAGACGGATCGGGCTCCGGTCGTGGCCATTACCGGACAGGTGGAGACGTACCGGCTGGGGGGAGAGTACAAGCAGTACGTGCCCCAGGAAGACGTGATCCGCCCAATCAGCCGGTACACGACGACGGTCGCCCATCCCGAAGCGATCGGCGCGGTGCTGCAGCGAGCGTTCGTCACGGCCGCGTCGCAGCAGGGCGTCGCCCATCTGGCGGTGTGCAAGGATGTCTTTTCCCGCACGACCGGCTGCCCGCTGATCCCCGCGCTGCCGCGGCAGGCGTCCGGCCTGCGGGCGGACAGAGGAGATGTGGAGCAGGCGGCCGAGTGGATGGGCCGCGCGAAAAAGCCGCTCATGCTGCTGGGGGTTGGCGCGCGCGGCGTCGCGGACGCGTGCCGGCGGTTGGCGGAGCAGGCGGGAGCGGGCGTGCTGGTCTCGCTGGGGGCCAAAGGCGTCGTAGAGGAATCCCATCCGCTGATGCTGGGCGGTCTGGGCGAAGGAGGGAGCAGAGCCGGACTGGACGCGCTGGCCGCAGCCGACCTGCTGGTGATTCTCGGTGCGAGCTGGTTCCCGCAGGCGTTTATCCCGGCCGGCGTGCCGGTCGTGCAGGTAGACCGGCTGCCGGAGGCGATCCACTTCCATCCCGACCTGTTTTCGGTGACGGCCGATCTGGAAGAGGTCCTGCCGCTCTGGATGCGCCGGCTGGAGAACAAGCGTCCCGACCCCGACTGGCTGGCCCGGGTGGAGCGGTGGCACGCCGCCTTTTGGCAGGAGAGCGAACAGGCCGTCGCCGCCGGGCCCGACCAGCCGGTCACGCCGGAGGCGCTCATGCATGCGCTGTCCCGGGCCGTGGACGACGATGCCGTCATCACCCTGGACACCGGCGAACACACCATCTGGTTCAACCGCGCCTTTCGCGCCGTCCGTCAGCGTCCGCTCTTTTCCGGCAAGTGGCGGACGATGGGATACGGTCTTCCCGCGGCGATTGCGGCCAAACTGAACCAGCCGGAGCGGCAGGTGGTCTGCGTGACGGGAGACGGCGGCCTGCAGATGTGCCTGTCCGAATTGATGACGGCCGTGGAGCAGAAGACAGCGTTTCCGCTGATTGTCGTCAACAACGGAACGCTGGGGCTGGAGGAATGGAAGATGACGCAAGCCGGCCTCGTCCCGTTCGGCACCCGCCTGCAAAACCCCGACTTCGTCCAGTGGGCCAGGGCCTGCGGCGTACCGGCACGATCCGTTCGGAGCAGGGGCGAACTGGCGTCCGCGCTGACCGAGGCGTGCGCGTCCGACCGTCTGACGCTTCTCGACGTGCACTGCACGCTTCCGACACTGACCGAGCGAAAACGAGAAATCCCCTTTCAAGCCCAAGCTTCCTCTGTTTATAATGAAAGAAAAATCTGAAAACCGAGCGCGGCCGCAGCCCTGGTGACGGAGAGAGGAAGGAGGGGGCGCCATGGAAGAAAGGCGCGGCGAAATCCGCGTGGCGGATCAAGTGGTGGCGGTGATCGCCGGAACGGCGGCTGGGGAGGTATCCGGCATCTCCGTGCACTCCGGCGGGCTGTACCAGGACCTGGCGAAACGAATCAGCGGCGGCACAAAAGGCATTACCGTGTCGCTTGCGGACGGAAGCATCCGCATCGAGATACGGGTGTCGGTCAAATACGGACTGCCGATCCATCACGTCTGCCGCCAGCTCCAGGAAAAAGTGAAGGAGATCGTCGAATCGCTGACCGGTTTGTTCGTGGAGGCCGTCCATGTCCACGTCGACGCGATCGATCTCACGTAAAAAACGACCTGTCGGCACACAGGTCGTTTTTTCCATTGGTTCGCCGTTTCCCTGAAGCATTAGGCGGAGTACGGCTGCTTTTGCAGTTGTTCGGCAATTTTTTGCCGGCTTACCTCCCGCGAGACGCTGAGCAGGATGCCCGTCGACACCAGGCTGACCAGAAGCGACGAGCCGCCGTAGCTGATGAACGGCAGGGTGACGCCGGTCAGCGGAATCAGCCCGATGACGCCGCCGATGTTGATCAACGCCTGCAGCCCGATCATGCTGACGATGCCAATCCCGACCAGGCTGGCAAAGGTGTCTTTGACCCGCAGGCAGATGTGAAGACCGCGCAGGAGGAACAGCAGGTAGACCAAGAGAAAGAGGGTGGCGCCGATAAAGCCCAGCTCTTCGGTGATGATCGCGAAGATAAAATCGGTATGGGCTTCCGGCAGGTACAGGTATTTCTGGATGCTTTTCCCAAAGCCGGTACCGGAGAACCCGCCGTGCGCGATGGCAATCCATGACTGGATGACTTGCAGGCCGCTGCCGCGAGGATCCTGCCACGGGTCCAAAAAGGAGGTGATCCGCTCCCAGGCGTGTTCCTTCGCGAGGATGTAGCTGATTAGGGCCAGCGACGTCACCGGAAATCCGATCAAAAACAGTTGGCCGATCCGCGCTCCGCCGCTGATCATGATGATGACGGCCGTCCCCAGCACGATTGCGGCCGAGCCCAGGTCCGGCTGGGCCATGATCAGGACGAAAAACACCCCGGTCACCACGAGAGGCGGCATCAAGCCCGTTTTCAACCGGCGAATGCCCTCTCCCTTTTTGGTGACGATCGCCGCCAGGTATAGGATCAGCCCCAGCTTGGCAAACTCCACCGGCTGAATCGTGTAGGAACCGATTCTGAACCAGGAACGGGCCCCGTTGTTGTAGTAGCCGATCCCGGGGATCAATACCAGCAGCAGGGCGAACAGGCTGACCAGCGCAATCAAGAGAAAGTTGCGCTTGTAAAAGGAAAAGGGGATGTTCATGGCGATGAGCATGCCAATGGTACCCACCACCAGCCACAGTGCCTGCCTTTTGACAAAGTACAGCTCGTCTCCATTGCAATACGTGCAGCCTTTTCCCATGAAGCTGGTCAGGGCGAAGATGGAGCTGGCGCTCAAGACCATCGTGATGCCGAATCCAACCAGCAGGGCGGTCAAAAGCAGCAGCAGGAAATCGGGGACGCCCCGTGTCTTCATAACGAAAACCCCCCTTGACGTGAAACAGAGAGGGGATGCCTCTCTGTAGTCGTGTGCGCTCTTTTCAATTGGGTAGGAGCCGCATCAATAAGCGGACAGCTTCTCGTTCAGGACCTGCAGCTTCCGTTTGGCCGTCTGCACGACGGAATCCGGAATCGGGGAATCGTAATCCAGGCCGTGCGGGAACAGGTGCTTGCCCATGTACGGTTCTTCCAGCTTCAGCACGGCATGAGGATCTTCCAGTTTGCCTTCGGTCACGTTGGCTTCAATGCGCAGGTAATACACGTTCCCTTTATCGAGGATTTTGTAATCGTATGTAGCGTGGCGGTAATCCCAGGCGCCGCGGTTAAATCCGAGATCTTTCATGTAATGATCCAGATCGGTGAGCATGACTTCCTTGCCGCCGATTCCCGTATCCTTGATAACCATCGATTTTCCTCCTACAATTGGTAAGTTGTTCACTCCCTTATGATAGTCTGTTTTTGGATACAGCGCAATGGATAAGTCGTGCCTCAAGAATGATGACCCTGTTCCCATTATATGGTATAATCGGGTAACACAATAGGTGGGCTCCTCAAGGGTGGTCGGTTCATCCCCGATATCGGAAAGGGGGTGATACCATGACAGTATTCGAAGCACTAAGTCTAATGTTGGCGTTTGGGACTTTAGTCTTAATGCTGTCGTCTAGTAAAAAGAAGTAGACCTCCCTTGAGCTGAACAGCAAGGGGGTCTACACCCAGGAATGCAGAGCCGCCCCCCTTTTGGGGAACGTCTATTGTACTTTCGACCGTAGGGTGTTGCCCCACCCGGCGGTCTTTTTTTGCGCCCGTCCACGGCAAAAAGCCTGGGGGGCCGAACGTGAGATTGATGCCGTCTTTTGACAGCATCATGTTTCCATCTTATCACAATTCACAGGGTCATCTCCAGATGGAAATCACTCCGCTTGTCCCATTTTGTGCATGAAACGGAAGAGGGCCGGACACACTACAAACGTTACCAGCGACAAGGAGGAGAAGAAGATGGCAAAAGTGGAAAACCGCACGCTGCGCGAAATCATGACGAAAGACGTGGCGACTGTTACGCTTAAAGATAACGTCTACGAAGTGGCATGCAAAATGCGCGACTGGAACGTCGGCGTCATCCCCGTAGTGGATGAAAAGCAGGATGTGATCGGCGTCATCACCGACCGCGACATCGTCATTCGCGGGTTGGCCGAGAAGCGGGAAGGATCGGCTGCCGTGGAACAGGTGATGACCCGCGACATCATCCTGGGCCGGCCGGATATGACGGTGGACGAAGCGGCCAAAATCATGGCCCAGCATCAGATTCGCCGCCTGCCGGTGGTGGAGAACGGCAAGCTGGTGGGGATTGTTGCGCTGGGTGACATGGCGGTCCGTCAGGCGCACCACGACGAAGCCAGCGAAGCGCTGTACGAAATCTCCGAACAGGCGCCCCGCCACTGAGCGGCTGCCGGGGGATCACGCAGCACGTCGCAAGGCACATGATACGCCGCCATGTAACGGCGGCAGGAGGACGTCTGTCCTGGGAACGGAACGGAAAGGCTGTCGGCGCGCGACCGGCAGCCTTTCCTTTTTTATATGGATAGGCGGGAATAGGCGGGAGCAGCCGTCCCGCTCGCCCGGCACGGTCCAATAACACCGCGGTCCTTTCCGCGGTCCTTTACCCGTCGCGGAACAGGGGCTGTACATTCACGCAGCGTCAAGGTTTACAATGGGGAGAGAATCGGAAAAAGGGGAGAACAGCGGCACATGCATATCAAGGAGATGGCCCGCCGCCTGCAAATCACGCCGCGGGCGATCCGTTTTTACGAAGAAAAGGGACTGGTCACGCCGAAAAAGGCGGACGGTTCCGGATACCGGCAGTTTACGGAGGAGGACGTGTGGCGCCTGCAAACCGTCATCACCCTGCGCGAGGTGGGCATGTCCATCGAAGACATCCGCCAACTGCTGCGGCAGTTGGACGAAGGGGAGGGCGGCCTCCTGCACTACCTGGAGCTGCAGCTTTCCTTCGTGTACGACCGCTGGGTGGAGCTGAGCAAGGTGATCCACACCACGGAGGCGATGATTGAGCGGGTGAAGCGGGATGGAGAAAGCGATCCCGCCTCCCTGTTTGAACTGGCGGAAGCCAGCAAACGGCTCCGCCTGGCGCGAAGCAACTGGGTGGACCGGTGGAATTTCAACCAGTTGGCGGCCGACTACGACCAAATGGTCACGGAATCGCGGGAAGGGTTTAACCCGCACGAACGATATGAACAAGTGCTCGACGCCCTGGTCGAGAAGGTCGCCCCCCAGCCGGGCGAAACCGGTCTTGACGCCGGGACGGGCACGGGGAATCTGGCCCGGCGGTTGAGGGAACGGGGAGCGAAGATCTGCGCGTTCGACCAGTCGCCTGAGATGTTGAAGCGGTGCAGGCAAAAAAATCCAGGGGTGGAGGCCAAGCTCGGCACGTTTTTCGCGTTTCCGTTTTTGGACAGCCGCTTTGACTTCGTCGCCACCAGCTATGCGCTTCACCATTTGACCGACGAGCAGAAAGTGCTGGCGCTGGCGGAGTGCCGGCGCGTACTGAAACCGGCGGGGCGGTTGGCGATTGCCGATCTCATGTTCACGGACGCCGACCATCGCGCGCAGCACCTGGAGGCGCTGCGGCAGTCCGGCCAGACGGATGTCATCGAACGGATCGAGTACGAGTACTACGCCGACCGCTCGCGGCTGCTGGCCGCGCTGGAGGAACTGGGATTTCAGCCGGAAGCGGAACAGTTGACCACCTATGTTCACCTCGTTTTCGCCCGATTGGCGTAAGCGGCCCCTTGTCCCTGCCACTTTTGGGCTCATCCAGCCACTGACACCCGTCTAGTCAGTTGCATAGGCTGTAGCGAGAAGGAAAGGGGGACTCCACCATGGGTTTTCTGGATGGTTTTTTTGACCGGGAGAACGATGATTTCTTGTGGATTATCATCGTCGTGGTGATCTTGCTGTTTTTGTTCAGCGACCGGGATTGAACATCCTCGACAAAACGACCTGCCTGCTGGGTCGTTTTTGTGTTTTCCCTCCCGGCCGCCTTCATCCCGGTTGACCTCTTCGGGCCGATCGGCTACGCTGGTAAACAGCGCAGCGAGAAAAGGAGAGAACACCGATGAAGAACATCATCCATTGGCTGATCGCCCTGTCCCTCCTGCTGACCGCCTGTGCGGCCGAGGATCAGCCGCGTCCCAACGGCGAGATGACAGCGGTCGTCAAGCGCGTGGTGGACGGGGACACGTTTGAGATTGCGAGCGGGGAAAAAGTGCGGATGATCGGCGTCGACACGCCTGAGACGGTCAAGCCCAACCACCCCGTGGAACCATACGGAAAGGAAGCGAGCAACTTCAGCAAGAAGCTGCTGACGGGGCAGACGGTCACGCTCAAGTTTGACGTCGAACCCCGCGACCGATACGGCCGGCTGCTGGCGTATGTGTACATGGCGGACGGCACGTTCGTCAACGAGAAACTGGTCCGGGACGGATACGCGCGAATCATGACCATCCCGCCCAACGTGGCTTACGCCGATCTGTTTCTGGAAGCAGAGCGGGACGCGCGGGAACACAACCGAGGACTGTGGGGACTGTCCGATTCCCGGAACCCATCGAAAGAAGGCAAGAACGCCGAGGAAAACAATGAAGCGAAACAGGCGGAGAGCGCGCAGGAGACCCCGCCGCCGGGCAAGCCGATCAAGGGCAACATCAATGCCAAAGGAGAGAAAATCTATCACGTGCCCGGATCGCCCAACTATGAACGGACGAAAGCGGAGGTCTGGTTCGCCACGGAAGAAGAGGCCAAGGCAGCGGGATTCCGCCCGCCCAAGCGGTAGCTGCCGATCAGCAGGCGCAAACGAATGAAGCGGCTCCGGTTCGGGAACACTGGTGTGTGACTGGATGTGGAAAGGAGTGTCCCGATGAAGGCCCAACGACTGATTTCCCGCCTGCTTTTGCTGATCGGGGCGGCCGCGTGCATCGAACTGTTTGTCTATGCAAGCCGCGATGCGGAAACCAAGGCGCCGGTCGAAGCCGTTCACGACCATCACCATCCCCCCACGCTGGACGTGTCCCATACGCTCAAACAGGACGACCTGCATTTGAAGCTGAACGTGACCGGCTTCACCTTTTCCGTGGAGAACATGGGGAAGGACAACCGGTACGGTGAAGGGCACGTCCATCTCTACCTGGACGGGAACAAGGTGGCCAAGATCTTTGAACCGCAGTACGTGTTGAAAGACATTCCCCCGGGCCGGCACGAAGTCGTGGTGGAACTGGCGCACAACAACCACGAATCGTACGGCGTGCAGCAGAAGCTGCAGATCGACGTCAAGCCGTAGCCCGGCCGGCGTCAAACCGGGAGTGGCAGTCCGGAAAAGCGGAGCGCATCCGAGGCGGACTGCATACAAAAAGCCGACCCCCATCCCGTATCGGCGGGACAAGCATGGGCCGGCTTTCCTGTGTCGCAAAGAGGGGCAGGCTGGTTGCCGGCCCCTCTGTCGCGTCAAGAGATCGTTACCTGCACCTGGGCCTGCGCGTCGGGAAGCGCGACAACCAGGGTCGGATAGGAAATTACCTGTGTCTTCATCGTGCCGGCGGCCGGTTTTTGTTCACGGACGTGGATGACAAATCCGTGCGCGCCGGTGCGCTGCACCCGCTCGGCCACCAGACGGTAGCCGCCGGTCGGGCGCTGCCCGACACCGATGACGACATAGGTCTTGCCGTCGGCGCGGACGACGGTGTGACCGCCGCTTTTCCGCACCTGGTTCAGGGCGTCCCGGACGGTTGGCGGGTAGGGGGCAGAGACGGTTTCAAACGCGTCCGCCCTTTCCACGGAGACGGCAGATGGGGTAGGATGATCTATAGAAAACGGCTGTCCCGCCGGAATCGACAGGGCGGCAGCCAGAAGCAAACTGTACAATGCGTGCAACACGGCAATATCCCTCCATGATGTTGTAGGTTGACGACCATGTGGCAAATAACGGCGAAAGCGGGGTGACAAGCGTGCGTGTGCAGCAATGCGTCGAATACCTTTCCCACTCGACCCGGCAAGCGATGCGGGACGAGCACGAAAAGCGACTGGGCATCCACGACGAACGGGACGTGCACGTCCGCCTGGCCGATCCGGCCTTTGCCGCGGAAGTGTGGAAGCAGGCCAGTGAACCCGAGCGGCAGGCGATCCGGCTGTTCGTCACCTCTTCCGCCAGAGGGTTTTTCCGGAAGAGAGAGTGGGATCGGCTCAGCGCCAAAAACCACCGGCATCTGGCCGTCGGATTGAACAGACTGCGCAGGCTCGGCCTGGTGCTTACCGTTCGCAAGATGTGGAGCGAGATCGGTTATCTGATGCCCCGTGAAGTGCGGGAGCATCTGACCTGCTGCCTGCTGCCGGAGGCGGAATCCCCTTCTCCGGCGCCAAAAACGCTCCCTTATTATATAACAGCGGGACGGGGGTTACATCTGGATCTTTTTGCCGTCCTGCTGTTCATTCGCGACAACGACGTGCCGCTGACGCAAAAAGGCGGCCTTCACCGCCGGGTCCGGCAAAAGATGGCAGCGCTGCTGTCGCTGGACAGAAGCCATGTAGACGGATGGAAACTGCCGCCGCTTGCCGATGAGGAACCGGACGGGCTGCCGTTGGACGTGGTGCTGGACGTGGCGCTGCGCCTCGGGCTTGTCCGTCCGCAGGAGAAACGGCTCGTCCTGGCGGAGCGCCGCGTGCTCCAATGGCTGGACATGACACCGGAACAGAGCTGGGAACAACTGTACGAGCTGGCAGCCGAGCAGTACCTGCCTCACGAAGGCTGGTGGGACGCGCTGGCCTTGTGGATGAAGCGTTCCCCGCAGGAGCAGTGGCACTCGCTCGACAGCATGCTTCGGAGCTTGGCGGAGGCCGGATTTGTCCTGCCGGACGAGGCGAAGCGGCGGGTGGTCGACGAGTGGCTCCATCTGCTGCTGGGCTTCGGCTGGATTCAGCTCGGCACCGCGGCCGACGGAGCGCTTTACTGGCGATGGAACAGCCTGCCTCGCCTTCCCCGGGAAGAAGGGTGGTTTATCGATCCCGCCGGGGGCATCACCATACCGCCGCTCGTTCCGCTGCAGGCGGTCTGGGCGTTGAGCCGGTTCTGCCCGCTGGCGTTTGACGGGGACCTGCTGCGCGGCGAACTGCAGGCCAAACCGCTGCAGGCGTTTCTGGCCGCAGGCGGAACGGAGCGGCAGGCTGTAGAGACGCTGCGCCAGTCCTGTGCCCACCCGCTGCCGGAAGCGGTCGGGCAGTTGATCGCGATGTGGGGGAAAAACGCGCGGCAAATCCAACTGGAACCGCTGGTCCGGGTGCGGACCGCCCACCCCGGCCTGCTGGAGGAGCTGCGGCAGATCGAAGCGTTTCAGCCGTACCTGCAGATGGTCATTTCCCCGACCGATTTCCTCGTGACGCCGGCGCAGGAGGCGAACCTCCTGGCGCTGTTTCGGGCGTACGGCTACGAGCCGCAGGCGGGTGCGCCGATGCGCGAGGAGAGGGAAGCGGCTGATTCGACAGAGGATGTGCCGGCTGCCGGTCTCTTTGCCGTGGACCGACCCTGGGACGGGTACGCGGTGGAAAACACCTTTCCCGACCAGTGGGAAGGCGTGCCCCAGGCGGCCGCTCTGCCCAAGATGTGGACGCAGCATTTCCAGTCCTACCATCCCCAAACCCTGCGCGATCTGCTGCAGCGGGCCCGCGAGCTGGAACTGGAGGTTCAGCTTCGTCTCAGCGGCGGCCAGATGTGGGAAGGCATTCCCCGGCAGGTGGCCGTGGAGATGGGGTACTGGCATCTGACCTTAGAGGAGCGCAGCGGAAAAAGGCGCTGTCGGCTGGACGAGATCGACCGCGTGCGCATTCTCCTGCCGGATTATCTGTACTAGCCGGATTGTTTCGTGGTACAATGCAAGATAAGGGCTTTCAAGAAAGGGGGTCTCGCTGTATGGAAGCATTGGAAACGGTGGACATGGCCCAGCTCATCCTGCATTCACACGAGCTGTCCACGATGATCAACCATTCGCGCGAGGTCTCGGAGTACATCCACGCCAAGCAGCGGATGGAAGCGGACGAGGAGGCGCAGCGGCTGCTCGCGCTGTTCGAACGCAAAAAGGCCCAGTACGAAGATGTTCAGCGGTTCGGGAAATACCATCCCGACTACGATCAGATATCCAAGGAGGTCCGCGAGTTAAAGCGGTCCATCGAGATGCTGGATTCTGTCCAGGCGTTCAAGCGGGCGGAGGACAACCTGGACCGTCTGCTGTACCAGGTTGGGCGAACCATCGCCGACGCGGTCTCGGAGACGATCAAGGTCCCCAGCAACAACCCGTTCTTGGAGGCGAAAAGCAGCGGCTGCGGCAGCGGAGGAAGCTGCGGGTGCAGCGTGAAAAAACGCTCATGACCGCGGCTGCCTGAGAAGAAAGCAGTCTTCGCACAGGTTCCCGCAGCAGAACTGCTTCTCCTGCGGCACGAGGAAGCGAAAGCGAAAGACGTGCTGCAGACCGGCGGAGCGCACGTAGACGCACTCCGGTTTCAGCTTCGTGTCGGCCGTGATCCGTTCACCCGTCGCCAACAGCCGCTCGGCCAGTTGGGAGGCGGGGAGCGGACTCGCTACATAGAAAAAGCGTTGGCCGGCAAACTCGCGCCAGCACGCTTGATCGGCGAAGTCCTGCTGCAGGATCGCGGCCGTAAGCTGTTGGTAGTACGTGTCCAGGAGCATGTGCCATCCCTCGCTTCCAGGAGTCTTTTAAGAGGGACAAAACCGCGCAACGCGTCTGTTACGAATGATTATATCACGTTCGGGAAGGAGATCGACGACCAGCATGAGAGAACGACGTCTTGGGGTCGCCGTGTGGGTGAAAAACACGCGTGCCGCCAAAAATTTACGCAAATTTGGCACCATTCACTACATCTCCAAGCGGCTGAACTACGTGTCGATGTACGTCGATGCCAATCAGATCGACGAAACGATCCGCATGATGGAAAAGCTGCATTTCGTCACGAAAATCGAGCGGTCCCACCGACACGAGATTCCGATCGAGTACAACAACGCCAAGCCGGACAAGGCGAAAGAATACGATTACAAACAGGAGAAGAGCCAGCTCATGGCCCTGGCGGAAACCTTGCAAAGCGAAGATGGACTGGTGCCGACAGGCGCTTCGACAGAAAACGTCCGCTAAGCTGCCACATTTCGGCAGCTTTTTTGCTTTTGCTGGTCGGAGCGGCATGATATGCTGTAAGAAATGGAAAATGAAATGGAAATGGAAAGCGAAACTGACAATGACAGCGTTTACAGAAGGGCGGGTGCGTACATGATTCACCTGGATATCAACTGCGACATGGCGGAAGGGTTCGGCCGCGGACGGCAATCGGAGGACCTGGGCATCATGAAGTGGATTACGTCCGTTAACGTCGCCTGCGGCCTGCATGCGGGCGATCCCCACATCATCTGCAGAACGGTAGAAGCGGCGCTCCGGCACGGGGTAAAAATCGGCGCGCATCCGGGCTATCCCGACGTGCAGGGGTTCGGCCGCCGTTCCATGAACCTCTCGGCGCGGGAGGTGTACGAACTGGTGCTGTATCAGGTGGCCGCCCTGTCCGGTGTGACGAAGGCGCTGGGAGGGAGCCTGCATCACGTGAAACTGCACGGGGCGCTGTACAACGAGGCGGCCGAGCAGCCGGAGCTGGCCGAGGCGGTGGTGCAGGCGATCGGTGATATCGACGGTGACCTCATCCTCTACGCCTTGTCGGGCAGCAAACTGGTGGAGATCGGGCTGGAATACGGCCTGCAGGTGGCGGAAGAGGTGTTTGCCGACCGCGCGTATCTGCCAAACGGCAGGTTGGCTCCGCGCGAACTGGAGGGCAGCGTGCTGATCAGCAAGGAAGAGCAGATGCAGCAGACGAGGCAGCTCGTTCTGGAACAGACGGTGCAAACCGTCGACGGGAGCGTCATCGCGCTGGCTGCGGACACGCTCTGCGTACACGCCGAAAGCCCCGACCTGCTGCCGTTTCTCACCGAACTCCACCGCTGGGCCAAACAGCATGACGTGAAAATCGAACCGTTCAGTGCCAAATAACGAAGGGAACGAAAGAAAAAGCCGTGCCGTCCCGGCCGCCAGCGAAAAGGCGGCGGGGATGCGGCACGGCTTTTGTCGTGTTCGTCCAGCCCCACATGGCGGATCAGCTCCTCCCTCCCGAGGATTCGCGCTCGATCCCGGCGTGGAGGGACGTCCTGTTTTCCGACTGCGGATGCTGGGGGTGAACCTGGCCGTTCTCCGTCACGAGGATCACGTCGCCCAGCCTTTCCGCCTCTTCGCGGTCGTGCGTGACCAGGAGAAACGGAATGCGCCACATCTCGTGCAGCCGGAGCAGTTCATCCTGGCACTGGCGGCGTGTGTCGGCGTCCAGGGCGGACAGCGGCTCGTCCAGGAGCAGGATGTCCGGTTCCGTTGCCAGCGCCCGCACCAGGGCGACTCGCTGTTTTTGCCCGCCGGACAGTTGGTGCGGGTATTTGTCCAGCAGCCGGTCGATCCCGACGGAGGCGAGCAGTTCATCAAGCCGCAGGTTGGTTCCCTTTTTCATGCCGTAGCGGATGTTTTGTTCCACTGTCATATGCGGAAACAGGGCGTAGTCCTGGAAGAGATAGCCCACGTTGCGCCGCTGCGGCGGCAGGGCCTTTTTCGGATGGCCGTCGAAAAAGACGGTGTCGGACAGCCGGATCAGGCCGGCGTCGGGATGGGTCAATCCCGCCACACAGTTCAAAATGGTGGTCTTGCCCGAACCGGAAGGGCCGAACAGGACGACAATCTCGTCTTTCGCCGTAAACCGCGCGTGCAGGACGTAGTCGGGCAGCCGTTTTTGAATGTCGACATACAGCATGGTCATTCTCCCGCCTCATTTCGTGTTGGCAAACCGGCGGACGCTGCGTCGGCTCCACCAGTTCAGCCACATCGTCGTCCCCATGCCCAGCGAGACGATCACGATGACCCAAAAGAGCGCCTTGTCCATCTGGCCGGCTTCCACGGCGAAATAGATGGCGACGGGGATCGTGTCGGTCTTGCCGGGAATGTATCCCGCCAACATCAGCGTCGCGCCGAACTCCCCCAGTCCCCGGGCGAACGAGAGCACGAATCCGGCCAACAGCCCCGGCCAGGCAAGCGGAAAGGAAATCGTCCAGAAGACGCGCCACTCCGAGGCCCCCATCGTCCGGGCGGCGTCTTCGTACCGCCGGTCGATCCCGCTGAAGGCGGCGGCGGCACTCTGATACATCAACGGAAACGACACGACCACGGAAGCGATCACGGCGCCGGTCAGCGAAAAGACGACCTGGACCCCGAACCACTCCGCCAGCCACTTGCCCAACATCCCGTTCTTTCCGAATAAAAGCAGGAGGCCAAACCCGACGACGGTGGGCGGCAGCACCAGCGGCAGCAGCAGAAACGACTCCAGTACGTGCTTGCCCCAGAAGTGCTTTCGCGTCAGGAAGCGGGCGATCAGCAGACCGGCGACGAATACGATGGAGGTGGAGACGGCGGCCACTTTCAGCGACAGCAGCAGGGGTGTCAGATCGGGATGATTCATGTGTCCGCCTCCTGTTCTTTTCCCTTATTCACGAAATCCGTACGTTTGCAGAATCGCCTTGCCTTTTTCGCTGGTCAGGTACTCGAGAAATGCCTTGGCGGTGTCCGCCTGACGGGAGGCGGCGACGACGGCGCCCGGATAGACGATCGGTTTGTGCCATTCCGGTTTGGCTGTGGCGATCACCTTCACCTTGGGCGAAATGGCGGCATCGCTCGCGTAGACGATGCCGGCGTCGGCGTTGCCCGACTCGACGTAGGTCAGGACCTGGCGCACGTCGCTGGCAAAGACCAGCTTGCCCGACAGGCTGTCCCAAAGCTTCAGGTGTTCGAGCGTTTCTTTGGCGTAGCGGCCGGCCGGGACGCTCTCCGGTTCGCCGACGGCGAGATGCTTGACGGCGTCTCCGCCCAGTTCTTCAAAGGACGCAAGCGCCAGTGGGCTGGAACCGGCCGTGATCAGAACGAGCTCGTTTTTGGCAAAGTCAAGGCGCGTGTCCTTGGCAATCAACTGTTTCTCTTCCAGTCTGTCCATATCCTGTTTGCTGGCGGACAAAAAGACGTCGGCGGGAGCGCCCTGCTCGATTTGCGAGGCCAGCTTGCCGGAACTGCCGAAGTTGTAGGTGACCGTCACTCCGGGGTGTTCGCGCTCAAACGCGGGCTTCAGGTCATTCAACGCGTCGGTCAGGCTGGCGGCGGCCGAGACCATCAGCGTCGTTTCCGCCGGCTTGGCCGGCTGCTGCTGCGGGGCGGTTTGCTGGTCGGATGGCGCCTGTGCACCACAACCGGCGGCACACAGCATGCTGAGCGCCGCGAAGATGGCAGTCAATTGTTTTCGCATGATAAGTCCTCCTGAGTTCTGTTTTGTTATATGTAGTAATAATTAGTTATAATTAGATTATCTGAATTCGTTCGTTTCATCAATTGCAAAAGTGCGAATGGTGAACGAAAATGGAGAAAGACAAGTCAGCAATTGATCCGGGAGGCGGCGATGAACGACGACATTTCTTACACGACCGAAGAAATTGCCAAGATGCTGCGGATTTCCAAATTGACCGTGTACGATTTGATCAAAAAAGGCGAACTGCCCGCGTACCGCGTCGGCCGGCAGATGCGGGTGGACGCGTCCGATCTGGAAGCGTACAAGGCAAGAGCGAAGGGTGAGTACGGCTCGGCCGCGGCGGCCCCGATCCCTTCGGCGGCTGTGACGCCCATGCGTCGCAGCGCCGTGCCACAGGGAGCGCCGCAGTCTCGTCCGGTCATCATCAGCGGCCAGGACGTCAGTCTCGACATGCTGGCCAATCATCTCGAACGGCGGGGCAAAACGATGCGGCCGCTTCGCTCCTATGCGGGCAGCATCAACAGCCTGCTGGCGATGTACGCGGGCGAGGCGGATGTCGTCAGCACGCACCTGTTCGACGGCGACACCGGGGAATACAACACGCCGTATGTGCGGCGGATCTTGTCCGGATACCGCTTCGTGATCGTCAATCTGGTTTCCCGCTGGGCCGGTTTTTACGTCCAGGAGGGCAACCCGAAGCGGATCGCCGGGTGGGCCGATTTCGTCAAACCCGGGGTGCGCATGGTGAACCGGGAAAAAGGCTCCGGAGCCCGCACCCTGATCGAGGAACAGTTTCGGCTGCACGGCATCGCCGGACGGGACGTGGCGGGATACGACTGGGAAGAGGCCAATCACCTCGCCGTGGCCGGAGCGGTAGCCAGGGGCGAGGCGGACGTCGGCGTGGGGATTGAAAAGGCCGCCCGAATCGTGGGGGTGGAGTTTCTGCCTGCGATCCGGGAGCGGTACGATCTGGTCATCCTCAAAACGACGGAAAACGAGGAGCTGATCCGGCTTGTGTGCGACATCCTGCGGTCGGCATCGTTTCGCAACGAACTGGCCGCGATCGGGGGATACGATTTGACCCACACCGGCGAGATCATGTACGAGACGTGGTAATGACAAAAAACAGCCGCAGCCTTTATCGGGTTCGGCTGTTTTTCCGTTGGCTGCCGTCGCGTGCGGGCCGCCGCCATGGGGGCGTGGGGTGGCAAGAATTTCTATTCAGCCTTGTCGGGATTTGCTACAATAAATTGGATAAGCTTTGCGGCGAAAAAGCATCGTGCTTGTCGCTTATGAGTCGGGGGCTGACATGAAACCATTGCACAAAACGAGCTTGTTGATCTGTTTGACGATTTTTGTCGTCTTCGCATCGGCGGGTGTGATTGCCAAGTGGCCCGCGCTGGCACCGTTTCTCATGAAAAACGCGCCGGTGACGGCGGAAACGGGAGCCGATCCGTTCGCCTACAATCCGCCGCTTCCCTCCTATGTGAAAGACCTGCATCCGACCTATACGATTCGCGCCGAACTGCATACCGCACAGGCGACCATCACGGGAAGTGTCACGGTGGAGTTCGATAATCCGCGCACACCCGATCTTCGCCTGTTTATCTACGACTACCCGTGGAATCCGATGGCGATCAAGGGGATTCGCTTTGGGGACAAGCCGCTGCCGTTCGAACGACGCCAGTCGGTCATCCATCTGACCAATCCGTTCGGCTCGGCGAAGCGGGGGAGCTTGACGGTCACCTTCGAGAATCCCGTTCCCCGCCGCGGCACCCGTTTTGGGGTGAAGGACGACATCTGGACATTGACCACCTGGTATCCGATGCTGGGTGCGATGGACCAGCGGGGCAACTGGTACAACCCGCCGCAGCGGATCGATTTCGGCGATCCGTTTGTTTACCATTACGCCGATTACGACGTGTCGTTTGTATCGCCAAAGGGCTTCCAATGGGTGAGTTCCTGGGGGCGTGGAGAGGCCAAGCCGCTGGCCGGCAGCCGGCAGGAAGTGCGGTTCCGCGGCAGCCGACTGCTCAATTTTGCCCTGGTGGGCAGCCCGCATTATCATGTGGAGACGATTACCTTTGCGCCCAACTTGACGGTGGACATCGCGTCCGTGGACAAGGGCAACATTGAGCGGATCAAAGCGATCGCCCGGTCCGTGTTTCCGGTCTATACGGAATGGTACGGCCCGCTGCCGTATCCCCGGGTGGCGATTGCGGAGACCGGCCCCGGCACGACGTATGCGATGGAGTACGCCAACATGGCGGTGTTTAAGCGGGACATGTACCGCAACAACCTGATCGAGCACTGGCTGCCGCACGAGGTGGCCCACATGTGGTGGTACAACAGCGTTGCCACGCTGGAAGCGGTGCACGGCTGGCTGGACGAGGGGCTGGTGGAGATGAGCGTCTATCACTACCTGCAGAATCGCTACGGTTCCCAGGCGTCCGCCGCCCTCCTTGCCTCGTACAGCCGCGACGCGGACAAGCTGAAGCAGCGCTATCCGTCCGGCAGGCTGGGCAAGCGGCTCAACCAGTTTGCCGGCGAAGAGGAGTTTCACTGGACCTGGTACTCCAAAGGGGCGCTGTTGTACGACCACCTGCGCCGGCAGATCGGCGACGACGCCTACAAGCGCTTCTTGCAGCGCGTGCAGCGCACCTACCACGGCAGCGTCATCGGTCCGGAGCACCTCGACCAGGCGCTGGGCCAGGTGCTGCAAGGAGAAGCCCGCTACTTCGTCCCCAATGTCCAGGCCGAAAACAAGGCGCCGCTGCGGCCGGTGGAGCTGGAACCGTACGTGACGACGCTCGTGAACGGGACGAGCTATTACCCGTCCGTTCCGGCCCGGGTGAAAAACGGGACGGTCTACCTCCCGCTGCGCGAATTGGCGGAACGGATGGGGTACCGCGTCACTTGGTCGCCGGAAAAGCAGGTGACGGTGGTGCAGGGCAGGGGGCGGCAGGTCGTGCTCAAAAAGGGCCAACGCGTTGTCGAGCGGGACGGCCAGCGCGTCGATCTGGGGCAGCCGCTGCTGGAAATCGAGGGGAGGACGATGGCGCCGCTCTCCTTGTTCAGCCAGGTGCTCGGCGTGCAGGCTGCCTATGACAAAGAAGCGAAGACCGTGACCCTGAAGTAAACATTATGAGACAGACATCCACGACTACGAAAGGCAGGAGACAGCCGATGACATACGGCAATGTGATTCTCGTCGGATTCATGGGAACGGGGAAAACCACGGTGGGTTCCGCGCTGGCCCAGGCGCTGGGCATTCCGCACCGTGATTTGGACGAGGCGATCGCAGAGCGGGAGGGATGTTCGATCCCCGAGCTGTTCGCGACAAAGGGAGAGCGGTACTTCCGGGATGCGGAAAGCGCTGCGCTGCGGGATTTGCTGCGGGAAAGACCGCAGGTGCTGACCACCGGAGGCGGAGCGGTGCTTCGTCCGGAAAACGTCCGGCTCATGCTGCAGGAGGGAACGGTGATCGCCTTGTCCGCGACGGAGCAGGAACTGATCCGCCGCCTGGAGGGCGACACCGGCCGTCCGCTCCTCGCCGGCGGCGTGGCGGACCGGGTGCGGAGGCTGTTGGAAGAGCGGAAAGGGGCGTATGATTTCGCCCCCATCCAGATCGACACGACCGGCAAGGACGTGTCCGAAATCGTGGCGGAAATCCGCGGCAGGATGGTTGAAAGCGGCCTGATCGGGAGAGAATAGGGGAAGAAAGCGCTCCGCCTTCACGGCAAAACGGCGCGGAACCGTGCGTACGAAGGAGGCACGTGTGATGTCGTTTCAGGAGTATTTGAAGTACCTGACCCGTTTGTTTGTGCAGTACGTGGAGACCCCGAAGGAAGAGCGCCGCCGGCGGAAACACCCGCGCGAGGCCTGGTCGACGCGCTGGTTCGGGGCCATTCCGTTGTCGATCAAGCTGTTTTGGCGCAAATAATCCCATCGGACGGAGGTAGCATATGGCGAGAGTGGCAGTGGAACGTTCCCTTACCCAGATCCGCAAAATGCTGCGCGACAACGGGTATGACGTGGTGGACCTGGGCAACTGGCAAAACATGGTGGACGCCATTGTGATCACCGGCCAGGATGTCAACGTGCTGAACGACCAGAGCAAGACCATTTCCGGAGCCCCGGTCATCAACGCCGCAGGCATGACCCCCCAGGAAGTGTTTCATGCGGTGCACATCCGTCTGTCGCCCACGGAGCATCGCTGACGGGCGCAATTATCGCACCCAGGCGCAAAAACGAAAGAGGCGGGCTGACGAAATACAGCACACAGCCACCAGACAAAAGCTCTCTGTCGGTTCAATCCGGCAGAGAGCTTGTTTTGAGTGAGGTGGTATCCTCGGCATGAAACTGCCCCACTTTCATCGCGTAGGCGTACGGCACGAAGCGCAGTCCCTCGTCCCACACGCCGACGTATGCCGCGTGGCCGTTCCACAGATGAAGCGACTGGACCGCGAACGGAGCCAGCACATCGGATTGGAAGAGCGGCACGGTAAGCGTTACCGGCCCGGACGTCGTTTTTTGCCAGAGGTCCGTCCAGGTCACCTGACGCCTGTGGGACGTGTCGTTCAGCCAGCCGATCCGGTCAAACGGGTCCTGCACCGCCCCGGACAGCACGCGGGCAGCGGTCAGACGTTCTTCCGGGCGGGCCAGTTCGCTGTCCGGCAGCGTGGTGATCACCGGCGGGCCGGATGCGACGGAAGCGGGGTATGCTTCGCCCGTCTTGGCGTCCACCAGCTCCCGATGCTCTTGACGAGCGACCAGCCAGTGGGAGGCGAATCCGTCATAGACCGGTTCCGCCGCCACTGCGCGCGGGGCAAACGCGTCGTCAAACAAAATGTATTCGCCGACCCCGTATTCGAGCAGCACAAACGTCGGCTGTTTTCCGGGGGCGGGCGATTCGCCAACCACCATGTAGCCCACCTGCCTGCCGTCCCGCGTGACGCTGACCAGCCACTGATGCTGGTTGGCGCCGAGCGATTGGGCATCGATCCGGGCGTTCGTCCAGTCGCGGAACTGCGGGTCCCGCTCGACGATAGTCTTCATCCACTGTTGAACTTGTGTGTGAAAACGCTTGTCCCAATCCGGTTCTTCGGCGCGCGTGACGGCAGGCCACGCGACAGCGAGAGCACAGAGCAGTGCACATACGGATCGGGTCATTCGTCTGGCCACAAGCATGCACCACCTTCTGCAAAAGGCTTCTTGGTACCTATTGTAACCAGGTTGACGAAAAAGATTTGTTGCTTGCTGTCTCTTCGCGATCGTTTTTTCTCGCTCTTCTTTTACAGATTTCGCCGGTTTTTGGCGGGAGGCGTGGACTGCAGGTAAAACAGCCCGCCGTTCAGGAACTGCACCTCGATGCGAGGCTCGTACTGCCAGCGCAGTTCCTCCATGCGCCGCCGCTTTTCCTCTTCCGGCGTGCTGCTGCGCCACTCTTCCTGGACGATCTCTTCGCGCGGCGTTTCGGGAATGCCGTTGGCCCGCAAAAAGTCCAGGATGCGGCCGCCGCCTCTCCGGTGCTCCTCCCCGGCTGCGGACGGCTCGGGCGCAGGCTGGGCGGAGCGGGGAGCAATCGGGACAGGGGAAGCCGGGACGGATTCGCTCATCCGTGCGGCGTTTTCCAGCGTGGTCGCCAGGCCGCCCGGAGGGGAAACGGCGTCCGGTTCACTGCCGCCGCTCTCCCCGCCGCCTGCGCCGGGCTCGTCACCATCCGCCTCTCCGCCGTCCCGCTCGCGGCTGTCGGGTTCACGGGCGGCCAGCTCGGCATAGTACCCCTCCAGAATCTGAAGCTCCTCGTCCAGCCGCTGCCGTGCCTCCTCCGCCCAGCGCCCGTCCTCTGCGGCCAGCAGGCGGCGGGTCTCCTGCTCGGCGATCGCGGCGGCCTCCGCCAGGGAGAGGCGCCTTTCCAGCGTGTAGCAGTAGTCCGGGATGGACGGGGTGAGCGAAAGCTGCAGCAGGAACGGGTAAAAGTTGGAAACGATCTCGGGCTGGTGCAGGTTGATCCCGAAATGGAGCAGCATGTCCCGCTTTTTGTCGCAAATGAAGGAGACTTTCCAGTTCAGCCCCAGCCAGGGGACGAGCGGTGTGGTGCGCCGGGCGCCCGGACGGGGGGACGCCGCTTGTTCGTACATGCAGACGAAGCTGCCGTGCTTGCGAGCGGATTGAAAGATCTGCTGCAGCCGCCCCGCACCGAGATGGAGGTGCTCCGCGCGCAGTCCCTCCGGCATCCGTTCGCGGTCAAAGCAAAAGGTGAGTACCAGCGGCTGGTAGGGCAGGTTCATTTTCTCCACCCAACTCCAGTAAAACGGCCGGTTGCCGATATCTTTGTCCACCTCGACCGGCAGCTTCACCGTCAGGTAGTCGGGATGCGTCTCCACGATATGGGCGGAAAAGGCGGCCAGGTAGCGCTCCGTGAATTGGCGTATCTGCTCTTGCTGCATGCGTCGTTCACCTCCCGTAGTCGGCTTCTATTGAAACGCTGGCGGGGCGTCCTGGCCATAAACCGGGACCGGTTAGTGCTCCGCCGCTTCCGGCAGCGCGTCACGCGGCCGGCCCGCCTCCCGGATGGCGCGGATCGCCTGGCCCATGTTGTCCAGCTTGACGGCCATTTCCCGCTCGGAGCGGGAGTCCATGATGATGCGGATGAGGTTTTCCTCCAGCGACTGATTCAGGTTGAGCCGCTCCACGATGTCGTCCAGCTCGCCGATCACCATTTCGAACAGGTCGATCTTTTCATAGAGCAGGTTGAGGATGTGCTGTTCGATCGTGCCCACGGTGGACAGGTTGTAGATGTGGACGTCCCGCTGCTGCCCCAGCCGGTGGACGCGGCCGATCCGCTGTTCCACGCGCATCGGGTTCCAGGGCAGGTCGTAGTTGATCACCTGGTTGCAGAACTGCAGATTGATCCCTTCGCCGCCCGCCTCGGTGGCGATCAGCACCTGCGCCCGGTTTTGGAACAGGTCGGTCATCCAGTCTTTTTTGCTCCGCTTGAATCCGCCGCGAAACGGCACGGAGGTGATCCCGTGTTCATGCAGGTACTTTTGCAGGTAGTTTTGCGTCGCGCGGTACTCGGTGAAGATGATCACCTTGTCGTTGATCTCCCGGATCAGTTCCACGGTTTTCGCCGCCTTGGAGTGGGTCTCGATCCGCTTGATCAGCTCCACCAGCTCCATGATCTCGTCTCTCGCCGGGGAGTCCTCGGGGGTGCGCTGGTGCATGCTGTACAGCGTCATGAACGCGGCTTCCCGGCTGGAGCAGACCTCCCGCTGCAGGGTGATCAAGGCGAGCGAGTTGAAGCCGCCCGTCCCGGAGTGGTACTGCTCTTTGACAAAGCGGGTGACCCCATCGTACAGGGCCTTTTCCTCCGGTGACAGCTCGATGGGGATGGACCGCACCTGGCGGTTGGTAAACTGGATGCCGCCGTCGCTCCGCTTGTTGCGGATCATCACCTTGTCCAGCTCGTGCTTGAGCTGCTCGTTGTTTTTCGCCTGCCGCCTGCCTTCCACGTAGTTGGTGGCAAAGGTGCTGGTGTGGCCGAGATGGCCCGGTTTCAGCAGGTTGATCAGGTTGTACAGCTCGTCCATCTCGTTCTGGATCGGCGTGGCGGTCAGGAGCAGGCAGTATTTTTTGCGGATTTCCTTGACGAACTGGTAGTTGCGCGTCCGCTTGTTCTTCAGTTTGTGCGCTTCATCGATGATCAGCATGTCGTAGTCGATGTCCAGCACGTGGCGTCGGTGCGGGTCGCGCTTGGCCGTGTCGATGGAGGCCACCACCACGTCGTACTGCCGCCACATGTACTCTTTTTTCTGGGCGATGGCGGGGATGCCGAACTTCTGGTTCAACTCCTTGGTCCACTGAATCACCAGGGAGGCGGGAACCAGCACCAGAATCTTCTTCGCCAGGCCGCGGACCATGTATTCCTTCATGATCAGCCCGGCTTCGATCGTTTTGCCCAGCCCCACTTCGTCGGCCAGGATGGCCCGGCCGCGCAGCTCGTTCAGCACGCGTTCCGCCGTTTTGAGCTGGTGCGGATAGGGCTTGAGCGAAGGCAGATACTTGAGGCATTGGAGCTGGTCAAACTCGCGCACGGCCAAGGCTTCTTCCGCTTCCAGGGCAAGCTGGAACAGCTCCCATTTGTCCCAGGGGCCGTCCTGCCGCATGCGCTCCGTTAGCAAATCCATCCATTTCGTGTCGAACGAAACAGGAATATTCGTCATTTTTGCACCTCTTTACTAAAGGATGCCAATTATTATGAAGATGATGAGCTGATTGTTAACAATATTTGTCTTGGAGAAAAAATTGTTAACGAAATCATGAGTTGAATGTCAATTTGCATATTTTCAAAAAAGCACGCTCGTGGTAGGATAAACGTGTAGGTTCGTTGTTTAGTATGGAATCAATTGAAAAAGTTATGTATGGCCCAACATCCAACGCGAATGATAGTAGAAGGGAGAGACTGTCTTTCGGACAGCGCCGAAGGAGCAAGCCGGCAGCGGTGAATCTCTCAGGCAAAAGTACCTCTACTTGACGCATCTCTGGAGAGAGCTCGGCAGGAGCCACCAACGGGGAAACTTGCCAGCGGCGCCGGATGGCCCGCCTGCGCAAGGCAACTCTCAGGTACCAAGGACAGAGGGGGAGACATGGGGGCGCCGTCTTTTTTGGCGTTTTCCGTTCTCCCACCCTGTCCTTTTTTGCGTGTGTGAACGCGTCCCTCTTCACTTTGGTCACGTTCCGGGCGCGAGGCGAAGTACTCCGGCGCAATGCCGAGCTGCGTCGGCCCACACTTCCGCCGCAAAGGACCCGGCTTGATCGTCGGAGGACTTTGCCGGCCGTGTTCATCTTACAACAAACAGTTCAATCGGTTCAGGAGGTGCCGCATGTCCACTTTGAAACGCACGCCGCTTTTCCCGATTTACGAGAAGTACGGGGCGAAAACCATCGACTTCGGCGGATGGGAGCTGCCGGTCCAGTTTTCCAGCATCACCCAGGAACACGAAGCGGTGCGGACGAAGGCAGGATTGTTCGACGTATCCCACATGGGGGAAGTGGAGGTAAAAGGCGAGCGGGCGCTGGAATACCTGCAGCGTATGACCACCAACGACGTCTCCAAACTGGTGCCCGGCCAGGCGCAGTACAGCGTGATGTGCTATCCGGACGGAGGAACGGTGGATGATCTGCTCGTGTACAAGTTTGCCGACGACCACTACCTGCTGGTGATCAACGCAGCCAACATCGACAAGGACTATGACTGGCTTTCCCAGCATCTGATCGACGGCGTCTCGATCGAAAACATCTCCCCGCAGACGGCCCAGCTCGCCCTGCAGGGACCGCTGGCGGAGTCCATCCTGCAGCGGCTGACGCCCACCGACCTGTCGCAGATCGGCTTCTTTCGCTTTGAACGGGACGTGCTGATCGACGGTGTGCCCGCGCTCGTCTCCCGCACCGGGTACACAGGCGAAGACGGCTTCGAGATTTACCTGGACGCCGGACACGCCATCCAGGTGTGGGAGAAGCTCCTGGAGACAGGTAAAGAGGACGGTCTGGTGCCGTGCGGCCTGGGGGCGCGCGACACGCTCCGCTTCGAGGCCAGGCTGCCGCTCTACGGTCAGGAACTGCGCCAGGACGTCACGCCGATTGAGGCCGGCGTCGGATTTGCCGTCAAGGTGGACAAGGACGTGCCGTTTATCGGCCAGGAAGTATTGAAGGCGCAAAAGGAACACGGGGCGCCCCGCAAACTGGTCGGGATCGAAATGATCGACCGCGGCATCCCGCGCACGCACTATCCGGTGTTCGTCGACGACCAACAGGTGGGGGAAGTGACGACCGGAACCCAGTCCCCGACGCTGAAAAAGAACGTGGGGCTGGCCTTGGTCAAAGCGGAATTCGCCGCCATTGGCACGAAACTGGACGTGGAGATCCGCGGCAAGCGCCTCAAGGCGGAAGTCGTGGCCACTCCGTTCTACAAACGGCCGAAAAACTGACGACTCAGAATCGCAAGGGTGGAAAAGGAGGACCTCGCACGTGAAATACCGTTACCTGCCGCAGACCGATCAGGACAAGCGCGAAATGATGGAAGCGCTGGGCATTTCCAGCGTGGATGAACTGTTTGCCGACATCCCGGAAGAGGTGCGCTTCAAAGGGAGCCTGAACATCCCGGAAGCCCTCTCCGAGCCGGAGCTGGTCCGCTATTTCCAGGGGCTGTCCAGCAAGAACGCCAACTTCAGCACCCACGTCAACTTCCTGGGCGCCGGCGTGTACCAGCATTACATCCCCAGCGTCGTCAACCACATGCTGCTGCGCGGCGAGTTTTTCACCGCCTACACGCCGTACCAGCCGGAGATCAGCCAGGGGGAGCTGCAGGCCATTTTTGAATTCCAGACGATGGTGTGCGAGCTGACCGGGATGGAGGTGGCCAACTCCTCCATGTACGACGGCGCCACCTCGCTCGCCGAAGCAGCAATGATGGCGGCCGGCCACACCGGCAAAAAAAAGGTGGTCGTCTCCCGGGCCGTGCATCCGGAGGCGCGCAGCGTGCTGAAAACGTACGCCTACGGACAAGGCGTCGAGCTGATCGAAGCGGGCTTCACCGGCGACGGCGTGACCGATCTCGCGGAATTGGAGGCGCTGGTTGACGAACAGACCGCTGCGGTCATCGTCCAGTACCCCAACTTCTTCGGCGGCGTGGAAGACCTGGCGGCCGTCGAGCCGATCGCGCACGGCAAAGGAGCGCTTCTGGTCGTCTCCGCCAACCCGCTCTCCCTCGGCGTGCTGGAAGCGCCGGGCAAGCTGGGAGCCGACATCGTCACCGGCGACATGCAGCCGTTCGGCATCCCGGCTTCGTTCGGCGGACCGCACTGCGGCTATTTCGCCACCACGGCCAAGCTGATGCGAAAAATGCCGGGACGAATAGTCGGCCAGACGAAGGATGAAAACGGCAAGCGCGGGTTTGTCCTGACCCTGCAGGCGCGGGAACAGCACATCCGCCGCGAAAAGGCCACCTCCAACATCTGCTCCAACCAGGCGCTTCTGGCGCTGGCCGCGTCGATCACGCTGACGGCGCTGGGCAAGCAGGGCGTGCAGGAGATGGCGATGATGAATCTGCAAAAAGCCCACTACGCCAAGCAGGCGCTGCAGGCGAAGGGATTCCGGATTACCTTCGGAGCGCCGATGTTCAACGAATTTGCGGTGGAGCTGTCCAAACCGGTCGCAGAGGTGAACAAAGCGCTGCTCGCGAAGGGCATTCTCGGCGGGTACGACCTCGGCCTCGCCTACCCGGAACTGGCCGGCCACATGCTGCTCGCCGTCACGGAGCTGAGGACGAAAGACGAAATCGACACGCTGGCGCAGGAACTGGAGGCGATCACACGTGCGTAACGACAAGGACAAAGCACTCATTTTTGAACTGAGCAAACCGGGCCGCGTGAGCTACAACCTGCCGGCGCTCGACGTGCCGGAAGCCGACGTGGCCGCGCTGCTGCCCAAGCATCTGATCCGCGAGACGCCGGCCGAACTGCCGGAGGTGTCCGAGCTGCAGCTCGTGCGTCACTACACCGAGCTGTCCCGCCGCAACCACGGGGTGGACAACGGGTTTTACCCGCTCGGTTCGTGCACGATGAAATACAATCCGAAAATCAACGAAGACGTGGCCCGCTATCCGGGCTTCGCCCAAACCCACCCCTATCAGCCGGAAGAAAGCGTCCAGGGCGCCCTGGAGCTGATGTACAACCTGCAGAATGACCTGGCGGAAATCACCGGGATGGACGCGGTAACCCTGCAGCCTGCGGCGGGGGCGGCCGGCGAGTGGACCGGGCTGATGATGATCCGCGCGTACCACGAGAGCCGCGGCGATCATCAGCGCACGAAGGTGATCGTGCCCAACTCCGCCCACGGCACCAACCCGGCTTCCGCGGCGGTCGCCGGCCTGACAACGGTGACGATTCCGTCCGACGAGCGCGGCCTGGTGGACATCGAAGCGCTGCGCCAGGCAGTCGGCCCGGAGACGGCGGCGCTGATGCTGACCAACCCGAACACGCTCGGCCTGTTTGAGGAAGACATCGTGGAAATGGCCCGGATCGTCCACGAAGCGGGCGGCCTGCTGTACTACGATGGAGCCAATGCCAACGCGATTCTGGGCATTGCCCGGCCGGGCGACATGGGCTTTGACGTCGTCCACCTCAACCTGCACAAAACCTTTACCGGCCCGCACGGCGGCGGCGGTCCCGGCGCCGGTCCGGTCGGGGTGAAAAAGATTCTGGAGCCGTTTTTGCCGGCCCCGATCGTGGGCAAAAAAGCGGACGGCACGTACTACTGGGACAACGACCGTCCCCAGTCCATCGGCCGGGTGAAAGGCTACCACGGCAACTTCGGCATCCTGGTCCGCGCCTACGCCTACATCCGCACGATGGGGCCGGAAGGGCTGCTGCAGGTATCGCAAAACGCCGTGCTGAACGCCAACTACATGATGAGAAAGCTGGCCCAGGCCTACGAGCTGCCGTACGACCGCGTCTGCAAGCACGAGTTTGTCCTCTCCGGCGTCCGCCAGAAAAAGCTGGGCGTCCGTACGCTGGACATCGCCAAGCGTCTGCTTGACTTCGGCTACCACCCGCCGACGATCTACTTCCCGCTGATCGTCGACGAATGCCTGATGATCGAGCCGACAGAGACGGAGACAAAGGAAACGCTCGACGAGTTTATCGACGTCATGCTGCAGATCGCCCGCGAGTGCGAAGAAAACCCGGAAATCGTCCAGGAAGCACCGCACACCACCGTGGTGAAGCGTCTCGACGAAGCGACGGCAGCTCGCAAGCCGATCCTCCGCTACCAGCCGGAACAAGCGTAACCGATTGAAACCGCCCGCTTTTTTCGGGCGGTTTTCGCTTTGCCCCCATACGGTTCGCCATGAGGAGGTCTCCCGGCAGGTTGCGAAAATCACAGGCAGAGGACCTGGGCCGACGGTTAATCAGGGAAATCGTTCAATGAAAAGCATGCAGCCGGCTGTTCATGCGTATCATGAGAACGATCTTCTTCTGAGAGACACACCTTGACAAAACTTTAATTTTGTGATATGATTAAAATTTAACGATTGAAATATACTGTGGGTTTGGTATACTTCTTTGTAAATGCCATCTTTCCATTCCCTGGGAGATCGGCTTTACAAGGAGGAGATGCCCATGAAAGAAGACCACGTCAGTCTGACCGCGATCATGACCGCCTACTTGCGCGCCTACCATGCCATGAATGACACCCCTAAAATTTTTGATGACTTTCTCGCCTTCCAGTTGATACCAGAGGAAAGGCGTGCCCTCATTGAACAGGGATTGGCCAAGGCTCTCCAGATTCCCGTTCCGGAAAGCGGCCTGGCACGCTCCGGCCAGGCGGCAGCCCCCTTGCGGTCGTTATTGCAGGCCATGGGGCTGCCTCATGTTCTCAGCCGCTCACGATATGCGGAAGACAACCTTGAGCTGGCGGTACAACAAGGGGTGGGGCAGTATGTAATACTCGGGGCCGGGTTGGATACGTTTGCGTTTCGCCGTCCCGATCTCCTGCGCCAGGTGCAGGTATTTGAAGTAGACCACCCCGCCACGCAAGCCTTCAAACGCAATCGGCTGGCTGAATTGAAATGGGACATCCCGTCACATCTCCACTTTGTGCCTGTGGATTTCACAAAGGAGAGTCTGGCTGATGCACTCAGGGGAACGTCGTACGACATGCAGACGAAAAGCTTTTTTAGCTGGCTGGGTGTCACCATGTACTTGACGCGAGACGAAGTGTTCGCAACGCTTCGTTCCATTGCCGACATGGCCCCCGCGGGCAGTGCGGTGATTTTCGATTACTTTGTGCCGGAAGAAGATACGCCGCACATGAAAGAGATGCGGGAGGGGCTGCGAAAGATCGGCGAGCCGATGAAAACGACCCTCGACCCGTTAACGCTGGCTGTTGAATTGGAACGTGTGGGGCTTCGTCTTCATGAAAACGCAAGCCCGTCCGACATCCAGGAACGCTATTTCCAGAGCCGGACGGACGGTTTTCAGGCGAGCAATCACGTGCGCTTTGCGTGGGCTGTCGTCGCGTAAAAAGGCTGGAGCGATTCGGCCTTTCTGGCTGCCGTCCAGCGTGTGGCCGACAAGCGTGGGGAGTTCGCGCGGCGGATGGAACAGGCGGAACTGGGCGATCCCCTGTCCCGGCTGCTTGGGGTGATCAAAGCAGCGGCCGGCCGCTAGCCAGCCGCGGACAGCCCATCCGTCCCTTGCCGTCCCGGCTGCCGGCGGCGTACAATGGATGGGGCAAGAGGAGGTCGAACTATGGAACAATGGCGTTTTATCGTCACGGAAGCCATGCCGCCGGCCATGAACATGGCTGTCGACGAGGCGATTCTGCAACTGCACAGCGAAGGAAAGGTACCGCCGACCGTCCGGTTTTACACGTGGAATCCGGCGACCCTGTCGATCGGCTACTTTCAAAAGGCGGCCAAGGAGATCAACCTGGAGGCGCTGCGTGAGCGCGGGCTGGGCTTTGTCCGCCGTCCGACCGGGGGACGGGCCGTCCTGCACGATCAGGAGCTGACCTACAGCGTCGTCGTTTCGGAAAGCCATCCGAAGATGCCGTCCAGCGTGACGGAAGCGTACAAGGTGATCAGCATGGGCCTCCTGCACGGGTTTCAGCGGCTCGGCCTGCGCGCGGAGATGGTCTCGCTGGCCACCGAGGAGGAAAAGGAAAAGTACAGCTCGCCCGGCTCGTCGGCCTGCTTTGATTCCCCCTCCTGGTACGAACTGGTGGTGGAGGGCAAAAAGGTGGCGGGCAGCGCCCAGACGCGGCAAAAAGGCGTGATCCTGCAGCACGGTTCGATTCTCCTGGAGATGGACGTCGAGCTGCTCTTTTCGCTGCTCAACTTCCCGTCCGAGCGGGTGAAGCAGCGCATGATGGAGAGCTTCCGGCAAAAGGCGGTGACGATCAACGAGGTAAACCCCCGGCCCATCGGCCTGCAGGAGGCTGTGGAAGCCTTCCGCAACGGATTCGCATCCGGTCTGGAGGTGGAACTGGTTCCGGGAGAGCTGACGCCCGAAGAAACGGCACTGGCCGAAGAACTGGTCCGTACCCGCTACGCCGCCGACGAGTGGAACTTCCGCCGCTGACGGACAGGTTTTTCGCCGGAGGAAAACAGGTAAACAAATGGACGATTGCGGATATACCTGTCTTTTTTGCCATAACCCATTCATATGCTTTGAGCGCGATGTTTACGGCTCCGGTGATGCACGGGATCTGTATAGGGGTCATAACCTCTATTGACACGAAAAAAGCTGGGGATTTCCCAGCTTTTTCACTTTGATTTTGACTAGTTTCGTTTTTTCATCCAAAAGAACACACAGGCCAGGACGATATGAATCAATGGAATCAATCCAATGAATCGGAAAGCATTTTCGGCTCCTCCGAAGTAATAGGCAATTGGAAGAAACAGCGCACCGCTGATTAAAGTCCAAAGCACTGACTGTGCAATGATTGCAAAAAATAGAACCCCTAAAGAGAGAATGCCTGACATCCACCACAAGAAAACGATCAGATTCATTCGGTATCATCATCCCATCCTTTTATCATTTTCCTGTTAAAAAACCCCAAATTATATTAAAGTGGCTGATTACTTCAAATAAATGATGTCCTTTAAGGAGTATTCTTTATCGGCGATTTCCAGTCTTTGTGCAAGAGATCCATTTACTTTTCCCATCACCGCGTGTGGTGACCAATGGGCGTTCAAGAATAGCATTCTTCTTCAAATTTGTTGCCTAAAAGCATTCGCAGCGCTGCCATTTACCGCTAAGGTGATGTTTGACGGCAACGGGGACAATCTGCCGACAGATGTCTTCCGTTCCAAAGATACAAAGAAATAACGGCTATCCGATACAGATAGCCGTTTCACTTACGCAGATTCGAAATGTTCAGGGTCCCTTTCGCGATGATGCGGCGCAGGGGAAGCAAGGAATGCTTCTTGCGATTACACGAGAGATTACACGAGCACCTCGGAATAGATGTGCTGCTCGAACAACTGCTGCAGTTTTTGCACCATCGGGCCTACCTGGCCGCTGCCAACCGGTTGGCCGTCCACGGCGACAATGGGCATGACTTCCGCCGTCGTGCTGGAGAGGAACAGCTCATCCGCCTGCTTGAGGAACTGGATGTCAAACGCCTCCTCATGCACCGGAATGCCGTTTGCCTTTGCCAGGTCGATGACGGTTTGCCGGGTGATGCCGTGCAGGATCAGATGGTCGGCGGGGTGGGTGTACAGGGCGTTGTCCTTGACCGCAAACAGGTTGGAGGCGCTGCACTCGGTAATGATGCCGTTGCGGTGCAAAATGGATTCCTGGGCGCCGGCGTCCTTGGCGTACTGCTTCACCAGCACGGCTCCGAGCAGGTTCAGCGTTTTGATGTCGCAGCGGAGCCAGCGGATGTCTTCCACCAGTTTGGCGGTCAGTCCCTTTTTCATATCGGCCAGCGGGCGTTCCTTGCGCCGGACGAATCCCATGATGACCGGCCGGATGCCGCTCGGGATATCGTGCAGGCGAGGAGCGACGCCGCGCGTCACCTGCAGGTAGAGGGTGGCGTCATCGTCCGTCGTCAGGTTGTTTTTGGCGATCAACTGCTGGGCGATGTCGGTCAGTTCCGCCGCCGTCCAGGGCAGGTCCAGCTTGATCTCCCGCGCGCTGCGGAACAGACGGGTCAAGTGGGCGTCCCACTGGTACATTTTCCCTTTGTAAATGCGGACCACTTCATATATCCCGTCTCCGAAGTTGTAGCCGCGGTCTTCCGGGTGTACGGCCAGTTCGTCAGCCTCGACCCATTTGCCATCCACATACAGCATGGCGAAATCCTCCTTCACTATTACACAAATATTATGTCTTTTTTGGTTTGCAGAAACCATCCGCAAACATACAGCCACCGGCGGCGGACCGGAAAATCCGCGTCGAGCGGTTGATGGATTCTACTTCCACCTTACCAAACCGGGGGACAAGGGTCAATTTGATTTTGCGGTTGGTCCACAAATGCTGTCGCCCGATGACGGCATGTGCCTGTATTTGACAAACTATTCTGACTAGACGCTGGCGCCTGCCCCTGCCCATAATAAAAAGAAACGAACGCGTTGCGAAGGGAGAATGCCATGAGGGCGTTTTGCAGATGGACGTTGGGCGCCATGCTGGCCATCAGCTTGAATCTGCCGCTGCCGGCGGGGGCGGCGGCCGGACTGCAGGATCAGATCGACGCCGACGGCCTGTACGGCCGGGTTGAGCGTCTGTCCCGTCTGCCGCGGGCGGCGGCGACGGAATCGGAGTTTGCCGCCATCGTCTATGTGGAAGAGCAGCTTCGCCTGTACGGGTACGAGACCAGGCTGCAGCCGTTTGCCTATTACGTGTACCGCCAGCCGACGCAGCTCTCCTTGCGCACGGCCGACTGGCCCGAACGCAGGTGGAACGTGACCGCCTTGACGCACGGACCCAACGGCAGGGCGGCAGGCGAGATCGTTGACGCCGGGAGAGGCACGGCGGCGGAGTTGAGCCGCATACAGGCGGAGGGAAAGATCGTCCTGATCCGGCGGGGGGAGATCCCCTTGGGGGAAAAGGTGCGCAACGCGGCGGCAGCCAAGGCGGTGGGAGCCATTCTCGTCAACGACGCCGACGGAGCGTGGAGCGAACCCCTGGAGGAACCGCTCGACATGGCCGTACCCGTCGTGCTGCTCCCGCGAACGGAAGGGGAACTCCTGCGTCAGCGTCTGCTGGAAAAGGGAAAGGTGTCCGCCGAGCTGAACGTGTCCGGCGGCGTGACCAGCCGACGCACGTCGTACAATCTGATCGCCGCGCGAAAGCCGGACGGCGCAAACACGGGCCAAACGGTACTGGTGACCGCCCGCCACGATTCGCTGCCGGCGTCGCCGGGCGCCAACGAGGGAGCCTCCGGAGTGGCCGTGCTCCTGGAGACAGCCCGCCTTTTGGCAGACCAGGCGATTGACACCGAAGTCCGTTTCGTCAGCCTGGGAGCGGCTTTCGACGGGGCGCAGGGGACCGCTGCCTACGTGCGCTCCTTGTCCGAAGCGGAGAAGCAGCAGATCGTCGCCGCGTTCTGCCTCAACGGGGTCGGCAGCGCGGACGCGGGGGAATTGACGGCGGTTACAGCGGACGGACAGCGAAACCTTCCGGCCGACCTGGCTGCGCGGGCGGGGGCCGTTTTTTCCGGCACCCGACTGAGCGAGGCGGGCGGAGAGGGAGAACCGATCGTGTTTGCCCGCGCCGGGATTCCCGCCGCCGCGCTCGTCGCTCCTGTTCCCGCCGACAAGCAGCGGGAGCATCCGCAGGACACCGTGGACAGGATCAGCCGGGAGCGGCTTAGCCGTGCGGTGCAAGTCGTCCTCGCCGCTGTCGGCGAGATTGCCGGCGGACAGACCCCGGCGTATCCGGCGGGCAGACCCGCTGCCAGATCCGGACGGTAAAGAGAAGCGAACCATCATGGAAAACGCACGCAGCGCCCGCGCAGGTTTATTCGCCGCGGGCGCTTTTCGTTGGCCTTCCGGCAGCCGCTTGTCACAAACTGTCGAATGGTAAGGAATGGCCGATTTATCTTGAAAGAGGTATAATTTTCACGGATGTTAAAAAATTCACCCATTCTGTTTTGACAAAGCGTGGATCAGAGAGAGCCTCGGCGGAGAAAGAGACTCGATCCGGTACGGCAACGCGTTCGCGTGGACGCGTCCTCGGTGCATCCGGGTCTGCAGCAGTCGTCGTTCCATTTATCGGAAATTTCCGAATACAGAAACGTTCCCTTCAGCGATACAGGAGATGTACATCGGTAACGGAGGTCGATATGAAGCAAACTGGTACTCTCGCGCTGTTTCCTTCTTTCTTGGCGGTAGTCGCCCTGGCGGTTCTCACCGCGTCAAACTGGCCCGTATTGTCTTCCCTTCTCAACGGGAGGCTGCTGTTCGGCGTACTGGCGGCGTTGGCGTTGGCGGCGTTCCTTTTCGTCTTGTATCTGCTGCGGCGCGTCCGGCAACTGGAACAGGAAGCGCGCTATCGGGAGCGCAGCTTCTGCACATATCTCGACGCCATCCCGGACCTCCTTTTCATCAAGAGCAAAACGGGCGAGCTTTTATACGTCAATCAAGCGGCCAGCGAATTCTTTGTTGGCGAGCGGCTTGCCGCTCCCAACCTGGTGGCCGGGACGGACCGCTACCGGCAAAGTCTGTGCGGCTGCCGCGAAACCGACGAACTCGTCTTTCAAACGGGAGAACCGCTCCGCCGCGTCGAGGTGTTTGTGCAGCCGGACGGTTCGGCACGCTACGTTGACATGCTAAAGGTACCGGTCGTGGATGCGCTGACCCAATACGCCGCCCTCCTGGTGCTGGGGCGGGACATCACCGACCAGAAGCGGGCGGAATTGGACGGACTGGCCACGAAGGAACTGCTGGAGTCCTTTTTGCAGCAAACCCCGGACGCCATCTCGCTGATCGACATCAACGGCCGCGTAAAGCGCGTCAACCAGGCGTCGGAAATCATCTTTGGCTACAGCGAGGAAGAGCTGATCGACCGTCCGCTGCCGGTCATCCCCCCGCATCTGCAGGAAGAAGCCGACTACTACCATCAACAGGTGCTGAACGGCAAGCGCATCATCGGCCTGGAGACCATCCGTTTTCACAAAAGCGGCCGGCCCCTGCACGTTTCGCTCTCGATGGCGCCGATCTACGACGTCGAGGGAAAGGTGATCGGCATTGCCGGTAGCGCGCGGGACATTACCGAACGAAAGCGCGTGGAGCACCGCCTGCGGGTGAGCGAAGCCAAGTACCGGTTGATAGCCGAGAACATGACCGACATGATCTGCGTGTACGAGGAGAACGGCGCGGTGACCTACATGTCTCCTTCGCATGAATCGATCCTGGGGTATCCGCTCGATCAGTACAAGCGGGTGTACGACTGCCTGAAACTGATTCATCCGGACGATCGGGAATCCGTCCGGCAGGCGATTGCGGACATCCGCCAAACCAGGGAAATGGCGGCGGTCGAATTCCGCTTCCTGCACAGCGGCGGCCACTGGGTCCACCTGGAATCCCGCTGCAAGCCGATCGTGGACGAGACGGGACGGGTGATCAGTTTTATGATCGTCACCCGCGACATCACGGAGAAAAAGCGGGCGGAAGAACTGCTCCGCCAGTCGGACATGCTGTCTGCCGTCGGGCAGTTGGCGGCGGGGATCGCCCACGAGATCCGCAACCCGTTGACGGCGCTGCGCGGCTTTATCCAGTTGATGCAGTCGTCCGCCGAAGACAAGCGGTACTGCGGGATCATGCTCTCCGAACTGGATCGGATCAACCTGATCGTCAGCGAACTGCTGCTGTTGGCCAAGCCGCAGGCGGTCAAGTATCAGCAGCGCGAAGTGGGCAGCATCCTGAAAAACGTGCTCTCGCTCCTGGACAGCCAGGCCATTCTGAACAACATCCAGATTCACACCCGGATCGCGGAGAAGCTGCCGCCCATCACCTGCGAAGAAAACCAGATGAAGCAAGTCTTCATCAATTTGTGCAAAAATGCCATCGAAGCAATGCCGAACGGGGGACACCTCCGGGTGGAGGCGGAAGCGCTTGACAAAGGCGAGGTGCGGATCAGGATCAAGGATACGGGCTGCGGCATCGACCCGGAACGGATTCCGCGCCTGGGCGAGCCCTTTTACACCACCAAGGAAAAGGGAACCGGACTGGGCCTGATGGTCAGCCGCAGGATCATCGAGGAGCACGGCGGCCGGATCGCGATCACAAGCGAACCGGAACAGGGAACGACGGTCGACGTCATCCTCCCCGCCTTGGCCGGATGATGCGGTGGGTTCCGCTCACCCGGGCGGTTCAGGACGCGGCGGCCTGTCTTTCCACAGCAGGCGCCCCAGCAGCAAAAGTCCGCAGTACGTGGCGCTGCTTGCGGCCAGATGGGCAGCCGTGCCGCTCACCAGCGGCAGCAGGGAGAACAGACTGGCCCCGGCCAGCATCGCCAGCAGCAGCGGCCCCATGTGCAGATCGTGGCGCACCGCCACGGGCACGGCCATGGCGTAGACGAGCGCGCCCAGGATGAGGCCGGCGTGTCCGAGCGCCAACAACAGGTGCAGCAGGTCGGCAAACGGCAGCAGGGAAGTCAGAATCTGCTTCAGCGGCAGGGCGGCGGAGTGGACGTCGTGCCAGTAGGCCAGCAGGATCGCCTGTCCCAGCAGGGTGGCGAAGAAAAAGAACAGCGTGCCCGCCATCACGCCCACGCGGATGGTACTCTCCCGGGGCGCACGGGTGGCAAGCGGCAGGACGACGACCAGACAGACCAGAAAGTGCAGGGAGAGGTACAGCACGGCTTGGATCAGCCACAGGAAGTTGAGCTGGTATCCGAGTGAAGGGATCGGCACGTGGCGCTGTTCGGCAAACACAAACGCGAGCAGCAGCAGTCCGGCGGCGAGCGAGGCGGCTGTACCCCGCAGGATCGCCGTCCACCCCTGGGCGACAAACACCACGGCGAGGAGCAGGGGAGCAAGCACAAACAGCCAGCTCCACGAACCAGCCGCGTGCTGAGCCGCCTGCATGCCCGCTGACGCTCCCGCGTACGCCAAGAGGGAGAGGTGGATCAGCACGGAGAGGACGGGAGCGAGTTGGGGGCCAAACCACTGCCAGAGCAGATCGTGGAGCGTACGAACCCCCTCGCGATGGCAGGTGACCAGCACACGGCAGCCGGTCCACCCCAGTCCGATGCTGGCGGCGACGAGACCAATCGTCCCCCACGAGCCGTAATAGGCAAAAAAGCGCAGCCATTCATAACCGCTGAAATACGAACCGCCGAGCGCGGCTCCAGCGAACAGTACGGCGATTCGCCATGCGCTTCTGTCCATTGCACATCATCCTTTACCCAGCGTGGAAACCAAGAGCAGCTCATGCGTCATGCAATTCGTCATATTGGTACCAATGTATGAGCCAGGGAGGCTTGTTCAGAACTGGGGGATTAATGATACATATGTGTTTACGAACTATCAAAAAATGGATATACTGAAGGTACCCCTGACAACGACTGCCATCCGAGGTGAATGACATGAAAATCGTCGGCATTGCCGGAAGCATGAACCCCCAATCGACAACCAAACTGGCCGTACAGATCGTATTGAAGGCCGCCCGGGAAGCGGGAGCGGAAACGGAACTGATCCACCTGGCCGAATGGCCGATGCCGATCTACGACAATCGCGATGACGCCTCCACGTATCCGGAGACGGTGCACCGTTTTGTGCAAAAGGTCTCGGAAGCGGACGGACTGGTGATTGGCTCGCCGGAGTACCACGGCAGCATCAGCGGCGCCTTGAAAAACGCGCTCGATTTTTTGGAAGGGCGCCATTTGCGCGACAAGCAGGTGGCCATTCTCGGCGTGGCGGGAGGCGGCATGGGCGCGACCAATACGGTAAACACCCTGCAGGTGATCATGCGCAATCTGCACGCCTGGCCCCTGCCGTCCAGCCCGAGTGTCCCCAGCGCCTACAACGCGTTCGCGCCGGACGGGACGCTGAAAGATCCGCGCCTGCAGGAACGCATGGAGACGCTCGGCCGGGAACTGGTGCGGTACGTGCGGGTGATGAACGCGGAAAAACAGCCGCAGTAGGCAGGTTTTTCTTGCAACCGTTGCGCTTTCCACGGTATTATGTTTTTACGTGCTTTTGAAAAGCCTTGGCCACAAAAGGTTTTTCTTCTCACCAGAAATACCGTTTGGAAACGAGGGATCCACATGCCAACTCCCAGTATGGAAGACTATTTGGAACGCATTTACAGCTTAATTGAAGAAAAAGGTTACGCCCGTGTCTCCGATATCGCGGAAGCGTTGGAAGTGCATCCCTCATCCGTTACCAAGATGGTCCAAAAGCTGGACAAAGACAAATACCTGGTCTACGAAAAGTACCGCGGCCTGGTGCTGACGCCGAAAGGCAAAAAAATCGGCAAGCGTCTGGTGGACCGTCACAGTCTGCTGGAAGAGTTCATGCGTGTCATCGGCGTGGACGAGGAGCACATCTATCAGGACGTGGAAGGGATCGAGCACCATCTCAGTTGGGAGTCGATCACCTGCCTGGAGTATCTTGTCCAGTATTTTCATGCCGACCCGTCGCGTATTGAGGAGCTGCGCCGCATTCGACAGGAAGACGAGCAAAAGGAAGAATAGCCGAATCATAGAGATCGCACTGCACAGACGCAAGCCTGACCGGCTTGCGTTTTTTGTCGTAATCGACAAGCCATCTCCCTATATTTGATAAGGAGGAAAGGGGAGGTGAGGGCATGAAGGCGGACGCGGTGTTTGAGGGCGGCGGGGTGAAAGGGATCGCCTTTATCGGGGCGCTGCAGGTGATGGAGGAGCACGGCTATACGTGGGCGAACCTGGCCGGCACGTCGGCGGGCTCGTTTGTCGCCGCTCTGCTCGGGGCGGGCTACAAGAGCGGGGAGATCAGGCCCGTGTTTGAGCGGCTCGACTATCTGCACTTTCTCGAGCGGCGCGGCATCGGACGGCTGCCGGTCATCGGCCCCCTGTACGAACTGATGGTGCGGCAGGGAATGTACCGGACCAACCGGATTGAGCGGTTTATGGACGAATTGTTGAGGAGAAAAGGCATCCACACCTTCGGGGACCTGCCGCCGGGCAAGCTCAGGATCATCGCGTCCGACATCACGGCGGGAAAAATGCTGGTCCTGCCGGACGATCTCGTCCAGTTTGACATCGTCCCGGAAGAATTCCCCATCGCCCGGGCCGTCCGCATGTCGTGCTCGCTCCCGTATTTCTTTCAGCCGGTCCGGTTGGAGCAGAACGGGGAACCGCACTATATCGTGGACGGCGGGCTGCTGAGCAACTATCCGGTCTGGTTGTTCGACGTTCCCGGAAAACCGCGCTGGCCGACGATCGGGTTTCGGCTGCACGGCAAACGGGTGGAGCGGGAACCGTACCGGATCCGGGGACTTTTTTCGTTCACCCGCAGTCTGATCACCACGATGCTGGACGCCCACGACCGGCTGTATGTGGAGAGGGCGCAGGCGGTGCGGACGGTCTTCATTCCCACGCTGGGGGTGCGGACCACGCAGTTCGGCCTCTCGCCCGAGCTGCGCGCGTCCCTGCTTCGTTCGGGGGAGGAGGCGGCCCGGCAGTTTCTGGCCAAATGGAACTTCGAGCAGTACGTCGAAGTGTTTCGCAGCATACCGCCTGCGCCAAACGAAAAAACAGGCTGCCTCGTATAGGCGGCCTGTTTTGACGAAAAACGGTCTGAAAAACGAATATGGTAGGAGTGTTCTGCCTGCTGTTACTGCGAGATGTGGTTCTGCGGGTCGCTCTCGTCCTGCTTATCCTTTGCCCTGCTTTTGGCTCCTTCAATTACCCGGAACGGGTGGTTTTTGCGGCCTGCCGGCGACGACTTTTTCATCGACGGGCGCGGTGCGGTTTTCGGCTTCGCCTGTTTGTGCCGATAGGCGGAGGAGAAAACCGAGCCGCTTCGCAGGTAGTTTCGCACCGCCACAAACAGCAGCACGGACAAGCCGATCACGATCAAGGTGCCGACAGGATTGTCGATGACCTGCCTCAGAAAGCCGTAGGCGGCCAACAGCAGCAACGCGACGATGATGGGGGGAATGCGGCGTAACATAGGGCTTCACCTCAATGGTTTTCAATATGCCTCACGTTATCCGGCGGAGATCAATCGCTCTTCGCCTGCGACCTGATCCCGTTCCCGCATTTTGAGAAACGCGGCGATCGCCACTTCCACCTGGCTGTCGTCCGGTTCGCGGGTCGTGATTTTTTGCAGCCACAGCCCCGGGTAGCCCAAATAGCGGAGGACCGGTGTATCGCGCCATTTGTTGGTCCACTGGAGCACCTCGTACGACACCCCGATCACCAGAGGCAGGAGAACGATGCGCTGCACCACGCGATCCCACAGCGTTTCGTAGGTGAACAGCGAGTAGATGATGACCCCGACGATCACCGTGAAGATCAGAAAGCTGCTGCCGCAGCGGTAGTGCAGGGTGGAAAATTTTTGCACGTTCTCTACTGTCAATTCTACCCCGGATTCAAAGGCGTTAATCACCTTGTGTTCGGCTCCATGGTATTGAAACAGACGCTTGATCAAGGGAGCCTGCGCGATGGCTGTGATGTAGCCGAGCAATAGCAGGAGTTTGATCGCGCCTTCCGCCAGGTTTTGGGGAATCCCCGCCGGCACCCACTGCCCGAGCAAAAACTGGGCGAGAAAGACCGGCACCAGCGTGAAGACGAACTTGCCGAACAAGAACGAGAGTACGCCGACCACCGCCACGCCGAGCACCATTTGCAGCCTGGACGGGCCTTCGTACACGTCGTCGTCCGATTCCATGCTGTACCGTTCGGAGGCGAAGTTCAGATGTTTGGCTCCGTTTGCGCTGGCCTCGATCAAGCCGACGATCCCGCGGACAAAGGGGATTTTTTTCAAGGTGTTTGCCCATGTATATTCCGAGCGCGGAGCTTCGTAATACTCAATCTCCTGATTTTTCCTGCGGATGGCCGTGACGGTCACCCGTCTGCCGCCAAACATGACGCCTTCGATGACGGCCTGCCCGCCGTAACTGGGTACGTTTTGCTGCGCCAATCCTATCACCTTCCTTACCACATATTGTACCGGAAACGGACCGCGCAGGCTACAAGCAGTTCACCCGCTGCCTTTCAAATGTCAACAATTAGTGAAAACCGGGACCGCGGCGCATACTACACCTGAGGTGATGCACATGGACGCAACCAAGACGCAAAAGGCGGAACAGCAGGGCGCGGCAGGCTTGTCGGCCGGGCAGCAGGGCGGGACAAAAGCGCTGCCGTTCGCCAAGATGGCGGAAGTCGCTTTCTGGGGTACGGTTCTGTGGGGGCTGGTCCGCGCGGCCGCCCATTATCTGAACTTCACACCATACGGCGTGGAAGCGTTCGCCCGGCCGATTCTCGGCACGGCGAGGGCAAACTCCTGGGCGGGCATCGGGCTGGGGACGCTGGTGCTGTTTGTGGAGACGTTCCTGGCCGTGATGGTGTATTCACTTGTGTTCGGCAGGATCCGCTTGTGGTGGATCGGCTTGCTGTACGGCCTGATCCTGCTGGCCGTGGCGGGGTTTTTCTTTCGCATCGGCAATTGGAATCAAGCGACGCTCAGCACCGAACTGGCCTGGTACCTGTCGTTCGGCCTGTTTGTCGGGATGACGATCTCGCTGGAGCGGTCTGACAAAGCCTGACGCTGTTCAAGCCCTTCCTGTGTGTGGTAAAATATCTCTTTAGTAAAAATCTTTTTACAAAGAGGAGTTCGATTGATTTCACACTGGGGAGGAATGGACGATGGTATCCGTCCTGCTGCTGAACGGCCCGAACCTCAACCTCTTGGGGAAGCGGGAACCTGACGTGTACGGAAGAGAGACACTGGACGACGTGCTGGCTCGGCTGGAAAAAGTGATGGAGGAATTGGGCGGCAGGCTGGAGCACTGCCAGTCCAACCATGAAGGCGTCTTGATCGACGCCATTCACCGGGCCAAAGGGGTGCACGACGGCATCGTGATCAATCCCGGCGCCTTCACCCATTACAGCTACGCGCTGCGGGACGCGCTGGCGGGGGTGGCGCTGCCGGCCATCGAGGTACATATCTCCAACGTGCACGCCCGCGAACCGTTCCGCCATCAGTCTGTCATTGCGCCGGTGGTGCTGGGACAGGTGGTCGGACTGGGAACGGACGGGTACGAATGGGCGCTGCGCGCACTGGTCCGCAAACTGACGCGGGGATAAGGGCACGGAAGAACGAAAAACGAAGGGGAGAGGGTCATGGACCAACGGCTTGAGAGACTTCGCGACGCCTTGTCGCAGCTCGGCGCGGATGCGCTGATTACGGAAAAGAAGGAAAACCGGTTTTATCTGAGCGGCTTTACCGGCTCCACCGGCTGGGTGATCGTGACGGAAAAAGAGGCATTCCTCGTCACCGACTTCCGCTACATCGAACAGGCGCAGGAGCAGGCGCCCCATTTTCGTGTCGTCAACAACGAACGCAAACCGGTGGAAGCGCTCGCCCGGGTGCTGAAGGATGCGGGCGTAAAGCGGCTTGCCTTTGAAAGCAGTGTGTCGTTCGGCACCTATCAGGAATGGAGCAAGGCGTTTGACGGTGTCGAGCTTGTGCCGACCAGCGGCCTGATGGAAAAACTGCGCATGTACAAGGACGCTTCCGAACTGGCGATCATCCGCGAAGCGGTGCGCATCGCTGACGAGGCGTACCAGCACATTCAGGGCTATATCAAACCGGGCGTCCGCGAGGTGGACGTGGCTCTGGAGCTGGAGTTTTTCATGCGCAAACGGGGTGCGGAGGCCGCCGCGTTTGACATCATTGTGGCTTCCGGCGTGCGCGGGGCGCTGCCGCACGGGCGAGCCAGCGAGAAGGTCATCCAGGCGGGCGAAATGGTCACGCTGGACTTCGGTGCGGCCTACAAAGGGTACAACTCCGACATCACCCGCACCCTTTCCGTCGGGGAACCGGATCCCAAGCTGAAGGAGATTTACGACATCGTCCTGCGCGCCCAGATCGCCGGCGTGGAGGCCTTGAAACCGGGCGTGACAGGCAAAGAGGCGGATGCTGTTACGCGCGAGATCATCACTGCCGCCGGTTATGGAGACGCGTACGGACACAGCGCGGGTCACGGGCTCGGCGTGGAAGTTCACGAACTGCCCAACCTGTCCGCGGTGAGTCCCTTCGTGCTGGAGCCGGGCATGCTGGTCACGATGGAGCCGGGCATCTACATCAGCGGCCTCGGCGGGGTGCGCATCGAGGACGACGTGCTGATCACGGCGGACGGCCATGAGGTACTGACAACCTCGACGAAAGAGTTGCTCATTTTGCCCGTCTAATTTATACTAGTTGTGTTATTGATTGATTTTGGGAGGACTACCATGATCTCTGTGAACGACTTTCGTACTGGTTTGACCATCGAAGTGGATGGCAACATTTATCAGGTGATCGAATTCCAACACGTGAAGCCGGGGAAAGGGGCGGCGTTCGTCCGTTCCAAGCTGCGCAACCTGCGCAACGGCAACATCACGGAAATGACGTTCCGCGGAGGCGAAAAGGTGAACCCGGCCCGCATTGAAACGTCGACCATGCAGTATCTGTACAACAGCGGTGACGAGTACACCTTCATGAATACCGAGACGTACGAGCAGATCACGTTCACGCGTCAGCAAATTGAGCGCGAACTGAAATTCCTCAAGGAAAACATGAACGTACAGATCATGCAGTACAACGGTGAGACCATCGGTATTCAACTGCCGAACACGGTTGAACTGGTGGTGACCGAGTGCGAGCCGGGCGTAAAAGGCGACACCGCGTCCAACGTGACGAAAAAGGCGACGCTGGAAACCGGCTTCGTGGTCAACGTGCCGCTGTTCGTCGAAGAAGGCGACAAGCTGATCATCGACACGCGCACGGAACAATACGTTTCCCGCGCGTAAACGCGCATACACGCAGGCGAGGCTGTACCCGAACGGGGTACAGCCTTTTTGCGCTGTCGAAGACATGGGCCTGATACACCTGTCACCGTACCGCCGTGCCATCTGCCCCGAGACGATCCGCCCGAACCAAAATAGCGGACGGCTACGACCGTCCGCCAAACCACTCCCACAGCTTCAGAACGAATGCGGTAATGCCCGCCGCCATCAGGGGACCGACAGGGATGCCGCGCAAAAAGACGATGCCGAAAATGGAGCCGATCACCAGGCCGACGATGATGTGCGGCTCGGCGCGCAAAAGGTCGAGGCCCTTGCCGTTCATCCACGTGGCGACGGCGCCGCCCGCCAAGGCGAGCAGGCCCATTACCGTCGTAAACAGCGGCGTCACGTCCCGCCAGGAAATCTTTTCGCTGGCGAACGGCACCAGCACGGAGATGGTCAAAAACAGCAGGCCCAGTTCCAGCCCGCGCCGTTCGACGGTGGGAAAAAATCGCTCCAGCGCGGTCAGTTTCAGCACCAGCAGGATGCTGGCGGCCGTGGCGATAATCGGCGATCGTCCGAGCAACCCAATCACGATCAGGATGACAAGCATCACTTCTCCTGGCATCATCGGCATCAAAACCCCTGTCCCTGTTCTGCTTACACTTTATGAGACAAGGTGGGAGAGTATGCGTCGATCCTTCACCACCGGAACCAGCCGGTAGCGGTCGATCTGGGAGCAGAAGCGGAGGTCCTCCTCGCAGTGGTGCTGGATCAGCCGCTTGCCTGTGGTGGTGCGGGCCATCACCTCATCCAGCCGGCCGCATACGTACAGATAGCCCGCTTTCAGCGCCTCCCCCAGGTCACACACCTGGATGTAGGGGCGCATTTGTTGTGCCGTGTGGATCATCAGGCCGGCCGCCAGTCCGTCCTCCAGGGCGAACTCGGAGCGGGTGCCGGCACAGTACAGGGTGATGTCCAGATTGTGCGACAGGGCGTACTGGATACAGGAGGTGGCGTTTAAAAAACAGCCGATGACAAGAACCTGGGCCCGCTCGGCTTTTTGAATCGCGCGGGTGCCGTTGGTCGTGGTGAGAATCAGCTGCCGTCCGGCGTGGGGCTGTCGGGACAGCTCGGTCGGCGAATTGCTGCAGTCGAAATCGGCGATCTTGCGGCAGTGCCGTTCGCCGGCAAGAACGCTGCCGGCCGAGCGCAGCGCGTGGGCCTGGCCGATCGTCTCCACCGGGACGACCGCATGAAATCCGCTGCCCAAAGCGGTAACGATCGTGCTGGAGGCACGCAGCACGTCGATCACCACGACCACGCGGTTGCTGATTTGATCAAAACGAATCTCCTCCACGGTCGGCACCACCGCTATTCGCATGGAGCGGTCCTCCTCCCCTCCAGAAAGCCCGCCGTATCCGCCCGCAGCCCCCGGCGCAGGGTCTCCACGGCGAGAATGTCCGTATAGGCGACGTTTCCCAGATTGACGTCACACCCCAGGGCGCGGATCAAGGCCACCTGCTGTTCCTTTTGCGGCGCTTCCCAGATCAGCCGCCCGGCATGGTCGCCGGCCGCCTGGGCGATCTCCTGCAAAAACGCGTGATCCACCATGCCCTTGCCGTCAAACACGCCAACCGTTCCGCTCTCCCGCGCCTCCACGATCACGTAGCTGGCTCCCGCGCGCACATCCTGTTCCAGCGTGCGCAGCAGATCGTCGCGTTCAGCCCGGAAATGGGCCGCTTTTTTGCCAAACTCCGTGTATACCGTCAACCCCGCGTCTGCCGCAGCGGCGATTGCCCGCCGGCGCATGTCGGCGGAGAGCGGGAAGGTTCCGTCGGAAATCTCCACCGCGTTGAAACCGAGGTCGAGCAGCCGGGCCATGTACGTCTCCGGCGGCGAATGCCGGATGGCGATTTCAAACAGCGTGCCGCCCGGCATGATGTGCAGGTCCAGTGCCTTGGCGAGCGCCACTTTTTGGTACAGGACGCCGGCGGGATAGAGCGTCGAGGTGCCAAACCCCAGTTTGTAAATGTCGATATGCGGCGCGGCCAGTTCCATCAGGTCATGAAAGGTGTTCAGCCCAAGCCCTTTGTCGATGACCATGGTCAATCCGCGGGAGCGCGGCTTGGTTTGCCGCTCGCCGAACGGATCAGCCCAGCTCGCGGGCCAGAATGGGATGTCGCTGTCTAGCATTGGCGTTTTCCTCATTTCTTCTAGGCGTTTGCTTCAGTGTATGTAGGCGGACGAAAAGAAGTGAGCCGACCGCCCATAGGCGATTGCCCAGCCAAAGGTGTGATGAAACCGGCGGGGACGGGCATAGAGTGAGAACGAGGAGGGAGGACGAGGCTGGATGTGGGAAAAAGCGATACTCGGGATGGCTGCGCTCAGGATGATGTCCGGAACGCTTGAACTGTTGGCGGCCCTGCTGATCTTGAAGGTGAACCAGGTGGAAAAGGCCCTGCTGATCAACTCCAGTCTGGCAATCGTCGGACCGCTGGTGATGCTGACGACCACGACCGTCGGATTGATCGGCATGTCGGACCGGATCAGTTTTGCCAAAATCGCCTGGATCTTCCTCGGCGTCGTCTGCATCTTCATCGGCGTGCGCAGGTGAGCGGACACGGCGGCCAATTGGATTGGTAACCGGACCGTCTTTCGGGAACAATAGGGCAAGCACCGGTAGAGGAGGGAACCCCATCATGTTGGAAGCGTTGGAAAACCGCATCGCCTATCTGCGCGGACTGGCGGACGGACTGGACGTTCAGGAGCACAGCCGCGAGGGGAAGATTCTCGCGGAGATGATCGAACTGGTCGACGAGATCTACGGTGCGTTCCGCGAGCTGCACGCCCGCGTGGAAGAAGCGGAGCGCTACGCGGAGGCCATCGACGAAGACCTGGAAGACGTGGAGCTGTACCTGTTCGGCGACGATGAGAACCTGTACGAAACCGTAGGGGACTGCGCCGCGGAAGAGCGGGAAGCGTACGAGGCGTTCGCCGATCTCGACGATGATGAGGACGCTTATCTGTACGAGACAGGGGGGCGGGATCACGTGACGTCATCGCACGCCATTGAGTGTCCCTCTTGCCGGGAGGTCCTCTTTTTTCACGAAGGCGTGGACGACGAAGGGTACCACCACTACATCGTCGAGCCGTACCTCGACGAAGCGGTGTACGAGCCGATCAACCCGACATGAGAACAGCGATCCCGGCAGACATGCGGGCCCCACGGCCGGATTTCCGGCCAGCCAGGCTTGTCATGTCTGCGCGCGCACGCACGTCTGCCGCTCGGCGCTTGCCCCGCGGCAGGCGTTTTTTCTTGGCATAAAACTCGTCCATGGCCGCATAGGATGGAGGTAAGTCAAAGTGGACAAAGGCTGGCGCCACCCGCCGGCCGCAAAAGGAGGGGACGATTGTGAAGGAGATCATGGCGATTTTGCCGGCGTCCGTCCGCAGCATTCTGACAGCGTTGCCCTCCGCCGTCAGAGAGCATCTGGAGGAGATACGCCTGCGGCAAAATCAGCCGATGGAAATACGTTACGGACAGCAGTCCAGCTATGTGACGCCTTCCGGACAGCTAACCGCCAACGCCAGACAGGGGTGGATCTTTTCGGAGGAGCAGTCGGTCAAGCTGCTCAACCAGGTGAGCCATCACTCTCTTTACGCGCTCGAGGAAGAGCTGAAGCGGGGATACATCACCGTCGTCGGCGGCCATCGCATCGGCATCGCCGGCAAAGTGGTGCTGGAGAAGGGAGAAGTGAAAGGCATCCGCGACGTCACCAGCTTCAACATCCGCATCGCCCGCGAGAAAAAAGGGGCGGCGCACAGCGTGCTCCCGTTTCTGTTCGAGAATGGCCGCGTGCACAACACCCTGATCATTTCTCCGCCGCAGTGCGGCAAAACGACGCTGCTGCGCGACATCGCCCGCTCCCTGAGCTACGGCAGCGAATGGTCGTCCAGCCGAAAAGTCGGCATTGTGGACGAGCGTTCCGAACTGGCCGGCTGCCTCAACGGCGTGCCGCAGCGGGACGTCGGACCGCGCACCGACGTGCTGGATGCTTGTCCCAAAGCGGTCGGGATGATGATGCTGATCCGCTCCATGTCGCCCGATGTGCTGATCGTCGACGAAATCGGCCGGACGGAAGACGGGGAGGCGGTGTGGGAGGCAATCCACGCCGGAGTAGCCGTCATCTGCACCGCCCACGGCGCCGACGTCAGCGAAGTGGCTCAGCGCCCGACGCTGGGCAGGTTGATCCAGTACGGCGCGTTTTCCCGCTACATCGTGCTCAGCAGGGCAAACGGCGTGGGGACGGTCGAAGCGGTCTACGACGGCGGCCTGACTCGTGTGGAAAGGGAGAAAATCGCATGGTTAAGCTGATCGGCGCCGTGTTGATCCTGTTCTCCGCTTCCATGGTAGGCTGGCAGATCGGCCGCTATTACGCGTTTCGTCCCGTGCAGCTTCGTGCCCTGCTGGTCGCCCTGCAGATGCTGGAGACGGAAATCGTGTACGGTCTGACCCCCCTGCACCGTGCCTTCGTCAAGATCGGTCATCGCGTACCGGCGGAGGTGGGCCGCCTGTTTTTGACCGCGGCCGAGCTGTTGATCACCGAGCGGGCCCAGACGGCGGAAGAAGCCCTCCAGCAGGCGATCGGCGCACACTGGCCGCAGACAGCGCTGCGCAGGCAGGAACGCGAGGTGTTGAGCAGCCTGGGGCAGGTTCTCGGCTCGTCCGACCGGGAAGACCAGCAGAAACATTTGCGCCTCGCCGTCACCCACCTGCGCGGACTGGAAGAAGAGGCGCGCGCAGAGCAAGGGCGATACGAAAAGATGTACAAAAGCCTCGGCTTCCTGTGCGGCCTGCTGGTCGTCATCCTGATGTTCTAAAGGCGAGGTGTTCACAGTGGATTTTGATTTGACACCTGTTTTTCAGATCGGGGCGGTTGGGTTTATCACGGCCATTCTGCATACGGTGCTGAAGCAGGCGGGCAAGGAAGACATCGCGCACTGGGCGACGCTGGTGGGGTTCATCATCGTGCTGTACATGGTGGCCCACTTTATTGGCGACCTGTTTACCGAGGTAAAACGCGTCTTCCTGTTCAACTGAGGAGGGAAGGCAGGATGGAAATCGTGCAGATCGTCGGGCTGGGCCTGGTGGCCACGATTCTCGCGCTGGTCATCAAGGAGCAGAAGCCGATGTTCGCCTTTCTTCTGGCGCTTGCCAGCGGCGTGTTCATCTTCTACTTTCTCATCGGCAAGATCGCCGAAGTGATCCGCATTCTCGAGCGATTGGCCGTGCAGGCCGATCTGAATCTCGTCTTTCTGGAAACGATCCTCAAAATCATCGGAATTGCCTACATCGCCGAATTTGGCGCCCAAATGACGCGGGATGCCGGCCAGGGGGCGATCGCTTCCAAGATCGAGCTGGCGGGCAAAGTGCTGATTCTGGTCATGGCCGTCCCCATCATTCAAATCATCATCGAAACCGTGATTAACCTGCTGCCGGCGTGAGGGAGAGGAGGGATGCGCGTGGCGCGTGCAGGCTGGTCGGTCATCCTTCTGTGGCTGCTGGTGGTGCTGCCGGCCGTCACCGTATCGGCTTCACCCGCTCCCGCCGCCCAGACCGTCAACGATTTGGTCAAGGATCAAGTGGACGGCCTGCAGATGGATCGCGTGGAGCAGTTCTGGCGGCAGCTCCAGCACGAGTACAAGGGCTACCTGCCCGACGTGAAAGCCCCTGGCTTCGTCCAACTGCTGATGCAGCAGGGGGAGCTCAGCATCACCGGGTTTCTCAAGGGCATGGCCAAATTCTTCTTTCACGAGATTCTGATGAACGGCAAACTGCTCAGTTCGATCATCATCATCACCGTGTTCGCGATGATACTGGAAACGATGCAAAACGCGTTTGAGCGGAACACGGTCACCATCGTCGCCTACTCCATCGCCTATCTGGTGCTGATGGTGCTGGCCATCAACAGCTTTCACGTGGCCATCACGTACGCCAAGGACGCGATCACCGACATGTCCGACTTCATGCTGGCGATGATCCCGCTGGTGCTTGCCCTGCTCGCCTCCGTGGGCAGCCTGGCGTCGGCGACGATGTTTCATCCGCTGATTATCTTCATGATCAACACCAGCGGGCTGCTCATCTCCACCATCATTTTCCCGCTGCTGTTTCTCTCCGCCATGCTGTCCATCGCCAGTCTGTTTTCGGAGCGGTACCAGGTGACGCAGTTGGCGGCGCTGCTGCGGAATATCGCGATGGGGGCGCTGGGCTCGTTTCTGACGATGTTCCTCGCCGTCATCTCCATCCAGGGGGCGACATCGGCGGTGGCGGACGGCGTGACGCTGCGGACGGCCAAGTACCTCACCGGCAACTTTATCCCCATCGTGGGACGGATGTTTTCCGACGCAGCCGACACCGTGCTGAACGCTTCTCTCCTGGTGAAAAACGCGGTCGGGCTGGCGGGCGTGCTGATCCTCGTCATCCTGTGCGCGTTTCCGGCCCTCAAGATTCTGGTGCTGGCCTTGATCTACAACCTCTCGTCGGCGGTGCTGCAGCCGCTTGGCAACAGCCCGATCATCAGCGCGCTCGGGACGATCGGCAAAAACCTCCTGTTCGTCTTTGCCGCGCTGGCAACGGTGGGACTGATGTTTTTCCTCGCCATTACCATCATCATCGCGGCCGGCAACATCTCCATGATGGTTCGGTAGGTGAAGCGAATGACATGGCTGACCTTGTGGCTGAAAAAAATCATCCTGCTCGTGCTGCTCGCCGCCTTTCTTGACCTGGTCCTGCCCAATACCAGCCTGCAGCGGTACGTCAAAATGGTGATGGGGTTGATTCTCTTGCTGACGATCATTTCGCCCGTCTTTTCCCTGTTCAATCTCTCGCAGGAAGAGCTGGCACTCCGGCTTGACCGCTATCAGGAAGAGATGGACCGTCCCGCCGATGTCGAGTGGAAGCGCATCGCCGACAAGCTGGCGGGAGCGCGCGACAAGCAGGTGCAGGCGTACGTGCAAAAGCAGGTGGAGGGGGCGGTCCGCGCCCGCGTAAAAGAGGCGTACGGACTGGAGTTGGCCGCCGTGAACGTGACGCTGGATCAAAACACCGAACAGCCGGGCCTGCGCCGCATCGAACTGGTCGTGGGAGAGGAGAAGGAGACGTCTTCCGGGGCGATCAGGCCGATTGAGCCGGTTCAGCCGGTGCACATCGACCTGAGCGGGACGCCGTCCACCTCCGGCCCGGCGGAGGTGCCAGCGGCGGGGCAGCGGGACGATCCCCTGTACGGACGGATTGCCCGCGACGTCGCCCAGCAGTGGGGATTGGCGGAGGAGCAGGTGGTCGTCCTGTCCGGCCGGCCGGTTGAACAGCGCTGAAGGAGTTATCGCTAAAGCGAGGTGAAGGACGTGTTTGCCAAGCTGAAAAAGCTGTGGGAGGGGGACGGCGGCGGCAAAAAGCTGAAGCCGATCCATTACTTCATCGTCATCCTGGGCATCGGCGTGGCGGTGATGATTCTGACCGACTTCCTGAAAGTGGAGCGGGATCAGCCGCTCAGCTTCGGAATCGAGGGCAGCGAGCCGACCGGTCCGCCGGACGGTGAAGCGACCGTGCCGGCCATTGGAGGATCGTCCGCTCCCGACATCATCGCCGATTATGAAAACATGTACGAGACCCAACTGCGGGAAATCCTCGGCAATGTGATTGGCGTCGGCGACGTCGAGGTCATGGTCAACCTGGATTCCACCCCGGAGCTGGTCGTGGAGAAAAACCGCAACACGCGTTCTTCCACCAATCAGGAGACGGACAAGGAACGGGCTACCCGCAACCAGAGCGAACAATCGCGCGACGAGCAGGTGGTCGTCGTCAGCGGGAAGCAGGATCAGCCGGTTGTGATCAAGACGCTGAAGCCCCGGGTGAGGGGCGTGCTGGTCGTCGCCAAGGGAGCCGACAACATTCAGGTCAAGGCGTGGATCACCGAGGCCGTCCAAAAAGTGCTGGACGTCCCCGCTTACAAGATATCCATATTGCCCAAAAAGGGTTAGGAGGAATGGCAGATGATGCTCAGAAAACAGACGGTATGGTTGTTGACGATGCTGGCGGTGATGGTTGTCCTGTCCGGCTACTACCTGGTGAAGGGACCGCAGGAGCAGGTGCCGGCACTGGGCCAGGAGCAGCAGGCTCCCCAGCAGCAGGACCCGCTGGCCGGCGTGGTCGTGGAGAGCAAGCAGACGGACAAACCGGCGCCGGACGCCGCACCCGTGGAAGGGAAACCCGACGCGTCGGCCGATTCGTCCCAAACGCCGGCCGCTTCGCCGGATGCCGCGCCGCAGGCTGCCGGGAAGAAGGATGAAGGCAGCGCGCAGATGACGGTGGGCGAGACGGCGGCCGAGATCTTCCAAGGCTACAAGATGAAACGGGAAGCGCAGACCCAGCAGCAAAAAGACGAACAACTGGCGATCATGAGCAGCGCCGATGCCACGCCGCAGGCGGTTGCCGAAGCGAAAGCGAAGTACGACGAGCTGTCCAAGATCGAAACAGCCACGATGGGGCTGGAAGAGATGCTGAAGGCGAGCGGCTACAAAGACGCGGTCGTCTTCGTTCAGGACGGCAAGGTGACGGTGATCGTCCAAAAAGACAAACTGAACGCCGATGAAGCCGTGGACATCATCGCCCAGGTGAAGCAGCACCTGAACGTCTCCGCCAGCAACGTGACGGTCAGGTTCCAGGCGTCGTAAGCGTGCGGGCTGTCCGCCCGATTCACGGTCCCATCCTGTTTTCTTCCATACTAAAGTGCGTCCAAAACGGGTATGCTGGTAAGGATTTTCCCTCTTCTCCGGCGGGAGCGGAGGGGAAATCCTTTCTTGACGTTGGGGATGGTGACAGGCTACCATGGGTTTATGACCTGATCCTACATACTCTTGTAAAGCTCCCTGGACATCCATCGAAACAAAGGAGTGCGTACGCGTGTTGAAAATTCATGAAATCCGCGAAATCATCAAGTTGATTGATCAATCTTCCATTAACGAATTCGAACTGGAAATGAACGGGACCAAAGTGACCCTGAAAAAATCTGTAGCGGCCGAGACGGTCGTGATTCCGCAGCCGGTCGTGCAGGCTCCCGCCGCTGTACCGGCGGCTCCGGTGGCGGCAGTGGAAGCGCCGGCAGCGCCCGCGCCTGTGGAAGCAGCCAAACCGGCGGCACCGGCACAGGAAGAGGCCAACCTGCACAAGATCGTGTCGCCGATGGTCGGCACCTTCTACCGCGCGTCCGAGCCGGGCAAACCGCCGTACGTGCAGCCGGGCGACAAGGTCACGCCGGACAAGGTGGTCTGTATCGTAGAGGCGATGAAGCTGTTCAACGAAATCACGGCGGAAGTGACCGGGGAAATCGTGAAGGTGCTGGTCGAAGACGGACAGTTGGTGGAATTCGGTCAACCGCTGTTCCTGGTGAAGCCTGAATAAAGTGGAGGAGAGCGGAATGTTCCAGAAAGTGTTGATTGCCAACCGCGGCGAGATTGCCGTGCGGGTCATCCGCGCCTGCCGCGAGTTGGGCATTCGGACGGTTGCCGTCTACTCCGAAGCGGACCGTGACGCGCTTCACGTCAAGATGGCCGATGAAGCGTACTGCATCGGACCGACGGCGTCCAAAGACAGTTACCTCAACATTGCCAACATCATGAGCGTGGCGACCAAGGTGGGCGTCGACGCGATTCATCCGGGGTACGGCTTCCTGGCCGAAAACTCCGACTTCGCCGAAATCTGCACCGCCTGCAACATCACCTTTATCGGCCCGGAACCGGAAGCAATCGTAAAGATGGGGGACAAGTCCACCGCCAAGGAAACGATGAAAGCGGCGGGCGTGCCCACCGTTCCCGGAACGGACGGCCTGATCGAGGATATCGCCGACGCCATCCGTACCGCGAACGACATCGGCTATCCGGTGATGGTCAAGGCGACGGCGGGCGGAGGCGGCCGCGGGATGCGCGTCGCCGTCAACGACGAGGACCTGGAAAAAGCGATCCGCCAGGCGCAAAGCGAAGCGAAAACGGCGTTCGGCAATCCGGGCGTCTACCTGGAGAAGTTCGTGGAAGGACCGCGCCACGTGGAAATTCAGATCATGGCCGACAAGTACGGCAACGTCGTCTACCTGGGCGAGCGCGACTGTTCCATTCAGCGGCGCCATCAGAAGCTGATCGAAGAAGCGCCGTCCCCCGCCCTCAGCGAGGAACTGCGCAAGCGGATGGGGGAAGCCGCCGTCGCTGCCGCCAAGGCGGTCAACTACCACGGTGCCGGCACGGTCGAGTTTTTGCTGGATAAATACGGACAGTTTTACTTTATGGAAATGAACACCCGCATCCAGGTGGAGCATCCGGTGACGGAACTGGTGACCGGCATCGACCTGATCAAGGAGCAGATCCTGGTTGCAGCCGGCCAACCGCTGTCGTTCTCCCAGGACGACGTCAAGCTGAACGGCTGGGCGATCGAGTGCCGGATCAATGCGGAGAATCCGGCCAGAAACTTCATGCCGTCGCCGGGACGCATCACCAACTACCTGGCGCCGGGCGGTTTCGGCGTGCGCGTCGACAGCGCCGCCTACGCCGGTTACACCATCCCGCCGTATTACGATTCGATGATCGCCAAGCTGATCGTCTGGGGCAAGGACAGACAGGAGGCGATCGAGCGGATGAAGCGGGCGCTGGGAGAATTCGTCGTCGAAGGCATCACCACCACCATCCCGTTCCACTTGAAGGTGATGGATCACGAGGTGTTCATCAGCGGTGAGTTTGACACCAAATTCCTGGACACCTATGACCTTCACCTGGATGAAGCCTGATCTTGGCTTGATTTGTAAAATGGGTGGGTGCTTGCTATAATGGAGTACAAAACCGCAGGGAGGTGCGAAGCATGGAAGAGTTTACTCCGGATCTAGAGAGAACAGAGCTTGGCAAAGTCCAGATCGCTCCCGAAGTCTTGGAAGTCATCGCCGGCATGGCCGCCTCGGAAGTGGAGGGCGTGGCCCATATGAGCGGCGGTTTCGTAGGCGAGATTGCCGAACGGCTCGGCCGTAAAAATATTGCTCGCGGCGTTCGCGTCGAAGTGGGATCCCGCGAAGCGGCAGTTGACGTATCGATCATTGTGAAATACGGACACCGCATCCCGGATGTCGCTCGAAATATTCAAGATAATGTGCGCAATGCAATCGAGAGCATGACAGGGCTGTCGGTTGTGGAAGTAAACGTACATATCGTCGATGTAGAGCTGAAGAGCGAAGAAAAAGCCCCGGCCGCCGTAGAAGAGTACCAGCGGGTTCGCTAGACGGCAGCGGAACGAATGCCCCCTGCTAGCCAGGGGGCATTTTCCTCATCATTGCCGTGATGGCCCTCCTGTTCAAACAAGGCGAAAGGAAGATGCATGTGAATTTGTTTGACCGCTTTATCTTGACGCTGTACAGCTTTGCCCTGATTGTCCTGTCCTGCGTTGCCATCGGGGCGACCAGCGGCCTGATCCCCGCTGACTATCTGCGTCCCTATGCGGAACAAATGCTGACCGGCAGCCATCCGGCGTATCTGATCGTCGCCATAATCTTTCTGATCGTCAGCCTGCGTTTCTTTTTCAGTTCGTTCCGCTCCCGCCAACCGAAAAGGGAACGGGGCATCCGGCAGCGCAGTGACCTGGGGGAAGTGAACATCACCCTGCAGACGATCCAGACGATCGCCGAGCGGGCGGCGCGGCGCGTGAAAGGCGTTCGCGATCTGAAAACGGTGGTCAGGGCCCACGAGAGCGGGAACATGATCACGCTGCGCGTCTCTGTGGACGGAGAAACCCCGCTGCCGGAATTGACCCAGCAGCTGCAGGCCGTTGTCAAGGAGCAGGTGGAAGGCATCGCCGGCGTCATGATTTCCGAAGTGGCCGTCGTCGTCACCGAAGTGGCTCAGTCTGAGATCTACGCGGCCCGCAGACGGGTGGAATAGAGGGTGAACGGCATGTTATGGGAGTTGTTGTGGGAGCACAAGGGGAAACTACTGGGTGTGGCGGCCGGTCTTTTTTTCGGCATCATCTACCTTTTTGTCGGTTTTTGGGATACACTGGTGTTTGTCGTGTTTGTCGGAACAGGGTATTACATCGGCCGCAAGCTGGACCAGAAGGAAGATTTGCGGGAAATCCTGGATCGCATCCTGCCCGGCAAGTTTCGTTGATGGTCAGCGGACCATCGGTTTCGAACGGATTCTGAGTAGAAGGTGAACGCGATGAAACGTAGAACAGCACGAGAAAAAGCAGTCCAATGCCTGTTCCAGATCGACATGGCAGACGTGCAGGTGGAAGACGCACTGAACCTCGTCATGGAAGACAGCGAGGAAGATCCGTCGTACCTGCGTTACCTGGTGGAAGGCACCTTGCAGCACCAGCAGGAGGTGGATGCGGAAATCCGCAAGTTCCTGCGCGGATGGCAGTTGGAGCGCATCGCCAACGTGGACCGGGCCATTCTCCGCCTGGCCTTTTTCGAAATCATGTATGAACCGGACGTTCCGGACAAGGTCGTGATGAACGAAGCGATCGAGATCGCCAAATTGTTCAGTGACGAGCAGTCGCACCGTTACATCAACGGCGTGTTGTCCAGCTTTTTGCAGTCGCGCCAGACCGCCCAGGCGTAAACAAGCAGGTGAGACAGCATGACGAAGGTATTGTTGGGAATTGATACGAGCAACTACCGGACATCGCTGTGCTTGGCAGAGGAAGACGGCCGGATTGCGGCAGAAGCGAAGCGCCTTCTCAAGGTGAAGGAAGGAAAGCGCGGCCTGCAGCAATCGGAAGCCGTCTTTCAGCATGTGATGAACCTGCCGGAGCTGAGCGAGCAGTTGAAGTGGAACGACTACGAGATCGTCGCGGTCTGTGCCAGCGAAAAGCCGCGTCCCGTGGACCGTTCGTACATGCCCGTGTTCAAGGTGGGCGAAGGACTGGCCAAGTCTCTGGCCGCCTACCTGCGGGTTCCCTGCCTCCTGACGACGCACCAGGAAGGGCACATTGCGGCAGGCGAGTTCACCGCGGAAAAACGGCCCCAGGGCGACCGCTTTCTCGCCGTTCACCTGTCCGGCGGGACGAGCGAGCTGTTGAAGTGCGAACGGGAGGCGGCCGGCTACCGCATCGAGAAGGTGGGCGGGACGATCGACCTCCACGCCGGACAGTTGGTGGACCGGATCGGGGTGGCGTTGGGACTGCCGTTTCCGGCGGGTCCCTCCCTGGAGAAGCTGGCACGCGAAGCGGCGGGAGATTTCCGCGTGGCGTCCGCGGTCGACGGCATGTCGTTCAGCTTCTCCGGACCGGAGGCGTCGCTGCTGCGGGCGGTGGAAAGCGGGGCGGCCGCTCCGGCGGACATCGCCAGGGCGACGGAACAGTGCATCGCCAACACGCTGGAAAAGGCGCTGCGCCATGCCGTGGAAGCGGGGCTGCCCCGGGAGATTCTGATCGTCGGGGGCGTCGCCGCCAACCGGTACATCCGGGAGCGTCTGATCAAACGGCTGGAGCACCCGGCCGTGAAGGCCAGCCTCTATTTTTGCGACCCGGAGTACTCGGGGGACAATGCATACGGCGTGGCAATGCTGGGGTGGATGAAGCTAAAGGCGAACATTAAGTAGAAATTAACTTTTTAAAATTCGCCTTTACACGAACTCCTTGAGTCGCTACACTAAGGGTAGCGATCTTGATAAAGGAGGTTACTTCTCCATGGCAGCGACCATTTTGTACGGGAAGGACATCGCACAGGACATTCGCGCCGAATTGGCGAACGAAGTGGAAGAACTGAAAAAACAGGGCGTAGTGCCGGGCTTGACGGTGATTTTGGTGGGGGATGACCCTGCCTCCCATTCCTACGTTCGAGGCAAGGAGCGGGGGTGTCAGGAGGTGGGCATCCGCTCGGAGGTCATTCGGAAAGACGCTTCGATCAGCGAAGCGGAGCTTCTGGACATGATTCATCAGTTGAATGGGAATCCGAACGTTCACGGCATTTTGGTGCAGCTTCCGCTGCCGCCGCACATCTCCGAGAAAGCGGTGATCGAAGCCATTGCGCCGGAAAAGGATGTGGACGGCTTCCATCCGCTCAACGTCGGCAACATGATGATCGGATACGACACGCTGCTTCCCTGCACGCCGCACGGTATCGTGGAATTGATCAAACGGACGGGAACGCCCCTCGCAGGCAGGCACGCCGTCGTGATCGGCCGCAGCAACATCGTGGGCAAGCCGGTCTCCTTCCTGCTGCAGCAGGAAAACGCCACGGTGACGATGTGCCACTCCCGCACCGTGGACCTGGCCGCTCACACCCGGCAGGCGGACATTCTCGTCGTGGCGGCGGGCAAGCCTCATCTGATCGGCAGGGAACACGTCAAGCCGGGGGCGGTCGTGATTGACGTCGGCGTCAACCGGATCGAGACCGGCAAGCTGGTCGGGGATGTCAAGTTTGACGAGGTGCGGGAGGTGGCCGGCTTTCTCACGCCCGTTCCCGGCGGTGTCGGCCCGATGACGATCACCATGCTGCTGAAGAACACCGTCGCCGCTGCCAGAAAACAAACCGCCCGGTAAGGGAGGGAGCGCATGGACACGCGACACGTATTCACGGTCAGCGACTTGAACCGCTGCATCAAGCAGGTGCTGGAGCGGGAACAGCGCCTGCAGGACGTCTGGGTGCGGGGGGAAGTGTCCAATTTTACCCACCACACCAGCGGCCACATGTATTTGACGCTGAAAGACAGCCAGTCCCGCATCAAAGTGGTCATGTTCGCCAGCTACAACCGCTTTTTGCGCTTTTTGCCCAAGGATGGAACCAAGGTGATTGTCCGCGGTTCCATCTCTGCCTATGAGCGGGACGGCACCTATCAACTGTACGCCCGGGAGATGCAGCCGGACGGGCTGGGCTCCCTCTATTTGGCGTTTGAACAGTTGAAGGCGAAGCTGGCCGCCGAAGGCCTGTTTGCCCCGGAACGAAAGCGGCCGCTGCCGCCCTTTCCCAAGCGCGTCGGCGTGGTCACGTCGCCGACGGGCGCGGCCATTCGCGACATCTGCACCACGATTAGACGGCGCTACCCGCAGGCGGAGATCGTCCTGTCTCCGGCGATCGTCCAGGGGGCGGAGGCTCCGGCGTCGATCGTGGCGGCGATCCACATCATCAACCAGCAGCCCGACATCGACGTGCTGATCGTAGGCAGGGGCGGCGGCTCGATCGAAGAGCTGTGGGCCTTCAACGACGAGCAGGTGGCGCGGGCCATCGCCGCATCCCGGATTCCGGTCATCTCCGCGGTGGGGCACGAGACCGACGTGACCATTGCCGATTTTGTCGCGGACGTGCGGGCGGCAACCCCGACCGCGGCCGCCGAGCTGGCCGTGCCGCATTACCTGGAGTGGGTGGAACGGGTCAAGCAGCTCGACGCCCGCATGCACAGGGCGCTGCGCGGGCGGCTGGCCTCCGAGCGAAAACGGCTGGAAACCCTCACGCAATCGTACGCCATGCGCCGGCCCAAGCGGCGGGTGGAAGAAGCGCAGCAGCGCCTGGACGACGTGCAGATTCGCATGCGGCAGGCGATGAAGCAACTGTTGACCCGCCGCAAGGAGCGGTTTGAACTGGTGGCTGCCCAGTTGAAACGGTACCGGCCAACGGAAGCCGTTGCGGAGCGCAGGCGGGCTGTCGCCGCGCATCGGGCTCGCCTGGACGAGCTGGTCCGGCAGCGGGTGACGGAGGTGCGGATGGCGTTTGCCGCCCGGATCGGCCAACTGGATGCGCTCAGCCCGTTGAAAGTGATGCAGCGCGGCTTTTCCCTGGTATACGCCGACGGGCGGTTGATCAAGTCAGTTGACCAGTTTGCCCCCGGAGACGCGCTCGTGGTACGATTAAGTGATGGCAGTGCTCAGGCACGCGTGGAACAGATTTACCGGGAGGAGAAGCGTAATGGCGCGGAAGAAGACGGATCAAGAGACTGACATGCAGTTTGAAGAGGCGATGAAGCGGCTGGAGGAAGTCGTCCGTCGTCTGGAAGAGGGGGACATCGCGCTGGAGGAGGCGATCGGCCTCTATCAGGAGGGCGTGACGCTTTCCCGCATCTGCAGTCAGAAGCTGGATGCGATCGAAGCGAAAATCACCCAGTTGGTGGAGGAAGACGGTCAATGGAAGCAGAAGCCGTTCCACGTGGAGGGCGAAGCGCAATGACCGACTCTTTCGCCTCCTACCTGACAGAAAAGACGGCGTTGATCGAAGAACACCTGCTTCCCGGTCTGGAACGGGACGGCGTGCCTCATACGCTGTACGAATCGATGAAATATTCCTTGATGGCGGGCGGCAAACGGCTGCGTCCGATGCTGGTGCTGGCGGTGCTGGAAGCGCTGGACAAGCCGCTGAAGCGGGGGATTCCCTACGCCGTCGCGCTGGAAATGATCCATACCTACTCGCTGATTCACGACGACCTGCCGGCGATGGACGACGACGACCTGCGCCGCGGCAAACCGACCAATCACAAGGTGTTCGGGGAAGCGACCGCGATTCTGGCCGGGGATGCGCTGCTGACGCGGGCGTTTGGCTACATCGCCGAGGCCTACATGGAAGATCCCGAGGTCAAGCCGGAGACGACGGTCCGGCTGATCGCCGAACTGGGCAAGCGGGCCGGTTCCGCCGGGATGGTCGGCGGGCAGATGGCTGACATCGAAGGGGAAGGCAAACGCCTCAACCTGGAGGAATTGGAGTACATCCACCGGCACAAGACCGGGGACCTGCTGATCGCCGCGCTGCGCGGCGGCGGGTGGCTGGCCGAGGCCACGCCGGCCCAGATGGACGCGCTGACCCGCTACGGGCTCTGTATCGGACTGGCGTTTCAAATCCAGGATGACATCCTCAACGTGGAGGGGGATGAAGCCCAACTGGGCAAGGCGGTGGGCAGCGACGCCGACCGGCAGAAGGCCACCTATCCCGCGCTGCTCGGCCTGGAGGCGTCCAAAGAGCGGCTCGTCCGGCTGATCGAGGAGGCAAAAGCCGCGCTTGCCGACGCGGGGTTGGAACACTCGGCCTTGACTCCTCTGGCCGATTATGTGATGAACCGGACGAAGTAGACGGGTCGGGCATCCACGCCCTGGTCCTTTTGAACCACCTCCAATCGACAAAAGCTGGCTTTCCGCAGGGGGAAGCCGGTTTTTTTGTTCATCTTCCCCGGAGATGGCAGTCCGTGTGTTGGTGCCAAAAGGTGGGCGGAATGGTGCCTCTGGCAGATGAAAGTGGTGTTTTCGCCGAGAAACCGTTATAATGAATCAAGCTGAACGAAGCGGATGTTTGCGTGTTGATTTGGATTGCAGCATGCCAATTGACGGAGAACGACTGGAAAGTGAGGAATCAAAATGCTGCTGACGACCGTCAACAATCCTCAGGATTTGAAAACGTGTTCGCTGCCCCAGCTTTATACGCTGGCCGGCGAAATTCGCCAGTTTCTCGTGGAAACCTTGTCCAAAACGGGCGGCCACCTCGCTCCCAATCTGGGCGTGGTGGAGCTGACGCTCGCACTGCACTACGTGTTCAACAGTCCGGAAGACAAATTGATCTGGGACGTAGGCCATCAAGCCTATGTACATAAAATCCTCACCGGCCGCCGCGAACTGTTTCCGACGCTGCGCCAGTACAAGGGATTGTGCGGCTTTCCCAAGATGAGCGAAAGCCCGCATGACGTCTGGGAGACGGGACACAGCAGTACGTCCCTGTCCGCCGCCATGGGCATGGCCACGGCGCGTGATCTGAAAAAGGAAAAGCACCATGTCGTGGCGATCATCGGGGACGGCGCCCTGACCGGGGGGATGGCGTTTGAAGCGCTGAACCACATCGGTCACGAGCGGAAAAACGTGATCGTGGTCTTGAACGACAACGAGATGTCGATCGCCCCCAACGTCGGCGCGCTGCACAACTACCTGGGCAAGCTGCGTTCCGCCGAAAACTACCGGAACGCCAAAAAAGAGCTGGAGCACCTGCTGAAATCGATTCCCGCCGTGGGTGGCAGGCTGGCCCATCTGGCGGAGCGCTTCAAGGACAGCTTGAAGTATTTGCTGGTCTCCGGCGTTCTATTCGAAGAGCTGGGCTTCACCTACATCGGCCCCATCGACGGCCACAACCTGGAACTGCTGCTCGACTCGCTGAAGACAGCCAAGCAGACCAAAGGGCCGGTACTGATTCACGCCATCACCAAAAAAGGAAAGGGCTACGCCCCCGCCGAGGCCGACTCCGTCAAGTGGCACGGCATCGGAACGTACAAGATCGAGTCGGGCGACACGCCGAAGTCGGCTCCGACGTACACGTCCGTTTTTGCCGACACGATGATCCGCCTCGCCGAAGCGGATGAACGGATTGTCGCCGTGACGCCGGCCATGCCGGCTGGTTCCGGGCTGCTCAAGTTTGGCGAGAGGTTCCCGGACCGCCTGTTTGACGTGGGCATCGCCGAACAGCACGCCTGCACCTTTGCCGCCGGCTTGGCGACGCAGGGGCTGAAGCCGGTGTTTGCGGTCTACTCCACCTTTTTGCAGCGGGCGTATGACCAGTTGATTCACGACGTGGCGCGCCAGAAGCTGAACGTCATCTTCGCCGTCGACCGGGCCGGCCTGGTCGGGGCGGACGGGGAGACGCACCAGGGCATGTACGACATCGCGTTCATGCGGACGATCCCCAACATGGTGGTCATGGCGCCGAAGGACGAGAACGAGCTGCGCCACATGATGAACACGGCGGTGGCCTACGAAGACGGCCCCATCTCGTTCCGCTACCCCCGTCTTGCCATTCGCGGCGTAAAAATGGACGAGGAGCTGCAGGTGCTGCCGATCGGGAAAGCGGAAGTGGTCCGCGAAGGGAAGAACGTCGCCATCCTGTCGTTCGGCCACGTCTTCGAACTGGCGGAGGCAGCGGTGGAGCAGCTCAACCGCGAAGGCATCCAGCCGATGCTGGTCAACGCCCGCTTCTGCAAGCCGCTCGATGAGGAACTGCTGTTCCGTCTGGCCCGGGAAGGCTACGACATCGTCACCGTGGAAGAAGGGGCGGCGATGGGCGGTTTTGGCAGCGCCGTTCTGGAATGTCTGGCAAAGGCCGGGTTCCATGGTGTGCGCGTGGACGTGGTGGCGGTGCCCGACTACTTTGTGGAACACGGCAGCGTGAAGGAACAGCGTGAGGAAGTGGGGCTGACGGCAGACGCCATCGCCGCCCGCGTGCGCGCCCTGCTGCCGATGACGAGGGGCGTCGTGGAAGCATGAAAAAAGAACGGGTAGACGTGCTCCTCGTTGAGCGGGGATTGTTTGAAACCAGGGAAAAGGCCAAGGCTGCCGTGATGGCCGGACTGGTGCTGGTGGGCGGCGAGCGCTGCGACAAGCCGGGGACCAAGATTCCCGAAGACACGCCCATCGCCGTCAAGGGAGAGGTGCATCCCTACGTCAGCCGCGGCGGGCTGAAGCTGGAAAAAGCGCTGCGGGTGTTCGGGATTGATCTGAACGGCCGGGTGATGATGGACATCGGCGCGTCGACCGGCGGCTTTACCGACTGTGCGCTGCAGCACGGCGCGCGCCGCGTGTACGCGATTGACGTCGGATACGGACAGCTCGCCTGGAGCCTCCGCCAGGACGAGCGGGTCGTGGTGATGGAGCGAACCAATTTCCGCCACATGGATCCGGACGCGTTCGAACACGAGCGGCCGGACGCCGCCTCGATCGACGTTTCCTTCATCTCGCTGAAACTGATCCTCCCCGTCCTGTACCGCTTCCTGGAGCCGGACGGGGATGTGGTTGCCCTCGTCAAGCCGCAGTTTGAAGCGGGCAAGGAGAACGTCGGCAAAAACGGCATCGTCCGCGACCCGGACATCCATGAAGCGGTGCTGGTCGACATCGGCCAGTTTGCCGTCAGCATCGGGTTCTCGCTGCACGGGCTGGATTATTCTCCCATCACCGGAGGCGAGGGGAACATCGAATTTCTCCTGCACGCGCGAAAAAGCGAGGGCGGCCTGACTCCGGATGCCTGGCTTCGGCGCGCGGCGGAAGTGGTGTTCGCGGCCCATCGCGAATTGAAGTAAGGTGTGGGACAAAAAGCCTCGATCGCGGTTGAATCGAGGCTTTTTTTATATGCATGAAAAGTTGTATACTTGTATAAGGATTTCCAACCAACGACGTTTGGGGTGGGCCATATGAAAACGATTGGTATCGTAGCAAACAAAGGGAAGCCGGAAGCCCGCATCGTGGCCAGGGAGCTGATGTACCTGCTGGAAGCCAGAGGGGCCCGCGTCCTGCTTGATGAACATATTGCCTCCGATGTGGGCCGTCCCGAGCTGGCGGCCGCGCTGGAAAAGATCGGCCGGGAAGCGAAGCTGCTGTGCGTCTTGGGCGGCGACGGTACGCTGCTCGGGATTGCCCGCCAGTTGGCCGGCCGTTCCCTGCCGATTCTCGGCATCAATTTGGGGACGCTCGGCTTTTTGTCGGAAGCCGACCCGGACGATTTGCCGGAAGCCGTGGACAACCTGCTCTCCGGCAAGTACGACATCGAGGAGCGGACCATGCTGGAGGCGACGCTGGTGCGAAACGGGGCGGCGCTGGCCAGCTACACCGCGATGAACGACATCGGCATCGCCAAAGGCTCGTTCTGCCGGATTATCCAATGCGCCGTCTACGTGGATGACGACTACGTGGCGACGTTCAGCGGCGACGGCGTGATCGTCTCCAGCCCGACAGGCTCGACCGCCTACTCCCTGTCGGCGGGAGGGCCGATTGTCGCGCCCAATGTGGACATGCTGCTCCTGACACCGGTGGCCCCGCACTCGCTGACCGCCCGTCCGATGGTGCTGTCGGCCAATCAGGTCATCCGGATCGAGGTGGATGCGATCCACCAGGAGATGGGGCTGTCCATCGACGGACAGTTCGGCTACCGGCTGGAAGGCGGCGACCAGATTTTCGTCAAGAAGTCCCCGCATGTCACGCCGCTGATCAAGTGGAAAACAGGCGGCTTTTTTGAAGCGATTCGCACGAAACTACAAGGTGAGTGGGAGTAATGGCAATGAACAAAGGACAACGACACATTCGCATTCGGGAAATCATCAGCAATTACGAGGTGGAGACCCAGGACGAACTGGTGGACCGTCTGCGGGAAGCCGGGTTTAACGTGACCCAGGCGACCGTTTCGCGGGACATCAAAGAGTTGCATCTGGTGAAGGTGCCGCTCCCGGACGGACGGTACAAATATTCGATGCCCGTCGAGCAGAAGTTCAACCCGATCCAAAAGCTGAAGCGGATGCTGGTGGACTCCTACGTGAGCATCGACTACGCCGACCACTTCATTGTGCTGAAAACATTGTCAGGCCACGCCAATGCCGTAGCCGAGCTGATCGACAACCTGTCCTGGGAGGAAATCATGGGCACCATCAGCGGCGACAACACCATTCTCATCATCTGCCGCTCGAAGGAGAACTCCCGGGAAGTCACCCAGCGCTTCCTGGACATGCTGTAAAGGTGGTTGCACACGATGCTGTTGGAACTGTCCATTCGCAATTTTGCCATCATCAAATCGGTCACGATTTCCTTTCAACGGGGACTGAACATCCTCACGGGGGAGACCGGAGCCGGGAAGTCGATCATCATCGACGCGCTCGGCCTGCTCCTGGGCGGACGAGCTTCCGCCGACTTTGTCCGATACGGGGAGACGCGGGCCGAAGTGGAAGGGCTGTTTGAACTGCCCGCCGGCCACCCGGCGCTGGCGCTGTGCGAGAGCTTCGGCGTCGCCGTGGAGCAGGACGGCACGCTGGTCGTGCGCCGCGACATCTCCAGCCAGGGCAAGAGCATCATCCGTATCAACGGCCAGTTGGTCACCCTGGCGATGCTGCGGGAGCTGGGGCCGTGGCTGGTAACCGTGCACGGCCAGCACGACACCCACATGCTGATGCAGGCGGATAAGCACATCAACTGGCTGGACGCGTACGGCGAGGCGGAGCTGGGCGCGGCCAAGCGGGAGTACGGCCAGCTCTATGCCGCCTACAGCAAGACCAGACAGGACCTGGAGCGGATGGCCCGCAACGAGCGTGAGCTGGTGCAGCGGATCGATTTGCTTCAATACCAGTTGAACGAGATCGAAGCGGCCGCCCTGACGCCGGGTGAAGACGAGAAACTGCTCCAGCAGCGGAAAAAATGGATGAACATCGAAAAGGTGTACGCCGGCATTCAGGATGCCTATCGCGCCCTGTACGGGGATCAGCGCGGATTGGACTGGCTCGGCCACGCGATGAGCGAGCTGGAGCGGATCGCGCCGTACGAGGAGCAGCTCGCGCCGATTGTGGAAGCGGTCCAGAGCGCATACTACCAGATGGAAGACGTGGCGCAGCAGCTTCGTCAGCTCAGCGACCAGCTTGACTTCGAACCGGAGCAGTTGGCGGAAGTGGAGCGGCGGCTTGACCAGATCCAGAACCTGAAGCGCAAGTACGGCAAAAACGTGGACGACATTCTGGAGTACGCCGCCGCAATCCAGGACGAGCTGGACGAGATGCAGCACTACGAGGATCGCCTGCAGCAGTTGGAGCACCGGCTGACCGAGCTGGCGGCCGATCTGGCCGTGGAAGCGCTGGAACTGTCCGTGATCCGCCGCGAATGCGCCGAGCGGCTGGCTCGGGAGATCGAGCAGCAGTTGAAAGATCTGCACATGGAACGGGCCCGTTTCGCCATCGACGTCCGCCGGGTGCCGGATGAGGACGGGATTGAGCTGGAAGGGGCCAAATGGCGCGTCGATGCAAACGGAATCGATCAGGTGGAGTTTCTCATCTCCCCCAACCCGGGCGAGCCGCTCCGGCCGCTGGCCAAGATCGCGTCCGGCGGCGAACTGTCCCGGGTCATGCTGGCGATCAAGACGATCCTGGCCGGTACGGATCAGGTCCAGACGCTGATCTTCGACGAAGTGGACACCGGCGTGAGCGGCAGGGCCGCCCAGGCGATCGCGGAGAAACTGGCCCGCGTGGCACAGAAGCGGCAGGTCCTCTGCATCACCCATCTGCCGCAGGTGGCATCGCTGGCCGACGCGCATTTTCTGATCCGCAAGGAAATGAGCGAGCACGAGACGATGACGGTCGTCCAGCGCCTCTCCGACGAAGAGCGCGTCAAGGAGCTGGCCCGGATGCTGGGCGGCGCCGAAGTCACGGCCAAAACCGAAGAACACGCCCGCGAGATGATTCTGCTCGGGCAACAACGAAAAGCTGTCAACGGAGATTGACAGCTTTTTTTGTACTGGTGCGGATGGCGTCAGGAAAGCATGCGCGTGGGTGATTTTCCTGACATAATCCGCAAGGGCCCAGGCAACATTATAACTACACAAGGTGGAGGTGTATCAGGTAGGTGTAGGTAGGGAACGGTAGGAGTGATTGCTGGTGATCCGTCACAACAGAAGAAAATGGATGGGAAGTCTCCTTCTCCTCATCACGGCGCTCGTCGTGAGTTCCACCCCGTTCCGCGACCTGTCTTCTTTCCCCCATGAATTGCGCTTGATGGAAGGTTCACTGCAACAGCTTCGCGTCTCCGTGCCCGTCATGGGGACGTTGATCAACAGCAACCCCGACATTTTGCACGTAAACGGAGCAGAGACGCGGGAAGTCGCCGTCGACCTGAGCAAACCGCTGTCCGTCGAGCCGCGCCGCGCGGGTGAGGCACAGCTCCAGGTCAAGTGGCGCAGCGTTCCACTGACCGCCGTCAAAGTAAACGTGCTGCCCGATTTGCGGGTCATCCCCGGGGGACAATCGATCGGCGTCAAGCTGCAGACGGCGGGCGTGCTCGTCGTCGGACACCATCTCGTGGACACAGGCAAGGAAAAGGTATCGCCCGGGGAACAAGCGGGTATTCACGTCGGGGACATGATCGTCAAGATAAACGACCTGTACATCAACGACATGAATGACGTCAAGAAACTGGTCAGTGAAGCAGGGGCACGCAACACCCCCGTACAACTGCTGGTCGTACGCGGCAAGGAAAAGCTCAACGTGACCCTGTACCCGGCAAAAGACAGAAAAGACAACGAGTACCGCATGGGTCTCTACATTCGCGACTCCGCGGCCGGTGTCGGTACGCTGACGTTCTACGACCCCAACTCCAAGGCGTACGGCGCGTTGGGTCACGTGATATCCGACGTGGATACCGGACAGGCAATCGCCGTGGGCGACGGCCAGATCGTGGCGGCCAGCGTAACCTCCATTGAAAAAGGACAGAGCGGCAACCCGGGGGAGAAGTTCGCCCGCTTTTACAACGAAAGCGAAGTCCTGGGGACGATCACCAAAAACACGCCGTTCGGCATCTTTGGCAAGATGAAAGAGCAGCCGAAGCGCAGTTTGTACAACGAGCCGATGCCGATCGCCCTTGCGGAGCAGGTGCAGGAGGGGCCGGCCAAAATTCTCACGGTGGTGGACGGCCAGAAAGTGGAGGAGTTCGCCATTGAGATCGTCAATGTCGTCAAGCAGCATTTCCCCGCCACGAAGGGCATGATCATCAAAATAACGGACAAGCGCCTGCTGGAGAAAACCGGCGGAATCGTCCAGGGGATGAGCGGCAGTCCGATCATCCAAAACGGAAAAATCGTCGGGGCGGTCACACACGTGTTTGTCAACGATCCCACCTCGGGATACGGCTGCTACATCGAGTGGATGCTGCAGGAGGCCGGCATCCCCGTCCGCTCGCCGCAAGCCAAAACGCCGATCGGGAGTGCAGCGTAGCGTCAGGACAGCACAGCATGCTTGGTGGAACCGGCACGAACGCGCGGCTTCGCGAAGCCCAGTCAGCACGCTCCATAGCCGTCAGCGCTCTCCCGTTGGGCGCGGCGGCTCTTCTCTATGGGGGCGTCCTGGAAAGGATGGGCAAACAGGCCAGGTGGAGAATGGCCCGTGCGGCGTGTAGAGGAGAAGGGGTCCTGCCGCATCCGGCCGCGTCTTTCGCGAATGACGGCCGGATGGGAACCGTAATCTGGCGAAAAGCGGTCGCGAATTGTCGAAATATCGGAAAAATCATTCAATCTTTCGTCATTGGCAGGAATGAACTGGGGTTTGTCGAATAATTTTTCATGTGAAAAGATGGTTTGGACATATTCCGATCGTTTACATACTTCTGAGATCACCAATTCCACCTTCTTTCCCAAACAGACCGTTGATTGTAAGGAGGAACGACCTTGAACAAGATTGATGTGTTGTTGGCAGATGATAATCGGGAATTTGTAAACCTGCTGGAAGAGTACATCAGCAGCCAGCATGACATGAATGTCATCGGGGTGGCGTACAACGGCAACGATGTCATTCGCCTGCTGCAGGAGCGCGTGCCGGATGTGCTGATTCTCGATATTATCATGCCGCACCTCGACGGCCTGGCGGTGCTGGAGCAGATTCAGGCCATGCGCTTGTCGCCGCAGCCGAAGATCATCATGCTGACTGCGTTCGGTCAGGAAGAAATCACGAAAAAAGCGGTGGAACTGGGGGCCGCCTACTACATTTTGAAGCCGTTTGACATGGAAGTGCTGGCCCAGCGCATCCGCCAGATGACCAGCAGCAAGCCGACCGGTTCGTTTATCACCGCCGTCAAGCCGCAGACGTCGCTGGCGGTGAGAGGGCGCAATCTGGATGCCAGCATTACCAGCATCATTCACGAAATCGGTGTGCCTGCCCACATCAAGGGGTACTTGTACCTGCGCGAAGCAATCACGATGGTGTACAACGACGTGGAACTGCTCGGCTCGATCACCAAAGTGCTGTATCCCGACATCGCCAAAAAGTTCAACACGACGGCCAGCCGCGTGGAACGCGCAATCCGCCACGCCATCGAAGTCGCCTGGTCGCGCGGCAATCTGGATTCCATCTCCAGCCTGTTCGGCTACACCATCTCCAACACCAAGGCCAAGCCGACCAACTCCGAGTTTATTGCCATGGTCGCCGACAAGCTGCGGATTGAAGCAAAGATTAGCTGAGAAGGAAGAAAACAGATGTAGCAAGGGATTTTGAGAATTGGAAACGGATTACATCCAGAACAATTTCGACTTCTAATATCCGAAAATGCCAATAAACTTCTGAACAGCAATCCAACGAATACCGCTTGTTTATTGGTTCCCTAAAACCAATGAAGAAGTGGTATTTTTTTATGGCCGAATGAGGGGGATGCAGATGGATCGTTTAATCATTGAACCAAAGAAAGGGATTGGCATCATACAACTTGGCATGACCAAAATGGAGGTGGATGAGTGTCTTCAGGTCTATACGGATACATACGAAATCACCTATGAGCAAAATCCTCGCAACTTCCACATGAAAGGTGCGATTCGATCTTGTTTTCAACTAGAATATGACTCCCATGGAAAGGTTACCTTTATTCAAGTGTCATCTGGTTTAAAGGATGTACTTTCATGCGAATGTATGGATATGGATGTGTTTCATACGAAAGCCGAGGAGCTTATCGCGGAACTGGATAAGATATCAAAATATGATCGTGACCATAAGGAGTTAGGGTGGACGTATGATTTCCCTAAATGGGGGTTGTCTTTTTGGCGATCAAACATATGTAAAGAGGAAGATTTGCAAGAAGAGTGGTGTAAACAACTGCGTCCGGAAATTCAAGAAGATGAAAAGAAATATTTATACTTTGAATGTGTAAGCATTCGATGTGTGTAGTTTACAAAGGGCGGAGTGATCCCCTTTTGGACCGATTCCGCCGAATCGTATCTGATACGACGAAAGACGAAAAAATCAACACTGAACCAAAATTGCCACGGAACCGCAAATACGTAAACAGACGCAGCATACAGTGAAAAGACAAGGAATGGATGACCTTTTCTTAGGCAAACCTGCCCGTAACTATTCATGACGGAATCCGGGAAAGATCCGGTGTCAGCCAATTGCCTATTCATCATGAAAGAACTTCCTGTGAACCTGTTGTCCGCCACCTGTGAAGATCAGCGATAAAATCCCCAATAGAATCGGTTGAAAATTCCCCATTTTCATCGCAGACTCTCTCCTTGGAGGAGAGAGAAATTATGGTAAAGAATGGGGAGTTTTACATGATTCACGAGATGAGGAAACGTGGCATGAGTATTACTCGGATCGCGCAGGAAATGGGGAGGGATCGAAAAACCATTCGTAAGTGGCTAAACAAGAAGGAACCTGAATCCTATCAGCGAAAGGTCACTCGTCTCGGCAAGCTGGATCCGTTCAAGGATTACGTTCGCCGCCGAATGGAGGAAGGTTGCCTGAATGCGAGAGTTATCCTGGAAGAAATCAAGGCAAAAGGGTATACCGGTGGGATTACCACTCTGCGAGTCTTCATGAAACCGTTCCGGCCCACCGTCATCAGCAAAACCACCGTCCGATTTGAAACAGATCCCGGATACCAAGCCCAAGTCGATTGGGGACGGTTTACGGTGGACTGGCACGGCAAACCAAAACGGCTCTATGCGTTTGTCATGGTCCTCAGCTATTCTCGCATGATGTATCTGGAGTTCACTGAAGATGAGAAGTTGGATACGCTCATCAGTTGTCACCATCGGGCTTTTGAGTATTTTGGAGGGGGTACGGAGGTGATGCTGTACGACAACATGAAGACCGTTGTGAAAGACAGAGATGAACAGGGCCATCCCGTCTGGAATGAGCGTTTTTCCCGATTTGCCAGCCACCACGGCTTCCTTCTTACGAGCTGCCGGCCCTATCGCGCTCGCACTAAAGGAAAGGTCGAAAACGGAATTGGCTATGTTCGCAAGAACTTTTGGCCGCGAGTTCGGGAATTCAAGGGAGTAGACGATCTGAATCGTCAAGCTCGTGAGTGGCTAAATCAAGTGGCCAACGTGAGGATTCATGGAACCACGCACGTCAGGCCGGTTGACCGCTGGCATGAGGAAAAGCTGAAACCCATGAACCCAACGCCGTTTGCGGTCGTCGACCGTCATGCTCGGAAGGTATCAGCCGACTGCCTGGTATCGTTTGAGGCCAACCGTTACTCCGTTCCCTTCCGTTTTATGGGGCAAATCGTGCATGTCCAGGACGACAAGAACGGACGCATCCGGATTTACAGTGGAGACACACTCATCGCTGAACATCCCAAGGCCGTCCAAAAAGGGCAGCTGGTCATCAACAAAAAGCACTTCGAAGGACTGCGCCCAACCGGTCAACATCGAGTTCCTGCCCCAATGCCCAAACTTGTTGACCGACCAGCCCCTGAAGTGCTGGAACGAAACTTATCCGTGTATGAACAATTCCTCGACGAGGCGGTGAGGCTCCAATGATTGGGCTGCAAGAACGTCTTGAGGATGCCTTCCACCAATTCGGATGGACTCGCATTCCCGAGGTGCTTCACCACCACGCCGAAGAAGCTTCCAAACACAATATATCGTATCTGGAATTTCTGGACAAGCTGCTGCAGGAGGAGTTGGCGGCAAAATGGGATCGGTATATCCGGACCCGGACACGTCTAGCCAACTTGCCCTTTCACAAGACCCTGGATCAATTCGACTTTCGTTTCCAACCATCCATCGATGAACGGCGAATCCGGGATCTGGCGACCCTTCGGTTTATCGAGCACCAGGAGAATCTCATTTTCCTCGGCCCGCCCGGTGTGGGGAAAACACATTTGGCCGTTGCACTGGCTTTGGAGGCGATTAAGCAGCGGTATACGGTGTATTTTACAACCGCCCATGATCTCGTGCAAACGCTTCAGCAGGCCGATCAGAACCATACGATCAAACAAAAAATTCGCATGTACACCAAGCCGCGTCTGTTGATCATCGATGAGATCGGCTATCGCAAGATGGACGAACCGGCAGCCCATTTCTTCTTCCAAATCATCTCCGAACGATACGAGACCGGCTCTATCATCCTGACTTCCAACAAGTCGTATGGTTCATGGGGAGAAATCTTTGGAGACTCTATACTGGCCACAGCCATCCTGGATCGTTTGCTGCATCATTCCACCACAATCAATATCAAGGGGGAAAGTTACCGCATCAAAGAAAAGAAAAAGGCGGGTTTCTTCCGACCAGAAGGGCATGAAGAACACCCAAAGGAGTAGTCCTTGTTTCCGCCCCCTAAGGGGCGTATAAAATAACTCTTACTGGGGAATTTTCGATTGATTTTTTTGAGGAGCTTTCTTTTGATCTTGACAACCGAAGCCCTGCCTGAAGCGATGGAAAGCGCACAATTTCCTATTGATATATTCATAAAGGTCACTATAATCAAACTAGAATGAAAAAAGTTTGATTCCATGGAGGATTCCTGTGCCGATGACCTACCAAAAAGTGAATATCTCTTCCGAAGACGATATTTATTTTGCGTTAAGTACCGTTCGTCATTTTATGAAGCAGCTCCCTTTTTCCGAGTCCGATCAGCAGAAGATTTTCGTGAGTGTTTCGGAGTTAACCCGAAATATATTGGATCATGCCTACAGCAAGGGGCTTTTTTGTTGTGAATTGCTCGATCAGGGAATACGTTTTGTCGTTACCGATGAAGGGCCGGGAATTCTCCATGTAGAGGATGTTGTCAACGGCAAAAAGAAATCGTCGTCGCGAGGATTGGGACTCGGCTTATCCGGCGTGAAGCGATTGATGGATGAATTCCAAATTGAGACTTCGACGAGAGGAACGAAGATCGTTGCGATCAAATGGGCAGGAAAGAAACTATAAAGCACCAAAGACGGATGATACCTTGAGCCGCCTTGCCTCCATCGGTCAAATCGCGGCGGGAATCGCGCATGAAGTGAGAAATCCGTTAACAGCGGTGAAGGGATTCTTGCAGCTTCTCCAAGAAGAGATTTCCCATGGGTATTTGGATATTGCCTGCTCCGAACTGGATCAGGCGATTGCGACGCTGCAGGATTTATTGCAGGTTTCCAAACCTGATTTGGAAGAGGAGTCGTATATTTCGATCAATCTCTGTTCTGAATTGGAGTCGCTGCTCTATTTGTTTCAGGATCAAATCTATCGGGTGCAAATTGTCCGAAACTTTCGCAATAGTGATGAAGTCATCTGCGGAAAACGAAACCAGTTGAAGAAGGCCTTTTTCAATCTCTTGAAAAATGCGTTTGAAGCCATTCCCCATGAAGGCATCATTTCAATCGAACATTACCGAATGGGTGACTTCGTTTTCGTCAGCATTTCGGACACAGGGGTCGGTGTACCGCAGGAAAAACTTCAACTGTTGGGAACCCCCTTCTTCACAACAAAAGATGAAGGGACGGGAATGGGCCTGACGCAGGTGTTTTCGACCATCTACCAGCATGGAGGCACCATCGATGTAAAGAGTAGAGAAGGCATTGGCACGACTTTCACCATTCAATTTCCCATTGAAATGATCGAACAAATTGGAGTGATGAATTTGAATATGCAATACGTCGAAGGTCAAAGTTTTCAAGAATATTTTGTGATGAATCAGGATCGTTTTCATGAACTGTTTGCCCACGAAACGAAAGGGACGAATCAGCTCATTGAAGCCTCCATGTACAATATCGATGTACAGGACATTTTTGACAGAATGGCCAAACTCCTGGTCGAAGAGCGGCAGCATGAACTGACCATACTCGCGAAGGAACTCGGAAAGACTGGTGCACGGAATGATGTTCCGCTCGTCATTAAACTGGAATTGATTCAGGCATTTCGCAAGGTGTATTGGAATCTGTTACATAACTATTATCAGCATGTCGGTCTTGACATGGAAGGTGTTTTCCAACTTGGCATCAAAACGAATTTTATTTTGGATCATTACATTTTTCACTATTTCTCCAGTTACATCGAGTACAAGGATGAACTGCTTCGTTCCCACCGCGAAACGATTGATGACCTGTCGGTTCCCATTATTCCGTTATCCGCTTCCATGGCGGTGCTGCCCATCGTCGGCACACTGGACACCTATCGGGCGAAAAAAGTGCAGGAGCGGACACTCAATCAAATCGCCAGCCTGAAAATACAAAAAATCATTATCGATTTATCGGGTGTGGCGTTTATGGATACGGCCGTGGTGGGCCATTTGTTTCGCATCGTTGAAGGAATCGGGCTGCTCGGATGCAAGGCGATCATCACCGGGATTCGCCCGGAAATCGCGAACACCATGATCGAATTGGGCATCGTGTTTACGGAAAAGGTTGACACCAAGGCCACGCTGCAGCAGGCCTTGGAGGAATATCAATAAATAAAAGGGAAACGCTTTCCTGAAATCGACCCCTTTCAAACGTGACAAGGGGTTCCTTTTTTCTGAGCCCCCATCCTGCAAGCCAGCACGTTGTGTTGGAGGGCGGTTCTCCCTTCCATGAATGTGTTGATTCGCCCCTTCTTTCTAGTACAATGAAGGAATAACACTTGCTAAGGCTGGTGATCACGAATGACCAAACTGGAAGAGATTCTCGCGTTTAACCGCGAGTTTGTCGCTCGTAAGGAATACGAGGCATTCAAGACAACCAAATTCCCGGACAAGCGTCTGGTGATCCTGTCCTGTATGGATACCCGGCTGGAGGAACTGCTGCCCAAGGCGATGAATTTGCGCAACGGGGATTTCAAGCACGTGAAGAGTGCGGGGGCGATCGTTTCCCATCCATTTGGCAGCGTCATGCGCAGTATCCTCGTCGCGCTGTACGCCTTGAACGCGGAAGAAGTGATGGTGGTGGGCCATTACGACTGCGGGATGAGCATGATCTCCGCCGAAGACATGCTGAACAAAATGAAACAGCAGGGGATTGCGGCCGAGACGATTTCCCTGCTGCAAAACGCCGGGATCAACCTGAAGACCTGGCTGCGCGGCTTTGACAGCGTGGAGGAAAGCGTGAAACGAAGCGTGGAGGTAATCGCGAACCACCCGCTGCTGCCGCGCCGGGTACCGGTGCACGGCCTGTTGATCAATCCGGAAACCGGACAGCTTGACCTGGTCGTCAACGGCTATGAGAGAATCGCTGCAGACGAGTAAGCGGCGTCCGGATGTCATAACCCGGAGGCGTTTCATGACAAAAGGCATTCACTGGCTCCTGGGGCTGCTCGGGGTGGGGGCGCTGTGCGGAGCCTACGGATACGGGTGGGAACGGCACCAACTGGAGGTGGTCTCGCTCCCGGTCTCCCTTCCCGATTGGCCGCAGGCGCTGAAAGGCGTCCGTATGGTCCATTTTAGCGACACGCACCTGGGACCGTACTGGGGAATTGAAGAACTGCGGCGGGTGGTGGACCTGATCAACCGGGAGAAGGCCGATCTGATCTGCTTTACCGGCGACCTGGTGGACAAGAGCACGCGGCTGCTGTCAGCGGCGGTTCCCGTGCTGCGGGCGCTGCAGGCGCCGCTCGGCAAGTTTGCCGTGCTGGGCAATCACGACTGGCGCTACGGACAGCAGGCCGTCATCCACCAGGCGCTCTTGGATGCGGAATTTCAGGTGCTGAACAACCGGCATGTGCGGACGGAACACAAAGGGGCCGGTCTCTATGTGGCCGGCGTGGACGACGTGCTGCACGGCACGCCTGACCTGGCGGGGGCGTTGGCGGGCATTCCCGCAGGCGAACCGGTGATCCTGCTTGTGCACGAGCCGGATTTTGCCGATGAGGCGGCGCGTTATCCGGTCCATCTGCAGTTGTCCGGCCACAGTCACGGCGGACAGGTGCGGCTCCCGCTCATCGGCCACCTGGCGACTCCCGAGCTGGGCCAAAAATACGTGTCCGGCCTGATGCAAGCGGGCGAGCGCGGGATGCCGGTCTACACCAACAGGGGATTGGGCACGACCATTCTGCCCGTCCGTTTTCTCTGCCGGCCGGAAGTGACCGTCCTCACGCTGGTTTAGTAGGCGTCCTTGATCCACTGGACGAACCGCTGAAACGCGTCGTCCTCCTTTTTGGCATGCAGGTAGGCAATCAGAGTGGGGCGGGTCAGTTCTCCGCCGGCGATGTCCATGGCAATCAGCCGTCCCGCGTCCACCTCTTCCCGGATGGTTCGTTCCGGCAGCATGGTTACACCAAACTGCTGGAGGACCATTTTTTTTACCGCACTGAAACTGTCCAGTTCCATGATCACGTTGGGAAATACGCCGTGCTGTGCCAGGAACCGGTCGACCCGCTGCCGGAACGGAGCGGTGTGGTCGCCGAAGGCTATCACAGGCTCTGCCCCCCAGCGGGAAAAACCGGGGAATCCGCCGGCCCACGGATGCTCGGGAGCGGTCACCAGGAGAATCCGGTCGCTCGGCAAGAACTCCTGATGGATGTGAGGGTGGTACACCTCGTGGCCGAGAAAGGCGATGTCGGCGGCACCCGTCAGGAGGGCGGAAATCGATTCCTCGTAGAGCGTGGAGCGGACGAAACAGGTAAAGTGCGGGTGTGCGCGGCGGTACTCGCCGATCAGGCGGGGCAGCTCGTACGACGCGAACGCTTTGCCGGCGACGATCGTCAGCGCCTGCCGCTTCTCCCTGTGCTGGGAAAATGCACGGAGCTGCTCGACGACGGCGGCCGCGACCGGCAGAAGGCGCCTCCCTTCCCCGGTCAGGCTGACGCCTGTAGCGGTGCGGACGAACAGCGGTGTGCCCACTTGGCGTTCCAACTGCTTGAGCCGGTGCGTCACGGTGGATTGGGCGAGAAACATGGCGTGGGCCGCCCGGTTCAGGGAGCCGTGGCGGGCGATCGCCAAAAACACCTCCAGGCTTTGCAAATCCATGGGAACCTCCTGAAACCATGTCGTCTTCGCTGGTTATCGAATTCATTGATAGCTCGTAATCCATATTCTATAACAAAGCGGCGCGTTCATGGAATAGGATGGGAACAGGAGGTGGTCCCGATGAGACGGGAAGACGACGTGAAAACAACGGTTCAACAACAATTCGGCCGGCATGCGGAGGCGTATGTGACCAGCATGACGCACGCCAAGGGGGAGGACTTGCCGCTTTTGGTCGAATGGCTGAAGCCGAACGGCGATTGGGTGGTGCTGGATGTGGCGACCGGCGGCGGCCATGTGGCCAAAACGCTGGCTCCGCACTGCCGCTTCGTGGTGGCGACCGATCTGACCGTACCGATGCTGGAGGCGGCGGCCAGAGCCCACCGGGAGGCCGGATTGGCGAATATCGTGCACGTGCAGGCGGACGCGGAACAACTGCCGTTTTTGTCCGAATCGTTTGACGCCGTGTGCTGCCGCATCGCCGCCCACCACTTTCCCGACCCGGCCGCCTTTGTCCGCGAAGCGTGCCGCGTTCTTCGTCCGCGAGGATTGTTTTTGCTGATCGACAACGTGGCGCCGGAGGAACCGGAGCTGGCCGCGATCGTCAACCGGGTGGAGACACTGCGCGACATCAGCCACGTGCGCTGTCTGTCGGTTGCGGAGTGGCGGGGACTGTTTCAGGAAAACGGCCTGCGGGAACTGCAGGACCGCCTGCGCCGGAAGCGCTTCCCGTTTCCGCAGTGGGTGGCCCGGACCGCCTCATCCAAGGAGCAGGAGGAAGCGGTGGAGCGCTGCCTGCTGGACGCGCCGCAGGCGATGAAAGCGTACTGGAATCTGGACGTACAAGACGGACGCGTCCAGTCGCACCAGATCGACGAGTGGATGGTCCTGTGCAAAAAAGGAGGCGAATGAGATGAGCCATCGGTGGATCGGATTGGATCACGTGCAGGTGGCCGCGCCGGCCGGATGCGAAGAGGAGGCCCGCCGCTTTTTCCGCGATGTGCTGGGCATGCCGGAGGTGCCGAAGCCGGAAGCGCTGCGCAGGCGGGGAGGGGTCTGGTTTCAATGCGGTCCGCAGACGGTGCACGTCGGTGTCGAGGCCTCCTTTGCTCCTGCGAACAAAGCGCATCCCGCGTTTCTCACAAGCGATCTGGAAGCGCTCCGGCAGCGTTTGGAGGCGGCCGGAGTGACGGTCCGGGAAGGGGACGAGATCCCCGGCGTCAAGCGCCTCTTTGCCGACGATCCGTTCGGCAACCGGCTGGAGTTCATGGAGCGGATCGATTCATGAGCATCGATTTCCATGCGGCACAGAATCGCCATGCGTACGCTGGCCGGCGGGCGGACGAGAGCTGGACGGAGGCGATCCGCGGATGGCTGGACCCGTCCGGCAAGCGCGTGGCGGACATCGGATGCGGCGGCGGGATATACACCAGAGCATGGGCGGAAATGGGAGCGTCAGCGGTGGTCGGCGTTGATTTTTCCGAAGTCATGCTGGAGGCAGCCAAAGAGACCTGTCGCGACTGCCAAAACGTGACATTTGTCCGCGGAGACGCCCTGCGGACGGGGATGGCGGGGGAAAGCGCCGACGTGGTGTTTGCCAGAGCCTTGATTCATCATCTGGACGAGCTGGACGGGTTCTTTTCCGAAGCCGCCCGCCTGCTCGTTCCCGGCGGTCTGGCGATCGTGCAGGATCGGACGATGGAGGACGTGGCCCTGCCGGGTTCCCCCACACATCTGCGCGGGTACTTTTTCGCCCGGTTTCCGCGTCTGCTGGAGCTGGAAAAGGGGCGCCGCCCCGCCGATGCCGATGTGCGGGAAGCGATGCGGACAGCCGGGTTTCGAACGATTCGCACGCATGTGCTGTGGGAGACTCGGCGCGTCTATCCGGGATGGGAGGAACTGGCGCAGGATTTGCTCCAGCGGACCGGGCGATCGATTCTGCACGCCCTCTCCGACGAAGAGCTGCGCGCGCTGGTCGATACCATGAGGGAGCCGCTCGCTTCAGGCGGGGCCATCGTGGAACGGGATCGCTGGACCATCTGGATAGGAGCGAAACAATGAGACACACTACCAGTATCCACCCTTCCCCAGTGGCCCCACAATTGTGAAATCGTTTGTCACAATTCCGATACGACTTGTATACCCGTGGGCGATTCTATATAATGAAAGTGCCATTCTATTCCTGCGCGTCATTTTTTTAAAGGAGTTGTCTTTCGGATGAAAATTACGCTGTTCGATATCCTGATGTTCGTGTTCACGTTCTTCATCGCACTGGGCGTGTTCCGTTCCATGAAAGCCAAAAACAAGTTTGCGGTCGGATTCGGATTGCTGTCCCTGGCTGTTTTCCTGTTCGCAGACGGACTGATTATCTACTACGCGACAAAAGGCGTATAGGAGGCATCCTCGTTCACGGGGTCATTCACGAGGGGACGAAAGCGGTTGCATGCGGAGGCTGCGCAAATTGCGCGGCCTCCTTTTCTTTTCCCGAATTGCATGGTCGACGGAAATCATTAGCATACTAGGGATGGAGGTGGGACAGGTGGGCAAGCGCAGTGATACCGGCATGTTTGCGTGCGCGGCCACGATCGCGGCCGACCGCAAAACCAAACAGCTTTGCAAACGGCTTCAGCCCCGGCAAATCGCCCTGGTGGATCACGCCGATGTCGATGAGGTGGCGGCCCGTTCGCTGCTGGAAGCCAACGTGCAGGCCGTGATCAACCTCTCCCCGTTCATGACCGGCACCTACCCCGCAGAAGGGGCGATCAGACTCCTGGAAGCGGGGATTCCCATGTACGAAGTCGTCGGCGGCCACAGCGGCCTGGTAGAGGAACTGGACGGCAGGCGGGCGGCGGTGTCGGGCGATGCGCTGCTGGTGCACACCGACGGGAAGTGGCGTCCGGTCGCCGCCGTTCGGGCCGTCACCGCCGATGGGATCGCGGCGAAGCGGAGGGAGGCGGACGAACGCTTGGACGACGTGCTGTCCGCGTTTATCGACAACACCCTGCAGTTCGCCGGACAGGAAAAAGAACTGTTTCTCCATCCGCTGCGCAAGCTACCCTTGGTCACGCGGATGGCGGACCGGCATGTGGTGGTGGTCGTGCGCGGCAGACATTATCGGGAGGATTTGCGGATGCTCTCGTCCTACATCCGCGAGTGCCGGCCGGTGCTGATCGCCGTGGACGGCGGGGCGGACGCGTTGATGGAGTGCGGATACACGCCAGACCTGATCGTCGGGGACATGGACAGCATTTCCGACCGCGCCCTGTGCTCCGGGGCGGAGGTGGTGGTCCACGCCTTTCCCGACGGCAGCGCGCCCGGACGGGGGAGGGTCGAGGCGCTGGGTCTGCGCTATCACCTACTGCCCGCGCCGGGGACCAGCGAAGACGTCGCGATGCTGCTCGCCTACGAGGAACAGGCGAAGCTGATCGTCACGATCGGCTCGCATTCCAATATGATTGACTTTTTGGAGAAAGGACGCAAAGGCATGGCCAGCACCCTGCTGGTACGCACCAAAATCGGGCCCAAGCTGATCGACGCCAAGGGCGTCAGCCAGCTCTACCAGCCGCGCTGGTCGTGGAACTGGTGGGCGCTGATGATCGCCGCCACACTGGTTCCGGTCGCGGCCGCTCTGGCGGTCAACCCGGTCGCGCGCCACGCCGTGCAGATGTGGTGGGTGCAGTGGCGCAGTTGGGTATTTTAGGAGGCGACGGAATTGATTCACTTTCGTCATCACCTGATTTCGCTGGCCGCAGTGTTTCTCGCGTTGGGTATCGGGATCCTGCTGGGGGGAACGGCCGGACAATCGTGGTTTGCGATGAAGGAACAGGAAGTCCTGAAGAACATGGAAGCCAAATACGACCAGGCGCTGCGCAGCAACAGCGAGCTGAAGCAGCAGCTAAACCGGATCTTGGTGGAAATGGAGCGGAGCCACGAAGAAGTGGAGCGGCTGTTGGCCACCCGGTATGCCGATGAGCTGAGGGGAAGCAGCGTGTACGTCTGGCATGCGGATCAGCAGCGAATGGGGCGGCTCAAGCAGATGTTCCGCTCCGTCGGGGTAAACGTGCTGTCCTACCGGGAGGGAAGCGTGCCGCTGGACGGGCCGCTTCTGGTCTTTGGCCCCGTGCAGCCGGACTGGTTGGCGAAGCTGCCGCGCGACTGCCGCTGGCTGTACGCGGAAGAGGTGCCCGATTCGCCGGCCAAACAGTGGGGGTTGTTGGAAAACGTGCAAAAGCTGCTGACGGAAATGAGGGAGGCGCGTGAAAACAGTTAGCGTGGTTATTCCCGCCTACAACGAGGCCGACTCCATCGTTCCCACGCTGCGGGCTGTCCGCGAGCGCGTCACCTGCGACGAACTGATCGTCGTCGACGACGGCAGTACGGACGGGACGGGCGAACTGGCGGACGGCTGGGCCGATCTGGTGATCCGACTGCCGCGCAACCAGGGAAAAGGGGGGGCGCTGCAGACGGGCTGGGGGCGTGCCGGCGGTGACATCGTGCTGCTCTTGGACGGCGATCTGCGGGAAAGTGCGGCGGAAGCGAACGACCTGCTCGCTCCCGTCCTCGCCGGCGCCTGCGACATGGCAGTGGCCGTACTTCCCGCTCCGGCGAGAAAGGCGGGCGTGGGATTGGCAAAAGGGCTGGCGCATCACGGCATCCGGCTGCTGACCGGGTATCGGGCACGGGCGCCGCTGTCGGGGCAGCGGGCCGTTCGCCGCCAGGTGCTGGAACACACGGGGCGTTTGGACACGGGCTTTGGCATCGAAGTCGGGCTGACCATCGATGCGCTTCGGGCCGGGTACCGGGTGCTGGAGGTGCCGGTCGCCTTTTCCCACCGGCAGACCGGAAATGATTGGGCCGGTTGCTGTCACCGGGGAAAAGAATTTTTGGCGATCGGCCGGGCGCTCGGGCGCAAATGGTGGGAGGGAGGCATGTGGACGCGAAACTGATGGCGCTGCTGTCGCTCGGCGTCGGCGTCCCCGCGGTCGGGCATTGGCTGCTGTTTTCCGCCTTTCTGGAGAAGCTGCGCCAGCGGGGCATGATCCGCAAGAATTACAGGGGCGAAGACGTGGTGACGGGAGGCGGCGTGGCGGTCTTTTGCCATGCAGCCGCCGCGCAGGCGGCCATGCTGCTCGTCTGCCTGATTGCCGCCGAAGAGCCTGCCATGCTGCGCGTGGGCGTTTTGTTCCTGGCCGGTTCGGCGTCGATGGCGTTTTGGGGCTGGCTGGACGACTGCAGTTCCGACAAAGCGGTAAAAGGCTTCCGCGGCCACCTCGGCGCGCTCTGGAAGGAACGGCGCATGACCGGCGGCATGTGGAAAGCGTGGGGAGGAGGGAGCACGGCCCTGTTGGTCAGTCTCGCCCTTTACGGGGAGACGCTGCCGGCGCTTGCAGCCGCCGGCCTGCTGGCGCTGTCGCCCAACGTATTGAACATGTTTGACCTGCGGCCGGCGCGCGCGCTCAAGGTGTTCGCGCTGCTTGCGGCCGTGGCCGTGGGGGGCGGGGCGTTTGCGGCAGGGGCCGCGCCCTGCTGGGTATGGATGGTTCCCGTTGCGGCTGCGGCTGCGCTGGTGTTTCGGCATGACGCCGCAGGCCGCTTGATGCTGGGCGACACGGGAGCCAACTACCTGGGGTTCGCGGCTGGGTTCGGCCTCGCGACCAACCTGCCGCTCGCCGTGCAGATTGCCATCCTGCTCGTGTTTGCGGGCCTCCACCTGCTGGCGGAATTCGTCTCCTTTTCCCGCGTGATCCAATCCGTCGGCTGGCTGAACCGGCTGGACCAGTGGGGCCGTCCGGCCGAAACGAAATAGAACCAGGTCGTCACGCCTGGTTCTAGTCTTCGTCGTCCTCCGGATCGCGTTTCATGAAGCGGGGCTGTACGCGGTTCCGCTTCCGGTCGTGGTGCAGGATGAACCCGCCGATAAAGCTGACGGGACCCACGAACAGCAAAAGGCCCAGCAGCAGCTTTCCCCAGAGAAAGTCCACGTCGGGGGTTACGGAGTAAAAAAGCGCATCGCGGATCAGTTTGATTCCGTACATGGCGAGCGCTGCAGGAATCACCATGATCAGGAGCGCGATCAGTTTTTGGCCGATCAAGGGCGTTTTCACCCCTTTCCAACTTGCTCCCTTCCCATCATAATGGATGGGTCGCCCCTTGTCCAACGGAACATGCGCCTGTCCAAGCGGACGCGCATGGGGTACAATGGTAACAGTCTGATTTCTGATTGATGGAAAGAGGGATCGCGCATGCACAAGCTGCTCATCGTCGGGGCCGGCCGGGGCGGAACGGCGCTCCTGCGGCTGCTGAGCAACATGGAGGAGATGACGATCATCGCCGTGGTGGATGAGCGGAGCGACGCGCCGGGCCTGGAACTGGCCCGTTCGCTGGGAATCGAGGTCGGCACCGATTTTCGGCCGTATCTGTCCCGGGACGTGGACGTGATTCTGGAGGCGACCGGCAACCAGGCGGCCTATGAAGAGATCCTGCGCCTCAAACAGGAAAAGACGGCGCTGATTCCGGGGACGTTTACCGGCATCATCATGAAGCTGATCAGCGAGCGGGAGGCGCTGATCGCCGCTTTGACGCAGAACCAGCGGGAGCGGGAGACCATGCTGAACTCCACCCATGACGCGATCATCGCCGTCAACCGGCAGGGGGTGATCACCCTGTTCAACAAGGCGGCGGAACGGCTGATGGGCCTCGAGGCAGCGGATGTGCTGGGGACGGTAGCAGCGGAGAAGATCCCCAACACGCGCTTACATATTGTATTGGAGACGGGGCAGCCGGAGCTCAACCAGGAGCAGGTGCTGCCCAATCAGACGCGCATCATCACCAACCGCGTTCCCGTACGCAACGAACAAGGCGAGGTGGTGGGCGCCGTCGCCATCTTCCGCGACATAACGGAAATCATGGCGCTGGCGGAAGAAGTGACCGACCTGAAAGAACTGAAAAGCATGCTGCAGGCGATCATTCATTCGTCCGACGAGGCCATCTCGGTCGTCGACGCCAAGGGAAACGGCCTGTTAATCAATCCCGCGTACACCCGGCTGACCGGCCTGCAGCCTGACGACATCATCGGCAAGCCGGCAACGGTGGACATCTCCGAAGGGGACAGCATGCACATGCGTGTCCTGAAGACAAAAAAGCCGGTTCGCGGCGTACATATGAAGTTGGGACCGAAACGCAAGGACGTCGTCGTCAACGTGGCTCCGGTCATGGTGGACGGGGAGCTGAAAGGCAGCGTCGGGGTGATCCACGACGTGTCGGAGATCAAACGGCTGACGGAAGAACTGGAGCGGGCCCACCAGATTATCCGCACCCTCGAAGCCAAGTACACCTTCGCCGACATCATCGGTTTCAGCGAGCCGATGCGGGCGGCAATCGAACAGGCGCAAAAGGCCGCCTTGACCCGGGCGACCGTGCTCTTGCGCGGCGAATCGGGGACGGGCAAGGAACTGTTTGCCCACGCCATCCACAACGCCAGCGAACGCAAGTACAAGCAGTTCATCCGCGTCAACTGCGCCGCGATCTCGGAGCATCTGCTGGAGAGCGAACTGTTCGGATACGAGGAGGGGGCGTTCACGGGCGCGCGGCGCGGCGGCAAGCGGGGATTGTTCGAGGAAGCCAGCGGCGGCACCATTTTTCTCGATGAAATCGGCGAACTGTCGATGAGCATGCAGGTAAAACTGCTTCGCGTCCTGCAGGAGCGGGAGGTGGTGCGCGTCGGCGGCACCAAGGCGATCGACGTCGACGTCCGCGTCATTGCCGCCACCCACGTCAACCTGGAATCGGCGATCCAGGCGGGCCGCTTTCGGGAAGACTTGTACTACCGGCTCCTCGTGGTGCCGATCTACATCCCGCCGCTGCGGCAGCGGCTGGAGGACATACAGCCGCTCGCCCTGCACCTGCTGCGCAAGTACAATCAGGAGTACGGGCGCAGCGTCGAGGAGATCGCCCCGGAGACGCTGCGGATCCTGCTCTCCTACCACTGGCCGGGCAATGTGCGGGAGCTGGAAAACGTGCTGGGCCGGGCGATGATCCACATGCGGATCAGCGAGCGGGTCATCCTGCCGGAGCATCTGCCGCCGCTGGAACGAAAAAGCGGAAACCTCGGCGGACCGGGACAGCCGTTTGCCGCCTCCACGGGCAAGACGCTGAAAGAGGCGGTGGAAGAAGCGGAGCGGCAGCACATCATCCGCGAACTGGCCGCCGCTCGCGGCAACCGGACGCTGGCGGCCAAACGCCTGGGCATTTCGATCCGCAGCCTTTATTACAAGCTGGAAAAGCTGGGGATCGCCGAGGAGCAGAGCTGAGCGAGACGACCATGCAATTTTTTGCATGCAACCTTTTGCCTATTCGTGCAAAATCATGCACAGGGCAGAGGCAAGCCCGAGCGGGTCCTTCGCAAAAATGAAGCGCTTTCATTCCCTTTCTTTTATGGCACGACTATTGCATAATATACCAATCGGGGAGCAGGCAGAAGGGCCTTCTCCGCATGACTGCCGGATTGCGAAGACGAATCATACTAGGGAGGTTTCATCATGAACATCTTTGATTACATGCAAAAGTACGACTACGAGCAGCTTGTCTTCTGTCAAGACGAAAACTCCGGTTTGAAAGCGATCATCTGCATTCACGATACGACACTGGGACCGGCCCTGGGCGGCACGCGCATGTGGCCGTACAAATCCGAGGAAGAAGCAATTGTTGACGTGCTTCGGCTCGCCCGCGGGATGACCTACAAAAACGCGGCGGCCGGACTGAATATCGGCGGCGGAAAAGCCGTGATCATCGGCGATCCGCGCAAAGACAAGAGCGAGGAACTGTTCCGGGCCTTTGGCCGCTACATCCAGGGATTGAACGGCCGCTACATCACGGCCGAGGACGTGGGAACGACCGTGGCCGACATGGACTTGATCCATCTGGAAACGGACTTTGTCACCGGCGTCTCTCCGGCGTTCGGCTCCAGCGGCAACCCCTCGCCGGTAACCGCCTACGGCGTCTACCGCGGCATGAAGGCGGCCGCCAAGCTGGCGTTTGGCAGCGACGACCTGTCGGGCCGCGTGGTGGCGGTGCAGGGCGTGGGCAACGTGGCGTACAACCTCTGCCGCCACCTGCACGAAGAAGGGGCCTATCTGATCGTGACCGACATCAACGAGGAGAACGTCAACCGGGCGGTGGAGGACTTTGGCGCGAAAGCGGTCGGCGTTAACGAGATCTTCAGCGTCGACTGCGACATTTTCTCGCCGTGCGCGCTCGGGGCGATCATCAACGACGACACGATTCCGCTGTTGAAGGCGAAGGTGATCGCCGGCGCGGCCAACAACCAGTTGAAAGAAGAACGGCATGGCGATATGATTCATGAGATGGGCATCATCTACGCGCCGGACTACGTGATCAACGCGGGCGGCGTGATCAACGTGGCGGATGAGCTGCAGGGCTACAACCGGGAGCGGGCGCTGAAAAAGGTGGAGACGATCTACGACAACATCCTGAAGGTGTTCGAGATCGCCGAGCGCGACGGCGTACCGTCCTACAAGGCGGCCGACCGCATGGCGGAGGAGCGCATCGCCAGCGTCGCCAAGTCCCGCAATACATTCCTTCGAAACGGCAAGACTGTTTACCACCGCTAATACCCCCCGCCTGACCGGCGGCTTGTCCGGGGAGCGCCCGCGGCAGCGCTGCGGACGCCCCGATACATAACCAGCCGAGTGAATGTTCATATTCGCCGGACGCGAAAGCAGATCCCGGACGGTGGAGTCGGCCCCAGCCGCCCCGCCACGGACGAAAGGAGATGGAACGCATGTCACAGGAATTTGATCTCGTCGTGTTGGGAGGCGGGACAGGCGGTTACGTCGCGGCGATCCGCGCCTCCCAGTTGGGGATGAAAGTGGCGATCGTCGAAAAGGAGAAGCTGGGCGGCACCTGCCTGCACCGCGGCTGCATCCCCTCCAAGGCGCTGCTGCGCAGTGCCGAGGTGTACGCGACCCTGAAGGAAAGCGACAAGTACGGCGTCTTGGCCGACAGTGTGGGCTACGACTTCCGCAAGGTGCAGTCGCGCAAGCAGGGGATCGTCGAGCAGCTGCACAAGGGCGTTCAGTACCTGATGAAAAAAGGGAACATCGCGGTTTTTGAAGGGGTTGGCCGCGTCATGGGGCCGTCGATTTTTTCGCCGCAGGCAGGGGCCGTGCGGGTGGAAAAGCCGAACGGGGACCAGGAGATGATCGTCCCCCGCTTTTTGCTCATTGCCACCGGTTCCCGCCCCCGGACACTGCCGGGCTTGACGATTGACGGCACAGATGTGGTGACGAGCGACGAAGCGCTTCAATGGGAAGAACTGCCGTCGTCCGTCACGATTGTCGGCGGCGGCGTGATCGGCATCGAGTGGGCCTCCATGCTGAACGACTTCGGCGTCGAGGTGACGGTGGTGGAGTACGCCGACCGGATCCTGCCGCTGGAAGACGAGGAGATCAGCAAGGAGATGGCCCGCCTGCTGAAAAAGCGCAAGGTGAACATCGTCACCGGCGCAAAGGTGCTGCCGGACACCCTGGAGAAATCGGACGGCCGCGTCTCGATTCAGGCGGAGACGGCCGGCGGCGTGCAGACGTTTGCGGCCGAGAAGCTGCTGGTATCCGTAGGGCGGCAGGCCAACGTGGAAAACATCGGCCTGGAGGCGACGGAAATCAAGGTGGAGCGCGGCGTGATAGCCGTCAACCAGCACTATCAGACGGCGGAGTCACACATCTACGCTATCGGCGACGTCATCGGCGGGCTGCAGCTTGCCCACGTGGCCTCGCACGAAGGCATCCTGGCCGTCGAACACATGGCCGGCCTCAATCCGGAGCCGCTGGACTACAGCAAAGTGCCGAAGTGCACGTACAGCCGGCCGGAGGTGGCCAATGTCGGCCTGACGGAAGCGGAAGCGCGCCAGCAGGGCTACGAGGTAAAGGTCGGCAAATTCAGTTTCAAACCGTTGGGGAAAGCGCTCGTCCACGGCGAAAACGACGGCTTTGTCAAGGTGGTGGCCGATGCGAAGACCAACGACCTTTTGGGCGTGCACATGATCGGCCCCCACGTGACGGACATGATTTCCGAAGCGGGACTGGCCCGCGTCCTGGACGCCGCTCCGTGGGAAATCGGCCATGCTATACACCCGCATCCGACCCTGTCCGAAGCGCTCATGGAAGCGGCGCTGGCAGTGGACGGCAAGGCGATTCACATTTAGCGCGAATAGCAAGGAGGGTATCCGACGATGACAACCAAGCGTCATGAACAAGTGGGCTTGACGGACGCGCAGGTGCTGGACATGTACTATTACATGCTCCTGGCGCGCAAGATTGACGAGCGCCAATGGCTGCTGAACCGGGCGGGCAAGGTGCCGTTCGTCATTTCCTGCCAGGGGCAGGAAGCGGCGCAGGTGGGAGCGGCCTTTGCCCTGCGGAAGGGGAAGGACTACCTCTGCCCGTATTACCGCGACCTCGGCGTGGTGCTGGTCTTCGGACAGACGGCGCGCGACTGCATGCTGTCGGCGTTCGCCAAGGCGGAAGACCCGAACAGCGGCGGCCGGCAGATGCCCGGCCACTTCGGCGGCAAGAAGTGGAACATCCTGACCGGGTCCAGCCCGGTGACGACGCAGGTGCCGCACGCAGTGGGCATCGCGCTGGCCGGCAAAATGCAGAAAAAGGACTTCGTCGTCTACACGTCGTTCGGCGAAGGCTCCAGCAACCAGGGGGACTTCCACGAAGGGGCCAACTTTGCCGGCGTTCACAAGCTGCCCGTCATCTTCTTCTGCGAGAACAACAAGTACGCCATCTCCGTGCCGTTGAAAAAACAGCTCGCCTGCGAAAGCGTGGCGGACCGCGCGATCGGATACGGCTTTCCGGGCGTCAGCGTGGACGGCAACGACCCGATTGAAGTGTACCGGGTGATGAAGGAAGCGGTGGAGCGGGCCCGCTCCGGCGGAGGTCCGACGCTGATCGAAGCGGTCATGTACCGCCTCGTCCCCCACTCCAGCGACGACGACGACCGCACCTACCGGACGCGTGAAGAAGTGGAAGAAGCGAAGAAAAAAGACCCGATCCTGCTGTTCGGCCAATACCTGAAAGAGGTGGGCCTGATGGATGAGAACAAGGAGCAGGACTTGCTGGCCCGCGTGCAGATGGAAGTGGACGAGGCGACGGAGTACGCGGAAAACGCGCCTTATCCGGCGCCGGAATCGACGCTCACGCACGTGTACGGGGAATAAGGGGGTATCCAGATGGCAGTCATTTCGTTTATTGATGCGATTACCATGGCGATGCGCGAAGAAATGAGGCGCGATCCCAACGTGTTCATTCTCGGCGAGGACGTCGGCGTGCGCGGCGGCGTGTTTCGCGCCACCGTCGGTCTGATCGAAGAGTTTGGCGAAGAGCGCGTCATCGACACGCCTCTGGCGGAATCGGCTATCGTCGGCGTGGGGATCGGGGCCGCGGCGTACGGCATGCGCCCGATCGCGGAGATCCAGTTCGCCGATTTCATCATGCCGGCCGTCAACCAGATCGTCAGCGAAGCGGCGAAAATGCGCTACCGGTCCAACGGCGACTGGTTCTGCCCGATCACGATCCGCGCCCCGTTTGGCGGCGGCGTGCACGGAGCGCTGTACCACTCCCAGTCCGTGGAAGCGCTGTTTACCAACGTGCCAGGCCTGAAAGTGGTGGCGCCGTCCACGCCGTACGACGCCAAAGGCCTGCTGAAAGCGGCCATCCGCGACGACGACCCCGTCCTCTTTTTCGAGCACAAGCGCTGCTACCGCCTGATCAAAGGGGAAGTGCCCGAGGAGGATTACGTCCTGCCGATCGGCAAGGCGGACGTCAAGCGGGAAGGGACGGACATCACGGTGATTTCGTACGGGCTGACGCTCCACTTCTGCCTGCAGGCGGCGGAAAAGCTGGCCGAAGAAGGCATCAGCGCCCATGTGCTGGATCTGCGCACGCTGTATCCGCTGGACAAGGAAGCGATTGCGGAAGCGGCCGCCAAGACGGGCAAGGTGCTGATCGTCCACGAAGACAACAAGGAAGGCGGCGTCGGCGCGGAAGTGGCCGCCGTGATCGCCGAACAATGTCTGTTTGACCTGGATGCGCCGATCAAGCGCCTGTGCGGCCCCGACGTTCCGGCCATGCCGTACAGTCCGCCGATGGAGAAGTTTTTCATGCTCAACCCGGACAAAGTGCTGGAAGCGATGCGGGAACTGGCGCATTTTTAAGGGGTTCAATAAGGCGATAGGAGGACCGTGGACATGGCAACAAAAGTGCTAATGCCCCAGCTTGGCGAAAGCGTGACCGAAGGCACCATCACCAAATGGCTGGTGAAGGTGGGAGATGTGGTCAAGAAATACGATCCGTTGGCCGAAGTGACCACGGACAAGGTAAATGCGGAAGTGCCGTCCACCGTCTCCGGTCGGGTAACGGAGATCGTCGTGCCCGAGGGAGAGACGGTGGCAGTGGGGACGCTGATCCTGTACATCGAAGAGGAGGGCGTCGCGGCTGAGCCGCAGGCGACGGCGGCAGCGGAGCCGACAGCGGCAGCAGCGCCCGCAGCTCCGGCAAAGCCCGTCAGCGCGACGCCGAACGCCCCGGCCCAACCGGCTGCGGCCGCCGAACGGCAGGGCGGCAAGCAGCGCTATTCGCCGGCGGTGCTGCGATTGGCGCAGGAACACGGGATCGACCTGTCCCGCGTCAACGGAACCGGACTGGGCGGACGAGTGACGCGCAAAGACGTGCAGGCGATCATCGACGCAGGCGGCCAGCCGCCGGCAGCAGCCGAGACCCCGGCAGCGGCGGCACCTGCCCAACGGCCTATGGAGGCTTCGGCGGTAAGCGCTCCGTCCGCCCAGCCCGCTGCGCCGGCCGCCTCCGCACCAGCGGCGGCAGGCGCGAGCGCCTTTGACATCCCGGTGGCGGCGGGGGATCAGATCATCCCGGTGACGCCCGTGCGCCGGACGATTGCCAACCGGATGGTGCAGAGCAAACACGAAGCCCCTCACGCCTGGACGATGGTGGAAGTGGACGTGACCAACCTGGTCAACTTCCGCAATCAGGTCAAAGAGGAGTTCAAGCGCAAGGAAGGGGTAAACCTCACCTTCCTGCCGTTTTTCATCAAGGCCGTGGTGGAAGCGCTCAAGGAATACCCGATGCTCAACTCCACCTGGGCGGGCGACAAGATCATCGTCAGGAAAAACATCAACATCTCCATCGCCGTGGCGACGGAGGAGGCGCTGTTCGTGCCCGTGATCAAGGACGCGGACCAAAAGTCGATCCTCGGCATCGCCAAATCGATCGAGGATCTGGCGGCCCGCACGCGCGCCGGCAAACTGACGGTGGAAGACATGACAGGCGGCACATTCACGGTGAACAACACCGGCTCGTTCGGCTCCGTTCTGTCCATGCCGATCATCAACGCCCCGCAGGCGGCCATTCTCAGCGTGGAGGCGATCGTCAAACGGCCGGTGGTGATCGACGACATGATCGCCATCCGTTCGATGGTGAACCTCTGCCTCTCGCTGGACCACCGCGTGCTGGACGGCCTCGTCTGCGGCCGCTTCCTGCAAAGCGTCAAGCAGAAGCTGGAGGCCATCGGCCCGGACACCAAACTGTACTAGCCAACGCGACACAAGGCCAGATTCCCACAGGAATCTGGCTTTTGTGTGCGGAAAAAGGACTGTTGGCGGGAGAAGCACGTTTCCGGCATCCGCTCCGTGCTCGCCCAGCAAGGACGCATGGACTGCACGCTCCGCACCGATTTGCGGGGGAGCGCCAAAGTCGCATCGCTACGAAGCCCATTCAGAGGTGGCGCTCCTTTTTCCCGCAACTCGCTGCTCCGCTCGGTAGGGCTCACAAGTCGCTCTGCTGGGAACATGCTTCTCCTCGATGCAATCGGTTTGTCTTCAGTCTGAGGCCAGATTCACACAGGAATCTGGCCTTTCTCATGTTTGCTGAATTTTTGTGTAACCGTTTTGTAACCTTTTGCCTGCTTCCGTCGTCATAGCTTAATGAACCGGTTGTGTTTACCATTTTCCGATGAACAGATTCCCTCTGTTTCGTATTTATGGTAAACTGATAGCGGTTCGACAAGAAGAGAGTGTAAAAGATTACGAGAAGCATGGGAGGACAAACATGGAGAAGAGCAAAAAGACACTTCCGATTGTGTTGGCAACAGCGCTTGTATCCACGCCGCTTTTGGCGGCCCCGCATTCCGCATATGCGATCGATGACCTGTCCGTTGATCCGGAGGACGATACGGCAGGCGAAGAAAGCGCATATTATATCGATTTTGTCCTGGACGAGGACTTGAAGAAGGGAGACATCATCTACATCAGGTTTGACAAGGATTTCGATGTCGATTCCAACATTGATGAAGACGACATCGATGCCAGTGTCGATGTAAAAAAAGTCGAAGTCTCCGGCAGAACGATCGAGATTACCGTTGACGAAGCCGTGGATGCGGGAGAGGATATCTCCATCGACATCGACAGCGGCATCACCAACCCGGATGAAGAGGATTCCTACATCGTCTCCGTGAAAACGTCCAGGGAGTCCTGGGAAGACTACGAGGTCGACATTGTGGACGACAGCAGCAGCAGCTCCGCCAAGGATGACGATTTTGACGTGTACATCAGCCGCACGACAGAAGGCGAAACGTCCAAATACGAGCTGGGTCCGATCAAATTGAAGGACAAACTGACCAAAGGCGATTGGGTCACCGTCTACTTCCCGGATGAAGACATGCTGCCGAGCAAAATCAGCACCGACGACGTGGACATTAACGAGTATGAACCCGACGATGTCAGAATTTCCGGCAACAAGGTGGAAATCAAGGTGCCGTCCAAGGCCGCCGGCGACAAAACATTGACGCTCACCTTCTACGAAGGAGCGGAAATTGAGAATCCCGATGCGGACGACGATTACGTCATCGAAGTCAAATGGGACGGCACTACATACACGTCGGAAGAATTTGAAATCAAAGGTTCCAGCTCCAGTTCGACCAGCGGTTCGGGCGACTTCAGCGTGACCCTTTCCGACTCCGGTGTGGGAGCGCGTTCCAGCTACACGTTTGAAGCCGACTTCGGCAGCAGAAAGCTGGCTTCCGACAGCGACGTGATCGTGGAATTCCCGTCCGCCGACATGGTTCCGGGCTATCTCAATCCGTCCGACTTTGCCATTAACGGCAAAACGCCGCGCAAGGTGGCGCCGTCCGGCAACAAAATCTACCTGACCACGCCGTACAGCTTCACCTCTTCCAGCAAAGTCAAGGTGGACATCTCGTACGATGCCTGGCTGACCAATCCGAAAACGGCGGGAAGCTACCAGTTGAAGATGACGGTGGACGGCAAAACGATCACGTCCAAACCTTTCACCATCTCGGGTACGTCGGTCACTCCGGCACCGACGCCGACACCGAACCCGGCTCCGGCAGCGGGCACGCCTACCCAGGTGAACAACAGCACGTCCACCATCACGCTGACCAACACGGCCGTGGGCAAACCGACCGGCGTCAACATCGCGATCAAGGGCGTGACGATGCCGCTGTACAAGCAGCGCGACTTCATCGAGATCGTGTTCCCGGCAGGCTACCGCGTACCTGCCTACATCGCTCCGGCAAACGTGACGGTAAATGGCGTGGCCGCCAACTTCGTCGCCGTTCGCGGTCAAAATGTGCTGGTCTATCCGGCGCAGGACATTCCGGCTGGCGGCGCAGCCAATGTCGTAATCGGCGCAGGCGCCAACATCATTAACCCGTCGGTGAAAAACGCGTACAGCATCAGCGTGTTTACGTCTGAGGAAAAAGGCCTGCTGTTTGCCCGTGCCGTCGGCGTAGGCATGCCGGCACCGGCGCAAAAGCCGGCAACGCCGCAGCCGCAGCCGCAACCGCAGCCTACGGTGACCGTTCCGGCAAACGCGGCGCTGTTTAAACTGAACACGCCGTCGTTCACGCTGCACGGCAAGAGCTACCCACTGCAGGCGGCGCCATACCTGGCCAACGGCAGCACGACAATGGTTCCGGCGCAGTTCTTTAAAGAAGCGCTGGCGCTGACCACCATCTGGAACAACAATACCGTAACGATTGTCAGCGGCACGAACCAGATCAAACTCACGGTTGGCGCCAAAACAGCCCGTGTCAACGGCAAGGAGGTAACCCTGCCGGCGCCTGTCGCGCTGAAAAACAACATGCCGATGATCCCGATCCGTTTCGTGACGGATTCGCTCGGCTACAAAGTGGGCTGGGATGCCAAAACGTCCAGCGTGTACGTCTACCGCTAATCCCCAGCGGCGCATGAAAAACCCCCTTCCAATGCGGAAGGGGGTTTTCCGTTGTACGGGGCTGGATACCGCCTGCCTGTCTACGGCTGAAAGTAGAAAAACATCGGGACGACCAGCGAAATCACCAGCACGATTACCAACACTTTGGCAAACAGGGACTGATTCCTCATCGTAACTACCTCCTGAACCGGGCCTTGCAAAAATTACTTCACGAAAAGTGGAAATTGTCGCGTTATTGTGTACTTCGCTGTGCTAGAATTGGAAGGGGGAGCCTTTCCTTCCTCCTTGCCAATTACACAGGAAACGGGGGTTGACCGGTGACTACAAAAGATTGTACCGAACTGTACCGGAAGTGGCAACAGGAGCTGGCAGCGCGTCTGGCAAAGACGCCGGAGCGCAAACAGCGCTTTGCCACCTCGTCGGATATTGAGATAGATCCGCTGTACGTGCCGGATCAGATTGATGACGCTTACATGGAAAAAATCGGGTTCCCGGGCGAATATCCCTATACCCGCGGCGTTCAGCCCAACATGTACCGCGGCCGTCTGTGGACGATGCGCCAATACGCCGGATTCGGTTCGGCGGAGGAGACCAACAAGCGCTTTCGTTATCTGCTGGAACAGGGACAAACCGGGCTCAGCGTGGCCTTTGACCTGCCGACCCAGATCGGGTACGACTCCGACGATCCGATGGCGGCTGGCGAGGTGGGCAAGGTGGGGGTCGCGATCGATTCGCTGGAGGACATGGAGACCCTGCTGGCGGGAATTCCGCTCGACAAGGTCAGCACGTCGATGACGATCAACGCGCCCGCTTCCGTGCTGCTGGCGATGTACATCGCCGTGGCGGAAAAGCAGGGGGTGCCGTCGGAAAAGCTGTCGGGCACGATTCAAAACGACATTCTCAAGGAGTACATCGCGCGCGGCACGTACATCTTTCCGCCGAAGCCGTCGATGCGGCTGATCACCGATATCTTTGCCTACTGCGCCAAACACGTGCCCAAGTGGAACACCATTTCCATCAGCGGCTACCACATTCGGGAGGCCGGGTCCACCGCCGTGCAGGAAGTCGCCTTTACCCTCGCGGACGGCATGGCCTACGTGGAAGCGGCGCTGCAGGCCGGATTGGACATCGATCAGTTTGCGCCGCAGTTGTCGTTTTTCTTCAACGGGCACAACCACTTCTTTGAAGAGATCGCGAAGTTCCGCGCGGCACGCCGGATGTGGGCCCGCCTGATGCGGGAGCGCTACGGGGCCAAGAATCCGAAGTCCTGGCAGTTCCGCGTCCACACCCAGACAGGCGGCTCGACGCTGACCGCGCAGCAGCCGGACAACAACATCGTGCGCGTGACCATACAGGCCCTGGCCGCGGTGCTGGGCGGCACGCAAAGCCTGCACACCAACTCGCGCGACGAGGCACTCGCCCTGCCGACGGAGGAATCGGCGCGGATTGCGCTGCGGACGCAGCAAATCATCGCGTTTGAGAGCGGCGTGACCGACACCGTCGATCCCCTGGCCGGCTCGTACTACATCGAGTACCTGACCGACCAGATCGAGTCCAGAGCGCTGGAATATCTGGAAAAAATCGAACAGATGGGCGGGGCGGTGGCCGCCGTGGAAGCGGGCTACATGCAGCGGGAAATTCAAAAGCAGGCCTATGAAACGCAGCGGAAGATCGAATCGGGCGAAGAAAAAGTGGTCGGCATGAACTGCTTTCAACTGGAAAACGAGCCGCAGCCCGAACTGCTCCGCGTCGATCCGGCCTTGGGCCGCAAACAAAAGGAGCGCCTGGATGCGCTGCGGGCGCGTCGTGACAATCTCATTGTCGAGCAAACGCTCAATCGGCTGCGGGCAGGCGCGGAGGGGACGGAAAACCTCATGCCGCTGATTTTGGAGTGTGTCCGAAGCTACGCCACCATCGGCGAAATCTGCGGCGTGCTGCGCGAGGTGTTCGGCGAGTACCGCGCCGTGTAGGAACAGCCGCTGTCAAGGATTCACAGTGAACAAGGGGGATCAACATGGAACGAACCATTCGCGTACTGGTAGCCAAACCGGGGCTGGACGGCCATGACCGCGGCGCTCTGGTGGTCGCGCAAGCGCTGCGGGACGAGGGCATGGAAGTGGTCTATACCGGTCTGCGGCAAACGCCCGCGCAGATTGTCAGCGCCGCCATACAGGAGGACGTGGACGTCATCGGCCTGTCGTGTCTGTCGGGCGCCCACAACGAGCTGTTTCCGGAAGTGGTGCGCCTGCTCAGGGAACAGGGGGCGGACGACATTCTCGTCATCGGCGGCGGGGTCATTCCGCAGGAGGACATTCCCTATCTGAAATCGCAGGGGATCGCCGAGGTCTTTACTCCGGGGACGCCGACGCGGGTGACAGCCGATTTCATCCGCTCCCAGGTAAAGCGAAAACGGATGAGCCTGCAGCCCGCTCCCAACAAGATTGCCCACATCGGCATCGCGGTCAAAAGCCTGGAGGATGCCCTGCCGTTCTACACGGAGCAGTTGGGGCTGCCGCTGCTGGGGACGGAAGAGGTGGCTTCGGAACAGGTGCGAGTGGCGTTTTTGGGGATCGGCGAGAGCCGCATCGAGCTCCTGGAGCCGAGCGGTCCGGACAGCCCGATCGCCCGTTTCATCGAAAAGCGGGGAGAAGGCATTCATCACATTGCCCTCGACGTGGACGATGTGAACGAGCGCTTGCTCCGCCTGCGCGAAAACGGCGTTCCGCTGATCCATGAAACGGCCAAGCCGGGTGCCCACGGTGCGCAGATTGCTTTCCTGCACCCCAAGGGGGCGCATGGCGTCCTGTACGAACTGTGTCAGGGTCCGGCAGCATCCGAGAGCAAGGAGGAAGCGGCACATGAGTGAAGCGATGTACGAAAAAATAGACGACATGTACGAACGGAAGCGGAAGGTGGAGATGGGCGGCGGCGACGAAAAAATCGCCGCCCAGCACAACCGGGGCAAACTGACGGCCAGGGAACGGCTTGACATCCTGCTCGATCCGGACAGTTTCGTGGAGCTGCAGCCGTTCGTCAAACACCGGGCCACCCACTTCGGCATGGACAAGCTGGAGGCGCCAGGCGAAGGCGTGGTCACCGGTTACGGCAGGATCAACGGACGCCTGGTGTACGTGTTTGCCCAGGACTTCACCGTCTTTGGCGGAGCCCTGGGAGAAATGCACGCCAGAAAGATCGCGAACATCATGGATTTGGCGGCGAAAAACGGCGCCCCGATCATCGGCCTGAACGACTCCGGCGGCGCGCGGATCCAGGAAGGGGTCGTCTCCCTGGACGGGTACGGCCATATTTTTTACCGCAATTCCATTTACTCCGGGGTTGTCCCGCAAATCTCCGTGATTCTCGGTCCGTGCGCGGGCGGGGCGGTGTATTCGCCGGCCATCACCGACTACGTCTTTATGGTGGAGAAGACGTCGCAGATGTTCATCACCGGCCCCAAAGTGATCGAGACGGTCACCGGCGAAAAAATCTCCAGCGAAGACCTGGGCGGCGCCTCGGTGCATTCCGCCATCAGCGGCAACGCCCATTTCACGGCGGAGACGGAAGAGGACGTGCTGCAACAGGTGCGCCGCCTGCTCGCCTTTCTTCCGCAAAACTACCGCGAGGAACCTCCGCGCCTCCCGTACGAGGGGGACCCGGGCGACTGGCTGGAAGAGCTGATCGAGCTGGTGCCCGTGGCCGGAACGAAAGTGTACGACGTGAAAAAAGTGCTGGAGAAAGTGGTGGACCACGGCGATTTTCTGGAGGTGCAGCCCAATTTTGCCCGCAACATCGTGGTCGGCTTCGGCCGCATCAACGGACAAAGCGTGGGGTTGATTGCCAACCAGCCCAAAGTGATGGCCGGCGGGTTGGACATCGATTCCTCGGACAAGCTGGCCCGGTTTATCCGCACGTGCGACGCGTTTAACGTGCCGCTGATCACGTTTGTGGACGTCACCGGCTTTTTCCCGGGCATCAATCAGGAGCACGGCGGAATCATCCGCCACGGGGCGAAAATCCTGTACGCCTATTCGGAAGCGACCGTGCCGAAGATCAGCGTCATCACGCGCAAGGCGTACGGAGGCGCGTACGTCGCGCTCAACTCCAAGGCGATCGGCGCCGACGTGGTCTACGCCTGGCCGAACGCGGAGATTGCCGTGATGGGCCCGGAGGGGGCGGCCAACGTCATCTTCGCCCGGGACATCGAGCAAAGCGACGATCCGGCCGCCACGCGGCAGGCGAAGATCGCCGAATACCGCGAGAAGTTTGCCAATCCGTACGTCGCGGCGGAGCACGGCATGGTGGACGACGTGATCGATCCGCGCGAAACGCGCAAGTACCTGAAGCTGTCGCTGGAGATGCTGAGGAACAAACAGGAGCAGCGGCCCGCCAAGAAACACGGAAACATCCCGCTGTGATCCGTTTGTTTGGCGGAAGAGTCCTGTACTTTTGAATGTTCAGGCAGTCGGCCGGACGGTTTGCGGGAATGCATGGTAGAAAAAAATTTTTTGCGGTATACTGGTACATGTGGGTAATTGGCAAGGAATGTGAATCCTCCCGGCCCGAGCGGCAGCAGCGTGCGGCATGAGGAGAAAAGCCAGGACACGGCCACATCGGTGGTGCGGCGGACCGGGGTTCCCGCAAAAATCTGGGCCCTGCCGGCTGCGGAGCAATCATCGCGAAGCGGCAGGCCATCTTTCAGGGAGGAATCGGGTGTGATCAACCAGGAACGATTGTTGAACGAGTTTCTGGAGCTCGTCCAAATCGACAGCGAGACCAAACATGAGGCGGCCATTGCCAAGGTGCTGAAGGAAAAATTGACGGACCTGGGCTTTACGGTGCAGGAAGACGACGCGGCTGCCAAAACAGGCCACGGCGCCAACAACCTGATCGCGACGCTGGAGGGCACCGCCCCAGGGCCGACCATTCTGTTCAGCAGCCACATGGACACGGTCGTGCCGGGCAGCGGCATCAAGCCGCAGGTGCGCGACGGTTACGTCTATTCCGACGGGACCACCATTCTCGGCGCCGACGACAAGGCCGGCATCGCGGCGATTTTTGAAGCGATGCGCACGCTGAAGGAGCAAAATTTGCCGCATCCGACGATTCAGGTCGTGCTCACGGTGGGCGAAGAATCCGGCCTCGTCGGTTCCCGCGCCATGGACGCCAGCCTGCTGAAGGCGGAAATGGGCTTTATCCTGGATTCCGAGGGACCGGTGGGCAAGATCACCGTCGCCGGAGCGGGTCAGTATCGGATTGTCACGAAAATCTACGGCAAGGCCGCTCACGCCGGCGTCAATCCGGAGGACGGCATCAGCGCCATCACCGTCGCCAGCAAGGCCATCTCCCGCATGCCGCTCGGCCGCATCGACGCGGACACGACCGCCAATGTGGGCCGCTTTGAAGGCGGCAAGGCGTACAACATCGTGACCGACTACGTGGAAGTCTGGTCCGAGGCGCGCAGCCTGGTGATGGACAAGCTGGAGGCGCAGGTGAAAAAGATGACCACCGCCTTTGAAGAAGCGGCGGCGGAAATGGGAGCACGCTGCGAAAACGACGTGATCTTCATGTATCACGGCTACAAATACAGCGAAGAGACCCCGGTGGTGCAAAAGGCGATCGCCGCCGTGAAGCGCGTCGGCCGCGAACCGGAGCTGATTGCCAGCGGCGGCGGCAGCGACGGCAACGTGTTCAACGGGTACGGCATTCCGAGCGTCAACTTTGGCATCGGGTACGAAGAAATCCATACGAAAAACGAGCGCATGCCGATTGCGGAACTGAACAAGGCAGCGGAACTGGTGCTGGCGATCATCGCCGAAGTGCTGGAATAAGGAGCGCGGTGTGCGGGCCGGGATACCTGACAGGGGTCCCGGCCTTTTTTTGTGCGCGTGCGAGATTGTGCAAGGGAAAGGCTGGCCATGCCGCTTACGCGAAAGGACGCTCATCCCGGGAACACCTCGATGATTGGGACAAGCCATGCCGAACATAGACTGAACATGAGAAGACCCCTGAAACAAAGAAGGGAAAGGGGAGGAGGGGAGTGACATGCTTCGCGTGGCAGCGGGGATGGTGACAGAGGTACGGGAGAAGCGGCCGGGCGTGCAGATCCTGGAAGTGCGCCTGCACGACAGCGGCCTCGCCGAGCCGGCCGTCTCGTTTTTCGACGAGGAGTTCGCCGCGGGCGACGAGGTTCTGGTGAACACGACCGCCGTTCGGCTTCAACTGGGAACGGGCGGGTTCCACATCGTCATGGGGAAAACGGGGAGAACCGTCGAAACGGATCTGTCCCCAGGGGCATGGGGACACGTGATGAAAATGCGCTACGCGCCCTCGCAGCTCGCCGTCGATACGGTGGAAGAGCAGGACAGCCCGTATCACGAACGGTTCTGTGATGAGTCGCTTTCGCTGGAGGGAACACCTGTGCTGATCGGCGAACTGCACAGCCTGCTTCCGGCAGCCGCAGCGGCGGTCGCATGGGCGGCACCGGAAAAACGCCTGGTGTACGTGATGCCGGACGCCGCTTCGCTGCCGATCGCCCTGAGCCGACAGGTGGCGCGCCTGAAGTCGGCAGGCGTGCTGGCGGCAACTGTCACCACGGGACACGCCTGGGGCGGCGACCGGGAAACCGTGACGATCCACAACGGCCTCTTGGCGGCCCGGCATGTGGAACGGGCGGACGTGATCCTGTGCTTTCTCGGCCCGGGTGTGACCGGAACAGGAACGCCGCTGGGCTTTTCGGGCATGCAGTTGGCGGAGGTGATTCACGCCGTTTCCCTTTTGGGAGGCGTCCCCTTTTTCATCCCCCGTCTCAGCTTTGCCGATCCCCGCGAACGCCACTTTGGCGTCAGCCATCACTCGCGGACCGTCCTTGGCCGATTTGCGCTGCGGCCGGTGCTTTTGGTGGTGCCCGCATTTGGCGATGGGTGCGACGAGATTGTGCGCAGCCAAACGGCCGATCTGATCCGCAGTGGCAGCCATGTGCCCGTGAGCGAACCGGCGCCGGATCATGAACATCTGGAGCGGTTGGAGCGGACCTTTGGCCTGTCGTTTGTCACCATGGGCAGGCACTGGCGGGAAGATCCGGCCCCGTTTCAGGCGGCTGTCCTGGCCGGGGATCTCGCGGTGCGGAGCGCTCCCTTTTTGGCCGGGTGTGCTAGCGGCGGGAAACACCGCTGCGTCGGGCCAGATACTCTTGCAGCGTTAGCTCTTTTTTTGACCAGGAGCGGAGTGTAGCGCGGATTTCCCACACTTTGCCGACCATGCGCAGCTGCTTTTCGCTTACATAGGTTTTCATCCCTGTACGCCTCCGATACAATAAGGGTGGACAAGCGTCTTGCTCCCAACTTATGAGGCAGCCGGACGTGTTTAGAACCAGACCCTGCGAAAAAGGATGATGAGCGTGAGCGATCAAGACCGTTTTTACGAAAAGACCATCAGCAGCCAGCCGATTTACGACGGACGGATTATCAAGGTAAAGGTGGATGAGGTGCTGCTGCCCAACGGCAGGACGGCAAAGCGGGAAATTGTCAACCACCAGGGAGCGGTGGCGGTTCTGCCGCTGACGACGGACGGCAGGATGGTGGCCGTGCGCCAGTTCCGCAAACCGCTGGAGCGGACCATCGTGGAAATTCCGGCAGGCAAGCTGGAGCCGGGAGAAGAGCCGCTTGCCTGCGCCAAGCGCGAACTGGAAGAAGAGACGGGGTATCAGGCCGCCAAGTACGACCACCTCAGCTCGTTCTACACCTCACCGGGGTTTGCCGACGAAATCATGCACCTCTATGTGGCCACCGGCCTGACAAAAGGGGAAAGCCGGCCCGACGAGGACGAGTTTGTCGAGGTGCTGGAGCTGACGCTGGAAGAGGCGAAGGAACTGCATCGCACGGGAGAGATTTGCGACGCCAAGACCGTCGCGGCACTGTTTGCCTGGGAGAATCGGGTGCTGCATGAACGGGGTTGACAGCCGCCTGCCGTACTACTTCTGTGACATGCACATCCACATCGGCGGAACGAACAGCGGCAAACCGGTCAAAATCACCGCGTCCCGGCAGATGACCCTGACGCGGATTCTGGAAGAAGCGTCCGAGCGGAAAGGCATGGACGTCATCGGGATCATCGACGCTCACGCCCCGGAGGTGCAGGAGGAGCTGATCGGCCTGCTGGAAAAGGGAGCGGCGGAAGAGCACAGGGACGGCGGCGTTCAGTACAAGCAGACTCTGCTGATTCTCGGATGCGAGGTGGAGATTAAGGAACCGGGACGGGGAGAGGCCCATTTCCTCTGTTACCTGCCGAGAGTGGGGGACATGCGGCTCTTCACCGACTGGCTCTCCCGCCGCTGCAAAAACGTCCATCTCAGCTCCCAGCGGATCGGCGCCACACTGCGGGAGCTGCAGGAGAGGGTCGCCGAAGGGGGCGGCGTGCTGGTTCCGGCCCATATTTTCACGCCGCACAAAGGCTTGTACGGAAGCTGCACCGATTCGCTCCAGGAGGTGGCGGATCCCTCCCTGATTCCCGCCGTCGAACTGGGGCTCAGCGCCAATGCGGACATGGCCGACCGGTTGACGGAACTGCATGACAAGACGTTCCTGACCAATTCCGACGCCCATTCGCTGGCGAAAATCGGCCGCGAGTACCAGGCGATCGCCATGGGCGAACGCTCGTTTCGGGAGTGGAAACGGGCCCTGCGCAGGGAAGCGGGGAGAGGCGTCGCGGTCAACTACGGTCTTCATCCGCAGTTGGGGAAATACCATCAGACTGCGTGCCAATCGTGCCAGTCGACGCTTCCGGCGGACGCCGTTGGCCGCTGTCCGCAGTGCGGCTTCAAACGGGTGGTTCGGGGCGTCTTTGACCGGATCGAACAGTTGGCTGATTGTCCGCCCGGCGTCCATCCGCCGTTTCGTCCCCCGTACGTGGAGCAGGTGCCGCTGGAGTTTATCCCCGGAGTCGGCCCCAGGCTGCGGGACAGACTGTACCGCGCGTTTGGGACGGAGATGAACATTCTTCACCGGGTCGGCAGGGAGGAGTTGGCCGGCGTCGTCGGCGAGCGGATTGCGGACCTGATCGTCCAGGCCAGGGAAGGACGGCTGAACGTCAAGGCCGGGGGAGCCGGCACGTACGGCAGGATCGTGACGGCAGGCAAGGCATAGGCGCCCGGACTTCCGCATAAGCTGTACAGTAATCAGCGTTGCGGGAGGGGAACCGGCGTGCGGGCAAGAGTCGGACAAACAATCCAGGAATATGCGAAAGACCATCAGTCGCTTTACTGGTTCACGATCGTACTGTTTGCGATGGGCATTATTTTTGGAGCGGTGATCGTCAATTCCTTGCCGCTTTCCCAGAGACAGGAGCTGTTCGGCTTTCTGCAGTACTTTTTCAACAATCTCGGCAGCCAGGGCATTCCCGAGCCGACGGCCCACTTCCAGCAGGCGTTCGGCCACTACGCGAAAACGGTGGGCATCCTGTGGGTGCTGGGGCTGTCCATCATCGGCCTGCCGATGATCCTTCTGCTGCTGTTTCTCAAAGGGGTGGTCGTCGGGTTTACGGTCGGCTTTCTGGTGAATCAGCTTCAGTGGCACGGCGTGACGCTGGCGCTGGCGGGCGTGCTGCCGCAAAATCTGCTGGTGGTGCCGGCCCTCTTTATCGTCGGGGTGAGCGGCATCTCGTTTTCCCTGCGGCTGATCAAGACGCGGCTCCTGAGCAAACGGGACGTGATTCTGCCCCACTTCGTCGGCTACACCGTGCTGGTCGTCGCCATGCTGGCCGTCCTGACGGTGGCGGCGCTGTTCGAGACGTTCGTTTCCCCCCGGTTGATGCAGATGGTGCTTAATTAAGAATAATTCTCATCTAATAACGTATGCATTTGACTTCTGGAACACCCCTCTACTATAATAGGAGCAGGTTTCATGCGAGCGGGGAGGGGCACTTATGTTGGAAGAAAAGTTAGAGAAGATCAAGCAGCAACTACATTCCCAGAACTATAAACTGACGCCACAACGTGAAGCCACTGTTCGCGTTTTACTGGAAAACGAGGAAGATCACCTGAGTGCGGAAGACGTCTACCTCTTGGTCAAGGAAAAAGCCCCGGAAATCGGTCTCGCCACGGTGTATCGAACCCTGGAACTGTTGAGCGAGCTGAAGATCATTCACAAGATGAACTTCGGCGACGGGGTGGCCCGCTACGATCTGCGCGACGACAACGCCGAGTACCACCACCACCACCTGATCTGCCTGAACTGCGGCACGGTGGATGAGATCTTTGAAGACCTGCTTGTCTCCGCAGAGGAAAAGGTCAAGAATGTTTACAACTTTTATATTACCGACCATCGGCTCACCTTCTACGGCATTTGCCATCGCTGCATTGACAAGGTGAATGTGGAGGACTTCAAATAGAAAAACTTCTCTGTGACGGAGAAGTTTTTCTTTTTTCCCGCGCCGGGTTATGGAGCGGGACGTCCGGTGGCATGATAAGGAAAGCGCAACGCGAGCCACAGGAGGCGGATGAGTGATGATCATCGGGGTGCCAAAGGAAATCAAGGACAACGAAAACCGCGTGGGGCTGACCCCCGCCGGAGTGAGCGCATACAAACAGGCGGGCCATCGCGTGCTGGTCGAGACGCAGGCGGGGACCGGCTCCGGTTTTTCCGACGAAGACTTTTCCGCGGCCGGCGCAGAGATCCTCGGCAGCGCCAAGGAGGTATGGCAGCAGGCGGAGATGATCTGCAAGGTGAAAGAGCCGCTGCCAGCCGAATATGGGTTCTTTCGCGAAAACCTGATCTTGTTTACCTATCTGCATCTGGCGCCGGAGCGGGAGCTGACCGAGCAGCTTTGCGCCAAGAAAGTGGTGGCGATCGCCTACGAGACGATCCAGACCGATGACGGTTCCCTGCCGCTGTTGATGCCGATGAGCGAGGTGGCCGGCCGCATGTCGGTGCAGATCGGCGCGCAGTTCCTGGAAAAGCCGCACGGAGGCAAGGGAGTCCTGCTGGGGGGCGTTCCCGGTGTCACGCCGGCCAACGTGGTCATCGTCGGCGGCGGCATCGTCGGGACCAATGCGGCCAAAATGGCGGTCGGCCTGGGGGCGCAGGTGACGATTCTCGACATCAACGCCAACCGGCTGCGCGAACTGGACGATCTGTTCCAGGGACGGCTGCGGACGCTGATGTCCAACCAGTACAACATCGCGCAGGCGGTGAAGGAAGCCGACCTCCTGATCGGGGCCGTCCTGATCCCCGGATCGCGGGCGCCCAAGCTGGTGACGGAGGAGATGGTCAAGTCGATGTCTCCCGGTTCGGTCATCGTCGACGTGGCGATCGATCAGGGGGGCTCGATCGAGACGGTGGACCGGATTACCACGCACAGTGAACCGACATACGTCAAACACGGCGTCGTCCACTACGCGGTGGCCAATATGCCGGGAGCGGTGCCGCGCACGTCGACAATCGCCCTGAGCAATGTTACAATACCCTACGGCCTGCAGTTGGCGAACAAAGGGTATCGCGCCGCCATCGCGCAAAACCGGGCGCTCGCCCGCGGCGTCAACGTGCTGAACGGCCACGTGGTGTACGAAGCGGTGGCCACATCGCTGAATCTGCCGTATGTGCCGCTGGATGACGCGCTGCACGACCTGCCGGTGTAGCGTTCCGAATGGAGCGGGGGACAGGCGCATATACTGGAGGTAACACGGAAGCGGGGAGGATTGTCATCGATGCGATTTCCGTTTCGGCGGCTGATGGAGATACTCCGGTTTTTCCTCCTGTTCGTTACCTGCACGCTGTTGTCCTACGGGATCATCAGCCTGCTGTCCGACAGGTTCATGCCAGGCGATCCCTACCGCGAACCGCACGGCAATGCCGTCAAAGTGGTGAAGCTGATCAATGCCCAGGGGTCCGAAGATTGGGACGGGTACCTGGCCCGGCTGCAGTTGTTTTACCTGACGGGAGAGTAACGGTCACCTTTTTCGCCGGAAAAAAAGAGGACTTTTCCGCTCCGCGTGGAAAGCATAACAAGACACTTACCTGAAGGGGAACAGCTTCATGGACATGCTGATCGATCAATTCATCCATTTCCTTGCTGTGGAAAAGGGGCTGTCGCCCAATACGCTCGAATCGTATCAGCGGGATATGGTTGCCTATACGGCTTACCTGCAGGAGCAGGGGGTGACCCGTATCGAGGACTCCACGCGGAGCCAGATTATCGGCTATCTGATGACCCTGCAGGAAAAGGGGCGGGCCACGGCCACCCTGTCCCGCAACCTGGCGTCCATCCGGGCCTTTTATCAATTTCTCGTCCGCGACAAATACATAGACAAGGACCCGTCCATCCATCTGGAGACCCCCAAAATCGAAAAGCGCCTGCCCAAGGTGCTATCGGTCGAAGAAGTGGAACGGCTTCTCGACAGCCCGCCGGTCAACTCCCCGGCGGGGCTGCGCGACAAAGCGATGCTGGAACTGCTTTACGCGACCGGCATCCGCGTCTCCGAACTGGTCAACCTGGATGTGAGCGACGTCAACCTGGAGATGGGATTCGTCAAATGCATGGGCAAGGGGTCCAAAGAGCGGATCATCCCGCTCGGCTCCGTCGCCATTCAAATGGTTCGCCACTACCTGCAGGCGGGGCGGCCGAAGCTGTTGAAGGAGCCGGGCGAGACCGCCCTGTTTCTCAACCATCTGGGCAAGCAGATCACCCGGCAGGGGTTCTGGAAGATCATCAAGCGCTACGCGCAGAAGGCCAACATCCGGACGGAAATCACGCCGCACACGCTGCGCCACTCGTTTGCCACGCACCTGTTGGAAAACGGCGCGGATCTCCGGTCGGTTCAGGAAATGCTGGGTCACGCGGACATCTCCACGACGCAGATCTACACCCATGTGACCCGTTCGCGCATCAAGGACATTTACGCCAAAACCCACCCGAGAGCATAGTCTCTCTTTTTTTCCTCGTCAGACGTCTGACGACTGAACACTTGGATGATTGTTGCAGGAGGCGGTTCACATGCCACGTTTTTCTCGAGTCTTTTTAATTGTGATGGACAGCGTCGGAATCGGGGAGCTGCCGGATGCGGCCCGCTTCAACGACGAAGGCGCCCATACGCTGGGCCATATCGCCGAACGCGTCGACGGCTTTGCCCTGCCCCATCTGCAGGCGCTCGGCCTGGGCAATATCGCCCCGCTGCGGAACGTCCCGGCCGCGGAGGCTCCCAAGGCGCACTGGGGGAAAATGAAAGAGATCTCCATCGGCAAGGACACGACGACGGGACACTGGGAGATCATGGGCCTGCATGTGTCCACGCCGTTTCGCACCTATCCGAACGGCTTTCCCGCCGAGCTGATCCGCGAATTTGAGCAGCGGATCGGGCGCAAGGTGCTGGGCAACAAGGTGGCGTCCGGCACAGAGATCATCGAGGAGCTGGGCGAGGAGCACATGCGGACCGGCGACGTGATCGTCTATACCTCGGCCGACAGCGTGTTCCAGGTGGCGGCGCACGAAGAAGTGGTGCCGCTGGAAGAGCTGTACCGGATCTGCCAGATCGCCCGCGAGCTGACGCTGCGGGACGAGTTTGCCGTCACCCGCGTCATCGCCCGTCCGTTCGTCGGCAAGCCGGGGGCGTTTGTGCGCACGGCCAACCGGCATGATTACTCCGTCAAGCCGTTTGCGCCGACGGTCATGAACCGGCTTGTGGAAGCGGGGCTGACGTCGATTGCGATCGGCAAAATCAGCGACATTTACGCCGACGAGGGCATCACCCGCTCCATCCGGACCAAGGACAACATGGACGGCGTGGACCAGCTGCTGAAGACGATGAACGAGGAGTTTACCGGCTTGAGCTTTGTCAACCTGGTCGACTTTGACGCCAAGTTTGGCCACCGCCGCGATCCCGAAGGCTACGGCCGGGCGCTGATGGAGTTTGACGCCCGCATTCCGGAGCTTCTCGGCGCGCTTGGCGACGGCGACCTGTTGATCATCACCGCCGATCACGGCAACGACCCGGTTCACCACGGCACGGACCACACCCGCGAATACGTGCCGCTTCTGGTCTACCACAAGGGCGTTGCACAGGGAAGCGATTTGGGCGTTCGCGGCACGTTTGCCGACGTCGGCGCCACGATTGCCGAAAACTTTGGCGTCAAGGCGCCCGAGATCGGGGAAAGCTTTTTGGCCAGACTGTAAACGGATGAAAGAATTGGATCGAGAGGGGAAAACACGATGAGCAGCGTACAGGAGGCAGTTGCCTACATCCAACCGAAACTGACGGAAAAACCGACGATCGGCCTGGTGCTCGGCTCCGGTCTGGGCGTACTGGCGGACGAGATCGAAAATCCGGTCGTCATCCCGTACCACGAGATTCCCGGCTTTACCGTCTCCACGGTGGTCGGACACAAAGGACAGCTTGTCATCGGCAGCCTGCAGGGCAAGCAGGTCGTGGCCATGCAGGGGCGCTTCCATTATTACGAAGGTCACGGACTGGACGCGGTGGTGTTCCCGATCCGCGTCATGAAACAGCTCGGCGTGGAGACGATCATCGTCACCAACGCCGCCGGCGGGATCAACGAGAGCTACAAGCCGGGCAACCTGATGCTGATTCGCGACCACATCAACATGACGTTCCGCAACCCGCTGATCGGCCCCAACGACGACACACTCGGGCCCCGTTTCCCCGACATGTCGGAGGCCTATTCCAAATCGCTTCGCGCGGTGGCCAAAGAGGTGGCGGCGGAGCTGGGCATCGAGCTGCAGGAAGGGGTCTACGTCGGCCTGCTGGGGCCGAGCTACGAGACGCCGGCGGAGATCCGCATGCTGCGGATTCTCGGAGGAGACGCCGTCGGCATGTCGACCGTGCCGGAGGTAATCGCGGCCCGTCACATGGGGATGAACGTGCTCGGCATTTCCTGCATCAGCAACATGGCGGCCGGCATTTTGGAACAGCCGCTTTCCCACGATGAAGTAATGGAGACGACCGAACGGGTGAAGGCCCAGTTCCTGTCACTCGTGAACGGGATTGTGGCGAAATTGTAGGCAGACAGCAGTACAACAGGTTGAGGTGAAGCAGCATGCGCATGGTGGATATCATTGCGAAGAAACGGGACGGCAAGGAGCTGAGCACGGAGGAGATTCGGTTTCTCGTCGACGGCTATACGAATGGAAGCATTCCCGACTACCAAATGTCCGCCTGGGCCATGGCCGTGCTCTTCCGCGGCATGACGCCGCGCGAGACCGGCGATTTGACCATGGCGATGGCTGAATCCGGGGAGCAGTTGGACCTGACGTCCATCCCGGGAGTGAAAGTGGACAAACACAGCACCGGCGGCGTGGGCGACAAGACGACGCTGGTCGTGGCGCCGCTGGTGGCGGCCGCCGGCATTCCCGTGGCCAAAATGTCCGGCCGCGGCCTGGGGCACTCGGGCGGAACAATCGACAAGCTGGAGTCGTTTGCCGGGTTTCAGGTGGAGCGTACCCGCGAGCAGTTCCTCCAGCAGGTGCGGGACATCGGCGTGGCCGTCATCGGTCAGTCGGGCAACCTGACTCCCGCCGACAAAAAGCTGTACGCCCTGCGTGACGTAACCGCCACGGTGGAAGCGGTGCCGCTGATCGCCAGCTCGATCATGTCCAAAAAGATCGCGGCGGGGGCGGACGCCATCCTGCTCGATGTAAAAGTGGGCAAAGGCGCGTTCATGAAGACGCTGGAAGAAGCGGAGACGCTCGCCCGCGCAATGGTGGACATCGGCAGCCAGGTGGGGCGCAGGACGGTGGCCGTCATCAGCGACATGAACCAGCCGCTGGGCTTTGCCGTGGGCAACGCGCTGGAAGTGAAAGAGGCGATCGAGACGCTCGCCGGAAACGGTCCCAAGGACTTGACGGAATTGGCGTTGGCGATCGGGGCGCGCATGCTCATGCTGGGCGGGCTGGCATCGTCCGTGGACGAAGGGCGCGGCCGTCTGGAGGAGATCATCGCCAGCGGCAAAGCCGTGGATAAACTGGCGCAAATGGTACAGGCACAGGGCGGCGACAAGCACGACGTGTACGAACCGGACCGCCTGCCCAAAGCGGGATTGACCGCACAGGTCACAGCGAAACAGGACGGTTATCTGGCCGGGATCGACGCCGAGACGGTCGGACACGCCTCCGTCGTGCTGGGAGCGGGCCGCTTGACCAAGGAGATGCCGATTGACCTGGCCGTCGGCATCGTGCTGCACAAAAAGCGGGGGGATCAGGTGCGCGCCGGCGAACCGCTGGCCACCCTGCACGCCAACGACGAGCGCCTGCTGCAAAATGCCCTGCAGGAAATGGACGAAGCGTTTGCGTACAGCAGCGAGCAGCCGCCGGAACAGCCGCTCATTTACAAGATTGTGGAATAAAAAGGGAACATGCCTGGAGCCGACCCGTTCGGCGGAACAGGGGGTGCGGTCGATGCCGCACGCCCTGTTTGCATAGAGCGAGAACGGCGGAGAGTGAAGAGCGGTTGCGGTTTTTCCGCGATTCGGATTGAAATGTGCGATTCTCGATAAATTTTTATTGATTAATCAACTGAATTGCGGTTCAATGGAAGAAAAGAGCCTTGCGCAAAAATATAAAAAATTATTTATTGTTAGGAATGAGTTTATAATTTTTTATAATTCTACTTGTCAAATTTCGTTGACACCATTAACAATTGCGTATATTTTTAAGGTGACAGGCAAAATGTTAACGATTTTTTCGAATTTCGTAAAAAACTGATGGAGGTTCTACAAAAATCGTATTTATGAGAAAGCTGGACCATGTTGATAAACAGATCCTGCAGATCCTCCAGGAAGACGGAAGACGACCCTATACCGAAATTGCTCATCAACTTGGCTTGAGCGAGGGCACCATCCGTTCGCGCATCACCCGCCTGTTGCAAGATGGCGTGTTCCAGTTCGTCATTCACCCCGATCCGGAAAAGCTGGGTCTGCACGTTCAGGCCATTATCGGACTGACCACCAAGCTGGGGTCGCAAAACAGCGTGGCCGAGGAGCTGAGCAAGTTTCCCGAGGTGCGGTTCGTGGGTGCGTTCAGCGGCAAGCACGACTTGATCATTCAAGCGTGTTTCCATAATAACGATGAACTCATAACCTTCGTCAACGAGCGCCTCTCGCAAATTGAAGGAATCGCCGCGGCCGACGTGTCGCTGGAACTGAAGCAGTACAAGGATTCCTTCTCTTTCGTTCGTGACGACGAAGTGCCGATCCAGTGAAAGGAGTTGATGCCAGCCGAAGTCATTTGCCGCACTTGTCCATTCGTCGTTTTTGAATTTTCTGAAAAAAGACAAAAAAAGAAACAGACAAAAAAGAACTGTGTATTGGGGGTTATTGCGTTGAAAAAGAGCATTTTTGCACTTGTCAGCTCCATAGCCGTTCTCGGTGCGGCCTTGGCCGGTTGCGGCGGACAGCAAGCATCCACGGGCGACCAAAACGCGCCTGCCGGCCAGCAGCCTGCCGCAAACGCAGAGAAGAAACCGCAGCTTCTGAGACTGAACCTGCATTCCGAGCCGCCGACGGCTGACCCGGGCATTGCGGAAGACACGACGTCCGGTGCGATCATTCAGGCGACGTTCGACGGCCTGACCCGGATTGGCAAGGACGGCAAAACGCCGGAGCCGTCCGTAGCGGAAAAAATTGACGTTTCCGAAGACGGTCTGACGTACACGTTCCACCTGCGCGACAGCAAGTGGAGCAACGGCGATCCGGTAACGGCACATGACTTCGAATACGCGTGGAAGCGCGCGCTCGATCCGAAAACCGCATCCAACTACGCGTATCAGCTCTACTACGTGAAAAACGGCGAAGCCTACAACAAGGGGAAAGCCAAAGCGGAGGACGTCGGCGTGAAAGCGCTGGACGACAAGACACTGGAAGTGAAACTGGAAAACCCGACTCCGTTTTTCCTTGAATTGACCACCTTCAGAACGTATTATCCGGTCAATAAAAAAGTGGTCGAAGCGAATCCGAAGTGGGCGAACGAAGCGAGCACCCATGTGGGCAACGGCCCGTTCAAGATGGAGTCGTGGGAGCACAAGAGCAAGATGGTGCTCGTGAAAAACGACAATTACTGGGACAAGGACAACGTAAAACTGGACCGCATCGAGTTCTCCATGGTGGAAGACGAGACCACCGAGCTGTCCATGTTTGAAAACGGCGAGCTCGACTGGGCCGGCGCGCCGATGAGTTCCCTGCCGACGGATGCCATCCCGGCGCTGAAAGACTCCGGGAAGATGACGACCCAGCCGATCGCGGGCACGTACTGGTACAAGTTTAACACCGAGAAACCGCCGTTCAACAACGTGAAGATCCGCAAGGCATTTGCCTACGCGATCGACCGCCAGTCCCTGATCGACAACATCCTGCAGGCCGGCCAGCTCCCCGCCATGGGCGCCGTGCCGCCGTCGATGGCGCTGAACAAGGACGGCTACTTCAAGGACAACGACGTGGAAACGGCGAAAAAGCTGTTGGCCGAAGGCATGCAGGAGCTGGGCATTTCCAAGCTGCCGACGATTACCCTGTCCTACAACACGCACGAGGGGCATCAAAAGATCGCCCAGGCGATTCAGGACCAGTGGAAGAAAAATCTCGGCGTAGACGTGAAGCTGGAAAACAAGGAGTGGAAGGTGTACCTGGAAGACCTCCACGAAGGGAAATTCCAGATTGGCCGCATGGGCTGGCTGGGTGACTTCAACGACCCGATCAACTTCCTGGAGCTGTACAAAGAGAAGGATGGCGGCAACAACGACACCCGTTGGGAAAACCCGAAGTTCAAGGAGCTGCTGAACCGATCCGCGAAGGAGTCCGGAGAGCAGCGCTTGAAGACCCTCGCCGAAGCGGAAGCGGTCCTGATGGACGAAATGCCCATCATTCCGATCTATTTCTACACCCTTTCCTGGGTGAAGGACGACGATGTAAAAGGCGTTGTGATCGATGGTCTGGGCGGAGTCGACTGGAAATGGGCGTACATTGAGTAAGCGCGATTTCCCCGCCGTTTGAGCGGTTGCCAGACGGAAACCGGTTCTGCAGGGATAAGGTATATGGAACCCCATATACCTTATCTTTTGCGGGCCGGTTCCAAAGAGACAGACGGCAGCAAGCCGATAGAGAGAGAAGATGGGTGCAAGAGATCGAACCAAAGGGTTATTTGCACAGCCGATTTTTGCACTGCATTCCGCGCGAACGCAGTGCAAAGATGGGTCGTGAAAGCAACAAACAATCTGCAAGGGGGTAAGTTTTTTGATCCGTTATCTTGGCAAGCGTATCTTTTTCATGTTTCTCTCGCTTTTCCTGATCGTAACGGCCACCTTCTTCATCATGAAGGCGGTGCCGGGCGGTCCGTTCACGTCGGAAAAAAACGTTCCGGACGAAATTCGTGCCGCGCTGGAGGCCAAATACAAGCTGAACCTGCCGCTGCACGAGCAGTATCTCGATTACTTGAAGGGCATCATCACCTGGGATCTGGGACCGTCTTTCACGGAAAAATCCTCCACGGTCAATGACATGATCAAACGCGGATTCCCCGTGTCGGCACACCTGGGTGCGCAGGCGCTGCTGCTGGCTGTCTTCGGAGGCATTACGCTGGGGGTCATCGCGGCGTTGAAACACAACAAATGGCAGGACTATACCGCCATGGTGATCGCCGTGCTCGGATTGTCTGTTCCCGGCTTTATCCTTGCATCATTTTACCAATATTTCTTTGCAATTAAATGGGGCTGGTTTCCTATTGCGAAGTGGGAAGGGTTTGAATACACCATCCTGCCTTCTCTCGCGCTGTCTGCGATGCCGATGGCGTTTATCGCCCGCCTGACCCGTTCCAACATGCTGGAAGTGTTGAGCCAGGACTACATCAAGACGGCCAAAGCGAAAGGCCTCAATACGTTTACGATTACCGTGAAGCACGCGATTCGCAACGCTCTCCTGCCTGTCATTACCTACCTGGGTCCGCTTGTTGCCAACATTTTGACGGGTGCGTTTGTCATCGAGCGCATTTTCGGGGTCCCCGGACTGGGACGCGAGTTCGTTCTCTCCATCACGAACCGCGACTATACCGTCATCATGGGGACGACGGTGTTCTACTCGATTATTCTCGTCGCGGCGGTTCTGCTCGTAGACATCGCGTACACCCTGGTTGACCCTCGGATCAAGCTGAGTGACACAGGAAGGGAGTAATGATTCATGCAACTGACGAAAGAGCATTTCGAGCCAATATCCGTCGACCTTCGCCAGGCGGAGGAAATCAAGCGTCCCAGCCTCTCTTTCTGGGCGGACGTCTGGCGCCGGCTGAAAATGAACAAGGTGGCCATGGCCTCCCTGATCTTTATCCTGCTGCTGGTCGCCTGTGCCATTTTCATCCCGATCTTCAGTTCCCACGACTATTATACGACCAACCTGGCCGGCAAGAACAAACCGCCGTCGGCCGAACACTGGTTTGGGACCGACGACTTGGGGCGTGACGTGTTCGTCCGCGTCTGGTACGGCGCCCGCATCTCGCTGGAAGTAGGGTTTGCCGCAGCCCTCATCGACTTGATCATCGGGATGATCTGGGGCGGCATTGCCGGATTCTACGGCGGCAAAGTGGATGAAATCATGATGCGCATTGCCGATATTCTGTACGCGATTCCGTACCTGCTGGTGGTCATTCTGCTCATGGTGGTGATGGAGCAGGGGGTTGTGACCATCATCATCGCCCTGACGATTACCGGCTGGATCGGGATGGCGCGGATTGTCCGCGGACAGATCCTCCAGTTGAAAGCGCAGGAATTTGTCCTGGCCGCCCGTTCCCTCGGCGCTGACAACAACCGTCTGATCTTCAAGCACCTGATCCCCAATGCGCTGGGGCCGATTATCGTGACGTTGAGCTTGACCGTTCCGACCGCGATCTTTACCGAGTCGTTCCTTTCCTTCATCGGTTTGGGGGTTTCCGCGCCGGTCGCATCGTGGGGCACGATGTCGGCCGAAGGCTTGGCGGCGATGAAGTACTATCCGTGGCGGCTGATGTTCCCGGCCCTCTTCATCTCCGTTACGATGTTGGCATTTAACCTGTTCGGTGACGGTCTGCGCGACGCCGTAGACCCACGCTTGCGCAAATAGGAGGGATCATCGCAATGGAACGCATTCTTGAAGTGAAAGACCTACATGTCTCCTTCCACACGTACGCGGGGGAAGTAAAAGCGGTACGCGGCGTGAACTTTCACGTAAACAAGGGGGAAGCGGTCGCGATCGTAGGGGAGTCCGGCTGCGGCAAATCCGTGACGGCGCAGACCCTGATGAAGCTGATTCCCATGCCGCCGGGTGAAATCAAAAAAGGGGATATCATCTTTAACGGCGAGAGCATCGTCAAGAAGTCGAACAAAGAGATGGAAGCGATTCGCGGCAAGGAAATCGGGATGATTTTTCAGGACCCGATGACCTCGCTGAACCCGACCCTGACAGTCGGCAACCAGATTATGGAAGGGTTGATCAAGCACCAAAAGATGACGCGCGCCGCCGCCCGTGCGCGTGCCATCGAACTCTTGACCATGGTCGGCATCCCGCAGCCGGAAAAGCGCGTCGACCAGTATCCGCACGAATTTTCCGGGGGGATGCGGCAGCGCGCCATGATCGCCATTGCGCTCGCCTGCTCGCCCAAGCTGCTGATTGCGGATGAGCCGACCACGGCGCTGGACGTGACGATTCAAGCGCAGATTTTGGACCTGATGAAAGACCTGCAGAAAAAGACGGGCACGTCCATCATCCTGATCACGCACGACCTGGGTGTCGTGGCCGAGATGTGCGACCGCGTCATCGTCATGTACGCCGGCAAGGTGATTGAGACGGGAACGGTCGACGACATCTTCTACAACCCGCAGCATCCGTACACTAAAGGGCTGCTGCGCTCCGTTCCGCGCCTGGACCTGAAACGCGACGAGCCGCTTACGCCGATTTTCGGCACTCCGCCGGACCTGCTTCGTCCTCCTGTCGGCTGCGGATTTACCGCCCGCTGCGAATCGGCCATGCGCGTCTGCCAGGAGTACGATCCTGAACTGAAAGAAATCAGCTCGACGCAGCGCGCCGCCTGCTGGCTGCAGCACCCGCTGGCGCAAAACCGCGCAGGATCGTAAGAGGAGGGGTAACCAGTGGAGAAACGCGATACGCTGATTGAAGTGCGCAACCTGAAGAAATTTTTCAAGATCGGTGACAATACCCTGAAAGCCGTAAACGATCTGTCCTTTGAGATCAAGCGCGGCGAAACGCTCGGCGTGGTAGGGGAGTCCGGCTGCGGCAAGTCCACGGCCGGCCGTACCATCCTTCGTTTGTACGAGCCTACGGCAGGCGACGTCCTGTTTGAAGGCCAAAGCGTGATGAAGCTGAACCATCAGGAAATGAAAGCGATGCGCCGCAACATGCAGATGATTTTCCAGGATCCGTACGCGTCGCTCAACCCGCGGATGACGGTGGGCGACATCATCGGAGAGGCGCTGGACATTCACGGCCTGGCATCCGGCCAAAAGCGCAAGGAACGAATCCAGGAGCTGCTTTCGCTGGTCAGCCTGAACCCGGAGCACATGAACCGGTTCCCGCACGAATTCTCCGGCGGCCAGCGCCAGCGGATCGGGATTGCCCGCGCATTGGCCGTCGAGCCGAAGTTTATCGTCTGCGACGAGCCGATCTCCGCGCTGGACGTGTCGGTGCAGGCACAGGTGGTCAATCTGCTGCAGCAGCTTCAGGAAAAGATGGGCCTGACCTACATGTTCATCGCCCACGACCTGTCGATGGTGAAGTACATCTCCGACCGCGTCGCCGTCATGTACCTTGGCAAAATGGTGGAGCTGGCCGATAGTGAGAAGCTATACGAAAAACCGCTCCATCCGTACACCCAGGCGCTGCTGTCGGCCATCCCGATTCCGGACCCGGAAGTGGAGCGCAAACGGGAGCGCATCGTCCTGCAGGGCGACGTGCCCAGTCCGATGAATCCGCCGAGCGGCTGCCATTTCCGCACCCGCTGCCCGAAGGCGATGCCGGAATGCTCCGCTGTCGAGCCGGTTTGGAAAGAAGTGGAACCGGGCCATTTCGCGGCCTGCCATTTATACAACTAGAAACGCGAGGACAGGTATTCCCGATCAATCCGATTGGGAATCCTGTTTTTCCTGACAACACTGCACAATGTGGCCTCTGCGAAACGACCGGGTATCACACCCTGAACGTGTTCGTGGAGGCTTTTTTCTTTACCGCCTGCCTGGCATAATATGGAGCTGCTGATTGAAAAAAGGGGGCTGTTGCTCATGCGGAAAATACGACTGCCGCGTTTTCGAGAAATGCGTTTTCGAGGATTACGTTTTGGAGGAAAGGGAATGTCTCTAAGTTGGCTGCGTGATGCGCCCCGGGTGCTGGGGTCGCTGAAGGAACAGCTCCAGGGGTCCCTCGCCACCAAAATGATTGCGTTTGGCATTATTCTTGTTTTGGTCATTATTGGTTCCCTTCAATACATAGCGCTGTCCCTTTCCAAGTCGACGCTGATCGGGATCACGTCCGCCCAGGCGAAAATGCTGGCGGAACAGCATGCCGCCAGCATGGAAGACTGGATTCAGGACATGATGAACTCTACGCTGGATACGGCGTCCAAGCGCGTAATGACGACGGAGATGGAGCCGCTGATCATGGAGCAGTTCCATCTGCTGCGTCAAAGTCACAAGGAGATTGCGAAAATCTACCTGGTGGATACGGCCAGCGGAAAAGCACTGTACTCGCTTACGGGGCGAAGCGAGACTGATTTCAAGCAGAAGAAGTTCGTTCAACAGGCCGTCTCGACAGCGGCCCCAGTCATCTCGGATGAAGAGATCGTGCAGGGCAGCGACAGAAGCTATCTCTACCTCGCCGCGCCGGTCGGCGAGAAAAACAAGGATACCTCCCGCGTGCTGGTGGTCGGCTTTACGATTGAGCCGATCGTCAGCAAAGTAGAGTCGATTCCGTTCATGCAGGCCGGGTACGCGTTTGTGGTGCGGCCGGACGGGCTGGTGATCGCCCACCACGACCGCGAACACAACGGAAAGCTTTCGCTGGCCGAAAATAGCGACTACGAGGAGATGCTCGAGCTGGCAGGACAAAAGCAAAGCAGCAGCCTGCTGTACGAAGCGGACGGGACGGACTCCTTCGCGGCGCTGGCGCCCATCCCGTCGCTCGGCTGGAGTGTCGTCCTGACCACCGGCACCGACGAGGTGTACGGCGACGTAAACGGCATGGGGCTCTACTTCGCCCTGATCAGCCTTCCCGTCATTGCCCTGTCGGCCCTGCTGATCTGGTGGTTCGCCAAGCGCATCCGCCAGTCGCTGTACGCCATCGCCCAGGACATGGAGCGCATCGGTGCCGGACGGTTTGACGTGGAGGTCGAAGTCAAAGGCAGCGACGAACTGGCCATGGTGGGACGAAAAATGAACGAAATGGTGGCGGAACTGCGCACGCTGATCTCCCTCGTGCAGGGACAAGCCGCCCGATTGAACGCGGCTGCCGACGAGCTGTCGGTTTTTGCGCAGCAAAACAAAGGGGCCATTCAGCTCATTACGGAAAACGTCACCACCATTTCCGAGCGGGTCTCCCTGCAAACGGGCGAGGTGGCGGCGGCCGTCCGAACCGTATCGGAGATTTCCCAAGGGGTGGAACAAGTGGCGGTAGCGGCTGAATCGACGACGCTGGCCACGACACGCACCTTCGAGCGGGCTCAGGACGGGATGGAACTGGTGAAAAATGTCATCTCCACGGTCCGGCAGGCGACCGGTGAAGTGGAGCGGACGGCCCGGCAGATGCATGGCCTGCGCGACCGGGCCCGCCAGATCACCAGCATCGTGGAGATGATCAGAAGCATCGCCTCGCAGACCAACCTGCTGGCGCTCAATGCGGCAATCGAGGCAGCTCGCGCCGGCGAGGCGGGACGCGGCTTTTCCGTCGTCGCCAGCGAAGTGCGGAAGCTGGCGGAGGAGAGCAGCGCCTTCTCCGAACGCATCGCCTCCATCGCCCATTCGATCAACGACGACGCGATGGGCATGAGCACCCACATGGACGAGATCGTCGCGATGGTCGGCGACGGACTGCAGTCCGTGGAGTCGGTGGGCGTCGCCTTCCAGCACATCGTCTCCGACATCCAGTCGGCGGCGGAGCAGAGCGAAGCGATGTCGGCCGCTTCGGAAGAGATGGCCGCCGGCAACCAGGTGGTAACCAGCTCGATGCACCGGCTCTCCGCCATGTCGGACGAGATCAACCAGTCCCTGAGCGGCGTCGTGGAAACGGTCGACGAACAACTGAACGCCATCGCGCGAATCAGCGAAAATGTGGAACAACTGAAAACGCTGGCGGACGAATTGTCGGACAACGTTCGCAAGTTTGTCATCTGAATGCGGTCCCCTTTCGCCCAGGCGAAGGGGGCTTAGTGTGCAGACAAAGACTGCTGGGGGGAGAAGTACGTTTCCGGCATCCGCTCCATGCTCGACCAGCAGAGACGCATAGACTGCACGCTCCGCACCGATTTGCGGGGGATCGCCAAAGTAGCATCGATACGAAGCCCCTTCAGAGGTGGCGCTCCTTTTTCCCGCAAATCGATGCTCCGCTCGGTAGGGCTCACAAGTCGCTCTGCCGGAAACATGCTTCTCCTTCGATACAATCGGTTTGTCCTCAATCTGCGGCTCCCCTTTCGTTCAGGTGAAGGGGGGGCTTTTTTTGTGCCGAAACGCCATTTCCCTCTTGTGAATATTTTCCTGTCCGATTGGTGAGAATAAAACCATGAATGGAGGGAAGGGGATGCTATGAAAAGGACGCTGTATCTGGGTTTGTGTGTGTTCGTCACATGTGTTGCTTTCTTTTCTCCGATGGCGGTGGCTGCCAACGAAAAGCCCGCACCCGATCAAAAGGAGATGAACTTCGCGCCGCGCGCGACGTCCGCCATCTTGATGGAAGCGGATACGGGAACCGTTTTGTTCGAGAAGAACGCGCATGAAAAACTGCCTCCCGCCAGCATCACCAAAGTGATGACCCTGCTTCTGATCATGGAGGCGCTGGATCGGGGCGAGATCAAGCTGACCGACAAGGTTCGCACCAGCGAACGGGCGGCGTCGATGGGGGGCTCGCAAATTTTTTTGCAGCCCGGGGAAGAAATGACCGTCGATGACATGATCAAGGGCATCGCGATCGCGTCCGGCAATGACGCCTCCGTCGCCATGGCAGAGCATCTGGGCGGCACGGAAGAGGCTTTTGTAGCCCGGATGAACGAGCGAGCCAAGCAGCTCGGCATGAAGAATACGCATTTTGTGAACTCCAACGGCCTGCCGGCCCCCGAACATTACTCCTCGGCGATGGACATTGCGATCATGTCCCGCGAGCTGTTGAAACATGAATTGATCACCAAATATACCGGGACCTATCAGGACTATCTGCGAAAAGACTCGGACAGTCCGTTCTGGCTCGTCAACACCAACCGTCTCATCCGGTTTTACGAAGGGGTGGACGGACTGAAGACGGGCTACACCAGCGAAGCCAAATACTGTCTGACGGCAACCGCCAAGCGCAACAACATGCGGGTCATCGCCGTCGTGATGGGAGAACCCGACACCAAGACGCGCAACGCGGAAGTGTCCACGCTGTTCACCTACGCGTTTACCCACTTCAAGGTGCAGTCGGTCTACAAAAAGGGAGAAGTGGTGCAGCCGATCACCGTGGACAAGGGAAAGCATCCGCAGGTGAACGTCATCACGCCGCAAGCGGTCAGTCTGCTGATGAAGCGGGGCGAATCGCCTGATCACTTCACCAGGGAGGTCGTCTTGAATCCGACGGTGTATGCGCCCGTCAGCAAGGACCAGATTGTCGGTCATATCTTCATCCGAACCAAGGAAGGCAAAGAAGTGAGCCGCATTGATCTCTATCCGGAGCAATCGATAGAGAAGGCAGGCATGTGGGAGATTCTCAAGCGAACCACAAAACACGTCTTGATTGGCTACTGAACAGACATCACGATCGCGAAAAGAATCGAGTTGCCACGAATGTGACCTTCGGCTGCTCGATTTTTTTGTTCTTTTGTCGCCTGGCAGGAAATGGAATGGGCCTGGAAGAAAAGAGAGAGAACTACGGGATGAAGGAGAGTGTGTCAGCTATGAGTCTACGCATCGCCACGGAAACCAAGCAGGACGTGCTGGTCGTCCGTTTGCAGGGAGAACTGGATCACCACACGGCGGAAGAACTGCGCAGCAAAGTGGATGAGATCCTGCGCAATCCGCATATACGCCACATCGTACTCAGTCTGGCCGATTTGGCGTTTATGGACAGCTCTGGCATCGGAGTCATTCTCGGCCGATACAAGCAGATTTCCGCCCGCTCCGGCGAAATGGTCGTGTGTTCGATCAATCCGACCATCTACCGGATTTTTGAGATGTCGGGCCTGTTCAAGGTGATCAAGTTCCGCGAAAGCGAAGCGGAAGCGCTGCACGTACTGGGGGTGGCGTAAGATGACCAAGCGCAATTTCATGACGGTGTCGTTTGCCGCACTGAGCCAAAACGAGGCGTTTGCCCGCGTGGCCGTCGCATCGTTCATCTCGCAGTTGGATGTGACGGTCGAGGAGTTGGAAGAAATCAAAACGGTTGTGTCCGAAGCGGTTACCAACGCGATCATTCACGGGTACGACGAAAACGCGGAAGGCGTGGTCCGCATCTCCGTCAGCATCGAAGACGGCCTGGTCGATTTGGTGGTGGAAGACCAAGGTAAAGGCATCGAGGACGTCGATCTGGCCATGCAGCCGCTCTACACCAGCAAGCCGGAACTGGAACGCTCCGGCATGGGCTTTACCATCATGGAAAATTTCATGGACACGCTGGAGGTGGTGACAGCCGTCGGAAAAGGAACCACCGTTCGCCTGACCAAACGCCTTTCGTGTGCCAAAGCCTTGCAAAATTAGGGGTAGTGCCAATGGGTGCCGATATCAAAAATGCCAGTCAGCCCTTTCTGACCAATGATCAAGTAAAAGCATTGATTGCCAAAAGCCAGAATGGAGATGCCGAGGCCCGCGAGCTTCTCGTCAACAGCAACATCCGGCTGGTGTGGTCTGTCGTCCAGCGCTTTATCAACCGCGGCTACGAGGCGGACGACCTGTTTCAGATCGGATGCATCGGCCTGCTGAAAGCCGTGGACAAGTTTGACCTGGCGTACGACGTCAAATTTTCCACGTACGCCGTGCCGATGATCATCGGGGAAATTCAGCGGTTTTTGCGCGACGACGGGACGGTCAAGGTGAGCCGCTCGCTCAAGGAGACGGCCAACAAGGTGCGGCGGACAAAAGACGAGCTGTACAAAGTGTACGGCCGGTCGCCGACCATTTCGGAAGTGGCGGAGGCGGTGGGCATCACGCCGGAAGAGGTGGTGCTGGCCCAGGAAGCGAGCAGGGCGCCGTCGTCGATTCACGAGACGGTGTTTGAAAACGACGGCGATCCGATTACGCTGATTGACCAGATTGCCGACGACGGCGTCAACCGATGGTTTGAAAAAATCGCCCTGAAGGACGCCATCAGCCGGCTGAACGAGCGGGAGCAGCTCATTGTCTATCTGCGCTACTACAAGGACCAGACCCAATCGGAAGTGGCAGAGCGGCTGGGCATCTCGCAAGTGCAGGTATCGAGGCTGGAAAAGCGCATTTTGCAGACGATCAAGGACCAGATTGAGCAGTAAGCTCGTCTGGTCTTTTTTTGTGGCCGCACAAACGTTTTCCCCGACTGCATGACCGGGCCGGCAAACGGCGCATACTAGCGGAAGATCGGCAGGGCACAAAGGAGGGATTGACGTGCAAGAACCTTTGTTTCTGCGACTGCGAAAACGGCTGTCTGTCAAACCGCAGGCGGTGATCACCCTGGGAGACATCTGCCAGCTCTATTGGGACGGGGAGCGGGAGGCGGCATTGGCGAGGATGCCCGTCTATCGCGTTCAGCCGGAAGACGGCGATTTGATCATCATCGATATCATGCAGGTGATTCGCAAGATCCGGACCGCCTATCCGGAAGCCAGTCTGGAGATTCAGGGATCGACGCAGATCATCGTGGAAGTGCTCAACCCGCGGAAACGACCCAAACCGGTGCTGGTAGCCGCGGTATGGCTGCTGCTGTTCGTCGGGTCGGGTCTCGCGATCATGAACTTTCATACGGACGTGAGCATGCTTCAGGTCCATCAGCGGATCCACTACCTGATTACCGGGAAGGCAAGCGAGCAGCCGCTGTGGCTGCAAATCCCCTATTCGATCGGGATCGGACTGGGGATGGTGCTGTTTTTTAATCACTTGTTTAAAAAACGGATCACGGAAGAACCCAGTCCGCTGGAGGTGGAGCTGTTCATGTATCAGCAAAGCCTGGACCAGTATTACATCCAGCACGAAAACAAGGAAAACGAGCGGACCAAATCATGAACGCCTGGCAGTATCTGCTGCTGGTGCTGATCGGACTGGGAGGGGGAGTGGCTGTCGGCAGCGGATTCGTCGCCTTTATCACCGTGCTGGACATCATTCCGCGTCTGACGCAGTTGACCAATGCCCACCGCCACATACGGGCGCTGGAATGGGCGCTGGTGGCCGGGGCCCTCTTTTTTACGATGGCTGACTTTTTTCAATGGGTGGCCCGTCTGCCGCTGGTGACCACCTCTCTGTACGGCCTCTTGGCCGGTGTGTTTGTGGGCACGCTGGCGGCGGGATTGACCGAAGTGCTGAACGTGTTTCCGATTTTGGCGAAAAGGCTGAACGTGGACGAAAAGCTGATCGTCCTGCTGATGGCGATGGTTTTTGGAAAGATCGGCGGTTCGCTCCTGCAGTGGCTGCTTCGCTTGTAATCGAGTGGAAAATACAGCCATTCATAGAAGTGAATAGAAACAGGAACCATATGGATGAACCATTGCATACGGTGGCAGGACCGGCGGCACCTATGATCAGAAGGAGTGAACAAGATGGGGACCAAGACGAAAACGTCCAAATCGATGCCCATGACGAAGCAACTGTATCAGCAGCAGGCGGCCAAATACCAGCCGAAGCGAAACGTCCTGCTCAACTCGCTGCGCGCCTTTTGGGTAGGCGGGGCGATCTGCCTCTTGGGACAAATCTTGCAGAACATCTATATCACCTTTTTCGGGTTTACGGAAAAAACCGCAAGCAATCCGACCGTGGCCACCCTGATTTTTTTGGCCGTGCTGCTGACCGGCTTGGGCGTCTACGACAACATCGGCCAGTATGCGGGAGCGGGCTCGGCCGTGCCGGTGACCGGGTTTGCCAATTCGATCGCCTCGGCCGCGATTGAGCATCGCAGCGAGGGGTTTGTGCTGGGGGTCGGCGGCAACATGTTCAAGCTGGCCGGCTCCGTCATCGTGTTTGGCGTGGTGGCCGCCTTTGTCGCGGGCGTCCTGAAGACACTCTGGAAGATGTTCACGTAAGGAGGACAAACGGTGGGTAGCCAAGCAGCGGAATTCCGGGTCAGCCGGCAAACCTGGCAGTTTACCAGGGACGTGCGGCTTGTGTCTTCGGCGACGGCGGTCGGGCCCAAGGAAGGGGAAGGGCCGCTGGGGACGTTTTTTGACAAGGTGTATGACGACATGTATGCCGGCCAGGATTGCTGGGAGAATGCGGAGCGCCAATTGATGGAGGACGCGGTGCAGTTGGCCCTGGACAAGGCCGGGTTGACCGAACAGGATGTCGACGTGATCGTCGCCGGCGACCTGTTAAACCAAAACATTACCACCAACTTTACGGCGGAGCAGTTGGCCATCCCGCTCCTGGGCATGTACGGCGCCTGCTCCACGTCAATGCTCACCCTGGCGAACGCGGCGGCGCTGGTGAACGCCGGCTACGTCAACCGGGCGATCGCCGCCTGCAGCAGCCACAACGCGACGGCCGAGCGTCAATACCGCTATCCGACCGAATACGGCGGACAGAAGCCGCCCTCTGCCCAATGGACCGTGACGGGGGCGGGGGCGGGACTGGTCGGTATCGGCGGAAACGGGCCGCGCATCACCTATGCGACCATCGGCAAAGTGGTGGACATGGGCGTGAAGGACCCGTTTGACATGGGATCGGCGATGGCGCCTGCTGCCGTCTCCACCCTGCAGGCGCATTTCTCCGACACCGGCCGTACCCCGCGCGATTACGATTTGATTGTCACGGGCGACCTGGCCGCCGTCGGGTATCCCATCGTCAAGGAATGGATGCAAACGGACGGGTATGACATGGAAGGGGTATACAACGACTGCGGCTTGATGGTGTATTCGCCCGACCAGGACGTGTTCGCGGGCGGCAGCGGCTGTGCCAGCAGCGCCGTGGTCACCTACAGCTACATCGTCGACCAGTTGAACAAAGGGCTGCTGAAAAAAGTGCTGGTGTGCGCCACCGGCGCTTTGCTCAGCCCGGTCAGCTACCAGCAGGGCAATTCCATCCCGTGCATCGCCCACGCCGTGGCGTTGGAAGGAGGAGAATCGTAATGGAATACCTCATTGCGTTCGTGGTGGGCGGATTGATCTGCGTCGTGGGCCAACTGCTCATGGACGTCGCCAAACTGACACCTGCCCATGTCATGAGCACGCTGGTCGTCTCGGGTGTCGTCCTGGACTTTATCGGCGTGTACGACAGGTTGATCGACTTTGCCGGCGCCGGAGTCACGGTGCCGATCACCAGCTTTGGCCACGCGCTTTATCACGGGGCGATCAGCGAAGCGGAACAACACGGGCTGATCGGCGTTGTCACCGGCATATTCGAGGTTACCAGCGCAGGGATCTCCGCAGCGATCGCCTTCGGATTCCTGGCGGCGCTTGTCTTCAAACCCAAAGGCTGAAAACGGACGTGAGCGGGACGGTGACCCTCATGGGCGGACAACGGCGAAAAGTCATTCTGGTAACCGACGGCGATCACGTCGCGCAAAAAGCGGTCGAGACCGTCGCCCGGCAGGTCGGCGGCCGCGCAATTTCCCTGTCGGCGGGAAATCCCACGCCCCTGTCCGGCGAACAGATGGTGGAACTGATCAAGATGGCCGCCTCCGATCCGGTGCTGGTCATGTTTGACGACAACGGCGACTTTGGACAGGGCCAGGGCGAACGGGCGATCGAATACGTGGTCCGGCATCCCGATATTGAGGTCCTGGGCGCCATCGCCGTCGCCTCCAACACCAAATGGGTGAGGGGAGCGTCGGTGAGGGTCTCGGTCGACAACCGGGGGCGGATCGTGGACGAGGCGGTGGACAAGGACGGATTTGCCGACGGCTCGCTGGAAAACCGCATTTACGGGGATACGGTGGACGTCCTCAACGCGCTGCAGGTGCCCAACATCATCGGCATCGGGGACGTCGGCAAGATGCAGGGCAGGGACCATCTGCACAAGGGGTGCCCGGTCACATTGACTGCGGTGAAATGGATACTGGAAAGGAGCGGTTCCCATGGCACAGAAAGACGCGACGAAACGGCGCCCCATCTCGGAACGCGTGGAAGAGAACAAGGAGTATCTGAATGAAAAGCTGGGGGTGGGCATCAGTTTTGACGTGGGTGTGCATGAGTTTACCGTGGGCGGCACACGTCTCCTGCTGTACTACATAAACGGCTTTGCCAGTTCCGACATCATCGTCCAGGTGATGCGCGACCTGAACAATTTGAGGGAGCGGGACATGCAGTCCAATGCGCTTGAGCATTTGTACCACAAGTACATCCCGTTCTATCAGTTGACCAAGGTGTCCACCACCGACGAGTTTTTGGACAAGCTGCTCGTCGGCCAAGTGGGGATCATCATCGACCGGTCGCCCGAGGCGATCATCATGGACGCGAAGGTGCTGCCCACCCGTCAGCCGGAAGAACCGGATACGGAGCGAATCGTCCGCGGCGCCCACGACGGGTTTACGGAAACGCTGGTGATCAATACCGTTCTGACGCGGCGGCGGATTCGCGACGAGCGGCTGCGTTTTGAAATCATGCAGATCGGGGAGCGGACCAAAACCGATGTGGCCCTCGCCTACCTCAAGGATGTGGCCAACGAGGAATTGGTCCAGAAGCTGCGGCACCGTCTGCAAAACATCCAGATCGACGGCATTCCCATGGCGGAGAAAACCGTCGAGGAATTCATCATCGGCAAGTCGTTTAATCCGTTTCCCCTCGTCCGCTATACGGAGCGGCCGGACGTGGCGGCGATCCACCTGCTGGAGGGGCACGTGCTGGTCTACGTGGACACGTCGCCGAGCGTCATGATCACGCCCGCCACCTATTTTCATCACGTCCAGCACGCCGAGGAGTACCGCCAAACCCCTGTCGTCGGTGCCTATCTGCGCTGGGTGCGCTTTTTCGGGATTTTCGCCTCCGTCTTTCTGCTGCCGGTCTGGCTGCTTCTGGCGATGCACCCCTCGATGATACCGGATCAGCTCGCCTACATCGGCATCAAGAAAAAGGCGGAAATCCCCCTGCTGGGGCAGTTCGTCCTGGCGGAATTGGGACTCGATCTGATGCGGATGGCGGCGATTCACACGCCGCAGCCGCTGTCGATCGCGATGGGCCTGCTCGCGGCGATTCTGGTGGGGGAAGTGGCCATCAAGGTGGGCCTGTTTGTGCCCGAAGTGATCCTCTACCTGGCGGTGGCTGCAGTCGGCATGTTCGCCACCCCCAGTTATGAGCTGGGGCAGGCCAATCGGCTGGTCCGCCTCTTCCTCATCCTGATGGTCGGCTTTTTTTCCACGACCGGCCTGATGCTTGGCCTGACCGTCGTCCTGGTGGGCTTGGCCTTCACCCGCTCACTGGATACGCCCTACCTCTGGCCGTTCATTCCATTCAACTACAAGGCGATGAAGGACGTGGTCATCCGCATGGCCGTGCCGATGAAAAACAGGCGGCCGAGCATTGTCCGCTCCCCCGATTCCTCGCGGCAGTAGACCAGTCGGGGAATTTTCTGACAATAAAAGCCACGACCCATTGTCAAACGCACTTTATTGTAGTAAATTGAATGGTAAGCCTAACGGATGCTAGGTGGATACGGCAACTGGCGAATCGCGCTCAGTTGCCTTTCTGTATAAAGACACAACGCAACCGCACGGTATGCAGCAGGAGATTGGAGAGGATTTGGGGATGTTTTTGCACGGGACAAGTCGAGTAAACGAATTGGGACATTTGGAAATCGGCGGCTGTGATGTCACCGAGCTGGCTGCCCGGTACGGGACGCCGCTGTACGTGTACGATGAGGCGCTGATTCGCAGCAAGTGCCGGGCGTACATGGAGGCGTTCCGCCAGTCCGGGTTCCGTTTTCAGGTCGCCTATGCGAGCAAGGCGTTTTGCACGATGGCGATGTGCAAGCTGGTGGAGGAGGAGGGGCTGTCTCTCGACGTCGTCTCCGGCGGCGAGCTGTACACCGCCCTGCAGGCCGGGTTTCCCGCCGAGCGCATTCACTTCCACGGCAACAACAAATCAATGGAAGAAATTGTAATGGCATTGGATGCCGGCATCGGCTGTTTCGTCGTCGACAACTTTTACGAGCTGGACATCCTCCGGCAGTTGGGCGAGGAGCGAAACGAGAGGGTGGCGGTGCTCCTGCGCGTGACGCCCGGCGTGGAGGCGCATACGCACGAATACATTTCCACCGGCCAGCAGGACTCCAAGTTCGGCTTTGACGTCAAGAGCGGGCAGGCACTGGACGCGATCAAGCAGGCCCACGAGAGCGCCTGGCTGAACCTGCTCGGCGTACACAGCCACATCGGCTCGCAAATCTTCGAGACGGACGGCTTTATCGTCGCCGTCGAGCGGTTGGCGGAACTGCTGCGAGAAGCAAAGGACCGGTTCGGCTATCTCCCGCAAGTGCTGAACGTCGGCGGCGGCTTTGGCATCCGCTACGTGGAGGGCGACACGCCGCTTCCGCCTGAGGAGTACGTCAAGGCGATCACGACAGCCGTGCGGCAGGAACTGACCGCCCGTGACATCCCGCTGCCGGAGCTGTGGATCGAACCGGGCCGCAGCATCGTCGGAGAGGCGGGCACCACGTTGTATCGCATCGGCTCCCGCAAGGAGATTCCCGACGTGCGCAAATACCTGGCCGTGGACGGCGGGATGACCGACAACCTGCGGCCTGCGCTGTACCAGGCCCAATACGAGGCGGCTGTCGCCAACCGCATGAACGAACCGGCGACGGAACAGGTCTCCATCGCGGGCAAATGCTGCGAGACGGGGGACATGCTGATATGGGATGTCACCCTGCCGCCGGCACAGGCGGGCGACATCCTGGCCGTCACCAGCACCGGCGCCTACGGCTACGCCATGTCCAACAACTACAACCGGATCCCGCGCCCCGCGGTCGTCTTTGTCAAAGACGGCGAAGCGGAACTGGTGGTGAAGCGGGAGAGCCTCGCCGATCTGATCCGTCACGACCTGCTTCCCAAGCGCGCTCAGGTGCTGCGATAAGACAGCGCGTTCAAGCCTTCCCGACATCGGGAAGGCTTTTTGCGTCCCGGCGGGGAATTGTTCACCATTTATTAATCGTGGGTTTACATGATCTCAAGAGTGGCCTGCCATACTGGGGAGCGAGGAGGAAAGATCCACCATGTGGTCGACGTTGCTCAATCGGCTTCAGCGCTTCTCCATCCTTTCCCTGGACAGGCGCCCCCGCCTTACATCCATGATTGCACAGGAGGTGGGCAAAGGCGCCGCCGTTGTTTTGTTTTACGCAGACATCGTCAAAATGACGGCGATTGAAAACCGGTACGGGGACACGGCCGCCAAGCGGGTCCTGCATATTTTTGAGCGGACGCTGCCCGAGGTCTGCCGAGACGTGTTTGAGATCAAGGGAAAGGTGTTGGCGATCCAAAGGCTGTGGGGGGACGACTTTGCCGTCTACGTCTCATTTTCCTCCGGTTTTCAAGAGGAAGAGTGCCGGCTGATGTCGATCAGCTTTCAGGAACGGATGGAGATGCAGGTAAACCGCCAGGTCCGTTTTGTCCATCGCGAAGACCTGCGGGTCCACATCGGGTATGCCCGTTTCCCGGGTGTTGACGTGGTCAAGGAGATGTACACCTCGGTCAAGCATGCTGTGCACATGGCCAAATACGGCGTCACCTCGGAGAAGTACACCCATGTGACGCAGTTTCACCGCCTGCTTCAGGACGAAAACATCGACATGCACTACATGCCGATCGTCTCGCTGCGCGACGCTGAACCGCTCGGGTGGGAGGCGTTGGCCAGGGGGCCGCAGAACACGCCCTTTTACTCCCCGGCGGCGCTGTTCTCCTACGCGGAAGAGACGGATATGGTGTTTCGGCTGGAACACATCTGCCGCAAACGGGCGTTGGAACAACTGCGCTATCTGAAAACCAGCCAAAAGTTGTTCATCAATATCGATCCACGCGCGATTGACGATCCGTATCTGCTGCGGGGGGACGTGTTGGGATTGTTGGAACGGTACAGGCTGAATCCCCGCAACATCGTGCTGGAGATCACGGAGCGGCACGCGATTACCAATTACGCGGCGTTCCGCAAGATCATCGAAGAATATCGGAAAAAAGGGTATCTGGTCGCCGTCGATGACGCGGGGGCCGGGTATTCCAGCCTCGAGTCCATCACGGAGATTTACCCCGACTACATCAAACTGGACATGTCGCTCATTCGCAACATTGATGTGGATTCGATCAAGCAGGCGCTGCTGGAGACATTCGTCCAGTTCGCCGAAAAGGTCAAGTGCAAGATCATCGCCGAAGGGATCGAGACCGAACGGGAGCTGGAAACGCTGATGGAACTGGGTGTCCCCTACGGCCAGGGCTACTATCTGGGCCGGCCGGCGAGGGGGATGGCGCAGGTCTCCGGCCGGGCGATGAACGTGATCCGCACGGCGCAGGAAACGCGCACGGCAAGGGAGCCAATCCCGCTGGGGGTTACGCCCGATATGACCGACATTTTGAGCAAGACGGTGTGCGTCGACAAATACGCCAAGGTGCGGCGCGTTCATCACATCTTTGAACAAAACCAGCGGATCGAGAGCGTGGTCGTCCTGGAAGACGGCAAGCCGATCGGACTGGTGATGCGCTTTCAGCTCTACAAGATCTTGGGCGGCCCGTACGGCATCCCGCTGTACTACGAACGTCCCGTTTCGCACATCATGAACACCAATCCGCTCACGGCCAAAAAGGACGACAAGATCGACGACGTGGCCAAACGGGCGATGGCCCGGGACGCGTACCACCTCTACGACGTGGTGATCATCACCGGCGAGGAGGAGGAATACGTCGGCATCATCACGGTCCAGAGTCTCTTGGACAAATTGGCCTCCATCAAGCTGGAATTGGCTACATCGGCCAACCCGCTGACCGGCCTGCCCGGCAACCTGCAGATCGAGCGGGTGCTGGATCATCGGCTCAGGCGAAACGAGGCGCAGACGGTCATCTACTGCGATCTCGACAGGTTCAAGTGGTTCAACGACCGGTACGGCTTCGAAGTGGGCGATCAGATCATCGTCCGGACGGCGGCGCTCTTGAAAGAAGGGGTGAAGCGCTTTGGCACTCATCACGATTTTATCGGCCACATTGGCGGCGACGACTTTATCGTCATCACCACCCCGGAGTGTGCGGAACCGATCGTCGCGTTTCTGATCGAGCAGTTCGGGTCGTACTTCGCCGACATCTATGAGAAACGGCGGGTCAGCGACGACTCGATCCTGTCGATGTCGATGGCCGGCGTCAGCCTGCTTCCCGGCAGGTTTGGCAGCGTGGAGGAAATCGCGCAGCAGGCGGCATGGGTCAAACGGCTGGCGAAGGAGCGGCCCGGAACCGTCTTTGTCTCCGACCAGGACAGGGAGTGCGCGGAAGCGAATGACAGCGAAAGAGATTGGACGCGGGCAGAGCAGCGTGGTAAAATGGGGGCGTTATGACTCTTCCCACGTCTGGAGGCAATGGAATGAAAAAAGCGCTGATCACCATGGAAAACGGCAACCAGATCGAACTGGAACTGTTCGATCAGGAAGCGCCGGGAACGGTGGCCAATTTTGAAAAATTGGCAAATTCGGGATTCTACAACGGCCTGACGTTCCACCGCGTCATCCCGGGCTTCGTGGCGCAGGGCGGGTGCCCGTACGGGACGGGAACAGGCGGACCGGGCTACACCATCAAGTGCGAGACCGAAGGCAATCCGCACAAGCATCTGCGCGGCTCCCTGTCGATGGCGCACGCGGGCAAGGATACCGGCGGAAGCCAGTTCTTCATCTGCTATGACTCCTTCCCGCACCTGGACGGCGTACATACCGTTTTCGGCCGCGTGACGAAAGGCATGGAGCACGTGGATGCGATCAAGCAGGGCGACAGAATGGAAAAAGTGGAAGTGTTCGCCGAATAACGGCAAGGGAACACAACCGTTGCGCAATCGAATCCCCTCGCGGTGGACTGCGGGAAAACGCCCAGGTGAGGACAGGGGCGAAGACAGTCTGCCGGAGGGGATTTTGTCATGCCAAAAGGGCAGACGTGTCCCCATGCGCCAGGAGAACGGAGAGGGGGGAGCAGGAGCCGCTTCGTTCATCTGGGTTTCTCTGGGTTTACAGCATTTCCGATCCTGTGATAAAACGTAGGTAGTGAACAAACGACCGGCATCGGGAGCGGAAAAACCGGACAACTTGCGGCACAGCCATCCGATAGTGGCTCAGGTCGTGACAGGGCAGCGGTTCAGCATGATGAACCGTTTTTTTGCAGCTCCACAAACGTAGTTAGCTTACTAACTTCTACGGATCCAGAGGGATGTCTTGTGACAGCAGAACTATTTCTGGAGGACAGCTATCGTTGTGAATGTGCGGCTCGCATCGTGGAGATTTCCGGCGAAAAGGTGATCCTCGATCAGACGATGTTTTATCCGACGGGCGGCGGACAGGAATGCGACACCGGGACGCTTGAACAGGACGGACGGCTGTTTGACGTCTACCAGGTGAAGCGGGAGGGCGGCCGGATCGTCCATTACGTCAAGGAACCGGAAGGACTGGCGGCCGGTCCGGTCACGGCCAGAATCGACTGGCAGCGCCGGTATGGAATGATGCGTCTCCACACGTCGCTGCACGTGTTGGCAGCGGTCGTATACAAGAAGTACGGCGCCCTCTGCACCGGCAACCAGATTTACCCGGAGCGGGCCCGCATCGATTTTAACCAGCTTCATGACTTGACGCCGGCGGAACTGGATGAGATCGTCGCGGAAACCAACCGCGTGATCGCCGCCGATCATCCCATCTCGTACCGGACCATCGGCAGGGAAGAGGCGGAGCGCATCCCCGGGATCATCAAAACGGTGGTCAGCCTGCTGCCTCCCTCGATCAGGGAAGTGCGGCTGGTGTCGATCGATTCCGTTGACGAGCAGGCGTGCGGCGGCACCCATGTCAAACGAACCGGGGAGATCGGCCGACTGGAGATCACGGACGTAAAAAGCAAAGGGAAGAACAACAAGCGGCTGGAAGTGCGGGTGCTCCCGCTCAACGTGGAAAACACACAGGGATGAGCCCGCTCCCGGTCACCTGCTCCAAACGCGCGCTGCTTGTCTGAGCGACCCGTTCTCCTCCGCACTCGGGGTTGTAACCCTCCGAGTCTGCTGGTATGCTAGAAGATAGCGACTTTTTCGGAGGAGAACGGAATGGACTTTCCTAATCTGTTTCACTTTGAGTGGGAGACGGTGCCGTTTCGCTTGATCGCGTTCGTCATCGCCTTTACGCTGCACGAGTGGGCGCACGCCTACGTGGCCTGGAAGCTGGGGGATGACACGGCCAAGCGGGAAGGGCGCCTGACGCTCAATCCGATTCCCCACATCGATCCGTTCGGGCTGATTTTGATTTTGTTCGGACCGTTTGGCTGGGCCAAGCCCGTGCCGATCAACCCGCTGCAGTTCCGCGGCAACAAACGGCTGGGGATCGTCTACGTGTCGGCGGCCGGGCCGCTGATCAACCTGGTGCTGGCCGTTTTCTTCATGACGATCTACGGCTGGGTGGCGCAATCGAACGTGCTTGCGGGCATGCACGAAATGGCTGCCGTCGCCATTCATGAAACGCTGTTCAACTGCGTGCTCATCAACTGCGCGCTGTTTGTGTTCAACCTGCTGCCCATCCATCCCCTGGACGGCTCCAAAATCGTCCGTTTTCTTTCGCCGCGCCGCTGGGACGGATTCTTTTACAAGCTGGAGGTTTACGGACCGTGGCTCCTGCTGCTGCTGATCTTCCTGCCGGCTCTGCGGGGCCTGATTCTGAATGCGCCGCTGAGCATGACCGTCTCGTGGGTGGTAGATGCGGCTACCGCCATTTTATCGCTGTTCTAGCCAGTGGGAAACGAGGGAGTTACTTGTGTCATACAGCATCAAACTAGATTCCTTTGAAGGCCCGCTCGACCTGCTTCTGCACCTGATCGAAAAGGCGGAGGTGGACATCTACGACATCCCGGTCGCGGAGATTACCGAGCAGTATCTGGCGACGATCGACACGATGCAGCAGCTTCAGTTGGATGTGGCCAGCGAGTTCGTCGTGATGGCGGCCACGCTGCTGTCGATCAAAAGCAAGATGCTGCTGCCGCGAAAGGAAGAGCACGTGTTTCAACCGCTTTTGGACATGGACGTGGAAGAGGCCGACCCGCGCGAGGAACTGGTGCAGCGGCTGCTGGAGTATAAACGGTACAAGCTGTTGGCCGATCAGCTCCGCGAGATGGAGACGGGGCGCAACCAGGTGTTCACGCGTCCGGCGGAAGACTTGTCCCCCTACGTCCGCGAAGAGGAGCAGACGATCAAGGACGTCACCCTGTACGACCTGCTGAGCGCGCTGGAAAAGCTGGTGAAGCGGGTCAAGGAGAGGGACCCGATCGCCAAGGTGTCGCGCGACGAGATTTCCATCAAGGACAGAATGAAGGAAATCCGGCAGCTTTTGCGGGTGGGCGGCGGCATGATCCGCTTTTTCCAGCTTTTCTCGCCGGGGGCGTCGCGCACGGAGATCGTCACCACGTTTCTCGCCCTGCTGGAGCTGATGAAGGCCAAACACGTCACCTGCGTGCAGCACAAGCTGTTTCACGACATCATGATCTGCGAGAATACGGAGAAAGGAGCCCAAGCCGATGGACTATGACAAGCTGAAAGGCGTCATCGAGGGCTTGCTGTTCATCTCGGGCGACGAGGGCATTGACGCCAAGCAAATCAGCGAGATAATCGAAGTGCCGGAAGAAACGGTCGTCGATTTGATCGAGGACATGAAAGCGGATTTTCGCCGTGCGGGACGCGGCATTCAGATCGTGGAGGTGGCCCGCGCCTACCAACTGACCACCCTGCCTGAGCACGCGCCCTATTTTGAGCGGCTGGCTTCATCGCCCAGCCAGTCCACGCTTTCCCAGGCGGCGTTGGAGACGCTGGCGATCATCGCGTACAAGCAGCCCATCACCCGCTCGGAAATCGAGGAGATTCGCGGCGTCAAATGCGAAAAGGCGCTGAACACGCTGCTCTCCAAGCAGCTGATTCGCGAAGCGGGCCGGGCGGAAGGCGTGGGGCGCCCGATCCTGTACGCCACGACCAAGGAGTTTTTGGAACATTTCGGGCTGCGGGAATTGAGCGATCTGCCCGAGCCGCCCGTCAACCTGAACATCGAGGAAGCCCGGATGGAGGCGTCCGCCCTGTTTGGAAAAGCGGAAGAGACGACAAACGACTAGTCGCCTGCGGACAGTTTCGGTACTATCAAACGACTCGTCCCCATATACTGGTACAAACTGCCGGTACTACAATCGTTGGGGAGGACGTTATGAAAGTGCGGAAAAAACTGTCCGGCGTACTCGTCGTTTTTCTTTTTTGGCAGATGCTCCTCATGCAGCAGCAGGTGGAGGCCGCAGACGGCCCCCCCGACGTCTCCGCGGAAGCGGCCGCCCTGATCGATGTGGCCAGCGGGCGCATCCTGTACGCCAAAAACGGATCGAAAAAAATGCGGATCGCCAGCCTGACCAAAACCATGACGGCGATTGTGGCGATCGAGTCGGGCCGGCTTCAGGACGTCGTGACCGTGCCAAAGGAGGCAGTCGGGGTGGACGGCTCCTCGATCTACCTCAAGCAGGGCGAAAAGCTGACGCTCGAAGAACTGCTGTACGGGCTGATGCTCCGCTCCGGCAACGACGCCGCCGTGGCCGTGGCGCATCACGTCGGCGGATCGGTGCCCGGATTCGTCTACCTGATGAATGAAAAGGCGGCGCTGATCGGCATGACCCACACCAACTTCACCAATCCGCACGGTCTCGACGACAGCAACATGCACTATTCCACCGCCGAGGATATGGCCAAGCTCTCCGCCTACGCGCTGCACAATCCCGTCTTTCGCCAGATCGTCTCGACCAAGGTGAAGAGCATCTCGTGGGAAGGGGAAAAATGGGACCGGCGTTTGCAGAACAAAAACAAGCTGCTTCATCTGTACAACGGCGCGGACGGAGTGAAGACCGGCTACACCAAGCTGGCCAAACGCTGTCTGGCTTCCTCCGCGACGCGGGACGGTCGGCAGTTGGCGGCGATCACGCTCAATGCGCCGGATGACTGGAACGACTCGATGAAGCTGTTGGACTGGGGGTTTGAGCACTTTGCCGTGAGCAGGGTTGTTACCAAGGGGCAAACGGTCCAGGCGGGGTTTGCGGCAGACGAACCGTCCCTCCGCCTGGTGACGATCAACGAGTTCGCCTATCCGCTGCAAAACGGCGAGGCCGAACAGCTCCGCACGCAGGTGGAGCTGGTTCAGCCGTCCGTGACGAAGCGGATGGTCGGCAGTCACGTCGGGTTTTTGCAGGTGTATCTCGGTGACCGGTTGATCGGCCGGGTGCCGCTCACCGTACAGGATTCGTCGCCGGCCTCGACGCCCGGGCGGACGCGGTCGTTCTGGGACCATGTCTGGGAGATCATGGCGGGAGGGATGTGGAGTGCTTAACGTCATCTGGCTCGCCCTGATCGTCATCAGCATCGTGGTGGCCGCCGTCAACGGACGGCTGGATGCGGTCAATCAGGCGGCGTTTGAAGGAGCCAAAACGGGGGTGACCGTCGCGTTCGGGCTGGTAAGCGTGCTGGCGTTCTGGATGGGCTTGATGCGCATTGCCGAGAAAGCGGGGCTTCTGGACGTGCTCGCCCGGCTGTTGGCGCCGCTCATCAACCGGCTGTTTCCCGACGTGCCGAACGGACATCCGGCCATGGCCTACATTTTGTCCAACATGAGCGCCAATCTGCTCGGGCTGGGCAACGCGGCCACGCCGATGGGACTGAAGGCGATGGAGGAACTGCAAAAACTGAATCCCGACAAGCAGCACGCCACGCCGGCCATGTGCACGCTGTTGGCGATCAACACGGCCAGCATTACCCTGATTCCCACGACCATGATCGCGATTCGCATGCAGTACGGTTCGGCCCATCCGGTCGAAATCGTGGGCACGACGCTGCTGGCGTCGTTCGGCGCCACGGCTGTCGCCCTGCTGCTGGATCGCTGGTACCGATACCGTCACACCCGCAGGCTGAAATAAAGGAGGGAAGCCGGTATGTACCAATGGGTTTCCCTGATCTCGCTGTGGGCCATTCCGGTCACGATCGCGTTCGTGCTGCTGTACGGCTGGCACAGGCGGATTCCCGTGTACGAGACGTTTGTCGACGGAGCCAGAGGCGGGCTGACCACGTCCATCCGCATCCTTCCCCATCTGATCGCGATGATGGTGGCCGTCACGATGTTCCGTGAATCGGGAGCGCTGGAACTGCTGCTCTCCGTCCTGAAACCGCTGCTCGCGGTGCTGCACGTGCCGGAGGAGATCGTCCCGCTCGCGCTGCTTCGCCCGCTCACCGGCACGGGGTCGCTGGCGGTGGCCACCGACCTCATCGCCCAGTACGGCCCCGATTCGTTTATCGGCAGGCTGGCCGCCACCATGCAGGGAAGCACGGATACGACGCTGTACGTGCTGACCGTCTACTTCGGCGCGGTAGGCATCCGCCATTCCGCGTACGCCCTGCGGGTCGGGCTGTGGTCGGATCTGGCGGGCGTAATCTTTTCGCTGCTGATCGTTACGTACGTCTTTGGCTGAGCCGTGATGGGCTGGCTGGAAAACTTCCCGGTCGAGGGAAGTTTTTTCGTTTTTCTTGTCCACACTGGTAAGAATGGGTATGATGTTGTAGAGGTGAACCATCCATGGAACGGTTGCAAAAAGTGTTGGCACACGCCGGCGTCGCCTCTCGCCGCCACTGCGAAGAATTGATCGTGCAGGGCCGGGTGCAGGTGAACGGCAAAGTGGTGCGGGAACTGGGAACGCGGGTCGATCCCGGCACGGACCGGATCGCCGTGGACGGCCGACCGGTTCGCCTGGAACAGCACGTCTACCTGCTGCTGTACAAGCCGACCGGCGTCATCACCAGCGTCTCCGATCCGCAGGGCCGGCGCGTCGTCACCGATCTGTTGAAAGGGGTAAAGGAACGGGTCTATCCGGTGGGACGGCTGGACTACGACACGTCGGGCCTGCTGCTGATGACAAACGACGGGGAACTGGCCAACATGCTGGCACACCCCTCGTACGAGATCGACAAGGTGTACCGCGCCTGGGTGAGAGGAGTGCCCAGCCCGGAAAAAGTGGACAGGCTGGCGCGCGGAATCAAGCTGGAGGACGGCATGACGGCTCCCGCGCGGGCAAGACTGCTGAAGACGTCGGCCGCCGGGGATCGGGCGCTGCTGGAGCTGACCATTCACGAAGGGCGCAATCGCCAGGTCCGCCGAATGTGCGAAGCGATCGGCCATCCGGTGCTGACCCTGGAGCGCGTCAAGCTGGGCTTCCTCACGCTGGAAGGACTGGAGCCGGGACAGTACCGGCCGCTGACGACGGCGGAAGTGGAGCGGTTGAAACGGGGCCTGACCCGGGACCGCAAAATCCCGCCGCACCGCCGCTGATCCGGCGCGAGACGTTCAAAATCTGTTCATATCTTGTGCGCTGGCGGAAAATCAAGGAACGCTATAATAAAATAAGGAAGCAAACAGGCCGGCAACAGGCACAGATGGGAGTTTGGACATTCATGGACAAGAGCAATCGCACATACATCAGAGTGGCTGTTTTGGGCGTTTTGCTGGTGGCGCTGGTCTTCGCCGTCTATTCCAGCTTTGTGAAGGACCCCAACGCCGTGAAAGTGGGCAGGGACGCCCCCAATTTCAGCCTGGAACAGCTAAACGGCGCGTCCATCACCCTGTCCGATTTGAGGGGAAAAGGCGTCGTGCTCAACTTCTGGGGGACGTGGTGCGGCCCCTGTAAACAGGAAATGCCCGCCCTGCAGAAGCAGTACGAAGCGTACAAAGACAAGGGACTGGTGGTTGTGGGCGTGAACATCGGGGAATCGCCGATCACCGTGGAACCGTTTGTGAAGCAGTTTGGCGTGACCTTCCCGATCCTGCTGGACCGCGAGTCGCAAATCACCAAGCTGTATCGCATCGGACCGATTCCGACGACGTTTTTCATCGATCCGGACGGAGAAGTGAAGGAAATTTTCGTCGGGCAGTTGAACGAGGACATGATCGCCCAAAAAGTGGCCAAAATCTTGCCGTAAGAGAGGAGCAACATGGATCAGCGAAAATGTGAATGCGGACATGCCAATCCGGTCGGCACGCTGCTCTGTGAATCGTGCGGCAGGCCGCTGGAGCAGGAGCTGACCGCACAGACCGGAGAGGCTGCACAGGTCGGACAGGCCGCCTTTCCCGACATGCGTTACGAAGGGATGGCCCGCCGATCCCAGACCTATACCAATACCTTGATTGACCGGGTGTGGAACACCTTCTCATCCGTCAAGGTCGCCATTGGCATCATCATCGTTATCTTGATCGCCTCCGCCATCGGTACCATCTTTCCGCAGCAGCAGTACATCCCCGTGCCGGTGCCGACGGAGGCGGACGTCGCCCGGTTCTACAGCGAGACCTACGGAACGCTGGGGCAGATCTACTACGCGTTGGGATTCCACAACATGTACTCGTCGTGGTGGTTTGTCACGCTGCTGGTCGCCTTGGGCACGTCCCTGGTCATCTGCAGTCTGGACAGGGTGATCCCGCTCTACAAGGCGCTGAACAAACCGCGCGTCAACCAGCATGTCTCGTTCCTGAAAGGGCAAAAGCTGTACGGCGAAGCGGAGCTTTCCGCCGAGACGCAGCCGGGTGCGGTCGCCGACAAGGCCGCCGAAGCCCTGCGGAAAAAAGGCTACCGCATCTTCCGCGACGGCGACGCGCTGATGGCGGAAAAAGGGCGCTTCAGCCGTTGGGGGCCCTACATCAACCACATTGGACTGATTATTTTCCTGATTGGCGTCCTGATGCGGAATATCCCCGGCTTTTACCTGGACCAGTTCGTCTGGGTGCGCGAGGGGCAGACGGTGGCGGTGCCGGATACCCCGTATTACGTAAAAAACGTGGCGTACCATACCGAGTACTGGTCGGAAGAAGAGATGCCGCAAAAGCTCGATCTGAACGGGGGCGCGATTCCGAAAAAGTTCCAGACGGACGCGATTCTCTACCTGAACAAAAACGCCGATCTGCCCGGTGCCAAGCCGGAGCTGATCGAGGTGAAGCGGGGACCGATCGTGGTGAACCATCCCATGATCTATGAAGACCTGTCTTTGGTCCAGTCGGGCGTGCAGGAGATGCAGTTGGGCGCCCTCAATTTTGTCCTGATCGACAGGCAGGCCGGCGGCAAACCGGTCGGGCCGATCAAGCTGGATCTCTACGAGCCCAATCCGGAACTGCAGGTGGGCGACGGGATCAAGGTTCGCGTACTGGAGTACTTCCCCGACTTTATCATGGGGCCGGACAACAAACCGGCGACGAAGACCAACCTGCCGAATAATCCGATGTTCGCGCTGGAAGTGATCTCGGAAAAAGACAACGTGCGGGAGAAGATGGTGTACCTGCGCGGCACGATCATCACGCAGAAAGCCGACTCCCGTTACACGCTGGAGATCAAGATGCCCGACCTGATCGACATCTCGGGACTGATGGTGCGCATCGACAAGGCCGTTCCCGTGATCTACTTCGGCGCGATCATCTTCATGATCGGCGTGGTGATGGGCTTCTTCTGGCAGCACCGCCGGATATGGGTGCAGTTTCATGAGGGACGGCTGCTCCTGGCTGGCCACACCAACAAAAACTGGTACGGACTGCGCCGGGAGATGCAAACTTTGATTGAACAGACGGAGCTGCCGATCGCGCTGGAAGACAGATCGAAAGCGTAAGCGGCTCCAAGGAGGGTAACTGGACGTGCAGCTCATCCAACTGAGTGATTGGCTACTGGATATCGCCTTTGTGCTGTACGTGCTCTCGTCGATTGTGTTCGTCGTCGCGATGACGGGGAAGAACTGGGCGGGACGCGATCCGAAACAGCACGAACTGAAGTATGGCCGGACCGCCTACTGGCTGGCGGTGATCGGCTTTCTCGCCCAAACCGGCTACGTGGTGACGCGATGGATTGCCGGCGGCCACAGCCCGACCAGCAACATGTTCGAATTTATCGCGTTTCTGGACTACTGTATTATCCTGGCCTACCTGATCATCTACCGCATCTACAAGCTGACCGTAATCGGCATGTTCGTGCTGCCGCTGGGGGTCATCATGCTGGCGTACTCGTACGTCTTTCCCAAAGAGGTGACGCCGCTGATCCCGGCGCTGCAGAGCTACTGGCTGCACATTCACGTGACCACGGCAGCGCTGGGCGAGGGCATTTTGGCGGTCGGCTTTGCCGCCGGGCTGATGTACCTGGTGCGGACCGTTCCGCAGGACAGGGCGACGAAGAGCACCCGCTGGCTGGAATTTGTCCTGGCCGTGGTGCTGATGCTGGTCGGCTTCATCGGCATGGACTCCACATTTGCCCGCCTGGATCACAAGACCGTCTTTGAACTGAACCAGGAGCAGGAGAACAATCAGGGTCAGATGGAGAAAATGAAGGTAGAGTACACCCTGCCGGCCATCGTCGCGCCGAACGGCTCCACGGTTGTCAAAGCGGGACCGATGACGCCGCTGTTCGAGGCGCCCGCCTGGATGGAAGGCAAAGATGCGGCCCGGAAGCTGAATACGATGCTCTGGTCCGTCATCTCCGGTCTGGTCCTGTACGGTATCCTGCGGCTGGTTTTCCGCAAACGGCTGGGGGCGGTCATGCAGCCTTCGCTGAACGGCATCGATCCGGAACTGCTGGACGAAATCAGCTATCGCGCGATCAGCATCGGCTATCCCGTGTTTACGCTGGGAGCGCTGATTTTCGCCATGATCTGGGCAGAAGAGGCATGGGGCCGCTTCTGGGGCTGGGACCCCAAAGAGGTGTGGGCGCTGATCGTCTGGCTGTTTTACAGCGCGTACCTCCACCTGCGCCTGTCGCGCGGCTGGATCGGCGCCAAATCGGCCTGGATGTCCGTCATCGGGTTCGTCATCATCCTGATCACGCTGGTGGTGGTCAACCTGGTGATCGCCGGTCTGCATTCCTACGCAGGGGTGTAGCGCAGGCATACGTCGTAAAAAGCTGGTCTGTCCGCCAGCTTTTTGGACTATCTGATTCACATTCGATTGATAACATGGACCCAAGAGGTGTATGGTATGGAAAAAGCGGCACGCATTCTAGTGGTGGATGACGAGGAACGCATTCGCCGTCTGTTGAAAATGTACCTGGAACGAGAAGCTTTTGTCATTGACGAAGCGGACAACGGGGAACAGGCGTTGGAGATGGCGCTGGCGACCGACTACGACATCATTTTGCTCGACTTGATGCTGCCCGGCATGGACGGCATCGAGGTGTGCCAAAAAATCCGCGAGCACAAAGCGACGCCGATCGTCATGCTGACAGCCAAAGGGGAAGAGACCAACCGCGTTCACGGCTTCGAGGCCGGCGTGGACGATTACGTCGTCAAGCCTTTCAGCCCGCGTGAGGTCGTCTACCGCGTCAAGGCCATCCTGCGCCGTTCTTCGGCTACCGCGTACCTGAAGACGGATACGTTCAACAGCCATTCGGTCCTCGTTTTCCCCGATCTGACGATTGACCATGACGCCCACAAGGTGATCGCCAGCGGGCAGGAAGTGAGCCTGACGCCCAAAGAATACGAGCTGCTGCATTACCTGGCGCTGTCGCCGGACAAGGTCTTCACCCGCGAGGAGCTCCTGAAAGACGTATGGCATTACGAGTTTTTCGGCGATCTGCGCACCGTGGACACGCACATCAAGCGGCTTCGGGAAAAATTGAACCGCGTCTCGCCGGCCGCGGCGCAGATGATCGCCACGGTCTGGGGCGTAGGCTACAAACTTGAGGTGCCGAAGTAACGTGGACGTCATTTTCAAAAGCGTTGTCGGCAAGCTGTGGATGACCATCATCGCGCTGTTTGCCCTGGTGCTGACGCTGTTCAGTCTGATGCTGGTCCAGTCGTTTGACTCCTTTTACTTTCACCGGCAGACGAAAAACCTGCAGGAATTGGCGGAAGGTCTGTCCGAGAGCCTGGCCGCCTACCCGGACAAGCGGGCGGCGCTCGACATCGCCTCCAGCTTCGGCGTCATTCACCGCACCGGCCTGGTGATGGTCGATCAAACGGGCAAGCTCGTGGGCAAAAGTGAAGGCAGAGGGGAGCCGATGGTCCCGGTGGAGCAGCTTCTCGCGGCTCCGGAGCTGAAGCTGGCCGAGGCCCTGGCCGGCAAACACCCCGCGCCGGGACGCATCCTCTTCACCGACAATCCCAACGACCGGAACGCGCGGATGCAGATTTTGGCCGTGGCCGTTCCGATCGAGCTATCTCCAGGCATGCGGGGCTCGATCGTCATGTACCAGGCGATTGAAGATTTCGACGATACGGTGCGGGAAGTGCGCAAGCTGATTTTCGTCGTCGGCGTCATCGGTTTCATCTTGACGACGGTCTTCGCCTTTTTCCTGTCGTCGCGCATCACTTTTCCGCTGCGCCAGATGAAAGAGACAGCGCATCGGATCGCGGAAGGGGATTTTCACGCCGAGATCCCGATCCGGACGACGGACGAGATCGGCGAACTGGCCGCTTCGTTCAACACCATGGCCAGCCGGTTGAACCAACTGGTGGACGCCCTTTCCAAGGAAAAGGAGCAGTTGGCCAGCGTCCTGCGCAGCATGGTGGACGGCGTGGTGATGATCGACGAGCAGGGGAAAATCGCCGTCGCCAACCCGCCGGCCGAACACTTTCTGCGCGACTGGAAGTACGAGCACCCGGATGAACCGGTTCCGCTGTTTGCCTTCTATCAGCAGGTGGTGCAGACCGGCCAGGAGGTGACGGAGGATCTGCCCGTCCAGGGCCGAATCTGGTCGCTGGTGATGGTACCGCTGAACGACCGGGAGCAGATTCGCGGGGCCGTGGCCGTGCTGCGCGACATGACCCGGGAGCGAAAGCTGGACAAGATGCGCAACGACTTTGTCGCCAACGTGTCGCACGAACTGCGCACGCCGCTGTCCATGCTGCAGGGGTACAGCGAAGCGATCGTGGACGATATCGCCGCCTCCCCGGAGGAGCACAAGGAATTGGCCCGGATCATTTACGACGAGTCGGTCCGCATGACCAAGCTGGTCAACGAACTCCTGAGCCTGGCCCGGATGGAAGCCGGCCATGTCGAATTGAGTCTGGAGCGAATCGAGCTTCGCCCCTACCTGGAGCGTATTCAACGGAAATTTACCAACCTGGCGAGGGAACGCGAGATTCATCTGCTGCTCGAAATCGACACGGAGCAGACGACAGCGCTCGTCGATCCCGACCGGATGGAGCAGGTGCTGACCAACCTGATCGACAACGCGCTGCGCCACACCCCCAACAAGGGGACGGTGACCCTTCGCGCCCGGGGAGACAAGACGCTCCTGCTGGAGGTGAGCGACACGGGCAGCGGCATTCCGCAGGAAGACCTGCCGTTTGTGTTTGAGCGCTTTTACAAGGCGGACAAGGCGCGGACGCGGGGCAAAGCGGGCGGCACCGGACTGGGATTGGCCATCGCCAAAAACCTGGTGGAAGCCCACGGCGGAACGATCAGCGTGCAGAGCAAACTGGGGGAAGGCACGACCTTTACCATCGCCTTGCCTGACAAAACCAAGCACAAATAGGAGTGGAGAGAAATGATCAAGACGATACTGTTTGACGTCGACGGCGTCATGCTGAGTGAAGAGCGCTATTTTGACGCTTCCGCCCTGACTGTCTGGGAAATGCTGCACAGCCCGCGCTATCTCGGCCTGGCGGGGGACACGTTTACGCCCTGTCCGGAAGAAGCGGAGATCCGGCGCGTCCGCCGGCTCGTCTTTGCCGACGACGACGTGCTCACCTTCATCAAGTCGCGCGGCATCAATTCCAACTGGGATATGGTGTACCTGACCTTCGCCTACCAGGTGATCCGGCTGTGCGAAGCCCTGAAACCGGCACTGGGGCAGCAGGCCACCGATTTGCTGGCCGGCCAGTTGAACCGCGCCCAGCTCGCCCGACTGTCGGAGTGGGCCAAGGCGTACGTCCCTGACTTTACCGTTGAATACGCCAAGTTTACCAAGGATTTTGCCCGAGGCTCCGCGCAGAAGGCGGAAATGCTGCTCTATCTGAACCAGATTGCGTTTGAGCGCTGCGGCGTCGTGACCAACGCCTTCTCGCGCAACAGCGACTTGTGGCGCCTGTGCCAGGAGACGTTCCAGGAATGGTACCTGGGTGATGAACGAGTGGCCGCGTCCATCGGTCGCGAAACGCACCAGCCGGGGAAAAAGGGGTTTTTGACCGACGAAATCCCGATCGTCAGCCCGGAAGAACTGCGCAGCCTGTTTCGCACGTTGAAGGAGAAGGGGTATACGCTCGGCATCGGCACGGGACGTCCCACGATCGAGACGCATGTCCCGCTCAGCGAACTGCAGGTACTGGAATGGTTTGATCCGGAACGAGTGGTGACCGCCAGCCACGTGTTGGAAGCGGAAGAGGAGTTCCCGGCCAGCGCGCCGCTGTCCAAGCCGCATCCGTTTTCCTACCTGAAAGGGCTGCTGGGGCTGTCCACGCCCAATCGCGAGGTTCTTGGCCAACCGCTGCCGATTGCCAACGGCGACGAGGTGCTGATCGTCGGCGATTCGCTGGCGGATCTGCTGGCCGCCCGCGCCATCGGCTGTCGCTTTGCGGCTACACTGACCGGCTTGTCAGGACAGGAGGCCCGCCGCAAGTTTGAAGAAGAACGGGCCGATTACATTCTCAACGACGTGCGCGAGATTCTCTCCATCATCGAATAGCGAACCACAAGGCTTCGCCGCCCCGGCAGGGGGACAGGCGAAGCCTGATCTCTCCAAAACAAAAACGGCTCCCGCGGGAGCCGTTTTTGTTTCCTGCCCATGCAGCCTTTTTCCTACAAGACAAAATACCGCAGATAGACGTACACATGCGACAGGATGATGGACATGATCATCAGCGGAAACGCCACTTTCAGAAATCCCAGGAAGCTGATGTGATGCCCTTCCTTCTCGGCCAGTCCGGCGACGATCACGTTTGCGCTGGCGCCAATCAGCGTGCCGTTGCCGCCCAGGCATGCACCCAGCGCCAGGCTCCACCACAGCGGTTCCAGATTGGTGATGCCCAGTGCGCCCATTTCCTTGATCATCGGGATCATCGTGGCGACGAACGGAATGTTGTCTACAAACGCGGACGCAATCGCGCTCAGCCAGAGAATCAGCAGGGAGGTGTGCAGCGCATTGCCGCCGGTCAGGTGTATGGCCTCCTCCGCCAGTTTGGCGATCACGCCGGTGTGAACCAGACCGGAGACGAGGACGAACAGGCCGACAAAGAAAAAGATGGTGGTCCACTCCACCTGGCTGATCGCGTCTTCCAGGTAGTGCTCACCGGTGAGCAGAAGCAGCAGGAACGCCCCGCTCAGGGCGATCGTTGCCGTTTCCAGATGAAGCACGCTGTGCAGCATGAAGCCGATAATCGTCAGCGCCAGCACGGCCAGTGACTTTTTCAGCAGCGTGACATCGGTGATTTCGTCGCGTTCGTTCAGGTTCATGATCTGGGCCTGCAGTTCCGGCGACGCGACGAGCTGCTTGCGGTACAGCAGCACAAAACAGCCGATCGTGGCGACCATGATGATCGCGACAATGGGCGCCAGGTTGACCAGGAAGGCCATGAAGTCCAGTTCCGGGACAGCGCTTCCAATCATGATGTTGGGTGGATCCCCGATCAGCGTGGCCGTGCCGCCCGCGTTGGACGAGATAATCTCGCTGATCAAATAGGGCATCGGGTTCACCTGGAGCTGCCGGGCGATGCTGAAGGTCACCGGCACGATCAGCAGCACGGTGGTGACGTTGTCCAGGAATGCGGAGGTCACGGCCGTGATGGCGCTCAGGTAGACGAGAATGCGCACGGGATTGCCCTTGGCCGCCTTGGCGGCGCGGATGGCCATGTACTTGAAGACGCCCGTCTTCGCCGTGACGGCGACGAGAATCATCATCCCGATCAGGAGGCCGAGCGTGTTGAAGTCGATGTGCTCGATCGCCTGCTCCTGGTTGACAATGCCAAACAGGACCATGAGGATTCCGCCGGCCATGGCGACGATGGTGCGGTGAAGCTTTTCACTGATGATGAATGCGTATGTAACCAAAAAAATGCCGATGGCGAGCAGTGCCTGGTTTGCCATAACGATCTCCTCTCATGAATTGGCTGGTCTTGTACTATTATACCTGTACCCGTTTGGTCAGGTAAAGAAACGGCCTGGTGCATGAGACCAGGCCGTGCAAAGGAGATCCTGCGGCGAGCGGTCGCGCCTACAGTTCGATCTGCGTCACGCTTTTCACTTCCGGCAGTTCGCCCATGGTGTCCAGCAGTTCGGCGGAGACCGGCTTGTCGACGGAGAGCATCATGATCGCGTCGCCGCCCATGTCGCGCCGCCCCACCTGCATGGTGGCGATGTTGACGTCGTTGCTGCCGAGAATCGATCCGACGCGGCCGATGACGCCGGGACGGTCGTTGTGGTGGATGTACAGTAGGTACCCTTCCGGTGCCACGTCGATGGCAAAGTCGTCGATCTTGACAATCCGCGCCCCGTAGCCGTTGAGGCGGGTACCGGCGACCGTACGCGTCTGCTGCGTGGTCTTCAGCGTGACCGTCAGCAGGTTGGTAAATCCGCGATTGTGCGCCGATTTTTTCTCCGTGACGGTAATGTCGCGCACTTTGGCCAGGAGCGGAGCGTTGACGTAGTTCACCTCTTCGCCCAGGCGGAAGGAGAGCACGCCTTTCAGCACGGTCCGGGTCAGCGGTGCCGTGTCCACATCGGTCAGTTCGCCGCTGTAGGCGATGGCGATTTCCTGAATCGAGCCGACCGTCACCTGTGCCAGGAAGTGCCCCAGTTTTTCGCCGAGCGTAAAGTACGGCTGCAGGCGTTCCATGACGTGGGCCGGTATGGACGGGAGGTTGACCGCGTTTTTGAACGGCTCGCCGCGCAGCACCTTGAGAATTTCGCCCGACACGTCGACCGCCACGTTCTCCTGCGCTTCCACGGTGGAGGCGCCCAGGTGGGGAGTGACGACGACCTGCGGCAGGCCGATCAGCGGGTTGTCCACCGGCGGTTCCACTTCAAACACGTCCAGGGCCGCTCCCGCCACCTTGCCGGTCAGGATGGCTTCGTACAAAGCCTTTTCGTCAATAATGCCGCCGCGGGCACAGTTGATGATGCGAACGCCGTCCTTCATTTTGGCAAACTCGCGGGAGCTGATGATATGGCGCGTTTCCTTCGTCAGCGGGGTGTGGACGGTGATGAAATCGGCCTGCCGGCAGATGTCGTCCACGGTGGCGTGGGTGACGCCCAGTTTTTGCGCGCGTTCTTCCGTCAGGAACGGGTCGTAGGCCAGCACGGTCATGCCGAACGCCTTGGCCCGCTTGGCCACCTCCGTTCCGATCCGGCCCAGGCCGATGATGCCCAGCACCTTGTTGTTCAGCTCAACGCCCTGAAAGCTTTTTCGGTCCCAGGTTCCCTCCGTCAGTTTTTTGTGCGCCTGCGGGATGTTTCGGGCGACGGCCATCAGCATGGCGAAGGAGTGCTCCGCCGTGGAGACCGTGTTGCCGTCGGGAGCGTTGATGACGACCACCCCGGCTTCGGTGGCGGCGTTGATGTCGATGTTGTCTACGCCCACGCCGGCGCGTCCCACCACTTTCAGTTTCTTGCCGGCGGCCAGCACCTCGGCGGTCACCTGCGTCTGGCTGCGGACGAGCAGGGCGTCGTAGTCCCCGATCACGGATAGCAGATCAGTGGGAGAGAGGTTGGGTTGCCGCACCACTTCCACGTCGGGGGCGTCGAGCAGTTGTTGTATGCCGTGTTCGCTCAGCGGGTCGGTAATCAGGATTTTATACATGAGCAAGAAGCACCTCCTGTGCAGCTTTGACACCTGCCCCCAGTTCCACGGGAGCACCAATTTGACGAAGCGACAGTTCAATGGCGGCGATCACCTGCAGCACGTCGAGCGGTTCGCAGTAGCCCATGTGGCCGATGCGGAAAATCTTGCCCTTGAGGTGCTGCTGGCCGCCGGCGATCACGATGTTGTGGCGGGTGCGGAGCACTTTCCTCAGTTCCTCCGCGTCGAACGCCCCTTGGGGATCGCACGAGGTGACGGTCGGAGAAGCGTACGCGTCCTCGGCCATCAGCGGCACGTTCAGCGCCCGCATCGCGGCGCGGGTCATGTCGCGCATCACTTCATGCCGCTTGATGATGGCGGGCAGTCCCTCTTCTTCCAGCATGGAGCAGACTTCGTCCAGGCCGAACACCAGCGAGACGGCCGGCGTGTACGGCGTCGTGTTCTCGGCCAGGCTTTTGCGGTAGGCCTTCAAGTCGAGGTAAAAGGCCAGCGGCTTTTTCTGGTCAATCACCTGCCAGGCACGCTCGCTCGCGGCCAGGAACGCCAATCCGGTCGGCAGCATGAACGCCTTTTGCGAACCGGTCACGACGATGTCCACGCCCCAGGCGTCCATTTCGCAGGCGACCGCGCCCAGGCAGCTTACCGCATCCACGATGAACAGCGCGTCCGAATGCTGGCGCACCACCTGTGCCAGTTCGCGGATCGGGTTGAGTACGCCGGTGGACGTTTCGCAGTAGGTGGCGAAGACGGCTTTTACATGCGGCTTGTCAGCCAGAAACGCCTGCAGCAGATCCGGAGTGACCGCCTTCCCCCAGGGAACTTCCAGGCGGTGGGCAACCACGCCGAACCGCTCGCAGATTTTGGCGAACCGTTCGCCAAACGCGCCGCTCACCAGAATCGCCGCTTCTTCGCCCGGCTGCAGCGTGTTGACCACGCTCATCTCCAATGCGCTGGTACCGCTGCCGGCCAGGATGAACACGTCCTGGCTCGTGCCGAAGTACGGCTTCAGCCGCTCGGCGGTGCGGGCGAACAGCGCGGAAAACTGTCCGCTGCGATGGCCGATCATCGGCTGGTTCATCGCCTGCTGGACGCGAGGGGGGATGGGGGTAGGGCCGGGTATGCGCAGGATCATTTTGTCGGCAAACATGTGTTTCTCTCCTCCTTGACAAGTACATATGCAAAAAACCTCCCGTTCCCACACTGCTCCTGTTCGCGGAACAGTGAGGGACGAGAGGCTTGCTTCGCGGTGCCACCCTCATTCGTTCTTCTTTTCGCAAAGAAGAACCTTGCCAGGTACGGGACCTGAGAGATAACGGATCAACCGTTCGCGCCTACTGGATGCCCGGGACATCGGTTCAGCGCAACAACTCGGAAGTGCTCATCCTTGGAGGGAACCACCGATTCGCAGCGACCATCGGCTCTCTGAGGGTTTCCCGTGCCAGGCATCTCTTCGTCATCGTTGTTGAAGTATTCAAGCAGTTTCAGATTTGTTATTTACAATATCACGAGGGCATGCGGCCGTCAAGTACAAAGAACACAAAAAAGGAACATTACTGGTAAAAACGAATTTATCGTTCGTGAAATAATAGCGTTTTCACTGGGGGAAAGCTTATTTCGAGAGTAAAAACCGAACGTTCTTATATTGGTTTCATAAAAAATGGGAATTTGGGAGCTGGATCGTTCGGATTTTTCCGCATGTTCCTGGTGGAACCGAACGTAAGCAAAAGCCCTGCGTCTCCGCAAGAGACACAGGGCTCAACGTGGATCGGCCCAACGCGATCAGTTGTTGGCGGCGTAGCGGGCCAGGCACTCGTCGATCAGGGCTGCCGCCTTTTCGGGACCTTCCCAGCCCTCGATCTTGGTGGTTTTGTTCTCCAGGTCTTTGTAGCGCTCGAAGAAATGGGAGATTTCCTTCAGCACATGGGGCGGCACGTCGTCCAGGGATTTCACGTGGTCGAAGCGCGGATCGTCCACCGGAACGGCCAGCAGTTTTTCGTCCTGCCCCTTGTCGTCGGACATGATCAGCACGCCGATCACGCGGGACTTGATCACGCAACCCGGGAAGGTCGGGAACGTGGTGAGCACGAGGATATCCAGCGGATCGCCGTCCAGCGCCAGCGTTTTGTCCAGGTACCCGTATTCGGTCGGATAGTGCATCGGAGAGTAGAGGACGCGGTCCAGGCGGAAGACGCCGGCTTCCTTGTCATACTCGTATTTGTTTTGGCTGCCCGCGGGAATTTCGATAAACGCGTCAACGACTTTGTTTTCGAAAGACATCAATGCTCCTCCTCATAAAAAGATAAATATGTACGGACTGCCCACATTATAGCAGGAACCGGCAGCAAAAGAAAGAAATGAAAAAACCCCCCATGTCTCGAGAGGCATGAGCGGTTTTTTTGTTTGTGGGAAATTACTCTTCCACTTTAATGGAATCGGTCGGGCATCCTTCTGCGGCGTCGCGTACGTCGTCCTGCAGGATGTCCGGGATTTCGGCGGTGTTTGTGTTGTCATCCAGCTTGTTGAAAGCCAGGCCCTCGTCGTCGTAATCGAAGACGTCCGGAGCAGTTGCGCCACAAGCACCGCAAGCAATACAGGTTTCTTTGTCTACCCATGTGGTCATCGTGGTTTCACCTCCCATACCAGATGGTACGTCCACTGTCATAACTCATTTTATTCGTTGTATGAAAAGATTTCAAGAATGAATCGCATCTAAAAATAGACGCCTATCGAAATATGGGAAGTTCCGGCGTCTTCACAGCCGGGTACAGTTTGATCTGAAGCTGCTTGAAATCGCCGCCGTGCACCGCGCCGGTGGCGGTCAACAGCCGGATGGCCGCATCCACGTCACGAATTCCGAGGCTCTGCCACTCATTCGACGACACCAGCATGTCCAGCCGGGCCGTCAGATCTTCCGGATTGTACGCCGTCCATTTTTGATGATGGGTCAGCGCGGCTGCGGCCAGGTACGTGCGGTAGTGGAACGGGTACTGCTTCCACTGGGCGATGCTGACCGTCATCGGCGGCGCTTTCGGCATCGGCTGTTTGGTGACATACGACGACTCCCACGCGGCCAGCGCCTGGTAGACCAGCTCCTGTCCCTTCAGCCAACTGTTTTGGGACAAGGTGAGGCGGGAAGCGATCTCGTCGGGCCCGAGGGCATTACTATTCTGATCGGAAAGCAACTGCTCCATACTATCCAAATAAGCCCGGACGCCGTCCCGGAAGATGCTCTGGGACTGGATCAACAGGGGGGCGGTAGCGAGCGGCACCGGTTTCTCCAACTGCTTGATCGTCTCTTTGGCCGTCTCCGCCAACTGGTTCAGCGAATCGGTCCGCTGCTGTTTGTCCATGCGGCTCCAGTCCGCCATCTTGTCAAAGTGGGCCTGCTTCAGCTCCAGCAGCGGTGCGTATACGGCGTAATGAAAACGGATAAAGTCCTGCTCGCTGTACAGCTTTTGTTCCCGCAGCATCTTCTCCTGCTCCTGCGCCTGTTTCTGCGCCTCCGCAGCCGCGGCCTGCTGTTCCTCAATCGCTGCTTTCATGTACCGGGCGCCGAAAAAAAATCCGCCAACAAAGCAGGCAAGTGTTATGATGATCATGTACGCAACCAGAAATTCAGACTTGGTCAATCGCTTGTTCATACAATCCTCCAGTATCCTTTGTACGATAGTAAGTGTGTGTTTGGGGAGTGAAAAAACGAGTACCCATGAGCAGTCCAACCATAGCCGAACTGGAGCATGATTTCATGCAGTCTGTCACGCTCAACGGATTGCGTCCGCTGGCAGGAGAACGGACCATCCAAGCGCTGTACTACATCCTGCGCGGCCGCAAGACCAACCAGACGCTGCAGGATGTGCATTTGTTCGCCCTTTATCCGTATTATCGGATGATTCCCCGCCTTTTGAAAGAGGATTGGGATAAAATTGTTGCCGCTCTGCTTCAGCAGGGCTTGATCCGCCTGCTGCCCGCTCCGGGGGAAGGACGCAAGCCGTCCTTTGGCCTGACGGAAGCGGGGGAGACGTACGCCGCAGCCGGACGGGAGAAGTACCGGTTGGGATTCTGGTTCCAGCCGTTTGCCGGGACCGAGGCGGCTGAACCGCTGGACCTGTTTTGGCGCCGTCTGCACCTGCTCGTCCAGACCGTCTCCCACCTGCTGGCAAACGACCTGTCCTTTCAGCCCGTCGTACAGGACAAGCAGGTGCAGCAGTGGGTGAAGCAGCGTCTGGCAAGACCGGAGCAGCGGGAACGCTGGCAGGAACATCTGGCCGACGAACTGTACCGCCTGCTGGAGCCGCTTCCCGCCTCTGTCCAGGAAGTGGTCATCGCCCGCTTTTCCGGTGCCGCCCAGTCCGGGCAAACCTTGACCCAACTGGCGCTGCACAGGCGGGAAGCCCCTTCGTACATACAGCTTCAGTTTCGTTACGGGCTGGCGCGGGCCATGGAAGCGCTGCGAAGTGATAGCGGACGGTTTCCGCTGCTGGCCGAGCTTGCCGGTCCGTCCGGCGGAAGGGAACGGCGGCTGAGCGAAAGCGCCGAGCAGACGTACGCGCTCCTGAGACAAGGATTCTCGGTCGAGGAGATTGCCCGCAGGCGAAGGATCAAACCCAGCACGGTGGAGGATCACCTGGCGGAAATCGCCCTGCGCTGCCCCGAGTGGGACTGCTCGCGTTTTCTGCCGCCCGCGTTGGCAGAGAGGATCGTCCAGGCCTGTGAGCAGTTGGGCACGAGCCGGCTGCGCGTCGTGAAGGACCATCTGGGGCCCGACGTCTCCTATCTGCAAATCCGCCTGGCGCTGGCGCGGCGGAAAGGAGGGAAAACGACGTGGCAAACGGGGATATGCTGACCGAAGCGCTGCGCCGCCACTTTGGCTACGACGCGTTTCGGCCCGGCCAGCGGGAGATTATTTCCCGCCTGCTGCAGGGAAAAAACGTCCTCGGCCTCTTGGCGACGGGCGGCGGAAAGTCGCTGACCTACCAACTGCCCGCGCTCCTCTTGCCGGGAGTGGTCGTCGTGGTCTCTCCGCTGATTTCCTTGATGGTGGACCAGGTTCAGCAGCTTCGCGCCAGCCGGAAAATTCCCGCCGCCTACCTGAACAGCACCCTGGACCCGGCAGATGCCCGGCAAATCATGCGGGACATCGGCAGCGGCGCCTGCAAACTGCTCTACGTGTCTCCGGAAAAGCTGCAGCAGTCGGCCGTGCAGGAGACGCTGCGCCGCGCAGGTGTCTCGCTGGTCGCCATCGACGAAGCCCACTGCATCTCCCAGTGGGGGCATGATTTCCGCACCGACTATCTGCGACTGCCTGACGTGATTGAGAAGCTCGGCCGTCCGCCGGTACTGGCCGTAACCGCCACCGCCACAACAGCGGTGCGAGAGGAGATATGCCGCCTCCTGAAGATTGAACCGGAGGACGTCGTGGCGCTTCCGCTCAACCGGGCCAATATTGCGATCGACGTGATCGCCGCCGACAGCGAAGCCGAGCGCCGGGCGCAGGTGATGGCCGCGATGGACAGCCTGCGCGGGCCGGGCATCGTCTACTGCAGCACGCGGCAGGCTGTGGAGGCGCTCGCCGCCGCTTACCAGTTGGACGGAAAAAAACGGGTGCACGCGTATCACGGCGGCATGAACAGCATGGAACGGATGCTGGTTCAGACGCAGTTTTTGCGCGGCGAACTGGATGTGATCGTGGCGACCAACGCGTTTGGCATGGGAATCGACAAGGCCGATATCCGCTACGTGATCCACTACCACTTTCCCGCCAGCCTGGAAGCCTACGCCCAGGAAATCGGACGGGTCGGCAGGGACGGGGCCCCCGGTTATGCTGCGCTGTATTATGTGGCGGAGGATCTCCACATCCACGCGCACATGCTGGAAAACGAGTACCCGACCGAAGAAGAGGTGGCCCGCTTTCTTCGCCTGCTGAACGGGGACGGTTCGCTGCCTGTAGAGATGCTCGCCGCAGCGGAGATCGGCGAGGACATGGCCCGCCTGCTGTTCTTTTACGCGGAACAGAGCGGCCTCTTGAAGGAAGTGGCCGTCACGCGCGAACAGTACCGCTACGTCCTGGCCGATGCGCCGCCGGACGGCGAAGCGCTCCAGGTGCAGCGGATTTGGCAGGCCACGGAACGGACCAGGCGGCAAAAGCGGCAGAAGCTGTCGGACATGCTGCGCTGGCTGGAGGGAAGCGGCTGTTTGCGCCGCGAGCTGAACCGGTACTTTGGCGAGGAGGATCAATCCTATTCCCTGGCATGCTGCTCCCGCTGCGGCCTGGAACGGTCCCCCTATCTGGAGGATACACCCGCGGCTCCTCCGTCCCAGAGGGACACGATCTGGAATTTGCGGGAGGCGTTGGCACGGCTGCTGCCGAATCGTAAGGGAGGGAAGGGGCCGTGAAGCGTCGATGGGAAGAACTCGATCCGGCCGCTCTGAGGCTCAACCTGTGGCTGACCCAGTTCATCGTGCTGGCGGTGGCCGCAATCGGCAGCGGATTGGTGCACGGATGGGAAGGGACCCTGTCGCTGTTTGCGCTGCCGTCCCTGCCGGATCTGACGCGTGCAGGAGCCGTCGCGCTCGCCGTTGTCCTGGCCAGCATCCTGATGGACCGTTATCTGCCGCGCCGCTGGCAGGATGACGGCGACATCAACGAGCGGATTTTCCTCGGCCTTCCCTTTGGGACCACCGCCTTGCTGTGCGCGGCGATCGGGATCGGGGAAGAATGGCTGTTTCGCGGCGTGCTGCTTCCGCTCATCGGCAATGGATGGACAAGTCTGGTGTTTACCCTGGTCCACGTCCGGTACCTGCAGAAGCCGCTGCTTGCCGTCAGCGTCTTTTGCACAAGCTGGCTCCTGGGCTGGCTGTTTGAAACCGGCGGGCAGCTCGTCACGCCGATGCTGGCCCACATGGTGATCGATTTGCTGCTGGCTCTCTACATTCAATACGGATTCGCAAGCGAGAGGAGGAATCAGGAGTGACAAAGGGGAGAAGCAAACGGAAGCCGGAGACGGTCCGGGTGCGGGCGGAAGTGTCAGTGCACGAACTGCCGCCGCGGCGGCTGCGCCACAAACGGGCGCGGCTGTCGTACAAAACCGTTCTCGGCTCCGGCCTGGCCGTTTTCGGCACACTGTTTCTCACACTGGTCGTCGTGGAACTGTACCAGGCCCACCAAACACAGTCGGTGACGGCCCCCCTCGGCAAGAACGAGACAGCGCAGGAAGAGCGAGCCGCAGACGGGCAGGCGTCTGATTTCGCCCATGCGGACGGTTCGGCGGCTCCGCCTACTCCGCCCGCCGGCTCTACCGCTGTCGGCGGCGGAGAGGGACAACGGGCAGCGGCCACCACGAAAATCGCGAGCAGCGGTTCGCTTCCTGATGGATCGTCGAGCACGGGAGCGAAGGCAGTCGCGGGCGCGGCGGCAGAGAAGCCGACCGCAGGGGCAGCGCCGCGTCCGAACGTGCCGCCGCAAAATCCGACTGCAGGCGGTGCGATGAATCCGAAGCCGGCCGCAGGAAACACAAACGGCGCCACCACCCCCGCCTCCTCTCAGCCGACTTCTTCTTCCGGCGCGGTCCCGGCCGCCAAGCCGGCGCCCAAGGTAAAGCGCCACGTCGTGCAAAAGGGGGACACGCTGTACAAGCTGTCCCGCCTCTATTACGGAAACAACGGAGGGGTCACCCGGATCGCGGGGTACAACGGGCTCAGCCCGGAGGCCCAGTTGAAAGCGGGAGACGTATTGACCATACCCCTGTCGCCGTGATGAGCCGGCAGTCAAACGGACAAGCTAAAGGAAAACGGACAGGCGGCAGGGGGCGATGGCATGGTCTTTGACTCGATTATCATTGGCGGAGGAATTGCCGGCTTGCAGACGGCGATTCAGCTTTCCCGATGCCTGCGAAAAGTCGCCGTGGTGGACGCCAACGGAGGCAGGTCAACTGCGGCCAAGGCGTACCGCAACATCCTCGGGTTTCCCGACGGCGTCAGCGGTAAAGCGCTGCGCGAGGCCGGACGAACACATGCTGTCCGTCTGGGTGTTCAACTGTTTTCCGACGAAGTGTCGGAGCTCTCCGAACGCGACGGACTCTTTTCCGCCCGGCTCCGTGTTGCCGGTTCCCATCTCCAGGGGCGTACGGTGGTGCTGGCGGCCGGGATCAGCGACCCGTTCCCGGACATTCCGGGAATCGGCGCGTGCCTCGGAAAATCGGTCTTCATCTGCCCCGACTGCGACGGGTACGAGACGGTCGGCCAGGCGACGGCGGTCATCGGAGCCGTTCCTCAAGCGGCGGACATGGCCGTCCAGCTCCGTTACTACACCGACCGCCTGACGGTGATAAACCACGCCGGATCGCCGATCGGGCCGCAGGAGGGCGAGACATTCCAATCGCTGTCGCTCGACGTGCTCAACGAACGGGTGGAGCGGTTTGACCACCAAAACGGAATGCTTACCGGCCTGGTCTTGTCCGGCGGCGACACGCTGTCCGTCTGCCGGGCCTTTCTCGCTTTTCCCGGCGCGCGCGTCAATACCGACCTGCTGCGTCCGTTTTCGGTCCGCTTCAACGAAAAGGGGCACGTCCTGGTCGATCCACGTACCAAGGAAACCGACCACCGGAACATCTGGGCCGTGGGCGACGTTATTCCCCATTCCCAGCAGGTGGCGATCGCGATGGGAGATGGGGCGCAGGCCGCGATCTGGATCCACAACCGCCTGCAGGAAAACGGCGAATAGCATTTCACGGGACGGATCGCTTTTTTCTTTTTCGTGATCAGGCACAAGCAAACGCGGTCGTCCGTATGCTTTGATAGAATCAGGGCAGTGCGGAGGGACAAATGCGAGATGACCGCCTACATAAGAGATTTGCTGCTGGGCCTGCTGGCATGGTGGTGCGGAAACGGCGCGTTCAGGCTGTTTCCCTCCACGCCGCTCCACCTCGATCGACAGGGGGACTGGATTGCCTTCTTGCTGTTCAAACCGGTCGAATTGGCATTGGCGGCGATGTTGTTTGTGCTGGGGTCGATCGCGTTGGGCGGACTGATCCGCGCCCATGCGGCCGAAGCCATCCGGCGAGGGTTTTCCGGCGGGGGCTGCTTGAACGCCGTGTTGTGCGTTTACGCTGGTTTCCTCGCGTACATTCAGTACGTCAAAATGCCGATGCCGACGGCCGTTTTCGGCGGAGCCGCGCTCTTGTGCCTGCTGGTTCGCATGCTGCGCAGGCGGGCGCTGCAGACGGAAATTATCGAGTTGACGAAAAGCACGCAGCAGCCCTCCCTGCCGGAGGCTTTCCCGGGAAAGCGCAGAATCTGACAGACCTTTACACAATCGGCTGTTCCGGCGCGTCCGGTCGACAGGATTTCCAAGCGCTCCTCCTTCCGCACACGCGGATGGACCCGAGCGCTATATTCTTGCTCGCAAATATGTTATGATAGAGCCAGTCCCGCTTTTTCGCGACGATGTGAAAAATGGTGGATGGCCGTGGGGTATTCGTCGGAAAATGCGGAGAACTCTTACAGGCTCTGGTTCATACTTTGTAGTACGACTGGATGGCGAGGAGGGACAGTCATGCGTGTTGAACGCCTTGGTCAAGACAAGATACGGATCTTCCTAACGTTTGACGATCTGTCGGAGCGAGGAATTGAAAAAGAAGACATGTGGCGTGACATTCCGAAGGTACATGAACTGTTCAACGACATGATGGAACAGGCCTACCACGAGCTGGGCTTTGAAGTGTCCGGGCCTGTCGCCGTTGAAGTGTTTGCCTTGCCAGCACAGGGAATGGTCGTAATCGTAACGCGCGGCAAAACAGGCTCAAAGGTGGAAAAGGAAGAGGAAGAGTACGAGGATGATGATGTATATGAACTGGAGGTCACTCTGGAAGAGAGTGAACTCGTGATCTATTCCTTCCGCGACTTTGAGCATCTGGTTGAAGCAGCTCATCGCATAAACTCTATGCTGACCAACGGAGGAGCCGCTTATTTTTACCAGGGCAAATACTACCTTGTTCTGGAGGAGCTCGATTTGGATCAGGAGCGGTACCAGAAGCTGATTGCGATCCTCTCTGAATACGGAGAAGCGACGCCGACTACCGTTTACGTCCTGGAGGAATACGGCAAGGTTGTCGTTGCTGACGACGCTGTCAAGGAGATTTGCAGACATTTTCGGTAACATGTCTTGCAGACAATTCCTGTACAATAAAACAGCACCTAGCTGCTGCTAGGTGCTTTTGCTGTGTTTACAGCCCGGCGAACAGGTCGCTCTCCTTACCCGCGCTGTCGGGCGCGTACCCCTTGAGGTTGTGCCAGACGAGAATGAAGTGATTCACGGTGCGGACGTTCTTGAGGCGGCCGGCCAGCACGCCCGGGAAGACACGCTCCACGGACATGTGCTGGGTCCGGTGAGCCGCAAGCGCCCGGGCCACCTGCGGGGCGTACTCCGGCGCGCTGATTTCCGTCGTGATCGCTTCGTACGGATCCATGTAGGGAGGCGCGAACATACCGACGTGTTCGCCCGACGCGTGCGTCACATGGTACAGCTTGCGCACCGAAGAGCCGGGGGGAAGCTGCTTGACGGCCCGCGTCGTCGCTTCGGAAATGGCCTGGTGGTCCGGATGGCCGGAGATGCCGTGCGGCGCGAACGTCACCACGACCTGCGGCTGATAGGTGGCGATGGCGGCCTGGATGCGGCCGATCAGTTCGTCTGTCGGCACGGAGGAAAGCCGCTTGTCGGCGTAGTCCAGGAAAAGCAGGTTGTCGATGCCCAGGATCGCCGACGCCTCACGCAGTTCCCGCTCCCTGTAGAGCGGCAGTTCGGCAGGTGTGCACAGCGGCGGATCTCCCGCCTTGCCTGCCTCTCCGCGGGTGGCGCACACCAGGGAAATGGTTGTGTCCGGCTGCTGCGCGTACCTGCAAATCGTCACTCCGGACGTGAACGTCTCATCATCCGGATGGGCAAACACAAACAGGACATGTTTTTGTTCCATAACAACCCCTCCGTCTGTCAGCGTGCTGCTCTGCCGTCTATTATCGCACAACCCAGACGATTTGACATGCGCGCGGGTGTACGGCAGGGTAATATCCTTTCGTTTCGGGCACGCTAACCGTACTGCTCCGCATATGATGCGCCTCTTGGCGGGGAACGATGCGGGCCTCGCCGCGACAGGAGGAACGCCTGTAACGCCTTTTCGGAGACAAATGGGAATTTTCATCTTCTCATCCCTGATACAAGCGTGTATACTAAACGATGGGTTTACCGACAACTATTTTGAGGTGAATATGTAATGGGTAATCAAGAAATGGTAACCGAAAACACCCAAGGGAAAGAACAAAAGCAGGAGAGCATGAACTTGCTGCAATCTACCCAGACGGTGATCAAGGAAGCACTGGAGAAACTAGGTTACCAGGAATCGATGTATGAACTCCTGAAGGAGCCGCTGCGCGTCCTGACCGTACGCATCCCGGTCCGCATGGATAACGGGGAGGTAAAGGTGTTCACAGGCTATCGTGCCCAGCACAACGACGCAGTTGGACCGACCAAGGGGGGCATCCGTTTCCACCCGGACGTTACAGAGGATGAAGTTAAAGCGCTTTCTATTTGGATGAGTTTGAAAGCCGGCATCGTCGACCTGCCGTACGGCGGCGGGAAAGGCGGAATCATCTGCGATCCTCGTGAAATGTCTTTCCGCGAGCTGGAGCGCCTCAGCCGCGGTTACGTTCGTGCGGTCAGCCAAATCGTGGGACCGACGAAAGATATTCCGGCACCAGACGTCTTCACCAACTCTCAAATCATGGCCTGGATGATGGACGAGTACAGCCGCATCCGCGAGTTCGACTCGCCTGGATTCATCACGGGCAAGCCGATCGCGCTGGGCGGTTCGCACGGACGCGAAACGGCGACGGCCAAAGGTGTAACCATCTGCATCCGCGAAGCGGCCAAACGCCGCGGCATCGACTTGAAAGGGGCGCGCGTGGTCGTGCAGGGCTTCGGCAACGCCGGCAGCTACCTGTCCAAGTTCATGCACGATGCGGGTGCGAAAGTAGTCGGCATCTCCGACGCTTACGGTGCCCTGTACGATCCGAACGGGTTGGACATCGATTACCTGCTGGACCGCCGCGATTCGTTCGGTACGGTTACCAAGTTGTTTACCAATACGATTACCAATAAAGAACTGCTTGAGCTGGATTGCGACATTCTCGTTCCGGCTGCGATCGAAAACCAGATCACTGCCGCCAACGCTCACAACATCAAAGCCAAAATCGTGGTGGAGGCAGCCAACGGCCCGACCACGCTTGAAGCGACCAAAATCCTCACCGAACGCGGCATCCTGCTGGTACCCGACGTACTGGCAAGCGCCGGTGGTGTAACCGTCTCCTACTTCGAGTGGGTACAGAACAACCAGGGCTACTACTGGTCCGAAGAAGAAGTGCAGGAGAAACTGGAAAAAGTGATGGTAAAAGCGTTCGAGAACGTGTACTCGCTGGCCCAAACGCGCCGCGTCGACATGCGCCTGGCCGCCTACATGGTGGGCGTGCGCAAGATGGCCGAAGCGTCCCGCTTCCGCGGCTGGGTGTAAGGCAATCCTTGTTCAAACGCATTTGACATGAACAAAACCTCCTTGGTCAGACCAAGGAGGTTTTTTCTTGCAGTGCCGTTTTTAACGGTGACCGCCTTCGGAAGTTGCTGTTTACTGCTCGAACAAGCGCTGCAGTTCGCCGAAATCGCGCGTCTGCTGCAGCACCACCATCAGCTTGATGCGGGCTTTCTGGCCGTTCAGGCCGTTGGAAAAGACGATGCCCAGCTCTTTCAGTTGGCGGCCGCCTCCCTCGTAGTCGTACACGTCCTGCACCTGGCCGTTGTAACAGCGGGACACCAGGACGATCGGCACGCCTTTGTCCAGGAGCTGGCGCAGCACCGGCACGACGGCCGGGGGCAGGTTGCCCAGGCCGAACGCCTCCACCACCAGGCCGTCCACCGGCTGCTCCAAAAGAAAGCCCAGCCAGTTCGGGTCCATCCCGGCGACCGCTTTGATCAGCGGCACGTTGGCATCGGCATGCTCGATCGCATAGTGCTCGCGAACCAGGGGAGCATGGTGGTAGTTGACGCTTTTTTTGGAGATGGTGCCGATCGGGCCGTACGCCGGCGACTGGAACGTGGCCACGTTGCTGGTATGCGTTTTGGTCACGTGGCGGGCGGCATGGATTTCGTCGTTAAATACGACCAGAACGCCCTTGTCGCGGCTTTGCGGATCAGCCGCCACACGCACGGAGGAAATCAGGTTGACCGGGCCGTCTGCGCCCAGCTCGTTGCTGCTTCGCATGGCGCCGGTCACCACGACGGGTACCGTCACCGGCAGGGTGATGTCGAGGAAGTAGGCCGTTTCTTCCAAGGTGTCGGTACCGTGCGTCACGACCACGCCGTCGTAGCCGTGTTGGTTCAGCTCCTGTTCGATAAAGAGACGCAGTTGGTTCATTACGGCGGGCGTGATGTGGGGACTTGGCAAATTCAAAAAGTTGACCATCGTCACGTCTGCATACCGCTGCAAAAAGGGCAGAATTCTCTCCACGGCCTGATCGTCCAGCGGCTTGACGCGCTCGGACGCGTCGACGGACATGGCGATGGTGCCGCCTGTATTGATCACAAGAATCTTTTTCATGGTGCCGTCTCTCCTGTAGCGGGTTTTCAATCAAGCAGTATTCATGGTACGATGAGTGTTAGTCTTGTGTAAAGGAGCAATACGCAGATGATTGCTGTCATCGGAGCGGCCATTGCCCCCGGTATTGCCATTTTAAGTTATTTTTACCTGCGCGACAATCTTCAGCCGGAGCCCGTCTCGATGGTCATCCGGACATTTATTTTTGGCGTTCTGCTCGTGTTCCCGGTGATGGTCCTGCAATACATCATGCAGACGGAGTGGAACTGGCGGAGCGAATTCGTCGCCGGCGTGGTGCAGTCCGCGGTGGTGGAAGAGTTTTTCAAATGGATGGTCGTCTATTTTACCGCATACAAGCATGTGGAGTTTGACGAGCCGTACGACGGCATCGTATACGCAGTGGCGGTCTCGCTGGGCTTCGCCACGCTGGAAAACCTGTTCTACCTCGTCATCAACGGGGTGGACATCGCGTTGTGGCGCGCGCTTTTGCCCGTGTCGAGCCACGCGCTCTTCGCCGTCTGGATGGGGTACTATCTCGGCCGGGCGAAATTTTCCGGCCAGGCGGGCAAAGAAGTCAGGTACCTGTGGATCTCGGTGGGACTGCCGATCGGGCTTCACGCAGTCTACAACGCCATTTTTCTCGCCACCCAGCACTGGCTGTTGCTCATCGTTCCGTTCATGGCGGTCCTGTGGTGGCAGGGCCTGAAAAAAGTGCAGCGCGCCCACGATTTCGGTTCTAAAACGCTCACCTCCCGTCCACACTAGGACGTGAGGAGGAGAGTCATCGTGCCAAAAAGCCGACGAGCAAAAGTGACGATACGCTGCAACGTATGCGGAGAAACCTTCACCCTTCGCGGCCGTAAAGACCCCAGCGGCGGTGTGGACACCGGCTTCAAGCAGTGCCTGTGCGACAACGACAAGCATTTCAGCATTCAGGAAGAACCCTGAATCGGCGCCCCCTTTGCCTCGGCGCCGGGCGGGGGCGAACATATGGAACGACGGCGGGGTGAAGCCCTGCCGCAAGCAACGGGGACCGGCAAACGCCGGTTCTTTTTTACTGTCTCCACACGCTTCAACTTTCCGTACGGAAATGCATAATCCACCCTCGCTCCACTAACACTATGCAAAGATTTCATTACGTGCCAAGGGGGATGCAAACCGTGCGAACGAAGCTGATTGCGACAGGGCCTGCGCTGGCGGCAGGGGCCGGTTTTCTCCGAAAGGCCGGCGGGACTGAAGCGGAAAGCGCCCCGTTAGCGAAGGGGGAAGCGGGCCGCAGGTCAAACGGATTGACAGGCACAGCTTTTGCCGCCAGCAGAGCGGCTGGAATTGGTGAAGGGAGGATTGGATGAAAAATGGTATACGGAACAGTGGCGCGCGTCCTCTTTCCCGTCGCCCTGGTTGCGCTCGTCGGCGCCGGGGTGTGGGGCTATCAGGAGCACAACGAGAAGAACTCGATTTTGATCAAGGCGGAAAACCAGTATCAGCGTGCCTTTCACGAGCTGAACTACCACATCGACAACCTGCATGACGAACTGGGCAAATCGCTGGTGATCAACACCCGCAGGCAGATGACCCCCTGCCTCACCAACGTCTGGCGGCTGGCCAACGCCGCCCAGTCCGACGTCGGCCAACTGCCGCTGACCTTGATGCCGTTCAACAACACGGAAGCGTTTTTGTCCCGCGTCGCCGACTTTTCGTACAGGGTGGCGGTGCGAGATCTGGAAAAGGAGCCGCTGACAAAGAAGGAGTACCAGACGCTGAAAGACCTGCACAAACACTCCAAAAACATCCAAAACCAGCTTCGCCACGTGCAGGCCAATGTGTTTACCAAACAGCTGCGGTGGATGGACGTGGAGACGGCGCTGGCTTCGGACGACAAAAAGTCGGACAATACGATTATCGACGGGTTCCGCACGATTGAAAAAAACATGTCAGAGAACCCCGAGATCGACTGGGGCGTCGGTATTCGAAGCCTGGAAACAAAAAAGCAGCAGCGGATCAAAGGGATCGACGGCAAGCCGATTGACAAGGAAGAGGCGAAGCGGATCGCGCTGGCCTTTACGGGACTGAATCCCGCGGAAGCGAAGGTCGAGGTGGACGAAAACGGCAAGGCCGAAGGGTACTCCGCCTACAGTGTCCGGATTACCTCCAAGAAAGCGGGCGCCCCGATCAACATGGATGTGACGAAGCGGGGCGGAAAGGTCGCCTGGCTGATGAACGAACGGGAAGTCGGCGAAGAACGCATCGGCCTGGACGAAGCGGAGGCAAGCGCGCGCAAGTTTTTGCGTGCCCACGGCTTCGGCGACATGGTGGTGGCGGAGAGCGACAGCTATGACAGGCTCGGCATCTTTACCTTCGTGCCGGAGCAAAACGGGGTGCGCCTCAACCCCGATGCGGTCACGGTCAAAACGGCGCTGGACAACGGCACCGTGATCGCGTTCAATGCGACCGAGTACCTGTTCAATCACAAGCCACGCAAGCTGCCTGAGCCGCGCGTGACCAAGGAGCAGGCGAGGGCCAAGGTGAATCCCGGCGTCAAGGTGACGAGACAGCGCCTGGCCTTGATCGAGAGCAAAAACGACGGCAAGGACGTGCTGTGCTGGGAACTCACCGGGACGTATGACAACAGCACCTACACGGTTTACATCAACGCCCTGACCGGAGATGAGGAAGAAGTCGTAAAAATGGACACCGGTGCGGAAGGGGAAGCGGGATAATTCCCCCTCGCCGCCGAATAGGGAAAGACGGGGACGTCCGGCTTTCCCTATTTGCCGTTTCCAAAGAAAACAGGTTATAATAAAAAGGAGAGGAGAAAAGGGGGAACGTTCCGTACATGATGCTGCCACGAATTGGACAAACACTCCGCCTGAGCCTCGTCCACGCTTCCGAAGAGCGAAAGGGCCAGACGTTCAAGACCCGGGTCGCCGATCTGAAGGAGCAAATCGTCGTCATCGAGCTTCCGACCAGTGAAAAGACGGGCAGAACCGGCCCCTTTCCTGCAGGGACCGAATGCGACGTATGGTACATAGGGGACGACGGCACCCGTTACGAGTTCCGCACTGTCATAATCGGCAGGCAAAACGAAAACATTCCCGTCCTGCTGATGAGGCTGCCGGAAAAAAACGCGGTCAAACGAACGCAGCGGCGCCATTACCTGCGCATCAACACGGCGGTGGAAATTGCCGTCAAAACGACGGACCCCATCCGGCGCTACCATTTTCTCGCGCGGACCATCGATCTGAGCGGGGGCGGCATCTCGTTTACGTGCGCAGCATCCTACCGGCTGCAGGAAAAAGACCGGCTGCAGGTGTGGATGTCCCTGCCCGGCAAAACCGGACAGGTGCAGCACGCCTTTGCCGAAGTGGAAATCGTCCGCTGCCATCCCGCGGAGGAAAAGGGGCTGCATCAGTGGATCTCCGGGAAGTTCGTGCAGATCAGCGAAGCGGACCGGGCCAAAATCGTCCGCGCCTGTTACGAACGGCAGCTTGATTTGCGGAAAAAGGGTGTACTCGATTGACGGTAACGAGGGAAGGATGACCCCCGATGGCCAACGACTTCAACGAGCGCTATCGCCGTTTCTCCCGGCGGGTGGAAAAGGGAATCATCGCGCTGATCGCCATCAGCTTCATCATGCTGACGTTCGGGGAGCTGCTGATCGAGCTTGAACCGGTTCGCGCCTTTTTCGTGGAGACCCACCGGCTGGAAGGTGTGCCGGGACAGCCCTAAAGGTTTGCGCATGCTTCCATACTATGGTACTATTAAAGATAACATAGAGAGTGGCGACGACGCGAAAGGGGCTTCGACAGAAGCTTTTCTTGTTTCTATTTTTCTTCTTTTCTTCCAGGACTTTCATACATAGCAGGTGAGAACAGAATGAACATTGCAATCGACGGTCCGGCCGGGGCGGGCAAAAGCACCGTTGCCCAGCAGGTGGCGAAACGGCTGGCATACCTGTATATCGACACGGGCTCGATGTACAGGGCGCTGGCGTGGGCGGTGCTGAACAACCGCGTCCCGATCGACGACGAAGCGGCGGTGTCCGGACTGCTGCGGGAAAGCGAAATCCGGCTCGAACGGGAACGCGACAGCCAGCGCGTGTTCTGGAACGGTCAGGACATCACCGATCAGATCCGCACGCCCGAAGTGAGCCAGTACGCGTCCATCGTCGCCAGCTACCCGTCCGTGCGGGAGCAGATGCTGGTGCTGCAGCGTCAAATGGCAGCAGGCGGCAACGTCGTCATGGACGGCAGGGACATCGGTACCCACGTGCTGCCGGATGCCGATGTAAAAATCTTCTTGACGGCTTCCACCCGGGAGCGTGCCGAGCGGCGGTTGAAAGAACTGCTGGCGAAGGGGCACCAAACCGATCTGGCCACGCTGGAAGCGGAAATCGCCGAGCGGGACAAACGGGACATGGAGCGGGAAGCGGCTCCCCTGCGCCAGGCGGACGACGCCGTGCTGGTGGACACGACAGGGATGACGATCGATCAGGTCGTGGAGCGAATCTTGAAAATTTGCGAACGGTCGGGTGAGTCGATACAGTGAGCACTTATCGTTTTTTCCGAGGCCTGTTCCGCGCCATATTTTCCATCGTCTTTCGTTGGCAAGTAATCGGTGCGGAACATATACCTAAGGAAGGCCCTGTTATTCTCTGCGCCAATCACATCTCGCTCTGGGACCCGCCCCTTTTGGGTGCGGGAATCGACCGGCCGGTGCACTTCATGGCGAAAGAGGAGCTGTTCCGCATCCCGGTCCTCTCCTACTTCATCACCAAGTTCGGCGCTTTTCCCGTCAAGCGGGGGGCTGGCGACCGCGCCGCCATCCGCACGGCCCTCAAGTTGCTGGAAGATGGAAAAATCTTCGGAATTTTTCCGGAGGGGACCCGCAGCAAAACGGGGAAACTGGGACCGGGCATGCCCGGAGCGGCCATGTTTGCCCTGAAATCGGAGGCCGTGGTGATACCGGTGGCGATTGTCGGCCCGTACAGGTGGTTCCGCCCGGTCAAGATCGTGTACGGCGCGCCCATCGACTTATCCGCCCAGCGTACAGCCAAACCGGGGTCCGACACCCTCAAGGAGACGACCGACCTGATCATGTCGCACATTCAGTCGCTGCTTGATCAGCACCGTTCATCGTGAGGCGGTATAGAAATAACAAAGGGTAGAATACTAATTCTGCTGGAACTTCTTGGCTTGTCAACTAACTGCTAGCCTACCGGCGGTAGTTAAAAATATACTGCTCCCGCTTCTTTTTAGACAGCATGGGACTGGATGGTATTTAAGGAGGTTTTATTCATGATGGAAGAAAGCAACGTAAGCCTGACGGATGCAACAACCATTTCCGTAGGGGATGTAGTGAAGGCTACCGTCACCAAGGTGGAAGACAAACAGGCCTTGGTAGACGTAGGCTACAAATACGACGGCCTGATTCCGATCAGCGAGCTCTCTCCGCTGCACGTGGAGAAAGTATCCGACGTGGTCTCCGTCGGCGACACCTTTGACGTAAAGGTGCTGAAGCTGAACGACGAGAAAGAAGAGCTGGTCGTATCCAAGAAAGCCGTCGCCATGGAAGCGGCGTGGGCGGACCTGGAGAAAAAAATGGAATCCGGCGAAATCATTGAAGCCGAAATCAAGGAAGTGGTCAAAGGCGGTCTCGTCGTGGACGTAGGCGTGCGCGGCTTCATTCCGGCCTCCATGGTGGAACGCTACTTCGTGGAAGACTTCTCCGATTACAAAGGGAAGACGCTGCGGCTGAAAGTGGTGGAGATGGACAAGGACAAGAACAAAGTGATCCTGTCCCACAAAGCGGTGCTGGAAGAAGAAGCGAAACAGCAAAAACAATCCGTACTGGAACGCCTGCAGCCGGGCCAAGTGCTGGAGGGAACGGTACAGCGCATGACCGACTTCGGCGTGTTCGTCGACATCGGCGGGGTAGACGGACTGGTTCACGTGTCCGAACTGGCTTGGCACCGCGTGGAAAAACCGTCCGACGTGGTGAAGGAAGGCGACAAGGTACAGGTGAAAGTGCTGAAAGTCGACAAGGAAAACGAGCGCATCAGCCTGAGCATCAAGGAAACCCAGCCGGGTCCCTGGGCAAAGGTAGGCGAACAGTTCAAGCAGGGAGATGTCGTGACCGGTACCGTGAAACGCCTCGTCTCCTTTGGCGCTTTCGTGGAGATCGCGCCGGGCGTCGAGGGACTGGTGCACATCTCGCAAATCGCCAACCGCCGCGTCGCAACGCCGGGTGAAGTGCTGAAGGAAGGCCAAGAGGTGCAGGTGAAGGTACTGGATGTCGTTCCCTCCGAGCAGCGCGTCAGCCTCAGCATTCGCGCCGTCGAAGAGGAACGCGCCGAGCAGGCGGAGCGCGCCAGCAAGCGGGAACAGCAGCAGTTCCAGCAGGAAAACAACCAGCCGCTGGGCGTTACGCTGGGCGAACTGTTCGGCGATCTGAAAGAAAAATTGAAGTAAGAACCGAGGGGATACGCGCAGGCGTATCCCTTTTTTCAGGTCCGGTCCGCCGTGGGCGCTGCCCATGACGGACGGGGATAGCAGTGGAACGGGAGGCGGACATGGAGCGAGCGAAGCGAAAAATGGAGCACATCGAGTACGCGTTGGCGACGGCGGACGCGAAGGGAAACGCCTGGGACGATCTGTCGTTTGTGCCAAACAGTTTACCGAATATATCTTATGGTAACACGAAATTGGAGACGGACCTCCCGCCGTTTCGCCTCTCGTCCCCCTTCCTGATCAATGCGATGACAGGGGGAGCGGCCGCCGCCACCGAGATCAACCGGCTGCTGGCGATCGTCGCCCGGGAAAAGGGACTGGCGATGGCCGTGGGGTCGCAAATGGCGGCGCTGCGCGATCCGGCCGTGGTGGAGAGCTACGCGGTGGTGCGCCGGGAAAATCCGGACGGCATCGTGTTTGCCAATCTGGGGGCGGAAGCGACGGTGGAACAGGCGCAGCGCGCGGTGGAGATGATTCGCGCCGACGGCCTGCAGATTCATCTCAACGTCATGCAGGAACTGCTGATGCCGGAGGGAGACCGCGATTTTACCGGCTATCTGGAACGGATTCGGGCGATTCGCGAGGCGGTCGGCGTTCCGGTGATCGTCAAGGAAGTGGGGTTTGGCATGTCCCGCCGTTCGATCGAGCAGGTGGCTTCCGCCGGTGTCTCGATCATCGACGTAGGCGGCAGGGGCGGCACCAATTTTGCAAAAGTGGAGAATCAGCGCCATCCAGCGCCGCTGCCGATGTTTGAAAGCTGGGGGCTGTCGACGCCGGAGAGCTTGCTGGAAGCGGATGCCTGCCGCCTGGATGGCGTCCGTCTGATCGCAACAGGCGGGATCCGGCACGGGCTGGATGCGGCCAAGGCGCTGGCGTTGGGCGCTTCCGCCGTGGGCGTGGCGGGCGCCCTCTTGCGCCTGGTGACACACGAGACGCTGGAGGCGTGCCTCGCTGCTGTCGACGCCTGGCATCATCAACTGCGGGTGGCGATGACGGCGCTGGGTGCGGCGGAGCCGGCCGATTTGCGGCGGATTCCGGTATTGATCACGGGGATGACGGCGGAGCGGGCGCGGCTGCGCGGCCGCGAACCGGAGCGCTACGCCCGGCGGGACGAGGAGCCGCTCTGATTCACTCATGAAAGGCCGCTGGATGAGGCATACTTTGGAAGACACCCGCAACGTGAGGAGATGGACATGAACGAGGGAACGCTTGCGATCCTCATCCAGTGGTGTTTTCTCTGTCTCGTCTGGATGGGCAGTTTCGACCGGCCGCTGAAGCGCTGGGGCCTGACGCGCGCGGGCACCCTGGCCGTGCTCGCCGCGTTTCTCGTCTGCACGTTTGTCAGTTGGCAGCTCACTTTTCTTCCCCTGCAGGTCAGCCTCAGCGGAACGATTCTGCCTCTTCTCTGCGGCGGTTGGTTGTACGGCCGGCTGGCCGAAGACAAGCGCCGCCTCCATTTGCTGGCCGGAGCCGCTGTTGGCATGACGCTGTTCTGGCTGCGCTGGCTCTTTTTTACCGACCCGGTTCTGCAGGTGTGGGACGAAGCGGTCCTCCTGCCGGCGGCGGCGGTGCTGGCCGTGTTCGCCATCGCCCGCAGCGGACTGGCCCGCCTCTATTTGCTCGCCGTTTCCCTTCCCGGTGCCGATGTGCTGTACGCGCTCTATGTGTGGAGGCTGTCGGGGACCTGCGAGATCGGCGGCGGATATGCCCAGGATCTGCTGTGGAGCGCTGCCTCGCTCTGGACCCTGACCGGTTCGGTGCTGGCGGCGGCCAGACGGCTGTTTGGATACCGGGAGACAGAATCGTCCCATTCCGATACGCACAGGTGATGCCGATGTTTCGAGAACTGTTTGCCAATGAGTATGTCATTCCGCTGGCGCTCGGGTTGGGCTTCGGCATTCTCTGCCGGCTGTACCTGCTTCGCACCGACTACCGGCAGTATCCGACCTTTCCCCACGGCAAGATCATCCACATTTCCCTCGGCGTCATCGCGTCCGCGCTGGGGTCGCTGGCCGTGCCGTCGCTGTTGAAGCAGGACTACACCGCCGTCACGTTTCTGACCGTGGCGGCCCAACAGTTTCGCGACGTCCGCAACATGGAGCGGACGACGCTGACGGAGATCGACAAGCGGGAGCTGGTTCCGCGGGGCGGGCCGTACATCGAGGGGATTGCGATGGTGTTCGAAGGGCGCAACTACCTGGTCATCTTCACCTCGCTGGTGACGACGTTTGCCACCGTGCTGTTCAACTGGTGGGGAGGCTGCCTGGTGGGGATCGCGGCACTGGTCATCTCGCGCCTGCTCAAATCCGGCCAAACGCTCGCCAGCATTGTGGAGGTACAGCCGGCGGAGGTTCGGGTGGAGGGGAAAAACCTGTACGTGGGCGACATTTACATCATGAACGTCGGCTTGACAAACGCCCAGGAGCTCATCCAGAAACGGGGCATGGGCTTCATTCTGGTGCCCAAGGATGACAACGCCACCGTCTCGATTGCCCATCCGGGCCAGCGGCAGGCGATTTTGCACGACGTGGCGACGCAGATGGGCGTTTTTACCGACGAGGGGGAGCCGTCGCTCACGCCGCTGGTGAAACGGGATCTGGAGACGGGCCGATTGGGCGTGTTTTTGCTGCCGCAGGTGCGCAGTCACGAGCGGGCCAAAGCGGTCATCGAAGCGGTGCCGATTCTGGAGAGCGTCTATCGGATGCCGAAAGAGGCACCTCCAGTCGAACAGGGAGGGTAGGGCCATGTCCGCCAGGATCGTAGCGGTGGTCACCACCAACAAAGAGCACGTCGCCGGGGGCGTTCCCGTTTTCGTCGTCCCCAGCCGGGAGCGAATGCAGCAGACGGCGTTTACGCTGGAAAAAGTGCTGGACGCGATGGTGCACGAATTGGATGACGAGACCCTGATCGTTGTTCGTCACAAGTAGAGTGTGGTATGATTAGCTAGTCAAAACAGATATGAGAGAGAGTGTTGTCAACTATGGGATTGCCAGTGGTAGCCATTGTGGGTAGACCCAACGTGGGCAAGTCCACGATTTTTAACCGATTGGTCGGCGAGCGCATCGCCATCGTGGAGGACAAGCCGGGCGTGACCCGCGACCGCCTGTACGGGAAGGGAGAATGGCTGAACCGCCACTTCCACGTCATCGATACCGGCGGAATCGAATTTGGCGAGACCGACGAAATTCTCACGCAAATGCGCCACCAGGCGGAGCTGGCCATCGACGAGGCGGACGTCATCCTGATGGTGACCGACGGCCGAACCGGCGTGACCGACGCCGATCAGGAGCTGGCCCGCATGCTGAACCGCACCGGGAAGCCGATTGTTTTGATCGTCAACAAAATCGACAATCCGGACATGCGTGCTGACATTTACGACTTTTACACGCTGGGACTGGGCGATCCGTTCCCCGTTTCCGGCAGTCACGGGCTCGGCCTGGGCGACGTGCTCGAAGAGGTGGTGAAGCACTTCCCGGGCGGAGAGGACGAAGAGCGGGACGACGACGTGATCCGCATCTCCATCATCGGACGGCCCAACGTGGGGAAATCGTCGCTCACCAACGCCATCCTGGGCGAAGAGCGCGTCATCGTCAGCGATGTGGCCGGCACGACGCGGGATGCCATCGACACGCCGTTTGAGCGCGACGGACAGAACTACATCCTGATCGACACCGCCGGGATGCGCAAACGGGGCAAGGTGTACGAAACGACGGAAAAATACAGCGTGATGCGGGCGATGAAGGCCATCGAAGAGTCGGACGTCGTGCTGGTTGTCCTGAACGGGGAAGAAGGCATTATCGAGCAGGACAAGAAGATCGCCGGCTACGCCCACGAAGCGGGCCGCGCCGTGATTATCGTCGTCAACAAATGGGATGCGGTCGAAAAGGACGACAAGACGATGCTGCGGTTCACGGAGCTGATCCGGGAAGAGTTCAAGTATCTGGACTACGCGCCGATCCTGTTCGTCTCGGCCAAGACCAAGCAGCGGATTCACACGATTTTGCCGAAAGTCAACCAGGTGGCGGAAGCGCATTCGATGCGAGTCTCCACGGCGGTGCTGAACGACCTGATCACGGACGCGACGATCATGACGCCGCCGCCGTCCGACCGGGGCAAGCGGCTGAAGATCAACTACGCGACGCAGGCGGCCGTCAAACCGCCGACGTTCATTCTGTTTGTCAACGACCCGGAACTGATGCATTTCTCCTATGAGCGTTACATTGAAAACAAAATACGGGAGGCGTTTGTCTTCGAAGGCACGCCGATCCGGATCTGGACGCGCAAAAAAACATAGGGAGAGGAAACAACCATGGTGTTTTTGTCCTGGGTGATCAGTTACCTGATCGGCTCGATCAGCTTCAGCTATCTTATCGCCAAAAAGATCGCGGGCATTGACATTCGCTCCCACGGCAGCGGAAACGCGGGCGCGACCAATACCCTGCGCGTTCTGGGGAAAGGACCGGCCATCGCCGTGCTGGTCCTGGACGCGCTGAAGGGGCTGGCCGCGATGGGCATCACACACCTGCTGACAAACGGCGATCCGACGGCGTACGCGCTGTCCGGCCTGTTTGCCATCGTCGGGCACAACTGGCCCGTTTTTTTCGGATTTCGCGGGGGGAAGGGCATCGCCACCACGCTGGGCGTGGCACTGGGCTTCTCTCCTTTGGCCTTTCTCATCACAGTCATCATCACGGTACTGGTCATTGCCGTGACGCGATATGTGTCGCTGGGATCGCTCGTGTTTGTGACACTCCTGCCGGTGTGTCTGTTTTTGCTCTCCAAGGACATGGCGTTCGTCTGGGTCAGCGTGGCCCTGGCCGTCTTCGCCTACGTCCGCCATTACAACAATATCCAAAATCTTCTTGCAGGCAGAGAGCGCAAGCTGGGGGAACCGTCCCAGCGCAATCTGCAGTAGGGCAGGCGTGCCCGGATACACATCGCATGGGAACATGGAAAAGTGGAGGGGGATCATTTGAATCAGGATGTTGCCGTTATCGGCGCCGGCAGTTGGGGTACGGCGCTGGCCTCGGTGTTGGCGGACAACGGCCATCGCGTGAACGTCTGGGTGCGCGATCCGAAACTCGCCGACGAGGTCAACACTCGTCATACCAATGAAAAGTACCTGCCGGGCGTGACGCTGTCGCCCGGGATTCGCGCGTCTGTCGATCTGCGGGAGGTCGTGTCGGACAAACCGGTGGTGCTGCTGGCCGTCCCGTCGCACGCGATGCGGCAGGTGACGCGCGAGCTTGCGCCCTTTTTGCGCCCGGACGTGCTGCTGATTCACGCCGCCAAAGGCTTTGAGCTGGAGAGTTTGAAGCGCATGTCGGAGGTGATCGGCGAGGAAGTGCCCGAGCCCATCAGCAAAGGGCTGGTTGTGCTGACCGGACCGAGCCACGCGGAGGAAGTGGTGCGCCGGTCGCCGACCACGGTGGTGGTCGCTTCCGCCAGCGAGGATTGCATGCTGCGGGCGCAGGACCTTTTCATGAACACGTATTTCCGTGTCTACACCAACTCTGACCTGGTCGGGGCGGAAATCGCCGGTGCGCTGAAAAACATCATCGCGCTGGGAGCGGGGATGTCCGACGGGCTGGGATTTGGCGACAACGCCAAAGCGGCGCTGCTCACCCGCGGCCTGGCGGAAATTACCCGGCTCGGTATCAAGCTGGGGGCCATGCCGCTGACGTTTGCCGGACTGGCCGGCGTGGGCGACCTGATCGTCACCTGCACCAGCAAGCACAGCCGCAATTGGCGGGCCGGCTATCTGCTCGGCCAGGGCAAACCGCTGGACGAGGTGCTGCAGCAGATGGGCATGGTGGTGGAAGGCGTGCGCACGACCAAAGCCGCGTACGCCCTGGCCAGCCGCAAACAGGTCGACATGCCGATCGCCTCGGTGCTGTACGGCATTCTATTTGAAGGCAAGTCGCCCCGACAGGGCGTGGAAGAACTGATGGGACGCGGCCGCACGCGCGAGATGGAGTACCTCGGGCCTTTCGGCGTGTAAAGACGCGTAGGCGTTCGCTCACCTTTTTAGGCTCCCGCACATACGTTAATGATGTGGCTGTAACGCCTAAGGCCGTAAGGAGGAGCTGAAACGATGAGCAACAACGTGTCGCGTCGTTTTTTGGACCGTTTGCAGGGAAAAGCGGGAGGAAACGTGGATGAGAGCAGGCTGCGTGCGCTGGCCAGCCAATTCACGCGCAGCGACTTTGAAGACGAGACCAAACTGCGCCACGTGATCCGATCGCTCGCCGCACTAAGCGGCAAAAAGTTGAACGAGGAGCAGGAAGACAAGGTCGTGCAGATGTTCCGCAACCAGGAGATCAACCTCAACGACCTATCCTCGCTCGGCAAATTGCTGAAGTAAGAGAATTGGGCGATTATGCCCGTTCCCCGCTGCGAAAAACGTCATACAGTATGACTAGGAACAATCATGGCTCTACAGGGACATGGCTGGCCTACAGATTCAAGAAAAAAAGAGGGATGTCATCCCTCTTTTTTTCGTTTCGCGGCTCCGTTTGCCGTCTGGCTCAGCAGGCTTTGCACCAGCGGGGACTGCAGCAGGCCGAGAAGCTGCCCGATGTCGATGTTCCCCAGCGGATTGCCGCCCCCGCTGCTGCCTTCCGTCCCTTCGTTGGCCGGGCTGCTTGTCTCTGCAGACTGCCGTTTGCCGGCCGGCTTTTCCGCAGTCTCCGCATCCGCAGAGCGTTTTCCCAGTCTTTCGAAGATTTGCATCGCGCCGTACAGCGTATCCATCGTTTCTTCGACCTGGCGGATCGTGCTGCTGATCCCCTTGATGTTGCTGCGCATCCGGGAGACGGACGTGCGCAGGTCGATGACTTCCGGCACGGCCTTGCGCGGCGTGACGGCGAGCGATACCTCCTGCGCCTTCTCGTTCAGCTTTTTGCTGGGTATGGGGGCGTAGGGATTACGCCATTTCCGTGTGTTCATCTGCCATCCCTCCAATAGGCGGATTCATCACGATAGTCTATGCGAACGTCCAGAATGAGGTTCACCGGACGGGAGCGGCAGAAAAAGAAGTATGGTATAATGTTTCAAAAACGGAAAAGAGGATGCTGTCGTACATATGCCTATCGATCCAATGACCAAGATGAACATCTCGCTTGTCGCCATCGCGCTGATGTTCGTTTGCAATTTCATGGTGCTCTATGCGCGGAAGACCAAAAACGGCCTGGTGTCGTTCCTGCTGAAGACGGTCGCGTTTCTGATGCTGCTGGCCGTATTCGTGATGATTCTGATCGTGATTTTTGCATAAAGGAGGGCAAGCGATGGCGCAATTGACATTGATCTCGCGTACCGGCACCCATCAACTGCCCGTGGAAACCGATGTGACGATCGTGTCCATCGCCAAACGGCACAAGCTGGGGTGGGGATACGCCTGCGAGCGGGGGATTTGCGCCCAGTGCCGAACGCTGGTGCAGGAGGGAGCCGACTGCCTCAATGACGTGACAAACGAGGAGAAGCTGCGGCTTCGCAAGGCAGAGCGCGCGGAAGGGTACCGTCTGGGCTGCCAAATCCAAATAGTCAGACAGGGGCATGTGACATTGGCTCACCGCCCGTATTGACAGGGGGCTGACAGCATGGGAAAACTGACGTTTTTGCCCGCGGGAAAGAGCGTAAAGACGCGGCCGGGACAATTGGTCACAAGCGCAGCCCAGGCGGCGCGGGTCGTCATCCCGCAGCGGTGCGGCGGACACGCCTCCTGCCTGATGTGCCGCATCGTCCTGGAAAGCGGAAGATTGTCCGAACCGACGCCGTTGGAGCGGCGCAAGATGCCGGAAGAGGATTTGCGCAAAGGCATCCGGCTGGCCTGTCAGGCGAAAACGACCGGGCAGGACTGCACGGTGCGAATCCCGGAGAGCCGATGGAAGTCGGTCGTGCGGGCGGCGCTGGAGTCGCAGCGCGACCAGGAAGAAGAATGGTAGCAAGAGGTGTAACAGGTGATGTGGCAAACATGGCGCACTACGTTGCGGCTGCCGGTGATGCTGGCGGTCTTGTCTGCCCTGTTGGGCGGCTGTCTGTATCCGGAAGAACGGAAGCTGGAGAACCAGATTCCCAGCGAATTTTACCTGGAGGCGACGCAAAAGGCGGTAGAACAGTTCCAAAAGGACACGGGCGTGCTGCCGATTGTGACGAAACCGCTGGATACGCCGATCTTCGAGAAGTACGAGATCGATTTTCGCAGAATGATGCCCAAATACCTGCCGGATGCGCCGGGCAACTCGTTTGAAAAAGGCGGCGTGTACAAGTACGTGCTGATTGATGTGGAAACCAAGCCGACCGTTCGGCTGATCCATCTGGGCGCCGTCAGCAAGGTGGCCGACGTGCAGAGCGCCGTCAACCGCTTCCTGCGGAATTACGGCAAGCTGCCGATCAGAGCGGATCTGGGCAACGGCTATTATTCCATCGATTTCGAAAAGATGTCCATGCAGGACGTGCAGGTCCAGTCGACGGTAGGCAGCTATCTGCTCCCGCTCGTCATGAACGCCAAAGGTGAAGTCGGCATCGACTACGCCGCCGACATCGCCAACGTCCTGCGCAGCACAAAAGCGGAGGTCAAGGAAAATACCGACCCGCGCTATGTGATGGCGCGGCATTCCATGTTCGTCCCGGCCAAGTCGTTTCCCTACGAAATGGTAAACGGCGAACCGCGCCTGCTGAAACTGTAAGGAGGCGCAAAGGCGGCCGTTAAGCGGCCGCCTTTCTCACATGTTCATACATCCCGCCCGACTCGATGCGGATGCTTCCCGGCTGCACAGCCTGCGGCCGGCAGGGGGAGTCCTTCCGCACGTCCGGGCGGTTTTTTTGTTCTAGCGGACCGGAGCGCACATATACATGTATTGTCCACGATTCTAGTACGAGATTATCGGGAAAATACTGGCGGTCAGGGATAATTCGGAAAAATGGTCATAGTGTATCAATAGACAAATAGAAGGAGGTCATCGATGGTGGAACGAGTCGACATCTTTAAAGACATTGCCGAACGGACGGGCGGGGATATTTACCTGGGCGTCGTGGGACCTGTCCGGACGGGCAAATCGACTTTTATCAAACGGTTCATGGAACAGGTCGTCATCCCCAACATCCAGTCGGAGGCAGAGCGGATACGCGCCACGGATGAACTGCCGCAGAGTGCGTCCGGCCGAACGATCATGACGACGGAACCCAAATTTGTTCCGAATCAGGCCGTACAGGTAAACGTGACGGAAGGGCTCAGCATCAACGTTCGGCTCGTTGACTGCGTCGGCTACACCGTGCAGGGTGCGAAGGGATTTGAAGACGAAAACGGCCCGCGCATGGTCAACACGCCGTGGTACGAGGAGCCGGTTCCATTCGAGGAAGCGGCGGAAGTGGGAACGCGCAAGGTCATCCAGGAACACTCCACCATCGGGATCGTCGTCACCACGGACGGGAGCATCGCGGAGATTCCCCGCAGCGGTTACATCGAAGCGGAAGAGCGGGTCGTGGCCGAACTGAAGGAAGTGGGCAAGCCGTTTGTCATCCTGGTCAACTCCACCCGTCCCCGTTCGGAAGAAGCGCAAAACCTGCGGCTGGAGCTGCAGGAGAAATACGACGTGCCGGTGCTGGCCCTCTCCGTCGACAACGTGACGGAACACGAAATCCTGCTCTTGATGCGGGAAGTGCTGTTCGAATTCCCTGTGCACGAGGTAAACGTGAACCTGCCCAGTTGGGTAATGGTACTGGAAAATGGACACTGGCTGCGCCAAAACTACGAAGAAGCGGTGCGGGAGACGGTGAAGGACATCCGCCGCCTGCGCGACGTGGACCGAGTCGTCAGCTATTTCAACGAGTACGATTTTGTGGAGCGGGCATCGCTGGCCGGAATGCACATGGGGCAGGGGATTGCCGAGATCGACCTGTACGCGCCGGACGAACTGTACGACCGCATCCTGATGGAAATCGTCGGCGTCGAAATCAACGGCAAGGATCACCTGCTGAAAATCATGCAGGAATTTGCCCATGCCAAGCGGGAATACGACCAGGTGGCGGAGGCGCTGCACATGGTCCGGACGACCGGCTACGGCATCGCCGCACCGTCGCTGCATGAGATGACCTTGGACGAACCCGAACTGATCCGGCAGGGGCCCCGTTTCGGCGTCCGCCTGAAAGCGACGGCTCCGTCGATTCACATGATTCGCGTCGACGTGGAGTCGGAATTCGCGCCGATCATCGGCACCGAAAAGCAGAGCGAAGAACTGGTCCGCTATCTGATGCAGGACTTCGACAGAGACCCGCTGTCGATCTGGAACTCGGACATCTTTGGCCGCTCGCTGCATTCGATCGTGCGGGAAGGGATCCAGGCCAAGATCACGATGATGCCGGACAACGCCCGCTACAAGCTGCAGGAGACCTTGGGGCGGATCATCAACGAAGGATCGGGCGGACTCATCGCGATTATTCTGTAAGATACTGGAAAAAATGGGCGTTAAGTCCTACGAAAAGCAGGGCAAACAGAGGCTCCCGGCGGGACGGGAAGCCTTTTTTTCTTGGATTTCGCTTAAATTCGACAGGAGGGGGCTTGAATTTACAAGAATGGTGTATTACTATAAGCTTGTCAGAGCGGTAAAAACACCCAATCGTGTGTATAAAACGATTGGATTCGGTTAAGAAAAGTAGTAATACCAACGATGTGGCGTACATTGAGGGGAGGTGAACAAGAAATGAATAAAACAGAACTGATTGCAAAAGTGGCTGAGACCACCGAACTGACCAAGAAAGATGCAACAAAAGCTGTTGATGCAGTTCTTGACGCAATTGCGGAAGCACTGAAAAACGGAGAGAAAGTTCAACTGATTGGTTTCGGTAACTTCGAAGTTCGCGAGCGTGCGGCTCGTAAAGGTCGCAACCCGCAAACCGGCGAAGAGATCGAGATCGCTTCCAGCAAGGTACCGGCATTCAAGCCTGGTAAACAACTCAAGGACTCCATCAAGTAATCGTTACATCGGTTAACGAAACACTTACATAAAAATCCACATTGATGAAATGTGGATTTTTTTCACGTTCTCAGATGCTTCGCGATATGCGGATCGTTTTGTTTTTTTCAGGGGAATGTGATAAGATGGGCTTGTTTCATCCGCAGGAGAGGGAGGTTTTGACATGAAAGAGGTCGATCTGGAGAAAATTCAGCAGGCGGTCCGCATGATCATCGAAGCGATCGGCGACGATCCGGATCGGGACGGATTGCTGGATACGCCCAAACGGGTGGCGAAGATGTATGCAGAAGTGTTTGAAGGCATGAGAATAAACGAAGAAGAGTACTTTGAGACGGTGTTCAGCGAAGATCACGAAGAGATGGTGCTGGTGAAGGACATTCCGTTCTACTCCATGTGCGAACACCATTTTGTGCCCTTCTTCGGCAAGGCTCATGTCGCGTACATCCCTCGCGGCGGCCGCGTGGTGGGCTTGAGCAAACTGGCCCGGGCCGTCGAAGCGGTAGCCCGCAGACCGCAGCTGCAGGAGCGCATTACGTCGACCGTAGCTGACGCGATCGTCCGCAAGCTGGACCCGCACGGAGTCGTTGTGGTCGTGGAAGCGGAGCATATGTGCATGACCATGCGCGGAGTGAAAAAGCCGGGCTCCAAAACGGTGACGTCCGCGGTACGCGGCATCTTTGCCAATGACGCGGCAGCGCGCGCGGAAGTGTTCAGCCTCATACGTACATAACTTGCATAACTTGCATAACTTGGAAAGAGAAAAGAGACAGAAAGGTATTGACACCCTGGTTAAAATATTGTATAGTACAGATGTACAGTCGGGATGTGGCGCAGCCCGGTAGCGCGCACCCTTGGGGTGGGTGAGGTCCAGGGTTCAAATCCCTGCATTCCGACCATCTACTTCTATCATGGAAGAACGCCTCTCGTGCCAATCCGATTGGACGAGAGGCGTTTTGTTTGTGCAGGTCGCGGCCATGCCGCGGCAGGATCCGGCTTCCGGCACGTTGGTTTCCGGGCCGGTAGGGGACACAAACGACCGCGCGAGGTATGGCCGTACCTCCCGATTGGGGAAAAGCCCCAGCCGTGTTCGAATATCGCGTAAAACGGATCGGCCTGCGTGAACGCATACTTTCGCACGTTTTTTTTCCATGATTCTCTTGCCAGAATGGGTGTGGTTCCCTTATAATAGGCGATGTTCCACTCAGGAATGTTTCGTCGGGATGTGGCGCAGTCCGGTAGCGCGCACCCTTGGGGTGGGTGAGGTCCAGGGTTCAAATCCCTGCATTCCGACCATTTCAACCAAAAACGTCTCTGCTGGGATCATCCGGCAGAGACGTTTTTGGTTTCATGAAGCGTTTGGGCTGAAAAGGCCGTACGGGCTGGCCTGCACCATGTCGGTGATATACCATCCGGTCGTCCCGTTTGCGGACAGCCGCTCTACCACAAACTGCTCCGTAGCTGTCGGATAGGGAGGCCCTGCGGACGTGATCTCCGGGAACGTCACGGTGTAGGCAAAGGCGGTCTCGCTCAGCTTTTTCTTTTCCTTCACGGTAATCGGGCCGACCCAGGGGCTGGACACGCCGGTCACCCAGTTCATCTCGTCCGGGATGCGGTTCAACTGTTTGCGAAGTTCGGGTGAGAGGGCGGCGTACTGCAGGGCGCCGCTCCGCGTCTGTTCGCCGCGTCCCCACAGCATCACCGCTTCGTCAGGCGTGGACGGAACGAGATGCTGTTCAATCACGGCAATCTGCTCCTCAATCGCTTCCGGCTGCGGCGTCTGGATGGACAGGGTGCGGGCCGCCTTGTCGTACTGCACGCGGGCGCGGAACAGCTCCTCCAGCCAGTCCTGCAGGACGTAGACGCGGCCGTCGCGAAACGCCGCGTCGTAGATGACGTACCCGTCGTTCCCCTGGGATACGGTCAGTTTCGGTTTGCTCCCCTGCCCGGTTTGTTTCAGGTGCAGCACAAGGGGGCGCATCTCACCGTCAGGGAGACGAAGCTGCCTGGCCCCGGCAGGGATCGGACACATCTGCTTCTCCTTTTCCGGACTCTGGAGTGTCAGACCCTGCCGGTACGAATCGAGCATCTTTTGTTTCCCCAACACGGGCGGCCTGCTGATGATGACGGCTCTGGCGGACGGCTCCCACTCCACGGTGGCGCCCAACTGCTCGGCTGTCCAGCGAAGCGGTACCATCAACTGGTCGCCGGCTGCGTGGATGCCGGCAGGCGTCTCTACGACGGCACCGTTTACCTGAATCGTCAGCGGCGCGTCGGCAGCGGCCGCAAAAGCGGAAGGTGCCCATCCGCTCATGCATGCAGCGAGAACGACGGTGGCGAGGCGGTATCTTCCTTGCTTCATGGGGACATTCTCCTTCGGGTTTCTTGTCTTTACTGGTATAGACAGGGAAAGGGGGCCGTTCGTTTCGCGTCCGCGCCAGTTTTTTCAATCGGTCGCCGCCGCGGCGCTTCCTTTTGGCAAATTGGCTATTGGCTTCCTGATTTTTCTTCCCTATAATGGGGGGTGAAGACAAGCGAGGAAAGGTTGTTCCCGAATGAAGATGTCCGTATCGTTTCAGCCGTATCTCCACATCACACCGCAGCCCCGGATCAATGGCACGGGCACGTCTCCCGATCCGCTCGGCGGGGACGCGCAGTTTGCCGACCTGCTGCAGGCGGAACTGGCCAGCGGGCAGCGTGTCATCGCCGCCGAAGAGATACTGGCGGAACTGGACGGCTCTCCCGACTGGGAGTTTGACCGGGCCTTCGGTGACGAGCCGCCGCGCGACGCGGAGAAGACGGCGCACACGCCTGTCAGCCGCCAGTCCATCTTGAAGAAAATCAGCGATGTCGCCCGCACGTTCGGGGTGGATGAAGACCTGGTCCGGGAAGTGGTTCGGGCGGAGTCCAACTTTAACCCCAATGCCGTTTCCCGTGCAGGGGCAAAAGGGCTGATGCAGTTGATGGACAGCACGGCGCGGGCCATGCACGTGCGAAACGCCTACAATCCCGATGAAAATCTGGCGGGGGGCACCAGGTACCTGCGCAGCCTGCTCGATCGGTACGACGGAAATGTGAAGGTCGCCCTGGCCGCCTACAATGCCGGTCCCGGCCGGATCGACCGCCTGGGCATCGACACCGACGAAGAGCTGGAAGCACGGTACGATCAACTGCCCCGCGAGACCCAGCGCTACGTTGCGAAAATCATGCAACGGTTGAACGGCGGCGGGACATCATAGGGGTAGCAGTTCAGCAGGGTAAGGAGGAAACAAGGTGGCACAATCGCCATATACGCAGCAAGACTACTTTGTCGTCAAAGCAAAGGAAAACGGCGTTCACGTCATCGGCTTGACGCGCGGTTCCGACACGCGCTTTCACCACACGGAAAAGCTGGACAAGGGCGAAGTGATGATCGCCCAGTTCACGGAACACACGTCCGCCATCAAGGTGCGCGGCAAAGCGGTGATCTACACCCATCACGGCGTGATCGAGACGTCGGAGTAAAAGCAGGCATAGCCTGCTTTTTTGTTTTGTACAATGGTGGTGAGGAGGGATGTCTCATGCCCCGCAGGCTGCTGGCCGCCATTGCCGTCTCCACGCTGCTCGCTCTCATGCTGTCGCTGGTTCCCGGCGTGCCCTGGAACCAGCCCGATATACCCGCGTTCCAAGCGTCTCGCCCGGTCGACCTGAGCGAGCAAAATGTCGTGGATTTATTTACTTTCATGTCGACTCATTATAATATTAAGCGTGTAAAATGGGAAAATCCGTCGGTTCATGTCGATTTGGCCGTTTCCTCCGGTCAGCGTGCGGAACTGCCGCTCGTGTACCGCGATTTTTACGTCCTAGTGCGCGATCTGTTTCGGTTGACTGCCAACGTGGAGCAGGTCTACATCCGCCTGCTGGAAGTGGAACCCGACACGCCGGCCCCCAAGCTCCTGATCGCCGTCGAAGCCCAACGGAAGGACAAGTCAGCCTACGAAACGCCGCCGGAGCAGATTGCCGATCTGGAATCGCACATCAGAGCCCGTTTTCCCGTACGAATCGACCCTTATTTTTACCAGAGAGTTAGTCCCTGACCAAAGAAGTGTGGTATGATGGTAGGGACGGACTTTTTGCCGGGTCCCGGCGAGAAGGTGAAAGCGAACGGAAACAGGCACCAACCAGGTTGAACCGCTTGTGGAGGAGGACGCATGAGCAAAGAACAGACCCCATACGTAGACGAGGTTCGAGCGATCATCGACCAGATCTACCAAAGCATCACCCATTCGTTTGTAGAACAATACGTCGATGTTCCGGCCATAGCGGAAAACCGGCTTGCGCTGTTGTACCTGTTTCTGCTGGAGCGGGGCATGACCAAGGAACGGGCGCGGACGTTCTCCATGTCGACAGGCCTCGTCCAGTTGGGACTTGACATGCACGAGCGCGTCAAAAATTCCTATGACAATTCGCTGGCGGCAGAGCGCAGCCGGCAGCTCACCGTTCTGGCCGGCGACTACTACAGCAGCCGGTACTACCAAATGCTCGCCGAAGCCGGTGAAATGGAAGCGATTCAAGTGCTGTCGGACGCCATCCAGCGGGTAAACGAAGCGAAAATGACGCTGTACATGGCGGAACGCGACGGCCGGCTGTCGTCCGACGAGTACCTGACGCTACGGACGGAGATTGACACGGGATTGTACGTGGCCATCGTGGACAAGTACGCGGACAGTGAAGAAACGCGCCGGTTTTGGACGGCCCTGTTTGAAGAGACGGCGGCCGTGGAGAACATGCTGGGCGAGTGGGAGCAGTTAAAGTGGCAACAACAGGTTCCCTTTGGCTTCTCCCGCTTTCTGTTGCAAAAACCGGGAGCGACGATCGCCCAGGTGGCGGCGGCTCTGGAAGCGAAAGCGATGGAACTGATGAGCATCTGCGAACAACTGGTTCGTTCGCTGCATCCGCCAGAGACCCGTCACGTGCTGACGTGGATCACCTCCCGCTACTCGCACCGCGTCAACCGGCTGAAACGGGTCATTGAGGAGATGTAGTCCAGGTGAATCAGATCCAGATGAAGGAAAAAGCGAAGTACGTCCATTCCGTGTTTGAAAGCATCGCGGAAGAGTACGACAAGATGAACAACATCATCAGTTTCGGCAGCCACATCGCCTGGCGCAATTACACGATGAAGCAGATGAACATACGGCCGGGCGACACGGCGCTTGACGTGGCCTGCGGCACCTGCGACTGGACGATCGCGCTGGCCAAGGCGGTCGGGGAAAAAGGGCGCGTCGTCGGTCTGGACTTCAGCCAGAACATGCTTGACGTCGGCGCGTACAAGGTGGAGCGGGAAGGCGTCGGCAGCGTGGTCACGCTGGTCAACGGCGACGCGATGCAGCTCCCGTACGAGGACAACACCTTTGATTTCGTCACCATCGGCTTTGCGCTGCGCAACGTCCCCGACATCCAGACGGTGCTGAACGAGATGACGCGCGTGGTCAAACCCGGCGGGAAAGTGGTCTCGCTGGAGGTGTCCAAACCGCCGTTTTTACCGTACCGCAAGCTGTTCTACCTGTACTTTTACAAGATCCTGCCGCTGATCGCCAAATGGACGGTAAACAAATACGAGGAGTATGCCTGGCTGCCGCAGTCGCTGACCCATTTCCCGGACAGCCGCGAACTTGCCCGCATGTTTCAACGGGCCGGACTGGAGCCGGTTCAGGTAAAGCTGTTCATGGGCGGAGTGGCGGCCCTGCACATCGGCACAAAAGCATAGTTTGCCAGTAGGCATCCTTCTGTGGATGGGAAGTGTTTTCACGTGAGTCTTCGCAAATTGAAAATTATTTTGGAAATGATCAAGTTTGAACACTCGATTTTTGCCCTTCCGTTTGCTTTCATGGGAGCGGTCTTGGGCAACATTGTAGTAGAGAACGCCTGGCCCACCTGGAGGGAGATTTTCTGGGTGACCGTGGCCATGGTGGGAGCGCGCAGCGCGGCGATGTCGCTGAACCGGCTGATCGACCGGTACATCGACGCGAAAAATCCGCGTACCGCAAACCGGGCCATTCCGGCCGGACTGATTTCCGTGGCCGAGGTTGTCGTCTTTATCGTTGCCTCTTTCGCCGTGCTGTTTTTCGCCGCCTTCCAGTTGAACGCACTGGCCGTCAAACTGCTGCCGCTCGCGGTGTTTGTCCTGATCCTGTACTCGTACACGAAACGCTTTACGTGGCTTTGCCATTTCGTGCTCGGCGTGGCCATCGGGTTCGGGCCGCTGGGGGGCTGGGTGGCGACGACCGGCCAGGTGGATTTCACCGGACTGCTGCTGTTCCTGTCCGTCATGTTCTGGACCGCCGGCTTTGACATCATTTACGCCTGCCAGGACTTCGAGTTTGACCGCAGGGAAGGGCTCTATTCCATGCCCAGCCGCTTCGGCATCGCCAACGCCCTGCTGGTGGCACGGGCCTGCCACGTCATCACGTTCGTCGGCCTCCTGTCTCTGTACGTTACCGCCAACCTGTCCGTCTGGTTCCTGATCGGCGTGCTGATTTCCGGCGCCATCCTGGTGTACGAGCATACACTGGTAAAACCGACGGACCTGTCCAAGCTGGACGTGGCCTTTTTCAACATGAACGGCATTTTGAGCATGGTCATGTTTACGTTTACCATGATTGATCTGGTGATAACATGAGCGCACAAAAATGGGCCGTTGGCATCACCGGGGCGAGCGGCGCCGTCTACGGCGTCAGACTCGTCCGGGAACTGCTGCGCGGCGGCCATACCGTACACTTGATGATCACGGAGGCCGGCTGGCAGGTGTTTCGGGACGAGCTGGACTGGAACACCGACGACCGGGAGGCCCTGATCCGGGAAAAACTGCAGCAGGATTTACCCGGCGCCCTCCATTACTGGGGCATGCGCGATTTCAACTGCCCGGCCGCCAGCGGCTCGTACCGGTGCGACGGGATGGTGGTCGTCCCCTGCTCGATGGGAACGCTTTCCGGCATCGCCCACGGGGCGTCGGGCAACCTGCTGGAGCGGGTGGCTGACGTGATGCTGAAGGAGCGGCGCCGGCTGGTGCTGGTCCCGCGGGAGACGCCGCTGAACGCCATCCAGCTCGAAAACATGCTGAAGCTGAGCCGCCTCGGCGTTACCATTCTGCCGGCCATGCCGGGGTACTATCACAAGCCGCAGACCATGGACGACCTTGTCAATTTTGTCGTGGGAAAAGCACTGGACGCGCTGGATGTACCGCACGAGCTGTTCCGGCGCTGGGGGGAATAAGATCATGCAGAAGTCCTTGCGCATTGGACAAATCCTTTACACCAACGTACTCCCTGTCTACTTTTACTTTGACCAGGAGCGCTTCGAAGACCGGATCGACTTCATCCGGCAGGTGCCCGCCCAGTTGAATCGGGCGATGGCCCGCGGCGAGATCGATCTCGGACCGATTTCGTCCTTCAGTTACGCCGAGCATGCCTCCCGCTATCTGGCGCTGGCCGACCTGTCCGTCAGCGCCAAGGGGAGAGTAGGCTCCATTTTCTTGTTCAGCAAGCGGCCGATCGAGGCGCTGGACGGTGCCCGGATCGCCCTGACCAACACGTCCGCCACGTCGGTCAATTTGCTGAAAATCATTCTGCAAACGTTTTACGGCCTGCACGTCTCGTACGTGACACAGGAACCGGTGCTGGCGGAGATGATGCGGGACGCGGACGGGGCGCTCCTGATCGGCGACGACGCCATTTTCGCCTACCGCCAGGGCGGGCCCTATCACGTCTACGATCTGGGTGAACTGTGGCATCGCTTTACCGGGTATACCATGACGTTTGCCCTGTGGGCCGTGCGCAAAGAGGTGATCGGCGAACAGGCCGACCTGCTGCGCGAGGTTCACGAGGCCTTTTTGGCCAGCAAGGAGAAGACCCGCCAAAACCTGGACCCGCTGGTGGACTACGTGCACGGGCAGTTTGGCGGCGAAAAGGAACACTGGCGTCAGTACTTCCGGGGGCTGGTGCACGATTTCCGGGACGAGCAGCGGACGGGGCTGGAATACTACTACCGGTGCGCGGCGGAGCTGGGCCTGCTGCCCGAACCGGTGACCGTGTCCGTGTGGGAACATCCCGGTTGTCAGTCCCACATTACGTTGACGAAATAGGTGGAGCGGATGAACCTAGTCGATATTTACTTTCAACTGAAAAACGACGTCCAGTACATCGAAAAGGAACTGGAACAGTCGATCGATACCGGCGTGCGGGACTTGTACCTCTCGTCCACACACCTGCTCAAGGCGGGGGGAAAACGGATACGCCCGGTGTTTGTGCTGCTCGGCGGAAAGTGGGGCAACTACGACGTGAAGCGGCTGAAGCACGTGGCCGTGCCGCTGGAGCTGATCCACATGGCGACGCTGGTGCACGACGACGTGATCGACGATGCGGACAAGCGGCGCGGGAGAGACACCGTTCGCACCCAATGGGACAACAAGGTGGCGATGTACACGGGGGACTACATTTTCGCCCGGGCGCTGTCCATCGCGGCCGAGCTGCGCATTCCCGAACTGCACCGGATTCTCTCCAACGCGATTGTGGAAGTGGTCAAAGGCGAGATCGAACAAGTGCGCGACCTGAACAACTGGGAGCAGAACTTCCGCGCGTACCTGCGCCGGATCAAGCGGAAGACGGCGCTCTTGATCGCCATTAGCTGCCAGATGGGGGCGATTGCCAGCGGTGCCGGCCCCGAGCTGGTCCGCAAGATGTACCGGTACGGCTACAACGTGGGGATGGCGTTTCAAATTACCGACGACATCCTCGACTTCACCGGAACGGAAAAGCAGTTGGGCAAACCGGCGGGAAGCGACCTGCGCCAGGGGAACATTACGCTGCCGGCGATGTACACCGCCCGGTTCGGCAAGTCGCGCGACCGCTTTCAGGCGTGGATTCGCGACAATACGCTCCGGAATCACGTAGATGAAGCGATCCAACTGGTGCGAAACGACGACGGCATCGCCTATGCCCAGGGGCTGGCGGAGCGGTACATTGCCCGTGCGCGGGAGGCGCTGGCCGGACTGCCGGACAACCAGACCAAGAAGTCCCTGCTCGGCATCGCCAATTTCATGGTGGACCGGAAATTTTAATCGCTTTTTCACGGGGGGCTGTTGCTTGCCCCACGCTCTTTTGATAAAATTTTCGTTGGTGTGCAAGCACCAATACATAGCTGTACTGGAGGCATACTTACGATGGAAAAAACGTTTCTGATGGTGAAACCTGACGGCGTGCAGCGCAACCTGATCGGGGAAATCGTTTCCCGCTTTGAGAAAAAAGGCTTCCAACTGGTAGGCGCGAAGCTGATGAACGTCAGCCGCGAACTGGCCGAGAAGCACTACGCTGAACATAAAGAGCGCCCGTTCTTCGGCGAACTGGTCGACTTCATTACGTCCGGTCCGGTCTTTGCCATGGTATGGCAGGGCAACAACGTGATTGCGACCGCGCGCGCCATGATGGGCAAAACCAACCCGGCGGATGCGGCACCGGGCACCATCCGCGGCGACTTCGCCACTTCCGTGGGCATGAACATCATCCACGGTTCCGATTCCCCGGAAAGCGCCGAGCGCGAAATCGCTCTCTGGTTCAACGAAGGGGAAGTGCTCTCCTACGAAAAAACGATCCAACGCTGGATCTAAGAGGGATGGGGAAAGACTCCGCACGCGGGGTCTTTTTCTTTTTTCGCCAAATGTCAACAAAAATCGGCAGGATTTTGCAGAAAAAGGGCGAATCGCATGGATAAGCGGCAAAACAGCGCCGTCCCCGCCAAGTGAAGCAGCGTCTTCCAGGGGGCGTTTCGCCGCTTCAAAACGTGCAGCGCTTGCCGGCGGGCACGCCTTCCAACACGAGTAAAAGGGGTATTTTCGCAATCATGGAAGACAAGGATTTTCTCCAGTTTATCGCCAACGTAAAGAAACTGACAGGAATCGATCTCGCCCTTTACAAAGAAGCCCAGATGAAGCGGCGGTTGACCTCGCTCAGGCTGAAGCGGGGCTATTCCACGTTCGCCCAGTACTTTGAGGCCATCTCCAAGGACAAGGACCTGTTCTACGAATTTCTCGACCGGATGACGATCAACGTGTCCGAATTTTTCCGCAACCCGGGCCGGTGGGAGGTATTGGAACACAAGATCCTGCCCCGCTTGGTCAAGCAGTCGCCCCGGCTGAAGTGCTGGAGCGCCGCCTGCTCCACCGGCGAAGAGCCGTACACGCTGTCGCTGATCCTGATGCGCAACCGCTGGGAGGCGTCGCTGCTCGCCACCGACATTGACGAAGGGGCGTTGGCCAAGGCCAAACAGGGGGTCTACACCGAGCGGTCGCTGCAGGATTGTCCCAAGGATCTGGTGGCCAAGTACTTCGTCAAGGACACGATGAGCTACCGGATTGCCGACGAGGTCAAAAACCGGGTGACGTTCCGCAAGCACAACCTGCTGGCTGATCCGTTCGACTCCCAGTTCGACCTGATCATCTGCCGCAACGTCATGATCTACTTCACCGAGGAGGCGAAGCACGAGCTGTACCACAAGTTCAGCCGGGCGCTAAAGCCGGGCGGCGTGCTGTTCGTCGGAAGCACGGAGCAGATTTTCCAGCCGCAGCAGTATCAGTTGGAGTCGGAAGACACGTTTTTTTATCGGAAAATGGGATAAGGCGGACGTGCCCTTGGTATATCCCTGCTGTTTTTTCCCAACACTAATGCTATCTACCAATAGGGGAGGAAGCAGATGGACAAGCAAAAGGTCATCGAAGCATACCGACGCGGTCTGATTACGCTTCAGGAGTGCGGGCAAATCCTCGGTGCGGAAAAGGAGCAGTTGGACAAACTCGTCCGCGCGAATCACCTCCGGCGGCCGCTTTCCTCTTATCTGACGGTGGATCATCACATGTGAGCGCCGCGAATCCGATTGACGCTTCTCCTGCGAGGGAGAAGCGTTTTGCCTGTCTGCGCAGGGCGTACGGACAGTTTGTCACTTTTGTATTTGCACGGACTGACAGGTATGATATTATAACGCTTAAAAGTGATAAAGGACAGCACCCCGCGTCAGAGGAGGGGAATGCTGCCTGAGGATGGAGGAAGCGAGAGATGCGATACTTGACAGCAGGGGAATCTCACGGACCGCAGCTCACCGCCATTATTGAAGGCGTTCCGAGCAACCTGCCCTTTTCCGTCGAAGCGGTCAACGAGCAGTTGGCGAGACGGCAAAAGGGACACGGGCGCGGCCGGCGGATGCAGATTGAAAAAGACCAGGTGAAGGTGCTCTCCGGGGTTCGGCACGGATACACGACGGGCGCGCCGATCACGCTGGTCGTGGAAAACAAGGACTGGACGCACTGGCAGGGAATCATGAGCGCCGAGCCGGTGGAAGGAGCGGAAGAGAAGCGGCGCGTCTCCCGTCCCCGTCCGGGTCATGCCGATCTCAACGGCGCGATCAAGTACCATCAACGGGATATGCGAAATATTCTGGAACGTTCCAGTGCGAGGGAAACGGCCATCCGCGTCGCAGTCGGGGCTGTTGCCCGGCAGCTATTGGCCGCCTTTGGCATCCGGATCGGCGGTCACGTGCTGCAGATCGGCGATGTGGTGGCCAAACGGCAGGACGTTACGCTGGACGAACTGATCGCCCGTTCCGAGGAATCCCCCGTGCGATGTCTGGACAAGGAAGCGGAGCCGCGCATGATGGCGGCGATCGACCAGGCCAAACAGGACGGCGATTCGCTCGGCGGCATCGTCGAAGTGATCGTGGAAGGCGTACCGATCGGGCTGGGCAGCCACGTCCAGTGGGACCGCAAGCTGGACGGTCGGCTGGCCCAGGCGATCATGAGCATCCAGGCGTTCAAAGGAGTGGAGATCGGGATTGGCTTCGCCGCGGCGGGCCTGCCCGGTTCCCAGGTGCATGACGAGATCGTGTGGAGCCAGGACACCGGATACAGCCGCAAGACAAACAACGCCGGCGGTCTGGAAGGCGGAATGACGACAGGCATGCCGATCGTCGTGCGCGGCGTGATGAAGCCGATTCCGACGCTGTACAAACCGTTGATGAGCGTGGACATCGACACCAAGGAGCCGTTTTCCGCCAGCATCGAACGTTCGGATAGCTGCGCTGTTCCTGCCGCCAGTGTCGTGGCCGAAGCGGTGGTCGCCTGGGAAATCGCTCGCGCCATGTGCGAAAAATTCCCGTCCGACTCAATGGACGACATGCTGGAAAACGTGCGCCAGTATCGCGCGTACACGGAGCGGTTCTGATGGCGGTCGAAACCCTTTACGTGGAGTTGGGGGAGCGCACGTATCCGATCGTGATCGGCGACGGTGTCATGCGGCAGGTGGCGGCCCTGCTGCAGGATGCGGGCATTTCCCCGGCGAGCCGGCTGTTTGTCATATCCGATGAGAACGTAGCCCCGCGCTATCTGCAGCCGCTGAAGCAGGCGCTGGAGACGGCGGGCTATCGCGTGACGGACTGCGTGATTCCCCCGGGAGAGCAGTCCAAAAGCCTGGCGGTTTACGAACAGGTGATGACAAGGGCCATCGAGGCGGGGCTCGACCGCAAATCGGCCATCCTTGCCCTGGGAGGCGGCGTGGTAGGCGATTTGGCCGGCTTTGCGGCCGCCACCTACATGCGGGGCATCGCCTTTGTGCAGGTGCCGACCACGCTGTTGGCGCACGACAGCTCGGTGGGCGGCAAGGTGGGGATCAACCATCCGCTGGGCAAAAATCTGATCGGCGCCTTTCACCAGCCGCGGCTGGTGCTGTACGATACGGCCGCGCTGCGCACGCTGCCTGAGCGGGAAGTGGCGGCCGGTTTTGCCGAGGTGATCAAGCACGGACTGATCGCCGACGAGTCGTTCGTCGACTGGCTGGAGGAGCATGCGGAGCGTCTGTGGCAGCTTGATGCTGAATGGGTGGGCCGCGCCATTCGCCGGGGATGTGCGATCAAAGCGGCGATCGTCTCGGCTGACGAGACGGAGCAGGGACAGCGCGCCCTGCTCAACCTGGGGCACACCTTTGGCCACGCGTTCGAAGCGCTGTGCGAATACGCCGTGTTGAACCACGGGGAGGCGATCTCCATCGGCATGTGCCTGGCCGCAAAAGTGGCCGAGCGCATCGGCTTTGCCCAGGCAGGCGTTTTTGCGCGGACGGAACGGCTGCTTCGCCTCTTCCGCCTGCCCACCGCCTGGCCAAACGGCCTGGAGCCGGAAGCCGTGCTGGACGTCATGAAGCGGGACAAAAAAGCCGTCGGCGGCAAGCTGGCCTTGGTGCTGCCGCGGGCCATCGGGCAGGTGGAACTGGTCAAGGACGTGGATGAACAGGAGATATTGACAGCGATGAAAGAAGAAGCGGGGGCTTAGAGAAATGGGAGTGCGAGGAATCAGGGGAGCGATCACGATCGAGAACGACACGCAGGAAGAGATCGTTTCCGCCACCAAGCTGCTGCTGGAGGAGATGGTCAGCCGAAACGGCGTACGGGCTGACGACATCGCCAGCATTCTCATCACCACGACGGAGGACATCAAGGCGACATTTCCGGCGCAGGCGGCGCGTCTCCTGGACGGATGGCAGTACGTGCCGCTCATGTGCGCCAGGGAAATTCCCGTGCCGGGCAGTCTGCCCCGCTGTATCCGCGTGATGATGCACGTCAACACGGACAAGGCGGCGTCGGAAATACATCATGTGTTCATGCGCGATGCCGTCAAACTTCGTCCCGATTTGGCAAATCGCGGTTGACAATGTGGGCGTTCTCTTTTACCATAAAGTGAAACGAGGACGCCTCGTTTTACCGGTAATGCAATGATACCGGCTGAGAGTTGAGAGTGAGCAGAGCAGAGTTGAGAAGAGTTAGGCAGAGGAGAGAAGAGCGAGCCGGATGGACCAGCACAGACCAATCCAGGACTCTTCCTGGATTTTTCTTTTTCTCCCCCTATCTCTTCACCTGACAAACGGGCGGGTGCCGCGCCTGGAGCGGTTTTCCACGCGTGTAGGGCGCCCCGCGACGAGAGGTGAGAGAAGAGATGTATTCCCCTACCCTGGCCGAGGTCCAGTCCCTTTCGGCCGACTATTCCCTGATTCCCGTACGCATGACCCTGCTGGCAGATGAGGAGACGCCGATCCGAATCTACCAGAAAATTCGCACGCGCGATTCGTTTCTCCTGGAGAGCGTGGAAGGCGGAACGCGCTGGGCCCGATACTCGTTCATCGGAATGAATCCGTTTCAAACCGTGGAGGCGCGCGGGAAGCAGATCACCGTCCGCCGCCGCGGCGGGGAGACGCTGACGTTCTGCGGCAATCCCGTTCACTTTTTACGCGAAGAGACGGCCCGCTTCACCAGTCCCAAACTGCAGGGGGCGCCCCGATTGTGCGGCGGTGCCGTGGGATTCTTCGGTTACAACACCCTCCATTACTTCGAAAATCTGCCGTACCACCGGCAGGAAAGCCTGGATGTGCCGGACATGCGCTTTTGGTTTGTCGATGAGCTGATCGCGTTTGACCATCTCAAGCAGGAGATCCAGGTGATGGTGAATCTGCACGTCGACGCAGCCGATTCGCCGGAGTCGATCGCCCGCAAGTACGAACAGGTCTGCAGCCGGCTGGAGCAGCTTGCCGCGCAGGTGACCGCTCCGGCCGAGACGGACGGCAGCCGGATTCCTGTCGGCGCCGGCGCACAAGGCGGGCTGAAACTCGAGCCCAACATGAGCCGGGAGCAGTACGAACGGATGGTGGAACGGGCCAAGTCGTACATCGCGGCCGGCGACATCTTTCAAGTGGTGCTCTCCCAGCGTTTCCGCGTGCGCACGGACGTCGACCCGTTTGCCGTCTACCGGCTGCTGCGCACACTGAACCCTTCGCCGTACATGTACTACCTGCAGTACGACGGCGAGACGGTCGTCGGAACGTCGCCCGAGCTGCTGGTTCGGGTCGAGAACAATCGGGTGGAAATGCGGCCGATCGCCGGCACACGCAGGCGAGGGCGCACGGCGGAAGAAGACGAGGCCCTGGCCGCCGACCTCCTGGCCGATCCCAAGGAGCGGGCGGAGCACTACATGCTGCTTGACCTGGGGCGCAACGACGTGGGACGCGTCGCCCGGTACGGCAGCGTCCGCGTGGAGGAAGCGCTGGTGATCGAGCATTACTCCCACGTCATGCACATGGTCTCCCATGTGACGGGAGAGCTGCGCGAAGGGCTGGATCCGTTCGACGCGCTGCTCTCCGCCTTCCCGGCGGGAACGGTGTCCGGCGCGCCCAAGCTGAGAGCGATGGAAATCATCGCCGAGCTGGAGCCGGACGCGCGCCATCTGTACGCCGGGGCGATTGGGTATTTCGGCTTTGACGGGACGCTGGAGACCTGCATTACGATCCGCACCCTCCTGTTCCAGAACGGATACGCCTACGTGCAGGCGGGCGCCGGCATCGTCGCCGACTCTGTCCCGGCCAACGAGTATCAGGAAACGGTGAACAAAGCGGCAGCCATGCTCTCCGCTCTGGAGAAGGCGGAGCAGTTGTTTGCCCCAAAGGAGGAACAGCCATGCTGACAACAGCGTTGGAACACATATTGCGCGGACGTGATCTGGACCGTCTGACCGCCCGCCAGGCGATGGGCGAAATCATGGACGGCAGGGCCACCCCCGCCCAGATCGGCGCCTTTCTCGCCGGACTGCGGCTGAAGGGGGAACAGGTGGAGGAGATTATCGGCTTCGTTCAGGCGATGCGGGAGCGGGCGGTCCGGTTCCCGCTGGAACTGCCGGGCCTGGTGGACACGTGCGGCACGGGCGGGGACGGCGCCCAGACGTTCAACATCTCCACCGCAGCCGCCATCGTGGCGGCCAGCGACGGCGTCTGCATCGCGAAACACGGCAACCGGGCGGTCTCCAGCAAGAGCGGCAGCGCGGACGTGCTGGAGGCGCTGGGCATTCCGATCACGCTGACGCCGGAAGCGGCGGCCGACTGCCTGCGGGTGACCAACCTGTGCTTCCTGTTCGCGCCGCTCTACCATCAGGCGATGAAGCACGCGGCCGGCCCGCGCAAGGAACTGGCGGTGCGGACCGTGTTCAACCTGTTGGGACCGCTGACCAATCCGGCGGGGGCCAAGCGGCAGCTCCTGGGCGTGTACGACGGGCAGCTTCTCCCCGCCGTGGCGGCAGTCCTGCGCGAACTGGACGTGGAACGGGCCCTGGTGGTGGCCGGGGCTGACGGCCTTGACGAATTGACCGTGACGGGGCCGAGCCGCATCGCCGAGCTGCGCGACGGCGTGATCCGCACGTACGAGATCGAGCCGGAACAGTTCGGCTTGAGGCGGTATCCGATGGAGGAACTGCGCGGCGGCGACGCGTATGAAAACGCGACAATCATCCGCGAAGTGTTCGCCGGCAAGCGGGGAGCCGCCCGCGACATCGTCCTGCTTAACGCGGGCGCCATCCTGTACCTGGCGGATCGCACAATCAGCATAGAGGCAGGCGTGATCCGCGCCGCGGAGCTGATCGACGACGGCGCGGTCCTGCGCAAACTTGAACAAATCCGGCAGGTGGCGGGAGGGATGATTCATGCTTCGTAAGATCGTCGACGCCAAAAGGGAAGAAGTGGCCCGGCTGCACGCTTCCACGACCCTGCAGACGCTGCTGGATGAGGCGAAACGCATGCCCGCACCGCGCGGTTTTCGCTCGGCGCTGGCGGAAAGCGCACGCCCCGTCAGCGTCATCGCGGAAGTAAAAAAGGCTTCGCCGTCCAAAGGCGTGATCCGTCCTGACTTTGACCCGGAGGGGATCGCAAGGGCCTACGCGGCGGCCGGTGCGGAGTGCATCTCCGTTCTGACGGACGAACCGTTTTTTCAAGGAAAGACCGAGTATCTGCGGAACATCCGCGCGGCGGTCGACCAGCCCCTGCTGCGCAAGGATTTTCTCATCGACGAATGGCAAATCGCCGAAGCCAGGGCGTGCGGCGCCGACTGCATCCTGCTCATCGCCGCGATTCTGGAGGGGGAGCAGCTTCGTGAGCTGTCGCAGACGGCGGAAGCGCTCGGCATGGACGTGTTGATCGAAGTGCACGACAGGCGTGAGCTGGAGATGGTGTTCCGCCATGTGACACCGGCGCTGATCGGCATCAACAACCGCGACCTGCGGACGTTTCGGACAGACCTGGCGGTGACCCGCGATGTGGCGGCGGAGATTCCGCCCGGTGTCCTCATCGTCAGCGAAAGCGGCATTTCTTCCCCGGCGGACGTGGAGCGCGTGCGGCAGGCGGGCGCGCGGGCGATTTTGGTCGGGGAACACTTCATGCGGCACGAGGATGTGGCCGAAGCCGTGATCCGGCTGGTGGGAGAGCGGGAAGGCGCCAGCCCGCAGGTGCGGTCGTGACACGGATCAAGATTTGCGGCGTCAAGCGGGCGGAAACCCTCCGCCTGCTGGCCCGGCTGGATGTTGACTACGTGGGACTGGTCTTTGCCGAAAGCAGGCGGCGGGTGGATGCGCAGACGGCAGGGGCGCTGCTCGCGTCCGTACCGGATCATCCGCCGGCGGTCGGGGTGTTTGTCAACCCGACGGAAGCGGAGTTGGAGCACGTGCTGGCCCATGTGCCCCTTGCCGTGATTCAACTGCACGGGCAGGAATCGCCCGCCTTTTGCGAAAGCGTGCGGCAGCGGTTTTCCCTGCCGGTCTGGAAGGCGCTGGCGGTCGGGAGCGGCGAGCCGCTGGTGAATGTCGTAAACGCGTACCGGGGAGCAGCCGACGCGTTTCTGTTTGACACCTACGATCCCCGGCAGGCGGGCGGCACGGGCAAACGCTTTTCCTGGGAGCAGATTCCCCTGCTGCGGGAGTGGACGGCTCCCGCCCCCTGCATCATCGCAGGCGGCATCAACGCGGACAACGTGGCCGAGCTGGTGGGCGGATTCCGGCCCGCGATCATCGACGTGTCCAGCGGCGTGGAGAGCGACGGAGAAAAAGATGCGGAGAAAATCAGGCAATTCGTGGAGAGGGTGAGGGAACATGACCGTATCGCAGAAGGAAACGCGTACCGTGCCTGACGAACACGGACGCTTTGGACCATTTGGCGGCAAGTTTGTGCCGGAGACGCTGATGAGCGCCCTGGCGGAATTGGAACAGGCGTTTGCGGAAGCACGGCGCGATCCGTCGTTTCGCGCCGAGCTGGGGCAGCTGCTGCGCGAATACGCTGGACGGCCGACGCCTCTGACCTACGCCGACAAACTGACGGAAGCGCTGGGAGGCGCGCGCATCTACCTGAAGCGGGAGGACCTCAACCACACCGGGGCCCACAAGCTGAACAACGCGCTGGGGCAGGGACTCCTGGCCAAGCGGATGGGCAAGACGTCCATCATCGCCGAGACCGGGGCGGGGCAGCACGGTGTGGCCAGCGCCACGGTAGCGGCCAAACTGGGGCTGTCCTGCAAGGTGTTCATGGGCGAAGAGGACATCAAGCGGCAGGCGCTGAACGTGTTTCGCATGAAGCTGCTCGGAGCGGAGGTGATCCCCGCCGTCTCCGGTTCCCGCACGCTGAAAGACGCGACCAACGAAGCGATCCGCTACTGGGTCTCCCATGTGGATGAGACGTTTTACGTGATCGGCTCGGTCGTGGGCCCCCATCCGTATCCCTACATGGTGCGGGAGTTCCAGAAAATCATCGGCGAAGAAACGCGCAGCCAGATCCTGGAGCAGGTGGGCCGCCTTCCCGATGAAGTGATCGCCTGCGTGGGCGGAGGCAGCAACGCGATCGGCATGTTTTACCCGTTCCTGCAGGACGAGACCGTTGCCCTGCGCGGCGTGGAGGCGGCCGGACAGGGCGTGGATACCGACAAGCACGCGGCGACGCTTTCCCTCGGACGGCCCGGCGTGATTCACGGCGCGATGACGTATCTCTTGCAGGATCAGTACGGGCAGGTGCAGGAAGCGCACTCCATCTCGGCCGGGCTGGATTACCCGGGCGTGGGACCCGAGCATGCCTACCTGAAGGAAACCGGACGGGTGCAGTACACCTCCGTCACGGACCGGGAGGCGCTGGAGGCGGTTCAACTGCTCTGCCGGACGGAGGGGATCATCCCGGCATTGGAGAGCGCCCACGCCGTGGCCGAGGCGGTCAAACGGGCGCCGCAGATGGGAGCGGATCAAGTCCTGGTCATCTGTCTGTCGGGCCGTGGAGACAAAGACGTGGCGACGATCCAGGCCGCGCTGGACGACGAACGGAGAGGGGGAGACGCACAATGACAGCGTTTGCGAATCGAATCGACCGGCTGTTTGCCGACCGCAGCCGCAAGCGTTTCATCCCGTTCATCACGGTTGGCGACCCTCACCTCGACGCGACGTTTCAGATTGCCCACGCGCTGGTGGAAGCGGGAGCCGACCTGCTGGAGCTGGGGATTCCCTATTCGGACCCGCTGGCGGATGGCCCTACCATTCAGCGCGCCTCCCAACGGGCGCTGGCCAACGGCGTGACCATCGACGACGCCCTGGAACTGGTCGCCAGCCTGCGAGCATCGGGGATGCAGGTGCCGATCGTGCTTTTCTCCTACTACAATCCGGTGCTGCAGTACGGCGTGGAGCGCTTTTTTACCGCGCTGGCGGAAAAAGGCGCGGACGGCATCGTCATTCCCGACCTGCCGGTGGAGGAAAACGGGCCGGCGGTAGCGGCTGCCCAAGCGCACGGGGTGCACGTCATCTCCCTGGTGGCCCCCACATCGGAATCCCGCATCCGGACGATTGGCGCGCAGGCGAGCGGATTCCTGTACTGCGTGTCGTCGCTCGGCGTGACCGGCGCCCGCGCAAGCCTGCGTGAAGATCTCGCCCAGTTTTTGCAGCGGGTCAAGGCGAGCACCTCCGCGCCGACCGCAGTCGGGTTCGGGATCTCTACGCCGGAGCAGGTGCGGGCGGTGGCACAGCACACGGATGGGGTAATCGTCGGCAGCGCGATCGTGCAGGAGATGGAGCGGCACCTGGAGCTGCTGTCCGATCCCGAACAGATGGCGCAGGGTGTCACAAAAATAAAAACGTTTGTACAACAGTTGGCCGGTGCGCTACAATAAGGGGAAAACGTGACTTGACTGGAGTGAGACGCAGATGCTACCGAAGCAGCGCATTCTCGGCGCCCCGGTGTACCAGCCCGGGAAGCCGATCGACGATGTGAAACGAGAATTCGGCCTGACGGAAGTGATCAAGCTGGCGTCCAACGAGAACCCGTTCGGCTGCTCGCCCAAGGCGAAAGAAGCGATTGCCGCCCAACTGGATACGCTGGCCATCTATCCGGACGGCGCCAGTCTGCAGCTTCGTTGGGAGCTGGCCGAGTTTCTCGGCGTCAAGCCGGAGCAGTTGATTTTCGGCAACGGTTCGGACGAAGTGGTGCAGATGATCGCCCGCGCCTATCTGGAGGAGGGCACCAACACCGTGATGGCGACGCCCACCTTTTCGCAGTACCGCGCCAATGCCATCATCGAGGGCGCGGAGCTGATCGAGGTGCCGCTGAAAAACGGCGTGCACGACCTGGAAGCGATGGCGGCCGCGATCAACGGACAGACGCGCGTCGTCTGGGTGTGCAACCCCAACAACCCCTCCGGGACGATCGTTACGCGTGACGAGCTGGAGGCGTTTTTGCAAAAAGTCCCGAAAGACGTCCTGGTGGTGCTGGACGAGGCCTATTACGAGTACGTGGTGGATCCGGCGTATCCGCAAACCGTGCCGATGCTGAAGCACTACCCCAACCTGATCGTCCTGCGCACGTTCTCCAAAATCTACGGCCTGGCGGCGCTCCGCATCGGATACGGCATCGCGTCAGAAGAGATCGTCGGCCACCTCGACCACGTGCGCGAACCGTTCAATACCAGCACGCTGGCTCAGGCAGCCGCCCGCGCCGCGCTGAAGGACCAGGCGTTCGTGGAAGAATGCCGCAAGCGCAACCGGGAAGGCTTGAAGCAGTTGACCGACCGCTTTGACGAGTGGGGACTGTCGTATTTCCCGTCCCAGACCAACTTTGTCCTGGTCGATCTGCAGCAGGACTCCGACGAGGTCTTCCGCAGGCTGCTGGAACAGGGGATCATCGTGCGCTCCGGCCGGGCGCTCGGATTCCCCGGGTATCAGCGGATCACGGTCGGCTCGGCGGAACAAAACGAAAAGGTTCTGCAGGCGCTTGGCAGCATCGTGGCCGGCGCGTTGAAATAACGAAGAAGATGCCGGCGTCCGTCCGGCATCTTTGTCTACACGTATACAGAGAGGATAGACAGTGGAGATGAAAACGACCATCACAGTAATCGGCGTCGGGTTGATCGGCGGTTCGATCGCGCTTGCCCTGCAGGAGGATCCGCACAATCGGATCATCGGCTTCGACGTCCGGCAGGATTATCTGGACAGGGCGATGACGCTCGGCGTCCTTCATGCGGGCACCACCGACCTGCAGGAGGCCGTGCGGGAAGCGGACGTGATTTTTCTCGCCGTGCCGGTGGAACAGATTTACGCCACGCTGGACCGCCTGCGCGATCTGGACCTGAAGCCCGGCGTCATCGTCACGGACGTGGGCAGCACCAAATCGGGCGTCGTCCGGTACGCTGAGGCGCATATCCCGTCCAATGTGACGTTTATCGGCGGCCACCCGATGGCCGGCTCGCACAAGTCGGGCGTGGAAGCGGCTTCGGACCGCCTGTTTGAAAATGCGTACTACGTTCTGACGCCCGCGCCGGGGACACCGGAGGAGCAGGTGGAGCGGCTCGAGAAGCTGCTGGCGCTGACCCGTGCCAAGGTGGTGCGGATGGACCCGGACGAACACGACCAGGTAGTGGGAGCGGTCAGCCATTTTCCGCATATCCTGGCGTCCGCCCTGGTCAATCTGGTGGCCGGGTACGACGATGAAAACCCCTGGCACCACCGGCTGGCGGCCGGAGGGTTTCGCGACATCACCCGCATCGCTTCCAGCAATCCGCGCATGTGGCGGGATGTGCTCCTGAACAACCGCGAGCACTTGCTGAAGATCGCCGATGACTGGACCAAGGCGCTGGACGGCGTAATGACATTGGTCCGCGAGGGAGACGCCGACGGCATCGAGCAGTTTTTCAAGTCGGCGCGTGATTTCCGCGACGGACTGCCGGAGCGGAAAAAAGGGGCGCTGCCGCCGCTGTACGACCTGTACATCGACATTCCCGACCATCCGGGAGAGATCGGCCGGATCACCACCCTGCTTGGCGCCAAGCAGATCAACATCACCAACATTCAAATCAGGGAGACCCGGGAAGACATGCTGGGCGTGCTGCGGATCACCTTCCGCTCCCTGGCGGAACTGGAAAAGGGAGAAGAACTCCTGCGCTATTTCGATTACAATGTATACAGGCGCGAGTAGACCGGCCGTGCCGTCGTACTTTGGGGCGTAGACGCTTTGACGCGCGACTGCAGCCAACTTTTTGCAACGACTGACGTAACAGAGAAAAAAGGGGAGTGGAACCGTGCTTCGCGTACAACCAGCAAAACGGATAGAAGGGACAGTCCGGGTGCCCGGAGACAAGTCGATTTCGCACCGCGCCGTCATGTTTGGCGCGCTGGCGGAGGGAACCACCACGATCGAAGGCTTTCTGCCGGGGGCTGACTGCCTGAGCACGATCGACTGCTTTCGCAGGATGGGCGTGGACATCGAGCAGGAAGGGGATCGCGTGACCGTCCACGGGAAAGGATGGTACGGCCTGCAGGAACCGTCGCAGCACCTGGACGTGGGCAACTCCGGCACGACCATCCGGCTCATGGCGGGGATCTTGGCAACGCAGCCGTTTCACGCCGTCATGGAGGGGGACGAGTCGATCGCCAAGCGGCCGATGCGGCGCGTCATCGGGCCGCTGCGCCAGATGGGGGCCAAAATTGACGGCCGCAAAGACGGCGAGTACACCCCGCTGTCCATTCGCGGCGGCGACCTGCAGGGCATCTCGTACCAGTCGCCGGTTGCCAGTGCCCAGGTGAAATCGGCGATCCTCCTGGCCGGCCTGCAGGCCAAAGGCGTCACCAGCGTGACGGAGCCGCAGCTCTCCCGCGACCATACGGAACGCATGCTGCAGGCGTTTGGCGTGAAGGTGGTCCGCGACGGTCTGACCGTATCCGTCGAGGGCGGCCAAACCTTGAAGGGCAGGGCGATCCGCGTGCCGGGCGACATCTCGTCCGCGGCGTTTCTGATCGCGGCCGTGATGATGGTGCCGGGCAGTTCCCTCTTGATCGAGAATGTGGGCATCAACCCCAGCCGCACGGGGATCATCGATGTGGTCCGCGCCATGGGCGGCCGCATCGAGCTGCAGAACGAACGGGTCGTAAACGAAGAGCCGGTAGCCGACCTGCTCGTCACCCATGCCGAGCTTCGCGGCATCGAGATCGGCGGCGAGATCATTCCGCGTCTGATCGATGAAATCCCCGTCATCGCCGTCATGGCCACGCAGGCCAGCGGCCGTACCGTGATTCGCGACGCCGAGGAGCTGCGCGTAAAAGAGACGGACCGGATCGCCACCGTCGCCAGCCAACTGTCCAGGTTTGGGGCAAAGGTAACGCCCACGCCGGACGGTCTGATCGTGGAGGGGGCGACGCCGCTCACCGGCGCGACGATCGACAGCATGGGCGACCACCGCATCGGCATGGCGATGGCGATCGCCGGTCTGGCGGCGGGGGGCGAAACGGTGATTGAGAATGACGAGGCCATCAACGTCTCCTTCCCTGGCTTTGCCGACATATTGGCGCACATCAGCAAACCGTAAGCAGAACAGAGCAGTAGAAACCCGCCGCGCGCGGGTTTTTTTCATCGCTTTTTCCTTTCTTCCGCCGCATTCCTGCCTGAGACGAAATAAGAATGTTGAAAAAAAGATTTGACAAGCGCTTACATTGCGTTATAATAAGGGTACAGTATGGTTTCTCTCCACTCCTATCCAATATATTTCTGCACGAATAGTGCTACCGCCGTTTGAATGCGCTTACATCAACGGCGGTCTTTTTTGTTCTTTTTTCGCTTTCCGCGCATAAGCTCGTACTGAAACAAGCCGCCAAGTGCGGTCGGGGGAGGGACGAGCCGTGCGGCAGGAAGAGGTCGTGATTCGTGGAGGAAGCGTCGTGACGTCATACGGAATCGTCGAAGCGGACGTCTGGATTTCCGGAGGGAACATTCGCCGGATCGCAAAAGACAGCTTGCCGAAAGAAGCGAAGGGAACGGCCCGTCCCAACGAGATCGACGCGTCCGGGATGTACCTGCTGCCCGGCTTTGTCGCCATGCCGGAACGGCCGCACGGGCGGATCAGGCGGCTGCCCGAGTACCTCGACGCGATCCGCCTGCTCATCCGGCAGGGCTATACCTGTCTGGTGGACACGCTCCAGCCGGAAGCGTGGATGGATCATCCGCAGGTGCGCTATCAGACGGCGATGCACTTCAACAATCTGATCGATTACACGTGGCAGGTGGAACTGCCGGCTTCGCGGCTGAACGGCGAGACGGTGCGCAGGTGGTGCGGCGAGGGATACCGGCTGCTACGGGTCGTCGTGCGCCGGCCCGAAGAACTTTTTCGGATGGATTGGGAAACGATTTCGCCCCTGCTGACGTCATACAAGGTGATGCTGCAGTTGCGGGTGCCGAAGGAAGCGGGACTGAATGGTGAGGAGCGTCTCCGCCTGCATCGGCAGTGGCTCTCTCTGTGCCGCTGCTGGCAGATCCGCACGTGGGTGGATGGAGAGGCGTCGCTTACCTTTGAGGAATTCGATCCGTACTACCATGTCTTCCGTCTCCGCGGCGAGGATTGTGAACGGGCGCTGCGCCATCTCGCCGGCCACTGGTTCCGTTCGCTGCCGGTCATCGCCGCGCTGGACGAGGTGCAGGTCAACCTGCGCCGGAGGGAATGGGACCCGGAATCGCTGCTGTGCCTGCTCGTTCGCGTCGCTTCGACAAACGCCGCCAAGGCCGCAGGTCTGTATCCGCGCAAAGGCTGCATCATTCCCGGGGCTGATGCCGACATTCTTTTCCTGAAAAAGGAACACTGGTTGACAAAATTTGTTCTTTCCACTATTCTCAACCTTAGTGATTTTCTTCTGCCAACATCTGTCATGTCAAAAGGAAAGTGGTTGTACCGCAACCAGTGCTTTGCTTCGACCATAGGAATGGGACGATGCCTCCTCGACATCAAGCCTTATAATTATGTCATATAACCCCAAATCTGGGGGTTTTTTCGTAGAGGATTCCGGCCGCCAGGCGAGGAAAAAGAATCGTCTAGGCAGCGCAACTTTTTACATCCCCGGCAGTCTAATGTAACAAAGGCCGCTGAGGGATCGGAATCGCAATAGGAGGTAATCCTGCACATGACCGATTCCCAGCTTATCCGCGAAATAAAAGAAGGCAACCTGGAATGCTATGCCGAACTGATCCGGCGATACGAAAAAAAGATTCTTGCATTTGTCACCCACTTGCTGCGCCAGGCCCATCTGGAGCACATGGCGGAGGATATCTGTCAGGAGACGTTTTACAAGGCGTATAAAAGCATTCACTCGTTCCGCGATGTAGAAGCGACCTTTTCTACCTGGCTCTACACCATTGCCCGCAATACCGTGCTGAGCGAGCTGCGCAAAAGCCGGAATTCGGACGTATACCTCGAGGATAACCCGCAAGTGCCGCTTGCGTCGTACGAGCGCCTGCCGGAGCAGGTCCTGCTGCGCAACGAACGGGAGCACCTGGTCAGACAGGCCATCAACAACCTGCCGGAAAAGCAGCGCTCGGCCTTGATCCTGAGGGAATACGAGCAGATGGATTACAACGAGATCGCCACCATTCTGGATTTGACGGTGAGTTCGGTGAAATCCCTGTTGTTTCGCGCGCGGCAGAGCATTAGAGCACAGTTGGAAGCCTACATCCTGGACCCTCATTTGGATGAAGCTGAAGGGATGAATCGATGATGAAATGTGAAGAAGTACAGGAATTGATGCCGGATTACGCCGACGGCCTGCTGTCCGAAGTGACGCGCCGGCGGATTGACAACCACTTGACGAGCTGCCGCGCCTGCGACGCCGACTACGCGCTGTGGAAAGACAGCGGCGACTGGATGAAGTCGGACAGGGAGCAGTACCACGCGGTCGCGCCTTCCAAGTCGATCGTCGATGCCGTGATGGCCCGGATTCTTTCGGAAGAGAAGTGGGCGATTCCGATCGGGAGAAAAGTGTTTACCGTGACGGCCCGCATGCGTCGCGTGGGCGCGTGTGCCGCGATTATCCTGCTGATGCTCTGTTCGTTTACGCTGTACGTCAATACGAGCAGTACGGAGCAGGCCAACTCCCTGATGATCGACGGGGAAGTGGTGGCGATGGGGAAAAAGGCGCAGGTCATCACGTCCTCCATGCAGACGGCGGACGGCACCTACGTCGTGGAACCGCAGCCGTTGGTATCTGACGAAAAGCCGCTGGTGAAGGGGACCGCCTCGATCGTCCCGTTCAACGGCGATCATGAGCCGACCGACCCGGCCAAACCCAACTACGGGATCATGCTCAGCGTGTTTGGCATTTTGGTCACCGTCCTCTCCATGAGTTGGCTGACACGGGCATAATGGTATATGATCTTATAGAAGGAACATACGGAAAAAGACCGTCTTCGGACGGTCTTTTGCGGCTCTTTCGCACGACAAGAGCAACCATACATACGAGGTGAGGACGATGACAGACAAATGGCTGTACGTCATAGACGAAGCGATCAAACGGATTGAAAACGACGAGGTGGAACTGGGGCTCAAAGCGCTGCAAAAGGTGCAGGAGCACGGCAAGGATTTGCCGGAGGTAATGATGTACCTGGCGGAAGTGTGGTACCGCCTCGGCCATCTCGAACAGGCCTCCAGCCTGCTCTCCGACATTTTGCGGGAACATCCCGAGCTGGAGGCGCCGCAGCGGCGCGAATGCCAGATGCTGCTGGCGGAAATCGCGCTGGACCTGAGCGATTTTGAGACCGCGCAGCACCTGCTGTACGAATTGAAGGAATCGGGGTTTGAACACATCCGGCTGGACCTGCTGCTGGCCGATCTTTACGCCATGCAGGACCTCGACGAAGTGGCGGTCAAGTACCTGGAACAGGCCCGCCAGAAGGAGCCGGACGATCCCGACATCCTCGCCGCGCTGGGCGACATGTACTTCCGGGTGGGACGCGACGCGGAGGCGCTGAAGCTCCTGGAGCAGGCCGGGGAGGAGAGCCTGCCGCTGCTCATGGCCAAGGGACGCTCGCTCGCCCAAAACGGGCAGTTTGAACAGGCCTATCAGGTGTATCGCCAGGCGCTGGCCCTGGAGCGCTCGGAGGAGGTGCTGTACGGCTGCGCGCTGATGGCGTTTCACCTCGGCAGGCTCGAGGAAGCGGCGGAGCTGGTGGCCAGCCTGCAGGCGATCGACGAGGAATACGTCGCCTCCTATCCGCTTGCGGCTGACATCTACCTCTCGCTCGGCCGGACGGAAAAGGCGATCGATGCGCTGAAGCAATACGTGGCGCTGTCCGGGTTTGACCTGGACCACATTCGCCGCCTGATCGCCCTCTTGACGCAAGCGGGCCGATACGAAGAAGCCAAGGAATACCAAAAGCTGCACGACGAATGGAATGTGGACGACGAATAGCAAACTGCCCTGACAGGAAGCCGCGCTGGCGGCTTCCTGTTTATTTTGCCGCAATTTGGCAAGAATGAAGGGTAAGAAAAACCCTCGCAAAGAAGGGATGCGCAGATGAACTTGGCTGAGATCTTGGTCTACACCGATATCCGGCAGCTCCATCAAATCGCCGATTACTACGGCTGCGAATGCAACCCTCACTCCAAGAATGAACTGATCACGTCGCTTCTCGCCAATTTGCGGTACCGGCAGACCATCGCCCGGGAAGTGGAGCAGCTTTCCCTGGAAGAAGTCCATTTTTTCCTCCTGCTCTTTCTCGACAAGCGCACGGTGCTGTCGCTGGAAGATCTGCTGGCCAAGGCCGGCTTGGCACTGGATGCGCACAAGGAGCGGAAGGCGGAAGAAGCGCGCAAATTTATCGCCGACGCGATGCGGCGCGGCTGGATCTTTCCGGCGAAAAGCAGGACGGCCGGCCAGTACCAGATTCCCCTGGACATGCGGGAACCGTACCTGCAGGCGTGGCTGGACAAATGGCGGGACACCGTCACGGCAGCGGAACCGGCGGCCTACCGCGACGAAGGAACTGCACTCTGCGACGATATCATGCAATTTTTACAATTCCTGCAGCAGGAGCCTGTGCCGCTGACCGCGGACGGCGCCATGTACAAGCGGTACCAGCAGCAGCTGTTTCAGTTTCTGCACGTCAAGGAAGAGCCGCTCCCGCCGCAGAAATGGCGCTTCGGCTACGGGCTTCACTTCGACCTGTACCCGGACCGGTTTTCGCTGCTCTACGACTTCTGCTACTACCAGAAATGGATCGAGGAGTCGCCGGGACGGGTGATGCTGACGGAAGCGGGGGAAGAACGGCTGAAACAGCCGTATGACGATCACCTGCACCACGATCTGATCCGCTTCTGGATGCGGCTGTACAAGCGGGCGGTCCCCAATCTGCCGATGCTGGTCCAACTGATTCCCCTGCTGGGGGCGGGAGGATGGGTCAGCCAGGACGCGCTTTCGGACCGGCTGCTTTCCTGGATCAGGCCGTTTTACTACGATGATGCGGTCAACATTTTGACCAACCGCGTTCTAAAAATGATGGTCCATCTGGGACTGCTCCGGGTCGGGCAGGACGAAAGCGGTCAGTGGCTGTACGCCGGGACGTATGCCAGCCAGACATGGCTTCGCAAATACAATGGCTTTACCGAAACGACTATTCTGCTGAAGTGAGGGATGTATCATGGAGTGGCCAAATTTCTATTCCAATGCGTACGGGACGAACAACCAACTGGTGTCGGGGCTGTTGTCGGAAATGGTGATTGACGAGCAGGTGCGCCTGTACCGCAAGCGCACCCTGTACCAGGAGATCGACGAAGCGCTGGCGATGAAAAACAAGGAGCGGTTCATGCGCCTGACCGACGAACTGCGCGAGATCATGGCCTACGAACAATCGTAATTCCGGGCGGGACATGACGATTGCCTGTCTCCTCCTCTTCGTGGTACGCTAGTTTCCAGATGTTAATGGAAAGAGGAGACGCCTTATGCAGTGGAACGTTCAAGAACTGGAGAATTGGGAGGAGCTGCGGACCTACGTGGATACCGCGCTGCTCCCTCTTTATTTGTACCGGCCGGAGAAGCCGGTGAACGAGCACGTGCAGCGGATGAGTTATCTGGTGCAGGTGGCCGCCTCGATCGAACAGCGTTTGAAGGGCCGGGTGCTGATGTTCCCGATTTGTTACCAGATCGGCGACGAGCCGCTTGCCCAACGGCTGCCGGCCGGGTTTGCCCACTACGTCCTGCTGCAGTTCAGCGGGGAGCGGCTGGATGCGCGCGTGGATGAAGGCAGACTGTTGAGGCTGACAGTGGGGGATGAAGACCTGGATTCCGCGCTCCGCTTTGAGGTGACCGTCGATGTCCTCAGCCGGGAAATTATTCGTCTCTGGCAGCACGGCGACCGTCAATAGACGGAGATATTTCAGGAAATACTATATCAATCAGGGGAGAGTTGCCATATTTGACAAAATGGCAACAATCTCTCAATCAGACGAGGTTGGCGCCGGGCGCGTCCCCCGGATATTCTTGACATCTCTATAGGCGTTAGCTATGATTGGGATTGACCTAGTGTATATGTATGGAAATCGCCATTGTTGCGCTATTCTACAGAGTAAGGAGGGAAAAAGACATGGGCGACAAACGGGAAATTTCCAGACGTACGTTTCTCAACTACGCACTCATGGGAACGGGCGGATTCCTCGCTGCGGGAATGATCACACCAATGATTCGTTTTGCAGTCGACCCCTTGCTGAAAGGCCATGCGGGTACAGATAAAGTGGCTGTCGGCAGCGTGGACGAGTTCGGTCCCGAGCCGAAGCGTGTGGATTTCAAGGTACATACCAAGGACGGTTGGTATGAGTCCGAGTCGACGCTGGCTGCGTGGGTGACCAAGAATGAGAAGGGCGAGATCCTCGCACTGTCCCCGATCTGTAAGCACTTGGGCTGTACAGTGGACTGGAACACGAGCCCGGATCACCCGAACCAGTATTTCTGTCCGTGCCACCTGGGACGTTACGACAAGGAAGGTGCGCACATTCTGGGAACTCCGCCGACAGCATCCCTCGATGAATACGAGACGGAAGTGAAGGACGGCAAGCTCTATCTGGGCAAACTGAAACCAAATCCTCGTCCGGGGGTGAGTGGCTAAGATGTTGCAAAAAATGTATGACTGGGTTGATGAGCGCCTGAACATCACCCCGATGTGGCGCGATTTGGCCGACCACGAAGTGCCAGAGCACGTAAACCCGGCGCACCATTTTTCCGCGTTTGTGTATTGCTTTGGTGGCCTTACGTTCTTTATTACAGTCATCCAAATCCTGTCCGGTATGTTCCTGACCATGTACTATGTACCGGACATTATCAATGCGTATGAATCGGTCAAGTACCTGCAGAACGAAGTGGCATTCGGGGTGATCGTCCGCGGCATGCACCACTGGGGGGCCAGCCTGGTCATCGTGATGATGTTTCTGCACACGCTGCGCGTGTTCTTTACCGGTTCGTACAAAAAACCGCGTGAAATGAACTGGGTAGTGGGCGTGCTGATTTTCTTCGTCATGCTCGGCCTCGGTTTCACCGGTTACCTGCTGCCGTGGGACAACACGGCGTACTTCGCGACCAAGGTAGGTCTGGAGATCGCGAACTCCGTGCCGCTGATCGGTCCGTACGCCAAGACCCTGCTGACCGGCGGCGACATCGTAGGGGCGCAAACCCTGTCCCGCTTCTTTGCGATTCACGTGTTCTTCCTGCCGGGAGCCCTCTTGGGTCTGTTGGGAGCACACTTCATCATGATTCGCGCGCAAGGTATCTCGGGTCCACTATGATGAGTCTTCGATTTTAAGGAGGAAATAGCATGGCGAAACATGACAAAGATGCTACCTTCGTCGGAGACTCCCGGATACCGGCGAAGCGCATTCCGAACATTGCCCCCTCGTACTCCGACTTTCCGGGAAAAACGGAGCCGTTCTGGCCGAACTTCCTGTTGAAAGAGTGGATGGTGGCAGCCGTCTGTCTGGTCGGGTTTCTGGTGCTGACAGTCTCTCACCCGTCGCCGCTGACCGACAAGGCGAACCCGAACGATACGTCGTTCGTTCCGCTGCCGGACTGGTACTTCCTGTTCCTGTATCAGATGCTCAAGTATCCGTGGGCAGCAGGTGACTGGGTAGTCCTGGGCACCGTCATCATTCCGGGTATCGCATTTGGCGCGCTGCTGCTGGCTCCGTGGCTGGATACCGGCAAAGAACGCCGTCCGTCCCGCCGTCCGGTGGCAACCGGTCTGATGATGACTGCGCTGGTATCGATTTTCTACCTGACGTGGGCAGCAGACCATGAGCACTCCCTGAACCACGCGTCCAATCACGGCGGAAGCGGCAGTGGAGGCGGGTCCAACGCGGCCGCTCCGGCGCCGGCTGATCCGAGCTTCAAGGCCGATGCACTGTGGACGGCTCAAACGGGCTGCATGGGCTGCCACGGCAAGAACATGGAAGGCGGCATGGGGCCGAATCTGCAGAAGATCGGCAGCAAGTATGACGCGAACCAGATTGCCGAAATCATCAAGAACGGGAAACCGCCGGCAATGCCGGGCGGCCTGATCAAGGATGAAGCGGAAATCAAGAAATTGGCTGAGTACATGGCAACGTTGAAATAAGCCCATACAAGAAAAGCTGACTGACGTTCGGTCAGCTTTTTCTTTAACGGCGCACATAGCGGGAGACGATGTTCATGAGCTGGTTATGGGAGTGGTTCTGGCAGTCTTTGGGGAAAAGGTGGTTTCTCTGGACCCTGTTCGTCGTCAACTTGCTGGGAACCATCTACGGCTTTGTCTGGTACAGCAATCAACTGGCAGCTACCCCGGGGTACTTGCGGCCGTTTGTTCCGGACAGTCCGACGGGGAGCGGACTATTTACCATCGTGCTGTTTACCTACTTGATGGGACGGCACATCCCGGTGCTGGAAGCTCTGGCCGGCATCACCAATTTTAAATACGGCGTATGGGCGGTAGGCATCATCGTGGCCGGATGGCTCTTGGGTGACGAGGTAAGCGGGACGGATATCATGCTTATGATCTCCCATGCAGGCATGGCGGCCGAATCGGTGCTGTATGCCCGATTTTTCAAGCTGAGCTGGCTGCCGGTGGGAATCGCTGCACTGTGGACGTTGAATAACGATTTCCTCGATTACGTCATGGCCATCCATCCGTGGCTGCCTGCCGTGCTTGATCCGTATGAGGGAATCGTCGGTCTCTGCACGGTTCTGCTCAGCCTGATTTCCATTGCGGTGATCTGGTTCACCAACGTGCGGTTCAGCAGAAACAAGGTCTAATCTTGTCCTCCTTTCCATAGTCTGTACTAGGGGAAGGAGGGTTTTTGCTTTGAAAAAAAACATCCGGTTTCTGCTGTTCTTCCTGATCATCGGGCTGATGCTGGCCTGGCCCATCCATACGTTGATCAACAGGCTTGACCGTCCGGCCGAAGAAAAACAGTTGGCCGCGTTGGATCACATAGCGCAAGAACTGTTAACCCATACGAAAAAAGGGGAGCTGGAGGAGGCGCAGGAGAAGATTCGGCTGCTGGCGGAACGCTTTCCCCAGCAGCGCCTGCCCGTCTCGCTGCGGATCGACAGTCTGAACGCCGTGACGCAGTCAATCCTGGCGGCGAAAAACAGTTTCGCCATGTCCAGCACGAGCGATCAACTGCTGTGGCACGCGACCCGCGTGAGGATCGCCATCGACGCGCTTACCCATGATCATCAGCCGATGTGGCGGAGCTACTACGTTTCCTATGCCACCCAGATGCAAAATCTGATGGAGTCGGCGGTGGAGCGGAATTTTGACCAGTTTCGCCAGCAATTCGACGAAAACACCCGCCTGTATCTGGCGATCAAACCGGCGATGAGCATCCATCTGCGGGAAGAGCAGATCAAGCAGATCGACGCCGCGTACGATCTCATCTCCAAAGAGCTGCGCCGCAGCCAGATCGAGTGGCAGATGGTTCGGAACGCCCTGCGCGATCTGAACGGCACGATGCAGTCCGCGTTCATCGGAAAGGATCAGAGCGCGATCGCCCTGTTGATCCGTCCGGCTTCGCCGTTTCCGATGTTTGTGGCGATTGTCGGAGCGGTGCTGCTGACGCTGGCGTATGTGGCCTGGAAAAAATACCGGGGGCAGATGCACTCTGCCTGACTGTGCGGCGGCGTACCGGAACACATTCGTCCCACGGGAGAACCTTCCGTTCCCCTGCAGGGGCCCTTTACAGACAAAGAGCTTCTACCATGTGCGTAGAAGCTCTCTGTTCATTTTAGGAGAAAGACACGCCAGCAAAAATCGGTATGGTACGGCGGTGGAGGATGACGGATGCGGCTGTATTTGGGCAGCCGGCTCAAAGGGAGATGGCGCGTGTGCCACCAGCGGACGGCCGTCATTTTTTGCTCCCAACCGGGGCTTTCTCACGACAGGCGCATAGGCAGCGCGCAAGATCGAAATAATGAGGGATGAAAAGAGGGCAAGGAGGTTGTCATGACCATCAAGTGGGTTTCCTTTCTCGCCGGGTCGTTTGCCGGGGCATTCCTGGCCATTCTCTGTGCGGGTCTGATCGCCATCGTGTTTGCCCGGCCATTGATCCAATGGGGGATCGGGCGCTTTACGAAACGGCTGATGGCTGACCGTTACCCGGAAAACATCTGGGAGATGGTGTCGGCGCTCACGAGAACAAGCCCCAGGATCGTCGTGGAAAACAGTCTGCGGGCATCCAGCGGCGGCGTAATCGAGCGGCCGTTCGGCAGTCCGCGCAAGTTTCTGGACTTTGACGGCCTGGTTTTTTCTCCCGCTCAGCTTGCCACGCTTCCCGCACCGGAAAATGCTCCCGTCGACATGATGATCACAATCGGCCCGCTTGCCCAACGGCCGCTCATCCTGAACATCCCCCTAATGGCCGGCGCAATGGGCTACGGCATCGGGGTATCCGAGAAAGTAAAAATCGCGATCGCCAAAGGAACGGCAGCGGTCGGAACCGCGACGAACTCGGGCGAAGGCCCTTTGCTGCCCGAAGAGAGGGCACTCGCCGCCCATTACATCCTGCAGTACAATTCCGGGCACTGGTCAAAAGAGCCGGAGACTCTCCGGCAGGCAGACGCGATCGAGATTCATTTCGGTCAAGGTGCGACAGCCGGTGCCGCGAGCAGAATCCCGCCCAAGTATTTGAAGGGAAGGGCTCGTGAACTTCTGCAGGTTCCGGACGGTGAGGGCCTCGTCATCCCTTCCCGTCATTCGGAAATCGTCAAACCGCAGGACCTGAAGCCCCTGGTCGACAGACTGCGCTCCCTAACCTATGGCATCCCCATTGGCGTGAAGATGTGTGCCAGCGGAAAGCTGGAAGCCGACCTGGAAGCGGCAGTTCAGGCCGGGGTGGATTTTATCAGTCTGGACGGCGGACAGGCCGGCACAAAAGGAGGGCCGCCGATTTTGGAAGACGACTTTGGCCTGCCGACGATTTTCGCCTTGTCTCGCGCTGTTCACTATCTGAAAAAGCGGGGAGTAAAAGACCGGATCAGCCTCTTGACAGGTGGAGGATATGCTACGCCCGGCCAATGTTTGAAAGCGCTCGCCTTGGGAGCGGACGCCGTGTACATGGGAACAGCCCTGCTGTGGGCCATGACCCATGATCAGGTAACAAAAGCCATTCCGTGGGAGCCGCCCACGCAGCTTGCCTATTACACGGGCAGCCAAAAGGACGAGTTTCAAATCGAGAAGGCCGCGCTGTCGTTGGAGAATTTTTTTGTTTCGTTTGTGGAAGAGATGAAAATCGCCATTCGCGCGTTGGGAAAAACCTCCTTGAGGGACGTGAACGCGGACGATCTGGTAGCGCTCGACGAATGGACGAGCACGGTAACGAAGGTTCGGCTGGTCAGTCAACCATATGAGATCGTACCCGGCGCATCGTCAGGTGAAGCGGAACCTGACGCCGCTGCGTCGACGCCGGGAAAGGAATCGGCAGAGGAGCGAGGGACAGAACACGAGCGACAAAGTGTTCTGAGTCTGTTCCAAACGTTTTGACACGACAAGTGAGAGGAGGGGGCTGGCATCAAAGGCACGTGGATCATGACGCAGACATGGGACGATCTTCTGTTTGCCCATTGGCCTGTTCCTGCTGAAAGGATTCGGCAGTTTGTTCCTCCTCCTTTGGAAGTGGATACATTCGACGGCATGGCGTGGATTGGCGTCATTCCGTTTGAAATGAGCGAGATCCGGCTCAGGTTTCTGCCGGTCATTCCCTATACGGTTCCGTTTCCGGAAATCAATGTGCGCACGTACGTGATCGCAGGCGGAAAACCGGCGGTATTCTTTTTGACACTGGACGCGTCCAATCCGGTGGCCATCCGTGCCGCCACATGGACGTATCACCTTCCGTACTACCCTGCCGGAATGACAATCAAACGAACGGCTGCGGGCATTGATTTCCAGAGCGAGCGGAAAGGGGGGGCACAGCGGTTCGACGCGATCTACCGGCCCGTTTCCGAACCGTTCACGGCGAGACCGGGCAGCATTGAGCATTGGCTGACCGAGCGCTACCGATTTTGCTGTGTGTGCCGCCGCACGCAGCGGATCTACGGCGGGGACATTTACCATGAGCCATGGCGGCTGCAGGTCGCCCAGGCGGTGATCCGGGAAAACACGATGGCGGACCTGTACGGAGCAGAAATGTCCAAGGCCCCTGTGCACCTGCATTATGCACAGGGCGTGAAAGCGTGGATTTGGCGGTGCAGAAGGATGTTCGGATGACAGATTGTCGCCGGGCTGCAAGCACGGCGGGAACAGGCCGCACGAGCGACACGGTCTTTTGTGCGAAGGGATTGCGACAAAACACATTCAATCGGAGTGAAAAAGCTGGCCACGATCGCGTACCGGAGCCAGCTTGCCGCCTAGTTTTTTCCGTTCCACAATGCTGAAGGTGTACCGGCTCTGTCAGTGGGGACGGCTGTCTTCCAGTCACTCGTGAATGGGCTGCTTGTTTTCGTCCAGCGTAAACCCTTCGCCGAGCACCTCGTGCACGTCATTGACAATCACGAACGCATGGGGATCGATCTCCTGCACGATGCTTTTGTAACGCATCACTTCGTTGCGGCTGACCACGACGTACACGACCTGTTTCTCCTCGCCGGAAAACGCTCCTTTGCCCGCCAGCAGCGTGACGCCGCGACCCAGTTCCAGAATCTGTTTGGCGATCGCGTCGGCGTGATCGGAGATGATGGTGAGCGCCTTTCCGGCGTAGGCGCCGTCCTGAAAAAAGTCAATGACGCGGGCGGCGATGAAGACGGCCACCAGGGTGTACATCGCGCTTTCGAGATTCAAATAGATCAGCGACGCGCCGATCACCAGCATGTCGCCGAAAAACAGCGTGCGGCCCATGCTGATGCCCATGTATTTTTGCAGCACGCGGGCGATGATGTCAACACCTCCCGTGGTGCCCCCGTAGCGGAAAATGATCCCGAGGCCCACCCCGATCGCCACGCCGGCGTACAGCGAGGCGAGCAGCCGGTCGTGCATCGGCAGGGGCAGCACGCCCTCAAACAGGGAGAGAAAGACGGAGAGGGCGACCGTGCCGAGAATGGTGTAGGCAAACGCGGTGCGTCCCAGCACTTTCCACCCGAGCACGAACAGCGGCACGTTCAGGACGAAAAAGACGATCCCCTGGTCGACGCTCGGGATCATCAGCTTGATCAGAATACTGATGCCGGTAATGCCGCCCTCGGCCAGGTTGTTCGGAATGTTGAAGGCGTTGATGCCGAATCCCATGATGGCGGATCCGACGATGATGGCGATGATGCTCTTGAGGCGCAGTTTCATAAGCGTTCTCCCTTCTTGCCGGTGATCCTGCGTCCGAAGGCTTCCTTCCGAGGGAAGCCGGAGGCAGCAGGTCCTCTGTGGGATTCCTCTCGGCGGCAGACACTCGCGCAGTTGGCTGCGGCCGACGCCGTGCGGACCTGCCTGCTTGCCGCATCCGTGCGGACGGATGAAGGCTTGTTGGTAGGTACGACTGCCATTATAATGGAATGTTGATTTGATTGTCCATATCCTGCCAGCCTGCGTATTGAGATTTGGCAAACGCAGGCTTTTCAGGTACGATAAAGTCACGAATATTTTCTGGCAGACAAAGGAGTGACCCGATGAATCAGCGGAAGACCTTGCAGGAGATCCAACAGGAAGTGGACCAATACATATCACAATTCAAGGAAGGGTATTTCTCCCCGCTGGCCATGATGGCCCGGATGACGGAAGAGGTGGGCGAACTGGCGCGGGAGATCAACCACTACTACGGTGAAAAACCAAAGAAAAAAGACGAAGCGGAGAAAACCATCGACGAAGAGCTGGGCGACGTCTTTTTCATTGTGCTGTGCTTCGCCAATTCGCTCGGCATTGATTTGCAAGAGGCGTTTGATCGTATTATGCACAAATTCAACACACGCGATAAGGATCGCTGGACGAGAATAGAGGAGACGAACTAGAGATGGACAAACAGATTCGCGTAGCAGTAGCGGGAGCCCACGGGCGGATGGGCCAGGAAGTCGTCAGAATGCTGGGACAAGATGCGGAGTTGGTGTACACAGGGGCACTGGACACGCGGGGGGACGATGAGGCGGTCCGCCGGCAGTTGGACGAGATGCGTCCCGACGTACTGGTTGACTTTACGACGCCGCACAGCGTCTACCGCCACCTTGAACTGTGTCTAAACCACGGCATTCGGCCGGTGGTGGGGACGACCGGACTGACGCCGGAGCAGCTGCAGGAGCTGACGGCGCGGTACCGGGAGGCGGGCCTTGGCGGCATTATCGCGCCCAACTTCGCGATCGGGGCCATTCTGCTGATGAAATTTGCCGCCATGGCGGCGAAATACATGCCGCATGTGGAGATCATCGAGCTGCACCACGACCGGAAGCTGGACGCGCCCAGCGGAACGGCGCTGAAAACGGCGGAGATGATCGCGGCCGTTCGCGAGGAGATCAAACAGGGCCACCCGGAAGAGACGGAAAGCATCCCGGGGGCGCGCGGCGCGGAGTACCACGGATTCCGGATTCACAGCGTGCGGCTGCCGGGACTGGTGGCTCACCAGGAAGTGCTGTTCGGGGCAACGGGCCAGACGCTCTCCATCCGGCACGACTCGATCAACCGCGAGTCGTTCATGCCGGGAGTAAACATGGCGATTAAGGCTGTGATGAACCTGGGCGAACTGATCTATGGACTGGAGCACCTGATTGATTAGGCACGGGCACACCGTTGTGCAACGCTACTTACACCGAGGGAGAGGTTTGCGTGAAAATTGCTTTGATCGCACACGACCGAAAAAAGGAAGAAATCGTTCAATTGGCGATGGCCTACGAGTCCATCCTGCGCGAGCATGAATTGTACGCCACGGGGACGACCGGACTCAGGATCATGGAAGCGACATCCCTACAGGTCACGCGGTTTCTCTCCGGCCCCCTGGGAGGAGATCAGCAAATCGGGGCGATGATCGCCCGCAACGAGATGGATCTGATCATCTTCTTGCGCGATCCCCTGACGGCGCAGCCGCATGAACCGGATATCATCGCGCTGCTTCGCCTGTGCGACGTGCACAAGATTCCGTTTGCCACCAACATGGGAACGGCGGAAGTGCTGCTGAAGGCGCTGGAGCGGGGCGAGCTGCGCTGGCGCGAGGTCGTGCGCAAGGAGGAGCAGGCATGAGCGAGTTGGACATCCTCGCCATCGGAGCGCACCCCGACGACGTGGAGATCGGGGCGGCCGGCAGTCTGCTGCTGGCAGTGAAACAGGGCAAACGCGTCGGCATCCTCGACCTGACCTACGCCGAACTTTCGTCCAACGGCACCGTGGAGCGCCGGCAGGCGGAGGCGGCGGAGGCTGACAAGCGGCTGGGGATTGCGGTCCGCTATAATTTCGGCTTGCCGGACCGCGGCCTGGAACGGGTGCGCGACGAGGCGATCAGCCGGGTCGTCGACCTGATTCGGCAGACGCGGCCGCGCGTGGTGCTGGCGCCTTACTGGCAGGACCGTCACCCGGATCACGAGAGCGTCAGCCGGATCGTCCGGGAAGCGGTCTTTTCCGCCGGAATTCGTCTGTTTACCGCGGAACGATCCCTGCCCGCCTACCGCCCCAGCCAATTGCTGTACTATTTTATCAACACGACGGCGACGCCAAATGTGGTCGTGGACGTCACGCCGGTGTACGCGCAAAAAATGGAGGTGCTGCGGTCGTACCGCAGCCAGTTTGAAAAAGAAGAAGGCAGCGTCTCTACGCCGCTCAACAACGGGTATCTGGAACTGGTGGAGTACAGGGAGCGCCTGTTCGGGCAGCAGGCGGGCGTCATGTATGCGGAGGGGTTTGTCAGCGCTGCACCTTACGTGCTGACAAGCTTGTAGGAAGGAGAGGACACCCGGATGAAGATTGGCATCACCTGCTACCCGTCGTTGGGCGGGTCGGGCGTCGTTGCCACGGAATTGGGCAAACTGCTGGCGGAGCGGGGCCATCAGGTTCACTTCATCACGTCCAGCATGCCCTTCCGCCTGGGAACGTTTCATCCCAACATTTTTTACCATGAAGTGGAAGTCAATCATTACGACGTGTTCAAATACCCTCCGTACGATTTGACGCTGGCCAATCGGATGGCGCAGGTGGCGCAGAACGAAAAGCTGGACCTGCTGCACGTCCATTACGCCGTTCCCCACGCACTGTGCGCCTATCTGGCCAAACAGATGGTCGGCGAACGGCTCAAGATCGTCACCACCCTGCACGGAACGGACATTACCGTACTGGGATACGACTCCAGCCTGAGCGGCATGATCCGCTTCGGGATCGAACAAAGCGACCTGGTCACCGCCGTGTCCAAGGACTTGATCCGGCAGACGCGGGAACTGCTGCACGTCGACAAGGAGATCGTCCCGGTCTACAACTTCGTGGACAAGCGGCGCTACTACCCCAAAGAGGTGGGCGAGTGGAAGCGCGTGTTCGCACCGAACGGGGAAAAAATCCTGATGCACATCTCCAATTTCCGTCCGGTCAAGCGGGTGCCGGACGTGATCGAGATTTTCCGGCTGGTGCGGGAGCAGCTTCCGGTCAAGCTGATGCTGATCGGCGAGGGGCCCGACCTCGGTTCGGTCCGCAACATGGTGGCCGAGATGGGGCTGGAAGGCGACACCCATTTTCTCGGCAAACAGGAGGATGTGGCCGAGGTAATCTCCATGGCCGACGTCATGCTGCTGCCGTCGGAAAAGGAGAGCTTCGGGCTGGTGGCGCTGGAGGCCATGGCCTGCGGCGTGCCGGTCGTGACGACCAATGCGGGCGGACTGCCGGAAGTGGTGCCGGACGGCGAGTGCGGCTTCCTCCTGCCGGTCGGGGACGTCGCCGGCATGGCGGAACGGACCGTGCGCCTGCTGACCGACCCGGACCTTTACCGGCGTCTGTCCCGCAACAGCATCCAGCGGTCGAGTGAAACCTTCTGCCACGAGAAGATCACGTCCCAGTACGAATTGCTGTATCGCGAGCTGCTCGGCCCCGGATCGTTGTGACGGTCACGGACGGTGCAGGCTGCTTTTGGCCAACTGAAACAGCTTGGAAACCATGATGAACAGGCCATACACGATTTTCACACAAACGCCTCCTTTGCTGGGCGGACGGAAAACGGGGTGAAGGAGTTGCTCAAGGAACTGGCGGTTCGCATCCTGCGCACGCTGGAGGACAACGGCTATGAAGCCTATTTCGTCGGCGGGTGCGTCCGCGATTGGCTGCTCGGCAGAACCGTGCACGATATAGATATATGTACGAATGCCCATCCCGGCGACGTCATGCGGCTGTTTCCCGATCACGTCCCCACCGGCCTGCAGCACGGGACCGTCTCCGTCAGGCTGGACGGGCAGATGTTCGAAGTGACCACGTACCGGGTGGAAGGTACGTACGAGGACTACCGCCGGCCGAAAGAGGTCCGCTTCGTCTCCGACCTGCACCTCGACCTGGAGCGGCGGGACTTTACCATCAACGCGATGGCGATGGACCGGTTCGACCGTTTGCGCGATCCGTTCGGCGGGCGGGACGACCTGCGGGATCGGCTGATCCGGGCGGTGGGGACGGCGGAGCGGCGCTTTCGCGAGGATGCCCTGCGGCTGTTGAGAGCGGTGCGGTTTGCCGCGCAGCTTGACTTTTCCATCGAGCCGGTTACCCTGGCGGCGATGGAGCAAACGGCACCGCTCTTGTCGCATATCGCCGCGGAACGGATTCGGGAAGAACTGCACAAGATCGTCGACAGCGCGGCGCCGCAAAAGGGGATCGGCCTGATCGTGCAGACGGGCTTGGCCGGTTTTTCTCCTCTGCTGGATCGCCTGTTCCGGACGTCGCACGAGCAGGCGTGGCGGCTGGTGCACCTGGGCACGCTGAACCAAAAGTGGGCCCTGCTCATGTATGCCGCCCGGTTTGACCCGCAGGAGGCGCGCACGCTCTGTCTGCAGCTGCGGATGTCCAAGCGGGAAGCAGAAGCGATCGCCCAATTCGTCGGGCTTCTGGCGGCGCTGCGGCCGGACTGGGATGAGCCGCGCGATGTGGAGTGGGGACGACTTTTGCTGCAGGCGGGTTGGCCGGTCTGCATGGAAACGGACAACCTGCTGCAGGCGTGCTGGTGGAAGCGGAAGGACCGCCGTTCCTCCCGGTCGCTGATCGCCGCCTACGAGTCGATGCCGGTCAAGTCGCTGCGCGAATTGGCCGTCACCGGTCGCGATCTGCAGGCGGCCCTGGAGCGAAAACCGGGGGAATGGATTCAGCGCTTGCTCATGCACCTGCTGGAGCAGACGGCGCTGCACGGGCTGCCCAACACCCCGGAGGCGCTGGTGGAAGAGGCAAGGAGAGAGGTAGCGCGTCATGAACATTAAGCAGGAAATACTGAAGGCGTTCCACGCCAATCCCGGCCGGTTCATCTCCGGCGAGGAGCTGAGCCAGACCTGCGGCTGCTCGCGGACGGCGGTGTGGAAGCACATCGAGGAACTGCGTCAGGAAGGGTATGAGGTGGAAGCGGTCCGCAAGGCGGGATACCGGCTGCTGGCAGCACCCGACCGCCTGTCCGCCGAAGCGATCATGGCCGGCCTGGACACGAAGCGGATCGGCCAGAACGTGCAGGCATACGACACCGTCGTCTCCACCCAGCCGCTGGCGCATGAAGCGGCTGCCAAAGGGGCGCCGGAAGGGACCCTGGTGATCGCGGAGCAGCAGACCGGCGGCAAAGGGCGCCTGGGACGGGTCTGGCATTCGCCCAAGGGCACGGGCATCTGGATGAGCCTGATCGTCCGTCCCGTGATCCCGCTCCCGAAAACGCCGCAGATGACGCTGCTGACAGCCGTCGCGGTGGCGAAGACGATGCAGGAGGAGACGGGAGTGGCGGTCAAGATCAAATGGCCCAACGACATTTTTGTCGGTGACAGAAAGGTGTGCGGCGTGCTGACGGAGCTGAACGCCGAAGCGGACCGCGTCAACTACCTCGTCATCGGCATCGGGATCAACGCCAACGCCGTCGCGGCCGATTTTCCCGAAGAGCTCAGGGCCATTGCCACTTCGCTGCGGATCGAGAGCGGAACGACTGTCAACCGGGTGCGGTTCATCCAGCGGTTTTGCCGCATCTTTGAAGCGGAGTACGACCACTATCTGCAGCACGGCTTCGACCGGATCAAGACGGAGTGGGAAGCCTGCTCCTACACGATCGGCCGGTGGGTGACCGTCAAAACCATCCATTCCACGCTGGAAGGACGGGCTGTCGGTCTGGACGAGGAAGGCGTCCTGATCGTCGAGGACGCCGCGGGTGCACGGCATAAAGTGTATTCCGCCGACGTCAATTATGGTGCAAACGAATAAGTCTTCTGGTATACTCCTAAGGTGGAGGCCGTATCGTCCGGCGAACGGCACTCCAAACCGGGAGTATTTTTTATCAAGCATCAACACATCGTAATGGACAACAATCTGCTCAGAGCCTGTGTGGACCGAGACAGAAGGAATCCAGCGACCATGGACAAATGTTTGCATGGACACCCTTCTCCCTTTTTCGGCGAGAGGGTTTTTTATTTCCGGATGGGTCCACGGGGTGGGGCGCACAAAGAGGTGGGAGAGATGACAAACAACCTGGCGCCGGTCACCACGTCCGATTTGCGTAAAAAAAAGCGTGACGGCCAACCGATCGCCATGGTCACCGCGTACGACTTTCCTTCCGCCAAGCTGGTGGAAGAAGCGGGAGCGGACATGATCCTGGTGGGAGATTCGCTCGGGATGGTGGTACTGGGGTACGATTCGACGCTCCCGGTCACGATGGACGACATGCTGCACCATACCAAAGCCGTGACCAGGGCGGTCAAGCGGGCCTTTGTGGTCAGCGACATGCCGTTTCTCAGCTACCACGGGACGGTGGAGGAAGCGGTCAAGAACGCGGGCCGTCTCCTGCAGGAGGGGCTGGCCAAAGCGGTAAAAATGGAGGGAGGCCGGGAACTCGCGCCGATCGTCACGCGCTGTGTGCAGGCCGGCATTCCGGTGATGGGGCACATCGGCCTGACGCCGCAGGCCGTTCACCAACTGGGCGGTTACAAGGTGCAGGGGCGTGATCTGGCACAGGCCCGCCGCCTGCTGGAAGATGCGATGGCGCTGGAGGAAGCGGGCGTGTTCGCGCTGGTGCTGGAATGCGTGCCGCAGGAAGTGGCTGCCGTCATTGCGGACAAGCTGGAGATTCCGGTCATTGGCATCGGAGCCGGCCCCTCCTGCGACGGCCAGGTGCTGGTGCTGCACGATCTGGTTGGGTACGGGTCGTCGGATTGGAAGCCCAAATTTGCCAAGCGCTACGCCGACACAGGGACCACCATTCGCGAAGCGGTGGCGGCGTACGTCTCCGAGGTGAAGGACCGCCGTTTTCCGGCTCCGGAACACGTCTTTCACGCGGCGGAGGAAACGGTGAAACAGCTCTACGGAGAAGGAGGGGTCCGGCGATGATCGAGCGCATGCTGCAGGTACCCACGATTGCCGAACTGCGCCGCCATGTCGGCGAAGCGCGCCGGCAGGGGAAACGGATCGGCTTCGTGCCCACCATGGGCTATCTCCATGACGGCCACCTCAGCCTGGTCAAGAAGGCTCGGGAGACGTGCGATTTCGTCGTGATGAGCATTTTCGTCAACCCGCTGCAATTCGGGCCCAACGAGGATTTTGAGCGCTATCCGCGCGATATTGAACGGGACCGCGAACTGGCCCGGTCTGCCGGAGTCGACCTCCTGTTTACCCCGAGCGTGGAGGAAATGTATCCGCACCAGGTGCTGACGACCGTCTCCGTGGCTCAGGTGTCCGAGCCGCTGTGCGGTCAATCCCGGCCGGGTCACTTCGACGGCGTGGCGACCGTCGTGCTGAAGCTGTTTCACATCGTCCAGCCGGACGCCGCCTTTTTTGGACAAAAGGACGCCCAGCAGCTTGCCGTCATCAGCCAAATGGTGGAAGATCTGTCCGTTCCGGTGGAGATCGTGCCCTGCCCGATCGTGCGCGAACCGGACGGGCTGGCGATGAGCTCACGCAACGTCTATCTCAACCCGGAGGAACGGCGGCAGGCCACCGTCCTTTACCGCAGCCTCAAACAGGCGGAAGCGTGGCTCAAAGAGGGGGTCCCGCTTGACGAGATCAAGGAGCGCATGGCGGCGATGATCACGGCGGAGCCGCTGGCCGAGATCGATTACGTCGAGGTGCTCACGTACCCGCGGCTGACGCCAGTTGATACGGCCAGCCCCGGCCAGCGGCTTATTTTCGCCCTGGCGGTGCGGTTCGGCCGCACTCGCCTGATCGACAACATGATGGTTACCGTTTAGCTAACACGACTGAAAAGGGGAGGAGACCGCCGTGTTTCGCACGATGATGAAAGCAAAAATCCACCGCGCCACCGTCACGGAAGCCAACCTGAACTACGTCGGCAGCATCACCATCGACAAGGAGATTCTCGATGCGCTGGACATCCTGCCGAACGAAAAGGTGCAAATCGTCAACAACAACAACGGCGCGCGTCTGGAAACCTACGTGATCGAAGGAGAGCCGGGCAGCGGGGTCATCTGCCTGAACGGAGCCGCCGCCCGCCTGGTGCAGCCGGGCGACATCGTCATCATCATTTCGTACGCGATGATGACGGACGAAGAGGCTCGCACCCACAAACCGCGCGTCGCCATTATGGACGAGAACAACAAGATTGCCCAACTGCTGGCGGAGGAAGTGCACGCGACCGTCTATTGACGCGAGCGGCGGGCCTGCATAGAGCCACCTGCCTTGTGAGACAATGAGACTACTCACGCCTCAAGGGGGGTGGCTTTTTTATGAAGCTGGAAGAATGGTTCTCCGCGCTGCGTTCCAAAGCGGAGACGATCGAACGGAAGTGGCCGACGGCGTCGGAGGACGAAAAGCTCCTGCTCGCCGATCAATTGTTTGAACTGCGCCAGGTGAGCGATCGGGTGGTCGATCTGTGGCTGCAGTTTGAGGAAAAGCTGTCCCTCGCGATTCGCCGCATCAAGCAGTTGGAGGGAGAGTACCCGCCTGCCGATGAAAGTCAGCCAGGGACCGCCGCGCCGGCGAAGGCAAAAGCGGGCGCCGACGCATCGCCGGGCGGACATCATGACCATGGCGGGGACGCAGCCGCAGCCAACCTGGGCGCATTCCAGGCAGAAGCGGCCGGCCGTCCCTTCGAGCACATGTACCGCAAAGGTGAAGGGTTTTATCAGCTACGCCTCTATCAGGACGCCCGGCAGTGCTTTGCCGAACTGGTCAAGGAATCGCCGGACTGGGAGAGCGGCCGGCTCTACTACGCCTACAGCCTGTTGTTTTCCGAGGCGAGGGAGGAAGCGCTCCGGGAGTTCCGCCTGCTCAGCCGCTCGGCCCAATCGCCGGTGGTGGCGGCGATCAGCTACAACGCGATCGGCTGCATGCTGGCGGAAGAACGGCAGTGGCTGGAGGCGGCACAGGCCTTCAAGGCGGCGCTCGAACACCATCCGGGACAGCGGGAGGCCCGGTTCAACCTGGCGCTCTGCTACCTGCAGGACGGCGATGTGCAGGAGGCGCTGGAGACGGTCGAATCGCTGCTAAATGAAGGGGACTCCGACTGGGAAGCGCAGATGCTCTGGCTGAGAGCGGCCCGCATCCTGCAGGCGCGTGACGAGACGGCGGACCCGCAGCCTCCGGACTCGCTGAAACTGCCGACGCGCAAGCTGGACAGCGAGACGCTGCGGGAGATGGCCAGCCTTTACGAATCGTTGGGCAACTATCACCGCGCCCAGGTCTGCTACCACTTTTTGGCGGAGCGGTTTCCCCGCGAAGGGTGGGCGTGGCACGGACTGGCCTGGAACACCTGGCTGATCGCCGGCACGCGGCGGGCGCTGACCCTGATGAAAAAGGCGATCAGCCTCGCGCCGGACAATCCCGACTTTGCCTTCAGCTACGGCTGGATGCTGCTGTTTGACGGCAGGGTGGACGACGCGCTGGCATCGTTTCGCTCGATCCTAAGCAAGCAGCGGGATCACCGGCTGGCCCAGTCCGGGCTGATCACCGCTTACGAGCGGCTGGGGGACACGCCGACGGCCAAACGTTTGGCCGCGCCGTTTACCGAGGACGGGGATCCGTATATTCGTTCGCTCGGGTATTACCATCTCGGCCGGATTGCCGTTGCGGAGGAGAACTGGCGGCTGGCGGAGCAATATTTTCGGCGGGTGCTTCCCCACAGCGACCACTTTCAGGAGATCCCGCTCTACCTGCAGTTGTGCGCCGCCAAGCTGGGGGGACCGACGGCCGCAAGCGAACTTTTGCAGCCGGAAACGGCGCCCGGAGCAGGAAAATTCCCGGACGCTGCCGAATGCTAGGGAAGCGGACGCCCTACTGTCCGCGCACGTACGAGGTGACAAGAGGTTGAATCGATTTATCGTCGTAGACTTTGAGACAACGGGAAGCCACCCGCGGCAGGGGGACAGCATCATCCAGATCGGCGCCGTCGCCATCGACGACGGGCAGATTACGGAGAGCTATTCTACCCTGATCAACCCCGGGCAGCCGATCCCGCCGTTTATTACGCAGTTGACCGGCATCACGGACGACATGGTGGCCGATGCCCCCACGCTGGAGGAAGCGCTTCCCAGGTTCCTCCGCATGCTGGACGGGCGGGCCTTTGTGGCTCACAATGCCGCATTTGACCTGCAGTTTCTGCAAGAAGCCCTGCTGAGCCAGGGCTATTATACGTTTGACGGATATGTGCTGGACACGGTGGAACTGTCCCGCTTTTTGATGCCGATGCAAAACAGCTACCGCCTGGGTGAACTGGCCGACGACCTGCAGATCGAACACGACCGTCCGCATCAGGCGGACAGCGACGCGATGGCGACGGCCCGCCTGTTTTTGCATCTGTTGGACATCCTGCGCCAACTGCCGCTGGTGACGGTGCAGCGGCTGCAGATGCTCGTCTCGTCGTTTCGCACTGACATCGACGTCCTGCTGCGCCACATCGAGATGGAAAAGCTGGCGGAGGTGCCGCTTTTGGACGAATCCGGTACCAAGACGGACGAGTCGGAGCTGTGGGACGTGTACCGTCAGCTTGCCCTGCGCAAGCGGGAAGGACGCGCCAAGACGCCGCTGGAACGCGCCGAGCCGCTGACAAAACCGTTTGCTGAGATGCTGGAGCAGATGCTTGACGAAAAGGCGGCGCTGGGGCGCAGCCTGCCCGGCTATCAGCGGCGGGAAGCGCAGGAAGCGATGATGCGCGCGATCCATGACGCGATGAGCGACGGCGCGCATCTGCTCGTGGAAGCGGGGACGGGGACCGGCAAATCGCTCGCCTACCTGCTGCCCAGCATCGTGTGGGCCAAACAGCACCGTGAGCCGGTGGTGATCAGCACGCACACCATTCACCTGCAGGAGCAGTTGTTTCACAAGGACATCCCCGCTCTCAAGCAGTCGCTGCCGTTTGACTTTACCGCCGCCACGCTGAAGGGGCGGGGCAATTATCTCTGCCTGCGCAAGTTCGAACAAAGCCTGGAGGAACCCGTGGAGGGAAACAGTCAGGAACTCCGCCTGGTCAAAGGGCAGATGCTCACCTGGCTGACCCAGACAGAAACAGGCGACGTGGAGGAGTTGAGCCTGCCCGCTGCCGGACAGTTGTACTGGCAGCAGGTGAAAAGCGACGCCGCCTCCTGCCTGCACCGCAACTGCCCCTGGTTCAGCCGCTGCTACTATTTCCAGGCCCGGGAGCGGGCGCGGGACGCGGACATCCTGATCGTCAACCACGCGCTCTTGATCAGCGATTTGCAGGCGGAGAACCGGATCCTGCCGCCGTATGAGACGGCGGTCATCGACGAAGCCCACCATCTGGAAGAGATCGCCACCGCCCATCTCGGCAAGCAGTTGTCCACTGCCGGAATGATGTTCTTGCTGGATCGGGCGGCGGCGGAAGAAGGGAGCGTCGTGCGGCGCTTCGCCGCCGAGCTGCAGGATTGGCAGGCGGAGGATGGCGGCAGGGTCGCGGAGACCTTGGCGGAGATGGACAAGCTGTTCCCCGCGCTGCGCGAAAAGGCGCTGCAGATGACGCAGCTTCTGTACCAGTGGGCGGCGGACCGGGGAGAGGAGACCACCGACACCGGGCGGGAAACGGTGCGGTACCGCAAGGAGTCGTTTTCCGGCCGGCACGAACGGATTCGCAGGGCGGCGCGCCGGGTGATCGAAGCGCTCACCGCGTACGCGGCGTCCATGGACCGCCTGCTGCAGTGCATCCCCGCCGACGAAAAACCGCCGTACGAGCTGCGCAGCCTGCGGACGGATGTGTCCGGCCTGGTGGACGAACTTCAGGAAACGGCCGAACTGCTTCACTTCTTTTTGCTGGAACCGGACGCGGAGTACGTCTGCTGGATGGAAGTGGAGGCCCGCACCCCCCGCAAGCACGTCTATCTGCACGCCGCGCCGCTGAAGGTCGCCGATGCGCTCGCCCATCCGCTGTTCGCAGCAAAGCGCAGCCTGATTCTCACCTCGGCCACCTTGACGGTCAAGAACAGCTTTGCTTACATGATCGAGCGGTTTGGCCTGGATCGGATGCCGAAGGAACGGGTGCGTACCCTGGCCCTGCCCTCCCCGTTTGCCTACGAGGAACAGGGGCTGCTGTTCATCCCTTCCGACTTTCCCGCCCCGGGAAAAGAAAGCGACGAACACTACCTGGAAGCGGTCGTGCAGGGCTGCCTGGACGTGATCCGCGCCGCCGGCGGCCGGACGCTGATCCTGTTTACGTCCCACTCGATGCTCCGCCAGGTGTACCAGTTGATGAAGGAGCAGTTGGCGGACGAGCCGTACACCCTGCTCGGCCACGGCATCGACAGCAGCAACCGCAGCAAGCTGGTCCGGCTGTTCCAACGGCTGGAACACGGTGTGCTGCTGGGGACCAGCAGTTTTTGGGAGGGCGTGGACATCCCCGGCGAAGCGCTGAGCTGCCTGGTCATCGTGCGGCTTCCCTTTACGCCGCCCAATCACCCCGTCTACCAGGGGAGAGCGGAGCAGTTGAAAGCGGACGGGAAAAACGCCTTCATGTCGCTGGCCCTGCCGCAAGCGGTGATCCAGTTCAAGCAGGGCGTCGGCCGGCTGATCCGGCATCATTTGGACCGCGGCGTCGTGGTCGTGTTTGACGGACGAATCGTCGAGTCCCGCTACGGCCGGGCGTTTTTGCAATCCCTGCCGCCGTTTCAGGTGCAGACGGGCACCTGGCCGGAGCTCCGCGAGCGGATCGGTCCGTTTCTGGCCCAAGAGACCGGCACGGAGCTGTAGGCGTTGAGCGGCCGGCTTGCATGCAATCCCGGCGAGACTCATAAAATGAAGCAATAGTCTCGCAGGGATTTAGGTGATAGAATAAATGCTGGGGAATACGCGTAGGGCTTGGCTGCTGCTGCTGTGCGTCGTGCTGTTTGCCGGCTGCTCGATCGACAGCCATTTGCAGGGAGTGGTAAAGGTGGAGGACCCCTTCGCCAGCGACGACGAACGCGAATTTGTCGGGCTGGTGATCCACTTTCTCGCCCTGCCGCATGGCGAGAGCACGCTGATCCGACTGCCGGGCGGAAAAACCATGCTGGTCGACACGGGAAGCGCGGAAGACTGGCCCGTCTTGTTCGGCATGCTGTCCGAGCGAAAGCTGACGCGTCTGGACTATGTTGTCGTGACTAACGATCAGCCGGAACAAGCGGGGGGCTTTGCCTTTCTCAGCGACCGGATGCCGGTGGATACGGTCATTCTGCCCCGTCTGATCGAGCCGTCGATTCGCAGGCTGGTCCCGCTCAAAGGGGACAAAAAGCTGCTGCCCGTCGCGGACGGCGACGCGATCAGACTGGACAACGACGTGGTGTTGGACGTGCTTCATCCCAGCGAACCGCTGTTTTTGTCTCCGCAGGACAATTCCCTGGTGTTCCGGCTGCGGCACGGCCAGCTTCGCTTTCTATTCGCCAGCGCCGTCAATGAAAAGGCGGAAGAGCGCCTGCTGGAGAAGCACGGCGGCCAGTTGAAGGCGGAAGTGCTGAAAGTGGCCGACCAGGGGAGAAACCAGGCCTCTTCCCAGCCGTTTCTCACCAAGGTGGACCCGCAGGTGGCGGTGATTCTGACCGGCAAGTCCCGAAACGAGATGAAAGACAGCCAGGAGGAAGTGCTGGAACGCCTGGGCGAATCGTGGGCGGAGACCTACATCACCAGCCAGCACGGCACGATCGCGATCCTGTCCAACGGCAGGGATTACCGTGTCGTCAAGCGAAAAAAGTAAGGAGGAAGGACCGTACGTGGCCAAAAGTGAAAAGATTTCGGAAGCGGTCGTTCGCCGTTTGCCGATTTATCTGCGCTACCTGAGTTATTTGCAGCAAGTGGGCGTGACGACGGTATCCTCCCAGCAGATGGGCAAAAATCTGGACGTCAACCCCGCCCAAATCCGCAAAGACTTAGCCGCGTTCGGCGATTTCGGCAAGAAAGGCATCGGCTATGACGTCAACTACCTGGTGGAAAAAATCCGCCAGATTCTCAAACTGGATCAGGAAATTCGCGTCGCGCTCGTCGGCGCCGGCCATCTCGGCCACGCGATCAGCAACTACAACGCGTTCCTGAAGGATCAGATGCGGATCGCGGCGATTTTTGACAGCGATCCGGCCAAGCAGGGCAAGCAGATTGCGGGGATCACGATCCAGCCGCTGGAAGAGCTGAAGCAGACAGTGAAGGATCGGCACATTCGCCTGGCGATCATCACGGTCCCGGCTGCCGCCGCCCAATCGGTGGCCGATCTCTTGATCGAGGCGGGGATCGAAGGCATCCTCAACTTCGCGCCGACGACCATCCGGACGGAGAAAGAGGTGCGCATCCACTATGCGGATGTGACGTCCAGCCTGCAAAGTCTCGCCTATTATTTAACGTAAGAACGGAGTGGAACGATGAAACAGACGATCTTGACTCACGCCACCGTGATCACCGTAAACGACCAGAACGAGGTGATCCACGACGGAGCCGTCGCGTTTGCCGGCAGCACGATTACGTACGTCGGCCCCACGCCTGAGGACGTGTCCGGCTACGACGAGGTGATCGACCTGAAGGGCAACTACCTCCTGCCGGGCCTGATCAACACGCACGGCCATGCGGGCATGTCGCTCTTGCGCGGATACTCCGACGACCTGCCGCTGCAGCAGTGGCTCGAAGACAAAATGTGGCCGCTGGAAGCGCAGTTTACCGCCGACCATGTGAAATGGGGCACATACCTGTCGCTGATTGAGATGATCCGCACGGGAACGACGACCTTCGTCGACATGTACGACCACATGGACGAAGTGGCCAAAGCGGTGGAAGCGACCGGAATGCGCGCCCGGCTGTGCCGCGGCATGATCGGCCTCTGCTCGGAGGAAGAGCGGGCGGCCAAACTGCGGGAGGCTACCGCTTTTGCCAAAAACTGGCACAATCAGGCGGACGGCCGCATCACCACGATGCTTGCGCCTCATGCGCCGTACACCTGCCCGCCGGAATTTATCACGCAAATTGTGGAACGGGCGGAAGAGCTTTCCCTGCCGATCCACATCCACATGTCGGAAACAAAGTGGGAAGTGGGCCAAAACGAGCGGGATTACGGCCTTCGTCCGGTCGCCCACCTGGAAAAACTGGGCGTGTTCCGCCGTCCGACGCTGGTAGCACATGCCGTTCATCTGACGGATGAAGAAATGGACGTATTGGCAAAATATCAAGTGAAAGTCTCCCACAACGTGGTGAGCAACCTGAAGCTGGCCAGCGGCGTGGCGCCGGTTCCCCAAATGCTGGCGAAAGGAATCAGCGTTTCGCTGGGAACGGACAGCACCGCCAGCAACAACAACCTGAACCTGTTTGAGGAACTGAAGCTGGCCGCCATTCTGCACAAGGGAGTGGGCTACGATCCCGTTGCCGTTCCGGCGGAAGAAGCGCTGCGCATGGCGACCCGCTACGGGGCGGACGGCGTGTTCCAGCCGGATGAGCTGGGTTCGATCGAAACCGGCAAGCAGGCGGACCTGATCGTCCTGGACAGCCATCAGGCCCATTTCCATCCCGCTCACAACCCGGTCTCCCACGTGGTGTATGCGGCCAACGGACGGGACGTGACCGACACGATCGTGGCCGGCCGGTTCCTGATGCGCAACCGCGAGCTGTTGACCGTGGATGAAGAGCGCGTGATTTTTGAAGCGAACCGCGTGTTCCAAACGCTGAAACGGTAAAAGGCTCCTGTCAGGGCAAATGACAGGAGAAGTGGAGCGTAGGTGTAGGTAGAGGAAGTTTTGTTTGGACGCCATGCCGCGCTCATTTTTGCCACACGTCCGTAAGCGGGGCGTGGCGGAACTCCAGTGTGGGCGAGTGGGTCAAGGTTCTCAGCGGCGACGACAACGCTGCCCAGGAGACGCGGTATTCCTGCAGCAGATACCCTAGCACGTCAGGAGATGTCGATCGTTGCGACGGTTTCACGCGCTCACCTCCTCGGGGTGTATCTGTAGTATGGCCGGGACGCCGGGGGGTATGTTTAGCAAGTTTTCCGTACCGTTCTAAAACCTTCCCGCCTCACATAGGTTAAGGAAAAAACGGGACAGGAGGGGAAGGACATGTACGTCCGGCCCAAGCAGCTCTGGTGGCTGCTGCCCATTTTTCTCGGCCTGTTTTTCCTTGGCGTGTCGTTGGGGGCGCTGCACAACCGGCATGACGGGAAGGGCGTGCCCATCATGGCAGAGGCAGAACGTGCGGAAGCGGATCGGATGGTCGTGGCCGATCTCTTGGACCAGCTCACCGAGCAAAAGGAACGGCCATTTGAAGTATACCTGCAAGATCACGTCCTGAGCGGACGTTTCCAGGGACAGCGGTTTCAATTAAGCGGGGAGATCGGCGGCCACCACGTGGAACTGCGGCGGAGCGAGCAGGTCGTCAGCGTGACGGTGGACGGGCAGGTGCAGGAGCAAACGGCGCTGCCCTATGCCCTGTTCACGCCGCAGGAGCATGCGGTTCTCCTGAAAGACCACCTGCGATCGGTCACGCCGCTGGCCGTGTCGGACCCCTCCAACCGGGCGTGGCAGGGGTACCGCTTGTCCATCCCGGCAGGAGAGGTCACCTCGCTCCTGGCGACGTGGCTGGGACCGTCTTTTCCCATCCAGGAGGCGGGACTGGCCCGCCAGATCGCCGTCGATTACCATGTGTGGTACGATGGTACGACACGGGAATTGCGGCAGTTGGACGTGCTGCTGCAAATGAAGACGCCGGCCGGCATGAAGCAGGACCAGCTTCGCTTCCGGCTGTAACGTTTGGAGGATAAAGGGGATTGTCATTGTGTACGTACGAATCTTTCTAGGGGCAGTGGCCGTTTGTCTGGTGGTCGCCCTGGGTGCCGCCTATCACCTGACCTCCACGGTCGTGGGCAAGCGGCACGACTTCGAAGACCAGGTGCGGCAGTGGGTACAGGAACGGACGACGATCGCCCAGATCGATGCGATTGACGAGTACCGCGGCAAGCAGGCGTACGCCGTCGTGCTGGGCAAAAACATGGCCGGAACGCCGGTGGTCGCCTGGCTGACAGCCGACAAGGCCGAATTTGACACGATGGACAGGGCGGTAAGCCGAGAAAGTGTCGAAGCGGCGGTCAAAAAAGGCTTCCCGGACGCGCGGGTGCTGCACATCGTCCCGGGGTTGGACGAGAACAGCCGTTTTTGGGAAGTCACCCTGCAGGATCGCGACGGCCGTTTTCACTATCTCCACTACGACCTGTTCAGCGGCAAGCTGCTCACGTCTTACATCATCTCGCCGGCGTAGACCGGATGCAGATGTACGCTCGCAAGGCCTTTTTCCAAGCGAAAAAGGCCTTTTTGCCGTTCTAGTCGCGCGCCGCTATCCAACATCTGCATACCAAAAACGCTATACGGGTGTGATATACTGGAACCGATGACAGAGAGCACAAAACAACAAGGGGGGAGTAGCTGTGCAACTGCGAAAACGTGCGATAGGCCTCTCGCTGCTGGCGACGCTCACTCTCCTGTTCGGTGGTTGGTTCTTGTACCAGAAAATGGAAGTGGAAGAACCGCTTCGCACCCAAATCGGACAGATGCAGTCAGCGGAACTGACGCACTTGGATGTAAGCAAGGATCGCATTGAGATAAAGCTGCAGGTGACCCGCCCGGATCTGTTCCCGCAGGAATACCGCCGCTTGCTCCAGGAAACCGCGGCCCTGGCCGGGGGCAAGACGGTGGAAGTTGGAGTGGACAACCGCTCCCAAGACCTGGAACAGATTTGGATGGACGGGTTGTTTTCCTTTACGGAAGCGGTGGATCTGCACCAGTACAGCCGCATTCCGCAGATGTTGACGGAGTGGAAGACGGCCCATCGGCTGGATGAAGCGTCCGCATTGATGGACGACCGCAACGTCTACGTCTACATGAAAAAGGGGAAGGACGACTTCTACGCCATCGTTCCCCGTTCGGCCGGAAACGAGGTGACGACGCATGGGTAAGGAGATCTTGTGCGGCGTGATTCCCGGCATCCTGATCTTCCTGCTGTTCCTCGGTGTCAACATCACGCCGTTTCTCGTGTTTGCGGCCGTCCTGACGGCCATTTATTTTCTGATCGTACGGCAGAACCAGGGAAAACTGTCGTTCGGCGGCAAGTCCAAGCCGAGCAAACACGCCGTTCCCGCCTCCAACGTGACGTTCTCCGACATCGGCGGACAGGAGCGGGCCAAAAACGAGTTGAAAGAAGCGCTCGATTTTCTCGTGCACAAGGACAAAATCGAGCAGTACGGCATTCGCCCGATCAAAGGGGTGCTGCTCACGGGTCCCCCGGGGACGGGGAAAACGCTGATGGCCAAAGCGGCGGCCAATTACACCAATTCCGCGTTTGTGGCCGCTTCCGGTTCCCAGTTTGTGGAGATGTACGTCGGGGTGGGCGCCCAGCGCATCCGCGATTTGTTCAAGGAAGTCAAAACCCTGGCAGAAAAGAACGGGCAGGACAGCGGGATCATTTTCATCGACGAAATTGACGTGATCGGCGGCAAGCGCGACGGTCAGCAGCAGCGCGAATACGACCAGACGCTGAACCAGCTCTTGACCGAGATGGACGGCATCGCCACCAGCGACAAGCCGCGCATCCTGCTGATTGCCGCGACCAACCGCAAGGACATGCTGGACCCCGCTCTGCTTCGTCCCGGACGCTTTGACCGGCACATCAGCGTCGATCTGCCGGACAAGACCGCGCGCGAGCAGATTCTGATGATCCACACCGCCAACAAGCCGCTTGCCCCCGACGTCTCGCTGGAAAAAGTGGCGCAGGAGACGTTTGGCTTCTCCGGCGCGCAGTTGGAGAGCGTGGCGAACGAAGCAGCGATTTACGCCATGCGCGAACAGTGCGAGAAGATTGAGGCGCGCCACTTTGCCCACGCGGTGGACAAGGTCATGCTGGGGGAAAAAGTGGACCGGGAAGCGTCGCTGGAAGAAAAGAAGCGGGTGGCGCTGCACGAGCTGGGACACGCGATCGTCAGCGAACACGTGCGCCCTGGTTCCGTCTCCCAGGTGACGCTGAGTCCTCGCGGCAAAGCGTTGGGTTACGTCCGTCAAAATCCGCTGGAGGATCGCTACCTGTACACCAAGGAAGCGCTGGAACAGCAGATCATGGTCTGCCTCGGCGGCGCCGTCGCCGAAGAAATCTACTACGGCGGCCGGAGCACCGGCTCCAAGAACGACTTTGAGCAGGCTCTGAACATGGCGACGGAGATCGTCCAGAGCGGGATGTCCCGCTTGGGGATTGTCCACCTGCAATTCGCGGACAAGACGCAAATACACGAAGAAGTAAACCGGTTGCTGGAGGAACTGCTGGAGAAGACGCGCGTGCTGCTGCGCCAGTTCGACTCCGTGTTCCAGATCGGCCTCAACACCCTGCTGGAAGAGGAAGTGCTGCATGGCGACGCGTTCCGCAGCCTGCTGGCCGAAGCCCGGCAATCGTCCGAGGAGCTGGCGGTTTGATCCGCCGGCTTTTTTTGTGTTCATCACAACGTCTGCCTGGGAAGAGGCCGTGCCTGTTTCCGCTGATCCGTCTTGCGGAAGTCCCGGACTTTTTTTTCCGGGACAGGGTACCCAACCGCGCCCGTGTTGAATATTCTACAAGAGCACATGGGAGAGACATCAGAAGGGAAGGAGACCCAATGGCAAGATTAAACCGACGAAAACTGAACAAATCCTTGGGAAAAAGCCCGAAGAACGAGTCGTTCGAGATTCCCTTTCTGCCGCAGACATCGGACCTGGTCTGGCTCGAACGGCTGGAGTCGGAATTGACGGATGAAGACGATTACGAAGAAATCGAGCCGAAACCGGTCCCAACTACCAACAAAAGCAGCGCCGTCATCCCGCCCCTGCAAAATGTTCCCCCCCAGAACGTTTCCTCCAATCAAACAATGTTCTCCAAGATCATCAAGGAGCGGAAACAAGAGCAAGGCCATTCCTTTGTCTATACGGATGATCTGAGCGATCAGGCGGTGACGGCCGAAAAGATCGCGAACCGGGCGATCGACGCTTCCAAGATCAAGCCGGGCAGCATCGACAACAGCCTGCTGAAAGACTACGCCGTCGACAGCGCCAAGCTGGCCGACAACAGTGTCACTTCCGGCAAGATTGCCCCGGATGCCATCCAATCCGTCCACATCGGCAGAAACGTCATTACCGGCGAGATGATCCAGGACCGCTCCATTTCCGGCGACAAGCTGATGAACAACAGCATCACGTCGGATAAGCTGGCGGACAAGACGATCGACTCGATCAAGTTTGCCGAGGGGGCCATCCAAACCAAGCACATTCAGGAACAGGCGATCACCAGCGAGCTGATCCAGGATCAGGCGATCACGTCGGAAAAGATCAAAATGGGCGCGATTCAAAAAGGCAATCTGGCCAACTTTATCATCAACTCCGTCAAGCTGGAGGACGGCGCGGTCACGACCGAAAAATTGAGGGACGCGGCAGTGACCGCAAGCAAACTGGACGAGGAAGCGGTCGAATCCCAGCACATCAAACACGGGGCGATTCTGCACGAGCATCTGGCAGAGCGTGCCGTGGACAGCGTCAACCTGATGCCGGGCAGCATCGAGGATCAGCACATCGCCCATCTCGTCATCGGCCCCCATCATCTGGCTCCGGAGGCGGTCAACGGCCAAAAGCTGGCTCCGTTTGCGGTTCAGACGGAGCATTTGGACAGCAGCTGCGTCACCGGCGAGAAGCTGGCCAAGGGGGCCGTCAGCGGGATGCATCTGCAGGCGGCCATCATTCAAACCAGTCATCTGCAGGACAACGTGGTGACCAGCAAGAAAATCGGCGACCAGCAGGTGACCACCAGCAAACTGGCCCATCAGGCGGTGGACGCCGACAAGCTGGCGCCGCGCAGCGTCTACGGGGTCCATGTGGCCGATGAGTCGATCGAAGCCAGACACATCGCCGAGGGGGCCATCACGAAGGAGAAGCTGGCCAGGGGCGCAATCGAGGATGTGCATCTGCGCGAGCGCATCATCAGCAACGTTCATTTAAAGGATCACATCATCCAGACGCACAACCTGGCGGATCACGTGGTGACCACTTCGAAGCTGGCGAGCGAATCCGTCTCCACCGACAAAATCACGGAACTGAGCGTCACGACCCCCAAGCTGGCGGACGGGGCCGTCACATCGGCGAAACTGGCGACGGAGTCCATCAAGGGACGTCACTTGTCAAAAGGCGTCATCACCGGGGAAAAACTGGCCGACAAATCCGTGCAGGCCCAGCATCTGGTGAGCGGTTCCGTGCACAACGAACACATCCAGGCAGGCGCCGTGACGGCGAAAAAGCTGGCGGACGGCAGCGTCACCCGGGAGAAACTGGCGGACCGCAGCGTGGACGGTACCAAACTGGAAGCCCGTTCGGTGACCGGTGAGCACGTGGTGAAAGGCAGCCTGACCGGTGAGCACCTGGCTCCCGGCAGCGTGACCCGCGACCTGCTCACCCCCCGGATCGTCGACAGCGACCACATTTGTCCGCAGGCGATCGGCCCTCACCATCTCCAGCCGGAGTTGATTGGCACCGAACTGCTGGTCGATCAGGCGGTCACCCGGGAAAAGCTGGCGGCACGCAGCGTGGACGGCGAAAAGCTGGACGTGTTTGCGGTGACGACGGATCACATCGTCGACCGGTCGATCAATCGGGATAAGCTGGCCAACGGCTCCGTTCATGCCGAACACGTGCAGCGGAAAAGCATCGGGTCTCACCATCTGCAGGAATCCATCGTGTCCGCGGTTCACCTGAAGGAGGAGGCTGTGACTCGGGAGAAGCTGGCAGCCGGCGCCGTGACGCAGGAAAAGCTGGCGGACGGAGCCGTGACGGCCGATAAATTGGCAGACCGCGCCGTAACCGCCAAGCATGTGACGGAGAAGGCGATCGCCGCGGAGCATCTGGCCGATGGTTCTGTCACACCGGAAAAGCTGTCGTTTCGGCCGGTGGAAACCAACAGCATACAGGGGATCACCCTGCAGCAGTTCGGATTTGTTCCGTTTCGCCTGGCTGCCGGCAAAAAATCGACAGATGTGACCATCCGGCTCAACGTTCCCTACGTGGACCCCCATTACTGTCTGATCGCCATGACCAATCAGGCGGGATGCTGTACGTCACTCAAGTACACGAGCCGGACCTATGCCGTCGTGAACGTGTTCCGCACCCGTTTTGGCCAGGAGACTTCTGGCGTACTGCAGTGGATCGCGGTCGGGGAAAAAGGAACGGCGCTGGCGCTGAACGAGGAGCTGCCGGTCGTGCTGACGGAGGAGGACGAAGAACCGGACGTCGACCCGAGCGCAGAAGCGGAGACGGAAGAGGCTGAAGATGTCCATGACGATGACTTCGGGCAGCCCGAAGATGTGGAGGGTGACGTCCAAGGGCAAGCACCTGTGCAGCGTGCGGCAACGAATGCGGCGCACGGGCAGGTCCATTCGGCACAAGCGGCCATCGAACCGGACGCGGCAGAGGACGCCCGCGGTCCCGCGGATGCGGCGACGGGATCGAAGCGGGAGGATCCGGTGCCCGAACCAGACGGCCATCCCATCGAAGCGAAAGAGCGGTTCGCCGAAAACGAACCGGGCGCCGCGCACTCCGTCCATCCGGATGAGACGAATCAACACTGACAGCAGCGAAACGGGGCCTCTCTGGCAGTGCGAAGGGAGGGCCCCGTTTTGTTGCGCCCGCGCACCTGCAGGCGGGACAGTCACGTTCGTCACGTTTTACCCGGGGTTGCCGCGATTCGCAGAACCCCAATCAGTTACCATAATATTTTTATGGTCACCTCAGTCCGGTTAGTCTTTCATTGAATTTGTGCATACCCGATAGTATAATTGATTCGTTACAACCAAGTCGGAATTTGTTTGGAATGGCATATTGGAGGGAAAACAAACCGATGATGACGACCATTGCCCAGATCGGGCAGCACGTGGGACAAGAAGTGCGACTGGGCTGCTGGCTTTACAACAAACGCAGCAGCGGTAAAATACAATTCCTGCAGCTTCGCGACGGCTCCGGTTTTATCCAGGGCGTCGTGGTCAAGGCCGAGGTGCCGGAAGCGGTGTGGGAAGCGGCTTCCAAGCTGACTCAGGAAAGCTCCCTGTACATAACCGGCGTAGTGCGCGCGGACGAGCGGGCACCCAGCGGCTTCGAGCTGACAGTCACCGGAATCGACATCATCCAAATCGCTCACGATTACCCGATCTCGCTCAAGGAGCACGGCGTTGACTTCTTGATGGACCATCGTCACCTGTGGCTGAGAACGCCGCGCCAGCGAGCCGTGATGGCGATCCGTTCCGAGGTAATCCGCGCCGTTACCGAGTTTTTCCAGCAGCACGGGTTTTACAAGGTGGATCCGCCGATTCTCACGCCGACATCCGCAGAGGGAACGACCAACCTGTTCCACACCAAGTATTTTGACGAGGACGCCTACCTGTCGCAGTCCGGCCAGCTTTACATGGAAGCAGCCGCCATGGCGTTGGGGCGCGTCTACTCCTTCGGGCCGACGTTCCGTGCGGAAAAGTCCAAAACTCGCCGCCACCTGATCGAGTTTTGGATGATCGAGCCCGAGATGGCCTTCGTCGATCACGAAGAAAACCTGCGCATTCAGGAGGCGTTCGTCTCCCATATCGTGCAGTCCGTCCTGAAAAACTGCCAGCGCGAACTGAAAACGCTGGACCGCGACACCAGCAAGCTGGAAAACGTGGTGGCTCCGTTCCCGCGCATCACGTACGACGACGCGATCAAGCTGCTGCAGGAAAAAGGCAGCGACATCAAGTGGGGCGACGATTTCGGCGCGCCGGACGAAACGATGATCGCCGAGCATTTTGACAAGCCGGTCTTCATCACCCATTATCCGACCGAGATCAAAGCCTTCTACATGAAGCCGGATCCGAACCGGCCGGAAGTGGTTCTCTGTGCCGACCTGATCGCGCCGGAGGGCTACGGTGAAATTATCGGCGGCAGCCAGCGGATTGACGATCCGGTCCTGATGGAGCAGCGCTTTAAGGAACACAACTTGTCCGAAGACGCCTACAAGTGGTACCTGGATCTGCGCAAATACGGCACAGTGCCGCACTCCGGTTTCGGCCTCGGGCTGGAGCGGACGATCGCCTGGATTTGCGGACTTGACCACGTGCGTGAGACGATTCCGTTCCCGCGCATGCTGTACCGTCTCTACCCATAATGACCCGACCGTATTCGGCAGCCCGGCTGCCTGACGGCCCGACACCCTGTTGCCGGAGGGCGGCAGGGTGTTCGCTTGCTTGGATTTGCCGGATGACCGGCCCGTCAATGAGGTGAAAGCGTTTCATGGACTCCCATATTCTGCAACTGCTGCAAGAAGGCGCGACATCCGTCTCCAATCTGCTGTTGAAGATGTACAAGCGCATGTCTCTTTCCGACGAGGAGATGATGCTGATCATCCACCTGCTGTCGTTTCAGCAGGAGGGGAACCGGTTTCCCACCCTGCAGGAGCTGGAAGAGCGCATGTCCCTCACGCCCGCGAGGCTGATCCAGACGCTGCAAAAGCTGTTGAAGGAAGAGTGGATCAGGATTGACGAATACATTGACCAGCAAACGGGGCTGCGCCACGAGCAGTACAATTTGACGCCGCTGTACCGCAAGTTGTACCAGAGCTGGCGCGAGCAGCTCACGGCTTCCCGCATCGTCGACTCGGTGGCGGAACCGTTCGCCGAGGCGGCTGCGGCGTCCGCCGAGGAGCCGGCCGGTCTGTACAGCCGGTTCGAACAGGCCTTCGGACGTCCCCTGTCCCCTTTTGAAATCGAGACGATCCACATGTGGACCGAGCAGGACGGCCACCCGGAGGAGTTGATCCTGACCGCCCTGCGGGAAGCGGCTGCCGTGGGCAAATTGCACATCCGCTACATCGATCGGATTCTCCTGGAGTGGCAAAAACAACAGATCACCAGCGTGGAGGAGGCGCGGCATTACAGTCTGCGCTTTCGTCGACAGGCCCCTTCGCGCGATTACCGGCAACCGCTGTGAGCACGTGAGTCACAGCGGTTTTATGTTGGCCGGGGTTTTGCGGCTGTACACGTACCCATTTCCGCATCGCTTCATACCATATTACGAAATACGTGACGTGTGCCCGTGCGGCATCGGTTTGACGTGCGACGCACGTTGACGCGCTGCCGCCGGGGCACGCAGGTTGGAGGGATGTTGCCGTGGAGAAGCGAAAACGAGGGGAACCGCCCCACTGGGTCATGCCGGGCGTCTTTTCCGGTCATGTCATCATCGAGGAAGCCGTCGAACGGGTTACCTCCGTCAAACTGCCGGAGTTGCTTCCGTTTGAAGGGCCGGCGTCGAAGGAACGGATCGAACAGCCTGAGGAGCCGTTGTGGAAGGAGCGGATCGAACAGCTCGAGGCGCAGGTGGCTGCGCTGAGGGAATCGCTCGCCGCCTGGGAGGAACGCTTCAAGGCGCTGGAAGCCGAACAGAAACGGGAGTGCGAGTACTTGTACCAGGTCGTCCTCTCCTTGAAAAAAGAGTGGGAGAAAGAGCGAGATGAACATCGCCATCATTAGCCCCGGGCCGTTTTCCGTGCCGCCGGTCAAGGGCAGCTCCGTGGAGCACGATATAGACGAAGTGAGCAAAGTGTTCGGGCCGGGGCATCAGGTGACGATCTACACCCGCACGTGTCCCGACTATCCGCAGTCCGCCCGGGAGGAACACCGGGAGTTCGTCCGCTTCGCCTACAGCGGTCCGCGCCCATACCTGCGCAGGGTGATCCGCGATTTGCGCAAGCGGCAGCCGGACGTGATTCTGGTGGAAAACCGGCCGCATTTTGTACCGGCGCTGCGGCGCCATTTTCCCCGTGCGCCGATCGTTGTGAACATGCACTCCCACGTCTACGCGTCCCCGCCGCTCATCAGCCCGGAACAAATGCGGCGGGTAGGCCGCCTGGCGGACGGCATTCTCACGAACAGCGAGTATTTGCGCAGCCATTTTATCGAAAAACTCCGGCTGCCCGCGTCAAAGGTGCACGCCGTACACCTCGGGGTGGACGTTGCGCCCTATCAGGCGGCCCGAAACAGCCGCGCGGTGAAAAAACTGCGCCGGCAGTTGGGGCTGAAGTCGCATCATCGGGTGCTGTTCTACGCGGGCCGGCTGATTCGCGAAAAAGGGGTCCACGTTTTGCTGACGGCGTTTCGGAACGTAAAAGAACGGGACCCGAAAGCGCGGCTGGTGATCGTCGGAGGGACGGGATACGGCAGCAACCGCGAGAACGCCTACGTGCGCCGTCTGAAAGCCTTGGCGGAACCGCTGGGCGACGCGGTGATATTCGTCAACTTCGTGCCCGGCGCGCAGATGCCGCTGTACTACCAGATCGGCGACGTGGTGGCGACGCCGTCGGTCTGGCAGGAGCCGTTTTGCCGCGTCAATCTGGAAGCGATGGCTTCCGGCAAGCCGGTCATCACCACGCCGCGGGGGGGCATCGGGGAAGTGGTCAACCACCTGGGAAGCGGGTTTCTCATTCCGCCCAAGGAGTGGCCAAAGGAACTGCCGGCCGTCTGGGAGACGCTGTGGAGCGCTCCCCGATTCCGCTCCGACATGGGACGGCGGGCGCTGATGCGAGCCGGGCAATTCTCCTGGCACGCGACTGCCCAGGAGTATCTGCGCGTATTCGAGGAAGTCATCGCCAAACGCACAGGGCGAAAGCAGGTACAGGGCAGGCAGCCGCTGCGCAGCATTGGCTGAGCTGACGACCGGCCGGAATGGGTGGTCGCCCGTTCTTTCCCGGTTGTGGACGTCCGCCCTGTTCAGAAGGGGGAAGCCGCATACCTTATAAGTATCGCAGAGCACAACTGGGGAGTGATTGTCGTGAAAGGGTTAATCTTGTGTGCTGGACGCGGTACCCGCCTGCACCCCTTTTCCTATTCCCAACCCAAAACCCTCCTCCCTGTAGCGAATCACCCGGTTTTACACTACTGCTTACTCAAACTGCGTGAAGTGGGTGTGCGTGACATCGGAATTGTCATACAACCGTCCCAAATGCAAATTCCTCAATATGTGGGCGATGGTAGTCAATTTGGGGCTACCATTACCTTTCTTGAGCAAAAAAAGCCGTTGGGAATCGCCCATGCCGTGCAGCTGGCGCAGCCGTTCCTGCGTGACGAACCGTTTATCCTGCTATTGGGCGATAATTTACTGATGGATTCCCTGCACGAGCTGACGCAGACCTTTACCCGCACCCGTGCGGACGGTGTCGTGATGCTGAGCAAGGTGGACAGACCGGAGGATTACGGGATCGCGGAAATACAGGAGGAGCGTCTGATCTCCGTAGAAGAAAAACCGCAGCGGCCCAAAAGCAATCTCGCGGTGATCGGCGCCTATCTGTTTACCCGCCCGATCTTTGCGTCGATTGCCACACTGCGTCCGTCCAGCCGCGGCGAATACGAAATCACGGACGCGATCCAATCGATGATCGACCGCGGCTATCACATCGCCCATACCGTCACCAACGGGAAATACACGGATGTGGGAACGATTGAACGCTGGCTCGAGGCCAACCGCTGGATGCTGAAACAGGAGCTGGGCGTCCGGCACGAGGTCGGCAGCGACAGCATTGTGGAAAACTGCACCATCGTCGGCCCGGTGGTGATCGGGAAGCGCTGCCGTATCGAGAACTGCCGGCTGGGTCCCTATGTCGCCATTCAGGATGGCGTTCAGTTGAAAAACTGCAAGCACATTGAAAACAGCATTCTGCTCGAGAACAGCTCGCTCAAGGACGTGGAATGGCCGGTGACCAACAGCGTGTTTGGCCGTTCCTCCCATCTCGCCGGCAGCGCAGCGGACAGCGGAGGGGTGTTTATCCTCAGCGACAAATCCTCCATCCGCATGCCCGGGGCAAAGGGGAATCCGCCATGACGACGATGACGCCGGAGACCCCTACTTTCACCGTTGTCATTCCCACGTACAACCGGGAAGCGTATATCGACAAGGCGATCCGCAGCGTTCTCAAACAGACGTCCACGGACTGGAAATTGCTGATCATGGACGATGCGTCCACAGACCAGACGTACCAGAAAGTGGCCCCCTATCTGATGCATCCCCGCATCCAGTACTACCGGATGGAGGAGAATTCCGGCATTTCCAAGGTGATGAACCAGGCGCTGGCGATGGTGGATACGCCGTTTCTGGTCCAGTTGGATTCGGACGACTGGCTGCCGAGTGAGACACTGTCCATCCTGAAGCGATACATCCGCAAAGACAAGAAGAACACGGCGCTTTTCTACGGAAACGTGAAAATCTGGCGGGTCAGGCGCGGGCGCTACTGCGATCCGTTTTTGATCACACACAAGCAGTTTCACAACAAATACGACTTTTTACAGTACACCCGCTGGATGGTGGCGCCGCGGTGCTATCGGGTAGACGCCTTGCGGGAGGTGGGAGGATGGGATACCTCTGATCCGTATGAGGGGCGGATCATGGAAGACCGGCGAATGATTCTCCGGCTGATTGAACGGTACCCCGTGAAGTGGATCAACCGCAAGCTGTACAACAGGACCAAGCACCGGGGACAGCTTACCGACAAAGAGATGAAATGGAAACGGAACCAGCTCCGCAGAGAGACCTTCCAGCACTTTCTCATGCGCTGGGGGGACGAATACAAACCCGTCTACGGCTATAAAAGCGGGTATCTCATCATCAAGCGGCTGAAGAGAGTGAGGCGGCAAGACGGATGAGAACCGTGCCGACCACGGGATGGGCGGGGGATCGTTTCTTGACTGCCCCCGCGAACAGCAGCGCGCAGACATGCGCACCGTCCAAAACGGCTCACACATGAAATCGGGAGGCCATCGCATGCATCGGGTTCTTGTCTACCGGCGAAAATTCCTGCCGAAAAGCGAGACGTTCATCTACGAACAACTGCTTGGCCACCAGCGCGTGAAGCCGGTCGTGCTGACGCGGCGGCCGTGCAACCGCGAGCAGTTTCCCTACTGGCCCGTGTACGTGCGCAGACGGTTCAAAGGTCTTGCCGGCTGGCTGAAAAAAAAGAAGATCGCATGCCTGCACGCCCGATTCGGCCCGGCCGGGTTGGAGCTGCTGCCGCATGCGCGGAAGGCGAAACTGCCGCTGATCACCTCCTTTCACGGGTTTGACGCCACCAAGCGCGTGCAGGAGGACCGCCGTTACCGCCGCGCGCTGAAGCGGCTGTTCCGTCAAGGGAAGGCGTTTACGGTCGTCAGCAAGCACATGAAGCGGCGGCTGATCCGGCTCGGCTGTCCCGGCAAAAAAATCACCTTGATCCGCTCCGGGATCGATCTGCGCAAATTTCCCCTGCAGCCCCCGCAGCCGGTCGTCGACGGGGCGTTTCGCCTGTTGAGCGTCGGCCGTTTGACAGAAAAGAAAGGGATGGATACGCTGATAAAGGCGTTTGCCCGCATCCGTCCCCAGTTTCCCCGTGCGACGCTGACGATCGTCGGCGACGGGGAAGAGAAGAAGAAGCTGCGCCGCCTGATCAGGCGCCATCGCCTGCAGCATGCCGTTACGCTGCGCGGCGCCCAGCCTCATCAGGAGGTTGGGCGTGAACTGGCGAACTGCCATGTGTTCGTCATCGCCTGCAAAACGGCGAAAAACGGCAACCAGGAAGGCATTCCCAACGTCCTGATGGAAGCGATGGCGACCGGCAGGCCGGTCATCTCCACCTATCACGCGGGCATTCCCGAACTGGTGGAACACGGCAGGACGGGATACCTCGTACCGGAGCGGTCCGTCTCCAAGCTGGCCGACATGATGAAACGCGTGCTGAAGGAGCAGGACCGGTGGCCGGACGTGGTGATCCGGGCGAGAGAAAAGGTGGAGCGCCGCCACGATATAGAGAAACAGCGCGCAAAACTGGAAGCCTTGTATCTGCGCGTACTGAAAAAGCAGCGATGAGGTGAAACGATGGAGGTAGCCGTAGTAGGTACGGGATACGTGGGTCTGACGACGGCGGTGTCCCTCGCCTTGCACGGACATCGGGTGACGGGCGTGGATGTCGACGCGGCGAAAATCAGCCGCTTGAAGCAAAAAATCTGCCCCATCTACGAACCCGGTCTGGAGGAAGCGTTGGCCCGGGCGGTCGACAGCGGCGCGCTTCGGTTTGCCGCCAGTCTGAACGAGGGCGCCCGCGATGCGGAGGTGCTGTTCATCTGCGTCGGCACGCCGGAAGCGGCCGACGGTTCGGCCGATCTGTCCTATCTGTTTGCCGCCGTGGATGACATTCGCGCCCTGCAGGACGACGTGCCGAAGCAGCGCACCGTTGCCATCAAAAGCACGGTTCCTGTCGGTACGGCCGATCGCGTGGCCGCCCGGCTTGCCGCCTGCGGGGGGATTCACGTGGCGTCCAATCCGGAGTTTTTGCGGGAAGGGAGCGCCTTGCAGGACGCGCTGTCGCCGTCCCGCATCGTGATCGGGGCCGATGCGGATGAGGCGTTTGCCGTCCTGGAACGGTTGTACGAAGGGGTAACGGCGCCGCGCGTGCTCACTACGCGGGCCGATGCGGAGCTGATCAAATACGCGTCCAACGCGTTTTTGGCCACGAAGATTTCGTTTATGAACGAGCTGGCCCGGCTGAGCGCGGTGCTGGGCACGGACGTGCAGACCGTAGCCCGCGGGATGGGGCTGGACAGCCGGATCGGGCCGGAGTTTTTGCAGGCGGGGCTGGGCTACGGCGGGTCGTGTTTTCCCAAGGACACGATCGCCCTGCTGCAGCTCGCCAAACAGCACGGCGTCTCCCTCTCCATCCTGGAGAAGGTGCGGGACGTGAATGCGACGCAGCCGGACTGGTTTATCGCGCGGCTGCGCGAGCGGATGGGGGCGCTGAACGGCAGGCGGATCGCCGTGCTGGGCCTGGCGTTCAAGCCGAATACGGACGACATTCGGGAAGCCCCGTCCCTGAAGGTGCTGGATGTTCTGCTCCGTGAAGGGGCGGCGGTGTCCGCTTACGATCCGGTGGCGTCTCCGGCAGTCGCCCGGCTGTACCCTCAGGTGGCGTTCGCGTCCGACCCGTATGCGGCGCTCCAGGCTGCGGATGCCGCCCTGCTGGTGACGGAGTGGAAACACTGCGTAGACCTTGACTGGCAGCGGGTGAAGGCGGCGATGAACGCTCCCGTGCTGTTTGACGGGCGCAACGCCTGGCCGGCCGAAGCGCTGTCGAAAGCCGGGTTCGTCTATGCCGGCGTGGGCAGAAGCTGACTTTTCCGTCGAGAAAAGTCGGCTTTTTGCGTACGGGGCCATTTGAACCGGATGGCAGAATGCGCTACCATACACATATGGAATGGTTCCCCAACGAGACGAAAAAACGAGGGAGTGATCGCGGTGAACAAAAGCAAAAACCTGCCGAAGCGAAGCGAAATTCCGGCCGAGTACAAGTGGCGGCTGGAGGACATCTACAAAAGCGACGCTGACTGGGAGAACGACGTCCGCAGAGTAAAGGAGATGGCCGAGCAGATCGCGGCCAAAAAAGGCACGCTGTCGCAGTCCGGCCAACAACTGCTGGAGGTCCTGAAGCTGCAGGACGAACTGCTGATGACGCTGGACCAGGTGTACGTGTACGCCCGCATGCGGCGTGACGAAGACAACACCAACAGCACCTACCAGGCGTTGACCGACCGGGCGACCGCCCTGAGCACGCAGGTATACGGAGCGATTTCGTACATACAGCCGGAAATTCTGGCGATCCCGACCGAGCAGTTGGAAGCGTGGCTCAGTCAGGTGCCGGGGCTGGATCATTACCGCATCCTGCTGGACGAGATCACCCGCTACAAGCCGCATACGCTGTCGGCCGAGGAGGAGGCGATCCTGGCCAACGTCAGCGAACTGGCTTCGGCGCCGTCCAAGATTTTCGGGATGCTGAACAACGCCGACATCAAATTCCCGATGATCACCGATGAAAACGGCGAAGAGGTGGAGCTGACCAAGGGGCGGTACGTCCAGTTCATGGAGAGCAAGGACCGCCGTGTGCGCAAGGAGGCGTTCGAGGCGCTGTACGCCACGTACGACAAGCACCGCAACACGATTGCCGCCTCGCTTACGTCTGCGGTCAAGGCGGACGTGTTCTACGCCCGCACCCGCAAATACCCGTCCGCCCTGTACGCCGCCCTGTTTGCCGACAACGTCGACATCTCGGTGTACGACAACCTGATCGCCACCATCCGTGAGCACCTGCCGCTGATGCACCGCTACATCGCGCTGCGCAAAAAGATGCTGGCGGTGGACGAACTGCACATGTACGACCTCTACGTGCCGATCGTGCCGGAAGTGGAGATGAAGATTCCCTACCAGCAGGCGGTGGAGACGATCAAGGAAGCGCTGCGGCCGCTGGGAGAGGAGTACGGCCGCGTCCTCGCCGAAGGATTTGCGGGCGGCTGGATCGATGTATACGAAAACCAGGGCAAAACCAGCGGCGCGTACTCCTGGGGGGCGTACACGACGCATCCGTTTGTGCTGATGAACTACCAGGACAACGTCAACAACATGTTTACCCTGGCGCACGAAATGGGGCACGCCCTGCACAGCTACTACTCCAATCAGACGCAGCCGTACACCTACGCCGACTACAAGATCTTCGTCGCCGAGGTGGCCTCCACGCTGAACGAGGCGCTGCTGATGCACCACCTGCTGAAGACGACCACGGACAAAAAGCAGCGGATGTACCTGATCAACTACTACCTGGAGCAGTTCCGCGGCACCGTCTTCCGCCAGACCATGTTTGCCGAGTTTGAAAAAACCGTGCACGCCAAGGCGGAACAGGATGAGCCGCTCACGGCTGACAGCCTGAGCGAAATCTACCGCGAGCTGAACGTGGCCTACCACGGGCCGGAAATGGTCGTGGACAGCCAGATTGATCTGGAGTGGGCGCGCATTCCCCACTTCTATCGCAACTTTTACGTCTACAAATACGCCACCGGGTTCTCCGCCGCCACGTCGCTGGCCAAGCAAATTCTCGAAGAAGGGCAGCCGGCGGTGGAGCGGTACCTGCAGTTCTTGAAGAGCGGCAGCTCCGACTACCCGCTCAATCTGCTGAAAAAAGCGGGCGTCGACATGACCTCGCCGCAGCCGATCCGCGAGGCGCTGGGCGTCTTCGCCGAGATGCTCGCGGAAATGGAACAACTGGCGGAAGCGAAGTAAACGGAAGTACAAAACCGGGACAGCGTGTCCCGGTTTTTTTTGCGTTCTTTTGCTGTGTTCGGTCTGTTGTCCATTTTTTGGTCATATCCTGTAACGGTTTTCCATGTACGACGTAGTACTGTCCAGGGAGAAGTGCCGGGGGTGGCTCCGTCTCGAGGCGGAGAGGAAGTTCCACCCGCTGACTGTTTTGGAAAGACGGGACTCCTGGCACAATATCCCTTGGAAATGACTGTCACAGACTTGGAGGAATCATTGTGAGCAAACGCGCATCCATCTTTCTTGCTTCCCTGCTGGCCATCACCGCCGGCTGCGGACCGGAAACGGCTCAACCGCCGCAAGAGCAGCCCGCCAAGGCCAAAGTCGTCGAGGTGCTGACGGTGAAGAAGCCGGATCACCCCGTCGTGCTGACCGTGACCGGCATCGTGGAAGCGAAGCGAGATGCCATCCTGCAGTTTGGCACGGGAGGCACGATAGCGGCCATCCACGTGACGAGAGGGGCAAAAATCGCCCAGGGTCAGCTTCTGGCCTCGCTGGATACCCGCTACTACCAAAAGGAAGTGGAAGCGGCGGCAGGCCAGGTGGAAGAAGCGGCGGCCCGCAAGAGCAAGACGTTGAGGGGTGCGACGGAAGAGGCGATTCAACAGCAGCGTCTGCAACTGCAAAGCGCCCAGAACCAACTGGCCAAGGCCAAGCGGGAGTTCGAGCAGGGCCAAAAGCTGTTCGAAGGCGGCGCCATCTCCCGAAGCGAATGGAACGACCGGAAATGGGCCGTGGACCAGGCGCAGATAGCCGTGAACAACGCCAAGCTGGCCCTCGATGAACTGCTCAAGGGAGCCCAGCCCGAAGACATCGCCATGGCCAACGCCTCGCTGAAACAGGCGGCCGGTCAGGTGGAGCGGGCGAAAAAGACGCTCGACGACACCAAAATCGTCGCCCCGTTCGCCGGTACGGTGGTGGATGTCTCCAAGCAGGTGGGCGAACTGGCCAATCCGGGCGAAGCCATCATCCATCTGATCGATTTGTCGGAGGTGAAAGTGACGCTGGACGTCACCAACGAGCTGATCAGCCAGTTCCGCGAAAAGGCCAAGGTCCAGGTAATCGGCGAAGACGGCCAGAAGAACGAGGGAACCGTCACCTTCGTGTCGCCGGTGGTCGACAAGCAGACCGGGAAGTTTCGGGTGGAAGTGACCGTCCCCAACCCGAAAGGCGCATGGCGCGGGGGGATGGTGGCGACCGTGGAGATCCCCCGGACGATCAACGGTTTTCTCGTGCCGCTGGAAAGCGTCGGCGTGAGCGAATCTACCCACTATGTGATGGCGGTGGAAAACGGCGTCATCGTCAAGCGGGAAGTGAAAACGGGCCAACTGGTGGGAGACCAGATGGAAATTGTCTCCGGCGTCAAACCGGGCGACAAACTGCTGCGCGCCGGCATTACGTTCTACGTTGAGGGGCAAAAAGTGGAGGCGAAAGGGGAATAACGCATGGAAAAGACGATTCTCTTTTTGCTGAAGCGGCGCCTGATTGTGTTTCTGGTCACCTTTGTCATCGTCATCGCCGGGCTCGGCTCGCTTTTCAGCTTTCAAGTGGAGCTGGTTCCCAAGACCAACTTCCCGTGGATTACCGTCAGCGTCTCCGGCGGTTCGCTTCCGCCCGAGGAGATGGAAGAAAAGGTCACGAAGAAGATCGAACAGGAGATCAAGTCGATTGCCGACGTGAAAGAGTACTCGTCCACCACCTCCACCGGGCACGTCAGCATCACGGTGATCGCCGAAGAAGGCAGAGGGGACAAAGTGAAGCAGGACGTGCAAAACGCGGTGAACCGCCTGCGCAACGGATTCCCCAAGGCGGTTGACACGGTCAACGTCAACCAGGCCAATTTCGGAGACGACGCCCTGATTGACTATGCCCTGGTGGGGGCGGACCCGCAAACCATGCTCGGCCTGGCGAAGACCGCGATCAAGGACCGGATCGAATCCGTCCCCGGGGTCAAGGAAGTGGAAGTGTCCGACCGCAGTTTTGAAAACCAGATCGCCGTCACGCTGCGGCCGGAACGGCTGTCCGCCTACCGTACGACGCCCGCATCGGTGATGGAGCAGCTCCAGGCGACCAACTGGAAACAGGCCGTCGGAACGCTGGAGAATCCCGGGTTTGACACCGTCGTCATGATCGACAACACCTACACGACCGTCCAGGAAATCAGCCGGTTGAACATCGACACGCCGGAAGGGACGGTGACGCTGGACCAGTTGGCGACGATTGAGGATCTGCGCGGCAAGGTAAAGGATTCGATCGCGCTGACAAACGGCAGCGTGTTCGTTCACCTCAGCGTCAAGCGGGCGGAAGGGAGCGATCTGATCACCACCCAACGGAACGTGGAGGAGGTCGTGAAACAGATCAACGCCGAAGCCGGCGGACGCTACGAGCTGAAGGTGATGTTTGAGGCAGCCTCGTACATTCAGCACGCCGTGAGCAACCTCAGCCGGGACGTGCTGATCGGCGGGGCGCTGGCCATCATCATCCTGTTCGTCTTCCTGCGCAACTGGCGCGTGACGCTGGTCATCGCCACGACGCTTCCGCTGTCCGCCTTGATGACGTTCATCGCGATGAAATGGGGCGGGTACAACATCGACATGGTGAGCCTGCTGTCGCTTTCCCTGTCGGTCGGCCTGATCGTTGATGCGGCCATTGTCGTTCTGGAAAGCATTTACCAGTTCCGGGAAAAAGGGGAGCCGCTGCAGCGGGCGATCGTGAAAGGAACGCGGGAAGTGCTGACCCCGGTGTTCACCTCGCAGTTGACGATTATCATCGTCTTCCTGCCGCTGGTCTTTGCCGACTTTGAAGACTGGTTGAAACCGATTCTGCAGTCGATCGCCTTCACGGTCACGTCGGCCATCGTGGCGTCGACCATCGCCGCGTTCTTCTTCGTCCCGGTGTTTTCCGACCGGTTTCTCAACAAGGACAAGAACGTGTCGCTGGAGGGCGAAGGCAAGGATCATGCGATCGTGCTGTGGTTTAACCGACTGCTGCAGGTGGCCTTGCGCCACAGGGTGAAAACCGTCATCCTCGCGATCGTCATCTTTGTCGGTTCCACCTTCCTCCTGCCCTTTGTCAAAATGGGGCAGGGCATCGACGCGAACGAAAACCTGGTGTTCGCTTCGCTGACCATGCCGACCGGGTCCACGCTGGAAGATGCGCAGCGGGCGGGCGTGGCGGCGGAAGCCTCTCTCCGGCAAATACCGGAAGTCAAAGACGTCTTTTTCTTCGGTGACAAGGAGAAGACGGAACTCTTCATCTCCCTGAAGGGAAAGAAGGAACGGGAGCGCGACAAGGAAGCGCTGACCCAGGACATCAACGACCGGCTCAAGGCGATTCCCGGCATTGAGAGCATCTCGACCGCATTTGGCGGCCAGGGAAATGAGCCCCCGGTCCAATTGGACATCGTCGGCGAAGACATGGAGAAAATGCGGCAGCTCGCCGGCGACGTGGAAGCCATGCTGGCAACCATCCCGGGCGTGACCAACATCCGCAACGATTTCAAGGAGGGCAAGGAGAAAATCACCTTGCTCCCCAAGCAGGACGCGCTTGCCCGGCTGCAGGTGGATCCCCGCTCCCTGCTGCAGCAGATCAGCATGATGATCGGGGAACAGCCGGTCACGACGATCACGTCGGACGGGATTGAGGTGGACGTGGTCGCCAGGATGCCGGACAACTGGCTGAAGCATCCGGAGCAATTGCACCAAATCATGATCAGCTCCAAAACGGGTGAGCAGGTGCCGCTCTCCGAACTGGTGGAGTGGCGGTACAGCAAGTCGCCGGTCACCATCGCCCGTGAAAAGGGGGAGCGGATCGTTACCGTTTCCGCTGAACTGCTCGGCAGCGATTTGGGGACGGTGGGCCGCCAGGTGGCGGAGAAACTGCCTGCGCTGGCCGTCCCGGCCGGGTACAAGGTGGAGATCGCCGGCAAATTGAAAGAGCAGAGCGCCAACATGACGCAGGGATTGTTCGTCTTTCTGGGCGTCATCGCCTTGATTTACGTCATCATGGTGGCGCAGTTTGGACGACTGTCCCACCCGCTGTTGATCATGCTGACCATTCCGATGGCGCTGGTCGGCGTCATCCTCGGGTTTGTGCTGACGCAGCGGATCCTCGGCGAGATGGCGATGATCGGGATCATCATGCTGGTGGGGATCGTCGTCTCCAACGCCATTCTCCTGATCGACCGCATCAACCTGCTGCGCAGCCGGGGCATGGCGCTGATGGACGCCATCCTGCAGGGCACGAAAGACCGCGTGCGGCCCGTGATCATGACCAAACTGACCGCCATTCTCGGCATGCTGCCGATGGCACTGGCCATCGCCGAAGGGTCCGACCTGGAAGCGCCGCTGGCGACGGCCGTCATCTCCGGCCTGATCTTCCACACAATGGTCACCTTGGTCTTGGTGCCGGTCCTGTACTCGCTGTTTGAGAGCGCCAGGGAGCGCCGGCTGGCCCGCAAAGCGGCCCGTCTAGCCAAACGGCTCGCCAAAAAGCAGGCGAAGAACAAGGTGCCGGCCGCCGAACTGTAAGCGGCACCGGTCCGCAGCGAATCCGAACAAGGGCCCCATTCCGGGGCCCTTGCTGCTGGCATTCATGCGCACACGGGCTGCAGCCTGCGCCATGCTGCCGATGAGGCCGGTAACTGTCCGGCCTCTTCCCTTTTGCTTGCATTGGTCAGATTTTTCTGTAGAATGAAGGCAGACAAGGAATACCAGAACATTGCGAAAACCGGAAAGGAGAATCGATATGGATCTGCAATTGCAGGGAAGAACGGCCATCGTGCTGGCCTCGACAAAAGGACTGGGAAAAGCGACCGCGCTGTCGCTCGCGGCGGAGGGGGCGAACGTCGCCATCTGCGGCCGTGACGAAGCCGCTCTGGCCGCCACCCGGACGGAGATCATCGACAAGACGGGGAAAGAGCCGCTGGCCATGCTGGTGGACGTGACCAAAGCCGAGGACATCCGGCGGCTGGTGGACGAGACGGCCGCCCGGTTCGGCAGTGTGGACATTTTGATCAACAACGCCGGCGGTCCGGCAGCGGGCACCTTTGATCAACTGACCGACGAGCAGTGGATCGCGGCCTTTGAGCTGAACCTGCTCAGCTTTGTGCGGGCGATTCGCGCGGTGCTGCCGCACATGCGCAGGCAGCAGTTCGGCCGCATCGTCAATTTTGCCTCCTCTTCGTTCAAACAGCCGCTGGAAAACCTGATCCTGTCCAACACCTTCCGCACCGGGATTGTCGGGCTGGCGAAAAGCCTGGCCGTGGAGCTCGGCCCGGACGGGATTCTCATCAACACCGTCGGGCCCGGACGAATCGCGACGGACCGGGTCGCTTCGCTGGACCGGCTGCGGGCGGAGCAGCTCCAGGTGGACGTCGGCGAGGTGAAACGGCAGGTGGAGGCTGCGATTCCGCTCGGCCGTTACGGCCAACCGGAGGAGTTCGCCCGCGTCGTCACCTTCCTGGCCTCCCCGGCCAACAGCTACGTGACGGGCCAGGCGTTCCTCGTCGACGGCGGACTGGTCAAGGCGATCTGACCGCCGCTGTGCTATAATGGATGGAAAATACAGGTGAAGGGGAACTGGCATGAGCAAGGAAAGTTCGTTTGACATCGTATCCAAAGTGGATCTGGCCGAGGTGACGAACGCCATCCACACGGCTGTCAAGGAGATCGAAAACCGCTTTGACTTCAAAGGCAGCAAGAGCAGCATCACGCTTGAGAAAGAGGAGATCGTGCTGATTTCCGACGACGAATTTAAGCTGGGCCAGGTCAAAGACATCCTCCTCGGCAAACTGGTCAAACGGGATGTGCCGGTCAAAAATCTGGAGTACGGCAAAGTGGAGCCCGCCGCGGGCGGGACCGTCCGTCAGCGGGTCAAGCTCGTACAGGGCATCGACAAGGAGAACGCGAAAAAAATCACCAGCATCATCAAGGAGACCGGCCTGAAAGTGAAATCGCAGATCCAGGACGACCAGATCCGGGTGGTTGGCAAAAGCAAGGACGATCTGCAGGCGGTGATCGCCGCCATCCGCAAGGCCGACCTGCCGATTGAGGTGCAGTTCATCAACTACCGATAAAAAGTTTTGCTTCTATTTTTTCTCTCTTCGCGTATGCATGTACCAATAGGCGACAAGCATCTGCGAAAGGGAGAGTAGGATATGAAGGTCTTTATCGTCAGTTTGCGCAATCTGATCCTGGGCGGCATCGTCTTTCTGATCGTGCTGGTGGCGGGTATCGTACTGCTGGTCAAAGACCCGCTGCATGTATCCGACTCCTACAGACCGGAAGAACCGAGCGTCCCCGCATCCGCACTGCCCGCTGCTCCGCCGGACGGCGCCGCGAAGCCGTCCCTCAACCTGGACGTGAAGGTGGAGGGAAGCACGGCTGACGTCAAACTGCTCACCCAGAACTTTCAGTTTGTCGAGGATTCGGGCGATCCCAACCAGGCTGTCTTCGGCCAAGGGCACGCGCACCTGTACCTGAACGGCGAACCGAAGGGGATGATCTACCATCCGGAGTTTCTGCTGAAGAAGCTGCCAAAAGGGGAGCACGAGCTGCGGGTTGAGCTGAACTACAGCAATCACCTGCCGTACAAGGTGGAAGCGGTGCAAAAATTCGTGGTGCAGTAAGGAAAAGGCGTTCCGACAAAGGGACGCTTTTTCTTTCCCGCCGGATGTCGGACCGGCTTCACGACAGGAGAACCATTCCGAAAAAACGTATGACAGGAAGGAATATACAGCCGGCGAATCGAATCAACTACAACAGACAGAATAGTCAGACGTTTAGGGGAGAAGGGGGGCTTTCGATGTTGCGTTCCATTACGATCGGCGACCTGCTGGACGAAACGGCAGGCCGCTTTCCTGACAAGGAGGCCGTGGTCTACAAGGAGCGGAGCCTGCGCTACACGTTTTCACAGTTCCGGGACGTGTGCGACCTGGCCGCCAGGGGGTTTCTCTCGCTGGGGATCCAAAAAGGGGAACACATCGCCATCTGGGCCACCAACGTGCCGGAGTGGGTGATCAGCCAGTTTGCCACGGCGAAAATGGGGGGAGTGCTGGTCACGGTCAACACCAGCTATCGCGTTCACGAGCTGGAATACCTGCTGCGCCAGTCGGAATCCACCACGCTCCTGCTGATCGACTCGTTCCGGGGCGCCAGCTACCTGGAGATGATCCGGGAAATCTGCCCCGAGCTGGACGAGTGCGAACCGGGGCGGCTGCAGTCGGCACGGCTGCCGCATCTGAAAAACGTCATCTACATCGGGGAGGACCGGCAGCCCGGCATGTTTTTGTGGCGCGATCTGCTGGAACGCGGCGCGGCCGTGCCTGACGGGGAGCGGATGGCCCGCCAGCGGGAGCTGCATCCGGACGACGTCATCAACATGCAGTACACGTCGGGGACGACCGGGTTTCCCAAAGGCGTCATGCTGTCCCACAACAACATCGTCAACAACGCGATCAAGGTGGCCGAGTGCCAGCGGCTGGGCGCGGAGGACCGGGTGTGCATCCCGGTGCCCTTTTTCCACTGCTTCGGCTGCGTCATGGGCACGCTTGCCTGCGTGGCGACGGGAGCCACGATGGTGCCGGTGATTACCTTTGATCCGGGGACGGTTTTGTCCGTCGTGGAGGAGGAGCGCTGCACCGCCTTGTACGGCGTGCCGACCATGTTTATCGCCGAGCTGAACCACCCGTCGTTTGCGGAGCGAGATCTTCGCTCGCTGCGCACCGGGATCATGGCCGGTTCCCCGTGTCCGACCGAGGTGATGAAGAACGTCGTGGAGAAAATGGGCATCCGCGAGATCACGATCGCGTACGGACAGACGGAATCCTCGCCGGTCATCACGCAGACGCGGCCGGACGACACGATTGAGCGCCGCGTCTCCACCGTGGGCAGGGCGCATGACGGCGTGGAGGTGAAGGTGATCGATCCCGTCACCGGAGAGACAGTGCCTCCCGGTGTGCAGGGAGAGCTGTGCACGCGCGGCTATCTCGTGATGAAAGGATACTACAACATGCCGGAGCAGACAGCCAAAGCCATCGATCACGAAGGCTGGCTGCACACCGGCGATTTGGCGACGGTGGACGAAGAGGGCTACTTCCGCATCACCGGCCGGCTGAAAGACATGATCATCCGCGGCGGAGAAAACATCTACCCGCGTGAAATCGAGGAATTCCTCTACACCCATCCCAAAGTGCTGGACGTTCAGGTGGTTGGAGTGCCGGACCCCAAATACGGGGAACAGGTGCTGGCTTGCATCAAGGTGAAACCGGGGGAGACGCTGACAGCGGAAGAGGTGCGAACATACTGCGAAGGCAGGATTGCCCGGTTTAAAATTCCGCACTACATCCAGTTCGTCAGTGAATACCCGATGACCGCCTCCGGCAAAATCCAGAAGTTCAAGCTGCGGGAGCAGGCGATTCGCGCTTTCGGCCTGGAGGCGGCGGACGGCATCGAAACCGCGTGACAGACCGACAGCGAAGAGCGTGAAACACGCGGCGAACAGTGAGACGATGTATCGCGAGCAGCGTGGAAAGCGGACAGCGAAAAACGCCGGGGCATGCCCCGGCGTTGCAGTGTGCAGACAAAGTGACTGCTGGGGGGAGAAGCACGTTTCCGGCATCCGCTCCGTGCTTTACCCACCGAACACAAGCTAACGCTCGCGTTCGGCGGGGCCCAGTTTACGCCCAGCAGGGAAGCAGGGACTGCACGCTCCGCATCGATTTGCGGGGGATCGCCAAAGCCGTATCGCTGCGCAGCCCATTCAAAGGTGGCGCTCCTGTTCCCCGCAAATCGATGCTCCGCTCGGTAGGGCTCACAAGTCGCTCTGCCTGGAAACATGCTTCTCCTTCGATGCAATCGGTTTGTCTTCAGTCTGAAACGCCGGGGCATCCCCCGTCGCGAAAAGGGCAATCTTTACTTTCCGGCCGTTCTGCACTATGATGGGTGGGAAAAGCTGGAGGAGGCGCTGTTTTTGTCACAAAAAAAGCGAAGGCACGGAGCGGTTCCATGCCTTCGCCGGTGTGCGGGGAGTTATACGAACGTTTCCCGCTTTGCCTCGTAGGCGGCGATCTTGTCTTCGTATTGCAGGGTGATGCCGATGTCGTCCAGCCCGTTGAGCAGGCAGTACCGGCGATACGCGTCCACTTCGAACGGATAGGAGAGGCCGGCGTCGTCCGTAATCACCTGCTCCTGCAGATCGATCGTGAGCTGGTAGTTGTCGCGGCTCTCGGCGCGGCTGAACAGCTCCTGCACCTGTTCCTCGCTCAGCTTGATCGGCAGGATGCCGTTTTTAAAGCAGTTGTTGTAAAAGATGTCGGCAAACGACGGCGCGATGATGGCGCGGAAGCCGTAGTCCAACAGCGCCCAGGGCGCGTGCTCGCGGGAGGAGCCGCAGCCGAAGTTGTTGCGGGCCAAGAGGACGGTGGCGCCGGCGTATTTGGGCTGGTTCAGCACGAACGATTCGATCGGGCTGCCGTCGGCGTTGAAGCGCCACTCGTAAAAGAGAAACTGGCCGAAGCCGGTGCGCTCGATGCGTTTGAGAAACTGCTTGGGAATGATGGCGTCGGTGTCCACGTTGACGCGGTCCAACGGCGCTGCGATTCCGGTGTGTACGACAAACGGTTTCATTATTGCAGGACCTCCTTGTTCACGCCTTCACGTTTCCATTCGCGCACGTCGACGAAGTGGCCGGCGATGGCTGCCGCCGCCGCCATTTCCGGGCTGACCAGGTGGGTGCGGCCGCCCCGTCCCTGGCGTCCTTCGAAGTTGCGGTTGGAGGTGGAGGCGCAGCGTTCACCTTCCTGAAGCACGTCCGGGTTCATCGCCAGGCACATGGAGCAGCCGGAGTCGCGCCATTCAAAGCCGGCCTCCTGGAAGATCAGGTGCAGGCCTTCTTGTTCCGCCTGCTGCTTCACGGCTTGCGAACCGGGGACCACCATCGCGTGCACGTGGGGCGCGACGCGGCGTCCCTTCGCCACTTCGGCCGCGCGGCGCAGGTCTTCGATCCGGCCGTTGGTACAGGAGCCGATAAAGACGCGGTCGATCTTGATCTCGGTCATCGGGGTGCCCGGTGTGAGCCCCATGTAGGCGAGGGCGTCCTGGGCCGCTTTTCGCTGCGCCGCCGTCGGGAACGAATCGGGATGGGGGACGGTGCCGGTGATGTCGGTGCCCATGCCCGGGCTGGTTCCCCAGGTGACTTGCGGCGCGATTTCGCTCGCGTCGATTTCCACGCGGTGATCGTACGTGGCACCCGGGTCGGTGCAGAGCTGTTTCCAGCGCTCGACGGCCCGCAGGAAATCTTCCCCTTGCGGCGCGTAGCGTCTGCCCTTGAGGTAGGCGAACGTGGTCTCATCCGGCGCGATCAGGCCGGCCCGCGCTCCCGCTTCGATCGACATGTTGCAGACGGTCATGCGCTCTTCCATCGTCAGTTTGCGGATGGCCTCACCGGTGTACTCGATCACGTAGCCGGTGGCAAAGTCCGTCCCGAATTTTGCGATGATCGCCAAAATTAAGTCTTTGGCGCTGACGCCGAAGGGGAGCTCGCCTTTCACGTGCACTTCCAGCGTCTTCGGTTTGGCCTGCTGGAGGCATTGGGTGGCCAGCACGTGCTCCACTTCGCTCGTGCCGATCCCGAAGGCCAGAGCGCCGAATGCGCCGTGCGTGGAGGTGTGGCTGTCGCCGCAGACGATCGTTTTGCCGGGGAGGGTCAATCCCAGCTCCGGTCCGATCACGTGGACAATCCCCTGATCGGGGCTGTTCAGGTCGGCCAGCGTAATGCCGAACTCCTCGCAGTTTTTCGTCAGCGTCTCCATCTGCTGCCGGGAAATCGGGTCTTTGACATTAAACCGGTCAGCCGTCGGCACATTGTGGTCCATCGTCGCAAACGTCAGGTCGGGACGGCGGACGCGGCGGCCGGCCAGGCGGAGGCCTTCAAACGCCTGGGGCGAGGTGACTTCGTGGACCAGGTGCAGGTCGATGTACAGCAGGCTGGGTTTGCCGGGCTCTTCGTGAATCACGTGGGCATCCCAGATCTTTTCAAACATCGTGCGGGGTTTCATGTGGACATTCCTCCTTCGTGCGAAACTCTTATCACGGTTGTATCATGGCCATGGGAATAGTTCAAAGATATAATTATTATGAGATGGATAGCTTTTGCCTATCGGGAGGTCTTCATGGAATTACGACAGATTCGTTACGTGCTGGCTGTGGCGGAAGAGCGCAGCTTTTCCCGGGCGGCGGGCCGGCTCCATCTGGCCCAGCCGTCGCTCAGCCAGCAGATCGCCAAATTGGAAAAATTACTCGGGGTTACCCTGTTTCATCGCCTGCCGCAGCACGTGGAGCTGACGGACGCGGGTCAGCGTTTCGTTCAGGTGGCCCAATCGCTGATCGATATGGCGGAAGGGCTTGAGCGGGAGATGCGCGCCTACGCGGTCGGCGAGAGCGGAAAGCTTCTGGTGGGCAGTCTGCCGATCACCGGCGCGTACGTCCTGCCCCGGGTCATCCCCGCGTTTACCAAGCAGTTTCCGGGTGTCGAGCTGCAGTTGATCGAGGACACGTCCAGCAATCTGGAGCAGCTTTTGGTCCGGGGGAAAATCGACGTCAGCCTACTGACGATGCCGATCGCCGATCCCTCGCTGGAGGTGATCCCCGCCATTCACGAGGAGATTTACCTGGCGGTTCCCCCGCAGCACCCGCTGGCGAAGCGGCAGGAAGTGGATCTGGCCGAGCTGGCCGGACAGCCGTTTATCCTGCTGAAAGAAGGGCAGGGGTTTCGCACGATCTCGCTGAGGCTGTGCGAACAGGCCGGGTTCCGTCCGCGGATCGTCTTTGAGAGCAGCAACATCCAGACGGTGCAGTCGCTGGTGGCGGCGGGGATGGGCTTTTCGTTTGCCCCCAAGATGATTACGCTGGCACCGGGCACGACGGAGCCGCCCGTCTACCTGAGCCTTACCGGCCGGCCGTTTCGCACGCTGGTCGTCGCCTACCGCAAGGACCGGCCGCTCTCCCGTCCGGCGGAGTCGTTCGTCCGTTCCCTGGTGGAGCAGGGAGGCGCGATGTAGCCAAGTGCGGCCCCGCCGGGACAAACACCTGCGGCTGTGGTACACTTAATCCACAAGAAATCCGAGAAAGGATGATCAGACATGAAGGAAATCAAGACCGAAGCGGAATTTGAACAGGCCATTGCCTCGGAAAAACCCGTGGTCGTCAAGTTTTACACGGACTGGTGCCCGGACTGCCACCGGATCGATCCGTTCATGCCGGAAGTCGAGGAAGCCTACAAGGACAAGCTGGACATGGTCGCTGTCAACCGCGACACCCTGCCGGAGCTGTCGCAAAAGCTGGACGTCTTTGGCATCCCCAGCTTTATCGCCTTTTCCAACGGAAAGGAACTGGTCCGGTTCGTCAGCAAGCTGGGCAAAAGCCGGGAAGAAATCGAACACTTCCTGAACCGCGCAGTTGAAGTGTACGAGGGACTGAAGCAGGCGTAACCAGACGAGAAACCAACCAACCGGGAGACACGACGGCATGATACACATGAAAAAAGAAGGGGAATGGCTGGTCGGCCATCTCGCGGAGGACGCCGTGTCCGTGGGCGCGCTGCTCCGGGAGCAGTGGAGGCTGCCGCGCAAGCAGGTTCACCTGCTCTTTCAGCACAAGGAGGTCTTGCTGGACGGCGCACCGGTCGCCCAGCACGCGAAAGCGGAGGCGGGGCAGGAGATCCGCCTCCGTCTTTGCCAGCCGGAACCGCTGGGGCTTGAGCCAGTGGACGAGTCGGTAGACATCTTGTACGAAGACGACCATCTGCTGGTCGCCAACAAGCCCGCCGGGTTGCTGCTCCACCCCACGGAGCCGCGTCACACCAAGACGCTCGATCATCTGATCGCCGGCCATTTCGCGCGGACGGGCGTGGCCGCCAAGGTACGCCACGTCCACCGGCTGGACCAGGACACCTCGGGGGTCGTCCTCTACGCGAAGCACGCCCTGGCGTCGGCCCTCCTGGACGAGCGGCTGCGGGAGCGGAACATTTCGCGCGCCTACATCGCGTTCGTGCATGGAGCGGTCAAACAGGCCAGCGGCACGATCACCCAACCGATCGGCAAGGACCGGTTTCATCCCAATCGGCGCCGGGTGTCGCTCAACGGCGATCCGGCGGTCACGCACTACCGCGTGGTGGAGCGGTTTGCTCAAGCGGCGAAGCTGGAGTGTCGGCTGGAGACGGGCCGCACCCATCAGATTCGCGTCCACCTCAGCCATTTGGGCCATCCCCTTATCGGTGATACCCTCTACGGCGGAAAGGCCGGCATGATCGGCAGACAGGCCCTGCACGCCGCCGTCCTGCGCTTTTCCCACCCGTTTGGCGAAGAGACGATGGAGGTCCGATCACCGCTGCCGGACGATTTGCGCCGTCTGGAACAGGCCCTGCGGCAAGCGCCAATGCGCCGCTAGGTGAATACACTGCCAGGGAAGGGAACGAAAGAGGGTGGTGTGATGAAACGACCCGTGATCGGCATCCTGACCTGGCGGGAGGGAAAACGATTTGCCGAGCCGGCCTACTTTCGCCGGCTGATCCGGGCGGGCCAGGCGTTGGGCGGCACGGTTTTTTTGTTTTCGCCGCAGGACGTGTCGCCGTCCGGCAGGCAGGTGCGCGGTTTTGTGCCGGATGGGCGGAGCTGGAGGGCCCGCATGTTTCCCCGTCCCGACGTGGTGATCGACCGCTACCGCTACACGCCGAGGGCGGCGTTTCGGCAGTACGTCGCGTTTCGCCGGACAAACGGCTTTCGGTACGCCAACAGCCGGCTGGCCAACAAGTGGAAAGTACATGAGGTCCTGTGGCGGGACGCGCGGATGCACCGCTGGCTTCCCGAGGCGATGCTGTACAGCCACGCCCATCTGCGCAGCATGCTCGCGCGCCATTCGCTTCTCTACCTGAAGCCGCTGAATGGCACCGGCGGCAGGGGGATTGTCCGCCTGGAGAAGACGGCTGAGGGGTACCGCCTCCTGGGGCGAAACAAGGATCGGACCAAAGTGTCCGCGCTGATCAGGCGCATCCCGGCCCTGCTGCGCTGGATCGACCGGTGGAAAAGCGAGAAGATGATCATCCAGCAAGGGCTTCGTCTCGATCTGGTTCCGAAACGGTCAGTAGACATGCGCCTGCTGATCCAGAAAGACGGGAACGGCCGCTGGAGCATCACCGGCGCGGGCATGCGCGTCGGCGGGGAGAAGAGCGCCACGGCCAATCTGCACGGCGGCGGCAAAGCGGTGTCCGCCCAGGCGTTTTTGCGCGCCCGGTTTGGCGAACAGCGGGCGCGGGAGATCATCCGGGACTGCGAGCAATTGGCCTATCAGACGGCGGAGACGATCGAGCAGCACTTCGGCCGGATGATCGAGCTGGGACTGGACATCGGCATCGACGTCGACGGCCGGGCCTGGCTGATCGAGGTGAATCCCAAGCCGGGGCGGGAAATCTTCCGCGAGCTGGGAACGCCTCAGGTATACAAGGAAGCCATCCGCAAACCGATTCAATACGCCCTGCACCTCGCCCGGCAGCAGTCCGGCGGCGAGCGGCAGGCGGCACGAGCGGCGCTGTGATAGCGCCGCTTCAGGCTGTCGATGAGAACGTCCGCCTGCCATGTGTCATCAACAGAATGGTCACGTTCCGCATAAAGCAAAGGGGCTTCCCGAACAGGTCCGGGACAGCCCCTTTGTCATGCAAACAAACACGGCAGGGTTACTCCTGCTTCTTGAACACGGGTGCAATTTTATCGATGCGGTTGGTCCAGATTCCTCCGGTATAGTTGGCGGGCAGACGTTCAAGGTCTTCCACCGAATCAAACCCCTGGGAGACATCTCCATTTCCCGCAACCAAAATGGTCCTGGTGTCATGTTCGTCCATTCGATTGAGGAACTTGTCAGGCCATCCCCACAGCCAAGGGGCAATCTTTTCCGGAATATGCAGTTCCGTTCTTGCGCAGGCCTCCGGAACATACCCGGTCCATCCCACTGCGATATACGGGAGCAAACAACGCTTCATCGTCGCGAGAGACATAACGCGCAGCTGCGGAAGCTCTTCACGCAGCGCTTCGATCGGCTGATCTCCCCCGTATACCGTCAACTGTTCCAGGCGCTTTTCCGGCAGGGTGGACAAGTACCGGGCCAATTGTTTTCCTTCTTCCGGGTCGTTGCTTTTCACGTGAATCAAGAAGGACTGGTGGGGAAAATGAGCGAGCACGTCATCGAGAGAAGGCATCATGCCGACGCCTTTTCCGCGAAACGGATACGTTTTCCCGTGGTCATACGTATAGCCGTAGCCAATGTCCAGCTTCTTCAATTCTTCCAGCGTATGCTCTCGGGTAACCCCTTTTCCATTGGTTCTGCAATCCAGCGTCCAATCGTGGAAGACGGCAAATTTTCCATCCTTTGTCGGATGGACATCAAACTCGATGAGATCGGCACCCGCCCTGACGGCAGCCTCCATGGACGGAATCGTGTTCTCCAGGTAAGGATGCTCCGGTTTGTGGATGCGCGCGGCTGTACACGTTTCATTGGTGATGCCTTCCATGTTGAACGTTTGAGCCAATCCCCGATGGGCCAAAAGCAAGGGGGTTCCTGTCCGCTCCTCGGCCAGCAGCGACGTATTGTTCACATACATGAAGGCAACGAGCGCGATGCAAAACAACACGATCTTGTTCTTGAAAAACGCACGAAATCTGTTCATTCTACTCTCCTCGTCCATCATGCTTTTCGTACAGAACACCATGATACCATGGATGGGCGCGTTGTTCGACAAACAACGTATGGGGAGGAGGCCTTTTCCAGCGAAACGATCGCCCGCAAAGGGAACGCGCGGAGAAAGCGGACAGTCATATCCGACTCCCTGGTGCGGCGCTGCGATGGCGCCTTTTTGAGTTCCGTGCCGCTGTCGGGAATGGCACCCTGCATTTTTGCGTTTTTGCCGGGGCCTGCCCCTGGACTGTAACGATCAGGACGGGCTGTTCGTATTGAGTAGAGGAGGGGAAAGCGCGGCGCCATTTGACCGGACCGTTTGCGAACATTCATAATAAGAATAGCTTCTGGCGAAACACATGCGGGGAGCCGTTCTTCTTGTGGGGGCACGGATAGGTCCGGCCCCGTTTGGGTCAGAATGGGTAAAGAAGGAGTGATAGATGTGGAATCGCTGCTCAACCTCGTTACAGACTATTGGCCCATCGTCATATGCGCGATCGTGGTGATCGCAGCCTTTCAATGGATCATGCGAAGCCTGTTTCGGCTATTTGCCATGATGGCGGTGATCGGCGTCATTCTCGTGCTGGTCTTCCATTTCAGCCCGGAGCAGGTGATCGATATGGGACGCACAGCCGTGCAGACCACGCAGGATGCGGTGCAGAAGACGGTCGTCCCCATCCTGGAGTCGGAACTGAAGGACGCGGACATCTTGTTTCATGACGACGGCAGCTATGAAGTAAAGACGGCCAACATCCGGATCACCGGGAAAAAAGGCGAATCCAAGGCGACTGTCTATTACAAAGAGAACAAATGGGAAGTGGATATCGGGGTGTTGGGTGACATGTTCAAGGAAAAGCTGAACAAAGCGGAGCCGTCCCAGACTACGCTGTAAACGGGAGCGCATGCGGCGGCGTCACGTCATCGAACGCCGCGCCCATCCCGTCTGCCCGGCCGCTCGCCCTTGACCGGATGCACGAAGCCTGAAACGGGCTGGGACCGGCGCATACTTCTGGCGCAACGAACATTCGCAAAACGAAAAAACTGGCATGAGAAAACTCCGGTATGTTCCCGCAATTGGACAAACACCGGAGTTTTCGCGTCTCCCGGCGGAGCGGCTGTCTGTGGCGGCCGTACCTGCCATCCGGTCATGCGGTCATGTGCGCTGCCCTGATGCAAGTCATGGCGTTTCCGCCCTTGATCACACAGGGCGGCAGTTCGGCTGCACCCAACGCGAAAACATGAAGCGAGAGCCGTTTTTTCGGGGCCCGCGTCGTTCACATTCCGTTCATATACGTGTTGTATCCTGTTCACGCCGAAACGGGATGAAAAGGAGAGAACACGTATGGCAAACAGGAATCCGCGAGTCGGGCTGGAGAGGGACCCGGACGTCCAGGCGGCCGAGAGCGTTTAACCCCAAGCGTTGTGAGGATCACAGCCTACGTTTTTGAAAAAGGAGATGGAGAACATGTCGAAGCAACAAACGGGTGGCTGGCGCCCGTTTCTCAATCTGATCAGACAGACGAACCCGCCCGCTCTGCCGCTGGCCATCGCGCTGTTCCTGAGCGTGGCCTCCACCGTGGTGGGCCTGTTCGTTCCGCTGTTCACGAAAGACCTCGTCAACAGCTTCTCGCTGGCGTCGCTGGACAGGTGGCAGGTAGCCGTGCTGGTGGCCGCCTTTCTCGCCCAGTCAATCGCCGGCGGACTGTCGATCTACCTGCTCAACCGGATCGGCCAGGGCGTGGTGGCCGGACTGCGGGACCGCTTGTGGAAAAAGCTGCTCGTCCTGCCGGTTTCCTATTACGACGACCACCAGACCGGGGAGACGATCAGCCGGATGACGAATGACACGGCGGTCGTCAAGGGGCTGATTACGGATCATTTGACCAACTTTTTTACCGGCGCGATCTCCATCGTCGGCTCGGTGACGATCCTGCTCATTCTGGACTGGAAAATGACGCTGCTGATGCTGACCGCCGTGCCGCTGTCGATTCTGATCCTGATGCCGCTGGGGAGGACGATGCACAAGATTTCCCGCGGGATGCAGGATGAGACCGCCGCATTTTCCGCGACCTTGAACCAGGTGCTGTCGGAGATTCGACTGGTGAAGGCGTCAAACGCGGAGGCGATTGAGTACCAAAACGGCAAACGGGGCATCACCAACCTGCTTCACCTCGGCATCAAAGAAGGGACGGTGCACGCACTGATCTCCCCGTTTGTCTCCCTCGTCCTGATGGTGGTGCTGGTGGTCATTCTCGGGTACGGCGGCATGCGGGTGTCATCCGGAGCGCTCACGGCGGGCGATCTGGTCGCGTTTATCCTGTATCTCTTTCAAATTGTCATGCCGATGAGCCAATTGACAATGTTTGTAACCCACCTGCAAAAGACGAGGGGAGCGACCGAGCGGATTATTGCCACGCTGGAAGCGGCGGAAGAAGACCAGACGGCCGGACGCGAGGTCACCAACCCGCATCAGCCGATCATCCTGGAGCATGTGAGCTTTTCCTACAAGTCGGGCGAACCGGTACTGGACGACGTCAGCTTCACGATCGAGCCGGGGCGGGTCACGGCGATCGTGGGGCCCAGCGGAAGCGGGAAAACGACGCTGTTTTCGCTGATGGAGCGCTACTACCGGCCGACGCGGGGGACGATCAGGCTGGGCGAGGAACCGATCGACGCGTTTTCTCTCCAATCGTGGCGGAGCCAGATCGGGTACGTGTCCCAGGAGAGTCCGATCATCGCCGGAACCATCCGGGAGAACATCTGTTACGGAATGGAAAGGGAGATCAGCGAGGAAGAGCTGCGCCGCGCCGCGCGCATGGCCTACGCCGATCACTTCATCGAGGAGATGCCGGACCAATACGACACCCAGGTGGGGGAAAGAGGGGTCAAATTGTCCGGCGGCCAGCGCCAGCGCATCGCCATCGCCCGGGCGCTTTTGCGAAATCCGCGCATCCTCATGCTGGATGAAGCCACGTCCAGCCTGGACAGCAAATCGGAAATCGAGGTGCAGAAAGCGCTGCAGAATCTGATGAAGGGGCGAACGACGCTGGTGATTGCCCACCGCTTGTCCACCGTCATGGACGCGGATCACATCATCTTTCTGGAAAAAGGCAGGATCACCGGCCGGGGAACGCATCAGGAACTGTTCGCCACCCATGCGATGTACCGCGAATTTGCCACCCAGCAGCTGCGGATCGATCAGCGGACCGCGGCGGAAATCCAATCGGGAAAGGGATGAGGACCATGGCCACCATACTGGTTGTAGACGACGATCCCCACATTCGGGAACTGGTCGGTGTTTTTCTGCGGGAGGAAGGGTTCACCGTCCTGGAGGCCGCCGATGGCAGGGAAGCGCTCGCGCTCCTGGAAACAACCCGGGCGGATCTGGTGATCCTCGACATCATGATGCCCAACATGGACGGGTGGCAGCTTTGCCGCGAACTGCGGGAACTTTACGACACCCCGCTGCTCATGCTGACCGCCAAAGGAGAAACGTCGCAGAAAATCAAAGGCTTCCAATTGGGCACGGACGACTACCTGGTCAAGCCGTTTGAACCGCTGGAACTGGTCGCCAGGGTAAAAGCGCTGCTGAGGCGCTACCGGATCGCCGTATCGCAGCGGGTGCAGATCGGCGAACTGCTGCTTGACCGCAAAACCTACGAAGCGCAGGTGGGCGACAAGCAGGTGACCCTGCCGCTCAAGGAGTTTGAACTGCTGTTCAAACTGGCCAGTTACCCCGGAAAGACCTTTTCCCGCGAGCAGTTGATCGAGCAGATCTGGGGGTACGATTACGAAGGGGACGAGCGGACCGTCGACGTGCACATCAAGCGACTGCGCGAGCGTTTTCCGGAAGAGCGGCACTCGTTTCGGATCAGCACCATCCGCGGGCTTGGCTACCGATTGGAGGTTCGTTCATGAAAGGAAAGCTCTTCCTGCGCCACGCGGCGGGCATCGTGTTTGTGCTGGGATTCTTTACCGTGTGCTGGTCGGCCGCCTATTTCCTGACGTCGCTGTACGCCGGCGGGCTGACCAACCAGATGCCCGATTACGTCAGGCAGCTCGTCACCGTGATGCTCGGCTATGTGCTGGCGGGAATGGTGATGGCTGTCATCGGCTTCTTCGCCCGCTCCAAACAAAGAGCGGTGTGGCAGTCGCTGTACGATGCCCTGCGGCGAATCGCCAAGGGGGATTTCAACGTCAACCTGCAGGTCAAGCCGGGCGAACACCATCCGCTCGGACAGCTTGTCGAGAGCATCAACCACATGGCCGTCGAGCTGAGCCAAATGGAGAAAATGCGCCAGGAGTTCATCTCCAACGTCTCCCACGAGATCCAGTCGCCGCTCACCTCCATCAGCGGGTTTGCCCGGGCGCTGCAAAACGACCGGCTCAGCCGGGAGGAGCGCCTGCATTATCTCGGCATCATCGAGACGGAATGCCAACGCCTGTCGAAGCTGAGCGAGAACCTGCTGAAGCTCACGTCCCTGGAGTCGGACCATCATCCGTTCGAGCCGAAGCGCTACCGCCTGGACCGTCAATTGCGGCAGGTGATCCTCGCCTGCGAACCGCAGTGGGTGGACAAAGCGATCGACATGGACGTGTCCCTGGAGGAAGTGAACGTCGTCGCCGATGAAGAACTGATGAGCCAGGTGTGGGTCAACCTGCTTCACAACAGTGTGAAATTTACCCCAAACGGCGGGAGCATCACCATCCGGTTGGAGCGGAACGGGCAGGACGTGATCGTATGCGTTGCCGACACCGGCATCGGCATCGCGGAGGAGGATCAGCCGCATCTATTCGAACGCTTTTACAAGGCCGACAAATCGCGCAATCGCTCCAGCGGCGGCAGCGGGCTCGGTCTGTCCATCGTGAAGAAAATCGTCGACATGCATCACGGAACCATCAGCGTGAAGAGCAAACCGGGGGAAGGGGCGGCCTTTACCGTTACGCTGCCCGTTGAGCCGTAGCGGGCCTTCCGCTCCGCAGGACTTGAAGTTCGGACGGCCGACAGGGAGGAACGGCTGCGGAGGGCAGATGCTATCACTGGCAAAAAAACAAGCTGATCTCGTCACGGAGATCAGCTTGTTTGCCTGTTTACGCCTGGGAGCCGGCTGTCTGCAGCTTGGCGTTTTCTTCTTCCACGTAGCGGTTGCGCGGATGCTCGCGGCATTCGTCGGAGCAGGAACGCTTGTACTTCACTTCGCATTCCGGGCAGCAGAAGTGCTGCTTGTTGCAGAACGGGTTGGCGCAGTTGACGTAGCGGTCTTCCGGCTTGCCGCAGTAGTAGCAGCGGCCGATGACCGTGTCTTCCTCGGTGTGGTTGATCTTCACGGAGATGCGCTCGTCAAAGACGTAGCATTTTCCGTCCCACAGGCGCCCTTTCACCTCGGGGTCCTTGCCGTAGGTGACGATGCCGCCGTGCAGTTGGTACACATCCTTGAAGCCTTCCTTCAGCAGGATGCCGGTCAGCTTTTCGCAGCGGATGCCGCCGGTGCAGTAGGTGAGCACCTTCTTGTCCTTGAACTGGCCCAGGTTCTCGCGGATCCACTGCGGAAACTCGCGGGAAGAGCGCACGCCCGGCTTGATGGCGCCGCGGAAGTGACCCAGCTCGTACTCGTAATCGTTGCGGCCGTCGATGACGACCACATCGTCCCGCTGCAGCATTTCATAGAATTCTTTCGGCGTCAGGTACTTGCCCGTCAGTTCGGTCGGGCTGAAATCGTCTTCCAGACGCCAGGTGACCAACTCTTTTTTCGCGCGAACAAACATTTTCTTGAACGCATGTCCGTCCGCTTCATCTATCTTAAACCAGATGTCCGCAAAACGCGGATCCTTGCGAACGAATTCCATGTACGCGTCGGTCTGTTCGATGGTGCCGGACACCGTGCCGTTCAGGCCCTCCGGCGCGACGATGATGCGCCCTTTCAGTCCGAGCTCCTTGCAGAACTTGAGGTGTTCCGCCGCGTATTCCTCGTAGTCGTCAAGCTGGACGTACTTGTAGTAAAGCAAAACACGATACGGTTTTTGTACTTGCAAGGTACAATTCACCCTTCCTTCTATTCTTATTGAATTTTTGACGCAACCGTGATTATATCACATTGCGCCGAAAAATGCCGAAAAAATGTCAGGAAGGATGTGACCATTTGATGTCCGCCGGTCACGCGTGAGCCGCAAACGTCCGCACATGGTCCAGTATGTCCGTATATAGCCGGGTGTGGTAGTACATGCCCAACTGCATGCCGCGTTCCACCAGCGGCTTGTTGTCGCCCGCGTACACCTGGGCGACCACTTCGTAGATTTCGTTGGCATGCGTGACATCCAGGGTCTCGTGGTCGGTAAAATGGGCCAGATCGGCCGTGCCGCCGTACGCGGAGGCGGCGTAGGCGCCGACGAGCGGAGAGACGCGGGCCACAATCTCTTCAATCACGCCGAGGGCGGCCAGTCCCTCCGGGTAGGGGTAGTGCAGGCAGAGATCGGTGACGGCGCGGTTGTACGCCAGTACGGGAATGATCGGACGGCTCGCTTCCCGTTCGGCGTCCGTCACGCCGATACCGCGCAAAAAGAGCTTGTACGTTTCCAGGTGCACATGCGCTGCGTTTATCCGGCCGTGCTCTTCAAACAGGTTTTCCACCAGCGGCATGCGCAGCCGGTAATCAGGCAGATTGGTCAGGATGGCGGACAAAAAGCGGGGGAAATGCTCCACGACGTGATAGATCTGCAGGGCCGCTTCCTTGGCCTGCGCCGAGGAAAACGTTTGGTCGTGCAGCGCGAGAAACAGCGGATGCCGCTCCACCTCGTGCCGGGCAAAGAGCTGCTGCGCCAGGTGCTTCACTTCCGTGTATGCATTTGTCATCGAATCCCTCCTACAGTAAGGTGAGTTCGCGGGCGTCCAGAGCCAGGCCGGGCGGGACATCTCCGTAGGCGTAGGCGGTGGAGCCCAGCTTGATGAACAGCGGGTGGCGATACGTCTCCGCCAGTTCCGGGGAGACGCCGGCAAAGACGTAGGGATACTCCTGCCGGTGAAAGCGGGCCAGATAGGCGAAAAACGCCCGCCGCCCGTCTTCCCCGTCCGCGCAGGCGTAATAGGCGAGATAGGCGTGCGGAAACGGCTCGCCGGGACCGGGCAGGGAAGCGGTCCCGCGCCACCGGCAGGCGGCATGGATCAGGCGCAGCGGGAGAGGGAGCGAACGGGTGACGACCAGCCGGCGCTCCGCCGATTGGTCGATGACTTTGCAGACGGCGCGCAGTTTCCCGCCGTCATGCAGGCCCAAAAACCAGCCATCCCGGCGCAAAAAGCGGGCGCGGTCGGCGTACGCAAACGCAGTGCCCGCCGCCCAGCGCTCGTAATGGGACCACGCTTCCTCGCCGTCGTTCGGACAGACGCGCGGCCAGTCTCCGTTCACCGGCCAGAACAGCGGCACGCCAAGGTGGACGGTGCGGCCGATGGGAACCGCCGGCGGGAACACGCTGTTTGCCCGCGTCAGCGGCGAGCGGTGCCGGCTGCTGTCCAGGACGACGGCAAACACCCAGCGGCACGCTTGGCGCAGGCTCTCCACGGCATGACCCGCCAGCCGCTGAAAGGCGCGGGTGCCGGTATAGTCAGGGTGAATCCTGACATCGTGCAGGTAGAACACGGGTTCAGCCCGGCCGTTCAGAAAGCGGACCTGCCGCGTCACCCCGAAGCAGCCGATCAACCGGCCGCGGCGCCACAGCCCCGTGTACCGCGATTCCCCCCAGCTCTCTCCCAGCCGGAAGAAATCGGGGGAGCGATCCACAACAAACAGGTCGCTGCCCGTATCCGTCGCATGGGCCAGGGCCAAGAGCGCGTTGTTGTGTTCCATCGTCAATGGTGATGTCGTGTAGTTCATCTCAGCACACCCACGGTAATCTGCCGGTACATCATCGACCGATCAAGGCCGGTCATCTCCCGGGAACACGCTTCGTCCACCGCTAGCCGCTCCCGAAATGCCTCGGGCAGGGGAGGAGCGGACAGCATGTTGCGGTACAGCAAGACCGCTTCCCGGCTTTTGGCCCCGAGCACGGCGGCGCAAATCGCCGCCCGCTGCGATTCGTCCGACCAGTCGAAAACATTGGAGAGGAAAAAGGCGTCGATGCCCTGCATCTGCGGCAGCGCCTGCTGCAGGGAGAGCGGCAGCACCCGCAGTTTGTGCAGGTTGCGCTTCGCCGCGGCAAAGCCCTCCTCGCTCAAGTAGTGGGGAGCTCCTTCCGGTCTGTCGAGCAGGTACGTGCCAAACATGAGCTGGGTGAAAAAATAGTTGTTGCCGATCAACCGTCTCTCCAGCTCTCTTCTGAACATCATGTCAAAAAATGCGCCAAAGTCCTGTTCCCTGGCCTGGGCAAACATGTGGGCAGGGAAGAACTGCAGGTGGGTGGTTTTGCTCAGCAAAAGACGCACGGCTGTGCGCCAGGCGTCTGTGTTCAGGTAGCGCTCGCGAAAGGCGGCTTGCTCGTCCAAGGTGCGGCAGGACAGCAGCTCCTGCCAGACCTCGTCCCCGTAGAGGTTGAGGCGAATATTTTGGCTGATGAACCGGTAGAAACGCTCCGTCGCGCCGCACTGATTCACGCCAAGCGTCAGCAGGTGCGGATGGCGGTCCCAAAAGGAGCGGGCGTATTCGGGGAGCAGCGGCGACAGGCGGCGGTACGTTTCCTGCCGGTCCGTCCCGTCCGTCTCTCCCGCGAACGCCAGGTATTCCTCGCGGCTCAATGCCCCGATGGCCGCCTTTTTCAATTCGATCAGCGCGGCCTGTGCGGGGTTGACATCTATCGCGTAGATTGTCTGCACATCGTCGCGCAGCAGGGAAAACGCCGTACACCCCCCGGACCCGACGACGGCGATCGTCTCCGGATGGTACCGGTCCGCAAGCGTTCGTTCCACCATGCTGTCTTCGCGAATCTGAGCAAAATACAGGTCAGTCACGGGCAGCTCCCTCCTCAAATTTTCGCAGCATCACCGGCCGAAACCGCTCCCAGTGCGCGAGCATCAGCCGGCCGCGTTCCATCTCCCGCATGAGACGGGAGCGGGATGAAGCATCCGCGGGGCAGGTGAGCAGCAGGATCTGGCTGTCTCCCCGGTCCAGCCGCACGCCCCTGGCGTGCAGCCAGGTCATGACCGCATCGCTGCCGGCCGCCGCGCGGTACAGGGTATGGCTGCCGCGCGAAGACAGGTTGTCCGGCCTGAATCCCTCGATATGCGCAATCCGTTCGACGAAGACGTGGGCCGTTTGCCGAACGGTCAGGGGGATTTTGCGGGTTTGGAGAAGCGGGTACGACCGCTGAAACAGGGTTTTGCAGACGAGCAGCAGGTCGGGATTCTGCAGTTCGGCCATGAAGTGAAGCGTCTCGTCCGGCCATGTGTCCATCGCGCTGCGGAAGAAGTGGAACAGCATCTGCAGATAGGCCTTCCGCCGGGAGTACAGGGGGCCCAGGTAGACAAACCAGCCCTGGTCCGTCCGAAACCGCTGCATCAATTGAAAGGCGGCCAGTCCGGATTCGTCATGGGCCATCAGCACTGCGTCATACAGGGGGAAGCGTTCCGTCAGGTAGGCGGTTTGGTCGCAGTGGGGAAAAGCGCTGTTGGCGGTCTCCACACATGCCTGTCTGTCGGCGGCGGACAGGGAGGAGAGCAGGCGGTAGGAAAACTGGATCATGGTCCCCACCCTTTCCAAAATTTTCGCGCGTCTCCATCCGATTGTAAATCTTCTGACGCTTCGCTGACAAGCACACTGGAAATGGGTCTTCGGTCCCGTTTCTTTTTGGCCAGTCTTGTGTTACATACACAGCCACCCTATCGAAATCAATATCTTGTGTCGAATTTGTCGAAAAATTTATCAGCTTGCTAGATATAGTGGCATCCTGTACACTATGAAAAAGGTTCACGACATCTCGCCAGCCCTCTTTTTTCCTGGAAGGTGCGCGAGAAACACGGGAGAGGCAGGGGTGGCCCTATGAGCGCAGTAAGCACCATTCAAATCGTCAAGCGCAGCGGCGAGACGGAGGACCTCCGCATCGACAAGCTGAAAAAGGTGATCGGCTTTGCGTGCGCCCATTATCCCGCATGCGATCCGCTCGAACTGGAGATGGACGCCTGCATTCAGTTTCGCGATCGCATGACGACCAAGGAAATCCAGCGGATCGTCATGCAGACCGCCGTCGAGAAGACCAGTGTGGACAACCCGGACTGGCAGTTTGTGGCCGCCCGCCTGCTGGCGTACGACCTGTACAAGGACGCCGCCATCAACCGCGGGTACCGCGGCCATTTCGGATACGGCGACTTTGCGCAGCTCATACATACATTGACGGATAAAGGCCTCTACGGCACGTATCTGACGGAAACATACACGGATTTCGAATTGGCGGAATTGGGGGCGTACATCAAGCCGGAGCGGGACGAGCTGTTCAACTATGCAGGCCTGCGCCTGCTGGCCGACCGGTACCTGATCAAGGACTTTGGCGGCGGCGTGATGGAACTGCCGCAGGAGCGATTCATGGTCATCGCCATGCACCTGGCGATGAAGGAAAAGGACCGCCTGAAACACGCCAAGGACTTTTACGACATTCTCTCCAAGCTGGAGATTACGGTGGCGACGCCGACCCTGTCCAACGCCGGGACGCCGTTTCACCAACTGTCCTCCTGCTTCATCGACACGGTGGACGACTCGCTGTCCGGCATCATGAATACGGCCGGGGCCACGTCGATGGTTTCCAAGTATGGCGGCGGCGTGGGCATCTACCTGGGCAAGGTGCGCAGCCGCGGCGCGTCCATTCGCGGCCACAAGGGGGCATCCGGCGGCATCGTGCCGTGGACCCGCCTGTACAACCAGATCGCCATCAGCGTCGACCAGTTGGGGACGCGGGCCGGAGCCTTCGCCATCTACCTCGACGTCTGGCATGCCGACATTCTGGACTTTTTGAACCTGAAGACAAACAACGGCGACGACCGCATGAAGGCGCACGACATCTTCCCCGGCGTCTGCATCCCGGACTTGTTCATGCGGCGGGTCAAGGAGCGGGGGATGTGGTACCTGTTCGACCCGCATGAGATTCGCCAGGTGATGGGCTTTTCGCTGGAGGACTTCTACGGCGAAGAATTTGAACGGCGCTACGAGCTGTGCGTCAGCGAAGAGCGCCTGGCGATCAAGACGGAAATCCCGGCCATCGAGATCATGAAGCGGATCATGTCCAGCGCGTTTGAGACGGGTACGCCGTTCATCTTTTACCGGGACACGGTCAACCGCGCCAACCCGAACAAGCACGCGGGCATGGTGTACAGTTCCAATTTGTGTACCGAAATCATGCAAAACATGAGCCCCACGGTCTTCGCCGGCGAGGAGCTGGAGGATGGCGACGTGGTGCTGCGCTACAAACCGGGCGATTTTGTCGTGTGCAACCTCTCTTCGCTCAACCTGGGCCGCATCCGCTCGATGGACGACATCGCCCGGATCGTGCCGATCCAGATGCGGATGCTGGACAATGTGATTGATCTCAACTACTATCCTGTCAAACAGGCGGCGGTCACCAACCGGAAGTACCGCGCCGTCGGACTGGGGACGAGCGGCTACCATCAGTACCTGGCGCAGCACGGCATCAAGTGGGAGAGCGACGAGCACGTCGAGACGGCGGACAAGCTGTATGAGGAAATCGCCTACCACGCCATCAATGCGTCGATGGAACTGGCCAAAGAGAAAGGGACGTACGCCGTGTTCGAGGGCAGCGAGTGGCACACCGGCGAATACTTCGACCGCCGCGGCTATACGGATGAACGCTGGACCGAGCTGAAACGGGACGTCGCCCAATTTGGGATGCGCAACGCCTGGACGTTTGCCGTCGCGCCAACGGGCACGACCAGCCTGATCGCCGGCTCCACCGCGTCGACGGACCCGGTCTACGCCAAGTTTTTCGTGGAGGAAAAACGGAGCGGCAACATCCCGCAGACCGCGCCCAACCTGAATGACAAAACCTTCTTTTACTACAAGGAAGCGCACCGGATCGACCAGCGCTGGTCCATCAAGGCGGCGGGGGCGAGACAGCGGCACATCGACCAGTCGCAGTCGTTCAACCTGTACATCACACCCGAGATTACCGCGCCGGAGTTTCTCGACCTGTACATCCAGGCGTGGGAAAACGGATTGAAGACGATTTACTACGTGCGCAACCAATCCGTCGACGTGGAAGACTGCGTGAGCTGTTCCGCTTGACGACAAGCGCATACGCCGGTTCCCCGGTCTCTGTTGGCCGGGGAATCGAATTGCCGGAGGAGTGTGACACGCATGCAATTGGAAAAAAAGCGGCTGTTCAACGAAAGCGGCCAGCGGGGCACGCAGCGCATGATCGGCGGAAACACCACCAACCTGCGCGAGTGGAACCGGATCAAATACCCGTGGGCGGCCAAGCTGTACCGGACGATGCTGAACAACTTCTGGATTCCGGAAGAGGTGCCGCTGGCCAACGACGCCAAGCAGTTTGAATCGCTGTCCCCGGCGGAGCGGCGCGCCTTTGACAAGACCATCTCGTTTCTCAACTTCCTGGATTCGCTGCAGTCGGTCAACCTGCCGAACATCTCCGACTACATCACGGCGCCGGAGGTCTGCTCGCTTCTGAACATCCAGACCTTCCAGGAGGAGATTCACGCCCAGTCCTACAGCTACATCCTGGATTCCGTCTGCTCGCCGCAGACGCGGGAGAACATCTACGACGAGTGGCGCAACGACGAGCGGCTGTTGGAGCGGAACAAGTTCATCGCCGACTTGTACCAGCAGTTCGTGGACAACCCCAACGACGTCAACTTCGTCAAGACGGTCATCGCCAATTACCTGCTGGAGTCGCTGTACTTCTACTCCGGTTTTTCCTTCTTTTATACATTGGCGCGTCAGGGAAAAATGACGGGAACGGCGACGATGATCAAGTACATCCAGCGCGACGAGCTGACGCATGTGGTGCTGTTCCAGAACATGTTCCGCGAGCTGCGAACGGAAAACCCGGACGTCTTTACGCCCGAGCTGATCGAGGAACTGCGCGGCATGTTCCACACGGCGGCCACGCACGAAATCCGCTGGGGTCAATACGTGACCAACAACGAAATCCTCGGGATCAACAACGACATCCTGGAGCGGTACATCAAATACCTGGCCAACCAGCGGCTGAAGGCGCTCGACCTGGAGATCCTCTATCCCGCGCATACCGAACACCCGATGAAGTGGGTGGACAGCTTTGCCAACCTGAACCAGACCAAGACCGATTTCTTTGAGCAAAAGGTGACCAACTACACCAAATCGAGCGGCTTGAATTTCGGCGATCTGTAAGGAAAAAAACGCGTACACATCAGCAAGGAGAGACCTGACATGAGCACAATCGCAATCAACCAACGGCTTGTTGCCCCGGTGAAAATCAAACGGCTGCACGAAGACGCCGTCATTCCCCGGTACGCGCGGGCGTTTGACGCCGGCTTCGACCTGGTGGCGGTGGAGGACGTCTTGATCCCGCCCGGGGAGACGGCGAAGATTCCCACCGGGCTTGCCTTCGCCCTGCCGGACGGCTATGAGCTGCAGGTGCGGCCGCGTTCCGGCATCAGCGCCAAGACGAAACTGCGCATCAGCAACGCGCCTGGTACCGTAGACGCCGGCTACCGGGGGGAAGTGTGCGTGCTGATGGACAACATCCGCACGCCGTCCGGCGAAGTGGGTCATACCTGCCTGGACGTCAGCGAAAAACCGGCGACGGTCGACCGGGAAGTGGACCGCCACACCTACCTGATCCGCAAAGGCGACCGCATCGCCCAGGGCGTGCTGGCCCTCGTCCCGCTGGCACAGTTTGAAGTCGTGGACGAGCTTGACGAGACGGAGCGCGGCGCTGGCGGGTTTGGCAGCAGCGGCGTCCAGTAAGGCAGCCGGACCGGCTCCGAAACAGAAAACCCCTGTCCTCCTTTTACCATGAAAGGGGGCAGGGGTTTGGTCTTTTGTTTGGCTGCGGAATTCGAATTCAGCTCTAGCCAGCCAGATAGCGGCGGACCGTCTCGATGTCCTCCTCAGTGAGCGACGTGCCGTCTTCCTTGACAAAGACGCATGGCCCGTAGACCCAATCGAGGTAGCCGTCGGTGGTCACGGGAAAGTTGTTGGCCTCGACGCCGCGGGCCTCTTCGTTGACGATCAGCGAGAAGCCGGGGAGGCGGTCGTCGCGCACCACGTCGTAGTCGCCGCCGACCAGTTCGCTCAGCTCGTCCGCACCGGCAATGGCGACGGGCTCCGCTTCCTCGTGGGGACGTTTGATCAGAACGGTAATCACGGGGTATCACTCCTTCTCCTTTATCATAATCGAAAAGAAGGACGGACGCGGGATGTCGGAATCATCCGTTCATTCTGACAACAGCCGGAGGACTCTTCCCCGTGGTACAATGAGCAGAAAATGGAAGGGGAGGTCGTCTCCGTGGAAGTGATATCCGTCAATGCGGGCAAACCGCAGACCGTGACATATCAGGGCAGGGAGCTGAGCACCGGGATATACAAACAGCCGGTCACAGGTCCCGTCTATCTGGACTGGGCGCAGTTGGAGGGGGACGGACAGGCCGACCTGCGCTACCACGGCGGTCCCGACAAGGCCCTCTGCGTCTACAGCGCCGATCATTATCCGTATTGGGAAAACGTGCTGAAACGGCCGTTGGCTCCCGCCGCATTCGGGGAAAACATCACGGTTCGCGGGCTCACTGAAGAAGAGGTGTGCATCGGGGACATCTTTCAGTTGGGAGAGGCGGTGGTGCAGGTGAACCAGCCGCGCCAGCCCTGTTTCAAACTGAACGTCAGGTACGGTCGTGTCGATCTGGTGGTTCTTGTACAGCAGACCGGCTTCAGCGGCTTTTACTTCCGCGTGCTGCAGCCGGGCCTGATCGGGACAGACATGCCGTTTCGCCTGCTGGAGCGGCAGCAGCACGAGGTAAGCGTCGCCTTTGTCAACCGGATCAAGTATCACGACACGGACAACCGCGCCGACATTGAGCGGATACTGGCGGTGAAGGAACTGGCTGACAGTTGGCGAGCGTCATTCGAATCGAGACTGCAGGCAGGGAAAGCGTAAACGGACAGGCCGCTTCGGCTGTCCGTCTTTTTTTTGCCGATCGCCGGCTGCCTTGCCGGATCGCGCGGAATCGATGCGGCGCCCAAGCCAAGGGCGCCGTTTTTTTGCGTGCCGAGACGAACGCTGCCCATGCCGGCCGCATAGGGTAGATTGACGTTACCGGGCGCCAGCCTGGGTAATGGGGAAAAAAGTGTTGACAGGGAGAAAATAGGGGAAATACAATACATATAATTCCGATTACATTACTATGACTTTTCTGGGGGAGAAACTGGCATGGAACGTACGAAACATGTTCGTCAACCGTTTTACACCAAACTGCTGCCGATCGTCCTGGCGTTCAGTCTGGCCGGCTGCGCCGGATCGCCGGGCGGACAACAGACGCAGTCGGGCGGAGAGCAGGCCAAACCGGGCGGTGAGCAGGCTGCCGCAGCAGGTTCGAGTGTCGAGCTTCTCAACGTCTCCTACGACCCGACCCGTGAATTGTATCAGGACGTCAACGAGCACTTTGCCCAGTACTGGAAAACGAAAACGGGGCAGACCGTCACCATCAAGCAGTCCCACGGGGGATCGGGGAAGCAGTCCCGCTCCGTCATCGACGGACTGGAGGCGGACGTCGTGACGCTGGCCCTGGCCTATGACATCGACGCCATCGCCCAATACGGCCTGCTGCCCGCCGACTGGCAGAAGCGCCTGCCGGACAACAGCTCGCCGTACACGTCCACGATCGTCTTCCTGGTGCGCAAAGGAAACCCGAAACAAATCAAGGATTGGGACGATCTGGTGAAGCCGGGCATCTCCGTTATCACCCCCAATCCCAAAACATCGGGCGGCGCCCGTTGGAATTACCTCGCCGCCTGGGGATACGCGCTGAAGAAACACAACGGCGACGAGAAGAAAGCCCAGGAATTTGTCACCGCCCTGCTGAAAAACGTGCCGGTGCTCGACTCCGGCGCCCGCGGCGCCACCACCACCTTCGTGGAACGGGGCATCGGCGACGTGCTGCTTGCCTGGGAAAACGAAGCCTATCTGGCGATCAACGAGCTGGGCAAGGACAAATTTGAAATCGTCAACCCGTCCGTCAGCATTCTGGCGGAGCCGCCTGTCGCGGTCGTAGACAAAAACGTCGACAAGCACAACACGCGGCCGGTTGCCGAAGCGTATCTCCAGTTCCTGTACAGCAAAGAGGGGCAGGAGCTGGCCGCCAAACATTACTACCGTCCCCGTTCCGAAGAAGTGAGAAAGGCGCATCAAGCGGAGTTTCCCGACATCGAGCTGTTCACCATCGACGAGGTGTTCGGCGGCTGGGAGAAAGCCCAGAAGATCCATTTCGCGGACGGAGGCGTGTTTGACCAGATTTACCAACCTTGATTTTGCGGTAGGGAGTGCCATCCATGAACAAACGTAAGCGAGCCAAATGGATACTGCCCGGATTTGGCCTGACCATGGGCTATACCGTGATTTACCTCAGCCTGCTGGTGCTGATCCCGCTCTCCGTCCTGTTCCTGAAGACCTCCAGCATGACGTGGGAACAGTTTATCGACACGGTGCTGAATCGGCGGGTGATTGCGTCGTTTCAGGTCAGTTTCCTGACCTCCTTTTTCGCGGCGTGCCTGAATGCGGTGTTTGGCGTGCTCGTGGCCTGGGTGCTGGCGCGGTACCAGTTCCCGGGGAAGCGGGTGATTGACGGGATCGTCGACCTGCCGTTCGCCCTGCCCACCGCCGTGGCGGGGATCGCGCTGGCTTCCATTTATGCGGAAAACGGCTGGATCGGCCAGTGGTTTGCCGTCTGGGGGATCAAAATCGCCTATACGCCGCTGGGCATTTTCGTGGCGCTGACGTTTATCGGACTGCCGTTCGTCGTCCGAACCGTCCAGCCGGTCCTGCAGGACTGGGACAGACAAGTGGAAGAAGCGGCGGCGACGCTGGGAGCGACGCGGTGGCAGACGTTCACCCGCGTGATCTTGCCTCATCTGCTTCCGGCGGTGGTCACGGGATTCGCTCTGGCGTTTGCGCGAGCCCTGGGCGAATACGGCTCTGTCGTGTTCATTTCCGGAAACATGCCGCTGAAGACCGAGATCGTACCGCTTTTGATCATGACCAAGCTGGAGCAGTTCGACTACACGGGGGCAACGGCCATCGCCTCCGTCATGCTGGTCGCCTCCTTTGTGATGCTTTTGGTCATCAATTACCTGCAGTGGAAGACGAATAAATTGAACGCCGCCCGATCGGAGGGATAACCTGTGACCAATCAGACGGAACCTGTTGTTGTGCGCTGGCTGTTGATCGGCTTGGCCCTCGTCTTTTTGGGATTGTTCCTGATTGTTCCCTTGATCGCGGTCTTTTCCCAAGCATTCCGTCAGGGGGTGGACGTGTTTCTTCAAGCGGTGAGCGATCCGAATACGCTCGCCGCCGTCAAGCTCACCCTGCTGACGGCGGCGATCAGCGTCCCGCTCAACGTCGTGTTCGGGCTGGCAGCCGCGTGGGCCATCGCCAAGTTTTCCTTTCGCGGAAAAAACGTGCTGCTGACGCTGATCGACCTGCCGTTTGCCGTCTCGCCGGTCATTTCCGGACTGATTTTCGTGCTGCTGTTCGGCAGTCAGGGGCTGTTCGGCCCCTGGCTGGAGGCGCACAATCTGAAAATCATCTTCGCCGTGCCGGGCATTGTGCTGGCGACCACGTTTGTCACCTTTCCGTTCGTCGCCCGTGAGCTGATTCCGGTCATGGAGGCGCAGGGGAAGGACGAGGAGGAGGCCGCGCTGTCGCTGGGGGCAAACGGCTGGCAGACGTTTTTCCGCATCACGCTGCCCAACGTCAAGTGGGGCCTGCTCTACGGGGTGATCCTCTGCAACGCCCGGGCGATGGGGGAGTTTGGCGCGGTGTCCGTCGTCTCCGGCCACATACGCGGCCAGACCAACACCCTGCCTCTGCACGTGGAGATTCTGTACAACGAGTACAACTTTGTCGCCGCGTTTGCCGTGGCCACGCTGCTGGCCGCCCTGGCGCTGGTGACGCTGGTGGTCAAAAGCGTCATCGAATGGAAGACGGAGCGGCACGAGCAGGCGGGGGAACCTCAGTTTCATGCGATGGGAGAGGCTAGCTGATGAGCATACAAGTGGTCAACATCACCAAATCGTACGGGTCGTTTACGGCCGTCAACGACGTCAGCCTGGAGATTCCCGAGGGAAAGCTGGTCGCCCTGCTGGGGCCGTCCGGCTCGGGCAAGACGACGCTGCTCAGGCTGATCGCCGGCCTGGAGTCGCCGGACCGGGGGCAGATCTACTTCAACGGGGAAGACAACACGCATCGCGACGTGAGAGAGCGGCGTGTCGGGTTTGTCTTCCAGCATTACGCGCTGTTTCGGCACATGACCATTTTTGACAACGTCGCGTTCGGGCTGACCGTCCGCCCGCGCAAGGTGCGGCCGACGAAAGAAGAGATACGCGAACGGGTTCACGACCTGTTAAAACTGGTTCAGCTTGACGGATTGGCCCACCGCTATCCGTCCCAGCTTTCCGGCGGGCAGCGGCAGCGGGTCGCGCTGGCCCGGGCGTTGGCCGTCGAGCCGAAGTTTCTCCTGCTGGACGAACCGTTTGGGGCGCTGGACGCCAAAGTGCGGCAGGAACTGCGCCGCTGGCTTCGCCGCCTGCACGAAAAACTGAAGCTGACGATTGTGTTTGTCACCCACGATCAGGAAGAGGCGCTGGAGCTGGCCGACAGCGTGGTGGTGATGAACGAAGGGCGGGTGGAGCAGACCGGATCGCCGCAGGAGGTGTACCACCGGCCGGCCAATCCGTTCGTCTACGGTTTCCTGGGCAGGGTCAACCTGTTTCAGGGGCGCATCCGCGGCGGCAAAGTGACCCTGGGGGATGCGGAGTTTGCGGCGGAGTGGGCGGATCAGACGGAGGAACTGCCAGCCGTCGGCTACGTCCGTCCGCACGATGTGGAGCTCAGCCGGACGCCGCAGCACGCGCAGAGCCTGGCGGCCGAGGTGCGGCACATCTACGCGCTGGGGTCGCTCATGCGGCTGGAGCTGAAACGGCTGGATACCCAGGAGACGCTGGAAGCGGAAGTGAGCCTGCAGCATTTTGCCGAGCTGAACGTCCAGACGGGTGACACCCTGTACGCCACGCTGCGCAACGTGTACGTATACGTGGAGCCGGAGAACCGGTTTGTCCAGGCGGCATTGCCGGCTGCCTCCGCTCTGGCTCTCCGGGCAAACGGATAGGGAATGAACAAGGAAAAAACCGGTCTGCCGCGTGCGGACCGGTTTTTTGCGACAGCTATTCCCCGTGCTGCTTGGAGCGCGTTTCTTCTTTACTGATCGTGTTGGAGGACCGGGTCTGCGGCGGATTTTCCTTGCCGCCCCTCTCGTTTTTGACGCCGTTATGCTTGGACATGTGCTTCCACCCCTTTCCGCGATTGGCATGGTCTGCATCTGTAGTGTGCCCGCGGCGCCGTTCTTCTATCAGAGGGGAAAGGGACGCGCCGCCGTCCGCAGGCGTCCGCCGTCCATGCCGGCGAAAGACGACAACGCCGCCCACCATCAGGCGTCCGCCTTCATGCCGGCTACAGCCGACGACGCTGCCCGCCCGACCCGTTTTTTTGCAAAACGGAGCCGACTCTGCTATGATAAATGTTTGAACGATTGGAAAAAGGCAGGTATTGCGATGATTAGTACACATAACGTGACGCTGCGTTACGGCAAACGCGTCCTGTTTGAAGACGTCTCCATCAAGTTTACGCCCGGCAACTGCTACGGCCTGATCGGCGCAAACGGCGCCGGGAAGTCCACGTTTTTGAAAATCCTCGCCGGAGAAATCGAGCCGACCAGCGGACACGTTTCGGTGACGCCCGGCGAACGGATCGCCGTGCTGAAGCAGAACCACTTCGAGTTCGACGAGTACGAGGTGCTGAAAACCGTCATCATGGGCCACAAGCGCCTCTACGAGATCATGGAGGAGAAAAACGCGCTCTACATGAAGCCGGACTTCAGCGAGGAGGACGGCCTGCGCGCGTCCCAACTGGAAGCGGAGTTCGAGGAGCTGAACGGCTGGATGGCCGAAGCCGACGCCGCCGAACTGCTCACCGGGCTGGGCATCCCGGCCGAGCTGCACGACAAGAAGATGAAGGACCTGACCGGTAACGAAAAAGTGCGCGTGCTGCTCGCCCAGGCGCTGTTTGGCAACCCGCACATCCTGCTGCTCGACGAGCCGACCAACCACCTGGACATCGAGTCGATCCGCTGGCTGGAAAACTTCCTGGCCGACTACGAAAACACGGTCATCGTCGTCTCCCACGACCGTCACTTCCTGAACAAGGTGTGCACGCACATCGCCGACATCGACTACGGCAAAATCCAGCTCTACGTGGGCAACTACGATTTCTGGTACGAATCCAGCCAACTGGCCCTGAAGATGGCCAAAGAACAGAACAAGAAGAAGGAAGAAAAAATCAAGGAACTGCAGGAGTTCATCGCCCGGTTCAGCGCCAATGCCTCCAAGTCGAAGCAGGCGACCTCCCGCAAGAAGCTGCTGGAGAAAATCACGCTGGAGGACATCAAACCGTCCAACCGCCGCTATCCGTTCATCAACTTCAAACCGGATCGGGAAGCGGGCAAGAACCTGCTGGCGATCGAGGGCTTGAGCAAGACGGTCGACGGCGAAAAGCTGTTTGAGAACCTGACGCTTACGATCAACAAAGGGGAGAAAGTGGCCTTTGTTGGCCCCAACGAGCTGGCCAAAACCACGCTGTTCCGCATCCTGATGGGCGAAGTCGAGCCGGACAGCGGCACGTTTGAGTGGGGGGTCACCACGTCCCGGGCGTATTTCCCGAAAGACAACTCCGAGTATTTCAACACCGACCTCACCCTCGTCGACTGGCTGCGCCAGTTTTCCAAGGAGCAGGACGAGACGTTTATCCGCAGCTATCTCGGCCGGATGCTCTTCTCCGGCGACGAGTCGCTAAAAAAGGCAAACGTCCTCTCCGGGGGCGAAAAGGTGCGCTGCATGCTGGCGAAAATGATGCTCTCCGGCGCCAACGTGCTGATTCTGGACGAACCGACCAACCACCTGGACCTGGAGTCGATCACGGCACTGAACAACGGGCTGATCGACTTCGAAGGCACGATCCTGTTCGTCTCCCACGACCACCAATTCGTGCAGACGATCGCCAACCGCATCATCGAAATCACACCGAAAGGCGTCATCGACAAGCTGATGACCTACGACGAATACCTGGAAAGCGAAGAGATCAAGCGGCTGCGCGAAGAACATTACGCGTAAGGCCGGATCGTTTTCCCCGAAGGCCCCCGGCTCTTCCCTGTGAGGAGCGGGGGCTTTTCGCGTCCGCCGGTCGGCGGAAGGAGGGCTCACCCGGCGCTGCGCACGGTCAGCGCGATGCGAAACAGAAGCTGGTCCCGGCCGCACTCCGGCTGCAGGCCGGTCAGCTCGCGGATCAACTGCAGCCGGTACTTGACGGTGTTTTTGTGCACGAACAGTTTTTCCGCCGCCGCCGCGTGATTGCCGTCGGCCTCCAAAAACGCGCGCAGGGTGCGAACGAGCTGCCCGTTCCGCTCCCGGTCGTAGCGGCTCAGACTGTCCAGGTATTCATCGGCCAGGCGACTGGCTTCCTGTTCGGGGCTCGCTGCGAACAGCACCCGTTCCAGACCCAGCCGGGCAAACCATCGCACGACCAACGGCGCCGATTGGCCGCCGGCGGGGGCGGTCGGGACGGCGTTCAGGGCGGCCCGGCACGCGATCACCGCTTCCCGGTAACTGTGCGGGACGGCCTCCAAGCCGGGATGGAGGCGGCCGATGCCCAAACAGAGCGGGCGCGTATGACGGCGGGAGATGCGCTTAACGCTCTCCACCGCCTCGGGGGATGGCTCCGCCGCCCCTGCGTCGGCGGGGAACAGGAGCAGGATCCGGTTCTCACGGTCCAGGCCGCAGAGGACGGACGGGGAGATGTGTTCCCACTCGCTCCGCAGCGCCTCTAATAGAGCGGCCCGCTCCTTCCAGGTGTGCATGATGTCGGGAGCGCCGGCGTCGCTCAGCACAGCGGCCGCATAGTGGTCCGCCAGGCTCCAGCCGGCTTCTTCCGCTTTGCGGTAGAGGAGGTCGCGCGAACCGTCACAGCCGGCGACCAGCAGGTGCAGGAAGTCGTTGCGAAACCGCTGGCAGGCCGCCGCGACCGTCTGATGCCGCTCGATTTCCAGCGAGAGCAGCGCGGCCGTCTGTTCAATCGCCACCTTTTCCCACGGGTGGAGGTCACGTTCCACCTCCCACAGCAGGATGGCCCCCTGTGTTTCGCCGTGGTGCAGAAGCCAGCGGATCAGGTGACGATCCCGGTAACGCGTGAGGGGCTCACGGGTGGGCACATTCGGGCCTGTCCGGCCGAGCAGCTTTTCCAGCGGCGGCGCGTGGGTGACGGTGGCGGGTACGTCCAGCCTTTTGCGAGGGGTGCGCAGGTAGATGCTGACCGGCCGCTCCAGGACGCGATGCAGCAGTTCGGCCAGATTTTCCACGCCGCCGCCGCTGGTGAGATGGCGGTGAAACCGTTCGTAGATCGCGTGGGTCCGGTCCAGTTCCTGCCGCTGTTTGGCGTTGATGTAGCTGGTGACCGGCACGATCACGTCCGACCAGCCCTTTTCCATGGGAAACGAAAGCACCGGCATCTGCCTGTCGATGGCACGGGCGATCACCGCTTCCGGGAGCGCGTCGACGTACCGGCCCAGCTTGATGGCAAACCCGGTCGTTCCCCGTTCCGCCAGGGCGTCGATCAACTGGATCAAGCCGGACGCGGTTTCCCGCCCCTGGGCGACAAACGGAAAACCGGTCGTCAGGACAAATTCTCCCGGGCGTAGCCAGCGGTGGCCGTCGGGCGAATCAAACGACGTGACCCCGCGCAGTTCCTTGTCCAGAAACGCTTCCCCGGCCAGCACAGCAGTGGTGTCCATGCCGGCCACCTCGATCAATTCACGCACAGTAATCATCTGACCCCTCCCCATACGTGCATGTGTCGTTCATCCGTTGGTCCCGCGGACAAAAAGCGCCGGTTCTTTCTGGCTGACGGGACAAAGGAAAAGAGTGAATCTTTCGATAATAGTAGCATACAAGTCCGAAAAGCCGGCCGGCAATGGGACAAACCGCATACCAAAAGGGGGATGAGGATGAAGGTCAAACACGCGCTGGGCGCGCTGCCGTTTATCGGGATGCTGGGCGGGGTGGCGTTTGTCAACCGGGTGGAGCCGTACGTGTTGGGCATGCCTTTTGTGCTGTTTTGGATTGTCATGTGGGTGGTGCTGACCTCGCTCATCATGTTGGCCGTCAACAAGCTGGACCAATCCGACGGGAAGGGGGAGAAACTGTGAATCCGGCACTCGTCATCCTCTTTCTGTTTCTCGCCCTCTCGCTTTACCTCGGCATCCGCGCCCAGAGAGGAAAAGACATGAACATGGAGCAGTGGACGGTAGGCGGCCGCGGCTTTGGATCGGTCTTCATCTTCCTGCTCGTTGCCGGCGAGATCTACACCACATTCACGTTTCTGGGCGGCAGCGGCTGGGCGTACTCGAAAGGCGCCCCCGCCTACTACGTGCTGGCGTACATTTCGCTTGCGTACGTGCTGTCCTACTGGCTGCTGCCGCCCATCTGGCGGTACGCCAAGGAGCACAGATTGGTTTCCCAATCCGATTTTTTCGTCAGCAAGTACAACAGTCCGGTGCTCGGCATCCTCGTCTCCACGGTCGGCGTGCTGGCGATCATTCCGTACCTGGTGCTGCAGTTCAAAGGGTTGGGGATTATCGTGTCGGAGGCCTCGTACGGGATGATTGCCCCGACGGCCGCCGTCTGGATCGGCGTGCTGGCGGTGACCATCTACGTCATGATCTCCGGCATTCACGGCTCCGCCTGGACGGCCGTGATCAAGGACATCATGATCTTCTTCGTGGTCGTCTTCCTCGGCCTGTTTCTGCCCTATCACTACTACGGCGGGATTCAGCCGATGTTTGAAGCGGTGGATGCGGCCAAGCCGGGCTTCTTGATTTTCCCGGCCGAAGGGATGAGCATCTCCTGGTTTGTCTCCACCGTGCTCTTGACCGTGTTCGGGTTTTACATGTGGCCGCATACGTTCGGCTCCGTGTTTTCCGCCAAAAATGAAAAGGTGTTTCGCAAAAACACGGTCGTGCTGCCGCTCTATACCCTGATGCTGCTGTTCGTCTTCTTCGTCGGATTCACCGCGATCCTGCAGGTTCCCGGACTGCAGGGAGCGGAGGGCGACCTGTCGCTTTTGCGGCTGTCGATGCGGACCTTTGACCCCTGGGTGGTGGGACTGATCGGCGCGGCCGGTTTGCTCACGGCACTGGTGCCCGGGTCGATGCTGCTGATGACGGCAGCCACCCTGCTGGCCAAGAACGTCATCCACGTGTTTGTGCCGGCGTCCTCGGAAGAGCGGATCGGCCGCATCGCCAAAGGGCTGGTGCCCGTACTCTCACTGATCTGCCTGTATTACACGCTGAGCGGGGGAGAGGCGCTGGTCACGCTGCTGTTGATGGGATACAGCCTGGTGACGCAGTTGTTTCCGGCGCTGCTGTTCAGTCTGCCCGCACGTCCGCTGGTCAACAAGTACGGGGCGTTCGCGGGCATTGCCTGCGGCGTGCTGACGGTTGTCTACGTGACGGTGGCCGAGGTGACGATAGGCACCCTGTTTCCCGCGCTGCCCGCCTTCATCAAGGACATCAACGTGGGTGTGATTGCCCTGCTCATCAACGTGGCGGTGATGGGGGCGGTCCATGTCCTGACCGCCCGGCTGACAGCGTCCGGGACCCGTGCCGCGGCGGCGGAAAAGTCGCCGACAATCTAGGAGCAGGAAAGGGGAGGACACGACATGGCTGACATCGTTTTTCTGAACGGACAGGTAGTGACGGCAGACCCGCAAAACCGCGTGGCGGAAGCGGTGGCGGTGAGCGGAAACCGGATCGCCGCCGTGGGCGGAAACGAAGAGATGCGCCGCCACGTGCACGAGGGCACGCGCGTGATCGATCTGGAAGGCAGGAGCCTCCTGCCGGGTTTTATCGACGCCCACCTGCACATCACACTCTACGGCACAAACAAATTGGGGGTGGACTGCAAGGCGGCGGGCATCGACTCGGTGGACGGCCTGCTGGAGGCGTTGAAGCGGCAGGCGGAGCGGACGCCGGCGGGAGCGTGGGTGCGCGCCTCCGGATTTGACGAAAACCGGATGAAGGAACGGCGTTACCCCACCAGGCGGGAACTGGACGAGGTGTCGACGGAACATCCCATTTTCGTGATGCGGACCTGCGCCCATCACTCCGTCGTCAACAGCCGGGCGCTCGCCTTGGCCGGGTTTGACGAACGCACGCCCGATCCGCAGGGGGGACGGCTTGACCGGGACGAGACGGGGGCGCTGACGGGACTTTTGGTGGAGACGGCGCACATGAAGATGTTTGAAACGGCAGCATTCAGCGAGGAAGAGTACCGGAGAGCCCTGCGCCTGGCTTCGGACGACTTTGTGGCGGCGGGCATCACCAGTGTGCACGACGCGGGCGGATACGGGCCGGACAACCTGCGGGCGATGCAGAAAGCGGTGCGGGGCGGCGACGTCAAAGTGCGGATCTACGCGATGATCTGCGCGCTGAACGAGTCAGACGCCTTCGTCCGCCGCATGATGGAGGCGGGTGTCGTGACAGGGCTGGGAGACGAGCGCTTTCGGATCGGCCCGGCCAAAGTGTTCGCGGACGGAGCCAGCATCGCAGCGACGATGGCGATGCGGCAGCCGTACGACAGCCGTCCCGGCGACTGCGGAATCCTCTACTACAACCGGGACGAGCTGCATACGATTTTGGGAGAAGCGCATGCAAAAGGGTTCCAGATTACCGCCCACGCGCAGGGGGACCGGGCCATCGACATGCTGCTCGACTGCATCGAGGACGCGCTGCGCAAACATCCGCGGGACAACCACCGCCACCGCATCGAGCACGCCGGCGTCTCCGCCCCCGACCTGGTCGAGCGGATGGCCCGTCTCGGCGTCGTGCCGATTCCCAATCCCGCCTTTCTCTACGAGTACGGCGACGGCTACGTCCGGAGCATCGGCGATCGGGCCGGCCACATGTATCCCGTCGGCGACTTTTTCCAAAGCGGCATCGTGTCGGCAGGGGCGTCGGACTGCCCGGTGACGGATTTTTCGCCGCTGTTGGGCATCCACGCCGCCGTCAACCGCAGGAGCAAAAGCGGCCGGGTCGTGGGGGACCGTCAGCGGATCGGGGTGATGGAGGCGATCCGCCTGTTCACCGTAAACGGCGCCTACGCCAGCTTTGAAGAGGACATCAAAGGCAGCATCGAAGCGGGCAAACTGGCCGATCTGGTCGTCTTGAACGGACGGATTCTCGACGCGGCGCCGGAGCGGATCAAGGACCTGCATGTGGAGCTCACCATGATCAACGGGGAGATCGTCTACCAAAAACAGGGCAGGGAGGTCATGAAGGGATGAATACCGAGGCAGGATCGCTTGCGATCAACCGCGAACGGCTGCAGCAGCGAATTGACGCATTGGCGCGGATCGGGAAAATCGGGGAGACGGGGGTGTGCCGACTGGCGCTGTCCCCCGAGGACCGGGCGGGCGTGGAACTGGTCAAACGCTGGATGGAAGAGGCGGGACTCACGACGTGGATCGACCACTTCGGCAATCTGATCGGGCGGCTGGAGGGAAGACAGCCGGATGCGCCGGTGCTGATGATCGGCTCGCACATCGACTCCCAGCCGTACGGCGGCCGTTTTGACGGCACGATCGGCGTGCTCGGCGGGCTGGAGGCGGTGCAGACGATGATCGAGACCGGCTTTCGGCCGGATCGGCCGGTTGAGGTGGTCGCGTTTTGCGATGAAGAAGGCTGCCGGTTTCAAAAGGGGCTGTTCGGCTCTCGCGGCATCCTCGGGCAGTTGGAGCCCGAAGAGTTGGAACGTACGGACAAAAACGGCATCTCGCGCAGACAGGCCTTGATCGACTTTGGCTGTGACCCGGAGCGGCTTGCCGACTCTGTCTATCCGGCCGGGTCGATCGGGGCGTATCTGGAACTGCACATTGAACAGGGACCGGTGCTGGACCAGGCGGGGCAGCCCGTCGGCATCGTCACCGGCATCTCCGGACCGCTCTGGTGGACCGTAGAATTTGCCGGCTTTGCCGGTCACGCCGGCTCCGTGCCGATGACGATGCGGCGCGACGCTCTTTTGGGGGCCGCCAAGGTGATTGCCGCCCTCAACGAGATTGCCGGTCAGGACCCGAACGCCCCCACGGTCGGAACGGTCGGCCATCTGGAGGTCTTCCCCGACTCGCGCAACATCATCCCGGAGCGGGTCCGGTTCAGCATCGACCTGCGCGACATCGACCTCGACCGGCGAAACCGGCGGGAGGCGGAACTGCGCGAGGCGATCGAACGGGCCGCGGTCGAAGGCGGACTCACGTACACGATCACCGAGGACACGAACAGCGAGCCGCGCTACTGCGCCGAGTGGATCAAGGCAGTGATGCGGGAGGAGAGCGGACGGATGGGCCTCACGCCGCCCGAGCTGATGAGCGGCCCGTTCCACGACGCCCTGGCGCTCTCCTACGCCTGCGAGTACGGGATGATTTTCGTCCGCTGCAAGGACGGCATCAGCCACAACCCGCAGGAGTATGCCTCCCCCGAAGACATCGCGCTCGGCACCGAACTGTTGTACCGCACCGCCTCGCGGGTGGCCGCGCTGGGGTAGGCGGCAGCGATCGCCGGCTGTCATGGGTTTCGGTAAAAAAGCAGTTCTTCCACCATCAGAGCCAATCACCATTTGTCTGCACGGCCGTCTGTCCCGGTACAGACGGCCGTGAGCCGTGTTCTGGATTCCCGCAGCGAAAAGTGCAGCTACAGGAAGACTTTGGCCCGCTTTTTTGCTATAGTTTAGCTATCATGAATTTCACAAGGAGGAAGTCGTCTACATGAAGATGCGCGTTTCCGCGGTGCAGTATCACCTGCATACCATACAAAGCTTTGACGAATTTGCCCGCCAGGTGGAGCACTACGTGAAAACGGCGGAGGAGTACGAAACGGAGTTCCTGCTGTTTCCGGAGCTGTTCACCACCCAACTGATGTCGATCGGCGACGGCAAAGGCAGCGCGCTGCCCATTACCGCCCTGCCATCTTTTACGGAGGACTACGTCAACCTGTTCTCCACGCTGGCCGCCCGGCACGGCATGCACATCATCGGCGGCACCCACATTATTGAAGAAAACGGCCGGCTCTACAACACGGCCTTCCTCTTTTACCCGGACGGACGTGTCGGCCGTCAGAAAAAGGTCCACATCACCCCGTGGGAAATCAAGGGGTGGAACATGGGCGCAGGAGACGGCCTGGAGATTTTCGAGACGGACAAAGGGAAAATCGCCATGATCATCTGCTACGACATCGAGTTTCCCGAACTGGTGCGGATGGCCAAGGCGCGCGGCGCAGACGTCATCTTCTGCCCGTCGTGCACCGACGATCGGCACGCGTTCCACCGCGTCCGCTACACCAGCCACGCCCGCACCATTGAAAACCAGGTGTACGTCGTCGTAACCGGCACCGTCGGCTCGCTGCCCACGGTCGATTTCATGCGGGCCAACTTCGGTCAGGCGGCCGTGCTGACGCCCAACGACGTGCCGTTCCCGCCGCGCGGCGTCCTGGCCGAAGGGGAGATCAACCACGACATGATCGTCACCGCCGACCTGGATCTGCAGCTCCTGTACGACGTGCGGGAAAAAGGCTCCGTCACCACCTGGCGCGACCGCCGCATCGACCTGTATCCCGATTGGAAGTAAAGCGGGGAGGGAGAGCCATGTACCGCAAAGAGCTGTACGTCTTTGATCAGGACAAGCCGGTAAAGGCGGTCATCCGCAATTACACGCGGGACGACTTTGCCGAGCTGATCCGGATCCAGCAGGAGAGCTTTCCGCCGCCGTTTCCCTCGGAACTGTGGTGGAACGAAGAGCAGTTGACCAACCACGTCACGCTGTTTCCCGAAGGAGCCGTCTGCGTCGAGGTGGACGGCGTGCTTGCCGGCTCCATCACCGGCCTGCTGGTCACGTTTGACCCGGCCCACCCGGACCACACCTGGGAGGAAGTGACCGACAGCGGCTACATTCGCAACCACGATCCCAACGGCGACACCCTGTACATCGTGGACATCTGCATCCGTCCGTCCCACCGCAAGCTGGGGCTGGGCAAATGGATGATGCAGGCGATGTACGAACTGGTCGTCCACAAGGGGCTGAAGCGCCTGTTGGGCGGCGGCCGCATGCCCGGCTACGGCCGGTACGCCGACCAGATGACGGCGGAAGCGTACCTGGAAAAGGTGGTGGCGGGGGAATTGAAGGACCCGGTCGTGACGTTTCTGATGCGCTGCGGCCGTACGCCCCTGAAAGTGGTGGCCAACTACCTGGAAGACGAAGAATCGCGCAATTACGCCGCGCTGATGGAGTGGAAAAACCCCTTTTTCCACCACGAGACGGAAGCGCGCCCATGAACCATTGGCTAGGAGGAATTGTTCCGTGCAGTACATTCGCATTCAAAGCATTGACGATCCCTTGTTTGCCCGTATGCACCGCCTGATGCAGGAGGTGTTCCCGCCGGAAGAGGTGCTGGCGTTCGACTTGTGGAAGGAACCGCTGGAAGACCCGGGCATCCGCGTGTTTGTGGCCGTCCACGAAGGAGAGGTCGTGGGAGCGACCGAGTACCGCTACTACGCAGACCTGAACGTGGCCATGACCGACTTTACGATTATCGGCCGGGAGGGGCTCGGCATCGGACGTTTTCTCGCGCGTGAACGGCAAAAAGACCTGAACGCCCTCGCCGCGGCCAACGGCAAGCAGTTGTACGGCATGTTCGCGGAGATTTACGATCCGTATCGCGTCGAGGATCACGTGTTTGGCGGGATCAAGCCGATGGACCCGTTCGTGCGGCGGGAAGTGCTGTCCCATCTCGGGTACAAGCGGATTGACTTCCCGTACGTCCATCCTTCCTGGCAAAATGACGGCGAGGCCGTCACCGGTCTCGACCTGTGCTTCCTGCCAACCGACGAGGACCAGGACAGCCTGGAAGCCGATCTGATCGTCACCTTCCTCACCCGCTACTACGCCGTCCTGCCGCAAAAGCCGCAGGCGTGGGTGGAGATGGTGGAGCGGCTGTCCGGGATGGACCGCGTCGCCCTTCGCCCGATCTGACGGGAAGCTGTCGGCCGTCCGCAAAACTCCTGTGAAGCCTGGGACGCTTCACGGGAGTTTTTTGCACCGGTACGAAATAAACCCGCTCGTGCGGGAAAAAGGAGAGACGGGAATTGAATGCGCACAATCTGGCCGCTATTCTGCTGTACGTGGCTGTGCTCTTCCATCTGCTCGGGATGAGCGGGTGGGTGGTCCCCGAGATGGTGCAGCCGATTCAGTTGGCCACGCTGGGCTTGATGCTGGCGGCGCTGGTGTCCCTGAGGAAGAAGAAGCGCAGGACCAAACGGCGGACGGTGCGAAAACCGCCCGCAGAAGCAAACGCCCTGGTGGAACGGGCGCAGGAGGGGGATTCGGCGAAGTGAACAGCAGCATCCACATCCAGGCCATTTTGGACGCGTCGCATGACGGCATCATCGCCGTCGACCGGGATTCCACCGTCATCTGGGTGAACAAGAACGCGATCGAAATCCTCGGCCTCCCCGCCGACATCGTCGGAGAGAAGATCACCCGCTACATTCCGAATTCCGACATGCTGCGCATCCTGGCGACCGGCAAAAAGGAGATCGGCGACATCGCCACCGTGCTCAACAGGCAGATCATCATCAACCGCCTGCCGATCGTCGTGGACGGCGAGATCGTGGGAGCCGTCTCCACGTTCAAGGAGATCACCGACATTCAAAAAATGGAGATGCGCATCCGCAAGCACTGCATGGAGAGCGGCCTGGAGGCCAAATACCGGCTGGAAGACATCGTCGGCCGCTCGGCGGCGATCCGCGAGGCCAAAGCGTGGGCGGCCACCTTCGGGAAGACGGAGGCGACCGTGTTGATCACGGGCGAGACCGGGACGGGAAAGGAGCTGTTTGCGCAGGGTATCCACCTGGGCAGCCAACGGGCGGCCGGCCCCTTCATCGCCGTCAACTGCGCCGCTCTGCCCGGCAACCTCCTGGAAAGCGAGCTGTTCGGCTACGAGGACGGGGCGTTCACCGGAGCGCGCAGGGGAGGCAAGCCCGGGCTGTTCGAACTGGCCCACGGCGGCACCTTGTTCCTGGACGAAATCGGGGAACTGTCGCTGCCGATCCAGGCGCTCTTGCTTCGCGTGCTGCAGGAGAAAAAGGTGAGACGAATCGGAGGAGAGCGCATCGTGCCCGTCGACGTGCGGATCATCGCCGCCACCAACCGCGATCTGGAGCAGCAGATCGCATCCGGCCAGTTTCGCTCCGATCTCTACTACCGGCTGAACGTGCTGACGCTGGAACTGCCTCCCCTGCGGGAACGGAAAGAGGACATCCCCGACCTGGTCTGGTCGATCATTCACGAGGTGGGCGAGCGGGGAGACAAACGGATCAGGGACGTGGATCCGGCGATCTTTGCCCTGCTGCAGCGGCACGACTGGCCCGGCAACGTGCGGGAACTGCGCAACGTGGTGGAGCGAATGGTGCTGCTGTGCCAATCCGACCGCCTGGACGCGTCCGATGCAGATTATTTTGTCAGGAAAATGCAGCGTGCCCGCAGCGGGCCGCAGTCGGGAGCGTCTGACGAAGAAATGCTGATCCGGAAAGTTTTGGAAGAGACGAAGGGAAATCGGGTGGAGGCGGCGAAGTTACTCGGCATGGACAGGACCACCCTGTGGCGAAAGCTGAAAAAGTTCGGAGACGGCGGGACGCGCCGGTGAACACATGCTGCATGGATTGCAACAAATGCTGCACGTTTTGCAACGAGACGTTTTTTCACGCCACGATACGACAGAAAATTAAGAATATACTGACTTGGTATGACATTTGCAGGAGTGAAAAGGCATCCTCATTGCAAAGGAGGAGCCACGATGAACCATTACGCGGTCGCGGTCATAGCCGGTGACGGTATCGGACCGGAGGTGATGGCGGAGGGATTGGCCCTGCTGCAGGCGGCCGCCGAGATCCACGGCGGACTTGCCTTTGAGACGTCGTCCTTTCCCTGGAACTGCCGATATTACCGGGAGCACGGGCGGATGATGCCGGAGGACGGCCTGACGACCCTGCGGCAGTTTGACGTCATCCTGCTCGGAGCGATCGGCGATCCCGGCGTACCCGATCACATCTCCGTCTGGGAGCTGATCCTGCCGATCCGGCGGGCGTTTCAGCAGTACGTCAATCTCCGGCCGATCAAGCTGCTGCGCGGGCTGGAGAGTCCGCTGCGCTACAAGGGGCACGCCGATCTCGACTTTGTCGTCGTGCGGGAAAACACGGAAGGCGAGTACTCCAACATGGGCGGCCGCCTGCATACGGGCACGCCGTACGAACTGGCGGTGCAGAACAACGTCTTCACCCGCTACGGCGTGGAGCGGATCGTGCGCTACGCCTACCGCCTGGCGAAAGAAACCGGCAAGCGGCGCCTGACCGCAGCGACGAAGTCAAATGGCATCAACCACTCCATGCCGTTTTGGGACGAAATCGTCAAGGAAGTGAGCGGGGAATACCCGGAGATCGAGACCCGCCTGACGCACATTGACGCGCTGTCCGCCTACTTTGTCAGCCGCCCGGAAACGTTTGACGTCGTCGTCGCCAGCAACCTGTTCGGCGACATCCTGACCGATCTGGGCGCGGCCATCGTCGGCGGGCTGGGATTGGCCCCGTCCGGCAACATCAATCCGGAAAAGGACTACCCTTCGATGTTTGAACCGATTCACGGATCGGCGCCCGACATCGCGGGCACAGGCATCGCCAATCCGATTGCGACCATCTGGAGCGTGAGCATGATGCTGGATCACCTGGGCGAGCGTGAACTGGGCAGGCTGGTGCTGGACAGCATCGAAGACGTCCTGACGGAGCGGCGCGTCCGCACGCCGGATATCGGCGGGACCGCCACCACGCGGGAGATGGGGGAGGCCATTCGCGAACAACTTTACCGCAGGGGAGGATGACGTATGGAAGGGACACAGGCACAGGTGCATCACTACCGATTGTACATCGACGGTGAATGGGTGGAGACGGACGAGCGCATCCCCGTCACCCACAAGTATACGGGCGAGGTCATCGCCACGATCGCCAAGGCGAAACGGCAGCACGTGGAAGATGCCGTCACGCGCGCGCTGGAGACGTTCCGCCGAAGCGCCCTGACGCCGAGCCAGCGCTCAGACATCCTGCTGGAGGCCAGCCGGATCGCCGAGAAGCGGCGGGAGGAGCTGGAGCTGTCGCTGGTCAGGGAAGTGGGCAAGACGCGAAAAGACGCCCGAGGCGAGATGGACCGGGTCATCAACACGCTTCGTCTCTCGTCCGAAGAAGCGAAGCGGATCGCCGGCGAGATGGTGCCCCTCGCGGCCACGCCGGGAGCGGAAAACCGGCTCGGCTTTGCCATTCGCGTGCCCAAAGGGGTGATCGGTGCGATCACGCCGTTCAACTACCCGCTTCTCCTAAGCACGCACAAGGTGGCACCCGCCATCGCCGCGGGCAACACGGTGGTGCTGAAACCGGCGACCGCCACGCCGATCGCGTCCTTCCTGCTGGTGGAACTGCTGGAACAGGCCGGCCTGCCGAAAGGGCACGTCAACATCGTCACCGGCTCCGGCAGCCAGGTGGGAGACTGGCTGCTGGACGATCCCCGCATCGCCATGTACACCTTTACCGGCTCGGCAGAGGTGGGCGCCGCCATCAAGCAGCGCAGCGGCCTGCGTCCCGTGGCGCTGGAGCTGGGCAACAACTCCCCCAACATCGTCCACGAAGACGCCGACCTCGACCTGGCGGCTCGGCTGATCGCCCAGCGCAGCTTTCACAACGCGGGGCAGGCCTGCATCGCCGTGCAGCGGATCCTCGTGGCCGAGAGCGTCGCCGAGGTGTTTACGGAGGCGTACCTGAAAGAGGTGCGTCAACTGCGCGTGGGCGATCCGGAAGACCCGGAGACGGACGTCGGGCCGATGATCAGCGAAGCGGAAGCGATCCGGGCGGAAAGCTGGGTGCGGGAAGCCGTCGCGCAGGGGGCGGAGCTGCTTTGCGGAGGCAGGCGGGACGGAGCCGTGTTCCATCCGACGGTGCTGACGCGGACCACCCCGGCGATGAAGGTAAACTGCCTGGAGGTGTTCGCCCCGGTCGTCACGATCATCCCCTACCGCACCATCGAGGAGGCCTTTGCCATCGCCAACGCGTCCAGCTACGGCCTGCAGGCAGGCATTTTCACCAACGACCTGAACATCGCCATGCGGGCGGCGCGGGTGCTGGAGTACGGCGGCGTGATCATCAACGACGTGTCCACGTACCGCAATGACGTGATGCCCTACGGCGGCATCAAGAACAGCGGACTGGGCAAGGAAGGGCCGCGCTACGCGATCGAAGAGATGACCGACCTGCGCATGGTCGTGATGAATCTGAAACAGTAGGGGGAGAGCGCCGATGATGTTGAGAGACAAGGCGGTTATCGTCACAGGCGGCGGTTCCGGCATGGGAAAAGCGATTTGCCGCCAGTTTGCGCGGGAGGGGGCGCGGGTGGCCGTCGTCGATTGGAACGAGGAAGCCGCTCGGGCGACAGCCGAAGCGTGCGGTTCCGACGCTTGGGCGGTCCCGGCCAACGTGGCCGTCGACGCCGATGTGAAGGCGGCGGTGGAGCAGACGGTCCAACGCTTCGGCACCGTTGACACCGTCGTCAACTGCGCCGGGGTGCCGATGGCCTTTACCCCGGTCGAGGAGGTGTCGGAAGAACAGTGGCAGCGGATCATGGATGTCAATGTCAAGTCCATCTACCTGACGGCCAGGTACGCCGTTCCCGTCATGAAACAGCAGGGAAGCGGCGCGATCCTCAACATCTGTTCGATCGCCGGCATCCGCGCCCGCCCGGGACTAAACGCGTACTGCGCCTCGAAGGGAGCGGCGATCATGCTGACCAAGGCGCTGGCGATCGAACTGGCTCCCTACAAGATTCGCGTGAACGGCATCAACCCCGGTCCGGCGGAGACGCCGATGCTGCGCAAATTCATGAGCGGGGATGCGGAGAAAATCTCCAGGGACACGCAGGAGATCTTTGTAAGCAGCGTCCCGCTCGGCAGCCTGATCCAGCCGGACGACATCGCCCACGCCGCGCTCTATCTGTGCAGCGACTTGTCCCGGATGGTGACCGGCGAGATCGTCAACGTGGACGGCGGGCGGGGAATTTAAGCGCAAAGCGAGGGGAACGCATGACAAACGAGCCGCTCATTCGCGTGGAAAACGTCTCGTTTTCCTATCAGGTGAACCAGGAACAGCACATTCCCGTCCTGCACGGCGTCTCCCTTGAGGTGTACCCGGGCGAACATCTGGCCATTATCGGCCACAACGGCTCGGGAAAATCGACGATCTCCAAGCACCTCAACGGCATTTTGACGCCGCGGGAAGGCGACGTCTGGGTGAACGGCATCAACACCCGGGACAAGAAGCGGATGCACGAGATCCGCAGCCAGGTCGGCATGGTCTTTCAACATCCCGACAACCAGATCGTCGCCACCATCGTGGAGGAGGACGTCGCCTTTGGGCTGGAAAACATCGGCGTGCCGCCGGAGGAAATGAAACAGCGGGTCGATTTTGCCCTGGAGGCCGTCGGGATGAGCGCGTTTCGCCACCGGCCGCCGCACCATCTGTCGGGCGGACAGAAGCAGCGGATCGCCATCGCCGGCGTCCTGGCGATGAAACCGCGGTGCCTGGTGATGGACGAAGCCACCAGCATGCTGGACAGCTGCGGACGGCAGGAGATTCTCGCTGTCGTCCGCAGGCTGCATCGCGAAGGCATGACGATCGTGAACGTGACGCACCACATGTCGGAAGCAGCGGCAGCGGACCGGGTGATCGTGATGGAAGGCGGCCGGATCGCACTGGAGGGCACCCCGCGGGACGTGTTCGCCCAGCACGAGCGGCTGCGGGAGCTCCACTTGGACGTTCCGGACGCCAGCCGGATTGCCGCATGGGTCCACCGGGAAGTGCCGGCCTTTTCTCCCGCGCTGATTCACAACGAGGAAGTGGTGGCGGAAGTGAACAGGCTCACGATCAAACGGGCGGAGGCGAGCGGATCATGAGTCAGCCGATCATCGAGGTGCGCAATCTGTCTCACGTGTACATGCAGAACACTCCGCTGGAGCACCGCGCTCTCACCGACGTGACCATGCAGGTGGCAGCGGGCGAGTGCATCGCCATTATCGGCCACACCGGGTCGGGCAAGTCGACCCTGATTCAGCACTTGAACGGCTTGATCCGTCCCCAGTCCGGCACCGTCATCGTCAACGGGCTGGACGTCTCTCATCCGAAGCTGGACGTGAAGGCGCTCAGGCGTCAGGTGGGCCTCGTGTTTCAAAACCCGGAAGACCAGATTTTCGAGAAGTTGGTGGGCGACGACGTGGCGTACGGCCCGTTCAAGATGGGGCTGCCGCTGGAAGAGGTGCGGCGCCGCGTGCAGTGGGCCATGGAGCTGGTCGGGCTGTCGTTTCAGGAGATGAAAGACAGGCCGACGTTTGCGCTCAGCGGCGGCCAAAAGCGGAAGGTGGCCCTGGCCGGCGTGCTGGCGCTTGCGCCCAAGGTGCTGGTGCTGGACGAACCGACGGCCGGACTTGACCCCCGTTCGCGCAGCGAGTTGTTGGAGCGGATTCGCCGGCTGAACCGGGAGGAAGGCCTGACGGTGATCTTCGTCTCCCACAACATGGAAGAAGTGGCCCGGCTGGCCGACCGCGTCTACGTCATGGCCGACGGGCGGGCCGTCTGCGAGGGCACCCCGCGCGACATCTTCGGCAGCCAGGAGATTCTGCGCGCCCATCGGATCGGAACGCCGGAGAGCGTCGACATCCTCTACCGGCTGCGGGACCAGGGGTATCCGGTCGATGTGGGGGCGTACCGCGTCGAAGAAGCAGCGGACCAAATCGTGACGTTGATCAGGCAGTGAGGAGGGATTCGCATGTCCGCCGAATTTGAACTGACCCGAAACATAACGATCGGCCAGTATCTGCCGACGGGTTCGATTGTGCACCGGCTCGATCCGCGGTTTAAGTTGGCCGCCTTTGTCATCCTCATTCTCGCCATCGCGATCTGCGGCACCTACGTGGGCAACCTGTTCGCTCTCCTTGTCTGCCTGTGGCTGTTTCACCTCGCCAGGATTCCGCTGCGGTACGGCCTGTCCGGGGTGAAGCCGGCCGTTCCGTTCATCCTCATCCTGGCCGTTTTGCAGCTTCTCTTTTACGGGGAAATCGCCCAGGGCGGGACAATCTATCTCCAGTACGGGGTTGTGACCATTTCCAGCGAAAGCGTGCGGTTGGTGATCGTGTCGGCGATGCGGTTCGTGGAGGTGATCTTTCTCTCCAGCGTGCTGACCCTCAGCACTTCGACGACCGAGCTGACGCACGGGATGGAGCGGCTCCTGAGACCGCTGGAAACAATCCGGTTTCCCGTCCACGCGTTCGCCCTGATCATCACCATCGCGATCCGCTTCGTGCCTACCTTTGCGATGGAAATGGAAAAGATGATGAAAGCCCAGGCGTCGCGCGGCGCCGACTTCGGCACCGGCGAGTGGTGGCGGATCGTCAAGCGGACGAAAGACATGTTCCCGATTCTCATCCCCCTGTTCAACGTGGCCCTGTCCCGCGCGGAGGACCTGATTCTCGCCATGGAGGCGCGCTGCTACACGCCGGGGGCGGCCCGGACGCGTTACGCCCATTACACGGCGCACGGCCGGGATTACGCCGCCGTTGCTGTAAGCGTTGTCATGTCCGCGGTGATGGTGGGAATACCGTGGTAGTGGGGAGTTCACCCTGGACGGGGATTTCCCCAGCAATCGGCATCCAAAGGAGGAAGACGCATGGAAAAGGGCTTGACGGTTCGCAAAATTGTCATCGCGGGTGTGCTTGGGGCCATCGCCATCCTGCTGGGCGTGACGCGGCTCGGCTTCATTCCGGTCCCGACGGCGGCGGGCAGTGCGACGATCATGCACATCCCCGCGGTGATCGGCGGCATTGTGGAAGGATGGGGCGTTGGGTTGGTGATTGGTCTCATTTTCGGTGTCTCTTCATTTTTAAACGCCACCGTCCCGCTGTTTAAAGACCCGCTGGTCGCCATCCTGCCGCGGCTGTTTATCGGGGTCACGGCGTACCTGACGTACGCGGGCCTGCGGCGTGTCAACGAGCATGCGGCGATTGGCCTTGCCGGCTTTGTGGGCTCGATGACGAACACGATCCTGGTGCTCGGGATGGCGGTTGTCCGCGGCTACATGCCGTTCGGCGTCGCCGTCAGCGTAGCGGTGTTTAGCGGCCTTCCGGAAGCGATCGTCTCCGTCATCGTGACGCTGGCCGTCGTGGTGGCGTGGAAGAAAATCGGCTCGGCCGGCAAACAAAAGTCGAAAATTTCAGGAGATTTTTAGCCGAGAGCGGAACCCCTGCCGGTGTGCGTGCATCATGAGGCAGGCGGGAATGCCGGCGGGAGTCGTGGTGCAGGGGAGACGGACGGAAGCGGGCCGGCGGTATGCCGTCCCATCGCCGTATCCGTGCAGAATCTGGAGAGGAGCGAATGTCCATGAACCAAGTCATTTCCTTTGTCGATGAGCAGGAAGTCGTTCGCCTGACGCAGGAGCTGGTGCGCATCCCGAGCGTGTATCGGCCCGGTCAGCCGGACGGCAACGAAGAGCGGGTCGCCCAATTTGTCGCCGATACCCTGCAGGAGATGGGACTTCAGGTGTTTTACGAGGAAGTGGTGCCGGGGCGGCCCAACGTGATCGCCTTTTACGATTCCGGCCGTCCGGGCAAAACGCTTCTCTTTGAGGCGCATACGGACGTCGTGACGGAGGGGGACCGCGACGCGTGGAGCTACGACCCGTTCGGCGGGCAGATTGCAGGCGGCCGCATCTACGGCCGGGGCACCTGCGACACCAAAGGCAACCTGGCGGCGGCAATCTGCGCCGTCAAGGCGATTCAGCGTTCCGCCATCCCGTTTCCGGGAAAAATCCTGCTCTGCATCCCCTGCGACGAAGAAGGCATGATGATCGGGATCAAGGATTTCATCCGCCGCGGGTGGGCGGAGGGCGTGGATGCCGCGATCATCTGCGAGCCGGAGGAAAACCAGCTCTGCGTCACGCAGAAGGGAGCGATGCGGGCCATCCTGCGGACCTACGGCAAAATGGCCCACGGCGCCATGCCGCTGACCGGGGTGAATCCCAACACCCGCATGGCCCGGGCGATACTCGCGCTGGAGGAGCTGGAACAGAGAGAGTGTGCCCGGCTGGGGCAGCATCCCATGCTCGGATGGCCCAGCATCACGCCGACGATTTTGCAGGCCCCTGTCAATGGGGAACCGCAGATCAACGTCGTTCCCGACCAGTGCATGACCACGCTGGACATCCGCACGGTGCCCGGTCAGGATCACGACGCGCTGCGCCGGGAGATGAACGCCATTCTGGAGCAGTTGGCGCGCGAGGACGACCAGTTCAAGGCCGTGCTGGACGTGATCGAGGAACGTCCCTGGACGCTGACGCCGATGGAGGCGGATGTGGTGCAGGCGGCAGCGGCGGCATACCGGGAAGTGGCGAAAAAGGAACCGGTTTTCAACGGAGTGCCCGGCGCCACCGACGGGACGTTTCTGCACAAGGCCGGCATCCCGATCCTGACCACCGGCGCAGGGGACCGGCACATCCCGCACCACGCCGACGAGTACGTGGAGATCACACAGCTCGTGGAAGCGACCCAACTGTTCGCCCTGTCCGCGCTAACCTATCTGACGCAGCCGGTTCACGCCTGAAGAGAGGAAAGGAGGAATCCCAATGAACCAGGAACAAGCCGTGCAGCCATCCGTCGGCGAGCGAACCGTCCGCAAGGTGATGCGGCGAATCATCCCCTTTATTTTTCTCCTCTACATCGTCGCGTTTCTGGACAGGGTCAACCTGGGCTACGCCGCCCTGGAGATGAACCAGGCGCTGGGATTGACGGCCGAGGTGTTCGGTCTCGTGTCCGGCATCTTTTTCATCGGGTACTTTCTGTTTGAAATTCCCAGCAATATCCTGATGCACCGGATCGGCGCCCGCATCTGGATCGCCCGCATCATCGTGAGCTGGGGGCTGGTCGTGATCGTCACGGCATGGGCGCAGAACGCCGTGCACCTCTACCTTCTCCGCTTTCTTCTGGGCGTGGCGGAGGCGGGCTTTTTCCCCGGGATCATCCTCTACATTACCTACTGGTTTCGGGCGCGGGAGCAGGCACGTGCGTTTGCCTTGTTCATGACCGCGCTGGCCGCCTCCAACATCGTCGGGGCCCCGGTCTCCACCTGGATCATGGACCACATCAACTGGTTCGGCATGCCGGGATGGCGCTGGATGTTCATCCTGGAGGGCATCCCGGCAGTCATCTGCGGCGTCGTCACCTATTTCTACCTGACGGACCGTCCCGATGACGCGCACTGGCTGACCGCGGAAGAGAAGCAGTGGCTCAAAGCGGAACTGGCCCGCGAACAGAAGGCCAAACAGGCCCGCAAGCGGTATACGACCAAAGAAGTGCTGGCCAATCCGCGCGTGTGGCACCTGGCCCTGATCTACCTCACATTGGTCGTGGGGCTGTATGGAATCGGTTTCTGGATGCCGACGATCATCAAGCTGCTCTCCAGCAAGCTGACCAATACGCAGGTGGGACTGGTCACGATGATCCCCTATGTGATCGGCGGATTGGCGATGATTGTGTGGGCCCGCCGCTCGGACCGGACGGGGGAACGGCGGATGCACGCGGCCATCCCGCCGGCGGTGGGAGCGATCGGATTGATCGTGTGCGCCTTTACCGACGATCCGTACCTGTCCGTCCTCATGATGGGGGTGGTGACGGCCGGGATTTACAGCTTTTTTGGGCCGTTCTGGGCGCTGCCCGCGCTGTTTCTCAGCGAGGAGGCGGCGGCCGTGGGCATCGCGCTGATCAACTCCATCGGCAACCTGGGCGGTTTTCTCGGCCCCTATGCGCTCGGGTATCTGAAGGAAGCGACGGGCAGCGTTACAGCCGGCTTGTTTTTTCTCAGCGGATTTCTGATCCTCTGCTCCCTGCTGACGCTGGCGATCAACCGGCAGACCTTGGCGCAGCATCCCGAGGAAGACATCAACATGTAAGCGCGGCCCCCTACCCGGGATCAGGGTAGGGGGTTCCTTTTGGCAAAAACTTGCTCACTCCATAAGATTTTTTTTACAATAAGGAAGTGGTTGATCAAGAAGAAGGAGGCACGCGCTTATGGACATGCGCTGGAATTTGGACGTGTTGTACCCGTCCTTCGATTCCCCGGAACTGCAAAAAGATTGGGACAAATTGTGCAGCGAAATGAAGGAACTGAAGGCGTGGAGCAAAGAACACCTGCACGGGCAGAATGACGCGGTTGAAAAAATGGAGACGTACATAACCAAACTCACGTCCGTGCTGCAAACGCAGTCCCGCCTGTACAGCTACGCGGAGCTGACCGCAAGCGTTGACGCGAAAAACGAACGCGCCCTGCAGTTGGTGGAACGGATTCAGGAGCAGGCGGTGGAACTGGTGGAGCCGGGCGTCCTGTTTCAACAATGGTTGGGAGCGCTTTCCGGCCTGGACAGCCTGATCAGCCAGTCTCCGCTGCTGGAAACGCACCGGTTCTTCCTCACCGAGACGGCGGAAAAGGCGAAGTACATGCTGAGCGAAAAGGAAGAAATCATCCTGGCGAAGATGAAAAACACCGGCTCCAACGCCTGGGCAAAGCTGCAGGAGCTGCTCACCTCCACGCTGCTGGTGGACATTACCGTGGACGGCGAAGCGAAACAGCTTCCGCTGACGGTCGTGCGCAACATGGCCTACGAAAAAGACCCGCAGGTGCGCAGGACGGCGTATGAGGCGGAACTGGCCGCCTACAAGAAAATCGAGGAATCGTCCGCAGCCTGCCTGAACGGCATCAAGGGAGAGGTGATCACCACCGTCAAACTGCGCGGCTACCAATCGGCTCTCGACAAAACGCTGCAGGACTCCCGCATGGACAAGGAAACGCTGGACGCGATGCTGACTGCGATGCGCGAAAGCCTGCCCGTCTTTCACAAGTACTACCGGACGAAAGCGAAGCTGTTGGGCCACGCGAACGGGCTGCCGTTCTACGATCTGTTCGCGCCCGTGGGAGAAGCGGACATGCGGTTTACCTATCAGGAGGCGCGGGACTTTATCGTCAAACACTTTGGCAGCTTCAGCGAAAAGCTGGCCAACTATGCCGCGCGCGCGTTTGACAACCGCTGGATTGACGCCGAACCGCGCGAAGGCAAACGGGGCGGCGCGTTCTGCTACAACCTGCACGTCGTTAAAGAAAGCCGGATCATGTCCAACTTTACCGGCTCGTACAACGACGTGAGCACGCTGGCCCACGAACTGGGACACGGCTATCACGGCGAGTGCCTGGTGGACGAAGCGTTTTTGAACAGCGACTACCCGCTGCCGATCGCGGAGACGGCCTCCATCTTCTGCGAGACAATCATCGCCAAAGCGGCGCTTCAGCAGGCGACGGAGGAAGAGGCGTTTGCCATTTTGGAAAATGACATCTCCGGCGCGGGACAGGTAATCGTCGACATCTACAGCCGCTACCTGTTTGAGTCAGAGCTGTTCAAGCGCCGCGAAAACGGTTCGCTTCCCGTCAGCGAGTTGAAGGCGATCATGCTGCAGGCGCAAAAAGAGGCGTACGGCGACGGGCTGGACCACGAATTCCTGCACCCGTACATGTGGGTGTGCAAGCCGCACTACTACTACGCCGATTACAATTTCTACAACTTCCCGTACGCCTTTGGCCTCCTGTTTGCCAAGGGGCTGTACGCCGAGTACCTGAAGCGCGGCGCCTCGTTTGTCGAACAATACGATCAACTGCTTGCGGTCACCGGCAAGATGAACATTGCCGACGTCGCCGCCATCATGGACGTGGACGTCCGGTCCGCCGACTTCTGGCGCGGCTCGCTTGCCTTGATCGCGGAAGATGTCGAAACGTTCGTCTCCCTGGCCGCGTCCCGCAGCTAACCGATGTGCCCAAGAGCCCGACGAAAACCGTCGGGCTTTTTCGCGTGCGTATAGCCAGCCGGTCGGGTGGAGACGATATGAAAAAACGGATGAGGTGATATTGTGGTGAACGGATTGCAGTTGCTCGATCTGCTGCGGGAAACGGAAAACAAGATGCTCCATTTACATAGAGCCATCGACAGGATTACCAACGAACCCGACTTCAAGGAGTCGGTCAGCGTCTTGACCGAGGTGGTGCGGGATTACCAGATGCAGTTGGATAAAATGAAACAGGCCTTGGGCAAAATCGAGATTGGTCAGCAGCACACCACCCAACAGTAGACCCAGCCTTGCTGTAAAGAAAATGTAAAAAAACAGCCTTCCATGCAAAGTGGAAGGCTGTTTTTTTGGGAGCAACATACCAATTTTTTCAAGTAACTTGGACCTACGTCATGGTTTACACATCCTGCCATCCCATTTCTTTTGTCCATATGTCTCCCAAAAGGTTGCAGGACTGGCTGATGAATTCTCTGGGAATAAGGGCACGAAATTGGAATTGTATTACATTTTCTTTACAAAACAGGTGTTCGTGAAGCAGGAAACTGCGACTATGGCCCGTGTGGAATTTCCTGCCGTATAATGACCGACAGGCGTGTCAATCCGAGTAAAACGTGATCGGGGAGTGTCGAGATGGAGAAGGCAGGGATTCGCAAACGAATCAGGTGGCTGCTCCTCGCGGGATTCGCCGGCGTCGCGATCGGCTATGCCATGTGGATGTTTCCCACGTCTGCCCAGGTTGAGACGGGGCAAACGGCGGAGGGGCACCATTTGAAATTCCGCACGCACGGCGAGCAGCTTCAGATGTACAAAGACAGCGCGTGGAAACCCTACTTCGTCAAAGGGATCAACTTGGGGGCTTCCCTGCCGGGGCACTATCCTGGCGAGCTGCCGATCCAAAAGGAAGACTACGAACGCTGGTTCGGCATGATGCACGAATTGGGTGTCAGAGCCGTGCGGATCTACACCATCCATCAGCCGGTCTTCTACGAGGCACTGGTGGAGTTCAACCGGAAGCACGCCGATGATCCGCTCTACCTGATTCAGGGAATCTGGTCGCCGGAAGAAGCGCTGATCGAAAAGAAGGACGCGTTTTTGCCGGAGATCAAGACCGAGTTTCGCCAGGAGATCGAATACGCCGTCGGAGCGGTGTACGGGGACATCGAGATTCCCGAGCGGCAGGGCAAAGCAAGCGGTACATACACGGCCAATGCCGGTCCGTACCTGTTGGGCTGGCATGTCGGCACCGAGTGGGACCCGGAAATGGTGAGCCAGACAAACCGGGTGCGCAAACAGGAACCGATGTATCACGGGCGTCACTTTCAGGCCGCTCCCGCAGCCACGCCGTTTGAAAGCTGGCTGGCGGAGATGCTGGATTATACGGCGCAGTTGGAGGCCAAACGGGGCTGGCAGCATCCGGTGACGTTTACCAACTGGGTCACCACCGATCCGCTCTCCCATCCGGGCGAGCCGATCATTCACGAGGACATGGTCAGTGTCGATCCGACGCATATCCGGACCGTCAACTGGGAGGCGGGCTTCTTCGCCGCCTATCACGTCTATCCGTATTATCCCGACTTTTTCCGCTTTGATCCGGCGTTGAGGACGGTGAAAAACGAGCGCGGCGAGGTCGATCCGTACAAAGCCTACCTCAGGCAGTTGAAATCTCACCACAGGGGGATGCCTGTCATGGTTACCGAATTTGGCGTTCCCTCTTCCTTGGGAGTCGCGCACCTCGGCCCCTTGGGGCGCGACCAGGGCGGACACGACGAGCGCGAGCAAGGACGCATCAATGCGGAACTGCTTCAGGAGATATACGCCGAGGGGTATTCGGGCGCCATTCTGTTCGCCTGGCAGGACGAATGGTTCAAACGGACGTGGAACACCATGCGGTTCGAGATCCCGGAAGACCGGCGCGCCTACTGGAAAAACGAACTGACCAACGAATCGTTCTTCGGACTGTTGGCGATGGACGCCGGCAAGGAGGATGACCTGGTCATAGACGGGAAGGCGGACGATTGGGACAGGCTGCCGGCGGAGGAAAAGCGCAGGATCCCGGCACACATGCCCGGATTCCGCGACATCTGGATGACGCATGACGAAGCGTACGTCTACCTGCTGGCCCGGTTGGACGGTGCGTTCCAGCCGGAGAAGGAAACGGTGTACATCGGCTTTGACACCATTCCGGGCGGCAACCGGCAGTCCGGCGAACTTCCCGGACTGTCGCTGGACGAAGGCCTGGAGGCGCTCGCGGTGTTGGGAACCGAGCAGGAAAGCCAGGTCAAACTGGCGGCCCAGTACGATTTTCACCGCCGACTGTACGGGGAGCGGTTCGGGATGATCAACGTCCCGGAGGAGGAGCGCCGAGACAATTCCGGCCTGTTTACGCCGGTGAAGCTGGCGGTCAGCCTGGAGATGTCGCCCCCGGATACGAAGCAGGTCCATCCGTTTGAGGAGGTGGTGGTAGGAAAGCTGCGTCGGGGGACGACCGCTGTTGGAAAAGAAGGCTACAGCTCGCAGGCACACTGGCAGGTCAACGGTGAGTGGTTGGAAGTGCGCATTCCCTGGATGCTGCTGGGATTTACCGATCCGAGCACGAAACACGTCCTGAGCTATGGAGACGGCAAAACCAAGTCGTTTACCGCCGTCGCAACCGAAGGGATTCGCATCATTGGCCTGCGGGGGGAAAAAGCGTCCGGACGGCTCCGCGGAGTGGGCGACACCGTTGTGCCGCTCTCGACATGGGAGCGGTATACCTGGCGGGATTGGGAGCAGCCGCAGTTTTCGGAACGAAAAAAGGAGAGCTATTCGATCTACCAGAAAGCGCTGCAGACCATTCCGGCCTACCGCTAGTGGTCAAGTCAGAGGAGAGGAGAGGAGTGCGAGAAGCATGTTTCAACATCTGCAGATCGCATACGGGTTTATCTGCGTCGCATCCGCACTGATTGTCAGCGGGGTGGTCCTCCTGCTCGTGATCAAGTGGCGAAACCTGCGAATGGCCCGCATGAAAGACGAAGCACGAAAAAAGCAGCAGGACTATGTTGCGTACGTCATCGCCCATCTCGATGCGGACGAGGAGTTGAAACTCCCGGTCGGTCCGCTCGGCAAGTGGGACCTGGCCGTGCTGGAAGAGCAGTTGATCGAGCTGGCCGAGCGCGTCAAAGGAAAGCATCGCGAGCGTCTGGCCGAGCTGTTTGAGCGGCTGGGGCTGCCGGAAAAAGAACTGGCCCGTCTCACCCGTTCGTTTGGCGTAAACCGCTTGGACGCCGCCTACAAACTGGGGGCGATGGGCTGCAGCCAGGCCGCTCCCGCGCTGTTGTCGGTCCTGAAAACGGAGCGGGACGAACCGGGGCGCTTTATCATCGCCCGAGCGATCGCCCGCTGCGCCCGGGATACGGCGGACCTGCGCGAAATGGTCGCGCACATGGTCGCCCTTTCTCCGGAATCGCCCCGGCTTTTGGCCGAGATCCTGTGCGAGTCGGCCGTCGATCCCGCGCCGCTGATGCGGGAGTGGATCGAGCATTCCGATTGGCGGCTGGTGCTGGTTGCGATGGCCGGGATGCCGTCCACGGCTGACCGGGAGCTGATCGGCAGCTTGTGGAAGCTGATCGGAGCGGACGAGAAAGAGGTCCGCATCAACGCGGCCAAGCTTCTGCTCCGGACGGGGGATTGGGTGACGCCGCAGCAGGTGGAATCGCTCATCAAGCACCCGGATTGGGAGATCAGATCGCTCACGGCCAAGTCGATCGGCAGATGGGCGGACGACAGCTATGTGCCGCTGCTCAGCCGGTCCATTGACGACGAGAACTGGTGGGTGCGGTACAATGCCGCCCGCAGCCTGGCCAAACTGGGCGACGACGGATTCCGTGCCCTGTGCGAGATCGCCTCGCAGGCGAAGCAAAAAGAAATCGCCGACCTGGCCATGCAAAATATCCAGGACGCGCTCCGCGACGAGAGCACCGGCAGCGGTCAGGCTGGTGCCGCGGGAGCCAAAACCAAGCATGCCATGTACCACTCTTATTTCAACACGCAGCGGGCGGGCCATATGACGGGATAGGCGTGGAGTACTTCCCCGAGAAGGGAGATTGCAGCACGAACAACTTCCGTGACAGAAGGACAGCTTCATCGGAAGGTCTACGATTGAGGTTTTCTTCGGAGGGAAAGGAGGAATTATGCGCGATCTGTTGCTGGGTTACGGGTTGTTTGCCATGTACTACGTCTTGGTGGTCAACTCGATTTACCTGCTGATTACCATCTTCTCGCATCTGAACATCTCGTCGATCATGAAGCGATCCCGGTTTACCCGCTACCAGTCACTTGCCGGATCGGAGCGGGTGCCGCCCGTCTCCATCCTGGTGCCGGCGTACAACGAGGAGCTGACAATTATCGAGAACGTTCGTTCCCTGCTGGCTCTGCATTATCCGCAGTACGAAGTGATCGTGATCAACGACGGGTCCAAGGACGAGACGCTGCAGGTGCTGATCCGCGAGTTCGGATTAATCCGGCAGCCGCACGCCCGGATCCGCAACGTGGTGCATTCGTCGCCCGTCAACGGGATTTATCACAACCCGCAGTACCCGCAGCTCTATGTCATCGACAAGGAAAACGGCGGCAAGGCGGACTCGCTCAACGCAGGCATCAACTTGTCCCACTATCCGCTGATCGCGTCGATTGATGCCGATTCCTTGCTGGAAAAAGACGCGCTCATCCGGATGGCGCAGGTGTACATGGAAAATCCGGAAGAGACCGTCGCCATCGGCGGCAACGTGCGCATCGCCAACGGCTGCCTGATCGAGGACGGCATCGTCAAGGAAGTGAAACTGCCCGACAAACTGCTGCCGATGTTTCAGACCATCGAATACATGAAGGCCTTTCTCGGCGGCCGGATTGGATGGAGCTCGATCAACGGGCTGATCATCGTGTCGGGGGCGTTCGGCCTCTTCCGCAAAGACTGCGTGATCAAAGTGGGCGGCTACCGCGAAGGGTACCCCGGCGAGGATATGAACATCATCATCAAGCTGCACAAGTACATGCTGGAGAACAAGCAAAAGTACCGTGTTGCCTTTTGTCCCGATGCCGTCTGCTGGACGCAGGCGCCGGACACGTTCCGCATCTTGAGCAGCCAGCGGAAGCGCTGGGGCCGGGGCAACCTGAAAAACATGCTGGAATACCGGCACATGCTGTTCAACCCTAAGTACAAGGTGATGGGCCTGTTGACCATGCCGTACAACGTGCTGTTTGAAACGCTGAATCCCTATTTCAAGCTGACTGGGCTGCTCGCCCTGCTGGGATACAGTTGGATGGACATGACCCATGCCCACATCGTGCTGGTCTTTATGGCGATCAACCTCTTGTTCGGTTACATGCTCACCGTCAGTGCGATTTTGCTGGAAGAGCGGGCGTTCCGCCGCTATCCGAAAATGAGCGACCTCGCCAAACTGTTGGGGTACGGGTTCCTGATGTTTTTCGGGTACTACCAATTGGGAGCGATTTGGCGCCTCCTCGGTCACATTGAGTTTTTCCGCAAGAACAACACGTGGGGTGTCATGACGCGGCAGAGCTGGAAAGTAGAGACGCGACAATCGTGACGCATCTGCAAAGGAGTGGAGAAGATGCCTACAAGCGGTAACCAACGTGTGGCAGAGTCCCGGTTTGCCGAAAAGCTGTCGTATTTTCTGCGGTACTACGAGGCCAGCAACCTGGCGTGCGGTCTGATTGCCGCCCGATGCGAACCAGACGGCGACCCGGAATGGGCCGGGCTGCAGCAGTTGATCCAGGAGCGCGATCCCCAGCGGGCCGTCCAGGTGTTTTACGACGAGCAGTCGAAGGTGCTGTTCCTCTTGCTGGATGGCACATCGCTGGCCGATACGCACTATCTGGCGCTGCAGGTCAAGGAGAGGCTGCGCGATCGCCACCGGCTGCAGGGGCACGTCTGCATCGCCAGCTTTCCCGAAAGCGGCGAATCGTTCGAGGCGTTGTATCAGGAAGTGATCCGGCGGCTGGACCGTGAGGCCGGCGCCGCTGACGGCTTGCAGTTTGTCGTGTGCCAGCCGTCCGTGCGGCCTCACCGCCTGCTGTTGATCGAGAGCGACCCCGTCGTCAGGCAGCTCCTGGCGGTTCGGTTCGCTCGCAGCGGGTACGACGTGCATACCGCGAAGGACGGCGCAGAGGGGATGGAAAAGTACCTGCAGCTGCGTCCCGACCTCGTGATCACGGAACTGACGCTGCCGGTGATGAACGGGTACCAGGTGATCGATTGGCTTCGCGAGCAGCAGGAACCTGACGCGCGATGCAAAATCGTGGTGCTGACGGACAAACGTCTGGAGGATGACATGACCAAATGCTTCCAAAAAGGCGTTGCCGACTATATCACCAAACCGTTTTCCCCCATTGAGCTGGACTGGCGCATCAAGCGTTTGCTGGTCTCCTAGACATACAAAAAAACCGGAGGGATGCCAAGTGGACAGATTTACGGCATTGCAGCAAAAAATTGAAAACAAAACAGCAAAAGTCGGTGTCATCGGATTGGGCTATGTCGGCCTACCGCTTGCCGTCGAGATCGCGAGACACGGGTTCACCGTGTTTGGCATCGATCTGGATCTGAAAAAAATCGAGACGCTGCAGCGGGGAGAGTCGTACATTCGCGACGTACCTGCCGAGTCAGTCCGCCCGTTGGTGGAGGAAGGCCGATTGATCGCCACCGCCGATTACCGCGTATTGAAGGAGTTGGACGCGATCAGCATTTGCGTGCCGACGCCGCTGAGTGAGAATCAGGACCCGGACACGTCCTACATTTCCCGGGTCGTTGACCAGATCAAACACTACGTCCAGAACGGACCGCTGATCACCCTGGAAAGCACCACCTATCCCGGCACCACCGAAGAGCTGATTCAGTGGGAGCTGGAAAAAATGGGCTACCGTGTGGGAACCGACTTTTTCCTGTGCTTCTCGCCGGAGCGGGTGGATCCCGGCAACAGCCGTTTCCAAACCACCAATACGCCGAAGGTCATCGGTGGTACGACCGAGAAATGCCTGGCGCTGGGTGTCCAGTTGTACAGCAACTTCATCGAACACATCGTTCCCGTTTCGTCGACGAAAGTGGCGGAAATGTCGAAGCTGCTGGAAAACACCTTCCGCAGCGTGAACATCGCCTTCATCAACGAGATGGCGCTGATGTGCGAACGGATGGGCATCGACGTGTGGGAGGTCATCAAGGCGTCCTCGACCAAACCGTTCGGATTCATGCCGTTCTATCCCGGCCCGGGCATCGGCGGCCATTGCATTCCGCTGGACCCGATGTACCTGTCGTGGAAGGCGAAAGGGTACCGCTTCTTCAGCAAGTTTATCGACCTGGCCCAATCGATCAACAACGGCATGCCGGATTACGTCGTCTACAAGGCGTCGATCATTCTCAACCGATACGCCAAATCGCTGCGCAACTCGCGCGTCCTGCTGCTGGGAATGGCGTACAAACCGGACATCGACGACCTGCGCGAATCTCCGGGATTGCAGGTGTACGAACTGTTCAAGGACGCAGGGGCGCTGGTCGACTACTACGATCCGCACGCCCACACGTTCAAGGACAAACACGGGCGTGAAGTGAAGAGCGTCGAGTACGACATCCGTGAGTGGAAAAAGTACGACATCATGGTGCTGATCACCAACCACAGCGCGTTTAATTACCGCGAACTGGCCGACCTGGGTGTCGCCATTCTGGATACGCGCAACGCTTTTGACGGCATTCATGCTCCGCATTTATACAAACTGGGCACGTCCATTGCGCCCGTGGAGGCGAAGGAGCCGTCCATGGCGATCTAGTCCTTCGCCGCTTTCCACGAGGCGTAATCGTGGATGGCATGGCCCCCATACGAGGCAAACGGCCGCAGATGCGCGTCAGTTATGGACAACTGGCGCTGCATCTCGGCCTTTCCTTTTTCCGCGAAACTTACCTTGTCGCCTTCGTCCGTGGCGTTGATGCTGACGCCGACCAGCACGGTCTTGTTCCAGGCGGCGGCGGTTTTCAGTTCACTTCGGACATGCGCCAGGATGCCGTCGTCTTCCACCGCCTTGTTGCGGTAGGCCATCAGTGTGACGTGATCAAACTGCCGGATCATCCACGAGCTGAGCTGCCCGGAGGGAGTCTCGCCGGGAACCGCGGGAACGTCATCCAGCCAGAAGGGCAGATCGGCCCCCGCGACCAGATCGCTGCGCTCCTTGATCTGCGCGACGATGCGCTCGGTATTTTCCTTCCATTCGCGGATCACCCGGTCGCGGTCGGTTTTCCACTGCGGAAGCAGGTAAGGCTCGATGTCGAGGTGGATGCCGGTGAAGCTTTCGCTTCTCAGCACGGCATCGTTGTATCCCCGCACCCAATCGACAAACGACTGCAGTTCGTCATAGCGATGCAGAAACGCCCACTCGGGTTGGCCGTTCAGGGCGTGCACGTCGATGCCGAGCGACCGCGCCTTTCGAATGAAGTGCCGGTAGTGGTCGACGGAGACGTCGGACGGCTTTACCTGCAGGTAGAGCAGATTCACACCGTTTTTCTGCAAAAACGAGAGGATCTCGTCCGGTTCGGTCGCGATCCGGCGCGCGTCCCACAGCCACGTCGCCTTGATCAGGCGGCGATCGTCCGTTTGGATCTCAGCCGGTGCGGGAGCATGGGACAGCACGGGAAAAACGAACGGCAGGATGAGGATCGTACTGACGGCAGCGATCCACATGCCGCGCGACGAGGGACGAAACAGTTTCATAACGGCTTCCTCCTGAATGGAATTACTCAGCATAGTTGTACCACAGGTGGGACGGAAAAAAACAAAGCGAAAAGTCTTATTTTTGCTCCTGTTTTTTGCGCGGACGGCAGGCCGGACAAGGACTCGGCCCGTTCGACCCACACCGGCCGCCGGGGTTTTGTGACAAATAAAAAAACGGCAGGGCTTGTGCAAGCCTTGCCGTTTGTCTTGTTCGCGCTACTCGACCCATTCGGTCAGGTAGCGCTTCACTCCGTAAAAGGGGTAGAGCTTGTGCATGTTTTCCACTTTTTCGTAACGGACTTCGTTTCCGTTGGCGTGGACGATGAGGCCGTTGCCCATGTAGAGAGCGACGTGGGAGACGCGCCCTTTGTTCAGCGAGTCGTAGAAGAGCAAATCGCCCGGCATGGCCTGTTCCAGGGGAACGGCTTGTCCACCGGCAAACTGTTCTTCCGACGTGCGCGGCAGCGTGACGCCAAGCTGGTGAAAGACGTAGGCGGTAAAGCCGCTGCAGTCAAATCCGTCCGGCGTCGTTCCCCCAAACACGTAAGGGGTCTTCAGCAGCGGCTGGACAATCGCCTGCAGACGTTCCGCGCCGCGGGTATCAGTGGAAAAAACGGGGAGCGAAGCCGAAGGAGCCGGGGCGGCGGTGTCGCTCAGAAACGAGGAGAAGACATAGGCTTCCGTCGACCCGTAGGCGATTTTGCTCCATTCAGCGCCAGGCTCCAGGATCTGTACGACGGCTCCGAAGGGCAGTTTTCCCACAATCGCGCCGTCGAGGGAAGGCGTTTGACGCACGTTCAGCACATCCGCCGCAACCGTCATGCTCCGGCTGCCCGCAATGTCCGGCGGACGGACGCTGGCATCGCTGCCGGAGGCCGGCGGAACGTCAGACGGCTGTGGGGCTGGCGTTTCGGCGCGGGCCGTTTCGGGAATCGGCAGGTTCAGCTTCTGCCCGATCGCCAGGCGGTCGGACGTCAAGCTGTTCGTCTTCATCAGCGCCTGCACGGTCGTCCGGTGTTCCCGCGCGATTTTGCTCAAGGTGTCTCCGGCCGCCACGACATAGACGGAGGGAGACTCCTGCGCGGCTGCCGGGATCGCCGCTGCCGGCGTCAGGGCCAGGAAGGAGAGGATGGTGAAAAATCGTGCAGTTGGTTTCATCGTCGTTCGTCTCCATCATTCAGCATTTTCCGCGAGTCTCTATGGTAAATTGTAGCGGAATTTGCCTGGTAAATCTATGAAAAAATTTTTCAAAGATCGGCAAAAAAAGTGCTTGCGTTTATCCTTTCGACCGTGCTATATTACAAGAGTCGCTGCACGATGAGAAACAGCAGATGGCAGAGCACACGGAGCTGTGGTGAAGCTGGAGTTCACGCCGGTCTGTCACACCGGAGGTCGCGGGTTCGAGTCCCGTCAGCTCCGCCATCTTTTCCAATAATACGTTCACGTACGGCGACGCCGGTGTAGCTCAATTGGTAGAGCACCTGACTTGTAATCAGGGGGTTGTGGGTTCGATTCCTATCGCCGGCACCACACCATGTACATGCGGTCATGGCGGAATTGGCAGACGCGCTAGATTCAGGTTCTAGTGGTGGCAACACCGTGGAGGTTCAAGTCCTCTTGACCGCACCAACCTTTTTCCCGCATGCGTGACCAGGCCGTTGCACGGGACGCTTCCCCCGGGACAAATTACTCGATTGAAATTGTGAATACCGGCATTACACATCGTACCATGCGGTCGTGGCGGAATTGGCAGACGCGCTAGATTCAGGTTCTAGTGGTGGCAACACCGTGGAGGTTCAAGTCCTCTCGACCGCACCAAACCCATCCCGTACAAGGCGGCGAATGGCACCAGATCAAGTACCGCCGTACGGTTTGAGCATCGCCTTGCCAAGATGAAGAGTGCGGGCGGAAAACCCTGCGTACGCTTCACAACGGATACGAGATACGGCAAAGCCCAAGCGCATTTCGCTTGGGCTTTTTTGATGCGTTCCGGGCGGTCCAAACAGCCGCGGATGCTGTGTGAACGGTCGGGTCATGCCATGGTGACAAAGAAGAGCTGCCGGTCGGATGGTTCCCGTGTATTGACACCCGCTGGCGAATGACGTACATTTTGTTTACTTATCATTAGTCGACTAACTAAAGGAGAGGAAAGCAGCGTGGATTTTCACTACGCCGACGCGTTGACGCATCTGATGGGACACGTGGTCAAACTCTACCGGCACAACGTCGATTTGCTGCTGCAGGATTATGACGTGTTCCCGGGCCAACCCCCTCTCCTGCTGCGGCTTGCTGAGACGGACGGACAAATGCAGAAGGAACTGGCCCGCCGCATCCACGTAAAACCGGCCACGCTCACCGTGATGATCAACCGGATGCAAAAGGCGGGGCTTGTCGAACGCAGGCCGGACCCTCACGATCAGCGCGTGGCGAGAGTCTACCTTACCGAGAAGGGGAGGCGCGCAGCCGACGCGGTAAAGGAAGCGCTGCGCACGATCGAGAACAGGTGCCTGGAGCACTTCAGCCTGGAGGAAAAGCTGTTGTTCCGCCGCTTGCTGAAGCAGATGCTCGACGATTTGGAAGCCTTCCGCAACGAAATCGGCAAATAATTAGCCGGCAAAAAAAATCAGACAGGCTGGCTTTCGCAGCGAGTATGGATGCCGCACGACATCGGCATGCGCGTACTGATGCTGCCGGGCCAAATCCCGCCAGGAAAGGTTTGAATGTCTTCATGAACGATCTGCGAGACGCCGTGGAAGCCGCTTCGCCCGCAGCTTCGCGAACACGCAGGATATGGATGGTGATCGTCCTTGGGGCGCTGTCCGCGTTTGGACCGCTTTCTCTGGACATGTACCTGCCCGGTCTGCCGATGCTGGCCGACGATTTGCACACCAGTACCTCGGTGGCACAGCTAAGCCTGACGGCCTGCCTGCTCGGGCTGTCGCTGGGACAGGTGGTGGCCGGTCCGCTGAGCGATGTACGCGGCCGCCGCCTGCCGCTGATGGCGGGACTGGTCGTCTATGCCGCCGCCTCATTTTTTTGTGCGGCTGCTCCCTCCATCTGGGCGTTGATCCTGCTGCGCTTTCTCCAGGGAGCGGCGGGAGCGGCCGGGATCGTGATTTCCCGCGCGGTCGCCCGGGACCTTTACGCGGGTACGGAACTGACCAGGTTTTTTTCGCTGTTGATGCTGGTCAACGGGGCCGCGCCGATTCTGGCCCCGATTGCCGGCGGCCAACTGCTGCGCGTGACCTCCTGGCACGGGGTGTTCGCGGTCCTCGGTCTCATCGGCGTGGTGATGGTGCTGGTCGTTCGTTTCGGCCTGCCTGAGACGCTGCCGGCCGAACGCCGCTCCAAAGGCGGGGTGAAGAACACCCTGCTCACGTTTGGAAGCCTCGTCAGAGACCGCGGCTTTATGGGGTACGCGCTGACGCAGGGACTTGTGACCGCCGCCATGTTTGCCTATATTGCCGGCTCTCCCTTTGTGCTGCAAAACATCTACGGCGTTACCCCGCAGATGTTCAGCCTCGTTTTTGCCATGAACGGGTTGGGCATCATCATCGCCGGTCAGGTCACCGGGAGATTGGCCGGTCGGGTAAGCGAATCCAGGCTGCTGGTCACCGGGCTGGGCCTCGCTTCGCTGGGCGGCCTTTCCTTACTCGTCGTGTTCATCGTGGGAGCGGGGCTGCCGGCCGTCCTGCCGCCCTTGTTTCTCGTCGTCTCCAGTGTCGGGATCGTCTCCACGACCTGCTTTTCGCTGGCGATGCAGCGTCAAGGGGGATCGGCAGGGAGCGCCTCGGCGCTGTTGGGACTGCTCTCGTTTATCGCCGGCGGCATCGCGGCTCCGATGGTCGGCCTCGGGGGAAGCGGCACGGCCGCGCCGATGGGCATCGTGATTGCGGCGGCCGAGATCGGGGCGCTCCTCTGCTATGCGGTGCTGATCCACCGCCGGAAAGCGGCTGCCTTGGATCGCGGCAGCAGCTAACATCACATATCCACTTACGAAAAATCACCGGCTTACAAAAAGGTTGTGGATCGTGTACAATAACCTCAGGTGGACAGAAGGGAGTTTTTCATCATGATGATCGAAATCTTTCAGGACACGATCTGCCCGTGGTGCCGCATCGGAAAAAAACATCTGTTTGACGCGATTCGGCAGTGGGACGGCGAGCCGGTGACGATCCGTTACCGCGCGTACCAGCTCAATCCGGATACGCCCAAAGCGGGCCTGCCGTTTTGGGAGACGATGGCAGCGATGAAAGGCGGACGCGACGTCGTGCAGCGCATGGTGCAGCACGCCGCCAACGCAGGTGAGGCGGCAGGCGTTCCGTTTCGTTTTGACCGGGTGGAGATGTGGCCCAATACCCATGCGTCCCATACGCTGATCAAGCTGGCGTCGCCTGAACGGGCGACCGACCTGGTGGACGCGGTTTTCCGGGCGTACTTTGAGGAAGGAAAAGACATCGGCAGCCTGGACGTGCTTGCCGCAATCGCCGCCGAGCAGGGGATGGATCCCGAATGGGTCCGCAGCCAGCTCGCGTCCGACGCCAAACGGGAGGAGATTGCCGAAGACCTGGCGTACGCTCGCGAGTTGAACATCACCGGCGTGCCGTTTTTCATCATCGACGGCAAACTGGCGCTGTCTGGCGCCCATCCGGCGGAAAACTTCCTCAAAGCGTTCCGTCAGGCGGCCGGCACGTCGGCACACCGGTAACGATCCAGCAAAGCGCTGCAGCCTGTCCCAAGCAGCCGGCTGTGCCAGCGGGAAATGGAGGCAAACTGTTTTCCTCGAAAACGAATAAACGATACCAGAACGGGAGCGCAGTCGATCAGACGGCCGCCTCCCGTTTTTTGTTTTGGGGCGAGCGCCTCTGACCATACTGTATGACGAGGAGGTGCCGTCATGTTTGTAGAAGTGCGGCAAGAACGGGAACATGTCAGCATTTATGTGATGGGAGAGGAGCTGGTCCGGCATCCGGACGGCTTTTTTCTGCTCCCGGGGAGGCTGGTCGCGGCGTTGGAACCTGCCGATCTGCCGGCGGACATCCGCTTCGTCATGGAGGACCGCCTGCCTTCCGGGCGCGGTTTCTACCGGGAGGATCGCGTCGTGTTTCAGCGCGACCGCGACCCCGCCCGCCTGGTGGTGGAAGTCACCTCGCAATACGATCCGCAGGCGTGGGACGGCTTTTTTCCCCTCCCCGACACGCTTCGGGCACGGCAGAGCGTCGTCGCCGGCCGACGGGATCTGCAGGTGACGGCTCACGAACTGGACGCAGCGGCGGGAATGCTCTCTTACCGGTTTTACTGGCCGGCCGGCGGGGGGCGCGATCTGGAATGCGTGCTGGATTCGCTGTGCGACACGGTCTGCGGCCTGGAGGCTGAGGGCAATGCCCGGCTCTGGTACGGAGCCGGATGGGGAAGCGGGGAACCGCAGTAGCTGTCCGACCAAAAATTGGCGTGATATAGTAAGGAGGAGAAGCCAGCACCAAAAGACAAAAAGGAGCGAAGAGGACATGGAACAGATCCGCAACATTTATTGCGTAGGGCGCAACTACCGTCTGCATGCGGCCGAACTGGGCAATGACGTGCCGGAGTTTCCGATGCTGTTCGGCAAGCCGACGCATGCGCTCGCTGCCGCAAACGGGCAGGAGCTGGAGCTTCCGGGCAGCCGCGGAGAGCTGCACTACGAGGCCGAACTGGTGATCCGCATCGCCCGTCCGTACGAACCGGGCCTGACGCTGGAGGAGATGGTGGATCGGATCGCCCTGGGGATTGACTTCACACTTCGGGATGTGCAGAGTGAACTGAAAAAGAAGGGACATCCCTGGCTGTTGGCCAAAGGATTCCGCAATTCCGCCGTCTTGACGGCGTTTCGGCCGTTTCCGGGGCTGGCGGCTTGTCACGCCACCGATTTTTCGCTGCAAAAAAACGGGGAAGAAGTCCAGCGGGGAAACATCCGCGACGTCATCTTTGACCTGATGACGATCATTCGCTACACGCACGAGCATTTTGGCGTGGGCGAAGGAGACGTGATTTACACGGGGACGCCGGCCGGTGTCGGTCCGGTAGCGGACGGCGACCGCTTCGCGCTGCTGTGGGGCGGCGAAACATGGGGGAGCTTTACGGCCAAGCTGGTGTAATATTGTGACATTGTGACAACCATGCAGCCATCTTTCTGCCTGTCTGTGGCAAAAGATGGCTGTTTTGCTGGTGCGAAAGGGCCCTGCCCAAATTTGGTTGTCCAACATGAAAAGCGGTGTGCGGCGCTGTCATTTCAAGCGATGTGCAGCCGGTTCCATGGTCCCGAATTCCGCATTGGAAAATTTTAAGGGCTTATCTGCCTGTTTCCTCCTGCGTTACCCTGTCCATGTACCCCTTGACCGGGATCACATCATGACAAGGAGGAAAAGAGGATGGCGAAACGAGATTGGATGATGAAGTCGACGATCGGCGTCTTGCTGAGTACGTCCCTGTTGCTGGGTGGTCAGGTCGGACAAGCGGCAGCGTATTCGCAAGATTCCGCCACGTCTGAAACGATTGCGCAGACTGCCAAATCACTGATCGGAAAAGATTACCAATACAGAGCGGAAGGACCGGATTCGTTTGGTTCCGCGCAGTTGGCGACCTATGTGTACGGACAGGCGGGTATTCGCATCGCCAATACGATGGCGGACCTGTATCGCGGCGGAACCGCAGTGGGCAGGGATGAACTGCAGGCGGGCGACCTGCTCTTCTTCTCGTCCAGCGGCAGCGGACAGCCGACGTTCATGGGCATTTACGTCGGAGACGGCCAGTTCGTCTATTCGTCCCAACGCGAGGATCAGGTCGTTCTCAAACCTCTCTCCGATTACGACGGCAAGTTTCTGGGGGCCCGCCGTTATGTCGAGACGGCGTCGGCCGCACCGACAGCGTCGAGCAGTAACGAGAGTGTCAGCAGCATCGCGGACCAGATCATCCGCATCGGCGAAAAGTACCTGGGGACGCCGTACAAGTTCGGTTCCAGCAAAAACACGACCCAGACGTTTGACTGTTCGTCGTTTACCCAGCGCGTGTTCAAGGAAGCGGGCATTACCCTGCCCCGCGATTCCCGCCAGCAGTCGACCGTCGGCAAAACCGTGTCCAAGAGCCAACTGAAAAAAGGAGATCTCATCTTCATGCGCAGCTCCGGCAGCAGTTCGAACCGGATCACGCACGTGGCAATTTACGCGGGGGACGGAAAAATCCTGCACACCTACGGCAAGCCGGGTGTCACGTACTCCACGTTCTTTGGCACCAATTGGGAAAAACGCGTCGTCACGATCAAACGCGTCATCCCGGAATAACGAGTGGACAGGCTTGGCTCTCGCGCGGCGGCGCGGGAGCTTTCTTCTCTTTCCAGGGAGATCGTTGGCCACAAAAAAGTCGAATGATTTACCAAAGAGGGAAAATTGAAAAAACGGAGAACATACCCTATATACCTGATGGAATGGGGGAATGTTCATGCAGCTTCAAATGCCGGAGCGTTACAATTTTGCCGCTCAGGTGGACGAGTGGGCCAACCGCCACCCGGACAAGCCGGCCGTGTGGGAAGTTACCGGTGACGGTCAGGAAAGCGTCGTCTCGTACGGCGAACTGCGCCGTTTTTCCAACCGGATCGCCAACGGATTGCAGTCGCTCGGGATTTCCCGGGGGGACAAGGTCCTGGTGCTCGTCCCGCGAGGCAAGGAAGCGTACGGGCTGTACCTGGGGCTGCTCAAGCTGGGGGCGGTGATCATCCCCGGTTCCGAGATGCTGCGCGGCAGAGATATCGAATACCGCGTCAATCACGCGCCGGCCAAGGCCGTGATCGGCTTTGACGGCATCGTGGAGGAAGTGGACGGGATTCGCGGCCAATGTCCGTCGCTGCAAGCCTTTCTCACCATCGGCGGGGCGCGCGAAGGCTGGATTGCCCTGACTGAACTTTTGGGCGAGCAATCCGATGAATTCGTCTGCGCCGATACGCGTTCGGACGAGCTGGCCTTTTTGTCGTACACGTCGGGCACCACCGGCGGTCCCAAGGGCGTGATGCACGTGCACGGCTGGCCGTATGCCCACCTGGAAGTCGCCGGCAAGCTGTGGCTGGATGTGCGTGAAGAGGACCTCGTATGGGCGACCGCCGGACCCGGCTGGGCCAAATGGGTGTGGAGCCCGTTCGTCTCCACGCTGGGCATGGGCGCGACCGCATTCGTGTACAAGGGACGCTTCGACCCGCTCGCGTATCTCGCGCTGATGCAGCAGTACCCCATTACCGTCCTCTGTGCCACGCCGACCGAGTATCGGCTGATGGCCAAAGTCTCCGGTCTGGAACAATACAAGCTGCAGGCGCTGCGCACGGCATGCTCCGCCGGCGAACCGCTCAACCGGGAAGTGATCGACACCTTCCGCCGGGTCTTTTCCATCACCGTGCGCGACGGATACGGCCAGACGGAAAACACGCTCCTGATCGGGACGTTTGCCGGCATGGATCCCAAGCCCGGCTCGATGGGCCGCCCCTCTCCCGTCGTCCGCGTGGCCATCGTCGACGAAGAGGGGAACGAGCTGCCCCAGGGCGAAGTGGGGGACATCGCCATCGACCGCGGGATGATCGCCCTGTTCAAGGGCTATCTGAACGATCCGGAGCGCACGGCCCGGGCGTTTCGCGGCAATTGGTACGTCACCGGCGACCAGGGACGCATGGACGAGGACGGCTACATCTGGTTCGAAGGCCGCTCCGACGACATCATCATCTCCGGCGGATACACGATCGGTCCGTTTGAAGTGGAGGACGCCCTGGTCAAGCATCCGGCGGTGGCGGAATGCGCCGCTGTCGCCAGTCCGGACCCCGAACGGGGCCACGTTGTCAAGGCGTTCGTCGTGCTGAAACAGGGAGCCGCGCCGTCCGATGCGCTGGTCAGCGAGCTGCAGGAACATGTCAAGAAACTGACCGCCCCCTATAAATACCCGCGCAAGATCGAATTCGTCGCGGACCTGCCCAAGACCACGTCCGGCAAAATCCGCCGCGTCGAGCTTCGGCAGAGGGAAAGCAACCAGATGCGCACGTGACAGCGGCCGCACATCCATCCACCCGCAGCAGGTCCGAAAGCCAGCATGGCCGGACCTGTTTTGCGTTGTTGCGTTTGTTCATGGATCGGCGATTTCCGACGCCCATGCCGGAGTGGACGCCAAACCGGCAAACGGCAGATTACGAAATTGTAAGGTTTCTGTAAGCGGAATCGATGGGAAGCAGGGACCGCCCCCCGTAGAATGAAGGGGAAGTAAGCAGAAGGGGGCGACCATGATGAATCGGCTTTCCCTGTCGACCGCGGACACCCCACCGTTTTCCTGCCGACAACGAAGCGATCGCGTCCGTTTCCTGGCCGCTTGGAAAAAATGGGTGGCCGCGCTGGCCCTGGTCGTCATCTGCGCGACGTACCTGGGGCCGCTCCTGCTGTCGTTTGTGGGGAGGGTCTGGATCGACGACGACCGGTTGAATCAACTGCACGCCGGCACCGCCGCCGGCTACGTCCGCATCGACGAGATGCCCGACTACGTCTGGAAGGCGTTTGTCGCCATCGAGGACCACCGCTTTATGCAGCACGACGGCGTCGATCCGGTGGCCCTGGCGCGGGCGCTCTGGGTTGACCTGCAGGCGGGTGCCTATGTGCAGGGGGGCAGCACGATCACGATGCAGCTCGCCCGCAATCTGTTTTTGTCCCACGATAAGACGCTCCTGCGCAAGCTGAAGGAGATCGCCGTCGCCGCCGAGTTGGAGCGGCGCTACAGCAAGCGGGACCTGCTGGAGATGTACCTCAACGTGATCTACTTCGGCCAGGGCCGTTACGGGATCGGCAGTGCGGCCGACCTGTACTTTGGCAAAGGCGGCGAAAAGGGAATCCGAACGCTCACCGTGGGAGAGGCCGCCCTCTTGGCGTCGCTGCCCAAGTCGCCGGAAGCGTACTCCCCGCTCAAGCATTGGGAGAAGGCCAGGCAGCGTCAGCAGGTTGTGCTGGAGCGGATGGCCGCCCTGCACATGATCAGCGAAACGGAGAAGAACAAGGCCATCTCCGAACCCATCTCGCTGAACAGGCAGGCGCAGTCTGCCGCTTACTGAGAACTGGGGCTATCTGCATAACGCCGTAGACCGGGGACGTTTCCCGGCTTTTTTTATGTAGGAGCCCCGGGGGGTTCGTCCATCGGATCGTGCGCCTCTTTCGGTTCGGGGGAGACGGCGCCCAACGTGCGGGTCGTCCGGTTGACCGCTTCGCTCAAGGCATCCTCCAGCACATGGGCGTACTGCATCGTCGTTTCCAGCTTGGAGTGGCCCAACTGCGCCTGAAGCTGGTGCGGATCGGGGTTAAGCCGGAGGAACTGGGTGGCAAAACTGTGCCGCAGCTTGTGAACGGACAGGTCGGGTATGCCGAACGCCTGGGCGTATTTCTTCACCAGCTTCTGCACGGAGCGCACCTCGATCCGGTGGCCGTGCGGTTTGGTGGGAGAGACGGCGAGAAACACCGCCTGTTCCCCCTCGGCCGGGCGATACTTGCTCCTCACCTGCAGGTAGCGCTGCAGGTGCTCCTTTCCCCAGTCGCTGAAAAACGGCGCGTCTTCCTTTTTCCCTTTGCGCACCATTTTGAGCTGGTTTTTTTCCAGCACCACGTCCGACAGGTTGAGGTTGACGATTTCCGAAACGCGAAACCCGCCGGACAGGATCAGGGCGATGATCGCCGCGTCCCGATCGCGGTTCTGGTAATGGTACTGTTGTTTTTTGGTGGTCGTGCAGTGGGCCAGATACCCGTTGTAGACAAAGTCGACGAACTGGTGAATCTCCCCGTCGATCAAAATCTTGGCGCGCATGGCGTGAGCGCGGGCGAGCGGCGTGAGTTCATCCGCCTCCACCTCGATTTTGGCCATGACGTTGCGGGTGAGGTAGGATTCGCCGTTTTCGTCTTCCGCCAACGATGCCAAATAGTGGAACAGCGACTTCAGGCTGGAGATCTTTCGCTTGATCGTCTGGTCGCTGTACTCCCGGCGGGAGCTGCGCGTGGGCTTGTCCAGCAGGGCGGCCCGCTCGTAGAGGTGGGATTCCTGCAGGTAGAGGATGTAGCTCTCCACGGTCTCCTTTTTCAAGTCGTTCAGCGCTTGCAGCGGAATCTCCTTCATCTCCGCCGCGTCGGTCAAGCCCTCGGCCATCATCCAGCGAAAAAAGAAGGCGAAGTCGCGCAAATACCCCAACAGCGTGGAAGGGGAGTGTTTTTTCGCTTTCTTGTGCTCCACAAACTTTTCCACGTACCAGGGAAACGAAGGGATGGTCTGCAGGAGCTGCAGAGCGTCACGCTGTTTGGTCACGGACATGTTCACACCACCATTCTCTACTTCAATGTTGCCAAGACCAATGATACCGAACATATATTCTAGCAAAAAGGCGAATGGTTGAGAATCCGCCTTTTTGGTAGACTGTAACCGAACAGGAAGAGGGGTCGCCTGGTACGCGCGGGCGGACACAGCAAGGAACGGGGAGATGGACATGAAGCGGATCTGGATGAAACTGGCGCTGGCGTTCATGGCGGTCGGGGCGAGCGGCATACTGATGTCCGCCCTGTTTTCCATAAAAGAAATGGAGATTCATTTTTCCATGTACGTGAACGAAGTGCGGGAACAGCAGCACCGCGACCTCGTCGCCGCCTCCAGGGAATCCTACAGCATCGACAACGGATGGGGAAAGAGCGCGGATGTTCAGTTGGACGCCGTCTCCCGCGTCCTGGGCGTGGAGGTGCTGCTGTACGACCGTGAACAGCGCCTGATCAAACGCTACGACAACCATCCGTCGTTTCGGCAGGCCGACGCGGTGGAAAAACTGCCCGTGACGTTGGACGGACACGTCGTCGGCTATCTCGGCGTCCGCCGCTATGAGGAGTCTCCGATGCGCGGCGTGGAGGCCCATTTCCGTCAGGCGCACGCAAGCGCCATGTTGTGGACGATGCTGGTCCTGCTGGGCCTGGTCGTGCTGGTCAGCGTCAGCGTGGCCCGGACGATGACCAGACCGCTCGTGCGCATCAGCCGGGCGGCGCTGGATGCGGCGAGAGGGAAGCTGTCCGTGCGCGTGCCGCCGTTGCGGGGAAACGACGAACTGGCCGACCTGGTCGACTCGTTTAACCACCTGATCGCCAGTCTGGAGCGGCAGGAAGAACTGCGCAAACGGCTCACGTCCGACATCGCCCACGAGCTGCGGACGCCGCTCAATACCCTGCTGGCGCAGACGGAAGGCATGATCGACGGCGTTTGGGAAGCGTCGCCGGAGCACCTGGAAGCGACGCGGGCCGAAGTGCTGCGGCTCATCCGGCTGGTCAGCGATCTGGATCAGGCGATCCGGGCGGAGTCGGGCGTTTTGGAGATGGAGAGCAGACCGCTGGACCTGAGCGACGTGGCGGAAACGACCGCCGATTCGATGAGCGCTGCGTTTGCGAAAAAAGGGGTGGCGCTGGAGAAGCGCCTGAGGACTCGGGCGATGATCGCAGGCGACCGGCAGCGGCTGGGCCAGGTGTTTGCCAACCTGCTGTCTAATGCCCTGAAGCATACGCCGCCGGGGGGACGGGTGAGCATCGAGGTACACAAGACCGGAGATGACGTCCATGCCGTCGTGAAGGACAGCGGCAGCGGGATTTCGGCTGAGGACCTGCCGCATGTGTTCGAACGCTTTTACCGGGGAGACCGCTCCCGCAACCGCGAACGGGGCGGCGCGGGTCTGGGGCTGACGATCGTGAAAGGCATCGTCGAAGCCCATCGGGGCGAGATCCGCATCGACAGCGAACCGGGGGCGGGGACGACGGTGACGATTCGCTTTCCGGCCTTGCCCCATGCGGATCGCGGGGGTGACGGGCAGGACAGCGAATCAAACGGGAACGGAAGAGCGTGAAGGGGATGGCCGCCTGGGCGCTGAAGTGTGTTTGCCAATCGTAGTGCGCCAGGTCGCAGCGGTAACCGCAGCCCGATTCGGCAGCAGCCGATCGGGGCAGCGGTTTTTTGCTTGCCCGAAAAGACTAAATGTGCCGCGGGCAGGGAATGGTAAGCATACTGCACCGACATGATACCGCTTTCTTTGTTGTCTTTGCCATATGGACATTTTGTGAAAACGATGATATGTTTGTAGGAAAGAGTATTGATTTATTGCTTTTTTCAAACGGATGATACGTCTTTTCCACGAGGACATTTGTACATCGGATTGCGACTTTTCTGGAGAAATCGGATGGTCCGTCGCGGAAAGGTGATTTGGTCGGGAGGGATCTATCTTGGCAAGCAAAGTGTTGGAACAGTTTCTTCACGAGAATTTGGCCGACTTGAAAAGCAAAGGGTTGTACAACGTGATCGACCCCCTGCAAAGCGCAAACGGCCCCGTCATTACCATCGCCGGAAAAGAACTGATCAACCTGTCGTCCAACAACTATCTGGGGTTGGCCACGGACCAGCGCTTGATCGACGCCGCGGTCAAGGCGGCCCAAACGTACGGCGTCGGCGCAGGTGCGGTGCGGACGATCAACGGCACGCTGGAGCTGCACGTCCGGCTGGAAGAAAAGCTGGCCGCTTTCAAGCACACGGAAGCCGCCATCGCCTATCAATCCGGTTTTAACTGCAACATGGCCGCAATCTCCGCCGTCATGGACAAGGACGACGCGATCCTGTCCGACGAACTGAACCACGCGTCCATTATTGACGGCTGCCGGCTGTCCAAGGCGCAGATCATCCGGTTCAACCACTCCGACATCGACGACCTGCGGGCCAAGGCCAAGGAAGCGAAAGAATCGGGCAAATACAAAAAGATCATGGTGATCACCGACGGCGTCTTCTCCATGGACGGCGATATTGCCAAGCTGCCGGAAATCGTCGAGGTGGCGGAAGAGTTCGACCTGATCACCTACGTCGACGACGCGCACGGCTCCGGGGTTCTCGGCAACGGCGCGGGCACGGTCAAGCATTTCGGCCTGTCGGATAAGATCGACTTCCAGATCGGGACACTCTCCAAGGCGATCGGCGTGGTCGGCGGATACGTGGCGGGCCGCAAGGAACTGATCGACTGGCTGAAGGTGCGCTCTCGACCGTTCCTGTTCTCCACGGCGCTGACGCCGGCAGACGTGGCGGCCTGCATCGCTGCCATCGACATCCTGCAAAACAGCACGGAACTGCAGGATCGCCTGTGGGAAAACGGCAACTACCTGAAGAACGGCCTGAAAGCGCTGGGCTTCGACATCGGGCACAGCGAGACGCCGATCACCCCCTGCATCATCGGCGACGAACAGCAGACCCAGGAATTCAGCAGACGGCTGTATGAAGCGGGCGTCTACGCGAAAGCGATCGTCTTCCCGACGGTGCCGAGAGGAACGGGGCGGGTGCGCAACATGCCGACGGCCGCCCACACGAAAGAAATGCTTGACCGCGCGTTGGACATCTACGAAAAAGTGGGCAAGGAAATGGGGATTTTGCAATGAAGAGGATACTGATTACCGGGGCCCTGGGACAAATCGGCTCCGAACTCACCATGAAACTGCGCGACGTCTACGGAGCAGACAACGTCATCGCCACCGACATCCGACAGCCGGAAGACAACCCGGTGGTGCAGTCCGGCCCGTTCGCCATCCTGGACGTGATGGATGCCAAGGCCATGTTTGAGCTGGCCCGCACGCACAAGGTGGATACGATCATCCACCTGGCCGCGCTGCTCTCCGCCACGGCGGAGGCCAAGCCGCTCCTGGCCTGGAACCTCAACATGGGCGGGCTGGTCAACGCGCTGGAGGTGGCCCGCGAGCTGAACTGCCAGTTCTTTACGCCCAGCTCCATCGGCGCGTTCGGCCCGACCACGCCGAAAGACAACACGCCGCAGGACACCATTCAGCGGCCGACGACCATGTACGGCGTGAACAAGGTGTCCGGCGAGCTGCTGTGCGACTACTACTTCCACAAGTTTGGCGTCGACACCCGCGGCGTCCGTTTTCCCGGACTGATCTCGTACGTCACGCCGCCGGGCGGGGGCACGACCGACTACGCGGTGGAGATTTACTACGAAGCGATCCGACGCGGCTCCTATACCTCCTACATCGCCAAGGGGACGTACATGGACATGATGTACATGCCGGACGCGTTGAACGCGATCATTGCGCTGATGGAGGCCGATCCGGCCAAATTGAAGCACCGCAACGCGTTTAACGTCACGGCGATGAGCGTGGAGCCGGAACAGATCGCCGCCGCGATCCGCAAGCACATGCCCGAATTTACGCTGGACTATCAGGTAGACCCGGTGCGCCAGGCGATCGCGGAAAGTTGGCCCAACTCCATCGACGCGTCCGCTGCCCGGGAAGAGTGGGGCTTCAAGGCGGAGTACGATCTGGAGAAGATGACCGAAGACATGCTGGCCAAGCTGCGCGGCAAGCTGCTTCAGGAAATCGGCTGAGCGAGCGGCGTGGGCGTGTGGTCGCGACGAGCTGCATGACGAGTGGATGTTTGCAGTGGGATACGGCCATCTGCCTCATTGCCTGACGGAGAAAGAAAAAAGGACAATCTTTCCGATAAAAAACAGCGGCTGTCCGATTCACGGACAGCCGCTTTTCCTGCTGCTTGCTTTTCGTTCACCAATATCTTTCTACCGTACAGTACCCTTTGCCGTTACAAGCGGACCTTTTCTCTGACCTGCTGCAGGGTAAACGCGTTGGACACCGCTGTCCAGATATCCGGCACCGGCGCCCCCACGTACCAAAACGCGAACCCGGCCACCGGCCAGTTCAGACTGGTCTCCAGTTTTCGTCCGATGGAACGGCTCTCTTCCATCCAGATGGAGTGCGAAACGCCGTTTTTCCGATAGCTTACCCGGTACTGACCGAGCGTGGAATCCCAGCGGACGCTCGCGCCGCTGCCGGCGGCCAGCCGGTAGGATTCGGGAATCGTCAGGTCGGTGGAGAGCCATTTTCCGTTCGCCTGATACCAATCCCGCGTGTAGAGCGGCAGACCCACGATCAGCTTCCCGGCCGGGACCCGTCCAATCAGTCCGGAGATGCTGTCGGCCAGCCACGGCAGGGAGGAGACGGAACCGGCTGTCGGACCGCCGCTCCAATGCTCTTCGTACGCCATCAGCACCAGGTAATCGGCATGTTGGGCCAATGCCGCATAGTCGTAGGGATCGCTCCAGTCACTGCGCAAATCGCGCGGCACGTCGACGGAGACGACCGCTCCCTTTGCATGCAGGGCGGCCGAGAGTTCGCGGACAAACGCGGTGAAGGCGTTCCGGTCATTCGGATCCATGTTTTCAAAGTCGATGTTGATCCCGTCCAGTTGGTACTTCTCGACGAGCGCGGCCAGCTTGTCCACGATGGCGTCCCGCTTGGCCGGGGCCGACAGGGCCTCGTGTGTCGCCTTCGCGTCAAAGCGGTTGCCGAACAGCGCCCACACCCGCTTCCCTTTTTCGTGTGCCCACTGGACGAGGGCAGGATCGGCGGAATCGGATACGGACCCGTCCGGATCCAGAAAGAACCAGCGGGGCGAGAGCGTGTTGACCGCAGAGCCGTTCACCAGTTGGAGAAATTCCTGGGTGGTCGTCTGGTACTGCCAGCCGAGGACGACGGGAGGCTTGGCCGACTGTTTGTCCAGACGCGTCAGCACCCGATGCAGGATGACGGCTGTCTCTTCCCTGCTGAGCGGGTCAGTGGGGCGGAAGTACCCCGCGTAGCCGACCAGCAGCTCGGTCTTGAGCGCTTCGCTGACGTACGGTTGGGCCCACGCCGATATCCGGGAGGAATCGGCGACGGGGAGGCTCGCCGTCCCGTTCGGCTTTGTGCCCAACGCCCGCATGATGATGACGGCCGCTTCCTGGCGGGTGAGCGTCCGATTCGGCGCGAAGGTCGTCACGCTGGTGCCGCTGACGATGCCCAAGGCGGCGGAAGCCTGCACGTCGCCGTAGGCCCAGGCGTATTTTGGCACGTCCGTGTAGGCCTGAATCTGGCTGGAGACGGGGCGGATTCCCAGCGTGCGGTTCAGCAACGCGACGAACTCCGCCCGTTTGACGGGCTGGTGGGGGTGAAAATAGCCGTCGGGGTCGCCGACAATCACGCCGGCCTGAACCAGCGACAGGATCTGCTCTTCCGCATAGCTGTCGGAAATGTCCCGCAGCGGCATGGTTTTGGCTGTCGACGCGGGCACCGCGACGGTCAGGAACAGGAGGGAAACGATCCACAGAAAAGATAGACATGTCATATGTACGTTTGTTTTTCGCATAGATGTACTCTCTCAAATTGTCAATGTTTTTGCGCGAGACCAGTCACATCCAGTGTAAAGGGAACCATTCGCACTTTCATCGCTTAAATTCTGGAAGCAGAATGAAATCATGGAAATTCGATGCACATTCCGGTCTTTTCTCTGTGAACGGGTATGGTATCATGGAAATACGCCTGCCAGAACGTGAGGAAGGAAAAGGAAGGAACGAGGATATGGAACAGGTGATCATCATCGGAGCCGGACCGTGCGGATTGGCGGCGGCGGTGGAATGCAAGCGGGCGGGGATCGACCCGCTGCTGATCGAAAAAGGGCCGCTGGTCAATTCCATCTACCGGTATCCGACGTACATGATTTTTCACAGCACGCCGGAGCTGCTGGAGATCGGCGACATTCCGTTTACCACGGCCAATGAAAAGCCGACCAGACTGGAAGCGCTCAACTACTACCGGCTGGTGGCGTCCCGAAATGACCTGCGCGTCCGCTGCTACGAGACCGTGACGGCGGCGGAGCGGACGGAGGTCGGGTTTCGGCTGACGACCGTCGACCGGTTTCAGACGGTGAAGACGTATGAGTGCCGCCGCTTGATCATCGCCACCGGCTATTTTGACAACCCCAACCGGTTGGGCGTACCGGGCGAGGATCTGCCAAAAGTCTCGTCGTTTTACAAGGAAGCCCACCCGTATAGCGGGATGAAAGTGGCGGTCGTCGGCGGCAACAACTCGGCGGTGGACGCCGCCCTGGAGCTGGAGCGGGCGGGAGCCGACGTGACCGTGATTTGCCGCAAGCCGCAGCTGTCCGACCACGTCAAGGCGTGGACGCGCCCCGTGTTTGAAAGCATGGTGCAGAAAGGGCGGATTCGCATTCTCTACGAAGCGACCGTGCAGGCCATCACGGAGCGGGAAGTGCTGGTGCGGCAAGGGGAAAAAACGCTCACGCTGGAAAACGACTTCGTCTTCTCGCTGATCGGGTTCCGGCCCGACCGGTCACTGCTGCACGCCCTGGGAGGGAAGACCGACCCCGAAAGCGGCGTGCCCGTACACGATCCCGAGACGATGGAGACCAATGTTCCCGGTCTCTACATCGCCGGCGTGATCGCCTCCGGCCACCACGCCAACGCCATCTTCATCGAGAACGGCCGCTTTCACGGCAAGCTGATCGCCCGCCACCTGGCCGGTCAGCTCCGATCCGAGGGGTGAGCGAAAAAAGACAACGCGCCCTTGCAGCGAAGGGCGAACGTTGTCTTTTTCTTTCGTCTCGACGGTCTTTGGCCGCTTACATCGTCCACTGAAGCTGACGGCCGCCGATCACGTGGTAGTGGATGTGAAAAACGGTCTGCTGGCCGTGCTTGCCGACGTTGGTGACGACGCGGAATCCGTCCTGGCTCACGCCGGTCAGCTCGGCCACCTTTTGCAGCCCCAGGTGCAGGTGGCCGATCAGCTCCTTGTCTTCCGGCTGAATCTCCATCAGCGAGGTGATGTGTTTCTTCGGGATGACCACCACATGCACCGGCGCGATCGGATTGATGTCGTGAAACGCCAGGATGCGATCGTCCTCGTATACCTTTTTCGATGGCAGCTCTCCCTTTACGATCTTGCAAAAAATGCAGTCCATTGCGGCATCCTTCCTTTTTATCGGGTTTCTCCTACGGATGACATTCGCCATAAACATGCCGTTTCCTGTCGGGAGGAGACCGCGTGTAAGCGTTTTTACCTTGCAATATTCCCCCATTTGGTTATAATGAAAGTGGGAAGTTCATCGATGCTTGCGGGAATGCACACATTTCTGGCACATCCTGGCTTCTCATCTTTTTATGGCGGGATTGATAACTGGTACGAAAATGCTAAGTATTAACCCACCATAAAACAGCTTGAGCGCTTTTTTGCAGGCGCGGGTTGTTTTATGGTGGGTTTTTTGCTGCAGAGGAGGAACCATGGAACAGAAAACAGTGCGATTTCAATTGAACGGTGAGGTCCACGAGGCCAAAGAAGGCACCCGCATCCTGGACTACATGCTGGAGAACGGGATCGAACATCCGCACATCTGTTATTCGCCGGTGTTGGGGCCGATTCAGAGCTGCGACACCTGTATGTGCGAGATCGACGGCAAGATCATGCGCGCCTGCTCCACGACGATCACGGAAGGCATGAACATCCAGAGCGCATCCGCCCGTGCCCGCGCCGCCCAGATGGAAGCGATGGACCGGGTGCTGGAAAACCACATGCTGTACTGTACGGTGTGCGACAACAACAACGGAAACTGCCGCGTGCACAACACCACGGAACTCCTGCACGTGGAGCATCAGAGCCGTCCGTTCCGGGAAAAAGGGTACGAAGTGGACATGTCCCACCCGTTTTACCGCTACGATCCCAACCAGTGCATTCTGTGCGGACGCTGCGTCGAGGTGTGTCAGGACCTGCAGGTGAACGAAACGCTGACCATCGACTGGGCGCGGGATATGCCGCGGGTCATCTGGGACGACGACAAGCCGATCAACGAGTCGTCCTGCGTCTCGTGCGGACAGTGCGTCACCGTATGCCCGTGCAACGCGCTGATGGAGAAGTCGATGCTGGGCGAAGCGGGGTTCATGACCGGCCTGGACAAAGACCTGCTCAATCCGATGATCGATCTGGTCAAGGAAGTGGAGCCGGGCTACGGCAGCATCATGGCCATTTCCGAAATCGAAGCGGCCATGCGCGAGACCCGCACGAAGAAGACCAAGACGGTATGCACGTTCTGCGGGGTGGGCTGTTCGTTTGAAGTGTGGACGAAAGGACGCCAGATTTTGAAAATTGAACCGACGGAAGACGCGCCGGTCAACAGCGTCTCCACGTGCGTCAAAGGCAAGTTCGGCTGGGATTTTGTCAACAGCGACCAGCGCCTGACCACGCCGCTGATCCGCAGAGGGGACGAATTCGTTCCGGCGAGCTGGGACGAGGCTCTCACGCTGATCGCCGAGAAGATGGGAGCGATCAAGCAAACGTATGGCGGCAGCGCGCTCGGCTTCATCAGTTCGTCCAAGACGACCAACGAGGAAGCGTACCTGATGCAGAAGCTGGCCCGTCAGGTATTTGAAACCAACAACGTGGACAACTGTGCTCGTTACTGTCAGACGCCGGCTTCAGACGGACTGATGGCCACCGTGGGCATTGGCGGTGACTCCGGCACGATCAAGGACATCGCATCCGCTGGATTGGTGATCATTGTCGGAGCCAACCCGGCAGAGGGGCACCCGGTGCTTGCGACCCGCATCAAACGGGCGAAGAAGCTGCACGGCCAGAAACTGATCGTCTCCGATCTGCGCAAGCATGAGATGGCGGAACGCTCCGACCTGTTCCTGCATCCGCGGCAGGGGACGGACTTCGTCTGGATCACGGCTGTGGCCAAGTACATCATCGACCAGGGCTGGCACGACGAAGCCTTTATCAAGGCCCGCGTGAACAACTACGAAGAGTTCCTGGCGCATGTGGAAAAATACACGCTGGACTATGCGGAAGAGGTGACCGGCATCCCGAAGGAGCAGCTCATCAAAGCCGCCACGATGATTCACGAAGCGGACGGCACGTGCGTGCTGTGGGGAATGGGCGTGACGCAGAACATCGCCGGATCGCACACCTCCATGGCGATCGCCAACCTGCTCCTGATCACCGGCAACTTCGGCCGTCCGGGCGCGGGCGCGTATCCGCTGCGCGGCCACAACAACGTGCAGGGCACCTGCGACATGGGGGCGCTGCCCAGCTTCCTGCCGGGATATCAGAGCGTCAAAGATGACGTGGCCCGGAAGCGGTTTGAACACGCATACGGCGTCGCCATTTCCAGCGAGCCGGGTCTGACCAGCATTCAAATGGTGGAAGCGATCGGAAAAGGCACGCTGAAAGCGATGTACGTGATGGGCGAAGACATGGCCTGGGTGGATTCCAACTCCAACCACGTCCAGGACATGCTGAGCCAACTGGAGTTCTTCGTCGTACAGGACGTCTTTTTCACCAAGACGGCCCAGTTTGCCGACGTGATTCTGCCGGCCGCGCCGTCTCTCGAAAAGGAAGGGACGTTTACCAATACGGAGCGCCGCATTCAGCGTCTGTACCAGGTGTTTGAACCGCTTGGGGAGTCCAAGCCGGACTGGTGGATCATTCAGGAAGTCGCCAAGCGGATGGGCTTCGACTGGAACTACAGCCACCCGGGCGAAATCATGGACGAAATCGCCTCGCTCACGCCGTTTTTCGCCGGCGTCTCCTACGATCGCCTGGAAGGCTGGAACAGCCTGGTGTGGCCGGTTCACCCGGATGGAACGGACGAACCGCTTCTCTACAAGGAGCGCTTCAACTTCCCGGACGGACGGGCGCGCTTGTCGCTGGTGGATTACGTGCCGCCGGTCGAATATCCGGCGGAATTTGACCTCGTCGTCAACAACGGCCGGATGCTGGAACATTTCCACGAGGGCAACTTGACGGACAAATCTTCAGGCATCAAGTACAAGGTGCCGGACGTCTTCGTCGAGGTGTCGCCGGAGCTGGCCCGCGAACGCGGCATCAAGGACGGCACGCTGGTCCGCCTGGTGTCCCCGTACGGCGCGATCAGGCTGCGGGCGGTGGTCACCGATCGCGTCCAAGGCAAGGAACTGTTTGTCCCGATGCACTCCGCCAGCCACGAAAACGCGATCAACATCCTGACCGGCAACGCCGTGGACGTGCGGACGCAGACCCCGGCCTACAAGCAGGCCAAGGTGCGCATGGAAATCCTCGAACGGGACGGGGAAAATCCGCTGCCGAGGTACAATCCGCGCTACGCCAAGCGCAACCCGCAGTTGGGCGTGCAGGTGGAACGCAAATGGGCGCGCAGCGACTACGAGCCCATCGCTGATGTCAATGTGGCAGGAGGTGCGCAATAATGGCGAAACCGACAACCAAGATCGTGCGTCCCGTGCTCACCGAAGCGGAAAAGCAGGCGCAGGCGCTGGAGCAGGTGAAACAGGATGCGGCGCAGCACGCGGAAGGCATCCGCGAAGCGCTGAAACTGCTGCAGGAACTGCACGACAGCGGGATCCTGGAGGCGCTGAAGTCGCTGCTCGAAGCCAAGGAAAAGGTGGCCAAGATCGCCGTGGGCCAACTGCTTCGCCCGCCCGTCACCAACTCGATCAACAACGCGATGGCGGTGGCCGAAGCCCTGTCGGAAATCGAGCCGGACATGACCAAAAAGCTGGTCGGCAGTCTGGTCCAAGGGCTGCAGCAGGCCAAGGAGGGGCTCGAACAGGAAAGCAAAGTGGGCCTGTTCGATCTGGTCAGAGCGCTGCAGGACCCTGACATCAACCGGGCGATCGGCTTCGGCCTCAACCTGTTGAAAGGCATGGGGCAAGGATTGAAAGAATAGCGGCAAGAGCCGGCCGGAAACGTGGTGATTCGGTGACCAGACGTGTGGAACATGAATTCAGCATGCTCGTACGCGAGATTCGCAAGGAATATGTGGGCAGCGGCCCGCAGCAGATCCGGACGCGCTTTGTGGGCCAGTGGGCCATCACCGAGATGAACGGCAACTTGACCGACGTGGAGAAGTGGATGATGGACTCGAATGAGGGCCGGCGCATGATCCATGAGACGAGAACGAAAATGGTCAAAGACATTTACAAACATGCCGAGGTGGTCAAGAAACTGGAAACCCTGGTCAACGCGAAACTGGTGACCCTGTTTGCGGACATCAACCTGGAGAACGATGTCGCGATCACGGTGTTCGTGTTTGACCGGGACATCCAGTCCGGCGCACGTTGGTCTGCCGGTTCGTCGGCGTCCCGGCGAACGTCCGCGGGCTTCCCGTAATCCCGCTCTCCGGGAGCATGCGGCCGCGTCTGTATCCAGTCTGGATGTGGGCGCGGCCTTTTTTTGTCCGTGCAACTTTTTGGGTGCGTACAATCAGCATGTCGGCCGCGCAGCGGCCTCGTCTGCTTATCCGCCGCCCTTTTGGGAAACGATGAGACAGGAAGAAGGCGGGCGTCTCCATAATCTCTTCACGATGTTTTGCTACCATCGGAACGGAGACAGAGCAGAAGGAGGAATTCACGGTGAAGCGAAAAATAATGCTCGGCGCGGCTGGAGCGGTCATTCTCGCCGCCCTGGCGGTTGGGGTTTTTCTCAACGGCAACGACAGCGGGACACGCGCGCATGCCCAATACATGGCAGAGCCCGTCGTCACGCAGGAAAACGGCAGGACCGTGCGCAGCTTTGAACTGGTTGCGAAGGAAGCGGACTGGCCGTTGTCCGCGGACAAAACGGTGCGCGTCTGGGCGTACAACGGCGTCGTCCCCGGAAGCCAGATCCGGGCAAAAGTGGGCGACGTCATTCGCGTCACACTGAAAAACGAGCTGGCGGAGCCCACCAGCATTCACTGGCACGGGTATCCGGTGCCCAACGGCATGGACGGCATCCCCGGCATTACGCAAAACGCGGTGAGACCGGGCGAGACGTTTACCTACGAGTTTGAAGCGACCGTCCCCGGCACGTACTGGTACCATTCCCACCAGGACAGCGCCAACCAGGTGGATCGCGGCCTGTACGGCACATTGGTGGTGGAGGAAAAAGAGGAGCAAGGGGTGCAGCGCGACTACACGCTGGTCCTGGACGAGTGGAACACGGCAGCGCTCCAGGGAGGCGGCACGGATCACGGCGGCATGAACCACGGCCAGCCGGACCCGGGCAGGGCGGACATGTCCAGCATGAGCCACGGCAATATGAATCACGGCAGCATCAGCGTCCCCCACGTGGATCACGGCCACATGGGCATGGCCGGCGGGAACGGCGGCACCATGTCCCACGGAACTCATGGAAGCGGCTCCGCTGCCGAAGGGACGCCGGGAACAGGGATGGCGCCGGGGGCTATGCACGACCGGATGATGCGGGAGATGTACACGACCTTTACCGTCAACGGCAAAAGCGGAGCGGCGATTGAACCGCTGGAAGTGGCCAAGGGGGAACGCGTCCGCCTGCGCTTTGTCAACGCCGGCTTCCAGAGCCATGTGATTCATCTGCACGGCCAGGTGTACGCCATCGTCAGCACCGACGGGCAGTCGATTCAGGAGCCGCCGATGGTCAAGGACCGCCCGTTCACGATCGCTCCCGGAGAGCGGTATGACGTGGAGTTTGTCGCCCATGCGGACAGCGACTGGGTCATCGAGAGCCATGACGAAAGCGACGCGGCCAGGCAAATGGTCATTCCCGTCAAGGTAAAAGGCGGGAAGGCCGACAGCCAAGCCGCAGCGGACACCGTCAAGGCGGAGCCTGTCGACATCGCCGGGTACGGCCAGGCGGGCGGCGGTGCGTTCGACCTGTCGATGACGTACGATGTGGAGTACCGGATGGAGCTGGGCGAAACCATGGGCAGGGACGGCATGGAGCCGCTCTTTACGATCAACGGCCGGACCTATCCGGACATCAAGCCGCTCCAGGTAAAACCGGGGGACAAGGTAAAAGTGACGCTGGTCAACAAGGGCTCTTCCGATCATCCGATGCACCTGCACGGCCACTTCTTCCAGGTGCTCAGCAGGAATGGAAAGCCGCTGACCGGCTCTCCGCTGATGAAGGATACGCTGAATGTGAAACCGGGCGAATCGTACGTGGTGGCGTTCGCAGCGGACAATCCCGGCGAGTGGATGTTCCACTGCCACGATCTGCACCACGCGGCAGCCGGCATGGTCTCCACCGTGCAGTACGAGGGATCACCGAAATTCGTGGAAGATTCCGCTGTCGGCAACAACCCCCATTGAATCTCCGAGCGCGTCCCGGGGCACCGCCCTCTGGGGCGCGTCGGCTGTGAAAAGCTCACGACAAACCATCCGATGGAGGCAAACGTCATGGCGACCATCCTGATCGTGGACGATGAACCGCAGATTGTGGACATTCTCTCGTCCTATCTGCAGAAAGACGGCTATCACGTGATCACCGCCACGAACGGCAAAGACGCGCTGGAGCTGGCTGCGGGCGGCCAGCTCGACCTGATCATCCTGGACCTGATGCTTCCCGATATCAGCGGGGAGGAGGTTTGCGGCCGCATTCGCCGCGAATCCCGCGTGCCGATCCTGATGCTGACGGCCAAAAGCGGCGAATCGGACCGGGTCACCGGACTGGAGATCGGTGCCGACGACTACCTGGTCAAGCCGTTCAGCCCGCGGGAGCTGGTCGCGCGGGTTCGGGCCATCCTGCGCCGGGTGGGGGATTTTCAGTCGCTCTCCGATCGGATCGAGATCGGGGACCTGGTTGTCTCCCTGCGGGAAAAGCGCGTGCAGAAACAGGGAATGACCGTGGAGCTGACCCCCAGTGAATACCGGCTGTTGACCACGCTGATCCGCCATCCGGGGCGAACCTGGACGCGCGAGGAGCTGGTCGAGGAGGTGCTGGGAATGGATTTTGACGGGTACGACCGGACCATCGACACCCACGTGAAAAATCTGCGCCACAAACTGGAAGACGATCCCAAGCGTCCGGAATACATAAAAACCGTATACGGAGTGGGGTACCGATTTGACACGCCGGCCAAAGAGCGCTGAACCGGTGATCGGTCCGCTTTCCTTTCCCGTTCCCGACGACGAGACCGGCCTCGGCCGGAAACTGCGACATCACGGGGGCAGGTTTCGAAACCGCGAAACGGAAGCCTTCCCCCTCCCCAACCACCCTAGCCAAAAGGAACTAGGCGCATAGACAGGGAAACTTTTGACGAAAATGAACAAATATGGGAAGTAATTCCCGAGAAAAAAGACAGGCCAGCCTTTATGATTAGGATAGACTTACAGAATTTTCTGACACCAACAAACCAACACAGAGAGGGGGACGCAGGGAATCAAGAGGGTTTTGCGACGGGGTGAAAGCGAATATCGCTCCTTCATCCGTTCACAGGCGATTGGCACTACGTTCAAAAACATGAGGTGATGCTGTTGAAACCCATCCGCTGGTCGATGCTTCTTTTGTCACTGGCGCTCCTGGGCACCATGACCGTGGCGGGAGCGGCCGCCCCCGGATTTGCAAAGGAAAAGCCCAACGGCCGCAGCGTCCAGACAGGCATCGAGGTGCTGCTTGACAATCCGGAGCTGGTAAAAGGAAAAAAAGTGGGGCTGATCACCAACCCAACCGGCGTCACCAGCAACCTGACGCATGACGTCGATGCCCTGCTGGCCAAAAAGGTGAACCTGGTGGCCGTCTACGGGCCGGAGCACGGCATTCGCGGGACGGAACAGGCCGGTTCGGCGCCCGGCACCTACGAAGACCCGAAAACGGGGCTGCCGTTTTACAATCTGTACGACAAGTCGCCGGAAGAGATCGCGCCGCTGTTTCGGGATGTGGATGTCGTCCTGTTTGACATCCAGGACGTCGGCTCCCGATTCTACACGTACATATCGACCATGGCGTACGCGATGAAAGCGGCGGCATTGGAGAACAAGCCGTTCATCGTGCTGGACAGACCCAACCCGATCGGCGGGGAAAAAGTGGAGGGACCTGTACTCGAGCCCGGTTACGAATCGTTTGTCGGGATCTATCCCATCCCCATCCGCCACGGTATGACCGTGGGGGAACTGGCCATGCTGTTTAACGATCGGTATCTGGAAAAGGAGATCGGGAAAAAGGCGGATCTCACGGTCGTGAAGATGAAAGGCTGGAAACGGGACATGTGGTATGACGAAACGGGCCTTCCCTGGGTACTGCCTTCCCCCAACATGCCGACGGTGGAGACGGCGGCGGTCTATCCGGGAAATTGTCTGTTCGAAGCGACCAACCTTTCCGAAGGCCGGGGAACGACGCGGCCGTTTGAATTGATCGGCGCGCCGTACATCAAGGCATGGGAGCTGGCCGACCGGATGAATGCGCTCCGTCTGCCCGGCGTCAGCTTCCGCGAGGCGTATTTCAACCCGACGTTTTCCAAGCACGCGGGCAAGAATGTCGGCGGGCTGCAGGTATACGTGACCGACCGGGACAAGTACGACCCCGTTCACACCGCCCTCTCCATCATCGCGGAAGTAAAAGCCCTGTATCCGGACGACTTCGCCTGGAGAACCGACAATTGGATCGACAAGCTGACGGGATCGGACAAGGTCCGCAAGGCGATGGACGTGGGCACGCCTGTCGACGCGATCGTCAAAGCGTGGCAGGAGGAATTGGAAGCATTCAAGAAACTGCGCAAGTCCTATCTGCTCTACCACTAGGGAGGAGAAGACGATGAACCAACGCGCCGCAATGATTGGACTCTGCGTCTGCTTGTCTTGGGGAGCGGTCTTTCTGCCGACCGCCGCGGCCAAACACGGCGACGGCGAGTCGTCGGCAATGGAAGCGCAGGAAAAAAAGACGAAGCCTGTCAAGCACCCGCTGTCCCATCCCTGGGACAAACCCGGCCGGTCCTCCGGCAGCCTGCATCCGGGAACGCCTGCAGCCGCAGGGATGACGCCTGCGCCGTTGGGAGAAATCGACTCGTTCATCGAGTCGGCGATCCACGACGGCGTGATGCCGGGCGCGGTCGTGCTCATCGCCAGACGCGGGGTGATTGTCAAGGAACAGGCGTATGGCCATGCCGCCCGCTACGCCGACGACGGGAGGACCTTGCTGGACCAGCCGGTCGCGATGCGGACGGACACCCTCTTTGACCTGGCGTCGATCAGCAAGCTGTTCACCTCCACCGCCGTCATGCAGCTCCATGAACAAGGGCTGTTCCAACTGGATGATCCGGTGGCCAGGTACATCCCGGCATTTGCGGAAAACGGCAAGGACACGGTAACCATCCGACAGCTCTTGACCCATACCTCCGGATTTGAACCGTTCATTCCCCTGTACACGATGGGGAACAGCCGGGAAGAGCGGCTGGAGATCGTCTTTCGCCATCCCCTTGTCAACAAACCGGGCAGCGCGTACGTCTACAGCGATCTCAACCTGATCACGCTGGGGGCGTTGGTGGAGAAGCTGAGCGGCCAGCGCCTGGACGAATACGTCCGCGATCACATCACGAAGCCCCTGCGCATGACGGATACGATGTACAATCCGCCCGAGAGCCTGAAGAAACGGACGGCGGCGACGGAGTACCAGCCCTGGACAAACCGGGAACTGGTCTGGGGACAGGTCCATGACGAAAACGCCTGGGCGCTGGACGGCGTCGCCGGGCACGCCGGGGTGTTCAGCACCGCCCGTGATCTGGCTGTCTTTGCGCAGATGATGCTCAACGGCGGCACCTACGGCGGAAAGCGGATTTTGTCCAAAAAATCGGTGGAGCTGATGACGGAAAACCAGATTCCGGAGTTCCCCGGCGACGACCACGGACTCGGCTGGGAGCTGAACCAGGGCTGGTACATGGACGCGCTGGGCGACAGCCGGACCATGGGGCATACCGGCTACACCGGCACGTCGATGGTCGTCAGTCCCAACAACGAAACGATCTGCATCGTGCTGACCAACCGCGTTCATCCCACCCGCAACACCGTCTCCACCAACCCGGTTCGCCGGGGAGTCGCCCGGCTGGCGGCGCTGGCGATACCGGTGGACCTGCCCGGCAAGGAAGGGGCCTGGTTTGCGGGGGCAGGCGATGATCTGGAAAACACATTGACCGCGGAGACCGATTTGCCGGAAGGAGGAACCCTGACGTTTGACACCTGGTACCGGATCGAAAACGAGAGCGACTATGGCCATGTGGAAGCGTCAGCGGACGGCGAGCATTGGACGGAAGTGGGGAGCGCGCTTACCGGCGAAGGCGACTGGCAGACGGTCACGTGGCAGCTTCCCGCTGGTACGGAACAGGTCCGGTTCCGCTACGCCACCGATCCCAGCGTGAACGGCCGGGGCTGGTATGTGCAGCACCCGTCCATCGCCGACCCGTCCGGCAAGCCGGTGAAGGCCGTCTGGAACCCGCAAGGCTGGTCGTACGAAGGCAAAAACAGGGGGAGATAATCGTGGATCACAAAAAACGTACAGGACTGGCATCTTTCTTTGCGTTGGTGCTGCTGTTCTGCCAGGCAATGGTTACCGCAGGCGCGGCGCCTGCGACTTCAGCGGCGCCTGCGACAGCGGCGGACAAGGCCGGTGTCACCGATTTGATTATCAGCCTGAACATTCCCGAGGCGGAAGCGGTCGTGTCGGGCAAGACGCTGCAGCTTCAGGCGCTGCATCTGTACGCGGACGGCCATTTTGAGCAGACGACACGGAAGCTGAGATGGCAGTCCTCCAACAAAAACGTGGCCGCTGTCGACGCGCAGGGCACCGTCACGTTTGCCGGCCACAACGGCAGAACCTTTATCTCCGTTACCGACGGCAGATTCGAGGACCGCATCGCCCTCGACTACAAGGACAAAGGGGAGCCGCAGGCACAAGTCGTCAAGCAGAAAGGAAAGCGGTACGACGTCATCGGCAGAGCGATAGCCGGCATGACACTGGAAGAAAAAGTGGGCCAGATGATGATGCCCGACTTCCGCAAGTGGAACGGCGCAGACGTGACCCGCATGCTGCCGGAAATCGAGGCGCTGGTGAAGAAGTACCACATCGGCGGCGTCATTCTGTTCCGGGAAAACGTGGTGGACACCGCGCAAACGGTGCGCCTTGTCCACGACTACCAGCAGGCGGCGGAAAAATTCGGGCTGCTCGTGACGATCGACCAGGAGGGAGGCATCGTGACCCGTCTGCAGCAGGGCACCGACACGCCGGGGAACATGGCTCTCGGTGCCGCCCGTTCCACGGAACTGGCCTATCAGGTGGGCAGCGTCATCGGCAGGGAGCTTGCCGCCCTGGGCATCAACACCAACTTCGCTCCGGTCATGGACGTCAACAACAACCCGGACAATCCGGTGATCGGCGTGAGGTCGTTCGGTGAAGATCCCAAGCTCGTGGCCGACCTGGGTGTCGCCTACATCAAAGGGCTGCAGCAAAACGGCGTCGCCGCCACGGCCAAACACTTCCCCGGCCACGGCGACACGGCTGTCGATTCCCACTTGGGACTGCCGGAGGTTCCCCACGACAAGGAACGGCTGATGAACGTGGAGCTGTACCCGTTCAAGCAGGCGATGGAGGCGGGCGTGGACGCGATCATGACGGCACATGTCACCTTTCCGAAGATCGACGACACCAAAGCCGTCTCCCGCAAAGACGGAACGGAAATATCACTGCCCGCCACCCTGTCGCCCAAAGTGATCACCGGGCTGATCCGCGACGAGCTGGGCTTTGACGGCGTAGTCTCCACCGACGCGATGAACATGCAGGCGATCGCTGACCACTTTGGTCCGGTGGACGCGGCCATCCGCGCCGTGCAGGCGGGCGTGGACATCGTGTTGATGCCGATCGGCCTGGAAGAAGTAACCAACGGCGTCCTAAAAGCCGTCCGCGACGGCACGATCAGCGAAAAGCGGATCGACCAGTCCGTCCGCCGGATTTTCACCTTGAAAGTAAAACGGGGAATTGTGAAAGCCGAGCAGCCCGCTGATGTATACGACCAGATCGCCCGTGCCCTCGCGGTGGTCGGCTCGGCGGAGCACAAGCGGGTGGAAGCGGAAGCGGCGGCTCGTTCCGTGACCCTGGTCAAGAACGACGGGGTGCTGCCGCTCATCATGGACGAGGGCGCGAGCATCGCGGTGGTGGGGACCACGTACATCGACAGCCTGGCCGATGCCGTCAGGAAGCATCATGCCAACACCGTCACGATCAAGGTGGCAAACGATGCGCTCACCGACGAACAGCGAAAGCAGGTGGAAGCGGCGGACGCCGTGATCATCGGCTCCTACACGTTCGACGTCAAAGGAAGATCCCCGGACAACCCGCTGATGAAACTGTATCGGGAGATCAGCCAGCAAGCGGACACACCCGTGATCGGCGTCGGCATCCGCAATCCGTACGACATCATGGCGTACCCGGAAGCGGATGCCTACCTGGCCCAATACGGCTTTCGCACCGCCAGCTTTCAAGCGACGGCGGACACGATATTCGGCCAAAACGAGCCGACGGGAACACTGCCGGTCACCATTCCGGACGGGAAAGGAGGCACCCTGTACCCGTTCGGTCACGGTCTGGGATACGGCAAGTAAACCCTGTTATGATATGGGAAGAGGCCCGATTCGCTTGTCGAGTCGGGCTTTTTCTTGTGCGCAGGGTTCCCATATGGATCGGTCCCGTTTCCGTTGGTATAATATGGTTGGTTTGCGAAAAGACGCTGAGCATGTTCGTTGCAACCCAGGGGGGAATGTGAAAGGTGAACGGTAACAGACGAACAGGGGTCATCCTTCTGGTCGTTCTGCTTCTTGTCCTGTTTGCGGTGAAGCGATGGGACCAACCAGGCGATCAGAAGGTGATCAAAGTCGACAGTTGGGAGGAAGTAAAGCAGTATCAATATGCGAAGACCCCTGGGCTGAAACGGGCGGAAGAATTGCATCTCGTCCGCACCTTTGACACCAAGATCCACGTTCCCGGAACCGGCCGCACGTTGTCGATCGACGAGATCTGGTACAACAGCAAACATGTCTTTTTCTTTACCAGTATCGATGTGCCCTCCGGATTTCTGGGCGCTGTTCCCAACGAGAGAGAGGTACCGATTGTCTCGTTTCAGATGGGACTACCGGGGGACAAACCGGGAGGACCGGACCATCCGCTCTATACCTTGAACTGGATGCCGAATGAAGGTGTCATTCACAACGGGCGGTTTTACAATCGGGCGACCACCAACCCGCTGTACAAGGATGGGATGTCCAACGTTTTGCCCCAGGTCGACGAGATCGTGCTGCGGGATGTGTCCGTGAGCATCGGCGGACAAACCATTCCGCTGCCCGACGTCACCCTCCCGATCCGTTTTGACGTTCGCCAGGAGGTGACGGTATCGGTACCGTTGAAGCAGGAACTGCGCCCGATGGACCGCACGATCGCGCTGGAGTCCTTGGAACTGGGCACGACAGTCAACCGGCTGTACTTTCGCTTCCGCTCCCCGGATCGGAGCGAGCAGTTGAACCATCTGTCCTTTACCCTTCGTTCCGACAAGGGAGAGGTGCGCGACTCCAACCTGAGCCGGATCGAAGCGGGGCCAAACGGGCGGCATTACGTCGAATTTGAACCGTTTGACAAACAGCCGGCAAAGCTGGAGCTTACGCTGCATTCTCTCTGGCTCGCGGGAGACGACCGGATCCGCTTTTCGTTTGATTCCGGAACATACAGCCGCCACGTGAAAAACGAAACAGACTCCTACCGTGAAAAAGTAGGGCAGCACATCGCCACGATTAAAAACACCGATATTTATCTGGATGAACTGTACTACGACGACAGGGGCATTTCCTTTTCCGTTCGCTATGAGGACAAAGAAGCGGGAAAGGTACCCCGTCTTCATCTGATTCCCGAAACTCCAAACGACGCAGAAATGGGAATCAATCGGAAACTGCCGCTGACGGTGACGGCGACAAACGAGCGGGGCGAGCCCGGTGAATACGGGCAGAGAGGCAGCAGCAGCGAGGGCACCTTCGACATGTTTCTGGACGCGAAATTCGTGCAGGCCTCCAAGCGCATTGACGTAACCGTCGACCGGCTGCTGTACGAGATTGCGGGGGAGTGGAAAGCAGCATGTGAGGTGCCGAAAGGAGAGTAACCGTCCCTGGGAACGCTTGCTGTTACGGCAAGCGTTTTCGTTTGCGGTCGAGCAACGTTTCGTTTTGTCCGTCTGGAATAGACAGTTGTCTTTTTCACGTAAATCGCGTAATCTAAGAGAAGACATCGGGGCCATTCGTCCGGCCGCGGCATCTGCCGCTACCGCGCAATGCCGGGAGGGAGGCTTCCTCTTTCATGGCCGGGGTCGGGACCGCGGAAACACGACATGCGCGAAAAAAAGAGAGAACCAGGAGAGATCACCTCTCATGCGGGATAGGAGGATCAGGAGATGAAGGTTGCAAAATTCGGGGGAACTTCGCTGGCCAGTGCCGAGCAGATCAGGAAAGTGTGCCAGATTGTGAGAGCGGACAAGGAGCGGCGGATCGTTGTCGTCTCGGCGCCGGGAAAACGGCATCCATCGGACACGAAAGTGACGGACCTGTTGATCGCCTATGCCCAACGCCGCCTGAACGAAGGCGAAGCGGCAAGCGAAAAGCAGGCCGTCATCAACCGGTTTGTGGAGATCATGGAGGGATTGGAGCTGCCTGCACAGCTCTCCCGGGAGATCGTCGCCGAACTGGAGGAGAGCCTTGCCGCGACGCCCGCCGATCAGCCCGACCGCTTTGTGGACGCCGTCAAAGCGGCAGGGGAAGACACCTGCGCCAAGCTGGTTGCGGCGTACCTGCGCCAGCTTGGCGAGCAGGCGGAGTACGTCAATCCCCGGGAAGCCGGGCTGTACGTGACGGATGAGGCCGGCAACGCCCAGGTGCTCCCCGAGGCATACGACCGGCTGCAGTCTTTGCGCCAGCGGCAGGGCATCGTCGTGTTTCCCGGGTTCTTCGGGTATACGCCAGACGGGGTTCTTGTTACGTTTTCCCGGGGCGGTTCGGACATAACGGGTTCCATCCTGGCCGCCGCCGTGAAGGCTGACCTGTACGAGAACTTTACCGACGTGGATTCGGTCTACGCGGTAAACCCCAACCTGATCGCCAATCCGAAAGAAATCCGCGTCATCACCTATCGGGAAATGCGCGAGCTGGCCTATTCCGGCTTTACCGTCTTCCACGAAGAGGCGCTGCTGCCCGCATTCCGCGCAGGCATTCCGGTCTGCATCAAAAATACGAACAATCCCGCCGCGCCGGGGACCAAGATCGTGTCGGGAAGGGAAACGAAAGACGCGCCGGTGGCCGGCATCGCCAGCGACAAAGGCTTTTGCAGCATCTACGTGAGCAAATACCTGATGAACCGGGAGATCGGCTTTGGCCGCAGACTGCTGCAAATCCTGGAGGAGGAAGGCATCTCGTACGAACACACGCCGTCCGGCATTGACAACATCTCCGTCATTTTGCGGGAACGATTCTTTGACGAGAAGACGGAGTCGCGGGTCATCAAGCGGATCATGGACGAACTGCATGTGGATGAAGTCTCCGTCGAACGAAATCTGGCCCTGGTCATGATCGTCGGAGAGGGGATGAGGCGTTCCGTCGGGGTGTGCGCCAGAGCCACCGCCGCCCTGGCAAACGCGAGGGTCAACCTGGAGATGATCAATCAGGGATCGTCCGAAGTGAGCATGATCTTTGGTGTCAAGGCGGCCGATGCCGACAAGGCGGTTCTGGCGCTCTACCAGGAGTTTTTCACGGCGCAGAGCACTTTCCCGCAGCCGGCGGCCACCTGCTAACGTCCTATAACGAATGAAAAAAAGAGGGGGAGTTTCCCCTCTTTTTGCGTTCATCAGTTCAGCTCTTGCGTACACCAGTTCAGCGGCGTGGGCATGGTCCACTTCGGGTATGTCCGTACGTTTCCATCGGATGACGCGTCGTTCGCGGCTTTACCCCTTGAGGGTGGCGTGCCCTTCGGAGAGGCGCTGCTCCTGTCCGCGGGGGTTCTCGATCAGTTTGCCTGATTTGACCAATGCGGCAGTGACCAGCAGCGCCGCGCCATTGATGAGAAACACCGCGCGGATCGGAATCAGTCCGCCCAAAAAGCCGCCCAGCACGGGGCCGATCATGGTGGCCAATTGCGTGACCGACTGATTGAGGCTGAACGCTCTGCCGCGAAACTCCGGTGCGGTTACGTTGACGATCATCGCGTTGATCGACGGATAGACGGCCGCGAAGAACAGCCCGTACACGAACCGCAACATGCCGAAGCCGTACAAATGGGTAAAGAAGAACTGCAGCAGATTGCCGATGGCGCCGCCCAACAGGCCGATGAACAACACCTTGGTGTAACCGAGCCTGGTCCCCGCCGCTCCCCATCGAGGCGCGGCCAGCACCGTGGCGATGCCCACGGCGGAAAAAATGATGCCCGAGCTGAGCGACGCATCCTGCTGGGACGCCCCGAGCTGCAGGACGTACACGGTCAGCAGCGGTTCCAGCAGCATGACCGAAACGGTAACGATCATGGCCAATCCCAAAACGGCCATAAACGGGCGGTTTCCCAGGGCGGTGCGCAGGTCCTCCCGTACGTTTGAGCGCGCAGCGGAGCGGTTGACGTTCGTCTCCTTGGCGAAAAACGTGGCAATCAGCGCCGCCACCAACACGACGTACCCGGAGAAGAGAAACGCTTCCCGGCTGCCCCACAAATGGCTCACAAAGCCGCCCACGAGCGGTCCGACGATCCCTCCGGTGGCGCCGGCCGTCGACATGACCCCGAGAGCGTAGCCCACGTGTTTTTCCGGCGTATTCGTCGCCACCAGGGCAATGGAGGCCGGGACAAAGCCGGCCAGCAGCCCCTGCAGTACCCGGAGCAGCAGGAAGGAGTACGGGTCGGTGACGAAATAGTTCAAAAAGTACAACACGGCCAAGCTGAACCCTGACCGCATCAGCATCGGTTTCCGCCCGTACTTGTCGGCGAGCGAGCCCCAGTAGGGAGAGATCAAGGCGCTCGCCAGGAAGGTAATGCCAAACGAGATGCCCGACCACGCCTCCAGATGCTCATGGACGCCGAGAGACGTGTGGAGGAAGAGGGGCAGAAACGGTATGGAGATGGAGTACGCCGTGCTGCAGAAAAACACCCCGATCCACAGCACGACGAGATTTCGCTTCCAGGAAAACGTCATCTGTCGTCACAACCTTTGTGGGAAAAAAGAGTCGCGTGATGCAGGATCATTTTAACATTGGTTGACAAAAATGACTAATTGAGAAATGAGATTGAATTGTTTCGGAAATGAAATTACGGGCCCGTTATGAAAAAACGCCGTACACCGGCCATCACAGCCGAGTCTCGATTCGCGCGGCAGCGCCGCTTGACCGGTGGGAGATTGAAAGCCGGGTCCGGGACGCCTGCCTCCGTGCAGCGCTCAGCCGTTCGGACAAGCAGGTGACGAGCAGTTGGGCATCGCCGCCGTTCTCCCTCGCGTTGGTTTTTCATAAAAATCCCTGCTTGACAGGGTGTCAATCCCCATACTATACTTTCCATGTCAGGCAGCACGGTTTGTGCCTGCGCCCCCTGCAAAAGGGAAACATTGCGTAAGGAGGCAAGAACGATCATGGTAAGTGAATTCGTACAAACAGCCATAACGAAAACACTTCCCGATCGTTCGATTGCAGCATGGGTCTAGTTCGCGTTCCCTTGCCGTCATGGGTTCAGGGATATCGAAAGGCGAGCGGCACAGCCGGAACCATACATGCATGAACACAGACGTCGGGAAGAACCGTGACGTCTTTTTGCGTTCGCGGGATGTCGGGAAGAACCCGGCGTCTTCGTGAGCAGCGTGAGGCGTCGGATAACAACCTGGCGTCTTTTTGCGTTTGCGAGACGTCAGAAATAGTCCCGGCATCTTTGTGCACAGCGCGAGACGTCGGGAAAAGCCCGGCGTCTTCGTGCGCAGCGTGAGACGTCGGGAAAAGCCCGGCGTCTTTTTGCGCTTGACGACGTGTTGGACATCCGACGTCCATTCATGCATGGAAAGAACCGCTGCCACTCTTTCCGTCAACCTGCCCGCTGCAATCGAAACAGTGGAGGGCTGCCCGATCAAATCAACAGGAGTGCGGAGAATGGGCAACTGAACACCGAGCCGGGACGAAACCGGATCAGAGGAGTGATCGTCAAAACATGTGCCTGGACTTATCAGACGTACACATTTACCTTGCAAAAGAAAGAGGGATGGTATGACAGTTCAATCGACTTCCAACAGTTCGGCAGGAGATTTGTTCCGCAACCGGGTGGTACGGACCATTCTGCTGTCGGCGTTATTTCTGCAGATCGGCGTTTGGGTCCGCAACTACGCCATTCTGCTGTACGTGATGGAGCGGACCAACGGGGACCCGGTTGCCGTATCGCTTATATCCGTGGCCGAATTTGCGCCGATTTTTCTGTTCTCCTTTATCGGGGGCACGTTTGCCGACCGCTGGCGGCCCAAGCGAACAATGATCTGGTGTGACGTGCTCAGTTCGCTTTCCATGTTTGTCGTGCTGCTTACGCTGGTGTTCGGCAGTTGGAAAGCCATCTTTTTCGCGACGCTGGTCTCGTCCGTGCTGTCGCAGTTTTCGCAGCCGTCCGGCATGAAATTGTTCAAGCTGCACGTGCCGGAACAGCTCATCCAGATGGGGATGTCCATGTACCAGACGCTGTTCGCGCTGTTTATGATCCTGGGGCCGCTTGTCGGGACATTTGTTTACCAGCATTACGGCATCGGCGCCGCAATCGCGATCACGGGCACAGCCTTCTTGCTGTCCGCTGTCGTGCTTCTGATGCTGCCGCCTGATCGCGACATGGAGGAGCAGGCTGAGAAAACGACTTTGTGGCAGGAAATGAAGGCGGGATTTCGCTATGTGCTGGGGAACCGGACCTTGACCCTGCTCGGCGGCTGTTTTGCCGCCGCGGGTTTCGCGATTGGCCTGACGCAGCCGCTGGTGGTTTTCCTCATCACCGAACGTCTCGGCTTGCCGAAGGAGGACCTGCAATGGCTCATGGCCGCCAATGGCATCGCCATGATCCTCGGCGGAGGCGTGATGATGGGAGTGGCGAAAAAACTCGCTCCACAAAAGCTCCTCGTCCTGGGGATGACCGTCAGCGCCTGTGGCTTCCTGGTGATGGGGCTTTCCACTGAACTGTGGTTGACGCTGACGGCCCAATTCATCTGCGGACTGGTCATGCCGTGCATCCATATCGGAATCAACACGCTGATACTGCAAAACACCGAGGCGTCGTTTGTCGGGCGCGTCAACGGCATCCTGAGCCCGCTCTTCATGGGCGCGATGGTGGTCATGATGAGCATCACCGGTTGGTTGAAAGCCATGTTCTCGCTGGTGGCGATGTTCGAAGCGGCCACCGTGCTGTTCTTCATCGGGGTGCTGGTGATTCTGCCGCTGCTCAAAGGGCATGCGGCCCCGCAAAAAACCGTCCAGCCGGAATAACAAACAGCGAGTCGTGCGAAAACGCAGGTACCCAGTGAGGCGTACCTGCGTTTTTTCCTTTATGTCGGAGGAAAAGACGTTTCCCATTTCTTCAGATCGTCCGGTGTGTCGATGTCAGCGCCCCACAGGGATTGTTCAGCGGGGATCAGTTTCAGTTTCGCTGCGTGGCGCGAAATGATCAGGCGCCCCCCTTCGTCACCCTTTAAGTCCGAAAACTCTGAAAACAATTCTGCGTCAAACAATACGGGATGCCCGGGTATGCCGCTGTACTGGGGACGCACGATCTGAATTCCATGCGATCGCCAATCCGCATACGTTTGGAGCAGCTTCCTGACCAACATGGGGGGAACAAACGGTTGATCGGCCAGAAACACCAGCAAGGCATCGACCCGGCCTGCCAGCGCTTCGACTCCTCGCTGCAGCGAAGTTGCCATCCCTTTGGCGTATTCTGAATTTTTGATGATTTCTACGGACAAATCCCTGGTATGCTCATGAAGCAGGTGAACATGTTCTCCTCCGACGATGAGGATGGGATCAAGCTGCGATTGGATGGCACATTCAACGGAATGACGAAACAATGGTTTGCCGTGAACCTCCAGGAATAATTTAGGCACCCCCATTCGACGCGACATGCCTGCGGCCAGGATCACCGCACCGATTCTACGCATGGATTTTCGTTCGGCCGTGAAGGGGCCTGCCGCTGCTGCCGCTTCGGACCATCATCAGTTCCGCAATAATGCTGATCGCAACTTCTTCAATCGTTTCGGCGCCTACATCCAGTCCGATTGGTGCGCGCAGAGGGCCGCTCGACAGAGTCGCTCCGATGTTGGCAAGCATTTCCTGGGTGCGGGACAGGGGGCCTAACACACCGACAAAGCGAGGGTTGCTTCGCAGTGCGAGCGCTAACGAGGCTTCATCTCGGCGCTGCTGGTGATTCATGATGACCCACCAGCTATCCTGCAAACCTGCAGGGTCCGCTGCATCTGGTTCAACGACCAGATGGGATGCGGCCGGAAAACGAAAGCCGTTGTTAAAGTCTTTCCGGGGATCTAACACGGTTACATGAAATCCCACTTGCGCAGCGACAGATACAAGGGGGACGGCATCATGACCGGCACCCGCTATGATCAAGTGTTCATTGGGCCTCATGGTATCAATGACAAAACGGCGATCTCCGAAGGAAAGAACTTCTGCACGCGTGCGTTGGAAGGTCCGATCCAATGCGTGCTGCCGAACCTCGTCTGGGAACTGAGCCAAATCCCCCCAGCCATTTCCGTTTGAATCAAGCAGGACGCGAATACCCGTGGGAATTTCGAGGATCAGGGAAAGGGGGCGATCTTCTTGGATGACGGTGAGGGCTGTTTGCCAGAAGCTGTCCTCGGGATCGACAGGAACAATCAAGATCTCCAAGGATCCTTTACAGCCGATCCCCAACGTCCAGAGGTCATTTTCACTCAGATCATACTGTTTGGTAATCGGGAGGTTTTGACGTATGGCTTCTTTTGACCATTCGAACAGATCATTCTCCAAACAGCCCCCGCTCAATGTACCAAACCTTTGTCCGTCCGCTGCCATCATCATTTTGGCACCAGGCTGGCGGTAAGCCGACCCACGTACCTCCGTAATCATCAACAAGCATGTTTGCTGATTGCGCTGCCAGGCTTGTTTCATGTTTTGCAACACATCTCGTGCTTCTTGAATGCGCGACATGATCGCTTCCTCCTTACGTCATGAAATAGGATATCGGCAATCGCCGAGAATGAGTACACCCTTCTCTGAGTTTTGTTTGAATTAATAAAATATTTTGTTAATTTTGTGACGATAGTCATTATAGCATAACGAAAATGAGAAATGAACGTTCGAAAGCAGAATGCGGGAGCGGTTGATAGCATAACCAATGTGCTGCGACATACCGGATAAACCTGAAAGGTCATGATGATCTAGCAAAAAAATCTGCATAATTAAATTTTCAATATTCTAATGATTCAGGTATCGTGGTATACTGGGATTAATTCAAAACAGTCATAATTATTAGAATTCTAAGTCGGTAAAGGGAGGGATTCTTTTTTTATGATTCCAACTGCATTTGATTATTATTCACCGACGACCGTAGACGAAACGATCGCCTTACTGCAAAAACACGGGTACGATGCGAAGATTTTGGCGGGCGGTCAAAGTTTGCTGCCCATGATGAAGCTGCGCGTAGCGATGCCGCCCATTTTGATTGACATCAATCAACTTGACGATTTGCGAGGCTGGCGAGAAGAGAATGGGTATTTGAGAATCGGGGCGCTGACGAGACATGCCGATCTCGAACAGGAACGGAATTTGATGGAGCGCTACCCGCTTTTATCGAAAACGGCAGAATGGATTGCGGACGTACCGGTTCGGAATCGGGGGACCATTTGCGGCTCTCTCGTCCATGCAGATCCGGGTTCAGACTGGGGAGCCGCGATGATTGCCCTGCGTGCGGATGTTGAGGTAATCGGTCCATCCGGTGTGCGGCGTGTTCCGATTGACGAGTTTTTTGTCGACACCTTCACAACATCGCTGGAGATCGATGAGATTGCCTCGGCCGTGTTGATCCCTTCCCCCATAGGCCGCGTAGGAGCACGCTACATGAAATTGGAACGCAAAGCGGGAGATTTTGCGATTGTGGGGGTGGCGCTGCAGGTTGTCAAAGCTAACGACGGAACCATTCTGGATGCCGGTATTGGCTTGTGCGCATGCGGCGATGTTCCCGTTCGGGCCAAAAAGGCTGAAGAATGGCTGATCGGTCGCTCACTTGACAAGGAAACGATTCAACAGGCTTCGCTCCTGGCCCAGGAAGACGCGAATCCGGCTACGGACCTCCGTGGAAGCGCCGAGTACAAGCGAGACCTGGTACGGGTGTTTGTCAAGCGAGGTCTTGAAGAAATTGCCGATGAACTCCGCTAGCTGTACGTGCTGGATACAGGTTTTCAGTATGAAACTGGGAGGGACGATGATTTTATGCAGATGCGTGTAACGGTAAACGGACGTGTGTATGAATCGGATGTCGAGCCCCGCACGTTGCTGGTCTATTATCTCAGGGAACATCTGAGACTGACGGGGGCGCACGTCGGATGTGACACGACAACGTGCGGCGCGTGCACCGTTTTGTTGAACGGAAAGGCGGTGAAATCCTGTACGGTGTTGGCGGTACAGGCGAACGGCCAAGAAATCCTGACGGTGGAAGGACTCGAACGTGACGGTGAACTGCATCCGCTGCAAAAGGCATTTTGGGAAGAGCATGCCCTCCAATGCGGGTACTGTACACCGGGAATGATCATGACAGCGTGTGAACTGTTGGAACGAAATCCGTTTCCTACGGAGGAGGAAGTTCGCAAAGGAATTTCAGGTAATGTATGCCGGTGCACAGGTTATGTGAACATCGTCAAGGCGATCCAGTCAGCAGGGCGTCAGATGGCGGAGCAAAACAAGGTTCCCAACGACCAATCGGAGGTGGTTCCCAGTGGCAATTAATCAATGTGAACTTCGGCCGATGGGGAAATCGATTCATCGCAAGGAAGATCCCCGGTTTATTCGAGGACAGGGGCGATATGTGGACGATATCGTGCTGCCCGATATGCTGTACATGAGCATCGTCCGCAGCCCCTATGCGCATGCGAAGATTACCGGCATCAATACTGACGCTGCCTATCAGGTTCCCGGTGTGAAATTGATCATCACCGGTGAGGATCTGGAAAAGATGAAGCTGGCGTGGATCCCCACCATGGCCGGCGACGTGCAGATGGTACTGGCAACCAACAAGGTGCTGTACCAATATCAAGAGGTGGCGGCAGTCGTTGCGGAAACCCGCGCTGCGGCAGTGGATGCGGCCCAATTGGTCGAGGTCGAATACGAGGCGCTGCCGGTCGTAGTCGACCCGTTCCGCGCCTTGCAGCCGGATGCTCCTGTACTGCGGGACGACCGCGAGAAGAAGAGCAACCATATTTGGCACTGGGAAGCGGGAGATCGGGAAAAGACAGAAGAGATTTTTCAAAACGCTCCGGTGGTGGTCAGTCAGGACGTGCGTTTTCAACGGGTACACCCGTCCCCGCTGGAACCATGCGGATGTATCGCTGATTACAACAAGGGGACAGGCAGATTGACCTGGTATGTCACCTCCCAGGCGCCGCATGCGCATCGAACGGTGTTGGCGATGGTAACCGGTCTGCCGGAACACAAGATTCATGTCATTTCTCCGGACGTTGGCGGAGGGTTCGGGAACAAGGTTCCTGTCTATCCGGGCTATGTGTGTGCCATCGTTGCCTCCCTGAAGCTGGGGCAGCCGGTCAAATGGATCGAAACCCGTACGGAAAACATTGCAAGCACGGGATTCGCCCGTGATTATCATATGAAGGCGGAGATCGCCGCGGACGAAAACGGCAAGGTGTTGGGGCTGCGGGTGAAAACGATTGCGGATCACGGCGCGTTTGACGCTGCGGCGGACCCTACAAAGTTTCCTGCCGGATTGTTCAGCATCGTGACCGGTTCCTATGATTTTCAGCAGGCGTTTGTGGAAGTGGACGGCGTTTATACCAACAAGGCGCCGGGTGGAGTGGCCTATCGTTGTTCGTTCCGCGTCACGGAAGCTGCGTATTTGATCGAACGAACGATGGATGTCTTGGCACGAAGGTTGAACATGGATCCGGCCGAACTGCGATTGCGCAATTTTATCAAGAAAGAACAGTTTCCCTACCAGTCTCCGACAGGATGGACCTATGACAGCGGTGACTATGAGCAAACATTCAAGCTGGCGCTTGAGAAAATCGGTTATCATGAACTGCGCAAGGAACAGGCGGAGAAGCGCGCGCGCGGCGAGCTGATGGGCATCGGGATTTCCACGTTTACGGAAGTGGTGGGTGCCGGTCCTTCCCATTCGTTTGACATCATGGGGATCAAAATGTTTGACAGTGCTGAAATCCGCGTGCATCCGACCGGCAAGGTGATTGCCCGACTGGGCGTACGGCACCAGGGACAAGGGCATGAAACGACGTTTGCGCAAATCATCGGAGAAGAACTGGGATTGAGCGCGGATGACGTGTTGGTGGAAGAGGGGGATACCGATACGGCTCCCTATGGCTTGGGGACATATGCGAGCCGCAGTACCCCGACAGCAGGAGGAGCGGCGGCTCTCTGTGCGCGGCGAATTCGGGAAAAGGCGAAGAAGATCGCAGCGCATCTGCTTGAAGTGGGGGAAGAGGATGTTTCGTGGAATGGAGAGGCGTTCGAAGTAAAGGGGCTCCCGTCCCGCAAGGTTACGATGGGGGAAGTCGCTTTGGCCGCCTATACGAATTTGCCGGAGGGCATGGAGCCTGGTCTCGAAGCCACGTATTATTACGATCCGCCCAACCTGACCTTCCCGCATGGGGCTTATATTGCGGTTGTGGATATTGATACAGGTACGGGCGCGGTGAAAGTACGCCGTTTCCTGGCTGTGGATGACTGCGGAAACGTGATTAATCCGATGATCGTGGAAGGGCAGGTACACGGTGGACTGACGGAAGGGTTTGCCATTGCGTTCATGCAGGACATTCCGTTTGACGAGGATGGAAACTGCCTGGCACCGAACTGGATGGATTACCTCGTTCCGACTTCGCTTGATTCCCCGCATTGGGAAACAGACCGGACGGTTACCCCATCGCCGCATCACCCGATCGGGGCAAAAGGAGTGGGCGAATCACCGAATGTCGGTTCTCCGGCCGCCTTCGTCAACGCTGTTGTGGATGCGCTTTCTCCGTTTGGTGTTGAGCATATCGACATGCCGATTTTCCCTTGGAAAGTGTGGGAGATTTTGCGTAAGAACGGGGTCACCGAATAAAAAGGAAGTCCTGCGCATGAGAGGAGGATGGTCTGACGGGGGACTGCTCCCCGTCAGACACCCGATATGGATAAGATCTGGCAAGAGGCGCTTCGATTGGAAGAAGCCCGGGAACCGTTCGCTGTGGTTACCGTGGTTCGAACCGTAAAACCCTCTTCCGCGATTGTTGGCGCAAAAGCATTGGTTACCCAAGCGGGAGAGATGATCGGTTTTGTTGGCGGTCAATGCATACAATCCCTTGTCATTTCACAAGCATTGACATGCATCGAAAATGGGACCAGCCAGCTTGTGCTGATCACGTCCGATTCGTCGCAGCTTTGTTCAACGGACGGGATTACCGTTTTGCCGATGACCTGCCACTCGGAGGGGACCGTTGAATTGTTTATCGAGCCAAAGCTCCCGGCGCCCGTTTTACTGGTGATCGGTCATTCCCCCATCGCTGATTCCTTGCAAAAAATAGCGGCCCACCTGGATTTTCAGGTAAAATCCGTGGCACTGGACCATGCGTCGTCTGATGGCGCCGACAACCTGTCCCGTTTCACGGAAACCATCCGCGCACATTTGTCACCGGGAGCGTATGTGGTTGTCGCTTCGATGGGGCTCTATGACACGGAAAGCCTCCGGGCGCTGCAGGGATTTTCCCTTTCGTATGTGGGGTTGGTCACAAGTCCCAGACGACGAGAAGCGGTACTCGCAGATTTGCAGAATCAAGGAGTTTCGGAAGCGTTTTGTTCCTTCCTTTCGGCTCCGGCCGGATTGGATTTGGGAGCGGTCGATCCGGCTGAAATCGCGGTTACGATTTTGGCGGAAATCATCGAATCCCGAAGGAAGAAACAGACCCTTTCGCATTTGACGCCGCCTGTGACAGAAAACAAGTCCCGGCGGGAGGTGATTGATCCGATCTGCCGCATGGTGGTGGATTTGAACACGACTCTCCATAAAGCGGAATACCAGGGCAAGGAGTATGGCTTTTGTTGCCCGCATTGCCGCCAGGAATTCTTGAAACATCCTGAAACCTATGCATGTACGGTAGAAGTCTAACGTTGATATCGAAGGAGGAATTTAGAATGAAGACTTACAGTGGAGATTTTACCATCCCGGTATCCCGCGACATGGTTTGGAATTTTCTGATGGACCCGCACAAGGTGGGACCGTGCCTGCCTGATTTGTTAAGCATGGACGTATCCGACAACCACCATTTTCGGGCCAAAGTGCGTGTCGGTGTAGGCCCTATTCGCGGCGCTTTTGATTTGGCCAACAGTATTACGGTAGAGGAAGAGGGCAAGTCGGCTTCCATGTCGGTCAAGGGGGGAGGCATGGGAAGCGGGGTTGATATGAACGCAAACATGCTTTTGGAAGATTTGGAAGAGGAGCAGGGTACCCTTTTGAAATGGACCTGCGACGTCGTGGTCAGCGGGCCGATTGCCACGATCGGAGGACGCTTGATTGACGGGCAGGCTCGGAAGATTACCGAACAAGTGTTTGAGAACATACGAAATGCGCTGGTTTCCTTGAAGAGCGAAGTGGCGGTGACAAATGAGGAGGCAGAATGAACGAACATATTCATAAGCTGCAGGAAGAATTGCGCCGAGCCCGTTATGTGGCGGATCAGGCACTCACAACCGTACTGTACCTGGCGGGGCGTCTCGGGCGCCCTGTTCTTATGGAAGGGCCAGCCGGCGTTGGAAAAACGGAATTGGCGAAAGTGATGGCGCAGATTCGCGGTGTTGACTTTATCCGGTTGCAGTGCTACGAAGGATTGGATGCTGCCCATGCCTTGTATGATTGGGATTATCCCAAACAACTGCTCACCGCGCGCACGGTCATCGAAGGACACGAACAGCGAAAAATCTCAACAGATATCTATACCGAAGAGTATCTCATCGAGCGTCCGCTTTTAAAAGCGCTGCGGTCGCAGCCCGCGCCTGTTTTGTTGATAGATGAGGTGGATCGCGCTGATGAGGAGTTTGAAGCGCTGCTGCTGGAATTTTTGGCGGAATTTCAGATTACGATTCCGGAAATCGGTTCCTTCCGCGCTCAACAGCCCCCGATGGTGATCCTGACATCCAATCGTACCCGGGATCTGTCGGATGCTCTCCGCAGGCGCTGCTTATACGTTTGGCTGGACTATCCGAGCCTGGAGCGCGAAGTGGAAATTATCAGGATGCGTGTGCCGGGATTGGCTGAAGAGCTGATCCGTCAAATCACGCGCGCCGTGCGTCAAATGAGGCAGTGGTCTTTGTTGAAACCGCCGGGAATGGCCGAATCGATTGACTGGGCACAGGCCATCGAGAAATTGGATGTACGTGAGCTGGATGAGGAAAGCATCTCCCTTACCCTGGGATGTGTTCTGAAGACACAAGAAGATATGGAGTTTGTGTATCAGAAAGGGTTGGCCCTGTTATGGAAGTCCTAGAGGTGCTGTCCAGACAGATCGGTCTGCTGTCCGGCAGGATTATCGAGCAGGTGCAGAGTTTTGCTCCGTTTCTCAGACAATACGGATTTCGAGTAGGGACTCCCGAAAGCCTGACGGCAATCGAGGCCTTATCGGCCATTGAGATCGAGTCGATGGAACAAGTGATGGATGCCATGCGCTCCATCTACGTGAAAAATCCGGCAGAATGGGCGATATTTCCGAGTCTGTTCAAGCGTCATTTCGGCGTTGTCCAGCACGAATGGAAACAGACAACCGTGCTGGAAGGCGATACCGAGCTGCAGCAGTCGGGGAGCGGCTCCGCTGAAACCTCGTCGTCCCTGCAGATTGAAGGCGCCATGCTCCGCGCATACAACCCCAATCATGGTCAACGCTACGCGCTTCGCGTACTGAAAGAGGGGCAGTTACAACAAATCCTGTATTGGACCCGAAAAGCGGTCCTTCAATTTGAAAGCCCGCGCAGTCGGCGCTTGGAAAAGGGACGGCGGTTTCCCATCGATTTTCGGCGAACCATCCGACATGCCATGAAAAATGGGGGAGATCCTCTTGTCATCTATAAACGCAAATATCGAAGGGCTCGCCCGAGAATTGTGATTGTGACAGATATCTCCGGCTCGATGAAACCGCATGCCGATTTTTTCACCACGGTTGCCTGGGCCTTTTTGCACACCAGGGCACGTGTGGAAACGTTTGTGTTTAGTACGGAGATCAAGCGGATTACACCGCTGTTATCACGTCACATTGTTCATGGCATCCCCTTTGAACAATTGATCGAGTTGAAAGGCGGCACACGCATCGGGTTTTGTCTGTCACGACTGGCGCATCGGTATGGCAGTCTGCTGCGGAAACAGACATGCCTCATCATTGTTTCGGATGGATATGACACGGGACATCCCCACATGTTAAAACGCGCGATGGACACGCTATCCGGGCTGGTCGGTAAAATCGTATGGGTCAATCCGCTGCTGGGTGAAGAAGGATACGAACCTGTCGCTACCGGAATGAGCACAGCGCTTCCTTATGTCGATCGTTTTGTCGATGTCCATGATCTGGAGTCGTGGATCCAGGCGGTGAAGCTGACTCTTTTTGCAAACTAGGGGACTTCCTTGCCAGCCGCTCCGCTTTCCAGCTTGAGACAGGGAGTTGTGGCGTACCAAAAGGATACACACCTTTCTGTTTGGGATGGACAGCTTTCCGGTTACCAAACGTGAAAGGTGTTTGCTGTCAAGAAAGCATGAATCTCCATTTGACGCTGCTCACGAGTTTGGGGGGATGATGGTGACAGTCGTGAATGTGCTGTGGATCTTGGTGATCACTGCTTCTATCGTCTTTGTGATTTATCAACGGCGGGAGAAATTGACGTGCATCGCCGGAATGATGATCGCGATGACCCTGGGAATGATGGTGAGCCTTACGCTGGGGATTCTCATCGGTGTGTATATGCATCATGACGTGACGAAATCCACCATTTTAGCTGTTGTGGCCGGGATGATCGCCGGTTATTCAGCCGGCAAACCCGTCAGCTTGATGGCGGCCATGGACGGGATGCTGGCGGGGATCATGGGCGGAATGATGGGAGCCATGCTGGGTGTAATGCTCGTCTTTCCCACCGCAATGGTTTGGTTTATCAATATCCTCTTCGCGGCCGTGATGGTTGTTCTGCTGCAGTTGATCAAGGAAGAGACAGGAACAGCCAAAAAGGAAGAGAACGAAGGGAAACGGCCGTTTTTCGGCAGTGTCGGCATGATGGTGGGACTGATCGCCCTCACAGGTGGGCTGTTTGTCGTAAAATCGGATCTCTTCGGCGTGAGCCAAGCGAGTTCGCATGAGGCTGGCAGTCATTCTTCGGCACAGGCCGAGATCTCTGGCGATGTTCAAGAAGCCACGATTACCGTGAGCGCTTCCGGATACAGCCCCCAACATCTTGAAGTAAAAGCCGGCATTCCTGCCAGGATTCATTTTCGGACGGAGGAAGCTGCCGATTGCTTGCGGCAAGTGTTCTCGGAAGAATTGGGAATAAACAGCATCCTGGAGCCAGGAAAGGACAACTCCATTGTGCTGCAGGAAGTAAAACCCGGAACCTATCGATATACCTGTGGAATGGGATTGTTTGAGGGCACCATTACCGTCAAAGAATAACCACAAAGGGCGTTCATGCAGATCACCGGCACATTCCGCGACAAAAAAGAAAACCCCTGTTTCATCAAGGGTTCAGCGTGTAGACTAGGCACGGAGGGACAAGGTCTACACGCTGGGCTTTTTTTCTGGAAATCAGTCGTTCCTTTCTCGCTGCTCGAATGCGTTGGTTCATGCGATGGTCAGCGGGGATGACGCACCCATGTGACGCTCTCTTGTTTCTCTTCGTTTACCAGCAGTTGGAAAACATCGGGTCTGGCATAATGACCGACGACGTCAAAATCGAATTGGCTGCTGGCAATGAGCCGCAAATCGAGATCGGCGATCAGGATGTCTTCCCGGCCGTACACAGGTTCCACGAGATACTCGCCCAATGGGCCAACGATTGCGCTGCCTCCCCTGCACATCTCGTGCGGAGATGATTCCAGTTCGTGATAGCAGGCCAAATCGGTCGGATACATGTCCTTTGTCACATATTGATTGCACGATAGCACGAAGCACCTTCCTTCCAGGGCGATATGACGAAGGGTGGACTGCCACACATCACGCGCATCGGCTGTCGGGGCGATATAAATCTGGACGCCTTTCGCATACATGGCTGCTCGTGCCAACGGCATGTAATTTTCCCAGCAAATCAAGGCCCCGATCTTTCCGTACGGGGTATCCAAAACCGGCAGCGTGCTGCCATCACCCTCGCCCCAGATAATTCTCTCGGAAGCGGTCGGCTTCAACTTGCGGTGTTTTCCAAGCAGCGTTCCATCCGGTCCGAAAAACAGGACGGAGCAGTACAGGGTACCACCGCTGCTCTCGCTGTCTCTTTCGATGACACCCATGACGAGATAGACGCCGGCTTTCCGCGCGGCCTCTCCCAGCACTTCCGTTGTTTCACTGGGCACGGGAACCGAGTTTTCCCAATAGCGAAGCCAATCCTGGCGTCCTTCGGGCGATCGGCTTCCCACGGTCGTTCCGAATGTAAGCCCGCGCGGGTAGGCGGGAATAAATGCTTCGGGAAATACGACGAGTTTCGCTCCTTTTTCCGCCGCCTGCAAGGTTAGCGAGACGGCCTTTTGGGTCGTGGCCTCCCGGTCCATGATGACGGAGGCAGCCTGGACGACAGCCACGCGAACGGCATGCTGCTGGTTTCCCATTTTCGTTCCCCTTTCCTTTGGATCCAGAAAATTCGTGATGTTCCTTTTCTTTATGGTAAATCAAACAAGCCTCTCTGTACTCATCCACTTCAACGGTTTTTTCGCCAGCCATTTGCGATAGGTAAGCAATCGACCTGTACTATTCATAATTTTGATGATATTCTGACAATATAATGGTTTCAGGACCCGTTTATCATACGTGGACGATGCAAGGGGGGCAATTGCATGGCAGGTATGAATCTTGGCTATCTGGCAGTTCGGTCGGCGGCGGCATATCCGGATCATCCGGCCGTCATTTGCGGCGACTCGGTGGTGACGTACCGGGTGTTGAACGAACGCGTCAACCGGGCTGCGAGTGCACTGCGCCGACTTGGCCTGGCGAAAGGGGAACGGGTGGCCATTTTCTCGCCGAACCGCCCGGAACTCTTGGAAGTGCTTTTTGCGACGTGGAAGGCAGGCCTGGCAGCCGTCCCGATGAACTTCCGCCTCCACCGGGACGAGGTGCGCTACATCTTGAACCATAGTGAAGCCAAGGTGCTTGTGCATGCGGGCGTGTACCAGGATGATCTCGACCGCATTGCGGGGGACTTCGCTGCAACCCGTGTCACGATTTGTTTGGATGGCTTGGCGGGGAAGGAGCGGGGGCATTCGTTGACGGCTCTTGATTACCGCGCACTGCTGGACAGCGGGGATGCGGCGGAGTGGGTGGAGCCGGTTGATGGAGACGACCTGGCGTGGATCTTCTACACCTCGGGCACCACGGGGCGGCCCAAAGGGGCGATGCTGACGCACCGGATTCTATTGCTGATGGCGCTGAACACCTGTGCCGACATCTATCCGTTCGGTCACGACGACATCGGACTGCACGCGGCGCCGCTTAGCCACGGCTCCGGTCTGTACGCCCTTCCCCTGATCGCCAAAGGGGGGACGAATGTGATCCTGCCGTCCTCCCGGTTTGATCCGGAAACGGTGTTTGCCGAGATGGAAAGACACCGGGTCACTGTGCTTCCGTTCATGGCTCCCACTATGGTGAAGCGCTTGATTGAATCGGAGGCGCGTACCCGGTACGACCTGCGAAGCCTTCGGTGCATCGTGTACGGCGGCGCTCCCATGTACGTGGAGGATCTGGCAGCCGGGATCAAGGCCTTCGGACCGGTATTTGCGCAGGTGTACGGGCAGGGCGAATGCCCCATGACGGTGACCGGCCTCAGCCGCCACGAGCACGACCTGAATCGCCCCGATCGCCTGGCCTCTGCGGGTACAGCCCGTATGGGCGTGCAGGTGCGCATTCAGGACGCCGAAGGCAGCGCGTTGGCGCCTGGGAGCATCGGCGAAATTGCCGTGCGGGGCGATCTCGTGATGAAGGGATACTGGCGCGACCCGGAAGCTACCTCCGCGACGATTGTGAACGGGTGGCTGCGCACAGGCGATGTCGGGTACATGGACGAGCATGGGTACCTCTATATTCTGGACCGGACGAAGGACATGATCATCAGCGGCGGAAACAACATCTACCCGCGCGAGGTGGAAGAGGTGCTGCTGTGTCATCCGGCCATCCAGGAAGTGTGCGTTTTCGGCGTCCCGGACCCGGAATGGGGGGAGGCGGTGAAGGCCGTTGTGGCGCTGCGGCCGGGGCACGCGGCCACGGAAGCGGAGCTGATTTCGTTTTGCCGGAATCACCTCGCCAGCTACAAGAAGCCTCGCTCGGTGGACTTCGTCGAGGAGCTGCCCAAGAACGCCTATGGCAAGGTGCTCAAGCGTGACCTCCGCGCCAGGTACTGGGAGGGGCATAAACGCAGGGTCTAATCGGGGCACGCGTGCCCCCGGCGGACTGTGTCGAGCAGGCTCCCGTGTGTGGTGCTGGCGATCCGCGAGAAAGGGGCGGCGGATTACCGGTGCCTGGCAGGGAGCAAGCGGCGGGCTGTGACAACCGAACGGAAGGGGGAGGAAGTCCTTTGAACAAATTCCGCGTCCTCTTTGCCAGCATCGCTGGCTCGATCATTGAGTGGTATGACTTTTATTTGTACGGGTCGGCAACCGGCCTGGTTTTTTCCACGCTGTTCTTTCCGACCCACGACCCGGCTATTTCGCTGATTCTCGCCTTTTCCACCTTTGGGGCCGGCTATGCCGCTCGGCCGATTGGCAGCGTGCTGTTCGGCCACCTCGGTGACCGTCTGGGGCGAAAGGCGGCACTCATGTATACGCTGGTCGGGATGGGAGGCAGTTCGACGCTGATTGGGCTGCTCCCCACGTATGAACAAGTCGGGCTGCTTGCTCCCATTTTCCTGGTGATCCTGCGGCTGATCCAGGGGATTTCATTGGGGGGCGAATGGGGCGGAGCCATCCTGCTGGCGACAGAATCCGCGCCGAAAGGAGTCCGCGGGCTTTACGGCTCGATTCCCCAGATGGGGGTACCGATCGGGTTGGTGGCCGGGACTCTAAGTTTTTCGCTCATCAGCCACGTCACGACCAACGAGCAGTTCATGTCCTGGGGGTGGCGGATTCCCTTTCTCTTCAGCATCGTGCTCGTCAGTTTGGCGATCTGGATCCGGAGCGGCATCGAAGAAACCCCGATCTTCCAGGAGCAGAAGGAGAGCGGCGATATCGCGCGGGTGCCCATCGTCGAAGCGCTCCGCAGCGACGGGAAAAACGTGCTGCGCGCCATCGGGTTGAAGCTGGGTGACGGGTTCTTCAACGTCTTCACCATGTCCTACGTGCTCACCTTTGCCACCGTTTACCTGAGTTACCCCCGTGACACGGCCTTGAACGCCCTGACGATCGGATGCGCTGTCATGCTCGTCACCATCCCGATCATCGGGTACCTTTCTGATTTTGTCGGCCGGAAACGCATCTACATCGGGGGATTGATTCTTCTCTTCCTTCTGGCGGTTCCCTACTTTTCGCTGATCGGCAAAGGGGCCGGCTGGTTTTACGTGATGCAGGCGGTCGTGCTCGGGATCATCTGGGCGGCGATTTTTTCCACGCAGGGGACGTTTTTCTCCGAACTGTTTCCGCCCAAAATCCGGTATACGGGCCTGTCGGTCGGTTATCAGATCGCGGCGGCCATTGTCGGTTTTGGACCGCTGATCTGGACCTCCATGGCGAAATCCTACGGTCCATCGCCCTGGATCTTTGGCGGGTTCATGATGGCAGGGATAGCGCTCAGCCTGGCGTTGAGCCTGTTTGCGCCGGAGACGAGAAGCATGGCTTACTCACGCGAAAAGGACTCAAACATCGCGCCGTAATCTGCCGGGTTTGCCGCGAGACGCATGAACGCGGCAGGCGGCAAGCCCGGAATCCGTAGTCAATGGTCAGGACAGGGCTGCATGAGTTTTTCGGTTCGGTACAGACTAATGGGAAACTTCATCACGTCCGGCAAACGCCCACGATATCGGACGGATCAAGTTGCTGTCTCAGCTCGATTGACACGGAAGGAGGGATGTGAAGTGCAAACCGGGTCGTTATGGGTCGGCGTAATTACCGGCGGCATGCTGGGTGACCGTTTGGGACGCGCACTTGGCACGCAAGCAGGACATTTCGTGTTGAACGGTTTTTCGACGGCCAACCGACAGAGAAATGAGAGCGCTCACTAATGCAAGAAACAAGCAACAAACCTTGATCATCCGTGAGATCAAGGTTTGTTTGCGTTTACGGATGCTTTTCAAACTCCGCGTACTGCTTTTTCAGATAATCGTCGTTCAACACGTTAACGGCCGGGGAAGGATTTTTCATCTCCGCTGCAAAAGGGACCGGCTCGATCTCGCTGTCATAAAAGGAGGGGGAATGATCGCAGAGTTGCTGTTCCGAGTCCGCTTGTTTCGCTTCGGACAGCAGTTGCTTCCATTGTCCTTGCGCGGCAGAACTGGAGGCTTTCAACTGGTCGACAGCCGATAACACCCCGGCCAATCCTTTCACAGCCATTCGCCTGGTAAATTTTCGGGCCTCCGGAGATATGGCGAACACAACCGCGGCAGCGGTCAGAACCATCCCGACGGGAGATTTGGGAATCACATACATGCATTACCTGGAAGAGTCAGAGCGGACGTGTATGGCGTAAAAGGAAGCAAGGAACGAAGGAACGGATGAACCAGGCGACCGCGTATTTTTCACAGGGAAAAGGCATCATCTCCGTCAAAGGTGTTCGGATACGGGCAGAGTTCTGCTGACCTATGACGAGAAGGCAACCTCGCTTGGTGAAGTATGCGCCTTGATCCGAAGCTTCGAGGAACATCTGTATGTGCAGCGTCATCCGGAAATGAAGCAGCAGGTGGATCGCGACGCTGCCCGAGAGGTGGCGGCAGCCGGAACGGCGACAGCCATTCCTGAACAGATTCGGAAACGTTCCAGGCCATGCCCGTGGAACATGAGCAGCGGCGTGAGGAAGTGCCGCTGGCTGTCACCGCCTCCATCGTGGGGATCGGTGCCCTCGGGATCAAGCAGTTGGTTCGCGGCAAGTCTGCCCTTGCGACGAGCAGCGGGCTTTTTTATACGGCAGGGATATTGTCCGTCATCACCGGTTACCCCGTGCTGAAACGGGGAAGCGAGACGCTTTTCAAGGAAGGCAGGTTGTCTGCCGATCTGGTATTGGGAACGGCTGCGTTGGGATTGGCGCTGGTTCGCGAAAATCTGTTGGCATTGGCAGCGGTAGGGATGATTCAGTATTTGCAGTGGAAACGAAAGCAGTATCAGGAAGAAAATCTGGATCCGTCGCTTTACCTCTCGACCAAGACCAAAGCGTACGCAAAGCGCGCGACTGCCTTGGGCTTTGGACTGGCCGGGGCAGCTTTCGCGATTACGAGAAACCCGCTGCTCTCTTTTGGCGTGCTGTTAAGTGCCAATCCCCGCCCCTGTCTGGCAGCGGAAGAGTACGCCTGGAAAAATGCCGAACTTGAATTACGCAAAAAAGGATATTCCCTCCCGGCAAACAGCACGCTGTGCAGTTTAGTAGAGGTGGATCATGTGGTGATAGAAGATACGGCTTTTGTGTATACAAAAGAAGAAGGTGTTCAGTGAAAATAATGTGTTAGACTTAACTGTGTTTATCCGCGCAGGATCAACGTTTTAGAAACAGCCGCGTCCGCTTAAAAAAGCATTAGACTGAGTCGAATATTAAACCAGCGGCATCCTTGGACCGGAAAAAAAGTCCTAGACTGCTGTCACCGCCGGGATATAATTGACCCAGGTTCGCCGGAAAGAAAATGACCCACCCTTAGCGAATATATCC
>NZ_KE695652.1:0-23280 GCF_000454065.1 Brevibacillus thermoruber 423
AGCTGACGAATACTAATCGGTCGAGGACTTATCCACTCCATATCCTTTGCCAACCATGCGTATCCGGTTTTGAAGGCGCGAAGTCTTCAATGTTCCTCGGTAGCTCAGTCGGTAGAGCAATCGGCTGTTAACCGATCGGTCGGGGGTTCGAGTCCCTCCCGAGGAGCCATTCATCTGCTCCTGTAGCTCAGTCGGTAGAGCGCTTCCATGGTAAGGAAGAGGTCGCAGGTTCGATTCCTGTCGGGAGCACCATAACACTTGGCCCGTTGGTGAAGTGGTTTAACACAGCAGCCTTTCACGCTGTCATACAGGGGTTCGAATCCCCTACGGGTCACCATAGCAAAATGTCCCTGGATCATGGGATCCGGGCTCCGCAAAGGAATCGGAGCTTGTTTGGAAGCACTGGTTCCCTTTGCGGGGCGGCGTGGAGGCTTAGCTCAGCTGGGAGAGCATCTGCCTTACAAGCAGAGGGTCGGCGGTTCGATCCCGTCAGCCTCCACCATTACTGCAGAATGATTATCATCGTCGCGGGATGGAGCAGTCCGGTAGCTCGTCGGGCTCATAACCCGAAGGTCGCAGGTTCAAATCCTGCTCCCGCAACCAAATATGGAGCTGTGGTGAAGCTGGAGTTCACGCCGGTCTGTCACACCGGAGGTCGCGGGTTCGAGTCCCGTCAGCTCCGCCATCTTTTCGAAGATGTGCGCAACCTACTTGCGATGGCATGCAGTTGACATCGACAATGGGTGTGCTATAATAAGCCAGGTACGCCGGTGTAGCTCAATTGGTAGAGCACCTGACTTGTAATCAGGGGGTTGTGGGTTCGATTCCTATCGCCGGCACCAGGAGAACGACCATGGGGAGATAGCGAAGTGGCTAAACGCGGCAGACTGTAAATCTGCTCCCTCTGGGTTCGGCGGTTCGAATCCGTCTCTCCCCACCACTTCTCCTTACCACGATATGAGCCATTAGCTCAGTTGGTAGAGCATCTGACTTTTAATCAGAGGGTCGAAGGTTCGAGTCCTTCATGGCTCACCAGTTTTTTTCCCACACACAGTGGCTGCGGGAAGACAGCTACATAGCGAATCGCGAAAACATCATACCGTGCGGTCGTGGCGGAATTGGCAGACGCGCTAGATTCAGGTTCTAGTGGTGGCAACACCGTGGAGGTTCAAGTCCTCTCGACCGCACCATATACGTTGCCCCAGATGGCGAAAGCTTTTCAAGCCCAACCGGCTTTTGTCGGGGTGTTGTGAATGCGGACGTAGCTCAATTGGTAGAGCGTCGCCTTGCCAAGGCGAAGGTCGCGGGTTCGAGACCCGTCGTCCGCTCCATTTTTATTTCTACCCAAACATGTGCCCTTAGCTCAGCCGGATAGAGCGTTTGACTACGAATCAAAAGGTCGGGAGTTCGAATCTCTCAGGGCACGCCATCGTTCAGAGGTGAAGGGGTTGCTGGGGGAAGCGAACCGGCCGCGCCGTTTTGTCTCTCCTCCACCCTCCCGCATCTCCGCATCCAACGGGAAGTAGCTCAGCTTGGTAGAGTACTTGGCTTGGGACCAAGGGGTCGCAGGTTCGAATCCTGTCTTCCCGACCATGTTTTTTCCAAAAAAGGGACGGATGCTCCCAAGGAGTATGCGGACGTTTTTCGGGGAGGCCCAAAACAGCGCCGGGGTGGCGGAATAGGCAGACGCAACAGACTTAAAATCTGTCGGGAGTTTCTCCCGTACCGGTTCAAGTCCGGTCCTCGGCACCAACACATGCCGTGCGGGTGTAGTTCAATGGTAGAACCCCAGCCTTCCAAGCTGGTCGCGTGGGTTCGATTCCCATCACCCGCTCCATACGCGATAAAGAAGCAGACGGACTGCACGTGTCCGTCTGCTTTTGTATGTGTTCGAGAGCGCTCGGCTGCCAACAGCAGGAGCGGCCCTCCCTCGAGCAGAGGGTGAGCCGCTCCTGCATGCCGTCTGGCTGAAATTGTCGAAAAGTGTCAGAAGGTTGAGGGTGGTAGAAACATATGTTTTCGTGTAGAGTAAGGCTAAGATCGCTTACCCGATAGGTAACGGATCTCTTGCCTCGCCTCCTGCACCGAGCAGGAGGTTTTTTTTTCGGTGATGGCCGTTCAGCCGAACGCAGGAAGACGGTCTCCAGAAAACGGCAGCCTCACGATAAAGCGGGTGGACTCCTCCGTGGATTCGCAGGAGATGGTGCCGTTGTGCTTTTCAATGATGTTTTTGCAGATGGACAGACCGATCCCCGTGCCGTTCTGCTTGGTGGTAAAAAACGGCTGAAACAGATTTTCCACGATCTCCGCCGGGATCATTTCCCCGTTGTTTTCCACAATCAACCGCAGCCATCCGCCCTCGCAGTGCGAGATGACGCGGATCGACTTGTTCGTGCGGGTTTGGACGGCATCGATGGCGTTGTTGAGCAGATTGACCAGCACCTGCTTGAGTCCTTCTTCGTAGCAGTGCAGGGTGCATGGCTCAATGTGCTTTTCAAAGCGAATGTTTTCCCCGACCAGCCGCGGCGTAATCAGCAGCTCCACGTCGTAGAGGACTTGTCCGATTTCGACCGTCTTGTAAACCTCGTCCAGAATCGGCTTTTTCGAAAAGCTGAGGAAGCCGGTAATCTGCCGGTGCAGGTTTTCAAATTCGTGCATGACCACCTGGATGTAGGACTGCAGCTTGTCCTGCCCTTGGGTCGATTCGGCGATCAGCTTCAAGAAGCCCTCGATCGCACACAAAGGGTTGCGCAGTTCATGAGCCATGTTGGCGGCGATTTTGCCCAGCATGGTCAATTTGTCGTTGTGCAAATAGGAGATGGTTTCTTCCTTTTGGACGAGCTCCTGATTGATCATTTGCTCGAAGTGGTACACGGCCCAGAAGACGCTCTCATCCATGGCTTTTCCCAACTGTGTTTCCAGGTACAGCATCTCTTCCGGCGCCAACGACCACTGCTGCAGCTCCGGACGGAGGACCCGCCAGAATACGTTCCGGTACAACTGATAGGTACGCAAGATGGATGAAAACGGGAACTCCTGGGAGCGCAGCCATTCGCCCATGTCCAGCGACCAGGCCTGCATGTCACCGTCGACATCTTCCACCAGATAGCGAGCCAAGAGCACCGTCCGCTTCTCGGCAAAATTGCGGGGAATCGTCAACGGGGTTTCCATGCTGATCACGATTTCCTGCAGCCACAGCGTCGTGATCGTAGGCGCCATATCAAGAATTTTCTGTGAAACATCGTGAAGGTTTAGAGACACAGTTTCCGCCATAGCTTTTCCCACCCCAACTTTAATCGTACGGAAGGACGCCCAGAAAAACAAGGTATGTTTATCCTAATTTTCGCATTAAAATGTTTTTTTATGGAAGTATTTTTCTACAAAAACCGTGTTTTCTCGCCTTTTTTCGGAAAGAAAAGCGCTCATCAGTCCGCAAACGGGCGCATAGAGTAAGAAGGACAAACTTCAGACGGGCAGGGGAGGCGGAGATGGACGGGCAATTTTGGCTGGGATTCGTGCACATTTTTCTGATAGACGTCGTGCTCAGCAGCGATAACGCCGTCGTCATCGGCATGGCCTGCCGGAGACTGCCGGAGCGGGAACGCCGGCGGGCCGTCCTCTACGGAACGCTCGGGGCCATCGTGCTGCGCGTCGCGTTGACCGGCATGACCACCTGGATGCTGGACATTCCGCTGGTCAAGGCGGTGGGGGGGCTTCTGCTCCTGTGGATTGCCTGCAAGCTGATCCTCGGCGGCCAGGAGGAGACGATCGAGGTCAAGTACGGCGGCAATGTCGGCCAGGCTGTCAAGACGATCCTGTTGGCCGATTTTGTCATGAGCTTGGACAATGTGCTGGCGGTGGGCGGAGCCGCGCATGGGGATATCGTGCTGGTGATCCTGGGGCTGGGCATGAGCATTCCCCTCTTGATGTGGGGGAGCGCCTGGATTTCGCGGCTGATGAACCGCTTCCACGGCTTGGTGATCGCCGGCGGAGGCGTTCTGGCCTACACGGCGGCGGACATGTGTCTGGAGGATCCGTACGTCTGGAAAGTACTCAATCCGCTTCTCCTGAATCACGCCTGGCTGCCGATTTTGGTGGCGGCGGCGGTGATGGCGCTGGGCCGCTTCGGGAAAACGTGAGGAGCCGGCGGGCGGGCAAGGCGGATTTCCCGGTGTTTTCGCGAGAGGGTTCGGGGCATACTACCTAAGAAGAAACCCAGACGGAGAAAGGATCCGATCGCAGATGAATACGGGCATCTTGATGTTGTGGGGCGTTTGGGACACGATCTACCAACGATGCACCCGGCTCAGATACATTGACAAAGGCAACAACATTTTTCGCATCGTTCTTTTGCGCTACCGGGGAGAGCCGCTCGTCACAAGCGATCAACGCGTCATTTGCCACGGGGATCTGATCTTGAAACTGCATATCCACAATTATTATTTTGCCACTCTATGCAAGGGCGTAAAGGACGACCTGCGGGTGACTTTGCTGCTCCGTCACCACATCATGCGCTCCCTGCCGCAGTTGGCGGCGTATCTGGACGGGCATGAGGAGCGGGACCGCATCAAGGGCGTCGTCGGCACCACGATGCTTCACAAGGGAGTGAAACCGCTCGGGTTTTCCATCTCCGACGTGCCGATGACCTGGTTTTTTCGCTACAAGCGCTGGTATCTCAGACTGATGGTGCGCCTGATCCATCCTGACGGAAAGCGGCGCATCGAGCGATGGGACCGCGAGATGCCGCTGAAGCGGGTGTACATGTCCAAAGAGGAGCTGCTTCGCCGTTATCTGCCCCGGCAGCCGGAACCGGCAGGTGATCGGCAGTGAACGGGAAGCGCCTGTTGGTTGTCACCGAGGAGTGGGCCGGCAGCGGACACCGGATGGCGGCGGAAGCGCTGCGCGAGGCGGCGGTGGAACGCTGTCCCGGCGTGTACGCCCGCGTGGAGGGCGGATTGCAGTCGGCCAGCCCGGCACTGCGGGAGCTGTCCCGTTTTTTTTATGGGCAAATGCTGCGCTATAGTCCGATGCTCTGGCAGCGTCTGTACGACCGCGAACAGATGTGGGGAACCGCCCTGGCCAAGCCGATGGGGGCCTTTCTGGCGCGCCGTCTGCTCCGCGAACTGCTGGAGCGGGAACAGCCGGACGTGGTCGCCGCCACTCACGCCTACTGCTTGTCCGCCCTGGCGCACGCCAAGCAAAAAGCCGGCAAGCGGTTCCGGTTGGTCAGCATTCCGACCGACTTCCATGTCAACCGGTTTTGGGTGCATCCCGAGATTGACGCCTACGTCGTGGCGCACGAGCGGCTGGCGGAGCTTCTGGAGCGGCGTCACGGCGTGGCACGGGAAAAGATTCGCGTGTACGGCATTCCGGTGCGTCCGGCGTTTGCCGCGGCGGCGCGGGAAGAGAAAGCGTCCTGGAAAGAGCGGACGGGATTGTCGCCCGACCGGTTTACCGTGCTGGTGAGCGGGGGAGAGGGCGGCCACGGCGGCATGGAGGAAGTGGTCCGGTCCTTGTTGGACGTGACGGAACCGCTGCACATCGTGGTGATCGTGGGAAAAAACGAGCCGATCAGGCAGCGGCTGTCGCTGGTCGCCGAACGGCCCCATCCGCTTCACCGCCTCGTGGTAAAAGGGTACGAGCCGTCCATCTGGGAGTGGATCGGCGCTGCCGACGCCTATGTCACCAAGCCGGGCGGCATCAGTTGTGCGGAAGCGCTGGCGCTCCGGACGCCGCTGATCCTGTATCGGCCGCTGCCGGGGCAGGAGCGCCACAACCTGTCGTTTTTGCTCGGGCAGCAGGCCGCCGTGTGGGCGGAAAAGCCCGAGGAGATCGCCGCCATGATCGTTCGCTGGCGGCGCCGACCGGAAGAGCGGGAGGAGATGGTCCGCCGCATGGATGCACTTCGCCAACCCGATGCGGCCCGGCGCATCGCGGACTATCTGCTCACGCTATAACGCTATAAATTGCCAGTGAAATCCCGCTGTGACAATGAATGAAGCAATCGGCCATCACACATATTAAAGCTACAAACAACGAGGAGGTGAATACAAATGCCGAACAACAACCGATCCAGCAACAACCTGCTGGTGCCGCAAGCCAACCAAGCTCTGGACCAACTGAAGTATGAAATCGCTGCCGAGTTTGGTGTACAGCTGGGCGCAGACACCACTTCCCGTCAAAACGGTTCCGTCGGAGGAGAAATCACCAAGCGTCTGGTGTCCTTCGCTGAACAACAGCTCGCTGGCCGTGCATAACCAAATAGGTTGGATGTGGAAAGGCACCTGACCGGGTGTCTTTCCTTTTTGATTTGTTGTCTGTAAAAAAATAGAAAAAACTGGATCGTTCGGGGAAGAATATTTTGCTTCCCTTTGTTGAATCTATAGGTGCTAGGAGGTGAAAACAAATGACCGTCGCATCGCAAGTCAAACAAACGCTGGCCAGCCTGAAAGGGGCGCAGGCCAACCTGGAGCAGTTCGCGCTCAGCACGCAAAATCAACAGGCAAAGCAATTGTACACCCAGGCGGCCCAGCAAACGCAGTCGATCGTCACCAATCTGGAGCAGCGGGTAACGGAACTGGAGAACGAAGAGCCTCAATACAAAGGATTTTAAACTGGTTCATTCGCAGGACGGGGAGAGGGACTCGCTCTCTCCTCTCCACGCCAAGCCGGGAGGTGAGCACAATGCCTGAGTGGATCAACATCGTCATCCGCTCCGTAGTGGCACTGGTGTACCTGTTCATTTTGACGAAGCTGATCGGCAAGCGGCAGATCAGACAGCTTACATACATCGAGTACATCGTGGGTATTTCGATCGGGTCCATCGCGGCATTCATGGCGACCGACATGGACGGTCCGATGTTTCACAGCCTCATCGCCATGACGATCTTTGCCCTCTTTCCGGTATTAATGGAGTGGCTTTCGCTGAAAAGCAAGGCGATCCGCAACGTGGTGGAAGGACAGGCCACCATCCTGATCAAGGACGGCAAGATTTTGGAAGACAACCTGAAAAAAGAGCGGCTGACGACGGAAGACCTGATGGAGCAACTGCGTATGAAAAACGTGTTCCGCGTGGCGGACGTGGAATTTGCGCTGATGGAGACGAGCGGCGAGGTAAGCGTGCTGCTGAAATCGCAGCATCGACCGGTCACCCCGCAGGATCTGGACCTGCCCGTCGCACAGGCGGAAGAACCGCAGGCGGTGATCATGGACGGCAACATCATGGACGAATCGCTGGCCAATCTGGGGCTGAACCGCAACTGGGTGCGCCAGGAACTGCAAAAAGCGGGCGTGGCCCTGGAGAACGTGTTTCTCGGCCAGGTGGACCGGGCCGGCCAGCTGTACCTGGATTTGTACGACGACAAGATCAAGGTGGCCCCTCCTCAAGAATTGAAGCTGACCTACGCGCTCTTGAAGAAGTGCCAGGCGGATCTGGAGATGTTCGCCTTGTCGACGAAAAACAAGCGGACCAAGCAGGTTTACGAAAAGGACGCGGAGCATCTGCAGCGCGTGATCGACCGGATGAAGCCGCTGTTGACCCAATAAGGAAAGGAGGGAACTGGAATGGCGGACCAGAAAAAGAAAAAGCTGACGCCCACCCAGCAGCAGTATCAGCAGTTGGCCAAACGGCACGAGCCGCCGCGCCCCTTGCTGAAAAACTTCGTCCGGGCGTTTCTCGTCGGCGGCCTGATCTGTCTGCTGGGGCAGGCGATTCAAGAAGGTTTCATCCATTACTTTCACTTTACCGAAAAGACGGCAGGCAACCCCACCGTGGCCGTGCTGATTTTTCTCTCCGCCCTGTTGACGGGGCTCGGGGTGTACGATCGCATCGCCCAGTGGGCGGGGGCCGGAACCAGCGTGCCGGTCACCGGCTTTGCCAACTCCATCGCGTCGGCGGCGATCGAACATCGCAGCGAAGGGTTTGTGCTCGGAGTGGGCGGCAACATGTTCAGACTGGCCGGATCGGTCATCGTGTTCGGCGTGACGTCCGCGTTTGTCATCGGGTTGATTAAAACGCTGATCAGAATGGGAGGGTAGCGCATGAGACAGGGTCATCAGTCGTGGGTCTTTCCTTCCAGGCCGGTGATCGTCGGTTCGGCGGCGATCGGCGGCCCGTTTGAAGCCAAGGGGCCGCTGGCCGACGATTTTGACACGCTGCACGGCGATTTGATGATGGGCCAGGACAGTTGGGAAAAGGCCGAGAAGGTCCTGCTGGAGGAAGCCTGCGACAAGGCGGTGGAAAAAGCCACGCTGCGAAAGGACGACATCCATTTCCTGCTGGCCGGCGATCTGACGAACCAGCTCATCACCGCCAGCTTTTCCGCCCGGACGCTGGGGATTCCCTACCTGGGACTGTTCGGCGCCTGCTCCACCGCGATGGAAAGTCTGGCGCTGGGTGCCCTGCTGGTGGACAGCCAGTCGGCCGATTACGTTCTGGCGGCAACCGCCAGCCACAACGGATCGGCGGAAAAGCAGTACCGCTACCCGACCGAGTACGGTTCGCAGAAACCCCCCACGGCCCAATGGACGGTCACGGGGGCGGGAGCGGCGGTCGTCGCCCGCCAGGGAAAAGGCCCGCAGGTCGTCGCCGCCACGATTGGGCGGGTGGTGGACATGGGCTTGTCCGATCCGTTCAACATGGGAGCCGCCATGGCGCCGGCCGCCCTGGCCACGCTGGAAGCCCATTTTCGCGACCTGGGGCTGCCCCACGATCATTACGACCTGGTGGTGACCGGAGACCTGGGGAAAGTGGGCCATTCGATTCTGTCGGAACTGCTGCCCAAGCACAACCTCCACATTCCGCTGGATCGCTACCAGGACTGCGGCCGGATGATCTACGGGGACAATCCCACCGTCTGGTCGGGCGGCAGCGGATGCGGGTGTGTCGCCACCGTCACGTACGGCCATCTGCTCAACCGGATGAGGGCGGGCGCGTGGAAACGGATGCTGGTGGTGGCGACGGGGGCGCTGCTTTCTCCCATTTCCTACCAGCAGGGGGAGAGCATTCCGTGCATCGCCCACGCCGTGGCCATCGAGGCGGAGCCGAACGAGGAGGGATAAGATGACGTTTCTCTGGGCGTTCTTGGTGGGAGGGACCATTTGTCTCATCGGCCAATTTTTGCTCGATGTCGTGAAGCTGACGCCAGCCCACACCATGTCCTCTCTGGTGGTGGCCGGCGCCGTGCTGGACGGCGTCGGCCTGTACGATCCGCTGATCAGGTTTGCCGGTGCCGGGGCCACCGTCCCCATTACCAGTTTTGGCAACGCGCTGGTGCACGGGGCGATGGCCGAGGCGGAAAGACATGGATTGGTGGGCGTCATCACCGGCATTTTCGAGGTGACCAGCGCCGGCATCTCCGCCGCGATCGTGTTCGGCTTTTTCGCGGCATTGGTCTTCCGTCCCAAAGGGTAGCGGACAGTACTGTTTTCCAGAGGTGCCAGAAACCTTGAATTGAACCGCATTCATCCAAAAGCTAGAATGGTGGCTTGAGGAGGGATGATCAGTGTTCAAGCGAAAAACGGGAACCACCCTGCTGTTGACACTGCTTGTCGCGCTGCTTTTGACGGCTGCGCCTGCTTCGGCGGCCCCCTTGCTGAAACAGGGGAGCCAGGGCGGAGACGTTTGGGACCTGCAGTACCGGCTGCAGGTGCTCGGGTACTACCAGCAGCCGCTGGATGGAATATTCGGACCGCACACCCGACAAGCCGTCATGCAGTTTCAGCGCAACTACGGGTTGGCCGTCGACGGGATCGCCGGCCGGCAAACCTGGCGGATGTTGAAACAAGTATCGGTCAACCGCGAGGAAATGGTACTGCTGGCCCGACTGGTGCACGCGGAAGCGCGCGGTGAACCGTATGTCGGGCAGGTGGCTGTGGCCGCTGTCGTAATGAACCGTTTGCAGTCGCCCCAATTCCCTCATACGGTAAAGGGCATCATCTTTGAACCGTACGCCTTTACCGCGGTTGACGACGGCCAGTTCTGGCTCGCTCCGGATCAAACGGCGTATCGCGCAGCGTACGACGCGGTTCGCGGCTGGGACCCGTCGGGCGGTGCCCTGTACTACTTCAACCCGGCTACGGCGACGTCCCGCTGGATCTGGTCCCGCCCGCAGATCAAACAGATCGGTCAACACATTTTCGCACGATAATACCCCCAACGGAGCGATGGAGTTGTCATGCGACCAATTCTCACGGTTCTCACCCTGTTGTTTGCATTGTACGCCCCCGTCTCGCCGGTTTCGGCCAAGCAGCCGGAAGAGAAGGCGTCTGTCCATCTGTACGTGAATCTGTGGAAGAAGCGGCTTTACCTTCGCACGCCAACGGGAGAAGTGCTGGCGTCTTTCCCGATCGCTCCCGGCGCCGTCGATACGCCTTCGCCGATCGGGGTCTATTCCGTCGTTCAGAAATCGAAGAACTGGGGCGGAGGATTTGGGTCCAGATGGCTGGGCATTGATGTGGAGTGGGGCACGTACGGCATACACGGCACCAACAGGCCGGAGCATATCGGACGTTTTGTCAGCCACGGCTGCTTTCGGATGCGAAACCGGGACATCGAAAAGCTCTATCCGCCTGTCCGCATCCGGACGCCGGTCATCATCGACGGACCGATCATGGGGCACGAGCGGCTGACCTATCGCATTCTGGTTCCGGGGAGCCGCGGAGCGCTGGTCAAACTGGTGCAAAATCGCCTAAAGGCCGCCGGTTACTACGAGGGCAAGGTTCACGGCCGTTTTGACCAGCCGACGGAACGGGCCGTCTTTCGGTTCCAGAAAGGAGAAGGTCTTCCCGTGACAGGGCAGATCCGATTTGAGGATTTGGTCTATTTGGGCATTGTCGAGTAACCCCTTTCCTGTTCGCAGGAAAGGGGTTTCCTCTTTGGTGGGAAAGCGGGAAATCGCTGGCAAACATTGTAGGTTGTTTTCTGACAATATTTCGATAGAATGAAACGAGAGAAAACCAGCATGTTTGTTTCAGGAGGTTGATGATGAGAAAGATGCTGATCCTGGCCTCTCTGGCAGCCATCTTCGGGATGGGCGCGCCAGCGGCAGAGGCGGAGACAACACCTGCAACCACACCGTTTGTTGACGTTGGCGGACATTGGGCTGAAAACGAAATCGAAAACCTGTACATAGCGGGGGGCGTTGAACGGGCGGACCGCTTCCGTCCGGACGAGCCGGTCACCCGCGGCGAATTGATCGCAATGTTTCTCAAAGCAAAAGGGATTGAGCCAGTGGCGGACGATGCCTCGCCGTTTGCAGACGTGCCGCGTGACAGTTGGCTGGCCCCCTACGCCGAAACCGCATACCGGCTGGGGATCATCCACGGCCGGAAGGAAGGCGGACGGGTGTACCTGCATCCCGACAAACCCGTGCAGCGGGAAGAACTGGTCTCCATCCTGACGCGGGCGACCGGAGACAGCGGAAAGGTGAACCAGCTCGGCTGGACCGCTTCCGTCAAGACGCTTCAGCGCTATCCGGACGGGGAAGCGGTGGAGGAAATGTTCCAGCGGCCGTTTGTGTACGCGCTGCAGAACGGTCTGGTCGGTGCCTATCCAGACGGCACCCTGCAGCCGAACAAGCCGATGACCCGAGCGGAAGCGGCCACGTATGCGGCCCTCCACCTGCTGCCGGACAAGGCGAACGCGGCGCAGCAGAGGCTGGCCAAGATCGGTACGCCGTACGTCAGGATGCTGACGGTGCAGACGACGGCGTACAGCTACCCGACCGACGATGTGTTCTCCTATCTGGGCTACCCGCTGCGCAAGGGAGTCGTGGCGGTCGACCCCAACGTCATTCCGCTGGGCAGCCACCTGTACATTGACGGGTACGGCTACGCGGTGGCGGCCGACATCGGAGGGGCGGTCAAACAGCGTCACGTGGATTTGTTCCTGCCGACCCTGCGGGAAGCGGCCAACCACGGACTGCAAAAGGACGTGCGCGTCTACATTCTGGATTGACATACAATACATGGAACATAATTCCCACTCTTTCCATTCATACTAACGGGGAAAGGGTGGGATTTTTTTGATGGGCTGGCTGGTAGTGGGCATCCTTGCCCTGGTGGCGTTGGCGGCCGTGACGCCGGTACGGATCGCGATCGAGTACGGTCGGGTCGGGGAAAACGACCATCTCGTGGTGGAGTTCTCCGCCTGGTTTCGTCTGTTCAGGCGAAAGTACGAACTGCCGGTCCTGCTGCAAAAGCCGACGCGGCAGGGCCCGGAATTGAAAGTAAAGGTGGAAAAGGTGCACAAGCGGTCGGAGATGGACGATTCGATTCAGGACGTCAACTTCAAGCAGGTGAAGCAGTGGATGAAAAAGTACCAGGACCTGCTGAAACGGGTGCACGATCTGCTGCCGGTGGCCCGGGCCTTTTTCCGGAAGATCCGCTGTTCCCGCCTGGAGTGGCACACCGTGTTGGGAACGGGAGGAGCGGCGGAAACAGGCACGCTGCTGGGGCTCGTCTGGGGTGTCAAAAGCATGCTGGTGAGCGTCTTTTCCGGCGCTGTCTCGCTGCGCAGCATGCCTCGCCTCAGCGTGCAGCCGGTCTGGAACCAGGAAGTGATCCGGACGCAGTTTCGCTGCATCCTGCATGTTTGGCTGGGACACGCGATGCTGGCCGGCGTGCGCCTTTTGCTCCGATGGCAAATAGGGCGCCGACGGGAGTGGAAAACGGCGCCGTCCGAGGCGTGAAGCTGCATATGAAGCTGCATATAATGGACGTCCGGAAGCGGACGGAGCCTGTTCCCCCCAAGCGGATGAAATCAGCCCCCGGTACATGCCCCGTTCTTCTTTTGGGCATGCTAGCAAATGCGGAAAAGACTCGCTCAGACGGGGATTTCATCTCGACAAGGAGGAAACGGCATGGCAGACCATCCCATTCAGGGTTTGATGAGAACAGCAATGGAAAACATAAAACAAATGGTCGATGTGAATACCATCATCGGCGATCCGGTGGAGACGCCGGACGGCAGCGTGATTCTGCCGATCTCCAAGGTTGGGTTTGGTTTCGCGGCGGGAGGCAGCGAATTCCAGTACGAAAAGGATCACGCCGGAGTCATCGGCCATCCGTTCGGCGGGGGAAGCGGCGGCGGGGTGTCGATCACGCCGGTAGCGTTTCTGGTCGTGGGCAAGCAGGGGATTCGCTCGATTCCGCTGGAAAATACGACCCATCTGTACGATCGGATTTTGGACTCCATTCCGCAGGTTGTGGACAAACTGCAGAGCATGGTGGGCAAAAAAGAGCAGGCGTCCGTGACGTCCACCACGTTTGTCACCAGCGCGGACGAACACGATCTGGAAGAACTGATCGAGCGCAGCTAGGCGGAACCACCACATGCAAACAAACAACAGGTATGCCGCGATTGGAAGGCATACCTGTTGTTTGTTGCAGGCGGGAGTCGGATTCATGCCGCGATTCCGACCTGCCATTATTTGATCACCACAATTGATTAAGGAACAGGCCGGTGCTGGCCGCGTGCCGGAAAAACAGGTTCGGCAGCAGGGACGATTCGTACGGATTGACCCCCTTTGACGGCGCGCCGCGGCGGGAAAAGACCCCCGGGGGCGCGGCCTGCAGGCGATCCGCCACCTGCCGGAACGACTGCGACAGGTCCTGCATCGCTTGTTCAAAGCCGGAGAAATCCTGGGCGACACCCTGGCGGAAGGTGTCATCGTCCACATCCAGGCTGCCGTCCTGCTGCAGCCGGATGCCGTACGCGGGCAGCACGCTCTGTGCGGCCCGGGTAATGCGGGAGAAGGTATCGTCCAGACCGGGAGCGAACGAGTCGGGACGCTCCTGCAAGAATCGCTGCAGCCGATTGTACCGTTCCGCCAGTTGACGCGTCCGGCGGAGCAGCACTTCCACGTCGGGGGCGGCGCCGTCCGCCGCCGCGTTCCCGAGACTCCCCCGGCGGGATGGCGCAAACTGCCGCGCCGCCCGTTCCAGTTCCGTCGTGTACCGGTAGAGGCGGGACAAGACATCGGCCACCTCCGCCGTCCACTGCCGCTGTTTGGCGTAAAACGGGTGCAGACTGTAGCCGCGAATGGGCTCGACGGGGGCGCTCAGCTTGGACTGGGCCATGTGGGCGCGGTAGCTCTCCACCCTGTACCGGTACGGCACCAGGCTGATCGAAGCCGGTCTCATGACGATCTCCTCCCTTCACCGTCGGATTGTTTCTCTTTCTATTATAGAACGATCTGCCGCATTATTCCATTTCCACGAGCAGATCACCCGTCTCAATGGCGTCGCCCGCCTTGACGTAGACTGCTTTTACCTTGCCGTCAAGCGGCGCCTGAATGGTCGTCTCCATCTTCATCGCTTCGCTCACCAGCAAATGTTCGCCCTTGCGCACCTTGTCCCCTTCCGCCACCAGCACCTTCAGCACCTTGCCCGGCATGGAGGCGCCGAGGTGGGCGGGGTTTTGCGGGTCGGCCTTGCGGCGGGTTTGTTCCGTCACCTGGGCGGACTGATCGCGGATGAAGATTTCCCGCGGCTGTCCGTTCAGCTCAAAGTAGATAATGCGCCGCCCGTCCGGATGCAGATCGCCGACCGCCACCAGCTTGATGATCAAGGTCTTGCCGCGCTCGATCGTGATCGCCGTCTCTTCGCCCGGACGCAGCCCGTAGAAGAAGGTGGCGGTGTCCAGGACGGACAGGTCGCCGTACTCTTTGACGCTCTGGTCGTACTGCAGGAAGACCTGCGGATACATGATGTACGCCAGCACGTCCAGCTCGCTCGGCTCCCGGCCGATTTTTTCCTCCAGTTCGGCCGCCACCTTGGCAAAGTCGACAGGGGGGAGCAGTTCGCCCGGCCGGGCCGTGAAGGCGTCCCGCCCTTTCAGCACCAGTTCCTGCAGCTTTTTCGGGAATCCGCCCGGCGGCTGTCCGAGGTAGCCCTGGAAGAACTGGACGACGGAGTCGGGAAAGTCGAGCCGCTGCCCCTTTTCCCAGATGTTTTCTTCAGTCAGGCCGTTTTGCACCATGAACAGCGCCATGTCGCCCACCACTTTGGAGGAGGGGGTGACCTTGACGATGTCGCCGAACATCCGGTTCACCGTGGCGTACATCTGTTTGACCTCGTCCCACCGTCCCTCGAGGCCGACCGCCTTGGCCTGCTGCTCCAGATTGGTGTACTGGCCGCCCGGCATTTCGTGCACATACACTTCCGTATTGCTCGCCTTCATGCCGCTCTCGAAGCCCTGGTACAGCGGACGGACGTCCTCCCAGTAGTCGGACAGCTTGTTGAACGAGTCGAGGGAGAGGCCCGTGTCCCGCTCCGTGTGGGCGAGGGTGGCGATCAGCGCGTTGAGGCTGGGCTGGGAAGTGAGCCCCGACATGGAGCTGACGCAGGCGTCGACGATGTCTACGCCCGCTTCGATCGCCTTCAGCAGCATCGCCACGCCGTTGCCGGACGTGTCGTGCGTGTGCAGGTGGATCGGGATGCCGATCTCCTGTTTCAGTGCGCGGACCAGTTCGTAGGCGGCGTACGGCTTCAGCAGGCCGGCCATGTCCTTGATCGCCAGGATGTGCGCCCCCGCCTTTTCCAACTGCTTGGCCAGGTCGACGTAATAGCGCAGGGTGTACTTGGTCTTGCTTGGGTCCAGGATGTCGCCAGTGTAGCAGATGGCCGCTTCCGCCACTTTGCCGCTCTGGCGCACCGCGTCGATGGCCGTCTGCATGCCCGGCAGCCAGTTCAGGCTGTCAAAGATGCGGAAGACGTCGATGCCGTTTTCCGCCGAGGCCTTGACGAACGCCTGGATGACGTTGTCCGGGTAGTTGGTGTAGCCGACGGCGTTGGCTCCGCGCAGCAGCATCTGGAACAGGATGTTGGGGATGCGCTGGCGCAGGATCTGCAGCCGCTCCCAGGGGGATTCCCGCAAAAAGCGCATCGCCGTGTCAAACGTGGCGCCGCCCCACATTTCCAGCGAGAACAGGCCGGCGCCCAGCTTGCCGGTCGCTTCCGCCACCGCCGCCAGATCGTAGGTGCGGACGCGGGTGGCAAACAGCGACTGGTGGGCGTCGCGGAAGGTGGTGTCGGTAATCAGCACCCGATTCTGTTCGCGGATCCAGCGAATCAGCCCGTCCACGCCTTCGCGGTCCAGAATCTGTTTGGTGCCGTCCGGGTACGGCTGGGCAAACGAGGTCCGGGGAATGCGCGGCGTGTCAAAGTGCGGTTTTTTCTCCTGCTTCGGCAGGCCCGGGTAGCCGTTGACGATCGTGTTGCCGATGTAGGAGAGCAGCTTGGTGCCGCGGTCTTGGCGGCCCGGGAAAATGAACAGCTCCGGTTTGGTGTCGATGAACGAGGTGTCGTATTGGCCGCTCAGGAAATCGGGATGGGTGACGACGTTCTCCAAAAACGGCAGGTTGGTTTTTACCCCGCGGATGCGGAATTCGCGCAGCGTGCGCAGCATTTTGCGGGCGGCCTGGTCAAAGGTGGTCGCGTAGGTGGAGATTTTCACCAGCAGCGAGTCGTAGTAGGGCGTAATGATCGCGCCGGGGTAGCCGTTGCCGCCGTCCAGCCGCACGCCGAAGCCGCCGCCGGAGCGCCAGGCCAGCAGCCGTCCCGCATCGGGCAGGAAGTTGTTTTCCGGGTCTTCCGTGGTGACGCGGCACTGGATGGCGTAGCCGCTCATCTGCACCGCCTCCTGGGACGGGATGCCGATTTCCGGATCGGACAGCGCGTGCCCTTCGGCGATGCGAATCTGCGCCTGCACGATGTCAATGCCGGTGATCAGTTCGGTAATCGTGTGCTCCACTTGAATGCGGGGATTCACTTCGATAAAGTAAAACCGACGATCCGGCGTCAGCAGGAACTCGACGGTGCCGGCGTTGCTGTAGCCCGCCTGTTTCATCAGCTTCAGCGCGGACTGGCAGATGGCCTCGCGCAGCTCGTCGTCCAGCGCCAGGCTGGGGGCCACTTCCACCACTTTCTGGTGGCGGCGCTGCACCGAGCAGTCCCGTTCATACAGGTGGACGATGTTGCCGTGCGAATCGCCGAGGATCTGCACCTCGATGTGTTTCGGCTGTTCCAGATAGCGCTCCAGGTAGACCTTGGCGTTGCCAAACGACGACCGGGCTTCGGAACGGGCCCGATCCAGCGCTTCCTGCAGCTCGTCCTGGCTGCGCACGATGCGCATGCCCCGACCGCCGCCGCCTGACACCCCCTTGATGATGATCGGGTAGCCGTGCTCTTTGGCAAACAGCATCGCGTCCTGCAGCGTCTCGATCGGTTCCGGCGTCCCCGGAATCACCGGAATGCCCGCGTCGATCGCCATCCGGCGCGCTTCCACCTTGTCGCCGAACGCCTCGATCAGGTCGGGCGACGGACCGATGAAAATGATCCCTTCCTGCTCGCAGCGGCGGGCAAATTCGGCGTTTTCGGCGAGAAAACCGTAGCCCGGGTGGATGGCGTCGACGTCGTTGCGCTTGGCGATTTCAATGATGCTGTCGATGTCCAGATAGGCTTCGATCGGCCCTTTGCCCGCGCCTACCAGATAGGACTCGTCCGCCTTGAAGCGGTGAATGGAGACGTTGTCCTGCTCCGAGTAGATGGCGATGGTGCGAATCCCCAACTCGGTGGCGGCGCGGAAGATGCGGATGGCGATTTCCCCGCGGTTGGCGACCAGCAGCCGGTTGATCTTGCGCTTGTGCATGGTGCTCTCCCCCTTCTTCTCTCGCAATCGTGAGTGAAAATTATATATAGTGTAAATATACAAAATTGCGGGTGCGGAAACATCAGTTTTTTTTACCATTATCAGAGAGTGGAAGTTTCCCGAATGGTAGACGATGTTTCACTGGAACATATTCCAAAATGGGAGGGGAAACCAGATGAATCCAAACCGTTTGCCCGTTTTCGTCTACGGCTCGCTCCTGGAGGGTTTCCGCAATTGGGAGCTGTACGTCAAGCCGTATCCCCATCACGCCCTGCCGGCGGAAGTGAAAGGGCGGCTCTACCATTTGCCCACCGGCTATCCCGGGCTGCTGAGAGAAGGGGAGGGGACGGTCAAGGGAGACGTGCTCCTTTTTTCGCCGGAGGTGTACGACGAAGCGCTGCGCGGACTGGACGAACTGGAGACGTATGTCGGACCGGGCGATCCGCGCAACGAATACGAACGCGAAATCGTGACGGCGCGGCTGGCGGTAACGGGAGAAGAACGGTACGTCTACGTGTATCGCTACGTGGACGAAGCGTATGCGAAACGGACAGGCATTTTCCTGGACGACGGCGATTGGCGGGCCTTCATGCGCCGCCGGGGAGAATAGGGGCGGGCCTTTTTGCCCAAAATGGTAGGGAAAAGGAGGGAGCCCTGCCATGGAATTGCTGCATGCCGCGCCCGCCGACATCTGGCGGCTGTTGATTCCGGCGGCGAACTGGATGTTTGCCGACGACATGCCGGAGGACGAACTGATGTTTCACTACCGCGACCACATCTACTTCGTCAACGGCGACGGTTCCGTTCTCGCCCTGCCCAAGCCCGCCAGCTTTGAGCGGATGGACGCAAGCGAGTGTTTGCAGCTATTGGCCACCTCGGACGAGACGGTCGACTTTGACGACAACGGAGAGTTTGACTACGGGTTTGTGCTGAAACAGATGGGCTACATCGCGCCGACCCGCCGCTCGCGGGAAAAGGCCGCCTACCGGATCGAGATCGTCAACACGATCCTTCCCCAGTCGATGAGCACGCAGTACGAACTGAAACGGGTGAGCTTCGACTTTGCCCTCTATCACGCGCTGATGCGCTGCCACGAGCTGAACCGCAGGAGCAACTGGGAGTACGAACACGAAGTGAAACGCATTGACAAAGTGGAACAGCGCACGGAGGAACACGTCCGCTTCCAGGTGTAAAATTCTACTGTTGGCATAGTGAAAAAGGTAGAAAAATAGGGTATCATGAAAGAGGTACATATGATTCTCTGGTGAGGAGGAAAATTTCATGACTGCAACTGTAGAACGCCAAGGCGTGGTCACGTTCAAAGGCAACCCGGTCACCCTGCTGGGCCCGGAAATCAAAGTGGGCGACACCGCTCCCAACTTTACCGTGCTGGCCAACAACCTGACGCCGGTTACCCTGGACGACTCCAAAGGCACCGTGCGCATCATCTCCGTCGTGCCGTCCCTGGACACGGGCGTGTGCGATGCGCAAACCCGCCGTTTTAACGAGGAAGCGGCCAAACTGGACGGCGTGACCGTCCTGACCATCTCCGTCGACCTGCCGTTCGCCCAAGCCCGCTGGTGCGGCGCCGCCGGCATCGACAAGGTGCAAACCCTGTCCGACCACCGCGACCTGTCGTTTGGTCTCGCGTACGGCGTCGTGATCAAGGAGCTGCGTCTGCTCTCCCGCGCCGTCTTCGTCGTCGATTCCAACGACAAGGTGGTATACGCCGAATACGTGCCGGCCGTGGGTGAACACCCGAACTACGAGGCGGCAATCGCGGCGGCCAAAGCAGCGAAATAACGGATGTTTCGAGGTGCCCCCTTCGTCGGACGAGGGGGGTTTTTTCTTTTTCCAAAAGGAAACAAAAACTTCCACCATTCGTCTACATAGCAGGTATGATTTGGATGAATGGAGAGGAATCCCACATGTCAAAGGGAAGACAAACACTGCTTGCCTGCGCCCTCGTACCGGCCCTGCTGCTTCCGGGATGTGCCGGCCCAAACCTGCAGGGCCGGGACGACAGCCCCCTGCCCGCAGCGAACGTCAGCCCGGGCGGCCAGACGCCGCAGGCGGGGGACAGCCAGGAAAGACAGCCGGACGCAAAACAGCCCGATGCCTATCCAACGGAAACGGGGGCGAGGAAGCCGGACGAGGGTGGGCCGCATGCGGATCAGCCGCATGCGGGATCGCCGACCACCGACCAGCCGGGCGCGGAATCCCGACAGCCCGGTGAGACCGGACCGGCATCGGATCGGCCTGGTTCGGCCGCGGCGGACACGCATGAACTGGCCGTCTACCGCGGGCCGGTCGAACACATCTTTTTTCATCCGCTGATCGCCTATCCGACGTTGGCCTTCGACGGGGATGCGATGGACAAAGGCTACCGCGACTGGTTTGTCACCGTGCCAGAGTTTGAGCGGATCGTGGAGTCGCTGTACCGAAAGCAGTACATCCTGATCGACATCCGCGACCTGTACGAGGAACGCGTGGAGAACGGACGGCGCCACCTGGTGAAAAAAGAGTTGAGGCTGCCGAAGAACAAAAAGCCGCTGATCATCTCGATCGACGACATGAACTACTACGACTACATGCGGAAAAACGGCAACGTGTACAAACTGGTGCTGGATGGCGACGGCAACGTGGCCGCCTATTCGCGCACCCCGGAGGGAAACGAGTCGATCGCTTATGACAACGAGATTGTCCCGATTCTGGACGCGTTTGTCCGCGCGCATCCCGATTTTTCGTTTCGCGGAGCAAAAGGGATGATCGCGCTGACGGGCTACGAGGGTGTGCTCGGCTACCGCACCCAGGACGCAGCCTCGCCGCATTACGAGAGCGAAAAGCGGGAGGCGCTCAAGGTGATCGCGCGGCTGAAGGAAACCGGCTGGTCGTTTGCCTCCCACGGATACGGGCACCGCGACGCGCAGCGGATCAGCTACAACAGTCTGGTGGAGGACACGCTGCGCTGGAAACGGGAAGTGGAGCCGCTGACCGGTCCCACGCCGGTTTACGTCTACCCGTACGGCAGCCGCGTGGAGACGAACAGCGACAAGTACGCCTTTCTCGTCCGATCGGGCTTTGCCGTCCTGTGCGGCGTGGGGCCGGCCCCGTATCTGAAATACACGGGCGAGGCGGTGATGATGGACCGGCGCCACATCGACGGGATTGCGCTGGAACAACAGGGAGAGCGGCTTGCCCACATGTTCGACAGCAGGCAGGTGATCGACGCCGAACGGTACCGCACGGCCGCGAAACCGTGAACATTAGCACCCTTTCGCGGCCAATTCCCGATAGGCGTCCGCCAGCCAGGGATGTATAAATTTCAGCTTCTCCCGCTGTTCCCACAGATGTCCTGTTTTTGTCCGCGCGGAGGGGATGGTTCGCACTCCCGTCAGGGTACGGGCACTTCCGGCCTGCCTTCCTCAAACAGCTCTTTCAAGAGGTGTTTGGCGTAGCCGGCTGCCTGGGCAAAAGTGACTTTTGCCGGCATCGGGGCTTCCCGGGCGTCGACCAGCACATCGACGATGCACGGCTTTTTCTCTGACACGGCCTGCTGCAGGGCGGGGAGCAGCTCCTCCGGCTTTTCCACGCGGAAGCCGACGCCGCCGCAGATGTCGGCAAACCGGGCGAAGTTGGGGTTGTGCAGGTCTGTCGCGAATTCCACATTTCCCATAACTTCCTGTTCAAACTTGATCATGGCGATCTTGTGGTTGTTGAGGACGACGACCACGATGGGCAGTTGGTATTTGACGGCCGTGACGAAATCGCTCATCAGCATGGCGAAACCGCCGTCACCGCACACGGCGATCACCTGTTTGCCGGGATAGGCGATTTTTCCCGCGATGGCGCCGGGCAGTCCGCAGCCGAGCGTGGCCAGCCAACTGGAGATGACCATCTGCTGCCGGCTCATGCGGAAGTGGCGGGCCATCCAGACGGTGACGTTGCCCACGTCCACCGACAGGACGGCGTCGTCCTGGACAACCTGCTGCAGCGCGCGGATGACGCGCTGCGGTTTGATCGGAACGTCGGACTGTGCTTCTTCCCTGTCCATCTTTTTCCACCACTGTTTCATCTCACGCTGACAGCGCGCAAGGAAGCTCCGGTCGCTCCTGACAGGCAGCTCCCTGGCCAGCCAGTTCAAGGTTTGGCGGGCATCTCCGGCCAAACCGGCATCGACCGGATAACGCTTGCCGATCTGGGCGGGGTCCGTATCGATGTGAATCGTCCGCGCCCCCTCCGGCAAAAATCCGGTGAACGGGAAGGACGTGCCCACCATGACCAGGGTGTCGGCTTCCCGCATGGCATCGTAGGCCGGCTTGGTGCCGATCAGCCCCAAACCGCCCAGGCAGAGCGGATGCTCGTCCGGGATTGTCCCTTTGCCGGGCAGCGTCAGCACGATGGGCGCGGCGATTTTTTCCGCGAACTCGATCAGGGGCTGGCTCGCCTCCCTGGCGCCGCGGCCGGCCAGGATCACCGGCTTTCGCGCCTGCTCGAGAATCCGGACCGCCTGCAGCAGATCGGCCGCCTGCGGCAGAATCTGCGGCCTGGCGAACAGCGAACTGGTCCGCCTGGCTTCCCGCTTCACCTCAAACCGGGGGATGTCGTCCGGTATGGTGAGGACCGCCACGCCTTTTTTCGCGTAGGCGGACCGGATCGCCTGATTGACCACAGCCGGCAGCTGCTCGGCCGACATGATGCGCTGGTTGTAGACGGCCACGTCGTCAAACATGCGTTCCAGGTTCACTTCCTGAAAGTAGTCGGTGCCGAGCAGATCGCTCTCCACCTGACCGGTGATGGCCAGGACGGGCGCCCTGTCCAGCTTGGCGTCGTACAAGCCGTTTAACAAATGGATGGCCCCCGGGCCTGCAATCGCCATGCAAACGCCCAGTTTTCCGGTCAGCTTGGCGTAAGCCGCCGCCGCCAGCGCCCCCGCCTCTTCGTGCCGCACCTGAATGAACCGGATCTTGTCTTTGGCCTTGCGCAGAGGTTCCATGATCGAGTTGATGGAGTCTCCCGGCATTCCGTAAATATGGTCCACTCCCCACTCGATCAGGAGTTCGATCAGCACTTCTCCCGCTGTTTTTCCCAACATCCGAACGCTCCTTTCACATAGGTTCACGTTAGTGTGTGCAATTCTCCCGCGAGAAAAACGGTGCGGGCCGCAGGACGGCGGCTGAACCGTCCTGTCCGTCCGTTTGTGCTATACTGACCAGGAAGGGTTTCCGACAAAGGAGAGACGACATGCTGGAAGAGCTGATTCGGTTTACGGCTACGGAGCGGGAAGCGGATATGACCATTCGCGACGCGCTGCAAAAACGGTTCGGGGTGTCCCGCCGGCTGCTGGTCCGGGCCAAGTACCAGGGAGCCGTCACCCGCAACGGGACGCCTGTTTTCGTCACGGAGCGGCTGCGGCTGGGGGATGAAGTGGCCATCCTGGTGCCTGGCGAAGAGGAAGAGACGGTGCTGCCGGAGCCGATGGAGCTGGCGATCCGTCACGAAGACGAGGACATCCTGGTCATCGCCAAGCCGGCGGGACTCGTCGTTCATCCCACCGGCGGGCACACGGGCGGCACCCTGGCCAACGGCGTGGTCGCCTATTGGCGGGGGGGGGGGGGGCGGGGCCAGGT
>NZ_KE695652.1:23290-535183 GCF_000454065.1 Brevibacillus thermoruber 423
CCCTGTCAACCGGCTGGACAAGGACACGTCCGGCCTGTTGATCGTCGCCAAAAACCAATGGGCCCACGAGCAGTTCAGCCGCATGCAGAAAGAGCGGACGCTGCACCGCTGGTACCAGGCGATCGTCGAGGGGGAGGTGGCCGAGGAGGAAGGCACGGTCGACGCTCCGATTGGCCTGCGCGACGATTCGATCATCGTGCGCGAGGTGCGGCCGGACGGCCAGCCGGCGGTCACCCGTTACCGGGTGCTGGCGAGGGGCGGCGGGATGAGCTGGCTGGAGCTGAAGCTGGAGACGGGTCGAACGCACCAGATCCGCGTCCACATGAGCCATCTCGGCCATCCGCTGGCGGGAGACGACCTGTACGGCGGCAGCCGGACCTGCATCGGTCGTCAGGCGCTGCACGCGGCCAGACTGTCGTTTGTCCATCCGCGCAGCGGGTGGGCGATGGAGTGGAGCGAACCGCTTCCGGCTGACATGCAGGAGCTGGCGGCTCGTGTTTTCGGACACCGGGACTAAACAGACAGACGTACGGCTCCCCTGACGCGCACAGGGGCGAGGGGAGCGTACGCGTCGGCAGAGAAGTGTCAAGATTCCGTCAATTTCCTCTGGCGAAAGGAAAGCGTTTCCGTTATGATGGGGATAGAGACAGACAAGAGAAGAGCGGCAGCACTTTACGATGGCTGGCTGTCTGCGGGGGAACGCCCGCAAGGTTTTCTTCGGTAGCGGACAGAGCCCAGCTTGCGCCCGACACCTGTCCTGACTTGCATTGGCAACAGCGGATTGCCCTGTTTTCGCATGCAGTCGGGACGGCTTGGGGGTAAGCTGGGCTTTTTGTGTGCCGTCCCTAGCCCGACAGGGGCGCCGGCGAGGGGCGGCGCTGCCAAAAAAGCGGAAGCGCAGGCATATGAACAATGGTGTGGCGAGGAGGGATGTACGTGAAACTGGTGTCGTATCGTCGCGGCGGGCAGGGAGACTGGCGGGCGGGTTTGTTTCGGAGCGGTTTCGTGATCGACATCGCGCAGGCGATTCCGGAGGCCCCTGCTTCCGTGCTGGACCTGCTGGACGAGTGGGAGCGCTGGCGGGAGCGGCTGGAGCGTCTGGACCACGAGGCGGACGCGGCTGCCTGCGCGGTGCCGGCGGAGCAGGCCGTGCTGGGTTCTCCCCTGCCCCGCCCCCGCAGCTTTCGCGACTTTTACGCGTTTGAGGCGCATGTCAGGACGGCGCGCGGCCGCCGCGGTCTGGATATGATCCCGGAGTGGTACCGCTTTCCCGTCTTTTACTTTTCCAACGCCGCCGCCTTCGTCGGCCCCGAAGCGGCGGTGAAGCGGCCCAAGGCGGCGCGCTGGCTGGACTACGAGCTGGAGGTGGCCTGCGTCATCGGTAAAGGGGGCGTGGACATTCCCGTCGAGCGGGCGGAGGAGCACATCGCCGGCTACTGCATCCTGAACGACTGGAGCGCCCGCGACGTGCAGCGTGAAGAAGTAAAGGTGGGGCTGGGGCCGGCGAAAGGAAAGGACTTCGCGACGTCGATGGGGCCCTGGCTGGTCACTCCCGACGAGCTGGAAGACGTCCGCATCCCCGGCGGGAGCGGGAGCCGGTACGATCTTGCCATGGTCGCCAGGGTAAACGGCGTGGAGTACTCGCGCGGCCGTTTTGCCGACATCCACTACACCTTCGCCGAGATGATCGCCCGGGCTTCCGCCGATTGTCCGCTCTATCCCGGCGATGTGATCGGCTCGGGCACGGTGGGCACCGGCTGCATCCTGGAACTGGGGCCAGAGCGCTGCCCGTGGCTGCAGCCGGGGGACGTGGTGGAGCTGGAAGTGGAGCGGCTGGGCGTTCTGCGAAACGTCATCACCGAATAAAGGTTCAGCAAAACACGAAAAGGAGGAAGGATTTGATGCCCTTTTACCATCGCATGGGGGACGTGCCGAAAAAGCGGCACACCACCTTTTACAAGCCGAACGGCGAGCTGTACCGCGAGCAAGTGATGGGCACCAAAGGCTTCTCCGGCATCCAGTCGATTTTGTACCACCATCATCCGCCGACACAGGTGCGCGCGACGCGCAGATACGGCGAGATGAAGCCGGAGTACGTGGAGCAGGCGGACCTCAAGCACCAGCATTTCAAAACCTTTGATCTGAAGGCCGGGGGCGATCCGGTTTCGGGCCGGCAGTACCTCTTGGGCAACAGTGACGTGGTGCTGGGCGTCTGCGCTCCGACCGAGCCGATGACGTATTTTTACCGCAACGCGGACGGGGACGAACTGCTGTTTGTCCACCAGGGGGAAGGGGAGCTGGAGACCATCTTCGGCACCATCTCCTACCGGCAGGGCGACTATCTGGTGATCCCGGTCGGCACCACGTACCGGGTCGTGCCGTCCGCCGCCAGCCGTTTTCTGGTGATCGAATCGCAAAGCGACATCGTGCCGCCCAAGCGCTACCGCAACGAGCACGGGCAGCTTCTCGAACACTCGCCGTATTGCGAGCGGGACATCCGCGCTCCTGAGCGGCTGGAGACGCACGTGGAAGAAGGCGAATTCGAGGTGCGCGTCAAGCGGCAGTCCGTCCTGTACAGCTACCTGTTTGACTTTCATCCCTTTGACGTGGTCGGCTGGGACGGCTACCTCTATCCGTACGCGCTCAGCATTCACGACTTTGAACCGATCACGGGACGGATTCACCAGCCGCCGCCGGTCCACCAGACGTTTGCCGGACAGAACTTCGTCGTCTGCTCCTTTGTGCCGCGGCTGTACGACTACCACCCGCAGGCGATTCCGGCGCCGTACTTCCACAGCAACGTGGAAAGCGACGAGGTGCTCTACTACGTGGACGGCCAGTTCATGAGCCGCAAAGGGATCTTTGAAGGCTCCCTCACACTGCATCCGATGGGCATCCCGCACGGTCCCCATCCCGGCAAGATCGAAGCGAGCATCGGCAAAACGGAAACCAGGGAACTGGCGGTCATGCTGGACACGTTCAAGCCGCTCAGGGTGACGCGCCAGGCGCTTGGCATCGAGGACCCGGACTACATGGCGAGCTGGCTTCCGCTCCGGGAGTAAACAGGAAAGGGGATTCGCATGGAAATCGACATCAGCGCCATCGGGCGCCAGGACAAATACAAGCTCTTGATCGGCGGGGTCGTGCCGAGGCCGATCGCCTGGGTCACGTCCCTCAGCGCAGACGGCGTGGTCAACGCCGCGCCGTTCAGCTACTTCAACGTGGCCAGCATCGATCCGATGTTGGTTTCCGTCGCGGTCATGCGCAGGCCGGGCAGCGTGATGAAAGACACGGCCCGCAACATCGCAGAGACGAAGGAATTTGTCGTCAACATGGCGGACGTGTTCAACGTGGACGCGGTCAATCAGACCTCCGCCGACTACCCGCCGGAGGTGAGCGAGGTGGCGGAGCTGGGGCTGACCGAACAGCCGTCCGCCGCCGTCCGCCCGCCGCGCCTGGGCGAGTCGCGCATTCATTTTGAGTGCCGGCTGCACCGCATCGTGACGCTGGGCGAGCCGGCTGCGGCCGACCTGATCATCGGCGAGGTGGTGCACGTCCACATCGACGATTCCCTCTACCAGGACGGCAGGATCGACATCGGCGCCTTCTCCCCCGTCAGCCGCCTGGCCGGCCACTGGTACGCTACGCTGGGCGAGTTGTTTGAACGGCCGCGGCCGATTTATCAACCGAAGCGGGAATAGACCGTTGGACTCTCCAACGGTCTGATTCATTGAGGTAAAGGCACGCTTCCGCCATTGTCACATAGACTGTGGTGGACCCTTCCGGGCAAAGCATAAAGGAGGAGTATGCGTGCAATTTCATTACGACGAAAAGATGCCGCTGCGGATCTTGGACGAGGGTGAGTTTTGGAAACTGCAGGAGAGTGAGCACACCACCGTGCTGCGCGAACTGGTGCCCAATCTGGAGGAGGAGTTCGTCCAGGCGCTCGCCGAGTGGGAGCAGGCGTTTTCCCAGACACAGGCGCTGTTTGTCCGCTACATCGAGGCGGTCATCCGTTCCGGCAACCGGGTGAATGATCAGCTCATGCGGCAAATCAGGGAGCTGGTCACGTTTGCCATGAACCAGAGCCAGCAGTTTATCGGCCTGCTGAATCAGATGGGCTTCACCAGTCCGGCGTTTCGCAGCAATCCCACGGCGCTGGCGGTGTTAAACCACATCCGCCGCGAATCGGAATACTTCATCGGCATTTCCGAAGCGCTGACGGCCAAGGCGCTGATCTAGCCCGCTGCTCCCAGCCGGGGCAGAGGAAGACGGCATCCGGCCGGAGCGGTCGATCGTACTCGCCGGCTGTTCCGGTGTTGGCGGGCGTCCCGTAGGGGGGCGTTCAGTTCCAGACCCTCATCCGCAGCGCGGACCTGACGAGGCCGTTTCATGCGGCAGGGACCGGAGGAAACCGGCGGCACCATCAGCCGGAAAAGCACAGGGGCCTCACGGGACGGAGCCGGCCTCCGTCCGGGGACGGAGGACAAATCCCCCTGGGGCCAGTTTTGGGCGTCCTTTCTTTCGGGTATCTTGGAAGTACCAGCAGAAACGGATACAGAGAGGAAGGAATGTCATGATGGAAAGACGTTTATACCGATCCCGCAGCGATAAACGCCTGTTTGGCGTGTGCGGAGGCATCGCCCAATTCCTGCGGGTGGATCCCACGCTGGTGCGTGTCGGGGTGGTGATTCTCACCGTGTTCACCGGCGTGCCGCTGTTGATTTACGCGCTGCTCGCGTTTATCATGCCAAAAGAGCCGGCCTGGCCGTACGGACACGACGCCTACGATCCGTACGATCCGCTGTTTGCCGGCCGAGGATACGGGTCCGACCTGGACAGCGAGATTGAGCGCCTGGAAAAACGGGCCCTGATGCAGGAAGTGCACCGCCTTCGCGCCGAATTGGCGAAATGGAAAGGGGTATAAGAAACCGGCAACATTTGCGTACTTCCTCATATCATGTAAGGTGGAACCTTTACATAGGGTGGGGAGGGGAAAGCAGTGTATCTCGGCGTGTTCGACATGAAGCAGAGGCTGGAACAGACCCGCAAGATTCTGCGGGAAAAACAGCATGTGAAGCGGTTGATTGAAGAGGACATCCGCGAACTGGAAAAAGACGTGCAGGAATTGGAAGCGCTTATGAACCGCTACGCGAACAGCGCGCAGCGCTAAACGCAAAACCCATAGGCCAAAAAGCGGCAGCCCCCTTGCTCAGGGAGCTGCCGCTTTTTTCGCAGCCGTCACTGCCGGGTCAACCGTCACTGCCGGGTCAGAATCACGGGACCGTCGGCGGTAATCGCGATCGTGTGCTCGTACTGGGCGGACAGCTTGCCGTCGCGGGTCCGGGCCGTCCAGCCGTCCTCGTCGATCTTGACGTGGTAGCTGCCCGCATTCAGCATCGGCTCGATCGTAATCACCATGCCTTCTTTCAGACGGGGGCCGCGTCCCGGCGGTCCGAAGTGGGGAATGTACGGCTCTTCATGCATCTGTTGGCCGATTCCGTGACCGGTGAAGTCGCGCACGACGGAATAGCCCTGCGCCTGGGCATAGCTTTGAATCGCGTGGGAAATGTCGCCGACGCGGTTGCCCGGGACAGCCTGTTCAATGCCCAGATAAAGCGCTTTTTCCGTCACCTGCAGCAACCGCTTCGCTTCGGGGGAGATGTTCCCCACGGCGTACGACCAGGCGGAGTCGGCCAGCCATCCGTTCAGGTTTACCACCATGTCGATCGTCACGATGTCGCCGTCTTTCAGCGGTTCCTTTGTGGGAAACCCGTGGCAGATGACGTCGTTGACGGAGGCGCAGGTGGCATAGGGGTAGCCCTGGTACCCTTTCTGCTCGGGAGTGGCTCCGTGTTCCGCGAGAAATTGCTCGACAAATTGGTCGATCTCCCAGGGAGTGATCCCCGGGCGAATCCGTTTGGCCAGAGCGCGGTGGCAGGCGGCGAGAATTTTGCCGGCCGCCCTCATCCGTTCGATTTCTTCGGGTGTCTTGAGGATAATCATTGGTTCTCTCCTTGTGTTCCGTTGTTCTCGTTATTAGTGTAGACCTCTTTGCCCTCGATTGCCACAGTCATTTCCGCGTGGTAGGATGGGGAAGAGACAGTGAAGATGGGGGTACTGGGCATGGACAAGTTTCAAGAGCACCTGGCTCACTACCAGGCTCATGTGAAGGAAGATCTGGAAAAGCGCGTGGCCTTTATCCGCGAGCAGATTGACGGACCCGGGCTGGGCGGCGCTGTCGTGGGCATCTCCGGCGGCATTGACAGTGCGGTAACCGCCGCTCTCTGCGTACGGGCGCTGGGCAGGGAGCGGGTGATCGGAGTGTGGATGCCGGCGTACTCTCAGGCCGTTCACGCGGAGGACGCCCAAAAGCTGGCGGACGCCATCGGTCTTCGGTTGGTGACCGTCGACCTCGGACCGGCGTACGACGCGATCGTGCCGGCGATCGAAAAAGTGCTTCCCCTTGACGACAAAACCAAAGGAAACACCAAGGCGCGGCTGCGCATGACCACGCTGTACGCGATTGCCAACCAAAAGGGCTATCTGGTGGTGGATACCTGCAACCGCAGCGAAATCCACGTCGGCTACATGACCAAGGGCGGCGACGGATTGGCCGACATCAATCCGGTGGCCAGCCTGACCAAGCACGAGATGCGCATTTTGGCGCGCGAACTGGGCGTGCCGGAGTCCATCCTGACCAAAGCGCCGTCCGCCGACCTGTGGGAAGGGCAGACGGACGAGAAGGAGATGGGCTTTTCGTACGAAGATCTGGACCGCCTGCTGATCACGGGCGAGACGGACCCGGAGGCCAAAAAGCGGATCGATTACCTGCACCGGATCTCCGAACACAAGCGGCGTCCGATGCCGGAAATTTAGACAGGGGGCAGTGGAATCACCGCGGACGTCGGTGCCTCTCCGTTCGGCGGCTGTCTGTTCGCGGCCGCGCATCGGCCAGAAAAGGCAGGAGAAAAGGGGAAGTCGTTGATTCTTCGCCCTGTTTGTACGATAATAGAAGGTATGCACGGATCTCTTTAGGAAAGAGGTGGAACAGATGTCGACAACAGAACTGATGCTGAAAACGTCTCTGGAAGGACGCGTGTTGCGGACCCTGCAGGCTTACTTCCGCCGTCCCAACGACGTGTTGATCCGCGAAAGCCTGTGGGCTAACGGCCTGTCTCACGAGCAGGTGGACGTTACCATGAATCTGCTGCAGCAAAACCTGACCGTTGCCGAAATCATGGAACAACTGCGGGAAAAGGGCTTTTTCGCGTAACCCTGTGACAAAGCGCTTCGATTGACGGCCCGCTTGCGCCAGCCGGCTGCCGTCAACGTCAAAAAAAGAGACCGGGTCGACAAAACTGTCGGAACCGGTCTTGTTTTTTTCGGATCCATCCCGCTTAGGGGGACGCGCCCCGCTCTCCGGCTTACGGCGTCTGCCGTTTGGCAAGCGAGCGGCGGGCCCGCTTTCGCCGGTACCACTGCAGGGCGGAGTAGACGAGGAAATAGCTGCCGATGGCGACGACGAAACCCATGATCGCGCTGCCGGTAAAATAGGCGAGCCCTTTTTCCTTCATCCAGGCGATCCAGTTCGCCCACGGCTCGTTGTTGTGCTTCAGATGTTCATGCAGCGGTCTGCCGATGATGGAGTAGCCCAGTTTGAAATTCAGCACCATGAAGATTGGCAGGATCATTTTTCCGATCACGAAGCCGATCAATCCGGCGGGCAAACTGCAGCGAAACAGCTTTACCAGCGGAAACAGCAGGAGAAACGCCAGACCAAAGGTAGGCAGGGTGATGAACTCAACAAAAATGCCGACGGAGAATCCCCGGGCGACAAAAGAGGGCGCCCCTTTCATCCGGATCAGCTTGTAGTACTCGTATTTCAACTTGCGGTAGATTTTTTTCCACATGCTGGCTTGTCCCTCATTTATCCCATTTCCATACTCCCACTCATTATAGCGAAAAGCGAGTGGGAAAGCCACGGCGCGAACCCTTAAAATTCGTCATTTTTTGACAACGGGCCAAAAAAAGGCGTCAAACCTTTGTCGTGGCGCGGGTGGGCGCTCTGCCTGCCGCATACCGAAAAATCTTTCCAGCAAAACGGCGCGCGTGCCTGGCGCGGCCAACCACTGTCCGAGAAGCTGCTCCCGCCCTCCTTGGAAATGAATCACAGCCATTTGTCCCCCGCCTTTTCTTTTGGCATAATGAATGGAAAGAGGGGACTAGCTCGAAATGTGGTGAAAACATCTTGAATGAAATCGTAACAGTTTTTGGCGGATACATCTCGCAATACGGGTACGGCGCCTTGTTTGGCCTGTTTTTTCTGGGAATTCTCGGAATGCCCCTGCCGGAGGAAACGCTCCTGGTCTTTTCCGGGTTTCTCGTCTCCACCGGCCAGTTGAAGTACGTCCCCACGTTTCTCGTCTGTTTTCTGGGGTCCATAACGGCGATGACCACGGCGTACTGGATCGGCAGGACGCTGGGATTCGCCTTTGTCGAGCGGTACGGGAAGCGATTCGGCCTGGGCTACGCGCTTTACCGCAAGACGGAAGACTGGTTTAACCGCGTGGGCAAGTGGGCGCTGCCGCTCGGCTACTTCATTCCCGGCGTCCGCCAGTTTACCGCCTATTTTGCCGGCATCACCCGGCTTCCGTTTCCGACGTTCATGCTGTATACCTACACGGGGGGCTTGTTCTGGAGCGCCCTGTTCGTCACTGTCGGCTGGCAGTTGGAAGAGCGCTGGGAGGAACTGTTCGCGCTGATCGCGCGCAACCTGGCAGTCTTCTTCCTGACCCTGCTTGCCGTCATCGCCTTCTGGTCCTACTGGCGCAAGCGCAAGGCGGCCGCAAAAACGAAACGGGAGGAATTGCCATGAACGAAGAGCAGCGCCATCAAGACGAACGGCTGCGCGACGAGCGGATGCCCGCCGTCCGGCGGCCATCCGAGCCGGTGCCGGTGAAACTGCCAGAGCAGCACCAGCGCTTTTACGACAAGCTGCGGGCGAAGATCGAGGCCTTCATTCGCGAAAAGGGAGGCAGCGAAAAGGCAGCCGCGTACATCCTGCTGGCACCCGATCTGTTTGTGCTGCTGGCACGGCTGTTGCTGGACAAGCGCGTCGGCGTTCAGGCGAAAGCGGTGGCCGGGATTGCCGTGGCCTATTTCATCACGCCGATCGACTTCATACCGGAAGCCTTGACGGGCACCTTCGGACTGCTCGATGACGTCGTGCTGGCGGTGTACGCGCTGCGGCGCATCCTCGTCGACGTGGACGAGGCGATCGTGCGCGAACACTGGAACGGGGAAGAGGATCTGCTGCAGGTGATTACCAAGGTGGTCAAATCGGCTGACGAGCTGGTCGGCAAAAAACTGGTGCGCAAGATCGAAGAAACCCTGTTTCGCAAAAAATAGACGAGGAAGGGCAAACAGATGAGATATCTGCTTGATTATCAAGAGGGAGAACGGGTTGTCACGTTTTGTCTGGTAAAGAGCAAAGAGGTGGGCGTCGCCAGCAACCAGAGCGAATACCTCAACCTGGAGCTGGGGGACCGCTCCGGCACGATTGCCGCCAAACTGTGGGATGTCACCCCGGAACTGAAGGAAGCCATCCAGGTGAAATCCGTCATCAAAATCGACGCGACGGTGCAGGTCTACCGGGGGAAAAAGCAGTTGGTCATCCAGCGGGTGCGGCTCGCGTCCTCGGCCGACGAAGTGCTGATGGAGTCGCTGGTGCCGGTCTCGCCGATCCCCGCCGACGAGCTTTGGGAGAAGCTGCAGCAGGCGGTTCGCGGGATCAAAAGCGAGTCGCTGCGCGCGATCGTGACGGAGGCGCTCGCCGACGAAGAGATCGGCGGACGCCTGCGCTGCTATCCGGCCGGTGTGCGCATGCACCACAACTACTACCACGGCTTGTTGGAGCACATCGTCTCGCTCCTGGCCGCGGCCGAGCGGCTGCTGCCGCTCTACCCCCAGGTGGACCGGGACGTGCTGTACGCCACGTGCATTCTGCACGACATCGGCAAGCTGTACGAGCTGTCTGACCCGATCGCGCCCGACTACACCACCCCCGGGCAGTTGATCGGCCATTTGGTGATGGGAGCGGAGATCGTCAGCGGCATCTGCCGCAAGCGGGGAATTCCCCTCGGAGATCCCGAAGTGCTGCATCTGAAGCACTGCATCCTGAGCCATCACGGCGATGTGGAAAACGGGTGGGGCAGCGCCGTCTCCGGCAAGACGCCCACAGCCGTGCTGTTCCACTATCTCGACCAGATCGACAGCAAGATGAACGCCCTGGGCCAGGCGCTGGCCGAGATGGGGGACGAGGAGTGGGCCTACGCCGGCGCCTTGAGGCGAAAGGTGTGGCGGGGCTATTAAAATCGACGAGTCAGGCAAAAGCGACTGCCGCTTGCGCAAGCCGGAGGTGCGGAGCGTGCAGTCTGTGCTTCCTTGCTGGGCGTAAACTGGGCCGCGCCGAACGCGAGCGTTAGCTTGTGTTCGGTGGGGAAAGCACGGAGCGGATGCCGGAAACGTGCTTCTCCCCTCAGCAGTTACTTTGTCTACACACTGACGAGCGGATCGGATCCGCTCGTTTTTTTCATTTTTGAAACAGACCGAATAGACAATCACTTTTGGCCGCAGTAGGATTTTTCCCGCAGGTGTCGAATACCCATCTTGATTCCCATTTGCTTGGCAGACCATTGCCAATAGCGTAGAAGGAGTAAGTTTATGAAACGGCCAACCTATACCCTGTCGAGTATCATCAAAAAGGTGTTTCGGTCTGGCGAACGCTCCCTTCCCCGCGAGGAGATCTGTTCCCGTCTGGAAGCGAGCGGGCTGATAACCGGCTTCGGCATGGACGGCAGCGCCCTGCTCGCCAAGGTGCTGCGGATGGATCAGTCACCGGTGCGGGTTGGGCGTTCCGAGGCGATCATCGAATTGACCTACCAGCCCCATCAACTGTTTGATCTGGCGTACCGTTTTGTGCGTGATACCCATACGCCCAAAACGTTGGAACAAATAGCGGCAGAGCTTCGCCGCCAGACCCAGTTCGGCTGGAATCAGATCATGCGCATGCTGCAGTTGGAGCGGGATCCCCGCTTCGTCCAGTACCAGGGCGATGCCCGCTGGTTTCTGGCGGAGTGGACGCTGGCCAACGACCAGGTGTACGCGTTCTGCCGCGCCAACGGCATCACCCAGGTGGCGGCCCGTTCCGTTCACCATTTTCTGGAGCAGGAAGCGGGCGTGGCGGTCGACGCGATGTTTTTGCCGGCGCTGGACGACCGGTTTCGTCTGGACGGCGAGACCTTGTACATAATCGCCCGCGACGGCGACGAAGAGGAAAAGCATGCCGGTCTGGAAGCGGCCGCAGCCGTGGAGACAGCGGAAGAAGCGGAGCCGGACGCAGATCCTGCAGAAGCAGGCCAAACAGCCGCCGGTACGATAGACGCGGGGCTGTCCGACGATTCCCGGCCGCAGCCCACGGACGCGCAGCAGGGACGCGAGGAGCAGCGCGAACGAAACGAAACACACCCCCATCACGAAGTACACGAGCAACTTCACTTTGAGGAGGAACTGTCCATGAATACCGTACAAAACCAATCGGTTCTTGAAGAAGTGCAGCAACTGCTTCGCCAGGCGCTGGGACGTCTGGAGGCACGCAGTGCGGAGATGGCCCAGGAAGTGGTGGCCCATTTTCAGCAAAGCAACATGCAGGCGATAGAAGTGCTGATGAAAGAGAAACATAAAAACGAGCAGATCGCACTTGGCATTCAGCAAGTGCTGGCGGCTGCGGAACAGCAATGAGCGATCTGGAGGCCATGATCCGGTTTGAGCAGAGGTTTTCCTTGCTGCGCAAGATCATCGCGCGTTATCGGATTCGCCTACAGGAAATGGAACGGGAAGTGGTGGAACTGTTCGCCGCGAATCAGCTTTCCGCCATCGCCGACTGCATGAGCGAAAAGCAGCGCATCGTCGCGCTGATAAACCGGCTGGAGCAGTTTATCGCCCAGTGGGAGTCGTCCGCAGAGGCGGGCATCGCTCATGACCGAAACGAGAACACTTGAACACCTGATAAGAAATGCGGTATATATAGGGGGATTGCGCTAGATTCCCCGCGCATGCCGCGGCGGGAATGAAAGGAGATCCAAACCCCTTATGTCTGTAGGAAGAAATGATCTTTGCCCCTGTGGAAGCGGGAAAAAATACAAAAAATGCTGTGGGATCGTGACGCCGATCACGGAGCTGCGCAGCCGACACGAACAAAAGCTGCAGAAGGAGTACGCAGCCTGGGTGGAACGGCTGAACCACTTCGTCGCCGGCCAGGTCAGCAGCGAAACGGTTCAAAAGGCACGGGAGCGCTTTGCCGCGGACGTCGGGCTGTCGGATGAGAGCGTCATGCAGCCGGAGTGGGCGGCCCACTTTTTCAACTGGTTCGTCCTTGACGTCAAGACCAACGGCGAAACCGTGCTGGAAAGCTACCTGAAGCAGCACGGCCGCCGGATGGACCCGGATCTGCGCCGCTCCTTCACCCGCCTGCACCTGAACGCCTACGAGATCGTGCAGGTGGAACGGGACGTGCTGACGGTCCGCCATCCGCTCAGCGGCGAGACGCGCTATGTGCTGAGAACCAGCCCCCTGAACATGCAGCCTGGCCAGATCATTGTGGGCCGTTTGCTCAATCTGGGGCTCCGTGATCTTTTGTTCGCGGGCAGCATCATCCTGCAGCCGCATGTAAAGCCCGCGTTGGTGGAGTGGTTGGGCGAACATCCGGAAGTGGTGGAAGCGGCGGCCGACTCCGGAAAGCGCACCTACACCACCTCGCTGTACCGATTCATCGTCGCCTTTGGCGAGTCGGAGGGCGGCAGCCGCAGCGCCGGCCTTACCCGGCGCATCTACGCGATTCCGCACATGGACCGGCTTCGTCAGGCGATCGATTCGCAGCGGGCGTTTGAGTTGAAAAAGCGGGAAGGCAGCCGGGAAATCTGGGTGTACGCCCCGCGCAAGGAAGAGCATCTCTTTCCGGCGCTCAAGGATGCGCTCTTGGAGCTGTACGAGGTGCAGGCCGAAGTGATCCTGCAGGACAAAACGGCATGGGTGGAAGGCTATCCGGCGCAGCTTGACGAAGTGGCGTCGCTGTTGCAGCTTCCCGGCGAAGCCGCCGAGGAAGAGATTCGCGTGCTGACGTCCACCGGTTCCAAGCTGGCGAAAGGCACGCTGTTTGTCACCAGCGAGCCGATGCTGCCGTCCAACGTTCTGCAGTGGGCGATGCGCGCCTATTTTACGGAAAAGTGGCTCGTGACCCCGCATGAAGCCTTGGACGGTCTGGCTCCCACGCTGGCAGCCGCCTCCGCAAGCGAGCCGCTGCAACACAAGCTCCGGGAACTGATCGATCACCTGGAGCGGGACGGCCAGTCCGGCCAGGGTCTGGCCCGGCTCATCCACCTGGATACGCTCAAGCCGCGGCTGGCGCTGCCGAACGACACCCTGCACGTGGCCAACCTGCTCAGCCGTCCCCTGATCGAAGGACTGCCGGAGAGCGTCTATACGGTGCAGCCGGAGCGGCTGGCCGACATCAACCGCTTTGTGGTGGAAATGACCGAGGGCAAGTCGGAAGCGACGGTCAAGAAGTACGACGAAGCGATGAGCAACTTCCGCACCTTTGTCCGCAGCGCGTTTGGCCCGTCCTTTTCCTGGGAGCAGCTTCGGCAGGAAGACGTGGCGTACTTCCTCGTCCACGACATCTTTACCCGCGTGGACGCGGCGACCAAGACGCTGGCCGGCAACCTCTTGTCGGTGCTGATGGCCTTTTTCAAGTGGCTGGACAAGCAGTACGGCACGGCGATTGCCGCCGCCATGCAGCCGCTGTTCGGCGAGTTGAAAGAGGCGCTGCCGGAGGCGTACCGCCTGCGCGGCCTCCTGGAAAAAGAGGCGCACCAGCATCTGTTTGGCGCTGACGGGCCCAAGCAGGTGGCGGAAGAACACCTCGTGCTGATCGGCCGGGAAACAGACGGTTGGCTGGTGAAACGGCCGGGCGGCGAAACGATCCGGCTGTCGCTTGCCGCAGAGGCGGCCGACGCGCTGGCGCCCCATTGGACGATCGCCGGGCTGATCGGCCAAACCAAGGACGGCACCTGGTGTCTGTACGGGACACCCGAGCTGTATCCGCCGGCTGTATCCCAACTGCTGGGTGTCACTACCAGCGTTCCCGTGTAACCCGCATCACAGCAGAAAAAATCCCCCGAGGGCAGAACGCCCCGGGGGATTTCGCTTTTGCGGCGCCGCTTTCGTGTCCCGCGCTCACTGTTCGCCGCGCGCCCAGGCACGCAGGGTCTGATCCTTGGGCAGAAGCAGGCCGAGGGCGCCGATCAGCGGCATGAGCGAGCAGAGCGTGATGACGGACGCAATGCCGTACAGGTCGGCCAGGTACCCAAGCACCAGCGCGCCCATGCCGCCCATGCCAAAGGCCAGGCCGATGATCAGGCCGGAGACGGTGCCGATGCGTCCCGGCAGCAGTTCCTGGGCGTAGACGACGGTGACGGAAAAGCTGGACAGCATGACCAGACCGCTGAGGAACAAGGCAGGATAAATCCAGAAACCGGACACGTACGGTGTCAGGAGCGTCAGCGGCAGAGCGCCGAGCGTGGAGACGATCAGCAGGTTGCGTTTGCCGAACCGGTCGGCAATCGGGCCGCCCAAAAAGGTGCCGATCGCGCCCGCGAGCAGGAAGCCGAACACGCAGAACTGCGCGCTGTCATAGCTCATGTGCCGGGTGTCCATCAGGTAAAACTGGTAGAAGCTCTGGTAGCCCGCATTCATCCAGGAACGGATGCTGACGATCAGGACCAAGAGGCCCAGGGCGACCAGGCGCTTGTTGCGGTGGGTGTAGGCGATGGCCGCGGCGACCGCTTTTTTGGCGCGCTGCTGTCCCTGGTACCAGAGAGCGACGTACACCAGCACCGCACTGGCGGCAGCCGCCGGGACCAGAAACCACATTGCGCCCGGCTGGCCCAACTGTTTGAAGATCAAAATGGTCATCAGCGGCGCGAGCGCCTGGCCGGCATTGCCCCCCACCTGAAAAATGGACTGTCCCAATCCCCGGCGGGAGCCGGAGGCGTGGTGGGCGACCCGCGAGGCTTCCGGATGAAAGACGGCCGAACCGATGCCGACGCAGGCGACGGCGAGCAGCACGACGTAGTAATTGCTGGCGAGGGCCAGCGCCAGCATGCCGAGCCCGGAGACCAAGAGGGCGACCGGCGGCATGTACGGCCGCGACTTGCGGTCAGAAATGTACCCGACGACCGGCTGGAGAACGGAGGACGTCAGGTTCATTACCAGCAGGATCATGCCCACCTGGGTATACGTCAGGGCCAGGTTGGCTTCGAGAACAGGCAGCAGGGCGGGAATGACCGCCTGCAGGCTGTCGTTCAGCAGGTGGACGAGGCTGATCGCAAACAACATGCGGTACACCGTGGGAGCGGCATGTACCGCCACAGAAGCGTTAACACTGCCGGTATGGGCACTCATAGGGTCATCTCCGTGATCGTTTTTGCTCTTAAATGTAGCACTGTTTGCGGCGGCCGTCACTACTGAACACCGATCATATGCCGACTCGGCATACACGTGCACGCGGACGCCCATTCCATCTCCGGTAGGGAAAAACAGGATGGTGTCGAATGAGTAAGGGAACTCATTCAGACAGGGAATGGCGACGAGGGAGGGCTGCTGAAATGCTGGGAAGCATGAAGGAATACTGGGTGTGCGCAGGGGGAGCCAACGTGGACGTGCAGGGGATCACATCCGCCGGACTGCTGCCGGGAACGAGCAATCCGGGCACCGTACGCCAGACGGCGGGCGGAGTGGCGCGCAACGTGGCTGACCACCTGGCGCGGCTGGGAGAAGAAGTGCTGCTGTTCGCGCTGGTCGGCGAAGATGCGGAAGGGGAATGGCTGCGCCAGACAACGGCGCAGAGCGGCGTGGCGACCAACGGGATGGTCCGCGTTCCCGGCGGCAGGACGGGGCGCTATCTGGCCATCCGCGCCGCCGACGGCGAACTGCTCGCGGCCATCTCCGACATGGCGGTGAACGAGGCGTGGACGGAGCAGATGGTGGAGGACGGCGTGAAGCGGCTGCAGCAGGCATCCGGCCTGTTTCTGGACGCCAACCTGCCGCAGCCGGTCATCCGCCGTTTTGTGGAGGAAGGGAAGCGCCTGGGCAAACCTGTCGCGGCCGATCCCGTCTCCGTGAAAAAAGCGGAGCGGTGGCGGGGGCTTTTGAACGGCGTCAAGCTGATCGTCATCGGCACGGACGAGCTGGAAGTGCTGACGGGGAAGCCCGCGGCCTCGGCCGATGGCGCGGAAGCGGCAGCCCGCCTGCTGCTCAACGAGGGAGTCGAGCAGGTGATGGTGCTGTGCGGCGAAAACGGCCTGTATCTGTGCCGGCAGACGGAGTCGCTCTGGCTGCCGCAGCCCGATTGCTCACTGCGCGAAACCGCCAAGGATGCGTTTGCGGCGGGCGTGCTCGCTGTCCTGGGAAAAACCGAATCGCTCGCCGAGCAGGCGGCTTTTGGCGTGGCCGTGGCGGAACGGGCGGCCGCCTCGCTGCCGCTCGATCACGAAGCGCTGCGGCAGCGGACGGCAGCCTACGCGGCACAAGCGCGGGATGCCGTCGGCCGGGAATGAGACGCGGCGGTGTGACGTACACTATCCGGTAGCTTCAGTGAGGAGGAGTGTACATGGAAAAGAAGTCCAACGATCTGAACGGCAAGCAGGAAAGCCGCGTGCGGCACGGCGGAGACGCGCACCGCTCGACGCAGAAGCCGCCCGAAGGCCCCGTCCAGGGGTTCAGCCAGGCGCCGCAGGGGCGTCAATAAATCCATCCAATTGTTCAAAAGGAACCGCTCCCCCATCGACAGCCGATCGGGGGAGTTTCACGTTATGGTAACATTTTTCTACAAAAACGGACAGAGATGTGGTATAATACTGAAGTCAGAGTATTACTATTAGGAAGAAATATGCGGTGCTTCTTGTCGAAAAGCACTTTTCTTGTTTTTTTCAATCTTTTCACAACTTTTGCCCAAGCAAACAAGGAGTTCGATACATATGCCTGAAACTGTCGCAAGAACGCGCGCTTCCGCGCAGAAGAAAAAGCCGGCGCGCCGACGCAGACTGCGCAGGCGGCTGTTTTTGTTCAGCTTGTTCATGCTGCTGATGATCGGCGGCGCGGCCGGCGCGGTTTACTGGAAGATCGATCAAACGCTGGATACCGTAACACAACCGCAGGACGACTTTGCGCCGCTGGCTTCAAACACGGACCCTACCTACCATTCCGACAAGCCGCTGTCGTTTATCATTCTCGGCCGGGATACGCGCCCGGAGACAGGGACGATGAATACGGACGTGATGATCGTCGCCGTCGCCAACCCGGCGACGAAAAAAGTGACCATGGTGTCGCTCCCGCGGGATACCCGGGTAAAGATTCCGGGGTACCGGGACTACCATAAAATCAACGCGGTCTACGCCAACGGGGAGGCGGAGCGCCGGCAGGCGGAGCGGAACAACCAAACGCCGACGGAAGACGGCATTTCGCTGACGAAAAAGACGCTGACGGAACTGCTGGGCATTCCGATCCAGCACTACGTCGCAGTCGACTTTGAAGGCTTCAAGGCGGTCATCGACGAGCTGGGCGGCATTGAGGTCAACGTCGACCGCAAGCTGGTGTACGACGATCCGACGGACGGCACCCACATCAACCTAGAGCCCGGCCTGCAGCTCCTGAACGGCGAGCAGGCGCTGGGCTACGTCCGCCATCGGCACGACAACCGCGGCACCAAATACTTTTCCACCGACTTTGACCGCAACCGGCGCCAGCAGGAGGTCATCCGCGCTGTCGTGGACAAGACCACTTCGCTGGACGGCTTGACGAAAATCTTCAAAATCATGGACGTAGGCGCGAAGCATATCCATACCGATCTGTCCAAAGAGCAGATCAAGGGGCTCGCCTACGATTTCAAGGGGTTCAACTCCTCTTCCCTGGTCACGCTGGATAACGGGGCGTACTGGAAAGGTGGGTACACCTACCTGCCCAGGGAAAACCTGAACGCCATCCGAACCGCCCTGCAGACGGAAATGGGCCTGTCGGGAAGTGTCGTCGCCCAGTTGAACGACTCCCCCGTACTGGAAAGCGACGAAGAGACGGTGACCGTCAGCAGCAAACCGCGCAAAAAGAGCACAACCGCGACGGTGGAGACGGCTGCGCCGGCGACCCCGCCAGCCAAGCCGAAGCCGAGCGCGGAAACGCCATCCAAGGCACCGGCCGAAACCGAGCCGCAGCCGGAAACAGGCGCAGCGCCGCCGCCGGACATTATTCCGCCGGCGACGGGACAGGAAGGCACGCCGTCGTCCAATCCCGTGCCTGCGCCGGCGACGGGAACCACTCCGCCGCCGGACATCGCGCCGCCGGGAAGCAGCCAGCAGCAGGAAGCGACAACTGTCGATCCGTCCGGCAAGCCGATCAGCAGTTCGTAGTCACCACAATACCATGTCAATACCAAGCAGAAAAACACCCGGGAGACCGGGTGTTTTTTGCTGGCGGAAGACGATGCCATTTTCGGCACACAAAAAGTTTTTTTGCAAAATAAACGCACAAGGTGGTTTAAAAACACCAAAACCATGGTAGAATAATAATATACTGATAAGACAGATCATTCAGACAATATGCTGACGGGAGGGATTTGGATGACGATTTTTTTAGTCAACCTGTTTCTGGTGATCGCGTTCGTATACCTGATCAGCCGCCAACAAAACGAAGAAATCATTTACGATGAAGATTTTTTTCTCCAGAACCCCTCAGCCTTGGAAGAGTATCAACAAATGCCGATCGACTTTCAGCAGGCGTTTTTCCGGAAGCATAAAGAGTGGATCAAGGAAAAGTACATGCGCGGTGAGAGCTACGTCCTCGCCTTTTGTCCCAATAAAGAAGTCCGGCGCGCCTGGCTGACGGAGTTCGTGAACCAAAAAAACGTCAAGAATACCCCGACCCCTTCCTCGTGAAGGGGTTTTCCGCTGCCCGGGCGGGCGTGATATACTGCAGAGGAAAGAGCCACAGCAAGACAGGAGGAGCATGTTCGTGTTGCAGCGCATGATGGAAGCATTGGATCAAGCACTCTCGGGCCACGGGGTGATCCGCGACGTGATCCTGCGGACGGAGCATTCCCTGCTGGAGGACGAGGAGACGCGGGAGATCATGGTGTACGTGACAGCTACGGCGGAGGAGTCCGAACAGCCGCTCGCGACCGTGCATCTGTTTCCGCTGCCCGACGGTGCCGCCTGCGAAGTGGAGGCGGAGATCGCCTATCCCGGAGCGGGTGAGGCAGAGGCGGCCGCCCGTCTGTGGGAGCGGGCGCGGGCGATCGTGCCGGAGGTCTCCCTGACGGAAAAGCGGCGCAGTCTCAAGCCGGGCGTTCCCGCCGAGCGCGGCGTGACGCTCGATTTTCACTTCGTGGTGGAAGGGCCGGAAACGAATGAAGCAAACGTACGGTGTCGGCAGGCCCTGGATCGCTTCGCGGCCGACCTGGGCAGATTGCTCCGGCTGTAAACAGGCCGGAGCGAGCAGGAAAACCGGTCGTGCCCGCCGAAATGATGGGAAACCAAAATGAATGAGCATTCATTCGATTTGTCAGGAGGGGGCACAAATGGAAACAAAACGCGTCTGGGAACCGATTCGCATCGGGGGGATCACCCTGCCCAACCGCATCATGATGGGCTCCATGCACGTTGGGCTGGAAAAGCTGGAGGGCGGCGTGCGGCGGTTGGCCGCGTTTTACGCAGCGCGGGCCCGCGGAGAGGCAGGCCTGATCGTCACCGGAGGGGCCGCCGTCCGGCCGGAAGGCGGTATGGGCGAGCAGTATTGCAGCGTCTGTCGGGATGAGCACATCGGGCCGTTGAGGGTGATCACCGAAGCCGTGCATCAGGCGGGAGGCAAAATCGCCCTGCAGCTCTTTCACGCCGGGCGTTACGCTTATCGGGAAGCCACCGGCCTGGAGCCGGTCGCGCCATCACCGCTGCAGGCGCCGATCAATCGGACGAGGCCGCGTGCGCTGACCGGCGAAGAAATCGACATGACGGTGCAGGCGTTTGCCGACGGCGCGGTGCGGGCGCGGAAAGCCGGTTTTGACGCGGTGGAAATCATGGGCTCCGAAGGATACTTGATCAATCAATTTCTTTCACCGGTCACCAACGTGCGCGACGATGAGTGGGGCGGCGACTTTGAACGGCGGGCCCGCTTCGGCGTGGAGGTGATGAGACGCGTCCGGGAGGCGGTCGGCCCCGATTATCCGGTGATCTTTCGCATGTCCGGGCTGGACTTGATCCCCGACAGCACGACGATGGACGAGACGCTGCGGTTTGCCCGCATGCTGCAGGAGGCAGGGGCCGACGCCCTCAACATCGGGATCGGGTGGCACGAATCGCGGGTGCCGACGATCGGGATGATGGTGCCGCGCGGCGCGTATGTGTGGGTGGCCCGCCTGGTGAAGGAAGCGGTGACGATTCCCGTCATCGCCAGCAACCGCATCAACGACGTACGCCACGCCGAAGCGATCCTGCGGGACAACTGCTGCGACATGGTTTCCATGGCCCGCCCCCTTTTGGCCGACCCGGATATCATCCGCAAGAGCCGGGAAGGGCGCTTTGACGAAGTCAACACCTGCATCGCCTGCAACCAGGCCTGCCTCGATCACGTGTTCGAGGGAAAAACGGCGTCCTGTCTGGTCAATCCGGCGGCCGGCCGGGAAGAGGAATGGACGCTGTCCCCCGCCTCCGTCGCGAAAAGGGTGGCCGTCGTGGGAGCGGGACCGGCCGGACTGGAAGCGGCCCGCGTGCTGGCAGAGCGCGGTCACCAGGTGGTCCTGATGGAAAAACGGCCGCAGATCGGCGGCCAGCTCAATTACGCGCGGCAGGTGCCGGGCAAATCGGAATTTAACGAAACGCTCCGCTATTACCGGACGCAGCTCGGCCTGCTCGGAGTGGAGATCCGGCTGGGCGTGGAAGCACAGGCGGAAGCGCTGCTCGCCGAAGGATTTGACGAGGTGGTGGTGGCCACGGGCGTCATCCCGCGGCGGCCGGAGATTCCCGGCATTGATCTGCCGCACGTGGTCAGCTACGCTCACGTGTTTGAAAAGCAGGCGGATGTCGGGCGGCGCGTGGTGATCATCGGGGCGGGGGGCATCGCCTGCGACCTTTCCCACCTGCTGGTCCAGGACGACAGCGTCTCACCGCAGACCGCCCGCTACCTGCTGGAGTACGGCATTCTCAACGCCGAGGAGGTGCATCGCCTGCAGCAGAGCGGCAGACAGGTGCGGATGCTCCGCCGCGGTCGGCACGTGGGCACCGGATTGGGCAGGACGACGCGCTGGGCGGTGCTGGCCAATCTCAAGCGGCACGGCGTCGAGATGCTGACCCAGGTGGAGTACAAGGAGATTACGCCGGAGGGCGTGCGCATCGTCCACGCCGGCGAAGAGCGGCTCCTTCCCGCGGACACGGTGGTGGTCGCGGCGGGCGGCATCCCGGACAACCGATTGTACGAAGCGCTGAAAGGACGGCTGCCGGTGCACCTCATCGGGGGCGCCAAAGAGGCGGGAGAGCTTGACGCCAAGCGGGCGATTTACGAGGGAGCGCTCATCGGCAGATCGATTTGAGGGAGGCGCCCTGCTTTCGCATGGAAGGGGCCTGATGTCGGGTTATGGGATCTTTTGTCGAAAGACTTTCATTTGGACATGAATTTTTGCAAAATGAAAGTACGCTGTTCAAATTCAGTTGAATGGGGGCACTCGCCTTGATGAATCACAATGGCATTCTGCTGGGAAAACGGCACTTTCTCTACTCATCCGAGCGGGTGGTGGAAGTGGAGGGCTGGACGTTCACGATTGCCCCGGGGTTTAAGGTGATTGCCGGCGGAAGCGCCAACCCGCTGCAAACGTTGATCAGCATATACCGCGGAAGTGAGAAGGTCGCGCAGCTTGTGCTCAGCCATAAACGCCACGACTCGGATTTGGCGGTCCAGGCGGTGTCCAGTGACGTTCTGTTGGAAATGTCTCCGGCCACACGCACGGTCAGCGTAGCAGAAAAACAGTAGGGCACCCTTTACGGGGTGCTCTTTCACGCTTCCCGCATTTGCGCAAAAACACGAGGAGGCTGGTACCATGCAATTGACGAACATGCAGGCAGGCGCATTTTCCCTGACGTGGCTGCGGGGAGGGCTGACGCAGCTTGACGGAGGCGCGATGTTTGGCGTGGTTCCCAAACCGCTCTGGAGCAAGCGATATCCGCACAACGATCTCAACCAGATACCGCTGCGGGCGGATCCGATTCTGGTGGAAGGCGGCGGCAAAATCATCCTGATCGAGTCAGGCCTGGGCAACGGCCGGCTGACGGACAAGCAGAAGCGCAACTTTGGCCTGCTGGAGGAGTCGCAGGTGACGGAATCGCTGGCGGCCAAGGGATTGACGCCGGCAGACATCGACATCGTACTGATGACCCACATGCATTACGACCATGCCAACGGGCTTGTTTCCTGGCAGGACGGCCGGCTGGCCTCGACGTTTCCGCGGGCGGTCATCTACGTCCAGGAACAGGAATGGGCGGAGATGCGCGAGCCCAACATCCGCTCCCGCAACACCTATTGGGAGGACAACTGGAAGCCCATTCAGGATCAGGTGCAGACGTACGGCGACACGCTGGAGGTGCTGCCCGGCATTTCGCTGCACCACACCGGCGGACACAGCCAGGGACATGCGATCGTCCGCATCGAAAGCGGCGGTCAACTGGTGCTGCATCTGGCCGACCTCCTGCCGACGCACGCACACCAGAACTCCCTGTGGGTGATGGCCTACGACGACTACCCGATGACCTCCATTTTCGCCAAGGAAACATGGATCAAGGAAGGGATCCGGCAAGGCGCCTGGTTCACGTTTTACCACGACGTCAAGTACCGGGCGGTGAAATGGAACGAGCAGGCGGACATAACAGATTGCATTGAAGTGGAATAAGATCGGCCGTCGCCGGCGCTACACGCCTCCTTTCGGTACAGCGTAAGCATGTTCCCGAGCGGGGGGCTTTTTTGTGCCGGTTTGACAGCGTCTCCTCCCGTTCGGCCCTCCGTTTTTCTGTCCGGTCTTATCGATTTTTCGATATTCGCTCTAGAAAATTTTCATAATCCAAAAAGTTTGAACAGCGATTGACGAACACATGACGGCTCACTACAATTAGAAAAAACTTGCGATGACTGTTCTGTTTCGATTGTCGGGCAGAACAGTTGGAGGAGAGAGAAACAATGGATAGGGTCAAGGGGTTGTTGCGCGAATTTCACCCGATCGTCTGGTCGCTTGTGGTCGGCACGGTGTTTGTCCGCGCGGCCAGTTCGATGAGCATGCCGTTCTTGTTTTTGTATCTGTCCAATCACACCGGCATGGATCTGGGGACCATCGGCCTGACGATCGGCGCGGGGGCGCTGGCCGGGACGGTGGGGGGCTTCATCGGCGGGACGCTGTCCGACATGTTCGGCCGACGCCGCGTCATGCTCGGGGCGCTGTACGTCTGGACCCTGGTGTTTGTAGGGTTCGCATTCGGCAAAAGTCCGCTGTTCTTCTTGCTGGTAAACGTCGTCGGCGGGCTCTGTCGTTCCTTTTACGAGCCGGTGTCGCAGGCGCTGATGGCGGACGTGACGCCGCCGGAGAAGCGGTACCGCGTCTTTGGCCTGCGCTATACCGCGATCAACGTGGGCGTGGCCGTGGGGCCGATCGTCGGGGCGATGCTGGCGATGACCTCGGCGGCGCTGCCGTTTCTGATGACCGCCGTCATCTACCTGGTGTACGTCATCAGCTTGCAGGTGATGCTGAACGTGTTTGGCATCAAGCAGATCGAGGGACAGAAAAAAGAGCCGGTCAGCTTTCAGCGCGCACTGGAAGTGGTGGTGCGCGACAAAGCGTTCCGACTCTACATGGTGGCGGGGACGCTGGGGGCGATCGGCTACTCGCAAATGTCGACGACGCTGGCCAAGTTTACGGAGATGGCCGTTCCCGACGGGGCGAAGCTGCTGTTTGCCATCCTGATGAGCGTCAACGCCATCGTTGTGGTGCTGATGCAGATGCCGCTGACCCGCTGGGCGGAAAACAAGACGCCCCTCACCAGCATCGTGGTGGGGAACGCCTTGTACGCGCTCGGGGACCTGGGCTACGCCTTCGCCCACTCGTGGGTGATGTTTATCGTGGCGATGGTCGTCTTTACCATCGGGGAGATTCTCACCTTCACCGCGTCCGACGTCCTGATCGACCGGATGGCGCCGGAAAACATGCGCGGCACGTATTACGGGGCGAAAAGCTTCAGCAACCTCGGCCAGTTCATCGGACCGTGGATGGGCGGCATCCTGCTGGCTTCGTACGGCGGTCCCGTGCTGTTCGGAGTGGTCGCCGTCCTCTCCATGACGAGCAGCTTGTTTCAATGGGCCGGGCAGCGCGCCTACCAGCAGCACACCGGCAAGTCGATCAACATCGCCCGGAACGCGTCACTGTAGTGCCTGCATGATCCGCTCGGCGATGCGGGCGTAGCCGGCCCCGTTGGGGTGGAAGTGGTCCGTGTAGAGATAGGTTTTTTCCTTGTGGACGAACAGGTCGTAGGTGGGGACGACGATGACGCGCGGATAGCGGGCCGCGATGGCGGCAGCGTCGCTGTTCCAGTCCAGCACGGGCTTGACGGTGTCGGCGGCCGCATCGGTGTCCCCGAACGGATTGTACAAGGCGGCGTAGACGATCGGCGCGCTGTCGTTCAGCTCCCGGATGTGCCGGAGAATCTGCTCGTAGTTGGCCGCAAGCCCTTTGACGGCAGCGGCCAATTTGTCGTTGTCGACGCGGTAGACGCCCCCGGACTGCTTGAACAAATCGTTTCCGCCGATGGTAAACAGGATGAGATCGGCCTGCGTCAGCAGCTTCTGCACCTGGGGCTGGGACAACTGCCCGACGAGGCCGGACGATTCCTGGCCGTTGATGGCCAGATTGGTCAGCGTGACCGGGTGGCCAGTCTGTTTTTCCAGCGCCTGACGGACGTGCCCCACGTAACCGAGCCCGTTGGCGTCGCCGGTTCCGCGCGTCAGCGAATCCCCCAGCGCCACCACGTGACGGATGCCTTCCCCCGGCGCCGGCGGGGCCGGATTGGCATGCTCGGCCGGTTCCGCGACCGGGCCGGATGCGAGCTGGCGGGGCTCCAGCGCGAACACAAACCCTGCGGCAAACAGCAGAAAGGAGAGAACGGAGAGCAGGCCGACCGTACGCCACATGAGTTGACCGGATGTGCGCATCGGGTACCTCCCATTCGTTGTTGGATGGTCATGCATGGTATAATGTGACATGTACTGTCAGTGTATCACAAACGCCGTTTTCGCGTCAGCGAACGGAGTCAGGATGGGAGGGCGAGCAGTGGCCGAGACGGTCCTTTCCGTAAAAGGATTGCGCAAAACGATCGGCGGCAGGCCGATCATTCACGATATGACGTTTGACGTTTACGCCGGAGAGGTCTTCGGCTTTCTCGGGCCCAACGGCGCGGGCAAGACGACGACGATCCGCATGCTGGTCGGGCTGGCCTCCGCCGACGGGGGAGAGATTGACATCGGCGGCATTTCCCTGCGCCGCTCGTTTCCGCAGGCGATCGCCCAGGTGGGCTGCATCGTGGAAAACCCGGAGCTGTACAAATTCATGACCGGTCGGGAAAACCTGGAGCATTTTGCCCGCATGAGCGGGGGCATTCCCCCTGAGCGGATCGAGGAAATCGTCCGCTTTGTCGATCTGGAGCGGGCCATCGACGACAAGGTGAAAACCTATTCGCTCGGCATGCGGCAGCGGCTGGGCATCGCGCAGGCCCTCCTGCACCGGCCGAAGCTGCTCATCCTCGACGAGCCGACCAACGGCCTGGACCCGGCGGGCATCCGCGAACTGCGCCAGTTCATCCGCAGGCTGGCGGAAGAAGAGGGACTGGCCGTGTTCGTCTCCAGCCACCTGCTCAGCGAGATCGAGATGATGTGCGACCGCGTCGCCATCATCAACAAGGGACGGGTGATCTCCGTCGGACCGGTGCAGGACCTGATGGAACAGTTTGCCGACCGGGTGGCGTGGACCTTTCCGCCGGAGGCCGAGCGGAGGGGACGCGACGTGCTGAGCGGCCTGCCCTTTGTGGAACGGGTGTGGCCGGACGGAGAGGGGCGGCTGTACTGCCGCATGGATACGGAGCGGATCGGCGAGGCAAACGCAGCGCTGGTGCGGGCCGGCGTCCCCGTCCTCGGCATCGCCGCCAAGACGGTGACCCTGGAAGATCTGTTCCTGGCGCTGACGGGGGGAGGTGGAGAAGATGGGGCCGAGCATGCTCGCACTGGTACAAAATGAGACGATCAAGCTGCTCCGCCGCCGCCGCTTTCTCGTCGTGCTGCTGATCCTGGCCGTCCTCATCCCGATCTTTACCTACGCGCAGTACCGCTCCGTGGTGACGGCCCAGGAGCGGATGGGCACGACCGACTGGCGGACGCTATTGCAGCAGCAGATCGTGGACACGCAAAACCGGCTCGCCTCCAGCAGACTGCCGGAGGAGTGGCGGGAGTTTTTAAAAATTCGCGTCCAGCAGCAGCAGTACTATCTGGACCATGACATCAATCCGATGGCGCCGGGGGCGCCCACGTTTGCGCGGGGCTTCATGGATCAGGCCGTGTCGCTGTTCCTGCCGATGATCATCGTCGTGCTGGCGGTCGATCTCGTCTCCGCCGAATACAGCGAGGGGACGATCAAGCTGCTGCTGACACGGCCCGTGCGGCGCTGGAAGGTGCTGACCAGCAAGTACATCACCCTGCTGCTGTTTACCTCGCTCACGGTGCTGATGACCTTGCTGTTGGCCTACCTGATATCCGGTGTGGTGTTTGGCTATGCGGGCTGGGACCTGCCGGTGCTGACCGGCTTCGACGTGACCGGCGGCGAACTGGTCACGTCCGCGGTGTTCATGCTGCCGCAGTGGAAATACCTGCTCATGCAGTACGGACTAGGCTGGTTTGTGTGCATCGTGGTCGGCACGATCACGTTCATGGTCTCCGTGCTGGTGCGCAGCGCGGCAGCCGGCATGGGCATCATGATGGCGGCCCTGATCAGCGGAACGATTCTGACCCAGATGGCGTCGACCTGGGAGTCGTCCAAATACCTCTTCGTCGTCAATTTGCAGTTGACGGACTACCTGGCCGGCACGCTGCCGCCGATCAAGGGCATGACGCTGCCCTTCTCGCTCGCCGTGCTGAGCGTCTGGGCGGTGGCGGCGCTGATTGTCGCCTACGCCGTGTTTATCCGCAGGGATGTCGCGTCGTGACCTTCTCCTGACCGGAGTGGGCGGGAAAACGAACAGGGACACTGCTTTTGGCAAAATGCCTAAAGCAGTGTCCCTTTTTTCCGCGCCCGGCTGTTTGTGTCGGCAGGAAGCATCAGCGCCACGTCAACTGCTTGGACACTTCGACCAGTTGGTCGAGGCGGATGCCCCGGGCGGTCAGCACGACGTAGAGCGAGCGGTTTCCCGTCTGGGCGTTGAAGTGGACGGCGTGCTGGGCGGCCGCTTCGCCAGACGAGGCCTGCTGGTCAAACGAGACGGCGATGGCCTGTTCGCCGTTGACCGTGAACAACTGGGTAGCCGTAAAGGTGCCGGGGATGGACAAGCTGCGCTTCCCCTTGGCGTTGGGCACCACGTCCACCTTGATCCACTCCTTGCTGTGCCGGTATTGGGCGGAGAGGCGGACCACCTTTTGGCTGGTCGGCGATTCGTACTGTACGGTGACCGCCTGCAGGGCCATGCCGTCAGGCGGTTGGTTCAGCACGGGAACAGGCAGGTCGGATGACCGGACGGCTGTCTCCAGATCAGTGAAGGTGGAGAGCGTAATTTCCTGTTTGGCCAGAGCGGTCGCGGGCGGACCGGCTACGGGCGGCACACTTTCGGTTGACGGATCGGCCGCGAGCGCAGCGCTGAACGTTTGGACGCCCGATTCGTTCTCCGCTGCGCGAAAAGCGGTCACCCCGCCTGTCGGATTGCTCGCATCCGTCTGTCCGGACTGTGCGTCCTCTGGGTGGCTCTGGTCGGCCGCCGCTTTTCCGTTGGCGTTGCGGGCGGCGATGATCGTCCGCTTGTGCGGGGACGGCACCGATTCGTTGACCGTTTCTGCAGCCGGCTGCTGCGGCGTCTGGGGGGCTTGGGCCTTCTCGGCGGCCGCCTCTCCCGGCCCGGCCTGCGGTTCCCGCGCCTGGCTTGCATCTGCTCCGGGCTGTTCGGTTCCGTTTCCGTTGAGCGCCAGCGCGCCCGGCTGATCCATGGACGCGTCCGGAGACGTCTGCCCGTCGGGTTGTTTCGTGGCGGGGGCTGACTGGACGGACCCGGCGGCCGGGCTGGACACGGACGTGTCAGGCGAAAGCCGGATGGACGGAGCGTCGGCAGGTTGACCGGCTTTCTGCTCGTCTTTGGCCGTGCTGCCACTCTGCATGGCGCTTTCCGTGGCGGCGCCTTGCCCGGCCTGATGGAACTGCTGGTAGCCGGCCACCCCGACAGCGAGAAGGATGGCGGCTGCGCCGACCCACGTCAGTGAAGGGAGGAGGAACGTCCAGCGGCGGAATTCCGCCTGTTTGGGTGACGTCGTGACGGATGCCGACGCGGCGTGAGGAGGGACGCCTTGTCCGGCGGTTTGATAGATCGCCTTCATGATTTTCTCTTCCAGATCGGCCGTCGGTTGAGGAACCTCTTTCAAGAACTGCACCTCCTCGCCGCTAGTCAATTGGGCTTCCATCCAGGCGATGCACTCCTCGCACGTCTCGATATGGGAAAGCGTTTCGATGTCCGTCTCGTCTGTCCATGCTTTTCTAAATTCCTGGCAGTTCATGCACGAGCCCCCCTTCCTTGCGAGTAAGCAGTTTGGCCAGTTCCTGGCGAGCGCGCAGATAGCGGACACGGGCCGTTGACTCGGCGATGCCGAGCAGCGACGCGATTTTTTCAAACGGATATTCGTGCGTGCAGCGCAGCACGATGACTTCCCGATACGATTCGGACAGCATCGAAAAGGCTTTCTCAATCTCCCGGCGGCGCTCCTTGTTCATGAGGGAGTCCTGCGGCGATTCGTCGCTCGCCTGGGAGGGGACGTACGCCAGTTGTTCGTCGGATTCGTGAAACTTGCGCCGGCGCAGGAAGTCGATGGTCTTGTTTCGCGCCAGCGTATACAGCCAGGAGGAAAACTGGCTGTCCCCGCGAAAGCTGGAGAGTTTTTCATACGCTTTGACGAAGACTTCCTGGGTCAAATCTTCCGCATCGGAGCGGTTGTTTACCATCTTGTAGATAAACACGTAGATCATGTGCTGATACCGCTGGATCAGCTCGCGGTACGCTTCGATGTCGCCTTGGAGAATCCGCTGAATGATTTCGGCGTCGGATTGCATTGAATCTCCGGCCTCCCTTCCTCTATGAGACGCTGGTATCGAAACGAACGTTTCAATCCAGCGCTTCCATTTCTATCACGTCGTAGTGGTATCCCTGTTCCACCAGAAACAACTGGCGGTGAAGCGCAAACTCCTGCTCGCGCGTGTCCCGGGTGACCAGCGTATAAAAATGGGCGGCGTTGTCGCGCTCTTTGGGGCGCAGAATGCGGCCGAGCCGCTGCGCTTCTTCCTGGCGCGAGCCGAACGTGCCGGATATCTGGATGGCTACATTGGCATCCGGCAGGTCGACGGCAAAGTTGGCCACCTTGGAGACGGCGAGCCGGGTAATCTCGCCGCGCTTGAACTGCCGGTACAGCGCCTCCCGTTCCTTTTCCGGCACCTTGCCGGTAATCAGCGGGAGATTCAGCGCTGCGGCTAGCTGCTGGAGCTGTCCCACGTACTGGCCGATGATCAGGACGCGGTCGTCGGCGTGACGCTCCAGCAGGCGGCGCACGACCTCCAGTTTGCGCGGGTTTTCCGCCGCGATCCGGTATTTTTGCCGCGCGCCGGCACGGGCGTAGGCCTCCCGTCCGTTCGCTTCAAACGGCAGCCGAATTTCCCGGCAGTGCGCTTCCGCGATCCAGCCCTGTTCCTCCAGGGCCTTCCACGGCATTTCGTACTTTTTCGGCCCGATCAGGGTAAACACGTCTTCTTCCCGGCCGTCCTCCCGAACCAGCGTGGCGGTCAGCCCGAGCCGGCGCGTCGCCTGAATCCCGGAGGTGACGCGGAAGACGGGAGCGGGCAGCAGGTGCACCTCGTCGTAGACAATCAATCCCCATTCCCGTTCCGAGAACAGGCTCATGTGGGGAAACGATTCGTCCGCTTTCGAACGGTACGTCAGGATCTGATAGGTGGCCACGGTAATCGGTTTGACCTCTTTCCGTTCGCCTGTGTACTCTCCGATCTGCGAGGGATCGAGGTCGGTCTTGTCCAGCAGCTCGGCGATCCACTGCCGGACGGATGTGGTGTTGGTCGTCAGGATCAGCGTGGCCGTCTGGAGCTGGCAGATCGCTCCCAGGCCGATGACCGTTTTTCCCGCGCCGCACGGCAGCACCAGCACGCCGCTGCCTCCGGTGGCCGCGCCGGCCGCGTGGAAGGCATCCACCGCCTCCTGCTGGTACGGCCGCAGCGCAAACGGCCGGCCGCCGGCGGTCACCTCCCGCAGCGCGACGGGACAGGCTTCCCCGGACGTGTAGCCGGCCACGTCCTGGACAGGGTAGCCGAGCCGGATCAGCTCCTGTTTGATCAACCCGCGGGCGTAGGGTTTCACCCGCCAGACGGCCGGACCGGTCTGTTCTTCCAGCAGGGCGTCCACCGCCTTGTAACCGGTGAGCTCGGCCAGCAGGAGCGGATCGTCGCCGGTCAACAGCAGGTGATCGCCGTCTTTTTCCAATCGGATCAGGCCGTACCGTCCCATCGTTTCGTCGATTTCCCGGACAATGGACGGCGGAACCCCGTATTTACTATACGTGCTCAAGACGCCGGTTACCTGCTCCGCCGTAAGGCCCCCTGCCGCGGCGTTCCACAGGGAGAGCGGGGTAATCCGGTAGGTGTGTATGTACTCCGGGCTTTTGATCAGTTCGGCAAAGCCGGACAGCGCCTGCCGGACTTCCGCAAACAGCGGATGCTGCGCTTCCAGCAGGATAGTGCGATCGCTCTGCACGATCAGCGGCAACTCGGGACGGTACGACACGGTCTTCACCTCTGCGGCTTTGTGGTCTCCATGTTCATACAGTCAATCGTATCACAATCGGGAAAAGAATGAAAAACGGGTTTCCCGCCGTCGCGCGCTTTTGACAGGAGCGGGCAACATTTGGCCGCCCGTGGGTTACACTAACGCAAGAAAACGGGCAAAAGGAGTAGGGACGGCATGGCGATATGGAGTACCCTTTTCAATCTGGTCCTGGTCGCATTTCTCGTCTTCCTCAACGGCTTTTTCGTGGCGACCGAGTTTGCCATCGTGAAGGTGAGGGAATCGCGCATCGCCCAACTGGTGGCGGAAGGAAACAGGCGGGCGGGCGACGTCGAACAGGTGCTGGACAACCTGGATGCGTACCTGTCCGCCACCCAGCTCGGCATTACGCTGGCGTCGCTCGGATTGGGATGGCTGGGGGAACCGGCCGTCGCCCATCTGCTCCACCCCGTCTTCCGCTACTTCGGGCTGAACGAGACGCTGGTCGGCAGCATTTCCTTCATCATCGCGTTCTCCATCATCACCTTTTTGCACATCGTGCTGGGCGAACTGGCACCCAAATCGCTGGCCATCCAGCGCTCCGAGCAGGTCTCGCTGTACGTGGCCCGTCCCATCCGGCTGTTTTACAAGCTGATGTACCCGTTTATCGCCTTTCTCAACTGGGCGGCGGCCAGGATTCTCGGGCTGCTCGGCATTGGCATGGAACCGCATCAGGAAGCGCACACGGAAGAAGAAATCCGCATCCTCGTCAACGAGAGCCACAAAAGCGGCCTGATCGACCAGACCGAGCTGATGCTGGTGGACAATATCTTTGATTTTTCGGAGACGATGGCCCGGGAGATCATGGTGCCGCGCACGGACATGGTGGTGCTCAACCTGCGCGACCCGTTTGAGGAAAACGTCAAGACCGTGCAAAACGGCCGGTTTACCCGCTACCCGGTGGTGGACGGGGACAAGGACCACGTGGTCGGCAGTTTGCATATCAAGGATTTGCTGACCAGCCTGCTGGAGGGGGAGCAAAAGAGCCTGGAGCAGTTGAGCCGCCCGGTGCTGACCGTTCCGGAGACGATATCCATCAGCCGGCTGCTGACCATGCTGCAGAAACAGCGCAGCCAGATGGCGATTATCATCGACGAGTACGGCGGCACGGCGGGCCTGGTGACGGTGGAAGATATAATGGAAGAAATTGTCGGTGACATTCAGGACGAATTTGACGACGAGCGGCCGGAAATCGAGCGGAAAGACGGCCTTTTGTCGCTGGACGGCCGCATGCTGCTGGAGGAGGTAAACGACTACCTCGGGCTTGATCTGGACGACAGCGAGGTGGACACGCTGGCCGGCTGGATCTACACGCAGATCGACCATCCGCCGCGCGTGGGGGACGCGGTCAAAGACGGCGGCTACGAGTTCATCGTCGGCGAGGTGGACCACTACCGGATCACCCGCGTATGGGTAAAAAGAGGAACGAAGGAAGCGGCGCAACAGGGATAAAACATCTTTTCATCGCCGGAAAGTGTGTTATAATGAAACACAAGTTTCTGTTATTGCAGAGCGAGAGCTTAGAGGAGGAAGAACAGATGAGACGAGCTGTGCATGCTGTACTGGCCGCATGTCTGTCGATTGCGCTGACGGCGTGTGGCACCCAATCCGGCCAGACGACGGACGCAACCGCGACCGCTGCGAACGGCCAGCAAACGGTGAAGCTGGGGCTGACCCAATTCGTGGAACACCCGGCGCTGGATGCGATCCGCCAGGGAATTGTGGACGGATTGAAAGCATCCGGATTTGAAGAAGGCAAAAACGTGGAGCTGGATTATCAAAACGCCCACGGTGACATGAACAACACGGTCTCGATCGCGCAAAAATTCGCCGGCGATGGAAAGGACCTGGTCGTGGCCATCGCCACGCCGTCCGCCCAGGCAGCAGCCAAGGCGATTGCGGACAAGCCCGTGATCTTCAGTTCCGTGACCGACCCGCTGTCCGCCCAACTGGTCAGCAGCCTGGAGAAGCCGGACAAAAACGTGACCGGCACCTCCGACAAGGTCTCGATGGAGCAGCAGTTGGAGCTGGTCAAACGCTTTCTGCCGCACCTGAAGAAGCTGGGCGTCATCTACACCACGTCGGAAGTGAATTCCGAGGTGCAGGTCAAGGAACTGGAAGAAGCGGCGAAAAAACAAGGGATTGAGGTCGTCAAGGCGGGCATCTCCCAACTCTCCGAGGTGCAGCTCGCGGCCCAGGGGCTGGCCAGCAAGACGGAGGCCATGTTCATCCCGATTGACAACACCGTGGTCTCTTCGTTCGAAGCGGTGCTGGGAGCGGCGGAACAGCACAAGGTTCCGGTCTTCGCTTCCGACACGGATACGGTGAAACGGGGAGCCGTGGCCACCTACGGCATTGACTACTACCAGATCGGCAAGCAGACCGGGGAGATGGCCGCCCGCATTCTGAAGGGGCAGAAAGTGGCCGACACGCCGGTGGAAGTGTCCAAACAGACCGAGCTGTACATCAACGAGACGGCAGCCGCCAAGTTTGGCCTTGCCATCCCCGATGAACTGAAACAGCAGGCGAAAGAGATCTTCAAGTAGAAAAAGAGAGCCTTGCTCTCTTTTTCTGTTTGAAATGTGTTTCCATCATGGTAAAATGAAAAAAATTTCATACCTAGGGGGATTTTCACATGAGAAAGCAAAAATCTTGGCGTGTCGTCCAGAAAATTCTGTGTCCTTTGCTGCTTTTATCCGTTGCAGCTTGTGGGCAGCAAAGCGCTCCGGCGGACAGTCAGCCGGCCAACTCGCCGGCTCCTGCCCAGGAGACGAAGCAGTTGAAGGTGGGCATCGTCCAGATCGTGGAGCATCCGGCACTTGATGCGGCGCGGGACGGGTTCATCGCGAAGCTCGGGAAAAACGGCTACGAGAAGGACAAACAGGTGGTGTACGACGTCAAGTCGGCCCAAGGAAACATGGACCAGGCCGTGCAGATCGCGCAGAAGTTTCAGGCGGACAACGTCGATCTGATCCTGGCGATCGCCACACCGGCCGCTCAGGCAGCCGCCCAGGTGACCAAGGATATTCCGATTCTCTTCACCGCCGTGACCGATCCGGTGGCGGCTTCGCTGGTGCAGTCGATGGAAAAACCGGGCGGCAATGTGACCGGCACGACGGACATGAACCCGGTGGAAGAGCAGTTGAAACTGGTACAGGAACTGAAGGCGGACGCCAAGACGGTCGGCATCATCTACAACTCCGGCGAGGTAAACTCCAAGGTGCAGGTGGACGCGGCCAAAGCCGCATCGGAAAAACTGGGCCTGACCATCCGGGAAGCGGCCATCACCAGCCCGACGGAAGTGAAGCAGGCGGCCGAGTCGATGGTTGGCAAAGTGGACGCGTTCTACATCCCGACCGACAACATGGTGGTCTCGTCCATCTCCGCCGTGCTGGGGGTGGCGGAATCGCAAAAAATCCCGGTGGTGGCCGGCGAGGAAAACTCCGTGAAGAGCGGCGCGATCGCCACCTACGGCATCGACTACGGCAAACTGGGCGAACAGACCGCAGACATGGCGGCGAAAATCCTCAAAGGGGAAGCCAAACCGGCTGACATGCCTGTAGAGAAGCAGGCCGAGATGAAGCTGGTGCTGAACAAAAAAGCGGCGGAAAAAATGGGCGTAACCCTTCCGCAATCCCTGCTCGACCGGGCAGCCGAAGTGGTCGAGCAATAATCGCAGCAACAGGAGGACGCTATGAACCTGGCATATCACGGAGCAATCGAACAGGGCTTGCTGTTTGCGATCATGGCCCTGGGCGTGTATCTGACCTTTCGCATCTTGAACTTTCCTGACCTGACCGTGGACGGCAGCTTCGCGCTGGGCGGGGCGTTGGCAGCCAAGCTGATCATCGACGGCATGAATCCGCTTCTCGCCACCCTGGCGGCCTTTGTGGCCGGCGGGGCGGCGGGCGCGTTTACCGGCCTCCTGCACACCAAGGGGAAAATCAATGGACTGCTGGCCGGGATTTTGACGATGATCGCGCTGTACTCGATCAACCTGCGCATCATGGAGAAGGCCAACCTGCCGCTTCTGCGGGAGGAGACGCTTTACACGTTTGTCAAAGACCTCGGCGTCCCCAATGTGGCCGTGGGCGGGTCCGTGCTGCTGACCGGTGTGGCGGTTGTGTTCCTGATTGGCATTCTGCTGCTGAAAGCCCTGATCGATTGGTTCCTGCACACTGATCTCGGCCTCGATCTGCGGGCCACCGGCGACAACCCGAAGATGATTCGCAGTTTCGGCATCAACACCGACACGACCACGATCATCGGCCTGGCCTTGTCCAACGCGCTGGTGGCCGTCTCCGGAGCCTGGGTGGCGCAGTACCAGGGCTTTGCCGACGTGGGCATGGGGATCGGGATGATCGTGATTGGTCTGGCCTCCGTCATTGTCGGGGAAGTGTTGTTTGGCAGTTCCTCCATCGTCCGGGCCACCATCGCCGTTATCGGCGGCTCGATCGTCTACCGGCTAGTGATCGCCCTGGCGCTGGACAGGGGGCTCAACCCGTCCGACATGAAGCTGATTACCGCCCTGATCGTGATCATCGCCCTGACGGTGCCGACCGTCGCCAAAGGCGTGTGGAAAAGACAGGGGATCCGCACGGCGAAAGGAGGGAACGGCGATGCTTAAAATTTCCGGCGTCCGCAAAGTATTCAACGAGGGAACCGTCAACGAGAAGGTGGCGTTGAGGGAAATCAACCTGCACGTCGCCCCCGGCGATTTTGTCACCGTGATCGGCAGCAACGGCGCCGGCAAATCGACGCTGATGAACATCATCTCCGGCGGACTGATCCCCGACAAGGGCACCGTGACGATTGACGGCAAGGACGTCACCCGGCTGGGCGAGCACCAGCGGGCCACCTTTGTCGGCCGCGTGTTCCAAGACCCGATGGCGGGCACGGCGCCCAACATGACCATCGAGGAAAACCTGGCTATCGCCTACGGCCGCGGCCGGCGGCGGACATTGTCGTTTGGCGTTACCAACCGCAAGCGGGAGCTGTTCCGCGAGCACTTGAAACAGCTCGACCAGGGGCTGGAGAACCGCTTGAAGACCAAGGTGGGCTTCCTCTCCGGCGGCCAGCGCCAGGCGCTCAGCCTGTTAATGGCGACGTTTACGGAGCCGAAGATCCTGCTGCTGGACGAACACACGGCGGCCCTGGACCCGAAACGGGCGCAGCTCATCGTCGAGCTGACCCGCAAGATCGTGGAGCGGCACAAGCTGACGACGATCATGGTCACGCACAACATGGAGCAGGCGCTGAACATGGGCAACCGCCTCCTGATGATGCACGAGGGCAGCATCATTCTGGACATTCCGGAAGAGAAAAAGCGGACGATGAAGCCGCAGGATCTGCTGCAGGCGTTTGAAGCGGCGCGCGGCGAATCGTTCAGCGAAGACCGTTACCTGCTGTCGTAGCGCGCGCCCCGTTTACATGCTTGAGCCTTCCCGAAGCGACGGGGAGGCTTTTTCCATTCGCTGCAGGAAAAGGTGCTGGGCCAGGGCCCCGACGAGCAGGAGAACGGCCGTGGCGCCGAACAAAAACGCGCCGCCGAAATGTAGAAGGACCAGACTGCCCAGATAAGGACCCACCGCGCGGGAGATGTCCCAGTGCAGCCCGGTGATGGCAAAGTAGCGGCCCCGCATGGAGGGCGGCGCGATCCGGGCCACCAGCGTCAGCAGGTGATTAAGGCCGACGCTTTCGCCGAGGATGAACACGAGCTGCATGGCAAGCAGCACGGCTGCACTGTCGGAATGGGCGTAGGCAACCGAGACGACGGCGAAGCAGACGTAGGAACCGGCGATGAGAATCCGGGGAGACACGTGCTGCGTCCATTTGACCAGCCAGAATTCCAGGAGGATGGATGCGGCCGCTTTTGTGGCGGCCAGCATGGCCAGCAGTTCCACATAGTCGGCGAATGTGTTCTTCAGATGAAGCTGCAGGTTGGTTTCCGTTTGCGCGTAGAACAGGCTGATCGGCATGGCCAAGAGCATCAGTCGGAGCGCGGGACGGAACGCGTGCGGGGCGCCGGGAGCACGCAAGTCCCCATCTGAGGCCGGTGACGGTGTGCGTGCCAAAGACGACGCTCCTGGCGCAGACGCCGGTATCTTCCACCAGACGCACGTGGCGTAGAGAGCGAGCGAGAAGGCCGTCAGCAGAAAGGCGAGGCCGGGGGCGCTTTGATAGACCAGCACGCCCACAAGCGGACCGGCCGCCGCGCCGATATAGCTGGCCGTATTCAACAGGGCGAACGCTTCCGACTGGAGCCTGTGGGGGACGGTATCGGCCAGGAGGGCGCGTGCCGCCGGGATGAAGAGGGAGCGGCCCGCACCGTTCACCATGTACAGGATGGCAAAGGCCGCAAGCGAGTGGGCAAAAGCCATTCCCAGCATGGCCAGCGCCTGCAGGCACAGGGCGACCAGCATGACGGATTTGCGCCCGTACCGGTCCGTCACGCCCCCGGCCGCGAGCGTCAGCGCGATTTCGCTGGCGGGCTGCAGCCCGATCACCAGCATGGTGAGGGGAACGGAGCTGCCCACCTGCTCGTTCAGGTACAAAACCAGAAAAGGGGCAATCATGCTGAGGGAGAGCTCCGTCACCAGTTCGCCGAAGAGACGGACCCAGACCGTGGTCGGATAGCGGGAGAAAAACAGTGTTCGTTTCATGTTCATCCTGGTATCCTTTCTGTATCGGGATTGGGGTTGTCCCCGATTGTACGCCGGGGGGAACGAAAGAAAAAGCGTACAAAACGACAGGTCGTTTTTTCATGTTTTGAGGCGGTGACGTGGTCATGATCTTGTTTGAACACTATCATCGGCTGTTCGCCGGCTGCCCGCAGGCGGCGCTCGACAAGCCCATCACCCTCTCGCTGGCCCGTGCGGCCTCCATCTTGTGCTGCACCCCGCGCAATGCGGCCGGTACGGTAAAAAAGCTGCAGCAGCGGGGATGGATTCTCTGGCAGCCGGGAAAGGGCAGGGGAAATCAGTCCGTGCTGACGTTTCGCATCCATCCTGTCGACGCCGCGCTCTCTGTCGCCAGGGAACTGGTCCGGCAGGGAGAGATTCGTGGGGCGCGCGCGTTTGTTTCCCGGTATCGGGAGGAGTGGGCCGAGCTTGAGGAAACCTTTCAACGCTGGATGAGCAGCCAGTTTGGCCTGCATGTCAGCAGGAGCCCGGGAAGCCGGAAGGATGTGCTGCGCCTGTCCCAGGGCAGGCCGTTTCCCGTGCTGGATCCCTCCCGCGTGCTGCTTCGTTCGGAAGCCCATCTGGCCAAGCAGGTGTTTGACGGTCTTGTTCACTTTGATCCGGAGCGGGGCTGTTTCCAACCCCGGCTTGCCTTGTACTGGGAGGCCGATCCCCAGGGAACCGAGTGGACGTTCATTCTACGGAAAGGGGTCTGGTTTCATCACGGCAGAATGCTGGAGGCGGAGGATGTGCGGTATGCCCTGCTTCGCCTGCGAGACCAGTCTCCCCTGCACCGGTGGCTTGTCCGGTCGATCCGTGCGGTGGACGTGGTCGATGCGTACACGCTGCGGATCAGGCTGCACCATCCGGACTCCCTGTTTCTGCACGCCTTGAGCAAGGAGTTCTCTTCCATCGTCCCGTTTGACTACACGGAGCGGATGGGCGGGCAATTTGGCCGCATGCCGTCGGGAACCGGGCCGTTTCGCGTGGTCCGCAATGACGACTCCATGCTGGTGCTGGAAGCGTTCGAACCGTATTTTGGCGGCCGTCCGTTTGTGGATCGGATCGAAATCTGGTGCGTCCCGGACATCGCGGCCGAAACGGAAACCGGATGGCCCGAAATCGTGTACGCCAACGTCCCGGGGAGGGAGAAGCAGGATGGTTCGCGGTCAACCTGGACGGAGCTGTCCCGCAGCGAGCGGTGCTTTCAGTACCTCGGGTGCAACATGATCAAGCCCGGGCCGGTTCGGTCTGCTGCCTTCCGCGCCATCCTTGACCGCATCCTGGATCGCCGGCTGCTGCTGGAGGAACTGGGAGGAAGCCGGGAGCCGGCGGTCATCTGGGGAGAGCCGGAGACGGAGAGACGGGAGGTCAGCAGCTGCCCCCCGATGAGCGACTCGGAGATCCTGCGGCGTTTGAAGGCGATCGGCTACAGGGAAGAACCCCTCCGGCTCGTCAGCTATCCCGACGAGGATCACGCCGAGGACGCGGAGTGGATTCGGCAGCGCTGCGCCCGTTATGGCATCGACGTTCGGATTGTGTACGTAGAGCCGGAAGAATTGGCCCGGCCCGAGACATTCAGGGGAGCCGATCTCGTGCTGGACAGCGCCAACATCGACGAGCGGGAAGAACTGTCGCTCCTGGAATTTTTGCACGACCAGGCATTCAGCCCCTGTCACCACCTTCCGCCGGAGGCCGTCAGGGAAGTGATGGCACGATCAGCGGTTCTCACGCGCACCTTCGATGAAAAAGAGCGGCGCCGGCAGGTGCGGGCGATCGTGTCCTGGCTGCGCCGTCAGCGGGTGTTTTTGCCGCTGTACCGGAATCGCATCGAGCTGCTCGCCCACCCCCGATGGTCCGGCCTTTCGCTCAATGCGCACGGGTGGCCTGATTTTTCCCGCATGTTTGTCCGGTCGTGATAAAAAATGTCACATTTTTGTCTGAAACCGCTTTCCCCTTTCGTCGTATAATTAGGCAAACACGGCATCTCACATTGCAGTGAGTTTCGGGGGAGGAAATACGAATTGCATACCAAAACGGAAAAGGACAAACAGATTTTGTTTGCGTCCATTCGCTTGATGATCTGCGTCGGCCATGCCGACGGATATATAGGCAACAAAGAAGTGACCCGGATTCAGGAGATGGTCAATTCGGAGCACTTCACGCTGAAAGAGCGGCAGATTCTCATGGATGACATGGATTATCCCAAGCGTCCGGAGACGATCGTGGCCGACATGGTGGACCTGACGCGGACGGAGAAGCTGATGCTGCTGCGTCAGCTGTACCGGATCGCGCTGATCGACCACAAGCTGTCGCCGGCCGAAACGAACGAGATTCGCCGCATCGCCCGCCTGCTGGGGATTCCGGAAGAAAAGGTCGTCCAGGTGGAGGAGTGGATCGAAGAGGGCATCCGGTGGCGGGATCGTTGGAAACAGATCGTCGACGAATAGGCGGCGATCCGGAGGCGAAACGCGTGCAGCCCAAAACTTCGTGCGGACCTCAAACAGGATTGGGGTCCGTTTTTCATTTTTGGTACAATAAGGAGAAAAGCGGGCAGTGCCATTAAAGTACCCTGCGGGCACCCTGATGTGGCTTGACGAGGAAGAATACTCGAGGTGGCAGCGCCACTAAGAAGGAGGACACAACATGTTGCGGATTTTGTTGACCAACGATGACGGGATTGAAGCGCAGGGCATCAGGCGGCTGGCGGAAGCGCTCCTCGATCTGGAGGAAGCGGAGATTTACGTCGTGGCCCCGGCGGAAGAGCGGAGCGGGGTAGGGCACGGCCTCACCTACCGCAGCGCGCTGGCCCCTGTCTCTCACGCGTTTTACGGCTTGCCGGTAAAGGCATGGGCGATCAACGGCAACCCGGCCGACTGCGTCAAGGCGGCCTGCCATCTGCTGTTTGAAGACCGGCGCAGGCCGGACATCGTCTTTTCCGGCATCAATGTCGGCACCAACCTGGGCCGTGACATCTACTACTCGGGCACCTGCAGCGGGGCCAGGGAAGCGGTCATTCTCGGCGTTCCCGGCGTCGCCCTCTCCTACGACAACTGGTACGCCCAGGACGACTTCGGCCGGGTGGGCGAGCTGATTCGTCCGCTGCTGCAGATGTTCTGCGAGCAGGCGGCCGACAAGAAACTGCCCGCCGACGTTTTCTGGAACGTCAACATCCCCCACCTGCCTCCCGAACAGGTGAAAGGAATCGCGCCGGCCGCGCTCGCCCTGCACCACTACGAAGACAGGTACGATCGGGAAGACGGGGGGTACTGGCTGACGCGGGAATACCCGGACGGCCAGCAGCAGTCGGATACGGACGACTACCACCTGGTCAAAAACGGCTACATAGCGGTCACGCCGGTACATATCGACGCCACCGACCGCTCGCTTTTGGCCGAAATGGCCGAGTGGCCGTTGGTGAAGCAGCGGGGACAGGGCACAACATGACAGGACAGCCGTTTCGTCCGGAGGTGGCGCCCGATTCGACGCTGACGTCGCCGACAGCGGCCACGCAGGGGGATGTGCTGGACGCCGCCGTCTTTGCCGATTTGTACCGCCTGGCCGGCGAAGAAGGGCTGCCCTACTTTGCCCGTCTCAATGCGGCCGGTGACGTGGAGCTGTTCCTCGTGTTCGAGAGCGTCGACGCGTTCAGCGAAGCGACCCGGGACGCCGTCTCGGTGGAGTTCAAGACCTACCGCGACAAGCTGCTCGCGGTGGTCTGGACCCTCTCCGATCCGATCCATCCGCTCGGCTTTCCGCTCGCGTTTGACATCAAGCGGCCGCAGGAGCGTCACATGGCCCTGCGCATGCTGGAACAGGAAAAGACGCTCCTGCACTACCTCTCCTACGAAGCAGGCCTGCTCACCCATATCTACACGGAAGCGATCACCTTTTCGCCGCTGGAGACATCCCGTGCGGAAGCAATGATCCGCTCCCTGTACGAAGGGCGGACGGAAGAGGTGCCGCGCGAAGCAGCCGTGCGGGAAGAAGAGGCAGAGACCATTTCCGCTCTGGCGCTTCCCGATCAGGTGCTGGCGGAGACGGGCGTCGCCTACCTGATCGACTACGCCCGCATGCGAAAGAAGCACGGGGAGGAAGGGGCCCAGCACCTCTTGATGAGCGCCGTCCAGCAAGCGGTCTGGGTCATGCGCCGCCACGCCCGCAGCGAGGTGCGCGAGACCGCCTTTACGGTGTGGGCGGCCGAGCAGGGAGAGCAGCTTCGGCTGATCGTCACGCCTTCCTTGTCGCACGTGTTTGAAGTGGTGCACATGTCCGCTGACGAGGCCAACCCGTTTGCCCGGTTTCTCCTCGCGCTGCCGGAGTTTGTCCGTACCGAGGAGGCTGCTCCCCTTGCGTGGGGCGCCTTTCCGCTGATCCGCATGGAAGACGGCCGCCTGTTTCACCTGGAACTGGACGAAGCCGTGCAGGAACGGCTGCAGCGCTTGTTCGCATCCCGCTGGCCCACAGCGTCCAATCCGTACGGGCCGCGATAGGGGAAGCAAAAAGCCTGTCCGTCGCGACTGCCTGATACGCGGGGCCAATCCGATCGTTCGACACGTTTTCCGGTGGAATGTTTGTCGTTTTGCGAAAATATGGGTAAAGTAGTCAGGTTTCCACAAAGGAAACGACAAGCGGTGCTGCGAAGTTAGGAAGGACAGATATTCTGCTGGGAAGGGTGAGAAGGATGTACTCTGTTCAACCTTGCGTGTTTGAGGCGGTTTCGGACTGCGCCCGCCGTTTTCAGGAGGAGGTCGCGCAGTTGGCCGAGCGGTTCGCGCTGCGCATCGACGGCGGATTCCCCGCGCTGGAGCTGCAGGTCCATCCGCATTTTCAGGCGATCCTGGAGTACACCTTGTGGGGAGAGGCCGGCGTGGTGGTTATCCGCGGCAGGGTCAGCACGCAGAACGAGACGCCGCCGTGCGAGCCGATCGCCGTGACGATGAAATTTTCACTGTCGCACGACCCGCATCTGGACATCGAAGGCAAGAAGCAGCGGATCGAGGAAATCCTCGCCGGTGAAGCGGAGCTGTTCTGGATCGTCCCGCCGGCAGGACACGTCGGCCATGTGGAGCTGACGCTTCGCTTTGAAAGCAAGCCCGGTTCCGGCCTGGTGGGCGAATACGCCCGCACGGTCCTGGGCATTGTAACCGGAAAGGTGATGGCTGCCTGACCAAAACCTGCGCACCGCGGCTCCCCGGCTTGGGGGAGCCATTTTTTGACGGCGCCCGGAGCGGACAACCGCAGCCGGCCGGGCGCAACACAACGAGGAGGCACGACTGGTTCATGCGTCTGTTTGTTGCATTGGATCTACCGGAAAACGCCGTTCAGTACATCGCCGGCGTCCAGCAGCGGCTGCGCTCGCAGCTTGCCGCCGACCGCTGGCAGCCGCTTTCGAACCTGCACCTCACCCTCCACTTTCTCGGGGACGTGGACGAGAAATGGCTGCCCGCCCTGCGCGAGGATCTGGACATCGTGAGCGCGATCATCCCGCCGTTTTCGCTGCAGACGGGCCGGTTGGGCGCCTTTCCTGACGCGGAGCGGCCGCGCGTTCTGTGGCTGGGGCTTGGCGGCCAGACTGACCGGCTGAAACAGCTTCACCTGCTCCTGGGCAAGCGCTTTGAGCTGCATCCCGGCGTTTCGTTCGACCGCAAACCGTACCGGCCCCACATTACGCTGGCGCGCGGCCCGCACGCGGCGGATGGCGGGCTGCCGCTGTCCGAATGGAATCAGGACGTTCTCGCTCAACATCCGCCCCGCTGGCAGGTCACCTCGATGCACCTCTTCCGGTCGGAGCTGCGGCCAGGCGGCGCCGTCCACACCGTTCTTTACACCAGCACGTTTGGCAAAGATCACGGCAAAAAACAAGCGGCTGATGAATAAACTGGTAGGGAGAACCATGGCTCGCACCGTTGCGCCAAGAAGGGGGAGCCTGCCAGAAAGCGGTGGAAATCGGATGGGTGAGTTCACGACCGGGATTTTGTATCCGCGCAAATACGAACCGAAAGTGCTGACCGCCCTGCCCAAATCGCGGCAGCCTTACTTCCACAGAAACGTCAATCACGACTGGAACGCCTTTTTCCTGCGGGACGAATGGCTGGAAACGCATCAAACCGTGCAGTTTCTCCTGCAGTTGTCCCGCCATTGTGTGCCGCTGCTCTGGTTTCACGACTCCGAAGAGAATGGGTGGGGCTTTCGGCTGTTCGACGGCGGGTACGAGGTATCCTCGGCCACGATCAGCTATTCGCTGGACGTGGAGCTGGCGGAAGCGGAGTTTGGGCGTCTGTTTCCTCACGTGGATGTTGAGGAAGGCATCGGCGAAAGCGACGACGTCCGGCAGAAGTACGAGGAGATCCTGGATCGCGTGGTGCGATCCGACCGGTATCGACGGGAAGTGGGCAAAGGCATTACCCGGGTGCGTCCCCAATGTTTCAGCCGGTTGGTCGGCCACAAGCAGGTACAGCAGATCCGTTCGCTGTTTGACCTGCAGCTTCTGACCGAAGTGGACGAGGAGACCGGGTCCTCGATGCTGTACGACTCGGTCGATCTGTTCAAGGAAATTCTCGGGATTGAGGAGATGGTCTGGGTCAATTACTCGTATCTGGCCAGCGGCGGCCGGGAGTAACAGAGAAGCGCGCGCCGATCACCGTTCGTTCCAGGAAGGGATCAACATGTCCATGGGAAGACGGTCAAGTCTGTCTCGGAGCGTTTTGCATGTGTGCTGCTTTCAGCGAACAATCCGGACAAAAGTGAAAACGCCCCTGTACCCGTTCCAGGTACCAGGGGCGTTGTTCGGTTTCAATCCTTTTTCCACTGCGCAAAAATTTCGTCCGCGTCCAGCAGCATGATCAGCTTGTCCTCCAGCCGGGCGATGCCGCTCAAGTATTTGCCCTCGACTCCGGCCACGATCGGGGGGGCCGGTTCGATCAACTGCCTGGACAGGTAGATCACTTCCGACACGGCGTCCACAACGATGCCCACATTCAGCCCCTCCAACTGCAGGTCGATAAACCGGCTCTCTTCCGTCAGCGGCAGCGGCTCCAGACCGAACATCGTCCGCAGGTTGATGATCGGCAGAATCCGTCCCCTCAGATCGATCACGCCTTCCACGTACGGCGGTGACTTGGGGAAGCGGGTCACCGGCAGCGGCTTGATAATCTCCCGCACCAGCGAGATCGGCAGGCCGTAGGTTTCGTCCCCCATGCGAAACAAAATGGATTGGACGGAATCGCCTTCCGCTTTCCAGTCTGTACCGTCCCGTAGTTGTACCGTTTCCATCTTCCATGTCCCTCCCACAACGCTTTACCATTCTTTACCCGTATTGTACCATGGACAAACGCTGAGGGTAGGCATTTTTTCCCGGTTTTCTCAGAGCGGGATCACGCCGAGCGACACGAGGACGACCAGCCCCAGGCTGACGCCAAAGCTGATAAAGACGTTGCGGCTGACCGCCATCACGGCCAAACAGACCGCGCTGGCGATCAGAAACAGCGGCTGCACCGCCAGTTGTCCCTCGGCCACGAACAGGGAGGGAAAGATGAGCGAGGCAAAGATGCCAAGCGGAATAAAGCTGAGACCGTTCTTCAGCCGGACGGAAAAGTGGCGGCTGGGCAATCGGAGAAACGCCCGGCGCGACAGGTAGGTGGCCGCCGCCATCACGAGATAGAGCAGGAGCGGATGGGTGCTCACGTCGACTCCACCTCCTTGGCGTTCTGCGGTTGGGTTGTTTCGGTCGGTTCCGGCGCGGGCAGGAAATAGCCGACGGCAAAGGCGAGCAGGCCCGCTACCAGCACGGGCAGCCCGTTGGGGAGCACGAACGTCAGCCCGACGGCGGCCGCCCCGCAGAGCAAAAACGTCAGGATGCGGACAACGGACGACAACTGGTAGTACGCGAGCGCCACAAACATCGCGGTAAAGCTGAAGCCAAGGCCCAGAGAGGCAGGGTCCGGTATCCACTGGCCGGCCGCCGTTCCCAGCCAGGTGCCGGCGCCCCAGGCGATGTACAGCGAGAGGCCCACCCCGAGGATGTACGACGTGTCGCTCGGATAGCGGCGAAAACGGTTCAGGGTAATGGCGTACTGCTCGTCGGTCAGCAGAAAAGCCAGCGCATTCACCTGGGCGGGCGAAAAGCGCTGATAATAGGGAGACAGCGACAAGCCCATCAAAAAGTGGCGCACGTTTAACAGGCAGGTAGTCAGAATGATCGCCCAAAAGCCTGCGTGTTCGGCGATCATCGAGCTGGCCGCAAACTGCGCCGCCCCCGAATAGACGAAAAGCGACATGGCCATGCTTTCCCAGGCGGCCAGGCCGGCCTGACCGGAGAGCATGCCGAATATGGCGCCGAACAAGACGTAGCTGGCCGTGATCGGCAGGGCGTCCAGCACACCCTGCTTCCACGCTGCGGTCTCACTCGTGTTCATGTCATCAGCTCCTTTCGGTCGTGCAGCAGACGGGCGATGATGGCCATGCCCCTGTCGATCTGCTCCGGCCGTTCGTGCGTAAAGCAAAGCCGGATATACGGCTGTTCCGCCTCCCGCAGCAAAAACATGTCGCCGCAGGCGAGCAGAACCCCCTGTTCCCGGCAGAGCGTCATCAGCCGGCGGGGGTTGATCTCTTCGGGCAGGGACAGCCAGAAATAAAACCCGCCGGCCGGCCGCTCCCAGCGGATGCCGAGAGGCCGCAGCCGTTCCAGGTGGCGTTCCATGATCGCCGCCTGCTCGGCGTATTGGCGGCGTGCGTCCGCCAGGTGAGGGAGCAGGGCGCCGTCCCGGAGAAAGGCTGCCACCGCCAACTGTCCCAGCGTATTGGTCGTGATCGACAGTTCCTTCAGCCGGGTCAGCAGGCGGACAAACGGCCGGCTGGCCGCCACCCAGCCGATGCGCAGGCCGGGGAACAGCAGTTTGGAAAACGTGTTCAGGTAGATGACGCTGCCGGTCTCATCCAGCGCCTTCAACGGCGGCGGCGGTTCCTCCGCGAGATGCAGGTGCCGGTAGGCGTCGTCCTCGACGATCGGGACGCCGTATCGTTCGCTCAGCGCCAGGAGCCGCTTGCGCCGTTCAAGCGACAGCGTCCGGCCGGTCGGGTTGTGATACGTCGGCACCGTGTAGAGAAAGCGCGGCCGGCAGCGGGCCAGCACGCCTTCCAGGACGTCGATGCGCATGCCGTCCGCATCCAGCGGCACCGGCACGATCTGCAGGCCGAGCGACTGGAAGAGCTGCAGCGAGCCGAAATAGGTGGGCATTTCCGTGACGATGCAGTCGCCGGGCCGGGCCAGGAGCGTGGTGATCAGGTACAAGCCTTCCTGGGAGCCGCTGGTAATCGTCACCTGCTCCGGTGACGAGACCTGTTCCATCCCCATCCACTCCACAAGCAGCTCCCGCAGGTGGGGCAGTCCCTGCACCGAGGTAAAGTAATACGAAGGCAGCTCTTCCGCCGTCGCCTTCACGTAGTCGGAAAAGCGGGAGGAGGCCAAGGTGTGCTTGCCCCCGTCGCCGTGGGCAAAGTTGATGGTATCCGGATAGCGGTCGGTGACCCCCAGCAGGTCCGCCATGTGCGACGGGGAGGCGGCCAGCGATTCGTAACCGTGTCGGCTGTTCCAGTCAATCCGCCTGATCCCCGGAGCGGGCGGGAGGGCTTCCACGTACCGGCCGCTGCCCATCCGGCTGGCGATGAATCCTTCCGCTTCCAATTCGCCATAGGCCCGAACCACCGTATTGCGGCTCACGCCCAACTGCTCGGCCAGCTTCCGCTCCGGCGGCAAAGGGGAGCCAATTGCCAATTCGCCGCTTAAAATTTGATAGCGCAGGTGATTGTACACGCGCGTGTAAATCGGTTTTCGCCCCATGATGCTGCCTCTTTTTCTGTCTGTGCTTTGCTCTCCACTATACCGGCTCCCGGCAAAAAATAAAAGAGCCAATTTTCCGGCAATAAAAAGCCAACAGACGGGCTGGGCCAGAGCCTGCCGATCTGTCCGTGAAAAAAGAAGGAGGAAGCCGTTTTACGGCTCCCGCAGCTCGTCCAACGAGATGCCTTGTTCCAAGGCAAATTCAAAGTCGTCTACATCGTAAAACTGAACGGGAACAACATATTCCAAAATCCGATCCTGGTAATCCGTCTGGTCGGTGATCAGCGGTATCTCAAAGCGCATCGATGTGAGCAGCAGTTGGGTTTCCACCGGATCGAACAGTTCTCCCCACATGGCGTTGTCGTCCACCTTGACCACGTTAAGCGTCACGCCGTTCGGAAACGAAAACGGCACGATGGACCAGGGAGCGATCAGGCCCTTTTCCATGCGCTTGCGGTTAAACGGGTCGGAGAAAAACTGGATCATTTCCTGCATGACCTTGCGTACGTGCTGATCGTCGGCCGGGATCGGCATGATCGGTTCCGGGCTATGGTAAAACTCGTCCAATTCGTAGATTGTCGACGCGGGTATGAAATACTCTACCGGTTGCGACGGTGCCATCAATTCCCCGTAGATGGCCAGCATGATCGCTTCGATAACGAATTGTTTCGGCATTTCGACAACCCTCCTCGTAACCATCATACTGAAATCGGAAGTTGACAACAACCCTGGACAGGCATAGCATGAAGGTGATTTCGATACGGCGTGGAAGACCATACTCATTTCGACAGGGGGTTGTCGGCCTTGTGGGATCCGGCGTTTTTTTCCGCACTCTTGCTTATTATTACCATCAATATCGTTCTGAGCGGCGACAACGCGGTGGTGATCGCGATCGCCTGCCGCAAGCTCTCGCGGGAACACCGCAAAAAAGCGATCCTCTGGGGGACGCTGCTCGCCATCATCGTCCGGATCGTCGCCACGCTGCTGGCCGTTTACCTGCTGCAGATTCCGTACCTCTACCTGATGGGCGGCATCCTGCTGGTCTGGATCAGCTACAAGCTGCTGGTGGACGATGACGGGGAAGCCCACATCGACTCCAGCGAGAGCCTGATCCAGGCGATCCGGACGATTGTGGTCGCCGATCTGATGATGGGGCTGGACAACGTGCTGGCGATCGCCGGCGCAGCCAACGGCAATGTGACCCTGATCATTCTGGGCCTGTTGATCAGCATCCCGATCATGATTTTCGGCAGTCAACTGATTCTGAAAGCGATGGAGCGCTTTTCCTGGTTGGTCTACATAGGAGCGGGGGTGCTCGCCTTGGCGGCGGCCAAGATGATTTTGCAGGAAGAGGTGGTCGCCGAACTGGCGCAGGCCTACACCTGGCTGGATGAGACGGTCAAGGGGGTCATCGTGGCAGGGGTGATCCTGGCCGGCCTACTGCAGCAGAAGCGAAGCCAGGGGGAAAAAGCGGCGAAACAGCCGTAAGCCAAACCAAAAAGCTGAGACGAGGGTCTCAGCTTTTTTGGCTTTCCCGGAAATCGGCCTCATCCGCCCGCGCAATTGGCGGCAGGCTTGTCCGGTGTGGGGGATTCGCTCCGTCCGGCCTGACCGTCATTTCGGAAACGACGCGGCACGGAACCAGGGGCATGCGGCTAGTTCCCGGCGGTGGCGCCCCGGTCGGAACGCGTAAACCAGCGGAACGGATTGAGCGACCAGCGGGGCTGATGCCGCTCGAACCGCTCTTTTCGCCGGGTCAGACGCTGCTGCATGAGATCCATTTCAAACGTGACGCGGCGCATCTCCAGACGCAGCGACTCCTGCATCTCCTCGATGTCCGCGATTTTTTGCAAAATGGTGGACTGCAGTTGGTTCAATGACGACAGTTGGGCCAGCTCATGCTGAAACTGAAGCATCATCTCCTGCACGGTCAGCTCCATCTCGCGGAGGCCGGCTGCCTTTGGCCCGGTCACGGAGACCAACTGCTCCTGAGCGGCGGCCGTTTCCTCATCGACCAGCATGTCCGCCGGGATTCTGCCTTCTTCAATCAACTGCCGCTGTATGTCGCGCAGGGAGTAGCTGCCTTCGTCCTTGCGGTGCTTGACTTCTTTCAGCAAGGAAAACCCTGTCTCACTGATCAGGTAGTGACCCTGCGGATTTTTCTGCCGCTCCTGCGCCGGCACGAACATCTCCAGCCAGTTTCGCAACGTCCGGACGTGAACATCCAACCGATCTGCCACTTCCTTGGAAGCCATCCACACTTGTACATCCATCCCGAATCACTCCTTTTCCCATCAGGTATTCCCGTGGCCTCATTATAGCACCAATTTTTCCCGGTAAAAGGGAATCGACAAAGGTTCTAAAAACTAGTCGCGTTTCGGCCTTTTCGGACAGGTTGGCGGTTTTTGTCATGCGTTCGTCGGACATGGAAGCAGGGGCGGGGCCGTGCGGAACGGCTCCCCGCTTTGCCCCGGGAACCCGCAGCGGCCGGTTTTGCCTGCGGGACGACGGACGATCATAATGACCGGGACAGGCGCGTAGAATGGAAGGGACACACGTCCGACACCCGGATGGAAAGGGGACGTGCCATGGAACCGGATCTGATCGTGATACTGGCGGCGGCAGCCGCCGCAAGCAGCATCGGCGGGCTTCTCTTGTGCCTGCGCGCCTGGTCGGAAGAGACGCTGTACGCCATGGTCAGCGTCGGCGGCGGGCTGTTATTGGCGATAACGCTGCTGGACCTGCTTCCCCATACATTGGAAGGGGGAAGCGAGCGGGCCATGCCGTTTGTGATGCTCGGGTTTGCCCTGCTGTTCGCGCTGGAGCTGATCGGCCGGTCGGAGCGGAAAGCGGGCTCCCCCAGCCTGATCGGCCTGCTCTCCGGATTTCTGCTGCACGCGTACGTGGAGGGCGTCTCGCTTATCGCCAGCTTTCACCTGGACAACGGCGTCGGGTTCTCCGTCCTGCTGGCGATGGTGCTGCACAAGGTGCCGGATGGAGTGACGGTCGCTTCGCTGGTGCTGGCGGCGACACGCTCGCAGTGGAAAGCGTTTTGGGGTACGGCCGCGCTGGGAGCGGCCACGCTGGCGGGAGCTTTCAGCGTAGGGGCCGTGGAACGGGTTTTCCCGAACGGATGGTCTTCCGTAGTGGTGGCCGTCACCACCGGCGTCTTCCTGTACGTCTCGGCCAGCCATCTGGTGCCGCTGATTCAGAACGGACGACGGGTCCTGGGGGTGTACTTTTTTGCCGGGATGCTCGCGTACCTGCTCGTCACGACCGTCTGGCTTCCGGGCGGTCACGTCCATGCATAAACAGCCGCTTCCCAAGCCAGCCTAAGAATGATTGCGGGCAGCAAAGCCTGGACGGAAGGGAGCGATCATCCATGGAGAACAGGGAAGGCTTGACGCCGGCCGACGAACCTGCGCAGCTGCAAGCGGAATTCCCGGCAAACGGAACGCCGCTCAATCCGGTGGAAGAATCCTGGGTCTTTTCCGACAGGGCGGCCGCTCCGGCGGACGATTTGGCGAAAGCGATGCAGCAGGGAGAATAACCGGCGGCAGCGGTCCCGTTTCGCGTTTTTCCGGCAGCCTCTCGTAACCGCGGACAAGATCGGTTATAATGTCAGGGAAAAAACGTTGAAAAGGGGCCGATACATAATGAATACATGGATGCAAGGCAAGAACATCGTCATCATGGGCGTGGCCAACCACCGCAGTATTGCCTGGGGAATTGCCCAGTCCCTGCACAAGGCGGGGGCCAACCTGATCTTTACCTATCAGGGGGAGCGGCTGCGGGAAAACGTGGCGGAACTGGCCCAAAGCCTCGGCGGCGAACCGATTTTGATCAACTGCGACGTGACCAAGGATGAGGAAGTGGAAGCCGCGTTCGCCCAAATCAAGGAAAAAGTGGGCGTCATCCACGGCGTGGCCCACTGCATCGCCTTTGCCAAGACGGAAGAGCTGGAAGGCGAGTTTGTCAACACGTCCCGCGACGGCTACGCGCTGGCTCAGGACATCAGCGCCTACTCGCTGGTGGCGGTGGCGCGTGCCGCTCGTCCGCTGATGACCGAAGGCGGAAGCATCGTCACGCTGACCTATCTGGGCGGCGAGCGCGTCGTTCCCAACTACAACGTCATGGGTGTCGCCAAAGCGGCGCTGGATGCCTGCGTCCGTTATCTGGCGAGCGACCTCGGCAAAGACAACATCCGCGTCAACGCCATCTCCGCCGGACCGATCCGCACCCTGGCGGCAAAAGGAGTGCGCAACTTCAACAGCATTCTGAAGGAAATCGAGGAAAAAGCACCGCTCCGCCGCACCGTGGACCAATCCGAGGTGGGCGACACGGCGCTCTTCCTGTTCAGCCATCTCTCCCGCGGCATCACGGGCGAAATCATCCACGTCGATGCCGGCTACAACATCATGGCACGATAAACGGCAGACACACAGCCCCTGCTCCGGTTTTTTCGACCGGACGCAGGGGTTTTCCCGTTTTCCTCAGCCCGAACGGCTGCGGCAGAATGTTTTGTATACAAATAAGAAGCAAATTTCCTGGAGGAGTGAAGCAGCGTGAACGAACGAAGATGGCGGATGGGCGTTCTCGTCATCGTCTGGATGGCGTTTTTGTTTTCCTTTGTGGACAGGCTTTCCTGGCCGCCGATCATCCCGCTCGCATCCAAGGAGCTGGGGCTGAGCAAGGTGGAGGCGGGCAGCTACATGACCGCCTTTTACATCGGGTACGTGATCACCCAACTGCCGGGCGGACTCTTGACCGACCGGTTCGGCTACCGGAAAGTGCTGCTCAGCTCGTTTTTTGTCATGGGCGTGTTTACTGCGTCGATGGGCCTGATTCACGATTTTGCGGCGGGTTTCGCGCTGCGCGTGCTGGCCGGTCTGGGATCAGGCGCCGTCTTTTCCGCCTGTGTCCGGGCGATTTTTGACTGGTTTCCGGCGAAAGGGCGGGGAACGGCGATGGGCTTTTTCATGACCGCCTCTTCGCTGGGGGTCTCCGTCGTCAACATGTTTGTCCCGGCTGTGGCCAATGCCTACGGCTGGCAGACGTCGTTTCTGGTGGCGGGGCTGCTGCCGCTGTTCGGACTGGCGGCGGGGTATGTGATCCTGCGGGAAAACACGCCGGCAGCCGCCCGGCGTGCGCAGGCGCCATCCTATTCCGACTTCTGGAAAAACGTGGGGCGCCTGTTTCAAAACCGCAACCTGATGATCACCGGCTTTTCCGGCTTCTGCGCCATGTGGGCCACCTGGGGAACGGCTACCTGGGCCAACACCTACCTGAACAAAGGGCTGAACCTCTCGCTGGTGGAAGCGGGCGTGATCATGTCGCTGTACGGCATGACCGCGCTCCTGTGCAAACCGGTCATCGGCATCCTGGCCGACGTGCTGAAGGTGCAGCGCAGGACCCTGCTCTTTAGCGTCCTGGCCCTGTTCGGCCCGGCGCTGCTCTGGTTCGGCACCACCACCAGTGTCGCGATGCTGTACGCGGCGGCGGCGGTCCTGGGCGTGGCCGCCTTTGTCTACAGCCCGATCATGAACACGTTCATCGGCGAGCTGGTGCCGCCGGAGATGGTGGGAACGGCCACCGGCTTCGTCAATACCATCTGGCAGCTCGGGTCGCTGATCTCGCCGCTGGCGGTGGGGGCCGTTCTGGATGCGACCAACAGCTATGTTTTTGCCTTCCTGGCCTTGGCCGTCGGGCCGATGCTGGGGGCAATCATCATCCTGTTCGTGAAGGAACGACAGCCGTCCGCCGAGGTCGCGCCGGACCAGGCAGAACGGGCGGGGGCGTAAGGGAGCACGGCACTCCCTCGGCCCACCCCCGCACGCATAAAAGGCTCCCCATTTCCGCACGCTAGTACCAAACGTACGGAAGGGAGCCGTTTGTCGTGTTTCCAATCATTGCGTCGATGGAAGAATGGCTGATGTACATGGGCGGGGGACTGGACCGGCTATCCGCCCATTTCGGCGATGAACCGGGAGGGCCTGGTTTTCCGGCCGAACCGCTCGCGGGGGATGCCGACCGCGAGGGAATGGCGGGCCCGCGTGATGGCCACGTATAGGAGGCGCCTCTCTTCCTCCAGAGCGGACGACTCTCCCTTGCGCACGGCGTCCAGCGCGTACTCGTGAGGGAGAGCGCCTTCCACCAGGTCGGGCAGGAACACGTGGTCGAATTCCAGTCCTTTGGCCCGGTGAATGCTGAGAACGTGAACACCTTCCTCCGGGAGTGGCCGCTCATGGCGCCACTCCTTTTCCCGTTCCGCCATGCGTTCCACATGGCGCAAAAACTCGGCGACGGTGGCGTGCCGCCTGGCCGCGGCCAAAAGCTGCTGCAGTTCGTCGCTCCAGCGCTCCCGGCTGTCGTCCCGGTCCTTGGCCCGCTTTTTCAGGTAGTCCCGCAGCCGGCCGTCCTCGTAAATCAGCTCCAGCGCCTGGGCGGGCGGACATTCCCGGCAGGCAGCGAGGATGTCGGCCACGGTTTGCAGGTGCTTGCGCTGGTAGACTTTCCACTGCGGCAGGCGGGGCAGCACGTGCAGGACCGGCAGATCCTCCAGAATGGCCTGGCTGCGTACCGCGTTCCACATCTCCTGGGAGATGTAGAGGGTGGGGAGAATCTCCCTCAGCGCGTCGGCATCGTCCGGGTCCAGCGCAAGCCGCAAATAGCCCAGCGTCCAGCGAACGGCCTGCCGCTGGTAAAAGGAGTCCTCCTCCTGCGTGTAGTGAAACGGGATGCCCGCTTCGCTCAGCCGCTCCAGGATCGGCCGGGCCGACTCGCTGGTGCGGTAGAGGATGGCGCACTCGCCGGGCGGGGTCCCCTGCTCGATCCGGTGGCAGATCTCGTCCACGATCCGGGAGGCCTGTTCTTCCTCGTCGTCCGGCTCGAACAGGTAGGTTTCCCCTTCCTCGCTGTGAAACGAAAGGCAGTCTTTTTTCCAGCGCGCCCGATTGTGGCCGATCAATGAGTAGCCCAGCCCGACGATGGCGGAGCGGGAGCGGTAGTTCACTTCCAGCGTAATCGTTTGAGCCTGGGGAAAATCGTGGGTAAAGCCAAGTATGTACTGCGGATCGCTGCCGCGAAATCCGTAGATCGACTGATCGTCGTCCCCGATGACGCACAGATTGTTTTGCGGCGCGGCGAGCAGCTTGACGGTTTCGTACTGGATGCGGTTGATGTCCTGAAACTCGTCGATCATCACATGCGTGATCCGCTCCTGGTAGCGGCGCAGGATCTCCGTCTCGTCCCGCAGCATCTCGTAACAGCCGATCAGCATGTCGTCAAAGTCAAACCAGCCGAGCTTTCGCTTGGCCTCCTCGTACAGCGGATACAGCTCGCCTGCCTGCCGTTCCGCGTCGCTCGCCGCTTCCCGCCGGACGGTCTGGCCGGGCAGCAGGTACTCGTTTTTCCAGCGGCTGATCACGCCGAACGCGTCCAGAACGTCGTGTTCCTTTTGCCCCAGGAGCTCGGGATGTTCGGCGAGCACGCCGCTTTCCCTGAGCAGCCGCCACTTTTGCCAGTCTTTTTTCAGCAGGCGGCGCTGATCCCAGCGTTCCGGCTGGTGGTACAGCAGCATGCGGTAAAAGATGCTGTGGAACGTGCCGGCGATCAGCTCCCGCGCCTGCTCGCGGGGGAGCTGGCGGGCCAGCCGCTGCCGGATCTCGTCCGCCGCCTTGGTGGTAAAGGTGACCACCATGATCTGCCGGGGCGGGACGCCTTTGTCCCGGATCAGGTGGGCGGTCCGGGCCGTCATCACCCGCGTCTTGCCGCTGCCCGCACCGGCCAGGATGAGAAGGGGGCCGTCCGTGGTCATGACGGCCTGCCGCTGGCGGGGATGGAGCGGTTCGTCCCGCTGTTCCGCCAGGTGCTGGATGCGCGTTTTCGGCATCAGCCGTTTGCGAAACAGCGGCGGTTCCGGCGCGGGCGTCACGCTGCCGCCGCCGATCGGCCGCCGTTTGGGCAGGCGAAAGGAGCCGACCCGAACGGATTCGCCGTCGATGTCATCTCCCACTGGAGAGGCGGCGTCCGTCCGACACGGGTTGGCGTCACGCGGCGCGGGATCGGCCGCAGCCGCGACAGCGGCCGCCAGCTCCGGACGCGCGGCGAGCCACTCGGGCGGGGGCTCGTCCCGCCCCTGCCAGGCACAATCGCTGTCCGCGGGATGGAGAAAGCGGGGTTCCGCACTGATCCCCGCCATCAGGCTGAGCGGCGAACCGCAGGTGGGACAGCGCACCTTCCCCTGGCGGGCGGCCATCCGCCAGGCGGGTATGCGAGGGTAAGTCTCGGGCGTAAGCAGGATGACCTGGTCGTCTAGCTGCGCGAATTTCATTGCGACACCTCGTACGGAATGCGGCGTGCGAAATGGCGGAGTCGCCGCCTTGACACGCCTGCGGATGAGTCCATCGGATGATGGGAACGGGGGCTGCCGGTGTTGTACCGCCGGCAGCCGGAAAGAAGAAGTGCCCCCTGCGGACAGGGGACACTTGCCTGTTCATTTGTGGGATCGGTACGTCATGACTGTGCGGGCAAAAGAACGGTCTCTTCGTTCTCTACCGGTTCGTTTTCGCCCACGTAAGTGATGCCTACCCGGGTGATGCGGTGGTTTTCCAGCTCGGTGATGGTGAAGAGGTAGTCCTGGAAGCGGACCGACTTGCCTTCCGCCACTTCCTCGTTCAACTGGCTGTAGAGCCAGCCGGCAATCGTGTCTACCTCATCGGAGTGCATCTCCACGGCGATATAGTCGTTCAGCTCGGTGAGCAGCGTCTTTCCCGAGACGGACCATTCGTTGTTGTTGGAACTTTCGATATCGGGACGTTCGTGTTCGTCGAATTCGTCCTGAATGTCGCCCACAATCTCTTCCAGAATGTCTTCCATGGTGATCAGCCCGGCGGTGCCGCCGTACTCGTCGATGACGATCGCCATCTGCGAGCGGCGCTTCTGCATCAGCCGCAGCACGTGGCTGATTTCCATGGACTCCGGCACGGTCAAAAGCGGGCGGAGAAAATCCTTCAGCTCCGCTTTCCCATAGGTGAGAGCCGACAGGTAAAAATCCGAGGTGTGGACAAAACCGATCAGCCGGTCCTTGTCCTCGTGGGCCACCGGAAACCGGGAGTGTCTCGACTGGCGCATGATTTCCAGGTTCTCCTCAAACGTGTTGTCATCGTAGAGGCAGACCATGTCAATCCGCGGAATCATGATTTCCCGGGCCAGACGTTCGGAAAACGCAAAGACGTTGTCCACCAGCGCCAATTCGGTCTGGTCGATGTGGCCGCTTTTGTGGCTTTGGTTGACGAGCAGGCGAATCTCTTCTTCCGTGTGGGCGGAGTCGTTTTCCGTCGCGGGCTCGACGCCCAGCCGCCGGATGAAGAAGTTGGCCGTGCCGTTCAGCATCCAGATCAGCGGATAGCTGAGCTTGTAAAAGAACATCAGCGGCGCCGCCGTCCAGAGGGACGTGGTTTCCGCTCTCTGGATCGCCAGCGACTTGGGAGCCAGCTCCCCGAAGACAATGTGCAGGAAGGTAATGAACCCAAAGGCGATCGCCAGCGATACGGGCGTTGCCAGGGATTGTGGCAGGTTCAAAGATACCAAAACGGGTTCGACAAAATGGGCGACGGCCGGTTCACCTACCCACCCCAGTCCCAGCGATGCCAGCGTGATGCCTAGCTGACACGCGGACAGATAAGCGTCCAACTGGCGGGTCACCTTTTGCGCGTAGGAGGCGCGCTTGTTTCCCTCGCTTGCCAGTTGGGCCAGACGGGTTTGGCGCACTTTCACCAGCGAGAATTCTGCTGCGACAAAAAAGCCGTTCAGGAACACCAGAAAGCCGACGAGCAGCAGATTCAGCACAATCTCCCCTATCGGACCTATCGGACTCTCCAAGAACGTCTCCCCTCTCGCATCCGCTTGCGCTTCTGCGACAGCAGGAGAATTCACCTCCACTTGTTATTGTCGGTTGTCGTTTTTCATGTACGAACGCCCCATGGCCAACATTCGCACCCATCCTGTTACTGGATAGTATACCAGTTGAAAAAGCGAAGAGTCAAAACCATCCGATTTGTGCCGGCCCATCGGCACAATTGCCATACATACCCGCACCCGCTCTGACATACAGTTAAGCGAAACCCTGTCCGGGGAGGAGAAGCGTGTGTACTGGCTGCAGAAAAGCGTGGCAATCCTGGCGGGCAGCGTGCTGGTCGCCGTGGGCGTCAACCTGTTTCTCGTTCCGCACAAGCTGATGGACGGGGGCATGATCGGCCTGGGGCTGTTGGCCACGTACTACCTGCATGTGCCCCCGGGGCTGGTGATGATTCTGGTCAGCCTGCCCGTCTACGCGCTCGTCTTCGCCTTCGACCGCAGTCTGTTTGCCCACAGCTTTCACGGCATGCTGATCTCTTCCTTTTTCGTTGACATCTTCTCGCCGCTCCGGTCCTGGAATGCCTGGTCGACGCCCGCCTCGGCTGTCTGGGGCGGCGCTCTGATCGGCTCCGGCATCGGGCTGATGCTGGCGTACAAGACCAATACAGGCGGCACCGACCTGTTGGCCCAGTTTGCGGCGAGGCGGTACGGACAGCCTGTGGCGCTCCTGATTCTCGGCATCGATGGAGTGATCGTCGCCGGTTCGCTGCCGGCGATCGGCTGGGAACGCACCGTCTTTTCCCTGATCACCATCGTCGCCGTCGCGTCCTGCACCCATGTCTTCAGCGGCATTCGCCGCCGGCCTGCGCCGTACGTGGTAATCGGGCCGATCGGCAGGGATGGGGGACGCGCGTGGAGAAAATAAGGAAAAAGCCAGAAAAGAGGGAACGCGCGTGGCACCACATTTGCCCGAAATGATTACCGATCGGATCGGCTACTTTCCCGGCAGCGTCAACATCGGCCTCGTCCTGGGAACAAGCGGCGCCATCCTGATCGATTCCGGATTGGACGCACAGACCGCGAAAAAAATCAAAAAAGGGCTGGAGGCAATGCCCCAGCCGCTGGCTGCCATCGTTCAGACCCATGCCCATGCCGATCATTTCGGCGGCAATGCCTACCTGCTCACCTGCTGGCCGGAGGCGGTCGTATACGCTCCGCCGCTGGAGGAGGCGATCATCCGCTACCCGCTGTTGGAGCCGATTTACCTCGGGATGGGCGCCCAGCCGCTGGCAGAGCTGTGCAACAAGTTTTTGCTGGCGGAAGCCTCCCGGGTGGACCGCCTCCTGCCGGCGGAAGGCGAGCTGGACATCGACGGCGTCCGCTTTGAGGTCATCTCCCTGCCGGGACATAGCTGGCAGCAGGTGGGCCTGGTGTGCGACGGCATCTGCTTTGCCGCCGACAGCTTTTTCGGCGAGGAAACGCTGAAGAAGCACAAGCTGCCGTTTCTCGTCGATGCGCATGAAACCCTGCGCAGCCTGGTGAAACTGCTGGAGTCCGGCTGCCGCGGCTACCTGCCGGGCCACGGTCCCTACACCACCTCCCCGGAAGCGATCCTGACGAAAAACATCCACTGGCACCGCCGCCTGTACGACGTAATTGAAGAGATCCTGGCAGAGGAGAAAACGCTGGAACAGACGCTGGCCTTGCTGTGTGAACGCTTGCACATTTCCATTCAAAACGCCACGAGCTATGTCCTGTACCGGACCGCGCTGATGGGCTACCTGATCGGACTGATGAAGGAAGAGCGCGTCAGCTACCGCTTCGCCGCCAATCAATGGCTGTGGAGCCGAAAAGGGACCGGTCAGGGCTGAGCGGCGGGACGGGACAGGTAGTCCGCGATTTCGGCCAGCTTGTGCTCGGCGGCTTCGCGGATTTCTTTGGGAATCACGAACTTGTCTTCGGCCGTCGCGTGCATGTAAAACTTCGCTTCCAGATAAGGGTGGCCCAATTTGACCGTCAATTCTCCCTTGCCGGTGGTGGTGCTGGTGTAGTTGGTCGGAATGCGGAGAAAATACGAAGTGCTGGTGGCGGAGTCGTAGATGACGACATCGTAGGTGGGGGGGCTGTCGCCGCCGGAGCGGTGGAACCCTTGCTGCCGGAGCATTTTGTCGACGTAGGACAGCGGCTGTACAACACCGGTCAGGTTTTTGCTTTTTAACCGCATGGACATCCTCCTTGGCTACCACTCAAAATTGTGTGTTGCCTAATCATATGTGGAGGGGCGGCGATTCAGACTTACAGACAGGAGAATCATGAAGGAGTGGAACATCCCGTGAAACAAGCCGATCTGCATACCCATACACGCGCATCCGACGGCACCTGCGAGCCTGCGGAAAACGTCCGTCTGGCCGCGGAAGCCGGACTGGCTGCCGTCGCCATCACCGACCACGACACCGTCGCGGGGCTTCCCGCCGCGCTGGAAGCGGCAGCCGGGCTGAACCTCGAGGTCATCCCCGGCGTGGAGATAAGCTCTGCCGCCAACGGACAGGATATCCACGTGCTCGGCTATTTCGTCCCGTACGACGACGAGGCGTTTCAGGAGAAGCTGCGCGGGCTGCGCGAGACCCGGCACGAGCGCAACAAGCTGATGATCGCACGCCTGCGCGAGCTGGGCATCCCGATCACCCTGGAGAGCGTCTACCGGCGCAAGAAGGGGGAGGACAAAAACATCGGCCGCCCCCACATCGCCGAAGAGCTGATGGAACTGGGCGTGGTCGGCTCCATCGACGAAGCGTTTGCCAAGTACCTGGGCCGCGAAGGAGCGGCCTATGTAAACCCTCCGCGCATCTCGCCCCAGGAGGCGATCACGCTGATCCAGGAAGCCGGCGGCGCCGCCGTGCTCGCCCATCCCGGCCTGTACGACGACGATGAACTGGTGCGAGAACTGATCGCCTTTGGCCTAGATGGCATCGAAGTATGGCACCCGGACAACGACGCCGCCGACCGGGAGCGGTATCGCACCTGGGCAGAGGAGCACGGCCTGGTCATGACCGGCGGCTCCGACTTCCACGGCTGGCGCGGCGAAGAGCCGTTTCACGCCATGCTGGGCACGCACACGGCACCGCTGTCCGCGGTGGAGCGGCTGCGGGAAATTGCGGCGAAGCGGAAGCGGTAAAAGGAGGGCAGAGGCCCCGAGCCATCAGGCAGCCCGCGGGCAGCCTCCTTACCTTCGTTTTTTTCTCGTCGTATTCCCGTGCCTTTTTGTCCAGATACAGATGGTTGTCGATGCCGTACACCTGCCCGATGGCAGTCAGGACGGTCATGAGGAAAAAGATCAATCCGTATGCGATCATAAACCGGTCCAGCGCAAAGCAGGCCACAATGGCGGCGATCAGAACGGCAAGCGCAGCCCACACGACTGTTTTCATGGCCATCCCCCTTTTTTGATTCGTTCACGTCGGATCATACGGCGTACTTGTATGTACGGAGGATGTTTTGGAACGTTTCGGAAACGGACAACCCCGCGTCCAGTAAGGGCCGCGGGGTTGTTGGCGTACTTAGTTTGTATCCAGTTTCTTTTCCATGGCGATGTGCTCAATGCCGGCTTCGTCGAACACGTCACCGTGCGGTTGGTAGCCGAGCTTCTCATAAAAGCGTTGGGCGTGGGTCTGGGCGTTCAGCTTGAGGCTGTGGTAGCCGAGACGGCGGGCGGTTTCCTCCATGGCCAGCATCAGCTCCCGGCCCAGGCCGGTGCCGCGCTCGCTTTTCAACACGGCGACCCGCTCCACTTTGCCCACACCGGGAGCGTACGGACGCAAACGGCTTGCCCCGACGGGCGTTTCCCCCGCGTAGGCGACGAAGTGAACGGTCCCTGTGTCCGGCCGGTCATGTTCGTCAATCTCCAGCTCTTCCGGCACCTGCTGTTCCTCGATAAACACGGCCCGCCGCACCGACAGGGCATCGTTCATCTGCTTGTCAGACTGGACAGTCTCGATTTGGTACACCTGATTCATCGTCACGCTTCCTTTCGCTCTGCACAGAAGTTCCCTCCCCGCTAGCCGTGAAGGGGTTTTCGAACGGAGTCCGCTTGCATTCGTCCGCGCGGTATGTCCGCGTGGTTACTTTTTCAGCAGGAAGGTTTGATACACGCTCCAGATGCCGTCCTCCAACTGGTAAATCAAGTGGAAGCGGTCAATCTCCGAGGTCAGGTCGATCTTGACCATGCTCAGTTGGCTGGTCACGTCGCGCAGCTCGTCGTTGGACAGATCGCGACCGATGGTCAGATGGGGCACGTAGGCGTACGTTTCCGGGGTATTGACGCACTTGTTTACAATCTTTTCGTGCAGGGCCACAAACGGCTCCTTGTTCTGCACGGCAATGTAGATCACGTTGCTGGTCGGGTGGAACGACGAGATGCGGTGGAAATGAGCCGTAAAGCTTTCCGTCGATTGGGCTACCTGCTCGAGGTGGCTCACCAGTTCGGGCAGACGATCGTCTTCCAGGTCAAAAGCCTCTTTCAGGCGGATATACGGCGGGATCAAAGCGTAGGTCGGGTCGTAGCGCTTTCGGTATGAGTTGGCCACTTCTTGCACCTTGCTGGATGGGAATACGACGATACTGTATTTCATATGGAACCCCTCCTTCTTCACGTTTGAACATGCCATCATATCCAATTATTTTAACAGAAAATTCTCCATTTGTGTAATGTTATGCGTCAACCCGTATATTCCTCCCGCGACGGGACAGACTGTTAACAGCAGGGAGGTGTTCAATCCATCGTGAAAACAGCCATGATGATTACCTTTATGTTCCTCGTCCTTTTTCTGCTGGCGCTGCTTACCTTTACAATCATTACGGTCATCCGCAAAGCGGAATTCGAAGAGGCGCTCGTCTCGCCGGGAAAGGAAGACGGCACGCGGGAAGAACGACCACGGTAAGTTTACCCAAACAGCGCACGCAGCATGCGCGGCAGGTTGGCCTGCCAATATCCCCACGTGTGGTCACCCGCAAAGGTCTCGTAAGCCAGGGTGACCCCTTTTGTTTCCAGGATGGCGCGCAGCCGTTCGTTGGCCGCGAGCAGGTTGAGCGTCCCGCGCGACGTCTCCACCGCCGTTTCGGCCGTCCCCACTTCCAGGTAGACGTGCAGGGAAGCAGGCAGATCCGTCGCCGCGACACGCCGGTTCAGCGCCTCGTCCATCGCCGCCGACTGGCAGGCCACCTGGCCAAACGTGTGCGGATACGCCAGCGCCGTAAACAGCGACACGACGCCGCCCAACGACTCGCCCAGCAGCGTCCGCGCCTGCCCCAGCGGATGGGTGGAGTAGTGACGGTCCACGTACCCGACCGCCTCGACGGCCAAATAGCGCCGGTAGGCCAGATGTTCGTCGCCGTCCGGATGGTAGCGCGCGTACCGCCGGGCCTTGTCCACCGGCAGGAAGACGGCGAGCAGGTCCGGGATCTCTTTCTCCCGGTGGAGCTGTTCCAGAAGCGTCGCCAGCCGGCCCAGCGACAGGTAGTCCTCGCCGTCCTGCACGTACAGGACGGGATAGGAGTAGAGCGGGGAGTACCGCTCAGGGGTGTAGATCAGGAGCCGTTCCGTGGTTCCCAGGCAAATGCTCGTCAGCGTGATTTCATTCAGCGGCACAGGGATATCCTCCTTTGGGTGTGCTGGTTTCATTATACCGGAGGGGAGGGGGTGGGGGGAAACCGGTCATTAGTTGGCAGGCAAGTCGGGCGTATGGCGCGATTGTGGAACTGGTTTTATCATGAATTTGTTCGTGACTTGAGTGTCCGTGCTTGGATAGGTTGGCTTTGGTTTGATCGGTGATCTTGTTTCGGAGCTTTACCCTTGCTTCGATCTTTGCTCCGTTTCGATCACTGCCTTTGCTTCGAATTCTGTCCCTGCTTCGATCTCGGTCTCTGTTTCGATTTATAGCTATGTTTCGATCTTAGTCCTTGCTTCGATCATTGCCCCTGCTTCGATCATTGTCTCTGCTTCGATTATTGCCCCTGTTTCGGTCAATTGTCCTTGCTTCGATCATTGACCTTGCTTCGATCATTGACCTTGCTTCGAGCTTTGTCCTTGCTTCGATCATTGCCCCTGCTTCGATCTTTACCCTTGTTTCGTTTCTTTACGCTTGCTTCAGTCTTTGCCCTTGCCTCGATTACCATAAGCCTTGACCCATCTCGCCACATTTACCACCATGTAGCTCCTCCCTCGGACGGACACCCCGCCGGCCGAAAGATTGTCGCAATTCCGCCATCGTATGATACTATGATAGGGAATGACTTCACTCAATGGTGGAAGGGGTTGTCTCAATGAAGAAGCACGTACACAGCAGCGAAGTCAGAAATGCCGCCCTGACGCGCCTGGCGGAACGCGGCGTCACGGTGGAGGATATCGCCGAAATCGTCTATCTGATGCAGTCGCCGTACCATCCCGACCTGACCATGGAACCCTGCATTGAGAGCGTAAAAGCCGTTTTGGAAAAGAGGGAAATGCAGCACGCCATCCTCGTCGGCGTGGAATTGGATACATTGGCGGAAAAAGGCATGCTGTCCGAGCCGCTTCAAACCCTCATCGCGACGGACGAAGGCCTGTTCGGCTGCGACGAAACCCTGGCGCTCGGCTCTGTGTTCGGCTACGGGAGCATCGCCGTCACCACCTTTGGCCACCTGGACAAACACAAGGTCGGCGTCATCAAACGCCTGGACACCAAGCGCTCCGGACGCGTCCACACCTTCCTGGACGACCTCGTCGCCAGCATCGCCGCCAACGCCTCCAGCCGCATGGCCCACCGCCTGCGCGACGAACAGGAACAGCAGGCGGAGCAGGCGGAGATCCGGATTGAGGAGAAGAAGGCGGATCAGGCGGGGTGAAAAAGGGAGCGGACGGCTCCCGGGACAGCTTTCGCAAAATACGGTTACATGTGGATAGAGATGCAGCAGAAGAATTACCGGAAACTAAGCGAGAACAGGGCCATTCTCTTGCGCGTGTGGTAAGGCAGAGAATGGTTCTTTCTATGTCGGTAAAATTTTTTACTGGAATTTTGATTTTTCCTCTTGAAATCGAAAAGAAAATCCGGTATATTAAATCATGTGATCGGCGTCCGGTACGATTCGGGCCCTTAGCTCAGTTGGTCAGAGCGGTCGGCTCATAACCGATTGGTCGTAGGTTCGAGTCCTACAGGGCCCACCATGTGACAGGTGTTTGCGAAGTACATACGACATGATCCGGTAGCTCAGTTGGGAGAGCACCATCTTGACAGGGTGGGGGTCGCTGGTTCGAACCCAGTCCGGATCACCATACATAAGTAGCTGAAACCCTTGAGAAATCAAGGGTTTTTTAATTTTGATGGTGACTGGTTGAACAGGGTAAACCAGCAAAACACCCCTTCTGGTCAAGAATTGGTCAAGATTCATCTTGTGGTCAATTGTAGTCAATCAGCGTTGCTGAAGTTGTTTTTGAGCATAAAAATAGACCGTTCTTCTTTGATTGAAGATACGGTCTATTTTGCATTTTCGATTGAGCTGTTGTTACTGTTTGTGCCACCGACCAACATCCTACCAAATTGCTTTGCTGTTTCCTTCTGCATGCTAGGGTGTCAAGATCAAAAGAAAGCTCCTCAAAAAAATCAATCGAAAATTCCCCAGTAAGAGAATTATTATACGCCCCTTAGGGGGCGGAAACATGAACTACTCCTTTGGGTCTTCATGCCCTTCTGGTCGGAAGAAACCCGCCTTTTTCTTTTCCTTGATGCGGTAACTTTCCCCTTTGATATTGATTGTGGTGGAATGATACAGTAAACGATCCAGGATGGCTGTGGCCAGTACAGAGTCCCCGAAGATCTCTCCCCACGAACCATACGACTTGTTGGAAGTTAGGATGATGGAGCCGGTCTCGTATCGTTCGGAGATGATTTGGAAGAAGAAATGGGCTGCCGGTTCGTCCATCTTACGATAGCCGATCTCATCGATGATCAAGAGACGAGGCTTGGTGTACATGCGAATTTTCTGTTTGATCGTATGGTTATGGTCGGCCTGCTGAAGCGTTTGGACCAGGTCATGGGCGGTTGTAAAGTACACGGTATACCGCTGCTTAATCGCCTCCAAAGCCAGTGCAACGGCCAAATGTGTTTTCCCCACACCGGGCGGGCCGAGGAAAATGAGATTCTCCTGGTGCTCGATAAACCGAAGGGTCCCAGATCCCGGATTCGCCGTTCATCGATGGATGGTTGAAACCGAAAGTCAAATTGGTCCAAGGTCTTGTGAAAGGGTAAATTGGCCAGGCGTGTCCGGGTTCGGACATATCGATCCCATTTCGCCGCCAGTTCTTCTTGTAACAGCTTGTCCAGAAATTCCAGATACGATATATTGTGTTTGGAAGCTTCTTCGGCGTGGTGGTGAAGCACCTCGGGAATGCGAGTCCATCCGAATTGGTGGAAGGCATCCTCAAGACGTTCTTGCAGCCCAATCATTGGAGCCTCACCGCCTCGTCGAGGAATTGTTCATACACGGATAAGTTTCGTTCCAGCACTTCAGGGGCTGGTCGGTCAACAAGTTTGGGCATTGGGGCAGGAACTCGATGTTGACCGGTTGGGCGCAGTCCTTCGAAGTGCTTTTTGTTGATGACCAGCTGCCCTTTTTGGACGGCCTTGGGATGTTCAGCGATGAGGATGTCTCCACTGTAAATCCGGATGCGTCCGTTCTTGTCGTCTTGGACATGTACGATGTGACCCATAAAACGGAAGGGAACGGAGTAACGGTTGGCCTCAAACGATACCAGGCAGTCGGCTGATACCTTCCGAGCATGACGGTCGACGACCGCAAACGGCGTTGGGTTCATGGGTTTCAGCTTTTCCTCATGCCAGCGGTCAACCGGCCTGACGTGCGTGGTTCCATGAATCCTCACGTTGGCCACTTGATTTAGCCACTCACGAGCTTGACGATTCAGATCGTCTACTCCCTTGAATTCCCGAACTCGCGGCCAAAAGTTCTTGCGAACATAACCAATCCCGTTTTCGACCTTTCCTTTGGTACGGGCACGATAGGGACGGCAACTCGTGAGAAGGAAGCCGTGGTGGCTGGCAAATCGGGAAAAACGCTCATTCCAGATGGGATGGCCCTGTTCATCTCTGTCTTTCACGACTGTCTTCATGTTGTCGTACAGTATTACCTCCGTACACCCTCCCAAATATTCAAAAGCCCGCTGGTGGCAGTTGATAAGCGTGTCTAACTTCTCGTCTTCGGTGAACTCCAGATACATCATGCGGGAATAGCTGAGGACCATGACAAACGCATAGAGCCGTTTTGGTTTGCCGTGCCAGTCTACCGTAAACCGTCCCCAGTCTACCTGGGACTGGTATCCGGGGTCTGTCTCGAATCGGACAGTGGTTTTACTGATGACGGCAGGCCGGAAAGGTTTCATGAAGACACGAAGAGTGGTAATCCCGCCGGTATACCCTTTGGCCTTGATTTCTTCCAGAATGACTCTGGCATTCAGGCAACCGTCCTCCATTCGGCGACGAACGTAGTCCTTGAAAGGATCCAACTTGCTGAGACGAATGACCTTTCGCTGATAGGATTCAGGTTCCTTCTTGTTTAGCCACTTACGAATGGTTTTTCGATCCCTCCCCATTTCCTGCGCGATCCGAGTAATACTCATGCCACGTTTTCTCATCTCGTGAATCATGTAAAACTCCCCATTCTTTACCATGATTTCTCTCTCCTCCAAGGAGAGAGTTTGCGATGAAAGTGGGGAATTTTCAACCGATTCTATTGGGGATTTTATCGCTGATCTTCACAATAGTCCCATTATCTGCATCAACGAATGAGCAGCTGCGATCTGCATTTCTTCATCCTGAGAGTTGGTACTTGTGCGGTAATATGAAACATTCAAGCTCTGGTCATCAGATAAAGGGAATGGGGCTTCCCTATTGATCCTTAGTACCATCATATTCACTCCTCTTTGATTCTTCTGAATAAAGGGGAGTCAAAAGTTCATGGGAACATTTGACTAACCCCCCGGCTTCATTGGGTGTCAAACCCAGTTCCTTGATTAGAAGGTTGGTAATAATTTGACTGATCCATACAAGTGAATCCTCTGGAGTTTCGGAATTGTAAGTAACGCTCACAATCTTGGTTTTGCACATTTGTATCCCCCCCGTATAATCTACTTTTTATTGTTAACGAGGGGATTCGGACATATACCTCACTTGCAGGTAAGTTGGCTTATTTGGACTGCGAGTCGAATAAATCGAACGAATACTGTTCTTCAAAGGGCTTTGGCTTACCCCGGGTTATGGCCCTTCTACGGGTAATAGTGATTATCTTAGATCCATGTATATCCAACTTCTTGAAAATCTCATTCATGTTCTTGTGAATCCTCCTTGCAATAAAGTTCCGCAAACCTGTTAATAATTTGTTTAGAGATTCCATGAGCTTCACAGCATGCTAAAACCTTCTGAATCCAGGAGTTATTTGTCAAATTTGATTGAATCACATCGCATCACCTTGCATTTTTCTGAATTCCTTGAACAACTTTTTGACCAAAGTTTGAGAAATACAGGCAGAATTGAATTTGTTGAAACGGCTCACCCTCCTTTTGAAAAGATGAAAAATGGCGTCCAAAAGTGCGTACCACTGGTAGGAAGACCAGTAATAAGCAGCACTTTTTGAACGCCATTTCCTATGGTAGTTCAAGTACTGTATTAACTTGTGGTAGAATTATTAAAGTGTTTCTGTAACTTATTTTACTTCGAGCAAATTATCGGAACAAGTAGCCAAAAGGATACTTTTTGGTAGCCTTTTGGCTATTTTACATCCATAAACTGTAAGAGTGATAGAAAATGAGTAAGAGAAAATCGAACTATACGGCTGGGAAGAACCCAACCCCGGAATCCTGCTGTAGTATATTGTAATTTTTAAAGGATGCCGTACTCACCAAATCCGACCCCTGTCACTGGTTCTTCATAGCATCCCGCTAGTAGGGGAGAAGCCTTCTTGTGATAATAAACATGCAGGCCGTGGTGAGCCCTGGTGACGGACACAAAGAGAAGTTTGGTATCAATTTCGTTGGAATCATAATTGAGTTCACTTGCATTTGGAATGATGACGGCGTCAAATTCCAGCCCCTTTACAAGATATGACGGGATGATAATGGTCTTTTCCCTGATTGTGTCATCTCCTTTGGAGACAAGTTGTATCTCATTGATACCGGCATCCGTAAAAAGCTTGAACAGATTGTTGCATCTGTTGAAGTCCTTGTGGATAATCGCGATCTTGTTATACCCTTTATCAAGGAAGTACCGGATGGAATGCTTCAGTTTCTCGAGAAGTTCGGGCTCTGAATCCACTCTTTGAATCTTGACTTCATCGCTGCGTCTCTCTAGAGAGACCATCCTGGGGATGTCCAATCCGGAATTTTCAATGATTTTGTTTGCTACTTCTATTATTTCCTTCGAAGAACGGTAGTTTACCCATGTTTCCAGCCGAACAAGCTGTTGCTCTTCAAACACATCGGGAACGAGACTATTCCAGTCTCCAATACCGGCATTCGAGTAGACATTTTGGGAAATGTCACCAAGCAAGGTCATTGATTCTCCCAGTAGTTTCAATATGGAAATCTGGAACGGGCTTAAATCCTGTGCTTCGTCTGCAATAATGTAATCGAATTTTTTTGAAAAGTCATTGAGTTTCCATTCAATGTACAGTAATGCTGCGAGATCAGAGTATCTGAGAAAATTCCTGTCAAAATGGCTTGCAATGCCCTCGGCAAAATCAGGGTCCAATTCAGGGTCCAAAATCATCAACAAATCCTTGTCAAACAGGGACTCGTACACTTCAATGGCTTTTAAGAAGGCGATTTTCTTTTGATAATGGGACCAATTGCTGTTAACTTCCTTTTTGATTTTTCCCAATCTGTAGTTTAAAGCCTGTTCTAGGGCATCGTACGTTTTTCTCCTCAGTGGATCTCGTTCATCTATGTGATACACCCATTGTCTGCAGGCAGATTCGAACTGTTCCTGAAGGGATTTAACAATCTTTTCCTTTTTTTCATCAATCCAGTCATTCAACCATTCCAGGAGCTGCTTGTTACGCTTCATCAGAGGCAGATGAGAGTACCCCTTGTAAACCTTCTGAATTTCACTCTTGTCTAAATAAATGTCGCTGTTCAAGTATAGTGTATCAAATCTTTCCAAACCTTCTTCAATATGCTGAAGATATCTGTCCACGATTTGTTTGAACCTCATGGACCCCTTGAATGAATCATAGGAAAGGTTGTCTTTTGCACCTTTCTTGTTCTCAACGAGATCGACTAGGAGCTGATGGGGTTCGGCAATTTCCCGAAGATCAGGCAAAAGCTCTTTGGCCAAGGAGGCAAATGTTGTTTGTCTAATGCCTGATATATCCAGGTCCCTGACTGTAGACTGTATGTACGTCAAAAACATGTTATTCGGAGCAATAATGAGGATGTTTTCAGCCTTCAGGTTCTTGTACTTGTACAGCAAATAGGATACCCGGTGCAATGCTACCGTTGACTTCCCGCTTCCGGCGACCCCTTGAATCAGAACCGGTTGCCTGATTCCGAGACGTATGATTTCGTTTTGCTCCCGTTGAATTGTGGAAATGATCTCCTTAAGCTGAAAGCCTACCGATGGCTGATTCAGCATGTCGACAAGAAAGTTGTCACCCGTTAATTCGTTGTTTGCTTTATCCGTATTATCGTTGCTTGAGGTGACCGGTCCCGTAACACTTACCGACTTGACTTTTTGATTTTCAATATGAATCTGTCGCTTAGATTTAACATTGATTTCGACGATATTTCCATCGGATCTTTTTACAACTACCTTTGGACTGCCGCCGGAATAGGAATAAAAGGCATCTCCCAACGGAGATCTCCAATCTATTACAATGTTCTCAATATAATTTCTTACAATCGGAGTCTTTCCAATGTAGTAGGTTTCAGTATTGCCGTCTTCATTCACGTCAAGACGGCCAAAATAAGGTTGGTTTTTGGCACTGAGATAACGCTTTTGTTGTTCAATCAGTGAATCCATATGGGTCGTATCGTCGATGTTTCTTTTTTCCTGCAACTGACTGCTTAGATCCTGTATTATCTCTTCAATCTCAACAATTTTTTGGTCCAGTATCTTTTGTTCTTCACCGATCAGGTTCTCGTTCATGAATACCACCCACATAGAAAAAAGTCGACATTTGTCTTTTATTTTATGATATTGTTGGAATAATTTATAGATTCATTATAACATTCCAACATTACCTTGATAAAAAAACACAGTCGAGTGACTGTGTTTTCAGGCTCTGTACCAGTTGTCTTCCCCCAATTCCTTGATGAAGCGCGAGGCATTTTTATTGGGGTATAGTAGCATCAAACCTCTCATTGCCCTCGTCATTCCCACGTACAGTGTTCTTCGTGCGGCCTTCAATTCCTCATGTATTTCATCTTCATCTGTCTCTTCGGCAAGACCGGGTAGAAGATTGTCTGCCAGATCCGTAATTGCTACAATCGGAAATTCCAGACCTTTTGCCGCTTTGATCGTTAGAACCTTGACCTCGTCACTGTCGAGATCAAGTTCCGTACCTGACGTGAAAATTGATGGTAATCCCAGGATGGTTAGAGCAGAAGCTGCTTTCTCTCCCGACTTCTGATCCGGTACAAGTACCGCCGCAGCTGAAGGCTTCAATCTCAAGTGGCGGCTCATTTGCTTGACGTAGCTCGCAAGATACTTCCACTGTTCTTCCTTTGTATCAAAGCCTTTGAGTATCGGCTGGGGACCTGATTGGCTTGATACTGGCAACAGTGAATCCGGGTCGCCACAATCGGAACGGCGGAGAAAGTCACTGGCTGCAGCTGCAATTTCCCTTGTGGTCCGATAATTTCTTCTGAGGTTTACAGTTCGTCCTCTGAAACGAAGACGATCATGAACGTCCTTCCATGAAAATCCCCTGAAGTAAATGGATTGGGAAGCATCGGCAGTAAGATACAGGCCACCTTGTTCCCTTGCTAGTTCCACAAGTAGACTCAGACTTGCCGGTGTAAGATCCTGTGCTTCATCAATTATGACTGATCCATATTTTTCGCGATAGACTCCACTACGCACAAGATTCAATGCAAGTCTCCGAATTCCGGAGATACTCCAAACATTCTTCCTTTTCAAAGCGTTGTCGAACTCGACGTACAAGCACCACATTGCCGTTCTTGTCTGGTTGTTGAAGGCAATGCCTCTACCGGACCTATCCGTATTTTGGTATTCCTCGAACGATGTAATGTCTCTCCCGTCTATGACCCACTTAATCTCATCCAGCAAATAATCTGGTCGAAACTTGCTCAAAAGGGTTCGATGTTCATCAGAAATGGATTCCATGGCTTCCAGTAGAATGCTTCTAAGTACATCCCTGCCGGCAATTGGGCCGATTTCCTGTTGCAGGGAAGCGATATTTATCGCAAGATTGTCAGCAGTTTCAACAACTACCCGCTCCATCCGTTCTCCGAGCAGCTGTTCCAAAAGCTGTCTGGAGAAGCGTGTGAGTGTCTCGGTATATGTCGTGAAGAGAACCATGAGTCCGGAATTGCCGGTTTGATCAGCGTGATCCAGTAATGAACGAACCCGGTAAAGTGCTATTGTCGATTTGCCGGTTCCTGGTCCACCCTTGATCATGGCTGGCCCGTGAAGAGCCCAGTCAACAAGTCTTTCCTGTTCCGAATCCAATCTAAGGAGAAAGGACTTCAGGTCGCCTTCCTTGTAACGAATCAAGTCATCGGTGTCGAACAATACAAAATCGGGCTGATCAAGTATTTCAGTCACCGGTCTTGGATATATGTTGTCAACGACCCTTTCAATGTACTCATTGGGAACATTCGCCGATAGAAGGTCATCTTCCGTTTGACAGGCAACCAGGGCAGGGTGAAGTTCTTCCGGTATTCTGAGTTGATTCAGCCATTCCGGTGAAATCTCCACTGGCAATCGGGGCGAATGATCATGGCTTTCATAAGACCAACCATTGTAATGTCTTGGTGCCCCCATTGCAATTTCCTCATCATCATGTATCTCCTGATCGTCCACGTTGAATTTTGCCAAGGGTTCTTCATAGCCAACGTCCTTCCTGTAGGCTTCCTTTCTGGCCCTGATACTCAACAGACGAATCCAGTTGCTACCGAATGTATAAAACAATCGAAAATCACCAATACGCAGCCGGTAAACATCAGGATATTTTTGAAGTTTTTTCTTTAGCTTCCCATCCGGTATCGGGTTTTGGGCCAGGAAATTGATTTTCTCCCAGACCTGTGCGTCCATGGAGGAGGGGAGATTGTGCAATTCCCTCAAAAATGAAGGCTTCATGTTTATCTCACGTGAGAGTTGCATACCGGAAATTTATCCTCCCTTCATGCAGATTCTAGTTGTAGGGGAGTAGGAAACCCTCTCGTTCCAGCGCTTCAAAATGACGAACCACCTGAAGAGCCAGTTCGCCACGCGTACGCAATCCAAGTTCAATGTTCGATTCCATTCCATGATAGGAGAGGTTTGCGGAGGTAACGAGAAGGTCAATCTTGTCGGCAACCAGTACCTTTGCATGAAGGCTTGCAAGCTCGTCGCCCTGTCGACCTATCCATCTCAGAATACGTGGGAGGGCCAGTTTTTCCGGCCATGCACCTTTCAATTGCGACAGGTTTTGACCATTGTCATGCAATGCAATGGTTACTTCACATCCCCTTTTTTTGGCAGCGGCTAGAGCTTTTAGAATTGCATTCGTGGTGTTGGTCTCCGAGGTTAGATTGTATCCCACCACGAGCAAATGCTTGTCTGCGGATTCAATCATTTCGAGAAAAACGCTCCAGGTAGACCTGACCATTTCTCCAGATGTCGCCACAGGCCCTGTCCAGACAAGCTCGGTAAGCTGGCGGTCTCTTCTTGTCAGTTCACAGCAATTAAGGCAGGCCCTTATCGTCATGGAAAGGGTATGGGATGTCATGCCACGGGCTTCTTCGACTCTCCATGCCGTCATTAGATCATGCAAAAGGTGCACGGGAATCGTGTGGGGACGAATCCTTGCAAGAACCTCGTTTGCGCTCATGGTTGACCTGATGCGCCCGTCTTCCAGGGCACGATGCAGTTCCGTCACCGCCTCGATGGAAGATCCAACTACTAGTTTGGAAATCATTTTGTCCAAGGTCTTCAATATATTCTACTCCTCTTGGAAGAATGCCAGGTTTTGTTCGGATACGGTTCCAATCAGAAAGGATCGATCAAGAAATAGATTGGATCGTTCGCAGGAAGTCTCGGCAGCGAGGAGACATGCATGGCAGGCTGCTCCGTTCAAATCCCCGACAGCTTCAGGCTTGTGTTCGGCACAGAGCGGATCTCCCGAGCAGAATCTTGCATCCTGTAGAGTATGCCAGAGAACACCTCTGAAGTTGTCCGTTTTGGCCAGCTCAACCAGACCACCAAGGCTTCCTTCCGAATCCGGTGTTGCAGTGTAGATAAGGATTCCTGCCATTTTCTGTCCTGGCTTGTTTCTCGAATATATGCGTTCTCTCAGAGCCGTGGAAGAGTAACCTGAGTTTAGACACAACTGTCTCATGAGGGAGTGAGCCAGGGTATGGAGGAGGATATACCTTGCTCCCGGAAATGCGGGTCTGTATTCCTTCTCAAGACCTCGGTCCTCACAATAGCGTTCAAATGCCGTTTCCATGTACTTGACGGCATTTTCAACCCTGGCCTCCCATTCAGAGAGTGTATCCTCATTGAGGGCAACGAAGATACCCTCCCCTCTCGTCATAATGCCCGGTCTCCAGTTTACTCTGGTTTGACTTAATTCAGCCTTTAATCCAGACTCCCCGGTTGCCTGCTCGCCACTCAAAAGGGACGTTGCATCAGGCAGGGGATCAATTCTTGTAAATCCATCCAAAACTCTGACTTCTGTAAGTCTCCTTACCATGACCAGTTTGGAGATGTATTTTTGATATTCTTCCGGCACTTGTTGTTCTTCCGTTTCAAAATCATAATCGCCGTTCGGCAGGGAGCCACGCATCAGGGCTTCCCACTCAGGGAAGAGAAGATCCTGGCTTTCACCTGTTGGCAGGTTCTTTTGTAATTGTATTGCTTTCCAGACTTCCTGCAACGGATACTCCCTTAACTCCTTGTATATCAGCCTGATGGCAGCTTCCAGATCTTCAATGGTTTCAAGCTCCGTGAGCCTGTCCATGTTTTCCGCAACGATGCTGTGAAGGGGATTGGTGTAAGGCGGAATGGCCAGTGCACTTTCAACAACGGGAAAATATATGTTGGAAGCTCCACGCAGCATGGGGCGCAAGCCTTGGTCACAGTCTTCCCGGACCGACGGCCCCAGCCAGTGTTTGTGACCACTGCACCGGCCCAGTTTATGTCTTTCCGAGAAGGCATCCTGCAGGGATCTCTTCTCACCACAGTCCTCGCACAAAACCTCAATGTCCGCAATCGCACCAGTTTTTCCATTGTCTAGAAGCTTCAACTTGTCTCCCTTGCATGATGGGTTTCTTTTTTTTCCATGAACAAACCGTTTCCACGGAAAATCGTCAACATGTCCCTTCTTGCATGCAACCACAAAACGGGAAGGAAATGCCTTGACCGGATTTTCCCTGTTGCACTGGCAATAGGCGACCTGGGTGCCTTCGTTGATGTAAAACTTTTCTGGAGTACCAAGCTTCCTGCATGCCGGGCATACCAGATACCTTGGAAAACGGTAAGCCGGAAGTGTACCCTCATAGGTTACACTGTCAAACTTCGAAGCAGGTGGCGTAAGGATTTCCTGTATTCCCAGTTTCCTAATAAGTCTGGGCTCGTTGATTTTCTCACACAGCTTTTTTTCCCATTTGTCAATTCCGGCAATGATTACGGAGAATTCCGGGAGTTCCATGATGGCTCCCGGACCGAAAGTGGTGATCAATTGACTGGGACGGAGTTCTCCTATTTTGTTCTGCATGGTCAATCTCCCTTTCTAAGATAGATGCCGATTGGGGGTTCAACGTCACGCATGGAGTTGGGAGTACCGAAAACACCGTTTTTCTTCTTGTTTCCGAGCGGGTAAAGAAGTCTCGGGTTGTTGGAACCGCCCCCGTCATAAAGAAGGACATCTTTTGCCGTTTCCTTCTCCCAGAGGTCAACATCCATTTTCAAATCCTGGTCCACTTCTCTCAACCTCGAGGCCCCCTCAAGAGTGTTGACTCGTCTCAGAATGTACTTTTTGATATTTTCGGTCTCCGGGCTTCTGGACTTGAAATGAACGGCGTTCTCCCTCTTGGAAAGTTTTCTTATTTTCAACCGGCACATGGATACCAGGACTGCCGCCAGAGCCCGATCCCTTGCCCGGGAGGAGTAGGGAGTCACACTTATTGCCTCCACGTATCGGTACAGAGCAGAATGGTATGAAATGAACCTTTCATAGTGTGATACGTCTCTCGGGCGAGCCCAGTTGTAAACGGTGATAACCAGACCCGGGTGCTCTCGTCCTACCCGGCTGGTAGCCTGAATGTACTCTGAAGTTGTCTTGGGTTGGCCGTTTACCACCATCAACCCCAATCTGGACACATCCACTCCAACCGAAATCATGTTGCTGGCAAGGACCACATCAACAGGGCGTTCTTTCCCGCTTTCCGCTTCGGTGAAACTTCTTTCCAGTCTGTCAAGGATCGCCGGTATGTCTTTTGAATCGACCCGACTTGTGAGCTCGGGCACTTCATCATCCAGTTCACGTGAGACGTAGGAATACTTCTGTGAAGTTGGGCGATTGGCAAGCACGTTCATCCTCGCCCTGACGTCGTCTTCAATCAGGCGTACTGCTCCACCTAGCTCACGCAGGGAATTGAAGTATCCCACCATTGTCTGATACGGATCAAGGTCATCGGCCGAGAATGCCTTCATTGCACCTGTAGAAGCCAGAAGGGTGGAATAGACTCGGACGAGAGCCGTCTTCACACTTCGCCCAGGCGCAAAAATCCCAAGATAGGTTCTTCCAGGAGTCTTGTCCAATGGCTGCTGCCGGGCAAAGAACGAATCTCCTGAAACAAGCCCCGGAGGCGGGAAAATGGCCAGTTTCCGTGCAAACAGCAGTTTAACCTGGTCTTCGGCACGACGTATGGTGGCTGTGGAAGCGATTACCTTTGGACCAACCAGTTTGCCTCTGATCTCGCGGGACGCAAGATAATCAATTGCGGTTTCGTAGATGCCCACCATCGTACCAAGAGGGCCGCCAATCAAATGTAGCTCGTCCTGAATGATCAACTCTGGTGGAAGAAGTTCTCTCTGGTCCTTCACAACCGGTGTCGTTCCTCCCAGTACCTGGTTGCGAAAACCAATCATTCTTTCACTTTCACCCTCACAGGTAAAACCCCAGAGGTCCAGTTCGCTTTTTACATTGCCAAACAAAGTCTGGGTCTCTCCAACCCATGGAAGTCTGGCAAACTTGTCGACCGTTCCAATCAACATGGCAGGCAGGTAACGGTAGATTTCCTCGTCATTGACCAAAGCCGGAATGCCATCAGGGTTATTGGTGCGGTGAAAGTCACATTCCCTTCTCGAGCATCCAATTATCAGGCGGCGTCTGCGTTTGTCAGGAAAGTAATCCTTTTTCCCAAGGGGTGAACCGCACCACGGGCATGAAACCAGTTGAATGGGTGTCCTGCCTCCTGGATTTGTTTCTGTCAGATCCTTCACCACTTCATCAAAGTCATTTGGAGTAGATTTGCCACCAACCCAGAGTCCGATTCGGAATGGCACATGTCCCCAACGCTCGGGCTGCTCCTGCCTGATCTTTTCACAGGCGCAAATGAGGGTAGCGGCCCTTTGAAACTGTTGTATTGTCAACAGACGCAAGGTGTAACGCATGATGACATTAACACCGGCGTCGCCTCTTTTGCCATCCTGTTCACCCCGAAGCCTTCTGAGGGCCATGGTAAAGGCAGCGAGCCCCAGATAAGCCTCGGTTTTCCCGCCACCTGTCGGAAACCACAGGAGATCGCAAATGTCACGATCATCGTGGGTCGGTTCCACTATGCCAGTCAGGGATTGAAGTATGAAAGCAATCTGGAACGGACGCCACGATGGTTTTTCACTGTCGTGTTTCCGGCTCCAGTCCTTTGTTTTTCTTGCCTGCCTTGACCATTTGGACTGTAGTCGCTGCATTGCCATGGCTCTGTTGGCAAAACGAAATGCTTCAAATACAACCTGATTGCTTCGAATGAGGTCAATTCCCTTTCTTATTCGGCTCAAAGACTTTTTGCACTGATTGATGTTTTCTTCGGCAGTGCTCCTGAGCTCTCCCGAGAACGAATCCAGTTCCAATTCCCTCTGATAGATCCAGTCGTCATATGCATCTGCCAGTGGTTCCAGATATTCACACAGCGTATCTGCATTTGAAGAGATGGCAATATCATCCATATTGAGATTTCCCTGTCCGTTCCATGGAGGGGGAGTCACCATCGGAATCTCGTACACCGGGATGGTTACTGTTGCAAGAACCCCCGCGTACTGATTGTCCGGACTTACCTCGTCCCATTTGACCGCCGTTCCATGTCCCACGGCAAATACAGTCTGTTCCCTGTACAGGAGTTCATCCATCATGACATCCAGCGGTCGATAAGTACCAGGCTCATACTTCAATTCACGCACTCCAAACGGTTTTTGCCCGTCCACAGTCGATGAAACCCTGATTTCCGGCTGAAAGAGACAATAAAAATCTTTTGGTCCTTTTTCCGGAGCCTTTTGCCTGTTTACAATGAACACACTCACTGCTATGCGTTTTCCGAGAGGGCGGGAAAGCCATTCCAGAAACACTCCCTTATTCTCGTCCAGGGGATCTCTTTTTCGCACCCCGTCGGCATCATCTATTCTGATTTGACGTTTTTTTACAATTGGGTCCCTTTTCCACCGTTCTTCGGTGTCACTCCCTTCAGTAACCGGACGGTATTGGCCCCAGGATACCTGCACTTCAAGCTTTTCAATTCCTGGTTCGACCACGAATGAAAGGCCCATGGAGGATGGAAGCATGGCCTTGTTGAGAGGTGCAACCGTTTCCATGGGACCAGTCTCTTCACCCTCTTGACCGGCTCCCAAATGATCGTCCTCTTCCTGTCGGACTTTTTCCCCCGAAGGCCACAAGATTCCCGTGAGATATCGCTGGGTTGGAAGTTCATCGATCAGTTCGTGTTCTTCATTGGGGCCAACAAGCTCGTACCTGAGTCTTTCTATCAGTTCATTACGTATAGCGACCTTGTTCTGGTTTTTCAACTGTTTAACCCCTTTCCCACAATGATAAAATAATATTTGGCATTTTATGTGTTTTTTCGACATGAAAGGGTATATATCCTGTAATAACGAACTTCAATCTGTAGAAATTTGTAAAACCTTATCAAAGAAGGGGAGCTCGCATGATTGAATTGAATGAAGCTCAGGCGAGGGCGGTAACTGCGCCTGAAGGACATCTTCTCATCAACGCGGCTGCGGGAACAGGAAAGACAACCACAATCGCTGCGAGGATACTGTTTTTACAGGTGGAAATGGGGATACCTGCTTCTTCCATGATGTCCATCTCCTTTTCGAGGGCTGCCAGGTTGCAGCTCCTGGAGAAACTTCAAAACATGGCCATGGAAATCGGACAGGGTAGTCCGGTAAGTACATTCACGTTCCATGGACTTGCCTACCGAATCCTGAGGCTTGCCGCAAACATGGGGGAAACCTGGCTCAAAACGGGATTTGAAGTTGTCCAAGGAGCTGGAGAAGCATCATTGTTCTTCAATCACAGGAGGGAATTGCTCGCCGGAATCAAGGATGAATTTGATCGTTCCATTGCCCCCGAACTGTACGCGAAGGCACTGGATATTGCGAGACAGGGACACTATTCACTTGGCGAGGCTTTTTTCGATCCGGAGGACCTCCCCGGTGAGGGAACAATCATTGTACCGTACGAGTTTACCGGAAGGGTTGAAGTTCCTGTTTCGAATGTACGCATTGTTTGGGAACGCTATCAAAGGATTCTACGGAAGCACAATGCAATCGACTATCCAGGATTGATTCTCGAGGCACACAGGGCAATTGCCCATCGGAAAGGAGCGACAAGGGAACGCATTAAGGACGGTCTGAAATATATCATTGTTGACGAGTACCAGGATACATCCAGGGCACAGGAAAGATTTCTGTTCGATCTTGCTGGAAACGATGTATTCCTCAATGTGGTTGGCGACAATGATCAGGCGATCTACACCTTTAATGGTTCGGACGTATCCAACATTCTGTATTTTCCCAAACGAGTGACCGTTTCGGGACTACCGGTCCTCGAACCCATTGACCTGACGGAAAACTATCGTTCAACTCCCAACATCATCATGCTGGCCAACAGGATCTTGGAGAAGCAAAACCGCCTGATACCCAAGAAGCTTGAACCTGCAAAAATCCGATTGCGAAAGGATTCCCTTGTGAATTATCCGGTTAAACGGATAAATGCCCCGAGATTGGAACTGGCGGCTGATTTCGTAGCAAGGGAGATTTCAAGGCTTGTCAACGAAGGCATACCGGCAAGCGAAATTGCGGTGCTTGTTCGCAAGGATAGTGAATTTTCAAGACAAGGCGGAGTTGTCAGGGACGCCTTGAAGGAACTTGGTGTGGCGATTTCCTCCGGCAAGAAGGAACATGAACGGAAGCTTTTGGTCATGAGGGCACTGTTGGAAATTTGTCAGTATCGCTATGGAGATGACATAGACAGCCTTATCCAGCAAATTGCAAGCGGATACTGTGATGGTGAATTGGCAGGGACAACAAGAGAGGAACTTGTAAACACTCTCGAGGAAGCAAAACTGGCAGGCGCAGCCGTCTCTTATGAAGTTATCGATCTTCTTCACGAGCATGTCGATGCGGAGAACACCACACCAACGGGTGAAGGCGTTCACATCCAGACCATTCATTCTGCAAAGGGGAAGGAATATCGGGTCGTGTTCCTCATGTACCTTGGCGACAAGAGCTTCCCTCACAGTTCTAGACCAGACATCGAAGAAGAACGAAGACTGTTGTATGTTGGAATTACACGTGCCAAGGAAAGACTCTATGTCATCGGGACACACGGAAAACTCTTTGCGGATTTCTTTGGTGATTGTGCCGGAGAAGGTGTTGAACATGTTGAATATCTGGTTCCCGGCGGAGTTGAACTTCAAGGGGATACATTCCTTGACGATAACATGATGGAGCAATTGTTGATTGCGGAGAAACAGCAGGAAGAGGAGGAGGAACGGTTCCGTGCAGAACTGGCTAGATTCTTTGAAGAAGAAGATAACCAACCCCGTTAATGTGATAAGAGAGACTCCGGTGGATGTCGGGGTCAAGCCGGATAACAATGTTTCACTAACCGAGGAACAGAAGGAATGCGTCAATTACAAAACGGAAGGTACCCTGCTTGTCCAGGGGATTCCTGGAAGCGGCAAGTCAACGGTTTTGCTGGAACGAGCAAAATTTCTTCAGAAGAAAGGGGAAGGGAAGGTACTTGTTCTTACATACAATCGTTCCCTCGCCATTTACATGCGTCAGTTGGCCTTGAAAACAAGTTCCAATCCCTTTGAGGCAACCACGTTTCATCAGTGGGGCAGACAACTCTTGTTGGATGCAGGTATCCCCAATCTGAATTATGAACAGGATTTGAGGGGATTGGTCCACTTTGCCTTGAATACTGTAAGGAAAGAGGAAACAAATCTTGAATTGCCGAAAATCGGAAAAAAAAATCCTCAAGCAGAGAAATGGGCATTGGTGGATTTTCTTCAGAAGGAGTTTTCCTGGATCAAGGGCAACGGAATAAAGGGTCTTCAGGAATATCTTGATGTAACCCGGACGGGTAGGGGAAAACAAGTACAGGTATTAAAAGGTCATCGTGAAGGAATATTCAAGGTTTTCAGCAAATATCAGGAAATGTTGAGAAGCAGACGAAGAATTGATTATGACGATATAGCATTGCTGTTGCTTGCAAATTTTGACAAGATAAACAGGAAGGAGCTTCCGGCTCATATCCTGGTAGATGAAGCCCAGGATCTGTCACTAATGGAATTGACGGCGATCAGGAAACTCGCCCTAAAAAGCCTCACCATAGCTGCCGACAAGGGACAAAGAATCTATCGGCGAAATTTCACCTGGAAGCAGGCCAACATTGATGTGAGAGGGAGAAGCAGGATGCTTCTCAATACCTTCCGTTCAACAAAGCAAATCATTCAACTTGCCCGAAGCTTGCAAAGAAACGATCAAATTCTAATGAAGGATGCAGAATACGTGCCTCCGGAAGATCCCAAAACCGAGGGCCCTGTTCCCGAGCTGTACGTTTCAAGAAACAGAACGGAAGAGTTGAAAACAGTCCTGGATTGCATAAAAAAAATCAGATCAAGTCTTCCTCAACATACTATCGGGGTTATAGGCCATTCAGTGGAACGGTTGAAGGAATTTGAAGAAGCACTCGATGAGGAAAAAATCCCTTTTGTTTCGGTGAAGGAGGATGGTGCCGATATTCTTTCACCTGGTGTAAAACTAACCACATATTACGCCTCGAAGGGTTTGGAATTTGACCATGTCATTGTTACCGGACTCAAGAGAGGTTTTATGCCATTCGGTCAAGTCCCTCCCGGGGAGGATGAAGAGGAATTCATCTCGACTGAAAGAAGAAAATTGTATGTCGCAATGACCAGGGCTAAGAAACACCTGATCCTGTCTGCAATCGAAAAAGTATCTCCATTTATTGATGAACTTGACCACAATCTGTACATCAGGAAAAAGATGTAAGAAACATCGAAGTTTGGAAAATTGGAAAGGCGGAAAGGCAGCCCGAGAGGCTGCCTTGACTTGTTGTTCTACTGTTATATCTTCAATTCCTCCTTGACGCTGTCCGGAAACTCAATGTTTTTGTTTCTTAAACCGTCCCAGCATTCCTTCTTTTTGCACCATTCGGTAATGTTTCCGTTTCCGGGGGGATTCAGAATGTGGTTGTGGACTACGACGGATACGGTCTTGATTACCTCTTCCAGATATCCAGGAATGTCCTGCTCCTTCCATATTTGCTTGAGATTGATTTTGCTTCTTAATTTGTTGTAGATCCATGCCAGCGTATATGTAACGATGTTTGCCCTATACCCCCCGAATTTTTGCTCGGAAATTATTTTTTCCGCTCGTTTGAACAGGATGGCCCTGGCAATCAGGTCCTCGAAGTAGTCGACATTTGGTTCAAATTCTGCCTGGGTTTGCAACCAGATCATGAATTCCTGGAAGTTTTTCTGGGCTCCACGACTAACCAGGTACGGTTTCAACAACCATGTGTTTTCGTACTTTGCAAGATCCGTTTTTGTAAACAGCTGTGATTTAGGAAAGACAAGATCAAAGTTCTTTCTGTACGATTGCGAGGACTCTTTTCCCCTGTCTTCAAGATACTGACCCCTTGCCCTCTCGTAGTACCATCTGGTCTGCCGCTGATTCCCCCTTGAACTTGGAGCCCAAACCGTTCTTGAGAGCTCCTCCAGTTTCCTCTGAAAAGAATCATTTGCAGCAAGGTCAGCATTTTGTATCTTGTTCTGTGTATTGGCATATCTGGATATGTTCGGAACAATCCTGTCGACGGAATTTTCGTCTTTGATTACCGTAAGTTTAACCTGAACGTAAACACCCTTCATTGAGAGCTTGTCCTTCATGGCAGCATAGTAGATCGAAGCAGTGGTCTGTCCGCCGTTTACGATTTGAAAATCCCTTAATTTTCGGATGACAAGCCCCCCATTTTGAACCACCGTCTCGACCCCCTGTGCCACGGCAGATATACCATTATTGTAGGCAAGGAACATATGTGGTTCAGTCCTGATGGTATCTCTTATTCCTTTGTTGACTGCCCCTCTTGCCTGAAGAAAGGCTCTGACGTTCCTTTCCAATAGTCTTGATCCGTAAGTCTTGTAGATTGAAACCAGAGTCTCACCGGGAAAAAACGCAAGATAGCACCGATAATCATCGTTGTCTTCCTGAAGTTTTAGACATGGAACGGGACCTGAGTGCAAATTGAGATCAATTTGAATTTCTTCACGGTTTTTGCCGGATGTCTGACTTCTAAATACCCTTTCGATGTCCCATACATGAAAGCTCACCTGAATGTCTCCCAGATGGGAATCCTTTATTGGATCCTTTCTGGCGATTCGATCAGTAAGATAGTACAGGTTGACTTTGACAATTTCATTCCTGGACTCATGAATCAGCATGGCAAGGTCATGTTCGGGAGAGTTTCCGTCCAAGGACTTGTGAAGACCGTTTATGGACCTGTTCAGGAAATTCAATAGCCTTCGGAAACCGGAATCGATTTCGGAATTCCGGACAGTCAATGGAGGTGTGGCACCCGAATAGTCACTATAAATCAGGTCCAGTCTTCCTTTTTCTTCATCAAACGCAAACCCGTTTACCTTCATCCCTGTTCTGCTGAAGTAAAAGACAGTACCATCGTCCAAAGTACCATCTGATATGAGATAGTCAATCATGATCTCGGTAAATTTGTTTTCCTTTTCAAGACTTCCTTCACTGTCTGACAATATCTCCTTTTGCAAGGAATCTGAGAATGCATGCAGTTCTTTTTCCATGGCATACTCCTTTTAGAGTACTGTATTTTTCCCATATTTGATTATACACAATTTTCCAATGGAAACTGGATGAATTAAATTATAATACCGGTTGGTCTCAAGTGATACCAACCGGTACTTTGGCAAGTTCTTCGATAACGGCATTCGCAATTATGCTGGACATGATCGGGGGGACTGCATTTCCGACTTGAACATATTGCGCTGTTCTCGGACCCTCAAATCTGTAATTATCAGGAAAACCTTGTATTCTGGCAGCCTCTCTTACAGTTAGGGACCTTAATTGATTTGAATCAGGGTGAATGTTGTAATGCCCGTCTTTTGAAATATGGGCTACAATCGTATGGGGAACCCTGTCCCACCAGTGAACCTTGAAACGATCGGTAAAAGATTTTTCATTCTGGTGTGTCTTAAGGTTTTCCGGCAGATCAGGATATCGAAGTTGAAGTCCCCGGCTTGCGAGTCTAATGGCTTCGTTGTAAATGTTCCTGTCCTGGTCACGCACAGGTCTGGCTTTATGGTTTAGTACGCCTATGCTGTTTTTTCTCATGTATCTTTGATAGCTGCTTAAGTCCCCATTGTTGTTATAGCCCAGGATTCCATAATCGGCCCCTTGGCCGGGTTGCAGAGGGGGTAAATCCGAGATGACGTTTCGTGTATTCAATTCATGATCCCATTTGATTGCGTGTTTGTGGAAATCCGGATATGTCAAATTCAATTCGCTTTTAAAGCCAAACAGTATTACCCTTTTTCTTCTTTGTGGAATGCCGAAATCGCTCATGTCAATGATGTTTTTTCGATGATCTTCCTCCGAACCCGACAAGATGGTATATCCTGCAGTCAGAAACTCTTCCTGAATTTTTTCGAATAACTTGCCCTTTTTGGCTGTGAGGATTCCAGGAACATTTTCAAAAACAAAGACCTTTGGATTGTACGTTTTCACGAGAGTGAGATAATAGTAGAAAAGGAAATTTCGCGGGTCCTTCTCAGCTTCTTCACGTAGTCTTCCTCGGCCTACGAGTGAATAGACCTGACAGGGGGGACCCCCAATAATCATGTCAACATCTCGACCATTTATGGCTTTATCTATCAGTTGTATTATTTCCCTTGTGGAAGTTGCCTCAGGATCATTTGCCGGGTTGCCAAACTTTTTGTTCAAAATCTGGGTTTCAATCCTTTCACGAAGTTCAGGAAAAAGGCCAAAGACATACTCCCTGGCCTTCGGGATTTCCTCGTAGCTTGGACTTCTCCTCAAGTATTCGAAATAAACGGGGAGTTCTTCTATGTTTTTGAGGTAATGGTAAATTGCTCTTGTTTTCAAGGTCTCACAAGCCCAGTAATCCTTTTCAACCTGAGCAACTATTTCACAGCCCAACTCGTGGAATCCTTCACTCAATCCCCCGGCTCCCGAAAAGAGATCAACTATTATCATGATGCCCTCTCCCATTTACAAATCTTCATGAATAATTTTACTTGAAACATTTGTTCGCTTCAAATGAATGTTACATCTACTGGTATATTTTTGTCGAGGTGAGTCTATTGGATGTTTTCTCTCCCGAAAAGCGCAGTGAGGTAATGGCAAGAATAAAGGGGAAAAATACGAAGCCCGAGCAACTGTTGAGAAAAGAACTGTTCCGGCTCGGCTTGAGATATCGTATTAACGTGAAAAGTCTTCCGGGAAAACCTGATATCGTCTTTCCGAAATACAAGACGGCTGTTTTCGTTAATGGATGCTTTTGGCACGGACACAGTGACTGCAAGTATTTTGTGTTGCCAAAAACAAGAAGAGAGTGGTGGCTGAGAAAAATAAATGAAACAAAAAGACGCGATGAAAGGAACATCCATGAACTGGAGAGTAAGGGATGGAACGTAATAATTATTTGGGAATGTGAAATACGCAATAACCCAAAAGGGAAAGCCCGACAACTTTATCAAATCATAACTGGTTCAGTCAATGAGACAGATTCATGACAATCTGGTTATCATGTGGGAAGTACTTTTTCTTACTTGGAAAAAAGGATGACATCGTTATGATGTTTCGATCGAATATATTTGACGATTCTTTCTTACTTGGCTAATAACCCCATTCTTGATTAGATTTTGGATGGATCTTTCACGGTTCTATTAGACAATCCGAGTTTTGAATAACCAGCAATGACTCTAAAGAGCACGCGTAGACAAAAAACATAATATTGAAAAAATGGAGATATTTTAGGAAATACACAAAAGATGTTGCAATACGTAAGTTACAATATTAATTGTCTCCGTTCGAGAATGGGATTCTGGTAAACTTGATTTATAACAGCTGTTTTGAGGAGGATATTATTCAATAATGAAAGAATGTCCTTTCTGCGATTCACATTCACTTGATATCATTCTGGAAAATAGAAACGCTATTGCATTTTATGATAAATACCCGGTTCAACGAGGACACCTGCTGATCGTCCCCAAACGGCATGCCGCTACATATTTTGATGCCACTGATGAAGAGATAATGGCTATTCACGAGCTCATTAAGAAAGGAAAAGAACTGCTTGATCGTGAATACTCTCCCGACGGCTACAACATCGGCGTCAATGTTGGGGAGTACGGCGGACAGACAGTGATGCATCTGCACGTACACTTGATTCCCCGTTACAAGGGAGACATTGACGACCCGCGTGGGGGCATTCGCAAAGCAATCCCTAATCTCGTACCTTATCCCTAAAGGAGAATTTATTATGCCGATCTACAACAAATTGATCCGTGACCGGATACCGGAAATCATTGCAGCGACTGGTAAACGATACACGACCAGCGTATTATCGGATGATGAATACCTGGTCAAGCTCCGAGAAAAGTGCCAGGAAGAGCTTAACGAGTACAACACTGCCCAATCCGATCAGGAGTGCCTGGAAGAACTGGCAGACCTGTTGGAAGTCGTATATGCGCTTGCCCGTGTTCACGGAGCTTCCCCGAGGGATCTGGAAGAGATTCGCAGATCGAAAGCGGAGAAGCGGGGAGGTTTTGAGAGAAAGGTGTTCCTTCACGAGGTAGAAGATTGATGGCAGAAGTCAGACTTGTTACCGAGAATCTACTGGCAGAAATGGTGGGGGAAATGAAAAAATCTTCCGCCATTTACATACTAACCTCCTTTGTCATGTACTCCGGTGTTCGCCTGCTTGAGCCCCATTTGAAAGAGGCAATCGAGCGTGGAGCAGAAGTAAAAGTTCTCGCTGGAGATTACCTGTTTGTGACGCAGCCACATGCGCTGCAGGCACTGCTTGATATTGACCCAAGAATGGAGGTACGTCTCTGGCGAAGCGGTGGAACAGCTTTTCATCCCAAAGCGTATCTCCTTCAATACGAAGACAACGATGGGGTTTTGATTGTTGGCTCATCGAATATGTCGCGTTCCGCATTTACCTATGGCGTTGAGTGGAATTTGGCTATGCAGGCCAAGGCGGCACCCATGACATTTGAAGAAGCGCAAACCAAATTCATGCACCTGTTTTACCATGAGCAGACTGTTTCCCTAAACAGAGAGACCTGCTTGTCTTATGCAAAGGAGTATGATGAGTATCACCGTCTGCATCCCTCACTTGTGAAAACTTGGACAGAAACGGAAGAAATCGAACTGACCATTCCGGTGGCCGAGTATGCCGAAGAGCAGAACCCTTTTGTGCTGAAAGAAGCTATCGCTCAATATGGTGGTATTGTTCCTCGTCCAGCCCAGCAAATCGCTCTCGAAGAATTGGAAAAAACGATGAGTGAAGGCTATGACAAAGCGATGGTGGTCATGGCTACCGGACTGGGAAAAACGTATTTGGCTGCTTTTTTTGCAAGGAACTTTAACAGGGTTCTCTTTATCGCCCATAGAGAAGAACTGCTATACCAGGCGCGTCGTTCCTTTGCGGAAGTGATGCCGGAACGAACCTGCGGGATCTATGACGGCCAAACAAAGGAAAGACAAGCAGATTCCGTATTTGCGTCCATATACACTTTAAGCATGAAGCGGCATCTGGAAATGTTTCGCCCTGACGAGTTTGACCTGATTATCGTGGACGAGTTTCACCATGCTGCGGCGAACTCATACAGGCGTGTGCTTGATTATTTCCAACCCGCCTTCTTGCTGGGAATCACGGCGACGCCATATAGGACAGACGGGAAAGACGTATACGCCATCTGTGATGGAAATGTTGCCTTTCAGCTCGATTTTATCGAAGCGGTGCAGCGTGGATGGTTGGCTCCGTTTCGCTACTATGGCGTTTATGACGATACGGATTATTCGCAAATTACCTGGTTGGGCACTCGTTACGATGAAGAAGAGCTGTTACAGGCACAACTCAAAGAAGAGATGGCAGCAAAAATATATGCGGCGTGGAACAAGCATAAGCAAACCAGAACCCTTGCGTTTTGCTCCTCGATACGACAGGCGGATTTCTTGAAGAATTTCTTTCAGAATCAAGGTGTTCGGGCACTTAGCCTCCACTCCAAGACGAGGGAAATGTCACGGTCAGAGGCGATTCGCCAGATGGAAAAAGGAGAGTTGGAGATCATCTTTACCGTTGATCTATTTAATGAGGGAACGGACATCCCTTCGGTGGACACGCTCTTGTTTGTTCGCCCGACGGAATCTTTAACGATTTTTACCCAGCAAGTCGGTCGTGGATTGCGATTGTATCCTTCCAAAGAGTATTGCACGATTATTGATTTGATTGGAAACTATCGCAATGCAGATGTGAAACTGAGCCTTTTTGATACAAGAACGGGTACGGAAAGAAAGAATCATGACTGGAAGCCTGTCGTACCCTTCAATTGCAGCATGGAACTGGAAACGGGCGTTATCAACCTGCTGCAAGAAATGGCGCGAAAAACACAGCCGCGAAAAGAAAAACTTCTTCAGGCGTTTGAAGACGTAAAACGCGATTTGGGGCGGATTCCAACCTATCTGGAACTTCATCTGTACGGCAGAGAAAACAGCCGTGAGTACAGACAGGAATTTAAGTCGTACATCCGTTTTCTGGATTGGGCTGGTCAATTAAGTGAACAAGAGAGTGAACTGCTGAGAAAATATGAGCATTGGCTTAACGAAGTCGAAGCGACTGGAATGGCAAAAAGCTATAAAATGATCGTCCTACTTTACATGCTCAATCGGGGTGAACAAAGATGGCATCAGCCCGTAACTCCACAGGAGGTAGCACCTTTCTTCTACCGATATTTGACGGAGAAGGAATTCCGCAAACGGATTGACTTCTCGGACAAATCATCACAGAAATTATGGACGTACAACGAGGAACAAGTGGCCAAGTTGATAGCCGAGATGCCGATGAGCAAGTGGAGCGGCAGCTCGAAGGGATTGGTTACATTCACTGACGGTGTGTTTTCCCTGAATTTCGATATAGACCCGCAGGACAGCCCGATTCTCTACCGTTGGACAAAAGATATCTGCCTGTACCGACTGCACTACCATTTTGAAAAGAAAGCGGGGGATCAAATTGAGAGAGAAAACGCATGAGGAACTGCTCGAGGAAGAACTGATATGGGAAAGACAAGAAGACGAAATTGACCTTTTTACCTGGTGGCAAAAAGGAATCGAACTCTATAGAAAGCTGTCGCGATTGGATCGGGATAATAAACGGTTCAAAATCCAATTAGCCAATCTCCTGCTAAAGGCCGGTGGCGATCTCAAAATGAGGCAGCATAACTTCAACCAGGCACTAGGACTGTTTCGAGAACTCATTTGGATGGAACCGGAGCATGCGATCGCCCACTATCGGTTAGGATTCCTCTATTATTACAAACAGGATTGGAGAAAGTCGATCCATCATTTTGAAAGGGCGTTGCGGGCCAGACCAGCGGAACGGTCTCATCAGATTCACCGAGAGCAAGAGATGAAAGCGTTATGTTATCTGGCAAAAGCGTATCAGAAGCTGAGCCTGTCCATATTTGAGAAGGCAAATGAAATGTTTGAAGCAGAGAGCGATCCTGCAGTTGCTGATGCGGTCGATCCGTTTATCGAAGAAACCAGGAGAGATCTGTATTCCTACGGGGAGTCAAAACCGTATGTGATGGTTACGCAAGATCAAACGCTATTTCTACATGAAGATGAAGTATTAAGATATCAGTCGGAAGAATTGGCAGCCAATGAAGTTCGACTGGATTTTCTGGGAGAAGAGATTTACCTCATCTTTCCATCACATGTCCGTATCAAACTATCCGAACAATTGGGCAAGTTACTCCGTTTTCTAATGGAAAACAAAAGACCTGTTTCTGCACAAACCATTCGAGAAAACATCTTTCCGGATTCAAGAAGCGAATCCATTGTACGCCGAACGATCCAAAGGCTGCGCGATGCCCTTGATCATCCTCGATTGCCAGTTGATCTTATTCTAACCACCATTTCGGGCTATCAATGGAATTGGCCGGGAGAGTTTACAATCTTTTATCGGAAAGATGATATTTTCTTAAAAGACATCATACACTTCTAACTGCCACGGGCCTAGAGCTCGTGGTTTTCTTATTTTTACGTATCAAGTGCAGCGCGTTACATCGTTTAACAGTCGGTCTCTACAATAAGAAACAGAAAAGTGAAGGCAGAGAAAGGATGAGTGAGGATGTCTAAGATGATTACGTGGGAAAGGGCTTTTGTCAGGATGGGATTTGTTTTTGAGAAGAAGGAGGATTCATTTCTTTTCCTACGGGAAAATCCGGAGAATCTGCGATTGCTGGTAGGCATGCTGCAATACTTAGGGGTAAAGGATCATTTCCAGGGATCGACCTTTACACCACCGACTTCGGAAGTAGAGGAAGACCAGTTTATTGCCGCGTTTTATGAAGGCAGAGGAGCTCGTGATGATTTTCCGGGGGAAGTGGAATCGGTCATTCTTCATGCGCTCGATCCATATATTGCCGGAATCGTCCGATGGTGTTCGGCGATTGGCATTAAGACGGCCATGAGCTGTGACGGACACGGGAAACGGTATCCTTCCCTCTATTTTCATCGGGGAGAACATCACTACGCGACCATTCTCGATTCTTGTCTTGCTCTGCTTTCTAACGGAAGATGGCAGTTCAAGTACAACTATCAGGCAGCGGGCGGGCGATTGATGATAAGACATTCATCGGCCGAGATGCGAGATGTTGCTCCACTCAAAGAAAGAAGATTCGAACAGTACTGGCTGCTTGATGTGGCTGAAGCGCTTTACCGTAATCAGTATATGCTTCGTGATCTGGTGCAGACGATGAATGCAGTCATGAAGACAAACGGCAAAACAAAGGGAGAGGATAAGGATGAAAAAGCTGGCATCTGAACTGTATGACTTGTTGCAAATCATCGCTCCGAGCGGAAAAGAAGAGAGAGTTGTCCATTATATCAAACCGAAGATGGAGAAATGGCTGGATCATGTTTGGATTGACCATTACGGGAATCTGTTGGGGGAAAGGCAATACGGCACAGGAACCGGACCTACCATATTGTTATCTGCCCACATGGATAGCGTCGACGGAGTAGAACCTGACAGGGAAGTTCTGAGGGAAGGGGATATATATTACTCCTCCGCCGGCATTCTCGGTGCAGACGACCGGGCAGGTATGGCGATTGTCATGGCTGTCATCCGTAATCTAGGAGCAACTGCATTCAACGGAAAGCTCAAGGTTGCCTTTACCCGAGAGGAAGAGATCGGCAGAAGAGGTTCCCAAGCGCTGGATATGGCGTGGCTGCATGATGTTGAAGTAGCGATTGTAGTGGACCGAAGAGGAAATCGGGATATCGTCACTTCCTTCGCCGATGTGCAGCCATTCTGCCATCCCTCTGTGGGACAATTCTTTGAAGAAGCTGGTCGTATGTGCGGAATGCCGGACTGGAAAGCAGTCAGAGGTGGAATCAGTGATGCTTGTACATTCGCGTCATACGGAATCAACAGCGTGAATCTGTCGGCAGGGTACCAATACGAGCATACCTGGGATGAGTTTGTAAGTATTACCTCATGTAAAGAGACTGTTCAGTTGATCTTAGCTGTACTTGATTTGGCGGGAAAACGTGGGGTGGGATTTGTGAACCAAGCGCAGGTATAATAAAGGATTTTTTGTGCCGATACCGGAGACAAGTTATTATTAAAGAAAATAATTAAAGTGATAAAGGAGAGAGAATATGGAAAATAATCATAAGCTTGCCTTAATCGTTGCATACTTTCTTTCGAGATTTGATAATAGGGGATTGAAAAAGCTAGGCTATAAAGGTTTTACAGATGCATTCAATGACATCGGGCGGAAGCTGGGTGTAAAACCAAATACAGTTAAGAACATGCGAGATGAATTTGATCCTTTACATGATAACAATAGAAAAGGATGGTACCAACGTGAATTGAGACCTAGTAGATTAGAGGTTTTGGAAAAATATCAGTCTCTTAGCGAAAACGCACTTCTGGAAATTGTCCGGGATATTTTAAAAATTCATGCAGAAGATTCTGCCGAATTTGTCAACGCCGACTTTATTTTGACCCACCATCGCCGGTTTAGAATTGACCCACCCGGCGATTTTTTGTTGGTTAGGTGGTAGAGGGGGAGCCGTAGGCTCCAGTCCTCATCTTCTCACGAAGTCGGTAACTATTCCCCCTAATATTGACGATGTGGGAATGGTGTAAGAGCCGATCCAGGATAGCCGTAGCAAGTATCGGATCGCCCATCAGTTCCCCCCATTCACCGAAACTCTTGTTGCTGGTCAACAGAATACTCCCTCTCTCGTATCTTGCACTTACTACCTGGAAAAAGAGGTTAGCTGCCAAACTGTCAAACGGTAAGTAACCAATTTCGTCAATAATCAGGAGCTTTGGTCGAATATAGATGCGTAGGCGTTTATCCAGCCTGTTTTCCGTGTAAGCTTTTCGCAGATCTTCGATGAGTTGCGAGAGACTGACAAAGTAAACGGATATCCCTTGCGAGATGGCTTCTACAGCCAACGCCACCGCCAGATGACTTTTTCCTACTCCGGGAGGCCCTAAGAACAAGACATTCTCGTGTCGGGTTACAAAAGTCATCGTGGCCAGCTCTCGAATCAACCGTTCGTCAATGCTGGGTTGGAAAGCAAAATCGAACTCCTCCAGCGTTTTTCGGTAAGGCAAGTGTGCGAGTTTGGTGCGTACCTCCATATTCCGTTTTTGACGTTCCGCTATCTCTGCATCTAGAAGCATGTTGAGAAAGGACAGATAGGTGGGCTGTCCATGACTTGCCGCTTCCAAATGGGCATCCAAGAGTAGAGCCGCTTGCTGAAGCCCAAGTTCCTCAAGACGTAGCCGTGCCTGTTCCAGTTCAATCATGCTCCCACCCCCGTCAGCTGCTCATAGACATCCAGCGAACGCACTTCCACTTGCTGCGATGAAATCTGTCGGGCTTGCGGACGTGGATAGGCATATCCTTGAGCAGTCGTAAGACCTGCATACTGGTTTTCACAAAAAACAGTTGCACGGGATCGATAGACCTTTTGGTGTCGAGCAATACATGTGCCGTCGGCCCAGATTTCCACCCACCCATTCACTTCTCGCACGGTACCCTCACGTCCACTGTACCTCCATGGAACCCCATATCGTACACCATCGTAGCTAACAAATCCGTCTCGGCTGACCTGTCTCGGTTCATGCAAGTATTTTTCCCATCGTTCAGCTGAAGGGATAGGCGACAGATTTTCCTCACGGAGTCGGTCGATGGGACGTTCGCCGGTTGTTCCATGAATACGGCGGTTAATCCGCTCGCACCAGTGTAGGGCTTGTTGATTGAGATCCTGTAAATCAACGAAGCGTTTGCCAGGAAGAAAGTTGTTTTTTACGTATTGAACGCCTCGTTCCACTTTTCCCTTTGTTTCGGGGCGTCGAACTTTGCATACTTTTGGAACAAGCCCAATCGCTGCAGCAAAGTCGGCAAAAAGCGGATGCCAGCGAGGTTTTCGATCATCTCCCATGCCCAGTACGACGGTTTTCATCTGGTCGGTCAGCATTACCTTTGGGATGCCCCCAAAATATTCAAAAGCATGAATCAAGCAACGAAGAAAGCTGTGAATGTCACAACGCTTAGTGAACTCTATATAGGTGGAACGAGAGTACCCCAATACCATGACAAATACCGGCACTTTTCGGACTGTACCGTCCAAATCTACGTAATCACACAGTCCCCAGTCGACCTGTGCATATTCACCAGGTTTCGTCTCGTAACGAAGAACAGCGGGAACTTGTTTGGGAGGACGGAAGTCCTTCACATAGTCTTTCAAGATGGTACGTCCCCCGGTATACCCCTTTTCTCGTAGAAGATCGAATAAAACCTCGCAGTTATAGATACCTTCTTGAAGACGTTCCTGCAGGAACGGTTTATACGGATCAAGCTTGGAACCACGAGATTTACGGGTTCCCTTTTCGGGGGAGAATTCACCCCGGAGATATCGGCGAACTGTATTTCGAGAATGCCCCGTTAGACGGGCAATTTCACGAATACTCTTGCCTTCTGCCCTCATGGTATGTAACGATATCACTATCCCACTCCTTAGCATGTGTCTCCCTCCGAAGATTAACTTGGCCGTTAATACCGAAGGGGATATATTCGCTAAGGGTGGGTCATTTTCTTTCCGGCGAACCTGGGTCAATTATATCCCGGCGGTGACAGAATTAAATAATACTATCAATATTTACCTCGAATCAGTTTGTGAAACTGATAAAGATGGGGAAACCAACCAAAGGGAATTTGGTACAAGAGGTATTACTGGCAAAATAGCTGAAGAAATTTTTCTTTATGAATATCAGAAAGGATCAATTAATGGTTTGAGTGGAAGTCTTATTGATAAAAGACATGACGGTTGTGGATATGATTTTGAAACGGTAGACTTCCCCAAATACGTATTTGAAGTAAAAGGCTTATCATCAGAACGAGGTGGTGTGACTTTTACTGACAAAGAGTGGAGTGTTGCAGAAGCTTTGGGGGAAAATTATATTTTGGTGCTGGTTAGTAATATTACTTATGCACCAGTAATAAAAACGATTCCTAATCCATATAAGATGTTTAGACCAACTAAAAGAGTGTTTACAACGATTGCGATAAATTGGTCAGTTGACAGTTCGCAACTATTTTCTTTATAAGGGTTAACTAGCAGGAACCAAGTGGAAACATCAGAAGAAATGAATGATCTTGCGTCGGCGGAGGATAAAATACTGTTGATTATGGTAATAAGTATCGTTACTCCTTAGTTAGGTTGTGGTACAATCAAAAGGATTAGGTAACAATCATTATGTATAATCCTAGTACCCTCAACCCAAACCCGTTCTTACGTGGTCATTCGCTTAGCCGATGTGTAAAGTTGGTTATGTACCTGCGGAAGCCAGCTACGCTAACAACACTGATGGCACTGCGACGATCAAGTTTACAACTGGTTCTAACCTGGATCTTACTAAGACCTATAAAGTTAAAACCAACTCCACAGTATCTGGTACCAAAGACATCACTGGCATTCTGTTAGCAGCTAACTCCGTATTCGCTGCGGTTCAAAACCAAATTGCACCAACTGTTAAGGGTGTCAGCGTACGCGAAGATAACAAGATTCGCGTAGTGTTTGATAAAGCAATGGGTCTGGTTGCTCCTTCCGACTTCCGTGTAACGGTTGGTTCTAGCACTCAAACGACTACATGTGTAACGCCAATTAACTCTACAGTATTTGATTTGACACTTGGTACCGCAATCGATGTAAATGCTACACCAAGCATCACCACTGCAGTTAACCCGCAATCTGAAGATACTTTCGGAGCTAAGCAGGGTGCAATCACCAATGCAATCACAGCAGATAACTTCAAAGTGAACACCGTTCGTCTGGACCAAGGTGCGGCTGTTGCAGTAGCTGGTGATGAGACAATTACTATCACTTTCAATGACAGTTTGGATGCTGACAGCATTAAGACTGGCTGGACTGGTGCCGCTGCAACAACTGCTTCTGTGTTCTTGATGATTCCAACGAGACAATTACATTGCCGGGTGTTGGTGTACTGACCTTCGACTCGAACGTTGTCGCTCAGGATGCAACACTTACGAATGCTGAGTACACTCTCGATGGCAATAAGCTGGTAGTTAAGTTGGTTTTACAGCAGCCAATGTAAACAGTAAAAAGCCAAGCAATCTCGCTGAATTACTTTTAGGATCAACCTCCTAGAAACCGGAATCTAGTTAAGTCAAGTAAACAAGCCAATACTTAAAAACTGAAAATTATAAAAATGTAGTTAAACATGGCTTTTAGCCTAATAATTTAGTCCTAGATTACCAATAACACCAGTAAACGTTCGTATTTTTATTTTCCCCTTAGCTCGTACCTGAGGGGGATTTTCTTTTTTGCGTAACAGCTCAAAATTCAAACGTATATTATTTCCCTGATCCCACACCCGAAGGGAGACAAAAACCGACTTTCGTCCACTCCAACACTTTCAAAACAATTACATAAACGTCAACATCAACGCTAACGTATACGTAGGTGTTGACGAAACCAAAACATCAGAGCAGGAGTGGAAGAAATGAACGACACGAAATCAATCCTTGCTAGAGTACTTGCCCAGCAGGAAGCAAGAAAGGCCGCACAAGCAGCCGAAAACCAACAGCAGTGAGCTTCCACAGAGAGAGCAAATGGAGTACCTCTCAAGGCAGTAGAGCAATAAATCCAAGAGAGGAGGAACCATGCGCCGAAATCGACGGAAGACCAACAAACCACGGCTTTGAGGGAAAGCCACGTCAAACCAACAAGGCTGAAGGGACAGACAAAGTTGGCAAACCGGAGACCGTACTTCTACCGTCACAGCGGCTGTCTTCGATGAAGATTCCGAAGAGACAAGCCCCGTTCGAGAAACGGTACAGAAGGGTCACGACGTACCTGGAGAACGGCGTGTACGACAAGGTGCAGCAGCTGTACGAGTCGGGGAGATCGACCGGATTAGCAACCTGGTCAACACGGCTTGTCAGGCTGTACCTCATGAAGCACTACGGGTACGGCAGAAAAGAGCAGCCCGAAATCCCTCGCAAAACTACCACCTTGAGGGCTGCTTGTAGCTTATCAAGAATACTAAAGGGGCAATAAATCCGTTCTTGAATGGCTAGCAGTCTAATGTTACAATTTTCTGTATTGTACATTTTTTACAGGGGGTTGAGTATGTACGGGATTTTTCACAGAGTGGGCGTAACCCTGCTTTTACTGATGATGTTTGTGATAGGGATACCGGGACAGTCTTCAGCAGATACGAATGTAAAATCTTTCGACAACTACAAGCAGGTTTGGAGCTTCTCAACAGGAACGAGCCCTTATGCCGCTACACCCCAGATACTGGAGGCGCGAATGGATGGGAGTGTATTGTATGGCCTGGCGAATACGGATGGACACTTCTTTGAGATTGGCTTGCGAAATGCCAGTGGGAAGATACTTTGGAAGCGGAGCGACGTCTATATTTATGAATACCGTCTAAACCAGTCATACGTGGTTGCTCTCGCCTTCACTCCAACGAAAGATTACCGGCAAGATAGCATACTTGTCATCAGAAAGTCTGACGGAAAGATCGTAAAGAGCTTCTCTTTAGAACCTTATGGTATCATCATCACCCCATACAACGTGTTCGAACTTGATCAGCAAAACCGTATTTATATTCCGGTGGACAATCGGTTACTGGCGCTTGATGTGACCGGACGAAAATTATGGGAGGTACGCTCGGACAACCCGAATGTTGCCTATCATCGTCCGATCATACTGGATGGAGAACGTCTGGTTACCTGGACCGACTGTAGTGGTTATGGGGTCTGCTCAGAGGACATGTATCGGTTCATGATGCTGTCAACAAGAACAGGCCAAGCCTATTGGGCAATCAATCAGCATGTGAACACTGACTTTCCCATCGTACAGAAAGATCGAATCATCGTAGAAAACAGCTCTGGATGTTTCGCCTTTCGTTTGGATAGCGGAGAACTCCTTTGGCGTTTCCACGAAAACGGAAGTGTGGAACCCGAAGGTATTGATCCGGAAGGGAGAATTTATATTAGCGAAATAGAACCGGATCACCAAGGACATGCGATCACAAGGAAAGTTCTTTCGTTGGACCGAAATGGCGCACTATTATGGAGTACAAACATAAATCTGCCTTCTTTTACCATTCGCGGTGTATCGGCAAACGGAAAAATTGTCTATGCGGATTCGGATTACGGTGTGTATTACATGGATCGGGCATCAGGAAAAATACTGGCCTCCATCCCCTATTATCGTGCTCCGGGTAGCAAGGTCCCCACAGGCCCCATTGCGAAAAGCTTTGGGAACAGCCTGCTCTTTACTGAAGAATGGTATCAGTCCAAGGGAGATTGGTTTAGAACCATGTGGAATGTTCGGTTGCAGGTATATACCAAGCTCGGGAAAAAGGTTGGAGGAATTACCTTTACAAATCGTGGGCCAGTGTACGATGCCTACGTTGGTCCGGATTTCCGATTGTATGTAACAGATTCTCATTCAATAAAAGCATTTGCCCCGGTCACCATGAAGTGAGGGGGATAGGTGTTTGTCGCCATTTAAGAAATGTCGAAAGGGTCTACCACAGTCTCCGACCAAGATCCCGAAGAGACAAGCCCCGATCGACAAGAGGTGCCGAAGAGTCACTACCTACCTGGAGAATGGCGTCTACGACAAGGTGCAGCCGCTGTACGAGTTGGAGAGATCGATCGGAGCATCAACCTGGTCAACACGGCGGTCAAACTGTACCTGATAAACACTACGATTACAGCAGCAAAGAGTAGCCCGAAATCCCGCGCAGAACGTCCTGTGCGCGGACAAAAACGAAAAAGTGATGCAACTCACAGCCCTACGTCCCTGAGCGGATGTAGGGCCTTTTGCGTTCTACCGGAGATGTAAAAACAAAAATCAAACTCTATTAATCTATCTTTGGTCACAAAATGGTCACACACTCTAGAAAAACGTGGGAAACTAACGGAAACTATCAAACTAGCAAATGCCCGAAAACCCTTGATACAAGTGGATTTTCGGGAACTCCCGGAAACATGCGGAAATGGCTCTATGAATCTTGAGAGGATGGGAGTCGCTGTTCGAACCCTGTCTGGATCACCATAAGAAGCTGAAACCCTTGAGAAATCAAGGGTTTTTTGATTTCCCATTTTGTGGGCTGGTTCAAAATGGGAGTGGAAACGTCTTCGGAAGAATCAGCTTAAAGAACAGGGACAGCCTGCGAGGAACAAATCCTCCGGCGCCCGGACGAGAACGTTAAAGAGTTCCGTCCAGCCGGCCGCAGCGCAAAATTTGTGAAGATCAAAGCCAGCCAGAAGGCGAAGAGACGGCTCAGAAAGCTGTCACTCGCCGAGGTTGGTTTTTCGGGGGAAGGTGAGTTTTTTTAAAAACAGAAAATAAAAAATATTCGAAACTTAATCCCTTTACATTCGTATCCCATAAGGATCACAGAAAGAGGGAGGCAGACATGGACGAGAAGAACGTAATCAAATTGAGTCCGTTGCGACCCGTCGTCGGCAAGGCGATCATCACGATCATCGTCGTTGCGCTTGCGGCACTCATCGCGTTTCAATCATTTACCATCATCAGCGCAGGGCATCGCGGGGTTGTGCTTCAATTGGGGGCCGTTCAGCCAAAGGTGTTGGATGAGGGGCTTCATTTCAAGATTCCCTTTATCCAAACCGTTATCCCCATGGAAGTACGAGTGCAAAAATCAGAGACCAGTCAAACGTCAGCCTCGCGCGACTTGCAAACGGTATCCACCACTATCGCGGTAAACCATCATCTGGATGCCAACAACGTAAACAAGTTGTATCAGCAGGTGGGGTTTGAGTACGGAAGCCGGATTGTCGACCCGGCCATTGCAGAAGCCTTGAAAGCGGTCACGGCCCAATATACAGCGGAAGAATTGGTCTCAAAACGATCGGAAGTGAGTACCAAGGTAAAAGAGGTCCTGGCCCAAAAACTGTCCGCCTATCATATCATCCTGGACGAAATCAACATCCGCGAGTTCATGTTCAGTGAAGAGTTTAACCGTGCCATTGAAGCCAAACAGGTGGCCGAGCAGCAGGCGCTCAAGTCCAAACTCGACCTGGAACGGATCAAGATTGAAAAGGAACAGGAAATCACCAAAGCACAAGCCCAGGCAGAAGCATTACGGCTGCAAAAACAAGAAGTCACGCCGGAATTGATTCAGCTCAGGCAGATTGAAGCGCAGTTAGAGGCCATTCGCCGTTGGGACGGGAAATTGCCAAATGTGACGGGCGGGGCCACTCCGTTTATTCAAGTGGAAAACAAGTAAGGGGATGGTGCCCGGCATCTCCCCGGCCCCTCGTAAGGAAAACCGTAGGTGAAGCCATCTACGGTTTTTTCATGGCCGGCTGACTTAAATATAACGGGGGAACGAATCACCATTTGTGTGGATCGCAGGAACATGGCTGGATGATGTGTTCGCTAACGTTACCTTGTATTGTGTGAAACAAGACGGTGCTGTCGTCATCCTCATGGTATGTAACAATATCACGATCCCGCTCTTTTTCATATGCCTCTGCTGCTTGTCTGCAGAATCAGTGACGGTTGGCCGGACAGCAACGCGAGTCTTATGTGCCGGACAGTCCGCTTCTGAAAAACGCTCTGCCTGAACAACACCTGATGGCCGGACTGAAAGGCGGGCGGAGGGATATCACGCCGTACCGCATCAGGATGAACAACGACCGGCACCACCTGAAAAGAGCAGGCGATTGGCGCAGTATGTCTCAAGAACAGATTGGTCAAGCTTGCTGGTACCCGCAACGGCAAATGTACACCTGAGGAACCCTGGAACAGCGAAATAGCCGGCCAAACTCTGGGCGAGTCGAAATCGGCTGTGTGCCGTTTGCCTGTTTTGGTTGGGGACTAGTCTACCGCTTCCAGTTCTTCACAGGGGAAGAGCTCTCTTTGTTCCATGAGAGCAATCATCTCGTCAGACATCCAGCAAAGACACACCGTGAAATCCTCTACGCGCATGATGACGCTGTCTTTTCCATCGTGAAACTGAAAACTCCACAATTGAGGCATATCCCCTTCAAAAGCGTTCTGCTGGAATTTGTAAAGAACCTCATCGCTTTACGGTGAGATTTTCTGTTGAGTAAGGAGGCAGTTCTCCCCAGACGTGTAAACCACCTGCCGCACAACATGGCTGCCCGCCAACCATATGCGGACTGCGTGACATGGTTGGATGAAAGTCGACAAGGGGATCAAACCAGCAAAAGACCCGGCTACGTACCAAGTCTTTTGCTGCAGATCAGTATTTGTCCACAACGGCTCCCAAGACAGCAGCTTTTACATACGGCTGTCCCTGCAAGGCTTTCAGGCTGTCGGGGCTTCCCGTGACCACGACCCCCAGTATTTTGACGTCGCGTTCGGTTGGCTTTTCTTTGCCGCCTTTGAGGTAATCGTAGATTTTTTTGTACTCGGCGTAATATTTTTTTCCGTAGGTCAAGCCGTTTTCAAGCGAGCGCAAGAAATCTTTTTCAGTCCCCTGTCCCTCTTCGCTATCGCTCATGTTCGCATCAAAGCCGTAAACGTCACGCGCCGAATCGGGAGCAGGAGGAGTAACCCGTTCCACCTGCTTGATGGAACCGTCGGGCATTTTCTGCTCCTCGACGACTGTTTTGGGGGTGTATGCTTCCTTGTCGTAATACGTGTCGACCCAGTACCAGACGGGATGCACCCCTTCCGGCAGCATGGCGTTGATTTGGGCAGCGGTGTAACTCTTGTCGAAGGAAATCGCCATTTCCACGTATCTTCCACTTCCGATTTCATTCAGAGACGCCAGATCGTTCAGGTAGTGTCCGTAGTCGATGCCGGGCAGGTAAAACAGCATCTCCCGTTGGCCCGTTTGCGGATTGAACGGTCGTTGATAATGGAAATCCTTCATGGCCGGATCGGGAAGCTGGATCGACGAATAATTTCCCGGTAGCCTGGAAACGCTGCCCAGGGCGTTGAACTCGAACGTTTCCTGGTTCCACGCCACGGGAATCCCTTCGACCAGCTTGTATGTCTGGTACTCAAGCGTGCCACTGAAGAGACCGAAGTTGATCCGATAGCCGGCTTCGTGTACATTGGGACCGCTGATCTGTTTGAATAACGCAATGTCGCGCAAGGCATCATCGGCGCTTTTGCCGAGCAACTGCCTGCTTCCCAAAAAACCGCCGGCCAGCACCAGCAGCGAAACTACCAGCGAGATCCCGATATTTCGAAAAAGCGTTGCGCGTCTCGCTTTTTTCACAAGCGACGTCACCGTTCCGTCCTGGATGAATGCTTTGTCGTTCACGATTCGTCCCTCCTGTATTTTTTCTGAAATTGTTTTCTCGCCCGAAACAGATAGGTCTTCACCAACTCCATTTTGACGCCGAGCAGCCCCGCGATTTCCTGGTAGGAGAGATCCAGCTCGTATTTCATGATCAGGAGCTGCTTGTGAAACGGCGGCAATTCGTTCAGGACTCGTTCGATTTCTTCCTGGTTCTCTTTTTGCAGAACCAATGCTTCGGGGGTTTCGGCATCTTCGACGATCACGGAGTCGATGGGAATCTGGATGCGCTTTCTCTTCCGGCACAGATCGTAATATCGATTCAACGCGACTTTGAACAGCCATGCGAAGAACTTCTCCGGATCAATCGAATCAATGTACAGCAGCCCTTTATAGACGGCATCCTGCACAATGTCTTCCGCGTCGTTCCGGTCGGCTCCGAGACGGATCAGATAGCGCTTGATTTGCTCCATCTTTTCTTCCAATAGTGGCTGCATCTCATTGTCCATTTTCAACCTCCTTTCACTTACAACGACGATTGAACAGAACATATGTATACAGGCAAACAAAAAATTCGGATGCGGTCCCGTGCCGGCGGGCGCACTCTTCGCTGCGAGAATGACTGCACGATGACAAGTGGCGAAAATCAAAAAGCAGTCGAAACGGAACCGTACCGTTTCAGACTGCTTTCGCGGAAGTTTCCTGTTAGTTATCCTTCACGCGTTTGATCTGCTTCATGGGAGAGAGCGGCTGGTTCCCGGCATCCTTTCATACGACGTCTTGTTTACATCGCGCTGTTTGTCAAGCGGTTCATCCAGAAAGCGAAAGAAAGGGGACACCATTCCGATTAGGGCCATCGTCGAAATCAAAACGCCAATCAGCAGATAGAGGGGCCGTACTCCCCACCATTCACTTAGAGAACTACCTGCAAGAACTCCCAAGGGCATTGCACTGCGAATGATAAATAACCGAACGGAAAACACGCTCCCCATGACCTCATTCGGTACCGTTTGCTGATACAGGCTTGTACTGTACACATGAAAAAAGGGCATGGCCATGCCGGCGATCGTTTCGGTAAGGATGGCCCATTCGATATGGGGATTGATCCCGAGTGCCATGAATGTCAGCCCGCCGATCAACAAAGAACCGATCATGACCATCCTTCGGTTCCCCGTCTGAATCTGTATTCTTCCGACAAGCATGGAACCCAGTACGTATCCAAGGGGAAAACTCGCCATAACGTAACCATATTCCGCGTAACTGCCATGCAGTTCTTCCGTCACTAAGAGGCGATCAGGAATGCCAAAGCGATCTTGATCTCCGGTACGGCGCTGGCGAAAAGCCCGTCGCGTGAAGCGGTGTTTCTCGCCCTGGACTACGCGAGAAGGCACGGCGTCGTGACGTTTTTTGATCTCGACTACCGTCCGTACACGTGGACCTCTCCGGAAGAAACGGCGATCTACTACAAGCTGGCCGCCGAAAAGTGCGACGTCATTTTCGGCACCCGGGAAGAATTCGACAGGATGGAGCGCTTCGATCGCAACAACCGTCACGATGACGCCGTCACGGCGAGAAGGTGGTTTGACTGCCGGGCCAAGATCGTCTTGATCAAACACGGAAAAGACGGCTCCATCGCGTACACCAACGACGGCCAGTGTTTTGCAGGGACGATTTTTCCGGCGAAGGTGGTCAAGACGTTTGGGGCGGGAGACGCCTATGCAGCCGCTGTGATCTACGGGCTGATGCAGGGATGGGACATTCCAAAAGCAATGGAATACGGCGCTGCCGCCGCCGCGATTGTCATTTCCTCCCACAGCTGCTCGGAGGCGATGCCGACGGTGGAGCAGATCGAACGCTATATCCGGAAGTGCCGGAGCGGGGAAGGAGAATGAGGCATGCTTTTGGTTTCCATGAAACAGATGCTGCAGCATGCGCTGGACGAACACTATGCCGTTGGTCATTTCAACCTGAACAACCTGGAATTCACGCAAGCGATCCTGCAGGCTGCGGAAGAGGAGCGATCCCCTGTCATTCTGGCCGTGAGTCCCGGATGTCCAGACAGCCATCTCCTTGGGGACGGCCAAAATCAACGTGAACACCGAGAATCAGATGGCTTGTACTGAAGCGATTCGCCGTGCCCTGGAAGACGATCCGAAGCTGTACGATCCGCGAATCTATCTGGGGCGGGCAAGAGAGGCAGTCAGGGAGACGGTGAAGCGGAACATGCGCGCATTCGGGTCTTCGGGAAAAGCGGATGTCACAAGTGGTAAAGCGGATGGCGCAGGATTCACGAGCAAGAGACCGATACATGTTTCGGGCGGTTTCGTTTTTGTTTTGGGTTTCGCATTTTCTCTATGTTCCCATTCTATCTCCCTGCCTGGAATCGTTGGGGGGCACGTATGCGTGGATCGGTCTGGTGTTGAGCAGCTACGGGCTCGCGCAATGTGCATGCCGGGTGCCCTTTGGCATCTTCTCGGATCTTGTGAAGGTAAGGATGCCGTTTATTCGCGTGGGACTGGCAATCGGTACGTGCAGTTGTCTGCTATTTGCACTAACGGACAGTCTGGGATGGGTACTGGTATCCCGCTCTCTGGCCGGAGTGGCCGCGGCAACGTGGGTTGCGTTCACCGTCCTGTATTCCCGCCATTATCCAGACCGGGACGTTCACCGCGCCATGAGCAGCATTTCGTTTGTGGTGGTCCTGGCGCAGCTCACCGGTATGAGCGCAGGCGGTTATCTTGTGAATCAATGGGGATGGCATGCCCCGTTCTGGCTGGGCACGATGACTGCTTATTCCGCCGCTGTTGGCGATGGCGATCGAACCCATTCCCCATGAAAAACGAGCCACGGCGATGGGGATGTATCAGGCGCTGTACGCGATCGGCATGTTCGCCGGACCGTTTTGTGCCGGCGTGCTGAATTCGGCAATGGGGATGGCAGCGGGATTTTAATTTGCCGGTGCATGGGGACTGGTCGCCGCCGTTCTCGTTGGTTATTGGAAGAAAACAGAGCAGTGGGCAAGACCCTGTCTCGCAGATGTTGAGAAAAACACCTAGTTGGCAAGCTGACGCCGGCACTCGACTGGCGTCGGCTTGTTTCGTTTTACTGCCGTTTATAGTACCCCAATTTTTCCGAGATTTCCTGCCCGGCCTCTTTCACCTTCTTGATCAGAAAAGGAACTTTGGACCGGGTCATCCGCTGTTTCGGCCCCACGAGAGTGATGGCGGCGACGACCTGTCCCGTGTAATCGCGGATGGGAGCGGCGATGGAGTGGACGCCTTCCAACAGCTCCTCGTAGCTGGTCGCACAGCCGTCTTTTTTGACTTTTTGCAGGTGCTGCAGGAGCAGGGCCGGATCGGTGATGGTGTTGGCCGTGTGTTTGACCAGACCGTTTTCGATGACCTTTTGAATAAAGGGCAGTTCCTTATGGGCCAGCAGCACTTTGCCGGAACTGGTGCAGTACAGCGGATTTCGCCTTCCGACGTGGGTTAAAAAGCGGACGTGGTGATTGCATTCGATTTTCATGATGTAGATCACGTCGCTGCCTTCCAAGATCCCGATATGCGCCGTTTCCCCCACCGTGTCCACCAGTTTGCGAACAACGGGCAGGGATTCGTGATAAACGTCGAGCGTAGACGTGACCACTCCGCTCAGCGCCAACACGGAAAAACCCAGGCGATATTTTTGCGTTTCGGCGTCTTTCACGAGGAATCCTTCGTGGGAAAGGGTTGATACGAGCCGGTGTACCGTGCTTTTTCCCAGCTTGAGAGAAGCGGCCAATTCGGTGATCCCCTGACTGGGTTTGTCAAGGGAATACGAGCGAAGGATGCGAAGGGCATTCGTCAGTGAAGACAGCATTCGTTTTTCGTGGTTCCCTGCCATCGAGAGACCTCCCTCCTGATTTTGCCTCCATTATATCAATATATTTCGAATATTTTGACTTAAAGTGAAAACGCTAGAAAAAAATGTGGGAAAAAATTTGTCGGCGTTCACCATATCAGAACGCGGACGTTTTGTTAGCGGTTTCAGCGAGCTATAGTAGGAATACAATCTCATCCCACACTATTACCGAAAGCAAGGAGTGAGCATGATGCCGCTATCTTTGGGGATGTTGGCCGCTCATGTGCCGCGCATTTGCCATGAGGAGAAGGCTCCCGATTTTCAAAAGGCATTGGTCGAGGGGATGCGCCAGGCAGCCGCTGCGATCCGGGAGGTTCAGGCAGACGTGATTGTGCTGATGTCGTGTCATTTTCCGGCAACCTTCCATCATTACGTGAATGTGGCTCCGCGCCATAAAGGGGTATTGACCGCGGTGGAATGCCCCGATCTGATCGCCAATGTTCCCTACGATTATCCGGGGGACCCGGAGCTGGCAGGTCAGCTTGTCGAAGCGGGCAAAAGCGCCGGGATACCCGTGATCGGATTTCACGACCCGACGTATACCTGGGATTACGGTACCGTTGTCCCGCTGCGGTATCTGGTTCCCCAGGGAGATGTACCCGTTGTCGATCTCTCGGTATGCCTGGCATCCAGTCTGGACGAAAGCCATCTGTGGGGGCAGCAAATCGGGAAGGTCCTGCGGTCGAGCAGCAAACGCGCCGTCTTTGTAAGCAGCGGGGCCTTGTCTCACAATCTGGTCAGAGGGCCGGACAAAATGCCGACCTTGTCGGAACAGGCGATGGACAATCAGTTTATCCAGTATCTCCTCACGGGGGAATACGATCGGGCCCGCGAGATGCTCACCCAATACGCCCGGCTTGCCGGCGTGGAATCGGGCGGGCGCCATTTGGCCGCGCTGCTGGGTGTCCTGGACAGTCGGTACCAGGCTAGATTCCTGGGGTATGCGCAGTCATCGGGAAGCGGGAACGCGGTGATTACCTTTGCATCCTGAATTGTCGGAATCAAAACAATATAAAAACAATTTGGAGGGAAATGGATGTCAACCACTGGTCTGCAGCCAAAAACGAAAGCGATCGACTGTCTGCATTTTATCAACGGTCAATTTGTTCCTTCCGTGAACGGTAGGGTATTTCCAAATATCAACCCGGCAACGGAAGAGGTGCTGGGCACGGTGGCAGAAGGCGGTCCCGAGGAGATCGATCTCGCCGTGCAGGCGGCCCGGAAAGCCTTGCGCGGCCCCTGGCGCAGCATGACGGCCAATGAACGGGTGGCAGTCCTGCGGCGCATCGGGGATCTCATCCTGGAGAGACAAGAGGAGCTGGCCATTCTGGAATCCCTGGATACGGGAAAACCCTTGTGGCTCTCGAAAAGCGTGGACATCCCGCGTGCCGCCTACAACTTCCACTTTTTCGCCGATTATGTGCGCACGATCGGCACGGAGGCCTCCCAATCGGATGACGTGGCGATCAATTACGCCATTCGCCGTCCCTTGGGCGTGGTGGGACTCATCAATCCGTGGAACCTGCCGCTGCTTTTGTTGACGTGGAAATTGGCTCCCGCCCTGGCTGCGGGTAATACGGTGGTGATGAAGCCGGCAGAGCTGACGCCCATGACGGCCACGGTGCTGGCTGAAATCTGCCGCGATGCGGGAATCCCTGACGGTGTCGTGAACGTCGTACATGGATTCGGGCCTGATTCCGCCGGTTCCGCGCTGGTGGAACATCCGGATGTAAACGGCATCACCTTTACCGGTGAAACGACAACCGGAAAAATCATCATGCAGGCCGCCGCAAAAACGCTGAAACGCCTTTCCTATGAGTTGGGCGGAAAAAATCCGAATATCATTTTCGCCGATTCCGATATGGATGAAGTGATCGACACCACGTTGAAATCAAGTTTTGTCAACCAGGGGGAAGTATGCCTGTGCGGCTCGAGAATCTATGTGGAACGCGCCGCCTATCAGGAATTTCTCGATAAATTCGTCGCCAAAACGAAGGAACTGCTGGTGGGTGACCCGTTCCATGAAAAGACGAAGGTGGGGGCGTTGATCAGCGAGGAGCACTATCAGCGCGTTACCCAGTACATCGAGCTGGCCCGGCAGGAAGGAGGCACCATCTTGCTGGGCGGACGCCGTCCGGAAGGATTGGAAAAAGGCTACTACCTGGAACCGACCATCATTACGGGAGTGGATCGGAGCTGCCGGGTGGTGCGGGAGGAAATATTCGGTCCGGTCGTGACCGTTACGCCGTTTGATACCGAGGAAGAAGTCATTGAACAGGCAAACGATACCCACTACGGACTGAGCGCGACGATCTGGACCAACGATTTGCGGCGCGCGCATCGCGTCGCGGGACAGATCGAAGCGGGAATCATCTGGGTGAATACGTGGTTTTTCCGCGATCTGCGCACCCCGTTTGGCGGGATGAAGCAGAGCGGCATCGGGCGGGAAGGCGGCGTTCACAGCTTTGAATTCTACTCGGAGCTGACCAACATTTGCATCAAGCTGTAAAAAGGAGGACACCGGCGATGAGCGCTTCGCAAAAAGCCGTCGAGTTGGCCGACCATCTGGCCAGGGCCGCATCCGAGGGGCGTGGGGTACAGCCAATCACCGCGCTCGACCCCGCGATCACCGAGAAGGAAGCGTATGACGTGCAGTTGGTTACGATTCAACGAAAGATTCAGGAAGGCAGGCGGGTGGTGGGCAAGAAAATCGGGCTCACCTCCCTGGCCATGCAAAAACTGCTGGGGGTGGACCAGCCCGATTACGGACACCTGCTGGATGACATGGTCGTGGAAAATGGCGGAGAAATCCCGTGGCACCGTGTCCTGCAGCCGCGGGTGGAAGGCGAAATCGCCTTTGTGCTGAAACGCGATCTGATCGGGCCGCAGGTGACCGAGCTTGACGTGCTGCTGGCAACGGATTACGTGCTTCCGGCTCTGGAGATTGTCGACAGCCGGGTGGCGGATTGGAAGATTGCCCTGCCGGATACGGTTGCCGACAATGCTTCCTCCGGTCTCTATGTGTTGGGGGGAAAACCGGTTCCGGTGGATCGGGTTGATTTGGCTCAGATCGGAATGGTTCTCTACAAAAACGGGGAAATCGCCAACACCGGCGTCGGCGCCGCCGCCTTGGGCAGCCCGGCAGCCTGCGTGGCCTGGCTGGCGAACAAATTATTCGAATTCGGCATTCCGCTGAAGGCAGGAGAAGTGATTCTCTCCGGCGCTTTGTCAGCAGCCGTAAATGCCGCGCCGGGCGATCATTTTCGGGCCAGGTTTGCCCACCTGGGAGAAGTCAGCGTGAGGTTTGCCTCTCTGAAATAGAACAAGGGGAAGGACGGGATTGAATTGGTGAAGGTGAAGGTAGCCATTCTCGGCTCGGGAAACATTGGCACCGATTTGATGATGAAACTGCGCCGGTCATCTGTGTTGGAGCTGACCGCCGTGATCGGGATTGACCCGGAATCGGATGGGCTGCAGCGGGCACGCGAGCTGGGGTACGCGGCGATTGCTTCCGGACTTGGCGGATTTTTGGAGCAGCCTGAACTGGCGGACATCTTGTTTGACGCCACTTCGGCGAAGGCTCACATCCGGCATGCCAAAGCGTTGAAACAGGCGGGGAAAACGGCTGTTGACCTGACGCCGGCTGCGGTTGGCCCGTTTGTCGTCCCGACGGTCAACATGGATGCCCACCTGGACGACCCCAACGTCAACCTCATCACCTGCGGCGGGCAGGCCACGATTCCCATCGTTCATGCCGTAAACCGGGTGGCTCCCGTGGACTATGCGGAGATCGTGGCGACGATTGCCAGCAGGAGCGCGGGACCCGGAACACGCGCCAACATCGACGAATTCACGCAAACCACCGCCCGCGGCCTGGAGTTGATCGGGGGAGCGAAACGGGGAAAGGCGATTATCATCCTGAACCCGGCTGAGCCGCCGATCCTGATGAGGGATACGGTGTATGCGCTGGTTGATCCGGAGCGGATGGACCGGCATGCGATCACCCGGTCCATTTATCAAACGGTGGAGTCGATCCAGTCGTATGTGCCCGGGTACCGTCTGCGCAGCGAGCCGCTTTTTGACGGAAACAAGGTGACGGTCTTTCTGGAGGTGGAGGGGGCGGGAGACTACCTGCCCACCTATGCAGGCAACCTGGACATCATGACGGCGGCAGCGGTAAAAGTCGCCGAAGAAATCGCTAAACACAAACTGTCCAACACGGTCGTGTAGCGTGCGGGAAAAGGGGGAGGAATTGCGGATGAGCATGGAGCGCGATTTGTTCATCACGGAAGTGGCCCTGCGCGATGGCAGCCACGCCATTGCCCATCAGTTTACGGTCGAGCAGGTGACGCGTGTAGCCCGGGCATTGGGAGAAGCCCATGTTCCTTATATCGAAGTGTCGCACGGCGACGGGTTGGGCGGCTCGTCCCTGCAGTACGGGTTGTCCCGCACAAACGAAATGGAGCTGATCGAAGCGGCCGTCTCTGTCTCTGGGGAATCGAAAGTGGCCGTGCTGGTGCTGCCGGGGATCGGGACGGTACGGGAACTGAAGGAAGCGGCGAAGCTGGGGGTGAAAATGGCGCGGATTGCGACGCACGTGACCGAAGCCGACGTGTCTGCCCAGCACATTCAGACGGCCAGGGAATTGGGCTTGGAAACCGTCGGATTCTTGATGATGGCGCACATGGCACCGGTGGAGAAGCTGGTCGAACAGGCCGCCCTGATGGAAAGCTGCGGAGCGGAAACGGTGTACATCGTGGATTCGGCCGGCGCTCTCCTTCCCCATCAGGTTCGCGAACGGGTTCGCGCGCTTAGGCAGCGCCTGCGCGTCCATGTCGGCTTCCACGGCCATAACAATTTGTCACTGGCGATGGCCAATACCCTGGCGGCCATTGAAGAAGGAGCCACCCGCATCGATGGCAGCATGCGCTGCCTGGGGGCAGGCGCAGGAAACACGCAGACGGAAGTGCTGGTTGCCGTCTTGGAGAAACTGGGCATCAAAACCGGCATTGACGTCTACAAGCTGATGGATGCGGCGGAAGAGATCGTGGCGCCCATCCTGGCAGCGCCGCAGGAGATCACCAGGGACAGTCTCGTGTTGGGCTACGCCGGCGTCTATTCCAGTTTTCTGCTGCATGCCCGGCGAGCGGCCCAAACGTTTTCGCTCGACTCCCGCGATATCTTGATGGAAGTGGGACGGCGCAAAGTGGTAGGCGGTCAGGAAGACATGATCGTGGACATCGCCGCCGAATTGGCAAGGCAAAAAACGGGCGCTGCCGTCAACCAGGAGGAACGGTATGGATAGAGCGACTGCTGTTTCGCTTGCAGAATGGCTGATTCGCGCCGAGGTGGAAAAACGGGAAGTGACCCGTATTACGGAACGATACCCGGAGCTTACGGTGGAAGATGCCTATCAGATTCAAGAAGTTCTGGTGGGAAAAAAGCTGGAACAGGGATACCGGATTGTCGGCCCCAAAATGGGCTTGACCAGCCGGGCGAAGATGAAGCAGATGAATGTGGACGAGCCGATCTATGGCTTCATTTTTGACTACATGGTCGTATCCGGCGGCGAGATCTCCTTCTGCGACCTGATTCATCCCAAGGTCGAAGCGGAAATCGCGTTTGTTCTCGGCCGGGATGTTGAGGGGCCGGGTGTTACGGGCGCGCAGGTGCTGGCAGCGACAGCGCATGTGATGCCCGCGCTGGAAATCATCGACAGCCGGTATGAACGCTTTCACTTTACCCTTCCCGATGTGATCGCAGACAACGCTTCCTCTTCCCGCGTGGTGTTTGGAACGACGCTGAAGCGGCCCGACGAACTGGAGCTGGATCTGGTGGGGGTCACGCTGTCGATCAACGGTGAGCTGAAGGAGATGGGAGCGGGAGCGGCTGTGTTGGGGCATCCCGCCAACTCGGTGGCGATGCTGGCCAATATGCTGGCACGCAAGGGATTGAAGCTGAAGGCCGGACAAACGATTTTAACAGGGGGCATTACCGGTGCGGTGATGCTGCAGCCCGGAGACGTCGTCAGCGCAAGACTGGATGGGCTGGGTTCGGTCGGCTTTCTCGTCCGGGCGTAATTCGTTTGCAGGGAGGGAGACGCAGATGCCCATTATCACCATTCAAATCCTGGAGGGAAGACCGAAGGAAAAGATCAGGTCCTTGATTGCCCATGTAACGGAAACGGTGGCGGCCGAACTGGGTTCCCCCAAGGACCGCATTCGCGTCATCGTCGCGGAAATCCCCAAAAGCCATTGGGGCGTAGGCGGAACGCCGATTTCAGAGGCGGAAAACAGATAGGTGCCATCCTATCACGGTTGGGAGGCAAAACATGTACGACGTCCATACGCACGTCATTCCACCCGATGTGATCCAGTGGCTGAAAAGTCACGCGCATGACGTGAATGCCGCGTGGATCAAGCGTGATCCGGCAAAGGCGGATTTCCTCCGCGTAAACGGAACCTGGGAGTTTGAGCTGAAGGAAGCGTTCATCAACCCCGCGCTGTATCTCGAGGAGCAGGAACAGGCGGGGGTGACGCACTCCCTCGTTTCTCCGATTCCCCAGTTGTTTCTCTATGACTGTCCGGCAGCAGTCACAGCGGAGCTGGCGTCGGTTTACAACCGCTCTCTTGCCGCCTGGGCAGGGGCGCACCAACAGCGTTTGTCCGCTCTGGCCACCGTGACGCTGCAGGAGCCCGCCCGTGCGGCAAACGAATTGCGCGATGCGATGGGACTGGGATTGAAAGGGGCGATCATCGCCACCTCATGGTCCGGAAACCTGCTGTCGCATGAGAAGTTTGCACCGTTTTGGGAGGAAGCCGATCATCAAAAGGCGATCCTCTTCCTGCACCCGCTGCTGAGCGTAGACGCGAGGCTGGGGCAGCGGATGATGGCAAATCTGATCGGAGTTCCGTGGGAGACAACCGTATGCGCCGTCGATCTCATGCTGAGCGGTCTCATGGACAAATACCCCAACGTGAAGATCCTGTTGGCGCACGGGGGCGGGTATCTTCCCTATCAGATCGGACGACTCGAGACAGGATATGCCAAATGGAAAGCGGTGAACGCCCATCTGCAGGCCTCTCCGCGCGACTATCTCAAACGGTTCTGGTATGACACGGTGTTGTGGAATCCCGCGGGAATCCGCTGCCTGATCGATCTGGTCGGAGGCGACCGGGTCGTTCCCGGTTCCGACTATCCGTTCGATCTGTGTGCGTGGCCGCCCGATTCCTCAGGCGCCACCGGGTTTCAAACACTGATGGCGGAGTGACAAGTGGAAATGGGGAGCAGTATGGAAAGGAGGCGTGGATCATGCTGAAACATTCTGTTGACAACCGCATCTTTCAGGGGCTTCGGGAAAAGATGGAGCAGGGATTGCTGCCTCAATGGATCTTTACCGATCCGCACATCTATGAACTGGAATTGGAGAGGATATTCGCCCGCACGTGGCAGTTTTTGGCGCATGAATCGGAATTGCCCGAACCCGGAAGCTATGTGACCCGATGGATGGTGGATGACCCTGTATTGCTGGTCAGAACAAACAGCGGGGAGATAAAGGCGTTCCTGAATTCCTGCCCGCATCGGGGGACGCAGTTGTGTACCGCCGATTTCGGAAAAAAGAAAGCGTTTACGTGTCCGTATCACGGCTGGACGTTCAACCTGGACGGCGACCTGATCGGTGTGGTGGCCGGCGACAAGGTGTACGGCGAGGAAATGAAAAAGGACGAGTGGGGGCTTCGGCCCATTCCGCGAGTGGAGAGGTATCAGGGCATGATTTTTGGAAACCTGGACCCCGCCGCCATGCCGCTGGACGATTATCTGGGCGATATGAAATGGTACATGGACATCATCCTGGGACGAAGCGATGGCGGCATGGAAGTGAGAGGACTTCCGCAGCGCTGGGTGGTGCACGCCAACTGGAAGGTAGGCCTGGAAAACTTCGCCGGTGACCCCTATCACGTGCAAACGACGCACAGATCGACGGTGGAGCTGGGGATCAGTCCGCAAGACCCGCTGTATGCCGGGTACGGACATCAGGTTGTGCTGCAAAACGGGCACGGGATTAACGTGATTACCGCTACCGCTCCCGGCAAACCGCAGCGGCCTCCTTATCAGGGCTTGCCGCAGGAGATGTGGCCGATGTTTGAACGAAATCTAAACGCGGATCAATTGAAGGTATTCGCGAAAACGACCGTGTTCGTCGGCTCCATCTATCCCAATCTGTCGTTTAACAGTCCCGTGCACGGAAGCGAAGGACATCTGCACAATTACCTGAACGTTCGGCTGTGGCGTCCGCTGGGACCGGAAAAAATCGAAATCTGGTCCTGGTTTTTGATCGACAAAGCCGCTTCCGAAGCGTACAAGGAGGCCGCGTACAAAGGGTATGTGGGATCGTTTGGCCCGTCCGGCACACTGGAGCAGGATGACACGGAAATATGGGCCAGGATCGTCCACGCAAGCAAAGGGCATATGGCCCGCAGCAAGGATTTGAGCTACAACAATCTGCTCAATTATCTGATGGGCCTGGAACGGGTACTGCCTGATGAAACATTCCCCGGCCCGGGCGTTGCCTATCCCACGTGTTATCTGGACGCGATTCATCGAGCGACCCATGAGTACTGGCTGGAACTCATGTCCAAAGAGGAGGAAAGCGCAGGTGAAAACGGCTGTGAATCCTGAACTGCAGTTTCACATCACCAACTTTCTCCATTATGAGGCGTTCTTGTTGGACAGCAGGCGATTTACCGAATGGCTGGATTTGCTGGCGGATGACATCGTGTATCGAATGCCCCTGCGGGCTACCCGTGAACGGAAAGACGGTGCCACGATTGTGGAGGACATGACGTTTTTTGAAGAGAGCAAAACCTCCTTGACTACCCGGGTAAACAGGCTGGGAACCACATCGGCGTGGGCGGAAGACCCTCCTCCGAGGACCCGTCATTTTGTTTCCAACATCCTGGTGGAATCGGGTTTTCCCAACGATGCGCTGACGGTCAGAAGCTGTTTTTTATGCAAACGGAGCAGAGCCGGCGAGATCGAGGCGGAAGAGATCTTCGGTGAGCGGGTGGACGTGCTGCGAAACGTAGATGGTCAATGGAAAATCGCCGCGCGGACGATTTATCCCGACCAAGCCGTATTGGGGGTAAAGAATCTCAGCATGTTTTTGTGAGCACGGGCAGGGAAGCGTATCGAAAGAGTTGACAGCGTTTACAAGGGTATCGCCGCGTCCGACCGAAATCGAGAGAAAAGGGGGCCATTCGATGATGGGAAAAGGGAACACACGAAAGAGCGGTGCATGGATCTCCGCCGTGCTGACGCTGCTGCTGCTTCTGAGCGCGTGCGGCAGCCAAACCGCATCAGGCGGTGAGGGAGAACCTGTCAAAATCGGCGCAATTCTTTCCTTCTCGGGGAATTTTGCGCCGCTGTCGGAAAGCATCAAGGAAGGGATGGAGCTGTATTTCGAACTGCATGGCAATCAAATCGGAAATCGGCCTGTGACGATCAAGTATGAGGATGACGAGGCCAATCCCCAGGTCGCCCTGCGCAAATACCGGCAGCTTGTAGACAGCGAGAAGGTTGATCTGCTGGTCGGTCCGATCTCCTCATCCGTCGTGTACGCGCTGCGCGACGTGATCGAAAAGGACAAAATCGTGCTGATCGACGCGAACGCGGCGGCAAACGACATCTCGTGGGACAAGAAAAGCGATTATATTTACCGCGTCTCGATTTCCAACTGGCAGGACGGCACGCCTGGCGCTGCATACATCGCCCAGCATGTCGGGAAACGGGCATACGTTCTGGCGCCTGACTACCCGGCCGGCCACGAAACGATCCAAGCGTTCAAAGAGGCGTTCACGAAGGCGGGCGGCCAGGTAATCAAGGAAGCGTGGCCCAAGCTGGGGACCAACGATTACGCCACGTACCTGACGGAAATCCTGGAGACGAAACCGGATCTCGTCTTTTCGTTCTTGTCCGGTACGGACGCCATCCGCTTCGTCCAGCAGTACGAGCAGTTTGGACTGAACGGCAGGATTCCGCTGACCGGCACGCAGGAGTTTTTGGACCCGCTGGTGACCGATCCGGCGGGAAAAGCGGCGGAAGGAATCATTGGGGCCACGATGTATACCGCCTCGCTGGACAATCCGACCAACAAAGCGTTTGTCGAGGAATTTACGAAGAAATACAAGGAAACCCCCAACTACTTCAACGTTCAAGGTTATGATGCCGCGCAGGTGATCGCCAAGGCGATCGAAACGGCAGGCAGTACGAAGTCGGAGGAATTGATCAAGGTGTTGAAAACCATCACCTTCAGCAGTCCGCGCGGCGAGCTGGCGATGGATCCGAACACGCACAATTTGGCGCTGGATATGTATGTGGCGAAAAACGTGTGGAAAGACGGGAAGATCGAACAGGAAATCATGGGAATAGCGGCTAAAGGACTGAAAATTCCGGAAACTCCTCCGGCTGCATCGAAGTAAGCGGCATGCGCAAACGGGGGAGCGCATGCCCCCATGTGCCGGAGAGGGGAAAGGAGGGGACGATGGTGACATCATCACTGTTGATGCATATCTTGAACGGGTTGGCCTACGGGATGCTGCTGTTTATGATCGCGGCGGGGTTGTCGATCATATTCGGCCTGATGAATGTTGTGAACCTGGCGCATGGCGCCTTTTACCTGGCGGGGGTGTACATCGCGTATTCGCTGGTTGCGCGTCACATGGGATTTTGGCCGTCCTTGCTTGTGTCCGTAGCGGTCGTCGCCATCCTGGGCGTTCTGGTGGAAAAATGGCTCCTGGAACGGGTGTACGGCAGGGAGCTGGAGCAGGTGCTGCTGACGTTCGGGCTGTCCTTTATCTTTGCCGATCTGGTGGAGTGGATCTGGGGGTCAAGCCCTTTGACACTGCCGGTTCCAGAAGCGCTGGACGTTTCGCTGAATGTCGGCGGGATGATGTTCCCCGCCTACCGGATCTTTGTCATTCTGGTCGGCTGTCTGCTTGCCGTGCTGCTGTGGTATATCGAAAGCAAAACGCGTATCGGCGCGATTATACGGGCCGGCGTTGACGACCGGGAGATGCTTTCCGCGCTGGGCATCAACATCAACGTCGTGTTTACCTGCATGTTTGCCGTGGGGGCGGCGCTGGCCGGATTAAGCGGTGTGTTGGGCGGGCCGATCATGGGGATGTATGTGGGCATTGACGCGGAAATACTGGTCTCCTCCCTCGTCATCGTTGTGGTGGGCGGACTCGGGACGTGGAAAGGGGCCTTCATCGGGGCGATCGTCATCGGTGTGGTCGATACGCTGGGGCGCGTCTGGTTCCCGTCGTTCACGATGGCGATGGTGTTCCTGATCATGATCGCGGTGCTGCTGATGAAGCCGAACGGTCTGTTTGGAAGGGGGGCGGCAGCTTGAAAAAAGAGACGGTTGCGTTACACGTCGCCTTTGTCGCTGCTACGATGCTTCTGCCCCTGATCCTCACCTCGTATGGGTTGAAATTGACAAGCGAAGTGCTGATAATCGCCATGTTTGTGATGAGTCTGGGGCTGATCATCGGCTTTGCGGGGCTTGTGTCCCTCGGTCACGCGGCTTTTTTTGGAATCGGCGCCTATACCGTGGCGTTGATCAGCGAGCATGTGGACAATACCTGGCTGCTGCTCATCGCGGCGGTGGTGACAGCGGGAATCGTCGCGTTTCTGTCCGGTCTCATGTTTATCCGCTCGTCAGGCGCCTATTTCTTAATGATCACGTTGGCGTTCGGCCAAATGCTGTACGCGATCGCCTACAAAATGGAGGGCGTAACCGGGGGAGCGGACGGCAAGGCGGTATCCGAGAGCTTTAACCTGGGCTTCGGGGCCATCGAGAGCCGGTTGGCATTTTATTATGTAGCCGCCGCTGCCTTTTTGGCGTGTTACTATCTGCTTCGCGTGTTTCTGTCGTCCCCGCTGGGGAAGGGCGTGAGAGGGATAAAGGAAAACGAATCGCGGATGACGGCGCTCGGATACAACACGCACCTGTACAAGCTGACCGTCTATTCGCTGTCCGGCATGATGGCCGGATTTGCGGGAGCTCTTTACGCCTACTTCAACCAGTACATTTCGCCCGACCTTCTGCATTGGATGTTCTCCGGTCAGGCCCTGATCATGGTGATCGTCGGCGGCGTCGGTACGTTACTCGGACCGGCCATCGGCGCCGGCTTTTTTGTCATCCTGCAAAACTACATCAGCTCGTACACGGAACGCTGGCCGATCATCATGGGGCTGCTGTTTGTCTGCCTGGTCCTGTACGGGCGAGGCGGGGTGATTCACCTCGCATCGCTTGTGTGGAGCCATCTCCAATCGAAGCGGCGTACCGGCCGGGAAAAGAGTGTGCTGCCGAAGGAGGGAAGCGGCTTTGAGTCTCTTAAAGGTTGAACGGGTGCACAAATCGTATAACGGCTTGCAGGTATTGAAGAATGTTTCGCTGGACGTACAGGCCGGGGAGCGGCATGTGCTGATCGGGCCCAATGGCGCCGGAAAAACGACGCTGTTTCACTGCATGACGGGCACGCTGCCGATCGATGAAGGGGTTGTCACGGTAAACGGCAGGCAAATCAGCGGCCTTCCTCCCTATACGGCCGTACGCGTCGGGATGGCGAGAACGTTTCAGAAAAACAATCTGTTCGACAACTTGACCGTCGAAGAAAACCTGCATCTGGCAATTGCCGCATGCAAGCCGTACCGTTTCCATTTTTTTAAACCCTTCTATAAATATACGGACTTGCTGGAGGAAGCGGAACAACTGCTGAAGCAGTGGGACCTGTGGGAACGGCGGGCCTGCGTCGTGAACCAGCTTTCGTACGGGGAACAGCGGCTCCTGGAACTGCTGCTCGCCCTCGCCTCCAAACCGCGCCTGCTGCTTCTGGACGAACCGACGTCGGGCATGTCGCCGGCGGAAACCGCTCAAACCACCAGGCTGATGCAAAGCATGCCGCGTTCCATTACCCTCTTGGTGATTGAACACGACATGGATGTGGTCTTTTCCATCGCGGACCGGATCACGGTGCTGCACCACGGTGAAGTATTCCTGAGCGGCGCCCCGGAGGAGATCCGCGGAGACGAGCGGGTGAAAGAGATCTACTTCGGGGGAGGTGCGCCGCTGTATGCTGAAGCTTGACCGGGTTCATACCTACTACGGAAACAGCCATATTCTGCAGGGGCTCTCTTTTGAAGTGCCCACAGGAACGTGCGTCGCCCTGCTCGGCAGAAACGGAGCCGGAAAAACGACGACGATTCATTCCATCGCCGGGTTGACGCCTCCCAGGCAGGGGACGATTGCGTACAGGGACAAATCGATTTCCGGCTTGCCGCCTCATCACATCGCCCGCCTCGGCATCGGGTTGGTTCCGCAGGGCAGACGTATCTTCCCGTCGCTCACCATACGGGAAAACCTGACGGTGTCCGCCAGAGACAGCGGCGACACGGAGGCGGGACGGAAGCGCTGGGACTTGGAGGCGGTGTACGACTTGTTTCCAATCCTCAAGGAACGGGAACACAATAGGGGCACCCAACTGTCGGGCGGCCAGCAGCAGATGCTGGCGATCGGCCGGGCGTTAATGACGAATCCCCGGTTTCTCCTCATGGACGAACCGTCGGAAGGCTTGGCGCCGGTCATCATCGAGCAGGTGGGGGAGATCATCGACAGATTGAAGAAAACCGGGCTTTCCATCCTGTTGGTGGAACAAAACCTCTATTTGGCATGCAGCGTGGCTGACGAGGTGCTGGTGATGAACAAAGGGCAAGTGGTGTGGCAGGGCTCGCCGCAAGAGCTGCTCGCCAACCAGGACATCCAGCATCAGTATCTGGGCGTGTAGGGGAGGATGTAACGATGCGCACACAAGTGGGAATCATCGGAGCCGGTCCGGCGGGACTGATGCTCTCGCACCTTCTGCATCTGCGGGGCATTGAGTCAATCATCATCGAGAGCCGGACGCGTGAAGAGATTGAGGGAACGATCCGGGCGGGCGTACTGGAACAAGGGACCGTGGACCTGATGAACGAGACGGGGGTCGGCGGGCGGATGATGCGGGAAGGGCATTTCCACCACGGGATCGAACTGCGCTTCAACGGCAGGGGTCACCGGATCGACGTCCACGAGCTTACCGAGGGAAAACGTGTCACGGTCTATGCCCAGCATGAGGTGATCAAGGATTTGATCGAGGCCCGGCTGAAAGCGGGCGGTGAGATCGTGTTTCACGTGGGGGAGGTAAGCCTGCACGATCTCGATACCTCGTCACCGAAGATCCGTTTTCGCACAAACAAGAATGGAGAATGTCAGGAATTGCGCTGCGATTTTATCGCCGGCTGCGACGGGTTTCATGGGCCCAGCCGCCCTTCAATCCCGGGCCGCGTTCGCAAGGAATACCAAAAACGGTATCCGTTCGGCTGGCTCGGCATCCTGATCGAAGCGCCGCCGTCATCCCCGGAACTGATCTACGCCAATCACGAGCGCGGCTTTGCGCTGGTCAGCACGCGATCCCCGGAAATTCAGCGCATGTACCTTCAGGTCGATCCGCAGGATGATATCGCCAACTGGTCCGATGACAGGATCTGGTTTGAACTTCACGAACGGCTTTCCACCCGGGATGGCTGGACACTGATCGAGGGGCCGATTATCCAGAAGAACATTGTCGCCATGCGCAGTTTTGTCTGCGAGCCGATGCAGTACGGCAGGCTTTTCCTCGCCGGCGACGCTGCTCACATCGTCCCGCCGACCGGCGCCAAGGGGCTGAATCTGGCCGTTGCCGATGTCCAGGTTCTGGCCCGCGCTCTGGATGCCTTCTACAAGTCCGGCAAAACCGAATGGCTGGAGAGGTATTCGGAGACATGTCTGCGCCGGGTCTGGAAGGCTGAGCGCTTCTCCTGGTACATGACATCGATGCTGCATCGCCACCATGACCACACGCCGCTAGAACGCCAACTTCAACTGGCCGAACTGGAATATGTGACGTCCTCGCGCGCCGCCGCGACCAGTCTGGCCGAGAACTATGTGGGATTGCCGATGGAGTGGTAGGAAGCGGGGCGAGTGAGCGCCGCCGTGCTTCTCTTGGTGGCATCGTGGCCAGTAATAGAATATATTGTGATGCAAGAGTAGAAGGGCAGCCAACACCCCCTTTCGATGGGGACGGCTGCCTTTTTCTTTTGCGAATGAAATGGAGTTTCTCCTGGCAGACCATTGAGACAAGTTCACCGTAATAGCATAAAATTAAAAAATATTAACAAAAATAAAGCGGTGTGCTATGGTAGATAAAAGGAAAAAGAAGTAAATAATGGAATTTGCAGGGAGGTAGTTGTTATGGGAGGAAGTGGAAACGTACTACTGTACACTACCATCGGTGAACTCATTCGGAAATACAGAGAGCGGGCGAACCTAACCATCACACAGTTGGCAAACCTGGCAGGCATTCATAAAGCAGTTATCTCCAAGATTGAAAACGGAGATACAAAACGCCCGGAATGGAAGACGATCAAAGCCATAGCCAGTATCCTGGACATTCCTTACGAACAACTCTTGGAATGCTACATGGATGTGGAGCAGCGGCCGGACGTACTGCTTGAGCTGATCTCGGAAGCGATTGAGTTTTCTGACATACCGTTGGCTTCAAAAGTCGCGTTAAAGTTTCTCGAATCGCCGCGCGAGGATACCTATACCTCGTTAGAACGACTGTATACCTTCACAGGAGCTGTAACGAATACCGAAGCCAGGCTTCTCTGTACAACCTCATCGTTACATACGCGAGAGAACGAGGGGTACCTCCATACATTGCAAAAGGGTTGCTGCAACAATATCTGATTGAAAGGCTTGACTTGAAGCGCCTGGAAGAATCATTCAGAATTGGTGAGGAGATTATTCATTATGCAGGTTTTCTGTCACGTGAAGAACAGATTGTCTTTTATTTTAGAATGGCGCTCCATGCCCATAACACCAAACGATACAAGCAATGTATTGAGTTCTGTAAAGCGGGCCTTGCGTTGGAAACGGCTGAAACCGAACTAACGGCTAGAGCATTTCTTGCAATGATAAACTCGTATCTGTTGACAGGCAACTATGATCCCATAGAAAGTCTCTTACCCGACTATGAATCGTTTGGTTATGATTTTGTGGAGGAATCAGCCAAATTTACTCGTGCCATTGTGAAAGCAAAAAAAGGCGAATATGATCAAGCGATTCCCATGTTAAAAAAATGCCTGGAGGAAATAAGCAAACCTGCGCGAATCCATGTTATAAATGAATTGTTAGAAATTTATTTAAAAATGGACGACTTCACGTCAATTACTGAACTTATTGAGGCAGAGGATCAATTTCTACCTTTTCATGTGAACACTCCATATAAACATGCGTCACTAGGGGAGTACTATAAATATAAAGGGACGTATCAATTTAGAGCAGGCAAGTTTGACGAGGGGTTGACAAGCTATCTCAATAGCATCCGCTCTTATGGTAAGATCAGGGCCTATGAAGAAATTACCGCATCCATGAGTGATCTGCTCTCATATTTCACTCTGCATAAGAAAGGGATCGATTTGAAATCGATTCAACGGATAAAAGAGGTATATGATGAAGTTATGATATACAAAAACAATTGTGAGGTGTAATCCAATGAAAAAAACAATATGGATGATGATCATGTCCTTCGTTATGGTTTTCGCTGTAAATATTCCCGATAAAACAATGGATACGTCTGATTCCAAGCAAGTGGTAATGAATGTGTATGACCCCGGGCATTGAAAAAATCCCATTTCATAGCCGGAAAAACGCCCCCCTACCTTTCCATCAGGGGGGCCAGTGTCTATTCCAAGAGAGACTGCTGCCGTACCCCGGAGACAACGCTTTCGATCAAGGGGCGGTCCTCACCGCTCCCAAGCTGTACGAAAAGTGTCTTTCTCCTTATCCGCCAAAATAATCCTTCAACCCCGCGACGATCGCCTCCGCCGCCCGCCGCTGATAATCCGCCGTCCGGATTATCGCCTCGTCCCTCGGATTGGTCAGAAATCCCAGTTCCACCAGAACGGCCGGCCGGTCGTTTTCCCGCAGGACGTGATAATCCCCAAAGGAAAGGCCGTTGCTCTTCATGCCGTACAGATCCCGGAGGCGGGCTTCAATCGCCTGAGCCAGGGGCAAATCTTTCTTTTCCTGGTAGAAAAACGTCAACGTCCCGCTTGCCGGTTTGGGCGACGAATTGTAGTGGATGCTGATAAACGCATCGGCTCCCAGGGTTTCGCTCAGAGCCACCCGTTGGAATAGAGCGGGGCTGTCCCCGTCCCCGGTGCGGGTCATGGTCACGCGGGCCCCGAGCTGGCGCAGCTTGTCCGCCACGTAACGGGCGGTTTGGAGATTGACCGTCTTTTCCTGGGTGCCGTATTTTGTCCCGAGGGCGCCGGCGTCGATGCCGCCGTGCCCGGGGTCGATGACGATGACCTTACCTTTCAAACCCGGCGTCCGGTTCACGTTTGCGCCGATTGCCTGCGCGCTGCTGTTCTGTTCCGTTCGGGGGGCGTTGGTCCCCGTCCCGACATAGCTCCCCAACACCCAACCGGTTGCCCCGGCCGGTGTCCGGACGCGCAGCCAGTCCTGCTGCTGGCCGGTAATCTCCAGCGCGGTTCCCTGGGGCAGCACCTGCAGAATCGGGTGTTCCACCCCCGGTCCCTTGCGCAGGCGCAGGGCGTCGGCCAGGACCGTGCCGCGTTTGGAAACGGAAGCCGGCTGGGCGGGACGAACGCTGCCGGCTGTTCCCTTCGTCCCGGGCTCGTCCCCTTTTTTCAGATAATAGCCGGCCACCCAGCCGCTGGTCCGGCCGGTACTGATTTTGGCCCACCCGTAGGATTCCTGGGAAATGGATACGATGGTGCCGTAGGGCAGGGAGCCGACAATCGGTGCGTCCATGCTCGGCTCGCTGCGGACGTTCAGCGAGGTGGCCGCTACCTTTGCGTTTTGGATGCCGCCCGCCTGCGCCGGCTCCGCAGGGAGGGAGGCGGCGCCGAGCAGCAGGGCCAATGTGAGAATTGTCTTGATCTGTCGTGGTTTCATTCGTGTCTCCTCTGGATGTCGGTATCAATCGTTGTTGGACACCATTATAGGAGGCATTTGCCGATTGCAGTAGGGCATTTTTTCCTGATTTGCGCCCCTGGCCGTAAAAACCGTCCGCGGGGAGCCGCCATGAAAACAGGTGCGTACAGACCGGCGAAAACGCAAGATACAGGGAGCTAGGAGCCGGGATCAGTGAAGCAGGCAGACCCAAACGCGGGAAAGGCGCGATTTTTCCGGGAGGCGCCGGCTTTTGCGCCGTACGCACGTTCGTCAACACACCCTGTATATGGTAAAATAGAGCCATGAAACAGGAAAGGATCTTGATACCGATGGGTCCGTACAAGACCGTCTGGAAACGTTATGACCTCTCCTACATCTAGCGACGTAGCCGTTGATCGTCTCTCGGGCGACCCAACCTGCTACGAAAGCGAGATTGTGGATATGAAACGAGATCGAATCGTCCGGAGTTCCTCCGTAGCCGGAAGGGCGCCCGCGCCAAAACGGTGTACGATGCGAGGAATCCCAGATGAGGAGAGCAGTTGCGTACGTTCGACAATTGTGTTGGATTGTGTTCGGCGCGTTTGTTTTGGCTTTTGCGTATTACCACATCAATGCTCAGAACCACTTGTCGGAGGGCGGGTTTGTCGGGTTGGCCCTGCTGGCCAAGTACGCGTTTGACCTGTCGCCGGCGATCATGACGCTGGCGCTCGACATTCCGCTGTTTCTCGTCGCCTTTCACGTGAAGGGACGCCAGTTTCTGGCCAACACGATGATCGCTTCTTTCGCCTTTTCCGGCTTTTACGATTTGTTTGAGCGGTTCTCGCCGCTGCACATCGATCTGAGCGGCTTCATGCCGCTGGCCGCCCTGCTGTCCGGCCTGCTGACCGGATGGGGGGCGGGGATCGTGCTGCGATACGGCGGCGCCACCGGCGGGGACGACATCCTGGCCGTGCTGCTCAGCCGTCACACCGGTCTGTCGATCGGGACGGTCTTTCTCCTGCTGGACGCGCTGGTCCTCAGCCTGTCGCTGTTGTACCTGCCGCTCCGCGAAACGCTTTACACGATCCTGGCGGTGGCGATTGCCAGCCGGGTGATCAACTGGACCGCAGCCGCAGGCGGGCGGGCACACGATCGCGCCGAATCCGAAACGGAAAGCATTCCGCGCTCGCTCACCCTGCCACACCATTGATGCCGGACCGGCTTCAGACCGGATGAGTGAATCGCCGGCCGGTCCATCCAACGCGAACCCCTCCCGGAAAAACAGCGCGTACGGCTGTTTGCCGGGAGGGGTTTTTTTGCGGCAAAAGGGCCGCTTGTGTACGTACTTGTCTGTCTCCAGCCTCGATCTTGTGAGATAATGAGGGGACAAACCACCAAAGGATCAGGAGGCGCTTTTCATGACATTGCTTCGAGACATCGGGAACACGCTGGAGAAGGTGCGTGAGGCCAATCCCCTTGTCCACAACATCACCAACGTCGTCGTCACCAACTTTACCGCCAACGGCCTGTTGGCCCTGGGCGCTTCGCCTGTCATGGCGTACGCCAAGGAAGAGGTGGCGGACATGGCCAGGATCGCCGGCGCGCTGGTGCTGAACATCGGCACGCTGAATGAGGCGGAGGTGGAGGCCATGCTGATCGCGGGCCGGTCGGCCAATCAGCACGGCGTGCCGGTCATTTTCGACCCGGTGGGAGCGGGGGCGACACCGTATCGGACGAAAACGGCCCAAACGATCATGCGGGAGGTCCGGGTGTCCGTCATTCGCGGCAATGCTGCGGAAATCGCTCATGTGATCGGCGAGAACTGGACGATCAAAGGCGTCGATGCGGGCGAAGGGAGCGGCGATGCCGTCTCGCTCGCGCAATCGGCGGCGAAGCTGTTGGGCACGACCGTCGTAATCACGGGGAAAGAGGATGTCATCACGGACGGCCGCACCACCTACCTCATCCGCAACGGCCATCCCATCCTGACCAAAGTAACGGGAACGGGTTGTCTGCTCACGTCCGTTCTGGGCGCGTTTGCCGCGGTGGAGAAAGACGTGCTGCTGGCGGGGGCGTCCGCTCTCGTCAGCTATGGCGTGGCGGCGGAACTGGCTGCTGCCGGGAGAGGAGCGGAGGGGCCGGGACGTTTTCAAATCGAGTTTTTGAATCAACTGGCGCGGATTTCTGCGGACGATGTCCACAGGTACGGAGCGATCGACCGCGTGTAAACCGGGGCGAAAGGAGAATCGACCGAGCGGCGGCCTGACTGCCGTCCCGCTGCTGCGCGAAAAGGGCCCCTTGTGAACAAGGGGCCTTTTCGTTGCCTTCCGAAAGCGGAACCGGTACAATGAAACAAGCGCACGGCCAACATCTTCTCTTTTAACCAGAAAAAAAATTTAAAATACCACTTGAAAAAGCTTTGGAGATGTGATAGATTAATTCTTGCCGATGAGAGAACGGCAAAAACGATCTGGATGGATGTCCGAGAGGCCGAAGGAGCACGATTGGAAATCGTGTAGACGGGGATAACTCGTCTCGTGGGTTCAAATCCCACTCCATCCGCCATCAAACACCTGGCCCGTTGGTGAAGTGGTTTAACACAGCAGCCTTTCACGCTGTCATTCAGGGGTTCGAATCCCCTACGGGTCACCATAGGAAAAGCCCCTGGCCCCTGTCCGGGGGACCCCCCGCAAAGCACTCGGATCTGCTGAGAAGCCTCCGTTTCACTTTGCGGGACGGAGCGGAGGCTTAGCTCAGCTGGGAGAGCATCTGCCTTACAAGCAGAGGGTCGGCGGTTCGATCCCGTCAGCCTCCACCACCTTTATGGGACAACGGCATATGCGGTCGTGGCGGAATTGGCAGACGCGCTAGATTCAGGTTCTAGTGGTGGCAACACCGTGGAGGTTCAAGTCCTCTCGACCGCACCATACCCAATGTCCAAGCTTCAGGAAATGCGCTTTTTTCGAGCGGTTCCGTCACGTGCGGACGTAGCTCAGCTGGTAGAGCGTCGCCTTGCCAAGGCGAAGGCCGCGGGTTCGAGCCCCGTCGTCCGCTCCAGTTCAACACCCTTACATGTTTTGTGCCCTTAGCTCAGCTGGATAGAGCGTTTGACTACGAATCAAAAGGTCGGGAGTTCGAATCTCTCAGGGCACGCCATACGCAAGAGGTGGGAAGTTGGCGCAGCCCGCGTCTCACCTCCACGTCGGGAAGTGGCTCAGCTTGGTAGAGCGCTTGGTTCGGGACCAAGAGGTCGCAGGTTCAAATCCTGTCTTCCCGACCATTCTTTTTCTCATCAGCAACGGGCGGCGCAGAGCGGCATCCGATCTTCTGCGCTGACCGATTATCGCGTGCGGGTGTAGTTCAATGGTAGAACCCCAGCCTTCCAAGCTGGTCGCGTGGGTTCGATTCCCATCACCCGCTCCATATATTTCTGGCGGTGTAGCTCAGCTGGCTAGAGCGTTCGGTTCATACCCGAAAGGTCGGGGGTTCAAGCCCCTCCACCGCTACCATATGTTCATGGCGATCGTGGCGAAGTGGTTAACGCACCGGATTGTGGCTCCGGCATTCGTGGGTTCGATTCCCATCGATCGCCCCATTTTCATGTTCACCAAGGGAAGTCCCCAACCCAGACACATGCGGTCGTGGTGGAATTGGCAGACACACCATCTTGAGGGGGTGGCGGGGCGACCCGTGCGAGTTCGAGTCTCGCCGACCGCACCATCTATTATCAGCAAGCACAGCCCGGTGAGTGCAGCAAATCGCTGCAGGCGCCGGGCTTTTTGGTTTGAGTCGGCTGCTGTACTAGATAAAGCGCTTGATGTCGTTGATCGCCGCGAGATGCAGCCCCTCGTGAAAAATGGTTCGCACCAAAACCTGGGCGATCGTGTGCATGCCCGACTCCGTGGCGGGAAACTCTTCTTCCAGCCGGTGGCCGTACGTCTCCCGGATGAAGCGCGGCTGTTCCTGCAGAAGCTGCCGCAGCGTATCCAGCGAAGGCGGAGTCGCACGCCAGTCCGCCGGTTTCGTGCCGTAGTTGAACCACTCGCGAAAGCCCTCGGGCAGAGGGATCTCTTCCTTGGTCAAATGGATGATCCACAGATACTGGTCAAGGTAGATATGGCCCAGATGCCAGCGAATGTTGTTGGAAAAACCGGCGGGAATGACATCCGCCTGTTCCTCCGTGAGGTGTAAGACGGAATCGAGTGTCGCTTGCCGGTAATCGAGCAGTTGCGTGAACAAAACGTTATGCCGCTTTTCCATGGTCAGGCGTCCCCTTCACTTTCGAAATTTTGTGATGATTCAATTCGCGGCGGTTTCGCCGTTTCCTGTCGGGGCGGCAAAACGGATTGGGAGCGGAGAACGCAAAGAAAGCGGGCGTGCCAACCCTGTATCCGGTCGGCACGCCCGCATGGCGTAGGATGCAGAAGCGCTGAACCGTGCAGCGCCTACCCGTACCCGGCGGCTTCCGTTACATCCCGTGCCGGTGCGGCTGCCGGGCGGGGGCGAACAGCCGGTTCCACTTGATCTGCGGCACGGCGATGGCGGCCAGAATCATCAGGACGCCGCCCCACTGGCTGAGGCTGACCTGTTCGCGCAGCACCAGACTGGAGAGCAGCACGACCGTCGGCAGTTCGGCGGCGCTGAGAATGGTCGCCAGTCCGTTGCCGATGCGCGGAACGCCGATCGACAGACAGAGAATCGGGATGGCCGAGCCGAAGCAGGCCACCAGCAGGGCGTACGGCAGGAGCCCGTCCCACAGTCTGCCGTTGATGAGGAAGGTCGGCGGGTAGGCCAGCGACAGGATCAGCGCGGCCAGGCCGATGGAGACGGCGCTGCGCAGGTACGGATTCATGTCCGGCGCCAGCCGTCCGCTGAGAAAGATCACCATGGCAAACGTAAAGCCGGACAGCAGGCCATAGATCAGGCCGGTGAAGCTGACGTCCTTCAGGCCGGTTTCCGCCAGGCCGCTGGCGAGCACGGTGCCGATGCCGAGGAGGACCAGCGAGACCCATTTTTCCGGTCCGGGCCATTTGCGGTCGGCGATCGACTCGATCAGCACGCCGATCCAGGTAAACTGGAAGAGCAGCACGATGGCGAGCGAGGCCGGGATGTCGCTGACCGCCCGGTGATAAAACAGGCTGGTGCCCGCCATCATCAGGCTGGACGGCAGCAGGATCAGCAGGTGGAGCAGTCGAAACCGCTCCCTGGACAAGAACAGCGCGACGACGGACATGATCAGCGCGCCGAACACGAGCTGCCCGCCGCTTAATTCGTATGGGGTAAAACCGGCGTGAAAGGCGAATTTCATGATGACGGAGAGCACGCCGTAGCTGCACGCTCCGGCCAGGACGAGCAGCACGGATCGCCAGTATGTCATGAGCGAACGTTCCTTTCCTGTGACAAAACATAAGAGTGTGAGCCTATTGTACAATAGATTCGGAAATGATACAATAAAAGTTTATGTATCGCTTCATCTGGCTGCCGTGATAATTCGTTACCATGCTAAACAACTGCCTTGGCAGCGCGCGAACATGTGCCGGCCGTGACGCCCGGGACCGGTATGCTGCTTGTGAATAGATAGCTGTTCCGGCCTGCTTCGGCTACACTAGAGATGACAAGAGAGAATGATGGAGGCAGGAGAGATGAGGAAGGGTGTCTTCTACGCGGTGGCCGCCTATTTGGCCTGGGGATTGCTGCCGCTCTATTGGAAGGTGTTTCAGGAAATGGCCGCGTGGGAAATTCTCGCCCACCGGATCGTCTGGTCCGTCTTTTTTGTCGCCCTGCTGCTGTTTGTGACGAAGCGCTGGCGGCAGATGAAGGAGGCCGTTTCCACGGCGAAGGAAAGGGGCGCGCTCTTCCTGTGTTCGCTGTTTGTCAGCGCCAACTGGCTGATTTTCATCTGGGCGGTCAACAACGGCAACGTGATGGAAACCAGCCTCGGGTACTACATCAACCCGCTGCTGAACGTGCTCTTTGGCGTCTTGTTCCTCAAAGAGCGGCTGGGAAAGGGGCAGTGGACAGCCATCGCGCTGGCCGCGGCCGGCGTCTCCGTGATGACGGTGCATTACGGCAGGGTGCCGTGGGTCGCCATTTCCCTCGCGTTGACGTTCGCCTGCTACGGACTGGTCAAAAAGATGATCAAACTGGAAGCGATCGTCAGTCTGGCCTGGGAAACGCTGGTGGTGGCACCGCTTGCGCTGGGGTATCTGGTGACGCTGCACGTCAGCGGGACGGATACGCTTTCCCACGTGGCGGGCTGGCAGATTGCGCTGTTGACCCTGTCCGGCGTGGCGACGGCCCTGCCGCTCTACTGGTTCGCCCAAGCCGCCAAGCTGCTGCCGCTGTCCACGGTGGGATTTATCCAGTACCTGGCCCCGTCAATCTCGCTGTCCATGGCGGTCTTCCTGTTCGGCGAGAAGTTTACCAACGTCCACCTGGTCAGCTTCGGCCTGATCTGGAGCGCGCTGATCGTGTTCACGGTCAGCACGATGCGGAAAAAGCCGGTTCCCGCACAGCGGCCGGTGGAGCTGGCGATCAAAAAGGAAGCGTAAAACAAAAAAACTCCAATCTGTCCCGATTGGCGGACGGATTGGAGTTTTTTGCTGTCAGGCATTTTGCAGGCTGCGGTATGCGCCGTGATGCGTCGGTCCGACGTATTGGTTGAGCGGGAAGGAGTGGCGGATCGCTTCGGTGATGAACGCCTTGGCTACCGCTACCGCCTCGCGCACCGATTTGCCTTTGGCCAGCTCCGCACAGATGGCGGCGGAGTAGGTGCAGCCGGCGCCGTGCGTGTAGGTGGTGTTGATCCGCTCGCCTTCCAGAATGTCAAACGTGTGGCCGTCGTACAGGACGTCAATCGCTTTTTCGTGCGCGAGCTTGCCGCCGCCTTTCACCAGCACGTAGGCCGCCCCTTTGTCGTGAATGCGCTTGGCGGCTTCTTTCATGTCGTCGACGGTTTTCAGCGCCCCCATTTGGCTCAACTGACCGGCCTCAAACAGGTTGGGGGTAACGACAGTGGCCCGGGGAACGAGGACGTCGCGCAGGCTGGCCGCCACTTCCGGATGAAGCACTTCGTCCGCCCCCTTGCAGACAAGCACCGGGTCGACGACGACGTTCTTCAATTGGTATTGATCGATTTTCCTGGCCGCCAGCTCGATCAGCTCCGTCGTGCCCAGCATGCCGGTTTTCACGGCGTCGACGCCGATGCCGGAGAGGACCGTTTCCAACTGCTTCTCCAGGGTGCCGAGGTCGATTGGAAACACCTCGTGAAACCAGGAATTGTGCGGATCTTGGGCAACAATCACGGTCAGGGCGGTCATTCCGTAGACGCCCAGCTCCTGAAACGTCTTCAGGTCGGCCTGGATGCCGGCGCCGCCGCTGGTGTCAGATCCCGCGATGGTTAACGCTTTGCGAATCGTCATGGCAGATGTCTCCCTTTGCAGCCGCAACTGGTGGTGCGGTTCGTTTACGTTCTACCTAAATTGAAGAGGAAAACAAGAGCGGTGTCAATACGTTCGCCCGATGAAAAAACGCCTCTCCGGCTGGGAGAAGCGTTCCGTGATCCTGGGCGGTTTTCTATGTAGGTTTTCTCTATTAGACAGATGCAATGTGATGGAACGAGAAGGTGATCGGGGTGGACATGGCCTTGGCGCGCTTCGAGGCGAGGCGCTTGGCCTCTTTGGCTGCCTCAAACATGCTGGGTGCCTTGATGATTTCAATCCATTGACGTGACGCCGTTTCAAACAAAAACCGATAGATTCTCATCGTCAATCTGCCCTCTCTCGTTTTTGTTCACACCTTTATTGTATCAACGCGCTGGAAGCATTAGGTTACCGGGGTGTTACATTTTCTTGAAGAAAGTGTTGCTGTTGCGTGAACAAGAAAAGTTTTTCCAGCGCTTCGTTACGTTTTTCCTGTTTTTGCGTCTATAGATAAAGGATGCCAATTTTACACGGAACGACAAACGAGGTGGAAAACGAGATGGCCAACGGAACAGGCGAATTGACGGTGACGGGCGTCAATCACAGCTACGGGACGGGCAAGATCAAGGTTCCCGTGCTGTTCGACATCAATCTGCACGTTGACAAAGGGGAGTTTGTCGCCCTGTGCGGATCGTCAGGATCGGGCAAGTCGACGCTGTTGAACCTGCTGGCCGGTTTGACCAAACCGGACGAGGGGAGCATTTTCGTCAACGGGGAAGAAATCTCCCGCTTCAGCGAGAACGAACTGTGTCTGTTTCGCCGGCGATGCATGGGCTTTATTTTTCAATCGTACAACCTGCTGCCCAACCTGACCGCGCTGGAAAACGTGGAACTGCCGCTGATTTTTGCCGGCGAAAGCCGAAAAAGCAGACGGGCCAAAGCAAAGGAGATGCTGGAGCGGGTCGGGTTGGAAGGACGGATGGATCACAAGCCGAACGAACTGAGCGGCGGCCAGCAGCAGCGGGTGAGCATCGCCCGCGCCCTGGTCAACCAGCCCAGCATTGTGCTTGCCGACGAACCGACCGGGAATCTGGACAGCAAAACCGAGCAGGAAATCCTGGAGCTGATGAGGCGGATGAACCGCGAAAACGGCACGACGTTTATCATCGTCACCCACGAACAGGAAGTGGCGGAACAGTCCGACCGCGTCATCTATCTGCAGGACGGACGGGTCGTGCAAAAACGGACGAAACCGGCATGAGAGAGGGTATGAGGTGAACCTACTGTGAAACTACTGGATTCGTTTCGCATCGTCTGGCGAAACTTGTGGCGCATGAAGCTGCGCACGGCGCTCACCTCCGTGGGCGTCATGATTGGGACGGCCGCCATTGTGGCGATGATCGCCCTCAGTCTGGGACTGAAGGAAAACGCCGTCAAGAGCCTGGAGAACTTCGGCAACCTGACGGAGCTGGACGTGCAGCCGGCCTTTTTCGATTACGAAAAGGACGAGCCCATCCCGGACGATCAGCGGAAAAAGCTGAACATGGACGCGGTGCGGGAGATCAAGGGCATATCCGGGGTGGCGGCGGTCATGCCGATCAAGCGGATACAAGGGGAAGCCAAGCTGAAAGTGGGCAGGCGGGAAGGGTTTATCGAGGTGATCGGGGTGGACGCGCTCGAATCGGCCGCCTACCGCAAGAATGACGTGGAAAAAGGCAGCTACCTGAGCGGATCGCCGCAGGAAATCGTCGTGGCCTATCACGTTGCCGGCAATTTGCGGGACGTGGAAAAGGAACGGCGGGAAGCGCGGCGGAGAAGCGCGGACGCCAACCGGGGCGGGGGAGCGGAGATGATGCCGCCTCGCTTCGGGAGGGGCGAGGAGGCCCCCCAATCGTTCAATCTCGTCGACAAGACGGCTACGATCGTGCTGACGCGCGAGTACCGGATCGACGACGAGCCGCACTTCGAAAAGAAGGAAGTCCGCGTGAGAGTCGTCGGCCAACTGCGGCAGTCGGAAAACCGCCGCTACGGAAACGCCGTCTATGCGCCGCTCGGCCTGGTGAAAGAGATGAACGACTGGCTCAACCGCAGTCGGGGTGACGAGTTCGGCGATGGCGGCGGCAGCACCCGGCGCACCCGCGAGACTGCGCAGCAGGACAGCTTTGAGTTTGACGAGATGACGGTGAAGGTGGAGTCGCGCGAGAAGGTGGAGAGCGTCGTAAAGGCGCTGCAGGAACGCGGGTTTGAAGTCTGGTCGCCCGCCCGCGAACTGGAGCAGATCAACAAGTTCTTCTTCGTCATCCAGATCGTGCTGGGCGGGATTGCCGCAGTCTCGCTGCTGGTCGCCACGATCGGCATCGTCAACACGATGATCATGTCCATTCTGGAGCGGACCAAGGAGATCGGCATCATGAAGGTCATCGGCGCCACCGTGTACAACATCCGCTGGCTGTTCCTGATGGAATCGGGCTTCATCGGATTGATTGGCGGACTGGCCGGCCTCGGCATCGCCTGGGGAGCGGTGGAACTGGTCAACTACTTCGGGGAAGCGGGTGGAATCATGAGCAGTCTCAACATCGGCTTCGGCGGACCGGAGGGAGAGGAGAAGCTGCGCCTTGCCGTCATCCCGTCGTGGCTGTCGCTGTTCGCCATCGGGTTTTCGTTTGTCATCGGTTTGCTGGCGGGCATTTTCCCGGCCATCCGCGCCTCCCGGTTGAGCGCGCTGCAAGCCATTCGATCTGAATAAAGAATGTGGGGATAGGGAGTATGAACAAGAAAACGTGGATCATTCTTTCGGCAGTCGTTGTCCTGTTGGGCGGAGGAGGATACGCCGGCTATCACTATCTCGGATCCAAAGACGCCGCCGCCGAACAGCCGCAGGAGGGGCCGCCCTCCTTTCCCACCGCAGTCGTGGACAGGGGGGACGTGAAAAAGACCATCTTTGCCTCCGGGACCGTGGAAGCGAAGGCACGCGAAGAGGTAAAACCGGAACTGGCCGGCAAGGTGGAGCAGGTCTTTGTGAAAGAGGGGCAGCGCGTGAACAAAGGGGATCCGCTGTTCTCCATCGACAGCACGGACGCCGCCCTGGAGCTGCAAAAGCAGGAGCTGAGCATTGTCCGCGCCCAGAGGGAACTGAACGATTTGAAAAACCGGAAGGACAGGATTGCCTTTTCCATGGGCGGCAAGGTGAAGGAAGTGCTGGTCAAGGAAGGGGATACGGTGACACCGGAGACCGTGGTCGCCAAACTGGTCGACACCGATCACCTGAAGATTACCGGAAAGTTTTCCGCCTTTGAAGCGGAGCACTTCAAGGTGGGACAAAAGGTGAAAGTGTTTATCTCCGCGTCGATGATCTTTCTCGATGGTACGGTTACCAAGGTCGACCTGATCGGGAAGAAGGAAAAAGGCGTCGGCGGGGTCCACGACGTGGAGGTGCTGGTGAAAAAGCCCGGAGCGCTGTACGTGGGAGACCTGGGAGAAGTGCAGTACGTCGACCCGAACGGCGTTCTGTTCGCCAGCCAGATGGCGACGCCGTTTGAAGACCCGGACGTCGTGGAGGTCGTGGCCGGCACCCACGGCAAGGTCGGCAAGGTGGAAGTGGAAAACGGCGACGAGGTCAAGGCAGGCCAACTGCTGGCGAAAATGGACATGTCCGCCTCCGAACTGGACCTGAAGGAGAAGGAACTGGCCTTGAAGGAGTCGCTCTTGACCCTGGAGCAGAAGAAGCGGGAGATCGCGAAAAAGCGGGTGACGGCGCCGATCAGCGGGGTGATTACCAAGCTGGAGGTCAAACCGGGCGAGACGCCGGACTCCGGCAAGCCGGCCGCGGTCATCATGGACAGCAGCGCCGTGTATTTTGTGGCGGCTGTGGATGAAATCGACATTCCGTCCATCCGGGTGGGGCAGACGGCCGAGGTGTACGTGACGGCGTTTGGCAACAAGCCGTTTACCGGCAAGGTGGTGGACGTGCCCAAAGAGGGGACGAAAGAGGACAAGACGGTCCGCTTCGCGGTGAAAATCGAGCTGACCGACGCGGCTGAGATGAAGCACGGAATGACCGGCGACTGCGACATTTACGTGGAGAAGAAGGAAAACGTGCTCCGGCTGCCGCTGCAGGCGGTCGACGTGCTGGAGGACGGCAAGGGAACCGTCATGGTGAAGGATCCGAAAACCGGGGAGCCGACGCCCAAAGAAGTGGAGATCGGCATCGAAGGGTCGGAATTCATCGAAATCAAGAGCGGCATCGCGGAAGGCGAGGAAGTGCTGATGATGAACGGCGGCGAAGGCATGTAGCACGGCCGTGTCCGCACGTCCCCGGCTCAAAAGGAACCCGCCTGCTTGTGCCATTGCGGCAGAGCAGGCGGGTTGTTTGATTGGCAGCCGTACGCAGCCGATCCGCTTTACGGGAGCGGCCTTTGCTCGTGCGGCTTGAGGGCGGCGACCCGGATCCGGCTGTAGTCCAAGACCCAGGAGCCGTCGCGGAACAAGGCGGGCCGCAGCCGATCGGCGATCATCGTGCAGGTCTCGTCCTTTTCCTGCGGCGGCATGTCGGCAAAAAACGGGCCGCAGAACGCATCCAGCCAGTGGCGCAGCCCCTGTTCCCCGTCCGGAAGCGGTGTGGGCCGTTCGAAGTGATGCGCCAGTTTGACGACAAAGCCCTGCCGTTCCAGAAGCGAGGTGTAGGCGCCGATGCCGGGGAAGTACCAGGGGTTGCGGCTGTCCGCATCGCGCCCCTTGTCGGCCAGGACGGCGCGGATGGCCTGGACGACCCGTTCCACGTTGCCCGCTCCGCCGAACTCGGCCACGAACCGTCCGCCCGGCTTCAGCGCCAGCCACACCTGGCGGATGACGGCTTCCGGCCGCTTCATCCAGTGCAGGGCGGCGTTGGAAAAGACGGCGTCAAACGGTTCCTCCGTCACGAACGTCTCGGCGTTGGCGACGAAAAACCGCAGCGCGGGGTATTTGCTCCGCGCCGTGTCAATCATGTCGGCGGACAGGTCCATTCCCGTCGGCACAGCCCCGGCCTTGGCCATCTCGGCACAGAGATCGCCCGTTCCGCAGCCCAGGTCGAGAATCGTTTCCCCCGGCTGCGGCTGAAGCCATTCCAGCACGCCTTTGCCAAACCGGGAGACAAAGTCCATCTTGCCGTCGTACAGCCGTGCGTTCCAGCGGTTCTCTACATGCATGGAAAATCCCTCCTTGGTATCGTTGTACCAGTGGAGGGGTTATTCGTCAAATCTATAAAAAGTATAAAGTCTATAGTTATTTCCTATTGATGCTGCTATATCCGGTCAAGATACAGCGTGGTTACAGAGGTGGAGTCGCCGTTTTCGATTTCTTCCTCCGTCGCCTCTTCTTCCAGCTCGTCCATCTCCATCCCGGGCGCGATGGTCGGTTCGTGCTTCGGATTGCGCTCGTCCGTCCGCTTGTCCATCGATCCTGCCTCCTTTCGCTTGGGCTGTCCCTAGCGTTTGCCAGCAGCGGGAGCATTATGCCTGTCCCGGCGGCCGCCTTGTGGAGGGATGGCGAAAGCAGTACGATAAAACCAAGGAAAGATGCCGGGTGTCGGCAGGGAGGAGGAACGTATGGAACCGATTGTGCTGCGCGGCCATCATCTGCTGTGCGTTCACGGGTTTCAGGGGATGGGGTACAGCCCCGCGTTTGTCGCCAAAATGGGGGAAATCGTCGAGCGGATCCGCGATCCCCGGCAGGATTTTCCCATTCGGGTGGTGCGGGGATTCGACGACACGTGCCAGGCGTGTCCCAACAAGGGAGCGGAACGGTGCGAAGCTTCTCCCGATTCGGAAGAGCACGTGCAGACGCTGGACCGCAACGTTCTGGCCCATCTGGGATTGACGGCGGGAGAGGTCTACCTCAAATCGGAACTGGTGGAGCGCACCCGCCGCCTGGTGGAACCGGACGATCTGGCCTTCCTGTGCGCCGGATGCTCCTGGTACGAATACGGCGTGTGCCGCGAGGGCATCGCCCGCTTGCGCCAGACGCAGGCCGCCAGCAGGCAGGAGCGGAAATCCGCCCCATAGCGGGAAAGGAGAGAGGAATCGTGACGGACGAAGAGCGCGGCGTATTGGAAAAGCTGGGGTTCCGGTTGGAGGACGGCGCGGTGAAACATCTCAAGCTGGGGATCGTAGAACGATGTGAGGTCTTTGAGGGATTTGCTTCCCTCGCGGAGCTGGAGGCCTATGCAAAGGCGATGCTGCGCACCCGCTGCCGGCTGCGCAAAACGGCCGCACAGCCAGGCGGCGAGAGGCAGACGCGTGACAAAAGGAGATGAGTTGAGTCGGAATGGAGACGAGAGAGTTGCTCTTGCGGGCGTTGGACGAAGTGGAAGCGTGGGAACGGGACCAGAAGGACCTGTGGTTCTGGGAAAAGCTGGGCCGGCTGCCGTTTGTGCTTTTGGACCGCGTTACGCCCGCCGTCGTCAGGGAGAAGCTGGGGACGGCTGTCGATGAAATGGCCGCCTTTCTGGAGCAGGGGGGTACCTATCTGGTAAGCGACGAGTCGGTGTATGCGCGGTTCCAGGAGGCCCAGCCGGGAACGGGACGGCCCAAGCAGGAGGACGTCAAGAGATTGCCGCTGGTCACCATGGACAAGGTGGCAGCGGAAATGGTGGCATCCCGCGCCGCGTTTGCCACGGTGCAGGGAGCGACAACGGGGTTTGGCGGGCTGTTCACCCTGGCGATCGACGTCCCGCTGCTGTTGGGCACCTCGCTCAAGGTGCTGCAGGAGATGGCGCTCTGTTACGGATACCGCCCCGAGGAGAAGCGGGAGCGGCTGTTCATCGTCAAATGCCTGCAGTTTGCCTCTTCCGACATCGTCGGCAAGCGGGCGATCCTGGAGGAGCTTTCCCGCTTTGACGAGCCCGAAAGACAGCGGGATGTCATCGCCCAACTGCAGGGCTGGCGGGAAGTGGTGGTGACGTACACGGAAAACTTCGGCTGGAAAAAGCTGTTTCAGATGGTGCCGGTGGCGGGCATGCTGTTTGGCGCTTACCTGAACCGCTCCACCGTGCAGGATGTGGCGGAAACGGGCCGGATGCTGTACCGCAAGCGGCGGATTCTGGAGCGGCTGCGGCAGGAGGAAGCCGGAGCCTGACGGGCAGGATGTCCCGCGCACTCCGGCTTTCCCCGCTGCCTGAGCAGCACAGGACAGGCCGCGTGATTTCGGCTATTTAAGTCCACTCCTCGCGCGTGATCGCGAAGATCAGGTGGTCTTCCCAAACGCCGTTGATCTGCAGATACCGAAGCGACAGCCCTTCCCGGCGGAAACCGGTCTTTTCCAGCACGCGGATGGAGGCCCCGTTGCGAGGCATGACCGCCGCCTGTACGCGGTGCAGCCCGGCTTCCGCGAACGCGAATCGCAGCGCCTGCCGGACGGCCTGCGTCATGCAGCCGCGGCCGCTAAGGGACTGGTCGAGATAATAGCCCATGGTGGCGTTTTGCCAGGCGCCCCGGACGACGTTGGAAAGGTTGACGCGGCCGATCAGCTCGTCGTTCTCCCGCAGAAAAACGCCAAAGGCGTAGGCGGTTCCCGCCGCGAAGTCGCGCTCGGCAGCCGCCAACTGCTCCCGCTGTCCCTCCAGGGTGAGAAACGACGCGGGGCGGATCGGTTCAAACGGTTGAAAAAACGCCTGATTGCGGACGCGCAGCGCCAACATGGCCGGCGCGTCTTCCGCCGTCAGGGGGCGGATGTACACGCTTTGTGCCAGCGAAGACATGGAGCGGTCCTCCTTTTCTCCGGACGGAATCTGGGGACCGTCAGTGTACCACGTTTGCGGCCGCCTGAAAAGACGGTCCCGGCAGATTGCGCCAGGACCGTATGGATGCGGGCGCGCACCGCTGCTCCGCTACGCCAGCGACTTTCCATTCAGAGGTTGCCACCCGGGGAGGATTTTGATAGAGTAAAAGGAAATTCCATAACGTATCAACAAATAGAGGTGCGCTGCGGAAGAGTACGTCTTGCCGAAAAACGCGGGGGGCGTGGGAAGACGGAAAGGCCAAGGCGCCGAAGTTCTGGCCGTACCCCTCGGACGGCGAGGGCTGGGGTTCCCGTGAACAACGGTCGCCCTGTCATGAAAGGCACGGCCTTTCGTGGAGCGCTATTTACGGTTTGCTTTCAGGTATCAAAAAGCAATGAGGATAGCGTCTGCTCTCATTGCTTTTTCTACATTTCCACATACAGTGTCATGGAGGAGATTCACAGTGAACATGATGGATGCACATGAAATTATCTCGTTTATCCAAAAAAGCGAAAAGAAAACGCCGGTGAAGGTATACCTGAAAGGAGACCTGGACGGCATCGATTTCGGCGCAAACGCCAAAACGTTTATCAGCAACGGCACAGGCGTGGTCTTCGGCGAATGGAAGGAGATCGAGCCGGTGCTGGAGCAGCATAAGGACAAAATCGCCGATTACGTGGTGGAAAGTGACCGCCGCAACTCCGCCATTCCGCTGCTGGACACGAAAGGCATCCAGGCGCGCATCGAGCCGGGCGCGATCATCCGCGACCAGGTGAGCATCGGCAACAACGCCGTGATCATGATGGGGGCGGTGATCAACATCGGCGCCGTCATCGGCGAAGGCACGATGATCGACATGAACGTGGTCGTCGGCGGACGCGGCACCATCGGGAAAAACTGCCACATCGGCGCCGGTGCGGTGATCGCGGGCGTAATCGAACCGCCGTCCGCGCAGCCTGTCGTGATTGAAGACGACGTGGTGGTCGGCGCCAATGCGGTGATTCTGGAAGGCGTTCGCGTCGGCAAAGGTTCCGTCGTGGCCGCCGGCGCGGTCGTCATCGAGGACGTTCCGCCGAACGTGGTCGTGGCCGGCACTCCGGCGCGCATCATCAAACAGATCGACGAAAAGACACGCTCCAAGACGGAGATCAAGCAGGAGCTGCGGCAGCTGTAGGAGCGTGAGTGAAAATATGGCTACGGACTGGCGTTCGCTCGACGAACAGTACATTGTCTCGACGTACAAACGGCTGCCGATCGCAATCGCCAAAGGAGAGGGCAATTACCTGTACGACACCGACGGCCGGGCGTATCTGGACCTGTTTACCGGATTGGCCGTCAACGTGCTGGGCCACTCCCATCCGCGGATTGTCCAGGCGCTCCGGGAGCAGGGCGAGCGGTTTCTGCACATCTCCAACGTCTTTCTCAACCCGCCGGCGATCCGGCTGGCGCAGCGGCTGATCGACAACACCATCCCCGGCAAGGTCTTTTTCTCCAACTCCGGGGCGGAGGCGACGGAAGCGGCGATCAAGCTGATCCACAAATGGACGAAAGCGGAGGGGGCCGGCCGGACGGGGATCGCCGTCCTGCGCAACAGCTTCCATGGGCGCACGCTGGGGGCGGTGCGGCTGACGCGGCAGCCCCACGTCTATCAGGATTTTCCCCAGCCCGACTTTCCCGTCTACGAGCTGGATGCAGAAGACGCGGAACAGCTTCGCGCGGTCTGCCGGAGCGAGAAGCCGGCGGCCCTCCTGATGGAGCCGGTGCTCGGCTCCGGCGGCGTGGTGCCGCTCTCCGAAGCGTATTTGCGGGAAGCGGAGGCGATCTGCCGGGAAGAGGGCGTGCTGTTTGCCATGGATGAAATCCAGACCGGCATGGGCCGTACGGGCCGTCTGTTTGCCTATCAGCACGCAGGGGTGACGCCCGATTTGATCCTGTTTGCCAAAGGAGTGGGCGGCGGCCTGCCGCTTGGCGGGGTGATCGCCGGCCAACGGCTGATGAATCTGTTCAAGCCGGGGGATCACGGCACGACCTTTGCGCCCTCGCCGCTCTCCGCCGCGCTGGGCAACGCGGTGCTGGACGAATTGCTCGACCCGGCCTTCCGCGCCCATGTGAGCGACGTGATCGGCTACCTGTGGGGACGTCTGGAAGAGCTGAGACAGCGCCTGCCGGAGCAGCTTCAGGCGCTGCGCGGCAAAGGCATGATGGTGGGCATTCCGCTGCACGCGACGCCCGAAGAAGCGGCCCGGCTGCAGCAAAACCTGCTGGCCGAGGGCATCCTCGTCGACGTGACGCAAAAGACGATCGTCCGCCTGCTGCCTCCGCTCACCTTGACGCGGGCGGATGTGGACCGGTTTGTGGATGTGTTTGCCCGCCAACTGACGGCGCTCGGCACCGGAAAGGAAGTGTAGAGGGATGACCGATTCCCCGTTTGTACGGATTCGCCGCGACCTGCATCAAATTCCCGAACCCGGTTTTGCGGAGTACAAAACGCAGCGCTATCTGCTGGACTATCTGGAGCGGCTGCCGCAGGAGCGCCTGCAGATCAAGACCTGGCGCACCGGCATCCTCGTCAGGGTGCGCGGGCTTCATCCCAAGCGGACGATTGCCTGGCGGGCGGACATGGACGGTCTGCCGATTCGGGAGGAGACGACCTATCCGTTCCGCTCCACGCACGAGGGGTACATGCACGCCTGCGGCCACGACATGCACATGGCAATCGGGCTGGGCATTCTGACCCATTTTGTTCACCATCCCGTCGATGACGATCTGCTCTTCGTGTTCCAGCCGGCCGAAGAAGGACCGGGCGGCGCCAAGCCGATGATGGAGAGCGAGGCGTTTGCCGAGTGGCGGCCCGACTGCATCTTTGCCCTGCACATCGCGCCGGAGTACCCGGTGGGGCACATCGCCACCAAGCCGGGCATCCTGTTTGCCAACACCTCGGAGCTGATGATCGAGCTGACCGGCAAAGGGGGGCACGCGGCCTTTCCCCACAAGGCAAACGACATGGTGGTGGCGGCCAGCCATCTGGTGACGCAGCTTCAGTCGATCGTGGCCCGCAACATCGATCCGCTCGATGCGGCCGTCGTGACAGTGGGCAAGATCGAAGGGGGCACCAAGCAGAACATCATCGCGGAAACGGCGCGGCTGGAGGGGACGATCCGGACGCTGTCGCTGGAGTCGATGGCCCGGGTCAAAAGCCGCATCGAGGCGCTGGTCAAAGGCGTCGAAGCGGGATTCGAATGCACGGCCACCATCGATTACGGCTGCGGGTACTGCCAAGTGTACAACCATGAGGCGTTGACCGAGCAGTTCATGGAATGGGTAGGCACCAAGCGCCCGGACATCACGCCGATCCGCTGCAGCGAAGCGATGACGGGGGAGGACTTCGGCTTTTTCCTGTCGGAAATCCCCGGCTTTTTGTTCTGGCTCGGGGTGAATACGCCCTACGGCCTGCACCATGCGAAAATTGAACCGGACGAGCGGGCGATCGACATCGCCATCAGTCTGGTGACGGACTATCTGACCTGGCTGTCCGGGCAGGAGGAATGGCTGATCTGAGCAGGACCAGCTGGTCCTTGCCGTGATCGTTTCGGCCTGGCTGCGATAACACGCGCGCGAAAACACGCGGGCGAAAATCCGTTCATCGAAAAGCGACTCCAATCGAGTCGCTTTTCATTTTGCTCATTTACAAGCATGACTGCCGGGCGTATAATGAGAATCATCTTCATTGATAATAACTCTCATTATCATCCGCTTATATGCGTCAACGGCAGGAGGAGGAGTTTCCTTGGCAAGAAAACCGTTTTCCGTATTGCTGGCAACCGCCTTGCTGGCAGGGTGCACCCCGGAGGCGCCGTCAGGCACCAACCAGTCCGCACAGCAGCCCGCGGGCCAGGCGGCCGGCACCAAAGCACAGGGTCTGCGCGTGGAAAAGACCGATTACCGCTTTGACACGGCGGCCAACATGTTTGCCTATTCCGAGTTTGAGCTGTCGGGCGAACCGCTCGCGGAGTCGCTGGGGCTTGACCTGGACCTGCTGGATGCGGGCAAGCCGGACAGCCCCACCCCGTTTGACTACACCGCCGGAATCGAGTCCTACGAGTATTCCGAAGAGGCGATGTACGAAGTGGTGGAAAAGTCCGGCTTGGGCCTGCATCTCGTCAACGGTCCCGTCAACGTCAAGCGGGCCGGAGCCAACGACCCGCGCAAGGCGCTGGCGGAGCGCTATTTCGCGCTGGCCAAAGCGGTCGGCTACGCGCCGGAGGAGCTGTTTCAAAACATGTTCCCCACGTTTGTCGAATACGCGTCCGGCGATCCGCACTACGTGACCAAGGTGGACACCAGCAAGTTCGCCGACGGGGAAGACGGACGCTACATTCCCAAATACCAGGTGGACTTCGCCACGCTGCGCTGGGACCGCGGCCGAATGGAGCGGGTGCTGACCCCGTCCGCGCTCGGCGGGACCTATCTGAAGCAGGCGCTTTGGCTGGGTGACTTTTTGGGCGGATTCCACACGGTGGACAAGGACGAAGAGCTGGAGGCCGCCTCGCCCGACCAGGACAAGGACCCCAATATCCGCCTTGGCGTCAGCACGGCGGACGGTTTGCAGGGGGTGCTGCTCGCGGAGGGCGTCTGGAACAAGCTCGCCTTCATGCGCGACCGGCTGTTCCTGGATGCGGCCAGCGGCAAGCTGGGGGCCACGCCGGGAACGAAATACGATCCGGCCAAGGGGCTTGTCTACCTTCCCCACGCCATCCAGGTGGCGGAAGACGGCAGCAAGGAATTCCCCGGCGTCAAGGAGCTGAAGGTCACCGACAAACGCAGCCTGCTGCAGGACCAATGGCTGATGATGTGGGCCGCTTCCGAATTTTTCGGCACGTCCGATCAGCGGCCCGCCAACCGGAATCAAAACCCGGCGTTTCTGGCCGTGTTTGACGGCGACCCGTTCCCGAAAGCGCCGGCGGCCAACCTGGACAATCAAATCGCAAACGACGTGAAGGCGGACGATCCGTATTCGCTCAACCGGGACATTTTGTACACCCTGTTTGCCAACCTGGAGGCGATGCACTGGAACGCCAGGGAGCAGACGCTGGTGGACGAACACTCCGGGGAGGCGAACGGGCAGGGCGATCACGCCGACACCTTCCAGATCGGATACGCCCTGGAGGCGCTGCGCCTGTTCCAGCGGGCGGTCGACGGCATGCCGCTGGGATACGCGAGCGGTGAAGCGGCGCAAGGCTTGGGTACGCCGGAGGGGAAAAAGGCGCTGGGCATGATCAAGGCGCAGGCCGACTTTATCCTCACCAAGCTCTTGGACGAACAGGACGGCCTGGTGGCAAACGGCTACCGCATCGGCTCGGGCCGGGATGGCGACGCCAAGACGCTGAAGGCCCAACTGGGGGCCATCCGCGGTTTGACGGCGGCGTTTCTGGCGACCAAGGAGGAGAAGTACCGGGATGCCGCCCGCAAGCTGTTCGACCAGACGGTGAAAACGTTCTGGGACGACGGGGCGTCCGCTTTTCGCGACGCAGTCGGCAAGGAGAACGACTACGCCTACGATCCGTACCTGGCAGGCGCCGTCTCCGCCGGGCTGCGCCTCGGCATGCTCAACCTGGTCAACACGGACGCGGACAAGGAAAAATACCCCTCGCTCGAACTGGGTAAGCTGACCGACATGTACACCCGCTTTTTCAAGACAGTGGTCAACGGCCCGACGCTGGAGGGCGGGATGCAGGCGAGCGAATTCTGGGATACGGGTGACTACTACAAGGAAACGTCCGACTCGCCGGACAATACGGACAAGGACACCGTGCCGCAGATTCAGGCGGCCGTGGGCAAACACGGCCCGTACGGCATCGCCCCCGTGCTTCTGCCGGTAACGGTGAAGAAGCCGTAGGAGGGTTCTGCCGTGGAAAACAAACGGAATAAGCGGTTCACATGGATAGGGTGGGGGCTGATTGCGGCCCTTGCCCTTTCCGCTTGCAGCCCGACTGACGAAGCGGTCGGGGGACCTGCCGGCGAACCGAGAAAAGCCCCTGCGGAAAGCCGGCCGATCGCCATCACCCGCGACGGCACAGCGGTGGTGACGGCCAACATCGACGTGCCGACGATCACGCTGGTGGACGTGAAAAAACGGGCCGTGACCGCGGAGATCCCGGTCGGGCGGGAGCCGCGCAGCATCGCCCTCTCGCCTGACGACCGGTGCGCCTACGTGACGGCGATGCACGACGATCGGGTGGACGTGGTCGATCTGGAAAAACGGCAGGTGATCGCCTCCGTTCCGGTGGCCCATCAGCCGTTTGCCGTCGTCACCAGTCCCGACGGCAAATGGGTCTACGTCAGTTCGTACCGCGGAGGGGTCATCAGCGTGATCGACACGTCCACCAACCGGGTGGTCCGCGAACTCCCGGTGGAGCGGGAACCGCGCGGCCTGGCGCTGAACGCGGACGGTTCGGAGCTGTACGTCAGCCATTACCTCAACGGTCATGTGAGCGTGATCGACACCGCCGCCTGGAAGGTGAAAAAAACGGTGGCGCTGGCCGAGACGCCGGAACCGCCCAATCACGACCAAAAGGTGAGCCAGGGGGTGCCCGGCATGGTGGAAAACATGACGTTTTCCCCGGACGGAAAAGAGCTGTGGCTGCCCCATATCCTGACCAACACAGACACGCCGATCCAGTTTGAGTCCACCATCTTTCCGACGGTGTCGGTGATCGACACGACGGCGCGGAAGGAGCGGGTGGAGGAGCGGAAGCACCTGTTCAAGCAGATGAACATCGTCAACGTGAAAAACGAGACGGAGATTGTCTCCAACCCAGCCGACGTGGCCTTTCTGCCGGACGGCAGCAAAGCGTTTGTGGTCATGGGCGGAAGCGAGGACCTGATGACCTTCGACCTCCGGCGCGGCGGACGGGCGACGCAGCTTCTGCGCCGCGTGCCGGGGGCCAACCCGCGCGGCATGGTGATCTCCCCGGACGGCAGCGAGCTGTACATCCACAACACGATGAGCCACGACCTCGTCTTCGTCGAGACCGGCGGCTCCGATTCGTACAAAAAAGCGGCCGTCTCGGGAAAACCGCTCCCCCTGATCGCCAAGGATCCGCTGCCCCCCGACGTTCGCGCCGGCAAAGTGATGTTCTTTTCCGCCAACAGCGACCGATTCGCCGCGCCGATCACCGGCAAGAACTGGATGAGCTGCGCCTCCTGTCACTTTGACGGCGAGATCAACGGGCTTACCTTCCTGACCCCCAAAGGGCCGCGCAACCTGCCGAGCAACGTGCTCGCCACCAAGACGGGCCTGATGACCTGGGATGGCAGCCGTGACGATTTTGCCGACTACCTGCTGACGGTGCAGAACGAAATGGGCGGGATGACCCAGTTCGATCCGACGAAACCGCTGCCGCCCGAGGTGCAAAAGATGTTTGACCAGATGTTTGCCTACCTGGACTACGCCGATTCGCTGCCGGTGCCGAAAAGTCCGTACCGGAAGCCGGACGGATCGCTGACGCCGCTGGCTCAACAGGGAGAGGCGCTGTTCAAGGGAAAGGCGGGCTGCATTACCTGTCACGCCCTGCCGAACTATACCGACAGCGCGCAGGCGGTGGACGCCGCCGGCAGGCTGAGCGTGCAAAACCGCCGTTTTCTGCACGACGTCGGCACGGCCACGCCGGCCGATAAAGGGGCGGTAGAGGGCGACGGCCGGGCCCATTTCCAAAATCCGCGCAAGCCGGGCGAGTTTGATACCCCGACGCTGCGAGGCGTCTGGGCGACCGCGCCGTACCTGCACGACGGCAGCGCCGCCACCATCGAAGAGGTGCTGACCACGCGCAATCCGCAGCACAAGCACGGCAACGCCCATTTGCTGACCGAACAGGAACGGAAAGCGCTGGTGGAGTACGTCTTGTCGCTGGATTAAACGGCTGTTGATAAGTCCTTCCTCCAGTTTGAGATGCGCCTGTGGATATTGTGGATATTGTGAAAAAAGTTTGCGGGGCGACCACAACTATTTGCCGGCTTGGGCGTATAAGTTAATGGCAAGAAAAAAAGGGAAATCAAGCGCTGACGCGCAAAACATACTGGAGGATTGCGACATGAAGAAAGCATGGTTGTCTGCCCTGTTGTTGCTGACGGTCGCCGGCGTAGGGAGCACGGCCTTGGGCGAAGGCGCGATGCGAGTCTATCTGGGCGGCGAGCGAATCGTCGACAGCTTGCCCGCTTCCACGACCGCTTCGATGCAGAAACTGGTCAAGCGGATGGGAGGCTTTGCCGAGTACGATCAACGCTCCGGAAAACTGGAGATCGTCAAGCCGAACGTCAATATTCTGGTGCTGGAGGGCATCCAGCAGTCCCGCAACAAGAACATCATTTTCAGCAACCCGATCAAAGGGTACAGCGACAAGGACGTGCCGCGGACGTTTAACGTGTTTGTCGAGGTGGATGACGCGCCGGTGACAAGAGACCTGAGACTGCGCCTGGTGCTGGTCGGCCCGGACGGCAAAGAGGTGGACCGCGGCAAGGAGTGGAAGTACTCGACGCTGAACGCCAACAGCTTCTACTTCTCCGAACCGTTCGTCTCCACCAAGCTGGAAATGTACGGGACGTACAAGGTGCAGCTGCAGATGAAGCCGGAGAAGTCCAACGAGTTCGTCACCGTCGGCGAAAACAGCTTTACCGTCGGACGATAGCCGGATGAGAAAATTGGCTTGGTCGCGTTTCCACATGGCTTGTTGTCATGGTATAATGAGTAGCAAATGACGTTTTGCGTCACCCTGATGCAAGTACATGAGAGAAAGGAACGATGGGAGCGAATGGAGACAAATCCCGCGCGGTCATCCACAGACATAGAAGGCCCGAGTATACGGATTGCCTGGAAAGACGAGCAATCGATCCTGGCCCAATGGCACATGACAAAGGAGTTTGAACGGGAGGTGGAGCGGAAATTTGCCATCCCGTTTGCCGAACTGCCATTTGTCCTCCGCCTCTTTGATGTGACAGACCGCAACGAGATCCGCAACGACGGCACCGACCTCTACACCGACTTTGACATTAACCACCGCTCATCGGAGTGGATCCTCTACGGCGTCACACAGGGATTGCACTACTGTGTGGATCTGGGGATACGAATGGTTGATGGCAGATTTTATTCGCTGTCCCGATCTCAACCGATTTGATCAACGTACGCGCAAAAACGGCTCTCCCGAGTGGAGAGCCTTTTTTTGTCTTCCGGGCGGGCAGGAGGAGGGACGAACAGGGACAAAAAGCTTCTTTTCCTCAGAGAAAAGAAGCACAGCCTGGAAAAAAGAAAACAGCCGGTGCGTACCGGCTGCCGTTTTCCAGACGCTCACGGTTTGCGCGGCTGGAAGTACTGGATGCGCTTGTTGAACAGGTGCAGCTCCGCCTTGTACTCGCGGGCCAAATACCGGCAGTATTCGTTTGCCTTGTTCACGTCGCCGTGAGTGGCCGACTCCGGCAGGGAGACCTGAATGTAAAACCGCTCCTGGCCGTTCTCCTCCCGGGAGCCCACACCCACGATGATGGCCTTGTAGAGGGTGGGATCCTTGCCCTTCAGCAGAATCCAGGAACCCGCCCCTTCCGGCCGCTCCTCGATCACGTACGGAAAGGCGGCGTCCGCGTAGGACCACCCCAGTTGTTCCCCCGTTTTTCTCGTCATGTCGATGTATCGCTCGAGCTTTGCTTTGACGTCGTCGATGTCCGCTTTCGTGGCTGTGGAGCCTTCCACGAAATAGATGTAGGCCGATTTCAGGTTCACGATTGCCGTCACTCCTAGTCCCGGGAATCTCCTGCGACTAGTGTAGCATTCCCTGCCACTCTTTGGCAATGCGACAAGTCAAAAGGAAAATAATTGCACGTCTTTTCTGAAAAGTGTAAAATATATATCACATTCATAAAGAAAGAGAAACAATGATAAAGGATCGTGGAGGAATGGACCCGATGCAGGAGGTTTCGATTCGAAACGTTTACGAAGCGTTAAACACCATGCGCGCCATTGACGTCGTCAACAAGGAAGACTGGGAACGGGCGGCCAAAGAGGCGGAGCTGGATTCGTCCGTGCAATTGAACATTCTCTGGATCATTTACTGCTACGAAGGCGTCCGCGTGACGCAGATTGCCGAATGGACCTTTTGGCATCCGTCTTCCATCGTCATTCATATCAAAAAGCTGGTGGAAAAAGGGATGGTCTCGATCGAAAAGTCGGAGCTGGACGGGCGCGTGGTGCACGTCTACCCGACGCAGAAGGGACGGGAAGTGATCGAAGCGAGCAGGCGGAGCGTACCGGCGATTTTTCGGCTCACCTATGCGCTGGAAAAGCTGGAGGAGCGGTACAGTACGGCCGTCGTGGAACTTTTCTTTGAATGCTTGTCGTTTGTCGCCCAATCGCTGCACGGAGCGGAAAAAGTTCGCTGGATTCAGGAAGGGGAGGACCGCGTGCCCAACCTTCGCCACCTGATCAGCTAGGATCGCTGCAGGATTGGTGAGCAGCAAAGGCGGCAGATCGCCCATGCGCGCTTTTGTGCGGCCACAAGGCGGCCAAAAGGGCAGGGGTGGAAATCTGCCGCTGTTTTTGTTATACTGGTAAACAATCCGAAAATTTACTCAATTTTGCTTTCGGACACCAATTGCCATGAGGAGGGATTGCTGATGGAACGGTTCGACCACTTGTACGACGTTGCGGAGACTGCCCAGGTACGGTTCTTCGGTTTTGCCACGGAACGTGCCCGACACGACTTCGGGATCGTCTTCACCAACAAGTTTGACGGTAAGCCGCTGGTCATCTGTATGCAGACGGGGCAATCCACTCTTCTCAGTTCGGAGGATGCGGTCAATCCGGAGTACCTGAAAAAGATTTTCCGGATTGACTGCGCGAATGAAGCAGAAACGCTTTCCCAGTTTTTCCAGGAGTGTTTGCCATCGATGCCGTTGGATGATAACCAGTACTGACACCGGGCAGAAGGATTCCTTCTGCCCGTTTTTGTAATGGGGAGGGAGGAGCATGGACTGCTATTTCCATGCATGGACGGTCGCCGATCCGTCCGCGACGGTCGTGCTGGTGCACGGGACCGGCGAGCATCACGGCCGCTACAGGCATGTGGCCGCCTTTTTGAATGCGCACGGCGTGGATGTGTTCAGCGGAGATCTGCCCGGGTGGGGACGCTCGCCGGGAAAAAAGGGGCACATCGATTCGTTCGGGCAGTATCTGGACGCCGTGGAAACCTGGACGGAGCGGGCGCTGCAGGCAGCAGGAGACGAGCGGCCGGTCTTCCTCCTGGGGCACAGCCTGGGCGGCCTGGTGGCGGTGCGGTTCGTCCAGCGGTATGAGAAGCGGCGCCGGCTGGCCGGGTTGATGCTCAGTTCTCCCTGCCTGCAGTTGAAGGTGGACGTGCCGGCGTGGAAAGCCAGGCTGGCCCAATGGCTGGACCGCGCCATGCCGAGGCTGGTGATGGCAAACGGGATCACGGCGGACATGGTCTCCCGCGATCCGCAGGTACAGGCGGAATACGTGAGCGATCCGTACAACTACCCGAAAGTGAGTGTCCGCTGGTTCCAAGAGCTGCACCGGGCCATGCGGGCCGCCTGGGAAGAGCGGGAGCAGCTTGACCTTTCCGTCCTGGTGCTGCAGGCGGGGGATGACCAACTGGTCGATCCGGACGGAGTGGAACGGTTTGCGGCCGGCTTGCCGGCGGAGGTCACCTTTGTCCGTTTTCCCGGACTGCGTCACGAAGTGCTGAACGAACCCGAGCGGGAGGACGTGCTGCGGCAGATGGTGGAGTGGCTGAAAGGACACGGTGGGCGTTCGTTAATATGACATACTAATTGGGTGATTTTGTGTGTGTTTTTCGTATTGACTCCCATTAGTATGTCATATTAATATAAAGGTACCATCACATTTTGATGTCACTTTTGGCTGATCTGCGCTTTGGCAGTACGAACGCGGAGGGATTGCGAACATGGGTACGATTGTTTGTCAGAGCTGTGGGACGATCATCGAGCATTTTGAAAGCAACCAAGTGAAAACGCTTTACGGGGTCTGCAGCTGCGACTGCCGCCCCAGTGAAAAACAGGAACAGGAGTAACCTGCAAATAGTCCGTCAGGCGCTTGTCAAAAGCGCCTGATTTTTTTTGACATCCTTTGCCATATGACGGATAATTGATGAAGAATGAGAATCGTCACAAAAGGAGGAATCGTTACATGAAGAGAACCCCCATCCGAGGTTTGTTGGCTGCAGCGCTGCTGGCCACGACCCTGTGGAGCGGGACTCCGGCATTTGCGTACTACGTCGGTGAAGAAGTCCGCATCGACTCCAGCAATCCGGTCATTTCCAAAGCCGGTTTTGACATTTCCAAGGATTACGCCGTCTGGATCGCAGAGGGGGAAAAAGTCATCACCCTGTATGATCTCGATGAGCATAAAGAAAGCCAAATCGGGGACAAGCAATCCGCCAAAACCAACCTGCGAGTGGACGGCAAATACGTGGCCTGGATCGATTCCCGTCACGGCGGTTCGGACGTCTACCTGTACGACATCGGAACGAAAAAGGAAAGGCGCCTTACGGACGGCACGACAGAAGCCGCGGAACTTGAACTATCCGGAAACTACGTGGCCTGGAGCGGTAAGCATGGCGGCAAATCCGACATCTACCTCTACAATATCAATACCGGGGAAGAAGTCCGTGTCTCCACCAGCGGCGAGGCCGGCAAACCGACGGTAAGCACCTCTTATGTCGCGTGGGAAGACCGCCGGAACGGCAACGTCGACATTTACTATTACGACATCAAGAGCGGGCGGGAACGCGCGGCGGTAACCGCGCTCGGCCATCAGACGAATCCTTCGATCTATGATGACCAGATCGTTTACCAGGACGAGAGGTACGACGACCTTTACGTCTACGTGATCGGTCGCGACAGAAACAAGCGCCTGACGGAAGACTCCAACAAGCAGGCATACCCGCATCTGTACGAAGATACATACGTGTTTGTGGAAGACGGTGCGCTGCTGATCGGCGACATTGACTACGACGATGCGGAGGAGTTGGACGAAGAGGTCTACGACAAACTACCTCCGCGCATTTACGGCGATTACGTGATCTTTGCGAAACAAGACGGCGACAAGAACGTGCATCTCTATCTGTACGACTTGGACAATGAAGAATTGGTGCCAATCGGCGGCTTGTCCGGAGATCCGAGCCAGCCGGACGGCGATGACCGCTATGTGGTCTACATCAGTGAAATCAAGAAAACGTCCAATGTGATCCTGCACGATCTGCATACGCAGACCAGTTCCGTCATCAGCAAATCCGGTTCGGAGCCGCGCCGTCCTCTGGTCAGCAACCGTTATGTCGTCTGGTATGATGGAGAGGACGAAGCGTTGATCGCGTACGACATCCGCCGCGGTACCCAGAAGAGGGTGACGAGCACCAAGGCCGTTCCTTCCGACACGCTGTACGAACTGGACGGCAGCAAGCTGGCGTGGATCGACGATGATCGGGATCTGTACGTGACCGATTTGTCCACGGAAAAAACCGAGGATATCGCGAGGGTACGCGATCCCAAGGCGGTTGACATCTACGACAACTTCGTCATGTGGGTGACGGAACGCTCCGGAAAAGACACCATTTACCTGTACGACATGGACGAAGAGGACGAGACGGAAGTGCGCGCCGATGCTGACATAACAGGGGCCAGCCTTGGCGACAACGTTGTGGTGTGGAGCGAGTATTCATCCAAAACCAAAACGTACGATTTGTACTATTACGACATTGACCGGGACCGGACCGATGTGCTCCTGCGCTGGACGGACGGGGATCAGATCGAACCGCAAGCGTCCCGCGACCTGGTCCTGTTCAAGGAAAATCGCGGTTCGCGTAACAAAGAGCAGTTCACCTACGAATTGTACGACATCGAAGACGAATCGTTCAGCAAGTACTACTGGTCCGATGATGCGGAAATGGATGAAGTTCGCCTGAGCGGCAACCGCGTGGTGTGGATCGATACCCGCGACGGCAATCCGGCCGTGTACACGATCGCGGTCACCGATCCGCGGGACGACGATGACGACGACAACGGCGGTGAACAGCCGGGCGATTACCGGGAGTACAATTTCGCCAAGGTGCTGGAGGACGACTCGCTCCTCGATATTATTGGCGACAACGACTTTGAAGACGTGTATTTTGTCTTCTTTGCCGGCACGAAGAACGAAGTGTCGCTCAATTTCGTGGATGCTTTGAATGACTCGGATCGGTTTTTAGACCTGTTGTATCAATCCGATCTGGACGACATCGTCATCCGCGTGTACAACTAATCCCCCAAACGAAACAGGCAGGCTGCGAGGGCGTGGTTCCCTCCCGGCCTGCCTTTTTGCGCGGCGCCGGTACGGAATCGGTGCGTGCCGGCGGGAAACGGACAGCGGGCAGCAAAAAAGCCGCTGCCCTCGCGATGAGGCAGCGGCTGTCGCTGTCGTCAGCCGGAGATGGCGGCCTGCTGTTTGACCACCTTGACGGTCCGGAGCGTCTCGTCTTCCGGCCCCTGTACCGGGAGGCCGGCGCGAATGTTTTCCTGAATGTAGGCGATGTTGTCGGCCGTAATCACTTCACCGGGGAGAAAAATCGGAATGCCCGGCGGGTAGACCATGATGAATTCGGTGATGACGCGTCCCTCCGCTTCCGCCAGCGGGATCGCCTCCGTCTCCGCGTAAAACGCGTCGCGCGGCGTCATGGACAGCACGGGAATCTTCGGCAGGACAATCGCCGGCTTTTCCTCCGCCTGCACGTGGGCAAATTCCACCGCCAGCTCGCGCAGCGCGTTGACGAGCGTCTGAATCGACTCTTCCGTGTCGCCGGGGGTGACGAGGCAGAGCACGTTGTACAGGTCGCTCAATTCCACTTCGATGTTGTACTTGTCCCGCAGCCAGTTTTCCACTTCCCAGCCGGTGATGCCGAGATCCCGCACGTGGATCAGGAGCTTCGTCGGGTCCATCGCAAACGTCGCCGGTTTGCCGAGAATTTCCCGGCCGACGCAGTAGATGCGGGGAATCTCGTTGATCATCTTCCGCGCCTTGTCGGCGAGCCGAATCGCCTCGTCCATCATCGCCCGTCCGTTCAGGGCCAGATGCTGCCGGGCCATGTCCAGCGACGCCAGCAAAATGTACGACGTGGAGGTGGTGGTCAGCATGCTCATCACCGTCTTCACCCGGTCGACGTCCACCAGTCCTTCCCGCACGTTCAGAATCGAGGTCTGGGTGAGCGACCCGCCCAGCTTGTGCACGCTGGTGGCCGCCATGTCCGCCCCCGCCTGCATCGCGGAAATGGGCAGGTCTTCATGAAAATGGATGTGCACGCCGTGCGCCTCGTCCACCAGCACGGGAATTCCGTATTTGTGGGCGGTGCGCACGATTTCCCGCAGATCGCCGGCGATGCCGAAATAGGTGGGATTGATCACCAGCAGAGCGGCCGCGTCCGGATGGGTCTGCAGCGCTTTTTGCACGGCCTTGACCGTAATGCCGTGGGAAATCCCCAGGCGTTCGTCCATGGCGGGGTGAATGAACACCGGGACGGCTCCCGCAAAAACAATCGCTGCCATGACCGATTTATGCACGTTGCGCGGCACGATGATCTTGTCACCGGGTTTGCAGGTGGCCATGATCATCGCCATGATCGCACCGCTTGTCCCTTGAACGGAAAAGAATGTATGATCAGCGCCGAACGCTTCGGCGGCCAATTCCTGAGCCTCTTTGATCATCGCCTTGGGATGATGGAGATCGTCCAGAGGAGCGATGTTGATGAGGTCAATCGAGAGCGCATTCTCCCCGATAAACTCGCGGAATGCCGGGTGCATGCCCATGCCCTTCTTGTGACCCGGAATGTGAAACTGGATGGGATTCTTTCGGGCGTGCTCCACCAACCCGCTGAACAGAGGAGTTTTCATTTGACTCATACGATCGCCTCGCTTTTCCAGAAAGATGAAAGTGCGCAAAAGATGAATTCAACAAAACAAACAAAGTTGAGTATAGCAAAAAGAAACGGGAAAGCAAGCGGATTTTTATTCATGAATGCGGTTACAGGCAGGAGATTCGTCCCTGCACCGAGAAGTTGTGTGGGGAGCGAGGTGATAACGATGAAAACAAGAGTGACTGAACTGCTCCGCATCCGCTATCCCGTCGTCCAGGGGGGATTGGCGTACCTGGCCTACGCCGAGCTGGCCGCGGCTGTCTCCAATGCCGGCGGCCTGGGGCAGATCACGGCGATGTCCCTGCCGTCACCGGAGGCCCTGCGCGAACAGATTCGCAAGGTAAGAGCGTTGACAGACAAGCCGTTCGGCGTCAATTTTGCCATCGGCCAGCACGGCCGTCCGTACGAACACATGCTGGACGTCGCGCTGGAGGAGGGCGTCCAGGTCATATCGGTTACAGGCGGCAACCCGGAACCGCTGATTCGGCGAACCGACGGCCATGACGTGAAAAAGCTGGTGCTCGTCGCGTCCGTGCGGCAGGCGCAAAAGGCGGAAGCGATCGGCGCCGATGCGGTCATGGCTGTGGGCCAGGAGGGTGGCGGCCACTTGGGGCGGGACGACATCGGGACGTTTGTGCTCATTCCCCGCGTCGTGGACTCGGTGAACATTCCCGTCCTGGCCAGCGGCGGCATCGGCGACGGCCGCGGTCTTCTCGCGGCGCTGGCCTTGGGGGCGGACGGCGTGGAGATGGGCACCCGGTTCATCGCCACGCAGGAATGCGTGCACGCCCATCCGGCCTACAAGGAAGCGCTGCTGAATGGCACGGAGCACGATACGGCCGTCATCAAGCGCACGCTTGGCACGCCCGCCCGCGTCGTGCGGACCCCTGGCGCCGACCGGATCCTGCAGTTGGAGCAGGAAGGCGCTGACTACGAACGCTTGAAGCCCTACATCAGCGGCGAGCGCAACCGTACCTTCATCTACGAGGGGGACGCGGAGGAAGGCTTTGGCTGGGCCGGGCAGGTGATCGGCTTGATCCACGATGTGCCGACTGTGCAGGAACTCTTTCAGCGGATGTTCCGGGAAGTGGAGGTAAGACTGGCCGCGCTGCGCGCCAGCGCCGAGCGGGAATAGCCGGTACCGCTAGTGTTCCCGGCTCTCGTCCGGTATGCGAGAAACGAAAAAAAAGAACAGGCACTCGCTTTTTGCGATAGAAAGCGGACCTGTTCTTTTGCATATATCTTCACTACCCTTATCGGGAGGCGGCCAGCGAACCGGGCCTGCACAGGTTGTACAGCCTGGTCAGCACGGTGAACGTTTCGTCCAAACGCTGCAGCAGCTTGCCGCCGTCGGCCAGCACCGGATCGTGCCGGTCGATGGTGATGCCGCAGAGAATTTCCGCTTTTTTCACGGTCGCAAGCCTGTCCACCAGCTTGAGGACGCCCTCGCGTCCCAGTTCGGCCTGCGGGGTGCTGTCCGGCTGGGTGTGGTCGGGGGACCAGCGGAAATCGTCGGGGACGATCTGAAGGATCTCGTGCAGATGCCGCTTCATCGACTGGCTGATCTCTTCTTTCACGGGCGATTCGTAGATGACGGCGTACCAGACAAACAGGTGCGTGCCCCACAGTCCCACCTGAAAATGCGGGTGCTTTTTATACCCGCGCTTGTCGTGAGCCCAGGCCACCCACGTATCGTTTGGCGGATTGACGGTCCGGCGGGCGTGTTTGGCCACATGGTAAAACATTTCGCTGCCGCACGCCAGGGAGAGCGTCGGGGCGAAATGCCGGCCGAGCGCTTCCAGTTTCGGGCGGATGACGGTTTTGATCGCCTCCATCCGGTTATCCAGGCCGTCAATGGCGAATACGTCAAAGTCTTCCTGGTGAAATCCTGCAAACGTCGTCACGCAACAGACACCTCGATTCGGACGGTCTCGCACGCTGCCCGCGAGAAACGGGCAGGCGTCCCCGTCAAGGGAGCTTGTAATCCCCCATATGATAACATAACACACCGGAAAAAAATACACGCCGGGAAATGAATAGCAAACCAAGCCGCAGAATAATATGATATACCACTCGCTCCCGTATGCAGCAGCGTTGTCTGAGTATTCTGTGAATGGGGGTGGATGAACCACGACAAGGAACTGGAGTTTGGGGAGCTGGCAGGTTGGTTTGGCCGGACCACCGGCACGCGATGCGGCACGCTCTCGGAAGCGGGAGCAGCGTCTCGTGAAGGGAGTCCTTCGGGCAGTTTCTTTTCCGCGTGAACACCCCCGACGGCATGTCCGAATGAACGTACCGGCACCTCGCCGGTGAAGCGCATTCGGCGGGAAGAGGCCGTCAGAACAGTGGAAACAAAAGGAGCTGAGAAAACAATGATCTACGAAAAGGCTTGCAATGTAACCATGGATCAGGTGATTGCCGCTCTGAAACGACGCGACGCCGAAGAACGCATACCCGTCCTGCGCCTGGAACTGGACTACGAACTGGCCACGCTGTACGATGCGCTGCAGGAGAAAGACAAGGTGCAGATTCGCAGATCAACCGAACGCTTGAAGCAGCTCCGCCGGGAGATGCTGCTGCTGGAAGCGTAACAAACGACTGGAGGAACGCACAGGAAGATGAGTCTCGTTCATGTTCATAGGGAATGAAAAAAGCGACATCTCGTCATGGAGGGTGTCGCTTTTTTTGGTCCCGGAATGAAAGACGGGCTTCATTTATAGAAGCGTTTCGTCACATCCGCTCGCCCTGTCCTGCTACAATGAAAGGGAAAAGCGTCTGCGGGAGGGACGAGCGCATGTGGAAGCGCATATACGACACGTTGGAGCGGACATTCCCGTCGTTTGCAGTGGATGAGTGGTGGGGGGTGACCGATCCGTTCGCCCGCATGGCGGGGAGCGTGCTGGTGCAGAATACGACCTGGACCAATGCGGAAAAAGCGCTTGACAGGCTGAGAGAGGCAGGATTGCTGGAGCCGGCGGCAATGGCTGGCGAGACGGCCGAACGCCTGGCGGAGGTGATTCGTCCGGCCGGGTTTCAGCGGGCGAAAAGCGCCGCACTTCTGGGACTGGCCGGGTGGGTGCTGGAGCAGGGCGGAGTGGACAGGCTTCGCCGTTCGGCAGACGGCACGGACGAGCTGCGCCGGCAGCTTCTGCTCTTGAAAGGGATCGGGCAGGAGACGGCGGACACGATCCTGGCCTACGCGCTGAATCGGCCGACAATATCCGGGGACGCCTATTCCCGTCGATTGTGGCAGCGGCTGACCGGCGAAGCGCTCTCCTACGAACAGGTGCGGCGGGCCATTCTGGCGGAGCTGACGGAGGCGGAAGACCTGCGCCGGCTGCACGGCCTGATCGTGGAGCACGGCAAGGCGTTTTGCCTGAAGCGTTTTCCCCGCTGTTCGGCCTGTCCGTTTGCTGACGATTGCCGATATTTTCATGATTCCATTTGAATTGCCTGACCGGACGGAGGTACAATAGTAGAGGATTTTGGCAATTTACGCACCACCAGAAAGGAAGAAAACGTCACATGGAACCACTCCTATCATTGACGGCCGGCACACCGCTCATGCTGTTGGCCGTGCTCGCGTTCAACGTCCTCCTGCTCGTGCTCTGCATCATGCAGTCCGTGCGGATCAAACGGCTGCGCAAATCGCTCAACCGGCTGCTGGCGGGGACGGGCGGCGCCAACCTGGAAGAGGGTATATACCGGCTGATGGACGAAGTGGACGAGGTGAAAAAGCGGCAGGATGACCAGCAGTTTACACTGAACCGCCTGTCGCAGCGCGTCGCCGGCCAGTGCGCCAACGTGGCGCTCGTCCGCTACAACGCGTTCGGCGATCTCGGCAGCGACCTGAGCTTTTCGCTTGCCATCGTGGACGACGCGCAGAACGGCGTGGTCGTCACCAGCATTTACGGACGGGATGAATCGCGCATGTATGCCAAACCAGTGGAGCGCGGCGAATCCCCTTATCATCTCTCCGAGGAAGAACGAACGGCCATTCGCAAGGCGATGAACAACAGCGCTGGCCGACTGGACGAAAAAAGCCGGTAAATCCTACAGGATTGGCAAGCATTGCGCAGAATCAGGGAGTTCTTGTTCCCTCCTCGCCATTTCCTGCGGATATTTGGTCTTTTTGCGAAAATTCATCCGCTTTTGGATCAAGACTTTTGCCTGCGCATCGTGTATAATAAAAGTGTCAAGGACGGTTTAATTACAAAAAGTAGGTGATCCGCCTTCATTACCCAAATCGATTTTCGATTCACGGGGCAAGGCCAGGTTCTACAACGTTCCTTTGTTGACACGTAGCGTATCTCCTCAATTGGCAGTCGTTATCGTCTGAACGAGCCAGGAATTCAAAAGAATTGAGGAGATAGTATGGCACAGCGTTTAGCAACCAATTACGCCAAGGCCTATTTCACGATGAACGAAGAAGAGCTGAACCGATTTGTCGCGCTCTTCGCCAATGAACACATTTCAGTCGATGTCAAAGTATGCGACAACGGCGATCGTGACGTTTTGCTGACGGATCAGAACGGGGAGATCCAACTGACCTTCCACCGGACTGGCAACCGTTATTCGTGTGAAAGTTCCTACCTCATCCGAGACTTGCAGTTGGCCAACGCCATGCGAAAAGCCATGAAAACGTTTCGAGGCCACGGAATCGTGCACCGAATCTACGACGGATTCACGGTCGTCTACCATTACGACGAAGGCTCCGTCGTGAGCATTCAGGAAGTTTCCGGCGACGAAGAGGTGTCGATCTTCGAAAACACCAATGCAAACGTTGCGCGGGAATTGGAGTCTCTGTTCCGGCAGATGGGCAGCGAACAGGAGATCGAATCGATTCGCCAAGAGACGGATCGATGGCTGGATTTGCGTAATTGGGCAAAGAGAACGGCCCCGGAAAAGGTCAGTGCGATTGACCTTCGACTAGCCGCGTTGTCACGACGATTGTTTCAATTGGAAGCGTAAGAACAAGCAAAAAATGGGCGCATACGCACCCATTTTTTGTTTTCCTGGTTTTTCTCCAAAAAAAAGTATTGTCATTTGGGCAGAAGCATGGTATGTTTGTTTTCGTTGGAAACAGGATTAGGAACCAGGATTCACTTTAAAGGGTGGATGACATGAGGGAAACCGCCCCCGTTAGTGAATGACGCAGGTCCTAGCGATGTTTAACATTACACTTGCTAGGAAGGGGGAAACCGAAAGATGGAATACTCGACTTTCGGAAGACACGTTGCCGTTGACACATGGGGAGTTCAGTTTGATTTGTTGAACGACGCCGAATTTTTGAAGAAAGAAATGATCGAAGCTGCTGAAGCGTGTGGCGCCACCGTGTTGGGTGTGCAAGCCAAGCAGTTTTCTCCTCAAGGGGCTACCGTTCTGGTTCTCCTCTCGGAAAGCCACCTGTCCATTCACACCTATCCCGAGCGCGGATTTGCCGCGCTGGACTGCTACACCTGCGGCGAAACCGTCGATCCGCAAGTGGCGATCGACTATCTGATTTCCGTGCTGAAGCCGGAAAAAGTGTACGCGAAGAAACTGGTGCGCGGCACCGGCGAGCTGCAAGTGGCCGAACCGGAAATCAAGCCGTTCGAAGTAGCAAGCAAGTAACAATCGCAAGGAAAGCCAAGAGGTGCGGAATCATCCGCACCTCTTTTACGTCAGCACTGCCCCGGATGGGCGGAGGGGCTTCTCCACAGCCATCCCCGGGAGACGGAACAAAGACTCAGCGGAAAGGTGCCGTCACCGTCCGGCCCAAATCGCGGATCAGCATGCCAAAGTCGTTGGCGGCGTTGGTCAGGTTGCCGGCCACGGTGTTTGGTCCGGTCGTAAGCGTGTTGGCCGCGCCGCGCAGGCCATCACGCACGGTGTTGTTAATGGTGCGGATGCGGGTGAACATGCCGCTGTCAGAGGTGACGCGAATGTTCAGGTTCGGCGCTTCCTTCCGCACGGCGGCGTGAACCTGCCGTTCAATCACCTTTCGCTGCTGCACATGGGCCACGTTGGCCCGCGTGCGAATGCCGACGACAGCATCTGTCCCGTATATGGCGGCGGTGGCCGCTTCTACGCCGGGAACGCTGTCCGCGGCCTTCGCGATCCGCTCCGCCAATTGGTGGTTAAACCCTTGCGCGGTGAAGCCGTTGCGGTAATGGTTAACATCGTATCGCTGCGTGTTCGGAACGGGTGCCGGCGCCGTATTAGGCGTTCCCTGCGTCCGCGGTTTGGTCGGGGGAGCCGCGCCGTAGTTGGCACACCCGGACACGGAGGCTGCAACAACCAGTCCGGCGACAGCGCACATCCATTTGTTCATGGTAGCCACCTCCTGCGCTTAGTATGTCCGGGAAACATGCCGATACTCAGGTAGGGATTGGACGTAAAACTGCCCGTTGTGCCGTGTTTCACGACCTGATATTATGAAAGGTATGCATACCAGAGGAGGTACACATGAAGCGTCTTGACATACGCAACATTGCGATTATTGCCCACGTCGACCACGGGAAAACGACGCTGGTTGACAAATTGCTGATCCAATCGGGGACGTTCCGCAGCAACCAGCAGGTGGAGGAGCGGATGATGGACTCCAACGATCTGGAGCGGGAGCGCGGCATCACCATTCTGGCGAAAACGACGTCCGTCAAATACAAGGAGTATACCATCAACATCCTGGACACGCCGGGCCACGCCGACTTCGGCGGCGAGGTGGAGCGGATCATGAGCATGGTGGACGGCGTGCTGCTCATCGTCGACGCCTTTGAAGGCTGTATGCCGCAGACCCGCTTCGTGCTGAAGAAAGCGCTGGAAGCGAAGGTGACGCCGATCGTCGTCGTGAACAAGGTGGACCGGGAAAACGCCCGTCCGCAGGAAGTGATCAACGAAGTGTACGATCTGTTCATCGACCTGGACGCGACGGAAGAGCAATTGGAGTTTCCGATTGTATACGCATCCGGCCTGCAGGGAATTGCGGGCATGGAGCCGGATCAACTGGAAGGCGATCTGCGTCCGCTGTTTGAGACGATCATCGAGCACATTCCGGCGCCGGAAGCGGATGAAGCGTCTCCGCTGCAGATGCAGGTCACGATGCTGGATTACAACGACTTCCTGGGCCGCATCGGCATCGGCCGGATTTACCGCGGGACGATCAACGTCAACGACATGGTAGCCGTCGTCAAGCGAGACGGCTCCGTCAAGCGGATGCGCGTGCAGAAGCTGTTCGGCTTTTCCGGTTTGCAGCGCGTGGAGCAAAAGACGGCCAGAGCGGGGGACATCGTGGCGATCGCCGGACTGGAGGACATCAACGTCGGCGAGACCGTCTGCCACGTCGACCATCCCGATCCGCTGCCGCTGCTGAAAATTGACGAGCCGACCCTGCAGATGACCTTCCTCGTCAACAACAGTCCGTTTGCCGGACGGGAAGGCAAACACGTCACCTCCCGCAAGCTGCGCGACCGGCTGATGGCGGAGCTGGAGACGGACGTGTCGCTGCGCGTGGAGGAGACCGATTCGCCCGATGCGTTTATCGTTTCCGGCCGGGGCGAACTCCATCTCTCCATCCTGGTGGAAAACATGCGCCGGGAAGGGTTTGAGCTTGCCGTCTCCAAACCGGAAGTGATCGTGCGGGAAATCGACGGCCAAAAAATGGAACCGGCGGAGCGTCTGATTATCGATGTGCCGGAGGAGTACACCGGTGCCGTCATGGAGACGCTGGGCCAGCGCAAGGCGGAGATGGTCAACATGATCAACAACGGCTTCGGCCAGGTGCGGATGGAGTTCATCATCCCGTCCCGCGGGCTGATCGGCTACCGCACCGAGTTTTTGACCATTACCCGCGGATACGGCATCATGAACCATTCGTTTGACAGCTATCGTCCGTATGTACCGGGCAGCGTGGGCGGCCGCCGCGCCGGCGTGCTGATCTCCAACGAGACGGGAACGGCCACCACCTACGGCCTGATGTCCGTCGAAGACCGCGGCGTGATGTTTATCCAGCCGGGGACAGAGGTGTACGAGGGCATGATCGTCGGCGAGCACAACCGGGACAACGACCTGACCGTCAACGTCTGCAAGGAAAAGCACGCCACCAACGTCCGCTCGGCGACGAAGGAAGAGACGGTGAAGATGAAAACCCCCCGTCTGCTCACCCTGGAAGAAGCGCTGGAGTATCTGAACGACGACGAACTGTGCGAAGTGACGCCGCAGTCTGTCCGCCTGCGCAAGAAGTACCTGACCAAGTCGGAGCGGGAGCGCTACGAAAAGCAAAAACGCTGGGAAGCGCAGACGCAGGCGTAATGACAATGGAAAAAAGCCGTACTGCCCGAAAAAGGCAAGTACGGCTTTTCGTTTTTTTTCATCATGCGGTTTGCCCAGGCCGATTGTTTGAATCAATCGTTCAGATACCGTTCGACCTCATCCGCCAGTTCCTCCGGCTGCACGCGCGGATCGAAGCGTTTGACGACGTTTCCGGCACGGTCGACGAGGAACTTGGCGAAGTTCCACTCGATGTCCTGGCCGTCTCCGTTGGGGGCGTTTGCCTTCAGGTACTGGTAGAGCGGATGGGCGTGGGGGCCGTTGACGTCAATTTTGGCGAAAACGGGGAAGGTGACGCCGTACGTCCGATCGCAGAAGGCGGCAATCTCTTCGGCTGTGCCCGGTTCCTGGCCGGCAAACTGGTTGCAGGGAAAGGCCAGCACGACCAGACCGCGGTCGCGGTAGCGCTCGTACAATGCCTGCAGCCCTTTGTACTGCGGAGTCAGCCCGCATTGGCTGGCGGTGTTGACAATCAGCATGACCTTGCCTTTGTATTCGGCGAGCGTTTTCTCCTCGCCCGTGATGGTCGTCACCGAAAAATCGTAGATGCTCATGGGAATCCCACCTCGATTGGCTCGTCTTGTTCCTGTGTCCACTATACCATTGGCAGAAAAAGGTTTCCAACCATTTCGCTACAGTTGTTTCAGAATCGTCAGTTCTTCCTCGGCGAGGATAATCTGCTGCAGCGATTCCGTTCCGTTTCGCACGGTGCTTTGCAGGACGCGGACCACGCCGTCCTGATTTTGCACGACAATCGTTCGCACTTCGCCCAGACCGCTCTTTCGCACCGAGTCGTACATGGTGCTGTAGGCGAACCGTTCCTGCAGGAATTGCACGCTGGCCATCGCTTGCGTATGCTTCACCCGTTTCCCTCCCGCTCTGCTAAATGGTCACTACTTAATAGGTAAGCGAACAGATCGGGCTTTATGATACGATTTGCCGCTGCGGGCGGGGGTTTATCCGTTTTGACAGGGCACGGGCCAACTGATAAAGTTAAATGGACAGATTTTATCGTGGGAGTGAAACCAGATTGAAAATCGGATGCCATATCAGCGTCGGCAGGGGACTGGAACAAGCGGTCCTGCGCGCCATTGAGCTGGGGGCGGAATCGCTGCAGGTGTTTACGAAAAACCCGCGCGGTCTGCGCCCGAAAAAAATTGACCACCAGGACGCGACCAAAGGGGTGGACCTGCTGCAAAAGCACGATCTCACCCTGGTCTGCCACACCCCGTACATCACCAACCTGTCCACGCCCAAGCCGGACCTGCAGGAAGTGACGATTCGTTCGATTTTGGAAGATTTGCATATTGCCGAAGCCTACGGGTCGGTCGGCGCCGTGGTGCACTGCGGCAAGCACGTCGGCGAGGGGGAGGAATACGGGACAAAACGGATGGTGGAGACGTTGGACCTGATTCTCGAGCAGTACGACGGCCCGGTCAAGCTCCTGCTGGAAAACACGGCAGGCCAAGGCTCCGAACTGGGACTGACGATCCGGGATCTGATGGAGATTCGCGCCGCCACCCGTTTCCCCGAGAAAATCGGGTTCTGCTTCGACACCTGCCACGCCTTTGCCGCCGGGCAGTGGAGAGGGGAGACGTTTGACGAACTGCTGGAAGAGATGGAGCGGACAGGCTATCTGGAGCACCTGGTGGCGATCCACTTCAACGACAGCAAGGCGCCTTTCGCCAGCCGGAAGGACCGCCACGAAAAAATCGGCAAAGGGGAGATTGGCAGCGAAGCGCTGGCCAAATTCCTGGTGAGCGACAAGCTCCAGCACCTGCCTGTTGTTCTGGAAACCCCCGTGGAAGACGAGCGGGAGTACGCAGACGAGATGGTGTACCTGCACGAACTGCGCCGCGAGGGCCTGGCCGCTGCGGGGCAGGAGGGGTGACGCATGGAGTGGCTTGAGCTTGCTTCCACCTATGCGCCTGCCGCACCGGACCAGTTGTCGGCGTACGACAGCTTTCGCTTGTGGGCGGACCACAACCGCACCTGGATCATCTTTGTCCAGTTGATCATCGTTTACTATCTCGGGTTTGCCACCCGCTGGCGCATGCCCATTCTGAAAACGCTCCTGCTGTATGTGCTGCTCTTTATGGGCGCGCTGATTTTCGCCATTCTGGACGTGCAGCTCCCGGTGAAAAGCGCACTCCTGGTCGCCATCGCCATTCTGGTGATCGTCAAGGTGCGGATCAAGCCGGGGGAACGCGAGAGTAAGTGAGGGAGCAGCCGTGAAGCGGGAGGACGCGCTCTACAACTGGCTGCAGATTCAAATCGTCGCCGACGCGCGGCCGGACGACCGATCCGCTCTGGATACGGCCGCGTTTTTTGCGGACATCCTGAGGGACGACCACCAGGCGCAGGAATGGGAGTATCGCCGCGAAGGGGACTGGTACGTGGTCCGCTGCGTCTTCGCCCACGAAGTGTGGGAACGCCGCTATCCCGCAGAAGAAGCGGAATCGCTGCTGGCTGCGATCGAAAACGAACCCAGGTATAACGAGTAGAATATGCACGGGGCTCCGCCGAGCCGGATGAACGGGCGGGGCCGCGTGACCATTATCCCCGTCTCTTCGACAGAGGCGGGGTTTTTGTGTCTTTCGTCCCAATATGGCGAAAGCGTCCCCGTTTTTGGCCGTTTTTGCAACCTTTGCAAGGAACCCCCCGTCTGTTAGGGTGTCCAGGGCAGGCAATACGTAGAAAGGAGAAGGCATCATGAAGAAAATGGGAACCAAGCCCGTATTGGCAGTTGTGACTGCCGCGGCGCTCATCGGGGGAGTGACACCGCTCCTGGCCGACGCGAGCACCCTCGGAACCGAAACAAGCGGCACCAAAGTTGTCATGAACGATGAAAGCAAACAAGTCACCCGATACAATCTGAAAGAGCTGGCGGCAAACGATCCGGCGACCTTGAACATGCTATTGAAAACGCAGGCCGACCACCTGTATCTGGTCGTAAAAGAGATCGGTCTGGACGCCAAAATGCAGACGTACATCGAGGAGCATCCGGAAGAGTGGGAGCGCGTCTACCGCGAACACTACGCCGACATTTACCTGGAAGTCCGCTTTGACGTCAATAATCAAGGCTTCGTCAGCGTGAAGCCCGAGACCCACAACCAAACCACGTACATCAAAGGGAAAGTGTCCGACAATGTGACCAAAGTGGTCGTCGACAAGCCGAACGGCGGCACGATCGAAGTCGTTCCCACCGCGGAGGATACGTTCACCGTCAGCTTTTCCGCTATCGTAAGCGCCACGCCGCAGTACGCGACGGTCAAGGCGTACGTGGGCGACAAGCTGGTGGAAACCCGCAAGCTGCAGGTAAACACGGGAACCGCCGTGGAGACCGACGTGCTGATTCACGCCTTGGCGCTGTTGGATGGGAACAAACAGGAACTGAAAGTAAACGGCATCATCAGCCAGGAAGCGGACAAGGTGGTCGTGAAGTACGACGGCAAAACCAAAGAGGCGGACGTGAAAAAGCTGTGGAAAGGCATCGGCTCTTACTCCGTCACCCTGAAGGGCGTACAGGCCGGCAAAGGCAAGGCGCTGGTCGAAGCCTACAAGGCCGGAAAGAAAATCGATTCCGAATCGGTGGAGCTGAAGGTAATCAACGCCGCTGACAGCGACAAGCCGCACAGCTACCGCATCGAGGGAACCGCTTCGATTAATGCAAAAGAGAAACAGATTCGCGTGAAAGGAAGCATTGACGGCCTCGACGATGAGGGCGGCAAGGGCAAGGTGAAGCTGTACGTCGTGGCGCCGGACGGCAAAAAGCACGAGGTAAAGGTGGATGACGACGAGTTTGAGGTGAAACTGAGCTACAAAAACCGCTCCTACAACGCGAAAGCGGTACACCTCGAGCTGTACCTGGACGGCAAGCTCGTGGCCCAAGCCGACATTCCGCACAAAACGCCGGTCAACGGCGATGACGACGAGGAAGGCAAGGGGAAAGGCAAGGACAAGGATAAGCATCCGAAAGGAAACGCCTACGGCTATTGGAAAAAGCACGGCCATGACGACGAGGACAACCATGGCGGCAAGAACAACCATAAAGACGGCGACGACCGCGACGAGGACGATGACGAGTAAGGCTTACGGCCGATAGGCTTGCACGTAATCGATCAATTGGCGGATGTAATCGCCGATGATCGGGACGGACAGGAACTGGCTGAGGAAGGAGCCGAGCAACGCCAGGACAATGGCTGTACCGATCGTCAATCCCAGGCCCCGGGCAAGACCTGCGAGGAAGTTGATCCACAGCAGCTTGCTCGGGGCTGTATAATTTTGAATCACGTCGGCCAGGCGGATATCCTCCAGAAAGAGGGCGATTTTGTCCATCCGTTCGTTCAGTTTGCGCACTTCCTGAAGCTCTGCCAGCAGTTCGTCGATCTTGGCCAGCAAGCGGTCGGTGGGGGATGGGGGCATGCGGCTCTCCTCCTGTCTCGCGATCGTTCCCATTACGTATCAGTGTAGGAAAAAACTAGTGGAGAATCAAGGCGCCGAACGGAAAGGTTTGCCTATCGCCAGGCGGGTGGGTACAATAGACGTACATTCCCTTTTCAAGGAGGCATCGGAATGGCTGAAACCGTTTCCCAAACGCTTTCGGAGGAACTGTTCGCGCTTTTGCAGCAGGAGCGTTTTCTCACCCTCGGGACCATCGACCACGAGACCGGCGCTCCGTCGCTCAGTTCCCTTTCCTGGACGTTTGCGCCGACGCCGCAGTTGATCCGTTTCGCGGTAGACAACCGCTCCCGCATTTTGGCCAACATTGCCAAGGAACCGCAGGTGGTGCTGCATTTGATCGGGGCTGGTTCCTCCTATGCCATCAACGGCAGGGCGACGATCAAAACGGAGCGGATGGAGAATGTTCCGCTGAAGCTGGCCATGGTGGAAGTGGCCATCGAGGCGGTTCGCGACGTGATGTTCTACGGCTCCCGCATCTCGGTCGAGCCCCAATATGAAAAGACGTACGACAAAAATGCGGCGGCCAAGCTGGACAACCAGGTGATGACCGCATTAAGGAACGCACAGTGATCGGGTACCAACGAGATGGAAAAACGGGTTGACAGGTACTTCCGATTCCGGTAGTATAAGGTCAACCAAAAGCAAATTGCATAGCAAACTTCTTATCCAGAGAGGCGGAGGGACTGGCCCGATGATGCCCGGCAACCAATCACCTGTGTACAGGGGGATACTGGTGCTAATTCCTGCAGAGTGTAAACGCTCTGAAAGATGAGAAGGATTTGCTTACGTGAGCGTAAACAAAGCCTTCTTTTCAGAGAAAAGAGGGCTTTTTTCATTGCCCTCGGCCAATTCGTTGGAGGGAGAGATCCACATGCATCTGGAGACAAAATTGGTACAGGCGGGCGTCGCCAAAGACGAACGGACCGGAGCGGTCAGCTTTCCCGTCTACTACGCCACCGCGTATCGCCATCCCGCCCTCGGTCAGAGCACGGGATACGATTACACGCGCACGGCCAACCCGACCCGGACGGTGCTGGAGCAGGCGATTGCCGAAGCGGAAGGGGGAGACGCCGGGTTTGCCTGCGCTTCGGGCATGGCGGCGGTTCACACGGTCATGGGGCTGTTCTCCCAGGGAGATCACCTGGTCGTATCGCTCGATCTGTACGGCGGGACGTACCGGTTGTTCGAGCAGGTGCTCTCACGCTACGGGCTTCGCTTCAGCTACGTCGACCTGCGCGACGTGAAGAACTTGGAAGAAGCGATTCGCCCAGAGACGCGGGCTGTCTTTGTGGAAACGCCGACCAATCCCCTGATGCAGATCACCGACATCGCGGCGGTGGCGGAGGTGGCCAAGCGGAACGGGCTGTTGACCATTGTGGACAACACGTTCATGACGCCCTACTGTCAGCGGCCGCTGGGGTTGGGGGCCGACCTGGTGCTGCACAGCGCGACCAAATACCTCGGCGGACACAACGACGTCCTCGCCGGACTGATCGTCACAAAGGGCGAGGAGTTGTCCGAAAAGATCCGGTTTTTGCACAATTCCATCGGAGCGGTGCTGGGTCCCCAGGACTGTTGGCTGCTGCTGCGGGGGATGAAGACCCTGGCCCTGCGGATGGAACGCCATCAGGCAAACGCCTATGCGATTGCGCAGAAACTGCGGGAACACCCTGCCGTGACGGACGTCTTTTATCCCGGCTTGGCGGAGCACCCCGGTTACGAGGTGCAGCGCAGGCAGGCCAGCGGGTTCAGCGGGATGGTCTCGTTCCGCCTCCGCTCGGCTGATCAGGTGGCGCCGTTTCTGGAGCGGCTGCGGATCGTCTCGTTTGCGGAAAGCCTGGGCGGCGTGGAGTCGCTGTGCACCTATCCGGCGACGCAGACCCATGCCGACATCCCGCAGGAGATCCGCGAGTACGTGGGCGTGTGCGACCGGCTGCTGCGGCTGTCGGTCGGGATCGAACATCCCGACGACCTGATCGCCGATGTGTGTCAGGCACTGGATGCCAGTCTCGCAGTGGCGGGAGGGAGCGTACGATGAACTTTGCCACCAAACTGCTGCACGGCACCAGTTGTATTGACCCGGTGACAGGGGCGGCCTCGGTGCCCATTTATCAGGCGTCCACCTTTCATCAGGCCGATCTGGACCGGCCCGGAGTCTACGATTACGCTCGTTCGGGCAATCCCACCCGGCATGCCCTGGAAGAGGCGATCGCCGTTCTGGAGGGAGGAGAGCGCGGATTCGCCTTTGCTTCCGGTATGGCGGCCATCTCCAGCGTGTTCATGCTGTTCTCCGCCGGGGATCACGTCGTGGTGGCGGAGGACGTGTACGGCGGCACCTACCGCTTCTTGACCAAGGTTCTTTCCCGCATGGGGATCACCGTCAGCTTTGTCGATACCACCTCGCTGGAGCAGGTGGAAGCGGCCATCCGTCCCGAGACCAAGGGCATCTACCTGGAAACCCCGTCCAACCCGACGCTGAAAGTGACGGACATCGCCGCTGTCTGCGCGCTGGCGAAACAGCGGGGACTGCTCGTGATCGTGGACAATACGTTCATGACGCCGTACTATCAGCGGCCGCTGGAGTTGGGCGCGGACGTGGTGATCCACAGCGCGACCAAGTTCATCGGCGGCCACAGCGACGTCGTGGCGGGGTTGGCCGTGACCAGGGAGGCGGCGTTGGGCGAGCAGCTCTACATGATCCAAAACGGCATGGGAGCGATCCTCGGCGTGCAGGATTCCTGGCTGGTGCTGCGCGGGTTGAAGTCCTTGAAAGCCCGCCTGGACGTCAGCACGCAGACGGCGGAAAAGCTGGCCCGTTGGCTTTCCACACACCCGGCGGTCAGCCGCGTCTACTACACCGGATTGCCGGAACACGACGGACATGACCTGCAAAACCGGCAGGCGAGCGGACACGGGGCCGTCCTCTCCTTTGACGTGGGCAGCCGCGAGCGGGCCAAAGCGCTGTTTGACCGCGTCAGGCTGCCGATCGTCGCCGTCAGTCTGGGCGCGGTAGAGACGATTCTTTCCTATCCGGCGATGATGTCCCATGCCGCCATGCCGCCTGCGGAGCGGGCACGGCGGGGAATTACGGACGGACTGATCCGCCTCTCCGCAGGGCTGGAGGACGCCGGCGACCTGCTTCAGGACCTGGCGCAGGCGTTGGACGCGCTCGGACCCGTAGAGCAGGTGGCAGACCGTGACGCGGCAGACGACAAACAGGCATTTTCCTGGGCGTAAGCCCGGAAAATGCCTGTTTTGTTTGGGGCAGAGGTCAGCGGTTCACCGGGATTTTTTCGTTTCCCTGCGGTTTGGCGTTGCTGCTCTTGTTGATCCGCTGCTCGTTTTCCCTGGACGGCGTCTCTTCCCGTTTTCTCACGTCGCGCGGGAACTGCGGCATGAGCCGTCCGACGATGTCACCCAGTTCTTCGGCAAATCCGGCCACGGGATGGCCGCGCTGGATGTCGGCGGCCATTTCCCGCAGCCGCTGCACGATGTCGGGGTCGGCGGTGACGATGGCGTTCGCCCCTTGGGGATCCTCTTTCAGCGCCTCCGCCACCGAGTATTTGATCACGCCCACTTCCGGCCGGTCGAGATGGGCGTTGACGTCAATGCCGACGACGGCCCACTTGCCCAGGACCACCGCCGTCGCGTCATTGACGTTTTTCACCCGCGTGGCCAACTGCACCAGCCGGTTGGCGGTTGCCTGCGGCGACTGGTTGTAGGCCGGGGACGGGGCGGTTTGCTGGACGCGCTGCGTTTCCGGCACAGCGCGGCCGGGCTGCGGCGCCGCCTGGTTGGCCGGCGGCTTGTTGCTCGACATGCAGGCGGAGAGGAGCAGGCTGACGCTGAGCATACAGATAGCTGTCCGTTTCACGGTCATACTTCCTTTCCCTGGTTTGCTGCAGTACGGCTGCATGGTTAGTCGTATTGTGTTCTGCCCGCCCCGTTTTCATTCCCCCGCCTCTCGTCTATCCGTCCACCCCCCGTCATACACTGTAGTACATCGCGTTCGGGCAGCAGAGCATCCGGTCCCCAACTGCATACGATAGAGAAGATGGGTAATAGGAGGCGAGAATTTGAAGAAAATCTACGTACTGGACACCAACGTACTCCTGCAAGATCCGCGGGCGATGTTTTCCTTTGCGGACAACGAGATCGTCCTGCCCGCCGTGGTGTTGGAAGAAATTGATTCCAAAAAGCGCTACATGGATGAAATTGGCCGCAACGCCCGTTACGTGTCGAGGCTGTTGGACAGTTTCCGCGAACTGGGCCATCTGCATCAGGGCATTACGCTGGAGACAGGCGGTCTGTTTCGCGTAGAGTTGAATCACTCCTCGCTTCACAAGCTGCAGAAGCAGTTTACGGAATTTACCAACGACAACCGGATTCTGGCCGTAGCGCTAAATCTGCAGGAAGAGGAAAACCTGGCCCCAACCCCCCGTCCCGTCATTCTCGTCAGCAAAGATGCCCTGATGCGGGTCAAGGCGGATGCGCTTGGCCTGAAAGCGGAAGACTTCTTGTCCGACCGCGTCGTCGAGCACTCCAGCATTTACGCCGGGTGCCAGAAGCTGACGGTGGCCTCCCACATCATTCAAACCTACTACGCCTCCCGCAAGCTGAACCTGTCGGCCTGTTTTCCCCGCACCCGGTTTTATCCGCACCAGTTTCTGATTTTAAAAGACGAAATCAATCCCTCGATCTCCGCAATCGGCAAGGTGGACGCGGAAGGCAGGACGCTGGAGATGCTGGTGACGAACGACGATCCCGTCTGGGGAATTCGCGCCCGCAACGTGCAGCAGCGCATGGCGATGGAACTGCTGCTGCGGGAGGAGATTCCGCTCGTCACCATGACGGGCAAGGCCGGAACCGGCAAAACGCTTCTGGCGCTGGCGGCGGGGCTGCTGCAGATCGAGGACCTGCAGACGTACAAGAAGCTGTTGGTGGCCAGACCCATTGTTCCCCTGGGGAAAGACATCGGCTTCCTCCCCGGCGAAAAGGAAGAGAAACTGCGGCCGTGGATGCAGCCGATTTACGATAATTTGGAATATTTGTTCAACACCAAGCATCCGGGCGATCTGGACAAGATCCTGGCCGGCATGGGAAGCATCCAGGTCGAGGCGCTGACCTACATCCGCGGACGCTCCATTCCCGGTCAGTTCATCATTATCGACGAGGCGCAGAACCTGACCAAACACGAGGTGAAGACGATCCTGACCCGGGTCGGCGAAGGGTCAAAAATCGTGCTGATGGGAGACCCGGAGCAGATCGACCACCCCTATCTGGACGAAAGCAACAACGGCCTGACCTACGTGGTGGAGATGTTCAAGGCCCAAAAGCTGGCCGGCCATATCAAGCTGGAAAAAGGGGAACGCAGCGTGCTGGCCCAGTTGGCGGCCGATTTGCTGTAGGGATGCATAGAAAACAAAAAACGGCGCACACTGTAGGATGTCGGGCCCGATGATTGATGGATCAACGGCGAAAAGCCTTGTCAGGAGGCGAAGAACCGTGGATGCTCATGATCATGCAGTCGACATTGGTCGGAATGGCGGAACCCGAGCTCTTTAGGTAACGGACTCTAACGTGGAGGCTGAAGTGCCAAAGAGAATAACCGGTAGTACCCCAGAGCAGACGGGCTCGACACGGCCGCTCCCTTGTTGGGAGCGGTTTTTCGTTTTTCAGCGGACGGCTGGACGGGGCGGACGATTCGGGAAAAGAAAAAAGCCCGGACGCAGCGCCGGGCAAAAAGGGGGACCGCTTCCCTTATGGTTGCGTTACGGCCAGCGCCTTTTTCAGCGCGTTGATCGTGCCGATGTGCATCCCCTCGTGAAAGAGCGAAAAGACGAACATCTCGCCCAGCGTGGACATCTGCGCGCCGCTTCGCAAGACGAACGGCTCCGCCAATTCCCGGTGGAGCCGATCGCCGAAGGTTCGCTTGATCCGCTCCTTCTGCTCTTCCAACTGTTCGGCCAATGCGGACAGGGATGGTACCTCTCCCTGCCAGTCCGCCGGTTTCGTGCCCGGTCCGAAAAGCGTTTTGTACGAGGCGGGCAGGTGTGTAAAATCGAGACCGTACATACAGCTTTCCTGAACGGTCAGAATATGTCCCAGATTCCAGCGGATGTTGTTGGCGAATCCCTCCGGAACGATGTCCGCCTGCTCCGCGGGGACCTTCTTCAAGACCGCCAGGGTAATGCCGCGAACCAGATCGTACTGCTTCCATACAAACGCGTGGTCGTGCATGCGCCAATACCACCTTTCCCAAAAATTGGCCATCGGTGTCATTGTATTCGCTTTCCTGCAGATAAACACCTGCCGATGACGCTCCTTCCACATGGCACGCGGGCATCGAGACGGTCTGCGCGAAAGCCGGTCATGCGTCGGGCTTATCCCCCATACACATGAATGAGGGGGGAGTAGACATGGTCAGTCTGGATTCATCCATTTCCTTTATGATTTACATCACGGCGGTGTCCAGCGCGGCCGCCGGCGTGACGGAAGCCGTCAAGTCGGTGGTTCCGTTCCTCGCCACCGACTACGAGGCCGAACAGGACCGGTTGGAAGACCACAACCACGCCGCCCGGCTGACACACTACAAAAAGTTTTGCAATCTGACGATCTCCGTCGTGTCCGCCGGCGTCATTTTCGGTCTGCTCGGCCTTGATCCCGCGCTGATTCTCGTCGGTGCGCCATCCGCCTTTGTCGACGATCCGTGGCAGGTGGGCACCTGGATCTGGGGGATTGTCGCCGTCTTCGGATCGCCGCTGTTTGCCTCGTTCCTGAAGATTCTGGAAGGGTGGAAACAAAACGTAAACGGCGACAACTTTCCGCACAAGCCCAGGCAAAAGGTCAGGGGACCGAAGCACTGACGAGGCGTTTGATGCGGCTTTCGCTCCGAGCGGGAAGCCGCATGGTTTTTTGCCTGCAAGGGGCTTGTCTCACTCGTTCCACCACGTGACGGCCGTCCGGTAGGCGCGGGCAATTCCGTCGATCAGGTCGGTCTGGTTGGCGTCCACGAGATACAGAGCGGGGCGGGACGACGATGGCGGGAGCGTTCCGATCACGTGTTCCCGGCACTGCTCCAGGGCGGCCCAGCGGTCACGTTCCTCGCCGGCAGAAGAGTCGAGCGAAAACGCGGCGACGCGGTCGGCGTAGAGATACGCGTGTTCGTTGTGACTGACGAATCCGACGTCGTCCAGGTGGGCGATTTCCGCTCCCTCGGGGAGCAGCCAGAGCGTAAATTCTTCGCCCAGCATCCCCGCTTTTTGCAAGAGGTCCCGCAAGGTGTCGCGTTCTTGCGGGCTTTCCACGATGAACAGTCGGCCGTCGCGGTCAAACACATTGACATGATCCCCGATTTTATGTATGACTTGAGCATAGAAGCCGGGCCGTTTGCCGGCCGGTACCTGCATGTCCACACCGTACATGCGCTTCATGAGTCTCACTCCGTTTCACGCTGGGTTTTACCCCTATCGTATCATAAAAAAAGGAGGTTCACCCATGAACGAGCCGCAATTGACCATCGAGAAGTACGTACTGGGGCCGTTTCAAACCAACGCCTACATTCTGACCAACCCGGCAAGCGGGGAGTCCATCGTCATCGACCCGGGGATGGAACCGGCAGCGCTCCTTCGCGCCCTGGAGGGAAAAAACGTCGTCGCCGTCCTGCTGACCCATGCCCATCTGGACCACATCGGCGGGCTGAATCAGGTGCGGGCCCTGACCGGCGCACCGGTCTACATCCATCCGCTGGAGCAGAGCTGGCTGACCGATCCTGATCTAAATGGCTCGACCCGCTGGAACTTGTCGGAACCCATCGTCTGCGAGCCGGCCGAGCACGAACTGGCCGACGGGCAGACGCTGGAGCTGGCCGGATTGTCCATCCGGGTCCTGCACACGCCCGGACACTCGCCGGGGAGCTGCTCGTTTGTGGTGGGACCGCATTGCTTCGGCGGCGACGTCCTGTTCGCCCAAAGCATCGGACGGACGGACCTGCCGGGGGGAAGCTTCGAGACGCTGATGATCAGCATCCAGGACAAATTGTTTGAACTGGATGACGACACGATCGTCTACCCGGGGCATGGTCCGAAAACCACGATCGAAGCGGAAAAGCTGTACAACCCGTATGTGACCGGCATGCTGCGGTAACCGTGATTCGCTGTCTCTCTGCCGCTTTCGCGGAAGACGGGCGCACACCTCATGTCGCGGCAGAATAAGGAAAAAGCCAGCTCAAGAAGCTGGCTTTTTTCATTCGCTGACCGGGAATGGAAGGGCGGGAGCGTGTTTGGAACGGGCGGCCCGGCGGCGATCACTGTTTCCCGAAACCAAACGGCAGGTTGATCTTCAACTGCAGCTTCAACTCCTGGTTGGCCATCGTGATCCCCTGCACCTGGATGTTGGAGGAGATCAGCTCCGGGTAAAATCCGAGGTCGTACGTTTTCTCCATTTCTTCAATCGTCGAGGCGGGCAGGGCGAACCCGTCATAGTACAGCTCGTTGATGTGAAATTTCAAGGCTTTCGGCGAAATCAGCTCGTACGTGCCGACCAGCCGCATGTGTACCTGGTCGTACGTGCCTTCCACGATCAACTGGTTGTTGTCAAAGGAAAAGTGCGCGTTTTTGAACAGTTCGTCTTTGGACACCAGGAAGCGGTTAAACTCATCCTGCCGGATCGTCAGCGTGTGCGTGAACAGCCCGTCGGACTGGATGCGCTCCGGCGTTGCCAGCTCGGAAATCTGGAACATCACGCCGGACAGCTCGTTGAAAAACGTTTGAAAGGCGGGCAGTCCCCGCTCCCGCCAATCGGCGACGAGGTGGTCCATCAGCGCCTGGACGCTGGTCGGGTCGCTCAGCATCTGCACGTTTTTCTCCTTTTCCGCCTGGATCGCGAGCATGTCCGCCAACTGCTTCTCGTACTGCCGCCGCAGATTCTGGAGCAGCGTCAGCCGGTTTTGCCGCTCCGCCTGCATCGACGCCATCGCGGCCCGTTCCTTCTGAAACGATTCCAGCTTCACCAGGTCCCGTTCGTAGAGGATTTGCAGGAAATCGAACAACAACAGGAAATCATTGAAATTTTCCGTATCAAACAACAGCGTCAGCAGGTTGGCCCGCTCTCCCGTGTAGTACGCTCTGGCGACGTCCCCGGCGTGTCGGCGCATCGCTTCCATCACCAGTTTTTTTCGCTGCAGATCCAGATCCAGTTGGGCGATCTCCCCGTTCAACCGGCTTTCCTCCTGTTTGATCAGCGTCAGTGTGCGCTCCAGTTCTTTTTGGGTAAAATGCTGCTGCAAGATCAACTGTTCCAGGGGCAATGGCTCTTCCGCCCGGGCTGTCGCGGTCAACGGCAGCGCCAGCAGCAGCAAGCAAAGCATGATTGTACGCATGGCTTCACCTTTTGTTTTCGTGAGGTGGAGAAACGGACAAAACATTTTCTCTCCACATTCTATGACTTCTTTTCGTATTATAGCCTTATACGGTTGAATTTGGATAGCGGGAGAACAGAGATGACGATTACATCCATCATTCGGGACGAAATACGCAATCATCCGCGGCGGGCGATTCCGTTTGCGCGGTTCATGGAGCTGGCACTCTACCATCCGGAAGGCGGGTATTACACGTCGACGCGCCCCAAGGTGGGCAGGGACGGCGATTTTTTTACCAGCGCGACGGTTCATCCCGTCTTTGCCGAGACGTTGGCCGACGTGGTGGCCGAGATGTGGCGGACGGGTGGCTGGACCTCCCCGGCGCTGGTGGAGATCGGCGGAGGAACGGGCGCGCTCTCTGGCCACATGCTTCGCCGTCTGCGCGAGACGGTGCCCGAGCTGTATCGGGACATGCGCCTCGTGCTGATCGAGACGAGCCCGTATCACCGGCAGCTTCAGGAGGAGGCGCTGCGCGGGGCAGAGGTGGAGAAGCGCTGGTATTCCAGTCTGCGGGAGGCGGCGGCAGCGGAAGGCGTCGAAGGGGTGATCCTCTCCAATGAGTGGCTCGACGCCTTTCCCGTGCATGTGGCGGAGAAGACGGCTGACGGCTGGCGGGAGGTGTGGGTGACGGAGGCAGACGGCGGATTTGCCGAGGTCCTCGGCGAAGTGACTCCCGCCCTGGCTGCGTGTCTGCGCGATGTGGACAAGTCGCTGCCGCGGGGAATGCGGATCGAGGTCAACTCGGCGATGGAGCAGACGGCCGCCGACGTGTCCCGCCTGCTGAGGCAGGGGTACGTGCTGACCGTGGACTACGGGGATGTGCAGGAGGAGCTGTACCATCCCGCCCGGAAGCGGGGTACGCTGATGTGCTACCGCCGCCATCAGGCGCACGAAAATCCCTACGTGCACGTGGGGGAGCAGGACATCACCGCCCACGTCAATTTTTCCGCATGGATGCGCGCAGGCGAGCGGGCGGGGCTGAAGACGCTCGCCTACATGCGGCAGGACCGCTTTTTGATCAAAAGCGGCCTGTTGGAAAAGGCGGTCGCCCATGCGGACACGGATCCGTTTACGAGTCAAGCGATGAAGCGGAACCGGGCGATTCAACAGTTGATTTACCCGGGCGGCCTGGGCGGTCTCTTTCGCGTGCTGGTCCAGGCGAAAGGGATGCCGGACGGTGTGCCGCTCCGCTTTTTGCCCTAGCATACCACGGGGAAACAAAAAAAAGATGCTCACGGTGAGCATCTTTTTTTACATGATCATGTTCAGCATGGAGTGCTCTTGCGGACCCACCGGCATGACGAAGAACGTGTAATAGGTGAAGCCCACGAAAGAGACAAACATAAAACAGAAGAAAATGTTCAAGTACACCCGTTCTGTCAGATTCATGTAGCTGAGTGATACGAAGAAGGCGGTCAGTCCGAAAAACAAGAGAGCCATCGGGTACAGGTGCCCCCAGAACGCCATCAGCGCGATCGCCAGCGTCCAGAAGCCGAGTACGCGATACATGCGATCCATCTGTTTCCCTCCTTTTTCCAGCGATTCGGCAAGATTTACAAGATTCCTTCCCCATTATAAAGGACAGGAAGAGGCCTGTAAACGGGAAGGTATGACGGTTTTTTGACGCAGCCGTTCCCATGCATCCGGCCCGCGTCCCGCATACCTGACCCGCCGGATGCGGGCTGAACCGATGCCGACCGAGCCGTGTTGGGGCGATTCGTCGACGTCATCGGGGGAAACGGACCACGGTATAGGTGCAGGACCTGCAGCCTTTGAGCATGGACTCGTCTTCCTGTAATTCAATGTGTCCAAAATAGGTTTCAAATATCCCCGCCAACAGGGCGTTGTGCATCTTGCAGACGGAGCTGGGGAAACGCTTGGCCGTCTCGGAAAACGTGCAGTTGTACACCCGGAAGCGCAGACTTCCGTCCGGCAGCGGTTCGATTTCCGGTTTGAGTCCCTGCGCCACCACGAGCCGGTGGATGTGGGACAACTTCTCTTCCAGCGTAGCGTTTTCCATGTCGATCGGCACTTCCGCCATCGCCCGTTTGGCCATTTCCGTTCCCATGCGGTGTCCCATTTTTACGAGGGCGACTTCCCCCGCCTCTCCCAGGGAAAGCAGGCTTTCGATGGCGATGTCGGCCAGGAGCCGGTAATCGCGAGGAGGAAATTGCAGGCTGACCACCTGATCGGAAAGCGCGTACAAACGGCTGGGACGCCCTCCCTTGCCGCTTTTGTCGGAGTAGGAGGTAAGCAGATGGACGTCTTCCAGCTTGGTCAGATGCAGCCGGGCCACGTTCGGATGGATGGAAAACTGCTCGGCCACGGCCTGTACGGTGACAGGCTCTTTGCTGTTGGAAACAAACTGGTAAATGGAAAAACGGGTGGAATCAGCCAAGGCGCTTGTTAACTTTTGAGCGTCGCAATCCACGCTGGTCCCCCCTTTCACAGTACAAATCACCATTAGTTTAGCCGATTTTCGCGCGGTTGTTAAGGTTGGAGTGTGCCGTGCGTTCGTCGTATTTTTTAAATTTAATACTATTGACATAGTGTTAACACCGCATTTATAATCCGAAGTAGAAAAGGTTTTTTTATTAGCTAACTTTTATATAGTATAATGAACATAGAGCGAGATGGAGGGGAACACAATGGCGGTTGCTGAACGTACTCGTACACAAAAACTGACGTTTTTCACCTACCCGAGCTGTACATCCTGTCGCAAGGCCAAGGCGTGGCTGGCGGAACACGGGGTAAAATACGAGGAGCGGCATTTGTTTAAAAATCCGCCGACGCCCGAAGAACTGATGGAGATCATCAAAAAGACCACCAACGGGCTGGACGAAATCCTGTCCACGCGCAGCCAGCGATTCAAAAACCTGGAAGTGGACATCAACGAAATGACGGTCAGCGAGCTTTTGGAGATGCTGAGCGAAGAGCCGCAGCTCCTGAAGCGGCCGATTCTGACCGACGGGGAAAACATCATCATCGGGTATAACCAGTCGGCCATGCAAAAACTGCTGGCCTAAGCGAACGAGGAGGGAACGCCCCTCCTCTCAGACTGAAGACAAACCGATTGTATCGGAGGAGAAGCATGTTTCCAGGCAGAGCGACTTGTGAGCCCTACCGAGCGGAGCAGCGAGTTGCGGGAAAAAGGAGCGCCACTTCTGAATGGGCTGCGCAGCGTTGCGGCTTTGGCGCTCCCCCGCAAATCGGTGCGGAGCGGGCAGTCTATGCTCCATTGCTGGGCGAGCACGGAGCGGATGCCGGAAACGTGCTTCTCCCCCAGCAGCTGCGTTGTCAGCACACGGAGAGGAGGGAAAACCCCTCCTCTTTTTTCGTTGGGCGGGCGGGATTACAATGAAGGAAAGCAGTTCGCGAAGTCTGCTCGAAGAAGCGGGCTTCTTCGTTGGCAAAAACGTTTGGCCTGCCGGGACGGGGCGTTCAGCTCGGGTGCTGCTCCGCTCTGGAAAAACGGTGAAAGGGATGGGGAAGGATGGAAACGATCTTGTTGGAAAAACGGGCGGGGGTGGCCTTCATCACGCTGAACAGGCCCCACGTCCGCAACGCGATCAGCCTGGAGATGGCGGATGAACTGCGCCAGGCGGTGAGTGAGTGCGAGGAGGACGACGCGGTCAAGGTCCTGGTCTTTACCGGCATGGGCGACAGTTTCGTCTCCGGCGGCGACCTGCGGCAGTTCATGCAGGCCCGGGGGAGGGAACAGGCGCAGCCGATTCTCGACCGCGTGGCCGGGCTGCTCGGCGCGATCGACGGCTGCAGCAAACCGACCATTGCGATGATTAACGGACACGCCATCGGGGGCGGCTGCGAGTTTGCCGTCTCCTGTCACTTTCGCTTCGCCGCCGAGACGGCCATGCTCGGCTTTGTCCAGATCGGCCTCTCCATCACGACCGGATGGGGCGGAGGGTCGCGCTTGCTGGACAAGCTGCCGGAGTCCAAGGCGCTGGCGCTCCTGCTGACGGGAAAGCGGATCAGCGCGCGGGAAGCGGAGCGCTGCGGGCTGGTGGACGCGGTGTATCCCCCGGATCGCCTGCGCGAGGAGACGGAACGCTTCGCCGCCGAGATCGCCGCTCAGCCGCTCGCCGGCATCCGGGCGTACCTGCAGCTTTTGCGCTGGAAGCGGGACGGATTGAGCCTGGACGAGCGCATCCGCAGCGAGGTCAGCCAGTGCGCCGGATTGTGGGGCAGCGACGATCACGTTCGCGCGGTGCAGCGGTTTCTACGGAAAAACTAGCGGCGTGACCTCCGGGGGGCCCTCCCGTTTAAACCCTTTCGTGTCTGGACATACTTTTTCTAGTAGAAAGCGATTCTACCAGAGTAGGAAAAAGCATAGGATGAATTACATCATCATCCTTTAAAGGTAACGGGAGGGACATCATCCATGGTAGCTTCCAGACAAGATGCATGGACGGAAGACGACGATCTGGTGCTGGCGGAAGTCACCTTACGCCATATTCGCGAGGGCGGGACACAGCTCGCCGCATTTGAAGAAGTGGGGCAGCGGCTGGGCCGCACGGCCGCTGCCTGCGGGTTTCGCTGGAACAGCTGCGTGCGCAAGCGGTACGACGCGGCGATCGCGATCGCCAAGAACCAGCGGCAGCAGTTGAAAAAAATGGGCCGGCTGAACGCGCAAAACACCGGGCTCGACTCGGCCGCGTACGCGACCAAGCGGGGGAGCCACATCCAGCAGGGAGAGGGCGCGGCGGAAGCGGACGACGAGCAGCACATCGAAGCCGTCATCCGGCTCTTGGCCAACCAGAAGGACATTGTGCGCCGATTGAAGCAGTTGGAACAAGAATTGGAAGGAAAGAGTGCGGAGATAAAAGAATTGAAAGAGGCCAACGACCGGATGAAACAAGAGCTGGAGCAGGTGCGGGGGGTCAACGAGGACTACAAGGCGCTCGTGCAGATCATGGACCGCGCCCGCAAGCTCGCTTTCCTGCAGGAAGAGGAGGCGCCCAAGGCGATTTTCAAAATGGATGAAAACGGCAACCTGGAGCGCGTGGAAAAGTGAGTGCAAATCGTGCCAACAAAAAAGAAGCGGACGAAACCGCTTCTTTTGTTTTCGACGCGATGGACGGCGCGAATGCCCTCAGTCCTGCAGGCCGACACCTTCGGGCAGCCAGACGTACGGGTTCTCGCCGCGGTCGCGGATCGGGTTGTACTTGACCGGCGTGAAGCCCATTTTCAGCCAGAATTGGTCGGCGCGACAGCGGGAGTTGGTCTTGATGGGCGCACCAAAGCTCTTGGCGTGGTTGACCAGAGCAGTGCCGTAATCCTTGCCGCGGTAATCGGGCAGCACTTCCAGTTTCCACAATTCGTAATAGTCTTGAGCCGGTTTGAAATAGCGGTCGTACTTGCCGTCGATCTTGTACAGGCTCATCCGCGCCACCAGCAGATCGTTGTCGTAGATCCCGTAAAAAGGAGATTCCGAATCGTTCTCCACGATGTTCGCCTCCAGGTCTTCCTTCATGGAAAGCTCCTCCAGGCCAAATTCGCGGAATTTTTGAAACTCCTCCAGGGTCTTGTAATTGATCCGTAAACGTTTTACTTCATACATCGCTTGCCACTCCTCTCACGCGCATTGCCTAACCTCCATGGCCTACCTTCATTATACACCAAAAACCTCCTCCCCGAGCGATTTTCTCGCGTTGATTTCGAGGGAGCTCCAGGAAATGGATTCGCTCTCATGGAAGAAATTTAAATTTCAGCTAGAACTATGGACGGTCTCATGGCAAAATAGAGAGTAGCAAAACAATTTCGAACAATCGCCCCGCATGCGTTGAAAGCGGTTTCGAGCAGCGGACGATTGGTCGCGGAAAGGAGCGTTGCCATGCGCAAAGTACTGATTGCCAATCGCGGGGAAATCGCGCGGCGGATCATCCGCACCTGCCGGGCCCAGGGAGTGGCGACGGTAGCCGTATTCTCGGAGGCGGACAGAGACCTGCCGTTTGTCCGGGAAGCGGACGAGGCCGTCCACATCGGGCCGCCCCCTGTGCCGCACAGCTATCTCAACGTGGAGGCGATCATCGCCGCCGCCAGAGAGACCGGCGCGGATGCCGTCCATCCGGGCTACGGCCTGCTGTCGGAAAACGCCGCGTTTGCCCGGCGCTGCCGCGACGAAGGGCTGGTCTTCATCGGGCCGTCGCCCGAGGTGATCGCGCAGATGGGGGACAAACTGACGGCCCGCCGCGTGATGCGGGAAGCGGGCGTGCCCGTGGTGCCCGGCTGCGAGGATCCGGTGAACACGCCGGATGAAGCGGCAAAGGTGGCGGCCGGGATCGGCTATCCGGTCATGCTCAAGGCCAGCGCGGGCGGCGGCGGCATCGGCATGCAGGTGTGCCGCGACGAAGCGGAACTGCGCCAGGCGTACCAGTCGGCCAGGGGCAGGGCCAAGGCGTACTTTGGCAGCGACGCCATGTACGTGGAAGCGTATGTGGAAAGCCCCCGCCACATCGAGGTGCAGATCGCGGGAGACGCGCATGGCACCGTGATTCACCTGCTGGAGCGGGAATGCTCCATCCAGCGCCGCCACCAGAAAGTGCTGGAGGAAAGCCCGTCCCCGTTCCTCGACGAGCTCGCGAGACAGCGGCTCTGCGAAGCGGCCGTGACGGCTGCCAGGGCGGTCGGGTACACCGGCGTCGGCACGGTGGAGTTTATCATGGACGGGAAAAAGAATTTCTATTTCCTGGAAATGAACACCCGCCTGCAGGTAGAGCATCCCGTCACCGAAGAGATGACCGGCCTCGACCTGGTCGCGCTGCAGTTGGAGATCGCCCGCGGCAACGCGCTGCCCGTCGCGCAGGCGGAGGTAAGGGCGCTGCGCCATGCGATCGAGCTGCGGGTGTACGCCGAGGACCCCGTCACCTTTTTGCCGTCTCCCGGCACGATTACGTTCTACCGGCCGCCGCAAATGGACGGGGTGCGGGTGGACGACGGCGTGGAAACCGGCACGCAGGTGACGCCGTTCTACGACCCGATGATCGCCAAGGTGATCGTCTCCGGCACAAACCGCGAAGAAGCGATACGGCGGGCGCAGGAAGCGATGCGGCAGTTTGAGGTCACCGGCATCAAGACCAACATTCCGTTTTTGCTGGAGGTCTTGGGCGACGAAGCATTCCGGCGGGGCGCGTACACCACGCGCTTTGTGGAAGAGCGGAAAGAGAAAACGACGTAAGGAGAGCAAAGCGATGAAAAACGTGACAGCATCCATGGCAGGAACCGTCATCAACGTGCTGGTGCAGGCAGGCGACCAGGTGAACGCCGGCCAGGACGTGGTCGTGCTGGAGTCGATGAAGATGGAGGTGCCGATCCAGGCGGAAGCGGACGGCAAAGTGGCGGAAGTGAAAGTGCATGTCGGGGACTTCGTCAACGACGGCGATGTCATCCTCGTTCTGGAGTAGTTTTGGAATGATTCCAAACTGAGCGCCCGCTAGGAAAGGCAGGTGGCCTGCATGCAGGTGCAGATCGTAGAAGTAGGGCCGCGTGACGGCCTGCAAAACGAAACCCAAACGGTGCCGACCGAGGCGAAAATCCGGCTGATCGGCCTGCTGGCCGAGGCGGGACTGCGCCGGATCGAGGCCGGCTCGTTCGTCCATCCGCGCTGGATTCCCCAGTTGGCCGACACGGCGGACGTCTTTCGCCAACTGCCGCGCAGCCCGGCCGTGACGTACAGCGCGCTCGTGCCCAATCTGCGCGGGCTGGAGCGGGCCAGGGAGTGCGGGGTGACGGAGGTGGCCGTGTTCATGTCCGCCTCGGAGACGCACAACCGCAAGAACATCAACAAGAGCATCAGCGAAACCTTCCCCGTCCTCAGGGAAGTGGCGCGGGAAGCGCTGGCGCTGGGCATGCGCGTGCGGGGATACGTCTCCACCGTCTTCGGCTGCCCGTATGAAGGGGCCGTTCCGCTGGACAACAGCCGGCGGGTGACGGACGAACTGCTCGCGATGGGCGTCTACGAAGTCTCCATCGGCGACACGATCGGCGTGGCCACGCCCCGCCAGGTGCAGGAGACGTTCGCGGTGCTTGTGAACGATGTTACGAGCGAACGCTTGGCCGGTCACTTTCACGATACCCGGGGAACGGGCCTGGCCAACGTGGCGGCTGCGCTGGCTGAGGGAATCCGCACCTTTGACAGCTCGATCGGCGGCTTGGGGGGATGCCCGTACGCGCCGGGGGCGACCGGCAACATTTCTAGCGAAGATCTGGTCTACATGCTGCACGGCATGGGCTATGAGACCGGCGTGGATCTGCAGAAGCTGATCGAGGCGGGCAGCTACATCCAGCGGCAGTTGGGTCGCCCCCTGCCGTCCAAGGTGCTTGCGGCCAGCCTGGCGCAGGCGGAAACCTGCGCAAAGAAAGAGGCGGAAGGGGATACGGCATGAGCGTGCTGCTGCGAAAAGAGGGGGCCGTCGGCGTGCTGACGCTGAATCGGCCCGAGGTGTACAACTGTCTGAACCTGGAGACGCTGTTCACGCTGCGACGGCTGATTGCCGAGATCGATGCGGATAGGGAGATTCGCGCCGTCATTGTGACCGGCGCGGGGGAGAAGGCGTTCTGCTCCGGCGCCGACTTAAAGGAGCGGCGCACGATGACGGACCTTCAGGTGCAGCTCTACATCCGCACCATCCGGGACACGTTCAGCGAGCTGGAGCGTCTGCCCAAGCCGGTCATCGCCGCAATCAACGGCGTGGCGCTGGGCGGCGGAACGGAGCTGGCCCTGGCCTGCGACCTCAGGGTGATGAGCGAGTCGGCCCAGATGGGGCTGACGGAAACGTCGCTCGGCATCATCCCAGGAGCGGGCGGGACACAGCGGCTGCCGCGCCTGATCGGCAAGGGGAAGGCCAAGGAACTGATTTTTACCGCCCGCCGCGTCCACGCCGAGGAGGCGCTGGCGATCGGGCTGGTCAACCGCACGGCTCCGCCAGACCAGGTGATGGCGTCCGCGCTGGCGCTGGCCGAGGAGATGGCCGCCAACGCGCCGCTTGCGCTCGCCCAGGCGAAGTTCGCCATCGATTACGGGATGGAGGCCGATCTGGCGACGGGACTGGCGATGGAGAGCAGCGCCTACCAGGTGCTGATCCCCACCCGCGACCGGCTGGAGGGGCTGGAAGCGTTCAGGGAAAAGCGAAAACCGGTATATCGCGGAGAATGACGGGAGGAACGGCAGATGAGCAAGCAGTTGGAACAGACGCTGAAAGAACGGATCGCCCAGGTGGAGCAGGGGGGCGAGGAAAAGTACCACGCCAAGCTGAAGGAGCAGAACAAGCTGTTCGTCCGCGACAGGTTGAAGCTGCTGTTTGACGGCGAGTTCATGGTGGAAGACGGCTTGTTTGCCAATTTCACCGCGGGCGACCTGCCGGCCGACGGGGTTGTGACCGCCATCGGCAAAGTAAACGGGCGGACCGTCTGCGTGATGGCCAACGATTCGACGGTCAAGGCCGGTTCGTGGGGAGCGCGGACGGTGGAAAAGATCATCCGCATCCAGGAGACGGCGGAGAAAATGCGCGTGCCGCTGATCTATCTGGTCGACTCCGCCGGCGCCCGCATTACCGATCAACTGGAGATGTTCCCCGGCAGGCGGGGGGCGGGCCGGATCTTTTACAACCAGGTGAAGCTCTCCGGCAAGATTCCCCAGGTCTGCATCCTGTTTGGCCCTTCCGCCGCAGGAGGGGCGTACATTCCGGCGTTTTGCGACGTGGTCATCATGGTGGACAAAAACGCCAGCATGTACCTCGGGTCTCCCCGCATGGCGGAAATGGTGATCGGCGAAAAGGTGACGCTGGAGGAGCTGGGCGGCGCCCGCATGCACTGCTCGGTGAGCGGCTGCGGCGACATTCTGGCGGCCAATGAAGAGGAAGCGATTCAGGCCGCCCGCCGTTACCTCGGCTTTTTCCCAGCCGACTACACGAAAGAGCCGCCTGTGGAAGCGGCCCGGCCACCCAAGCCGGATGCGCGGGACATCAACGAGATCGTGCCGGAAAACCAGAACACGCCCTTCAACATGTACGACTTGATTGATGCGCTGGTGGACGAGGGGTCCTTTTTCGAGATCAAGAAGCTGTTCGCCCAGGAGCTGATCACCGGTTTTGCCCGGCTGGACGGAAAGCCGGTCGGCATCGTCGCCAACCAGCCGCGGGTGAAGGGGGGCGTGCTGTTCGTCGATTCGGCCGACAAGGCGGCCCGCTTCATTACCTTGTGCGACGCCTTTCAGATTCCGCTGCTGTTTCTCGCCGACGTCCCGGGCTTCATGATCGGCACGGCCGTGGAGCGGGCCGGCATCATCCGGCACGGGGCGAAAATGATCGCGGCCATGGCGGAGGCGACCGTGCCGAAGATCTCCGTGATCGTGCGCAAGGCGTACGGCGCCGGCCTGTACGCGATGGCCAGCTCGGCGTTTGAACCGGACGCCTGCCTGGCGCTGCCCGGCGCGCAGATCGCCGTGATGGGGCCGGAAGCGGCGGTCAACGCCGTCTACAGCAACAAGATCCAGGCGATTGAAGACCCGCAGGAGCGGCAGGCGTTTATCATGGAAAAACGGCGCGAGTACCAGCAGGATATCGACATCTACCTGCTCGCCTCCAACCTGATCGTGGACGCGATCGTGCCGCCGAGCGAACTGCGCGGCGAGCTGATCCGCCGCTTCGGCGTCTACGGCAGCAAACGGCAAATCTTCTCGGAGCGCAAGCACCCGGTATATCCAGTGTAGACGCGCCAAACAGACTGTCTTCGGCGAGGAGGCAGTCTGTTTTTTTGTGTGAAAAACGGGCTGTGTCGCAGTTATTCAACTAACGGGCAGAATACTCAAGAACAACTATTCAACCTCAAATCGATTCCATCCTACCAAAATGGTCAATCACAAACTGTTTGAATTGTGAGGCTGCTGGCGACAAGTATCGTTCCTTACTAAACGCAATCCCTATCACACGTTTGCACGCTGGCTGCCGGATAGGAATATAAACGATGTTACTCTTGTCCAATCCTACATCGGGGAGGAGCGACACGCCCAGTCCAGCGGCGACTAGCCCTGCTGCGGTAGCGACTTCTTCTCAACCTGAGAGGATTTTTTGGCTTGACGTTATTTTCACTCCGAATGGCTGCTGCTGTAAGCACTTGTTCTGACGTGACCGTCCGGAAGTAAAATGTTCGATAATTTTGACCTTTTGCGCACATTCAATTGAAGATTCGCCGCAAACCTGCTATTCTTGAGATAAGTATTGATTAATGTAGGTGAACAAATGCAGTCGGAAGCGATAACTTTCCACCCGGTGGTAATCGGCGGCGGTTCCGTGGGACTGCTGTACGCGGCCCGTTTTTTGCTGAACGGCCAGTCGGTCGAGTTGGTTACCCGCAGCCGCGAGCAGGCCGCGCTGCTGGGCGAACGCGGGCTGTCCCTGTACACGCTGGACGGCCGGCGGGAAACGGTCGCAGTCAACGCTTCTCCGATTGAGGACGGATTGCCGGCCGGCGATCTTTACCTGCTGGCCGTCAAGCAGACCGCCATCGCCGAGCTGCTGCCGCTGCTGCGCCAACTGCCCCGCTCGGCGCGGGTGCTGGCCCTGCAAAACGGCATGGGCCATCACGAGCGATTGGCGGAGGCGCTGGCGCCTGAGCAGCGTTTTTACGCCATCAATACGGAGGGGGCGCGCCACCTGTCGCCGACCGACGTGGAACACACCGGCACCGGCCTCCTGCGCGTCGGACCCTGGACGGCTGAGCCTGTACGCGATCCGCTGATTGCCGCGTTTGTCGCCTGGGCCAACCGCTGCGGCATCCGCGCCGAATACGTGGACGCCGTCGAGCCGTACGCCTGGCGCAAACTGCTGGCCAACGCGCTGATCAACCCCTTGACCGCGTTGTTCGAGATTCCCAACGGCATGCTGCTCGATTCGCCGCACACGCTCAGGCTGATGCGGGAATTGTTTGACGAAGCCGCCGCCGTGGCCAACCGCTGCGGTCAAAAAATTGACGAAGCGGACTGGCAGGAAATTGTATCCATTTGCCGAAATACTTCCCGGAATCTTTCCTCCATGCTGCAGGATATCAGACGGCACAACCGGACGGAAGTGGACGCGATCAACGGGTACCTCGTGGAAAAGGGGAAACGGACCGGAACGCCCGTTCCGCTGCACGAAACGCTGCTGCGCGCCGTGCTCCTGAAATCAGGCATGGAAACCGCGAAAGGAGAGGCGGCACATGACCGTTCTGGGTAATCTCTGGTCGTTCGTCTGGGCAGCGCTGACCCATGTGTGGGCCCTGCTTACCGTTTTTCCTTTTCTCGGGTTTCCGCTGGCGTATCTGATCGTGCACGCGTGGAAACGGGACCGGCGGCTGGCGGGCCGCTGGGCGGTAAATATCACGAATTTTTTGTTCATTCGCGCCGTCGTGGCCGCCTATGGCGTGATCTGGCCGCACGCGCTGTCCGCCTGGTGGTGGGTGACCGTGTTTTTCCTCGTGACCGTTGGCTTGCTGAGCTGGCTGCAGGTGAAGTGGAAGGGAAAACTTTCCCTGCGGAAGGCCGGTTTTTCCGCGTGGCGGTTGTCGTTTCCCCTGTTTGGACTGGTTTACGTGGTGCTCTTTGCGATGGGGATCGTCAAGACGATGAGCGTCGTCTGAATCACCGGCGGTACCGATACATATCCTGAAAAGAAAGAAGGTAGGACAATGATGCGGCTTCCCATCGAGTCGATTGGGCACAAGATTCGAACGATTCGGAAAGAGCGTGGCTTCACGCTCGAAATCATGGCCAACAAGACAGGACTGAGCAAGGGCTTGCTCAGCCAGGTGGAGCGCGGCATTTCCCAGCCCTCGCTGGATTCGCTGTGGAAGATCACGAAAGCGCTCGAATCGTCGATCATTCACTTTTTCGAGGACATCGACCAGAAGCAGGTACACGTCACCCGCAAAGAGAAGCGCAGACAGATGATCTTCCCCGAATCGACCGGCACCTACAGCCTGCTTTCCGCCGGCGGCAGCGGCAAATTGGGCATGCTGGAAGTGCGGCTCAAGCCGGGGCAGATGGCGGCGGACAAGTTTGTGCAGGCAGAAGGCGAAGAGTGTTTCGTCGTCATCCAGGGACGCGTGACGGCGCGCTTCAACGACGAGGAGCATGAACTGGAAGCGGGCGACAGCATCTCGTTTGACAGTTCCAAAGCCCACACCATCGAAAATACCGGAGACAGCGAGGCCGTGCTGATCTGGTCGGTGACACCGCCGCAATTTTGAGACAGCACATCCGACAGCACTTTGACAATCCATGGGACGGGTTGTCTTGTTTTTTACGGGAAGGGGGCATGGTATAATTTGCAGTGACATGGCGTAAGAAAGGTGAGCATCGATGAAAATTGAATGCGTTGCGCTTCCATTGGCGAACCCGCTGGCCGATGCGTACCAGCAGGGAAAAGCCGATGCGCTGCAATTTTTTGCGTACCATCCCTACCGTTCCGATTCGTACCGGGAGCGGATCGCGTGGCTCAAGGCCCGGCCGATCCCGCACCGGGAAGAACTGGCGGACGGATTGTATGCCTACAACAGCCAGATCGGCAATCACCCGGAGGCGCTGGCGCAGATTGAAAGGCTGCGATGTACGCAGACGCTGGTCGTCGTCGGCGGCCAGCAGGCCGGGGTGCTGACGGGGCCGCTGTATACGATCTACAAAGCCGTCCACCTGGTGCAGGCGGCGAAACGGCTGTCGGCGGAACTGCAGACGGAGGTCGTCCCGGTGTTCTGGATTGCCGGCGAAGACCACGATATTGACGAAATTGACCACCTCTACTGGCTGGCGGAGGGGGGGACGGCTCTGCGCAAAGGGCGGCTGGCTCTGCCGCGCAAAGGGCGTCCGTCGGCCAGCATGCTGCCCCTCGACCCGGACGAGTGCCGCCGCTTTCTGGCCGGTTTTTTTGCCGACCAGACGGAAACGGCGGAAACCGCCGTCATTCGGGATCTGCTGGAAGAATCGCTGGCTGCCTCCGAGACGGTGACGGACTGGTTCGCCCGCCTGATGGCCCGCCTGTTCGGCAAGCACGGCCTGGTGCTGGTGGAGTCCAGCCTGCCGTTTGTCCGCAAGCTGGAACAGCCGATGTTCCGCGCGATCCTCGAACAAAACGAACGGCTGGCCAGCCTGCTGTTGGACGCCGCCGAACGGATTGGAGCGGCCGGATACCCGCTGCAGCTTCAGGTGGAGGCGCATCAGGCCAACCTGTTTCTCTACGAGGACGGGGACCGTTTGCTCCTGGAGCGCCGCGGCGAACGTTTCGTGACGCGGCGCCGCAGCTACACCCGGGAGGAACTGATGCGGCTGGCGGAGACGGAGCCGGAGCGCTTCAGCGCCAATGTGGTGACCCGCGCGCTGATGCAGGAGCATCTGTTTCCCACGCTCGCCTTTGTGGCGGGGCCGGGAGAAGTGGCGTACTGGGCGTATTTCAAAGAGGTGTTTGAACACTTTGGGCTTCGCCTGCCGATCGTGCTGCCCCGCCTGTCGGTCACCCTGGTGGAAGGGGCGATGGAGCGGCTGCTGCGCGAGTGCGGCTTGACCGTCGAACGGATGCTGAAGGATTTTGCCGGGTGGAAAGCGGAATGGGAGGCGCGGCGGGAACCACACCCCTTGGCCGGACGCTTCGAAGAGGTGCGGGAAGCCCTGCTCGACCTCTACCGTCCGCTCGTGGACGAGGTCGTCCGCCTGGAACCGGGCATGCGTCAGTTGGCCGAAAAGAATGTGGGCATGCTGATGGCCCAGGTGGATTTTTTGGAGAAGCGGCTGCTCCGCTCGCTGGACCAGCGGGAAGATGTGGGCAGGGTGCGCGTGCGGCGGCTGGAGGCGGCGCTCCTTCCCGAGGGAGCATGGCAGGAGCGGAAGCTGTCGTTTGTTCCCTTTGCCAACAAGCACGGACTCGACCTGGTCGACCGTCTGGTGGAAGCGCCGTTTGTGCACGACGGCACGCATCAGGTCATCTATCTGTAAACGCACGGACTGCAGTGCCAAGCCTTTGGGGCTTGGCCATTTTTCGAGCTTCGGCATGTTCATCCGGACCGCCGCCGGCATCACGCGGTGGCCCGCGTCCGGCGGTGTCGCAGCGGGCGTGAGCCAGCCCGTTTGCTGTCGAATGGAAAAAGGTGTTAGTCTCTGTTGTCGAAACATTTTTTGCCCCCTTGCGTCATACAAGTGACAGGCGGAAAACCTGCGAAAGGTGGTCGTGGCGACATGCAGCGCAGTATGCGGCGAGGAATGCGGCTGTTGGCCGGATTGGCGCTGGCGGTTTCGGCCGTGCTGGCCGGATGGGCGGGCGGCACGGCAACGGCTGCGGCCCGGACGGAAGGCGGGCCGCCGAACGGCGTGTTTGCCGATACGCAAAGCCATTGGGCCGCATGGGAGATCGCCGAGGCGGCCAAGTCCGGCCTGCTGCGCGGATTTCCCGACGGGACGTTTCGGCCCGACGAGCCGGTTACCCAGGAGCAGTTCATGGCGCTGGTGGAACGGGTGCTGCCGCCGTTCGAGGGCCACGAGGCGGATGCGGTCGCGCGCGAACACGATCTGTCCGCCGTGCGCGGACGCTGGTCGGAAAACACGTACGTTCATCTGCTGGCGGCGGGCATCGTTCCGACGGGAAAGCCGTTTGACACGCTGAACCGCTTGGAGGCGGCACGGCTGCTTTTGGCCGCGCTGGGGCACCAGTCGGAAGGAGAGAAATACCGCGGGACCAAGGTCCGATTTTTTACCGACATCTCCCCTGCCGACGAATCCCGGGTGCTGACGGTCTACCCCGTCTACAAGCTGGGCGTGATGACCGGCTACCCGGACGGTGCGTTTCGCCCCGGCGAAGCGGTCAGCCGTGCGCAGGCGGTCGTGCTGCTGGGGCGGGTCAAACAGAAAATCGCCGAGCTCTACCCGGGACGGGTGACGCCGGACGAGCAGCGGGCGATGACGCAGGCGGTGCGGACGTTTGTGCAGGACGTGATGGATCAGCAAAAGATCCGCCGTTTTGACGATCTCCTCCGGTACGTGCGCGAGCGCAAGCTGCCGGTGACGGAGAAGTTTTTGCAGGAACACTTTTCGTTCATGAGGTACGAGGTGTACGATTTCATCCGTTTCCCCCGGTTTGACGAGCTGATCTACTACGCCAAAATCGGCCCGGACAAGTACCGGATGACCGTGCAGTATTACGCCGGGGATCTGGGCGGAAGCGTGGACAAGACGTTTTACCTTTCATCCAAAGACGGCAAAACCTTTCAGTTGATCGGCAAAGACGAATAGAGAATCACGGGGCTGCGGGCGGCGGAACGACGGGCTTTTCTGACAGACAAAGAGGCGGCCGCAACAGACGGGAGCAGGCTGCGCAGGTGATGTTCCGCACGCGAAACGGCCCCGGCCGAGCAAACGGAGAAGGGAAGCCATTCCGAAGAAGCCGGTCCCTCGGCGGCGACGGGATCCGGCGCAACGTTCGAAGCGTGGGGGGAACTGTGTGCTGCCCGTAACAGACGTCAGCAAATGGCAGGAGCTCAAGGCCAGCTATGAACGGATTTTTCTCGGCACGTCTCCTTTTGAACCCATGTACCAGCGCCATATCGCTGAGAAATTGATCGTGTTTCCCATTGAGGGAATGCACCTGACGGAAGAGCAGTATCACGCGCTGGTGCAGGCTGCTGCGTTCACTGACGATACGGAATTTTACGTGTCCGAAATTGAAATGCCGGATGGGTTTGACAGACGAATCCCGAACGCGCTACCCATTGGAAGTCGAGCGCAGCATGCCCGTACCAAGCGTACCGGGATACCACGATCGTGCTGGAAAACGCATTCACGTTCCGGCCGATGGGGCGTCATCCTGTCCGCTGAAGATCACGCCGTTGTGGGCGGCTCCAGCGAATTTATGGCGGCGTTTAGGCGTTTCTATCCCCGCTGGCCGTTGGATATGGACGCATTTGCGTCCTGTTGGAGCGAGTACGCCAGGTCCAGAAATGCGGATGTGACATGGATTTCCGCCTATATCGACTACATCTATAAATGAAAAAGCACAGGTGATTCGGGGGCGTTCAGAACGCTCCCTTTTCTTCTTACCGATTTGAAAAAAGAGTAAGGCGAGCACGCCTTACTCTTTTTTTCGCGTTTCCCACAGCAGGAGGGCGGCGGCGATCACCAGCGGATACAGGGCCGACCATCCCAAAAACGGGTAGAGGGTGACCGTGACCGCCAGCGACGTCCACGCGGCCGCCCGGCCGATCCGGCTGTCGTGCAGGAGGCGCACGCCGGCGATACACCCGCCGATGTAGGTGGCAAAAAACGTGGCGTTGGGCAGTTCGATCAGCCGGGCGAGATCAACCCATCCCAGGAACAGCACGCCGAGAACGGCGGCAAAGCAGCACGCCAGGAAGGCCAATCCCCCCACCGGCGTCCGGTAGGTGGCGTGCAGGCGGCCGAACCAGCGGGGAGCGCTCCCTTCCCGGGACAGGGCATAGGCGATCCGGGAAGCGGCCCCGATGTAGGCATTCACCGACGCGACGCAGATAAACAGGGCGGTGACCGCCACGGCCCACCCGCCGACCGGTCCGAACGACAACTGCACCATCACGCTGAGCGAGGCCTCCGACAAGCCGTTGCCGTAGCTGTGGGTAGCCACCGTCATCAGCGCCACGGCCGCGTACAGCAGGGCCACGATGCCGGCGCTCCACAGCACGCCGCGAATGGCGTTTGTTCGAGGATCGACAAATTCTTCGGAGAGGTGCGTCACCGCCTCCCAGCCGATGAAGCACCAGAACAATAATCCCGCCGCCTTTATCACACTCAGCCAGCCGTGGGGGGCAAACGGGGTGAAGTGGGAAACGGACGCATGCGGCAGCGCGGCGGCGACGGCCAGCACCAGAATCGCCAGAATCAGCGCCACCACCGCGGTCTGCACGCGGCTGGCCACCTGCAGGCCAAACGTGTTCATGATCAGGACGGTGAGCAGGATGAGCGCCGCCATCGCGTACACATGCGCGTCGCTCCACTTGAGGAGGACGGCCGCGTATTTGGAAGCGGTCACCGCGACGATCGGGGCGCCGATCGGCACGGACAGCAGGAAAAACCAGCCGACCATGTTGCCGAAGCGGTCGCCGTAGGCCATCCGCACAAACGTGGAGACCCCGCCGGAACTGGGATAGCGGGCGGACAGCAGTCCCATGGTCACGGCCATCGGCACCACCAGCACCGACATGAACAGCCAGGCCAGGATAGAGGCGGGGCCGGCCTTTTCGGCGGCCATTCCGGGGATCAACAGCACCCCCGACCCGAGGACGGCCCCGATGTACAGCGCGACGATTTGCGGCAGCGACAGCGTCTTCGACAGACCGGCCGCGTTCGCCGACGTTTTCTCCATGGGCGATCCCTCACTTTGCACAGTGTCATATGCACACGTAGTGTAGCATAGACCGTATCATCGGAGTTATCTATAATATTTGATAGTTTGAATCGGACTTTTCGATAAAAAGGAGGAAGCCATGGATATCCGCTATCTGCAAACCTTTCGCGAAGTGGCCAAGTGGCAGAGTTTTACCCGCGCCGCAGAAGTGCTGGGCTACGCGCAGTCGAGCGTCACGACGCAGATTCAAAACCTGGAGCAGGAGTTCGGCGTCGTCCTGTTTGAGCGCTGGGGACGGAAAATCAGGCTGACGCATTCCGGCGAAGCGCTCCTGGCCTACAGCGAGCAGATGCTGGCGCTCTTGGACGAGGCGCGCGCCCAGCTTTCGGAACAGGCGCAGTTGGCCGGGACGCTGTCCATCGGCACGGTGGAATCGCTGGCCGCCTTTTACCTGCCGCCGATCCTGCGCCGGTTTCGGCAGGAACAGCCGCGCATGCGCGTCATGCTGCATCCGGGTATCTGCCACGACCTGCGCCAGGGCGTAAAGGAGGGGACCTACGATTTTGCCGTGGTGCTGGATGGGCTGCAGTGCCAGCCGGAGCTGACCTGTATCAACCTGGGGGAGGAGTCGCTGGTGGTCATCGCCGCCCCCGATCATCCGCTGGCCCGCCGGGAGCGGGTGGAGGCAGCCGACTTTTCCGGAGAGAACTGGATTTTTACCGAGGCGGGCTGCAGCTACCGCTCGATGCTGGAAGCGGTGCTGCGCGACTGCGGCGCGACGATTGAGAACGCGCTGGAGTTCGGCAGCCTGGAAGCGATCAAGCAGTGCGTGGCGTACGGTCTGGGCATCGCCCTGGTGCCCCGGATCGCCGTGGAGGAAGAGGCGCGCAAAGGCACGCTGGCCATCCTGCCGTTTTCCCATCCCGACATCCGCGTCTACCGGCAGATCGTCTACCACAAGAAGAAATGGATGCCGCAGGCGCTGCGCCGCTTTGTGGAACTGTTGACGGAATAGTCCGGATTGCTGGCGGCACATGGCAAATGTGGAACCGACGGGAATTGGGGGATGATGGCCCGCACATGCGTATGATAAGATAGGACGTAAGGTGTTTTGAGATGAAGGAGGTTCATCAGTCATGACGATGGTTTCTGAAAGCATTGTAAAAGACATGTCGCTCGCGCCCAGCGGTCATCTGAAGATCGATTGGGTCAAGGAGCACATGCCGGTATTGAACCGCATCCGGGAGCGGTTTGAAAAAGAAAAGCCGTTTGCCGGCCTGAAAGTGGCCATCTCGCTTCACCTCGAGGCGAAGACGGCGTACCTCGCCAAAGTGATTCAGGCGGGCGGCGCCGAAGTGACGATTACCGGTTCCAACCCGCTCTCCACGCAGGACGACGTCTGCGCGGCCCTGGTGGAAGACGGCATCCGCGTATTTGCCAAGTACAATCCGGCGCCGGCCGAGTACAAGGAGCACCTGATCAAAACGCTGGAGACCCGGCCGGACCTGATCATAGACGACGGCGGCGACCTGGTGACCATCCTGCACAGCGAACGTCGCGATCTGCTCGCCCAGATTCGCGGCGGCGCGGAAGAGACGACCACCGGGATCCTGCGACTGAAAGCGCTGGAAAAAGAGGGCAAGCTGGAATTCCCGATGGTGGCGGTCAACGACGCGTTCTGCAAATATCTGTTTGACAACCGCTACGGTACCGGACAGTCCGTCTGGGACGGCATCAACCGCACGACGAACCTGGTCGTCGCCGGCAAAACCGTGGTCGTCGTCGGCTACGGCTGGTGCGGCAAAGGCGTGGCGATGCGCGCCAAAGGCCTCGGGGCGAAAGTGATCGTGACCGAAGTGGACGCGATCAAGGCGGTCGAAGCGTACATGGACGGCTTTGAAGTGATGCCGATGAGCGAAGCGGCCAAGCACGGCGACTACTTCGTCACCGTTACCGGCAACCGCGACGTGATCCGCAAAGAGCACTTCGAAGTGATGAAAGACGGGGCGATCCTCTCCAATGCCGGCCACTTCGATGTCGAAGTGAACAAGGTGGAGCTGGAAGCACTGTCGAAATCGAAGCGCACGGTCCGCAAAGACATCGAGGAATTTGTCATGACGGACGGTCGAAAACTGTACCTCTTGGCGGAAGGACGCCTCGTCAACCTGGCGGCGGGCGACGGCCACCCGGCGGAAATCATGGACATGACGTTTGCCCTCCAGGCGGTCTCCCTGGAATACGTAAACAAAAACTACCAATCGATCGGCAAGCGCGTGCTGAACGTTCCGTACGAGCTGGACGAAATGGTGGCGCGCTACAAGCTGGAGGCGCTGGGTATCGGCATCGACAAACTGACCGAGGAACAGAAAGCATACCTGGACAGTTGGGTCGAATAATCCGTGAAACCCGTCCAAGTCCGGCGAGAAAAACAGCGAAAAAATCCTGCTTACAAAAGCAGGATTTTTTTTTATAATAACAACTAGGCAGCAAGTGGGGAAAAGTGGGGGAAAGTGGAGTCCAGTGGGAGGAAAGTGGGGGAAGCGGCCGTGTTCATGGGTGAATATCAGCACAGCATCGATGAAAAAGGCCGATTGACCATCCCTGCCAAATTCCGTGAAGGGCTCGGCACGTCCTTCGTCATTACCCGCGGCCTCGATCAATGTTTGTTTGTCTACCCGATGGAAGAGTGGAAAGTGCTGGAGGAGCGGCTGAAGACGCTCCCTTTTACCAAGGCCGACGCCCGCGCGTTCACGCGGTTCTTCTTTTCCGGCGCGACCGAATGCGAGTGGGACAAGCAGGGAAGGGTAAACATACCGCCCACCTTGCGCCAGTACGCCGACATCCAAAAGGAGTGCGTCGTCATCGGCGTCTCCAACCGCGTGGAGATCTGGAGCAAGGAGCGCTGGGAAGAGTACTTCGCTCAGTCGGAGGGTTCGTTTGGGGACATTGCCGAAAAGCTGGTGGATTTCAACTTGTAACAGCATGAGTCCAGGCAGCGCAAAATATCCGGTTTGAAAAGGCAGCCAACCCTTTTCTTACGCGTTTGAATCGGGAGTGACAACCTTTGTCGTTTCATCATGTGACCGTACTCAGGGAGGAAGCCGTAGACGGGCTGAATATCCGGCCGGATGGCGTCTATGTGGACTGCACGCTGGGCGGAGCGGGACACAGCAGCCTGATCGCGTCCCGGCTGGGCGCAGGCGGACGCCTGATCGCCATCGACCAGGACGACTGGGCGCTGGACAACGCCCGTGAACGGCTGGCTCCCTACATCGATAAGGTGACGCTGGTCAAAAGCAACTTTCGCCGGATCCGAGACGTCGTGGGCGACCTCGGGCTGGACGGCGTGGACGGCGTGCTGTTTGACCTGGGGGTCTCCTCCCCCCAGTTGGACGAGGGGGAGCGCGGCTTCAGCTACAATGCCGATGCGCCGCTGGACATGCGGATGGATCAGGATGCGCCGCTGTCCGCCTACGACGTCGTCAACGAGTGGGACGAGGAAGAGCTGGCCCGGATCATCTGGGAGTACGGCGAAGAGAAATTTTCGCGGCGAATTGCCCGGCAAATCGTACAGCGGCGCAAACACGCCCCTGTGCGGACGACCGGGGAGCTGGTGGAGCTGATCAAGGAAGCGATTCCGGCGGCGGCCCGCCGGAGTGGACCCCACCCGGCGAAGCGCACGTTTCAGGCCATCCGGATCGCGGTCAACGACGAGCTGGATGCATTCCGCGAGGCGGTCGTGGACGCGATCGGCCTGCTTCGGCCCCAGGGGAGAGTCAGCGTCATCACGTTTCATTCGCTGGAGGATCGGATCTGCAAGCAGGTGTTTCAGGATTTTGCCAAAGGCTGCACCTGTCCGCCGTCGTTTCCCGTCTGCACGTGCGGGAACCAGGCGTCTGTCAAAATCATAACGAGAAAGCCGATTCTGCCTTCGGAAGCGGAATTGGCGGCCAATCCGCGGGCCCGTTCGGCCAAGCTGCGGGTGGCGGAAAAACTGTAAGGCCCCGCGGGCTTGCACGCAAAGGAGGGAGACCGAGATGAGCTACTACTACCGGGGAAATCTTGCGGTGGAACTGGAAAAGTCGCGCACCGTGACCAAAACCAAGCGAACCATCCGCATCAAACCGTCCATTCCGACCAAGGAAAAGCTGCTGTACCTGCTGTTGATCTCGCTGATCGTGGCGGGAGTGGGTCTGGTCGGCGTCCGTTACTCGCAAATCTCGCAGTACAACTACGAAATCCAGCGCCTGAAAAAAGAGATCAAGGAAACGAAGGAGCAAAACGCCGCGCTGCTGCTGCAGGTCGAGCAGTTGAGCAACAGCGACCGGATTCTCAGGGAAGCGCAAAAAATGGGAATGGTTTACAATCCGGAAGCCGTGCACCTCATCGGTCAACCCAAGGGGAAGTCCGCGCGGCAGGGATCGCCGCAGACGAGCCCGGCTAACGGGCCCATGCCGAATGACCAAAATGCGAAGACGAAACAGCCCGCTCCGCCGAAGACGAATTCCTGACGGGGACATGCGGATACGGCCGTACTCACAGGTTCAACATGCTGACATCAGCTTCACCGACAGGGGATCGGAGAAGCTTTTCTTTTTAGCCGCCCCCCTGCACGGCGGGGCGGCCATCATCCGTCGTGTTGGAGGGAGAGGGCATGGACACGAAACGACGCGTCAACTGGCGGATCCTGCTTCTGGCGCTCTGCACCATCTTGCTGTTTTCCGGCCTGACGGTGCGCCTCTGGTGGCTTCAGACCGTGGAAGCGGCAAAGCTTTTGGACTACGCCAAAATCCAATGGGACGACATGGAAAAAACGCTGAAGCCCAAGCGGGGAGAGATTCTCGACCGCAACGGCGAGAAGCTGGCCTTCGAAGGCAAGGCGTACACGGTAAACGCCAGGCTGAAGCCGCAGGACGAGAAGGACCAGGATTACGTCAAAGACCCGTACTACACAGCCTCCAGACTGGCGCCCATTCTGAACGCGCCGGTGGACAAACTGCTCAAATACCTGACGAACCCCACCGCCAAAGTGGTGGAACTGGGCCGCTGGGGCAACAAGATTACGGAAGAACAGCGCAGCCGCATTCTCGCCCTGCAGTACCCGACGCTGCCGAACGGGCAAAAGGTGGATGAGAACCAGCTTCCCGGCATCACGCTGATCGAAACCACCCGCCGCTATTACCCCAACGACAGCTTTGCCACCCACGTCCTCGGCTATCTGGACTTTGAAGGCACGCCGCGCATGGGCATCGAGCTGCAGTTGGACAAGGAACTGCGCGGCGAAAAGGGCGAGATGCAGGTGCTGACGGACAGGCTGGGATATCAGCTCCCGGACGGGGAGCGCAAGTACAAACCGGCCAAGGACGGCCTCAACGTCTACCTGACGATCGACCGGACGATCCAGGGCTACGTGGAGCAGGCGCTGGACAAGGCGGAACAGGAGTTCAAGCCGAAGGGCATGACGGTGGTCGTGAGCGATCCCAACACGGGCGAAATCCTGGCCATGGGCAACCGGCCGCAGTTCAACCCCAACGAGTATTACAAGGGGATTCCCAACTACACCAACCACGCCGTCACGAGCATGTTTGAACCGGGCTCCACGTTCAAGATCATCACGCTGGCGGCCGCCATCGAAGAGGGACTGTTCAACCCGAATGAAACCTACCAGTCGGGTACATACAGGAAAATTCCCGGTCCGCCGATCCGCGACCACAACAACGGGGCCGGCTGGGGCACGATCACCTTCCTCAAAGGCGTGCAGCGCTCCAGCAACGTCGCCTTTGTCATCCTGGGGTACGACCGGCTGAAGCAGGACCGTCTGAAAAAGTACTTCAAGGACTTCGGGATGGGCCAGCTTACCGGCATCGAGCTGCCAAACGAAAAGGCCGGCAACCTGAACAACCTGGAAAATCCGCGTTCGCCCCGCGACGTCGCGGTTACCACCTTTGGCCAGGGGGTGACTGTGACGGCCATCCAGCAGGTGATGGCGGTGGGAGCGATCGCCAACGGCGGCGAGCTTTTGAAGCCGCACATCGTCAAGGAACTGCGCGATCCCAACACCGGCGCAGTGGTCAAGCGCAACGAGCGGGAAGTGGTCCGCCGGGTGGTGACGGAATCGACCGCCAAGCAGGTGCGCGACATTCTGGAGACGGTCGTCACAGCCGATGAGGGTACGGGGAAAGCGTACAAGATCGAAGGCTATCACGTCGCCGGAAAGACCGGTACGGCGCAGAAGTACAACCCGGACAACGGTCAGGTCATGGAAGGCCACTACATCGTCTCCTTCATCGGCTTTGCGCCCAAGGACAATCCGCGCCTGCTCGTCTACGTCGTGGTGGACGACCCGCAGGTGGGCGAGTCGTATCGGACGTGGGGCGCCAAGGTGGTGGCGCCGATCTTTACATCCGTCATGGGGCGCAGCCTGCAGTATCTGCAGCTAAAGCCCGACCTGCAGCAGGTGCAGCAGGCGTCGGACAAGACGACCGCGGCGGCCGCTTCCCTGACGCCGGTACAGCCCGTCAAGGAGCTGACAGTGCCCAAGCTGGTCGGCATGTCCACGACGGCCGCACAGCTTCGGGCCCAGCAGGACCAGTTGGACGTGAACGTGGTCGGAACCGGCACGAAGATCGTCAGCCAGTTCCCGGCTGCTTATGAAAAAGTGCCCACCGGCACCCGCGTGATCCTCGTGACGGATCGGGTCAAAGGGGCGAAAATGCCGGACTTTACCGGCAGGTCGCTGCGTGACGTGATGGAGTTCGCCTCGCTCTTGAACATCCAGGTCACGCAGGTCGGGACCGGTTTTGTCACCCAGCAGAGCATCAAGCCCGGCACCGTGCTCAACGGAGGCGAAAAGCTGCAGGTAACGCTGCAGCCCGCTTCCCAACTGCCGCAGACGCCCGCCGCGACCGGAGCGCCGACAGGAGGCGCCCCGCCCGGCGGGGCATCGGGAGCCGCGTCAACCGCGCCGGTTTCGGCGGCAGAGGAGGGTACAGCCGGCTCGGCAGGTCAGGCGCCGCCGGGCGGACAGCCGGATGCCGGCGCCGTCCCGGCAGGCGGGACAACCCCGGCGCCGTAAGTTCTAACCCGTCCCCCCCGCGAATAGGGTAGGAAAGAGACAACCTACGCCGTGAGGGGGGACTCGCTTTGCGGGTATCCAATGTAACTGTGCGCCGCCGCATTTTTGTCGCCTTGGTGATCGGCATCGTCCTGTACACCGCGCTGATCACCCGTCTCGGATACGTGCAACTGGTGCAGGGGCCTTGGCTGCAGGACAAGGCGTTGAAGCTGTGGAACCGCAACATTCCGTTCGAAGCCAAGCGGGGACGCATTCTCGACCGCAACGGCGACGAACTGGTCACCAACATCAGCGTTCCCACGGTCATGGCCATCCCGGTCCAACTGGAAGATGCGCGCGAGACGGCGCGGAAGCTGGCGGTCATTTTGGGCCAGGACGAAGAAAAGGTCTACAAGGACATTACGAAACGAGAGATGATTAACCGCGTGCCGGGAGGACGGAAAATCTCCACGGAGAAAGCCAAGCAGATTCAGGAGCTGAACCTGCCCGGCATCGAGGTGGTGGAAGATACCCAGCGCTTCTATCCGCACGGCACGATGGCCGCCCATCTGCTCGGTTTTACCGGGATCGACAACCAGGGACTGACCGGTCTGGAACGCTTGTACGACGAGTATCTCAAAGGCCAGCCCGGCTACGTATCGTACCTGGCCGACGCGCGGGGAAAGTCGATGCCCGGCGGGGAGGAGCAGTATGTCGCCCCGGTCGACGGGATGGACATGTACCTGACCATCGACAGCACGATTCAGTCGTTTATCGAGCGGGAGCTGGATCAGGCGATGGTCGCCTATCAGCCTGACGACGTGCTGGCGATCGCCATGAATCCAAAGACGGGCGAGATTCTCGGCATGGGCAGCCGCCCCACCTTTCAGCCCGACCGTTACAAAGACTATCCGTCCGAGGTGTACAACCGCAACCTGCCGATCTGGAAGACGTATGAGCCCGGATCAACGTTCAAGATCGTGACCCTGGCTGCCGCGCTGAACGAAGGCGTGGTCAGCCTGAACGAAGGGTTCTACGATCCTGGCTATATCGTCGTCGCCGGAAAGCGGCTGCGCTGCTGGAAACGGCAGGGGCACGGCCAGGAAACCATGCTGGAAGTGGTGGAAAACTCCTGCAACCCGGGGTTTGTGACGATGGGGCAGCGGCTGCAAAAGGAGCGGCTGTTTGACTACATCAAAAAGTTTGGCTTTGGGCAAAAGACGGGCATCGATCTGATCGGGGAGGAAAACGGCCTGCTGTTCCACATGAACCGGGTGGGGCCGGTGGAATTGGGCACCACTTCGTTCGGCCAGGGCGTGTCTGTCACGCCGATCCAGCAGATGGCCGCCGTGGCTGCGGCGATCAACGGCGGCAAGCTGATGAAGCCGTATGTGGCCAAAGAGTGGCGGGACAGCGTGACCCATGACGTGGTGGGCAGGACGCTTCCCACCGAGGTGCGCCAGGTGATCACGCCTGAGACATCCGCCAAGGTTCGCTACGCGCTGGAGAGCGTCGTGGCGCGCGGAACGGGGAACAAGGCGTACATCGAGGGCTACCGCGTCGGCGGCAAGACCGGTACGGCGCAGAAGGTAAAAAACGGCAGGTACGTTAACGGGGAGTACATCGTCTCCTTTATCGGCTTCGCGCCGGCGGACGACCCCCAGATTCTGGTCTATTTCGCCGTCGACAACCCCAAGGCGCTCGCCTTCGGGGGGCTGATCGCCGCGCCAAGCGTCAAAAGCATTATCGAATCGTCGCTGCAGCATATGGGCGTGCCGAAACGGAAGAACGGCATCGCGCGGGAGTACAATCCCGCCCTCGGCCAGACGCGTTACGTGGAAGTGCCCAACATGGTAGGACTTTCGATGCAGGAAGTAGTCACCACCTACGACACGCTGCCGCTGGTCGTCTCCGGCAAGGGAACCCACGTGATCAGCCAGTCGCCTGCCCCGGGAGTAAAAATCGAGGAAGGCTCAAAAATTCGTATCCATCTGGGTGACAAATCGGCCGATTAGCTATACAATGAGATTTCGGAAGCGGGGTGGGGAGGCTTCACGGGAGCCTCACCCGCCGCGTTTTGTAGAAATCGCAAGGCTTTTGTCTATAATAGGGAGAGAATGGGGTGCCTGTTTTATGCTGTTACGGGATCTGCTTGCTCCTCTGTTGCCGGTGCGGGTAACGGGAGACGACAGCTTGGAGATTACAGGATTGACGGCAGACTCACGCAAAGTACAGCCCGGCTGCTTGTTTGTCTGTCTGACAGGCTTCACTGTGGATGGTCATGCCTTCGCGGCGCAGGCGGTGGAAAACGGAGCCGTCGCCGTGCTCGCGGAACAGGATGTGGACGTGCCAGCGACCGTTGTCCGGGTACCGGATACCCGCCGGGCAATGGCTATGCTGGCTGACCGTTTTTACGGGTCGCCTACGCGGGAGCTGAAGCTGATCGGGGTGACCGGAACCAACGGCAAGACGACCACCACCCATCTGATTGACAAGATCCTGCGCGACCAGAACAAGCGCACGGGGCTGATCGGCACCATTCACATGCGGATCGGCGATGTCACCGAAGAGGTGAAAAACACCACGCCGGACGCGCTGGACCTGCAGCACGCTTTTCGCCGCATGCGCGATGTCGACACGGAATACGCGATCATCGAGGTGTCCTCCCACGCCCTGGAGCAGGGGCGCGTACGCGGCTGCGACGTACATACCGCAGTCTTTACCAACCTGACGCAGGATCACCTGGATTTTCACAAGACGATGGAGAACTACCGCTACGCCAAGTCGCTCCTGTTCTCCCAACTGGGCAACAGCTACGATCCCGACCGGTTGAAGACGGCCGTCCTGAACGCCGACGACGAGGCGTCGAAGCTGTATGCCAGGGTTACACCCGCCCGGGTGATCACGTACGGCATCGACAATCCGGCCGACGTGCGGGCCGCCGAGATCGAGATCACCAGCCGCGGCACGTCGTTTACCGCCCACACCTTCGCCGGTTCCATCCGGCTCAATCTGAAGCTGGTGGGCAAATTCAACGTCTACAACGCGTTGGCCGCCATCGCCGTCACTCTGGCCGAAGGCGTGCCGCTCGACGAGATCAAGGCGAGCCTGGAGGCGGTGCCGGGCGTAAACGGGCGGTTTGAACCCGTCGACGCGGGCCAGCCGTTTGCCGTGCTGGTTGACTACTCGCACACGCCGGACAGCCTGGAAAACGCGCTTGCGACCGTCAAGGAGTTCGCCAAGGGGCGAATTTTCTGCGTGGTCGGCTGCGGCGGAGACCGCGACAGGACCAAGCGCCCAATTATGGCGCGGATTGCAACAAAATACGCCGACCTGACCGTCTTAACGTCAGATAACCCGCGCTCCGAGGATCCGCAGGCGATCATTGACGAGATGCTGGCGGGCCTCACCGAAGTGGCCAAGGAGCGATACGTCTCCATGGTGGACAGAAGGGAAGCGATCCGCTACGCCGTGGCGCAGGCCAAGCAGGACGACGTCATCCTGATCGCCGGAAAGGGACATGAAACATACCAAATCATCAAAGGACAGGTGCTGCCGTTTGACGACCGTGAAGTGGCCCGGGAGGCCATCGCCGAACGGCGGAACGAATAGAGGCACGCGTCCGTGAATAGCATCAGAGAAAGGAGGGTCGGGCATGTTCGCTGACAATGTACTACTCGTCACGATCGTCGCCGCGTTTCTCATTGCCGTACTGATCGGTCCGCTGTTCATCCCCGTGCTGCGCCGCCTGAAATTCGGGCAGGCGATCCGGGAGGAAGGGCCGCAATCCCACCAAAAAAAGGCAGGGACTCCCACCATGGGTGGGACGATTATCCTGATGGCACTTATTTTTACCGTGCTGAAGTTCGCCAACATCACTACGGAAATCCTGTTTTTGATGCTGGTGACACTTGGATACGGATTGATCGGATTTTTGGATGACTACATCAAAATCATCCGGAAGCGGAATCTCGGGCTGACCGCCAAGCAGAAATTTACCGGCCAAGTCCTCCTGGCCGTCGGCGCGTATTACCTCCTGGTGCAGATGGGACACGATACGACGCTGCATCTGCCGGGGACGCCGTGGAAGCTGGAGCTCGGCCTCTTTTACTTCCCGTTTCTGCTGTTTCTCTTGGTAGGCACGACCAATGCCGTCAACCTCACCGACGGACTGGACGGCCTGCTCGCCGGGACGGGCGCGATCGCCTTCGGGGCGTACGCCATCATCGCCTGGATCAGCCAGGATTTTGACACGGCCATCTTCAGCGCGGCCGTCGTCGGGGCCGTTCTCGGCTTTCTCGTCTTCAACGCGCATCCCGCCCGCGTCTTCATGGGGGACACGGGGTCGCTGGCGCTCGGCGGCGCCTTGGCGGGAATCGCGATCATGACCAAGACGGAGCTGCTGTTGGCCGTCATCGGCGGCGTGTTTGTCGTGGAGACGCTCTCCGTCATTCTGCAAGTCGTCTCCTTTAAAACGAGAGGGAAGCGCATTTTCCGGATGAGTCCGCTTCATCACCACTTTGAACTGACCGGGTGGTCGGAGTGGCGCGTTGTCGTCACCTTCTGGCTGGTGGGCATCATCTTTGCCGGACTGGGCGTGTACCTAGAGGTGGTGGCAATGCGATGAAACGTTATCACAATCAGCACATTGTCGTGTTGGGCATGGCAAAAAGCGGTGTGGCGGTGGCAAAACTGCTGCACCGCTTTGGCGCGCATGTTGTCGTCAACGACAAAAAGCCGCGCGAGGAAGCGGCCGGAGCCGACGAACTGGAAGCGCTCGGCATTCCGGTCATCTGCGGGCATCACCCCGATGACCTGATTCACGAAGGCGTGGCGCTGGTGGTGAAAAACCCGGGCATCCCCTACGAAGCGCCGCCGGTGGCCAAGGCGCTGGCGCTCGGCATCCCGGTGGTGACGGAGGTGGAGCTGGCCTACCTCATCTCGCAGGCGCCGATCATCGGCATCACCGGTTCCAACGGCAAGACCACCACGACCACGCTGATCGGGCTGATCCTCAAGGAAGCGGGCATCGACTCCCTGGTGGGGGGCAACATCGGCACGGTGCTGTGCTCGCTCGCCGAAACGGCCCGGCCCGACCAGCTCCTGGTGGCGGAGCTGAGCAGCTTTCAACTGATGGGGACGCAGGCGTTCAAGCCGCATATCGGCGTGCTTCTGAACCTGTATCCGGCCCACCTCGACTACCATCACACGATGGACGAGTACCTGGCCGCCAAGCTGAAGCTGTTTGCCAACCAGACGGCGGACGACATCGCCATCCTGCCGTACGACCAGCCGGACGTGCTGGCCAAATGCGGGGAGATCAAGGCGGCCACCTACTACTTCAGCAAGCGGCAGCCGGTGCCGCAGGGCGTATATGTGGACGGCGAGGACATCGTCTTCGTCGGGCCGGAGGGGGAGCGGGACGTGATCATGGCCGCGGCCGACCTGTCCGTTGCCCATCTGGACAACGCCCTGGCAGCCGCGCTGGTGACCAGGCTGGCAGGAGCGGACAAGCAGTCCATCGCCAAGGTGCTCTCCACCTTTCCGGGCGTGGAGCACCGCATGGAGTACGTGGCGACGATTCGCGGCGTCAAATACTACAACGACTCCAAGGCGACCAACCCGGAAGCGGCTTCGCGGGCGCTGCAGGCCATGGACGAACCGATCGTCTGGATCTGCGGCGGGCTGGACCGGGGCGTGGATTTTCGCGAGCTGGTGCCGGTCATCGGACCGCGGGTGAAAGCGGTGGTCGCGCTCGGGCAGACCGCCCCGATTTTGCTGGAGCGGGCAAAAGAAGCAGGAATTACCAGGCTCATCCATGTCGATACTGTGGAAAAAGCCGTTCTTGCCGCCAGCGGCGAGGCCGCGCCGGGCGACGCGGTGCTGCTCAGTCCGGCGTGCGCAAGCTGGGACATGTTCCCTTCGTTCGAAGTGCGGGGGAGCATGTTTAAGGACGCTGTGCATAGACTTAGAACAAGCCTAGCATAACGTCCGTCCCATACAGCAGGATTGCTGCCATCAGCGAAGGACGGCGCGAGAAAGGATGACCTGTCACAATGAGCAAGTCACGCTCCGCTCCCGACTTCGTGATTATTTTTGCAACACTTTTTTTATTGGGAATAGGCATCGTGATGGTGTACAGCGCCAGCGCGATCGTGGCGCAGAAGTTCAACGACCCGTTTTTCTTTGCCAAGCGGCAGTTGATTTTTGCCCTCCTGGGGATCACCTCCATGTACCTGACGATGAACCTGGACTACTGGATCTGGAAGCGGTGGGCCAAAATCGGGTTTTACGCCAGCATCGGCCTCTTGATCCTGGTGCTTGTCATCGGCATCGAGGTGAACGGCTCCAAAAGCTGGCTGGGCATCGGCGCCTTCGGGATTCAGCCGGGCGAATTCGCCAAGCTGGGCGTCGTCGCCTTTTTGGCCCGCTGGCTCTCCGACAATCAGAAGCAGATCGTGCAGTTTCGCAAAGGGCTGGTTCCCGCGCTGGCGATTCCGGCCGTCTGTTTCGGCCTGATCATGCTGCAGCCCGACCTCGGGACGGGTACCGTGCTGATGGGAACCGCGCTGGTGATGATTTTCGCCGCCGGGGCAAAGATCAGCCACTTCGCCGGTCTGGGCGTGCTCGGTCTGGCCGGGTTTGTCGGCCTGGTCCTGTCCGCGCCGTACCGGATCAAGCGGATTACCTCGTTTCTCGACCCCTGGCAGGACCCGCTGAACACCGGTTACCAGATCATCCAGTCCCTGTACGCCATCGGTCCCGGCGGACTGTTTGGCCTGGGGCTGGGGCAGAGCCGGCAGAAGCACTTCTACCTGCCGGAGCCGTACAACGACTTTATTTTCTCGGTGATCGCCGAGGAGCTTGGCTTTGTCGGCGGATCACTGGTGCTCCTGTTGTTCCTGTTGCTGTTGTGGCGGGGCATGCGCACGGCAATTACGGCGCCGGATCTGTTCGGCAGCCTGCTGGCGCTGGGCATCATCGGGATGATCGCGATCCAGGTGGTCATCAACGTCGGCGTGGTGACCGGCATGTTTCCGGTTACCGGGATCACCCTGCCGTTTTTAAGCTACGGCGGCTCGTCGCTGACGCTGATGCTGACCGGGGTCGGCGTGCTGTTAAACATTTCGCGTTTTTCCAGATAGAATAGAAGGTGATCGTATGCGTGTCGTCCTCACAGGCGGAGGCACAGGTGGACATATTTACCCGGCGCTTGCGGTGGCGAAAGAAGTTTCCCGCCAGGAACCGCAGGCGGCCTTTTTGTATATCGGCAGCAAGCACGGCTTGGAAGCCCAGATCGTGCCGCGGGCCGGGATTCCGTTTGAAGCGGTGGAAATCGCCGGCTTGAAGCGGAAGCTCACCCTGGACAACGTGAAGACGCTGTGGAAGTTTTTCCGCGCCGTCTCCGCGTCGAAACGGATGCTGCGGAGCTTCCGGCCGGACGTGGTCGTCGGCACCGGGGGCTACGTCTGCGGTCCCGTGGTCTACGCGGCGGCCCGGCTGGGGATTCCCACCATCATCCACGAGCAAAACGTGGTACCCGGCCTGACCAACAAATTTCTGGCCCGTTTCGTCGACAAGGTGGCCGTCTCGTTTGCCGAGTCCCTGTCGTTGTTTCCCCGGGCGAAAAGCGTGCTGACCGGCAATCCCCGGGCGACGGAAGTGATGCACGGAGACGAGCGGGCGGGCCGTTCGTTTTTGGGCGTCGGCGGGGACAAGCGTATCGTCCTCATGTTTGGCGGCAGCCGCGGGGCGAAAGCGATCAACGAAGCGGTGCTGGCCATCGTGCCGGAACTGGAGCAATTTGATGATACCCACTTTGTCTACGTGACCGGCGAGGTTCACTACGAGGCGATTTCCGCCGCCTTGCGGGAAAAGGGAAACCTGCCGCGCAACATTTCCCTCCTGCCGTTCGTCCACAATATGCCGGATGTTCTGGCGGCCACGCATGTGCTGGTCAGCCGGGCAGGCGCATCCACGCTGGCGGAAATCACCGCCTTGGGCATCCCCGCCATCCTGATCCCGTCCCCGTACGTGACCAACAACCATCAGGAGAAAAACGCGCGCGGACTGGAGAAGGCCGGGGCGGCCGAAGTGATCCTGGAGCGGGAGCTGACAGGCGAGCGGCTGCGCCAGTCGCTGACCGGCCTGCTGGACGACCGGGAGCGCTGGACGTCCATGCGGGACGCCTCGCTCAAGCTGGGCATGCCGCAGGCGGCGACGGAAATCTATCGGCTGATGAAAAGCCTGTGAGGCGAAAACTGACGTCTGGGCGATTGTCACGCCGTTATGGGCGATCGCATAGGATGAAGCAAACACGTGATAAGACATAGGTCCGACCTAGCATGTGTATCAGGAGGTTCACAGATGAAACAAATCGCAGATGAGTTGAGGCTAGCAGGTATTGGAAAAGTGTGGACCAATGAACCTCTCGCCAACCATACGACGTGGCGGATCGGGGGTCCTGCTGACTTGTTAATCCAGCCCAAGGATAAAGCATCCTTGCTGACAGCCTTGCAAATCATCCATCGTCACGAAATTCCTTGGAGTGTTATCGGGCGCGGCTCCAACCTTCTGGTGAGGGACGGAGGGATTCGCGGAGCCGTGCTCAAGGTGGCTGAGGGCTTGAGTCACTGCGAGTTCAGGGGCGAAGAGGTGTGTGTGGGTGCCGGATATTCCATGATCCGCCTGGCGGTGGAGGCAGGCAAGATGGGGTTAACAGGTATGGAGTTTGCGGGAGGCATTCCTGGTACAGTAGGCGGGGCCGTCTACATGAATGCGGGGGCGCACGGATCAGATCTTTCACGTATTCTACTAGAAGCCGAGATACTCTTCGAAAATGGCGAGGTAAGGGTGTTGAGCAATGAAGAGCTGAGCTTCAGCTATCGTACGTCTCTCTTGCAAAAGCGCAAGGGGATCGTGCTCGAGGCGCGCTTCCGGCTGCGCGAGGGCGACCGCAAGGAGATTGCGGCCACGCTGGCTTCGTACAAGGATCGCCGCCGGCAGACGCAGCCCCTGCAGATGCCGTGTGCCGGCAGCGTGTTCCGCAATCCGCCGGGGGATCACGCCGGACGGCTGATTGAGGCGGCCGGGTTAAAAGGCTTTCAGATCGGAGGAGCTCAGGTCTCTGAGATACACGCCAACTTTATCGTCAATCGCGGAGGGGCCACGGCTGCCGACGTCCTCACCCTGATGGATCACATCAGATGTACGATCAAAGAAAAATTCGGCGTCGAGATGCATCCGGAAGTGTTGGTGGTGGGCGAGGGGTAACACGGAGGTGAAAGTTTGGAGACTTTTACGATCGAAGGCGGAAGACCTCTGTCCGGCTCGCTTCGGATCCAAGGAGCAAAGAACGCTGCCCTTCCCATCCTTGCCGCATCCGTTTTGACGGAAGGGCAATTTTATATCTACGACGTTCCCCACCTCAAGGACATCGAGGTGATGCTGCAGATCCTGACGGCCCTGGGGGCCAAGGCGAAGCATGCGGACGGATGTGTTGATCTGGATACGACGTCTGTTTCCGTACCGCACGTGCCAGATGAACTGATGGGCCAAATGCGTTCTTCCATTTTTCTGGCGGGGCCGCTCCTCGCTCGCCTGGGCGAGGTAACCATATCCAGACCGGGCGGATGCGATATCGGGGAGCGCCGGATCGATCTGCACCTGGCGGGACTGACCGCACTGGGCGCGAAAATCGAAGAAGCGGAAGGCTTCATCACGTTTCGGGCACAGCAGCTGCGCGGGGCCAACATCTTTCTGTCCTTTCCCAGTGTGGGAGCGACGGAAAACATCATGATGGCGGCAGTGCTCGCCAAGGGGACGACCCGCATCTGCAACGCGGCGCGTGAGCCGGAGATTGTAGACCTGCAAAATTTCCTGAACGCCATGGGAGCGCGGATCCGCGGCGCCGGCACCGATACGATCGAGATCAGCGGCGTTCCGCGACTGCGTTCGGTCAGCTACCGGATCATTCCGGACCGGATCGTGACGGGCACCTTTCTGCTGGCGGCCGGCGTCGCCCAGGGACATATCGAGCTGACCAACACCATTCCCGAACATCTCACCGCCCTGATCGAGGTAGCCCGTAGCTGTGGTGTTGAAATCAAGACCTACCATGATATAATGGAAGTCAAGAGTACGACTCGTCCTCGCGCCTACGAACGGATCATCACCTCGCCCTTCCCGGGGTTTCCGACGGATTTGCAGGCGCAATTGATGGTGTTTTTGGCGCAGGCCAGGGGAACGAGCGTCATCAAGGAAACCATTTTTGAGGGAAGGTTCAAACATGTAAACGAATTGGCGCGAATGGGCGCCTCCGTATACGTCGACCTGGGGTCCGCGATCATTCGCGGCGTCAACAAGCTGACGGGAACGAGCGTGGAAGCAACCGATTTACGGGCAGGCGCTGCGCTTGTGCTCGCCGGGTTGGCCGCGGAAGGCACCACCACGGTTGCGCAGATTCATCACATCGACCGCGGGTACGAACGGCTGGAGCTGCAGCTTCGCCAGCTCGGCGCCGAAATCACCCGCACGTCGACATAGCTCAGGTAAGGTTGCAGAGTGACAAGCGGCATAAGGCTATGCCGCTTTCCCTGTTTTGTATGGTGTCAGATATTCCATGACCATCCATTTTTTGTGTAGAAACCGTGTGTACGAAGACGCCGCGCATTCGGTGTTTCGGGGTTGCACGCGCGACAGTTTGTTTAGTGAGGAAGGGTAGGCTCATGGCGGTATACGAAGAACGCATTCCGCATGTCAAGGAACAGCGCCCCAGGCGCAGAGGCAATCGCAAGCTGGTGTTTCTGCTCGGCCTGTTCTTTCTGATCGTTCTCATCATCGTGTTTATTCGCTCTCCATACAGCAAGGTTCAGCAGATTCAGGTGTACGGCAACGATATCTACCCTGCCGAGCAAATTGTGAAAAACTCCGGCCTGGTCATCGGGATGCAGTTTCTCAACGTGTGGGAATCCGATGTGCGGACAAGCCTGAAGCCGCTGGAAGGCATCAAGGAGGTGTCCGTCGAGCGTTCCTTTCCCGGCGTGATCCGCCTGCACGTGCAGGAGTACCGGCGCGTCGCGTTCTGGAACGGACAGGACGGCAGCCGCTACCCGCTGCTGGAGAACGGGCGGGTGCTCAGACAGGTCAATTTTGCCAAACGCGTGGTGGACAGGCCGCTGGTCAGTTCCTGGTCGGCACCGGAACTGCTCCCGCAGCTTGCGAAGGCGCTGGCCAAGATGTCGCCGGGCGTGCTCGGCGAGATCTCCGACATCGCGCTGACGCCCACGGTGTACGACAAGCAGCGCGTGACGCTGTACATGCGCGACGGCAACGAGGTGCGAAGCGTGCTGTACAAACTGGACACCATGCTCAACTGGTATCCGACGATCGCCAAGGAACTGCCGCAGGGCGTCAAGGGAGTGCTCTCCCTGTTTGAGCAGCCGTGGTTCGTGCCGTACGGAACTCCGGATGCGCCGATCCCGCTGCAGTCCGGTGAAGCACAGCCTCCACAGTCTTAGTATCGTGTAAAAGGGGAAGCAGCCAATGGGTCGCCACAAGTTTCAGTTGTATTTAACCATCGTCACGTTCTGCACCGGCTTTCTCGTCGCCACTTCGATCGAAACGACCAAGCTGCTGCGGACGGAACGTTTGAACGACCTGCAGTTTCAGCAGGAGACACAGCTCAACGAGCGCATCCTGGCAGAAAAGGAGCAGAACCGCCAGCTCGAGGACCAGCTCTTGGACCTGCAGCGTCAGGTGGGCAAGGTGGAGGAGGCGATGGCTCAGCGCAAGTCGGAAGCGGCGGAGATTCTCAGCCAGTTGGAAGCGGCGCGGATGATGGCGGGTGTCGTGCCGGTCGAGGGACCGGGCGTCGTCGTGACGATGCAGGACAGTCAAAATGCGGCGAACAGCGCCGACGTGACCAACTACATCGTCCACGAGCAGGATGTGCGCCTGGTGGTCAACGAACTGCGGGCCGCCGGAGCGGAAGCGATCAGCATCAACGGTCAGCGGCTGGTCAGCAACTCGTCCATCCGCTGTGTCGGCCCCACGATCATCGTCAACGGCATCAAGTCGGCCGCCCCGTTCGTCATTACGGCCATCGGCGATCCGAACACGCTGGAAAGCGCCCTCAATCTGCCGGGCGGCGTCCTGCAGACGCTGCGGGATTTCGTGCAGATCGAGGTGGCGAAAAAGGACAAGGTAACCCTGCCTGCCTTTGTCGGTGACGCCAAAACCAAACACTCCTAGCGAAGGAAGCGTTTCCCATGTCGCAAAAAAGCCGTAAAATCACGTTTATTCTTGCCTTTATTAGTGCTATCATAGGTGTTATGTTGACGGTACAGCTTCGCAGCAACCTGCATCCGGTGCACAAGGAGTCCCGCAGCATCGCAGAACTGCGCACGACGCTGCAGAAAGAGTTAGAAAGACACAAGAATCTGCTGGCCGATATTTCCAAATACAACCAACTCTACTATCAGTACGAGACGGCTCTCAACGAAGACGAGAGCATCTCGGTCATGAAGGAAGAGTTGGCGCGCAACCGCCGCATGGCGGGCATGGTCAGCGTGGAGGGAGAAGGGATTGTGCTGCGGATCGTGGAAGCCCAGCAGCCGCCGGCCGATCCGGCGGTGGACGGGTCCCCCCACGAACCGGCTGCAGGCGGCTATACGGTCGACGACGAGGATTTGCGCTGGCTGGTCAACATCCTCTTTGCCAACGGCGCGCAAGCGGTTTCCATCAACGGACACCGCCTGATCGCCACAACGTCCATCCGCTTGGTCGGCGACGCCATCCAGGTCGACACGAAGACGATTCAGCCGCCGTATGAACTGAAGGCGCTGGGGGAGCCGGATGTGCTCCTGTCCGCCTTGAAGCTGGAGGGCGTGGAGGAGAATTTCAAGCTCGCCAACAAGACCATTGTGGCCGAGAAGCGGGACAAGCTCATCATTCCCGCCAATCGTGAGCCGCACGTCATCCAATACATGAAACCTGTCAAAGAAAAAGGAGATTCGTAACATGTGGCTCCCGCTCGTCGGTTTGATCGTCGGCATCGCTGTCGGCTTGCTGCTGGATTGGCGAGTGCCGCAGGAATATGCTAGCTACCTCTCCATCGCCCTCCTGGCCGGACTGGACACAATTTTCGGCGGCATCCGCTCGTACCTGGAACGTACGTTCAACGTGCGCATCTTCATGTCCGGTTTCTTTTTCAACACGCTGTTTGCGGCCGGACTGGCCTTTATGGGCGGTTTTCTGGGCATTGACCTGTACCTCGCCGCCATTGTTGCGTTTGGGGTCCGCCTGTTCAACAACCTGGCGGTCATCCGCCGGATCGTATTGTCCCGCTGGATCAACGAACAGGAGTAGGGCGCTTTTTGGGAGGAAGGTCATATTTTTACAAAAATTCATGATGAAAAAAAGGGAATGGTAGTCCTGTGTGGAATAAAATACGCAGATGCATTCACTACTCGAAGACGAAAGTCGTAGCAGGGGAGGTGTCACAGGTTTGGTAAGTAATGAACTTATCGTCAGCCTAGATATTGGAACGTCCAAAGTACGCGTCATGATTGGCGAGGTCAACAACGGTTCCATCAACATCATCGGTGTCGGTCAGGCTCACTCCGAAGGGATCAAAAAAGGGGTGATCGTCGACATCGACCAAACCGTGCATGCCATCCGGGAAGCTGTTGACCATGCGGAACGCATGGTGGGAGTATCGATTGACGAAGTGTATGTCGGTATTACCGGGAACCACATTGAGCTGCATGAAACTCAAGGGGTTGTCGCTGTTTCCAGCGAGGACCGTGAAATACGAGAGGAAGACATTCAACGCGTCATTCAGGCAGCGAAAGTTGTCGCCATTCCGCCTGACCGGGAAATTATCGAGGTCGTACCGAATGAATACATCGTGGACGGACAAGGCAGCATCAAGGATCCGCGCGGCATGATCGGCGTCCGGCTGGAAATGGAAGGAACAATTGTAACCGGACTCAAGACGGTCGTACATAACATTGTGCGCTGCGCCGAACGCACCAACCTGCGCGTGGCGGGAATCTTCCTGCAGCCGCTTGCTTCCAGCACCGTGGCGCTTTCCAAGGACGACAAGAACATGGGCGTCGTCCTGGTCGACATCGGTGCCGGTTCCACAACCATCGGTGTATTCAAACAGGGGAAACTGGCTGCCACCACCGTCATCGGCATCGGTGGCGACCATATCACCCATGACATTGCGCTTGGCCTGCGTACGCATACCGACGTGGCCGACCGGGTCAAGATGAAGCACGGCTGCGCCTTGATTGACGAAGCTTCCGACGACGTCACCTTTAAAGTGACCCGCATCGGCAGCGATGTGGAAAAACAGTTTACCCAGGTGGATCTGGCCACGATCATCGAACCGCGTGCAGCGGAGATTTTCAACCTCGTGGAAGAGGCCGTGTACAAGCTGGGCTTCCGCGACGAAATCGCCGGCGGGTACGTGCTCACGGGGGGAACCGTGGCGATGCCGGGCATGCTGGAACTGGCCAAGGAAGAACTGGACGCGCCGGTCCGCATCGCCATCCCGGATTACATCGGGGTACGGGATCCCGCCTATACCACCGGCGTGGGTCTGATTCAGTACGCCCTGCAGCAGATGGAGCGGCGCAGCGTAAACAACACCGCTCCGTTTAAAGGGGCGCAGAAGCAGGCCGTTTCCAAACCGAAGGAAGGCGGCGGCTTCATGGAGAAAGTGAAAAACTGGTTCAGCGAGTTTATCTAACCGACTGCAACCGCAAAACATTTCCAATCGGGCGAAACGGCAGAGGATTGACAATATCCCGCACGCGGCCAAACAATATGGCCGCCTGCCGTTTTGCCCGCAGGCTTCATCAGCCGAAGCTTTTCTCAAGTTGAATTGGGGAGGACTAGCAAGATGCTGGAATTTGATATGGATATGGAATCCTTTGCGCGAATTAAAGTGATTGGTTGCGGCGGTGGCGGAAGCAACGCGGTGAACCGCATGATTGCCGGCGGCGTCAAAGGAGTGGAATTCATCACCCTGAACACGGACGCGCAAGCTCTTCAACTGTCCAGCGCCGAGATCAAGCTGCAGATCGGGGAGAAGCTGACGCGCGGTCTGGGTGCCGGGGCCAACCCGGAAATCGGCAAGAAAGCAGCGGAAGAGAGCCGCGAAATGATCGAGAACGCCCTGCGCGGCGCGGACATGGTGTTCGTGACGGCAGGGATGGGCGGCGGTACCGGTACCGGCGCCGCTCCCGTGGTCGCTGAAATCGCCAAGGAACTGGGCGCATTGACCGTAGGCGTGGTCACCCGTCCCTTCTCGTTTGAAGGGCGCAAGCGCGCCATGCAGGGGGAAATGGGCATTGCCGCACTGAAGGAAAAAGTGGACACGCTGATCGTGATCCCGAACGACCGTCTGCTGGAAATCGTGGATAAAAACACGCCCATGCTGGAAGCGTTCCGCGAGGCGGACAACATCCTGCGCCAGGGCGTGCAGGGCATATCCGACCTGATTGCGGTGCCGGGCCTGATCAACCTGGACTTCGCTGACGTGAAGACGATCATGACCGAACGCGGCTCCGCCCTGATGGGCATCGGGGTGGGCAGCGGAGAAAACCGTGCGGCCGAGGCAGCTCGCCGTGCCATTTCCAGCCCGCTGCTGGAAACGTCCATCGACGGCGCTCGCGGCGTGCTGATGAACATTACGGGCGGTACCAATCTCAGCCTGTACGAGGTGAACGAAGCCGCCGACATCGTGTCGTCCGCTGCCGATCCGGACGTCAACATGATCTTCGGTGCCGTCATCAACGAGGACTTGAAGAACGAGATTGTGGTGACGGTCATCGCCACCGGTTTTGAAGACAACCAAAAACAGGCGTCAGCAGCCCGTCGTACCCAGCAGCCGATCGCGACCAACCGTCCGACGCCGATCTCCAATGCCAATACGGGCCGCAGCAAGGAAGAGGAAGAAGAAAAATCGTTCTTCTCCATGAGCAATCTGGACAACCTGGACATCCCGGCGTTTCTGCGCAACCGCCGTCGCAACAAAAAATAGGGAAAGACAGAAAAAAACCTTGTTCCGCAAGAGGAACAAGGTTTTTTTCGATTTTCTGCGGCGGGACAGCGGGACGGGTCAGCGGTAGCTTTCGCTGGTGTGTCAGCGGTAGCCTTCGCTGGTGCGGCCCCGGTAGGAATGAATATGCCGGTCGTTGAGCGTCGTGTCGCCCGCGAATGTGTGATAATGGCCGCCGCCGGGAAGCGAAATGGGCGGACCGGTCCATCCGCGGAAATAGTGAACGTGGCCGTCGTCAAACGAGGTGACGCCTTCGTAGTAGTGGACGTGACCCCGCCCCGTCCCCCGGTAGGGACCCGACGTCCGTCCCTGCACCTGGTGGCGGTGCCCGTTGTTGAAACTGGTTCGGGTCGAATAGGCATGAATGTGTTCCGGAGTGTCGGCGAAGCGGATGAAATCGATGGAGTGGGAGTGCCCTTTTTGCCGTTTTTGTCGCAAGGGAATACCGCCTTTCGTGAAAATGCCGTTTCCTACATCACATGCGGGCCGGGGGAAAACGGCAACGGTAGATGCCTACCGCATCATGCCAAATCCCGGGAACGTTCGGAACCTCGTCCCAGGGAATGTTCGTTGGGCGACCGGAATGCCGTTTATCAACAGAATATTGCAACAATGGAAGCTGTCCGGATTTACAATTGACATCGATAATCATTATCAATTAAACTGATCTTGTACCTTCCAGTTTTGACCATCGCAAGGATGTCGTCACGGAAGTGCGCGTCTTTGTCAGGGATACCCACGCGCTGCCGGCCACGGCCAACGCTGCACGCTGCTGTCCGCGGCGGGGCAGAAACGCCGTCGCATGTCCGGCACGCCAATCCATTTCATCAATCAATCAGGAGGGGCTTCATGGAAAAAGTGATAGAGCTTCTGCACCAACGGATGCGTGAGCACCGGCAAAGCGACCGGCCGCTTTGCGCGTTCGTGTACGATCTGGAACACCTGCGCCGTCATGCCGCCCGGCGGATCGATTCGCTCCCGCCGTCGTGCCGGCTGTTTTACGCTGTCAAGGCCAACTCCAGCCGTCCGATCCTGGAGGCCCTGGCTGGCATCGTCCACGGCTTTGAAGTGGCCTCCTTGGGGGAGATTGAAAAAGTGAGGGCGGTTGATCCGGACATCCCGATCATTTTCGGCGGTCCCGGCAAGACCCGCGAGGAGATTGAGGGGGCGATGCGCCACAACGTCAGCCTGATCCATGTGGAAAGCGAGCATGAGCTGCACAAGGTGGCCCACATCGCCGCCGCACGCGGCATCCAAATGCCCGTGCTGCTGCGGGTGAACCTGCGCGGTCCGCTGCCGCAGGCGACGCTGGCGATGGCCGGCCGTCCCACGCAGTTCGGCATTGACGAGGCCAGGCTGCCGGATGTGATCCGGATCGCCCGGCAGTACGAGTCCGTTCGGATCGAAGGGTTTCACCTCCATTCGATCTCCAACAACCTGGACCACGGACAGCATCTCCACCTGATTGGCACCTATCTCGACCGGCTGACGGGCTGGATCGAGCAGTTCGGTTTGACCGTCACCTGCCTGAATGTCGGCGGCGGCATCGGCGTCAACTATGCCGACCTGGGAAGGCAGTTTCGCTGGAACGACTTTGCCGCCCGCCTCGGCCCCCTGCTCGCGGCCAAGTGTCCGCCCGGCGTCACCGTCGTATTCGAGTGCGGCCGATACCTGACCGCCTCCTGCGGCTACTACGCCGCCGAGGTGATCGACCTCAAGGAAAATCACGGTAAAAAGTATGCCGTCATCCGCGGCGGCACCCATCACTTCCGCCTGCCGGCCTCCTGGCAGCACAGTCATCCGTTCCGGATCATCCCCCGGGAAGAGTGGGCGTATCCCTATCCCCGCACGGAATGGACCGATGCGGCGATCAGCGTCGTCGGCCAGTTGTGCACGCCCAAAGACGTGCTGGCCCAAGACGTCTCCGTCCCCCGCGTGCGGGTCGGCGACATCGTCCTGTTCCTGTACGCCGGAGCCTACGGGTGGGCCATTTCCCACCACGACTTTCTCAGCCATCCCCATCCGGAGCATCTGTACATCGGGGAGGACGGCCAGGCATTCGCGTATGGAGGTGCCAGCCGCGCAGAACGTCTTGGGTAAACGGGAGCGGACGGAGCCGGCTGCCGGTGCGGAAGGGAAAGGCTTCGCGCCCGGCGGCGGTCCGGTTCGCGCTCGGCTCCGTCCCGGGCGGTGTACAAACTGCGTAGGGCAGCAGGAGGGAGAAGATATGCGGCGACAGGTTTCCCTGTGCCGTGTATCTTCTTTTTTTGCCGCCCCAATGATATAATGACAGACGGACTCGACGTACGTCCCATCGAATCGTGTTCCGGCAGCGGGTGCTTGCTGACCCTTTGTTTCCCGGCGGATGCAAAGGGTTTTTTCGCTTTGCGGCAGGCTGTCAGAAGGTTTTCATACATACGGAAAGGAAGAGTGAACGATGAAACGATCCCTGTGGCTCGTAATGGGTGCGCTGGTAATGGCGCTGCTTGGCGGCTGCGGCGGCAGCGGACAAACCGCGGGCGGCCCGGACCAGGTGCCCACGCCGGCGGCGGCCGGCACAGAACAGAAGTCCGGCCAGACAACTTCTCCAGGCGCCAAACAGACGAGCTATCCCCTCACCGTGAAGGATGCGACCGGGACCGCCCATACCTTTGCCAAGGCCCCGGAGCGGATTGTCTCCACGTCCCCGGCCGAAACGGAAATCTTGTTTGCCCTGGGGCTTGGCGACCGCGTGGTGGCCGTCTCTGACTACGACGATTACCCTGAGGAAGCCAAAGCCAAGCCGAAAGTGGGGGGCGTGGTCAACCCCAACGAGGAGGCGATCATCGCCCAGCGGCCGGACCTGGTGATTACGGGCATTTCCATGCAGGACCAGGTGGCGGAAAAGCTGCGCTCGCTTGGCCTGGTCGTCTGGAAGACCAACCCCCGCACGACGGCGGACATCATGAACAACATCCTGCTGATCGGGCAGATTACCAACCGGCAGGAACAGGCGGAGGCGGTGGTCGCGCGGATGAAGGAAGACATCCAGCGGGTGAAAAACGCCGTGCAGGACGTCAAGCCGAACGAGCGGAAAAAGGTGTACGTCGAATTCGCGCCCGGCTGGACCGTCGGAAAGGGCGAATTCATGGACGAGCTGATCACGCTGGCGGGAGGCGTCAACATCGCCGCCGACATGGAAGGCTGGAATCCGATCAGCGAGGAGAAGGTGCTGAAAGAAGACCCGGACGTGATTCTGTACGCGAGCGGCGTGACGGATGAGAAAAGCGGCCAGACCCTGGAGCAGATCATCCGCAAGCGGAGCGGTTGGGACAAGATGAAGGCCGTTCGCGATCAGCGGGTCGTCGGCGTTGACCAGAATCTGCTGTCCCGCCCGGGCCCCCGGATTACCCAGGGGCTGTATGAGGTGGCCAAAGCGATTTACCCGGATCGGGTGAAATGATGAGAACGCGATTGTTTCTGTGGGGAGGAGCAGGCTGCCTGCTCCTTTTCCTGTCGGTCGTGGTCAGCTTGTCGCTGGGAGCGGCCCAACTGCCCCTCGCGCAGGTCTGGGCCATCCTGCTTCATCAGCTTCCGGTGATCGGCCAGCATGTCCCCGTCGATTGTCCGGCGTCGTCCGAGCAGATCGTGATGAAAGTGCGTTTTCCCCGGATCATGCTGGCTGTTCTCGTCGGGGCCTGTCTGTCGCTGGCCGGCGCCGGTTTTCAGGGCGTTCTGCGCAATCCTTTGGCCGATCCCTACACGCTGGGAGTCGCTTCGGGGTCTGCCGTCGGCGCCGCTTTCCTCATCCTGTTCGGCTACCAGTTTGTCCTGCTCGGCCAATGGACCGTTCCGATCGCCGCTTTTTTGACCGGCATGGGCAGTCTGTGGGCGGTCCTCCGGCTGGCCAACACGAACGGCACGTTTCACGTCGAAACCCTGCTGCTGTCGGGCGTCGTCATCCAGGCGTTCCTGGGGTCGCTGGTCTCGTTCATGGTCTCGCTCTCCGACCAGGTGGTGAACGAGATCGTCTTCTGGCTGATGGGCAGCCTGGCGTACCGGGGATGGGCGTTTTCGTCCGTGCTGGTTCCCTACCTCTGTGGCGGACTGGTCGTGCTGGCCGCTTACAGCCGGACGTTAAACCTGTTTGCGCTGGGCGAACGGCAGGCCGCTCACCTGGGGGTTCATGTGGAACGGACGAAACTGGTGGTCTTGTGCGTGTCCGCTTTGCTGACCGCCGCTGCCGTCTCCATCGCCGGGGTCGTCGGCTTTGTCGGATTGGTGGTGCCCCATCTGGTTCGCCTGCTGGCGGGGCCGGACTACCGCCTGCTGCTGCCGTTGTCGGTGATTTACGGTGGCGCGTATGTGCTGTGGGCGGACACGCTGGCACGAACGATCCTGGCCCCGACGGAGATTCCGCTTGGGGTGGTCACCGCCTTTCTGGGCGCGCCGTTCTTTGCCTATCTGCTGAAGAAAAACAAACGGCTGGCGAGGAGGTAGACGGATGATACGGGTCGACGGAGTGGGAAAGGCGTACGACGGCATTCCGGTCCTGCACGACGTTCATTTTTCGGTGGAAAGCGGAGAATGTTTCGGCATCATCGGCCCCAACGGCAGCGGGAAATCCACCTTGTTGAAGCTCTTGTCCGGCGTCGAATCCCCCGATGCGGGGCACATCTGGCTGGACGGCCGACCGATCGAAGCGCACTCGCGCAAGGAGCGGGCCCGCCGGATTGCCGTGTTGCAGCAGGAGCCCCTGCCGGCCGTCGGCTTTACGGTCAGGGACGTGGTGGAAATGGGCCGGTTTCCGTTTCAGAATTGGCTCGGGGAAGAGCGGGAGGATGCCGCCCAGTTGATTGACGCAATCATCCAGATGCTCGGATTGAGCGACCTGCAGCACCGCACGCTGGAATGGCTGAGCGGGGGAGAGAAGCAGCGGGTGGCCTTGGCCAAGGCGATGGCCCAGCAGCCTCGGCTTCTGCTCCTGGACGAGCCGACGACGTACCTGGACATCGGCTATCAGGTGCAGCTCATGGATATGGTCCGCGCCTGGCAGCGAAAGGAGGGGGTGACCGTGATCGCCGTCCTGCACGATTTGAATCTGGCGTCGCTGTACTGCGACCGGCTCCTCCTGCTGCAAAAGGGGCGGCCGTGCCGGATCGGAACCCCGCGGGAGATTGTGCGCGCCGATGTGATTCGGGAAGTGTACGGCACCCAGCCGATCGTAATTGATCACCCGGTGCGCCAATCGCCGCAAATCCTGCTGCAATCGGGAAGCGAATAGCGGCTCATCGCGGGCGTGTCCGAAACAAGAGGAGGGATCGTCATGATCGTGCTGGTTACAGGCGGCGCGCGGAGCGGCAAGAGCACGTTTGCGGAAGCGTACGCCGCCCGTCTCGGTTCACAAGGGGTGTACATCGCCACTTCCCCCGTTTTTGACGAGGAACTGCGGGAGAGGGTACGCCGCCATCGTCAGCGCCGCGAGCGGTCGCCGTTTTCGTGGGAGACGTTTGAGATCCCGTACGACCTCGCCGGCTTTTTGCGCCGGCTCTCCTCCGAACCGGCGATCGGCTCGGGCGAGCGCGTGGTTCTGGTCGACTGCCTGACGCTCTGGCTGTCCAATTGGCTGTTGAGACATGAGCGGGAGCAGCCGATGGAGCACACGCTGGAAAAGGTGGACGAACTGGTGGAAGCGCTGCGGTCGTTTCCGGGAACGATCATCCTGGTCTCCAACGAGGTAGGGTACGGCATCGTTCCCGACAATCCGCTCGGCAGGATGTTCCGGGATGCGGCCGGTATCATGAATCAGCGGGTGGCGGAAGCGAGCGACCAGGTGTTTCTGGTGACGGCGGGCATTCCGGTGGAGCTGAAATCGCGCGCCTTTCTCCTGTGACGATTGAAACGAAAAAAGGGGCTGTCGTGCGTATCGTAGCGACAGCCCTTTCCGTTTGCTTTCGGTCATGCGCCCCGTCCGTAACCGCCCGCAGCCCGCTTGGTCCCTTCTACAAAAAATCCGAAAAAACACGGTCAAGAATTGACAGACTTTACATACACATTGATATATACTGTCTTTGCCGGGCGGGGGTGAAGGCAGAGTGATCGTCTATCTCGATATCATTCTACTCCTGAATATGGCCATTGATACCTTGCTGCTCTGGTTTACGGCCTATTTTCGCAAAGAGCGGGTAATATGGTGGAGGATCCTGCTGGCTTCTCTGTTCGGGTCGATGTACCTGGTGTTTTTCTTTCTCCCTTCCTTCGCCTCGATGTACCAGTGGACCGTCAAGCTGCTGTTTTCCGTCCTCATGCTGTGGATCGCGTTTGGCAATCGAAGACTGCGCGCCTTCCTGCAAAATCTCGCCATTTTCTACTTCGTGGCCTTCATCTTCGGCGGCGGGGTGTTTGGCCTGCAGTATTTCCTCGCCTCGCACAACGAGATCCTGAACGGATTGGTGTCCCTCCACAGCGACGGATTCGGCGTCGGGTTCAAGCCGACGCTGGGCGTTCTTGCCGTGGGGTTTTCCCTCGTCTGCGTCCTCAGCCGGAAGAGCTACCATGCCGTTCAGGAGCCGCGACGGATCGAGGCGTTCCTCGCCGAGGTGACGGTGACGATCGCAGGGGAACGCGTCGTCTGCCGCGGACTGGTGGACACCGGCAACCAGCTCCACGAGCCGATTACCCGCCAGCCGGTGATGATTGTGGAGAGCGAACTGGTTGCCCATATCCTGCCGGCTTCGCTTCGCCAGCGGATCGCCGGCGGCACGACGGCATGGGAAAACCTGGACGGCCTCTTCGAGCAGGTGCCCGCGGAATGGCAGCCGCGGCTGCGTCTGATTCCCTACCGCAGCGTGTCCCGGGGGATGGATGTTCTGCTCGCCGTCAAGCCGGACGAAGTGATCATCGTGCAAAACGGCGCCCGCTACTGTACCAGGAAAGTGCTGATCGGTCTCAATCCGATCCCGTTGGCCGCCGACGGCCGGTATCAAGCCATCGTGCACCCCGCCATCATACAAGATGACCAAAACCTTACTCCCTTACGCGAACAGGAGGGCTAGTATGTATGTGAAACTTCGCCTGCAACTCCAATTGCTCTGGTACCGTTTCCTGCTGTGGATTGGTGCACGCGCCGAAGAGATCTACTACATCGGGGGAAGTGAAGCCCTGCCGCCGCCGCTGACCAGAGAAGAAGAAGAGATTCTCCTGAGCCGGCTGCCGTCCGGCGATCCCGCCGTGCGCAGCATGCTGATCGAGCGCAACCTGCGGCTTGTCGTGTACATCGCCCGCAAGTTCGAGAACACGGGGATCAACATCGAGGATCTGGTCAGCATTGGGACGATCGGCTTGATCAAGGCGGTCAACACGTTTGATCCGGAGAAAAACATCAAGCTGGCCACCTACGCTTCCCGCTGTATCGAAAACGAAATTCTCATGTACCTCAGGCGGAACAACAAGATCCGCTCGGAAGTGTCGTTCGACGAACCGCTCAACATCGACTGGGACGGCAACGAACTGCTGCTCTCCGACGTGTTGGGGACGGATAATGACACCATTTACAAGAATATCGAAGACCAGGTGGACCGCAAGCTGCTGAAAAAAGCGCTGGATAAGCTGACGGAGAGGGAGCGCATCATCATGGAACTGCGCTTCGGATTGGCGGGCGAAGAAGAGAAGACGCAAAAGGACGTCGCCGATCTGTTGGGCATCTCCCAGTCGTACATTTCCCGCCTGGAAAAGCGAATTATAAAACGGTTGCGAAAAGAGTTCAACAAAATGGTGTAGCGCATATTTTCCCAGTCGAAGGAGATACTGTTCCTAAACCGTGCCAGACAGTGGCAGTGCCACTTGCTCGTACTACCGCCTTCACACGGCTCCGCTCTCGCCGGAAGCTCGGCCATCGCCGAGTTTTCTTTCATCCGGCCATGCGTCGGTACGCGGCCTTTCAAGACAACCGGGTTGGGAACTTTCTTGCTTCGAGGAGGGAAAGACGTGACGCGCAACAAGGTAGAGATTTGCGGGGTGGACACCTCTAAGCTTCCGGTGCTTACCAACAAAGAGATGAGGGACCTGTTCGAACGCCTGCAGAGCGGCGAACTGGCAGCGCGGGAGAAGCTGGTCAACGGAAACCTGCGGCTGGTGCTGAGCGTAATCCAGCGCTTCAACAACCGGGGCGAGTACGTGGATGACCTGTTTCAGGTGGGCTGCATCGGACTGATGAAGGCCATCGACAACTTTGACCTCGGTCAAAACGTGAAGTTTTCCACGTACGCCGTGCCGATGATCATCGGGGAGATTCGCCGCTATCTGCGGGACAACAACCCGATCCGCGTGTCGCGGTCCCTGCGGGATATCGCCTACAAAGCGCTTCAGGTGCGGGACAATCTGACCAACAAGCACTCGCGGGAACCCACCATCACCGAGATTTCCCAGGAACTGAACGTGCCCAAGGAAGACGTCGTGTTCGCGCTGGACGCCATTCAGGACCCGGTCTCGCTGTTTGAACCGATCTATCAGGACGGCGGCGATCCCATCTACGTGATGGACCAGATCAGCGACGAGAAAAACAAGGATGCCACCTGGGTGGAAGAGATCGCCCTGCGCGAGGGCATGCAGCGGCTGGGCGAACGGGAGAAGATGATTCTTTCGATGCGCTTCTACGAAGGAAAGACGCAGATGGAGGTGGCCGAGGAGATCGGCATTTCCCAGGCGCAGGTCTCCCGGCTGGAAAAAGCGGCCATCGCCCACATGCAAAAACACGTGCAATCGTAACGCTCATCATATGCCGCCTCCGTGCCAACAGCGACGGAGGTTTTTGTTTGCTGTTTATTTACGCTTCGGATTAATGCAGATAACATGCGGGATGGGCTGATGGAACGTTCCCCGCAATTTGTGCCGCAGGGGTGCCGTGATTTCGAAAGGCATTTCGCTTTGGAGCGAAACCAATTGGTATTCCCCGGAAAATGACAGGATCAGGTACGTCAAGTGCCGATCGATTCTGATCTGCTCCAGACGAGTCTCAAATGACGAAAGCTTCGCAAATTCCTCCTCAACGACAAAAAAAGCATTCACCTCTGTCAGCGCGGCCAACTGATACCCTTTCGACCGGGCGACTCTCACCAGCGCGGCCACCGAACATCCGGTGTGGTTGTCGTAATCGGGGTAGATGTCGATATGAGCCGGCATGGTCGGATTGTATTCACAGATGATCACACGCGGTCTGAGGGTGGTCAGGCTTTGAAAAATGTAGTAGTCGTTCCCGTCAATGTCAATCGACAGCAGGTCGATTGGTTCCGTGATGCCCCGTCGGTGCAAAATGGTTTCCAAATGGTTGTCTTCGTCGATCCCGACCTTTGCCAGGATCGGCACGCACGAATAGTTTCTCACATTGTCCAACAGCGCAAGAAACTTGTTTTGTTCCGCTTCAATCAATACGCCTTTCCAGTCTTTTGTCCATAAGGCGGCCGTATTGGACAGAAAGAAGCCGTCCCACGCGCCAAATTCCACGCATACTTTTGACGTGGTGCCGATGATCTCGAAAATCTTTTCAATAATGCCATCCTCGCCAAATTGGGAATGAATGGTTTTGCGAAAATCAAGCAATCTGGGTTTCCGGGTCGTGTCGCCTGTATCCACCGCCGAGAACCTCCTTTGCATGGCCAACCTCTCACCATACCTTATGTATGGCAAAGAAAAGTGTGTGTCCGCAATTGACCAAGCTGATCGGCCAGGATGGCGCCGCAAACGACTTGCCGTGACGCCGGTCCAATCTTTCTCCGCTTTTTCACGGGGCATATTTGTCTGCCAGGTCATATACTTGAACTAACGGAGAAAAAGTGGGTGAGGAAAATGGTCAAGATCTCGGACTTCCAGACCAAAGAAGTGGTGAACATTTTGGACGGCAAGCGGCTGGGGCAGATATCCGACCTGGAGATAGACCTACGCCACGGGCGGGTGGAGGCGATTGTCGTCCCCGGACCGGGCAAATTCCTCGGGTTCTTTTCAGCGGGCAACGACTACGTGATTCCCTGGCGCAACATCATCAAGATCGGCAAGGACGTCGTTCTGGTTCGCCTGGAGGAGTCGCTGCGGGTAGAGGCGAAAACCAGCGGGGAAGACGAATACCGGGCTTGAGAAAGGCGAGAGAGAGCCTTTCTTTTCTTTTGGGCTGTGGTATCATAAGCCATATAAGGAAGGTGACAACATGAACGAACCGTTTGTTGGCAGAGAGGGCGGCGCGCTGCTTCATCTGCGGGAGTGGGAAGAGCGCTTTCCCGGCTTGGCGGCCGGGTTTACCCTCAGGACCGGGGGTGTGAGCGAAGGGCCGTACCACTCTTTTAACATGGGCCTGCACGTGGGGGACGACCCGGAACACGTGGTGGCCAACCGGCGCAAGCTGGCGGCGGAGCTGGGCATGCCGTTTGAAGCCTGGACGTGCGCTGACCAGGTGCACGGCAGTCGGGTATGCCAGGTGACGTCCCAATCCAAAGGAGCGGGCAGGGAGAGCCTGGACGACGTGATACCGGCGACGGACGGCCTGCATACGGATCAGCCGGGCGTGCTGCTCACGTCCTTTTATGCCGACTGCGTGCCGCTGTTTTTCCTCGATCCGGCGTCGCGGGCGATCGGCTTGGCCCACGCCGGCTGGAAGGGGACGGTGGCGCGTATTGCCGAGGAAATGGTGCGGGCGTTTCAGCGTCACTACGGCAGCAGGGCGGAGGAGCTGCTGGTGGCGATCGGTCCTGCTATCGGCGGCTGCTGCTACGAAGTGGACGAACGAATCATGGAACGGGTGCGGACGGCGGCTGCTCGCTGGGAAGCGGCCGTGATTCCCCGGGAAAACGGCCGGTACATGCTGGATCTGCCCCGTCTGAACGAGGAAATTTTGGCGGAATGCGGCGTCGCGCCAGAGCGCGTGCTGCGTACGGGATGGTGTACAAGCTGCCGGACCGACCTGTTTTTCTCCCACCGGAAAGAGGCGGGGAAAACGGGACGGATGGCGTCGTTTATCGGGTGGAGAGAGTCTGAAAAGGAGCTGTGAACGAATCGTGACGAGAGAGAGGGAAATGCTGAAAGAGAGGCTGGCAGCCGTCGAAGAGCGCATCGCGGCCGCCTGCGCCCGGGCCAACCGGAAGCGGGAAGAGGTGAAAGTCATCGCCGTCACCAAGTACGTCGACGCCGACACGATCGGCGATTTGCTGGCCATCGGCGTGGAGCACATCGGGGAAAACCGCGTGCAGGATGCGCTGCCCAAGTTCGAGCGCTACGGCCACCTGGGGACGTGGCACTTCATCGGCCATCTTCAGACCAACAAGGTAAAAGACGTTGTAGGGAAGTTTCCGTTCATCCACTCGCTGGACAGGCTGTCGCTCGCCCGGGAGCTGAACAAGCGCGGCGAAGCGCTGAACCGTGTCGTTTCCTGTTTTCTGCAGCTCAATATCTCCGGAGAAGAGACAAAATTTGGGCTTAGTCCCAATGACGTATTGGCTTTTTTGCAGGAAACCAGTAATATGAAACATATAAAGATCGTCGGATTGATGACCATGGCGCCTTTTGTCGAAAATCCCGAGGAGGCGCGTCCCGTGTTCCGCGGCCTGCGCGAATGGAAAGAGCGGATCAACGGCTGGAGCTTTCCGCACGCCGCAATCGACGAGCTGTCGATGGGCATGTCCAACGATTTTGAAGTGGCGATTGAAGAAGGAGCGACATATATCCGGCTCGGTTCGGTACTGGTAAAGCCGGAATCACCGTAACTCCGCACGAGAGGAGGATGGCCATGGGCGTAATGAACAAGATCATGGGGTTCCTGGGATTGGAAAACGAAGAGTACATCGAAGAGACGGTGGAAGAGGAGCGCGAAGAGCAGGAGCGGGAGTCTTTCACCAAACGGCAGCCGGCGCCTCGCGCCAACAACGTGGTGCCGTTTCAGGCGCGGGAAAAGGAGGGCATTCGGTTGATTCTATGTGAACCACGGCATTACAGCGACGCGCAGGACATCGCTGACAACCTCCGTCACCGCCGGCCGGTCGTCGTCAACCTGCAGCGGGTGGACAAGGAACAGGCCAAGCGCATCGTCGACTTTTTGAGCGGAACGGTGTACGCGCTGAACGGAGACATTCAAAAGGTAGGCGACTACATCTTTGTCTGCACGCCGGATCACGTCGACATCCAGGGTACGATCTCCAGTGTCGTCGAAGAGTAAGAGAACTCAGCAAAAAGGGTGAGTGAATGACAACGGCCATATTTACCATCGTGTATTACGCTTTTACCGTCTATCAATTCATGGTCATTGCCTACGTCCTCATGTCGTGGGTGCCGCAGATGCGGGAAACGCCCATCGGCCAACTGCTGGAGCGGTTGGTGGAGCCGTTTCTGGCGCCGTTTCGCCGCTTTATCCCGCCGCTCGGCTTTATCGACATCTCGCCGATCGTGGCGTTGATCGCGCTCAACTTCGCCCACAGGGGTCTCAATGCGATCCTGCAGCAACTGCTGCTGTGAGGTGCGTGACGGCATGAGCGTGTTTGATCATTTTCGAAAAGAGGAACGTCCCTTTGCGGAACGGGCGCTGGAGATGCTGACGCTGACAGAGCGGAAGCAGGCCATGCGCCTTACTGATTTTCTGGACCCGAGGCAGCTTGCGATCATGCAGAGCCTCACCTCGCAGGTGCGTGACGTCTCCGTTTCGGCCAGCGGGGGCTACGACGGAGCGGAGCGGGTGCGCGTGCTGCTCCATCCCGATTACCTCGTGCCCGAGCCGGAGGACTACCGCCTGGCCCTGCTGCGGATTGCCGCCGACCAGCGCTTCCGGACACTGGAGCACCGGGATGTGATGGGAGCGCTCCTGAACGTGGGGCTGAAGCGGGAGAAGTTCGGCGACATGATCGTGGCCGAGGAGGCGATCCATGTCGTCATCGCGGAAGAAGTGGCCGATTTCGTCTGTTCCCAGGTGACGCATATTCACCGGACGCCGGTCCAATTCGAGCGGATTGATTGGGAGTCGTTTCAGCCGCCCGCTCCCCGGTTTGCGGAAAAGACAGTCACTGTTCCGTCGCCGCGCGTCGACGCGGTCGTCGGCGAGGTGTACAACCTGTCGCGGGCAAAGGCGCTGGTGCCGATCCGGGCGGGCAAGCTGAAGGTCAACTGGAAAGTGGTGGACGACCCGTCGCATCTGCTGGAGCCGGGCGACATGGTGTCGCTGGCCGGATTCGGACGGTTCAAGCTGCTGGACGTGACCGGTCCGACACGGAGTGGACGGCTGCGCATGATCGTCGGGCTGGTCACCTGAGAGCAGGCTCAATAATTTTGCAAAATCCGGCAGGAAATGCGGCTCTGCCTGTCGAAGAGAATGGGTACGACTACCGGGAAAAGTGGGGGGTTCATGTGCCTTTAACGCCATTGGACATACACAATAAGGAATTCAGCACGGGTTTTCGCGGATACAACATTGACGAAGTGAACGAGTTCCTCGATCAGGTGATCAAGGACTTCGAACTCCTGATAAAGGAAAAAAAGGAACTGGAAGAGCGCGTCGCCATGCTGAACGAGCGGGTGGAGCACTACAAGAGCCTGGAGGAGAACCTGAGCAAATCCATCCTCGTGGCCCAGGAAACGGCCGAGGATGTCAAGTCCAACGCCCGCAAGGAAGCGCAGTTGATCCTGAAGGAAGCGGAGAAAAACGCCGATCGGATCGTCAACGAAGCCCTGGCGAAATCCCGCAAGATCGCAATTGAAATCGAAGAGTTGAAAAAGCGCGCCTCCGTCTATCGGATGCGCTTCCGCACCCTGCTCGAAGCCCAGTTGGAGATGCTGGAAAACGGGGCGTGGGACGATCTCGAGCAGGCTGATTCCACGACGTCCGCCCTGTTGGCGGAATAAACCGTTGACGTTCAGGCCATGATGGTACTATAATATTTGCAAACTTTTCATCACTGTACCAACGATGAACGGGAAGAGTACGTGACCAAGCGCTGCCCAGAGAGCCGGGGAGAGGTGAAAGCCCGGCCAGCTGCCGTCGCCGAAAATCACCCGGGAGTTCACAACTGAAAGCCTGCTGCCGACGTCACGTCCGGCGGGCGAGTAAGGGAGCGCGTCATTCCCGTTACGAATGAAACGAGTGGAGCGGAGCAGCGACTGCCGGCTTGCGGCAGGATGCGTTCCGTTCAATCAGGGTGGTACCACGGGAGCCTTCTCTCGTCCCTTTTGGGATGAGGGAAGGCTTTTATTTTGATACCAAGTAGGAGTGAAAACAGGCCATGGATTACAGCAAAACGTTATCGCTGCCGAAAACCGACTTCCCCATGCGCGGCAACCTGCCGACCCGCGAACCGCAGATACAGGCCCGCTGGGATGAGCAGGAGATTTACCGGAAAGTGCAGGAGCGGACAAAAGGACGTCCCGCATTCATTCTGCATGACGGTCCTCCGTACGCCAACGGAAACATTCACATCGGCCACGCGCTGAACAAAATCCTCAAGGACTTCATCGTCCGCTACAAGTCGATGGCCGGTTTCTGCGCGCCGTACGTGCCCGGCTGGGATACCCACGGGCTGCCGATCGAGCAGGCGATCATCAACGCCGAGGGGCTGGACCGCCGCAACATTGAGGTAAACGACTTCCGCAAACGCTGTGAAGCGTACGCCTGGTCCTACATCGAAAAGCAGCGGGATCAGTTCAAGCGGCTCGGCGTCCGCGGCGACTGGGAAAATCCGTACGTGACGCTGAAACCGGAGTATGAAGCGCGGCAGATCCGCATCTTCGGCGAGATGGCGAAAAAAGGCTACATCTACAAAGGGCTGCGCTGCGTCTACTGGTCCCCGTCGTCTGAGACGGCTTTGGCGGACGCGGAAATCGAATACAAGGACAAGCGCTCGCCGTCCATTTACGTCAGCTTCCAGGTGACCGACGGCAAGGGCAAACTGGACACGGACACCGGCGTTGTCATCTGGACCACCACACCGTGGACGATTCCGGCCAACCTGGCCATCTCGATTCACCCGGAACTGGAGTACAACGTGGTGAAGGCGGACGGCCGCAAATTCCTGCTGGCGAGCGGTCTGCTGGAAGCAGCGTCCAAGGAGATCGGCTGGGAGAACGTGGAAGTGCTGGCTGCCTTCAAGGGGAGCGAACTGGAAGGCGTCGTGACCAAGCACCCGTTTTACGATCGTCCGTCCCCGCTGATCCTGGGCGAACACGTCACCCTGGACGCCGGTACGGGCTGCGTCCACACCGCTCCGGGTCACGGGGAAGACGACTTCAACGTCGGCCAGAAATACGGTCTCGGCGTGCTCTGTCCGGTTGACCACGAGGGCAAGATGACCGCCGAAGCGCCGGGCTTCGAAGGCATGTTCTACGAGGACGCCAACAAGGCGGTTACACAAAAGCTGGAAGAAGCGGGAGCGCTCTTGAAGCTGGGCTTCATCACCCACTCCTACCCGCACGACTGGCGGACGAAAAAGCCGGTCATCTACCGGGCGACCGAGCAGTGGTTTGCATCGATCGACGGCTTCCGCGAACAGATGCTGGAAGCGATCAGAAACGTGCAGTGGCTTCCGCACTGGGGCGAAACGCGCCTGGCCAACATGGTGGCCGACCGCGGCGACTGGTGCATCTCCCGTCAGCGCGTCTGGGGCGTGCCGATTCCGATCTTCTACTGCAAATCCTGCAACGAGCCGGTGATCAACGACACGACGATCGACCACATCGCGGAGCTGTTCCGCAAAGAGGGCTCTTCCGTCTGGTTTGCCCGGGAAGCGAGCGAACTGGTGCCGCCGGGCCTGACTTGCGAAAAGTGCGGCTGCACGGAGTTCCGCAAAGAGACGGACATCATGGACGTGTGGTTCGACTCCGGCTCCAGCCACGAAGCGGTGCTGAGAGAGCGGGAAGAGCTGAAATGGCCGGCTGACCTCTACCTGGAAGGCTCGGACCAGTACCGCGGCTGGTTCAACTCGTCGCTCTCCACGTCGGTGGCCGTTTACGGGACGGCGCCGTACAAGGCGGTGCTGAGCCACGGCTTCGCCCTCGACGGCGAAGGACGCAAAATGTCCAAGTCGCTCGGCAACGTCATCGTGCCGCAAGAGGTGATCGACAAGCTGGGGGCGGACATCCTGCGCCTGTGGGTAGCGTCCGTGGACTACCAGGCGGACGTGCGGATTTCCGACGCGATCCTCAACCAGATCGCCGAAGTGTACCGCAAGATCCGCAACACGTTCCGCTTCCTGTTGGGCAACCTGAACGGCTTCGATCCGGCGAAGGACCGCGTCCCGTACGAGCAGCTGGGCGAATTGGACCGCTACGTGCTGGCCAAGGCGGCGCAGGTGGTCAAACGGGTGCGCAAGGCGTACGACGACTATCAATTCCACACGGTGTTCCACGCCGTTCACAACTTCTGCGTCATTGACCTGTCCGCCTTTTATCTGGACATCTGCAAAGACCGGCTCTATGTGGAAGCGCCCGACAGCATCAAGCGCCGCGCCGCGCAGACCGTCATGTATGACTGCCTGTTGAACCTGGTGAAGCTGGTGGCGCCGATCCTGCCGCACACCGCAGACGAAGTGTGGAGCTACATCCCGGGCGTGGCCGAGGAAAGCGTGCAGCTGACCGACATGCCGGAGGCAAACGAACAGCATCTCGGCTTCGCGGCAGACATGGAGAGCAAGTGGGACGCGTTCCTGGCGGTGCGCGACGAAGTGCTGAAAGCGATGGAAGAAGCACGCCGCAACAAAGTGTTCGGCAACTCCGTCGACGCCAAGCTGGCGCTCTATCCGCAAACGGAAGAGGTGGCACGCGTCTTGTCCGCCATGGATGACCTGGCCGACCTGTTCATCGTCGCCCATGTGGATCTGCATCCGCACGGTGCCAGCGTGCCGGCCGAAGCGGCTGCGCTGGAAGGCATCGCGGTCGTCGTCGCTCCCGCTGACGGTGTCAAGTGCGAACGCTGCCGCGTGGTGAAGCAGGACGTCGGGGCGGACAGCGCCCATCCGACCCTCTGCAAGCGCTGCGCGACAATTGTACACGAACACTACGCCCACGTGGCGGAATAACTTCATCCGACAAGCTGTACGGCCCTGCCTGTGCCCCTGTGGTGAGGCAGGGCTGTTTTTTTGTCTGCCGGGTCCCTCCAAAAAGGCGGCCAACCGCTGCCGGTACTGCCGAGGGGCAGGCGAGGGTTATTTTCACTGTCCGCAAGACATACTACCCATCAAGGAAATCAAACAGAGGAGGGTGGCATGCGTGGACAAGGAGAAGCTGGCTGGATTCAGGGAGCGGCTGCTGCAGGAAAAGCGGGAGCTGGAGGAGCGGGTACAGGCCCACTACGGCATGCGGGAGCAGATGGCGACATCCCTGCAGGAGTTTTCCATGTACGACAATCACCCGGCCGACATTGGCAGCGAGCTGTTTGAGCGCGAAAAAGACCTCGCGCTGGACAGTCTGGACCGGGAGACGCTGAAGGAGATCGACCAGGCGCTCACCCGCATGGACGAAGGGACGTACGGGCGCTGCACCGTCTGCGGGCAGCCCATCCCGGAAGAGCGGCTGGAGGCACTGCCCCACGCCCAAACCTGCAAGGAACACGCGCCGGCGCCCAACATCAACGAGTCCCGTCCGATCGAGGAGGAGTTTTTGCAGCCGCCGTTTGGCCGCACCTCGCTGGACGAAAAGGAAGGGCAGAACGGCTTCGACGGAGAGGACGCCTGGCAGATTGTTGAGGCGTGGGGAACGTCAAGCACGCCGTTTTCCTATGTGGACAACGACAAGACCGACTACAAGGAGATGTACGTGGAGAGCGACGAGGCGGACGGGTCCGTCGAGGCCGTCGAGCAGATCGGCTACACGGACATGGACGGCTACCACGGTCCGGAAAGCGTCAATTTCATGCGCAGCGGCACCTATGAGGAGTACATGCGCAAAGGGGAAGGAAAGGGCATGTTCCTTGATTACGAAGCGTATCTGCGGGAGCGGGCGGAGCGCGAAGGACGCGACGACCTGTTGTGAGGAGCACATGAGATGCAGATCGAACGCGTGGAGACCTACCCGCTGCTCTATCGGCTGGCGCAGCCGTACGGCGACGCCAACGGCTGCAAGAAGTACCGCACTTGTTACTTGATCCGCATCATCACGACCTCCGGGGCCGACGGATGGGGAGAAGCGGTGGACTGGCTGCCGACGCTGGACAAGGGATTTCACGAGCGAATCGTTCCGTACCTCATGGGCAAACGGGTGACGGACCGCCTGCGCCTGGTGGAGGTCATCGGCAAATGGCATCAACGCTCCGCGGCGGCGGTCAGCATGGCCCTGACCGAGATCGCTGCCAAACTGGCCGGCTTGTCCGTCTGCGAGCTGTGGGGAGGGGCGTACCACACCAGCATCCCGGTTTACGCGTCCTTTCAATCCTACAGCGAGCGGCCGGATTGGGCGGAGCATTCCGTCCGGCTGGTGGAACAACAGGTGCAGGCCGGATTTCGCCGCATCAAGGTGAAAATCGGGGGCCGTTCCTGGCAGGAAGACCGCCGTCACATCGAGCGGCTGATGGCGTCGCTGCCGGCAGACGTCCAGGTGGCGGTAGACGCCAACCAAAGCTACGATCTGGCCGCCGCCCGGCAGTGGGAACAGGTCTTTTCCCGTCATAAGAACTGGATGTGGCTGGAAGAACCGATGCCGATGGAGCGGACGGAGGAGTACGCCAAATTGCGGCAGGCGCTGTCGATTCCGCTGGCCGGCGGAGAAAACCTGATCCACTGCCACCAGTACCTGCCGCTCTTGAAGCAGGGAGCAGTCGACATCATCCAGCCCGATCCGATGCATGCCGACGGGGTGGACGGCTTTCGCTTCAATTTGCAGGTGGGGCGGCAGTTCGGGCACCGCGTCTCTCCGCACGTGTTTGACGGATCGCTGGCTCGTTTGTACGCGATATACGCGCAGGCGTGTCTCCCGGCGTGGAGCAAAATGGATGCCGACCCGATCGAACCGGTGGAGTGGGACGTCATGGAAAATCCGTTTACCCGTCTGTTTCCCGTCACCCCGGTCAACGGACAGGTGGCCCTGCCCGGAGGAGCGGGCATCGGCGTGGAGCCGGATTGGCAGATTATCAATGCGTTGCGCTGGGATGGCAGCGCATACGCGTGACGCGAGGGAGTACGGTATGGCACAGAACACGAAAAACCTGATGGGACTGGCGGGCATCCCGCTGGTCATGGTGTTGGGAAACTCGATGCTGATCCCCGTCCTGCCCACGATGAAAGCCAAGCTGCAACTGACGGGCCTGCAGACGAGCCTGTTGATTACCGCGTTTTCCATCGCGGCGGGCGTCGTGATTCCGCTGGCGGGCTATCTGTCCGACCGGTTTGGACGCAAAATTGTCGTGATCCTGTCCCTGATCCTGTACGGGGCGGGCGGTCTTTTGGCCGGATTGGCGGCGCTCTGGTGGGACAAGCCGTACGGGATCATCATGATCGGGCGGGTCCTGCAGGGCATCGGCGCCGCCGGTACCGCCCCGATCGCGATGGCGATGGTGGGCGACCTGTTTAACGGGGCGGCGGAGAGCCGGGCGCTGGGCTTGATGGAGACATCCAACGGTTTGGGCAAGGTGCTCAGTCCGGTTTTGGGCGCGCTTTTGGCCATGATTTCCTGGTACATGGTGTTTCTGGCGTTTCCGATCATCTGCGGAGCGGTCCTGCTGCTGTTTTGGTTCTGTACCCGGGAAAACAGGCAGCAGAAACAGCCGATGCAGGTCAGCCAGTACCTGCAGTCCATCGGGCAGGTGTTCCGGCAGCACGGACGTTGGCTGGTGCCGGCGTTCTTCATCGGCAGCATCTGCCTGTTCACGCTGTTTGGCGTGCTCTTTTACCTGTCCGACCTGCTGGAGGAGACGTACAAGATCGACGGTGTGCTGAAGGGCGGCTTCCTGGCCATTCCGCTGCTGGTGATGAGCATCGTCGCGTACGTGACCGGCCTGATCATCAAGAAAAAGCTGCGCGTGATGCGCCTGTTCGTGATCAGCGGGATGTTCCTCCTGGCCGCCTCCTACGTGATCGCCAGTTTTGTGCAGGGGGTGTACCTCCTGATCGGGGTGCTGGTGATCGGCAGCGCCGGAACGGGCATGATCCTTCCCTGTCTCAACAGCATGATCGTGGGGGCAGTGAAAAAGGCGGAGAGGGGCATGATCACGTCGCTCTACAGCGGCGTCCGGTTTATCGGCGTGGCTGTTGGACCGCCGGTGTTTACCTGGCTCCTGGGCATTTCCCGCAGCGTGATGTTTTACTCCATCGCCGGTTTGACCGCTTTGTTTGCGGTGGTCGCGCTGTTCTTCCTGAAACCGCAGCAGGATTCCCGGGAGGCTTCCGGCCAACGGGCGCAAGCGGAGAACGAGCAGGCAAAGGAGACGGAAGCGATGCGGCAGGCGGCGGAAATCCTCGGAATCCAGGCGGAGAGCGACGAGGAGAGACGGCGATCGGAGGCGGTGCGCAGGATGGGGTTTGATCCGAACGAGCTGGTCAACCGTCTGTTGGGAGAGAAAAAGGAAAAAGGAAAAAGCTGAAACAGGCATCGCCCACGAGCGGGGGGATGCCTGTCACGTTGCGGCAAACGGATGGCGGCTTGCCCGCTCCAGCGCGAGCGGGTACACATCGTCGTACAGATAGCGGCTGAAGCGGGGATCATCCCGTACCTGGAGAGGTGTCTCTTCGAACAACACCCGCTCCGCCACGTCCGCCCCGGGCGGCTCAGCCTCCAGGTTCAGCACGCGGGCGACGTAAATATCCTTGACCAGATCGTGGTTGACGGTGTATTGGCCGATGCGTTCGATCGCCTCCAGCGTGGCACCGGTTTCCTCGTAGGTTTCCCGGACGGCGGCGGCCAGACTGGATTCGCCCGGCTCCACCTTGCCCCCGGGCAGCTCGATGCCCCTTGTGCGGTGGCGGGTAAAAACCAGCCGGCCTTTCCAAAACGGAAAGACCAGTACATGCCGGGCGCGCCGTTTCCGGTAGACGGCCGGGTCAAACGTAAGCGTCACCGGCAGGCCAAAGTTATCGACGAACGAGTACATGATCACGGCTCCTTTTGCTCGGATGGTAACCCGACGCGATCGGTTACGGCGACGGGACCTGAAGCGAAATGTGCTTGACCGCCTTCATCGCTTGGCCGACGGCGAGGGACAGGCTGGCGTAGGCGGCGCCGTTGGCGACGTCTCCGATGGCGTAGACCCAGTCGGCTCCGACCTGCTGGTTGACGTCAGCCTGCAGATACCCGCCTTCCAAGGCAGGCAGTTGTCCCAGCCCGTCGATGTTTCCACGCACGCCGATTCGCGGCAGGACCCAATCGACGACGAGCGTTTGGGGTGTACCGGGGCGGGGGGAATCCAGGGTGAGCACGGCTTTGCCGTTTTGCTCCCGGCAGCCGCTCACCACTGTCTCCCACAGCACGTGGAGCGAAGGGTGAGGGTGGAGGCGCTCCACCCACTGCGGACGGGCCCGCAGCCGATCGCTGCGGACGAGGAGGTAGAGGCTGCGGACGTGGGGCAGGAGGTTGCAGGCGCTTTCCACCGCCCGGTCGCCGCCCCCGATCACCGCCACATCCTGGCCGGCGACGGCGGTTCCCTGCGAGGTGGTGGAGAACCACGGCGGCAGCACCCGCGAACAGCCGGCGAGGGCGGGAATCCGGTTGGGGCGCACTCCCGTCGCGATGATCAGGTAGTCGGCCCGGTACACCGCCTTGTCGGTATGGACCAGGTGCTCGTCGAGATCGACCGACCGAAGCGCTTCCCCCAGGCGGGGGCGGAGTGCGCGAATCGATTGATGGGCGAGCAGTTCGTCCAGCAAAGCCGCGCCGTCCGGGTAGACGCGCGGCGGAAAGTCCCAAATTTGGTTGTGGATGTCCGAAAGCTGCCCGCCGAGCCGATCCCCTTTTTCCACCAGGACACAGGACAATCCGAGCCGTTCACACCAGATGGCGGCGGACAACCCGGCGATGCCGCCGCCTGCGATCAGCACCTGTACGCGTTCCACACTCAGCCCCTCCGCTTCCCGTAAACGTTCCGGTTTCTTTTTGGATAGTTTTAGACTACCGTTTTCCTGTGGTGAGCGCAAGTGCGTTCTGGAGGGCGGGAATGATCAGAAACAATCCGTAGGCGAATGCCATCCAGACGGTAAAGGCCAGTACCTGATCCCGGTTCATCCCGGGAAAAAACAGCGGGTGAAATGAAAGGGAAACGCTGTCCAGCATCAAGCCGACCGCTGATCCGATCAGGGCGAACCGCAGCAGAGCGCGGGGCGAACGGTCAATCTTTCGGTACAACAAGCCGATCAGGTAGAGGCCGATGCCAGTGGCCCCCTCCAACCCGATGAAGATTACGGGAAACCGCTCATCGTGTACGCTCGTCAGGATAAGATGCCCAAACCAACGAAAGAACATCGTCACAGCCGCCCAGACGATCAGGCCAGCCGCTGTCGGAATCGCAATCGCGCGGAGGGAGAGGTTCATGCCGACGCCCCTCCTTGCGGCAGAAGCTGGCGGCGGATCAGTTTTTCCAGGTCGGCATAGGCACGTTCCACGTCAAACGTGGGAGAAAGAAGTGCCTGCAGCGCCAGTCCGTCGATCAGGGCGTTCATCAACAGCGCCCAGCTCTCTGCTGAGATGTCTCCCAACTGTTCGGCGTGCCAATGGCGGCGGATCTGACTGGCAAGCGCGTCGTTTTCCTCCTGAAGCAGGCGGCTCAGTTCCGCCCGCAGTTTCTCCTGGTGAAAGCCGGCGGCGACAAGTGAAAAAAACAGCCGATGGTACAACGATTCATGCGAGCAGCGGCTTTTCGCCGAATCGAGCGCAGCCTCCAGGAACCCGTCCGCCGTATCGGCGTCCGTCTCCAGGTGCTGCCAGGATCGGCGGCACATCTCCTGCACCAACTCCAGGAGAAGCTGTTCTTTGCTCCGAAAATGGTAGTAGACAGTGCCCGGCGTGACGTTGGCCCCTTCTGCAACCGCTTTAAGCGTCAGCGCCTGCAGACCTTGCCGGGCGACGCATTGCTGCGCAGAACGCAGCAGTTCCTGTTTGGACACGACATTGGGTTTGGCCATGGAATCATCCTCGCTTTATTTATAAGTTAGCTATATAACTAACTTTTCTTCTGCACTCAACAATATGGAAAAACGAGGAATGTGTCAAGAGGTACGTAATCTACGAGACGATAAAGATGACAGTAAGTCCATATACAGGCTGAACAAGAAATCACCATTCTACAAAACCAGACAAAACTGTGATAGAATGGTACATATTTTTTCCAGAAAAAGTAGAAACGTCGAATCAAACGTCACGTACACTGGGATTGAGGAGTTGACGACGCATGCGGAAGACGGATGAAGCGACTGCTCCTGCACAAAAGGGGCGCCGCGCCAGACGGAGCCGGCGGACATGGGGGATGCGCCTGCTGCTGGCGGGCTGCCTGTTTCTCTGTTTGCTGGCAGCCGGAGCCGCCTACAGCATCACCCGGATCAACGACACCCTGGGGGCGATCACGGATGACCCGTACAAGCTGCCGGACCAGCCCGCAGCGCAGCAGGCGTACGAGAAAAAGAAGCCGCTCTCCGTGCTGATTGTCGGGACCGACACCCGGAAACAGGAGGGCATGTTAAACACCGACGTGCTGATTCTGGCCGTCGTCGATCCCGGCGCGCAGCAGGTGACGATGGTCTCCCTGCCGCGCGACACCCGCGTCCAGATGCCGGGTTACCCGGGGTATCACAAAATCAACAGCGTGTTTGCCGCCGGGGAAGGCGCGCGGATTCGCGCGGAGCAGCGGGGCGAGACAGTGACCGAAAACGGCGTCTCGCTGTTGAAAAAAACGGTCGAAGCGATGGTGGGCATCCCGGTTCAACACTACATCCTGTTCGACTTTGAGGGCTTCACCGCGGTGATTGACAAGCTGGGCGGGGTAGAGGTGACGGTCGACCGCGACCTCGTCTATGAGCTGCCTCAAGGGGGCGTCTACAAGCGTCTGAAAAAGGGACGGCAGGTGCTGAACGGCGAGCAGGCTCTCGGCTTTGTCCGCCACCGTGTGGACCGGCGGGGACACGCCTACGACTCCAGCGATTTTGACCGCAACCGGCGGCAGCAGGACGTGATCAAGGCCGTGGCCGACAAGGTGACGTCGATGGACGGTCTGACGAACGCGTTCGCCATTCTCGAGACGGCGGGACAGCACGTCAAAACCGATCTGTCCAAAGAGCAGATCACCGGATTGGCCCTCGATTTCGCCGGCTTTTCCCCGGAGCGGATGGTTTCGCTGGACAACGGCGCCTTGTGGGATTCCCGCCTCTTGTACACGCTGTGGCCCAAAGAGAAGATGGATCACGTCCGCTCCGCCCTGCAAAGCGCCATGGGGGTCAAAACCGGCGCAACCTTGAGCGAGGCGGCCGTCGCCGAGTACGCCCGCGCGGAACGAAAAGAGCCGGCAGCGGCAAGCAAACAGACGGCTGGAAACGGGGCGGCGGGAGCCCCCAAACAGGCGGGGGCAACCGGCCAAACGGCTGCCGGTTCCACGCCTGCACTCAGCGGCGGCAAGTCCAAGCCGGCTGCTTCCGGCGACGAGTCGGCCGGAGGGGGGAGAACGGGCGGTGCCCCGGCGGACAGTCCCGCCTCGGGCGGAACCGGCGGACAGCAATTGCCTCCGCAGCCAAAGAACAGCCCCGAAGCCCCGCAGCCGCCCGCCAATCTGCCGCCGCCCGACATCATCGCCCCGCCCTCTTTTGAACCGCTTCCTGCCGAGGCGGCCGGCAAAGAAGAGAGCGGCGGTGCGGTTCTTCACTAGCAGGCGAAGAAACGACACGCGGCACCCCGGCGAACAGGCCGGCTGCCCGCAACCCCTCCTCGATGCTGCCGAGGAGGGGTTTTGTTGTTGGCACATCCCTTTTTCCCTATATCCATGATGTATAGATTGCTTCAAACATTGCCACGCTACTTAATGTATTTTTCTGGAGAAGGGTGTGGTTTGGTGGCAAACGAAGCGAAAGGGCAAGATTCTCTCATCATCGGCGTCGACGTCGGGTCGACCACCGTCAAAGCAACCGTGGTCGATCCCCGCACCAGGAAGATTCTCTGGTCGGACTACCAGCGCCATCATACCAAGCAGGCGGAAAAAGTGCTCGAATTCCTGGTGGCGATCGGCAATCAGTTTGCCGCCGTCCGGCGTGAAAACATTCGCGTCTTTATGACCGGCTCCGGAGCCGGTCCGATTGCGGAACACGTCGGCGCCAAGTTCGTCCAGGAAGTGAACGCCGTCACCATGGCGGTGGAACAGCTTCACCCCGACGTGGGCAGCGTGATCGAACTGGGCGGTCAGGACGCGAAAATCATCATTTTCAAAGCGAACGAAGAGACGGGGGACAAACAAGCCCTCACTTCGATGAACGACAAGTGCGCCTCCGGGACGGGAGCCACCATCGACAAGTGCATGATCAAGGTGGGCATGCCGATGGAGGAAGTGGGCAGGCTGCATTTCGACGATTCGAAACTGCACCACGTGGCCGCCAAATGCGGCGTGTTTGCGGAGACGGACATCGTCAACCTGGTGAAGAGCGGCATACCCGCGGCGGAAATCATGTGTTCGCTGGCGGACGCGATCGTCATGCAGAACCTGTCCGTGCTCACACGGGGAAACACGCTCAGGCACCGGGTGCTGCTCCTGGGTGGTCCCAATACATACCTGCCGTTCCTGCAGGAGTGCTGGCGCAAGCGCATTCCGCAGACGTGGGAAGAGCGGGGATATCAGTACCCCAGGGACATCCCCGTCGAAGAGCTGATCTTTGTGCCGGAAAACTCCCAGTACTACGCCGCGTACGGCGCCGTCATGTACGGCATGCACGAGCCGGCTGAGGTCGGCGCCTACAAGGGGATCGAAGCGTTGAAGGCCTTCATCGCCCACGGCCGCAAAGCCAAACTGGGCGAAAATGCCGGCCCGCCGCTTGTGGGCAGCGTCACCGAGCTGGAAGAATTCCGCCGCACGTACAGCATCCCGCGGTTCACGCCCGCCAGCTTCTCGCCGGGGCAAAAGGTGAGGGCGGTAATCGGGCTGGACGGTGGGTCGACGTCGTCCAAGGCAGTGCTCGTCGACGAGAGCGGCGCCATTCTCTTGAAAGAGTACCAACTGTCCAAGGGCAACCCTCTCGAAGACACCAAAGAGATGCTGCAGCGGATCCGCGACAAGGTGACGGGCGAGGGAGCGGAGCTGGAGATCATCGGCTTTGGCGCCACCGGGTACGCGGCGGACGTGCTGGAAAAGACGCTCAGGGCGGACGTCAACATCGTGGAGACGGTCGCCCACATGATGAGCGCCGTCCACCAGTTCGGGGATGTCGACGTGATCTGCGACATTGGCGGACAGGACATCAAGGTGCTCTTTTTGAAAAACGGCGACATCCGCAACTTCCGGCTGTCCAACCAATGCTCGGCGGGAAACGGCATGCTGCTGCAGGCGATGGCCGACCAGTTCGGCATCCCCATCCAGGAGTACGCGGAAACGGCCTTCAAGGCGGATCTCAGCCCCAAGTTTTCGTACGGCTGTGCGGTGTTCCTCGATGCCGACCGGGTCAATTTCCAAAAGGAAGGGTATTCCAAGGAAGAACTGCTGGCCGGCCTCGCCCTGGTCCTGCCGAAAAACGTCTGGCAGTACGTCGTGCAGATTCCGCGCATGGCCGAGCTGGGCCGCAAATTCGTCCTCCAGGGCGGCACGCAGTACAACCTGGCGGCCGTCAAGGCGCAGGTCGACTACATCCGGGAGCGGGTTCCCGACGCCGAGGTGTACGTGCATCCCCATCCCGGCGAAGCGGGCGCGATTGGCGCCGCGATGGAGACCCTGCGCGTCGTCAAGCGGCGGGGATATTCCACCTTCCTGGGGCTGGACGCAGCGATCGGGCTCACCTACATCACCCGCAACGACGAATCCACCCGCTGCACCTTCTGTCCCAACCACTGCAGCCGCACCTTTATCGACTCTGAGACGCCGGACGGACAGACGGCCCGCTACATCTCCGGTTTTAGCTGCGAAAAGGGAACGGTGGAAGACAAGGAGGCGGTCATTCGCCTGACCAAGAAGCGGCAGGAACTGAAAAAGCACTATCCCAACCTGGTGGAATACGAAGCGACCCGCATGTTCCAGCACTTCTACGATCCGGAACAGATGCCGTCGGCGGACGAGCCGGTAAGCGACGTCGTCGTGACGCGCGGCTGGCTGGGCCTGGGGGGGATGCGGAGAAAGGTGTATACGCGCCATTTTCAGCGCTCCTCGGCGGAGGCGGCGGAGCGGCGCGGCCAGATGCGCATCGGAATTCCGCGGGTGCTGAACATCTGGTCGACGGCTCCGTTTTGGCGCACCTATTTTGAAGCGCTCGGCGTCGACAAGAACAACATCGTCTTCAGCGACTTCACCAGCGAAGAGATGTGGCTGGAGGGCGGCAAGTACGGCTCGATCGACCCGTGCTATCCGTCGAAGGTGGCCCAGGCGCACATCCACAACCTGCTGTTCAAGCATCACGAGCGAAAGCCGCTGGACTGCATCGTGTTCCCGTGCATCACCCATATCCCGACCCACCTGCAGAACGTGATGGATTCGGCGAGCTGTCCCATCGTCGCGGGGGCGCCCAACGTGATCAAGGCGGCCTTTACGAAAGAAATCGACTTCTTTGCGACGAGAGGCGTCGCCTACCTCGATCCGGCCGTCACCTTTACGGAGCGGCACATGATGAAGAAGCAGCTGTTCGAGGCGTTTCGGGACGTGCTGCAGATCACCGAGGACGAGAGCGATTTTGCCGTGGAGCAGGGATGGCGGGCGATGGATCTCTTCGACGCCGAAATGCAGGAGCGGGGCAAGGTGATCCTGGAGCAGGTGGAAGCGGAGAATCGTCTCGCCATCCTGATGATCGGGCGGCCGTACCACTCCGATCCCGGCCTCAATCACGGGGTGCTGGAAGAGTTTCAGGTATTGGGCTACCCCATTCTCTCAATGCGCTCCATCCCCAAGGACGAGCAGTGGCTGCGGCGCTTTTTCCGCGACGACATCGAGAGCGGGCGCGTGGAGCACGCGCTGGAGGTGACGGACGTCTGGCCGGAAAACTTCAGTTCCAACAGCGTGCAAAAGGTGTGGGCAGCCAAGTTCGCCGCCCGCCATCCCAACGTCGCGGTGCTTGATCTGTCCAGCTTCAAGTGCGGCCACGACGCGCCGACCTACGGGCTGATCGACGCGGTTATCTCGACGGCGGGAACGCCTTACTCCGCCTTGCACGACATCGACGCCAACAAGCCGAGCGGCTCGATCAACATTCGTGTAAAAACCTATGCACACAGCCTGAGTCTGCACGAGGAGCGCCTGCAGGATGTGGCCGCGAAAAAAGCGGAGCTTCAGCAGCGCATCGAACAGAAGCGGCGGGAACTGCTCGGCATCAACACGCAAGAACCGGCGGCTGCGATGGACCCGACCGGTTTCCCGCAGACGGGCAGCGAATCGATCCCGTCATGACGAATCTGAAAGGGGCGAAAACGCATGTCAACCACCAAGGAAATTCCCGTTAACGAGAACGCTTTTGCCGATGAATTGCGCCGTTTTCAGGAGGAGCAGGAACAGGCGCTGGGATTGACAGCCAGTCGGTCGCAGTGGTTCGATCCGGTTCCCCGCCAGTTTTTGGCCAAGGACAAGGCCAGCACCACCATCCTCTTCGGCGGACTGACCATGGCCCACGACTACCTGGTCGAAGGGGCGCTGTCCGGGCTGGGCTACAACGTGAAGCACCTGGACTGTCCGGACAACGAGGCGCTCCGGTTTGGCAAGGAGTTCGGCAACCGCGGCCAGTGCAACCCGACGTATTTTACCGTGGGCAACCTGATCAAGCATTTGACGCATCTGCGGGACGTGGAGGGCAAATCAAAAGAGGAGATCGTCCAGAACTACCTGTTCATCACCAGCGGTTCGTGCGGGCCCTGCCGCTTCGGCACGTATGTGACGGAGTATCGCAAGGCGCTGCGCGATGCCGGGTTTGACGGCTTCCGCGTGCTCCTGTTTCAGCAGCAGAGCGGGTTGAAGCAGGCGACCGGCGACGACTCCGCCCTCAAGCTGGACACCTCGTTTTTCCTCAGCTTCTTGAAAGCGGTCCTGTTGGGCGACATTTTGAACGCCATCGGCTACCGCATCCGTCCCTACGAGGTGGAACCGGGCGCCACCGATGCCGCGCTCGAAAGCTGCAAACATCGTCTGTACGAGGCCCTGCGCCAGCGCAGGCGGCTGATTCCCGCCCTGCTGGCATGCCGCAGGGAGCTGCAGGCGATCCGGGTGGACAAGACGCGGGTAAAACCCAAGGTGAGCATCATCGGCGAGTTTTGGGCGATGACGACGGAGGGGGACGGCAACTATCAACTGCAGCGCTTTCTGGAAAAGGAAGGGGCCGAGGTGGACGTGCAATCGCTGACCGCCTGGATCCTCTACCTGATCTGGGAAGGGCGCTACGACACGCTGAAGCGCATGAAGCTGCGCGGCGAGGACGGCGGCCGCTACGGGCTCGCCGGCAAAAATCCTGTCATGCGCCTGCGCATGCTGTGGGCGGCCGACCGCGTCCTCCGCTTGATGTTTTACAGCTACGCGAAGCTGTTGGGCTTGTCCGGCTACCATCTGCCGGACATGGACGAGGTGGCCCGAGTTGCTCATCAGCATTACAACAACCACCTGCGCGGCGGCGAAGGCCACATGGAAGTGGGCAAACTGATCCTGAACGTGGTCAAGCGGAAAGTGAACATGACGATCTCCGTCAAGCCGTTCGGCTGCATGCCGTCTTCCGGCGTATCGGACGGCGTGCAGTCGCTGATCACGGAAAAGTACCCGGATGCCATTTTCCTCCCGATCGAGACGACGGGAGACGGCGCGATCAACGTCTACAGCAGGGTGCAGATGATGCTGTTCAAAGCAAAGCAAGCCGCCCAGAAGGAATTCGAGGAAGCTCTTGCGAAACAGGGGGTGACGCTGGAGGGGCTGCGGAAACTGACGGACCGCCCGGCCTTTGCCAAACCGCTGAAGACCAGCCGGCACCGGGTTGCATGTACGGCGGCCAACGCCGTTTACAGCCTGCGCCGCATCCCCCGGCTGTCCGTCCGGAGTAGCAAAGAGGAGATGCAAAGCGTCTAGCATGATGAAAAACGCGTTTTCCGCCAAGCAGCGGGAAGCGCGTTTTTTGCATATCCTGATGGAAAACGAAACCGGAGGGAGGAAGACATGAAGGAAAAAGAGAATCGGCCGACACCCGCTCAGGAACTGCAGTTAATCGGGCTGGTTTTGTCGCTGATCGGCGCTGCCCTTCAATTGATCGGCTACTTCGAGGAAGTGACGGACAAGAAGAAATGAAGTACCCCATCGCTCGAAGCGATCATGGAGAGGCGTACAGGCATCATATACATGTTGATGAACGCGAGGAGAGGAGTCTATGGGCATCTCATGGCTGAGGGAGCGATGGACCCGCTGTCGGCAGAGCCGGTTTCCGTCGTTCTGGCGAATCAGACGAGCGCTGACGCGAAAATCGGCGGAACAGCCCGGCGGCCTGGCTGTGCTGTCCGGCCGCGATCAGGCCCTGGTGGACGCCATCCGCGAACAAACGCGCCAGCATAATCGCAACAATGTCACGCGGACGATGGCCTATTTGCAGTTTTACCTCAGGCATCCCGAAATCCACTGGGCGCTGCTCGGCCACATGGTCTCCCGAAACGGGGGGTGGAACATGACGGACATCAAGGGGGAACTGCTGTCCCGGCTCCTCTCCCGAAAGGAGCAGGAGGATTTTTTTGCGTTTTTGGAGCGGGGAAACTGGCTGATCTTCCACGCGTCTATCCGCAAATGCTGGTGTACGAGGAAAGCGTGAAGAGGCAGGCCAACCTGTTTTACCTGCTGCCGCACCTGCACGTCTCCCGCTTCATGCAGGTGCTGTGGGAGGAATTTTGGCGGGCGCCGCACGGTTGTACAGTCCCCGGCTCGTCCACGCCTGGGGCGACGTGACCCATGCGGAGCCGGAACCGGAGGATTGGTGCACGGACGCGAGGTGCATCCTGTTTTTGCTGAATGAAAACGAAGAGGCGGGCGGTGATGTGAAGGATGCCTATTGTCAAACGCTGGAGAAAATCGAACGGGCGATTGTCGCCAAGGAAGCGATCTTTCCTGCCTGACGCCGGCCGTGCCTCGCTCAGAAGGTACGTGCCGGGAATGCTCCTGGCTTCCTTGGCGGGAACCTATTTGGACCTGATCCTCGTAAACGGTGGGTTCTACAGCTTTCCCGTCCGGCCGTTTCCGGGCGTCTTTGACATCAACGTGGCCTATACGTTGATTCTGCTTCCCTTCTTTACCGCCTGGTTTCTGTTCTGGGCCGAACGGATGCCCGCTCTCGGCCGCGCCGCGTTCATCACGGTGCTGAGCCTGGCGATGGCGCTGGCCGAACCCTTGTCCGAGAAGGCGGGATGGTTTGGCCATCGTGAAGACTGGCGCCATCTGTATACCGTTTTCGGTTATTTCGGCTTTCTCTGGCTGATGTGGACATTTCATCGATGGCTGCGCTTCCGTGCGTGATGCCTGCAAAAAGGGCGGAGAACATGCAAGGGGAGAACGCCCCCGAATTCTCCCTTTGCATGGATCTGTCTTCTCCGCTTAGTCCTCGTCAATTGCAGCTGCAGCCCACGATCACCAACAGGACAAACAGCACCAGTACCAGACCGAATTCGTCCAGTCCACAACTGTTGAAGATACTGCTCATCGCTTCGCCTCCTTTCCGCGATTAGTCATACTGTATGTGTGTCCTGTGGGTTTTGCCTGTACGCTCGCCCAATGTTGGCCGGCACGCCCGAGGCAAAATCCCGGTGCTGTTTCCTGCTTGATCGCCGCGTGTTCCGCGTGGTGTTTCCGGAAAGCGGAAGACGGCCGGTGCCGACGAGGAAGTACCCCGGTTTGGGGAACGGATGGACAGGCCGGGACAGGTCCGCGGACTTGTAGTACAATAGACGTCAGAACAAATGTTTCCAGACGGATGGGGAGAATGCCGCGCATGAAAGTCATCATCGCCGAAAAACCGGACCAGGCGCTCAAGCTGGCCAGTCCGTTCGTGCATAAAAAAAAGCAGGGCTATGTGGAAATCCAGCCGAACCGGCTGTTTCCCCGGGGGGCGTTCATCACCTGGGCGGTCGGTCACGTGTGCGAGCTGGTGCCGCCGGAAGCGTACAACCCCGCGTGGAAAAAGTGGACGGTGGAGACGCTGCCGATCATTCCGGAATCGTTTCGCCATCAGGTGATAAAGGGCAAGGCCAAGCAGTTCGGCGTGATCAAGCAGCTTCTCCGGCGGCCCGATGTGACCGAGATCATCCACGCGGGCGACGCCGGACGGGAAGGGGAGCTGATCGTCCGGACGATCGTGGAGATGAGCGGGGTTCGCAAGCCGATGAAGCGGCTGTGGATCTCGTCGCTGACGGAGCGGGCCGTCGTCGCCGGCTTCGAATCGCTGCTGCAGGAGGAGCAGACGCGCAGCCTGTACCACGAGGCGTACAGCCGGGCCTGCGCCGACTGGCTGGTGGGCATGAACGCCTCCCGCGTCTACACCGTTTTGCTGAAAGAAAAAGGGATCAGCGACGTGTTCTCCGCCGGCCGGGTGCAGACCCCGACCCTGGCGCTGGTGGTGAAGCGGGAAAAGGAAATCGCATCGTTTAAGCCGGAACCGTTCTGGGAGGTGAAGGCATCCTTCGACGTGGACGGCAAACGGTATGAAGGCGTCTGGCACAAGGACGGGCAGTCGCGGATCAACGACCCCGAGCTGGCGGAGCGGATCGCCGCGTTTTGCCGCGAGAAACCGGCGCGCGTGTCGGAGGTGAAGACGGAGCGAAAAGAGTTCCTGCCCCCGTACCTGTTCAACCTCTCCGCCCTGCAGGCGGCCGCCAACAAGCTGTACAAGTTTTCGCCGCAAAAGACGCTGGACGTGGCGCAAAAGCTGTACGTCAAGGGGTATCTCTCCTATCCCCGCTCTGATTCCGCCTTTGTGACGGCCGAGGAGGCGCGGGCGTTCCCCGACATCCTCTCCAGGCTGGCCAGGCAGCCGGAGTACCGCGGCTTTTTTCCCGCTCCGAAAGCCTCGATCGCCCAGGATCGGCGCTACGTCAACCAAAAAAAGGTGACGGACCACTACGCGATTATCCCGACGGAGCAGGTGCCCACCGTGGCCAAGCTGGGGGATGACGAGCGGAAAATCTACGACCTGGTGGCCCGCCGGCTGATCGCCGCCCATTACGAGAGCGCGCTGTTTGATTACACCACGGTGGTCACGCTGGTGGACGGCCGGGCCGCATTTGTCAGCAAGGGAAAGGTGCAGCTCAGGGCCGGATGGCGGTCGGTGCTGTTCGACGAGGAGAAGGAGGAAGACGAACCGGTACTGCCGCCGCTGGCTGAGGGAGAAGAGGGCCGGGTGCACAAGGCGAACGTCAAGGAGAGCAGGACGCAGCCGCCCAAGCGCTACACCGAAGGCCAACTGATCACGCTGATGAAGACGGCGGGCAAGCATCTGGACAACGAAGAACTGGAGAAGGTGCTGATGAAGACGGAAGGGCTGGGCACCGAAGCGACCCGCGCCGCCATCATCGCCACGCTGAAGCAGCGAAAGTACATCGAGGTCAAGCGGAACCAGGTGTACGCCACCCCCAAGGGCATGCTCTTGATCGACCTGATCGGTGACAAGATCCTGGCCTCGCCGGAAATGACGGCCCGGTGGGAGCAGCGTCTGGCGGAGATCGGGCAGGGATTGGCCTCGCCACAGGCGTTCATGGAGCAGGTGAAAAAGCTGTCCCGCAAGATCGTGCAGGATGCGGTGGAGCAGGCGCGAAGCTGGAATCTGGACGGATACGACGTGGCGGCGATGCCGAAGCAGGCCTCCCGGTTCAGCCTGGGCAAAAAGGTGGCTGTCTGCCGCGCCTGCGGCGGCGATCTGGTGGACAAGGGGGATTTTTACGGCTGCGCCAACTACCGCAAAACCGGGTGCGGCGTGACGCTGTCCAAGACCATTTTGGGCAAGAAAATCACCGCCGCCAACGTCAAACGGCTGATGGAGACGGGCAGGAGCAATACGATCAAAGGATTTCAAAAGGGAGAGGAGCGCTTCGACGCCTATCTGCTGTGGGACGACCGGGAACGGAAGGTGCGCTTGCAGCAGGAAGCCGGCAGCAAGGAGGTGCGTGCGGGCGACATACGCAAAAGGAAGGCGTCCCGGTGAAACCGGGACGTCTCTTTTTTCGTAGATACGTTATAGAGAAGCGCAGCCGCACGTGCGCTGACGATCCCTTACCCAAGGAGGAAAAAAGTCATGTCCTTTTTCAAACGTCTGCGAGACCTGACCATGGCCAATCTGTTTGCTTTGATTGAAAAAGCGGAAGACCCCATCAAAATGACGGACCAGTACCTGCGCGACATGCAGGAGGATCTGGAAGAGGCGGAAAAAGCCGTCGCCGCCCAGATTGCGCTGGAGAAAAAATTCAAGCTGCTGTACGAGGAGCAGGAAGCCCTCGTCAAGAAGCGCGACGAGCAGGCCCATCTGGCCGCGCAGGCGAAGAACGTCGATCTCGCCCGCCGCGCCCTGGAAGAAAAGAAAGCGGCTCAGCAGAAGATGGAGGAGTACAAGGCGAGCTACGAGCAGAATAAACGGGCGGCCGACAACCTGCGCGAGAAGCTGGCGGAAATGCGCAAGCAGATCAACGAGCTGAAACACAAACGGGAGACCCTGGTCGCCCGCGTCAACGCCGCCAAGGCCCAGAAAAACATCAACAAGGCGATGACCGGGTTCGACGCAAATACGGCGATGGCGGGGTTGAAGCGCATGGAAGAGAAGGCGCTGCAGCTCGAAGCGGAAGCGGAGGCCAGCGGCGACGTGTACAAAAAAGAAACATCGCTGGACGAGGAAATCGCCAAGTTGAACCGGGATCAGGAAATTGAAGACGAACTGGCGGCCCTGCTGAAAAAATACGAGGGGTAAACCGCTCTAGGCGGTTCCCCTTTTTCTCTGATTCCGCGAACTGCCGCAAGTAAATATTGAACGCTGTGGAGGGATGACCTTTGTCGTGGTTTGAAGTGCTGGCCATGCTGGTGTGGACCGGGGCCGGTGCCATTCTCTTGTTTGTGCTCATGTGGGTGGACAGTTTGTTCACCAAATACAAGGACATTACGGAAATGAAGAACGGGAACGTGGCGGTAACGACTCGTTTCATCATGAAGCTGTTTGCCCAGGGCTATATTTTGTCCCGGTCGATTGCCACTTCCAACGATCTGTTTATTGCCCTGTTGGTGTCTGTGGTTTCATTTGTCATATTGTTCATGCTGGAATGGATTGTCGAACGGCTGTTGAAAATGGCCGCGTCGCTTGATCTGGACGAGGGAACGCGGCAGGGTAAAGTCGCGTACGCACTGTTGGCCGGCTCTTTCCACATCGTCGGCGCAATGATTTTAGCCGCTTGTCTGTAGTGCGGGGAAAGGAGCGCATCCATGAGTTTGTTCAAGCGAATCCACCATCTCTTTGCCAAGCATGAGCCGCCGCGGGTAGAGCCCGGCATCCTCACCGTGGGGCCGGGAGATGTGGTGGAGGTTTCCCTGGTCACCTACCAGGTGACGGGCAGGACCCGGAACGTCAGTCGAAACGCCGTGATGCTGACCCTGCAGGACGGCCATCAGATTCGCTATCTCCACATCGAAGAGCGGGAACAGGTGGTGTACCAGCTCTACAGCGCCATTGACGGCCGGTTGGATTCCGTCGATGCGGTCCCGACCACCATTGAAATGGACGGGGTCGCCTATCATCTGGAGGAACACTACACCGGTCACGTGACGGCCCAGGGCAAAACCCCGTTCCCTTCGTCAGGAGAGCAGCACATCTGGCAGTTTCAATCCGACCAGCGCCATCTGCTGCGGATCGAATGGCAGGACGGTCGTTTCATGCTGTACGAGGGAGAGTTTGTCCTCCCGGCTGACGTGCAGGTCTTGCGCGGAACGTAGGGAGGGATGAGGATGGAACAGCGGCTGTTTCGAGCGGTCACGATCCTCCTGGTGCCAGCGCTCTTGCTCTTGGCCCTGGCCGGCTGCGGGACACCGGCGGCCGGTTCCAGTTATCCGCTGGAATCGGTGATCTCCAAGGACGACGGGCAGTATTCCCGCGTCTACCGCGCCGAAAACAAGACGGTGCCGGAAGTGGCCCGCGAACTGGCAGAGCAGCGAGAGCCGGACGAGATCTCCAAGGAAGACGAGAAACACATGTTTCTCATCTATCCGGATGAATGGTACCACCTGCAGCAGGATGAGAAGAAACCTTCGGACACGCTCATCGAAGTGGACAGCAAGGAGTTTGTCCGGCAAAATTACGATCCGTCGTTTCTGGAGGGGTACATCCTGGCCAGCCTGCTGGATGACCTCTTTGACGCGCACAAACATGCCCCCGGCTCATATCGCGGGTATACCACGAGAGACATCTACAAACCAGTGGGGACGTACCACATCCCCACCCAGCAGGAGAAAAAGGCGGCTCCTCCCGTCACCAAGCAGGGAACGGGGAGCCTCATCAAGCGGAGCGACAAGCCGGTCGATCGGGGTTCTGTAATCGGCGCGGACGGCAGCATCACCAAAAAACAGGCGGAGCCGTCCACGGAACCGGCCGGGCGGGTCGGACGGATTATCCGAAAATCTGACAAGGACGCGACGATCTCCGATTCTTCCTCCTCATGGGGATCCTCGATCTTCTCCTCACCCCGAAGCAAATCGCCTCCGCGCACGAAGGTCGGAGGCTTCGGCCGAATCACGAAACGACGATAACCCGCTGATCACAGCGGGTTCTTTTCTTGTCGGCCACAAACGGGCGTCCGCCCAACACCGCAGGTAGGTGAGTGTCATACAGTGATACTGGTTAGTCAAACACCTACACAAGGAGGTCGCCTTCGTTGCATTCGCAGACGAGAGTGTATTATCCGTATGTCAGCCCGTTTGATCCGTGTCCGCCGATGCGGGTGAAGACATATGTGGTACCCCCCAACCTGTTCATCCAATTCCAGCCCCCCGGTTTGCCGCAGTTTTCTGCTCCCGAAGCCCTGCGCCACGGCGTGCTCTGGCCGGCACTGTACAGTCCGTACGAGGGACGGGACAGGAAAGGGAGGGAACGGAAGTGAGCGACCACAAACAAGTGGACGAACGCTACTACCAGCTTATGCATGAGCTGCAGTCGCTCGATTTCGTGCTGGTGGAGCTGTCGCTGTACCTGAACACCCACCGTGACGACATGAATGCGATCCAGCAGTTCAACGAGTACTCCGGCAGACGCTGGCAGGTGGCGTGCGAGTTCGAGGCTCACTACGGGCCGCTTCTGCAATACGGACACAGCTATTCCGGATATCCCTGGCAGTGGCCCGAATCGCCGTGGCCGTGGCAGGTATGAGGATGAGGAGGAGAACCGAACGTGTGGATTTATGAGAAGAAACTGCAGTACCCCGTACGCGTGAGCAAATGCGACCCGCGCATGGCGAAGTTCCTGATCGAGCAGTACGGCGGAGCCGACGGGGAACTGGCGGCGGCGCTCCGCTACCTGAACCAGCGGTACTCCATCCCCGACAAGGTGATCGGTTTGCTGACGGATATCGGGACAGAGGAGTTTGCTCATCTGGAAATGATTGCCACCATGGTGTACAAATTGACGAAAGACGCCACGGTCGAGCAGTTGGAGGAAGCCGGCCTCGGCGCCCACTACGCCAATCACGACAGGGCGCTGTTTTACAACAATGCCGCCGGCGTCCCCTGGACGGCGGCGTACATCCAGGCCAAGGGCGACCCGATCGCCGACCTGTACGAAGACATTGCCGCCGAGGAAAAGGCGAGAGCCACCTATCAATGGCTGATTGACATGACGGACGATCCCGACCTGAAGGACGGCCTCAAATTCCTCCGCGAACGGGAAATCGTCCACTCGCTGAGATTTCGCGAAGCAGTGGAATTGTTGAAAGAAGAGCAGGAAAGAAAAAAATTTTTCTGATTCACCGTCTGATCCACCTGTACAGGTGGTTTTTTTCTGGCCGCATTTCCCGGGGAAGACGGGACTGGCCCCCAGCGATTCCACGGATGTCCCGCCGCCCCGCGGCTAGTGTGTTCCCATGACGAAAAACTGTCGGGGACTCGACAAAAGAAGAAGGGATGTGCACACATCGTTCGACAGTCTTTGATGGGCGGTTTTGGCTATGATGGCATTGTTGGCAAATGATCCGTCGCCTCCGCCTGTCACGGGCTTGGAGGAATACCGGCAGAAAGGAGCGTTCAACGATGTTGGAACGAATCTTACAGCTTCGATCGCAGTCCATGTCCATCGCGCAAATCGCCAAAGAATGCGGGCTGACCGTGGGCCAGGTGAAATACCGGTTGCAGAAGGGCAGATCGCGCTCCGAGGCCGAACCTGCCGCCAGCCGGAATGCCGCTCCGTCGCAGAACCGACCGGACGACGCGTGGCGGCTGCCGCCGTTTTACGGGCGGGATGTCGTCAAACTGATGGTGCAGGGGCCGACGGTGCTGTTCGTCTATTGGGAGATCACCTGGCCGCGCATGCGGATGGTCGCTTCCTACCTGCAGGCAGATTACCGGCAGATCGACAAGGGGCTGCGTCTCTACGACGTGACCGACCGCTTGTTTGACGGCACCAACGCTCATGGCCACCGGGACGTGACCGTGTCGGACGGCGCCCACTCCTGGTTCGTGCATGACGTCCAGCCGGGGAGGACCTACATCGCCGACTTCGGTCTGTTCCACCGCGAGCGCTTCTATCCGATCCTGCGCTCGGAGCCGGCGGCGACACCGCGCAATCACCCGGCAGCCTGGGGCGAGCCGTTGGTGGAAACGGCCGCTGACACGCGTGTGCCTGCCTGGTTTGAGAACTTTTCCTCCTATTCCCTCTATCCCAAAACGTCAAAATGAGCGAGGTGTCTGTGGTGTCAAACGGTTATCTCTCCCTCGTGCTGCACGCCCATCTGCCTTACGTGCGGGATGGCGAGCGGGACGATCGTCTGGAAGAGCGCTGGGTGTACGAGGCCATGCTCGAGTCGTACATCCCGCTCTTGCTGGTGTTTGACAAACTGCTCGCGGACAGCATCCCGTTTCGCATCACGCTGGCCGTTTCGCCCCCGCTGCTGTCCATGCTTGACGATCCGTTGATCCGGGAGAGGTTCCAGCGCCACCTCGCCAAAACGGTCGAGTTGGCCGGAAAGGAATGCAGGCGGACGAGCGGTAGCCCGGAGGAGCACCGCGTGGCGAAGATGTATCTGCGGCGCTTTCGGGAGATCGCCGCGTACTGCCGCAAGTGGGATTATGCGCTGATTCCCGCCTTGAAACGGCTGCAGGATAGCGGCTTCGCGGAGCTGATCACCTGCGCCGCGACTCACGCGTTTCTCCCCTTTGTGGAGACGGAAGAGGCGATCCGGGCCCAGCTCATGGTGGGGATTGATACGCATGAGCGCATTCTCGGCCGCCGTCCCGCGGGAATCTGGCTGCCTGAGTGCGGCTATACCCCGGGGCTGGACCGCCTGCTGAAAGAAGCGGGCATCCGCTATTTTTTCACCGACAGCCACACGGTTCGCCACGCCACCCCCCAGCCGCGGCGGGGGCTGTTCGCGCCGCTTTTGACTCCGTACGACGTGGCCGCCTTTCCGCGCGATGAAGAGGCATCGCGTCAGGTGTGGAGCTCCGTCATCGGCTATCCCGGGGATTACGATTACCGGGAATATTACCGGGACATCGGGTTTGACCTGGACTGGGCGTACATCGCTCCGTACGTTCATCCCGAGGGAATCCGCGTACATACAGGCCTCAAGTACCACCGGATCACCGGGCGGGGCGTGCCGAAAGCCATTTACGATCCCGACCGGGCGAGGGAGAAGGCGGCCGTTCACGCCGGTCATTTCCTTGCCAGCCGGGAGGCGCAGGCGGTGCAGGCAGCCGAATGGCTGGATCGCCCTCCGTTGATCACGGCCACGTACGACGCCGAACTGTTCGGCCACTGGTGGTACGAAGGGCCGCAATTCCTCGATTTTCTGCTGCGCAAGACGGCCTGCGATTCACAGGTGATCAGCCTGACCACGCCGTCCGCCTACCTGGACGACTATCCCCAGATCGACCGCGGCCGTCTGCCGATGTCGTCCTGGGGGCGAAACGGCTACGGCGAAGTCTGGCTCAACGAGCAAAACGGCTGGATCTACCGCCACCTGCACCAGGCCGAGCGGGAGCTGATCGAACTGGTGGAAGAGACCCACGACGATCATGAGGCCCGTCCGCTGCTGCGGCGCGGACTGCAGCAGGCGGCCCGGGAGCTGATGCTGGCGCAGAGCAGCGACTGGGCGTTTATCATGGACGGACAGACAGTGGTGGACTACGCCGTCCGCCGCACCCACGACCATCTGGCCTGCTTTCGCGAGCTGATGGAGCAGATTCGGGCGGGGACGATCGATCCCGAACGTCTGGCCGCAAGAGAGCGGGCGTATCCGCTCTTCCCCGCTGTGGACCTACGGTACTATTTGCCGGCAGGTTCGCATAGAGTGAACGTATCGCGTCAATATGTCGCCGCCGGCAAGGAGCGTGAAGAAGGGCTGCGGGTGCTGATGCTGAGCTGGGAGTTTCCGCCCCGCGTCGTCGGCGGACTGGGCCGGGCCGTGTACGATCTGGCCCGCCATCTGGCGAGGCAGCACGTGGAGGTGCACGTGCTGACAGCCGCACCGTGCACGGCCGCGCAGACGGAGCTGGTGGACGGGGTGCGTGTCCATCGGCTCAACACCTACGTTCCAGGAGAGCAGAGCGATTTTCTCGACTGGGTATTTCAGCTCAACCTGGCCATGACGGACGCGGCGGAACGGTTGGTGCGGCAGGGCTTTCGGCCCGATCTCATCCACGCGCACGACTGGATGGTCGGATGGGCCGCGCTGGAGCTGAAACAGCGCTTTGAGCTGCCGTTGGTGACGACGATCCACGCGCTGGAGCACGGCCGTCACCAAGGGATTCACACCCCGCTGCAGCAGCGGATTCACGAGCGGGAAGAGAACCTCTCCGCCGCATCCGACCGCCTCATCGTGTGCAGCCGCTACATGGCCGGGGAGGTAAACAGGCTGTTTGGCGTACCGCAAGAGCGTATCGACGTGATCCCCAACGGTGTCGAATGCCCGCCGGCCGCGACAGCGGATGAAGAGGAGCGGATGCGCGGCGTGCGGGAGGAACTGGGGCTGGGAACGGGACCGGTGATCATGTTTGTCGGCCGGATGGTGCGGGAAAAAGGGGTTCACCTGCTGCTGGAGGCGGCCCCTCGCGTTCTGCACGATCATCCGGAAGCCGTCTTCGTCCTGGCGGGAAAAGGGCCGATGCTGGAAGAGTGGCGGCAGACGGCGGAGCAGCGGGGGCTGTCGTCTCGCGTCCGGTTTCTCGGCTTCGTCGACGACGTCCGCCGCAATCTGCTCTTCCGGCTGGCTGCCGCAGCCGTTTTTCCCAGCTTGTACGAGCCGTTCGGGATCGTGGCGCTGGAGGCCATGTCGCTGGGGACGCCGGTGATCGCGGCCGATACGGGAGGCTTGCGGGAAATCGTCCGCCACGGCGAGAACGGGCTCACCTTTTACACCGGCAACGCCGATTCGCTCGCCGATCAGTTGTGCTGGCTCCTGCACCGCCCCGATGAACGCGGGCGGCTGGTCCGCCTGGCGCGGGAGGACATCCTGCGTCAATACGAATGGAACCGGTTGGCGCTTCAGACGCTGGATTTGTATCGTTCGTTGGGTTCAGCCTTGGCAACTTCGATCTGACCGAGAGGAGGAACGGTTGATGAAAGCAGTGATCATGGCTGGCGGCAAGGGAACCCGCCTGCGCCCGTTGACGGTCCATACGCCCAAACCGATGGTGCCGCTGTTAAACCGGCCCTGCATGGAATACACGATCCACCTGCTGAAACGCCACGGGATTACGGACATCGCGGTCACGCTGCAGTACCTCCCCGATGCCATCCGCAGCTACTTTGGCGACGGTTCGCGCTTCGGCGTCTCGCTTACCTATTTCGAAGAATCGACGCCATTGGGTACGGCGGGCAGCGTAAAGAACTGCGCCGATTTCCTGGATGACCGGTTCCTTGTGATCAGCGGAGACACCTTGACGGACATCGATTTGACGGAAGCTGTCCGCTTTCACGAGCGAAACGGCGCCCTGGCCACGCTGATCCTGACCAGAGTGGAGACGCCGCTGGAATTCGGCGTCGTCATGACGGATGAGAGCGGACGAATCGCCCGGTTCCTGGAAAAGCCGAGTTGGGCCGAAGTGTTCAGCGATACGGTCAACACCGGCATGTACGTCTTTGAACCCGAGGTGCTTTCCTATATAGAGGAAGAGAGGGAAGTGGATTTCAGCAGAGAGCTGTTTCCCGCCTTTTTGGACGCGGGTCTGCCGCTGTTCGGCCACACGGCGGAGGGCTACTGGTCGGATATCGGGTCGCTGGAGGTGTACCGGCAGGCACAGGCTGACATGCTGGACGGACGGGTGCGGGTGGAGATTGACGCGCGCGAGATCGCCCCTCGCATCTTCCTCGAAAACCACGTGCGGATTGATTCGTCGGTGCGGCTGGAAGGGCCTGTGTACATCGGGGAAAACGTCCATCTGCAGACGGGTGTGTCGGTCGGCGCCTACTCCGTGCTGGGCAGCCATTCGGTCATTTCCGCCGGGACGAGGCTGGGGCAGTCGATTTTGTGGGAAAACGCCTTCGTCGGCCAGCGGGCGGAACTGACGGGCGCCACACTGGGCCGCAACGTGAGCGTCGGTCCGTGCGTCCTGCTGGGCGAGGGCGCGGTCATCGGCAACCACTGCCGGATCGGCGCCAAGGCGGTGGTAAAAGACGGGGTGAAGATCTGGCCCCACAAGGAAATCGGGGAAAGCGCCAACGTGCACACGTCACTCATCTACGGGGCGAAGCAGTCGAAACACCTGTTCGGCAGCCACGGCATCAAAGGGCTGGGCAATGTGGAGATCACGCCGGAATTCGTGACCCGGCTGGCTGCCGCATACGCCTATCTGCTCAAACCGGGCAGCCGGATCGCCCTGTCCGCCTGCGCCCATCCGTTTGCCCAACTGCTCAAGCACAGCATCATGACCAGTCTCTGCTCGTCCGGGATCCACACGATCGACATCGGCATCTGCATCGCGCCGGTAAACCGGTACGGCGTCCGCCGGTTCCAATGCCAGGGCGGGATCCACATCCACATGGCCGAACCGGCCGAGGAGAAACAGGTGGTGATCCAGTTCGTCGACCACCTGGGGCTGCCGGTCTCCCGCGATTGGGAGCGGAAAATCGAAACCGCCTACTGGCAGGAGACGTATGTCCGTTCGCTTCACCACCTGGGCGAACTGCACGTGGAGCACCAGGTGCAGGAGGCCTACACGCGGGAGCTCCTGGAGCAGATCGACGCGGCGCCGATTCAGCGCCGGGGGTTCAAACTGCTGGTCGAGTGCGAGACCCGCTTCCTGCCGGCGTTTCTGGCTCCGCTGTTTTGCGCGCTGGGCGTGACCGCCGTGTACGGCGCCGTCGCGGAAGGGGTCGGCAGGCACGGTGTCGATCTGGCAGTCCGCCTGCACAAAAACGGCGAGCAGTTCGAGCTGTTCACGGAAACAGGGGAGCGGCTTTCGCCGGAACAGCTTCTGGCGCTGCAGCTCCTCGCATGCCGGGGGCATCGGCGGCAGATCGGCCTGCCGGTCAGCGCGCCGGAAGAGGTGGAGCACCTGGCCCGGCTGATGCAGGTGGACGTGGTCCGCACCAAGCTGTCGCCGCGCGCGATGATGGAGGTATCGCCGGACGAGCGGTTCCATCCGCTGTTTGACGCGGTCTTCAGCCTGGTCGGCATCCTCGCGTACCTGTCCCGGGAAGAGCAGCCGCTCAGCCGGTTGGCCGCTCAGCTCCCGGCATGCCACATGGACAAAACGACGGTGTTTTGTCCGTGGGCATGGAAGGGAAAAGTGATGCGTAAAATGTTGGAGGAACACAAAGGCAAGCCGCTGGAGTTGGTGGACGGCATCAAGGTGTACGACGCCCACGGCTGGGTGCTGATCCTGCCGGATACGGAAGATTCCCACGTCAATATCATTTCGCAGGGCGTGACGGCGGAAACGGCGGCCACCCTCGCCGCTTCGTTCGCCCGGCGGATCGCGGAGTTCCAGTCCCGATAACGCGCGTTCCGCTTTCGGGAGCCTTCTCGTGAAGTTTTTTCAGATCGGAAGGGACGTGACATCATGCCAAGACCGCTTGTGGTGGGCAACGGAAAGCTGCTGATCAACTTTGACGACAGACTGCACATGCGCGATCTCTTCTATCCGTACGTCGGGGAACTGAATCACGTGGGCGGTCATTTCTGCAAGCTGGGCATCTGGGTGCAGGGGCGGTTTTCCTGGCTGGATGAAGAGGGCTGGGTGCGCAAGCTCGGCTACCGCAACGAGTCGCTCGTGACCGACGTCACCGCCCGTCACGAGCAGTTGGGGCTTACGCTATGCATCGCGGACGGCGTGCATCAGCGCGACCCGATTTACTTAAAACAGGTCCGTGTCCGCAACCACTTCGCGGAGACGCGGGAAGTGCGCCTGTTCTTTCATCACGACTTCAGCCTGAACGAGACCGAAGTGGGGGATACGGCCGTGTACGATCCCCTGCTTCACACCGTGTACCATTACAAGCGCAGCGTCTACATCATGATGAACGGCCGGACGGCGGAGGACGGCATGTTCCAGTACAGCGTGGGCATTAAGCGGTTCAATTACGCGGAAGGGACCTGGCGGGACGCGGAGGACGGGCTGCTGGAAGGAAACACGATCGCGCAGGGCTCGGTGGACAGCACCGTTTCGTTCCGCCTCGTGCTGGAGCCGCTGGAAGAGCAGACGCTGTACTATTGGATGTGCGTCGGCGACACGTACCCGGCGGTCAAGGAATTGAACCAGTACGTGCTGGACAGCGGAGCGGACCGCCTGCTGGCGCGGGTAGACGTCTACTGGCGGCGCTGGGTGAACAAGGAGGAGCGGAGCTTTGCCGACCTGCCCCCTGAGGTGGTCCGCCTGTACAAACAGAGCCTGTTGATCATCCAGACGCAGATTGATCAGCACGGCGCCATTCTGGCCGCCAACGACTCGGACATCCTGCAGTACAACCGCGACCATTACAGCTACATGTGGCCGCGCGACGGGGCGCTGGTCGCCTGCGCAATGGCCCGGGCGGGATACAGCGGGACGGTGGCGCCGTTTTTTCGCTTTTGCCGGGACGCATTGACGGACGACGGCTATCTGCTGCACAAGTACAACCCGGACGGTTCCGTCGGTTCGAGCTGGCACCCGTATGTCCGGGACGGGGAGCACCAGCTTCCCATCCAGGAAGACGAGACGGCGCTCGTCCTCCACGCGCTGTGGGAGATGTACCGCTGCGGCAAGCAGATCGAGTTCTGCCAGCGGCTGTATCCCTCGCTGGTCAGGCCGGCCGCCCGTTTTTTGCTGTCCCATCTCCATCCCGAATGGCAGCTTCCTCTCCCCAGCTACGATTTGTGGGAGGAGCGCAGAGGGATCTTTACCTTTACCAGCGCCGCCGTCTACGCCGGACTCAAGGCGGCGGCCCGGTTTGCCCAGTTGTTTGGCGACGACCACCGCTTCCAGCGCTACGACGAAGGGGCGGAGCGCGTCCGTTCGGCCATGCTGCAGCATTTGTACGACCCGGACCTCGGCCGGTTTTTGCGCGGGGTGTACGTGCGGCCGGACGGAAAGCTGGAAAAGGATGAGACGGTGGAAAGCAGCCTGTTTGGGCTGTTTGCCCTGGGCGTACTGCCGGCCGACGATCCCCGGGTGGTCAGCACGATGGAGGCGGTCAAGCACAGACTGCGGGTGGATACGCCGGTGGGCGGAATCGCCCGGTACCAGGGAGATCCGTATTTTCGCAAGGCCCACGACACGGCCAGGGTGCCGGGAAACCCCTGGATTATCTGCACGCTGTGGGTAGCCGATTGGGAGATTGAGAAAGCGCGGTCGCTGGAAGAACTGGGCGAAGCGAGGGAGCGGCTCGCCTGGGTGGTGCGGCACGCGATGGAGAGCGGCGTGCTGTCGGAGCAGTTGGACCCGTACACCGGCGAGCCCGTCTCCGTCGCGCCGCTCACCTGGTCGCACGCCACCTTTGTCGCCACGGTGCTGCGTTACGTGGACAAAGCAACCGAGATCCGGCAAAGAGAGGAGAGGTGAATCGCAGTGAACGACATCCGCTTTGGCACGGACGGCTGGCGCGCCATCGTCGCCGATCAATTCACGGTGGAAAACGTGCGCGTCGTCGCCCAGGCCATTGCTGCCTATACCAGGGAGATCGGCCATCAGGAACAAGGCATTATCATCGGTCATGACACCCGCTTTTTGGGCCGCCGCTTCGCCGAGACGGTGGCAGGCGTGCTGGCCGCCAACGGCATTCGCGTCTATCTGGTCAACGAAGCGGCGCCGACGCCGGCCGTCGCGTTCGGCGTCAAGCATTTTGCCGCCAGCGGCGCGGTGATGATCACCGCCAGCCACAACCCCCCCGAGTACAACGGGATCAAGTACATTCCCGACTATGCGGGACCGGCCGCTCCGCAGATCACCGGCAGGCTGGAAGAGCTGATCCGGGCGGTCCAGGAGGCGGGCGGCGTCCGGGACATCTCGCTGGAAGAAGCCAAGGCGCGCAGGCTGCTGCAGGTGATCGTGCTGCGTCCGCACTACGAGGCGCACCTCAGGCGAATGGTCCACCTGGACGTTCTGAAACAATCACCGCTCCGGGTCGTGATCGATCCCATGCACGGCGCCGGGATTGGCTACGTAAGCGGACTGCTGGGAGAAGCGGGGGTGGAAACGGTCAGCATCCGCGAGACGGCCGACCCGTTTTTTGGCGGCAGCCTGCCGGAGCCGAACGATCACCATCTGTCCTTGTTGAAGCGGGAGGTCGTCGACCGGCAGGCCGACCTGGGGTTGGCCAACGACGGAGACGCGGACCGCTTCGGCGCCGTTGACCGTTTCGGCCGGTACGTGCCGCCCAACGCCGTGCTCGCCCTGCTGACCCGCCACCTGGTGAAAAACAGGAGGCTGCGCGGCCGAATCGTGCGCACCGTGGCGACCACCCACCTGTTGGACCGGATGGCGGCCCGGTACGATCTGGACCTGGTGGAGACGCCCGTCGGGTTCAAGTACATCGGCGCCCAGATGCTGCGGGGAGACGTGCTGATCGGCGGCGAGGAGAGCGGCGGAGCCAGCATCCTCGGCCACATCCCGGAAAAGGACGGCATCTTGATCAACCTGCTTTTGGCGGAGATGTGCGCCTGGGAAAAGAAAGGCATCGACCAGATTTTTCAGGAGGTCTGCGACGAGTTTGGCGAGCTGTTTTCGACGCGGCTGGACATCCGTCTGCCGGAAAAAGACCGCTGGATGCAGCAGATGCTGGCGGTGCCGCCCGGCCAGGTGGGGCCGTTTGCGGTGCGGGAAATCAACCGCATGGACGGCATCAAGCTGCTGCTCGACGGCGGCCATTGGGTGCTGATCCGCCCGTCCGGGACAGAGCCGCTCATCCGCATCTACTGCGAGGCGGCGAACGCCGCCGCTTTGGAGAAGATCAGGGAGGCCGTTCAGGACTGGTTTATCGAGATCAACGCGTAACGAACGGGACCCCCCTCCGGCCTCGCCGGAACGGAAACGCGTTTGCGGGGGAAAAATGGTGAAAGGCCGCCTCCAAGCCTGGCCCATGCGGCTTGGAGGCGGCTCTTGCTGCTGCTCGAACCTTTCCTAGGATTTCAACAACAAATAGAGAAAATAGGGGGCACCCAGTAATGCGGCCATGATGCCAGCCGGAATGCCATCCGGATCGAGCAGATGGCGGCCGGTCGTGTCTGCAAGCAGCAGCAGCCATCCGCCGAGCAGGACGCTGACGGGGATCAATACGTGATGGCGGGGTCCCACCAGGGCTTTTGCCATATGGGGCGCCATGAGGCCGATAAAGGCAATGCCTCCTGTGACAGAAACGGCGAAAGCGGCAAGCGCCACAGCGGTCAGCAGGGCTCCGACAAACGCGACAAAGGGAAGCGCAAAGACAAACGTATCGGCCTTCACAGGGAAGAACAAAAAGAAGACGGCGATCGCCACGCCGGCCCCCGCATTGATTCCGACGATGCCGGGATCAGCCAGATCGTTGCGCGTGATGCCTTGCAAGACAGCGCCGGACAGCGCAAGGGCCATACCTGCCAACAGGGTGATCACCATGCGCGGCAGGCGGATGTCCCGGATGACGGAGAGTTTCTCTCCCGCAGCGTCAGAAACAAGGGACAGCCAAACATCGCGGAGTGTGGTGTCCGCTGCCCCGTACGCCATCGCCACTGCAAACATCGCCAGCAGTGACAGGATGCCCGCAATCAGTTTGTATCCGAATGGGATGGACCATTGCTTGTCTTTCGTCATCAGTCTCTCATCTTTTCTTTCGTGGAGGAGTTAGCTGCCGAGAAAGCTTTTGATAAAGAAGTCCAATTGGAATTCCAACGTCAAGGGATCATTGAAGTAGAACTCTTTCGCATTCACTTCAAAAACGCGGTGCTTTTTCACAGCCGGCATGTTTTTATACGTGTCGGTTTCCTGAAAGGAGTTGTCGGCCTCCTTGTTCTTGCTCACAATCAGATAATCTCCGGCAAACTCCGGGAGAACTTCCGGAGAGAGGGCGAAGTAGCCGTTTTTCAGCGCCGTTTCCTTTACCTTTTCAGGCATGCGCAGTTTCATTTCCTGGTAGAGGATCTCGGTGCCGCGGCCCCAGTTGTCGCCGAACACGTAAAGCTGCTTGTCAAAGTTTTCGATGACGGAAACGGTTGCGTTTTCCCCGATTTTTGCCCGGATGTCTGCTCCGGCCTGCTGCGCACGCTTTTTGAAATCGTCAATCCAGGCGCGTGCTTCCTTTACTTTGTTTAACAGCTTCCCGATCTGGTGCTGTGTCAGGTAATCCACTTTTCCGTATGTGTATGTCACGGTAGGGGCAATTTTGCTTAACTTCTCAAGATTTTTCGTGTTTGACAATCCGATGATCAAATCGGGCTGTAATTCGATGTTTTTTTCCAGATTTTCATCCGATACTTCGGCTGCATCTTTCAATTTGTCTTGAAAACGCGGGTTCATTTTCGACCACGAATCCACGCCGACAAGATTGACGCCCAAAGCCATGACGTTGCCGGCGAACGATGACAGCACGACCACGCGCTTGGGGGTGGCGGGAACTTCGATGGGGCCGTTTTCCGATTGGTATGTAAACGTGCCGGAGTTGTCTTCCGGTGAAGCCGGTTGGTTCCCTTGTCCTGTCGGGTGGCTGCTGCAAGCGCTGATTACGAGAGTGAACAGCAGCAGGATGGAAAGAAGGATGTTTTTCATGCCGCATTCTCCTTTGGCTACGTGGTAGGTGATGCGCACGGGCCGATGCTTGTTCCGCCGAAACGACCGGACCCGCGCCGATTTCCGACAAGCATCGGAAGTCTTTGATAATGATTATCAATGTCGTTTCCTGCGTCCAACGTTTTCGTTTGTCAATCACTTGCCGCGGTTGCCTAATTTTCTGGTTTTGCTAGAATCAAAAAGAAGAAACCCTTCCGTGACGAAAGAAGTGGACACATGCGCATCCATCGAGACGTGTTGGACCCGTTCTTGCGGGACGTAAAACTGGAAAGCCGTTCGCCGGACGACCCGGTCATCGTTCTGCACACGCCGTACCCGTGGGAGTTGGTGGGGACGGGCAACTACGCGGCGGTGTTCGCCCATCCCGACTACCCGGACGTGGTGGTGAAGCTGTACGCGCCGGGTCGTCCCGGTTGGGAACAGGAAGTGGACGTGTACCGCAAGCTGGGGGAGACCCGCTCGTTTCCCGTCTGCTATCAGGCGGAGCCCTGCTACCTGGTGCTGAAGCGGATCAACGGCATTTCCCTGTTTGACTGCCTCCGCTACGGCATCCCGATCCCGCCGCAGGTGATCGAGGACGTGGAGGAGGCGCTTGAGGAAGCCCGGTCCAAGGGGCTGTTTCCCCACGACGTGCACGGCAAAAACGTGCTGATGGATCAGGGGCGGGGCTATCTGATCGACGTGTCCGACTACTACAAAAACATACCGGACAGCAAGTGGCGCGACCTGCGGCGAGCGTACTACAAGATTTACCTGCCGTTTCTCAAGGACCGCGGCTGGAAGATCCCGCTCTGGGTGCTGGATGGCGTGCGCAAAGGGTATCGGTACTACAAGAAGCTGTCCCGCCTCTTTAGGTGAGCGGGCGAAAACGCACCGGTCCACGGGGAGCGGCGGTCGTTTCATTGTTTCGGAAGCGGCGCTGTGGTATCATCTTCTGTTGACGTCATGTTGTTGTTGGCTGACTGAGTCGGAGTAAGGAGGACCCCATCGATGTACTTTCTCATTGCTGCAGCCATTGTCGCGCTCGACCAATGGACCAAGAACCTGGTGGTGACACGGATGGAGCTGGGGCAGTCGATTCCCCTGATTCCGGACGTGTTTCACCTCACGTCCCATCGGAACATGGGAGCGGCATTCGGCATCCTGCAAAACCAGCGGTGGCTGTTTGTGATCATCACGATTGCCGTCGTGATCGGCATCCTGGTGTCGCTCGTCCGCATCGGCAAGCGGCAGCCGCGCGTGTCGCTCGCGCTTTCGCTGGTGTTGGGCGGGGCGATCGGCAATTTCATCGACCGCGTCAGCACGGGCCAGGTGGTCGATTTTCTCGATTTTACCCTGATCAACTTTCCGATTTTCAACGTAGCCGATATGGCCATTACCATCGGCGTCGCCCTGCTGCTGCTGGACGTGCTGCTGGAGGGCAGGCGCAAGACGGAGTAAGCCGTAAATGGAACGAGTGTTTTTGGACGATACTAGCGGTACTACTTACGAGGAGACAGAGATGAACGACACGCAGTTGTTTGAACGGTACGACTGGACCGTTGAGCCTGCCGACGCGGGCGAGCGGATCGACAAATTCGTCGCGATGCAAAACGAAGACTGGTCCCGGTCGCAAGTGCAAATCTGGATCAAGGAAGGCCGAGTGTCCGTCAACGGGGAGCCGGTGAAAAGCAACTACAAGCTGGCGGCGGACGACGAGATTACGTTGCGGGTCCCCCCGCCGAAGGAAATGGAGATCGCGCCGGAGCCGATGCCGCTCGACATCGTCTACGAAGACGCCGACGTGATCGTGGTGAACAAGCCGCGCGGGCTGGTGGTCCATCCCGCCCCCGGACATTACAGCGGCACGCTGGTCAACGGCCTCTTGGCCCACTGCAAGGACCTGTCGGGGATTAACGGTGTGCTTCGGCCGGGCATTGTCCACCGCATCGACAAGGACACCTCCGGCCTGCTGATGGTGGCCAAGAACGACAAGGCGCACGTCAGCCTCGCCCGGCAGTTGAAAGAGCACAGCGTCAACCGCAAATACGTGGCCATCGTGCACGGGGTCATCCCGCACGAAATGGGCACGATCGACGCGCCGATCGGCCGGGATCCGAAAAACCGGCAGCAAATGGCCGTCGTCTTTGAAAACAGCAAACCGGCCGTCACCCATTTTGTCGTGCTGGAACGGTTCAAGGCGTTTACCCTGGTGGAACTGAAGCTGGAGACGGGGCGCACCCACCAGATCCGGGTGCATATGAAATACATCGGCTATCCGCTGGCGGGCGACCCCAAGTACGGGCCGAAAAACACGCTGGAGCTGGACGGCCAGGCGCTGCACGCGAAAACGCTGGGCTTCGACCATCCGCGCACGGGCGAGCGGCTGGAGTTTGAAGCGCCGCTGCCGCAGGATCTGCTGGACGTGATTCACCAACTGCGGCAGGCCTGACACATCACACGCACATAAAACGGTTGGACTGGAAAAACGCTAGGGAGGTACCACGGACATTCCCTGGCGTTTTTTGTTGGCGGACGAAACGTTTCCACGCCGGGAGCGTCATACCAACGACGAGGTGAAAAAAGGAGGAAGACCCGTGTGGACGATGTTGAAACAAGCGGCATGTGCAGCGGCGCTGACGGCGTCGGTGATGACCGCATCCGTGCAGGCGGTATCGGTTCAGTCTTCGCCGGTGCAGGGGTTGGCCCCGTCCTCGCCGATGCAGGGCTCGGCTCCGGCGTCATCGCTGCAGGCGTCCCCGACAGCGGTTGGAGGCGTGCAGCAGGGGGAGCGGGCCGTGCGGGCGGACGCCCCGCAGCGCGTCAGCCAGGCCGCGGTTCCGGCGACGATCGCGTTTACCAACAACGCTCATCTGTGGATCCTGGACGCCAGCCGGGCCGACGCCGTGCCCCGGCAGGTGACGGCGCAGGGCAAAGCGGAGATCGCCGGGTGGTCGGCTGACGGCCAATGGCTGCTCTACCTGCAGTACGACAGGGCGGACGATTATTCGTCCCCGGCCTACCTGTGGGCGGTGAAGGCGGATGGCACCAGCGCGTTTCGGGTGGATGAGCGGCCGATCCTGGACCAGCCGAAGTGGTCCCCCGTCTCCCGCACCTTTGCCTACAGGGTCAACGCGGCCGGAACAGGGGAGCAACGGAAGCCGGTGCTGGTGGTGGCGGAAATGGCCGGGGAGAAAGCGGTCGTCGTCGGCAGTTGGACGACCGATCTGGCCGATTTTGCCTGGATGCCGGACGGCAGGAGCCTGCTCGTGTCCGTGCCCGCCGCTTCGGGGCGGCCGATGACGCTGCAGCTTACCGATCTGGCGGGCAATCGGCTGGCCGCCTACCCGCTTGCCGAACCGCCCAATGTGGAAGAAGGCATCTATCCGTGGGCGGCTGACGGGCTGACGGTCGCTCCCGACGGCAAGCGGGTGGCCTACTACGTGCGGGTGTCCTCCGCTTCGCTCTCCGCTGACGGCGTGGCGATTCAGATGTTTGACCTGACACAGCCCGCCCGCAAACCGGTGGACATCGGCAGCGGTTTGGCGTACCCGGAGTGGCTGGCCTGGTCGCCGGACAGCAGCCTGCTGGCGTTTATCGACGGCAGCGATCGCATGGCCACCCACAACAAGCGCGTGACGCTCGCGGATGCGAACGGACGGGTGATTCCGGCAGGGCAGCCGGACAAGGTGGATGCCCTGCCGACGTGGACGGCAGCTGCCCCTTACGCGCTGTACTTTACCCGCGGCGTCGCGAAGGAGTATCAGTACGAGCCGCAAAAGCCGATGGTGCCCGGGCAGCGCATTTGGCGGCGGAGCGCCGACGGCAGTCAGCAGGCCGTGACGCAGGGGACGGACAAGACGGCCGATACCTTTCCCGCCCTGTCGCCGGACGGGAACGCCCTGCTGTTTGTCCGGCTTGATGCTGCCGAACACGGCTCTCTCTATCTGAAAACGGGCAGCGAAAGCGAAGTGGAACTGCTCCGGCACGTGACGGGGGACATCGGGTATTACGGCAACTACCTGCCGCCGTGGATCCGCGTTTTCTGGAAAGAGCAAAAACCTCATTGACACCGGTCCCGATTCGTGCCATAATTCGAACTGACGAAGGGAACCTTTAAATCCAGTCCCGTGAGGCTGGCAAGGGCACGGATACGAAGAGACGGCGGGAAAAGGGCGAACCAACCCTTTTGCCTGTCATCGGCCTGTGGCTTCTTGTCGCCTGACAAGAAGCCTTTTTTTGTGCCGCAGGAGAGACAAGCCGATTTCTTGGAGGAGGAAGCGCACGTGATCAACAAAAGCGTCATCATGGACGAAGCGGCCATCCGCCGGGCTCTGACACGGATTGCCCACGAAATCATCGAGCGGAACAAAGGGGTGGAAGACTGCATCGTCGTCGGCATCAAGACGAGGGGGATCTACCTGGCGCAGCGGCTGGTGGAGCGGATCGAACTGATCGAAAACGTCAAGGTGCCGGTCGGCCAGTTGGACATCACCTTTTACCGGGACGATCTGCAGCACAAATCGGAAGATGCGGTGCTGCACGGCGCCCAACTGCCCGGTGACATCACCGGCAAGACGGTCATCCTCGTCGACGACGTGCTGTACACCGGGCGAACGGTCCGGGCCGCGCTGGACGCGCTGATCGACAACGGCCGCCCGCGCATGATCCAGTTGGCCGTGCTGGTGGACCGCGGCCACCGCGAGCTGCCGATCCGGCCCGACTTTGTCGGCAAAAACGTCCCCACGTCCCGCTCCGAGATCGTGGACGTGAAGCTGGCGGAAGTGGACGGGATGGACATGGTCACCATCCGCCAATTGATCTGAGACTGAAAAACCGGATACGCCTCTTTAACCGCAATCCCGTGAGGTTGCGAAGAGGTTTACGCGCTTTCCATGCCCGTGGAAGGATGGAAGGAGTATGCCTCTTTGTGCCCGCACAAAGAGGTTTTTTTGTTGGCCGTCACCGGAAAACGCAGGAAAGAGAAAACAAAACGCAGGGGGAGACGATACACATGAGTCAAAAGAACTTTGTCGATGTGCACGAAACGCCGGCGGCTGTCAAGCTGCTGCCGCTCAGCATCCAGCACCTGTTTGCGATGTTCGGCGCGACCGTGCTGGTGCCGATTCTGACCGGCCTGGACCCGGCTACCGCGCTCTTCACCAGCGGGGTGGGGACGCTCCTGTTCCTGCTGATTACCAAAGGCAAGCTGCCCAACTACCTGGGTTCATCGTTTGCCTTTATCGGCCCGATCATCACGGTCAGCCAGGCCTATGGTGTCGGCACCGCGCTGCTGGGCTGCCTCCTCTCCGGCCTGGTCTACGTCATCGTGGCGGCGATCGTGCAGAAGGCCGGCGTCAAGTGGCTGGACCGCGTCCTGCCGCCGGTGGTGATCGCGTCCGTCATCGTCGTCATAGGCCTGAGCCTGTCGGTGGTGGCCGTCGACATGGCGACCAAGGTAACGGTGGACGGCCAGTCGGTCATGTCGCTCACCTCCATCGAAATCTCGCTCGTGACGATGGTGGTGACGGTCTTGGCGGCCGTGATGCTGCGCGGCTTTTTCGCCCTCATTCCGATTCTCATCGGCATCGTTGTCGGGTACCTCTACACGCTCATTCGCCATCCTGACCTGATCGACCTGAACAAGGTGGCCGCAGCGCCCCTCTTTGCCTCGCCGGGCTTCAAGCTGGGGGAAGTGGCCTCCGCGATCGGCGACCCGTCCGCCTGGGTGGCGGCGCTGATCATCGCGCCGGTCGCGTTTGTCACGCTGGCGGAGCACCTCGGTCACCTGCTGGTGACGAGCCGGGTGATGGACCGCGATCTGATGAAAGATCCGGGACTGCACCGCAGCCTGCTGGGGGACGGCGTGGCGACCGCGCTGGCCGCCCTGATCGGCGGACCGCCGGCCACCACGTACGGGGAAAACATCGGCGTGCTCGCCATCACCCGCGTGTTCAGCCGCGTGGTGATCGGGCTGGCGGCGGTATTGGCGATCCTGTTCGCCTTCGTCGGCAAAGTCAGCGCGCTCCTGATGACGATTCCGACGCCGGTGCTGGGCGGCGTCTCCATCATCCTGTTCGGGATCATCGCGGCCCAGGGGCTCCGAATGTACGTGGAAAGCAAAGTGGACTTCTCCAACAAGCGAAACATGATCATCGCCGCCGCGATTCTGGTCACCGGGATCGGCGGTTACAAAATCAGCTTCGAAGGCGTTTCCTTCTGGCAGTCCTTCCTGCACAACCTGACGATTGACAACATCGCCTTTTCCACCTTCCTCGGCATCGTGCTGCACGTGATCCTGCCGGGCAAGGAATCGGCGATGGGGGAAACGCACCGCGAAGAACAAAAGCAAATCGCCTGACACGTTCCGACGACCTTTAAGTCAGTCCCGAGAGGCTGGCAAGGCGGCTGGGCGCTGTTTCACCTGCGCACAGGGAAGCGAATCACAAGCTTCTTGCCTACGCCTGCCTTCACGGCCAGCACGGCAAGAAGCTTTTTTTATCCATACTGCGGACAAAACGGAGGGATTCTCGATGAGCAACGTGACGCACCTGATTGGCATGAAAGAGCTGACAACAGAACAGATCGAGCGGCTGCTGGATCGCGCCCGATACTGGGCGGAGCGGCCCGGCGTGCAGACGGATGCGCTCAAGGGGCGCTTCGTCGCCAACCTCTTCTTCGAGGCCAGCACGAGAACCCGCTTTTCGTTTGAGGTGGCACAAAAGCGGTTGGGTGCGCACGTGCTGAATTTCATCCCGGAAACCTCTTCCACGGTAAAAGGGGAAACGATCTACGACACGCTCCGCACGCTGGAAGCGATGGGCGTGGAGGCGGCGGTCATCCGCACGAAAAAGGACGGCCTGCTTAAGGAACTGGCCGCCGATGTCGGCCTTCATCTGATCAACGCGGGCGACGGCACCAACGAACATCCAACCCAGTGCCTTCTCGACCTCTTGACGATGAAGCAGCAGTTCGGCCGGATCGAGGGGCTGACCGTGGCGATCATCGGCGACCTGCGCCACAGCCGTGTGCTCGGCTCGCATCTGCACGCTCTGCCCAAGCTGGGGGCCAACCTGCTGCTCGCCGGTCCGGCCAGCATGATGCCGCAATCGCAGATCGTGCCGGACGGGGTGAAAACGGTCGGCATCGACGAAGCGGTCCGGACGGCCGACGTGGTGATGATGCTGCGCGTGCAGTTGGAGCGGCACACGGACGCGCTGTTCGTCTCCAAAGAAGAGTACCACCAGGCACACGGGCTGACGCTGGAGCGGGCCAGGATGATGAAGCCGGGGGCGGTGATCATGCACCCGGCACCGGTCAACCGCGGGGTGGAAATCCACAGCGACCTGGTGGAATGCGAGAAGTCGCTGATCAAAAAACAGGTGACCAACGGCGTGGCTGCCCGCATGGCGGTACTGGAAATTGTGCTGAAAGGGAGCGAAATGACATGGGAATCATCCTTGGCAACGGCAAACGCATAAACGAGGCAGGCGAGCAGATCGCCGCCGAAGTGCTGATCGAAGACGGACGCATCGCGGCGATCGCTGAACAGCTCGCGCGTGACGGCCACGAGTGGATCGACTGCAGGGGAGGCCTCATCTCCGCCGGGTTTGTCGACGTCCACGTCCACCTGCGCGAACCGGGTTTTGAGCACAAGGAGACGATTGCGACGGGAGCGCATGCCGCCGTAAAAGGCGGATTTACCACGATCGCCTGCATGCCCAACACCCGCCCTGCCATCGACAGCGTGGAGACGGTCCGCTACATCCTGGACAAGGCGCGGGAAGCGGGCAAGGCGCGCGTGATTCCCTACGGGGCGATTACCGTGCGGCAGCTCGGCAAGGAGCTGACCGACTTCGCCGCGCTCAAGGAAGCGGGGATTTTTGCCCTGACCGATGACGGCGTGGGCGTCCAGTCCAGCGCGACGATGAAGGAAGCGATGAAGCGGGCGAAAGAGCTGGGCCTCTCGATCGTCGCCCACTGCGAAGACGACGACCTGATCACGCCGGGCAGTGCGCTGCACGACGGCGTGGTGGCGGCGCGGCACGGACTGCCGGGCATCCCGTCCGAATCGGAGTCGATCCACGTGGGGCGGGACATCCTGCTGGCGGAGCAGACCGGCGTCCACTACCACGTCTGCCACATCAGCGCCAAGGAATCGGTGCGCCTGGTGCGGGACGGCAAGCGGGCCGGGGTGAACGTCACCTGCGAAGTGACGCCGCACCACCTGCTGCTCTGCGACGAAGACATCCCGGAAGACCTGAACGCGAACTGGAAAATGAACCCGCCGCTGCGCGGCCGCGAAGACCGGGCGGCGCTGATCGCCGGGCTGAAGGACGGCACGATTGACATCATCGCCACTGACCACGCCCCTCACACGGCGGAAGAAAAGGCGAACGGCATCGTGCGGGCGCCGTTTGGCATCGTCGGGCTGGAGACGGCGTTCCCGCTCCTGTACACCCATCTGGTGCTGACCGGCGAGCTGACGCTGAAACGGTTGATTGAGCTGTTGACCGTAAAACCGGCGGCCATTTTCGGACTGCCGTACGGACGCCTGGAAGTAGGCGCTCCGGCCGATCTCACCGTCCTCGATCTGGAGACGGAGCGGACCATTGATCCGAGCACCTTTGCCAGCAAGGGAACCAATACGCCATTTGCCGGCTGGGTCTGCAAAGGATGGCCGACCCTGACGATGGTGAACGGCGCGATCGTACATCGCGAAGCGGAATAAGGATGCGGAATAAGGAGGAAGCGAAGATGCGAGCGAGACTGATCTTGGAAGACGGAACGGAGTGCGTCGGCACCGCCTTTGGGGCGGCGGCGGAGAGCGTGGGGGAGGTGGTGTTCAACACCGGGCTGACCGGTTATCAGGAAGTGCTGTCCGACCCTTCCTACTGCGGCCAGATCGTCACCATGACCTACCCGCTGATCGGCAACTACGGGATCAACCGGGACGATTTTGAGGCGGTGCGCCCCTACATCCACGGGTTCGTCGTCCGCGAGCACTGTGACGCGCCGAGCAACTGGCGCAGCGCCGGGACGCTGGATGAACTTCTGAAGGCGTACGGCATCCCGGGCATCGCCGGCGTCGACACGCGGATGCTGACCCGCAAGATCCGCTACCACGGCACGATGAAAGGGATGATCACCACCAGCGGCGCCCCCCTGTCCGACCTGCTCGACTCGCTCCGCCGCGCTTCCCTGATGACGGACCAGGTGTCCCGCGTCTCCACCCGAAGCGTGTATAGCTGTCCGGGGACGGGGCATCGCGTGTTGCTGGTCGACTTTGGCGCCAAGCACGGAATTTTGCGCGAGCTGACCAAGCGCAACTGCGACGTGGTGGTCGTCCCCTACAACGTGACCGCCACCGAGATTCGCCGCCTGCAGCCGGACGGCATCCTCCTGTCCAACGGCCCCGGCGATCCGAAAGACGTGCCGCAGGCGATCGCGACGATCCGCGAGATTTTGGGCGAGTATCCGCTGTTTGGCATCTGCCTGGGCCACCAGTTGTTTGCCCTGGCGTCCGGAGCGGACACGGTGAAGATGAAGTTCGGCCACCGCGGCGGCAACCACCCGGTCAAGGAGCTGGCAACCGGCCGCACCTACATCACGTCGCAGAACCACAGCTACGCGGTGAAAGCGGAGTCGATTCCGGGAACCGGCCTGGAGATTACCCACGTCGCGCTGAACGACGGCACGGTGGAAGGGCTGTGCAGCACGGCGAAACGGGCCTTCTCCGTGCAGTTCCACCCGGAAGCGGCCCCCGGCCCGTACGACACCGGCAGCCTGTTTGACCGGTTTCTCGAGATGATGGACACCGCAAAGGAGGAGAGGGCACATGCCAAAGCACGCTAACCTGAAAAAAATCCTGGTGATCGGCTCCGGTCCCATCGTCATCGGGCAGGCGGCGGAGTTTGACTACGCGGGCACGCAGGCCTGCCAGGCGCTGAAGGAAGAAGGGCTGGAAGTGGTGCTGATCAACTCCAACCCGGCCACCATCATGACTGACACCAACATGGCGGACAAAGTATACATCGAACCGATCACGCCGGAATTTGTCACCCGCGTCATCCGCCAGGAAAAACCGGACGGCCTCCTGCCGACGCTGGGCGGCCAAACCGGGCTCAACATGGCGGTGGCGCTGGCGGAAGCAGGCGTGCTGGCAGAAGAGAACGTGAAACTGCTCGGCACCAACCTCGACTCGATCAAGCGGGCGGAAGACCGGGAACAGTTCCGCGCCCTGATGAACGAGCTGGGCGAGCCGGTGCCGGAGTCGACGATCGTCAGCACCGTGGAAGAAGCGGTGCGGTTCGCCAGCGAAATCGGCTACCCGATCATCGTCCGTCCGGCCTACACGCTGGGCGGCACCGGCGGGGGCATCTGCGAAGACGAGGAGAGCCTGCGGGAAATCGTGGCGAGCGGCCTGAAATACTCCCCCATCACGCAGTGCCTGGTCGAGAAGAGCATCGCCGGGATGAAGGAAATCGAGTACGAAGTGATGCGCGACGCAAACGACAACTGCATCGTCGTCTGCAACATGGAAAACATCGATCCGGTCGGGGTCCACACCGGCGATTCCATCGTCGTGGCGCCGAGCCAGACGCTGTCCGACCGAGAGTATCAGATGCTCCGCTCCTCCGCGCTGAAAATCATTCGCGCGCTGGGCATCGAAGGCGGATGCAACGTGCAGTACGCGCTCGACCCGCACAGCTTCCGATACTACGTGATCGAGGTAAACCCTCGCGTCAGCCGCTCCTCGGCGCTGGCCTCCAAGGCGACGGGGTACCCGATCGCCAAGATGGCGGCCAAAATCGCCATCGGCTACACGCTGGACGAACTGAAAAACCCGGTAACCGGCCAAACCTACGCCTGCTTCGAGCCGACGATCGACTACGTGGTGAGCAAAATCCCGCGCTGGCCGTTTGACAAGTTCCAGGCGGCCAACCGCAAGCTGGGCACGCAGATGAAGGCGACCGGGGAAGTGATGGCGATCGGCCGCACCTTCGAAGAGTCGATCATGAAGGCGATCCGCTCGCTGGAGATCGGCACCTACCACCTGGAGATCAAGGGCGCGTCCGTGCTGGCCGACGACGAGCTGAAAGCCCGACTGATCGCCGCCGACGACGAGCGCCTGTTCCTCCTGGCAGAGGCGCTGCGGCGCGGCTGGAGCATCGAAACGCTGCACGGCCTGACCAGCATCGACCGGTTCTTCCTGCACAAGCTGCACAAGATCGTCGCCTTCGAAAAGGAACTGGCGGCAGGCCTGACGCCGGAGAAGCTCTACGAGGCGAAGCGGATGGGCTTTACCGACCGGAAAATCGCCGAATTGACCGGCCGGACGGAAGCGGATGTCCGCACCCTGCGGGAAGAGCACGGCTTCAAGCCCGTGTTCAAGATGGTGGACACCTGCGCGGCCGAGTTTGAAGCGCAGACCCCGTACTACTACTCCACCTACGAGCAGGAAGACGAGCGTGTGGAGACGGGCAAAAAGCGCGTCGTCGTGCTCGGCTCCGGCCCGATCCGCATCGGCCAGGGCATCGAGTTCGACTACGCCACCGTGCACGCGGTCTGGGCGCTGAAGGAAGCGGGGTACGAGGCGATCATCGTCAACAACAACCCGGAGACGGTCTCCACCGATTTCAACACCTCCGACCGCCTCTACTTCGAACCACTCTACATCGAAGACGTGATGAACATCATCGACGCGGAACAACCGGAGGGCGTGATCGTCCAGTTCGGCGGACAGACGGCGATCAACCTGGCGGACAAACTGGCTGCCCGCGGCGTGCGCATCCTCGGCACCAGCCTGGAGAACATCGACGCGGCGGAAAACCGCGAAAAGTTTGAAGCGCTGCTCAGAAGCCTCGACATCGCCCAACCGCCGGGCAAAACCGTCACCTCCGTGGAGGAAGCGGTGGTGGCGGCGGAAAGCCTTGGCTTCCCGGTGCTGGTTCGCCCGTCCTACGTCCTGGGCGGCCGCGCGATGGAAATCGTCTACAACCAGACGGAACTCCTGGCGTACATGGAAAACGCGGTGAAGGTCAATCCGGAGCATCCGGTGCTGGTCGACCGCTACATGGTCGGCACGGAGGCGGAGGTCGACGCCATCTGCGACGGCGAAAACGTGCTGATTCCGGGCATCATGGAGCACATTGAGCGCGCAGGGGTGCACTCCGGCGACTCGATCGCGGTGTATCCGCCGCAGTCCCTCTCGCCTGAAATCAAGCAGGAACTGATCGAGATGACGACGAACCTGGCCCGCGCCCTGAAGATCAAAGGGCTGATCAACATCCAGTTTGTCATCTGCGACAACCGTCCGTACGTGATCGAGGTAAACCCGCGTTCGTCCCGGACCGTGCCGTTTCTGTCCAAGGTGACGGGCATCCCGATGGCGAACATCGCGACCAAGGCCATCCTCGGCCACTCCATCGTCGAGCAGGGCTTTACGCCCGGCTGCCATCCGGAAGACGAGATGGTCTCCGTGAAGGTGCCGGTCTTCTCCTTCGCCAAACTGCGCCGCGTCGACATCACGCTGGGGCCGGAAATGAAGTCGACCGGCGAAGTGATGGGCCGCGAGCGGACGCTGGCCAAAGCGCTGTACAAAGGGCTTCTGGCCGCCGGCATGAACATCCCGACGCACGGTTCGCTGCTCGTCACCGTCGCCGACAAGGACAAGGAAGAAGCGCTGGAGATCGTCAAACGCTTCCGCTGCCTGGGCTTTAAACTGCTGGCCACCTCCGGAACGGCGGACTACCTGGAGAAAGCGGGACTGACCGTCACCCGCGTGAACAAGCTGTCCGAGGGCACGCCCAACCTGCTGGACATGATCCACAAAGGGGAAGCGAACATTGTGCTGAACACCCTGACCAAAGGCAAGACACCGCAGCGGGACGGTTTCCGCATCCGCCGCGAAGCCGTGGAAAACGGCGCCGTCTGCCTGACGTCCCTGGACACGGCGAAAGCGCTGCTGCACGTCCTGGAGACGATCACGTTCTCCACGGAAGCGATGCCGTCGCAGCGCACGGGCACCAATCTCGCCGTGCCGGTGTAGACGAGAACAGGACAGAAAGCCCCCTCTGCGGGGACCCGGATGTGGCTTCGCAAGGGGGTAAACACGACGTAGTGTCGCCACTAAGAAGGGAGAGAGCGGTGTGCCGCCACAACCAACCGATATTCGCGAGCGCATGATCGTTGCGCTCGACTTTTCCACGAAAGAGGACGTCACACAATGCCTGGCCCGGCTGGACGGGCTGATCCGCTACGTCAAGGTGGGCATGGAACTGGCCTATGCGGAAGGTCCGGCAATCGTCCACTACCTGAAGGAGCAGGGACTAAAGGTGTTTCTCGACCTGAAGGTGCACGACATCCCCAACACGGCCAAAGGAGCGATGAAAAGCCTAGCCCGTCACGGCGTTGACATGGTCAACGTGCACGCCGCCGGCGGCGTGGCCATGATGGAGGCGGCCCGGGAAGGACTGGAGCAGGGGACGGCGGCCGGTTCCCCCCGTCCGCTGCTGATCGGCGTCACGATGCTCACCTCGACGGGAAAACAGACGATGAACGAGGAGCTGGCGATTCCCGGCGCGGTGGAAGACGTCGTCGTCCATTACGCGAGGATGACCAAGCGGGCAGGCCTGGACGGCGTCGTCGCCTCTCCGCTGGAGGTGCCGATGATCAAGCAGGCGGCCGGAACCGAATTCCTCACCGTCACGCCGGGAATTCGGCCTCTCTGGGCGGAAAAGGGGGACCAGACCCGAATCACGACCCCGGAACAGGCGTTTCAGTTGGGGAGCGACTACATCGTCATCGGCCGGGCGGTCACGGCTTCGCCCGATCCTGCCGCCGCCTGGGAGCGGATCGTGAACGCCGTGCAGGCGGCACAGCACGAAACAACGGACGCGAAGGGAAGAGGATAGGATGACAACCACGACAGCCAAAGAAATTGCGGGACACCTGCTGGAGATCGGCGCGGTTCACCTGCGCCCGGACCAGCCGTATACCTGGACATCCGGCATTAAATCGCCGATCTACTGCGACAACCGGCTCACGATGTCCCATCCGCCGGTCCGCCGCCGGATTGCCCGGGCGTTTGCCGACGTGATCCGCGAGCGTTTTCCGCAGGCGGAAGTGATCGCCGGCACGGCGACAGCGGGCATCCCGCACGCCGCCTGGGTGGCGGAACTGCTGGATCTGCCGATGATCTACGTGCGCGACAAGGCAAAGGGACACGGGAGGCAGAATCAAATTGAAGGCGTGCTTGCCGCAGGTCAGAAAGTGGTGGTCATCGAGGATCTGATCTCCACCGGCGGCAGCTCGCTCAAGGCGGCAAGGGCCGTCCAGTCGGAGGGAGGCGACGTGCTGGGCGTGGCAGCCATCTTCAGCTACCAGTTTCCGGAAGCAGAAGCCCTTTTTACAGAGGAGGGCATCCCGGTCGCGACGCTTTCCCATTACACCGCGCTGCTCGAGACGGCACGCGAGCGCGGCGTCATCACGGCGGAGCAGGAGAGCCTGTTGGCCGACTGGCGCAAAGCCCCCCGCACCTTTTTTGGTTAACTGGTCATGACGCATGCCAGAACAGACTGAATGGAAAGAACCGCTGCAGCTTATCGGCTGTATTTCGTCAGCGCCCTGTTTCGGGGCGTTTTTTCTTTAAAACGCGGAACGAAAACGCACTCCGCTGCGTCAGCACCAGACGACGACGGCGCCGGGCAAGCGACTCGACCCATTCTTCCGCCTTGCTCCGGCGTGTTTTTTGGTTGCGGAAGCATGGAGGAGATCGAACGATTCATGAGGAAATACGAAATGGCGACACTATGAGGTGGATTCCTAGAGAAATGGAGGCTCAACATTCATGTCAACAGACGTAACCCGATTGATTCAGTCGCATCGCTCCATCCGAAAATTCACGGCCGCGCCGATTCCCGAGGAGGTGCTGCAGGATGTCCTGACCTGCGCGCAGTGGGCCCCGTCCTCGCACAATGTCCAGGCCTACAGCGTGATCGTCGTGAAGTCCGCAGAAACCAAACGGCAGTTGGCGGTCTTGTGCGGCAACCAGAAATGGGTGGAGACCTGCCCGGTCTTTCTCGTGTTTTGCGCCGACTTTTACCGGCTCAAGCTGGCGTGCGAGATGCACGGTCGCGAACTGGCCGCAGACGAAGTGGAAAACCTGCTGGTCGCGGCGGTGGACACCGCGCTGGCGGCGGAAAACGTGCTGCTGGCAGCCCGCTCCCACGGGTTGGGCGGCGTCATGATCGGAGGCATTCGCAACCAGCCGGACGAAGTGACTCGTCTGCTGCAGCTCCCGCCGCTTACCTTCCCGGTGATGGGAATGTGCCTCGGCTTTCCCGATCAGGATGTGGCGCAAAAGCCGAGACTGCCGCAGCGGGCCGTCGTTCATGCGGAACGCTATCAAACCGAGCACCTGCATGATGCCCTGCGCGAGTACGAAGACATCACCGCCGCGTACTACGCGCAGCGAACGGGCGGCGAGCGCACGGACGGGTGGACGGCACAACTGGCGGAGTACCTCAGTTCGCCGCGCCGGCAGCACCTGGCCGCCTTCCTGCGCCAGCAGGGCTTTCCCATGAAATAGCGGATGACAGCAGGGGGCAGCGGCGAATGCGCTGCCCTTTGCCTGTGCTGCTCCCTACCTGTTGGGCTCCCGTTCGGAGTAGTACCGGACCGCTTTTCCCTTCGCCATGGCGAATGCGATTTCGCTGCGAGTACTCTCTCCGATATACCCGTCCGGATCAATCACGAAAATTTCGTCCGCCAGATCGATTTTCCGGCGGTGGATTCGCTCAAACAGCAGCGCCTGTTCCGGGGTGACGGGAATGTTGTCGCTCTGTTCAAAAAATCCCAGGCTGATGACCACATGCCCCTGCAGCGTCAGCGCCGCTTCCATCTCCCGAAACTGCCGTTTGAACCTGGTGGAACCGCACAAGGTGATGACCTTCATCCGTCTTCCCACATCCCCGCTTGTTTTTTCGACATTCATTCGCAGCAAACCGCCAACTTTCCTGCATCATGCAATTCTTCCATCTCCTCCTTGTTCGCCGCTTGTATTATAATAAAGAGGTTGGATTTCTACATATTGGAAAGGAGCACGTTTTTTTGTTGGACCAGGAACTGCTGCGTCCCTCGTTGAAGGAGGGGGGCGTCAAAGCGACAAAATCCTACGATCTCGACAAATTGATCTATGTCGGCTTCTTTGGCGGAATCCTCCCCGTGCTGGCGCTGGGAACCGTCAATGCCGTCTGGCTGCGGGCGGACAAAAAACGGACGATGCTGCTGCTGACTGCCGGCCTGACCGTGCTGGCGGCCAGGTTTGCCGCGATTGTGGCGACGGGAGAGGAAGGCGCCGCTTTCGTGCACTCGCGGCTGGCCGGGATTGTGATGGCGTTTGCCTATCGGTTTGCGCTAAAAAAACGGTACCGGCTGCACACCGTCCTGCAGGGTGAGCACAAATCCATGGCGAAGGCGGGACTGGTGGGAGTCGTCGCCGGCTTTGTGGCGGAAGCGGTGCTGATCCGTTTGGGGGAGGGAATCCACCATGTCACACATACCGGATGACTTTCACGCCGCCTGGCGGGAAGCCCTCTACTACTATGAAATCGGCCGCCATGAACAAGCCAGGGCCGCATTTCTCGAACTGCTCCCGTACGCCCCTGACGACGGGATGCTGCTCTATTATCTCGCCGCCTGCGCCTTTCAGCTTGACGAGACGGACGAGGCAGAGCGCTTCGTCAGGGAGGCGCTGAGGAACGGGTGCGACGGTGAAATGGCTCTCTCGCTCCTGGGGGCGATCTGCATGCGAAAAGAAGCGTATGTGGAAGCGGAGGAATGCCTGCTTCACGCGCTTTCGCTCAACCCGCAAAACGCGGGGATCATGGCCCAGTACGCCTTTTTGATGCTGAAAACCGGCTATGAGGAAAAAGCGCGCCGGCTGATGCGGGAGGCGCTGCGGCTCGATCCGGAAAACGAGACGGTGCTGCACTACCATTTTTTCTTTCAGCGCGCGTTTGACGAAAAAGCAGGACAGGAGCAAACCATTCGCCAGTACATGCACGTCGCGGAAAGCGACGTGGACAAGCTGACCAAGCTGGGACTGGCCGCGCTGGACCGGGAGGATTACCGCGAAGCGCGGGAGTGTTTCCGGCAGGCGTTTTTGCTCGAACCGACCAACCGGGACCTGTTGAGGGTGCTGGAGGAAGTGGACAGGGTGTCCCACCCGATCTTTTTCCCCAACCGCCTGATGCAAAAAATGGGCGGTCCCATCGTCTGGTGGCTCGGGTTTCTCGCACTGATGACGCTGTTGAGACGAATGGAATGGTACGGAACGGCCGCTGTGACCGCGATTGCGTACGTGCTGTTGTGCGTCTACACCTGGATATCGCCGGTCGTGTACAAACTGTTCCGAAAAATGATGCGGTAAGGGTTGGTAGTCATGACGAAGATCGAAGTGTTAAAACAGATGCTGGAGGCTGATCGGCACAACGCCTCCGTGTGGTATCTGCTCGGTGTGGAATACGCCGAGCAGGGAAACCGCAGCGAGGCCCTGCAGGCGTTTACCCAGGCGCTGGCCCACGGTGACGACGAGATGAAGCAAACCATCATCGAGGCGCTGGGAAAACTCTCGGCTGCGGAGGCCGAATTCATCCCCCCACAAGCGGAGAAGAACCGGCAGGAACCGGCGGAAGAGATTGCGGTCCCGTCCGTTCCGGCCGGCCCGATGCGGGTGATACCCGGCGGCAAGGCCCGGAGCGGGGCGGCAGCGGCCAAGGAGCGGGAAGGCGTCATCACCTTTGCCGACGTCGGCGGCATGCACGAGGTCAAAGAGGCGATCCGCATGAAGATCATTCAGCCGTTTCTCTCTCCCGGCCTGTTTGAGCGCTTCCGCAAAAAGGCGGGCGGCGGTATTCTCCTGTACGGCCCGCCCGGCTGCGGCAAGACGTATATCGCCAAAGCGACGGCGGGGGAATGCCGGGCGCGGTTTGTCAGCGTGCACATCGCCGACGTTCTCGACCCGTATCTGGGCGTGAGCGAACAAAACCTGCGCGACCTGTTCGCCTCCGCCCGGGCGCAGAAGCCGGCCGTTCTCTTTCTCGACGAAATGGACGCGCTGGGTTACAACCGGGGCAAGTCCGCCTCCCACACGATGCGGACGGTGATCGATCAGCTTCTGACCGAGATGGAAGGCATCGACGCCAATACGGATAAACTCTTGATCATCGGCGCCACCAACATGCCGTGGGATGTGGATCCGGCGTTCAAACGGCCGGGCCGCTTTGACAAGCTGATTTTCGTCGCCCCGCCGGACCGCGAGGCGCGGGAGGCGATCTTCCGGCTGAAACTGGCGGAGCGGCCGGTCGAGCCGCTGGACTACCGGCAGTTGGCGGAGTGGACCGAGCTGTACTCCGGCGCCGACATCGAACAGGTGGTCGAGCAGGCGACGGAAAACGTCATCCGCGACATCATGTCCACCGGCGTGGAGCGGCCCATCGGCGTGGACGACCTGCGCGAAGCGATTGCCGATACGCGCCCGTCCACCATCGAGTGGCTGCGCACGGTGAAAAACTACGTGAAATACGCCAACCAGGGCGGTCTGTACGACGACGTGGAGAAGTTCTTGGCGCGGCACAAGCGGATTTGAGGGGGCCGCGGGGGGGTTTTTCACCGAAAGGCTGGGACCGTGACCGCCACAACAAGCAAGAGACTTGTGCGGTTTTTTTCCGTACAAGTCTTTTTTGAACGTACCGGGCATTGTGTTTATTGCCAGAATTATTATCGCAATGTCGAGTGAGTTAGACATACCAAGAAAAGGAAATCTGCGCTGCCTATTGATTTTAGCAAAGCGTTCATCGGACTTCCATCGTTTGACATTGTCAATGGGGACGCCATTCAGCGCACGGGAAGCCGCTGGGTTCACTTCCGATGCGACGATGGCGAAGCTGGGGCCATGAGCCGTCGAACAGTCATCGACGCGGTACAGGGCCTTGTGGAGAGGAGTGGAGCGGAGCGGCTTTTTCCCTTCGGCATTTCCCACTAGCTTCCAACCGGTTCTGTTTTTCGTTTTTTTCTGTAAGCTGTGTATGAGCAACTCATTTCCGTGGGAGGAGGCTTGTCGTGGAGAGCCGTTCCGTTTTACTGAAAGAGGCGCATGCGCTGCAGTGCGACGCAGAGGATGGGTTGGCCCGTTTTCGCGAAGCGTTTTACATCCAGCCGGGCATCGTCTACCTGGACGGCAATTCGCTCGGCCTTTTGTCCAGGCGGGCGGAGGAAGCGCTGCTGCGCGCGCTGGACGATTGGAAGACGCGCGGCATCGACGGGTGGACAGAGGGGGACAACCCGTGGTTTTACCAGGCGGAGCGGCTGGGCGCGATGAGTGCGCCGCTGGTCGGCGCCGAACCTGACGAAGTGGTTGTGAGCGGTTCTACAACGGTCAATCTGCACCAGTTGGCGGCCGCCTTTTTCTGCCCGGAGGGGAAGCGGAGCAAAATCCTCGCCGACGAGCTCAATTTTCCCTCCGACATCTACGCCCTGCAGAGCCAACTGCGGCTGCGCGGGCTGGACCCCGCCGACTACCTGGTGCGGGTCAAAAGCCGGGACGGCCGCTATCTGGCCGAGGAGGACATCATCGCCGCGATGACGGAGGAGGTGGCGCTGATCGTGCTGCCGACGGTGCTGTACAAGAGCGGCCAGCTTCTGGACATTCCCCGGCTGACGGCGGAGGCGCATGCCCGCGGCATCTTGATCGGATTTGACGGCTGCCACTCGGTGGGGGCGATCCCCCATCGGTTCAGCGAGTGGGGTGTCGACTTCGCCTACTGGTGCACCTACAAGTACCTGAACAGCGGGCCCGGCGGCGTCGGCGGCCTCTACGTCAACCGGAAGCACTTCGGACGGCTCCCGGGTCTGGCCGGATGGTTCGGCTCGGACAAGGAAAAGCAGTTTGACATGGAGCACGACTTTACGCCGGCCCGGACGGCGGGGGCGTACCAGATCGGCACGCCGCACATCCTCAGCATGGCGCCGCTGTTCGGATCGCTGGAGATGTTTGCCGAGGCCGGCATGGAGGCGATCCGCGACAAGTCGCTGCGGCAGACGCGCTACCTGATGGACCTGATCGACATGGAGCTGCCGGACATGGGCTTTGTCATCGGCAGCCCGCGTGAGGACGAGCGGCGCGGCGGCCACGTCAGCCTGGAACACCCGGAAGCGGCCCGCATCTCCCAAGCGTTGAAAGCGCACGGCGTCATCCCTGACTTCCGCGCCCCCAACGTGATTCGGCTGGCACCGGTGGCCTTGTACACGTCATACCATGAAGTGTGGAGAGCGGTGCAGGTGCTGAAGCGGATCATGCAGGAGAAGCTGTACGAACGCTACGAAAACAAACGGGGCGTCGTGACCTGACGGCAGGAGGAGGGAAGCGCATGGAATGGATCGACATTTCCCGCCCGCTTTTCGCCGGGGTGCCCACCTGGCCGGGCGACACGCCGTTTCGCTACGAGGTAAGCTGGTCCAAGGCGGCGAGCGGCTCCGTCAACGTCGGCCGATTGACGATGAGCGTCCACACCGGGACGCACGTGGACGCGCCGTTTCACGTGGATGACGAGGGGCGGCGAGCGGCCGACCTGCCCGTCGAGCTGTACGTCGGTCCAGCCCGGGTGATCGACGTCAGCGGCAAAGCGAGCATCGGTGCGGATGATCTGGCCGCCCACGACCTGTCCGGCGTGACCAGGCTGCTGCTGAAGACCGGCTCCTGGACCGACCCGGAGCGGTTTCCCGCCGACATTTGTTACCTTCGTCCCGATCTGCCGCCGTTTCTGGCGGCGAAGGGCATCCGCCTGATCGGCGTGGACGTTCCCTCGGTCGACCCGCTGGACAGCAAGGAGCTGCCGGCGCATCACGGTCTGCACGCCCACGACATTCACATCCTGGAGGGCGTCGTGCTGGATCGCGTGACGCCGGGCGACTACGAATTGATCGCGCTGCCGCTGCCGCTTCGCGAGGCGGACGGCAGTCCGGTCCGGGCGGTGCTGCGCCGCTTGGCGAACAGGAGTGGGGAATGACACGGGGGGCTCAATCCCGTAGGCTGCCCATCTCCCTGCGGAACCTGGCGGGGGAGTCACAATGTCAGCCGCATATGGATGTCATGCGGTTCTTTTTCAAACAATTCCTCATCGATTTCCGAGGTGATCGTGGAACCGCAGCTTCGATAAAACTTCACCGCCGACTCCGTTTCCATCGATGAGATGTACAGGTATTTCGCCCTTTTTCCTTCGCCGCTTGACGCAGGGCGTCCAAAACCGTCCTTGCATGTGTAAATCAGATGAATGGTTTCGGAACGGTCAATCCCTCCTGAATGATGATACAAGGTACATGTTTTCAATGATTCGAGAAAGACAGCCGTTTACCTGTAGTGCGTTCCTGCCTGTTCGCTGATGACCGGAATGCCAGTCTACTACATGGGGGAGGCAGAGCGGAATGGTGAAAGCGCTGACCGACTACGAAAAGTACATTCGCACGGAAGAACTGCTCCGTCTGCAAAAAAACGAAGAGCAGTTGGTCTGCGAAGACGAACTGACCTTTCAGGTGATCCACCAGATTGCCGAGCTTCATTTTACATTGATTGTGCAGTACCTGGGCCAGGCCAGGACCGCCATGCTTGCCGGCGATCCGGATCGGGCGGCCGCCCGGTTGGGCCGCGTCAACCTGCATCTCAAGCATCTGCCGGAAGTCTTTCAGATGGTAAAGGTGATCAACCCGATCGACTACCATACCATCCGGCTGGCGTTGGGGCGCGGCAGCGGGCAGGACTCGCCCGGCTTCAACCGGATCCTGCAGACGGGGCCGACGCTGTGGGAGCCGTTCGAGCGGCTGCTGACCGACGCCGGCCTCAGTCCGCTGGAACTGCACAAGCAGCCGGACGCCCAACCGGCACTGTTCCGCTTGATGCAGGAACTGCTTCAGTTTGACGAGTCGTTCCAGAGCTTTCGCTACCAGCACCTGCAGTTGGTCAAACGAATGATCGGTCTGGAGACCAACAGCCTGAAAGGAATCCCCGCCCAGGCGCTGCAAAAGGGCGTGCGCCACGCGTTTTACCCGGCGCTGTGGAAAGCGATCAGCGAGCTGACGGACTGGACCGGCTCCAGCAACAACTCGCAGCCGCTGGGAGACTAGCGGAGCGGCCGAGCGGCGGAGCCGGCCGCCTTCCATAGCGGGTCAGCCCGCAGAGGACAGCTAGGCTTGTCCGCTTTTCCGCTGGTTCGATGTTCCGTGCGCCTTGCTGGTCCCGAAAAAGGATGGCAGATCGGATGCCGCCATCCTTTTTCGCGTGTATGTCAACTTACGTGCTACGTGATCTACAGGAGGGGGGAGGTCTTTTCGATCACGTCCCACTTCATGCCGCGGGCTTTCAGCCGGGTCAGAAACGGGATCGGATCGATCAGCTCGGGCGGTATGCAGCCTGTCGCGGTCAAGAGCCCCTCCGCCATCATGTCCACGGCTACGACGGGCGGAATGCCGGTCTGCCAGATCGTCGCCTGGAATTCGGTTTTGTAGAAAACCTCGTCATGATTGGCGATGGTGTAGACGTACATGTCCTTTCGCTTGTTGTCCTTTTTTCCTTTGACGAGCGCGCCGACGCAGGAGTAGCCGTGAATTTTGCCCGCCAGGTCGGCCGGTTTCGGCATCGAGGTGACGACCACGTCGCGCGGCGCCACCTTTACGCCTTTGACGTCGATCTCCTCGTCGCTGTCCAGCCCCAGGTAGCTCAATACCTGCAGCGTATTGACGAAGTCGGGGTGCAGGGCGTACTTGAAGTCCACGTACCTGCATCCCTTGGCCCGGCCGATGGTTTCGCCCAGGGTGGTGGCCTCCTCGTGCTCGACGTTGTAGCAGTCGAGCCAGCCGATCGGTTCGGGGAATTCAAACTCCTCCTTGTTGGCGAACGGCGTCGGGAAATACTGTTCCCCTTTGTCCGCGGTCCAGTAGTTGGGCTTGGCGAGACACTCCTGGATGGCGGTCTGCGGGCTGAAGTAGGAGCAGAAACCGTCGTAGTCGACGACGGAATTGTCGCCGTCGCGGATCAGAATGGCATCCACTTCGTCCAACTGATCGACGGCGTACCGGGCCGCGATGTTGGAAAAGCCGGGGTCGCACCCCAAGCCCATGATGCCCAAGAGGCCGGCCGCTTTGAACGCGTCGTTCCAGGCCAACTGTTTGCGGAGCCACTGCGGCCCGCTGGAGGCGGTATCAATGTAATGCGTTTTCGTGTTCAAGCACGCTTTCATCACTTCGAAGTTGTTTTCGGGCAAACCGATGTGCAGCAGTACGTCGATGTCGCCCAGAATGGCCTGAACGCTCGACACGTCGCGGGCGTCCACCCGTTTCACCTGAATCTCCACGTCGGTTTCCCGGCGCAGCTCGGCGGCCAGTTCTTCCGCCGGACCGATGGAGATGTCGGCCAGCACCAGTTTTTCCAGATAACGCGACTTCACGATTTCGCAGGCGCTCACTTGTCCAACGCCGCCAACACCTACTATTGCGACTCGCATAGAGTCCTCCTTCCGTATGTGGGCAACGGTCTATCTTCGCATTCGAAACAGCCATTTTTGCAGATGAAGATCGATATCGGCGGGGTGCACCGACACTTGGGCAGTCATGTCAATCGGCTCCCGAGGGCGCAGGTTCATGAGAACAACCTCCTTGTGTTCGAGTGGTCATTCGTGTACACGGGGGGAAAAGCGAGGGGGCTAGGGGGAAGGCAGCGATACCGCATGGGTGCTGTCACCTCCTTTTCCAGTCATGGACGAAAAAGTTCGAGCAAGCCGTGTCGCGCGGGGATAGTACATGTGTATTCATCTGCCCGGACGTCCCATGCGCTCGGCAGGGGAGAAAAAATCCGGACCCCAAAAGGAAAGGTCCGGTCTCCGGGAACTAGAGAGGCGGCGCCGGTCAAGACTTGTATTGAATCAAGCCGAATCCGAGCCCTGTCGGATCGACCAGATAGGCCAGGTGAAAATCATCGAAATCCATTGGTTCCCGGACGATGTTGGCCCCGTTTTCCACCGATTTGGCGATCGCCTCCTCGATCGAATCCACCTCGATGATGATGCGGGTGCCATGCGGATAGTCAGGCGGCCCCAAGTCAATGCCGCCGTTGATGCCCGGACGGTCATCGGAGCCGGTTGTCACCGCGTAGTAATCCCACCGCGGCTCCGCGATGTTCCAGCCGAAGACGGTGGAATAAAACTGAACGGCTCGCTCGGGGTTTTGGCTGCTTAATTCGAACAGGACGACACGTGCCATGAGGAGCACTCCTTTCGTAATAGAGGGAATCATATCCAATTCCCTGCCGCCAAGGGAAACCCCTCTTTCTTTGCGTATAAAGAAAATAGGAACCACCCTAACCCACCTGACCCTTGAAGAAGCGAACCAGAAGAAAACGTGCCTGCGGCCGCGCAAAAAAGTAGAATAAAGAGAGGAAACAAAGAAACCCCCTTTTTCACGGAGGAGACGACATGATCCGTTCGATCACAGGGCAGGAACTTTCCGCCCTGCAGGAGCGTTTGTGTTTGGAAGAAGTGTACATCCTGTACAGCAACCTCTTTGTGCGGGCGGACAGATGCATCGCGCTTGCGCAGACACACAACGAAGAGATTTGTCTGGTAGGAACCTATCTGAAAGGCTTGCCTTTCCACGCGTTCACCTTCCATGTATGTGAGCTTTCGAAAGGAAGAACTGACGGAAACGCCTCATATCGGCTTGTTTTCCCCTGCCGGCGACCTCATGTCGATGGCCGGGTTTCACATTTTTCACGAGCGCTATGTGGAGATCGGCAATATCGGCACTTCGCCAGCCCACCAAAACAGAGGATGGGGAACGCGGATCACGTCGGACATTTGCCGGCTGGCACGGGAGAAATCGCCGCACGTTACGCCTATCTCGAATGCTGCTGTGACGTTCGCGCGTGCCGCACGCGGCGCCGTCTGCCAGATTCTTGTTGACGAACAACCTGGCATTCTTTACAATGATACCCAACAGGTAAACACTGTTCTTATCCAGAGCGGCGGAGGGACTGGCCCGATGAAGCCCGGCAACCGTCACGCGGTGCGTGACCAGGTGCCAATTCCTGCAAGACAGAGGTCTTGACAGATAAGAAGCGGGTTCGTTTGATACGGATGCAGGCCTTCTTCTTGTCGGAGAAGGCTTTTTCGTTCTTCTGTTCCTGAACTTCATAGGACTTCTTTCTTATCCAGAGAGGTGGAGGGACTGGCCCGATGAAGCCCGGCAACCGTCACGCGGTATGTGACAAGGTGCCAATTCCTGCAAGACACGCGTGTCTTGAGAGATGAGAAGGAGGCTCGGGCGCAATGCACACAAGCCTTCTTCGAATCGGAAGAAGGTTTTTTCGTGTTGTACAAGACAAAAACGGGGTGGGAGAAACATGAGCGTGGTAAAAGTGGGCTTGTTGGGATTGGGAACGGTAGGCGGCGGGGTGGTCAAGACGATCCGCGCGCAGCAGGAGAAGCTGTCGGCCCGGCTGGGCAGGCGCATCGAAATCGTCAAGGCGCTGGTGCGCGACACGCGGAAGCAGCGGGCCGTGCAGGTGGAGCCGTCGCTGTTGACGACGCGGTTTGCCGACGTTCTGGAAAGCGACGTGGACATCGTCGTGGAAGTGATGGGCGGCGTGGAGCCGACCTACGACTACGTGCGGGCGCTGATCCAAAAGGGCTGCCATGTGGTGACGGCCAACAAGGAACTGCTGGCCAAGCGCGGCGCGGAGCTGGTAGAACTGGCCAACCGGCACGGCGTCCATCTCGCCTACGAGGCCAGCGTTGCCGGGGGGATTCCCATCCTCGGCGTGCTGCGCCAGTTCCTCAGGACCAACGACATTGCGGAGGTGCGGGGCATCCTCAACGGAACGACCAACTTCATCCTGTCGCAGATGGAGGAGGCGCAGCTGCCCTACGCGGACGTGTTGAAGCGGGCGCAGGAGCTGGGCTATGCGGAGGCCGATCCGCGCGCCGACGTGGAAGGCTGGGACGCCCTGTACAAGCTGTACATTCTGGCGCAGCTCGTGTTCGGCGAGTCGCTGCCCCTCTCCGCCATCGAGCGGCAGGGGATTGCCGACCTCTCGCAGGGCCACATCCGGCTGGCGAAAGAGTTGGGGTACCGGATCAAACTGCTGGCGCAAGCGCGCCGGGAAGACGGCGGTCTGCACCTGTCCGTGCGGCCGACGCTGGTGCCGCTGGGGCATCCGCTGGCGCGCATCCGGGATGCGTACAATGCCGTCCAGGTGGAGGGCAGCCTCGTCGGCGACCTTTTGTTCACCGGCAAAGGGGCGGGCGAACTGCCGACAGCCAGCGCGGTCGTGGAGGATCTGGCCTTCTTGCTGACCCAGCCGTTTACGCCTCATCCCGCCTGGCGGGAACGGCCGACGGCGGTCCCGTCCAGCCGGCTCTCATCCGGCCTCGACTTCTGTTTTCTGGAAGGGACAGCGGCCCGCGTGACGCCGGAGCAGGTGCTGCTGTTCCTCGAACGGGCGGGAGTCGCCGTCCGCAGGCTGACCGTCCAGTACGATCCGGGCAGCGTCCTGCGCGTGGGCTTGCTCGCCGCCGGACTCAGGGAGGAGCACGCGGAGCTCTTGGGACGGGACTTCGGCCTGCAGGCGCGGCTGTACCCCGTGCTGGAGGCGGCCGACGATCGTGGTGCCGTCGAAGGGACTGTGGGTTGGTAAACAAGCGTCCAACTCCCCATCGCATTCGCCGGGATTTTTTGGCATGATAGAAGCGGAGCACTTCTTCTTCAAGGGGATGAGGACACATCATGCTGGGTTCGCAAACCATTCTGCCGGCCATTCGCCACATGAAGGAGTTTGAGCGCGTCCTGGAAAGCCGGTACGACACGATCATTCTGCTGGAGAGCCATATCTGTCAACTGAAAAGCATCGCCGACCTGGCGCGCCGGCACGGAAAAAAGCTGTGGCTGCACGCCGATCTGGTGCAGGGGTTGAAAAACGACGAGCACGGCGCGCTGTTTCTCTGCCAGGAGATCAAGCCGGCCGGCGTCATTTCCACCCGTTCGCAGGTGATCACGACCGCCAAAAAGAAGGGCTTGGTCACGGTGCAGCGCCTGTTTTTGCTGGACTCCGGCGCGCTGGAGACAAGCTACAAAATCCTCGAGCAGACGAAACCCGATTTCGTGGAAGTCCTGCCGGGGGTCATGCCGCACATCATTACGGAAATCCGTGAGCAGATCCGGATTCCGATCATCGTCGGCGGGTTTATCCGCACCCGGGAGGAGATCGAGAGCGCTCTGGCGGCGGGAGCCATCGCCGTCACCACCTCTGATCGAAACCTGTGGAAACAACTGTAAAAAAGTGGTTGACAACGCTTTCACGTCCGCTTATGATTGATTCCAGAAGGTCATACGTCGGATGAGATCAGGAGATCCACCTATTTCTCTAGTGTTTAAGTTCCCGTGGGCTTAAGCAGTGGTTGATAGGTGGATTTTCTGTTTTCTTCCAGGGAGGTGAACGGCGAAAAGGGGGGAGCCGGTCCGGTCTCATCATAAAAAAGAAGAGAGTGGGGGAACATGATGTCGGCGTATTGGGCGGAACTGATCGGGACCATGATGCTGGTGATTCTCGGGGACGGCGTCGTGGCGGGCGTCGTGCTGAACAAGTCCAAGGCGCAAGACGGCGGATGGATCGTGATTACCATGGGCTGGGGCTTTGCCGTCGCCTTTGCCGTTTACGCGGTCGGGGGAGTCAGCGGCGGCCATCTGAATCCGGCCGTCACCATCGCGCTCGCGTCGATCGGATCGTTCGCTTGGGAGCTCGTGCCCGGGTACATCCTGGCCCAGATGGCCGGGGCGTTTCTGGGGGCTGTGTTCGTCTACCTGTACTACCTGCCGCACTGGAAAGAAACCGCTGACCCGGCGGCCAAACTGGGGGTATTCTGCACGGCTCCGGCGATTCGACACACGTTTGCGAATGTTCTCAGCGAGGGGTTGGGCACGTTTTTTCTCGTGTTCGGCCTGCTGGCCATCGGCGGCAACACGTTTGCCGAAGGGCTCAATCCGCTGATTGTCGGCTTTTTTATCGTCGCCATCGGCATGTCGCTCGGCGGGACCACCGGCTACGCGATCAATCCGGCGCGCGATTTGGGGCCGCGCCTCGCCCACTTCGTCCTGCCGATCGCAGGCAAAGGCTCATCCGACTGGAGCTACGCCTGGATTCCGGTCGTGGGGCCGATCGTCGGCGGGACGGCGGGAGCGCTCGTATTCAAGACCTTGTTCGGCTAAGCGGTCGGCCCGGGCCGATTGACGCAGCGAGGGATCGGGAGAAAACGATAAAGGGGGATGAGACGGATGGAAAAGCGGTACGTATTGGCCATCGACCAGGGCACGACCAGTTCCCGTGCCATTTTGTTCAACCGGGAAGGGAACATGGTGGGAGCGGCCCAGAAGGAGTTCACGCAGTTGTTTCCCCGGCCGGGCTGGGTGGAGCACGACGCCATGGAGATCTGGTCGTCCGTCGTCGGCGTGATCGGCGAGGTGCTGGCCATCCACAACATCAGCGCCCAGGAAGTGGCCGCGATCGGCATCACCAACCAGCGGGAGACGACCGTCGTCTGGGACAGACAGACCGGCCTGCCGGTCTACAACGCGATCGTCTGGCAGTCCCGCCAGACGGCGGAGATTTGCGAGGCGCTGAAGGCGCAGGGGCTGAACGATCGGTTTCGCGAACGGACCGGCCTTTTGATCGACGCCTACTTCTCCGGCACCAAGGTCAAGTGGATCCTCGACAACGTGGAGGGAGCACGGGCCAGGGCGGAACGCGGCGAGCTCTTGTTCGGCACCATCGACACCTGGCTGATCTGGAAACTCTCCGGCGGTCGGGCGCACGTGACCGACTACACCAACGCGTCCCGCACGCTGATGTACAACATTTTCGACCTGCGCTGGGACGACGAGCTGCTGGAGCACCTCACCGTGCCGAAAGCGATGCTCCCCGAAGTGCGCTCCAGCTCGGAAATCTACGCGCATACCGACAAAGACCTCTTCTTCGGCGTGGAAGCGCCCATCTCCGGGGCGGCGGGAGACCAGCAGGCCGCCCTGTTCGGCCAGGCGTGCTTTGAGGAAGGCATGGCGAAAAACACCTACGGCACCGGCTGCTTCATGCTGATGAACACCGGGGAAAGACCGGTCCGCTCCGAACACGGCCTGTTGACCACGATCGCCTGGGGCATCGACGGCAAAGTGGAGTATGCGCTGGAAGGAAGCATTTTTGTCGCCGGTTCCGCCATCCAGTGGCTGCGCGACGGCCTGCGCATGCTGAAATCGGCGGCGGACAGCGAAGCGTACGCCAGCCGCGTGGAATCGACCGAGGGTGTCTACGTGGTGCCGGCGTTCGTCGGCCTGGGCACGCCGTACTGGGACAGCGACGTGCGCGGCGCCGTCTTCGGCCTGACGCGGGGCACCAGCAAGGAGCACTTCATCCGCGCCACGCTGGAATCGCTGGCCTACCAGACGAAAGACGTGCTCACCGCGATGGAAGCCGACTCCGGCATCACGCTGAAAAAGCTGCGCGTGGACGGCGGCGCGGTGAAGAACGACTTCCTGATGCAGTTCCAGAGCGACCTGTTGGGCGTGCCGGTGGAACGTCCGCAGGTAAACGAGACGACCGCCCTGGGAGCGGCTTATCTGGCCGGTTTGGCTGTGGGCTTCTGGAAAAACAGGCAGGAGATCGCCGCCAACTGGAACGTGGACGGCGCCTTCGAGGTGAAGATGAGCGAGGAACGGCGAAACGGGCTGTACGCCGGCTGGAAAAAAGCCGTGCGGGCGGCGATGGCCTTCAAATAATCGGCCGGACGTGGTATACTGAACGCAACAAGGTCATACGGATGGTCTGAGAAACGGAGTCGACCACTGATCCTTCTTTGCGGGCAAGGAGGGATTGGTGGTCGTTTGTGTTTTTTCCGGACTGTTCGGGTTGACCCACCGATAAAGTAGAAGGGGGAGTGATGCGTGGTGAAACGAGCGGAACACCTGGCGCGGCTCAAAACGGCAGAACTAGACCTGCTGGTGATCGGCGGCGGCATTACCGGCGCGGGGATTGCGCTGGACGCCCAGGCGAGGGGCATCCAAACGGGGCTGATCGAGATGCAGGACTTTGCTGCGGGGACCAGTTCCCGCTCCACCAAACTGGTTCACGGCGGGCTGCGCTACCTGAAGCAGTTGGAGTTTCGCCTCGTCGCCGAAGTGGGCAGAGAGCGGGCGATCGTCTACGAAAACGCGCCGCACGTCACCCAGCCGGAGTGGATGCTGCTGCCGCTGATCGAGGGCGGGACGTACGGGCGGCTGGCCACATCCGTCGGCTTGTACCTGTACGACTGGCTGGCGGGAGTGAAACGGAGCGAGCGGCGGCGGATGCTCAGCCGGGAGGAGACGCTCAGGATGGAGCCGCTCTTGCGCAAAGAGAAGCTGAAAGCGGGCGGTTACTACGTGGAGTACAAGACGGACGACGCCCGCCTGACGCTGGAAGTGATCAAAGAGGCGGCGGCCCGCGGCGCGGTGCCGGTCAACTACGTGAAGGCGGAGGCGTTCCTGTACGAAAACGGCAGGGTCGTTGGCGTGCAGGCCGTCGATCGGATCAGCGGGGAGACGTTTGCCATCCGCGCAAAACAAGTGGTCAACGCCGCCGGACCGTGGGTGGACGAACTGCGCGAAAAAGACGGCTCCCGGCAGGGCAAGCGGCTCTTTCACACCAAAGGGGTGCACATCGTCTTTGACCGGAAGCGCTTTCCGCTGCGTCAGGCCGTGTATTTCGACACGCCGGACGGCCGCATGGCGTTTGCCATCCCGCGCGCGGGGAAGACGTACGTGGGCACCACCGACACCCCCTACGACGCCGATCTGGCCCATCCGGTGATGACGGTGGAAGACCGCGATTACCTGCTGGCGGCCATCGATTACATGTTCCCGGAGGTGGGCATCCAGGCGGAGGACATCGAGGCGAGCTGGGCAGGTATTCGGCCGCTGATTTACGAGGAAGGCAAGTCCGCCTCGGACATCTCCCGCAAAGACGAAGTGTTCCGCTCCCCGAGCGGGTTGATCACCATCGCCGGCGGCAAGCTGACCGGCTACCGCAAGATGGCGGAAAAAGTGGTGAACATCGTCGCACAGGAACTGGGCGTGAAGGCGCCGTGCACGACGGACCGGATTCCGCTGTCCGGCGGGAAGGTGGGCGGTTCCGCCGGCTTTGCTTCCTTTGTCGCGAAGAAAACGGAGGAAGGGATGTCGCTCGGCCTCGGCCGTGAAGAGGCGGAGCGGCTCGTTCGCCGCTACGGCAGCAATGTGGACCGCCTGTTTACGATCATCCGCGAGCGCGGCCGGGAAGCGGCCCGTCATCGGCTGTCACTGGAGGTGTACGCGTCCCTGGTGTACGCGCTGGAAGAGGAGATGGCGATGACGCCAGTGGACTTTTTGCTTCGCCGCACGAGCAGTCTGCTGTTTGACATCGAATGGGCGAACCGCTGGAAAGAGCCGGTCCTGAACTTCATGAAGCGGTACGGGAACTGGAGTGCGGAGCGGACGGACGCGTACCGCCGCGAACTGGAGCAGCACATCCGCGATATGACTCCCTGACAGGCGGGCGCGGCGCTGGATTGTCATGCAAACACCCCCTCCGGCAGTCGATACCGGAGGGGGTGTATTGTCAGCAGTTACGTCAGCGAATGGCGCCGCTTGTCGTGAATCAGCTTGTCCTTCAGCGCCCGCAAGCGGTCGGACAGCGCGACGGGGTATACTTCCGGGTTGTCGAGGCGGAGGTACTCTTCCCAGAACGTGCTCTTCTGCTTGCGGTGGAAGGCCCTGATCTCGTCCAAACTGGGCATCTGGTAGACGAGCTGGCCGTCCCGGAAAATGGGGCGAAGCAATTCCACCGCCGTAAAATCGGTGACCCGCTTGCTTTTCAGCGGATTGGTCGGGTGCTTCAGGATGATTTCGTTGAGGTTGTCCAGCGTTTCGTCCTCCAGGCAGATGTAGTCGCCCTTTGCCATGCCGTTTCGGTCGTAGAGGCGGTACACTTTTTTCAGCCCGGGGTTGATGATTTTGTCCAGGTTCTCCGAGATCTTGATCAGCGCGATCCACTCCTGCTCGGTCTTGCGGGCGACGATCTTGTGCACGCCGCCGAGGGCTGGGCTGTCGTAGGCGGTGATGAACTTCGTGCCGATGCCCCACACGTCGATTTTGGCCCCCTGCAGCTTGAGCGAAGCGATCGTGTACTCGTCCAGGTCGCTGGAAGCGGCGATCTTCACGTACGACAGGCCGGCGCTGTCCAGCATCTCCCGCGCCCGCTTGGAGAGGAAGGCCAAATCGCCGCTGTCCAGCCGGATGCCGTTCAGCCTGTGTCCGCGTTCTTCCATGATCTTGGCCGTCTTGATGGCGTTGGGGATGCCGCTTTCCAGCACGTCAAAGGTGTCGACCAACAGGATCGACTTCGCCGGAAAGACCTCGGCAAAGGCGAGAAACGCGTCCAGTTCGCTGGGGAAAAACTGGACGAACAGGTGGGCGTGCGTTCCCGTCGTCGGCACGCCGTACTTTTTGCCCGCCTTCAGATTGGACGTGAAGTGAAAGCCGGCGATGTAGGCGGCCCGTGCCCCCTGGACGGAAGCGTCCCGCCCCTGGGCCCGGCGCTTGCCCATTTCGATCACCGTCTGGCCGTCCGTCGCCGTGATGATGCGGGACCCTTTGGTCATCAGGAGCGACTCGCTGTTGATGGTGTTGAGCAGCTGCGCTTCAATCCAGATGCACTCGATCACGGGGGCGATGATCCGGATGTAGGGCGTGTTGGGAAAGACGATCTGGCCTTCTTCCATCGCGTCCAGGTGGCCGGTGAAGCGCAGGTTTCGCAGCTCCTCGAGAAAATCCTCGTCATAGAGGTTTTTGGAGCGGAGGTAAGCGATGTCCGATTCGTTGAAGTACAGGTTTTGGATGATGTCAATCAACTGCTGCAGGCCGCCGAATGCCACGTACCCGCCCAGCTCGCCCTGGTAATCCCCCGTCGGTTTGACAAAGGGCGCCTTGCGGTAAAAGTCGTCAAATACCACTTCGGTCTTGTGCAGCCCTTTCTTGTACAGCGCGTACATCATGCTGAGTGCGTACTCGTCCGCGTCGAGGGCGTAATCCCGGGACGGATCGTAGTAAGGCAGCACTTCAAACGACCGGGTTTCATCGCAAGCGGCGCACTTCTGCAGTTGATCGGTGGTGCGAAAATTGGGCTGGCCGCACGTTTGGCAGATGTGCACAAAGCGGTAGATTTTCGGGTCAATTACGTCAAAAAGCGTCTTGTCGGGTGTCATCTTGGCGTCTCCTTACATCGACTCGCCCAAGACCTGGAGGCCGAGCTGATTTTTGAAGTGGTTCAAGGCCCATTCGTGGCCGGCCGGGTTAAAGCTGGCGACGGCATCCGCGTGTATCACGACCCTAAATCCGCGGTAAAAGCCGTCGATCGCCGTGTGCAGCACGCAGATGTCCGTGCAGACGCCGGCCAGGTGGATTTCGCGAATGCCCCGCGCGTGAAGCTGCAGGGCAAGGTCGGTCCCCTGGAACGCGCTGTAGCGGGTTTTGTCCATCCAGGTGATGCGTCCGGCATGCCGGTCGTACGCGTCCTGCACCTTTCCGTACAGGCGGCGCCCCTCGGTTCCGATGATGTTGTGCGGCGGATACAACGGCGTTTCCGGGTGGAATGGGTCGTCCTTCTGGTGGGCGTCCACCGCCATGACGACGTAGCGGCCGTCGCGCACGAACTGCTCGGTCAGCTCCACGATCCGCTGTTCGATCCGCTGGGCCGGTTCCCCGCAGGTCAGCGCTCCGTCGGCTGCCACGAAATCGTTCGTATAGTCAATCACAATCAAGGCGTTCATCCGTTATCCCTCCGAATCGGTAGACGGCGGCGTTCGCCAGCCGGCCAAAACGATACCAAGTCGTGCGATGACTGTCGTTACGGAAGTTGGCTTCATCTTACCTGGTAAACATACCCTCGTCAATACGGCGGCATGCAGGCAAGTATTTTGTGTGAAAATATTGACGATTCCGTCAAGTGGGCGTTACCATTCGTGGTGTATTCACAATTGCTTAGAGGAAAGGGAGGATGCAGATGGCGCAAGCGGCAGTTTCTCCGCAGACGGGCACCAAAGCGTTGATCGCCAGTCTGATCGGCAGTTCCATCGAGTGGTTTGACTACTTTCTCTACGGGACGGTGGCATCGCTGGCGTTTACCAAGCTGTTTTTCCCCCATACGGACCCTGTGGTGGGACTGCTGCTCTCCTACCTGTCGTTCTCGCTGACGTTTTTCATCCGTCCGCTAGGCGGTCTCATCTTCAGTCATATCGGCGACAAGGTCGGACGGAAAAAGACGCTGGTGCTGACGCTTTCGCTGATGGGGACGGCGACGGTCCTGATCGGCCTTTTGCCCGGGTACGACACGATCGGCGTGTGGGCCCCGATCCTGCTGTTCATCCTCCGTCTGGTGCAGGGGCTGGGCATTGGCGGCGAGTGGGGCGGCGCCCTGCTCCTGGCCGTGGAATACGCGCGGAACAACCAGCGCGGCTTCTACGGCAGCATTCCCCAGATGGGTGTAACCATCGGCATGCTGCTCGGCACGCTCTCCATTTCGCTGATGAGCCTCCTGCCGGAAGAGCAGTTCCTGTCGTGGGGCTGGCGGGTGCCGTTTGTCCTCAGTGCCGTGCTTGTCTTCCTCGGCCTGTGGATTCGCAGCGGCATCGACGAGACGCCCGCGTTCCGGGAAGCGCAGCAGAGCGGCAGCATTGCCAAGGTGCCCCTGGCGGACACGCTCCGCTGCCACTGGAAGTCCGTGCTGATCGCCATCGGGGCCAAAGTGGTGGAGACCGGACCGTTTTACATCTTTTCGACCTTTGTGATCGCCTACGCGACCAAGTACCTCGGCTACGACAAGGTGACGGCGCTGAACGCGGTGACGATCGCCACGCTGGTGGCCACCATCGCGATTCCGTTCATGGGCAAATGGTCGGACCAGGCGGGGCGCAAACCGCTCTACATCGGCGGCACCGTGGCGATCATGCTGTTTGCGTTTCCGTACTTTTATCTGCTGTCGCTCAAGTCGTCGTTTTGGCTGACGGCGGCCACGGTGATCGGGCTGGGGATTCTCTGGGCGCCGGTGACGGCTGTTCTGGGAACGCTGTTTTCAGAGATTTTCAGCACCGAAGTGCGCTACACCGGCGTGACGCTCGGCTACCAGTTGGGGGCGGCCATCGCCGGCGGCACGGCTCCGCTGATTGCCACCTGGCTGCTTGACGCGTTTGCCAACTCGTGGGTGCCGGTCGCCCTGTACATCATCCTGACCGGGCTTATTTCGCTCGCGGCCATCGGCGCGGCGCGGGAGACGAAAGACGCGAGCTTGTGAGCGGGCATGTGAGGAAAGGCGGGATGGTCATGCTGGTTTTGTCCCAGGAAGAGATTCGCGAGCTGTACACGATGGAAGAGTGCCTGCGGGACGTGGAGGAGGCGTTTCGGTGCGAGGCGGCGGGCGGCACGGTCACACCGGTTCGCACCGCTGTCGCCCACGAAAAGCGGGCGGCGACGACGCTGTACATGCCGTCGTACGTGGAGGCCGTCGAATACACGGCGGTGAAAGTGGTCAGCATCTTTCCGCAAAACGCGGAAAAAGGGCTGCCGTCCCTGCAGGGGATCACGCTGCTGACGGAGGCGAAGAGCGGACGGCATGTGGCGCTGATGGACGCAACCTGCCTGACCGTGCTGCGCACCGGCGCGAGCAGCGGCGTGGCGACCAGGCTGCTGGCGCGCCAAGATGCCAAGAGCTGCGCCGTGCTGGGATGCGGCGCCCAGGCGCTGGGGCAGGTGCAGGCGATCATGGCGGTCCGGCCGATCGAGCGGCTTTGGCTGTACAACCGGACGCGGGCGCGCGCGGAGCAGCTTGCCGCCCGGATTCGCGCCCTCTACCCGGAGTGGAAGGGCAGCATCACATGTGTCAACGACGCCGGCGAGGCCGTGTCCGCCGCCGACATCGTGGTGTTGAGCACCAAGGCGACCGAGCCGCTGTTTGACGGCGGCATCCTGCGCCCCGGTACCCACGTCAACGCGATCGGCGCCTATCAGCCGCACATGCAGGAATTTGACGCCGTGACGTTGAACCGTAGCGGGAAAGTAGTGGTGGACACCAAGGAAGGGGCCCTGCACGAAGCGGGCGATCTGATCAAGCCGATTCAGCGGGGAGAGTGGTCGATCGACCGGCTGTACGGCGAAATCGGCGAACTGGTCACCGGCCAAAAACCGGGGCGGGAGACGGATGAGGAAATCACCCTGTACAAATCCGTGGGGATTGCCTCCCTGGATACGATGGTGGCCTGCGCCGTCTACGAAAAGGCGAAACGGCTGGGAGCAGGGACGACCGTCACGCTGTAGGAGCAATCCGCCGCAGCACAGCGCTGTCCGGGCAAAACGCTCCGCGATCGGGGTTCACTCTGCTGGACGTGAGGTAACGAAACCATTTGGAAAGGCGGGAGCGCATGGAACTGGCATTTGATCATCTGGTTCACTTTCTCCGCCGTCCGCCCGTCGAGGCGGCGGAGCGCTTACAAAAGGAAGGATTTCACGCGCTGGCGGGCGGCCGGCACGAGGCCTGGGGGACTTGCAACAGCCTCAGTTACTTCGGGCTTGCCTACGTGGAATTTCTGGCCGTGGAATACCCGGAGGTGGCCGAGCGGTCTGACAATCCGCTGGTCCGGCAGTTGGTTCAGGACGCGGCAGTGGGCGAGGGCATGGGGCAAATCGCCCTGCGGACGCGCGACATTGAACGCTGGGCGGAGCATTTTCACGAGCGCGGGATGAAGGTGACCGGTCCGCTGCCGGGCAGCAGGAAGCGGGAGGACGGCACGGTGATCCGCTGGCAGATGCTGTTTGCGGAGACGCCGGAGGAGAGGGGGCGTGTGCCGTTTCTGATCCAGTGGGAGCAGAGCGACGACGAGCGGCGGGACGATCTCACCCGCCGGGGCGTCATTGCTCCGCACCCAAATGGAGCGCACGCCCTCAAATGCGTCTGCTTGGCGGCGGAAGACGCGGACGAAGCGGCGGAACGCTGGCGGCGGTGGTTCGGCCTGGAGGCGGCGGCCGCCTTCGTCGATGAAGGGCTAAACGCCCGCTGCCGGACGCTTGCGTTTTCCGGCGGGGCTGTCGTGCTGTGCCAGCCGTTGGGGGAGGGATTGGCCCGCGACGCGCTGCTGGCCCGCGGAGAGAGGCCGTTTTTCGTCCGGTTCGCCGGCGGGAGCGGAGAGATTCGCCACGAGCTGTACGGTGGGTGGTATGTGTGGTGAATCAAGCCGGAAAGCAGGTGCGTGCTCCCTACAGGCTGCAACGCTTCACGCACGCGGACATCCCCGGTATGTCATCAATCTGGAAGAGCCCGGGCGGCTCTTCTTTCTTTTTTTGTAAAATTGCAAAAAAGAGTTAATCCCGTACGTTCGTGCTATCATTTGTTTAGATTGTTAGTAAATAGCCGAACAGTTAGGGGGAACAACGTGGAGGTACAGCATCGTTCGCTGCAAAAAGAAGTAGGTTTGACGTTGGCTACATCGCTGGTGATCGGGACCGTTATCGGCTCCGGCATTTTCATGAAGCCGGGCAAGGTCATTGAATACGCCGGCGACTCCACGCTGGCACTGTGGGCGTGGATAGTGGGAGGATTGATCACGCTGGCGAGCGGGTTGACCATCGCCGAGGTGGGAACACAAATCCCCAAGACAGGGGGGCTGTACGTCTATCTGGAAGAAGTGTACGGAAAGGTGTGGGGCTTTCTCGCCGGATGGGTGCAGTCGGTCATTTACGGTCCGGAGGTAATCGGCGCGCTGGGCTTGTATTTCGGTTCGCTGCTCGTCCACCTGTTTGGCTGGGGGGCTGCATGGAAGCTGCCGATCGCGGTCGGTACGGTGCTCCTCTTGGCCGTCGTCAACAGCCTGGGCACCCGGTACGGGGGCTTCGTCCAAACGGCGGCCACCCTCGGCAAGCTGGTGCCGATCGCGCTGATCGCCGTGTTTGGAATGTGGAAAGGAAACGGTCAGATATGGGGGGCCGACAGCGGAGTGACCACCGAGATCAGCTTTGGGGCGGCTGTGCTGGCCACGCTGTGGGCCTATGACGGCTGGATGCTGGTCGGCTTCATGGCGGGAGAGATGAAAAATCCCGCCAAAGTGCTGCCGCGCGCCATCATCGGCGGCCTGCTCGTGGTGACACTGGCGTATCTGTCGGTCAACGTGGCCCTGCTCCATCTATTGCCCGCATCCGAGATTGTGCGCCTGGGGGAAAACGCCGCAGGGGCGGCGGCGTCGCACTTGTTCGGCGAATGGGGCGGCAGGCTGATCAGCGTCGGGATTCTCGTCTCCATCTTTGGCTGCCTCAACGGCAAAATCCTGGCGTTTCCCCGCGTGCCGTTCGCGATGGCAGAGCGCGGCCATCTTCCTGGCTCCCGCTGGCTCTCCCGCATCCACGCCGCCTACGGCACGCCGGTGGCCGCCATTTTATCGCAAGCCGTGATCGCTGTGATCCTGATGGTGGTGAGCAATCCCGACCACTTGTCCGAGCTGGCCATTTTCTCCGTGTACCTGTTTTACATCCTGGCGTTCGTCGCTCTATTCATCCTGCGCAGACGTCAGGGGGGACGGCCACGCGCTTACAGCGTGCCGCTCTATCCGATAGTGCCGCTGTTCGCCATCGCTGGTTCGCTCTATATCCTCGCGAGCACGCTGCTCACCAATCCGGGGAATACGCTGGCGGCCCTCGCCATTACGCTCTTGGGCCTTCCGTTTTTCCGGCGCGGGCAGCGAAAAGAAGCCGCCCTCCGCGGCGAGCCGGTGAGAGCCAACCGCTAGCCTGACGAACCGAGAGCATCACCTCCCTCCGACGGCCGGGATCGGCCGCAGCGGAGGCTTTTTTCTTGGGGGCAGCAGGACAAAAAAGAGCAGAAGCCTCGAGACAGAGGCTCTGCTCTTTCGTTTGTCAGGTTCGCACCGTCTTTTTGACCAATTGGCGGTACATGTACAGCATCGCCAGCCGCCACGGAACGATCATGCCGTAGGCGAGGACGAAGAACAGTCCGGCCGTTTGCATGGTTGTCAGCGAATCGTTTACCCACAGTTTCATGGCAAAGCGAATCACCACCAGGGCGACGAGGATGCCGAAAAAGGCGCGGGACCGTTTCAGATAGACGTCCTGGCCGACGATTTCGAAGCGGGACGTGAGAATCAGCGGGATGGAGAAGATCATCCCGACGAAAAAGGCGATGGCGTCGTAGATGAGCGGAGTGGCCGTTTCCGGAAAGTGAAACATCGCAAAACCGGTGGACATGAACAGGGGCGGCAGGATGATGCGCCGCGCGGACACCGGCTTTTTGGTCCCGCGCATGCGCAGGACGATCACCACCGTCGCCATGAGCAGCGGCACCAGCATGCCCAGGGCAGTGGATGAGAGAATCTGCATGGAAGTAGTCCCTCCTTGGCCCATGATATTCTAGTGTACACCATTTTGCCGTAAAGGGGAAAGCGGTCCGCCGTCATTTCACGGGGCCCGCTACGCCGCCGCCGGTTCGTCTGTCTCCCGCACGTCCAGCCTGCTTTTGAGGCTGTACGACAGCGTGATCACGGCTGTCAGCAGGGTGGCGGTGGCGATTACCAGCATGTAGCCGGAGATGCCCAGCAGGTCCAGGCAGAGGCCGGTCGTCCCCAGGGCGATCAGGAAAACGCCGCGGTCCAGCATGCTGCGGAAGGAGAAGAAACGCCCCTGCTGATGCTCCGCCAGCCGCTTCTGAAACACGGTCGTGGTGACCGGGAAGAAAAAGGCGACGGTCATGCCGAACAAGGCAAACGAGCCCAGCACCATGATCCGGCTTTCCGCAAACGACATCCCGTACTGGGCGAGGGCGAAGAAAAACAAGAGGACGGTGGATGCGACGATCAGGTTGCGTCCGCCGATCCAGCGCTTGGCCAGAAGTCCGCCCACCAGAATGCCGGTCCCCTCCACCCCGTAGATCCAGCCCATCATTTCGGGCGTCCGCTGGATTTCGCTGAAGTTGAGCACCAGCAGATTGATGCCGCCGAGAAACAGCGTGATCAGCCCCATGTTCACCAGCCCGACGAGCAGGACGGGATCCTTTTTGGTGATCGTCAGCACTTCGCGGAACTCCACCTTTTCCTGCCGTTTGTGGGAGGCGATTGGCGGAATGCGCAGCAGCAGGGTCAACAGCGCCACGACGATGTAGGCGGCGACGGACAGGGCGTAGAGCATGCGGAGATCCATCGTGGCGACGAGAACGCCGCCGATGGCGGTCCCGCCGATCCGGGACAGCGTGGAAATATTCAGGTAGACGCTGTTCGCTTTGAGCAGTTCGGACGACGGTAGGATGGCGGGCAGCGATGCCTGCAGGGTCGGGAAGTAAAAGGCGGCGGACGCCTGCATGATGATCAGGGAAACGACCATCCACCCGAGCGAGTCGTGCGCGATGGCAGGAAACATGCAGACCGGACTCAGACAGCGAACCAGGCTGGATACCAGCATGATCTTGCGCTTGTCGGAACGGTCGATGACGACGCCCGCCTTGGGCGACAGCAGGATGCTGACCACCAGGCCGCTCATGAGGATCAGCCCTTTGAGCGCGTCGGACGGGATCAGGTGCTGCATGAACTGCAGGTTGGCGATAATGGAGATCCACAGGCCCGATCCGGTGATCACCTCCCCCGTCATCAACAGGAGAAACGTACGATTTCGCCACAACATGGAAGCCACTCTCCATTGGATCCAAACATTTTTATCCATTCGATTCAAACAGTATACCATTTGCCCACTCGTTTGTATATGATTCCCTGTTGGGTATGCCTTCCCGGCACATGGGGAAACCTAAGCCCGTCATCAGACGGATAAGGAGTAAGGAGTTTTTTCATGAAGCGGAAACGCTCGCTCTTGCTGTTGATCGGCTACGGCTTTATCGCAACGTTGGCTGTTTTTTACGGATTGGTAGAAAGGGAGAGCCTGGCTGCCACGTTTGTCTCGTTTCATCTGCTGGTCTGCCTCGGCATTCCCCTGCTTCACGGATGGTGGGAAGGGGGATTGGCCGACGATTGGCGGCGTGCGTGGCTCCCCTTTGACAAACAGGGGGCGGTCTGGGGTCTGGCTGCGGGAGCGCTCATGCTGACGGGAATTCTCGCCGGCATCCGGCTGCTCTTTGCCTCCGGCGTGCAGCCGGAAGAAATCCGCGCCGTGCTGGAACGATGGGGACTCACCCAGCAGGCGGTCTGGTGGTTTTCGCTGTACATGGCCGTCGTCAATTCGCTGTTGGAAGAGCTGTTTTGGCGCGGGTTCGTCCTGGAGCGGCTGCTGGCCGCAATGTCCCGCTTTGCTGCTGTGCTTCTCAGCAGCCTCTTTTTTTGCCTGTATCATCTGCTGGTGGCCACCGTCCTGTTCGGCTGGCGGTGGGGCGTGTGGATTACGCTCATGGTGCTGGCGGTCGGCGTTCTCTGGGGGTGGCTCAAGGGTATCTTTCCCGCCGTGTACGCCACGTGGTTCAGCCACATGCTGGCCGACTTCGGCATCGTTCTCGCGCTGGTCATCTGGGTGTACGCGGGCTGAAAACGACGGCGGGATCGTCGCGATTAGCCGTTCGGTTTCCGCTGTTCCCGAAGCGAGAGCTGGCGGGCCCGCTCGGCGATGACGCCGCTGCGGTCGCGCAAGGTGTGCTTGTGCAGGAGATACCGGTTGGCCATGTCGCTTGGCCGTTCACATGGCAGCCCCCGTTCCGCGCACATCTGCTGCACACGTCGGCGCAGCTCCGGATCGGCGATCGGCAGCGAGATGCTGCGGTACGGAGCGCCCGCCTCCATCTCGGCGACGACGGCGGCGAGGAGTTGAAGCAGGGCGGCGGGGTCCAGACCGAGACGGCTGAGAGCATCCTGCTGCTGCCGCAGCAGGCGGAGGGCGCTGTTCATCATTTTGACGGCGCCGGCCCGATTCCCCCTGCGGTGGTGATACAGCCCGACGGCGATCTGAATCAGCCCGACCCAGACGGGGCTGCGCTGTCCGGCCTCGCTTTTCCAATACTCCTCCAAAATCTCGTGACATTCGAAGTAGTCCCGTTCGGCGTGGAACTGAACCAGGTATTCCAGGTAGGGGTGCGGGTACATGACTGGCTCCTCGCTCTTTTGTTTTCCGATTCATCCATGTACTATTATAAAGGAACAAGCAAGCAGAAAACGAGGTGCAGATAACAGAATGACCAAAGAGGAACTTCTCTCCATTCTGCAGGAAAGGGAGATGACGGAAGTAATCGAACTGATCGAGGATGCCGAATCGGGCGATCTGGAAGAGCTGGAACTGGTGGAGAGCCTGGGGCTGCTGCGGGACGAGGAGCTGAACCGGGAAGTGCTGCAGCTCCTGGAAAGCCTGGGGGTTACGATCATCTACCTGAAAGGCGACGAAGAGGACGGCGAGGACGAAGAGGAGTAAAACGAGGCCAACCCCAGCCGCTGGCGGGGGGGTTCTCCCAAGGCAAAGGGAATGGCAGGCTCCGCCCCATCGCGTGGCGGAGCCGCGTTTTCCCCTTTGTCCGTGACAATCGGCTACTTTTGTGTCCAGACGCGGTTCTTGTTGCGGGTGGGGGGAAACTTGTCCCCTCTGCCCAGCTCGATGATCATCGGGTCCTGCACGCTGGCGCCGGACTCCCCGATTTCCATGTAGACCGCGTTTTTCGGGGACTTGTCGCCTTCGCGAAAACGGCTGCGCTCGCCCATAAGGGTCACCCCGCTTTCTTCCCATGTAGTGTCCCGTTTAGTATCTCCCCGAGGGGCGGGTTCAACCCCTGTGTCTCTATTGACGCTCGATTCAGAATTGATTTACGATAGGAACACCACAATTCCGGGGGGTTGTACCGTGCATCGTCTGTCTCTGCAAAAAGATTCCAACATCTCGTACCACGAACAACTGTATCAGCAAATCGCCGCCTTCATCCGCAGCGGGGAACTGCCGCCGCACACACAGCTTCCGACTGTGCGGCAGTTGGCCGCCCATCTCAAGGTGAACTACAACACGGTGCGCAGCGTCTACCTGCGCCTGCAGCAGGAGGGACTGGTCGACTCCCGACAGGGACGGGGGACGATTGTGAGCAACGTGGTGAACGACCCCCTGTTAACCCGCAACCCCGCCCACCTAGCGCTATTGGCCAAGGAGACGCTGCACAAGGTAAAAGCGATGGGGTATTCGATGGACGAGTTTACGCGCGTCTTGTCCGCCGTCATGCAGGAGATCAACCAGTCCCCCGTGCTGTTTCTCCGCTTTACGGAACTGGAGCTGGCCGAGTATCTGCGGCTGGTGCAGTATCACCTGCCGAGCGCGATGGTGGAGGGGCGCACGTTTGATGAATTTTGGGAGCGGCTGGAAGAGGACGCCGGCTTTTTGCAGCAGTACAAGGCGATTGTCACCCATCCCAGCGTCAATCTGAAAATAAAGCAGGCGCTCCCGCGGGAAGCGCCTCCGGTGGTCAGCCTGGACTTCATCCCCGACCCGACCATCGTCATTCCCGCACTGGAAGCGTACCCCCGCCACACCAAGGTGGGCTTGATCTGCGCCACCATCCGGGGAGCGGAGGGAATGATCGACGACTTGTACAACGCCGGGATCACCCATCTGGACCTGCGGACGATCGAGGCCAACCACCCCGACGTGTTTGAGCTGATTGCCAACTGTGACGTGGTCTACATCTCCAAACCGGGCTACATGACCCGTCCGCATCTGTTGACCTTGCCCAAGGTAAAGGAGTTTCAGGAAATACCCGATCATCACGGAATCAACGAACTGCGGAAAATTGTCACGCAGTAACGACCCACATGGATATCCGTTTATTTTGTGTGCATTTTAGACAAGTGTACCATGCCGATATCCCCCCTTCGACATAGCATGTAACTGTACCAACTCAAGGGGGGTGAGGTCATGAGCTGCGGATGCCATAAGTCTCACGGGCACAAATGCCATTACAAAAAATGCTGTAAGAAGAAGTACTACAAGAAAAAATGTTACTACGAACCTGTCTACAAGTACGATTGCCACCACTACAGGAAAGAGCACCACGGGAAAGGATACGGCGGGTACGGATCCTCGTCGATGTCTCATTACGGGTACGACAGCCATTACTAACGCGAAAAAAAGCGCCTCTTCCAGGGGTGCTTTTTTTCTCTCCGCAAGTTTTCGGGAGGTCTGCCGTACATTTGGAAGGGAGAAGGAAAAAACAGGGAGGCGTTCTTCATGAATCAGGAACGGCCCGGCAAACAGGAGCGGATATGGGCGATCGCTGCTCATCTCGCTGCGTTTGCCGGATTGGTCATCCCGCTGGGGAATGTGCTGGGGCCGCTGATTGTCTGGCTGATCAAGCGGGAAGAGGGAGCGTTTGTCGACAGCCAAGGGAAAGAGGCGCTCAACTTTGCCATCAGCGTCACGATCTACGGTGCGATCAGCATGCTGCTGATTTTCCTGTTTATTGGCGTCCTGCTCTTGTTCGCCCTGTTCGTCTTTTGGGTGGTGGCCGTCATCTTGGCGGCGATCAGAGCCAATGACGGCATACCCTATCGCTATCCGCTCACACTGCGCTTTATCACCTAGCAACAGCCGTTCGTTATTTGGACGGCTGTAATCGTGTTGGCATTTTTCTGACAATGAAGGAATGCGGCCCGCCCATCACGAAATACCAAAACATGGACAAGGGTGGAAAGGGGTGGTAACCGCATGTTGACAGGGATCACGGTTGTCGATTTTTCACGCCATCTTCCCGGGCCATATTGCACAATGAGGCTGGCCGACCTGGGGGCAGAAGTGATCAAGGTGGAAGCCCATCCCGGGGGAGATCCTGGCCGTTCGCTGGGGCCGCGGATCGGGGAGACGGGCGCGCTGTTTTTAAGCTCCAATCGCAACAAGCGGAGCGTCGCGCTGAACTTGCATACCGAAGCGGGCAGGGCCTTGGCTTTTGACCTGGCCAGCCGTGCCGACGTGGTGGTGGAGAGCTTCCGTCCGGGCGTGATGCGCCACCTCGGTCTGGACTACGACAGCTTGTCTGCTGTCCATCCTTCGCTGGTGTACTGCTCGGTTACCGGATACGGCCAGACGGGGGACATGCACCAGTTGGGCGGCCACGACCTCAACTACCAGGCGATCAGCGGGTTGTTGTCAGCGATTCGCGACAGCGAAGGCAGGCCGGTCCCCCCGGAAGTGCCGATCGCCGATTACGCCGTGGGCCTGTACGCAGCCGAGCAAATTTGTGCGGCGCTGGTTCGGCAATGCCGACACGGACAGGGCGCCTACCTGGACGTCGCCTCGGTGGACGTGCTCTCCTCCTGGATGGGACTGCATGCCCTGCTCGCCCATGACGGGCAGGCGAAGGCGATGGGCCAATTCCTGAAGGGAATGCTGGCCTACCAGGTGTACGAGAGCGCGGATGGCAAGTACGTCGCGCTGGCGGCGCTGGAAGAAAAGTTCTGGCACAATTTCTGCCGGGCGGTTGGACGGGAAGACTGGGAGACCCTGCACGGCGCGTTGATTGCCGACCACCCGGACGTATTTGAGGAAATGAAAACCCTGTTTCTGTCTCGGACACAGGCGGAGTGGAGCGAGCTGGGGAGCGAAGTGGACTGCTGCCTGACCGCCGTGGAGGAGATGGACACCTGGAGCGGCAGCGCGTATGTCGCCAGCCGGGAAGTCGCCTTTACCCTGCCATACGGAACCGATGGAGAGACGCTGCAGGTGCGCGTGGAACGAACCCGCCCGCTGGACGGCATGATGCCTCCTCCACGCTGCGGGGGAGACACCCGCGACGTGCTGAAAGCCAAGCTGAACCTGACGGATGACGAATTGGCCCGCTTGGAACAGGAAGGCGTCATCCCGCCTACCTCGTAACGAAAGGAGAAAACCCGTGATGGAACACAGACAAGACTTGCCGATCCAAACCGACCTGCGGGAGGGCGTCTGGACGATCACGCTCAATCGTCCGCGGGTGCTGAACGCGCTGACGCTGGAGATGTTTTCGCTGCTGAGGGACGCGATCGCCCGGGCCGCCGCTGAACCGGCTGCCGACGTGGTGCTTCTGCGCGGCGCCGGTGGCAATTTCTGCTCGGGGGCCGATTTGAGCATACTGGGAGCGCTGCGCGACCCCGCCCAGGCGGACGAGTCGCTGACGGTGATCAACGCGTTTCTGACGCAGCTCCATCACATGCCCAAGCCGGTCATCGCCCTGATCGAAGGGGCGGCGGTAGGGGCGGGCCTCAATCTGGCGCTTCACGCCGACTTTGTCATCGCCGCCCGGGAAGCCGTGCTGCAGGAGCCGTTTGTCCAGATCGGCCTGACCACCGATTTCGGCGGCACCTATCTGCTGCCGCGCCTGGTTGGCATGGCCCAGGCCAAACGATTGGCGCTGCTCGGCGAAAAGATTTCCGGCAGTGAAGCGGAGCGGATCGGCTTGATTTACAAAGCCGTGGATGCGGCCGAGATCGAGCAGGAGGCGCAGCAGTTGATCAGTGCCCTCCGCCGTTTGCCCCGTCATGCGCTGGCCGTCACCAAAGCGGGTTTGACCGCTTGCCTGGAGATGAATCTGGCGCAGTCGCTGGCCTGGGAAAAGGAGCAGCAGCCCGCGTTGATCATGCATCCCACGTTTGAATCGCTGGTTCAGGCCAAACAGAAGCGAACGTGAAGAAACGCCGAAGCCTCGGCGTTTTTTTCGTCAGGGAAGCGGAATTTTCAGTTCGTGCCGGCGGGCGCCCGTCTGCGCGATTTCTTCAAACAGAATCAAGGTCAGCGGCTGCTTGCTGCCGGGCAGGTTCAGGTTGAGTTCATAGGAGCCCCATGCCAGGCCGCCGCGGCTGGCGGTGACGAAACTGTTGATCAGGGTGGTTGCCCCGTCCGTGACCACGTAGCGGACATTGCCTTCGAAGACGCGGGCTTCTCCCTTGACGACGTATTGGCGGGCGTCGGTCTTGCTGACCGTGATATTGCGGAACGCATCGTTGCCGTACCCCTGTTGGCTCTTTGGCGCTGGCGGAATGCCGGCGGCACCGGCGGCCGGGGGAAGCGCAGAGACGCATCCCAGCCAGCAGACGATCAACCACGCACGAAACACGTTCTTTTTCATCGCGTGATGCCTCCATACGGGTGGGTTTTGTTTGTAGCATGACCCGTTTGTCCCGTTCCTATCCGGTTGATGCGCGGCGTCCGCCCGAACAGAGAGGCGAGGGTATAATCATGTCGAGCGAAAACTCCGGATCACATCATGAGCGGGTTTTCCATTCACTTGCCAGTTTCGAACGCCGGAATCCCCGTTGACGGAGGAAATCTTTTATTTCGTCTATGGTTTGATAGGACAGCCGCACGTGGTAGTAATTGATATATTCAAGAATGGCAAACACGTAGAGAAAGACAAACCAATAAAAATCAACGGAAAAAACCTTCCATTGATAAATCAAGAACAGCAGTCCGATCGCAATCAGGAAAAGGTTGATTCTTTTGAAGACATGGAAAAGTCGAAGGTGACGATCAGGCAAATGGGAGAAACAGCCTCGCCGCACTTGTTTCCATTTTACAAACCAATAATAACTTCCTTGAAGCAAGATAAATTCCAGCAAGGCAAACGCATAGACAGACGGCCATGACGTTACATAGGGTTTTGCCCACTTAAACTGTTGTGCATAGATCAACCACAGCAAGGCAAAACAAACAACAGCGAATAATTCACCTGCCCATAACCCGAATAACGTTTTTTCCACCTTTTTGCGCATGGAATCCTCCTTCTTTGATGCGCGTCTTGTGAAAAACCTCCCAACGCGTTTTTCTCCTAAATAAATGATAGGACATTCGTTTGGTCCCATCAATAATCAGCAGCGTTCCTGCACATGGCCGCTCTGCCTGAAAGAACGGCATCGTGCACGGCGCAACCAAGTCTTTCGGCGAATATGCAAAAGGTGAAAGATTATCCGTTGAGAAGTGAAGCCATCTGTGGTAGAGTTAGAAATGTAAAGATCCTGCGATGTACGTGAGGCCACGAATGTTTCTAACCTTATGAGTGTTTCGAGGGAGACAGAACTTCGCGCCGTATGTCAGGCCCACCTCCCGTCTTGGGACGCATGGGAAGGCAGAAACGCGGACGGGTCACCCACCTGTGTGAGAGCAGGTTACAGAAACATGAGGCCGGACGGCAGAGCGGGGGCTTTTCCTTTGGAAAACGGCAGTAGCTGGACATATACGATTCGATCACGAAAAAACCTGGGACGTTACCGTTCCAGGTTTTTTGCGTGATCCACAAGGAAGTCCTGCTGCCCGTAAAAGAAACCGCGTGTCCGACTGGAATGGGCCGGAAGGGTTTCCTGGCAGGCAGCGGGCCGGGGTGTTTGCCGGCGGCGTCGCGGTTCCTTCGAGCACCCGGTCCTGTGGGGATCGGGCTTATTGCTGTCCGCCGGAGCCGCCCGCTCCCTGATTCTGCTGCGGGTCTCCCTGGTTGACGATGGTCAGCGACTGTTCCAGATCACGGGTGTCCTTGGCGTCCTGAAGGATCTGGTACATCTGCAAAAAGTTCGCTTTCTGCCCCTCCGGAATGCCTTTGATCCGGACGGTCATCTCCTGCGGACCGCTCTGCTGATTTCCGGCTGCCCCCTGATTCTGTCCGCCAGTCTGGTCCTCCAGGAAATCGAGAAACAGGGAGTCGTTGTCCTGACTGGCCTGGTTCTGCTGGCCCTGCTGACTCTGCTGGCCCTGCTGACCCTGTTGTGCTCCGTTCTGGCCGCTGTTCTGGTCCGGTACAAACAGAACGTTAAACTCGTTCAAATCTGTCTGGATGATCCCGATGACGTTCATCCCGATCCTCCTTCGCATGTCAATGGTGGGGCGTCAGCCGGGGTGCTTGGTGTGATGGACCCCGTGTCGCTGCAAATAGTCGTGAAAAAAGTATTCCGCAACGGAAATGGCAAAGGCCGTCAAAAACAGTCCGGACAGCCGAAAGGGCTGCGCAAACACAAACGCGGCCAGCCAGAACAGGGAAAACACAAGCGCGAAATCGGCCGTGCTGGCGAATGTATTGTTGGTCCGCGGCAGGATGACGGCATCACCCAGCCCGTAGGCCACCAGGCTGACGACGGCGCTGGTGACCAGCGCAAACGAAAGCGACGTTCCCGACCACAGCAGCCCCGGCACCGCGATGATGCCGTTTACCAAGAGCTTGAGCAGGATGTTCAAGAACGAACCCTCCTTTCATGCTCTTAGTATGAACCTAGCTAGTCTCGCTATGCGCCGCGCGGTTGTTCGCCTTCAGCCGGCGGACCAGCGCTTCGTCGGGGGTGACGTAAAGCGTCCGCTGCTGTTCGTAGATGACGAAGCCGGGCTTGGCGCCGCTCGGTTTTTTCACGTGCTTGACCAGCGTGTAGTCGACCGGCACCTGGCTGCCGTGCTGCGCCTTGCTGTAGTAAGCGGCGAGGACGGCCGCTTCCCGCAGGGTTTGTTCCGAGACCTGGCGGGAGCGGATGACGACGTGGGAACCGGGGATCTCCTTGGTGTGCAGCCACGTGTCGTGAGGCGCGGCCAGCTTGTTGGTCAGGTAGTCGTTTTGCTTGTTGTTCTTGCCCACGAGAATCTCCGTGCCGTCGCTGGACGTGTAGGCGTCCAGTTCGGGGCGGGCGTCCTTTTTCTTTTTGTTCGCCCGTTTCTGCCGGCTGCGCACGTACCCCTGTTCCGCCAGCTCTTCGCGGATTTCTTCTGCTTCCTGCAGCGAGGCGTGCTCCAACTGGACGAGCAGGCCGTCCAGATAGACGATCTCTTCGCGCGCCTGCCGGATTTGGTCTTCCACGATCTGCAGGCTGTTTTTGGCCTTGTTGTAGCGTTTGTAGTACGCCTGCAGATTTTCCGACGGCGTCTTCAACGGGTCGAGCGGAATGGTCACTGTGCCGCCCGCTTCGTCGTACCAGTTGACCGCCTCCAGGAGGGTATCGCCCCGCTTGAGCTGGTGCATGTGGGCGGTGATCAGTTCGCCGTACAGCCGGAAAATCTCCGCATCCTTCGCTTCCGCCAAGGTCTGCTCCAGCTTTTCGATTTTCTTCTCGTTTTTGTTCCGTTCGCTGGTGACGATGCGGATCAGGTCGTGCACCTTCTGCTTGACCGTGTCCCGCTGCGCCTTGACGGCGTAAAACGCCTGCAGGCATTCGCTTGCGGAGGAAAAGGAGGTCGTGGCGGCGTCCGTCAGATGGGTCAGTTCCACCACGTGAAACTGCGTTTTCTCCCGGCCTTCTGCGATCATCGGCGCATAGCGGTGCTGTCTGACCGCTTCCATCACGGAAGAAAAGGCGCGCCACAACGCTTCCCGCGTCGGCAGGCCCGCCCGGTGGACGATCTCTTTCGCCAAAAGGGGACTGATCCCGGTGAAGGCGTCCACTAACTGTCGGTCCAGCCGACCGCCGTTCCAGTCGATCGCCGTGATGAACGCCTGTTCCGTAACGACAAGCGGGTCCCGCTTCTCCTGGTTGGGCGGGGAGACGTACGGACGGCCGGGCAGGACCTGCCGGTATTGGCTGATCGCCGGGGTCACGTGCACGGCGCTGTCCAGGATGGTGCCGCTGGCCGGATCGAGCAGGATGATGTTGCTGTGCTTGCCCATGATTTCCATGACGATCCGCCGCCGCGCCGTGTCTCCCAGTTCGTCGCGGGTGCGAATGTCGATGTGGACGATCCGCTCCATGTCCACCTGTTCGATTGCCTCGATCAGCCCGCCTTCGCAGTGCTTTCGGAGCAGCATGCAAAACATCGGGGCTTCCTGCGGATTGGTAAACTCTTCGGTGGTCACATGCAGCCGGGGATAGGTCGGATTGGCGGAAAGCAGCAGCTTTACCGTCTCCCCCTGCGCCCGGATCTGCATGACGATATCGCTGTGATGGGGCTGATGGATTTTGGCGATCCGTCCGCCCGCCAGTTTTTGCAATTCCCGCACGACGGCACGGGTTACAATTCCGTCAAATGCCACAAGTGCTCACCTCACGTGTGCAGAAATCCTGCACGAATCCACTTTCGCGCCTGTCTCAAAAGCGTCAGTGACAGTGTATCACAAAGCGCACCACGGCGGAATCGGCTTGTCCCCGCCCCGGCTTCGGTTGACACTGTCAAGAGTTGTCTCCTATAATAAATTAACGATTTTACGTCTATGGAAGTGAGAACCATGGTCCGAAGCATGACCGGGTACGGCCGAAGAGAAGGGATGTACGGTTCGCTGCGGCTCACTGTGGAGATGCGCGCGGTGAACCATCGTTTCTGCGAAATCCTTGTTCGCTTGCCCAAGGCCTGGGGCATGCTTGAGGAGCCGGTGCGCAAGCTTGTGGGCCAATACGTCCGGCGAGGCCGCGTCGATGTGGCCGTCACCGTGGATGCCGGCGGCCTGACGGGGCAGGGAATTGCCATCGACTGGGCCGTCGCGGAGCAGTACGTGTCGGCGGCGCGGGAGATGAACGAGCGCTTTTCGCTGCAGTCGCCGTTAACCGCCAAGGACTTGCTGCTCCTGCCTGGTGTGGTGCAAAACCGGGACGTGGCGGAAGCGGACGCCGAGCAGGCGGCCGAGTGGCTGCTTGCGGCGTGCCGGGAAGCGGCGGAAGACTTGCTGTCCATGAAGCGGAAGGAAGGGCTGCAGCTTCAGGCGGATTTGGAACAGCGGCTTGCCCGGATCACCGCCTGGACACAGGAAATCGGACAAATGGCGCCGCTGGTCGTCGACGAGTACCGCAGCCGTCTGCATCAGCGCATGGCCGAATGGGCCGAAACTGCTCCGTTTGAACTGGACGCGCAGCGCCTTGCGCAGGAAGCGGCCTTTTTGGCCGACCGTTCCGACATCAGTGAAGAGGTGACCCGTCTTACAAGCCACTGCTCCCAGTTTGCGGAACAGTTGGGCAGGGAAGAAGCGGTCGGGCGCAAGCTGGACTTTCTACTGCAGGAGATGAACCGGGAAGCCAACACGATCGCTTCCAAGGCCAATCACCTGCCCATCCAGCGATTGGCCGTCGAGATCAAGACGGAACTGGAAAAAATGAGAGAGCAGGTTCAGAACATCGAGTAGCGATGAAAGGATGGACGGGGCCGTCATGGCAATCAAGCTGATCAATATCGGGTTTGGCAACATCGTCAACGCCAACCGCATCATATCCATCGTCAGTCCCGAATCAGCGCCGATCAAGCGGATCATCCAGGAAGCGCGCGACCGCAACATGCTGGTGGACGCGACGTACGGGAGGCGCACGCGGGCGGTCATCATCACGGACAGCGATCACGTCATCCTGTCCGCGGTCCAGCCGGAAACCGTGGCGCAGCGGCTGACGACAAAAGACGACGAATCGGACGAATAGGCAGGAGTGAAGACATACGATGGGCGATAGCGGTCTCCTTTTGGTTCTTTCGGGGCCGTCTGGCGTCGGCAAGGGAACGGTCTGCAAAGCGCTTCGCGAGCGCATGCCGGATCTGGTCTATTCCGTTTCCGCCACCACGCGGGCGCCGCGGGCCGGAGAAGTGGAAGGGGTTAACTACTTTTTCAAAACAAAAGAAGAGTTCCGCCGGATGATCGAGCAGGACGAACTGCTGGAGTGGGCGGAATACGTCGGCAATTACTACGGTACGCCGCGCCTGTTTGTGGAAGAGATGCTGGCAAAAGGGCGCGACGTGATTCTGGAAATCGAGGTGCAGGGCGCCCTGCAGGTGAAGAAAAAGTTTCCCCAGGGGGTTTTTCTGTTCCTCGCGCCGCCCGATCTGGCCGAACTGGAAAACCGGATCGTCGGACGGGGAACGGAGACGGAAGAGACGATCCGTCACCGCATGGAGATGGCCCGCCAGGAGATCGAGCTGATGGATCAGTACGACTACGTGGTGGTCAACGACGTGATCGACTGCGCCTGCGAACGCATCCGGTCGATCATCACCGCCGAGCACTTGAAAAAGGAACGCCAAATTCACAAGTACCGCAAATGGCTTGAGGAGGTCAAATAATCCATGCTGTATCCGTCGATTGACAAACTGACCGAAAAAGTGGAAAGCAAGTACACCCTGGTCACCATCGCGTCCAAACGGGCCCGCCAGCTTCGCGAAAACAGCGCCGTCCAGGTGGAAAAACCGAAGTCCAAAAAGTTCGTCGGCCTGGCGCTGGAAGAGCTGATCGCCGACCAGGTCATCTACGAATACACCGACGTCCGCAAATAAGAGCGGCCTTGTTACCGCGTTTTTGCTTACAAACAACCTCACGCAGGTTGTTTTTTTTCGCAGCGGCACCGGTCTTTCGTCGTGACGGACGCAACCACGCCGGTCTGGCCGTTTGGCAGACCGACTAAAAAGGGAGGACAACCGAGACATGCTTCCTCTGCAAGGAAAACGAATCGTGCTGGGCGTTTCGGGAGGCATCGCCGCGTACAAGGCGGCGGCGCTGACCAGCAAGCTGACCCAGGCGGGAGCGCAGGTACACGTCATCCTGACGGCGAGCGCCATGCAGTTTGTGCAGCCGCTCACCTTTCAGGCGCTCTCCCACCAGCAGGTGTACACCGACATGTTTCAGGAGCCGGACCCCGCGGTGATCAGCCACATCGAGCTGGCCGACCGGGCCGACCTCGTGCTGATCGCCCCCGCCACGGCCAACGTCATCGGCAAAATGGCGAACGGCATCGCCGACGACATGCTGACGACGACCGTTCTCGCCACCAAAGCGCCGGTGATGCTGGCTCCGGCGATGAACGTCAACATGTACGGCCATCCCGCGGTGACGGCCAACATGCGGCGGCTGGCGGAGTACGGCTGTCGCTTCGTCGAGCCGGGCGAAGGCTTGCTGGCATGCGGCTGGATCGGCAAAGGGCGGTTGGCCGAACCGGAGGAGATCGTCGAAGCGGTCATCCGCCTGTTTGCCGAACAGAAGGAGAACCCCCGCGACCTCGCCGGCAGACGGGTGCTGGTGACGGCGGGGCCGACGCGGGAAAAAATCGACCCGGTCCGCTACATCACCAACCACGCCTCCGGCAAGATGGGATATGCCATCGCGGAAGCGGCGCGGGACAGAGGGGCGGACGTGGTGCTGATCAGCGGGCCGACGTCGCTGCCCAAGCCGGCCGGTGTCGAGTTTGTCCCGGTGGAATCGGTGCAGGAGATGTACGACGCGGTCATGCGGTATTTGCCGGACGCCGACATCGTGATCAAGTCGGCGGCGGTATCCGACTACCGGCCGAAGACGGTCCATGCGCATAAGATGAAAAAAGGAGACGGCCCGCTGGTGCTGGAGCTGGAAAAGGCGCCGGACATCCTGCAGGAGGTGGGCCGGCGGAAGACGGACCAGTACGTGGTCGGCTTTGCGGCCGAGACGCAGGACGTGCTGGCCCACGCGAAGGCCAAGCTGGAGCGGAAAAACCTGGACATGATCGTGGCCAACGACGTGCTGATGGAAGGCGCGGGCATGGGCAGCGACACCAACATCGTCACGCTGCTGACGCGGGAAGGGGAGCAGGCGGCGCTGGAAAAGCTGAGCAAGCGGGACGTGGCGGACAAACTGTTCGACGCGATCCTGGTCAAAATGGCGCACCGGCCGCTGTCTGACGCGTTATGATCGCCCGGATCGTGGTGGACGTGCCGGTCAACCGCACCAACCGCCCGTTTGACTACCGGATACCGCCCTGGCTCCGTCCGCTGGTGCGGGTCGGCAGCCGCGTGGTCGTGCCGTTTGGCCCCCGGAAGCTGCAGGGGTATGTGGTGGACGTAACCGATCAGCCGGGGGAGGCGGCCGCGGCCGGACGGCTTCGGGATGTGGAACAGGTGCTGGACGATACGCCGCCGCTGACCGCCGAGCTGATCCGCCTGGGCGAGTGGATGTCCCGCCAGTATTTGTGTCCGTGGGTGACGGCGATGCAGGCGATGATTCCCGCCGTGCTGAAGGGCCGATCGGAAAAGTGGCTGGCGGCCACCGACCTGCTGGATGAGACGGCCTGCGGACAGTCCGCCCTGCTGTGGGAAGTGTACCGAAAGCGGCAGCTGCCGCTCGCCGAGGCGGAAAAGCGCTTTCCTGACGAGGCGATGCTGGTGCCGGGGTGGATTGCAAGCGGTCTGTTGGCGACGGAATACCAGGTGAGGGACCGGATCACCCGCAAGCAGCAGTCGTTTGTCCGCTGCCTGCTGGAGGGAGCGGAGCTGGCTTCCGCGATCCGCTCCCTGCCGGCGCGGGCGGAGCAGATGCGGCGGGTGCTGGAGCTGTTTGCCGCGCACGAGGGGCAGTCGTTTTCCGTGCAGACGCTGCGAGACGAGCTGGGCATCACCCGCTCCCCGTTGAAAAGTCTGGAGCAGCGGGGCTGGGTCGCGATCGAGCAGGTGGAGGTCTACCGCGACCCGTATGCGCACAAGCGCTTTGCCGGCGGTGAAAAGCCGTCCTTCACCCCGCAGCAGGAGGCGGCGCTGAAGCCGATTTGCGATCAGATCGAAGCGGGCGCGTACGGCGCGTTTTTGCTGCACGGGGTGACCGGCAGCGGCAAGACCGAAGTGTACCTGGAAGCGATCGAACGGACGCTGGCCGCGGGGCGGGAGGCGATTTTTCTCGTTCCCGAGATCAGCTTGACGCCGCAGATGGTGGAACGGTTCAAGGCGCGGTTCGGGGCCGACGTGGCCGTGCTGCACAGCGCGCTTTCCCAGGGAGAGCGGTACGACGAGTGGCGCAAAATCATCCGCCGGCAGGTAAAAGTGGTGGTGGGGGCGCGCTCGGCCGTCTTTGCCCCGTTTCAAAACGTCGGGCTGATCGTGATCGACGAGGAGCACGAGAGTTCCTACAAACAGGAGGAGACGCCGCGCTACCACGCGCGGGAGGTGGCGCTTTGGCGGGCGCGGGAAAACGGCGCCGTGGTGCTGATGGGCAGCGCCACGCCTTCCCTGGAGACGTACGCGCTGGCTGCCCGCGGCCGCTACACGCTCCTGGAGATGCCGGAGCGGGTCGGCAGCCGGCCGCTGCCGCGCGTCCACGTCGTCGACATGCGGGAAGAACTGCGCGCGGAGAACCGGTCGATGTTCAGCCGCCTGCTGTACGAGATGATCGGCGACAGGCTGGCCAAACAGGAGCAGATGGTGCTGTTTTTGAACCGGCGCGGCTTTTCCACTTTTGTCATGTGCCGCTCCTGCGGCTACACGCTCCGCTGCGTGCACTGCGACATTTCGCTGACGTACCACAAGACCAACCACACCGCCCGCTGCCACTACTGCGGCTATACGATCGTGCAGCCCGCCCACTGTCCGGAGTGTCAGAGCGAGCACATCCGCTTTTTCGGGACGGGCACGCAAAAAGTGGAGGCGGAGCTGGCCCGGCTGTTCCCGGGCATCCGCGTCATCCGCATGGACGTGGACACCACCTCCCGCAAAGGGGCGCACGAGGAGCTTCTGCACAAGTTTCGCACCGGGCAGGGGGACGTGCTGCTGGGTACGCAAATGATTGCCAAGGGGCTGGACTTTCCCCGCGTGACGCTGGTCGGCGTCATCGCGGCGGACACGTCGCTGCACCTGCCCGATTTCCGCGCGGCGGAAAAGACGTTCCAACTGCTGACCCAGGTGGGCGGACGGGCCGGGCGGCACGAACTGGAAGGGGATGTGGTCATCCAGACCTACACGCCGGAGCACTACAGCATCGTCCATGCCACCCGGCACGACTACCCGTCGTTTTACCGCGAGGAGATGATGCAGCGCAGGCGGACCGGCTATCCGCCGTACTACCGGCTGGTGCTGCTCACCTTTTCGCATGAAGAGGTGCCCGTCGTCATCCGGGCGGCTCATACCGTGGCCGATTTTCTCCGGCCGCGGCTGGCGGAGACGACGATCCTGCTGGGACCGGTGGCGTCGCCGATTCCGCGGATCAAAGATAGATTTCGGTTCCAGATCATGTTAAAATATCGGGATGAGCCTCGGCTGTCCGACCTGCTGGCCCAGGCCGTGGACGTCTTTGAAGAAGGGAACAAACAGCAGAAGGTGCTGATGACGATCGACGTCGATCCGCACGTACTGCTTTAGGGAGGATTACAACCAATGGCTATTCGCACAATCGTCAAACACCCTGATCCGATCCTGCGGGAAAAAGCGGCAGTGGTCACCAAATTCAACGCCAACCTGCACAAGCTGCTGGACGACATGGCGGAGACCATGTACGACGCGGACGGCGTCGGCCTGGCCGCGCCCCAGGTGGGCGTTTCGAAGCGCGTCATCGTCATGGACTGCGGGGACGGCCTGATCGAGGTGGTCAATCCGGAGATCATCGCCTTCGAAGGGGAGCAGTTCGACTACCCGGAAGGCTGCCTCAGCATCCCCGGTCTGCGCGGCGATGTGCGCCGTCACAAATGGATCAAGCTCAGGGGACAGGACCGGTACGGCAACGTGTTTGAAATGGAAGCGGACGACCTCTTGTCCCGCTGCGCCCAGCACGAAATCGACCATCTCAACGGCGTCCTGTTCATCGACATCGCCGACCGCGTCTATCCGATCAGCAAGGAAGAGGAAGGGGAATAAACCGTTTTGAAAGACGTGCGCATACTGTTTATGGGAACGCCCGACTTTGCCGTCCCCAGCCTGGAAGCGCTGGCGGCGGAGGGATACCGGGTCGTCGCCGCCGTGACGCAGCCTGACCGGCCTGTGGGGCGCAAGCAGGTGCTGACGCCGCCGCCGGTGAAGGAAGCGGCGCTGCGCCTCGGCATCCCGGTGCTGCAGCCGGAGAAGATCAAGGCGGACGAGGCGCTGGCACAGGTGCTCGCGCTGGAGCCTGATCTGATCGTGACGGCCGCGTACGGCCAGATTTTGCCGAAGCGTTTGCTGGACGCGCCCCGCTACGGCTGCATCAACGTGCACGCCTCGCTCCTGCCCAAGTACCGGGGAGGAGCGCCGATCCACAAGGCGATTGTGGAGGGCGAAACCGAGTCGGGCGTGACGATCATGTACATGGTGGAGGCGCTGGACGCGGGCGACATGCTCTCCCGCGTGGTCGTGCCGATTGACGAACGGGATACGGCCGGCACCCTGTTTGACAAGCTGGCGGCTGCCGGCGCCAAGCTGCTGGTGGAGACCGTGCCGAAGCTGTTGGCCGGAGAGATCGTGCCTGAGCCGCAGGATCACGAGGCCGCGACGTATGCGCCTACGCTCAAACGGGCGGATGAGCGGGTCGACTGGACCCGGACGGCGCGGCAGGTGTACAACCAGGTGCGCGGCCTCAACCCTTGGCCTGTCGCCTTTACCACCTATGGCGGCAAGGTGTGGAAGCTCTGGTGGGTGGAAATGCAGGCGGACGACGGTCAGTTGGCGGAGCCCGGCACGATTGTCGCCCGGGAAGAGGACGGGCTGGTCGTGGCCTGCGGCAGCGGCGCGGTGAAGATTACCGAACTGCAGCCGGAAGGAAAGAAGCGGATGAGCGCGCGCGACTTTTTGCGCGGCGCAGGCAGCGGCATTGAAATCGGCACAAAGGTAGGAGAATAACACGTGGCATACAAGGGAGCGCGCGAGATCGCCCTGGACGTCCTGAACAGGGTGGAGCAACACAAGTCGTACAGCAATCTGGAGCTGAAGCACGTCCTGGAGCGCGGGGAGCTGCGCGCTCCCGACGCCGGACTGGTGACGGAGCTGGTCTACGGCACGATTCAGCGGCGGCTGACGCTGGACGAGGTGCTCGCCCACTTTGTCCGCGGCAAAAAGGTGCAGCTTTGGGTGCGCAACCTGCTGCGGCTCAGCCTGTACCAGATTCGCTACCTGGACCGGATTCCGGCGCGGGCCGCGGTGCACGAAGCGGTGGAGATCGCCAAGCGGAGAGGGCACCAGGGCATCGCGTCGATGGTAAACGGCGTGCTGCGCAACGTGCTGCGGCAGCCTGACGTGTGGGAGCGCCTGCCGGAGGGAGACGCTGCGCGCCGACTGGCGGTAGAAGAGTCCCACCCGGAATGGCTGGTGCGCCGCTGGGTCGAGACATACGGCGAAGCGGAGACGCGGGCCATCTGTGCGAGCAACAACCGCCCCCCGCGGGCGTCCGTTCGCGTCAATACGCTGAAACTGACGCGGGACGAACTGCTGGAACGGCTGCGGGAGGAGTATCCGGACGCCGCCCCGTCGCCGCTCAGCCCGCACGGCATCCTGTTTCCCGGCGGGCATGCGGCGGGGACCCGCTGGTTCCGCGAAGGGTACTTCACCGTGCAGGACGAAAGCTCCATGCTCGTCGCGCCGGCGCTGGCCGTCCAGCCGGGCATGCGGGTGCTGGACGCCTGCGCCGCTCCGGGCGGAAAGACGACGCATCTGGCGGAGCTGATGCAGAACCGGGGAGAGATCGTGGCGAGCGACGTCCATCCGCACAAGCGGGAGCTGATTGCGGAGAACGCCGACAGGCTTGGCATCTCGATCATTACGCCGATCACGAGCGACGCGCTCGAACTGCCGGACAGGGGGCTGGGCGCGTTTGACCGAATTCTCCTGGACGCGCCGTGCTCCGGATTTGGCGTGATCCGGCGCAAGCCTGACCTGAAATGGAACAAAACCCCGGCCGACGTGGAGGCGATCGCCGACCTGCAGTACCGGCTGCTGGAACGGGTGGCGGGGATGCTGGCGCCGGGCGGCCTCCTGGTGTACAGCACCTGCACCATCGAACCGGAGGAAAACCAGTCGGTGGTGCGCTGGTTTGTGGCCGAGCATCCGGAGTTCGCGCTGGACGAAACGCTGGCCCAGGACCTGCCGACAGCGGCGCGGGAGCGTCTGGACGGCCGCGCGGGATACGTGCAGGTGCTGCCGCATCACTTTGACAGCGACGGATTTTTTATCGCCCGTCTGAAACGAAAAGGGTAGCGTGAAGGGGTGGCACTCCGTCAGCGGATGGCCGCTCCTTCGCTGTTGTTTGCGTCCCTGCCGTTTGGTTTACACTAGGAAAAGCGACGCATATTGCGCGGTTCGCGCCATTTCGTGTTTGATGCGGCGCGCGATGCAAGGTACAATGATAGAATGATGATTTCTCGCTATGCCACTACTTGAGGATGTGAACATACAAATGCCATTTTCATCGTATACGGGCGAAAAACCGCTCATTTACAGCCTGACCCAGGACGAGTTGAAAGAGTGGCTCGTCGGGGCGGGAGACAAGGCGTTTCGCGCCCAGCAGATTTTTGACTGGCTGTACGTCAAGCGCGTCCATTCGTTTGACGAGATGACCAACCTGTCCAAGGATCTGCGGCAAAAGCTGAACGAAACCTTCCGCATCGATCCGCTGCGTGAAATTACGCGCCAGGTGTCACAGGACGGAACCGTCAAGTTCCTGTTCCAACTGGCGGACGGCCACGCGATCGAGACGGTGATCATGCGGCACAACTACGGCAACAGCGTCTGCGTCACCACGCAGGTGGGCTGCCGCATCGGCTGCACGTTCTGCGCCTCCACCCTGGGCGGTCTGAAGCGCAATCTGGACGCCGGCGAGATCGTCGCCCAGGTGCTGATGGCCCAGCGGAAGCTGGACGAAGAAGGAGAGCGCGTCAGCCATGTCGTCGTCATGGGCATTGGCGAGCCGTTCGAGAATTTCGACAACCTGATCGCCTTCCTGCGGATTATCAACGACAACCGCGGACTGAACATCGGGGCCCGCCACATCACCGTTTCCACCAGCGGGATCGTGCCCAAGATCTACGAATTTGCGGACAAGGGAGGCCAGGTGAACCTGGCCATCTCCCTGCACGCCCCGAACACGGAGCTGAGGACCAAGCTGATGCCGATCAACCGGGGCTTCCCGCTCGAGAAACTGCTGGAGGCCTGCCGTTACTACATCGCCAAGACGGGCCGCCGCATCAGCTTTGAGTACGGCTTGTTCGGAGGGAAAAACGACCAGCCCGAGCACGCGGAAGAACTGGCCGACCTGATCGGCGACATGCTCTGCCACGTCAACCTGATCCCGGTCAACTACGTGCCGGAGCGCGATTACGTGCGTACCCCGCGCAACGAAATCTTCCGGTTCAAACGCATTTTGGAGGAGCGAGGGATCAACGTGACGATCCGCCGCGAGCACGGCAGCGACATCGCGGCCGCGTGCGGACAGCTCCGGGCACAATACGCAAAGGAAACCGCGGGGTGATCTCATGGAAATTGCGATGAAATCACATGTCGGCCGCGTCCGTCAGGTCAACGAGGACTACTTCGCCTGCATCGCCGACCTGAACGGGCGCGTTCTGGCCGTGGTCGCCGACGGCATGGGCGGCCACCAGGCTGGCGATATCGCCAGCCGCCTCGCCGTTGAGCGAATAGTAAAAGAACTGCGTCATCTGGACAGCGAACTGAGCGGGGAAGACGCCCGCGAGCGGCTGATGCACGCGCTCCTCATGGCCAATGAGGAAGTGTACCGGTACGCCCAGGAGCACCCGGAGTGCAGCGGCATGGGGACGACGATCGTGGCCGCGCTGCTGGGAGAGACCGGCGGCGTGACGGCGCACATCGGCGACAGCCGGCTGTATCATTTCAACGCGGATGGTCTGCAGTTGAAGACGGAAGACCACTCGCTCGTGCACGAACTGATGAAAAGCGGCCAAATCACGGCCGAGGAAGCCTCGGTTCACCCTCAGCGCAACGTGTTGATGCGCGCCCTCGGCACGGAGCCGGACGTGCGCATCGACCTGGGACAGTTCAACTGGTCGGAGGGCGACGTGGTGCTGCTGTGCTCTGACGGGTTGAGCAACAAAGTACATCATTCGGTGATGGTGGAGTGGCTGAAGCGTCCCGTATCGCTGCAGGCACAGGTGGACGGTCTGGTCGAACACGCCCTGGAGGCGGGCGGCGAGGACAACATCACACTGGTAGCTGTTCGCAACAGACCCAAGCCCGTCACCGGGCAAAGAGAGGGGTGAGCGAGATGGAAGGTCAACGACTGGGGGGACGATACCAACTGGAAGCCCGCATCGGCGGGGGCGGAATGGCCATCGTGTACAAGGCGAAGGATCTGGTCCTGAACCGTCAGGTGGCGGTCAAAGTGCTGCGTTCGCAGTTCGGAACGGACGAAGATTTCGTCACCCGTTTCCGGCGGGAGGCGCAGGCGGTGGCCAGCTTGTCTCACCCCAACGTGGTCGGCGTGTACGACGTGGGGCAGGACGGGGATACCCACTACATGGTGATGGAGTACGTGGAAGGCTCGACGCTGAAGGATCTGATCAACCGCCACGGAGCGCTTCCGGTGGAAGAGGCCGTGCGGATTGCTGCGGAAATCTGCGACGCGCTGGACCACGCCCACCAAAACCAGATCATCCACCGCGACATCAAGCCGCACAACATCCTGATCGGGAAAAACGGACGGGTGAAGGTGACCGATTTCGGCATCGCCCGTGCGGTGACGTCCACCACCATCACGCACACCAACGCCGTGCTCGGTTCGGTCCACTACTTTTCGCCGGAGCAGGCCCGCGGTGGCGTGACGGCGGAAAAGTCGGACATTTACTCATTGGGGATTGTGCTCTACGAAATGGTCACCGGCCAACTGCCGTTTTCCGGCGATTCGCCGATTTCTGTCGCGCTGAAGCATTTGCAGGAACCCCTGCCCGAACCGCGGCAGGTCAATCCGGACATTCCGCAAAGCGTGGAGAACGTCATTCTCAAAGCGCTGGTAAAGGACCCGCAACTGCGCTACGCCTCCGCGCGGGAGATGCTGGAGGACCTGGAGACCTGCCTCTTGCCGGAGCGGCTTGACGAGGAGAAGATCCAGTTCCCGGAAGACGACGAGCAGACGAAGGTGTATCCGGCCATCACGCCGGAGATGCTGGAAGGTCAGGGACGTCAGGGGCAGGCCGGGCAGCAGCGGCAGACCGGGCAGCAGCGGCAGGAGGAAGAAACCCCGCAGCGGCGCCGATGGTGGGTCAAACCGGCGGCGTGGGTCGGGGCGATCGGGCTGTTCATGGTTCTGGCCTTTCTCGGGTTCAACCTGGTGGTAAACCTCTTCCCGTCTGTGCCCGAAGTGCAGGTGCCGCACGTGGAAGGGACGCACCGCACCCTGGCGGAGCAGAGAATCCGCGAAGCCAAACTGGTCCCGCAGGTGGTTTACGAGCCGAGCGACAGCGTGGAGAAGGACATCGTGATCCGGCAGGACCCGGCGCCGCCGATGCGGCTGAAGGAAAACGGCATCGTCACGATCTATGTCAGCAAGGGGCAGGAAGCCGTGGAGATGCCCAACCTCGTCAACCTGAGTCGGGAGGAAGCGGAAGAGGCTTTGAAAGAAAAAGGGTTTGCCATCACGGACAATACCTTCGTGGAAAAAGAGGACGAGAAGGTGCCGGCCGGCCATGTGATCGACCAGTTCCCGCCGGCGGACGAGAAGGTCGTTCCCAACCAGACCGACGTGCGGGTGGAGATCAGCACGGGACCGCCGCAGGTAACCATTCCGGACGTGCGCGGCTATACCCTGGAAAAGGCGCAGATCGAGCTGTTCAAGAAGGGGCTTCTGGTCGACCAGCAAAACATCAGGCAGGAACCGGCCTATACGGACACGCCGGGCATTGTCATCGGCATGCCTTCGCCTTACGAGCCGGGCACCCGGGTGACCAAGGGAACGGCGATTCCGCTGATCGTAAGCAACGGCCAATATCCGGCGGACGCCCGGTTCGCCTCCCAGCCGATCTACATGGAGGTGCTGGACGGCGAGGGAGAAGTGTCGGTCAAGATTACGGTGAGCGACGCGCGCGGCGACAATCAGGTTGTCGTCGATGAAAAAATCACCGAGAGCAAGAATTACGACGTGCCGGTTGTGTTGTCGCCGCAGAAAAACGCCGTGATCCGTGTGTACCGCAACGGGGTGCCGGATTATCAGAAAATCACCATCACCTACGACAGTGTGCCATAAGCAGTTGGGGGGACATGGATGCCAGAAGGACGGATCGTGAAAGCATTAAGCGGATTCTACTACGTGGCCGACGGGGATCGAGTCTACCAGTGCCGGGCCCGGGGACTGTTCAAGAAAAAAGGGGCGAAAGTGAATCCGCTCGTCGGCGACTGGGTGGTGTACGAAGTCATCAGCGACGGCGAGGGGTACGTGATGGAGGTGGGCGAACGGACGAGCGAGCTGGTTCGCCCGCCCATCGCCAACGTCGATCAGGCCGTGCTCGTCTTTTCCATGGTGGAGCCGGCGTTCAGTCCGTTTTTGCTGGACAAGTTTCTCGTGCATACGGAGCACGCCGGGATTGATTCCGTGATCGTGCTGTCCAAGGCGGACCTCGCAGCGGACGATGACGTGGAAGCGGTCGTGCGCAAATATGAGAAGATCGGCTACCGCGTCATCCCCACGTCCACGGTGGACAAGCGCGGCGTCGAAGCTCTCCGCGAAGCGCTGCGCGACTCCATCTCCGTCTTCGCCGGCCAGTCGGGCGTAGGCAAGTCCTCGCTGATCAACGCCTTGTTTCCCGGCATCAGCCTGCAGACCGGCGACGTCAGCCAGAAGCTGGGGCGCGGCCGGCATACGACCCGCCACGTGGAGCTGATCCCGCTTCCCGGCGGGGGGTACGTGGCGGACACCCCCGGTTTCAGTTCCCTGGAGTTTATCGGCATCGACGAGCTCGACCTGGCGGAGGCGTTCCGCGACTTCGGTGCGCTGGGCGTCCCGTGCAAGTTTCGCGGTTGTCTGCACGTAAGCGAACCCGGCTGCGCCGTCCTCGCGGCACTGCAAGCGGGCGAGCTGGACGCCGAGCGCTACGAACACTACAAGCAATTTCGCGAGGAACTGAAAGAATACCAACGGAGGAACAAGCCATGGTAAAAATCGCACCCTCTATCCTGTCCGCCGACTTTGCCCGGCTGGGCGAAGAAATTCGCGACGTCGAGCGGGGCGGAGCCGACTGGATTCACGTCGACGTGATGGACGGCCGCTTTGTTCCCAACATCACGATTGGACCGCTGATCGTGGAGGCGATCCGCCCCGTGACCAAGCTGCCCCTGGACGTGCATCTGATGATCGAAGAGCCGGACCGCTACATCCCGCAGTTTGCCAAGAGCGGCGCGGACTGGATCACGGTTCACCAGGAAGCGTGCCGCCATCTGCACCGCACGCTGTACCTGATCAAGGAGCAGGGGGTAAAGGCGGGGGTTGTGCTCAACCCGGCCACCCCGCTGGTGACGATCGAATCGGTGCTGGAGGATCTGGACATGGTGCTGCTGATGACGGTCAACCCCGGTTTTGGCGGCCAGAAGTTCATTCACAGCGTCGTGCCGAAAATCAAAGAGCTGCGCCGGATGCTGGACGAGCGCGGACTGAACCGCGTGGAAATTGAAATTGACGGCGGTGTCAATGCGCAGACGGCCCGCCTCTGCGAGGAAGCGGGGGCTACGGTGCTCGTCGCCGGAAGCGCCGTCTTCAACCAGGCCGACCGCGCGCAGGCCATCGCGGCGATTCGCGGCTGACCCGAACTGCAACAAAAAGCCATCCTCATCGTGAGGATGGCTTTTGTCGTTTGTGGTTACTGTCCGATGATGACCCGTTCTTTCGGATAGTGGTAGCGAATCTGCCGCTCGTCCTTTTTCAGCAGGAGCAGCAGGTTGACAATCCCGATCCGGCCGATCACCATCGCGATGATCAGGATCAGCTTGCCGGACGTGCTCAGTTCGGATGTGATCCCCATGGACATTCCGGTCGTCCCGAACGCCGAGCACACCTCAAAGAAGACCTGCTGGATGGGCAGCCCCTCGATCCAGACGAGCAGGACGATCGCGGCGAAGACCAGGCTGATGGCCACAAAGAAGACGAGAAAGGAGCGCATGATGTCGTCTTCCTCCAGCTCCCGGCCGAACACCTTGACGTCTTTCTGGCCGCGCATGTAGGAGACCACCGTGGCGATCATGACAAAAAACGTGGTCGTCCGGATACCGCCCCCCACGCTGTTGGGGGAGGCCCCGATGAACATCAGCGCGGACAGCATGACCAGCGTCGGCGTGGACAGCAGGCTGACATCCATCGTCGTCAAGCCGGCGCTGCGTGTGGAGAGCGATTGAAACAGCGCGTAAAAAAGCGATTCGTGCCAGCTCTTGTCCGTAAGGAACCCGTCCCATTCAAAGAGCAGGAAAAACAGGGTGCCCGCCACGCTCAGGATCAAGTAGGTCAGCGTGGTGATTTTGGTAAACAGCGAAAAGGTAAACCGCTGGTTGAGCCGCCGGTGCGCGACGTAGTCCTTCACCTCGACCAGCACGGGAAAGCCGATGGCCCCCAAGACCATCAAGACCATGTTGATGAGTTGGAACACGTAGTCGTGGGAAAAGCCGACCAGCGAGCTTCCGTAGATGTCAAACCCGGCGTTGGTGAAGGCGCTGACCGACGCGAAAAAACCGTGAAAATAGGCCGTGTACCAATCGTCGTGGTACCCTGCCGACAAGAAGTAACTTCCCAGCATGACCGTTCCCGCCAGCTCGATGAAGATGGCGAGCAGGAGAATGCTGCGCATCAGGGAGACGAGACCGGCAAGCGTGGGGCGGTTGTGGTCGGTGGCGATCCATTTGCGCTGTTCCAGCCCGATTCGCTGCCGCAGAACCAGCCAGAAAAATGTTCCCAGCGTCATGATGCCGATGCCGCCGATCTGAAAGAGCAGGGTGAGCAGGAGAATCCCCCAGTGATTGAACACCTCGTGAATCGCGATCACGGTCAGACCCGTCACGCTGATGGCGCTTGACGCGGTAAACAGCGCGTCGATAAACGTAAGCCGGGCGCCGGGCTGGTGAAAGAACGGCAGCATCAAAAGCAGGGTGGAAATCAGCACGGCACTCAGGTAAAAGAGCACAATAATTTGTACGGAACTGAAACGACGTCGTTTGTCGGTCAAAGCCAAAGCAACTGCCTCCCGTAAAACATCATACGGACTATCATATCGAATGGGAGGGCGGTTCGCAATGCCCAAAAGAGGGCCGGGACAGCGAAGATGCCGTCCCGGCCCTGCCGTGCGTTGTTTTGTTTTCTACAAGGCTGACGGTTGGTTGGAGGTCACGTAGGTGCCGGCAATCAGGTCGTGGATCGCCCGCTTGTCGTCGCGGACGACGACCATGATTACGCTGATGATCGCCGCGATCCCGAACGTCAGGCCGTAGACGATCCACATCCCGACGACCAGGCGCAGCAGCATCGTGCCGATGCCGACGGGTTCGCCGTTTACCTTGACGATGCGCACGCCCACAATCCTCTTGCCGATCGTGCAGCCGTACCAGAGGACCGGGAGCAAAAGCGAGTAGAGTATGGAAAGCAGGTTGGTAACAAGATTGCCTGACCAATTTCCCGTAATCCAGTAGCTGATCAAAAGCAAAGGCAATCCGAAAATGAGTCCGTCCAAAAGGTTGGCTCCCAGTCGGGCCCAATAGCCGACCGGGTTGCTCGGCAGCGGTTTGACCGTTTCCATGTGATCATCTTTCCATTATATGCAGAATCATGAAAATATTACAAGGTGGTGAACAAGCGTAGCAGCAGCGCGATCCGCTGCGGAATGGCGTCAATCACGACGTGTTCGTGGGGAGCGTGGGCCCCGTCGCCGACAGGTCCCAGTCCGTCCAGTGTGGGCGTGCCGACAGCTGCCGCAACATTGCCGTCGCTGGTGCCGCCGACGCCGGTCTCGGTCAAGTCCAGTCCCTCCAGGGCAGCCAGCGAGCGGGCGTGAAGAAAGAGGCGTTCCGTCTCGCCGGTCCGTTCCATCGGCAGTTTGCTGATGCTCCCCTCCACCACCAGCTCGGCGCCGGGCAGGACGGGGGAGAGCGAGCGCATCAGCCGGCTGATCCGTTCCGCTTCGGCCGACGTGCTCACGCGCACGTCTACCACGGCTTCCGCGCTGTCCGGTACGACATTGGAGGCGGTGCCCCCCTTGATCGTGCCGACGGAGAGCGTGGTGCCCGCGGCGTAATCGGTCCAGGACTGGACGGCGAGGACGTGATGGGCCAGCTCGGCGATGGCGTTGACGCCTTTGGCGTGGTCGTTGCCGGCGTGGGCAGCCCGTCCTTTTACCTTCAACACGAAATTGCCGCCGCCTTTGCGGCTGGTTTTCAACGACCCGTCTCCCGCCGCAGGCTCCAGCACCAGCACGCATTTGCTCCGCTTCGCTTCTTCTTTGATCAGCGCCTCCGATGACGGGCTGCCGACCTCTTCATCCGTGTTCCAGAAAAAGACCAGCTTGCTTGTAAGCGGCAGGTTTTCTTCAATGATCGCGCGCAGGGCAAAATAGCCGAACACGATGCCCGCCTTCATGTCGTACGTGCCGGGTCCCCACGCTTTGCCATCCTCGATGCGCCACGGCTCCCGGCTGAGTGTGCCGATCTCCTTGACCGTGTCAAAATGGCCGAGCACGAGCACCTGCTCTTGGCCGCTTCCGTATTCCACACGCAGTTGGCTGCCGTATTCGCGCTGCGGAATCGCCTCCACGCGGCAGCCCAGTTCGCGAAAACGGGCCGTGATGTACGCCCCGAGTCTGTCGACCGCCGCCTTGTCGTGCGTGGGTGTCTCCATTTCCACGTAGGTGCGCAGTTCTTCCAGCACATCCGGCAGCAGCCGGCGAAAATATTCAGTCCAATTCCTGTTCATACACGCCCTCCTCCTAACGGTTTCCACCTGCATGATACATCGTCTGGAAGAATACTGCCAGAGCGGGCGGCCGCGTTTCCGAAAAAAAGCAGAGGGGACGTCCGGACGCGGCGGAAAACCGAAACACACCGCCTGCTGCTGCATGATAAATAAAATTTAGTTGAAATTGTTTCGGTTATGATTAAAATAAGCATTATGATGAATAAATATAAGTTGTCGGAGAAGCAGCCGGCAGCTTGCACTTCCGCAGCCAACGATTCATGGCAAGCGAAGGTACTTTACTCACATCATGTCTAGGGGGTATTCCGATGAAAAAGACGTCCTTGTTTTCGCTCGCCGTCTCCACGCTGCTGGCGGTAGCGGTACTGGCGGGATGCGGCACCGGCAGCCAGCCTGGCGCGCAGCCCGCAGGGGAACAGCCGGCTGGACAAGCTTCCTCCGGCGGAAAGAAAACGCTGATCATGGCCACGTCGGCCGACTACAAGCCGTATGAATTCCACGACCTGTCCAGCGGCCAGGACGAGATCGTCGGTTTTGACATCGACATCGCCAAGCACATCGGCAAAGAACTGGGCTTCGAGGTGCAGGTGGTCGACATGAACTTTGACGGGTTGATCCCCGCGCTGCAAAGCAAGCGCGCCGACTTCGTCATGGCGGGCATGTCGCCGACGCCGGAACGGCAGAAAAACGTGGACTTTTCCGTCATCTACTACGACGCCAAGAACTCGATTGTCGCCAAGAAGGAGAGCAAGCTCACCAAGCCGGAGCAGTTGGCCGGCAAAAAAGTGGCCGTGCAGACCGGCTCCATTCAGGAAGAAGCGGCCAAGGAACTGGCCAAGACGATCCAGGGGCTGGAAATCGTCTCGCTGAACAAGACGGGCGAAATCATCGAAGAGGTAAAAACCGGACGCGTCGACGCCGCGATCCTGGAGGACACCGTGGCCAAGGGGTACATCGACGCCAATCCGGGACTCCAGTTCACCACGATGCCAGAAGCCGAAAAGAACGGTTCCGCCGTCGCTTTCCCGAAAGGTTCTCCGTACGTGGAGGATTTCAACAAGGTGCTCAAACAGATGCAGGAAAACGGCGAGATGGACAAGCTGATCAAGAAGTGGTTCGGCCAATAACCGGGCCCTGACAAGGAGTAGAAAACGGGCATGTTTGATTTTGCACAAATTGTGCCCTATATCCCGTTTATCTTGAACGGGATAAAGGTCACATTACAGGTAACGCTCCTCTCGGTCGTGCTGGGGTTTATCTGGGGCTCGATTCTGGCGCTGATCAAGATTTCCAACATTCGCATACTGAAATGGCTGGCGGTCGCCTACACCTCGGTGTTTCGCGGCACGCCGCTGATTTTGCAGTTGACGTTCATCTATTTTGCGACACCGCAGATATTCGGCTATAACATTTCCAAATTCGAGGCGGCCGTGCTCACCTTTACGCTCAACTCCGGCGCGTACATTTCGGAGACGATCCGCGCAGGGATTCTGGCTGTCGACAAGGGGCAGTGGGAGGCGGCCAAGGCGCTTGGCGTTCCGTACCGGCAGATGATGATCGACATCATTCTGCCGCAGGCGCTGAAAAACATCCTGCCCGCCCTGGTGAACGAAACGATCGCGCTGTTGAAGGAATCGGCGCTGGTCTCCACGATCGGGCTGGCCGACATCATGCAGAACGCCAACATCGTGAAGGGAACGATCTTCCGCTACTTCGAGCCGTACCTGATTGCCGGCGCGCTGTACTACGTAATGGTCATGCTGCTCACCTGGCTGGCGCACGGTCTGGAGAGGAGGCTCAGACGCAGTGATTAAGATTCAAAACGTAAGCAAGTCGTTCGGGTCGCTCGACGTCCTGCACGACATCTCCACCGAGATCGGCCGCGGCGACGTGGTGGCGATCATCGGTCCGTCCGGTTCGGGGAAATCGACGCTGCTGCGCTGCATCAACCTGCTGGAGACCCCGACGAAGGGCAGCATCTTCATCGACGGGGACGAGATAACCGCCCCCAAGGCGGACGTGATGAAGATCCGGCAAAAAATCGGCATGGTGTTTCAGCACTTTTACCTCTTCCCGCACATGACCGTGCTGGACAACCTGACCTACGCGCCGGTCAAGGTGAAGGGCGTGTCCAAGGAGGCGGCCGAAGCCAAGGCCCGGGACCTGCTGGCCCGCGTCGGCCTCTCCGACAAGGCGGACGTCTTTCCGGCGCGGCTGTCCGGCGGGCAGAAGCAGCGCGTCGCCATCGCCCGGTCGCTGGCGATGGAGCCGGAGATCATGCTGTTTGACGAGCCCACCTCGGCGCTCGACCCGGAGATGGTCAAAGAGGTGCTGGAGGTTATGAAAGGGCTGGCCGATTCCGGCATGACGATGGCGATCGTCACGCACGAGATGAACTTTGCCCGGGAAGTGGCCGACCGCATCTGCTTCCTCGACGGGGGACGGCTGGTGGAAGAGGCGCCGCCGGCGGAATTTTTCACCAGTCCGCGCAGCGAGCGGGCCAAACAGTTCCTGGAAAAAATGCTGTGAGGACAAGACGCTGTCCCGGACAAAACCGTGTTCAAGACGATGCCGCCGCTTGAGGGCAAACACAGCGGGGCACACCATGACGCAAGGGACGAAGCCGCGGGGCCAGAAGCGCTCCGCGGCTTTTTCTCTGCTTGCGATTTTGACAGACCGGACAGCTTCCGTTAGAATTAGCAGCAGCCGCTCTTTGGCTTCCGTCTTTTTCCATTGGTACTTCGGGTAAAAAGGAGTGAACGCGCATGGCTCGACAACGACTGCTCGTCTTGCTGGAAATGGCGATGATGGCAGCACTTGCGGTTGTGTTCAGCGAAATCAAGGTGTTGGAAATGCCGCAGGGAGGGTCCGTTTCCCTGGTGATGGTGCCGATCGCCCTCATCGCGGTGCGGCGCGGGATTCTGCCGGGCGTGGTGACCGGCTTGATCGTCGGGCTGCTGCAAACGCTGCTGGGGGGCACGATCGTTGCTCCCGTTCAGGTGCTGCTCGACTACCCGCTGGCGTTTGCCGCCCTGGGACTGTCCGGCGTGATCCCGCTGTCCGGTCTGCAGGGGGCGACGAGGCGGATTACGGCGCTGTGGAGCGCCCTGTTTGTCGGCGTGATCGGACGGTTTGTCTGCCACTTCATCTCCGGCATCGTCTGGTTCGGCCAATACGCACCGGAGGGGACGCCGGTCGCGCTCTACTCGTTCCTCTACAACATCACCTATCTGCTGCCGGAGATGATCATTGCCGGCATCGTGCTGACGGTGGTGCTGACCAGCGCGCCGCACCTGCTGTTTCCGGCGGGGGAACGGAGGCGGATGGCGTAAGGGAGCGCCAGGAGACAGACGGGTTCGGCTGCCGTCTCGGCGGGAACGAGGCGGCGTGCCGCGCCCATTTTCGTACACGGGCGAAAAAAGGGTCATATCGGCGGAGCTATCCGCATATGGTATTCAGGCAGCAACGAGTTGCCTGAATTTTTTTCATTTCGACACCGGGAGACACATGTTTGCCCCACGGCGGAATATGATGTAATATGCACGTTTGAACAGTACGCCTGAAGGAGGTGCGGCAGTAAATGGGATTGCGCTCCTTTCGCCTGCGACAGGGGGGCGCCTTGCGACGTGTTCTCGGGGTTGCGTTGGCTGTCGGAGGGATCACCATTTTCCTGTACACGGCACCTCCGTGGGTTTGGTATAGCCTGTTGGGATTGGGCCTCGTGGGGGCTGGCTGGTATCTGTATCACGTGAAGTAATTTCGGTAAGGAGGGGTACGCATGCGGTTCTACACCATCAAGTTGCCGAAGTTCCTGGGTGGCATGATTCGCGCCGTCATTGAGGCGTTCAACCGGAAAAAGTGACAGCGGCATCGCTGTGCACACATCTGACGGCGCCCTCGGAAGAAGCCGGTCTTCCCGGGGAAGCTGTTCTTATGCAGGGGAGACCGGAAGCGGTTGCGCGCGGCGGTGCGCCAGTCGTTTCCGGGACGTTTCATGCAGGGCGATCGACGCGCGAGCAGGCAGCGCCCCGTGTTCAGGGGAAGGAAAAACAGCAGGGAAAAAGCAAAAAAGCACCTCGCGGGTGCTTTTTTTCGCGTTGTCCCGTATCGCGTTACACGCGGGTTACGAGACCGGATTTCAGCGCTCGGGTGCTGACGTAAACGCGCTTCGGTTTTCCATCTACGAGAATGCGCACTTTTTGAACGTTAACACCCCATTTGCGGCGAGTAGCGCGCATGGAGTGGGAGCGAGCGTTTCCAGCTTTGCCAGACTTGCCAGTTACAAAGCAGCGACGTGCCATTGCGATCCACCTCCCTTAGCTGCATATAAACGGGATACCCGGTGTGAGAAATACAAACACTTGCTTATAGTAGCACACCCCCCTGTCAATTGCAATACTTGACATGAGGAAAAGCCCGGCTTCCGCTTTCCCCCGCCGCGTTCGACAAAACGCTTCATTTCTCGCTTTTCATGGTGTAGAATTGGGAGAAGCATGGTATATACGTGCCTGACTAGAACGGCGACGCCGTTGAAAAAGGAGGAGTCCTTGCATGACAGTGGAAATGAGCACACCTCTGGGTAAAATTGACGTTGCAGAAGAAGTAATTGCGCGGATTGCCGGGGGCGCCGCCATGGAAGTGTTCGGCCTCGTCGGCATGGCTTCCCGGAAGGCGCTGAAAGATGGAATTGCCGAACTGTTGGGGCGGGACAATCTGAGTAAAGGCGTCGTCGTCCACAACCAGAACGGTGAAGTGGTACTGGACATGCATATCATCGTCAGCTACGGCGTGAAGATTTCCGAGGTGGCCGGGAACGTGCAGCGGCGCGTCCGGTACACGCTGGAACAGTTGGTTGGCGTCGATCTGGCTGCGGTTAATATCTATGTACAGGGAGTCCGTACAGACAGGGATTCGTAAGGAGGAACATCAGTTGGTACATACGCGTCTCGATGGCGTGCTGTTTAGCCGGATGGTTCATCTGGGGGCCAGGCTGCTGTCAAGCAACGCCAAAGTGGTGGATGGATTAAACGTCTTTCCGGTGCCGGACGGCGATACGGGGACAAACATGAATTTGACGCTCACGTCAGGAGTGGAGGAGCTGTCGCGCAGGGAATCGGCGTCGATCGGAGAGGCGGCCGCCGCGCTGGCGAGGGGGCTTCTGATGGGCGCTCGGGGGAACTCCGGGGTCATTCTGTCCCAGTTGTTCCGCGGCTTCAGCAAAGCGGTCAGCGGAAAAGACGTGATCAGCGCCCGCCAGTTCGCCGAGGCGTTGAAGGCCGGGGTGGATTCCGCCTATCAGGCAGTCATGAAGCCGGTGGAAGGCACCATTTTGACCGTTGCCCGCGAGGCGGCGGAGATGGCCGTTCGCACGGCGCGCGCCACAGACGACGTATTGCTGGTCATGGAAAAAACCTACGAACAGGCGCAGGCTGCGCTGCTGCGCACACCGGACATGCTGCCGGTGCTAAAGGAAGTGGGGGTCGTCGACTCGGGCGGCCAAGGGCTGCTGTTCGTCTACGAGGGCTTTCTCCGCGCCCTGCGCGGCGAGACGGCGGAAGAGCGTGAGGCAGAGTCCAAACGATCCGCTGCACAGGTCAATCTGGACGAACTGGTGCACGAGCAGCACAGCGCGCAGGTGCACCTGAAAACGGAGGACATCACGTTCGGCTACTGCACGGAGTTCATGATCCGGCTGGTCAACAGCACGGAACCGAACAAAAAGCCGTTTTCGGAAACGGTCTTCCGCCATCAACTGGACCAGATGGGCGATTCCCTGCTGGTCATCTCCGACGACGAAATCGTCAAGGTACATATACACGCCGAACACCCGGGCAGCGTGCTGCAGTACGCCCAGCAGTTTGGCAGCCTGCATCGGATCAAGATCGAAAACATGCGGGAGCAGCACGCCAACATCCTCCGTGAAGAGGAGAAAAAGGTGAGTGAAGCGAAAGCCCAACCGGCGGAGCCGCTTCCCTACGGCCTGGTCGCCGTCGCCGCCGGAGACGGCATCGCCGAGATTTACCGCAGCATGGGCGTCCACGTCGTGGTGGAAGGCGGCCAGACGATGAACCCCAGCACGGAAGACTTCGTCAAGGCGGTGGAGGGACTGCACGCCAAGCAGGTGATCATCCTGCCGAACAACAGCAATATCGTCATGGCCGCCCAGCAGGCTGCCGCGCTGGCGGATAAGCCGGTGGCCGTGATTCCGAGCAAGAGCATTCCCCAAGGGATGGCCGCACTGGTGGCGTTCAACGCGGGAGCGGACCTGGAAACCAACACCCAGGCGATGACCGCCGCCATCGGCCAGGTCAAGACCGGCTTGGTCACCCGCGCCGTCCGCGACACCCGGATGGGGGATGTGGAGATCAAGGAAGGCGATTTTATCGGCATTGCCGAAAAGGAAATCGTCACCGCCGGCACCGATCTGCTGGAGAGCGCCAAGGCGCTTTTGGACCGTCTCGTCGACGAAGAGACGGGTATCGTGACCGTTTTTCTGGGCGAAGGGGCCGGGGAGGAGCAGGCCGAAGAACTGCAGCAGGCGCTGGCTGAAGCGCATCCGGACGTGGAAGTGGAAATCCTCGTCGGCGGCCAGCCGCTCTACCCGTTCATCTTCTCCGTGGAATAACCGCAGCCGTGTGCTGTGAGAGGAGTTTTGCGCGAAATGTCTATCGTGATTTTGACCGACAGCGCATCGGACATCGATCAATCGCTGCGCGAGTCTCTCGGTATCGTGTCCGTGCCGCTCAAGGTGATGTTTGGCGAGGAGACCTACGCGGACGGGGTCACCATTACCGCTTCCGCTTTTTACGAAAAGCTGAAGCAGTCCGAGACGCTGCCGACCACGTCGCAGCCGTCGCCGCTCGATTTTGTGGAGGCGTACAAGGCGATCATCGACACGCACGGCAAAGACGTTCAGATTATTGCCATCATGCTGTCCGGAGCGATGTCCGGCACGTACCAGTCCGCGCTGATTGCCCGGTCGATGCTGGAGGAACAGGCGGACATCACGGTGATCGACTCCCGCAAGGCGTCGTTCGTCTACGGCATGATCTGCGTGGAGGCGGCCCGGGCGGCCCGGGAAGGGAAGTCCAAGCAGCAGATCCTGGACATGATCGACCACTTTTTGGATGAGGTCCGGGTCTACTTCATCGTCGACACGCTGGAATACCTGCAAAAAGGCGGCCGGATCGGCAAGGCGTCGGCGCTGATCGGCTCGCTGTTGAACATCAAGCCGATCCTCACGCTGGACCCGGCCGGGTACGTCGCTCCGTACGACAAGGTGCGGGGGACGAAAAAGGCGCTGGCGCGCGTCATGGAGACGCTGAAGGAGTACGCCGGCGACGATCCGGTCAAGGTGGCCGTGCTGCACAGCGCGATCCCCGACGAAGCGGCGGAGCAGTTGGCGCGGATCAAGCAGGAGTTCAACGTGGCCGATGCCTACCTGCAGCAAATTGGCCCAATCGTCGGCACCCACGCGGGACCGGGTCTATTAGCCGTCATGATGATAAAAGCGTAAAGGCGACAGCCTCCCTGAGCAGTTCAGGGAGGTTTTTCACTTTCCCTTCATGTAGCGCTTTCGAAAGTGGTACGATACAATGAGAGTGAATCTTGCTGATGAACCCCTTGCCATTCAGGAGGAGAACCGGGTGAAATACAAAAGCGTGTTTGACATTATCGGTCCGATCATGGTCGGACCGTCCAGTTCCCATACAGCCGGCGCGGCCCGCATCGGCCGCGTGGCCCGGAAGCTGTTCGGCCGTCAGCCGAAGCGGGCGGAGATCACCTTTTACGGCTCGTTTGCCAAGACGTACAAGGGACACGGATCGGACGTGGCGACGGTGGCCGGCATTCTCGACTTCGAGACGTCCGACCTGCGCCTGAAGGATTCGCTCAGGATTGCCAAAGACCTGGGCGTCGACGTACAGGTGAAAACGTCTGACGAGCTGACCGGCCATCCCAACACCTCCCGCATCCGGCTGGCCGACGACGATCAGGTGATCGAAGTAGTCGGCATTTCCATCGGCGGCGGTAAAATCGAAGTCTCGGAGATCAATGGCTTTTCCTTTCAGCTTGGCTTTGACACCCCGACCTTGATGGTGCTTCACGAGGATCGTTTCGGCATGATTGCCGGCGTGGCCAAGGTGCTGACGCAGCACCGCATCAACGTGGGCCACATGGAAGTCTCCCGGCACGACCGCGGTTCGCGGGCCCTGATGGCGATCGAGACCGACGCGGTGGTATCGCCGCAGGTGCTGGACGAGATCAGGCAGATTCCCCACATCTTTGACGTCTCCCTGCTTTCGCTTGGCTGAAGCGGGATGAAGAGGAGTGAACCCGACAACATGTTTCGCAATGTGGCCGAACTGGTGGAATTGGCGGAATCCCAAGGGAAAAAGATCTCCCAGGTGATGATCGAGGCGGAAATGGAAGTCTCCCAGCGCAGCCGGGAGGCGATCTTAAACGACATGTACGCCAATTTGGACGTGATGGAAAAGGCAGTGCGGCGCGGCCTGACGGAAGATATCCGCTCCCACAGCGGGTTGACCGGCGGCGACGCCAAGAAGCTGCAGGAATACATGAAGACCAAGCCGTTTCTCTCCGGCCCGACCCTCTTGAACGCAGTGTCGATGTCGGTGGCCGTAAACGAAGTAAACGCGGCGATGGGCACGATCGTGGCGACGCCGACGGCGGGGGCGTGCGGGATTGTGCCGGGGACGCTGTTTGCCGTCTCCGACAGGCTGAAGCCGAGCCGCGAAGAAATGGTCAACTTCCTGTTTACGGCGGGGGGGGGCGGCTACTGTATCGCCAACAACGCCTTCATCTCCGGCGCCGCCGGCGGCTGTCAGGCGGAGGTAGGATCGGCGACGGCGATGGCGGCGGCGGCGATCGTGGAAATGGCGGGCGGCACGCCGGAGCAGTCGGCTCAGGCTGTCGCGATCGCGCTCAAAAACATGCTCGGTCTGGTGTGCGACCCCGTGGCCGGACTGGTGGAGGTCCCCTGTGTCAAGCGCAACGCGATGGGAGCGGCCATCGCGACCGTGGCGGCGGACATGGCCTTGGCCGGGATCAAGAGCGTCGTGCCCACGGATGAGGTGATCGAAGCGATGTACCGCATCGGCTGTTCCATGCCGACCGCGCTGAAGGAGACGGCGCAGGGCGGTCTGGCCGCCACCCAGACGGGCCGGCAAATCGAAGCCAAGATTTTCGGCGTGCGGTTGGATGCAAAATGACGGACGTGTATCAAACGCCCGTCTCGCTTCTGCACGGGGTAGGCGAGGAACGGGCAAAAGCGCTGGCCGGTTTGGGCATACACAGCGTGGGCGACCTGCTGGAGTATTTCCCTTCCCGCTATGAAGATTACCGCGTGCGCGACGTGACAGAAGCAAAGGACGGGGAGAGGGTGACGCTGCAGGGGACGGTGTACGGCGAACCCTCTGTTCGTTTTTACGGCAGGCGAAAGTCTCGCATCGCGGTCAAGCTGGTCATCGACAAAGTGGTGGTGACCGCCGTCTGGTTCAACCAGACGTTTGTCAAAAGCCGGCTGTCCCCCGGAAAGGAGATTCTCGTCACCGGCAAATGGGACAGGCACAAGCTGCAGATCACGGTGAGCGAAATGACGGAGGCGGATTCCGACCGGGCGCAAAAGCGGGGCGAACTGGCACCGATCTACCCGCTTGGCGGCGACGTCACGCATTCGCTCCTGCGCAGGGCGATCCAGCAGGCGCTCAAGCAGTACGGGACCGAGATTCCGGAGATCCTGCCCGCCGACATCATCGCCCGCTACCGGCTCATGCCGCGGGCGGAGGCGTTTCACGCGATTCACTTTCCGAGGAGCGCCGAGGACGGACGGCAGGCGCGTCGCCGGATCATGTTTGAAGAACTCTTTTTATTCCAGTTGAAAATGCAGGCGCTGCGCCGCATCACCCGGCAGCAGACGGAGGGCAGGGCGCTGGACGTGCCGATGGACGAAGTGCGCCGGTTCGTCGCCTCGCTGCCGTTTCCGCTGACCGACGCACAGAAGCGGGTCGTCAGGGAGATCCTTGCCGACATGCGCTCCCCCTACGCGATGAACCGGCTGCTGCAGGGGGATGTCGGCTCGGGGAAAACGGTGGTGGCCGCCATCGCCCTGTTTGCCGCTGTCAAGGCGGGCTATCAGGGAGCGCTGATGGTGCCGACGGAGATTCTCGCCGAGCAGCATCTGCAGTCGCTCACGGGACTGCTTTCCCCGCACGGCATCCAGGTGGCGCTTCTGTCCGGTTCGCTTGGAACCAAGCGGCGGCGGGACGTGATTTCCGCCCTGCAGATGGGCTTGATCGACGTCGTCGTGGGCACGCACGCGCTGATCCAGGAAGACGTCTTTTTCCGCAACCTGGGGCTGGTCATCACCGACGAGCAGCACCGCTTCGGCGTGGAGCAGCGGCGCATCCTGCGCAGCAAGGGCTTGTCCCCGGATGTGCTCTTCATGACGGCGACGCCCATTCCGCGGACGCTGGCGATCACGGCCTTTGGCGATATGGACGTCTCCACGATCGATCAGATGCCGGCCGGCCGCAAGCCGATCGAAACCACCTGGCGCAAGCACGAGCAGTTTCACCTCGTGCTGGAGCAGATGCGCGGCGAGCTGCGCAAGGGGCGGCAGGCGTACGTGATCTGCCCGCTGATCGAAGAGTCGGAAAAGCTGGACGTGCAAAACGCGATTGACGTTCACGCCCAACTCACGCAGTATTTTCCCGAATACCGCATCGGCCTGATGCACGGCCGCCTGCCCGCCAAGGAAAAGGACGCCGTGATGCAGGCGTTTCTCGCCGGCGAGTACGCCGTGCTCGTCTCCACGACAGTGGTGGAGGTAGGGGTAAACGTGCCCAACGCCACCTTCATGATCGTCTACGACGCCGAGCGGTTTGGCCTCGCCCAACTGCACCAGCTTCGCGGGCGTGTCGGCCGCGGCTCCGAGCAGTCCTACTGCGTCCTGATCGCCGACCCCAAGACGGAGATCGGCAAAGAGCGGATGCGCGTCATGTGCGAAACCACGGACGGCTTTGAGCTGTCCCGGCGCGATTTGGAGCTGCGCGGTCCCGGCGACTTTTTCGGCACCAAGCAGAGCGGCCTGCCGGAGTTCAAGGTGGCTGATCTGTTGAGCGACTACAAGGCGCTGGAGGTGGCCCGCCAGGAAACGGCCCGCCTGGTGGAGGACGAGCGGTTCTGGCGGGACGACCAGTACGCGTGGCTGCGCGGCTACTTGAAGCGCGAGGGCGTGCTGGACGGAATCGTGTTCGATTAGATCGGGCTGCGCGGCACACAACCCACCTGCCTGCAAGCGGTCAGGTGGGTTGGCGTTGTCCGCCCGTGGTTGCGCCAGTCCCGCGGCGTTCACCCGGGAAGTGCGCCGCTCGCAGCAGCCTGCCCAGTCTGCCCTCGGCAGGCTTTTTCTCTTTTAGGAGGACCGGTGGATTTACGGACCGGCGGATTTATGGACCCGCAGGAGCGGCCGCCTCTGCCCCCTGGCGCACGACGGTGACCGTGTAGGTGACGGTCTGGCCACCCGGCGGGGTGACCGCGATCACGACCGTCGTGTCGTCGGTGTCCAGCGGAATTTCCACGGACGGCTGCTCGGCGGACAGCGGCACGTCGTTTACGGCGACCGCCGTCTCCGGGGCAGCGGCAGCCGTCATGTTGACAGCGCTTACATCTCGCTCGACGGTGAGCGTGTAGCGGGTGATGTCCGGAGAAAAAACGGGACTTAACTCGCCCTGGCCGAACGTCAGCGCGAGGAGTCCGGCGAGGGCATGCCCAGGCTGCCCGTCGGCGGCGCTGACTTCCTGACGCGAGCCGTCGGCGGCGCTGCCCTCCTGATGCGGCCCGTCGACGGCGTTGCCCTCCTGATGCGGCCCGTCGACGGCGCTGCCCTCCTGATGCGGCCCGTCGTCGGCATGCTCCTCCTCCGGCAGTACCGACGGCGTCTCCGCCTGCTGTTCGTATGCCGACAGCGGCTCCCGCACGTCGTAGGCTTTCGCCCAGTAGTATCCGGGGGCGGTGATCCGCCGCACGATAAAGTCCACCTGCCGGTCAGCGGCGACCGCTTCGGAGGTGGCCGACGCCATGCCGTCCGCATCCGTCACGATGTCCACAAACTTTCCGGCTCCGTACGCGAACCGGCCGTGGACAATGGCGGCCGGGATCGGTGCGTTCGTCTCCTTGTCGACGACCCGCAGGCTGACCTTGGCGCTGGTGCCGGTATGGGTGATCTCCATGCCGCGCACGACCATCGGCGCGAGCGGCGTGTCGCCGGTGACGGCCGACGTTTCGTCCGAGGCGGGGCCCCGGTTGCCCCTCACGTCGACGGCGGCCACCTTGTAGTAGTAGGTGGTGTTGGGCAACAGCCCCGTATCGGAGAAGAGGAGGCCTCTCGTACTGCCCGCCAGGTTGGACTCGTCGGGTTCAAACCCGCTGTCGGTACTGCGGTAGACGTAGTATTCCTCCACTTCCGTGTTGTCAAAGGCGCGGCCAAAGGTGACGTCGATCCGCTGGTGATCAAACGCGGCGGCGGTCGGCCGGACGCTCACAGCGGAAGGCGAGCTGTCGTCGGCCGGCGGCTCCCACGTGATCCGGTCCGGCCCCCAGTCGGAGGGGAGCTGGCGCAGCGGATCGTAGTGGTGCATGGCGATGCCGGCGAAAGCCGGATCGCTCCCGACTGCCGCGTACACTTTGTCCAGTTCGCTTTCCATGTGCGTGCGCCCTTCTTCGCGGAAGGTGATCGTCTCGGGATCGCCCCCGTCGGCGATGTCCAGCGTCTCCACCGCGATCACGACGGACCCGGGCTTGCCAATGGCATTGGCGTAGGCCAGTTCTCCCAGCGCTCCCTGAATGATGCCGGCCGATCCGTCGGCCGTGTCCCGGTAGTCCATGATGGCAACGTAGTCGCTGATGTTCTGGACGTGTTCGGACAGCCATGTCGCCGTTCCCCTCCAGGGGATGTTCTGCGCTTGGGCGGCTGAATCGTACCATCTGGGGATCACGGTGCCAAACGGCAGGTTGATCCCGGCAGCGTCTCTTCGCTGAATCATCTTGGAGAGACCGTCCAGGTACTGAATCTGGACGGAAGGCTGGGCGGTTTTGAAATCGGGCAGAATGTATGGCTCGATGTCCACGTTGACGCCGTCAAAGCGTTCGTCGGGAGCGGCGGAGAGGTTGTAGTTGATCACGTCTTCCATCGTGCGGACGGCGATCTCGTGGTAGCGGCTGTACGCGCCCATGTAGGGCAGGATCGTTCCGCCCGCGATGGTCGCGTGCACCTTGTACCCCCTGGAGTGGGCCCAGGAGACGAACGCCCGCACCTTCTCGGGCGCTTCCTGCATCACGCGCGTTCCGTACAATTGGTCGATGCCGAGGTAAAACGTCGTGACGGGATCCGACTGGAAGGTGGCGGTGTCCTGCGCCAGGGCGTCCAGCACCTCCTTGGAGCCGTCGTTGTAAAACAGGTTGTACGACGCTTTTTCCCAGATCCAGATGGCCCGGTCCTGCGGTTCCACGGTGACGGGTTCGGCTGCGGCGCCGCCAAGGCGGACGTACGTGGTCAGGCTGGTGCCGACATTTCCCCGTTGGTCGGTGGCCCGCGCTTCGATCCGGCTCGTTCCGGAGGCTCCGGACAGCGGCTTCCAGAGGTACTTGTAGCGGCCGCTGGAACCGTCTGCCTTGGCCTTGAGCCATTTCCCTCCGTCGATCCTCACTTCCGCGGAGGAGAGCGGGTTTTTCGCCTGCACCGACATTTCGATCATCACCGCCCCGTCCACCTGTGTGCCATCCGCCGGGCTGTCGATGGTGACGACCGGTTTGCTGGCCGCGGGATTCTCCACCTGCAGCGTGACAAATGGGGACCAGACCCCGTAGCGGGTCCCCGCGTCCCAGCCTTTCACGGCGATCTCGACGGGTCCGTCGTACCGGCTGGCGTCGATGTCGCAGTACCACGTGCCGGATCCGTCTCCGTCAGGATCGTCCGTGTGAACGTCTGCGAGTGTCTCGGCGTTGATCACGAGCATTAGCTCGTACGACCGTGATAGGTAAGGGTGCGTCCTCGCCTGCGCGGGGCGCGCATCGTGCGGATCCCCTTTTCCCCCACGTCACACCGTGCATGCGGCTTTCACCGCACACGGCGTTCCGCCATGTTCTCCCCAGCGGAGCGCATGGCTATGCCCCTTCGCTCCACAGGCATTACCCTGCTTCCTCGCTACTACGGGCTGCTGTCCTTCGGATGCAACGGCCATTTCCTGCCGTTTCGAAGCATCGCGGTTTGCCCCGCTTGGCATCTTCGTCCGAAGTTCCGACGTTCCCTGTACCCTAGCCTTGCATCTGCTGCCGTAGCCCTCCTCTCTGACCCGTCAGCCGTTCACCCGCCCGCAGTCGGATGGACGGGGGAACTCCATTCCCTTACCGGAGTGGAACAGAAGGAACGCGGACGAAGTTCCTTCCGCGACTGCCCCGCGCAACGCGGGGAGGAGGGGACTCGCCATGTCCCCGCCGGACGGGTCGTTCTTCCGAGGATTCGTGCCAACGCCGAGGCGTTCTCCTGGGCATAGCAGCTTTATGGCCCCCCGGCACCTTTGTCCGAAGCAAAGACGCCGCGCTTCACCGAGCTTCATACGCGTCCGAGGCAAATCGGCCGCGCATGTCGGAGGATCAGGCAGGAATGCCGACTTTCATTCCGGGCGGGCGCTTCCCCCGCCGAATCGGATACAGAGTTAGACCCCCGAAGTGGGGAGCCCCCTGGTTTTGCCGCCCATTTCTAAGCGGATTGTCCAGGAACGTCGCGCACCGTCCACGTATGTGCCGGACACCCGGATGGTTCCCGCTTTGATTTGATCTCCGTTCGCGTGCGAGTCGATCGTGATCGAGGCTTGGGCATGAGCGGGCGGAGAAGCGCTGAAAAAGGGAAACAAGGCCAACAGGGAAACGAGAAAAACACGGGCGAAAGGAGGCAAACCTGCGGTCATCCTGATGTGTCGCAACGTCATGTCAACTCCTTTCTGGATGTGCTGCGCGACCAAGGACGGGCCAAAGCCAAAGCCTTGATCGTTACCAACATTGTAATGTTTCAGAACGATTTTCAGTACGGCTTTTCACGTCTCTTTTGCGCGTGTAATTCCCGTTTGTCCCGTTTGGCCGGCAAGGAGAGAAGGGCAGATGATGGTTTTACGGGTCCTGGCCGCTTCGCATGCTTGATCAGGCAGGGAAAAGGCGGATGGCTGCTTCCCAGCGTCAGTCCCTGTACTCGGACGAAAGGATCGACAGGACGAGCAGCGACTCGTACCGTTCGCCGGTTTTCAGGCATTCCCGCAGTTTTCCTTCGATGACAAATCCCTCGGACAGGTACAGGTTCAGGGCCCGTTCGTTTTCCTCCTTCACGTCCAGCCAGAGGCGGTGAGCCTGCTGTTCCTCAAACGCCCAGCGCTTGACCTGCCGCAGGACCCGGCGGCCGTATCCTTTCCCTTTCGCGGAGATCGTAATGCGCATCAGCTCGATGCTGCCGTGCGGGTTGGTCAGCCCGGCGATGATCACGTAGCCGACCGCTCTGCCGCTCTCCGTTTCCTCCACGATCAGGTGGCGGATGTCTGGATGGGCGAGGGCCTGCCGGTGCCGTTCCTCCGTCCATGGAAGGAGAAACGGGCGATTTTCCGCCGCGTGTTCGGTCTCGTACACAAACGGTATGTCGGCCGGACGGGTTGGCCGAAGCTGAACGCTCATGGGCGATTCTCCTTTCTGATCGGTCGGGGTTTCCACCGGCTCGCTGCAGCGTGGGGGCATTCGGGATCGGATACGCATGCCGGATCGTGTTCGCCTCGGGCGAAGGGGTTCCGTCCCGCGCCGCCCGCCGCCTGCTCCTGGGGCGCCTTTTACAGCCGTGTGGACGAAGCTATCTTTCGGCTTCCTGCTTATCGGGATTCTCTGCCGGTCGCCGTCCTCCCTGCCGTTCGGCAGAAAGCGGAAGAAAAAATTACCAGCGCCTTTTTTGCAAGCAGGGAGTATAAAAGCGAACATCTGTTTGCTATACTAAGAACAGATTTGAAATGAGAACAAATGTTCTTGTTGGGGGATGAACATCATGACCAAGGACAGCAAGCGGATCATCTTCCTGGCTGACATGCAGAGCTTTTACGCCAGTATTGAAAAGGCGGCCCATCCACAGCTGCGGGACAAACCGATCGTCGTGGCCGGCGATCCCGAACGGCGCAGCGGCGTGGTTCTGGCCGCCTGCCCGATTGCCAAGTCGTACGGTGTCACCACGGCGGAGGCGCTGTGGCAGGCGCAGCAAAAGTGCCGGCATCTGGTGGTCGTTCGCCCGCGGATGGAGACGTACCTCCGCGTCTCCGTGCAGATTACCCGCATCTTTGAGTCGTTTACCGATCTGGTGGAGCCGTATTCCATCGACGAGCAGTTTCTGGACGTGACGGGAAGCGTCCGGCTGTTCGGCGACCCCTGGCGGATCGCCGAGGAAATCCGCCGCCGCGTCCGGCTGGAGACGGGGATCAACTCCCGGATCGGCATCGGGGAGAACAAGGTGCTCGCCAAGATGGCCTGCGACAACTTCGCCAAAAAACGGGAGGAGGGGATCTTTTGGCTGAAGCGGGAAGAGCTGGCCGACACGCTCTGGAAGCTGCCGATCGAAAAGCTGTTCGGGGTGGGCTCGCGGATGAAGCGCCACTTTCACCGCATGGGCATCTACCAGATCGGGCAGCTCGCCCGCATGTCTCCGGCGGTGCTCGCCCGCCGCTGGGGCGTAAACGGCGAGGTGCTTTGGCGCACGGCTCACGGCCTGGACAATTCGCCGGTGTCGCTTCAGACCCACGAGACGCAAAAGGGCATCGGCCATCACATGACGCTGCCGCGCGACTATCACACCGCCGCCGAGATCAAGGTGGTGCTCCTGGAGCTGTGCGAGGAGGTATGCCGCCGGGCGCGGAGCAAGCGGCTGATGGGATCGGTCGTCTCGGTCGGATGCCGCGGGGCCGATTTTGATGCCCCTGCCGGCTTTGGGCGGCAGTTGAAGCTGCCGGAGCCGACCCATGACGCGATGACGCTGTACGAAGCGGCCTGCCGCCTGTTTGACCGGCACTGGCAGCAGACGCCGGTGCGCAGCGTCGGTGTCAGCCTGGAACAGTTGGTGCCCGACAATGTGGTTCAGCTCAACCTGTTTACCGACACGCACAGGCAGCGTTCGCTCGCCCGCGCCATGGACGACATCCGCGCCCGCTACGGACAGGATGCCATTTTGCGGGCCGTTTCCCTGCTGGGAGCGGGGCAGGCGCGGGAGCGTGCCCGCAAGATCGGGGGGCACTACAAGTGACGGAGCGGGACGGGCAGGCGGCGGAGGGAGAACAGGAGCTGCTGCGCCTGTACATCCTGTTCGGTTTGCTGTTTCGCACCGCCATGGCGGATTGGGGGCAGGTGCGGCAGGTTCCCTTGAAGCTGTCGTACCACTGGTTTTTCGAGGAACTGTCCCGCTGGGCGGAGCGGCAGCATCACAGACTGCGCCGCCATTTGCGGCAGCGGGGGTGCGTCCTGCTGAGCGCCCGCCGGGAGCGAGGCGTCTACGTGGTGCAGTACCGGCAGCGCGGGTACGTGCGGGAGGCAGTCTACTCCATTGAGGTGCTGCGCGCCGAATGCCAGGAACTGGCCCGGCTGTGGATCATGCGGCAGCAAGCCCCCTGCCAGGACCCGGGCGCGATGGTGCCGGAACGTCATGCGCGGCGGATCGGCCGCGAAGAAGGAGAGAAGGCAACATGAGGGAAAAACGCGTGTCGAAGAAGGACAATTTGTTTGCGGCCAGCCGTTTTGTACTGCCCGAGCATCGGGAGATGTACCTGCGGATCAAGGCGGAAGAGCGACGCTACATCCCCCCGGAACTGGACGAGGAACAACTGGCGGCCGTGAGCGAGCGGATCTGGGAAGCGTTCCAGACGGGCGGCGTCGTGAGCCTGACCTACTACGACGGCGAGGCGGCCCGCCGCCTGAGCGGCCGGGTGGTTCACATCGATCCGGCCAGCCGGCAGTTGAAGCTGAGGAGCGGGGAGAAGACGCTGCGGATTCCGTTTGCCCGCCTGCTGGACGCGGAACTGACAGCAATCTCCTGAGCGGAGGGGACATGGCCGGCCGGACGGCGGGGCACCCTTTGGATAAAACCAAAGGAGGCGTTCAGCGTGAACCAACGCATCAGGCCGATTGTGATCGCAGCAGCCCTCGCCTTCGCAGCGGGCTGTACGGCTCCCCAGGCCGGGGAGCGTACACCGCCGCCCCGGGTGCAGAGCGCGCCGGCTCCGGAACAATCCCCGTACGCAGGGGCATCTCCTGCCGCTCCCCAGCCTCCCCGGCCGTCCAACATGATCCTCGATGTCCCGATCATCAGCCAAAAGCCGGAGCTGAAGAACGGCTGTGAGGTGACCAGCCTGGCGATGCTGCTGCGGTATGCCGGCCGCGATGTGGATAAACTGACACTGGCCCGCCAGGTGAAAAAGGACCCCGAGCCGCTGGTGCAGAAAAACGGCGACATCAAGGAATGGGGCGATCCCAACAAAGGATTCGTCGGGGATATGACCGGCAAACGAAAGGGATTTGCGGTCTACAACAAGCCCCTGGAAGAACTGCTGCGCCGCTACATGGGAGAACGGACGGTGAACTTGACGGGGCGGACCTATCAGGCGCTGCTGGACAGCGTGGCGGCGAGGCGGCCGGTGGTCATATGGACGACCGGCGATTTTACCCTGCCGACCGAATGGGAGAGATGGCACAAGGACGGCAGGCCAATCGCCGCCCCTTTTGACGAACATGTCGTGCTGTTGGTCGGCTATGACCAGCGGTACGCTTACGTCAACGATCCGCTGTCCGGCGACAAGCAGCGGCGCGTCTCCCACCAGGCCCTGAAAAGAAGCTGGGAAGCCCTGGGCAGACAGGCCATTACCTATCGCTAGCAGTACGGGCAGCCAGGAAAAGGCAAGCCGCAAAAAACAGCGTGGCACGGTGAAATGCCGTGCGCGGTGGTGACGTGCTGTTCCTGAAACGGCAGGCGGGGAAAATCAGCATTTTTTCGCTGTTTTTTGCGCGAAATGCTTTTTGCCAGAACAGGACGTTTCAGAGTATCGTTAGGATATCTTTCCGATCAAGACCTGATGCGTACGTTAAAGGAGATTGTACATGTTAGCACAAGAAATGGGTGTCATTTTTACCAGGCACGCGGAGCAGATGACCGCCAAACGCTGGACGGAGTTTATTCAGCAGTTGGAGAACAAGGGACTGTACGTGGTCATCGAAACGGACACGAACGGGCGGGTCATGAGCCCGTTTGGCGGATTGGTGCCGATGCCGTGCAAGGACGAGACGCTCCATATCCTGACGGAAGAAGAACTGCAGCAGCGGGGCCTGCCGCGCGGCCATCACATTATCACCAAACCCAAGGCCAAGGCCGTCACCACCTAGCGGGCAGACCGCACGGCCGCTGCACAGAGACGAATACGCACACGCAAACCTTTCTCATCCCGGAAGCGGGACGACGAAAGGTTTTTTGTTTGTGCCGCGGCGAGAGGGACCGACAAACGCCTAGATGCATACGGTGGTAACGAGAAGAAAAAGCGCCCGCCGGGCACGTGCGGAGCAAACAAGCTCGCCCCGTCACCGGCAGAGGCAGCGGGAAGCAAAAGGAGGAGTCTCATGGAGCCCAGCAATGCGCTTCGCAAATTGCAGGAGGTGCAGTTTGCGCTCGTCGAGCTGCAATTATATCTGGACGTGAACCCGGGAGACCAGCGCGCCGTTCATCAATACAACTGCTTGTCCAAAGAGCTGATGGTCTTGAAAGCGGAGTATGAAACGAAGTGCGGCCCGCTGATGCAGTACGGTTTTTCGTCTTCCCCCAGCCGCTGGGTGTGGACCGCCACGCCGTGGCCGTGGGAAATCGAGTATTGAGGTGAACGGCGATGTGGATTTATGAAAAGAAGCTGGAAATCCCCGTCCGCGTAAGCAGGCCGGACCTGCAAATGGCCAAATTTCTGATCACCCAGTACGGCGGGCCGGACCGGCGCAAAGGTATGACTACACCCAAAAGCTGATCTCGATCCGGCTGCCGTCGTATACGGTGACCTGGTGAACGATCTCCCGGATTCCATTTTTCAGCCGTTCCCGGTCGTCGTTTTCCACGGCCTCTTGGAGGGTGGTGATTCTGTTCCGTATCTTCGCCTGTACCGCCTCCGGGGATACCTCGGCCTCCACACGTTCCTCCAGCGTCCGTATCTTTTCACGCAATGCCCGTTTTTCCTCGTTCAGCCTCGTCTTGGCTTCCAGCAGGTCGGCCTCGTCCAGAATCCCGAGCTCGAATGCGCGAATCTGCCGCTGGAACCTTTCGTCCATGAAGGCGAGCTGCCGTTTGGACTGGGAAAGCTCCCCACGGATGTGGTTTTCCTGCACGGAGACGGCATGCAGCGGAACGTCCAGGTCAGTCTGGCTCAGGCTGACGATTTCCCGAATGACCTGTTGGTCCAGAGCGGAACACGGGATGTAGTGGTAAAAGCATTGGCCTTTTTTGGTGTAGCCCGCGCACAGGTATCGGGCCGGTGGACGGTACTCCCTGCCGTTCTTTTTGCAGGTGGTGTCCATGCCGTACATTTTCGCTCCACAGTGGCCGCAAAACACGAGCCCGGAGAGGAGATAGCGGCTCCCTTTGGAGCGCGGGGCGGCACGCTGGCTGCGGTCGAGGACGTCTTGGAGTTTCCGGTACGTCTCCTGGTCAAGGATGGGCTCGTGGGTTCCCTCGACCAGCAGCCACTCGTCCGGAGGGCGTTGGATCAGCCTGCCGTTTTTCCGCGCATGCTGATTCCACACCGTATTGCCCCGCAGCATTTCGTTTTTCCAGAGGAAGACCCGGACGGCCTTCAATGTCCACTCCCGTCCCCGTTTGGTCCGTACGCCGTTTTCGTTCAACATCTTGGCTACGCTCCAGGTGCCGTGGCCGTTTAGCGTCATGTCTACCATTTTTCGTACCCAGTGCGCCTCTTCCTCGTTGATGACGTATTGACCGTCCGCCACGTCGTACCCAAAGCAGGGAGCGGTGACCGGCCTGCCCTGTTTGGCAGCGTGGTACATGTTTTCACGAACGCGCTCCGCGATCCGTTCCCGTTCAAATTCGGCGAAGACGCCGAGGAGCTGCAGCACCATCCGGCCGACGGCGGTGCCGGTGTCAAACGTCTCGGATGCCGACTTGTAGGTGCAGTCGTACATGTCCAGTTCATCGACGAACGTAAGGAGATCGATGAGTCGCCGCGTCAGCCGGTCGATTTTGGTCGTGATGACCATGTGGATGCGGCCGGCCCGAATGTCATCCGTCATCCGTCGGAAGGCCGGTCGGTTGGTGTCTTTGGCGGAGTAACCGTCATCGATGAAGAACGCGTAATCCGTCCATCCATGCGCGGTGCAAAAGGCACGCAGGCGCTCCTGCTGTTCCGGGATGGAAAACCCTTCGCGGGCCTGTTCCTCCGTGGAAACGCGGATGTAAAGAGCAATCGTCATGGGTGCAATCCCCCCTCGCCAGTCGGTTCCTCCTCGGCCGCCGCGATCAACACAAAGACAAGGGGCGTTCGCGCCGTCTTTTCACTGGAAGCATCCCAACGATCGTGATGCTTTTGAAACGGCCAGACGCGTACGCCATGCGCAAAGCGGCCTCATAGAACAGGTATATGCCGGGACGTCGGGCGATCTGCGCCTCGGCGAGGTGTTCGCAGCAAACAGTCCCGTCCACGTGTCCACCCCGCATACAAAGAGTACGGAGAGGGGGTGATGGTGTGGCAAGAAAGCCAAAACCGCTTGTGGTCTTGCCGCACAAGGTCTATATCCGGGCAGCAGGTGAAACGGTGGACATGACCCCTGACCTTCGAAAACAAGTCAGCAAGAAGTGTGCAGACGTCCTGGTGCGATGGGCAAAAGCCTCCGTGATGGAGGAACTGGGCATCGGGTGACCGATGCCGGATGGGACAACCCCTGGCAGGAGGGGGATGGGAGAGGCGGCACCAGGATGGCGGATACAGGAAAACGACGGCCGTATCGGGAGTGGAAAGCAACCAAATTGGTGATGCCGACTGTTTCTGGTGAATGTTACCATGTAAGGTAGGAGGGGATTCGATGCGTGTATTTGGAAAATGGTTTGGTTTTGTCCTGCTCAGTACGTTCGTTTGCGTTGTGTTAACCTTTGCAGGAATGGTTGGGGTCATCATCGCCGGTGGGATCATTATCGGGACGTTACTCTTTCTCACCCAGTTGTTTTACGAGGAAGTGGGCAGACTCCACAGGAGTGTCCAATTCCTAAGCAAAAAAATAAACAGACGTGGAGACGAGTAATGAGTCACATAGGCGATTTCGTGTCGTCATGGTTTTTCTCGCATTTGCGTACGACGATTTTCGTTTAAGAGTCATCGTAATCGATCAGTGCAAATTGATTCTTATCCTAAGTGTCCCTGGTTCATCGCCTGCCCACAAAATGTCCGAAAAAATTGTTAGTAGCGTTCAATTTCAACGCACTACTACAAAGCCAAACAAGCTGCATACCTGATTACACAGAATAAGGAATTGGCTGAAGAGATCGTGCAAGATGCTTTTCTGATTTGTTATCAAAAGCTTCACTTATTACGAAATCCAGCGTGTTTTCAAACATGGTTTTACAAAATCCTGGTAAGGATGAGTAAAAAAGCATTACAGAAGGTTGCTGTGGCAGCCGTTTTTTCATTTCGCTAACGGTCAATCTGGTTTAAGGAGAGAGTGGTATAAAAATAAGTAATATTTAAAATTTTATCTGATTTTTATGCTATGATATATCCAAAATTTCTTAGAAATGGGGATGACCAACTATGTCGACAAGTATACATAAGGGTGCGTTCACCGCAAAAACCGAAGATGGATTTGTAGTATTTATTATCGGTGTGCGATTAAATAAACTTTCTGGTTTTTTTAAATGGATATCAGCCATACAGGCAATGACACCAATGCTTAAGGAACTTTATCAAAATCCAGAGTTAGGATTCCTTCAAGAGACAACTGTCATTGGCTGGCGTACAGTAACGACGATTCAATACTGGAAGTCGTATGAACACTTGGAAGCATATACATATGGAACTACACACTCAAAAGCGATGAAAATGTTTTACCAAAAAATAGAGAAAAGCGGAGCGGTAGGTTTATATCATGAAACCTACAAAGTTGAAAAAAATGAATCCCTTTATATTAACATGCCAATATATGGTTTGGCTAAAGCATTCTCGCATGTGCGAATTACCAATGAACTTAATACCGCAAGAAAACGTATGGAGCGTACTTCATTTTTTGAGTGAACGGAAATCGATCATTCATTCGGATGAAGGTGTAATCACGCACATCTTGATTCATTTCGCACATAGCCTGAGAAAACAAAGAAGGGTGAGGTGCTTTCACTGGATCACGTCCATCATGTTCCACGGCATATTGTAGCCGTTTCGGCTTTTGTGACCAATCAACAATGGCACGTACTATTGGTGAAGACCCATCGGCGCTCGGATACGTGGGAGCTTCCGGGAGGCCAGGTGGAAGAAGGAGAACCTTTGGACAAAGCGGTTGTTCGGGAATGTTTGGAGGAAACGAATGTAACCATACAGCCCAAAGGCATCACAGGTGTTTACTATAATGCTGCCAGTCATATTCTTACCGTTGTGTTCTACGGCGAATATGTAAGCGGTACGATCCAGATTCAACCGGAAGAAAATCCAAGAAGCCAAATTTGTAGCGTTGCACGAATCAAACATAGACGCGTACATCACACGACCTCATTTTCAATCCCGAACGCTTGACGCGATGGCGAAGAAGAGTATGGTGCCATATGAGTCATGGACCGTGAATCCCCATGAACTCCTCGGACGAGTGGGCGATTGAATTGTACAGCAAAACGGGACAAGCACATGCGCAATCGTCGAAGCCTTCGCGTCAAAGAGGGCGCTCATGCTGTCCGGGAAACTCATCCCTTTGCGACAATACGGCGGGCCGGACGGCGAACTGTCTGCGGCGCTCCGCTACCTGAACCAGCGCTACACGATGCCGAACGAGCGGGCCAAGGCGCTGCTGACGGACATCGGCACGGAAGAGTTGGGGCACCTGGAAGTGATTGCCACGCTGGTCCACAAGCTGGTCAAAGACGCCACGCCGGAGCAGATGAGGGCAGCCGGGTTGGGATCGATGTACGCCGAACACGAAAAGGCGCTGTTCTATACGGACGCCAACGGCAACCCCTGGACTGCGGCGTACATCCAGGCCAAGGGCGACCCGATCGCCGATCTGGCGGAGGACATCGCCGCCGAGGAAAAGGCCCGTGCCACTTACCAATGGCTGATCAACCTGACGGACGACCCGGATGTGATCCAGGTCTTAAAATACCTGCGCGAGCGGGAAGTGGTCCACTCCCAACGCTTCCGCGAAGCACTGTGCATCGTGGAAGAACACTACAAGACGAAAAAGTATTTTTGACGAAGGAGGGATGCGCGCATGAAGAAGGAACAATCCCGCGAAACCGCCGCCAAAGGCAGCCCGCATCCGGTCACCCGGGCAGGCCACTTTCCCCCGCGGGTCGGCTTTTACCCGCCGGGGACGGGAAGCTATCCGCCCGTGAATCTGCCTCCAGCCAAACCGTACCCGCCCGACCCGTACATGGACCAGTTTTCGCTGCCGGAAGCGCTGGTAGCGGGCACGCTGTTTCGGTGGCTGTATGATCCGTATGAGAATCCGTACCGGGAGTAGGAAAGCGTTTGGGTATATCGGAGAGCCATCCACGTTCAGGCAGCGGATGGCTTTTTGCTTTTGCAGCGGGGAGCTTGTGACAACCATGTCCGAGGCTGCAGTTTATTTGTCGTCTATTTGTGAAGATTAAAAACCAACATTTTTTTACAAAAAAGTAGTTTACAAGATTTAGGGATAGATTGCAGAATGAATATGTAAAATATTAGAAATAACGGGAGGTTGATCTAGATTTATGCCGCTGAAAAAGTAAGAAATGGACTGTTATCGGCATTGGTTGTTGGTATTTCGGTTACGTCAATGCTTGCTCTGAACACAGCACTGGCGAAAAAAGAGGTTACAAGTATCGAGGACTTGGAAAAGTACGCCTTGGAGAAACATGTTAACATCATGCTCTATAATGAAGAAGGGAAAATTGAGAATGAGTTCCACACCGACGGATTGGAAGTGACCTATGAGTATCAAAATGGCAAAATGGTTTCATCCATAGATAATAAAGGCAAAAAGCAGAAGTATATTTCTAACGATGATTTTGTGGAAATCGTAGAATACGAGAATGACAAAGAGATATACAGACGCGGACTCTCTTCCAAGCACTACAAGTTTCCTGAAGTGACAACCGAAGAAAGAAAAAAATGGATATGGAAAAAATTGAGGAAGCGAAAAAGGCGAGCGACTCTGTAGGCTCTCTTAGTTTAACCGAATACGAAAATTATTACGTCAATGGCGTTCTCATGAATGATATTGCGGTTTCCCAACCGAACCATTCAGAAGAAAGGTTCAATTATGCAAGTGCTATGAGTGAGAGTGAAATCCAGACATTTTTTCAAAACAAAAACTCAATCTTGAAGGATCCGGTGCAGATATGGCGAAAAGACTCAAATGGAAATGTTTATAATACTGGGAAAACAATCGTTCCTTCGAAAGCTATTGCGACTGCCGCTACAACCTACGTTATGAATCCCAAGGTGGTGATTGCTACCTTGCAAAAGGAGTCTAGTTTAGTTAGCGCCGCCCCTGGCAGCGTGAGTTATTCTTCTCGTCGATTCTATTACGCTATGGGGTATGGGGCAACTGATGGCGGTGACATTAACGGTACAAGCGGCTTTGATATTCAAATTGACAGAGGTACGAAACTGCTCAAGGATCTCTGGTGGCAAGCACCAGTCAATCAACCGTCTCGGTTTGATGGCATCAATTATAATAAAACGGTTACTTCAAACGGTGTAACCTATAAAAACTACATTTGGACAAAGAACTGGGGGACCTGGGCACTGTTTAAGTATACGCCACATGCATTGGATATTAATTTGCTGCCGACAATCGGTGGAGGAAACTATTTGTTCTATCAAATCTTTAAAGGTTATTGGGGGACGGATTGGTCTTAAGAGGATCATCCCGTTATAAGCAACCTTCGATGCTTATGAAGGTTGCTTCTTTCTTAAAGAGGAGGACAAACGTATATGATTCGAAATAAACTTGTTTTTTTGCTGTTGATCTCTTGTTTTGTGGTTATTACGGGATGTTCTGGGAGACTGGAATCGCCGTCATCCGAGAGTCAAGCGGAATCCGTGATTCAGAAAGAAAACCTGACGGCGATTTCGATTCTAATGTATAGAGAAGGCTCGGAAAAAGCTCAACCGGAACTGATTTCAACCATTTCCGAAGAATCGAAACGAAAGCAATTTGTGAATTGGATGAACAAAGGAACCAAAAAAAACCTTGACGGAACGGTAAACTCCCTTTCCGTATTGATTTTAGAATATGGAACGAACGAGGTCGTCACACAACGAAAATACCTCATGTACGCAAAGACAAAAGAGGGGGACCACTACATCAAACTGTTCGAAATGAGGCCAGATTTTGACCTTGACTCTTACAAGCAAAAAGATGCGGAGAGACTGATTGCCCTGCTTGGTAAAACGGATTGGTATAAAGTCGAGCAACCTCCTTACTGAGACCTCAGCGCTATTATGTGCGGCGATGCTGAAAATGAAGGCCGTGAGTATCCTGGGATTCCTTAAAGATAGCGGCAAAATCTTTAGAAACGGTTTCATCAGCGGTTTGGTTCCGATGATCTTTCTCATGTCTTTCACGTATTCGATCATCCATTTCCCACCCAACGAAAGAATATTTCTAATGATACCACAATTTGGAGTGGTCGGGAACACAAAGAGCCCCGCGTAACGCGGCGGGGCCATACGGGAAACGCTGCCGAGCGGATGAGTCAACTGCTGAAAAAGCCGCTGCTGGAATGCTTTTTCTTGTAATGGGCGCTTCCGTAGTACGCGTGTCCGTGTCCATGACCGCGGCCATCATGCTGCTTGTGATAGCCGCCGTGCTTGTAATCGCTGCTGCTGTACCGCCGGTATGTACGGGAAGCGGGACGGCTGCCGAGCAGGCTGTTTATCAGTTTTTTGAACAACATGACCACTCCTTCAGACTGCTGGTTATATACGCTTACGAATGAGGCGGGCCATGGTTTCAGGAAAAAGCCGGTGTCATTTGAAGACCGGCAAGCTGACCAATCGACTTGCCGGTACAAAGCGAGAGAGCCGACGGAAAAACCGCCGGCTCCTTTTTGCGTGAAGGCGGACGCCAGGCGCTTGCCGGCGCCACGACGCTGACCGTGCCGCGTCTGATCCGCTTGTCCGGGGCCGGGTAGACAAGAGCCAAATTTGCGCGGAAAGCGGTATGCGTCCAAGTGTTCGTCTTTTGTCTGCATACTATTTAGCAAGCGTTTTGCAGCAGCGTGCTGCTTGTCGGCCAAAACGAGCGGAGGCTTCGGCTATGAAGCGATTGTGCATTCCGAGAAAGGGGGTATCGCGACCATGAACATACTGGTGACAGGCGCCGCCGGCTTTGTCGGTTCCCATCTGTGCGAACGGCTGCTGCAGATGGAGGGAACGGAAGTGGTGGGCCTCGATGTGTTTGTCAATCCGTCGCTCGCTCCTGTCAAACAGAGAAATATCGCCGCGCTCGTCAACCATCCGCGCTTTCGGTTTATCCAGGAAGACCTGCTCCAGGCCGACCTCCCCGCCCTGCTGCAAGGAGTCGATGTGGTGTATCATCTGGCTGGCATGCCTGGTGTTCGTTCCAGTTGGGGCAGCGATTTTCAGTTGTATGTTACGCACAATATCCTGGCTACCCAGCGGTTGCTGGAGGCGGCCCGCATGAGCAAGCTGGATCGGTTCATCTACGTGTCCACCTCGTCCGTCTACGGTGAAAAGACCGGACAGGTCCCGGAAGACGCTCCGCCCGTGCCGCTTTCCCCATACGGTGTCAGCAAGTTGGCCGGCGAGCATTTGTGCAATGTGTATCGGCTTTGTTACGGGGTGCCGATTGTGATATTGAGGTATTTTACCGTGTACGGCCCGCGCCAGCGGTCCGACATGGCGTTCCATTTGTTTATCCGCAGCCTGCTGAACCACGAACCGATTACGGTTTTTGGAGACGGCCGGCAGACCCGCGATTTTACGTACGTTGCCGACTGTGTGGAGGCCACGGCTGCGGCGCTGACGGCAAACGGGGTGATCGGCGAGACGATCAACATCGGCGGTTTGGAACGGGCCTCCGTACTGGACGTCATCGCCATGCTGGAGCGGTTGACGGGAGAGAAGGCCACGCTCCGTTTCACGGGAAATCTCCACGGGGAACCGAGACACACGTGGGCTGACATCTCAAAAGCGGAGCGGCTGCTGGGGTACCGGCCCGTTGTTTCCCTGGCAGACGGCCTGGCCCGGCAGATCGCCGACATCCGTTCCGTGCTTCCCTGAACGACTGCAGCGAACAGCACCGGCGGCGGTGCACAGCGAATCGGTCGTTCGCCTCGATCCCCCCTTTGGACAGGAACCAAAATTCCGCTATGGAGAGTGGACATCTGCTCAGACCGACAAGCAGACAGGTTCATATAGTGTTACAAGTCAAAGGGGAATCCGATGACAACATGCAAGCATGACACTTGATGGTGGGAGGTCATAGGCAGATGGCACAAGAAACCTGGTTGGAGCATCTGAGCGAAACGCTGAAGGGCGAAAACGGGATCGAGGAATTGGAGGTTGGGATCGAATACGCGGACGGCAACAAGAAGAAACTGATCTATTCGTCCGGCCATGACCCGGTCCTGGAAGAGGACCTGAACGAGGAAGACGACGAAGAAACGGAAAACGTCGTCTCGCAAGCGGCCGCAGATGAAGAGGACGAAGACGACGAAGACGAAGACGAGGCAGGATCCGAAGAAGAAGACGGCGAGGAAGAAGCCGACGAAGATGGGGACGAAGAAGACGAGGAAGAAGACGCAGACGGGTCCGATGAAGACGAAGAAACGGACGAGGAAGACGAGGACGAAGAAGAAGACGAGGATGGGGACGAAGGCGACGACGAGGAAGAGAACGAAGAGGAAGACGAGGAAGAAGACGCAGACGGGTCCGGTGAAGACGAAGAAACGGACGAGGAAGACGAGGACGAAGAAGAAGACGAAGATGAGGACGAAGAAGAAGACGAAGATGAGGACGAAGAAGAGGACGACGACTAAGAACAGCATCAGCACACAACGCGTCGAGACGATGCGCCGAGCAGGCGCATCGATTTTTCTTTTTCCGGTGCGGACGAGAGGGCGGTTGGCACGATTTCTCAAGTGCGGATAGATATTTGTCCGTTACGTGATCCCTTCGCAACGAATACCTTATAAAAGATTTACACCGATTTACAAAACGTACTTCGGAGGGAGACAATGGATCAATATGTTATCAAGCCGTGGGATAACCCAGAGGCAACAGGACCGAAGCCTGTAGATTGGGATTTGCACGTGCCGCCGGAGATCGACGAGCTGGCGGTGAAAGTGATGACTCACTACGACATGTCTGTCAGCGATCGCAGGTTGATCACCTCGAAACCTGACAAGGGCGGTGCCATTTGGCGGATCCAGACCAACAAGGGGCCGCGCAGCCTGAAGCTGCTGCACCGCGCTCCGGCGAGGAGCATGTTTAGTGTCGGGGCGCAAGCGTACATTCACCAACAGGGGGGCAGGGTTCCCGCACTCATCCCGGCAAAAGACGGCAAACTGTTTGTCGAGAGCGGCGGGAAGCTCTGGATCGTCACCGACTGGGTGGAACCCCTCACGCCGGCGACCAAAATCGACCTCGCAGGGGCCCAGCAGTTGTGCTACGGGCTGGGTGAGTTTCATCGCTACTCCAAGGGGTACGTCCCTCCGCAAGGGGCAAAGAACGCGTCACGGCTGCACAAATGGCCCAACTACTACAAGAAGGTGGCCAAAAAGATCGGTTGGCTGCGCGAAGTCGCCAAAGTGTACAACGACATTCCTGCCAGCAAGTCCATTCTCTCCGTTGTCGACCTGTTTGAGCGGCAGGCCTGGGACGCGCTGCAAAAGCTGAACGAGTCTCCCTACCGGCACATGGTGGCGATGGGCGAACCGTATTGGGGACTGGTTCACCAGGATTACGGATGGTCCAACGGGCAGATGGGGCCGGGCGGTCTGTGGGTGATAGACCTGGACGGGGTCGCGTACGACCTCCCCTTTCGCGACCTGCGCAAGCTGATTACGAGCACGATGGATGACATGGGCGTCTGGGATACCACCTGGATGCGCGGCATGATCGAGGCTTACCACGAGGCGAATCCGCTCAGTGCGGAAAGCTTCGACGTGCTGCTGATCGACATGGCTCTCCCCAACGAGTTTTACAAGCATCTCAAAGAGGTGTTTTTCGATCCGGTGACGTTTTTGAGCACGGGAGGAGTGGAAGCCATCCAGCAGCGGATTGTCGCCGCGGACCAATCCAAGTGGCAGGCGCTGGCGGAGCTGGCCAAGGACAAATCCAAATACAAAGCGGAACATTACGAGCAGTTGGCGGCGTTGCGCCAACCGCGCCGGCCGGTCAGGGAAAGCGTGCCGGATGCGGACAAATGGGTCCTGCAAAAGCCGGCACAAGCAGACGCGCAGCCTGAATCGGCGAAGAAAGGGAAACGGCGTACGGCAGAAGAGCCTGCTGCCGTGTTGAAGGAAAAGGAACGGGTCGGCGCTTCGCCGTCCGAAACCGAGGTGAAAGACCCCGCCGACGTATCGAAGGCACCCGTCGTGCGGGATAAAGCGCGGGTAAAACTCAAAGCCGCAGGCGCCAAGGGCGTTTACCGCAAGCGTGTCCGCAAGGTGAAACGAGAAGAGAGCCGCCTGCAGAAAAGACGGCCGTCGGTGAAAACGGCGACAAGCGTGAGCCGGCGCAAACCGGAGACGTCCCGGTCAACGACGAAGCGCAAACCGGTACAGACGTCCCGGTCGACGACGAAGCGCAAACCGGTCCAGACGTCCCGGTCGACGACGAAGCGCAAACCGAAGCAGAAAAGCAAAACCGGCGTCATCAAGCTGAAAAAGTTGATCAAACGAGCGGCCTCAACGGTGCAGCGCAAACGAAAGGTACAGAAACCATCCGCATTGACAAGGAGAGCGGACAAAGACAAAAAGCAGGCAGTCAAAAACAGAAAACGCCTCTTCGGCCAAACAGCGGCGACTTGAACCAAGGCGGCCAAAGCTGCCGTCCGAAAGCCGTACGGCGACAAGTGAGCCAGACTGACCGCCGGCTTGAACCAAGCGGCGTGATGGGAAAGGAGAATTCGGATGAAGGGGTTACTAATCTGTACGGAAAAATTGCCCGTACCGCCAATCCGGGGCGGTGCCATTCAAACCTATATCGCCGGTATCGTCAATGTTCTCGGCAAGCATCACAACGTGACGGTGTTGGGGACGTCGGATCCGTCGCTTCCGCAGGAGGAAACAAAAGGGAATGTTCGGTACGTGCGCGTCAACGGACAGGGCGCCTATGAACTGTACGCGAAAGAAGTGATCCAATTTCTCCGCAGCAATTCGTACGACATCATTCACGTCTTCAACCGGCCGCGCCTGGTGCCGTTGATCCGGGAAGCGTGTCCTCGCGCGCGGATCATTTTAAGCATGCATAACGACATGTTCGATCCTGCCAAAATTGATCCCGACGTAGCGGTCAGGGCGATCGAAGAAACGGAGCGGATCATCACCATCAGCAATTACGTGGGCAAGGTGATTTGCGGGTTGTATCCGCAGGCGGCGCCCAAGGTACGCACCATCTATTCGGGTGTAAATCTGGACCTGTTCGTTCCCTGGGAGCGGTCGCAGGCGGCCAAGCAAATTCGCAACCAGCTCCGCTCGCAGTACAAACTGAACGGAAAGCAGGTCATCTTGTTTGTCGGACGGCTCACTCCGAAGAAAGGTGCCGACATCCTGGTCCGGGCGATGAACGAACTGTCACGCCGCCATTCCGACATTGCGCTCGTCCTGGTCGGAGGTTCCTGGTACAGCGTGGACAAAGTGAGCGATTACGTGGCCTACGTCCGCGCTCTGGCGGCGCGTTCCCCCGTTCCGGTCATCACGACGGGATACGTGCCGGCCGAACAGATTCACCACTGGTTTTGGGCCGGCGATATTTTTGTCTGCCCCTCGCAGTGGGAGGAACCGCTCGCCCGCGTCCACTATGAAGCGATGGCCGCCGGACTGCCGTTTGTCACGACGCAGCGAGGCGGGAATCCGGAGGTGATCGTCAACGGCAACGGCCTTTTGGTCGAACAGCCGGAAAATCCGCAGGCGTTTGCCGAGAAGCTGCACACGCTGCTCTCCAACCGCGATCTGCAGCGGAGAATGGGCAATGCCGGCCGGCGTTTGGCCGAGGAACGATTCACGTGGAACCGGGTGGCAAGTGAAGTGCTGCAAGTCTGGAACGGATAGCTGCCCGTTGAATCGTCCGCCTTGTGGATGGCAAACCAAAAAGCGCGTCCGTTTGGAAAGTATACAGGGAGGGTATGACCGGCACACGTTTGCTGCGGGATCGTTTATCGGTGCAAAACCGATTCGCGCGGCTGGCACGTGCCGGGATACGCCTCCCTGTTCTCTTTTTTCAGCGGGCCCGCGATCAGCATCTCACCGGGCCGTTTGAGGAACGCAGAGGGGCAGCGCGTCAGCCGGAACGGCGAAAAGGCACGGTCCACGGCCAGGCGGCGCCGGGAGCACCTGCGGAACAGGCTTGTCCGCCTGTGGAAAGCGAACACGCCAAGGGGCATGATCGAGGGAAAACGCTGCTCGGCTCGGGCGCGGACCGTACGCGCGACAGCGAATCGATCCGGGATTCGCCCGAGCCGTCAGGCAGACACGTCTGATTTCACATGCGTTCAGGAGGTCGGGATGACGGCCACAATCCGATTCAGCGGAATGATGACACTGCCGGGGGCAGTCTCGTCGCTGGGAGCGGGCTTCAGCTCGATGATGCCGTCTTCCACGCGAACCAGGTTCCCGAACCGGTAACGGCGGCTTTGCGCTCCCCAATCGACGGACAGGATGACTTCGACCGTTTGCTTGTGCTTCATGTATCGTTCCAGTTCCTTTCGCAGGCTGTTCATGCTGACGCAATCCGCCGTCTCCGGAGAGTCGACATTCACCTTGACGACAGGAGGCGGGATGATGGCGGGCGGCGGTGCGTCCACACGAACCTCGGGCGCCGCGACGTTCACCTGAGGGACAGGCGTGGTGACGTTTACCCGCGGCGATCGGACATGTACGCGCAACGTCTTGCCGCTTCTCTTCCTGCGCCGCGTTGTTCTGGCGGCGCGAGAACGGGAGCGGGACGCGGTACGGGCACCCCTCTTTTTCGCTGCTTTGGCCGATTTCAATGCTGACACCTCCATCTGTGCATGGTGTAGGATATGCACGGCGGAAGTGCCGGAAATGGACAAATATCCAGCAGGCGAAAAAATGAGCCAGTCCTTGCCGAACGGGCCAGGGCCCGTACCGGATATGCGCGTTCGCGAATGTCGGCCGATCCGTCCGCCACTTGTGCGAAATCGCCAGCCGGATTCCGAGGAAGGCAAATCGCGCAGCTTTGCGTAAGGGACGTACCTGCCCACGGCGGGACGTCCGGCTGATGGCCGAACAGACTGGCGGAGACTGCCGCGGCGGCGAAAAGCAGAAAGGTCTGGACCGTGCAGATCAAGCCGAGTCCGGTCATCAGAAGCGGCGCATTGCCTGCTTGGGGCGGGATGAACTGCGGAAGGAGATCATTCGACGCATTTTTCCAAATGCAGAGGAATTTTTTAAAAAGGAAGGAAAATCGTGTATAATGATCGGGAAATCCCTAAAACGTATGCTGGAGGTCTCGTGCATGAATCACTTGCAGCTTGAACCCATGGGAGTGGGAAGCCTGCTGGATCGGAGCTTCTCCGTCTACCGGCATCATTTTGTCCCGTTTTTTCTATTGACGATGCTGCTGTTTGGACCGTTTCTCCTGATTCAGGAGGTATTGATAACCGATCTCGGCAGCATGCCCCTGGTGACGAGCGATGACGAATCGTCGACCTTTTGGGAATTCTGGCAAAACCGCCTGGGGGCGTCCGACGCCACCCTGACGGACAACCTGGGGCACCTGCTGTTGTACCTGCTCGTCTGGGTGCCGGTGACGATGCTGTTTGTCTATCCGCTGATGCTCTCGGCGGCGCTGCTGATGACCAGGGCGGCGGTGACAGGGGAGCCGGTCAACGTGAAAGCGGCGCTAAAGCAGGCGCTGAGCCGGGTGTGGCCGCTGGCCGGCAGCACGTTTGTGTTCGGACTGATCATGGCAGGCATCATGCTGGCCTTTGTTCTGGCCATCGTTCTCTTATCCGTGCTCGGATTCGGCATTGCCGGCCTGGCGGCGGAAGACAGCGATCTTTCGCCGGTCGCCGTCATCGTTTTGATGATTGGCGGGTACCTGCTGTTTCTCGCCGGAATCGTGCTTGTTCTCGGTTTTTTTCTGCTTCGCTGGGGGTTTTACCTGCCGGTGGTGCTGCTGGATCATGAGGGGATCGGCATCTGCCGGAGCTGGAAATTGACGAAAGGCAGCTTCTGGCGTCTAATGGCGCTGTATCTGGTGCTGACGGTGATCTATACCATCTTCTCCGGCGGCATCTCCGCCTTGTCGATCGCCGCTTTTGGCGTATCCATCCTGAGCCAGTTGATCCAGGTGCTGGTCTCGTGTCTGCTCATCCCGTGGATGATGATCGTCTACGCCCTTGCCTATCTGGATTTGAAGGTCCGCTATGAAGGGACTGACGTGGAAGCGATGCTGAGGAGGCAGGCGGAGACTTCGGCTGCGGCGGAGTTGGATGGCAGCCATGATTGATGCGAATCAACTCTCCCGCGACAAGGAACGGCTGGCGGAGATTTTGTCCGCCGACGAGTATGCCGTCCAGTCCGGGGAGGGGGAAAGCTGGCTGGATTCGCTGCTGGAGCACATCGTGGAGACCATCGCCCGCCTGCTGCGGCACGCCGACGTGCCGCCCGGAGCGGCCAGCACGCTGTCCGGCGCAATCATCGCCGCCGCCCTGATCGGCCTGGTTGTGCTGATCTGCTGGCTGGTCCGCCGGATGGTGCGGGCGGAACAGCGAAAAGCCGCGCTGCTGGCGAGGGGGGAACACATCCGCACGCACGCGGATTGCCTGCGGGAAGCCAAGGAGCTGGGACAGCGGGGCGAGTGGCGGGAAGGCATTCGCCTCATGTTTCTGTCCCTGCTCTTGTACCTGCAGGAGCGGTCGTGGATTCGGGTGGAAACGTGGAAGACCAACTGGGAGTATATGGATGAGCTGCGCGACCGACAGCCGGACCTGGAAGCGCTCTTTCGCCGTCATGCGCACGCCTTTGAACAGGTGTGGTACGGCAGGAAGAGCGTGGACGAGGCGGTCTTTTGGCGGCATGTGAGCGAACTGGAACGGCAGTGGAGCGGGGAGGGACAACATGGGGACCGTCACTAGATACCGTGCGGCTCTCGCCGCCGCCGTACTGCTGTTTCTCGCGCTGGGCTGGCTGCTGATCAAACCGGCCGCCCCGTCGTATCCGCCGTACGTCTCGTTTTCGCCTCAGCCGGCTGGTCTCAAGGCAATCGCGACGCTGCTGGGGGAAAAGCGGAACGGCGTCAAGGAGTGGCGCCAACCGTGGCGCTTTCTGCCGCCGGGCAGCGGCCAGGCGCTGATTGTGGTCGAACCGCGCCAGGTGACGGACAGCGAACGGGAGGATATCCTCCGCTGGGTGGAGAGCGGCAACGACCTGATCGTGTTTGAACGCAATCCGTCTGGATGGGAGGAGGCCCACCTGTCGGCCTCCGCAGCGGGCGAGGCAGGAGATGAGGCGAAAGAGAGGCCCATCCACGGCCCTTCCGCCGGTCAGGGCCGGACCGGTCTGGTGCATGCGTACATGCGGCTGGACAACACGCCGGACCTGGAGCCGCTCCTTTCCGACGATCTGGGCATCATCGCCGGACGGACGAAGGTGGGGGCGGGTACGGTCACGCTGTTTCTCGTGCCCGAGTGGCTGACGAACGAGCAGGTGATGAACCATTCCCACTTCGAACTGATCTGGCCCCACCTGCAGGGGGACTGGAGCGTCACCTGGCTGGATGAATACCATCACGGCTATCGGCAGCAGCCGGGCATTCTCGCCGTCTACCCGGGGTGGCTGGTGGCGGCCCTGGCCCAACTGGGCGTGGTGCTCCTGCTTTGGCTGTGGCGGAAGGGAAAACGCTTCGGCCCCGTCTACACCCTGCGGGAATGGACGGTCCGGCGCGGGGACGAAACGCTGCTGGCCGTGGCGAGCTGGTACGAACGGCGCCGCTTGGCCCTGGATGCCTTGAAGATCCGGGAGGCGTACCTGCGGCAGATGATGCAGGAGCGCTGGGGGCTTCACACCCGGGCTTCGTCCCATGAAATCGCGGCGGCCGCCAGGGCGAGATGGAGCGAAGCGGAGGCGGCCGCGCTCATCGGACTGCTGGAGCGGATCGAGGCGGCAAAAGCGGCGGGGCGCTGCTCGCTCAAGCAGTTGGTGGCCGACAGCCGCATGCTGGATGACATGACAGAGCGCTTGGAAAAGGAGTGAATGTGACGTGGAACAATTGCTGCAAGAAATGGAGAAACGCGTGTTGGGGCAGCGGCACAACATCCGGCTGCTGCTAGCGGCGCTGCTCGCCGGCGGTCACGTGCTGCTCGAAGGGGTGCCCGGGATCGGCAAGACGAAAATGGTCCGCACCCTGGCCGGCTTGATCGGCGGAGAATACAAGCGGATTCAGTTTACCCCCGACATGATGCCGAGCGACATCATCGGCCACGTCGTGTTCAACATGCAGCAAAACCGGTTTGAAACGGTGAAGGGACCGGTCTTTGCCAACCTGCTTCTGGCTGACGAGATCAACCGCACGCCTCCCAAGACGCAGGCGGCGCTGCTGGAAGCGATGGAAGAGCGGCAGGTGACGATTCACGGGCTCACCTATCCGCTGCCTGATCCGTTTTTTGTCATCGCCACGCAAAACCCGGTGGAATACGAAGGTACGTACGTCCTGCCGGAAGCGCAGTTGGACCGGTTTCTGTTCAAACTGCAGGTCGGCTACCCGTCGCATGAACAGGAAACGCAGATTCTCAGGCAGCACGTGCCGTTCTTTGCCGAACCGGCAGCAGCGAGCGAGCCGGTCATCAGCGTCGAGGAGATCGCTCGCGAGCGGCGGAAGCTGGCCGACGTGGTGGTGGAAGATTCGATCCTCGAGTACATCGCCACGCTGATTCGCAAGACCCGGGAGACCAAGCGGCTGCTGCTGGGGGCCAGTTCGCGGGCCGGCATCGCCGTCCTGATGGCGAGCAAGGCCTGGGCCGTTTTGGATCAGCGGATGTACGTCACGCCGGACGACGTCAAGGCGGTCGCCCGACCGGCGCTGCGCCACAGGCTGATTCTCGCGCCGCAGGTGGAATTGGAGGGGGGAACCAGTGACCACATCATCGATGAGACGCTGGCCGCGATTCCGGTTCCTCGCTAGGTTTTTCCTCGACGACTTCGTGCTGCCCACCAGGCGGCTGATTCTCCTGGCGCTGGCCGGCTGCCCGCTGGCGGCGGCGGGGTACCTGCTCGGCTGGGGGTATGCCGCGTTCTGGATTGTGAACGGGCTGCTCGTCATCGCGAGCGTAATCGACCTGGCGACGCTTCCCAGGCGTAGGGAGCTGACCGCGTCGCGTGAACTGCCGGAGCAGATTGATCTCGGCCGGGCGCTGTCCGTCTGCGTCCGCCTGGAGAACAGGAGCGGCCAAATCGTCTGGTACGAACTGCTCGACGACCTCCCGCTTTCGTTTGAGCGGCTGGAGCCGCTTGCGGGAGCACTGCCGCCGGGCACCATCACGGTCCGCTACGAGACCCACGCCAGGGAGCGGGGGACGTACACGTGGTCCCATCTGTATCTGCGCTACAGGGGGAACATCGGATTGTGGCAAAAGCAGGCCAAACTGTCCTGCGAGCAGTCTGTCAAGGTGTATCCCGATCTGTCCGCCGTGCGCGGGTACCTCAACTCGCTCCAGGAGAGCCTGATCGTCGACGGCAGGAAAGTGATGCGGCGGGCGCGGTCGGGTTCGGAATTTCACGCGATCCGCGACTACGTGCCCGATGACGATCCCCGCCACATCAACTGGTCGGCCTCCGCGCGGACGCGCCGCCTGATGACCAACCAGTACCGCCCCGAACAGGGGAAAGTGGTGACGATTCTCCTGGACTGCGGCCGGATGATGGGCGTGGAACTGGACGGCCGGACGAAGCTGGACTTGTCGTTGGAAGCGGCGCTGACGCTGGCCGCCGTCGCCCTGAGACAGGGGGACCAGGTGGCGCTGCTCGCCTTTTCTCATGAAATCAAGGTGTACGTCCCGCCAGGCAGGGGGCTTGCCCACCTGCACACCCTGCTGGAAGCGGTCTTTGACCTGGAGAGCGACTTCGTCGAATCCAATCCGCTGCAGGCGCTGGAGTACCTGCACCGGCAGCAGAAGCGGCGCAGCCTGATGGTGCTGTTTTCCGACATGGAAAACTACCTGCTGGAAGACCAGTTGGCCGCGTACCTCTGGCGGATTCGGCGCAGTCACCTGCTGCTTTTGCTCTCCCTCGCCGACCCGCTCCTGCACGCCTGGAACCAGGCGGAGACGACCAGCAGCCGCCTGGCCTATATCAAGGCGCTGGCCCTGCGCTTCCAGCTCGACCGAAAAGCGTTCCAACAAAACATGATCGGCGTGGGCATCCAGGTGCTGGACGTCCCGGCCGATCAGCTAACGCTGGCGGTAGTGAACCGCTACTTGGAGATCAAGGCGAGAGAAGCGCTGTGACGCTGCCGCTTTAGCCCGTATGCGTACCAGCCGGCAATGGCGATGAGGGTGAGGATCGCCACCGCGTATTTCGCCTCGAGGGAGAGCGCGGAGGGCGTGATGTACCCTTCGATGATTCCGGCGACGACAAACAGCGGCAGCGTCCCGAGCAGCAGTTGGGCCGATTCCTTGGCCGCCTGCAGGAACTGGTATTTGCGGTGGTACGGTCCGGGCACGAGCAGGCGGTAGCCCATGTGCAGACCGGCCCCGCCGGCGATGAAGATGGCCGTCAGCTCGATCACGCCGTGCGGCAGGATGTAGGCCCAGAACGCGTAGCTGGCGTTCGCCTGCCAGTAGACGGCGGCCAGCGCTCCGATCAACAGCCCGTTGAACAGCAGCAGATAGAGCGGAACCAGGCCGAGCGTCACGCCGCTGATGAAGGCGAGGATCGCTACCTTGATGTTGTTGATCATGATCAGCGTGGAGATCATCGGACTGTCGATCGATTCGTGTCCCTGGCCGAGCCGGCCGGGATCGATCTGTTCGGCCATCCCTTCCGGCAGGACAAAGTAGAGATTCAGCGGATCGGCCATGACGGCGGCGAACCCGGAAACGCCGCCGATCAGAAACAGGACGGCCGCCCAGCCGATGAACGGGAGGCGTTTGCGGATCAGCTCCAGCAGGTGGACCCAGAAAAAGCGGGAGAGCTGTCCGCCGCTGGTCGACTGCTGCTTGTACGCGACGTTGTGGGCGCGGGCCACCAGTCGGTTCAAATAGCGGGTCACTTCGTCGTGCGGGTGATAGGTGCGGATGTAGGCCAGATGGGCGGAGGTTTTTTTGTACAGGAGTGTCAGCCGGTCGATGTCGGCCGCTCCGATCTCCCGCGGCCGGTTGTGAAAGCGATCCAGCAGCCGGTCCAGCTCGGCCCAGGTGGATTTGTGGGTGTGCCAAAACGACGTCACATTCACGAGGAACCCTCCGTTTCGCAAGGTCTGTTTTCAGGATAAAAAGGTAGTCACTTTTCGGGGAAGGGAGAACGTTTCACCCATGAGCGAACAGAGAAGCATCGACCGCCCATACAGGGAAGCCGCCATCGTCACGCCCGAGCACGTCCAGCTCCGCTTTCAAACGGCCGGGCTGGGCAGCAGGGCGGCGGCCCAGTTGATTGACATGGCGCTCCTTCTCTTGGTTAATCTTACTGTATTTGTGCTGTTTGGCATAGTCGCATTTGGCAGCGGAGATGGATTTTTCCAGGATGAGAAAAGCTACGCCTTGGCCATCCTGCTGATTGGTCTGTTTTTGCTGAATTTCGGCTATTTTTTACTGATGGAGTACTTTCGCGGCGGGCAGACGCTGGGAAAGCGGTTGATGGGCATCCGCGTCATCCAGGAAAACGGCCAGTCGCTGACGTTTTTGTCCGCCGTGATCCGCAACCTGTTCCGCGTCATTGACAGTCTGCCGACCGGCTACTTTCTCGGCGGGTTGGTCGTGTTTTTTCATCCCCGGGACAAACGGATCGGCGACATGGTGGCGGGGACGATTGTCGTGTTGGAAAACGAGGGGATGCGGCTTATCCGCGGACGAAAGGGGCGGAAGCTTGCGCGCTGGATGGCGGATGCGCCGTCCTTTGTGTTGAGCGAGCGGCACAAACAGGCGATCACCCGGGAAGACTGGCAGCTTCTCTCCGCGTTTGTCGGCCGCCTGATGACTCTGGCGGACGACAGGCGGATTGAACTGGCCCTGGAGATCACGCGACGGCTGTGCGACAGGCTGGATTGGCCCGACCGGCAGACGGCGGAGGCTCATCCGGTCGGATTTTTGTTGAAGCTGCACGATCAGCTTCAGCATGAGTGGAAGATCGGACCGTAATCGGAAGGATCGGAGCGTTCCGATCTTTCTGCAAAGAGGTGTCGCATGCTGTGATTATGCTATAATAAAATGTCAACTCATGTCGCACGAGAGGAGGGAGAGCCGGTGAGCGACAAGTACGTTTCCGCGTCATCGACTCCATCGACCACGCTGCGCCTCCCGGAACAGGGGAGGCAGGGGGGAAAGCGCAGACGGAACGGCCTGTTCGCCAGTCTGGTGCGGGCGATCGCTCCCCGGACGGACGAAAAACGCTCGCTTGTGCCCGCCGTCATGGCCGTGCTGCTGTGGGGGGGACTGGCCTGCGCCGGATACGCTTTTGCCGTTCACACGCTGGACAAGCAGCAGCAGTTCGTGAACCAGCGCATTCAGGAGGTGCAGGCCCAGAACGAGCAGCAGATGAGGCAGTTGGAAGAACAACTGGCGCTCGTCCAGGACGAAATGAAACAGGTGCAGAACGGACTGGCGAATCTCCAGGAAGATCTGCAATTGACAGGCGAAACCATCGGCGGCACCAACAAGACCAAACAGGCCCTGCAGGATCGGATCGATCAGCTCAACAAGCAGTTGGTCGAGTTGAAGGCGTCGCTGAAAAAACTGGAGGATGCGGCCCGTGCCTGGTAAGATTCATCGCTTCTTTGCGTTTCTCCTGGCACCGGCGGTGGGGTTTCTGCTGGCGTTTTCCCAGGCCAACCCGGTGGACAAGCTGCCGGTGGAGCAGTTGACGCCGCCGGCAGAGGCGACCGGCAAACAGGTGGCGGCGCTGATGAAGCAGCTCGATGACGCCAACGTCCAACTGCGCCAGACGTCATCCATCATCGGGGAGATTCGCAGCCGGGCAGACAAGGAGAAACAGGAGTACGAGGAGCAGCACAAATCGATCAACAACCTGCTGGAGGCCAGCAAATCGCAGACGCAAAAATCGGCCGACGTGCTGGACACGATTTTGTCCAGCATGCTGGGCAATCCGGTCGGGCAGAGCTTTGGGCCCAACGCCATCGTCAAAGTGTACTCCCTGGAAGAAGCGGGATACCGCGGCTACATGGCCAAGGTGCGGCTGAAAAATCCCAACGCGCTGCGGATGGTGCTGGCGCATGACGCGGTCAGGAGCAAGGGCGAGACGACCAGCAGCGCCGGCAAACGCACGGGAGCGGTGCTGGCGATCAACGCCGGCGGCTTCATGAAGGACAAAAACGGTTATCTGACCCCGCTCGGCATTACGGTCGTTGACGGCAAGATTCGCACCTTTTCGACGAATACCAATCTGAGCTTCGTCGGATTCAACAACAAAGGGCGGCTGGTCGGCGGCAAAATCACCTCGCAGCAGCAGATCGCCCAGCAGGGCATTCTGCAGGGGGCCAGCTTCCTGCCGACGCTCCTCAAGGACGGCAAGCGCATGCCGATCCCGCGCGAATGGGCCAATGCCCGGCAGCCGCGGACGCTGATCGGCCACTTTGACAACGGCGACCTCTTGCTGATCGTCATCGACGGGCGGCGCAAGGGGTGGAGCAGCGGCGTCACGCTGGAAGAAGCGCAGCGCAAACTGCAGGAGTTTCACGTGGTGGACGCCTACAATCTAGACGGCGGCGGTTCCAGCGCCTTCTACTACAAAGGCAGGATTCTGAACCGGCCCTCCGACGGCAGAGAGCGTCCGGTGGTCAGCAATCTGGTGATCATGCCGTAGCAAGACGGCGCGGCGGCGGCTGCCGGGAACGGCCGGCCGGATCGATCATCGCTCCGAAAAAAGTCACTCGTCATGCGGGTGGCTTTTTTCGTTGGGTCCGGTTCTTTTTTCCCAGACGCACTCGCGCCTTTCTCACGTTGACCAAGTCAAATATTCAGAAATATAATAAATTTTATAGATGATGGAAGGTCGAGGAGGGATTGGATGAAAAAGGCAAAAGTGCTGATCGCGTCCATGGCGGCGCTGGTGTCGCTGGCCGCGCCGGTGCAGGCGGCCGTGCCGGGAGTTCCCGAGGGTGCGGACGGCGCGACGCAGGGCATCGTGGCTGTCGCCCATCCGGCGGCGGCACAGGTGGGCCGGAACATTCTGCAAAAAGGCGGCAATGCGGTGGACGCCGCGGCGGCAATTCAATTTGCCCTCAACGTGGCGGAGCCGTACATGTCGGGAATCGGCGGCGGCGGGTTCATGATGATTTACCTCAAGGATCAGAACAAAATCACGGTCATTGACAGCCGGGAAGCGGCTCCCCAGGGAGTGGACGCCAGGATGTTTCTGGATGAACGCGGCGAGCCGATCCCGTTTGCCGAGCGGCACACCAACGGCAAGGCGGTCGGGGTGCCCGGCACGCTGCTCGGCGTGGACAAGGCGCTGAAATCATACGGCACGATGTCGCTCGCCGAGGTGATCGAGCCGGCGATCGAACTGGCCGAGAAGGGCGTGGAGGTAAACTGGGTGACCGCCCAAACCATCGCCGACGCAGCGGACAAACTGCAGAAGCACAAGACGGCCGGAGAGGTGTTTGTGCCAGGCGGTACGCCCCTGAAAAAAGGCGACCTGCTCATCCAGCCCGACTTGGCGAAGACCTTCCGGCTGATCAAGGAAAAGGGGACGGACGCCTTTTACAAGGGAGAAATCGGCCAGGCACTCGTGCGCGAAGTACAGCGGACCGGCGGTTCCATGACCATGGACGATTTGCAGCGGTACGAGGTCAAGGAACGCGAGCCGGTGCGGGCCATGTTCCGCGGCTACGAGGTGGTCTCCATGTCCCCTCCCAGTTCCGGCGGACTGACGGTGATCCAGATCCTCAAGCTGATGGAGGGCTTTGACAACAAAAAGGCGGGGTTCGGCTCGGTGGAATACCTGCACAATCTGATCGAAGCCAACCGTCTGGCTTACGCGGACCGGGCCGCGTACATGGCGGACGAAGACTTCTACCCCGTGCCGAAACAGGGCCTGATCCACGACGACTACATACAGGAGCGGCGCAAATTGATCCGACCGGACGCGGCCAACCCTGAGATTGCAGCCGGCGATCCCTGGAAGTACGAAACAGACAAGAAGCCGGTGCCGGCCCTGAAGCTGACCGACACCCATCCCGTCAAGCAGACGACCCACTTTGCCGTGATGGACAAATGGGGCAATCTCGTCTCCTACACGACGACGATCGAAGATGTCTTCGGCAGCGGCATCATGGTCCCGGGATACGGTTTCATGCTGAACAACGAGCTGACCGACTTTGACGCCGTGCCGGGTGGAGCCAACCAGGTGGAGCCGGGCAAGCGTCCGCGCTCCAGCATGAGCCCGACCATCGTGCTGAAGGACGGCAAGCCGTTCATGGCAGTGGGATCGCCCGGCGGCTCCACGATTATCGCCTCCGTGTCGCAGACCATTTTGAACGTGATCGAGCACGGCATGGAGATCCAGGACGCCATCCTGGCGCCGCGCATCTTTACCAGTGGCTATCCCAACGTCACCTGGGAGGCGGGCATCGACCAGGACGTCATCCTCCAACTGATGGCCAAGGGGCACGTGTTCAACGAACAGCCGGAACACATCGGAAACGTGCAGGCGATCATCTACGACTTTGAGACCGGCAAAATGTACGGGGGAGCCGACAACACGCGGGAAGGAACCGTGCTTGGCGTGGACGCGGTGGCGTATACGTCGGCGGAACCGGAGCCGCTCCCCCCGGCGAAGCCAGGACCGTTCGTGCTGAAAGTGAACGGCCACATCTACCCGTACACGGCGGAGCAGAAAGCGTTGGTCAACGGTACCGCGTACGTCGAGGCGAAAAAACTCCTGATCGGACTGGGCGGCAATCCCTCCCGGTTCCAGCAGGACGTCGTCACGCTGGAAGGCAAAGCGTTTTTGCCCGTGAAACCGGTGGCGGAAGCGCTCGGCTACACGGTAAGCTGGGACGCGAAAGAAGCAGCCGTCCTCCTCAAGAAACCATAATCGGACAGTTCACCTCGGGGCCCTGCTGAAAACGGCAGGGCCTTTTGGCGGATATGCACGTTTGGGAAGAAACGGTACGACGTTTCGCGCGTAAACAGGAATACGACCATTCATCCATATGGGCGAAGTTTCGGGCAAAGGAGGAGAGTAAGATGCCGCTCTGGGGGTTTGTGCTTCTTGTCTGCGGAGGACTGTTGGCGGTCGGATGGCTGTGTGACCGGTTTGTTTCCAAGCGGCGATCAGGGCGTGCCGACCCGGCCGCTTCTTCCCTGCAGCAGAGCTACGGGGAAACGTTGATGGAGCAGGAACGAAAAGATTTCCCGAACGCGCCCTAGAGCACAAGACGCCGGTCGGCAGCGAAACCGGCAAATCGTTTCCAGAAAGGGAACGGTTCGTTGTGTTGGTTCGGCGTGGGTGTATAATAGGGGGGAATCGTTCGAATCGTCGGAAGGCTGCTTCCTGTTTTTGTCCAGACGAGGGAGCGAACCCGGCAAAAAGCGTGACATTTGAAGCTATGATTACGTCATGCGACATGGTAAGGTAGAACAAGACGCATGTGTGTGCAAGGAACCAGGAGGTACATCTCATGAGAAAACGACAACCAGCCGGTCTAGCAGTTGCAGCCGTACTCTCCGCCGCGCTTTTGGGAGGATGTGAAGCGCCGCAGCTCGGCCAATGGCTTCCGGGGGCAAGCGCCCAGCCGCAGCCGGCCGCTCCGGCAGACGTGCAGCCGAAGACGGAGGAACCATCGACGGATGGGACCGCCGCTCCGTCATCCTCGTCGATCAGCCTGGCCGCCGTTCCGGCCAGCCTGGTGCTGGCACCGGGGGCCAAACAGACGCTGCCGTACGGGGATGGCGTCACGTACCGCTCTTCCGCGCCCGATGTCGTGACAGTCGGACCCAACGGGGAGCTCGCCGTATCTTCCCGGGCGGCGACCGGTTCCACAGCGACCGTTACCGTGGAGTATCAGGGCGAACGCAAAACCGCGACGATCACCGTCAAACCGTCGCTCGCTTCGACCGTGACCATGGTGAACGGCGTCCCGACCGTTACCAATCCGGACGATCTGGTCGTGGTGGTCAACAAGGAACGGGCCCTGCCGGCCGATTACGTGCCGCCCCGTCTGGTCGAACCCAACGTGCCGTTCACGTTTTCCGGCAAGGCGGAGAAGCGCCTGCTGCGGGAAGAAGCGGCCCGTGCCCTGGAGGAACTGTTCGCCAAGGCGAACCAGGACGGCATCCAGTTGTACGGCGTCTCCGGTTACCGCTCGTACCACACGCAAAAGGTCCTGTACGAAGGCTACGTGAAAACCCAGGGAGCGGAGCACGCGGCCCGCTACAGCGCCCTGCCGGGGAAAAGCGAACACCAGACCGGCCTCGCCATCGACGTAGCCGGCTCCGATCGCAGCACCTTGCTGGAAGAGCCGTTTGCCTACACGCGGGAGGGCAAATGGCTGGCGGAACACTGCGCCGAATTCGGGTTCATCATCCGCTACCTGAAAGGGAAAGAAGAGATCACCGGCTACGCCTACGAACCGTGGCATCTGCGCTACGTCGGAAAAGCGGTGGCCCAGGAGATTATGTCCAAAGGCATGACGCTGGAGGAGTATTTCAAGGACGCCGGTCCGGTGCAGGCACAATAGCCTTCCGCATACCGACAGATAAACGAAGCGGCTTTCCGCGCCGGGGACACGACCGGGGACGGCGGACAGCCGCTTCTTTCGCCGTCGGCCCGTGCGGCCGCCGGAGTGAAACCGCCAGGAACGAGGAGTCCCGGCGGTTTTTTTTCATTCTGTAAGAAAAAACGGCCGCTTGTATCTAAATAAAGAGAAAGGGGGGAGAACGCTGGAGCAGAACCATCTGTGGACGGGCGGTGCCGTGCTGAACCAGACCAGGGATGCCGCGTTTGAACAACTGATGCAGACGCAGATGGCCCGGGTGTACCGGCTGTGCTGCTGGTTGGTCAAGGACCGGACGGCTGCGGAGGACATCACCCAGGAGGTTTTCCTCAAGGCGTACAAGCATCTGTCTGCGTTTCGGGGAAACAGCCGGATCGAGACCTGGCTCTATCGGATTGCGGTCAATGAGTCCAAACGGTACCTGCGCTCCGGGTTGTTTCGCAAACGGTTTTCCGTCACCCAGGCAAACCGTGAAGCATGCGCCGACATCGAGACGGAGGTCGTGCAGAAGGACGAACGGGCCGCGTTGTCACGGCTGATCGACAGGCTGCCGTTTCGGCACAAACAGGTACTCATTCTCCACTACTACGAAGAACTGCGAGCGGAAACGATCGCCGAAATCCTGGGTATTACACCCGGAGCAGTCTACACCCGCCTGCACAGGGCGCGGGAAAAGGTGAAAGCATTGATGCGCAAGGAGGAGGAGCGATGGATCTAGACAAAAGGCTGCGCGAGCTGGCAGCGGCGAAGCGGGCGGCTTTTCAACCGGCCAGGGCGGACATGGAGCGGATGGAACGGAACATCCGCGAAAGGATCGGACAAAAACAGGGGAGGTTCCGGCGTGCCGCAGTCCCCATCGCGGCCGTGGTAACGGCCTGCGGGGCGGGCGTGTTCCTCCTGACGCCTGTTGTCACGGACTGGCAGCGCGATGCGGGAGGAGGCCGCGTTCCTGTCGCGGAGCCGGTTGAACCGCCCGTTGGGGAGCAGTTCCCGTTTGCGGCGGAATTCATCCATCTCCTGCAGGCGTATACCGACCTGGAGCTCAGACAAATCGAGCCGTCGCCATTTGCTGACGTTTTTGCGGCTACGGACCAAGCCGTCCGGCTGACCACCGACCAAGGGAAGCTGGACGTCGTGTTTTTCCCCAATCCGGGGCAAGCGGAGAAGGTGGAGATCGACGAGGATTTTTCCGTGCCGGGCCGCATTACCTTTACCTTCACCGGCGCCGAGCTAAAGCCGGGCTTTACTCCGATGAAAGCATCGGGCCCCACCTATGTGTACGCGCATGATAAGCTGTTGCTGCTGACGAACAAGAGCGGATTCCTGGCTTCGTTCAAAAACATGTTTTTCCTCCACGACGTGTACCAGGATGTGTTTGAGAGTTTCGGCATCGATCCGGGGCAGTATGAATTCGACCGAGGATTCAAACAGGGGCGGCACAAAATTGACCTGCCGGAAGAAGCGCGGAAAGGGTTGAACACGGCTTGGCGGGATGTGATTACCCAATTGGAAAAGGGCGACATCATCCCCGGCCTGTTTCTGAAACACGATGGCCAGGAAGCGCTGATCGTCTACAAGTCGTCCGATGCGGTCAATCACCTGTACCGTTACGCGTGGGAGGAAGAGCGGGGCGAGTGGGTGCTCACGGCACACAACAGCAAGCAGGGGAAACCCATTCGGAACGCCAACGACTGACGATTCCCCGTTCCCTCGCCGCCGCTGTCCGGCGGTAATCGGGTATACGTACGGCTTACGGCACCTGCTCCAAAACGGGAAACAGCTCTCCGCGTGATCCGGACAGGAAACGCGGAGAGCTGTGTGCTGTTCCCGACGGCCGGTGTCCGCCGCACCGTGAATGCGGCCGGATCAGTGACGGGTCTGATAGGTCGGCAGGGGGGATAGCTGCTGCAAGGGAACCTGCTGCGCGGCAGACTGCTGCAGCTCCCGCTCCATCTGATCGCACAGCGTGATCACGTGCTGCATCTGGCGAATCGCCGTGTCATGACCGTTCAGCGCCTGCTGAATCATCTGGACCGCCTGCTGCTCGCGCGCGGCCAACTGCTGCAGCGTGGCGGCGTTTTGCTGTTCCTGCTGCAGAAGCTGCCGGTAGGTGGCGCTCGCCTGCATCGTCTGTTGGATCAACTGCTGAATGGACTGCCTGCACTGAGCCAGCTCTTGTTGGGCATGGGTGATCGTATGCACGAAAAAACGACCTCCTGATTGTGGGATTGCATGCGATTACCCTCTTATCATGCGCAAAATTCGAGCGGTTATCAGTCAAATCGTCAGGTGCACCGGAACCGTCACGCTTGTCTTTCCTGTGCAGAAACCAAGCGTCCCGGCAGCGATCACTTGGGCAGGCGGATGCTGCCCAACGGCCAGTAGACCAGTTCCGCCCGGCCGACCACGTGATCCAGGCTGACGGGGCCGATGACTCGGCTGTCCATGCTGTTGTTCCGGTTGTCGCCCATGACGAAGACGTGGCCAGGCGGTACGGTGATCGGGCCAAAGTCTTCGGTCAGTGTGACGCCGTTCGCGGCCGCTTTCAATTTGTTGGCGGTGAGGTATTCCTCGTTGACGGGCTGGCCGTTGACGTACAACTGATCGCCTTTCGCCTCTACGGTATCGCCCGCGACGGCGACGACCCGCTTGATCCAGTTTTCCCCGCTCGCGTCGGGATGGATGATCACGATTTCCCCTCTTTTGGGCTGCTGCAGGTAATAGATCGCCTTGTTGACAATCACCCGTTCGCGGTCGTGCAGGGTGCTCTCCATGGAGCGCCCCTGAACGACGTAAGGGGCCATGACGAACACATAGATAAAGGCGGTCAAGCCGCCAATCAAGACGAACGATTTCAACCAGTCTGCCAATTCCGTTTTCCATTTTGCCGTGCTCTGCGTATGTTCCATATGCCAATCTCCTATGTATCAAGGTTTGTCGGGGCGGCCGCCGATTCAAAAACGAGAACAGGGGCGCGCCGCCGTATCTTTTATTATACATACGATACGGACAGATACGGAAGCAATTTCATGGAAATGGGTGGAAAACAGACGGGGTACGGCCATTCGTCCGTCACGAATTTGTCACGAAACTGGCCCCTTGCAATGTTTCCCATTTTGCGGTAAGATGACGATGCAAAAAGTTTTACAGTAAAAATATTAAATAGTAAACGTATTGTCCTACTCACATCCCCTTTTTCAAAGGCCGGCTCGAGAAATGCTTGCGCAACCTGTTGACAGCCGATATAGTTTTATAGTAAAAGTATGTATCTTTGAAAAAGGGTGATGATGTGAGCGAAATGTCCCGCGCCGGTAAAATCGAGGAACTGGATCAGGTGTTTGTTGAATTGGCTCGCTTCTTTATCAGCCATTGGCTGTTGGAAGAAGAGGTAGTCAGTCCCAAGCAGTTCATCTTGCTGCGGGTGCTCTACGACAGAGAGCGCAGCACGGTGTCCGATTTGGCTGCTCTCTTGAAGCAGTCGAACAGCGCCACCACCATCGCACTGAATCGGCTGGTCAAGGCGGGCTATGTCAATCGGGTCCGTGATGAACAGGACCGGCGGGTCGTCTGGGTGACGCTCTCGGACAAGGCGGTTCCGCTGATGGAGCGGTTGTTGTCCAGACGGAGGGAACTCATCGCCAAACTGATGGAAAACCTGACCGACAGCGAGCTGGAACAGTTTACACTCTATCTCCGAAAAGTGAAGCAAGGCTTGCAGTAACCTACATACAGCCATCGGAGCAGCGGGCGGGGGATATTTCACAGGACAGCGTGAACAAACAGAAGATGGGAGTGTACGACGATGAAAAAAGCGACAACACTGTTGACGGGAACCATGGTTCTCAGCGCCACTCTGTTCGCGAACGCTGCTTTTGCAAACGAAGCCGCTCAACCGGCACAGGCTCACGGCTGGATCAACATGCCGGCAGAGGATCAATGGGTGGTTCTGCCGGGAAGCAACGCGGCTGTCACCAGCCAAAGCGGCTGGATCAATATGCCGGTAGAGGATCAGTGGGTGGTTCAGCAGGGAAGCACTGCGAACGTTGCCGCCCAAAACGGCTGGATCAGCCTGCCTGTTGAGGATCAATGGGTAGTTCAGCCGGGAAGCACTGCGAACGTGACCACGCAAAACGGCTGGGTTGCAATGCCTGTGGAAGACCAAACGATTGTCCTGTCGCCCAAAAGCGGGCAAACCGCCGTGGCTCACGGTTGGGTGGCCGCTCCGGTAGAGGACAGCGTGATTGTAGTGAAGCCGGCTGCCAGCGCCGACGATGCCAAGCAGCCCCGTGGCTGGAACTGGTCGGTGCCGGATTCGAACGGCGACAAGTAAACATCTTCTTGACCCTACCAACCCCTTCTGAACTCGGAAGGGGTTTTTTGACGTGCCTGGACGGTCTCTTTGGCTAAATGGCAGGGAAGCGGCACACACTACGAGTTGACCCAAGACAGGAAGGAGGAACAGGCATGGCTGATGAGCGTCGATACGGCTTCGACCGCCCGTCCGACACGGCCGTCAGGCCATCTGCGGCGGCATCCGAGACAGATGAGGAGCTGTCCCAGGGGTTGGCTGCCACCCAGGAGCAGGTGAGCGACATGTACAAAATGGGGACGATTGACGATGCCCAAGGGCTGAACTGACGTCCTGCTCCCGACCGTCCCCGCTTGCCGGGCCGAAGACGGCAAAAGGCCATGCGGATGAGACGGCCAGCAGGATCAGCAAACGGCAAAAACCCGGACCGCGTACCCGTCCGGGTTTGTTGTCATGTCAAAGCGGCAGCCGGTCCGAAACCTCCCCGATCGGGACGCGGCGTACCGCTCACGGCCGGTCGTAGACGGCCCGCTCCTCTGCCGGAATCCGGACGCGCCACAGCAGCCAGAAGTTGGCCAGGGAAAAGATGACAGCGGTGGCGACGGCGGAAAAGGTGAGCGGCAGGACGATCAGTTCGGTCGCCACCACCAGGTAGTTGGGATGCCGCAGGAAGCGGTACGGGCCGCGCCGCACGGGCTCGGCGCCGGGAAGGATGTAGATGCGCGTGTTCCAGCGTTTCCCCAGGCTGACGATGCACCAGTACCGAAGTCCCTGAGCCAGCGCGAATACGGAAAAGGTCCACGCCCACCACGGGGCGGTCCTGCCTTCATGGAGGAGTCCCTCCGCGAGCAGGCTTACGAGAAACAGCACATGCAGGGCAACGATGTACTTGTAGTGGCCGGCCCCCACTTCCCGGCCGCCCGCGGAACGGATGTGGCGGGCGTTGCGCCGCGCCAGGGCCAGTTCCAGCAAGCGCTGGGCGACGACGGCGGCATAGACGGCCAAAAAAAAGCCCACGCTTGCTCACCTCGCTTCCAACAGGATCAACTCCGAGCTGAACCCGGGTCCGAGGGCGGCCAGCAGCCCCTTTTCTCCCGGCTTCCAGCCCTCTTCCATGCACTTTTCCAGCACGAACAAAACGGTGGGCGACGACATGTTGCCAAAGTCGCGCAGGACGTCTTCGGCCAACCGCGTGGCTTCGGCGGGAATCCCCAACGCCTGCCGGTAGGCAGCCAGCACCTTCGCCCCGCCGGGATGGAAGATAAAACGCTGCACGTCTGGGACGGATACGCCAATCGGTCCGAGAAACCCGTCGACGTTGTCCCGCATCGACTGCCGGACCAGGCTGGGAATGTCGCGGGAAAAGATCACTTTCAAGCCCGGTTCGGTCAGCTCCCAGCCCATGATGTCCAGCGTATCCGGCCACGTCGTCGTGCGTGCGCCCATGAAACGGAGGCGGGGCGGAGTAGACGGCCGCTTCACCTCGTCTCCTTCCACCAGCACGGCGGCGGCCCCGTCGGCAAACAGGCAGGTGGCGATCAGATTGCTTTTGGACAGATCCTGCCGGATAAACGTCAATCCGCACAGCTCCACCGCCACCACCAGGACGCGGCTTGCGGGGTAGGCCCGGGCGTATTCGCATGCCCGCGAAAGGCCCATCGCCCCGCCGACGCATCCCAGTCCCCACAGCGGCACGCGGGTGATGTCCGGTCGAAGCCCCAGACGGTTGATCAGTCGGGCGTCGACGCTGGGGGTGGCGATGCCCGTGCTGGAGACGAAGATCAGGCAGTCGATCTCCGCCGCCGCCGTTCCCGCCTTGTCCAGACAGCGCCGGGCGGCTTCGGCGCCAAGGGAGACGGCATGCTCCACGTACAGCCGGTTTTTTTCGGCAAACCCGTGTTCTTCTTGAAACCAGTCGAGCGGCATGCAGAAGTGGCGCTTGCGGATCTGGCTGTTGGCAAAGACGGAGAGCAGGCGGTCGATGTCGGGGAAGGCCTGTTGGAAAAACGCGCGGGCGACCGCCATGGAGCCGTCCTGAGTGATTTCGTGTTCGGGAACGGCTGTCGCCGCGGCTTCGATGCGGGGCATCGCAATCCCTCCCTTCCGTCAGGTAAGTAGTTCCAGTTTTCCCTAGCCGTGGATGTCCGATTCGTGGTACACTGGAATTCGAATAGTAAAGTTATAAAATAAAAAAGTATGGAAAGGTGAGGGGAACGAGGATGCAAACGGTTGAGCTGAGAGCGGTCGAGTCAGGCGGTTACGGATTGCGGACTGTCTTTCAAAGCGCGGGAGGAAAAACCAGACTGATCGAGGGGGTTCTGGCCCCCGGGGGAGAGATCGGGCCGCACACGCATCCGTCCGGAGAGGACTGCGCGCTGGTGCTGTCCGGCGTGCTCACCTACTGGGTCAGCAACAGCGAGACCATTTCGGTTTTACCGGGGGAAGTGGTCTTCGGCTGGCAGCAGGTGATTCACGGCTACCGCAACGACAGCTCCGAACCGGTTCACCTGCTGATTTTTTCCACGCCGGGCAATAACGGCCTGGAGTATCCGGGGGATGGGGATGCGATGGTGCGGCATCTGCCGGGTGCGGAGCGAAAACTCACCTCCGCCGAAGGAGAGCGGCAGGTTTGTTCCGAATATTCCTGCTTCTCGTTTGTGACCGTGGGGGAAGCGTACGCGGACTGTGGGGGATCGTTGGTCGTATTCGTGGACAGCGGGGAGAAGCGGGCGTACGTGTTTGACCGGGAGCCGGTCCGCCTCCTGCCGACGCGGGACAAACGGCTGCTGCGCTACGCCGCGCAAAGCTGAACCCGCCCGGAACGCGACAGGCGGCGTCGGGCGGGCGGCAGGCGCTCTTTATGAGGCGGCAATCGGAGGCTTGGCACCGTCCAAAGGAGCCGGCTGCGGCTGGCTCATGGCCCGCTTCACCAGCCGGTACTGGAACAGGCCGGCGACGAGCAGGAGTACGGCGAGCAGGGAAAACCAGTAGGCGCCGCCGATACTGCGGAACGACACGGCGCCAAGCGATGGGCCGATCGTGCCGGTGATGCCCCAGTTGGCCCCGAAGATGGAAAAGTAACGGCCGCGGTACGCTTCCGGCGCCATGACGGAAATCGCCTTTTGGATCTGCGGGCCGTACAGCATCTCGCCCAGCGTAAAGATGGCCTCCGCCACCACGAGCAGGAAAAAGGTGGGGGCCCAGCCGTAGCCGATGCCGACACAGGCGAGGAGCAGGTAGGCCAGCAGGATGACGCGGTGGGCCGGAAATCGTTCGGCAAACTTGGCGATCACGATCTGGCAGCATACGACGAGCAGGCCGTTGATCGTGATCAAGGTGGCAAACACGGTCAGGAAATCGTCAAAGCGCGTCCGCAGGTGCTGCGGCAGGATGATCTCCACCTGGGAGTACAGGAGCGAGACCGGAACGGCGGCCAGCGTCATCCACAGCAGCGTGGTGTGCTCGTGCAGCCGCAGCTTGGGTGCTTTTGGCTTGTCTGCTTGCGCTTGGCCGCCGCGCTCCCGCAGCTCCCGGGGGAGCGTCTCCGGCACTTTCCAGACGATCAGCAGCCCGTAGGTGAAGAGGGCGGCCGAACAGATGCCGAAAACGATCGCCGGGTTGATTTTGTACAGGGTAACCCCGATCAGCGGTCCCGCCGCCGCGCCCAGGTTGAGGGCGGTATGCAGCAGGGCAAACACCTCGCTGCGCTTCTCCTCCGGCACCACGTCCGTTACCTGCGCGCTGGCTGCCGGCCAGAACAGGGAGGCGCCGATCCCGTTCAGAATGGTCAAGGCGGCGAAGGCATAGAGGGACTCCGCCCAGATGTAGCCGGCCATGGAGATCGCTTCAATCGCCAGGGCAGCCACCATCATCGGCTTTCGCCCGTAGCGGTCAGCCATTCCCCCGGAATAGAGTCCGGCGATCATGCTGGTCAGCGGCTGCAGGCTGGTGACCATGGCCGCCACCAGCAGATTGCCGTCCATCCTTTCATACAGATAGAAGGCCAGGAAGGGACGGAGCATGAATCCGGCAAACGTGGTCAGGATCGTCCCGATCACGCGGATCCAGATGGTCGTGTCATAACGAGCGATGACGGATTGAAGCCAAACCATTTGGCAAATTCCTCTCTTCCGGTAAAAGAATATTTTGTAAGTATACGAGATTTTTGCGTGAAAAGAAAGATGGTTGCCACCCATCGGAATAGTCAGTTTTTTGTTTCTCCCGGCCCGCTGGAGATCGATGCAAAGATGTGGTTAGATGAAGAAAACGACACGGGAAGGGGAGGTAGCATGACGGACGTGTTTCGAGACAGTTTGGGACACAACCTGTACAGGATCGGGCAGCTCGTCCGGGAAGAGACGGCGAAAGCCCTGCAGCCGTTTCGGCTCACGCCGGAGCAATGGCAGCTGCTGGTGGTGCTGGCGCAGCATGACGGCATGACGCCTTCGGAGCTGGGCGAACGTACATTGCGCGACAAGACGACAGTCTCGCGCATTTTGCCCGGACTGGTGAAAAAGGGGTGGCTGATGACGGAGCCCAATCCAAAGGATGCTCGCAGCTATCTGGTACGCGTGACACAGGAGCATAAGCCGCTCGTCCGCAAGTCGATGGAAGCGGTGCGGGATCACTTTGCTCAGCATGTGTTTACCGCCATGACAGACGGCGAGCAGGAAGTGCTGTTGGGACTCCTGTTGAAGCTTCGCACCCACTTGGGCGATTAAATTGATTGCATATGCAATCAATTTTTTGCTGCCATATAGTTGTATATGCAACTATACAGAGGGGGAAGCGAGATGAAACTGACGGTGCGCAAAGCGGACGGACCGGGCTGGCTGATGATCGCCGAGACAGTGGAAAACGGCTTGTATAAAGTGGTGACGGAGCGCTGCGGAGAAGAGCCGCCGTACGATGTGATCCTGCAAAACGCACAAGGGCATGCGGATCATGGAAGTCCAAGGGTCGATTTCCGACGGCAGGACGCATGCCGAGATCCGCGCCGCGCTCAAACGGCTGTACGGCGTCTATGAGAGGGATATCGAACTGATCGAAGGATACGCTAGCCAGTTCAAACGCTATCGCGTGACACTGCGCTAGCGATTTTTTTCCTTGAACTCGCTGGAACAGGCAGGTAAAATATTCCTATGAATACGATAAAAGTCCTATCTCACTTCTGTTTTAATAGGTCTTTTGAATCATATTCAACTCGTTTTGTTCGTGAACTACGTCGGAGGGGGATATCGTTGGACTTACGTTGGATAGGGTTGGGGATTTCCTGCCTGTTCACCTTGCTGTGGACGGCCGTCTACGGGCTGCCCGCCAATCAGCAAACGGCCGTACTGGCGGCAGCGGCCGCGGTGCTGCAGGCAGCGGTGGGCTACCGGATGGGGCTGTACGCCGACAGACTGAGAGAGGCGGCCTATCTGGACTCGCTGACAGGTGCGCTTGTCAACCGCCGCTTCTTTGAACTGCTGGAAAGGGAGGTGGAGCGGGCCCGCCGCCACGACTATCCGGTTACCCTGCTGTTTATCGACCTGGACAATTTCAAGATCTTCAACGACAGCCATGGTCACCTGGCGGGAGACAATCTGCTGTGCCGCTTTGCCGACATCCTGAAGCGCAGCATCCGCGCGCAGGATTCAGTCGGCCGATGGGGAGGCGAGGAGTTCGTCATCCTGCTGCCCCATGCGGACACGCAGCACGGCGTGACCGTCGGGGAGAGAATCCAGCGCAATGTGCGGGAAGACCTGGGGGGCGTGACGGTCAGCATCGGAATTGCTTCGTTTCCCGCGCACGCGTCCACGGCGACGGAACTGGCGGCGAAAGCGGACACCCTGATGTACGAAGCGAAAAAGAAGAAAGACTGCATACTGGTGGCGGAACAGTAATCCAGGAAACAGGTGGCAGTTACGAACACTCGCATCCGGAAAAGGGCGGGTGTTTTTCGCTTGTCATGCGCCTTTACAAAACCTTTACAATATCTTAATGAAAAAAACACGCGTTTGTCCTTGTTTTTAAATTTACCTTTAGAAAGCTGTTCGGTTATAATCGGTGAGGCGTTATCTTTCCAAAGGAGTGACGACGGAACGTATGTTGAAATCCAAAAAACACATCTTCTTTGACCTGTTTGAACAGCAAATCGCCAATGTTCACAAAGGGACCCACCTGTTTTACGAAATGATTGGCAACTATCAGGATGTGGAAGCCAAAGTGAAAGCGATCAAGGCGGTTGAAAAAGAAGGGGATGAAATCGTTCGGCGCATCATGAACGAGCTGAACTCCACGTTCATCACCCCGCTGGAACGGGAGGACATTCACCAGCTCGCGCATACGATGGACGAAATGATCGACTACATCGACGGGGTAGCGGATCGGATGTACCTCTATCAGGTGCGACAGCCCGACCCTCGCGTTCTGGCTCAGGCCAACATCCTGGTGAAATGCTCGGCCAAACTGATCGAGCTGATCCGCACCCTGCGCAAACTGGATCACAAGCTCGTGGCCCAATACGCTGCCGAGATCAAGGAATTGGAGCATGAGTCTGACTCCAACTACCGGAAAATGGTATCCGACCTGCTCAACGCGCCCGACGCCAATCCGATCGAGGCCATCAAGCTGAAGGAGATTTACGACAAGCTGGAAGACTGTGCGGACTTCGCCGAGGATGTTTCCAACCTGGTAGAAGGGATCGTGCTGAAGAATGCTTAGTCTTTCGCCTGACGTGATCATTCTCATCCTTGTCGTCATCATGGCGCTCAGCTTTGACTTTATCAACGGCTTTCACGACACGGCCAACGCGATCGCCACGTCCGTGTCCACCCGGGCGCTGAGTCCGCGCACGGCAATTCTCATCGCGTCCGTTCTGAACCTGATCGGTGCCCTCACCTACACCGGGGTGGCCAAAACGATCGGGGGCAGCATCGCCGACCCGTTCAAGCTGGAGAACGGTCTGGTCATCGTCTTGGCCGCGCTCACGTCCGCCATCCTGTGGAACCTGATCACTTGGTGGTTCGGGATTCCCAGTTCGTCGTCACACGCCCTGATCGGCGGGGTGGCCGGCGCGGTTGTCGGCGCAGCCGGTTTCGGCGCGATCAACATGGCGGGCTTCATCAGCATTGTCCAGGCGCTGATCGTCTCGCCGATCGTCGCGTTTGTGGTCGGGTTTGTCATTATCAAACTGGTCTCCGCACTGGTGGCCAACATGCCGTACCACCGCACGAACAGGGGCTTTCGCTCGCTGCAGGTGCTGGCGGCGTCCTGGCAGTCGTTCAGCCACGGGGCCAACGACGCCCAGAAGACAATGGGGATTATCACCTTCGCGCTGATCTCCGGCGGCTTTTTGACCTCGGAGACGGGAGAGATCACCATCCCGCTCTGGGTGAAAATCTCGGCGGCGATCGCGATGGCGCTCGGCACTTCGTTTGGCGGCTGGCGGATCATTAAGACGATGGGCGGCAAGATCATGAAGATCAAGCCGATCAGCGGGTTCTCCGCCGACTTGTCGTCTGCCCTGATCATTACCATCTTTACCACGCTGAAGCTGCCCGTCAGCACGACGCACGTGATCACCTCGTCCATCCTGGGCGTGGGCGCGTCGCAAAAGTTCTCCGCGGTGAAGTGGGGCTTGGCCGGCCGGATCCTGGTGACGTGGGTCATTACGCTGCCGGCGACGGGACTGCTCGCGGCCGCCTGTTACGTGGTCTTCGACGTCTTTTTGTAACGGAATCAAGGCTCCTGCTCCTCTCTCCTGACGGGGGAGAGGAGCTTTGTTGTTTGCAGGGAAAACGGATCAGGAGGTGCCGGTCAAGCGCTCCCAAAAGCCGGGTCGCGGTTTGATCTGCACCATCCGGACCGAAGTGAACGGGATGTAGGCGAGCGAACCGTCCGCGGCCTCCAGCAGCATCCCCGCCGCGCTGTAGTCGTGCAGCTTTCCTTCCTCGAAGGAAGACAGGCCGGGACCGATCATGCCCGGGGCGAAGTGAACGCGCACGCTCCGGTCCAGATACGCCTCCAACATGTCGTCATCCATGCGATCCTTCTCCTTTCGTCGTTTTCTTTCAGTTATGCCCACCTTTGCGACAATTCAGACCAGCAAAAAACCACCCGGCCCACCGGTCAAGACCCCGTTGAGCAGTCTCGATTCTTCAAAAAAGGGAGACCCCCTCCCACTGCGGAGGGGGTTACAAGGACGTACTTTGCTCAAACTGCTCACTTTCCATCTGGGTCAGTATCTCTCGAATCCGCTCGATCTGAATCACCCGAATCACGCCGTTGGAGAATTGGATAAAGCCTTGCTGGCGCCATTTCTGGATGATCTTGTTGACCGTGATCCGGGACGTGCCGATGTACCGGGCGAACGACGTCTGGTCGATGGGGATGTTTTCATTCTCATGAATTTGAATCAATTTCAACAAAAAGTGAGCCATTTGCTGTTCGACCGGGCTGTCCAGATAGGAAATGATTTCGGCGAGGAGTCGTACTTTATAGATATGGGAGTTGGTGAAGATCATCGCCGCATGGGGATGATCCTTGCACACTCTTGACAAGGCTTCATCGGAGAAATGATAGAGAATCGAAGGTGTAGTGGTAACCGCGGTTGTCAAATAGGTTCCTCTGTGAGCCCCGTGTTCCCCTAGCAGGGTCCCGATCGGGACGTAGTCAATGACACGCTCGTGGCCGTTATCGGATAGCAGGCTGATTTTCACCCCGCCCTGCTCCAGGTAATAAAAGCCTCTGCCGTTTTCTCCCTGGCGATACACGAACGTATTCTTTTTCAGTTCCAGTTTTTGTCCATATGGTAAGAACGGAGTCCACTTGTAGCGAAGGTTTACCATACGATCACCTTTCCTTCCCAACATCATTCTCTGCGCAACATTGGACAGGGAATGAGCGCTCCAGACTAAACCGTTTTCGCTGTCGGTGCAGACAGATTCAACTTCCGCAACACATCCGGACGCTTGATCACAAATTTGCGCTTCTCGATGTCGATCAGTCCGTCTTCTTTCCACTGTTTCAGGATTTTGTATACGGTGATTCGGGTTAATCCGGTGCAGTGCGCCAGGTCCTGTTGGGTGAGGGGGACTTCATAGTTTTTAAACTCATCGCAGATGTTGAGGAGCAGCGCGGCGATCTGCTCTTCAGAAGAAAGCGCTTTCATATTAATCGCATAAAGAAGAATCCGCATTTTTTGATTGACGGTTTGAGCAAACAGAGGCAGTAATTCCGGCTGCTCTTTCATCAGTTTCGCAAACTGTTCGCAGGAAAAATGATAGACCACCGAGTCCTTAACGGCGATCGCGGTGGTAAAGTGCGTTTGCCGGTCCATGGTTTGAATCCCGAGCAGTTGGCCGGGAACCACGATGTTCAACAACCGGTCGTTTCCTTTTACCGTGGAGGTGACGATTTTCACCAAGCCCTTGTGAAGGTAATAAAACCCGTCTCCCAGACTGCCCTGGTAGTAAATGACGGATTTTCCTTTCACGAATTGCCTCTTCCCGTACTTCAGAAACGTCTCCCACTTCAGGTCGGTTTCAAACGGGGATACCATATCGAACACTCCTTTCAATATGGTTGTAAACGATCAACGGCTGTGGTTAGCTGCCGGCTTGGATCTGCGACATCTGCTGCAGCAGGCATGCCTCCTTGGTAACGTCTTGAATGGCGGAAGCCAGTTCCATAATCCCTTCTGTCTGTGCCTTTGCGAGATTTTTTGATGCAAGCACCATTTGTGAAAGAGAGGTGATCTCCTCCTGCAGCGAAGAAAGGCTCTTGGAGATTTCCTTTGCCAAATCGCCGGACGTCGAAGCCAAACGACGCATTTCTCCCGCAACGATCGCAAAGCCTCTGCCCTGCTCCCCTGCACGGGCGGCTTCAATCGAGGCGTTCAACCCGAGTATGCCCGACTGCTTGGCGATGTCCGAGATTGATTTCAATACGGAAAAGGTTGTTTCTACTTGCTGCAGCATTCCGGTCATGACCTGATGAAGCTTCTCGCTGTGTGACGACAACGTCTCAGCGCTTGACTGCATCACCACGGACTGGGCGGAAACCTCTTCCACAATGGCCGACAGGTGTTCGGCAATCTGTGCCAGCTTATTTTGGCGATCCAGACTGACTCCGAAGACGAGCGCACCGGAAATCCTGCCGTCTTCCTCAATCGGCAGTCCGCCGGCAATGTAGGCGATTCCGTACACCGAGGAATCCATCAGCTTCGTCATCGGTCTTCCCTGCTTGATAATCGTATTGGCCAGACTGCCTTCCTTGATTGGATCATGCGGCGATAATCCGAATTGCAAGGTCTTTCCGGGCAGGTAGGTTAAAAATTTCTCCCTATCCGTGATCCCGAGCGTAAAATCATCTTCAAAGCACAAAACCATCCTGTGCATGATGGAAGATACGTGTACGACACTTTCCAGCAGGCTCATACCCTTCAAGCTCCCATGTTTCATAAATCAAAATTTTTAGAAACCACCAGCACAATTATAAATGGGCGAAGAGCATATGTACAACGTAAACATTCTCGTCGCGAAAAAAAGTCTGAAAAAATGTTAACTGGTTTACAACCGGCGTGACGGAAGGGTTCGAAAAAAGGGATTGGAACGTTAAGCAATTTACACAGGGAGGTCCTCCCTTTTAGTACAATCAGTTCACGGCATTTTTTAAATATTTAAACAATTATCAGGGGGAGGATATGATGAAAGGGAATCTGCAAATGGATGCGCCCGTTCTCGATCCGTCGTCGAAACCGGCAGCCAGGACAATGCCAGCCATCACGCTGCTCGTTGTTGTCATCTGTTGGTTCAGCATGCTGGCAGACGGGTATGATCTCGGCATCTACGGCGCTGTGCTGCCTTCGTTGATGGAGTACAAGGATTGGGCGCTGTCTCCGGCGAAAGCGGGGGCCATTGGAAGCTATGCGCTGGTCGGCATGTTGGTGGGAGCCATCTGTGTCGGAACTGTCACGGACATGATCGGGCGCAAAAAGACATTGGCTTTTTGCGTATCGTTGTTTTCCATCATGATGGGGTTTGCCGCGATGGCACCCTCGCCTGACATGTTCGGTTTGTTTCGTTTTCTTGGAGGTATCGCGCTGGGCGGCGTGATTCCCACGGCGTCCGCCCTCACCATCGAGTATTCGCCGGTGGAACGGCGGTCGTTGATGTACGCCGTGATGTACACAGGGTACCCGGTCGGCGGTCTGCTCGGTGCGCTGCTGTCGATGTATTTCCTGCAGGATTTCGGCTGGCGGTTCTTGTTCTGGCTCGGCGCCGTCCCGATTCTCCTCGTGCCGTTCATTCTCAAGTATTTGCCCGAATCGATCAGCTTCCTGCTGGCGAAGAACAGACGCGAAGAGGCGGAGCAAATTGCCAGCCGGTACAACATTCCGCTTGATACCATCGGAGCATACAAGCCGGATCAAGCGAACGAGGGACAGGGTCAATTCGCCTCGGTCGCCGCGCTGTTCGCCAAACAAAACATCCGCGCGACCGTCTGCTTCTGGATCGCCTTTTTCATGGGCCTGCTGATGATTTACGGGTTGAGCACATGGCTGCCGAAAATGATGAAGGAGGCGGGGTATCCGCTCGGATCCAGTCTGGGTTTCCTGTTTATGCTGAACCTGTCGGCAGCGGTAGGCGCGCTGTTGGCGGGCAGGGCGGCAGACCGGTGGGGGTCGCAGAAGATCATCAGCATCTCTTACCTCCTCGCCGGGGTCTCGATGGCCCTCTTGAGTGTAAAATCGTCGATGCCGGTGGTGTACGCCCTGGTCGGCCTCGCCGGTTTCGGGACGATCGGTACCACGTTGATCATGAACGCCTACATTTCCAAGTACTTCTCCGCGGATAACCGGGCGACCGCGCTGGGCTGGGCGATCGGGTTCGGTCGGATCGGGGCGATTTCCGGCCCGGTGCTGATCGGATTGTTCATGTCCTGGAACATGGGGCCCGCCTGGAACTTCTATACCTTTGCCATCGCGGGAATTATCGCTTCGGTCATGGTGTTGTTTATCCCGAAGCACCGCGACGGGAACATCTAACCAACGCGTGGGAGGCTGTCGATACGATCGGCAGCCTTTTTTTCTGACGGCACTTCAAAAATCGGCTGAAAACGTTAACCGCACTACAATTTTCAAAATTGTTCAATATTATAATGCAATCACAAGACAGGAACTCATCCTAACCAAGAAAGTAGGGAGGAATTACCATGGGAATCCGAACAGGTGCCCAGTACATCAACGGATTGAAATCCCGGCAGCCGGAGATTTGGCTGTCCGGGCGGAGAGTGACCAATGTATGCGACGAGGTTGTGTTCCAGCAGCCGATACGTGAAATCGCAAAACTGTACGACATGCAGCATGATCCGGAGTACCAGGACAGGATTACGCACATCTGTGCCGAAACCGGGGAACGGGTGAACAATGCGTTTCTGGTCCCGAAAACCCACGAGGATTTGCAGGCTCGCCGGGCGCTGTTTGAAGCGTATGCCAAAGCCACGTTCGGCTTGATGGGCAGAACCCCGGATTTTCTCAATGTTGTGCTTACGTCGCTGTTCAGCAACGCTTCCTTTTTGGAAAAATACGATCCGCAGTGGGCGGAAAATATCCGCGCGTACTACCGGTACATCCGCGACAACGATTTGTTCTTGACGCACGCGATTATCAATCCGCAAAACGACCGCAGCAAGTCATCGCACGAACAGCAGGATCTCTTTACCCATCTGGGCGCGGTCAGGGAGACGCCGCAAGGACTGATCGTCCGAGGCGCGAAAATGCTGGCCACCCTGGCACCGATCACGGATGAAGTGATCATCTACTCGTTCCCGGGATTCAAGCCCGGCGATGAACGCTACGCGCTTGCCTTTGCCATTCCGATTGACACGCCGGGACTGCGGATTCTCTGCCGCGAACCGATGCAGGACGGAACCCGCTCGCTGTTTGACCATCCGCTGGCGTCCCGCTTTGAAGAAATGGATGCGGTGCTGGTCTTCCACGATGTATTGGTGCCGTGGGACCGGGTGTTCCTGTACAACAACGTGGAAGCGGCCAACCTGCTGTATCCGAAAACGGGCATCGCGCAGCAGCCGGCTCATCAGACCGGTGTACGCGGGCTGATCAAACTGCAGTTTGCCACGGAAGTAGCGGTCCGCTTGGCCGACTCCATCGGGGTGGATGTCTACCTGAATGTCCAGAACGACTTGGGCGAGCTGATCCAGTCGGTGGAATCGATCAGGGCGCTGCTGCGGATCGCCGAACAGGAGTGCGACGTATTGCCGTCGGGCGAAATCATGCCGGGTTGGGTGCCGCTGGAAACGATACGCGGACTGCTGCCGAAGATGTACCCGCGCGCCGTGGAAGTGCTGCAAATCATCGGTGCAGGCGGTTTGCTGATGTCTCCGACAGGGGCCGATTTTGCCAATCCGGAATTGGCGGAAGATATGGAGAAGTATTACGCCGGTCGATCGGGAATCTCCGGCAAGGAACGCGTCCGTTTGTTCAAGTTGGCTTGGGATTTGTGCGGAGAAGCATTCGGCCAGCGGCTCCTGCAATACGAGCGGTACTATACCGGAGATCCGATCCGCAAGCGGGCGATCTTTTACAACAATTACAAACGGGAGCGCACGTTTGACATGGTTGATGAAGCGCTGAGCGTGCTTGATCTCAATGAGCTGGTTGCCAAGGCGTGATAAACGGACTGCCGCTATCAGGCAAAGGAGGAAAACGGGATGAAGTTGTTAGGCATATCAGGAACGATCGTGGGGGCAAAAACGCGCATACTCGTGGAAAAGGTTCTGGAGGAAGCGAAGAAATTGGATCCGGAGTTGGAAGTGGAACTGCTGGATATGAAGCAGTACGATGTCCAGTTCTGTGACGGACGCGATCCGTCGACCTATACCGGTGATACGAAAACGATGATCGACATCGTCTCTTCGGCAGATTTCTACATCATCGGCACGCCGATTTTCCAAGGATCGATCACCGGCGTGCTGAAGAACCTGTTCGACCTGGTGAATCCAGAGGCGCTTCGCCATAAAGTGATGGGGTTTGTCGCCAACGGGGGCACGTATCAGCATTTTCTGGTGATTGAAAATCAGTTGAAGCCCATCGCCGGATACTTCCGGGCGTACGTCGCACCCGGCTATGTGTACGCCAATACCGACCACTTCAACCGGCAGAATGAACTGGTGGACGAAGACGTACTGCAGCGGATCAGGAATCTGGCCGAAGAAGTGGTCCATATGCAAAAAGCGTTAAAAGCCGGTGATATTCATGCCTATTCTTGAGATCAAGCTGCTGGAGGGACGAGATCAAGAGGTGAAGGAGCGTTTGATTGCCGATGTAACGCAAACGGTCTCCGAAACCCTGCAGGTCGCACCCGAACGGATCAGGATCATCCTTTACGAGATTCCGTTGAACCATTGGGCGATTGGCGGAAAGACGGTTAAAGAAATCCAAGCGGAAAAGGAGCGATTGACATGAGTACGACGAGCATGTTCGCACCGATCAATTTGTGGAAATTTATCGAGGAAAACAAGGACCAGCTGAAACCTCCGGTCAACAACAAAGTGATCTGGAAAGACGCGGAGCTGATGGTGATGGTGCTGGGCGGACCGAACAAACGGCGCGACTTCCACGTCGATCCCTCCGAAGAAATTTTCTATCAGTTGAAGGGGGATTGTTACGTCGAAATTATCAATCAGGAAGGCAAACGCGAAGTGATCACCGTGCGGGAAGGTGAAATGTTCCTGCTCCCGGCCAATGTTCCGCACTCGCCGCACAGGGTGGCCGATACCATCGGCATTGTCATTGAGCGCAGCAGGGCTCAGGGAGAGCTGGAGGACTTTGTCTGGTTCTGCGATCAATGCGACCATGAAATGCACCGCGTTACCGTCCAGCTGACCAATATCGAAACGCAGGTAAAACAAGCGATCGAAGGATTCAACGGCAGCCTGGAGCTGCGGACTTGCAAAAACTGCGGGTACGTCATGCCGCCGGAAGCGAGCGAATGGAAATGCGAGTAGATTTTCATACCCATATCATCCCGGAAGACCTGCCGAACTTCGCCGAAACATTCAAGGGGGAACGCTGGCCTGTCCTGCACCGGACGTGCGCATGCGGCGCCCATATCCTGGTCGGGGGAAAGGTGTTCCGCGAAGTAACCGACCAGGTGTGGGACTCTGCGAAGCGGATCCAGGATATGGACCGGGAAAAGGTGGACATCCAGGTGCTGTCTCCGATTCCCGTCACGTTCTCCTATTGGGCGCCCGCTGAAGAAGCGGAAGTGATGGCCCGCATCCAAAACGATTTCATTGCGGAAACCGTGAAACAGCATCCCGACCGGTTTGTGGGTCTTGGAACGGTTCCTCTGCAGAACACGGCCGTCGCCATCCGCGAAATGGATCGCTGCGTTCACGAACTGGGCCTGAAAGGGATTGAAATCGGCACCAATGTGAACGGAAACAATCTGGATGACCCTGCTTTCCTGGAATTTTTCGAGATGTGCGAGAAGTGGGACGTGCCGCTGTTTGTCCACCCGTGGGAGACGTTGGGCAGAGAGCGGATGCCTCGCCACAATCTCATGTACACCGTGGGGATGCCGAGCGAAACGGCCCTCGCTGCAGCAAGCTTGATCCTTGGGGGCGTGATCGAGAAATTCCCCCGCCTGCGGATTTGTTTGGCCCACGGCGGGGGATCATTCCCTTACATTCTTCCCCGGCTGGACCAGGGCTGGAAGGTATGGCCCCATCTCCGGCTGCTGGAACAGCCGCCCAGCCATTACGCCAAGAATTTCTATTTTGATTCGTTGGTCTATGATCCGGCGAACATCCAGTACATGATTGACCGCTTTGGCCACGAGCGGATCCTGATGGGCTCCGATTACCCGTTCCTGCTTCGGGAAATTCCCCCGGGCGAGGTCATTGACCAGATGCTGACGGTCACGGAAGAACAGAAGCGGGCGATGCTGGGGGAAAACGCGCTTCGCTTCCTGAACATGAGCCAGGTGGAGGTGAGGTAACGATGACGATACATGCTGCGACACCCGAACAGCGATTGCAGGAACTGGGCTTGACGCTGCCTGCACCGCGGCAGGCTGCGGGAAATTACGTGGGCTGCGTTCGCACCGGCAATCTCCTGTTTCTTGCCGGTCAAGGGACGGATGAGTACCGCGGCAAACTGGGAGAAGACGTTACGGTGGAAGTAGGCTATCTGGCGGCAAGACAGTGCATGCTGAATCTCCTGGCGGTCGTCAAACGGGAGATCGGCGAATTGAGCAAAGTGAAACGGTTTGTCAAACTCCTGGGCTTTGTCAACAGCGCTCCTGATTTTACGGATCAACCCAAGGTGATGAACGGCGCCTCCGATTTACTGGTGCAGATTTTCGGTGAGAAAGGCAAACACGCACGTTCTGCGGTAGGCATGGCGCAGCTTCCGCACAACAACGCGGTCGAAGTTGAGATGATCGTGGAAATTGAGGAGTAGGGAGGATGCAGATGAGCCAGACTGCACAGGAAAGAGAAAGAAAGATAAAAGACGCCAAGCTGTTCATCAACGGCGAATACATCGACGCCATATCCGGCGAGACGTTCGACACGATCAACCCGGCGACCAATGTAAAGCTGGCCTCGGTGGCCAATGCCGGCGAGGAAGATGTGAACAAGGCGATTGAAGTGGCGCAGCGCACCTTTGAAAGCGGCGTCTGGAGCGGTATGCCTGTCGAAGAACGGGCGAAGATTCTCTGCAAAATGTCCGACCTCGTCATGGAACGGGTGGACGAATTGGCCTGGGTGGAAACGCTCGATGTCGGCAAGCCGATCAAGGAGAGCCACGGCTTTGACATTCCCAGAGCTGCCTGGAACTTGCGCTTTTTTGCCGAGATGGCCAAATACCTGATTCATGAAAACTACGAGATGCGCAATTTCATGTCGTACACGAAATACGCTCCCGCAGGGGTGACCAGCCTGATTATTCCGTGGAATCTGCCGTTCATGCAGATGACCTGGAAAGCTTCCGCGGCCCTGGCAGCCGGCAATACCGTGGTGGTGAAGCCGGCCTCTTATACTCCCCTGAGCGCCGTGATGCTGGGGGAAATTGCCAATGAGTCAGGCCTGCCCCCGGGCGTTTTGAACATCGTGACCGGCCCGGGAGGAACCGTCGGCACGGCGATGACCACGCATCCCTACGTACGTCGGATTTCGTTTGTCGGCGAGACGACGACGGGCAAGACGGTCATGAAAAACGCCGCTTCCCGGCTGATCCCGGTCTCTCTCGAACTGGGCGGAAAGTCGGCAAACATCGTGTTTGAAGACGCCGATCTCGATGAAGCGGTGAAGGGGTCCATCGAAGCGATTTTCCGCAACCAGGGAGAAATCTGCCTGGCCGGGTCGCGGCTGCTGGTGCAGGAAAGCATTTACGACCGGTTCCTCGACAAATTCGTGAAGGCGGTGCAGCAAATCAAGGTGGGCGATCCGCTGGATCCGGAGACGGATATGGGGGCGCTCGTATCGCGCAGCCACCTGAAAACGGTCGATGACTACGTGCAGATCGGTCTGGCCGAAGGCGCCAAGCTTGCTTACGGCGGCAAGCGAATCACCAGCCTGGGTGACGGAAACTTCTACGAGCCGACCGTCTTTTATGACGTAGACAATAAAATGCGGGTGGCCCAGGAGGAAATTTTCGGCCCGGTCGTAGTCGTCATTCCGTTCAAAACGGAGGAAGAAGCGATTCGCATCGCCAATGACTCGATCTACGGATTGGCCGGCGTGGTCTGGACGAACGACCTGAGACGTGCCCACCGGGTGGCAGCTCAGGTGCAGTCCGGCCTGTTGTGGATCAACTGCTGGTATGTGCGCGACCTTCGCACGCCGTTCGGCGGGGCAAAAGCGAGCGGCATCGGCCGTGAAGGTGGGCGGCACAGCTTTGAATTCTATACGGAAGCAAAGACCGTTACCATGAAACTATGAAATCTCACACAGGGAGGTAGCGTCGTTGGACTTGGCAAAAATCACGAAATTTGCCGACCATTTGGCGGAGGCGGAACGAAGCGGCCGCGGGGTAGAGCCGTTAACGGCCCTGGACCCCAATTTGACGACAGAAGAAGCATACCGCGTGCAGCTGCACACAATCGAGCGAAAGGTGAAGGCCGGCGACGTCGTTGTCGGAAAGAAAATCGGGTTGACCTCGTTAGCCATGCAGACACTGCTCGGGGTCGACCAGCCTGATTACGGTCATCTGCTGTCGGGCATGGCCGTTGAAAACGGAGGGGAGATTCCGTTTCAGCGCGTGATCCAGCCCAAGGTGGAAGGGGAAATTGCCTTCGTGTTAAAGCGCGACTTGCAGGGGCCTCGCCTTACCGCGTCAGACGTGCTGCAGGCGACCGATTATCTCCTCCCTGCTCTGGAAATTGTGGACAGCCGGATCGCGGATTGGAAGATCAAGCTGCAGGATACGATTGCAGACAATGCCTCCTCCGGTTTGTACGTGCTGGGCGGACGCCCCGTGAAGCCGGATCAAATCGACCTCGCGCTGGCTGGTATGGTCCTATACAAAAACGGCGAGTTGGTCAATACCGGTGTGGGAGCAGCGGCGCTGGGCAACCCTGCCAACTGCGTGGCATGGCTGGCCAACAAGCTGTTTGAGTTTGGGATTACGCTGAAAGCCGGGGAAGTGATTCTGTCTGGTGCCCTGTCTGCGGCGGTCAATGCGGCCCCCGGAGACTGTTTTAGCGCGCGAATCGCCCATCTCGGGGAAGTGGGAGTGAGATTTCATGTCTAACGTAAAGGTTGCCATTCTCGGCTCCGGAAACATCGGCACCGATTTGATGATGAAGCTGGGCCGGTCAAGCCAGTTGGAGCTTACCGCGATGATCGGCATCGATCCCGACTCGGAGGGACTGCGCATGGCGAAGCAGCGCGGTTATGAAGTGTTCGACGGTGGACTGAAGCAGTTTTTGGAAAACAGTCCGGAACTTGCCGACATCGTGTTTGACGCCACGTCTGCGAAAGCGCATATTCGTCACGCCAAGGCCCTCCGGGAAGCGGGCAAGCTTGCCATCGACCTGACTCCGGCCGCAGTCGGCCCATATGTCGTTCCGGCCGTAAATCTCGGTTCCCACCTGCACGAAAAAAACATCAATCTGATTACGTGCGGAGGCCAGGCGACGATTCCGATCGTTCACGCGATTAACCGCGTGAGCCCGGTCAACTACGCTGAGATTGTCGCCACCATTTCCAGCAAAAGCGCCGGTCCGGGCACCCGCGCCAACATCGACGAATTTACGGAAACCACCGCCCACGGCATCGAAGCCATTGGCGGCGCGAAGAAAGGCAAGGCGATTATCATCCTGAACCCCGCAGAGCCGCCGATTTTGATGAGGAACACGGTGTATGCGCTGGTTGACGAAGAAACGCTGGATGAACAGGCGATTGCTGCATCCATTGAGCAAACCGCAGGCTATATTCAATCGTACGTACCCGGATACCGTCTCCGTACCGAGCCCATTTTCGACGGCAACAAAGTCACCGTCTTTTTGGAAGTGGAAGGGGCCGGCGATTACCTGCCCACCTACTCCGGCAATTTGGACATCATGACAGCGACGGCGGTGAAAGTGGCGGAGGAATTTGCCGCGCACCACGTGAACGCAGCATCCGTCTGAAACTGGAAAGGAGACGAAACAGATGAGTGGTAAACGGGATATTCTCATCACGGAAGTGGCGCTTCGCGACGGCAGCCATGCGATCAACCATCAATTTACCGTGGAACAGGTGGTGAGCGTGGCCCGCGCTTTGGACGAGGCGAATGTTCCCTTCATCGAAGTTTCCCATGGAGACGGTCTGGCCGGTTCTTCCTTGCAGTACGGGCTGTCCCGAACGAATGAGATGGAACTGATCGAGGCGGCAGTTGCCGTCTGCAAACAGGCGACGGTAGGTGTGCTCCTCCTGCCGGGAATCGGCACAATCAAGGATTTGAATGCCGCTGCGAAGCTGGGTGTCGGCATGGCGCGGATCGCGACGCACGTTACCGAAGCCGATATTTCCGCTCAACACATTGCCCGCTCCAAAGAACTTGGCCTCTTCACCGTCGGTTTTTTGATGATGTCTCACATGGCACCTCCGGAAAAACTGGTCGAGCAGGCGAAACTGATGGAGAGCTACGGAGCCGATGCGGTGTATGTGGTTGATTCGGCCGGCGCCCTGCTGCCTCATGAAGTGGCCGAACGAATCAGGGCATTAAAGCAAAGCATCGGCGTTGAGATCGGGTTCCACGCGCACAATAATTTGTCCCTGGCGATGGCCAACACGCTGGCGGCGATTCAGGAAGGGGCAACGCGCATCGACGGCAGTGTCCGCTGTTTGGGGGCCGGCGCGGGCAATACGCAAACGGAAGTACTGGTCGCCGTGCTGGAACGGATGGGCATCGAAACCGGCATTGATCTTTACAAAATGATGGATCTGGCGGAAGAGATCGTTGCGCCCATCCTTCAGGTTCCGCAGGAGATTACCCGGGACAGCCTGGTCCTCGGATACGCAGGCGTGTATTCCAGCTTCCGGCTACATGCGGAGCGTGCCGCGAAGAAGTTCGGAATTGATTCCCGCGATATCCTGATTGAGCTCGGGAAGCGAAAAGCGGTAGGCGGTCAGGAAGACATGATCATTGATGTCGCTGCGGAAATCTTGAAGCAGCGCAGTGCAGCGGGACTGCGATAAGGAGGTGGACAGCTTGCTTGCGGAACATTCCTACAGATCATTGGCGCAAAAGCTGGTCGATGCGGAGTTCAACCGGCAGGAAGTGGTGAAACTTACGGCTGAATATCCAGACTTGTCGGTAGAGGATGCGTACCGGATCCAGGATGAGCTGGTTGCCATCAAGCGCGAGCAGGGCCATCGGGTGATCGCGCTGAAAATGGGCTTTACCAGCCGGGCCAAAATGAAGCAGATGAACGTAAACGAGCCGATCTACGGCCATGTGTTTGATTACATGTCCGTTGACAGCGGCGTCCTGTCTTTCCGTGAATTGATTCATCCGAAAGTGGAAGCGGAAATCGCGTTCATCCTCGGCAGGGATATCGAAGGACCGGGAGTGACGGGCGCTCACGTGTTGGCCGCCACGGAATACGTCGTTCCCGCCCTGGAGATTATCGACAGCCGCTACCTGAATTTTCAGTTCACCCTCCCCGACGTGATCGCGGACAACACGTCCGCTTCCCGTGTGTTCATCGGATCGAGGCTGCGCAGACCGGATGAGCTGGAACTGGATCTGGTCGGAGTTACCCTCTCCATCAACGGGGAATTGAAAGATTTGGGCGCAGGGGCGGCAGTGCTGGGACATCCGGCCCATTCCGTCGCCATGTTGGCCAACATGCTGTCTCGCAGAGGGCGCAAGCTGCACGCCGGCCAACTGATCTTGACCGGCGGCATTACCGGAGCGCAGCCACTTGCTGTCGGCGATGTCGTTTCTGCCAAATGGGACGGACTGGGCTCCATTGAGTTTACCGTCAAGGAATGACCGTAATCTGCTAGATGGCCCCGGTACACGACCGGGGTCGGCTTATTTTGTTTCAACCGTATCTGTTCCGATCAGTCCAGACACGTCCTTATGTATTTCAACTGCTTTCCGGGCGTCTCAGGGACAAGAGCTGGTGGGAACGATTGGCCCTTGACTGTAAGAAAAGAATGCACCCCCTAACGTATTGATCGGTCAACCCTGGGGGTTCCAACGTCTACGTTTAAGGGGTGCATACTACACGGATCGGTTTTTTGGGCGTATGTGTTCGTCATTCCGACGACTGTTGGGAGTGATCGGACTGCTGCCTGCTTTTGCGGGCATACACCAGCAGCAGCACGACCCCGACGGCGATCAGGCTGAGGCTGACAAGCTGGGCGACGCGCAGCGTATGGCCGAGCATCAGGCTGTCGGTTCGCATGCCCTCAATAAAGAAGCGGCCGAGCGAGTAGAGGATCATGTAGCTGAACAGCACCTGCCCGTCAAAGCGTTTCAACCGGTACAGCATGACCATCAGGATGACAAAGACCACGAGGTTCCACAGCGATTCGTACAAGAACGTGGGGTGGTAGTACTGGCCGCCGATGTACATCTGTTCGCGGATAAACGCGGGAAAGTGCGACATGAACTCCTCCGTGGCCGGCCCTCCGTGGGCTTCCTGGTTGATAAAGTTGCCCCAGCGGCCGATCGCCTGTCCCAGAATGACGCTGGGAATCAGCACGTCCCCCAGCTTGAGAAACGGAAGATTGTGCTTGCGGACGTACCAGGCACCGGCGAGAAAACCGCCGATCAACCCGCCGTGGATGGCCAGTCCGCCCTTCCACACGGCAATCACGTCAAACAGGTTGTCTTTATACTGCTCCCACTCAAAAATGACGTAGTACAAGCGGGCACAGATGATCGCGGCCGGGATGATCAGGACGACCATGTTCAGCACGTGGTCGGGATCGATCCCGGCCCGTTTGGCGTTGTAGCGGGCCAAATAGGTGCCCAGGAAAAACGCCAGCCCCATAATCACACCGTACCAGTGGATCTTGATGGGGCCGAGCGACAACGCAATCGGATCAATCATGATGAATTCCTCCTTGCCTTCAACCATCTGATGCCCAGTATAGCACAAACAGCACAGCCAGTTCCAATTGAGGGAAGGCGAAAGAAAACGCAAAGCGGGAGGAAGGACGAGGTCCGCCGGGGGTTCCTCTTCCATTACCTCCGCTTGGCGAGAAAGGAGAGAATCGGGTCCAGGGATGCCCGCCGGTCCGGATCGTGGACCGGCGCGAACAGGTCTCCCCGTGCCTTGAGCCGCGGCGGCACGGTATGGACGGTAAAGTCGGTCGGATGAATGCGGGGCACCTCGTCCCACGTGATCGGAGTGGAGACGGTCGCCTGCGGGCGGGCGCGCGTGGAATAGGGAGCGGGCAGCGTTTTGCCGCGCCAGTGCTGCAGATAGTCGACGTACAGCTTGGTTCCCCGGTTTTTTACCAGGCGTTCTATGGTGACCAGGCTCGGGTGTTTCTCCGCCAGATAGGTGGCGACGAATTGACCGACCTGACGGGTTTCGTCAAAGCTGTAGCGCCGCTCGATCGGGATGTAGACCTGCAGACCGCTGGCCCCCGATGTCTTAACGAATGAGGGCAGATTCAACCCGTCCAGCACTTCCTTCAACAGCAGCGCCGTCTCGGCTGCGGGGGCGAACTCGGGCGTGGAAGGATCCAGGTCGAACACCAGCTCGGTCGGCGTTTCATCGTGGGCGAGATGAAACGACACGTGCCACTCCAGCGCAGCCTGATTGGCCATCCAGACAAGCGTGGCGGTGTCGTTGCACAGCGGATACCGCGTGTTTTCCCAGCGGCTCGTGGCAATCCAGTCCGGCGCGTACTCGGGCAGGTTTTTCTGGTAAAAATGCTTGTCGTGAATGCCGTGCGGATAACGGATCACGGTCAACAGGCGGTTTTTGGCGTAGCGCAGCAGGGGAGGGGCCACCTCCAACAGGTAGCGGATATAGTCCCATTTGGTGACGTTCGCTTCCGGCCAAAGCGGTTTTTGCGGGTTGGTGACGGTCAGTTCCCTGCCTTCGACGGTCAAGACGAGATCGGCCGCGGCGGTCGGCATGGCTTTGACACCCTCTTTCCGGAGAAATGTTCGGGATGGCATCCGATGTTTTGCCACTACTATGCCCCGGCGCGGGACAGTTATGCGGCGGCGCCGTCTGCATATTTTGCCGGTCTGTCATCCATAATACGGATAGCTTGCCAACGGTTGGTGAATGCGATGGCTCACAATGGAACACCCAACAAGGAAGAATGGCTCAAAACGATCAATACCTGCAGTTTGACCGATCTGGAGGGGGTTCCTGTCTTCGCCGCCCTGCAGGAGAATGTGCTCTTTTTGAAACGGCTGTTTTCCGACTGCTCCGACTTTGTCATCCGCGAGTTCAAGATGAAAAACGGCGTCCCGGTCGTGGCCGTATTCGTCGACGGCCTGATCGATACGAGAGCGGTCAACCAGGCGCTGGAGGCGTTGATGATCCTGGAGAGCGGCGATGACGACGTCGAAGTGATCGAAGAGGCTCTTCTGCCGGTCTCGCAAATCTCCAAGGCGAAGGATTACAAAGAGTTTTTGCAGGCCGTGCTGTCGGGCGACACCGGCATTATGGTGGACGGAAACACGCAGGCGCTCACCTTGGGCATGCGCGGCCCGGAAAAGCGCTCTGTCGACGAGCCGGAGGGGGAGGCGGTGGTGCGCGGCCCGCGGGAGGGCTTCATCGAAAACATCCGGACGAACACCTCCCTGCTGCGGCGCAAGCTGAAGACCCCCCGGCTGAAGATGAAATCGCTGGTGATCGGCAGGGAAACCAATACCAACCTGGTGCTCGCGTATCTAGAGGGAATCGCCGACAGGGAATTGGTGGAAGAAGTCACGCGACGAATCAGCGTGATCGAGAGCGACGGGATCCTGGAATCGGGGTACATCGAGGAATTGATTCAGGACAACATCTACTCTCCGTTTCCGCAGGTCCAGTATACCGAGCGGCCGGATAGGGTGGCGGGAGCGCTGCTGGAAGGGCGGGTCGCCATTTTGGTCGACGGAACGCCCATGGTGCTGATCGTGCCCACCACGTTCTGGATCATGCTGCAGGCGAACGAAGACTACTACGAACGGTTCCAGATGGCTACCCTGATCCGCTGGCTGCGCTATCTGTTTCTGCTCATTTCGCTGCTCACGCCCGCCGCTTATGTGGCCATCACCACGTTTCATCAGCAGATGCTGCCCACCACCCTGCTGCTCAGCATCGCGGCGGCGCGGGAATCCATCCCGTTTCCGGCGATCGTGGAGGCGCTGATCATGGAAATCTCCTTTGAGGCGCTGCGGGAGGCCGGGGTCCGCCTGCCCAAAACGGTCGGTCAGGCGGTCAGCATCCTGGGGGCTCTTGTCGTGGGGCAGGCGGCCGTGGAGGCTGGGATTGTGTCGGCGCCGATGGTGATCGTCGTGTCCATTACGGGGATCGCTTCGTTTACCGTCCCCCATTTCAACGCCTCCATCGCGCTCCGGATGCTGCGTTTTCCGCTGATGATCGCCGCCTCGATTCTGGGCATCTACGGGATTCTCGTCGGCATTTTGCTGATCATGGGACACTTGGCCAACCTGCGTTCGCTTGGCGTCCCCTACCTGTCGCCGATCGCGCCGATGTCGGTGGGCGACCTGAAGGACGTGCTGATTCGTGCTCCCTGGTCCTACATGAACAAACGGCCCAGCTTTCTCGGCGTGCAGGACGCCCGTCGGCTGCGGGCCGGCCATACCAGCCAACAGCAGCGCGACGCAGGCAGCTCCGGCACCGTTCGCCAAGGCGGATCGGGGACAGGTGACGGAGGCCGCACGCGAGGAGAGGGATGAAGGAATGAGACGATGGATGAAGGGATGCGTTGCCGCGCTCTGCGGACTGCTGATGGCCGGCTGCTGGGACCGGGTGGAAGTGAACGACCTCGCCATCGTGATTGCCTTTTCCATCGACAAGGAGGCCAATGGCGAGTACCGCTTGTCCGTTCAGGTTCCGCTGGTGAGCAACCTGGGCGGACCGACCGGGGGCGGCGGAGGCACCAGCGGGGATAAGACCTATTACGTCGACTCGGCCACGGGCAAGACGCTGCGGGAAGCAAACAGCGTGCTTCAGGCCAGGATGAGCCGGCAGTTGTTCTACGCCCACCATCGCGTGATTGTCATCGGGGAAGAGTTGGCCCGGGACGGATTGAGCAAGGTGCTGGATATTGTGGCCCGTTTCCCGGAGAACCGTCTGACCGCGTACCTGGTGCTGGCCAAGGGGAAGGGCATTACCATGCTGCAGGCACAGCCCAGTTTTGAACGGTTCTCGGGTGAGGCGATGAGGGAACTGATCAAAAAGGAAACAATTCCCGTCACCGTCAAAGACATGGCACAGATGCTGAGCACACCTGGCGTGGACGCCTACCTGCCGTACGTGATGTCCGTCCATTCCCATCCCAAAGGCAAGTCCAAGGAGATTCAAATCCTCGGGGTGGCACAATTCCGCGGCGACAAAATGGTGGGGGTGTTCAACGAGGAAGCGGCAGGGGGGCTGCGGTGGTTTCGCCGTCAGTTTACGCCCTTCGCCACCAAGGTTGCCCTGACAGACAGGGAGAACGTCAACGTCCAGTTCGACAAGGGGAAGGCGGAAATCAAGCCTGTGATCAAGCAGGGCCGGATCCAGTTTTTGATCAATGTGTACGCCTCGGCGACCGTCATTGAAAACTTGACCAACGCGGATCTGGGCAGGGCGGCCAACCTGACTGCCCTGGAACGAAAACTGTCCATGCACATCACCGAAACGGTAAAAAAGACGCTGGCCCAGATGAGACGGCAGCGGACGGATACAATCGGGCTGGGCCTGGTGTTGGCCCGCAAGTATCCCCGGGAGTGGCGAAGCCAGTTGCGGGATGATTGGAACGAGCGCCTTGCGCAGGTGGAGTTCCACGTCCAGACCAAAGCCGAAATCACCAACATCGGCCAGACAACGGAGAACATCACAAAGGAAGATCACGATGAATAGGGTGTTCCTGGTTTTGTACGGCCTAATGCTGCTTGCGTCCCTGATCCAGTTTTTCATGAAGCGAAAAAACATGCCGGTCAAGCAGAGGCGGGTGGTGGGCTTCTTTTACCTGATCACGATCGGGTTGTTCGCTGCGCTGCAGTTTCAACTCAACGTGATCATGCCGACCAATTACCTGGCCGACGTCTTTTCCGTTGGCCTCCAGCAGTGGCTGGAAAAGATCCGGTAAGGAGGACCTGTCATGATCCATAAACAGGTGATCAATCACCGGCAGATTGCCTGGCTGATCGGCAGCGTCCTGATCACGGGGGCGTTGATCAGCCAGCCGCAAACGCTGGCCAAAATTGCCAAGAATGACGCGTGGTTTGCCTACATCATTCCGACGTTTTACGCCATGCTGGTGGCCCTGGTCTTCGCGAGGCTGACGCGGGCCTACCCCGGAAAAAACCTGTTTGAAATCATCTTTCTGGTAGGGGGCAGGTGGATCGGCGGCATCGTCAACGCCATCGTGCTGTTCTACCTGTGGCTGTTGATCGTGGCGGACATCAAGGGGGTCAGCTTCTACCTGCATTTGACGCTGCTGCCCCGGACGCCGCTGGAAATCATTCTCCTGGTGTTCGTCCTGGTGCTGATGTACTACGGCAGAACAAGCACGGAAGTGGCTGCCCGCGTCAATGAAATGTACTTCCCCGTTTTTTTTCTCATCGCCACCTTGCTGTACTTTACACTGAGCAACGAGTATGCGGTTGAACGGCTGGAGCCGGTGCTGGAGAGCAAGATTGCGGCGGTCGGCCTCATCAATCTCGTCGCGTCCGGGATGTTTGGCGACATCTTTTTGTTCGGCGCGTTTCTGCATGCCATTTCCCACTCCCGGCTGCTGTATTCCACCATGAAGCACGGGGCGATCATCGCCGGATTTTCGCTGACGCTGGTGATGGTGATTCAGTTGGGCGTGATGGGGTATCTGATCACCAGCCGCCTGAGCTTCCCCCTCCACACGCTGGTGCAGCAGATCCACATTACCGACTTCCTGGACCGCGTGGAAGTGATCCTGTTCAGCATCTGGTTTCCCGCCTTCACGATCAAGGTGGTCATCACCTACATCGCCTTTCTCGTCGGCGTCGGATCGTTCGCCGGCCAGCATCATTACGCCGCCTGCAACGGGCCGTGCGGCTTGTTCGTCGTGGTCTCCTCGCTCCTGTCGTTTCCCAAAACGGATGACGTGCTGCGCTTCATCAGCTACGGCATGCCGGCCATCAGCCTCATCCTTCAGCTTCCCCTGCTGGCATTCCTGTTTGCCGCAGCCCGCTTGCGCGAACGGGGAAGCGGACATGACCCGCTTCCCGTCCATACGAGAGAGTACAAGCGCTTCCGGACGTGGTCCTGGATCAACAAGCTGGCGCTTCTTGTGTGTGTGGTGTCGATCGTCGGCGGGGCCTTGCTGGAGGAGCGGATCAGATTTGCCGGCCTGGTCAGCGGCGCGACGTATTTTTTCTGCTATCTGGTGGCGCTGGTGAGCTCCTATCTGGAAATGCAGGCGATCAATCACCTGAAACACAAGCAGACGCAGGGGAAAGAAACAGCCGCCGCAGAGCAGTAGGAGGTCATCTCATCATCACCCTGTCCAGCCTGCAGGCGTGCGGCGGCACGTCCACAATCGCCTGGATCGATGGTTGGCGAAGCGATCGCCCTTCCGTCCATTCCGCGTACTTGATTTTGGCCGTCAGCGTGGGGGTCACCCAGAACACGTCATTGTGACGCTCGGGCTTGTTCACGAAGGGTTTTTCACGGATGACCGCAGGCATCAGCCTGTCGGTCAGCTCCCGCCACTCCTGGCGGGACAGCTTGCCCGTTCCCGCGTGGCCGATGTACCAAAACCGGCCGTTCTCATCGTAAAGGCCCAAAAGCACCGCGTTGACGACCCCGCCGTTCAAGGTGAAACCGCCAATGGCGGCAATCACATCCCGGTAGTGTTTGATCTTCAGCCACACCTCTTTTTTCGCGCCGATGAGATAGGGGGCATCCAGCCGCTTCATGACGATGCCTTCCATGCCGTGCTGCCGGATCACCTCAAACAGGGCGGTGCCGTTATCATGGGACGACACCACTTGAACGTGGCTGTTCGGTTCGATCGTTTCGGTCAGCAGCCTGAGCCTGTCCTGCAAGGAATGTTGGTTGATCCATTCCCCGTTCAGATACAGACAGTCAAAAATCATGTAGGTGATCGGCACGGTCTGCTGCATGCGGGGCACGTTCTGCATGCGGCGAATCCCGTCCCGGCGCATCACTTCGTGAAAGGAGGGCTTGCCGTCGCTTCCCAGCGCGATCACCTCGCCATCCAGGATCACGGAGTCGGCTCGGCAGTACGTGCCGAGATCCGTTATTTCGGGGTAGTGCAGGGTGCGCTCGTTTCCCTTTCGGTTGAACAGCCGCACGTTCCTGCCGTCGTGATAGGTCAGGACGCGAACGCCGTCCCATTTCACCTGGGCAATCCAGCCCGGGTCCCGGGGTATGGTGTCGCTCCCCACTGGCTCCATCGGGATAATCGGTTTCATGTTCCACCTCATCCACGTAAACGGGATTTGCCGCCGGACGGAACGAAGGGAGCCGTCCGGATCGGCCTCATCATGATTGTTCCCCAATTGGCCGGGGAAGTCTGTGCCGATTCCGCATGAGCGGCAAACAAGCGAAAGAGGCGATGAGCGGCATCCGTCTCATCGCCTCGGCTGCGGTTCAGTAGTACGTGCTTTCAGCGTACAGGCATTTGCGGCAGGTCATCGACAGCGGGCCGTCGGCAAAGTCGTGTTCGCACTCGGACTGGAGCTTCGCCAACTGCTGCTTCACCCTCAGCCATTCGGCCTCCAGCCGTTTTGCTTCCGCGAGAAGCTGTTCCGCCTGGTTCACACGATCTCCTCCTCGTCTTGCAGGTGCGCGTGCGGCGCCGGGAAGCGCCGCCTACGTGTAGAGCCGGTTCCCCCGTTTCCGGAAGGCGTCCGCCTGCTCTTTCAGCCCCTGTTCCACGGCCGTCTCCACGGTCAGGTTGTTCTCCTGCGCGTACTTGCGGATTTCCTGCGTGATGTTCATACTGCAAAATTTGGGTCCGCACATCGAGCAGAAGTGGGCTGTTTTCGCCCCTTCCGCCGGGAGCGTCTCGTCGTGGTACTCGCGGGCCCGCTCCGGGTCAAGCGACAGGTTGAACTGGTCGTTCCAGCGGAATTCGAACCGCGCTTTGGACAGGGCGTCGTCCCGCTCTTGGGCGCGCGGGTGTCCCTTGGCCAGGTCGGCGGCATGGGCGGCGATCTTGTAGGCGATCAGCCCGTTGCGGACGTCTTCCTTGTTGGGCAGGCCGAGGTGTTCCTTGGGCGTCACGTAGCACAGCATGGCCGTGCCGAACCAGCCGATCATGGCCGCTCCGATGGCGGAGGTGATGTGATCGTAGCCGGGGGCGATGTCGGTGGTAAGCGGCCCCAGCGTATAGAAGGGGGCTTCCTGACACACCGTGAGCTGCCGTTCCATGTTCTCGCGGATCAGGTGCATCGGCACGTGGCCGGGGCCTTCGATCATCACCTGGACATCGTGCTTCCAGGCGATCCGGGTCAGTTCCCCCAGCGTTTCCAACTCGGCAAACTGGGCCTCGTCGTTGGCGTCGGCGATGGAGCCGGGACGGAGGCCGTCTCCCAGCGATACGGCGATGTCGTACGTTTTCAGAATCTCGCAAATCTCCTCAAAGTGGGTATACAAAAAGTTTTCCCGGTGATGCGCCAGGCACCAGGCGGCCATGATGGAACCGCCGCGGGAGACGATGCCGGTCACCCGTTTGGCCGTCAGCGGAATGTAGCGAAGCAGCACGCCGGCGTGGATGGTGAAGTAGTCCACCCCCTGCTCCGCCTGTTCGATCAGCGTGTCACGGTACACCTCCCAGGTCAGCTCCTCCGCCTTGCCGTTCACCTTTTCCAGCGCCTGGTAGATCGGGACGGTGCCGACCGGAACCGGGCTGTTGCGGATGATCCATTCCCGGGTGGTGTGGATGTGTTTGCCCGTGGACAGGTCCATGATCGTGTCGGCCCCCCAGCGGACGGCCCAGATCATTTTTTCCACTTCCTCGCCGATGGAGGAGGTGACGGCGGAGGTGCCGATGTTGGCGTTCACCTTGACGTGAAAATGGCGGCCGATGATCATCGGTTCGCTCTCCGGATGGTTGATGTTGGCGGGGATGATCGCCCGGCCGCTGGCCACTTCCCGACGCACGAACTCAGGCGAGACGCCCTCGCGGATCGCCACAAACTCCATCTCCGGCGTAATGATGCCGCGGCGGGCGTAGTGCAGTTGGGTGACGTTTTGTCCCTGGCGGGCGCGCAGCGGCCTGCGTCCGTTGGCGGGAAAGACGGGGACGGACGCCCCCTCCCGGTTGTGCCGGTAGCCGTCGTCCTCCGGCCTGCGCTCGCGGCCGTCGTATTCCTCGGTGTCGCCCCTCTCCGCGATCCAACTGCTGCGCAGGGCGGGCAGCCCCTTGCGGATATCGGCGATGTAGTCGGGTGCCGTATACTCCCCGCTGGTGTCGTAGACGCGCAGCGGCGGGTTGGGCACTTCGCCGTTGGGGGTGATGGACGGCTGCAGGGAAATCTCCCGCATCGGCACGCGGATGTCCGGTCTGGAGCCCTGGACGTACGTTTTGCGGCTGCCCGGAAACGGCGGGACGGCCGATGCGGAGATGAAGGGGAAAGATGAAGTGGACATGAAAAAAACCTCCTTGTCACGGTTGCACGTGGCGTGAACCCTGCGGGAGGCGGAGAAGCCGCGTCACGAAAAAACGCCGCATGGAACCATGCGACGCCAGACGCAGTTGAAGAAAGAGCGTGCGCGAACAGACGCGCACCCCGTTTCTCGGTGTCAAGAACATTCCTCCGCTGGCATTACCCAGTTCAGGTTCAACGGTCGACGGCGGATCAGCCATCCTCTCAGCCTGGTTCCCCAAGCTCCCGTGCATGTGTGTAATGTTGTACGGAACCAGCTTACCACTTTCATAATATTCCGGCAAGAGGTTTTGGAGCTGTCCAACTTATTTTCCTCCTCCCTATCATGCTGACCCGGACTAAAACTGTTTCTGTAGACCCACTCGGGAGTCGTCTGGTACGATGAAGGTCGTGTGAAAAGGAGTCTTGAGGTGATGCAGGTGGATGTGTACGCGAATCTGAAGCAGGGGGAACGGGGAGTGTGGGTCAGCATTATCGCCTATGTCTGCTGCTCCCTGGTGAAAGTGGGGGTGGCGCTTGCGGCAGGCTCGGAAGCGCTGCTGGCGGACGGACTGAACAACACGACCGACGTGGTCGCTTCCGTCGCCGTGCTGATCGGCCTGCGCATTTCGCGAAAGCCGCCCGATCACGACCATCCCTACGGCCACTTTCGCGCGGAAACCATTTCGGCCCTCGTCGCATCTTTCATCATGCTGGCGGTCGGGATCGAAGTCCTCAGCCGGGCGATCTCCTCGCTGTTCAACCCGGAGATGAAAGCGCCCGACATGCTGGCCGGTTGGACCGCCCTGGCAACCGCTGCCGTCATGTTCGGCGTCTACCGCTACAACCGGCGGCTCGCGCGGGCGACGCACAGCCAGGGCTTGATGGCTGCCGCGGAAGACAACCGCTCCGACGCTCTGGTCAGCGTCGGTACCTTTGCGGGAGTGGCCGGCGCCCAGTTCCAACTGCATTGGCTGGACCCGCTGACCGCGCTCGTGGTGGGCGGGATCATCCTGAAAACGGCGTGGTCCATTTTCCGCGAGGCTGCGCACCGGTTGACGGACGGGTTTGACCGCGGAGAACTGGAAGCGCTGCGCTCCACCATCGCCCAGATCCCCGGCGTCAAGGACATCAAGGACATCAAGGCGCGCTACCACGGAAGCAGCGTGCTGGTCGATGTCGTGATTCACGTGGATCCCAGACTGAACGTGACGGAGAGCCACACGATCACCGAGGATATCGAGGCGCGGATGAGGGCCGCACACAACGTCAACGCCGTGCACATCCACATCGAGCCGGACGAACGGTCCCAGCGCTGACGACACGAAAACCTGTCACTGCCCGTTAGCGGGCAAGGGACAGGTTTTTTTCATCTTTCTGTCTTTGGTATAATGTGGATGAAACAGGATGAACATGGCAATCAGCATGGCAATCAGGGAGACAAAACGAAAGGTTTCAGGAGGTTGTGCACCGTGCGGAAACAGGCTGCAGCGGACATGGAGACTGCGCTGAACGGACTAAGGAAGCGGGCGGTTTCACTGTTTGACATCCCATCGTCGTACAGGCTGCTGATCGAAGATGGGGGGCGTCACCAAGAAGGGAAGGCCACGTTTCTCTGGGTCAAGCCCGACAGCGAGGAAGGGATTGCGGTCACGTTCAGTTCGGAGGGAAAGCTGGTTGAATTTACGCAGGATGTTCCCGACGAGTGGAATCGTCGCCCGGTGCTGCCGGTTGATGCATTAAGGCGGCGGGCGGAACAGTTCGTTTCCAGCCACGAACCCAAGGCGCTGGAAGCATTCTCTCACGTGACGGTGACCACAGAAAAAAACGGCGTCTGGGTTCACTTTCGCCAGGAGGCGCTGGGATTGCCGCTGCCGCTGTCAGGCTGCCGCGTCAAGGTGCACCAGAGCGGCGCGGTGACCGATTTTACCTATTTCGGCGTGCAGCCGCTGCCGGAAACGCCCGCACGGTTGGTGGAGGAGGCGGTGTGCGAGCGTTTCCTGGAAAACGACGTAACGCTTACGCTCGTGCTGAAGCTGCTTCCGGAGAGCGTATTCGCCGGCGGTGGAGGAACGTGGCGGCTGGTGTATGAACCGGAGCCGGTCTGCCTGACTTTTTCGGCGGAAACAGGCCCGCAGGCAAAAGCGGCGGCGGACGAAGAGGATGTGAACTGGCTCCCCCTGTCGGCTGAAGCCGTTTCAGCTTGTGAACAAGGCGTCGAATCGCTGGAGGAACTGATCGGGATTGACCCTGTCCACTACGAACGCATTCAGCAGACCGCGTTGTTCGCCGCGGAGAACCAGACGGCTGTGGTTTGGGGCCGTCGCGACCGTGTCTCGCAGGAGCCCGATCGCCCATACCGCTCGATTGGAGAGTTTTTCCTCAGGCGGCAGGAAGAACGTGCGGCCATGGCCCAGCTTGATGCGAACACGGGACGTTTGCTGAGCTTTTGGCGATGGGAAGAGGAAGCAGGTACGCTCCGCCTGTCCCGTGAGGAGTGTTTGGAGCGGGCCGTTTCCTTCCTGCGGCGGGCGGTGCCGGAACTGCTGCCCCTGCTGGAACTGGCATCGGATGTCCCGGACGAGGGAGGGGACGAGCGCCGCGAACGGGAACATTTTCGGTTTCGCGTCCGAAGAGGCGGCATCCCCTGCGAACCGGGGTTCCTCTTCGTCACGGTTCATTCCTCAACAGGGCGGATCGAACGTTTTTCCGGGCTCGATGCGCCTCCAAACGGCTTGATTCATGCGCCGATCATTCCCGCCCTGCCGCCTCGAGAAGCCCTGCGTCGTCTCCGGGAGGAAACCGTATTTCGCCTGCAGTGGGAGCGGTGCCGAGATGGCGGCCAGTCCCTCTACCGCCTGCAGTACGCGGCCGTTCACAAGGAGTCGGGACTGCCGGTCCGCCTCATTGACGCCTGCAGCGGCGAGGTGATTTGCGAAAGGCGGCACGGTTAGAGCGCTTTGGCAAAGGCGCGCTTCAACATCGGCGGCGTCACCATGGTCGTCACAATCACCACAATCAACAGCGCCGTAAACTGGCCGGCCGGCAGCAGCTTTGTCTCCAGACCGATGGCCGCCAGAATCAGGGCCACCTCCCCGCGCGACACCATGCCGCTGCCGACGGCGAAGGCGGACGGCCGGGAAAAACCGGTAAGACGTGCGCCCGCTCCGGCGCCGACCAGTTTCGTCAGGACGGCGATGACGGAAAGAACCACGATCTGCCACACCTGGCCGCCGATACCTGCAAACGATACGGACAGCCCGATGCTGACGAAAAAGACGGGCACGAAGATCGCGTAGGCGATCGGTTCCAGCTTGTGTTCCACCGCCTCCTTGAAATCGGTCCGGGAGATGGACAGTCCGGCGGCAAACGCGCCGATGATGCCAGCCACACCCAGGGATTCGGCCAGCCAGGCAAAAAAGAAGCACACGATCAACCCGGCGCTGATCACCGCCTCTTCCACGCGCAATGGGGCCAGCTTTTTCATCACCCAGGGGACAACCTTCCAGCCCAGCAGGATGATGACGGCAAAAAACGCCGCTTTCTTGCCGAGGACGAGAAGCAGTGGCGTTTCCGCGCCGCCGAGAACACTCATCAGGATCGCCAGGGCTGCGACCACCAGAATGTCGTCCACAATCGCCGCGCCGAGAATGGTCGTGCTTTCGCGCGTGTGCAGCTTGCCCAGCTCCTTTATGGTTTGGACCGAGATGCTTACCGATGTGGCCGACAGCAGCAGGCCGAGAAAGACGGCGTTGATTGGCTCCAGGCCAAAAAAACGGGCAGCCAGATAGCTGCCTGCAAACGGTACCAGCATCCCGCCGACGGCAACGGCCACGGAGGCGTTCCGGTTCCTGCGCAAATCGTCCAGATTGGTTTCCAATCCTGCGAGGAACATGAGAAGCAGGACGCCTACCTGGCTCAGCTCATGCAGCACTTCCGTACGCTCGATTACCCCCAGCACGGCCGGACCAATCAGGATGCCGCTGAGCAGCTTGCCGAGGACGGCCGGCTGCCCCAGGCGCACACTGTACTCGCCGGCCAGCTTGGTCACCAGCAGGATGATGAACACTTGAAGGGAGAAGAGCACGTTCGCTCATCCTTTCTACTAGGGAATACGGACATGCAGCGGATCAGGACGACTTCGCCTTTTTGCGCCTCAGTTTCTTGGTGGTCGTCGTGGTGGCGCCGGCGGCCGGCTCCTGAGAGGGCTCTTTGCGCGCCGCCGTCCGTTTTTTGGCGGGCGCGGCCGGCGTCGGCTCCGGCTCCAGCTTGGCGGGAGCAGACGCGCCGCCGGTTGCGGCGAGACTCTCCTTCAACGCCTGCATCAAATCGATCACGTTGGCGCGTGGAGCCGCCGGAGCGACAGCCACTTCCTCTCCTTTCCGCTTGTTCTCGATCATCGCCTGCAGTTGGCTGCGGTATTCGTCTTTGTACTTGGCCGGATCAAACGGCGTCGTCATGTTGCGGATCAGCTCCGCCGCCATCTTCAGCTCGTTGTCAGCCAGCGGGACGTCCGCTTCGGGAAGCGACGGCACCTGTGAGACGGGGCGAACCTCGTCGGGATAAAAGATGGTTTCCAGCATGATGCAGTGTTCGTACAGCCGGACCACCGCCAGACTTTGGCGGTTGCGCATCGTCAAGCGGGCAACGGCAATTTTCCCCGTTTCTTCCATCGCTGCCCGGAGCAGGGCGTACGCTTTTTCTCCGGTGTCCTGGGGGGAGAGAAAATAGCTTTTGTCAAAGTAAACCGGGTCGATTTCGTTCAGATCGACAAAATCGAGGATCTCGATCGCTTTCCGCGTTTCCGGGGCAATCGCTTCCAGATCCTCGTCGCGAATGATCACGAAGTTGCCCTTTTCGTATTCAAATCCCCGCACGATCTCCGACGCGTCCACTTCCCGCTGGCAGTGCGGGCACATTTTGGCGTACTTGATCGGCGTGTGGCACTCGCTGTGAAGCTGGCGAAAGCGGATGTCCCGCTCTTCCGTCGCGGTATGCATCCGCACCGGGATATTGACCAGGCCAAAGCTGATCGAACCTTTCCAGACCGTGTGCATGTCAGACCTCCTGTCAGGGTTTGCTGTCCGTAGTATTTGCACTACGAGTCAGCGAGCGGGAGGGAAATGCAGGTCATTTTGCTCGACAAGGCATGCTTTCTTTTTGTACAGTGAAAGCAAAAGGGGGAGAGCGATGGAAGAGTTGAAAAGCATGATCGCGGGATTGGGGCAGCAGTTGAGAGGGCTGGACGAACGGATCGGCGGGCTTGAGCAGCGGATCGGCGGGCTTGAGCAGCGAATGGACCGGTTTGAGCACCGCTTGGACATCATCGAAAGCGACTTGCGCGAGATCAAGGACCAGGTGGTGCTGATCAAAGCGCAGGTCGCTCGTAACACGGAGTCGGAGGGCGTCATTCGCGATTTGCAGGAATTGGTGAAAGAGCACGACACGGATATTCGCCTGCTCAAAAAAGCGGTGGCCAACCAGTAACAGCGCCCACCTGCACATCGCGGTGAGCAGGGGAGGTGCACGCCCGGCCATAACAGGAGGAGTGTTATTTCGCATGCTGGAAACCGACCGATTGTTTTTTCGCCCGTATTGCCCGGACGATCTTCCTTTTCTTGCTTGTCTGCTGAAAGACCCGGACGTGGTCCGCTTCATCGGGCACGGCAGGCCGAGAACGGATGAAGAGGTCGCCCGCTTTTACGATTGGGTGCAGCGGTCCTACGCTTCCGGCCTGGGGCTGATGGTGGCGGTGCGGAAACAGGATATGCGGCCCATCGGCCATGCGGGACTGGTGCCGCAGACGGTGGACGGGAAGCCGGAGACGGAGATCGGTTACTGGATGGCGAAGGAATACTGGGGAAACGGCTACGCGTCCGAAGCGGCGAGAGCGTTTCGCGAGTACGCGGCAGCGGCGAAAGGGCTGAGGAGATTGATCTGCCTGATTCAACCGGGAAACGCCGCATCCGTACGAGTTGCCCAAAAGATCGGAATGATCCGGGAAAAAGAGATTGTCATCAGGGAGAAACAGGTGCACGTTTACGCGTGGGAACAGTCCTGACAACGCCCGGCGCAAGGCACATCCCCGGCTGCGCTGCTTCATCATCCAGCCGATTCCGATACAAAGCCAGCCGTTTCTCATCACGGCTGGCTTTCCGTCATTTACTGCCCGTGTTTGGTCACATCAGACTGGTCGGCTTCCGACTGCATGCGGCGCGCCGCTTCCGTGCCGACGCCGGTGCGGTCGGCGAGGGACTGGGCGGCAGAGGCTTCCTGTTTTTGCTTCGACGGCCGTTTTTCTGCCATGGGGTCCGCCTCCTTTTTCGAATAGTGTGCCGCCCGGAACACAAAAAAATACCCCACCGCCATTGGCGATGAGGCAGCGGTTTAACTTCTCCCCAAGGGAGATTGGGCACGGCATGTTCCTATCAGACACGCAGCGCGCCAAAGTAAACCGCCTTTCAATTATGGGAGAGGAGAAACCGGAGGAAGAGCTTATGGGGAAACGTAAGTCTTCTCCGCGGTTGTCAGCGACACCGTTGCGTCGCTATCCATATTCTTTGCCAGACCTTCCAGCTCTTATACATGGACGGCGCAATTTTTTTCCACGGCACAATTTTACGCGGCAGACCGGTTGTGTTAGTATGAAATCATTCTCATTCTCCATACATACAAAGGTGAGGCATTATGCGAGTCATCGCAGGTGAACACAAGGGGCGCAGGCTGTTGGCCGTCCCCGGCAAAGGCACGCGGCCCACGACCGACAAGGTGAAGGAATCCATTTTCAATATGATCGGCCCGTACTTTTCCGGCGGCTGGGCCCTGGATCTCTATGCCGGAACCGGCGGGCTGGGGATCGAAGCGCTCAGCAGGGGAGCGGAACGGGCCGTTTTCGTGGAACGGGACGCAAAAGCGCATGCGGTCGTCAAGCAAAACATCGCCGCCTGCCGGCTGGAAGACCGTTCCGAGCTGTACCGCACGGATGCTTCCCGGGCGCTGAAGGCACTGGGGAAACGCGGCGTCGCGTTTGACCTGGTCTTTCTCGACCCGCCGTACGCCCAGCAAAACATTGCCGAAGACCTCCGCGTCATGCAGGAATTGGGACTGCTTGCGGACGGGGCGTGGATCGTGGCGGAACACGACAGCGCCATCCGCCTGCCGGAAACGATTGGCCGCTGTGTAGTGGAGCGCGTCGCCACCTACGGGGAGACGACGGTCACGCTCTATGCCCACGAGCTGGAAGAACACGATCACGCCGAGCAAACGGCGTCGGAAGGAGAGGCATCCATCTCATGACCATCGCAGTATGCCCAGGCAGTTTTGATCCCGTGACGAACGGACACCTCGACATCATCTCCCGCGGGGCCAAAATCTTTGACAAGGTGATCGTCGCGGTGTTGATCAACGCCAAGAAACAGTCCCTGTTCAGTGTGGAAGAACGCATCGAACTGCTGCGCGAGGCGACGGCCGGCCTGGCCAACGTGGAAGTGGAATCCTTCAACGGCCTTTTGATCGACTACGTCCGCCAGCGTCAGGCGCGGGCGGTGATTCGCGGACTGCGGGCCGTCAGCGATTTTGAGTACGAGATGCAGATGGCTTCCATCAACAAGAAGCTGGATGATCATGTCGAGACGCTGTTCATGATGACGAGCCATCGCTATTCCTTTCTCAGTTCCAGCATCGTCAAGGAACTGGCCCGGTACGGCGCCGACGTGAGCGACCTGGTGCCGCCCGTCGTGGAGCGTGCGCTGCGCGTCAAATTTGCCGCACAATCCTGAGCGATCAATGTGTCTGGTGCCTGCTGGCGAGGCGCACGAGCAGGCTGAGCAGGGCCAATGCGGCGAGAATCACGACGGCGATCAGTCCGGAGTGAAGCAGGGTATCCCACCAGCCCATGACCGGAATCCCGGACGTGGACGGCAGAAAGACCGGGACGCTGCTTCCCCTGAACCAGGAAGATGCGGTGAGCGGTTCCCACGCCAAAAAGGTGAGCGCCGCCGAAAGGGCCGCGTGAATCGCGCGGGCGAGCAGGTACGGCGCCACCCTGAGATCCGTCTGGCCGAGGATGCTGGCCACCTGGGCATGCACGCTCAAGCCGCCCCAGGAGATGACCGCGCTGGCGATGGCCGCCTGCCAGATCATCGGGACGGATGCGGGGACTTCACTCGCGGCCTGTGCGCCAAGCGTGACCTCGAAGAGACCGGCGATGATCCCGTTGGAGAGGGCGGGCGGCAGACCGAGCGGACCGAGCAGCACCGCCAGCAGGCTGCTGAGAAACCGGGTCAGGTTGATGGTGGCGAAAAGCTGAATCAGGACGGAAAAGACGATAATGAAGCCGCCGATCATCAACAGGGTGTGCAGGGCGGACTGGACCGCTTCCCCCATCAGTCGGCCAAACGGTCGGCGGTCGCGCAGACGCGCCCGATGCATCGCCTGCAGCGCGCGGAGCGGCAGGGGAAGCCTGTTTTTTTCCAGCGGCTTGCTCAAGGGAGCGTACGGTGCGTAAAAGCGGTACATGAGCCCGATCAGGACGGCTGAGACATAATGGCTGAACGCGAGGACGACCCCGATCTGCTCGCTGTGAAAAAAGCCGATGGCGACCGCGCCGATGACGAAAAGCGGGTCCCCTGTCGTGGTAAACGACACGAGCCGTTCTCCTTCCGCCTGGGTCACGCTGCCCTGTTCCCGCAAGCGGGTCGTCAGCTTAGCCGCCACGGGATAGCCGGAGGCAAAGCCCATCGTCAGGACGAAGCCGCCCGTCCCCGGTACGTTGAAGAGCGGACGCATCAGCGGTTCCAGGAGGACGCCGGCGAAGTGGACGACACCGACGCCCATCAGAATCTCGGAGAGAACGATAAAGGGCAGGGTGGAGGGAAACACCACCTCCCACCAGATTTTCAAGCCGCGGAGCGCCGCCTCAAACGACGTCTGCGGGTGCGACACCAAAATGACGACGAGGGCAATCGCCGACAAGGCGAACAGCAGCGTAAGAAACAGAGAGCGGCGCGACATAGCTACCTCCTATACCAGCGAATGAGCAATGGGAAACCCCGGCGGGCCCTGCAGCCGGCGATGGTGGTGCCGCAGTGCTCATGGGCGGCGTGGCAAGACCGGCGACCGGCCGAGATAGTACATGTCTACGTGACCGAACCAAAAACTATGCTCCGCCCGTCTGCTTTGTCCGAAAGGATCGGCGGTACCCTGCATACGTTTGTGAGAGGGGGAGTGGCGCATGGGAACAACGCGCAAACCGAAAGTGGGACTGGCGCTCGGCTCGGGAGGAGCCCGAGGCTTTGCCCACATCGGTGTGCTGAAGGCACTGGAGGCAAACGGCATCGAAGTTGACATGCTGGCCGGAAGCAGCATGGGCAGCTTGATCGCCGCCGTGTACGCCAACGGCATCGAGCCTCACATGATGGAAAAACTGGCGCTGAACCTGAAGCGAAAACATTGGCTGGATCTGACCGTTCCCAGTCTGGGGTTCGTCGCGGGCGAAAAAATCAAGCAGTTGATCCGCCTGCTGACCCATGGCAAACGCATCGAAGAACTGCCCAAAGAGCTGGCTGTCGTCGCCACCGACATCGAGACGGGGGAACGAGTCGTCTTTCGGGAGGGGCCGGTGGATCAGGCCGTTCGGGCGAGCATTTCCATCCCGGGCATTTTTGTACCCGAACGGGTGGGAGACCGCCTGCTGGTGGACGGCGGGGTCATCGATCGGGTGCCGATCACGGTCATTCGCGACATGGGGGCCGATCTCGTCATCGCCGTCGATGTCGCCCAGTTTGACACGCCGATGAAGGTCACCACGATTTTTGACGTGATCGCCCAGACGATCGACGTCATGGAGCGGGAGATTCTGCGGCATCAGATTTTGGCTGCCGATCTCGTAATCCGTCCCGATGTTGGACACTATAGCAGTATCGCGTACACCGGCGTGGAGGAGATTATCGCCCTCGGCGAACGCGCCGGACTGGACTCTGTGGAACGGATCAAGGAATTGATCGCCGACTGGGAGGCAAAGCAATGAGTGAGGAGAGGCTGATTACGCGCAACCGGACGGGCCGGGGGGCACATTCCATTCCCTGGCTGTTTGTGCTGGCCGTCGTCCTGTTGGGGATGGTGTTTTTCGTGCCGACTCCGTACTATGTGACGCGGCCCGGTTCCGCCATTGAACTGGCCCCGATGATTGACGTCGAGGGCGGGAAAAAGGACGAATCAGGGGCGTTCATGTTGACGACGGTCAGGATGGGAGAGGCCAATCTCGCCTGGTATCTCTACGCCCATCTGTCTCCCGACGCGGAGCTGATGAAAAAGGAACTGGTAGTCGGCAGCGGCGAGAGCAACGAAGACTTTACGAAACGGGAGCTGGCCGTGATGGACAACTCCCAGAAGATCGCGGAAGCCGTCGCGTTCCGCCTGGCCGGATACGATGTGAAGATCGAGAACCAGGGCGTTTGGGTGATGGGCACGATCGAGGGCATGCCGGCGAAAAACGTGCTGCAGATCGGCGACGTGATCGTGGCGGTGGACGGCCGACCGACGCGCGAAGCCAAGGATCTGCTCCACTACCTGTCGACCAAAAAGGCGGGCGACCAGGTGGAAGTGACGCTGATCCGCGACGGCAGGGAGGAAAAGCGCAAGCTGGCCCTGGCACCGCTGCCTGATTCCAAAACGCCCGGCCTCGGCATCCGTCCCGACAACAAACAAGAGATCATCGTCCCGAAGCGGGTCAGCATCACTGCCCAAGGCATCGGCGGTCCCTCGGCGGGGCTGATGATGACGCTGGAGATTTACGACCAGTTGAACAAGGAGATCGACCTGACGCGGGGATACAAGATCGCCGGGACCGGTACGATCTCGCCGGACGGTTCGGTTGGCCGAATCGGCGGCATCAACCACAAGGTCGTGGCCGCGGACCAGGCGGGAGCCGACATTTTTTTTGCGCCGGACGACGCCGAGGGGCCGGTGTCCAATTACCAGGAAGCGCTGGCGACGGCCAAGCGGATCGGGTCCCGGATGCGGGTGGTCCCGGTCAAAACCGTGGACGACGCGCTGGCTTTCCTCAAGGCGCAAAAACCGAAAGGCTCGTAATGCGGATGAGCTGTCAAGGAAAATTGGTTGACAAAGCAAAGGGCAAAGGCTATAATCATCCTTGTTGTGCTTGAGGTGAAAAGGTGTGAACATCAAAGTAAACGATTTGGACCATCGAAAAGGTGAGCCGCTGCCGTTTCGGCTGACGCTGGACGCCGACGAGCTGAAGCGCCGCCATCAGGAGATTCGCGGGCTGACCCCTGTCGAAGCGAGCGGCGAGGCAGCCAAGCTGGGCAACCTCTACTACGTGAAAGGCGAGATGAAGTCGGACGTGGACTTTGTCTGCGCGCGATGCCTGAAGCCTTTTACCCGGCACACGGCCGTGCCTTTTGCGGAAACCTTCGCCCCTGCCGATTCTGCGGAGGGGGAGGACGAAGAAAGCGACATTCTGCCGCTGGAAGGCGACGAGATCGAACTGGACCCGCTGCTGCAGGAAGATTTCCTGCTCGCCATGCCCGCCTTTCCCCTGTGCGAGGAAGACTGCAAAGGACTGTGTCCCACGTGCGGAGTGAATCGGAACGAGCAGGCGTGCGAGTGCAAAAACGAGCGGATCGATCCGCGTTTGGCCGGACTGGCTGACTTCTTCAAAGACAGCAAGTAATGCTTATGTTTTCAAGATGGGACAGCCGATCCGTCGATCGAGCGTCTCATTTTTGAAGGATGGCGGAAGCGTTCGCGCCTTTACCATCCACCCAATAGAGCTTCTTAGCATTTGCCAGTTGAAGGAGGTGTAAGGAAGATGGCAGTACCTCAGCGGAGAACTTCCAAAACCCGTAAAAGAATGCGTCGTACGCACTTCAAATTAGAGATTCCAGGCATGATCAAATGCGATAACTGTGGCGAATACAAGCTTGCGCATCGCGTTTGCCCGAGCTGCGGACACTATAAAGGTGTAAAAGTAGCGAAGTAAGAAAAAGCAGGGTGAGAAATCACCTTGCTTTTTTCATTTTGGGGGACGGGAGAAGCCGGAGGTCCCGGCTCTTGTCGTTCATGCCCCGTATTCGCGCGAGGTCCATGCCCGATTCCGCACAAGGTCTCCTTGAAAACGCGGAAAAACATCCACGTTCCAAGTAATATCGCTTATATTTACTTACAAACACTTGTTTTTACTTGTGTGTTTGCCGTACATCGCTTACAATGAAAGTAGAAGAATAAGGCCGACGAATGGACGGAGTTGAACCCTGGATGTATCAGGAAGAGAGGCTGGCCGCGATTATGCGGCATCTGGAACAACATCGGCGCATCAGCGTGCAGGAGATTGTGGAACACTTCGGCGTATCCCGCGATACGGCCAGGCGCGACATCGTCAAGCTGGAGGAGCGGGGAGCCATCTTGCGGACGCGCGGCGGCGCGATCCTGCCAACGCTCTCCAAGAAGGACTACAGCTACCAGGAACGGCTGCAGATGGACGTAAGCGGGAAGCGGAAGATCGGCGAGGCGGCCGCCCGCCTCATGAAAGACGGGGACTACCTGCTGATGGATGCCTCCACCACTGTCCAGTTTGCGGCGGAATGCATGAAAACGACGGGCCATGTGGTCATTACCAATTCGTTTGAAACGGCTGCGCTCTTGGCTGGACGACCAGGCATCCAAGTAAAGCAGTTGGGCGGAGACGTGCACGCCGAAGGACGGTACGTGTACGGCTCGAGAGCGGTGGAGATGCTCGCCGATTACCATGTGGACAAACTGCTCGTGGGCGCCTGTGGAATAACGGCGTCGGGGCTGGTTTCCACCTCGGAGGAGCACGGGTTTCTCATCAAGGAAATGATGAAGCGCGCGGACCAGGTAATCGTTCTCGCCGACCATTCCAAGTTTGGGCGCAGCATGCTGTACCGGATCGCCGACCTGGGCCGGATTGATCTGATCGTGACGGACCGCGCCCCCGAACAGGAGATCGCCGAGGCGCTCCGCGTCCATGAAGTGGAACTGATCGTAACCGGTTCGGAATGAATCGGACTAAAGGCGGGGATAAACTTTGTCTGGCTGGCGTGATCGGGTGAACCAGCGTGACAGCAGGCAAATTTATCAAGGGAAGCTCTCTTACGGGGCTTCCCTTTTCCATGGATTCATCTCCGCAGGAGTTCGATAGAAACCATTCCGTTCGCAGTTGGGAAGATTCGTCCTCCGCAGCATTTCCCGTTGACACCTTTTCCTCATGTTGGTAAAATCGTTCCTCTGACTCTCTGTGGAGGCTTCACATTTGTTTGCAAGCCGCCGACGCTGTGTCGAGGGGGGATCGGATGGTTTACTGGCGCATTGTCCGCAGCAGTTATCGACGCAATCTTCAGTATCGTCTGTCACATCTGGTCAACAATCTGGCAAGCGCGATCTTCGGGCTGGTCTACATCGCCATCTGGGCGGGGTGCTGGCGGGAAAGGAAGCGAGCAGCCCGTACGACATCCGGACGATGGCCGCCTACATCAGCCTGTGTCAATGCGTGCTGTGGGTGAGCGTGTTTCTTTCCCCCGGACTGGGCATTCAGACGGGAGTGAGAAGCAGTGCCGTCAGCCTGGATTTGATCCGGCCGATCAACTACATGCTCTACGTCCTCAGTCACGAGCTGGGCAGAATCGCCTACAACGCCTGTTTCCGCAGCGTGCCCATCGGCCTTGTCCTGGGGATCGCGGTCGGATTCCGGCTGCCAACGCATCCGGCTGTCTGGCTGTGGACCGCATTGTCCCTGTGCCTGGCCGTCTATCTGGGACTGCTCCTCTTTTACCTGGTCGGGATCACCTCCTTCTGGACGACGGAAATCCGCTGGGCTCACTACATTCTCATGTCGCTTGTGCTCGGCATCGGCGGACAGATGATCCCCGTCGATCTGCTGCCGGGCGTGCTGGGGGAGATCGCCCCGTATCTGCCGTTCGCCGGGGTGCTACCGGCTGTTCGCGCCGGAACTGCACGAGTTTGAACGGTATGTGCTGCAGGGCGAACTGGATCAACTGCTGATCCGCCCCCTCTCGCCGCTCGCGCTGCTACTGACGCGAAACCTGGAGCTGGGGTGCATCGGCGGGATTGTGCAGGGGCTCGTTGTTTTTGGCGTCGCCGTCGCCGGGCTGCACGCACAGGGGAAGCCGGTGTGGGACGTCGTGCTGTACGCGCCCGTGGCGCTGCTGTCGGGCAGCGCGATCTTTTTTGCCCTCTCGCTTGCGACCGCGACCCTCTGCTTCTGGACGCACCAGACCAAGGACCTGCAGACGTTTACCCTCTACGCCCCGGCCAACGCGTCCAACTATCCCGTCAGTCTTTATCCGGGGTGGCTGAAGGGGCTGTTCTTTTCCGTAATCCCGGTCGCCTTTGTCAACTACGTGCCGATGCGCTACCTTCTCGGCAAGGGCGGAGACTGGTATGATCCGCTCCTGACGCCGCTGGTCGCGGCGGCGTCGGTGTTTGTCGCGGTGCGCTTCTGGAACAGGGGCATTCGGGCGCCTACCACAGTACGGGAAGCTAGGTGGGATGCGAGATGATTGAAGCGAAAAACGTCAGCAAATCGTTTTTTCTCCCCGCGCCCAAAACGGGGCCGCTGGCTTCGCTGCGCGCGCTGTTCAGCCGCGAGCGGGTGGAGCGGAAAGCGGTGGACGACATCTCCTTTACCGTCGGCGAGGGAGAGTTCGTCGGGTACATCGGGCCGAACGGAGCGGGGAAGTCGACGACGATCAAAATGCTGGCCGGCATTCTCCATCCGTCCGCCGGCAGCATCCGGGTGGCGGGGTACAGTCCGCAGACCCAGCGAATCCAGGTGGCCGGCCGGATCGGCGTCGTCTTTGGCCAGCGGACGCAGCTCTGGTGGGATCTGCCCGTACGCGAATCGTTTGTGCTGACGACGCACGACATGGACGACATCGAGCAGCTCTGCGACCGGATCATCGTCATCAACCACGCGAAGAAGATCATGGACGGAAGCATCGCCGACCTGCGGGCGCAAATCGGGCTGCCCAGCGTGATTCACGTGGAGTATCGCACACAGCCCGGCGACATCCCGCTTCCGGAAGGCGTGGAGCGGATCGAGCGGAGCGGCTGCGAAGTGACGGTGTATTTCGACAAGGGGAAAACCTCGTCCCCCCGCCTGCTGGCGGAAGTGGCTAAGTGGGGAGAGCCGCTGGACATCTGCATGAAGGAGCCGAGCATCGAAGAGGTGATCAAGCGCATCTATTGACGGGGGACATCTTTCCCGTTTTTGCCGACTGCGGCGATCTTCGCTTGTCATTCCGCTGCTTCTCCCTTATACTTGATTAGTACCTGGTATTAAAAACTGCTCGCAACTTATGAGATCGAATACGGACGCCGAGGGGGTGTTACCCATCGCCCGCTTGCCAAAGAAAGACCGCCAGACCCGTTTGGTGCAGACGCTTCAGGAAAATCCCTTCGCCACTGACGAGGATCTGGCAGAGTTGTTTCAGGTCAGCATTCAAACAATACGGTTGGACCGCCTGGAGCTGGGCATCCCGGAACTGCGGGAGCGGATCAAGTCGGTGGCGGAAAGGAGCCTGGACCCGGTCAAATCGCTGGGGATTGACGAAGTGATCGGGGAAATTGTCGACCTGCAGCTCGACGTACAGGCCATCTCCGTGTTGGAAATCAAGGAAGAACATGTCTTTGCACGGACGCAAATCGCCCGTGGACACTACATATTCGCCCAGGCCAACTCGCTGGCGGTGGCGGTCATCGACGCCGACGTGGCGCTGACCGCCTCTGCCCGCATCCGCTTTGTCCGTCCGGTCCGGCTGGGGGAAAAGCTGGTGGCCAAGGCCGTTGTGCGCAGCCGAAACGGGGACGAATGCAAAGTGCGGGTGGAGACCAAGGTGCAGGGAGAGCTGGTCTTTACCGCCACGTTCCGCGTCGTCGGCATGTCCGATGTCGCAAAGCGAAATGGATGACAGCATAAGGAGGAGACACGGTTGCGAATTGCATTGGATGCGATGGGAGGCGACAACGCGCCGCGCAGCACGGTGCTGGGCGCTTTGCAGGCAGTCAGGGAGGATTCGTCGCTTGAGGTGGTGCTGGTCGGCGACGAGCAGGCGATTCGACGCGAACTTCCGGGGGAGCTTCCTGCAGGATTGGAAATCCACCCGGCGTCAGAAGTCATTGAACCGGACGACGAACCGGTACGGGCCGTCCGGCGCAAAAAAGGGGCGTCGCTCGTGGTGGCCGTCGAACTGGCCCGGGAAGGAAAAGTGGACGCGGCCATTTCGGCGGGCAATACGGGAGCGTTGATGACGGCCGGCCTGTTGTACGCGGGACGTATGGAAGGCATCGAGCGGCCGGCGCTGGCGGCGTTTATCCCCAATATCAAGGGGAGGGCGACGCTGACGCTTGACGTGGGAGCCAACATGGACGCCAAGTCCCATCATCTCTTCCAATACGCCGTGATGGGCAGCCTGTACGCGGAAAAAGTGCTCGGCTTCGAACGCCCGACGGTCGGTCTCTTGAACGTCGGGACCGAAGAGGGCAAGGGGAACGAACTGACCAAGGCCGTCTTTCCGCTGCTGGCCCAGGCCGACCTGCACTTCGTCGGCAACGTCGAAGCGCGCGACGTGATGCAGGGAGCGTGCGACGTGCTGGTCTGCGACGGCTTTGTCGGCAACGTGCTGTTGAAGGCGATGGAAGGCACGGCTTCCACGATCTTTTCCGTGCTCAAGCAGGAGTTTACTTCCAGCCTGATTAATAAAGTAGGTGCGGCCATGTTGAAACCGAGCCTGGTCCGCTTCAAGCAGCGGATGGATTACGCCGAATACGGCGGCGCTCCGCTGTTGGGTCTGCGCCGGCCCGTGATCAAGGCGCACGGATCGTCCGACGAGCGCGCGATCAAAAACGCGATTGCCAGCGCCGTCCGCTTTGTGGCTGAGGATGTGAACGGGTTTATTCAAGACGCACTGCAGAAAAACAAATCGGGAGAAAGCGAGTGAAACCAATGAAGGAATTGCGCCCCGTAGGGATTTTGGCGACAGGTTCCTACACGCCGGAGAGGGTGTTGACCAATTTTGACCTGGAAAAAATGGTAGAAACGTCAGATGAGTGGATCGTCACTCGCACCGGAATCCGCGAGCGCCGCATCAGCGCACCGGATCAGGCGTCGTCCGATCTGGCGTACGAAGCGGCCAAAAAAGCGCTGGCGAAAGCCAAGATCAGTCCGGAAGAGCTGGACATGATCATCGTCGCCACCGTTACGCCCGACATGATGTTCCCTTCGACCGCCTGCATCCTGCAGGAGAAGCTGGGCGCTTCCCGAGCGGCCGCGCTGGACGTATCGGCGGCCTGCACCGGGTTCCTCTACGGGATCGCCACGGGCAGCCAGTTCATTGCCAACGGAATGTACCGTTACGTGCTCGTCGTCGGGGTGGAAACCCTGTCCAAGATCACGAACTACAAGGACCGCAACACCTGCGTGCTGTTTGGCGACGGCGCCGGTGCGGCCCTGCTCGGACCGGTGGGCGAGGGCTTCGGATTCCAGGCGTTTGAGCTGGGCGCGGACGGTTCCGGCGGACCGCTCCTGTGTCAGCCTGCGGGCGGTTCGCGGATTCCGGCCTCCAGCGAATCGGTGGAAAAAAACCTGCACTACATCTCGATGACCGGCAGTGAAGTGTTCAAATTTGCCGTCCGCGTCATGAATTCGGCGACGGAAGCGGTCCTGGAGAAGTCGGGGACGCCGAAGGAAGCGATCGACCTGCTGGTTCCCCACCAGGCCAACAAGCGGATCATCGACGCGGCCATCCAGCGCTTCGGCCTGTCGGAGGACAAAGTGGCGATCAACCTGGACCGCTACGGCAACATGTCGTCCGCTTCCATCCCCGTCGCGCTGGACGAAGCGGTGGAGGAGGGGCGCTTGAAAGAAGGCGACAACGTCGTCCTCGTCGGCTTCGGCGGCGGTCTGACGTGGGGAGCGGCCCTGTTGAAGTGGTCCACCACACCGGCTTAAAGGAGGAAATCGTTCATGAGCAAAGTGGCATTTGTCTTCCCGGGACAGGGGTCCCAGTTCGTCGGGATGGGGCGGTCGCTTGCAGAACAGTCCGCAGCCGCCCGCGACGTGTTTGAACGTGCGGACGAAGCGCTCGGCTTTTCGCTGTCGTCCCTCTGCTTTGAAGGACCGGAAGAAGAGCTGCGGCTGACGGTCAACACGCAGCCGGCGATCCTGACGACCAGTGTCGCGGTCCTGGCCGCGCTTCGGGAAAAACGGGCGGACGTGACGCCGGATTACGTGGCCGGCCACAGCCTGGGCGAGTATTCGGCGCTGGTAGCCGCCGGGGCGATGGCGTTTGCCGACGCGGTGAAAGTGGTGCGCGCCCGCGGCCAATTTATGGAGGAAGCGGTGCCGGCCGGACAGGGAGCGATGGCGGCCGTCCTTGGCATGGAGCGGCAGGCCCTGCAGGACGTCTGCGAAGCGGTGACCGCCTCCGGCCATCCCGTTCAGCCGGCCAATATGAACGGCCCCGGACAGATCGTCATCTCCGGTACGGCGGAGGGCGTGCGGCTGGCCGGTGAGCAGGCGAAAGCGGCCGGCGCCAAACGCGTCCTGCCGCTCAATGTCAGCGGCCCGTTCCACTCCAGTCTGATGCAGCCCGCGGCGGAAAAGCTGAAGGCCGTGCTGGCCGACGTGGACGTGAAAGACGCCCGGGTGCCGGTGGTGGCCAACGTGTCCGCCCGTCCGGAGACGGCAGCGGGGGCGATCGTCGACAACCTCGTGAAACAGGTGGCTGCTCCGGTACTGTGGGAGGATTCCGTCCGGTGGATGGCGGATCAGGGCGTGACCACCTTTGTGGAGATCGGCCCGGGCAAGGTGCTGGCCGGCCTGATCAAAAAGATTGCGCCGGCGGGGACGACCATCGTTTCCGTTCAGGATATGGAATCGTTACATGAACTGTTGAACGGAGGGGTATTATGCTAGCAGGCAAAACCGCGCTGGTCACCGGCGCTTCCCGCGGCATCGGCCGTGCGATCGCGCTTCGGCTGGCGGAAGCTGGGGCCAACGTCGTGGTCAACTACGCCGGAAGTGAGGCGGCGGCCGCGGAAACGGTGGCCAAGGTGAAGGAACTGGGGCGCGAGGCGATCATGATCCGCGCCAACGTGGCCAACGCCGAAGAAGTAAACGAGATGTTCAAAGAGGCGCTGGAGCGCTTCGGCACCATTGACATTCTCGTCAACAACGCCGGCATCACGCGCGACAATCTGCTGATGCGGATGAAAGAGGAAGAATGGGACGAGGTGATCGCCACCAACCTGAAAGGCGTCTTCAACTGCCTGAAAGCGGCCACCCGTCCGATGATGAAACAGCGTTCCGGCAAGATCATCAACATCACCTCCGTCGTTGGCGTGCTGGGCAACCCCGGCCAGGCCAACTACGTGGCAGCCAAGGCCGGCGTGATCGGATTGACGAAGACGGCCGCGCGCGAACTGGCGTCCCGCGGCATTACCGTAAACGCGGTCGCTCCCGGTTTTATCGACACGGACATGACCGCGACCCTGCCCGAGGACGTCAAGGCGTCCATGCTGGGCCAGATTCCGTTGGGCCGTCTCGGCCAGGCGGATGACATCGCCGGGGTGGTCCTGTTCCTCGCCTCGGACGCGGCCAACTACATGACCGGCCAAACCCTGCACGTGGACGGCGGCATGTACATGTGAGGCGCGCGCGACACGCTCGAGCAGCAAGAGCCTGACTCAACTGGTGTTTTGCAGGCTCATCCACTATAATACGGGGAGAGGGGGTGAAGCAGAATGGCAGATACTTTGGAACGTGTGAAGAAAATCATCGTCGATCGTCTGGGTGTGGAGGAATCCAAGGTGACTTTGGAAGCTTCTTTCAAAGAGGACCTGGGTGCCGACTCCCTGGATGTAGTGGAACTCGTGATGGAGCTGGAAGACGAGTTCGATATGGAAATCTCTGACGAAGACGCTGAAAAAATCACTACTGTTGGTGAGGTTGTGGCTTACATAGAATCTCACAAGTAGTCCATTCAGTGGAAGTCCCGTGTCACGCGGGACTTCTCCCTTCACACACCCGGCTCGATTTTGCCGCAGAGCTTTTCCAACCGTAACCAGGCGAAGAACAAGGAAGCTGAGAGCTGACTTTCAATAGAGGTGATCGTAATGAAACGACGAGTGGTGATTACCGGTGTCGGCGTCATCTCCCCCGTGGGAAACGACGCGCAGACCTTCTGGAACAGCTTGCTGGAAGGAAAATCGGGAATCGGGCGCATCACGGCGTTTGACGCCTCCGACTACCCTACGCAGATTGCGGGGGAAGTGAAGGATTTCAATCCCGAGGCGTACATGGACAAAAAGGAAATCCGACGTACAGACCGATTCGTTCAGTTTGCGTTGGCCGCCACCAAAATGGCGATGGAAGATGCCAAGCTGGAGATTACGGCTGAGAATGCGGAACGCGTGGGTGTATACATCGGATCAGGTATCGGCGGTCTGGCTACCTGGGAAGAGCAGCACCAGGTGCTGATGGAAAAGGGACCGCGCCGTGTCAGCCCGTTTTTTATCCCGATGATGATCGCCAACATGGCATCTGGAGCCGTCTCCATCCAGTACGGGGCAAAAGGGCCGACGTCCAGCGCGATTACCGCGTGCGCCACGGGGACGAACGCGATCGGCGACGCCTTCCGGCTGATCCAGCACGGCCACGCCGACGCGATGATCACCGGCGGTGCGGAAGCGACGATCCGACCGATGGCGTTTGCCGGTTTCTGTTCCGCCAAAGCGATGTCCACCCGCAACGACGAGCCGGAAAAGGCGAGCCGTCCGTTTGACATCGACCGCGACGGTTTTGTCATGGGCGAAGGAGCAGGCGTGCTCATCCTGGAAGAGCTGGAGCACGCGAAAAAACGGGGGGCAACCATCCTGGCGGAAGTGATCGGCTACGGCATGAGCGCGGACGCCTACCACATCACCGCGCCGTCTCCGGAGGGGCAGGCCCGCTGCATGAAAAACGCGCTGCGCGACGCCGGTATTGAACCGACAGAAGTGGATTATATTAATGCACACGGCACCTCTACGGATCAAGGGGACATTTCGGAAACGCAGGCGATCAAGAGCGTGTTTGGCGACCATGCCTACAAGCTGGCGGTCAGCTCCACCAAGTCGATGACCGGTCACATGCTCGGGGCGACCGGGGGTGTGGAAGCGATCGCGTCGGCGTTTGCCCTGCGCGATCAGATTCTGCCGCCGACGATCAACCTGGAAAACCCCGATCCGCAGTGCGACCTCGACTACGTACCCAATCAAGCGCGCAAGGCGGACGTGAACGTAGCCATGTCCAACTCGTTCGGGTTTGGCGGTCACAACGCCACGATCGTCTTGAAGCGGTTTGAGGCATAAATGGTTCCTGCCGGAAAGAAGAGCAGGAAGTCTTCAAGAATGGTGGTGAGCGTCATGAACTTCTCGGAGCTGCAAGAAACCATCGGCATTCGATTTCGCGACGAGAACGTCTTGCGGCAAGCCTTCACCCATTCTTCCTATGTCAACGAGCAGCGCGGCAAGCGCATCCAGGACAACGAGCGGCTGGAATTTCTCGGCGACGCCGTCCTGGAACTGACCGTTTCGCAATTTCTCTACAAGACCTTTCCCAAAATGAGCGAAGGGGAAATGACGAAACTGCGGGCAGCCATCGTCTGCGAGCCGTCATTGGTCAAATTTGCCGAACTGCTTCACTTTGGCGATCTCGTTCTGCTGGGAAAAGGGGAAGAACTGACAGGCGGCCGGCAGCGGCCCGCGCTGCTGGCGGACGTGTTTGAGGCATTTATTGGCGCGCTTTACCTGGATCAGGGACTGGACGCGGTCTTTCACTTCATGGAGAAGTACGTCTATCCGCGAGTGGACAAGGGGGAGTTTGCCCAGGTCACCGACTTCAAGAGTCAGCTTCAGGAGTTCGTCCAGCAGGACAATCTGGGGGAAATCCACTACCGCATCGTGGAGGAAAAGGGGCCGGCGCACAACCGGGAGTTCGTGTCCGAAGTACTCCTGAACAACCGTCCGCTCGGCATGGGCAGCGGGCGTTCCAAAAAAGAGGCGGAACAGCAGGCGGCCGCCCGGGCGCTGATCAAACTGGGGGCGAAGTAGACCGTTCGCTGATCCGTGAGAAAACCCGTTCTACCAAAGAGGGAGAACGGGTTTTTCGTTTAGGCCGGGTCTTTGGACATGCCGTGCTTTTTCAGCTTGTAATTCAAATTTTGGCGGGAAATCCCCAGCCGCTCCCCCGCCTTGGTGATGTTTCCGTTCGCTTCGCGCAGGGCCTGGCGGATCAGCTCCCGCTCCAGCCGCGCAACCTGTTCCTCCAGGCTGCCGGACAGGCGAACAGGCGCCGTAACCGTCTGCGGCGCATCCGGAAAAGAGTCGGGGAGCTGCCGGATGATCATCTCGCGAAACGCGTACGGCAGGTGTTCGAACCGGATCGGGCCGTCGTCGTACATGAGATTGAGGCAGCCCTCGATCACATGCTCCAACTGGCGGACATTGCCCGGCCAGGCGAAAGCCAGCAGGTGGCGGTACACGTCCGGGTCAAAGCCGGTTACCTTCACGTCAAGCGCCCTGCCATGCTTGGCCAGAAACGCGTCGATCAGGGCCGGGATGTCCTCTCTTCGTTTGCGCAGCGGCGGGATGTACAGGTTGACGACGCTCAGGCGGTAAAACAAATCCTCCCGAAGCCGCCCATGTCGGATGGCCTCCAGCGGATCTTCATTGATCGTGGCGATAATCCGCACATCCACGTCCACGACCTTGGCCGACCCCAGCCGCTGGCATTTTTTCTCCTGCAAGACGCGCAGCAGCTTCGCCTGCAGAGTGGGGCCCATCGCATTCAGTTCGTCCAGCAGCAGCGTGCCACCGTTGGCCTGTTCGAACAGGCCCGGCCTGTCCACCGCCCCCGTAAAACTGCCCGGGACGGTTCCGAAGAGCAGGCCTTCCAGCAACCCTTCCGGCAGGGCCGCGCAGTTTTGCGCGATAAACGGGGCCGATTGCCGCGGACTTTCGTTGTGAATGCTCTGCGCAAACAGCTCCTTTCCCGTGCCCGTCTCGCCGATGATCAGCACGGTGGAAGAAGAGCGCGCTGCCCGTCTCGCCTGTTCCACGGTTTGTCCCATCTCGCGGCTGACGTAGACGATGTCCGTGAACCGGAAACGCGTCTGGTTCTGCCCGGGGAGCGGCCGGGGGGAGGCGGCCTTCGTCTCGTCCGCCTTGCGGAGCTGTTGGATGGATTCGGCCAACTGCTTTTGCTCCGTGATGTCCCGCAGCACCTGAATCGCGCCCCGTTTCTGTTCGCCCACAAACAAGGGAGCGGTGCGGGAGAGCGTGGTCACCGCCCGGCCGTTCGGGGTAAAGTGCGTCTCCCGATGGTGCAGCGTTTTGGACAGTTTCATCGCCGCCAATAGCGTGCTGGACTGCTCGTCGAGCGCGGGCCACACGTCGAACATGCGTCTGCCTCTGACCGACGCCGGCTCGCGAAGGTCGATTTCTCCCATCTTCCGGTTGTAAAAGAGGATCCGACCCTCCGTGTTTACTACACAGACCCCTTCCTCCAGTTCGTCCAGCACGGCGTCGTACAGGACCTTGGTTTCGTTCATGGCCTGCAGTTGGTATTTCAACTGCTGCTGCTGGGTCATGTTCTTGAGGATGATCAGGTATCGCGTCTGCTCCAGGTTGCGGGAGAGCGGGACCACGTTGGCAATCAACTCCTGGGTGCCGATGCAGACGGAGATGCCGGTCGTTTCCTTGTCCGCCTTGAGATACCGGCCAAATGACTTGTCACCCAGCAATTCGCAGAGGGAGACACCGGCGAAATCCCCGGGGCCGAGCGAAAACAAGCGCATGGCCGAACGGTTGAGGTCCAGCACGCTGCCTTCCTCATCGACGATCACCATGCACTCAAAGCAGGCGTTCCACACGTCGTTGAGCGCAATCACAGTCATGGTGAAAAAAAGACCCCCTCTGGCGCAAAATGTTTGTCGTTTGCCGGAAACGCCGTTTTGACACGGCAGCATTCCTGTCTTCACTATAGGATCATTTATCCAAATATTCAATCGATTCAAAAAATATTTTGCGCAAAAGTTTTTTCGGCGCTCTTTTTTTGTCGCTTGCCTCCCTTGCGAAACCGCCTAAATGCCGAAGGAGCAGCTGGCATGCGGATTGCTTCCCGAAACGTGTAACAGCCCCTGAAAGGAGGATCATGATGACACTGGATCTGCGTCCCATCCAGGCGGTGGACGTCCACTGCCACCCGTATCTGCAGCAGACATCCCCACTGTCGCCTGCAGAATTTGTTCGAAAGCTGTCCTTATCCGTTGTCCCCGGCATGTTCCAAACGGTGGAACGCGGCCATCCCAAGCGGCCCGTTCCCGGAACCAACATGTACACGCAGATCACCATTCAGCGCCTGGCAGCATATTTCGGCTGCGACCCGGTGCTGGAGGAGGTGGTGGCCTGGCGCAACCGGCAGGCGAGCGATCCGTGGGCGTACACCCGGGCCTTGTTCCGTGACGCCAACATCGCCGGACTGCTGCTGGACTTCGGCTATCCGCAGCCGCGTCTGTCCGGGCAGGCGTACGCCGACATGACAGGCGTGCCTTATTGGGAAGTGTACCGCATCGAGCCGGTCATGGTCAGGCTGCGGGACGAGTGCGGGGAGTTTGGTTCGTTTGCCGAGCGGTATCGGGCCGATCTGCGCGAGGCGTTGAAGGGGGAGCGCATTCTCGGGTTGAAAACGATCATCGCCTACCGCAGCGGTCTGGAGATCGGCCCGATGGACGAGCAGGCGGCAGCGGAGGAGTACGCGGCATTCTGCTCCGATCCGCGGGCAGCCGTAAAGGCGCTGCGCGATTACTGTCTGCACGTCGCCCTGGAAGAATGTACGGCAGCCGACAAGGCGATGCACATTCATACCGGCGTGGGCGACGGCGAGGTCGTGCTGACCAAGGCGAACCCCGCCTGTCTCCTGGATCTTCTGCGCGACAAGAAGTACATCGACACGAAGGTGCACCTGGTCCACGGCGGCTATCCGTGGGTGGAGGAGGCCGCCTTTATCGTCAGTGTGTTGCCCCGTGTCTACCTGGACATTTCCCTGCAGAATCCGTTTATCGGCCACGGGGTGGAGCGGATTCTCTCGCACGTCTTTGAATTTGCGCCGTTTTCCAAGGTGATGTACGGTTCGGACGCGTTTACCCTGCCGGAGATGAACTGGCTGGGCGTGCACTTGTTCAAGGAGTGCTTCACGCGCGTGCTGGAAGGGTGGATTGCGCGTGACTACATGGATGTCGACGTGGCCCTGCACATCGCCGAAGGGGTGCTGTACCGTAATTTTACCGAGGTGTACGAGATTGCCTGGTGAGGTGGGCTTGCATGATTGAGCAATTCGGTTACAAGCAGGAGCTGAAGCGCGCGCTCAGCTTTTGGGATCTGCTCGTGTACGGCTTGATCTTTATGGTGCCGATTGCGCCGTTCGGCGTCTACGGCTACGTCGCCGAAGCCTCGAAAGGCATGGTGGCATTGGCCTACCTGATCGGCATGGCCGGGATGATCTTTACGGCGTTGAGCTATGCGCGCATGTCGGAGGCGTTTCCCGTCGCCGGGTCGGTCTACGCGTACGCGCAGCGCGGCATCCACGAAACCGTGGGCTTCATCTCCGGCTGGGCGATCCTGCTGGACTACATCCTGATCCCTTCCCTCTGTTACGTGGTGAGCGCCAACGCGCTGACGTCCCTTGTTCCGGCGATTCCCGCCTGGGTTTGGATCGTGCTCTTTCTCGCCGTCAACACGGTGATCAACGTGCGCGGCGTGGAGTTCACGGCGAGAGCCAACAAGATCACGCTGATCATCCTGTTCGCCGTGCTGGTGTTGTTTCTGATTACCGGCGTCACTGCGCTGCTGGGGAGCGGCGGTTTTACTGTCAAGCCGATCTATGACGCGGAACATTTTGACCTGAATCTGGTGATGAGTGCGGTCTCCATCGCGGTTCTCTCGTTTCTCGGGTTTGACGCGATTTCCACGCTCTCCGAAGAGGTGAAGGGGGGCAGCAAGGCGGTCGGGCGGGCAAGCGTGGCCGCACTCTTCACTGTCGGTTTTCTGTTTATCGCGCAGACCTGGGTGGCGAGCGATCTGGGGCGCGGCATGCAGGTTGCCAGTCTCGACACGGCTTTCTACGAAATCGCCGGCGCCGCCGGAGGGGTGTGGCTGAAGACGGTGTCCATCCTCGCCACCGTTTTGTCGTGGGGCATCTCTGCGGCGCTGGTGGCGCAGGCGGCCATTTCCCGCATCCTGTTTTCGATGGGGCGCGACCGCAAGCTTCCCGCTGTTTTGGCCAAGGTCCATCCCCGGTACCAAACGCCCTACGTAAGCACCATGCTCGTCGCGGTGGTGTCGCTGATCGTCAGTCTCGGCTTTCAAGACCACATGCCGCTGCTCACCAATCTGGTCAACTTCGGGGCGCTCACCGGTTTTGTGGTGCTCCATCTGTCCGTCATTATCCATTTCACCATCCGCCAAAAATCCCGGCAGGTTATTGCCCATTTGCTCTGCCCACTGATCGGCATGGGCGTGATCGCCTACGTGATGGCCTCCATGGAACCGCTGGCGATCAAGGCGGGAATCGTCTGGCTGGCTCTGGGGGCAGTGTACCTCTTCATCCGCAGCCGCGTGTTCAAGGACAAGTCGACGACGATGGAATGGTGAACTTTTTCGCATGCAGCAGATTACAGGGAAGGAGAGAAACGCACGATGTACACAGCGGACGATGTCATGAAGATTGTGAAAGAACGGGAGATCGAATTCATTCGCGTGGAGTTTCTGGACTACGCCGGGCTGACCCGGGGCAGAACCATCCGCCCGGACAATTTGCGGGACGCGATGGAGCGAGGCATCAACTTCAGTACGGCCATCATGAGTTTCGACAGCTTCGACGAGTACATTCCCAACCCGATGTACGGGGCCGGGGACGGTGACTTTTTTGCCGTGCCGGACCCCGCCACCTTTGCCGTCCTGCCCTACCGCAGCAAGACGGCCCGCATGTTTTGCGACCTGGTGGACGAAAACGGCGACCCCTGGCCGGGCTGTCCCCGCCATGCGCTGAAGCGGCTACTGGCGGAAGTGGAGTCGGTTATGGGAGGCAGGATGTACATGGCCTACGAGCAAGAGGCCTACCTGCTGCGGGAGGAGAACGGCCGGCTCGTCCCCGCCGACGACAGCCACTGTTTTTCCTCCGACGGCGTCGATATCCAGGAGGATTTCGTCCAGTCGTTCGTTCACGCGCTGGAGGCGATGGGCGTGCGGACCGAACAGATTTCCAGCGAATACGGCCCGGGCCAACTGGAAGTCAACCTGCGCTACACCCATGCCTTACAGGCGACGGATGACCAGGTGACGTTCAAGCAGGTGTTCAAGCAGATCGCCCGCGACAAGGGACTGATCGGCACGCTGATGCCCAAGCCGTTCGAGCACCTGGCCGGCAGCGGCCTGCACGTGCACATCAGCCTGTACAACGACGCGGGAGAGAACCTGTTTGCCGACAACACCGACCCGCGCGGTTTGGATTTGTCGGAAAAAGCGTACCATTTTATCGGCGGCCTGCTCAAACACGGCCGCTCCCTGATCGCCATCGGAGCGCCGAGCATCAATTCGTACAAGCGAATGCGGCCGGGCACGTGGGCACCGGCCCACATCTGCTACGGCGCAGGCAATCGCTCCGTCCTGGTGCGCATCCCGGAGAAGCGGCGCACTCGCCGGTTTGAATTCCGCGGGGGAGACGGCACCTGCAATCCATACCTGCTGTCCGCCTGTCTCGTGGCGGCCGGCCTCGACGGCATTCACAATCGCATTCATCCCGGCGAACCGGCGAGTGATGACGTCAGTTGGCTCACCGAGGCGCAGATGCAGGAACGGGGGATTGCCCGCCTGCCGCGGACGCTGGAGGAGGCGATGGACAGCCTGAGTCAGGACACCATTTTGGCTCAGGCGATCGGCCGCGAGATCTGGGAAGAGTATATCAAGGTAAAGCGTACGGAATGGGAGAAATACACCCGGCACGTAAGCGACTGGGAACGCCGGCTGTTTGCGCAGCGGTTTTGACCAGAAAGGGACGCAGGCGAACGGAACACGCTCTTCTTCGGCGGGATGCCGGGGAGGAGCTTCTTTGTTCTTCGACAAACAGCCGTTCTGTGATAAACTATTACAGTTGCGGGCCATCTCGAAACGCTGCCTGCTTCGCGATCGGTCTTGCCATGGACGTGCCTCTGTACCGCAGGCGGGACGACGAACCATGCAAGCGGCGCAGACTTTTTTCCGTCTGCCAAAAACGGGCAGCATCGGGTTAGTCTATGCCTGGTGGGGAAAGGTCTTCGTTCGGCCGTTATTCTATGGTACACTTATCTCACATTGGGTTTTACGCAGATGACTCGCTCCTGTTTCCCAGCAGGGGCTTTCTTTCAGGGCCCCCGCCCGGCGGCGACACGGGCCCGCTCGGCAGGCGGCAGCGCCGGACGCAGCGGGTGTGTGATCGCATGCGCCGGACGGGTTTTTAAGGAGGAACCATCAGTATGTATTTGAAACGCCTGGAACTGGTTGGGTTCAAATCGTTCGCCGACCGGACCGAGTTGGAATTCGTGCCCGGAGTGACTGCGGTCGTCGGGCCGAACGGAAGCGGCAAGAGCAACGTGTCCGACTCGATCCGCTGGGTGCTCGGCGAACAGAGCGCCAAATCGCTGCGCGGGGCAAAGATGGAAGACATCATCTTCGCCGGAAGCGATACGCGCAAACCGCTCAACTTCGCAGAAGTGACGTTGACGCTGGACAATACCGACCGTTCTCTCGACGTGGAATATACGGAAGTCTCTGTCACCCGCCGGGTCTACCGTTCGGGTGAGAGTGAATACTACATAAACAACCGGGCCTGCCGGCTCAAGGACATCATGGAGCTGTTCATGGACACAGGTCTCGGCAAAGAGGCCTACTCCATCATCGGGCAGGGAAAAATCGAGGAGATTCTGAGCACCAAGGCGGAGGACCGCCGCGGCATTTTTGAAGAAGCGGCCGGCATCGTCAAGTACAAAACCCGCAAGCGGGAAGCGGAGAAGAAACTGGACGAGACGGAACAAAACCTCGTGCGGATTCACGACATCGTCAGCGAGATCAACGAACAGATCGGTCCGTTGAAGGAGCAGGCGGACACCGCCCGCAGATACAACGAACTGCGTCAGACGCTGATGGAGCACGAGGTGGCGCTCTACGTCCAGCAGATCGAAGCGGCGCACGCCAAATGGGAGGAAGCGAGCCGCCGCGTGCAGGAGCTGCGGGAGCAGTTGGCCGGACAGACGGCCCAGGCCTCGAAGCGGGAAGCCGACCTGGAGCAGGCCCGCTTTCACGTCAGCCAGATTGACCAGTCGATCGAGGAACTGCAGCAAGTGCTGCTTTCCGTGAGCGAAGAGACGGAGAAAGTGGAAGGTCAGCGGGAAGTGCTCAAGGAACGGCTGCGCAACCTGGCCGCCAACCGGCAGCAGACGATGGAACAGATGCACCGCATCACGGAAAAGCGGCACGCCGTCGAGGCCGAGCTGGCAGAAGAACAGCAGCGGGTCGAGGAAACCAGGCGGCGCATGGCCGATGCACAGGCGTCGCTGAAGGAGGCGGAAGACCAGTTTTCCGCCATGATCCAGTCGCTCACCGACGACGTGGAGCGATTGAAAGGGGACTACTTTGAAAAACTGAACGCGATGGCCAATCTGCGCAACGAAATCCGCCACCAGCAGCAGTTGAGCCAGACCAGCCAGGCCCGGGCGGAGCGGCTGGAGCAGGAAAAAGAGCGGCTCAATCAGGAAGAGGCGGCCCGCCAGGCCAAGCTGGCCGAGCTGAACGAACAGCTTCAGGAGGTTGACCGGTCGATTCAGGAGACACTCACCCGTTACAAGGAATCGATCGAGCGGATTCGCGAGGGACAAGCCCGCCTGGAGGCGTCCCGCCGGGAACTGCGTCAGTGGGAGCAGAAGCGGGAAGCGGCCAAATCGCGGCTCGACCTGTTGAGGGAGATGCAGGCGGAATTTGCCGGGTTCCAGCAGGGGGTCAAGGAAATCCTCAAGGCCCGCGAGCGCGGCTTTGCAGGGATTCACGGGGCCGTCGCCGAACTGGTCACGGTGCCGGAAAAGTACGAGACTGCCGTGGAGGTGGCGCTGGGCGGCGCCCTGCAGAACGTGGTCGTCGACGACGAAGCTGCCGGCCGGGCGGCGATCGCCTACCTGAAACAGCACAATGCGGGACGGGCTACCTTCCTGCCGCTGGACGTCATCCGGCCGCGCAGCCTGCAGCCGGACGAGAAGCGGCTGTTGGGCAGGCAGGACGGCGTGGCCGGCATCGCCAGCGAACTGGTCTCGTTTGAGGAGACGTACCGTCCCATTGTCGAATCCCTGTTGGGCAATGTCATCGTCACAGAGACGCTGGAGCAGGCCAACCGCGTGGCGCGGGCGCTGAACTACCGCTGCCGCGTCGTCACGCTGGAAGGGGACATCGTCAACGCCGGCGGTTCCATGACCGGGGGCGCGCTGAAAAAGAATACGACCAACCTGCTGGGCCGCAGCCGTCAGGCGGAAGAGCTGGAGGCGCAGATGGCCGAGATCGAAGAGGCCATTGCCGGGCATACTACGCGTATGGAACAACTGGCCGAAGAACTCAAGCGGATCGAGCAGGAGCAGGAGCAGCTTCGCACCCAGGGGGAATCGCTGCGGCTGAAGGAACAGGAAGTAAAGGGGCTGCTTCAGCAGACGGAAGCGGAAGGCCGCTCGCTGGCGGAACGGGCCATGCTCGTCGATCAGGACGTCGCGGGGTACCGCCGGGAGATGGAGGAAGCCGGACGGAAACTGGCGGAACTGGAGGCCGCCCTGGCCGTCATGGAAGAAGAAGAGAAGCAGTTGTCCGAACGGATCGCCGCCGCCGAAGCGAAGCGGCAGGAGCAGCTCGAATCCAAGGAAGAGATGAACCAGAAGATCACCAGCCTGAAGGTGCTGGACGCCCAGGTCAAGCAGGAACACCAGTCCCGCGTGGAGCAGTTGGAGCGGCTCGCGGAACAGCGCGCGTCGCTTCTGCGGGAGTGGGAGGAATTGAACCGGACGCTGGCCTCGCTGGACGAGCTGGAGCGGACCAACGAGTCGTCCAGCGGCGAACTGGAGCAGAAGATCGCCGAGCTGCGGCAGGACAAGGAGCGCGTCGCGGGACTGATCCAGGAGCGGCGTAGCGAGAGGGCCACGCTCTACCATCAGCAGGAGCAGGTGGAGCAGGAGGTCAGGGAAATCCGCAAGCAGGTGAAGGCGCTCGAGGAAGGACTGCATCAGGAAGAGGTGAAGGCCAACCGCTTCGAGGTGGAACTGGATCACCTCCTGAACAAACTCTCCGAAGAATACGAAATCAGCTACGACCTGGCCAAGCAGAAATACCCGCCCCGCGGCGACATGGCGGAGGAGCAGCAGATCGTCAACCGCCTGAAAAAAGAGATCGCCGCGCTGGGCACGGTCAACCTGGGTGCCATCGAAGAGTACGAGCGGCTCTTTGAGCGCCATCAGTTCCTGAGCGCGCAGGAGGCCGACCTGAACGAGGCCAAGGCGATGCTCTATCAAGTGATCGAAGAGATGGACACCGAGATGTCCCGCCGTTTCAAAGAGACGTTTGATGCCATCCGGGAACAGTTCCGCGACGTGTTCGTGCAGCTGTTCGGCGGAGGACGCGCCGACCTGCTGCTGTCCAATCCGGACAACCTGCTGGAGACGGGGATTGACATCGTCGCGCAGCCGCCCGGCAAAAAGCTGCAAAACCTGGCGCTCCTGTCCGGCGGCGAACGGGCGCTGACCGCGATGGCTCTCCTGTTTGCCATTCTGCGGGTCAAGCCGGTGCCGTTCTGCGTGCTGGACGAGGTGGAGGCGGCGCTGGACGAAGCCAACGTCAACCGATTCGCCGAGTACATGCACCAGTTCAGCAGCCAGACGCAGTTCATCTGTGTCACCCACCGCAAGGGGACGATGGAGAGCGCCGATGTGCTGTACGGGGTGACGATGCAGGAAGGCGGCGTGTCCAAAATCGTCTCGGTCAAGCTAGAGGATACCAAAACATTCATCGAATCCGCTTCGTAAAGGGAGATGACCATGAGCTTTTTCAAGCGTCTGCGTGACGCCATCGTGCAAAAGTCGGAGGCGGTTACGCAAAAATTTACCGAAGGTCTGGCCAAAACCAGGGATCTGCTGGTGGAAAAGGTGGAAGATCTGGTTCGCCGGTACAAAAAAATCGACGACGATTTCTTTGACGAACTGGAAGAGATCCTGATCACGGCCGACGTCGGCGTCAACACCGTGATGGAGCTGATTGACGAACTGCGCGACGAGGTGCGCAAGCAAAAAATCGAGAACGCCATGGATCTGCAGCCGATCCTGTCGGAAAAGCTGGTCGCCCTGCTGAAAAACGACCAGAGCCGGGACGCCGGCTTGAACGTGCAGGACGGGCGGCTGAACGTCATCCTGTTCGTCGGCGTCAACGGCGTGGGCAAGACGACCACGATCGGCAAGATGGCTCACATGTTCAAACAGCAGGGGAAAAAGGTGCTGCTGGCGGCAGGGGATACGTTCCGGGCGGCCGCGATCGAACAGCTCGAGGTGTGGGGCGAGCGCGTCGGTGTGGATGTGATCAAGCACCAGCAGGGAGCAGACCCCGCCGCCGTCATCTACGACGCCGTCCAGGCGGCCAAGTCGCGCGGCGTGGACGTACTCCTGTGCGACACGGCAGGACGCCTGCAAAACAAGGTGAACCTGATGGAAGAGCTGAGCAAGGTGCACCGCGTCGTGCAGCGGGAACTGCCGGGAGCCCCGCATGAGGTGCTGCTCGTGCTGGACGCGACGACGGGGCAAAACGCGCTCTCCCAGGCCAAGACGTTCGGCCAGGCGGCCGGCGTGACGGGCATTGTGCTGACCAAGCTGGACGGGACGGCCAAAGGCGGGATCGTCATCGCCATCCGCAACGAACTGAACATCCCCGTCAAATACGTCGGCCTCGGGGAAAAGATGGACGACCTGCAGCCGTTTGACCCTGAGCAGTTTGTGCACGCGCTGTTTGCCGGGCTGATTGCGCAGGAGACCGCGGAGGAGCAGCAGTAACAAGATGCAGATAGGGACAGGAAACCTGTATCGCTTTTACGGCGATACGGGTTTTTTTTCGTATGGGATGAACCGGAAGTTCCCCCATTCGTTTGTATGCCTGTCACCCTCGTAGGAAATACTCCCTATTTAGGGTGCACGAAAAGGCGGTGTGTCATATGAACATTCTTCGAAGGCTGTTCCCTGCCATGTTTTCGGCGTTTCATGCCAAAGACGAACCTGCACACGGGGACGAACAGACCCGGACCGATTCGTCCCTGTCGGTTGAAGAGCTTCAGAAACGGTTCTGCCATGTTCATGATGCCTGTGTGAAAGAATTGCAGGTAAATGCCCAGGCAGTCACGCTGTTTTACGTTCGCTCCCTGATCGATGCGGAGCAGTTGCGGGAGGGGATTCTGCTCCCGCTGGTACACGGGGATTACGACTGCGCAAGCCGCGCCATCATTTCCGATCAGGTCAAGCCGGTCCCGAATCTCGAAAAGGCGATTGAACAAACCCTGCAGGGCGCCGTCATCGTGTTTGGCGAGGGGCAGGTATTTGCCGTGCATATTCCCAGCACCATCAGCCGTTCCATTGAAAGCTCGGAGCAGGAAGCCATCGTCTACGGACCCAAGGACAGCCTGAGCGAGCAGTTGGATCAGAATCTGACCATGATCCGCAGGCGTTTGCCCGTGCCGGAACTGAAGTACTGTTTGTTTACCCTGGGAACGTTGAGCAAAACAAACGTTGCGCTGCTATACATCGAGGGAATTGCCAATCCGGAAAACATCCGGCTCGCATTTGAAAAGACATCGAACATTGATTTCGATGTATTTTTTGACTCGTCGCATGTCAGTGCGTTTTTGGAGGATCACATGGGCAGCGTTTTTCCGCAGTTTCAGCAGACGGACAGGCCGGACGCGGTAGCCGCCGCACTGGCCAGCGGAAAAATTGTCTGGCTGGTCGCCAATACGCCGTTTGCGCTGATTGCCCCCGTTACGTTTTTTGATTTGTTTCAGTCTCCCGAGGATTACATCCACCGCTGGATGGTCAGCAGCTTCTTGCGGTCCCTTCGTTTCTTTGCCTTTTTGTTTGCCATCGTCCTGACGCCGGTGTATGTGGCGCTGACCACGCACCATTACTATTCGATTCCGCTGGAAGTGCTGTACCTGCTCATGGAGTCGAGGAGCGAGATTCCCTTTACCCCGATCTGGGAGGCCATGTTCATGCTGCTCACCCTCGAGATTCTGAAGGAGGCCAGCTTGCGGATGCCCACCAAGTCCGGCCAGACGCTCGGGATTGTCGGGGGAATTGTCGTCGGTCAGGCTGCCGTCGAAGCGAATGTCGCGAGCAATATTTTGATCATCCACATTGCTGTCTCCGCCATCGCGTCGTTTCTGGTGCCGAATTACCTGATGACGAATTCCAGCAAATTGATCCAGTTCGCCCTGCTCATCCTTGCCGCCTGGCTGGGGATGTGGGGAATCATTTTCGGAATGGTGTGGGTGCTTATCCATTTAACCGGGCTCACGTCCTTGAAGCAGCCGTATTTTGCTCCCCTTACCCCGATGTATTGGCGAGATTGGAAGGATACGATCGTTCGGCTGCCGTTGAAGATGATGAAACAGCGGCCTGGGCACCTGCGACCGGTGGCGAAATCGAGAATGAAAAAGGAGATCCGATGAAGAGCAGTTCGTTGTTTGCCCATGACAAGCCGCTTCAGCCATGGATGTGGGCTGTTTTGGTGAACAGGATGCAAGTCGGCTACTTCATGCTGATCCTGCCGAACGTGCTGGTTCAACCGTATATGGTCTGGATCATTTTGCTTGCCGGATGTTTGGCTCTTCTCAACCTGTGGGTAATCGGAAAGGGCCTGGAAGCCAGTTACCAGCAGCATGAAACGGAAGGATGGCGGCCGTTTATGGGGAGCGTGTGGATGCGCGTGTTGATGGTCCCCTGCCTGGTCATCATGCTGCTGAAATTGACGATTGTCGTGAAAGGGTATGTCGGCATCGTGCACCAGATCCTGTTTCCCTCCGTCAATACCGGGACGTTCATCGTTCTGATGATGTTCGCCGGATATTATTTGGCGAAACACGGGATGTGGACGGTGCTTCGTTTTGGCGTGATCGCCTTTCTGATGTCCGCCTGGATCCTCGTCCTGTACGGGTATTTTTTGTTGCCGCCGGAAGCGAACTATTCCCATCTGTATCCGATCATCCCGCTGCAGTGGCCCTCCCACTGGCTCGAATCCCTGCTGTTCGTATGGGCGGCGTTTGCCGGGCCGGAATATTTCGTTGTGTTGGGGCCGTGGACAGGGGGAAAGCCGCTGACCAAATACTTCCTGGCGGGGCACGTTGTGTCACTCTTCGAATACGTGTATTTCTTTTTCGTTTCGCTGCTGTTTTTCGGTTCTCCCTATTTGAAAACCGTTGATATTGCGCTGATCCAACTGGTTCGTTACATCCAGCTTCCTTTTTTTGAACGCGTGGAAATGATCGTGGTGCCCGCTTACATGGCCCCCGTTGTCCTGGTGATCGCGCTGCTGATGCTTTATGTATACGGGGCCCTTCGCATTCTGCTGAAGCGAATCCGCAAGCCGCCACATGCGGGAGGGTTGTTCATGGTGTTTTTGGCGGTGGGAGGGTATCTGTTGATTGTCGATCGCTGGCTGTGGACATCGGAAATCCAAAGACGCATGTGGGAACAACTGCAGATGGTTGTCGGCGGGGCATCCTTTGCATTGACTCCCGCCCTGTTTCTTGTGCTGCATGCCATGCAATCCAGGAGGCGAAAAAGTGAAAAAGCGCAGTAACAGCCTGATGATCGTCCCGATGCTGCTGATGCTGTCCGGCTGCGGCTCATGGCCGGTGAAAAACAGCATCATTGAAGAAATCTCGCCGACAATCCTGCTGTATGTCGACCGGGGCGCGGACAAACACCTGGAGCAGGCAACCTTGATCCCGCCTCTGCGCGAGGAAAAGAAACGGATGATCACGGCAAACGTCAGGCTGATGAAGGAAGGACGAATCCAACTGAACCAGAAGTACTACCGCGAGATGAAAAGCGGGCAGCTGCGCATGCTCTTTATTTCCAAACGTCTCGCCCGGGAAGACCTCCTGCCCATTGTCAACACCATGATGCTTGATCCCGAAATCTCCGACCGCCTGTATCTGATCGTCGTGGAAGGAGATTTTCTCGCGTACTTGAACCAGCAGGTCGAAAAACAGCAGGAAATGATCGATTTTTATCTGTACAAGATGCTGGCTCACTATGAGCGGCAGGGGGAAATCACGGTGACCAATCTGCACCGGTTTATGGAAGCGTATTTTTCCCCTTATGCAGATCCGCAGATGCCGCTGTTCACCGCAAACGGAACCGATTTGATCTATGAAGGAACGGCGCTGTTTCGCGACGGCAAAATGGTGGGCGAAATCACGGCGCTGGACGATACCCTGTTCCAAATCCTCAACCGACCGACGCGATTTCAAAAGTCGCTGCCCCTGCCGGAACGAGGAGTTACGCTGGGGTCGCTGCACACGGAAACGAAGGTGACGGTACAACCTACAGGCGATGTGAAGATTTACATCGAAGGAACCGGGAGGGTGGAAGAATACCAGGGCGAGCGGGACCTGAACCAACCGGAAGCGGCGCAGCAGTTGACGAGGGAGTTGGAAGCGGTTCTGGAACAGAAGGCCGCCCTTCTTGTGAAAAAGCTGCAGCAGTTGAGGATTGACCCGCTGCGGATCGGAGAGCGCACCCTGGGCCCCTTTTCGCAGCCGTACACCGAGGAAGCGTGGAAAGCGGCGTGGCCCACCATGCCTGTCCATGTGGACGTGCATTTGCGGCTGGAAAGTCTGGGATTGCTGAAGATGAAAAGATGACGAAGCCCTTGCATGGCCTGTCGGCAGCAGCAAGGGCTTCTTGCCTGTTAGTTGCGGCTGCGAACCTCCTGCCGCATGAACAAAACGTACGAGGCGGCAAAACAAACGGCTGTAGCCGCAAGCAGTCCCGTTACCTGCGGCCAGACCAGAAGCAGGCTTTGGCCGAACGGAAGCGGACTGGGAATCGCTCCGTAAATCTGTTCCATCGTCAGAGGCCCCAGGCTGCGGACGGATGGCGTCAGCATCGTCGTGGTGGCCTCGCTGAACAACTGGCTCGGCGACAGGCGGGAGAGGTTTAGAATAAACTGCTGATGGGACAGCACGTTCTCCGGCGTCTGGGCGGCCGGTGCGGTGGCGGCGGCCGTCAGGTTGACCAGCAGCGGAAAAAAGACGCTGAAGAACAGCCAGACCGCAATCCCCGCCAGCGCGGAAGTGGCGGCCTGGCGAAAGCGGGTGGAAAACAGGATGCTCACGCTCAGCCAAAAGGCCACGTACAGCACGCTCAGCGCCAGGAAGAAGACCATGCGCCCCAGTTCTTCCGGCGTGGGCGGAATGCCGATGGCGATCAGTCCAAGCCCCATGACGAGGAATCCCAGGGCAAACAGCAGGACGCTGATGACGATGAGCGCCGCGACAAATTTGGCGTTGATCACGGTGTCGCGGTGCAGCGGCTGGGACAACAGCCGGCTCAGCGTGCCTTTGTTGCGCTCCGAACTGATGGCGTCAAAGCCCATCCCGATTCCCAACAGCGGGCCGAGGAAGCTGACAAAGGTGATAAACGGCGGCAGCGTGCCGTCCGAGATCGTGAACAGCTTCAAAAACAGGAAGGATGCGCCGCCGTCCTGTTTGGGCACCGCCTCCCGGATCGTCGACAGGGCGGTGTACAGCGACCCGATGCAGGTCAGGACCAGAATCGACACCAGGATGACAAAGCGCCAGCTTCGCAGGTGGTCGGCCATCTCCTTGTGCACCATCACCCAAAACGGGTGGAGAGATTCCGCGCGGGGACGAACAAACCGGTCAAACACGGACATCCCCCCCTTCGAAATAGCGATGATAGATTTCGTCCAGCCCGTACGCTTTGGTGTTCAGGCGGTGGAGAGCGGCGCCGGATTGGATGGCCAGCCGGGCGATCTCGGGGGCCGCGTCCGTCCTGCAGGAGAGGAGCAGCGTCCCGTCCTGCCGACGCTCGACGCGAATCACCGGTTCCAGCCTAGCCAACTGCTCCACCAGTTCCTCGCTGACCGGTCGCACATCGGCTTCGATCAGGATCGGCTCGTCGGCAAACAGTTGGGCCGACAGTTGGGCCAGGTTGCCTTCCGCCAGCAGTCTGCCCGCCACGAACAGGCCGACGCGGTCGCAGATTTGCTGCACCTGGTGCAGATGGTGGGAGGAGAGCAGGACGGTAATCCCCTCGTCTCTGCTCAGCCGCTGGATCAGGTGCAGAAAGTCGCGGACGCCCTCCGGGTCAAGGCCCAGCGTCGGCTCGTCGAGGATGATCACTTCGGGCTGTTTCATCAGGACGTCGGCCAGCCCCAGCCGCTGCCTCATCCCCCGGGAAAACGTTCCCGCCCGTTTGTGGCCGTGTTCGCTCAGGCCGACGCGCTCCAGCAACCGGAGCGCCCGCTCTCTTCCCGTCTCGTCGGGAATGCCGTTCAGCCGCGCCGTGTAGAGCAGGTTTTCCAGGCCGCTCATGTCGTCGTAGAAGCCCACGTCGTCCGGCAGGTACCCCACTTTTCGCTTGACGGCCAGCGGGTCGCGCGTCGGGTCGTGGCCCGCCACCCGGACGGTGCCCGACGTCGGTTCCGTCAACCCCAGCATCATCAGGATCGTCGTCGATTTCCCCGCGCCGTTCGGCCCCAACAGGCCGAAGATTTCGCCGCGGCGGATGGTCAGGGTCAAGTTGTCAACCGCTTTGAACCCGCCGTACTCTTTCGTCAGGGCAGACAGCGTAATGACGTCTTCCGCCATGTGTTACCGCCTCCCGTAGGTGCGGAACAGGTAGGTGACACCACCCGCGACGGCGAGGATTACCAGTACGCCCAACCAGCCCCACAGCACCGACGTTTCGACGGCGACGCGAAACTCCGCATCCGCGGAGGCCTCCGGCGCGGTGGCGCTGACATTGACGACGTAGTCTCCGGCGATTGCCTTGCTGTCTGTCTTGATCGTGGCGGTCACGTCCGTCTTCTGTCCCGCTGCCAGTTTGTCGATCCGCTTCGGTTCAAAGGTCACCTCCCAGTTGACGGGCGTGCTTGCGGAGAGTTCCACGTTGCGCAGATCGGCCGTCCCGGTGTTGGTCACCTTCAATTGCAGCGTCCGCGTGCCGCCGGCGGTGACGTCCGTGCTTAACACGCCGGTCGGGGTGCTGACTTCCAGGCCGTAGGTGCCTGTAATCACCGCTTCCAGCTCCAATTGGGCGGAGGTGGAGGAGGTGGCCGCCTTCACCGGGATTTTGTACGATCCCGATTTCACTTTTTTCGGCGGACGGATTTCGACGTCGATGTCCTTCGAGCCGTTGGCGTCCACCTGCACAGACGTGACCGCCTTGCCGTCCGCCTTGAACTGCACGTCCCAACCTTCCGGCGCTTGCGCCGTCAGGGAGTAGAGCTGCTTTTGCGCAGTCCGGTTGCGCAGGGTGGCGCTGTATTGAAACTGGGAGTCCGCGGGTCCCTCCATGTTCGGCTGCTCGCTGGTCAGCTCCGTCTTGAACGAGCCCTGCTGCGAGACGGTGACGGTCAGCGGCAGGACCGCTTTCCCCTTGGCGCTCAGCTCGAAGCGGTAGGTCCCCTTGTTCACGTCGAGCGGGACGTCCACCTGCAGGGTGACGGAGCGGGAGTCCTTGGGCTTGACGGCGATCGTCTGCACGCTCCACCCGTCGGCGGTGATTTCCGATTCCCACTTGGCCGGCAGATGTTCCACCTCAAGCTCCGCGCTTTCGATGGCGCTTCCGTTGTTGATCAGATCGACGTTGTACTGGATGGACTCACCCGGCGTCACCGTGATGGCGGGATACGGCGTGTACAGGCTCAACGCTCCCGCGGCGTCGGCCCGGGCAGAGGCGGCCGCGGCGAGGCCGAGGGCCAGCGCCAGTCCCAGCGCCCACTGCCGGTTCCACTTGCGCTTCATGATGTCAATTCCCCCTTTATCGTTGATAGTTGGTTTCACCCCGTATACGCGGAAGCATGCGCGGTTGGATTTGTCGGCGTCCAAAAAATTTTCGGGAGGTCCCGGACAGCGGGAATGGTGCTGATCCCAATTGCGCATTCGCGCCTTTTTTGTTACAAGAAAATTGGGAAAGAGGCATCGGCAAAGGGGGAGGAAGGGCGTGTCGGAACAGAACCTGGAAGGGGAGCGCCTGCTCAGGGAAATGGGACGCGGCTCGCGGGCGGCGTTTGAAGCCTTTTACGAACGGTACGCCGCTTTTGTCTACCGCGTCGCCCTGCGGATGCTGCACGATCCGATGGAGGCAGAGGACTTGTGTCACGACATTTTTCTCGAAGCCTACCGGACGGCGGCGCAGTACGACCGGCAGCGGGGAAGCGTCGAGGCGTGGCTCGCGGTAAAGACCAAGTCGCGCTGCATGGACCGTCTGCGCAGGACCCAGGCCAAACAGCAGCGGGAACAGGCGGCGGACCCCCACCCGCTGCAGGGCGACTCGGTGGAAGAAACGGTGTTGGCAAAGCTGGAACGGGAAACGGTGCGGAACGTGCTGAACGGGATTCCCGAGCCGCAGCGGCAGGCGGTCTACGGGGCCTATTTTCAGGCGAAAACCCATCGGGAACTGGCGGACATCATGGCCCGGCCGATCGGAACGGTCAAGTCGCTGATTCGCTACGGACTGCACAACCTGCGCAAGCAGTTGGCGGAGACGGGATGGTACGGAAGCGGCAAGGGAGGCGATAAGCGTGAGTGACAAGCATTGCGGCGTAAACGAAGAAGACGTGATCGACCTGGTTCTCGGCAAACTCTCCGCCGGGCGCAGCGAGGAACTGGCGCGGCATCTGCATCGCTGTTCCCGCTGTTCGGCTCTGCACCGCGAGTGGTCGGCGATTCTGGACGGAAGCGGCGGAGCCGGAGAACCCGCTGAACTTCATGCGCCTGCGCGGAGAACGGAGCCTTCACCCCGTCTGAAAACGCGGCTGCTTCGCTCCATCGATGCGCGCAGCCGGCGGCCGCGGCGGCGTCGTGCGGCGGTCCTGTCCTCGGCGGCGGCCTGCGTCCTGCTGGCGGCCCTGGCTCTGGTCCCGCTGCGAGGAGACGTCATGGACCGGGCGGAGCCGGCCCCCGTCTTCCACGGTGAACCCGCCACGTCCCTGTTCCTCAGGCAGAACCGGATCGTCAACGACCCCAAAACGGTGCTGCATCAAGCGGTGCCCGTGATGCGGACCAACGTCAGGGGATACGTCTGGATCAACGACATGTCCAACGAGCTGCTGATCCTGGCGGAAGGACTGGACCCGCTGGAAGAGAAGGATTATCAGGTCTGGTTCATCATCGGAGACAGCAGGGCAAACGCAGGTGTGTTACAATGGAAGGGACGGATGGCGCACTTGTATGTCCACGACGGAGACATTCGCCGGGTCAAGAACATCGCCGTCAGCATCGAACCGAAAGGGGGCAGTTTTTCCCCCACCGGTCCGGAGGCGATGTTCGTGAACATTCGTCCGTAAACTGTGTCAATAAAAAACCTTGACAGTGCATGGAGAATTGGGTAGTATAGTTATCGTGCTGTAAAGGAGAATCACTTTACAGGACATAATCGAGTACCTCTCAGCAAAGGATTGGTTTCATGCTGGAGAAGACCAATCAGGTAAATCTCTTGTTCGACTTTTACGCGCCGCTCTTGAAAGGCAAGCAGCGGGAATATCTGGAGCTGTACTATCTGGATGATTTGTCGCTGGGAGAAATTGCCGAGATGCACGAAGTGAGCAGACAGGCGGTGTACGACCACATCAAGCGGGCGGAGCGGCAGTTGTTTGAGTACGAGGAAAAACTGCTGTTGGCCGCCAAGCACGAACAGCGCCAGGCTCTCTTGGAACGCATCGGGCGGATCGTGGAAGAGCTCGCGGACAGCGAGGCAAGAGAGGAACTGCAAGCTTTGCTCCACCAACTGTCGGAGATGGATTAGGAGGGCTCGCATGGCATTTGAAAACTTGACCAGTCGGCTGCAGAACGCGTTTGACAAACTGCGCGGCAGAGGCAAGATCGACGAAACCGTCGTCAACGAAGCGATGCGCGAAGTTCGTCTGGCCCTGCTGGAAGCCGACGTCAACTTTAAAGTCGTCAAAGACTTTATCGCGCGCGTCAAGGAGCGCGCCGTCGGGCAAGAGGTGCTGAAAAGCCTGACGCCCGGCCAGATGGTCATCAAGATCGTCAACGAAGAGCTGATCGAACTGATGGGCGGACACGTCGCCCAGTTGGCCGTTGCCAACCGGCCGCCGACCGTCGTGATGATGGCGGGGCTGCAGGGTGCCGGTAAGACGACCACGACCGGAAAACTGGCCAAGTATCTGCAAAAGCAGAACCGCAAACCGCTCCTGGTGGCGGCGGACATCTACCGTCCGGCGGCGATCAAGCAGCTGCAGGTGCTGGGCGAACAGTTGAACGTTCCGGTTTTCTCCCTCGGCGACCAGGTCAGTCCGGTGGAGATCGCCAGACAAGCGATTGAGCACGCCAAAGAGAACCATCTCGACTACGTGCTGATCGATACCGCCGGCCGGCTCCACATCGACGAAGCGCTGATGGAAGAGCTGAAGCAGGTTCGTGACGTGGCCAAACCGGATGAGATTCTGCTCGTCGTCGACGCGATGACCGGTCAGGACGCCGTCAACGTGGCGGAAAGCTTCAACAGCCAGCTCGAGCTGACAGGCGTGGTACTCACCAAGCTGGACGGCGACACGCGCGGCGGTGCCGCGTTGTCCGTCAAGGCCGTCACCGGCAAGCCGATCAAGTTTGCGGCGATGGGCGAAAAGCTGGACGCGCTGGAGCCGTTCCATCCGGACCGGATGGCGTCGCGCATTCTCGGGATGGGCGACGTGCTCAGCCTGATCGAAAAGGCGCAGGCGGCGGTTGACGAGGAAAAGGCGCGGGAAATGGAGAAGCAGATGCGTCAAGGGGAGTTCACCTTTGACATGTTTCTCGAATCCATGCAGCAGCTGCGCAACCTGGGCCCGTTTGAAGACATTCTCGGCATGCTGCCGGGCATGAACAAGATGAAGGGCCAGCTCAAGGTGGACGAAAAGCAGATTGCCCGCGTCGAAGCGATCGTCAAGTCGATGACGAAAGCGGAGAGGGCCAACCCCGAGCTGCTGAACGCCAGCCGGCGCAAGCGGATCGCGGCCGGAAGCGGCACGTCGATCCAGGAAGTGAACCGGTTCATCAAGCAGTTTGAAGAAATGAAGAAGATGATGAAACAGTTCACCGGCGTGGCCGACAAGATGAAAAAGAAGGCGAAGAAAAAAGGCTTTGGCCTTCCCTTTCTGGGCAAGGGCGGCGGCAATCCGGGAGGCATGAACTTCCCGTTCAACTTCAAGCCCCCGTTCAAGTGATCTCGTATGATCTCTTCGCGCCCTGCTCCGGCAGGTGACGCGATGGTTCAGATAAAAGAGATGCCAACGCGACGAGTTGACCGTTGCGTTGATCCATACAGGAGGTGAAACAGCATGGCAGTAAAAATCCGTCTGAAGCGCATGGGTTCCAAGAAAGCGCCGTTCTACCGCGTAGTAGTGGCTGACTCCCGTTCTCCGCGCGACGGCCGTTTCATCGAGGAAATCGGTTACTACAACCCGGTTGCACAACCGGCTGTGGTGAAGATCGATACCGAAAAAGCGGTGAAATGGATCCTGAACGGTGCAGCTCCGACTGACACGGTTCGCAACCTGCTGTCCAAAGCAGGCGTTCTGGCGAAAGTACACGAAACGAAATTCGGCAAGTAAGCCGGTCATCCGGAGGTCCGATGATGAAAGCACTGGTCGAAACGATCGCAAAGGCTCTCGTCGATCATCCTGATGACGTTCGTGTAAACGCTGTGGAAAAAGAGCGCACACTCGTCTACGAACTGTCGGTGCACCCCGATGACATGGGGAAGATCATCGGCAGACAGGGACGAATTGCCAAGGCGCTGCGCTCCGTCGTGATCGCCGCCTCCGTCCATACGGATAAGCGGGTCACGGTTGAGATTGTCTGAGAAAAAGGCTGGGAGCTGTCCCAGTCTTTTTTGATGCAGGCGGCCTTCGAGAGGAGTGACGGACGTGCTTACCATTTTGCGTACGGTTCAGGTGAAGGTGATCATGACGGAAGCCTCCCGCGCCGCATTGGTGGAACAGTACCGCCAACAGATCCGGCGGCGGCAGGAAGAGTGGGAGCAGTGGCAGTTTCAGGCCAAAAAACTGCTCGCGGACGCCCGCAAGCGGTCGCCCGAGGCGCTGCAGTTGGTGCAGGAGCGGATCGCCCGGGAGGAACGGCAGCGCAAGGAAAAGCTGGAGCAGCTCCAGTTTCAACTGCGGCAGGCGGAAAACCTGCCGGAGGGCAGCGAGATTGAATATGCGACCGTGCAGAGTCCCGTCCAGATTCGCGTCGGAGATGTGTGGGATGAAATCATGTCCGGAACGGAAATCATGGTAAAGGACGGACGGATTCACGAGATTCGGCAAACGCCCCGCGAATAGTCGATGCTCCCGTACATCATCCCCACGAAAGGAGGAGAAGGCGCGTGAGCCAAACGCGTTACTACACCGTGGGAAAACTGGTCAACACCCACGGGCTGCGGGGGGAGGTCAAGGTGATTTCGACCACCGACTTCCCCGACGAGCGCTTCCGCAAAGGGAGCGAACTGTTTCTGTTTCATCCGTCGCTGGCGGAGCCGCTGAAGCTGAAGGTGGCCTCCCGCCGTTCCCACAAGGGGTTTGAACTCATCAGCTTCCAGGGCTACCCGTCGATCAACGACGTGGAAAAGTTCAAGGGCGGCGAGCTGAAGATTCCCGAAGAAGCGCTGATGGAGCTGGAGGAGGACGAGTATTACATCCACCAGTTGGTCGGCTGCCAGGTATTCACCGACGAGGGGGAAGAACTGGGCAGGATCGTCGACGTGCTGCAGCCTGGCGCGAACGATGTGTGGGTGGTAAAAGGAAAGCGCGGCGAAATTCTGCTGCCGTTTATCGACGACTGCATCAAGGAAGTGGACATCGCCGGCAAGCGGGTCGTCTGCCACCTGATGGAAGGCCTGCTGTGAAGGGGGACGGATCGTGAAAATCGACATTTTGACGCTCTTCCCCGAGATGTTTGACGGCGTCCTCAACAGCAGCATCCTGGGGAAAGCGCAGGAGAAGGGCATCGTCCGGTTTCAGGTGATCAACTTTCGCGATTACTCCGAAAGCAAGCACGGCACCGTTGACGATACGCCCTACGGCGGGGGAGGCGGCATGGTGCTGAAGCCGGAGCCGATCTTTCGCGCCGTGGAGTCCGTGGCCGGCGACGTGAAGCCGCGGGTGATCCTGATGTGTCCCCAGGGCCGGCCGTACAACCAAAAGCTGGCTGAGGAGCTGGCCCGGGAGGAGCATCTCGTCTTCATCTGCGGCCACTACGAAGGATACGACGAACGCATCCGCCAATACCTCGTCACGGACGAAATCTCGATCGGCGACTACGTGCTGACCGGCGGCGAGCTCGCGGCGATGGTGGTGATCGACAGCATCGTCCGGCTGCAGCCGGGGGCGCTGGGCAATCAGGCGTCCGCGGAGAAGGATTCGTTTACCACCGGGCTGCTGGAGTATCCGCACTACACCCGTCCGGCGGAGTTTCGCGGGTGGAAGGTGCCGGACATCCTGCTCTCCGGTCACCACGCCAATATCGAGCGCTGGCGGCTGAAGGAATCGCTGCGCAGGACCAGGGAGCGCAGGCCTGATCTGCTGGAAAAGATCGAGCTGCCCGATGAGTGGAAAGCACTTCTGGCCGAGCTGGAGGAAGAGGAAAAAAATTCGGGTTCCGGACCGGAATAGCTCTTGTGGATTCATGTCCGGTGTGTTAATATACTTCTTGTGGCAATTTTGCCCGCTGACTAAGGCGGTCCGCTACCCGGATCTCAGCGCGAAGCTGAGTCTTGTGAGGACGGGTAAGAACGTCTGAGCGGAAGGAGGGAATTGAGGATGAACCAAGTGATCCGTGAATTGGAAAAAGAGCAAATGAAACAGGACATTCCTGCGTTCCGGCCTGGTGACACGGTTCGTGTTCACGTAAAGGTTATCGAGGGTCAGCGCGAGCGTATTCAGCTGTTTGAAGGCGTTGTGATCCGTCGTCGCGGCACGGGTGTAAGCGAAACGTTCACCGTTCGTAAGGTTTCTTACGGCGTAGGCGTTGAGCGTACGTTCCCGCTGCACACGCCGAAGATCGACAAGATCGAGGTTGTGCGCCGCGGTAAAGTTCGTCGCGCGAAGCTGTACTACCTGCGCGATCGCGTGGGGAAAGCAGCCCGCATCAAGGAAATTCGCAAATAATCACATGTTTTGCATACAAAGGGGGTCTGGTCTGCTTGCCAGGCCTCTTTTTCCCATTATTCCATTCAAACACGGACGCGTTCCCTGAACCGGGCGTCCACCAAGGCACAATGCGGGAGGATCGGACCCATGAGCGAAGAAGTTACCTCCAGCCGCGCCAAAAACGAGACGTGGGAATGGATCAAGGCGCTCGGCATAGCCATCGCGTTAGCATTTCTCATCCGTACCTTCCTGTTCGCCCCGTTCATCGTCGAAGGCGAATCCATGGAATCGACGTTACATAACAACGAAAAACTGGTGGTCAACAAGGCGGTCTACCACCTGACGCAGCCGAAGCGCGGCGACATCATCGTGTTTCACGCCGAAGAAAGCCGCGATTACATCAAGCGGGTCATCGCGGTCGCGGGAGATACGGTGGAGGTGCGCAACGACCAACTGCTGATCAACGGGAAGCCGGTGGACGAGCCGTACCTGGCCAAAAACCGGGAAGAGGCGGCGAAACTGGGCGTTCCGCTGACCAACGATTTTGGACCGATCCAAGTGGGAGAAGGCGAGATTTTCGTGCTTGGGGACAACCGCCTGAACAGCCACGACAGCCGGGCGATCGGCCCGATCAGCCTGGACAGGGTCGTGGGACGGGCGGAATTCGTCTTCTGGCCGCTCTCCCAGATCCGCCTGGCCCGCTGACGACCTCCCTTTATCACACACCCGAGGCAGGTGAGACATCATGACGATTCAGTGGTTCCCTGGCCACATGGCAAAGGCCCGCAGACAAGTTACGGAGAAACTGAAGCAGATTGACGTGGTGATCGAACTGCTGGACGCCCGTCTCCCGCTTTCCAGCCGCAACCCGATGATTGACGAGATCATCAGCGGAAAGCCCCGGCTGATCCTGCTCAACAAGGCCGATCTGGCCGACAGCCAGGTGACGGACGAGTGGATCAGCTACTTTCGCGAACAGGGCATCCGCACCCTGCCGATTGACGCGCTGAGCGGGAAAGGTGTGGGCAAACTGCCGGAGATGTGCCGGGAACTGGCGGGCGAGATGCTGGCCAAGCGGGCGGAGAAGGGCATGCAGGCCCGCGCCGTGCGGATCATGATCCTCGGCATCCCCAACGTCGGCAAGTCGTCCCTGATCAACCGGCTGGCGAAGCGTTCCGTGGCGCAGACGGGAGACCGTCCCGCGGTGACGAAAGCCCAGCAGTGGGTGAAAATGGGCGACACGCTCGAGTTGTTGGATACCCCCGGCATCCTCTGGCCCAAGTTTGAAGATCAAATGGTGGGACTGCGGCTGGCGGCGAGCGGGGCGATCAAGGACGAGCTGATCGATTTTACCGACGTGGCCCTGTTCGCCATCAGCTACATGATGCATTACTACCCGGAGCGGCTGCAGGAGCGGTTCAAACTGCAAACGCTCCCGAGCGACCGGGTGGAGATGCTGGAGGAGATCGGGAAAAAGCGGGGATGCCTGGCATCCCGCGGAGAGATCGACTACGACAAGGCGGCCGAGCTGTTCCTGCGCGACCTGCGCTCGGGTAAGCTGGGGCCTGTCTCCCTGGAGCGCCCCGCCGATTGGGAGATGGAGGAGCCGATCGGAAAGCCGCCCTCTCTGTCCTGAAGGAGATCGGGAAAACCTGTCTATCCACGCCGGATAGGCGGGTTTTTCCGTTCAGGCGGACACATTTTGGATACATAAGGAGAAAGCCGTCAATGAATCTCGCGGAACTGTCGATAAAGGAAATACGGGAGCTCATCGAAAAAATGGACGAGATCCCCAAAGATTTTTTACAATGGTTGCGGCAGGACAGCCGAAAAGGCGTACAGGAATTGGCGCGCCAGCTCGAGGGCGCAATGGCCCGGCAGGCCAGGCTGGCGGAACAGTGGGAAGCGATGACGCAGGTGGAGCGCGCGCTGCGGGAGGAAGGCCACGTGCATCTCTTCGGGATCGACGAAGTGGGCCGCGGCCCGCTGGCAGGCCCGGTCGTCGCCTGTGCCGTCTGCCTGCCGGCCGATTTTTACCTGCCGGGGCTGAACGATTCGAAGAAATTGCCCGCATCGGTACGGGAAGGATTTTATGAAGTCATCAGACGGGACGCGCTGGCAGTCGGCATCGGAATCGTGTCCGCCGAGCGGATCGACGAGATCAACATCCTGGAGGCGACGCGCGAAGCGATGCGGTTGGCGATCCAGGATGCGGCGATCGAACCGGACGTATGCCTGATCGATGCCGTACAGCTTCCCGATCTGCCCTGCAAACAACTGCCGATCATCGGCGGGGACGGCAAGAGCGTCTCCATCGCCGCCGCCTCGGTCGTCGCCAAGGTGACGCGCGACCGGCTGATGGCGGAATACGCCGTACAGTATCCCCAATACGGCTTTGACAAAAATGCCGGCTACGGGACGGCGGAACACCTGGCCGCCCTTCAGCGGTACGGCCCGTCGCCGATTCACCGGCGGACGTTTACAGGGGTGAAGGAGCGGGCCTGAGAAGCGTTCCCGTCCGGGTTACAAAGGAGGAGGTTTCCCATGTTTTCCCCCTCGCAATTGGTACAGTCGCTCGTTCAACGCGCCAACGTCTCCGCGCCCAAGCCGGTCGAGCTCACGCCGGGCCAGGTCTTTACCGGCACCGTGCTGAGAACGTACCCCGACAGCATGGCGTTGGTCCAGATCGGCGGCATGCAGGTCCAGGCCAGGCTGGAGGCCAATCTGGAAGCGGGACAGAAAGCGTGGCTGCAGGTACAGCCGTCTGCCGGAGTGGTAACGCTGAAAGTGCTGGGCACGACGCGGGACGGAGGAGCGGCGGACGCGTCGCTGGAAGGGCTGATCCGCTCCCTGGGCCTCAACGACACGAAGGAGAACAGGGCGATCGTGCAGGAGCTGGTGCAGGCCAGGCTGCCGGTTACCCGCGAGACGGTGCAGGCGTTTGCCGCCATCGCGCAGCGCCTGGGCATGAGCAAGGAGACCGTCGACGCTTTTCTTCTCGCGGCAAAACGAAACCTGCCGCTGACGCCTGACGTCGTGGCCGGGCTGCGTACCTTTTTGTCGAAACAGCCGATCAGTCAGGCGATTCAGGCATTTTTGCAGCAGGCGGAGCAGTTTTTGCAGACGCACGGGGAGCGTGCGGGAGGACAGGCCAGCCGAAACGGATCGGCTGCCGCGTCCTTCGCAACGTCCCCTTCGGCACCCGCTGCCGCTCCGCTCCTCACCCTGGTCGGCCAGTTAAAACAGGCGGTGGCCGGTTTGGCGGTGCTGCTGCCCGATCACCAGGGAACGGACGACCGGATGTCCCATGGCGAAAACGGTCAGCCTTCCGCAGGGACAGCGAATGCGGCCGGGACAAACGGAAAGGCGCAAGCACCGCTTCCGTCCTCCGCAGCGGCGGGTGCCCTTCGGCTGGAAACGTCTCCCCATGCGATGACCGCGGCCACCGGCACCAGCGGGTCAAACGGAATGGATGCTCCTCGGCAGGGGATGACGGCTGCTTCAGACGGTACCTTAACCGGGGCCACCCCTTTGGGCAGCGGGACAGCGAAGATGGGGGAGGCGCTGGCGCCGAATGGCCGACAGCAAGGCGTTCCGCTTGCAGGCAGCAGCGGTCTGCCCGTTGGAGGAACCGCTGCTGATTCAGCGTCAACCCGTAACGGGGGGCAGACGCCTCAGGCAGCCACGTCCGGTCCGCACGGTACGGGAACGCCGAACACCGCTGCAGCGACGACGGTCAACGGCGCAACGAGTGTGGCAAATCCGGCCTCGACCAATCAGGCAGCCGGAAGCAGCCACTTGTCTGTTCCGTCTCCGGCAGCCGGCGGTACGACCGGGGCAAATGCAGCGGCTCATGCACAGGCGGCTTCTGCGCATGGCCATCCGATTCAGGAGCTGTTTCAGCGCCTGGGGCTTGGGCACGAGCGGGATCTGATGAGCCGTGCGCTGGCCCACGGGATGGATGCCGCTGCCCAGCGGCAGTTGGACAGCGTGAAAGCGCTGCTGCTGCAGCTTTCCCAAGAGACGGCCAACGCCGTTCCCGCCGCGCTTCGCGACACGGCGGACGCGCTGCTTCAGCACATCACCGGACAGCAGTTGATGCTGGTGCAGCCCTCCAGTCAGACGCTGTCGCAGGTGGTCATGCAGATTCCCATCCGCACGCAGCAGGGGGATGAGACGGCGTATGTGCAGATTGAAGCCAAGAAGCGCGGGGGAGGCGAACTGGACCCGGAGAACTGCCGCCTGTTTTTCCATCTCGAACTGAACGAGCTCGGCACGACGATGGTCGACGTGGCCATCGTCAACCGGATCGTCAGCGTCCAGCTCTTCAACAACACGCCGTGGGTGGAGGCGCTGGCCCAGGAAATGAAAGAGGGATTTGCCCGCCAGCTCCATGAAGCGGGATACCAATTGTCCGGACTCCGGGTGCAGGGAATTCCGGACAGCCAGCCCCAGGCGGCGGCTGCCGCCACGGGAAGCAGAACCGGGTTCCTGGCCGATTACAAGGGAGTGGACATTCGCGTATGAACAACGCCTCCGATGCGAATGTGAAGCGCAAACAGGCGGTCGCCCTCCGCTACCAGGCCAAAACGATGGAAGCGCCCGTCGTCGTGGCCAAAGGAAAAGGATATGTGGCGGAAAACATCCTGAAAACCGCAAAGGAAAACGGCATCCCTGTTCAGGAGGACCCGTCGCTGGTGGAGGTGTTGGGCAAATTGGACCTCAACCAGCAGATCCCGCCCGAGCTGTACCAGGTGGTGGCGGAAGTGCTTGCGTTTGTCTACCGCCTCGACAAGGGAGGGCGAAACAAGCGATGAGCCGCGGACGGCGCGCGCTGGGGCAGCGCGGCGAACAGATGGCCGAACTGTTTTTGCAGCAAAAAGGGTACCGCGTCCTGGAACGGAATGTGCGCACGCGGCAGGGAGAAATCGACCTGATCGCCCGGGACGGTGATGTTCTCGTATTCGTGGAGGTGCGAACGCGGACGGGCACGGCGTACGGCACGGCGGCCGAGTCGGTTACGTGGCGAAAGCAGCGAAAATTGCGGGAACTGGCCCTCGCGTACCTGCAGAATCGCGCTAAACCGGTGCCCCGTTTTCGCTTTGACGTTGTGGCGATCTGCTGCCGCCCGGACCAATCGCCGGAGATCGAACACATCGTCCACGCCTTTTAACGCAAAAACGGGCGCCAAATCGGCCGCCCACTGGGGATATGTCTACAGCAGATGCCTGTTGGGCGGCGTAGAATGTAGTGTACTCGACGCGATGAAACTCCTCCAAGCACCATCACTTGGCCTTCCGGCTTGCGCTGGAAGGCGTTTTTTTGTGCACGGCACGGTGTTTCCCGCCGATTTTCTTGCGGCAGGATGCTGTCTTTTCGTACGGTTGAGGTAAGGAACGGGAGATGTAGTCGGGGGGAAGCCATATGTATGCACGCAGTTTTGCCGGTACCGTCTACGGTATCGACGGGATGCTGGTTGCGGTGGAAACGGACATCGCCAACGGATTGCCCCAGTTCGATCTGGTCGGGTTGGGCGGCTCAGCCGTGAAGGAAGCGCGCGACCGGGTGAGAGCGGCGCTGCGCAATGGCGGGTTTGATTATCCGATGCAGCGGATTACGGTCAATCTGGCTCCGGCCGACCTGCGCAAGGAGGGGTCGGGGTTTGACCTGGCCATCGCGATCGGCATTTTGCAGGCCTCCAAACAAATACCGCCGCGCCCGGAAGCCGTGCTGGTGCTCGGCGAACTGGCGCTGGACGGGGCGCTGCGCCCGGTTTCCGGCGTGCTGCCCATCTTGCTGGAAGCCAGGAAGCAGGGGTTTACCCATGTGATCCTGCCGGAGGAAAACGCCGCGGAAGCGCGCCTGGTGGACATCTGCGTGCTTCCGGCCCCCAATCTGGCTGCCGCCATCGGGTACTGGACGCGGGGATTGGAGCCGCCTGCCGCCGAATCTCGCCGCGACCCTCAAAAAAGGTCCGTGCAGGCGCAGATGAACCATTCGGACTTCGCCCATGTCTGCGGGCAGACGTTTGTAAAACGAGGGTTGGAAGTGGCGGCCGCCGGATTTCATAACGTGCTAAGAATGTGGTACAAAATCCTGGTAGTATAGTGTTGTTTTTTTTTCCACGAATTGAGGTGCTCTGATAGGAATTCCTTCCATTTTTCCGTATAATGGGACTAAGGAAGCAGGAGGGATTTTGTGATGAAGAGAATGGTGTTTGCATTAATGATGTCGGCAGTGTTGGTCGGTTGTTCCGAGGAGACAAACAAAACGCTTAGTGCGGAAGAACAGCTCGCACTCCAGTACGTTGAACAGTTTCAAAATGGCAAGGACGTAGCTGTCAAAAAGAAATTTTTGGAGGAACACGTTCACGAGGATACTAAGCCGCTTATGTCGATCGCGGTAAACGCTCCGTCTGCGGACGACGCTGTACTTCATGATGTGCAGGTAGTCGGATCGACCGACTATGAAAAGAGCGGCAAGAAAGGAAAGACTGTGCTGATTCGAGGAAAGAACAACAAAGACGAGGCGGTCGAGGAAATATTCATCTTCATCGACGGCAAATTCGCGTGGGGAGTTACGGAGGCATCCGATAAAAACACGTTTCAGCAGCTTCGCTCGAAATTTGAATAAATTGTAAAGGACCGTCTTTCCTTCATCGCGAAGGAGGGGCGGTCTTTTTTTGCGCTCGTAAGGCCGATTTTACGGCCGCCCTAGCGCGTTTCAATCCGGGGAAGGGAAACGTACCACCCTTCTGCTTGGACGCGAAAAAGCCGTTCCCTTGCGTGTGGGAGCGGCCTTATTTTTTATTCGGGATATATTCGAGTATATCTTGCAGGGTTACTTCGCGCCCGGTCATTTCGTTGAGTGTTTCCAGTATCTTATCAAACGTATCGAGGTCAATTCGCTTCGTTTTGTTATCGCACATTTCGTAAACAGCATTAGGTCTTACTTTTGCTTCACGAGCTAACGCTCCGCGGGTTATTCCGTGTTCTTCAATGAATCCGAGCAGCTTAAAGCGTATCATTACTATCCACCTCTCGTTAATTATACAACAAGTAGTTGTTAAAGTATATGCGGTAAATTTTTCGTGATTACCAGTTGACGTTTAACGTTAAACGATATAGAATGGTCATAGGTAACGAAAAACGATAAACGAAAAATAATAAACGATTTATGAATTGGAGGTATTCGAATGAAACCCGCAAACAACTGGACCGCGCAGGTCACGACGTTTTCCGAACTCATCATCGCGATCTCCGCCCTGGTAGAGGCGATAAAGGCGGTGATTCATCCGTGAGCACGCCGCAACTCCCCGACCTGTCCACGATGACAACCGTCGAAGCCATCGTTTGGTACACGCGAGAGGTCGCTCGTGTCTCCGCGATCAAACCGGGAACACCCGGCAGTCACTCCGCAATAAAACCGGGAGAACCCGGTCGTCACCTCGCGACCAAGCCGGGAACAACCGACCGTACCGAATATACGCAGGCGCTCCTCGCGTGGAAACGCGCGCTAAACGAGCGGATCGAACTCGAACGCGAATACGCCGCCAAACTCCGCGAAATCTGCCGGTATGCCGGGTTTCGTAACGCGGGCAACTGGTTCGGCCTAACATACCGGTCCCTGCGATTTGACCGGTTATTGGCCGCGCCAGACCAACGACTGCGGCGGGTGGCTCTCCGTAATGCCTGGCGTGAGTTTGCGAGCGAAGGGGGACGTCCGCTATGACCGAAATCACCGCCGCCGAACGCGCCTTCATCGACCTTATTCGCCACGACAGTCTCACGATAAACACCGTGATCGGGTACACGCGATACCACGGCAAGGCGCTCCGGGATCGGGCGACCGCGGATTACGAGCGCACCGACGCCGACCGTTTGCTCAAGTTCGCGGCCGCCCTGGAAGCGGCAGCCAACGATTGGAGGGCGCACCTATGACCCGATTCCCCCGCATCACCATCCGCCTGTCAGCGGACTTCGAGCGCGAATTTGGCCCCGAGCGCTTTCCCGGCGTTCTCATCGAACCAGGGATCGCGGCCTACATCGTTGACGGCGAGGAGCTCGCGTTCCTGGGCGTCGTCGAAACGGACAAGCCGGGGGAGTACCGGCAGGACACCGGACACGCATTCGTCGGTTACACGGACGACGAAGCGGACATCGCGAAAGTGGTCGATGCTTTACGCGCAATGACCGGGTGGGACCTGCTCATTCGCTATTTCGTCCGCGGTGACCAGGCGGCCGACTTCGACTTTGTAACGGACTTTGCTCGATGAACCGTAATGGGGAGGGCAGTACGTTAAATAAACAGAAAATTCTGAATAAGAGGAGAGGATTTCAATGGCATTTGTCCCGTACAATTTCGGCCCTAAGAAGAAGCGCGGTATCCCGGTAAGAAACGCGCTAACATTCCCGGTTGGCTGGCGTAAAACCATCGTTGGTTGGGTAAATCTGCGCCTTATTGATTGCGCCGACAAAACGGTTATCAACCTGTCCCCGGAGCAATTCGCTGCCCTTGTACCGGAAGCGTCAGCCGATGCGGTTTCCGGAGTCGTGTACCTGACCGCGAACCGTGTCGAGGAACTCGGCTTTCGGATCGCGAGGGAGGAAGTGATTGCATGAAACGCCGCCGATCGCTCCGGCTCGTCGCTGTGGCTGAACGGGAAGGGGATGTGTCCTATGTCCGTCCAACTCGCCCATAACGCGAAAATCCGAATCATTCCGCATCAGAAATCTAAGGTCCGCTGGATCAATTGGATTGACCGCGAACTAGCCGTAAGGTTCGTCGAGGAAGGTGCTGCCGTCATCAAAAATCCGCGCACCATCGTCAAGCTACATACCAGAGGCGAACTGAAACGGCTTGTCCTCGAACGTGACCGCTATACTTGCCGGTATTGCGGACGCTTCGGGAACACGATCGATCACGTCGTACCGCGGTCCAAGGGAGGTCGATCAACGCCGGGTAATCTCGTTTGTGCCTGCCGTAAATGCAACGAGGCAAAGGCAGATATGGATTTAACCGAATTTTTAGCTAGGAGGGCAGCACAATGACCGAAACCATCGAAAAGCTCGTTAGTCGTTACCAACAGACCGGGGACCCCGATCTATTCCGTCAGATTTACGACCAGGTAAGACCGGTTTTCGCGCGAAGAAGGTACACCGACATGTGGGCGGTACAGAATAACGGTCACGAGCTGGCCGCGCTCTATGACGATGCGCTCCTACACGCCGTGAACACATTCTCGTACGGTTCGTTTCTTGCGTATCTCGGGGCAATCATTAAGTGGTGGCGCGCTTCCGCATATCAGAGGAATAAACGGCGGCCGCTTCCCGTCGACATTGACGAGCTGTACAGAAACGTCAGCCCCATCCGTAGCCATGAGGACACCGTAATCGCGCGCATGACGCTCGACCAAATCCGTGGGCTAGACGGAGTGGTCGACGATGTACTGCGCCTCATGGCGGAGGGAATGTCGATGTCGCGCGCCGCCAAGACGTTGGGAGTCCACCACGTAATCGTACGACGGAAACTGAACTGCATCCGCCGCGCGATGGAGGCGTAACCCTCCGCCCGATGAACCGGCGTGTACCGCCAAGCGCGCCGGGGAGGGCAATCGTCCGCGTCCCGTCCGTACGGCGCCAAACGTACGGGAACGGTTAGGCTGGCGCGGAGGGTGTAAGCAGTATTTACACCCATTTCGCATCCGTCCGCGAGTAGCGCCAACTGCTCGCGACTCACCGGATGCCAGCCGTGGGCCTTCCGTACTGTTACCGGTCGCGCCAACGAACCAGTAACGGAACGCCATGCGGAAGGCCTTCGCCACACGGCGGATTTGCTTGTCTGATATGGTATACGAATGGATGCACGAGAGGTTTCGGGGCTGGCGTTATTTTTTTTGTGCGAAACGAAAAATCACTCTGTACTTTATTGTAGGATGTGCGAACAGAAAATTTTACGAAGAAGTGTGCGAAATCGAGCTTCGTACGTTTAACGGAGTAGATATGAAAGAAAAGTTAACTCCTAGGTGTACAAAATCGAAACTCGGTTGTTAGAAGAAGCATAAGGTGCGCGAAATCCTCGGTCAGCACCGGTATATGGAGTGAGGGGGATGGTTGCGAAAAGACGATCTGCTGAACGTTTGGGTAATCGTGAGACGTCTCACGATAAAGTGAAAGGTGTGCGAAGTTGAAAAGGACTCGTATATAACGGATAGATGCGCAAGACCACGTTGAAAACTGTCCGAAAACAATTTTCGCGTGAATAAGTGAGTAGGAGGTGCACCAATTCTGCGGATCGGATGTGCTCTAAAAAGTAGAGGCGGTGATGTCCCAAAAATTCAATTTGACGTGCGTATAGAAAATGAGGGGCCGATGTACCAAAATCGAGGGTCCGATGCCCTTATATATAGTAGAGGAGGTGATGCACCATGTGAGCGCGAGCAACCGGTCGTCTGTCGCGAGAGCCGCGGGTAAACAAACGATTGTAAGTCGATTGTATCGCGAAGAGAGAAACGAAACAAGAGCGCCGCTGACGTGAAGAGTTGGCGGCCAATCCGTTTATTTCGTCGTCAAATGACGACTTTTGGGGCGTTTTTTATCCTTAATTGAGGGAAGGACTTTTTGTGCCCTCCCAATACACGAACAAGGGGGAGATACGATGACCATTACCAGCGAAACCATCCGCAAAATCCGGCGTGTCCACGGTCTGACTCATCGGAAGATGGCGGAGAAGCTCGGAGTACACCATCGATTGGTCCAATTCATGGAATCGGGGGAACGCGCCGTCTCCCGCAAGACCGAACGGGCGGTGATCGAAGCATTCGGGCTGACACCGGAAAAGCTTGCGCGGATCGAGGCTGCTTATGATGAGTTCCATTCGGCAGATGTTGTGTAAAGCAAGGTGCGCACCAAGCACCCTGTCTGAAATCGAATTGAGGAGGATGTCGAATGAATAGTCTGCAAAAAATGTTCGCTTTTGAGGGCAAAGAGGTCCGTGTGATTATGCAGGATGGCGAGCCTAGGTTTGTCGCGAAGGATGTCTGCGATGTGCTGGAGATTGGGAACAGCCGCATGGCGCTAGAGCGCTTGAGTCCCAGCCAAAAGGGTGTAAGTAGTATTGACACCCCTGGAGGAGTGCAGCAGATGTCCGTAATTAACGAAGCCGGACTATACAAACTCATTTTTACCTCACGTAAGCCGGAAGCACAAAAGTTCGCCGATTGGGTTGCCGAAGAAGTGTTGCCTACGATTCGCAAGACCGGCGGCTACGTCGCGAACGAGGACTTGTTCATTGCGACTTACCTCCCCCATGCGGATGAATCCACGAAACTTCTGTTCCGGGCAACTCTCGAAACCGTCCGCAAGCAGAACGAAAAGATCGCGGTCATGGAGCCCAAGGCCGAAATGTTCGACGTGTTTCTGTCCGCCGAAAATACGCAGACTATTTCGGACGTTGCGAAGTCTCTCGACGAGGGGCCACGCAAACTACTTTGGTTCCTACGTGATCAGAAAGTACTAATGCAGCGGGGAGGCGACTACGTTCCCTACCAACAATACATCGACCGCGGATACTTTGAGGTTGTACAGAGACCGGTCGACACCGGAAGATCGGTGATCAACCGAAAGGAAACGCGCGTTACCCCGAAGGGTGTCGAGTTTATTGCGAGACTCCTCAAGAGTCCGAAACAGGTGGCGAGTGGGCAACCGGTAGCGGCCGCCAGATCGGTAACTCTCCGCTTAAATCCCCGTGCTCACTAACGGATTGACTAGCGGCACCTACGGGAGTTTGCTGTCACCGTTTTTGTATATACAAATATCCCACATGAAATAAACGTGTGTACAATAACACTGCGTCGTATTGATGAGATTACAAAAATGTGGCGGTGATTGAGTTGTCTATACAGACTGAAATCATTAGGCGATTTCTGAACGGTTCGACTATGAATGCAATACAGAGAGGTCTCGGAGTTGACCAAAAGACCATCCTTCGAGTCCTGTCTGAAAACGTAGCAACTAGAGAGGTGCTTAAAGATTACTTGGAAAAACACGAGCGCGGCGAGTTTGTAATGTTCTTTTACAGCAGTAAGCCGGGTAGAAGTAAGCTAAGTCCAGAAAAACAACGTAAGATTAGGCAAATAAGAATATCCGACGAGGAAATGGAGCGACTTGGTAATCCTTCAACTACACGGATGCGGGAAATGCTTCTGAAATATAGGCAAATTGAAGACTTTCTAAGCTACTTAGACAGAAATGGAGTAAACCTTTTTCCGGAAGAGATTTTCCATAGCCGACTAAACCCTAATGATGAATTTTGGAAAGACCACTTTTATGGAAGAAACCACAAAGTTTTGGAGGAACTCGCTAGAAGTCCGCGCCTGTGGGAACAAGCGGTGTCTAAAATGATCGGGAAGGAGGATTCAGAATGAGCTGCGATTTCAAAACGTTGGTTGCCGCATATCAAGAGCACGGCGACGAGACCGTCATTGAGCGGATATACGACTACCTCGATTCCGACCTGCACATCGAGACAAAGCGCCATGTCGCCGCAGATGGGACCGTAACCCTGCTGGATGAGTCCGATCCGGCCAAGTATATCGCCTATTCAATCGGCGCGATGATGCACCGAATTTTAAAATCCGGGCGTTATCAACACAATCTCGATGAGGAGGACCTCTACTGGTACTCGAAACACTTGCGCGAGTTTGGGTACCCGCCCCTTACTCCGGACGATAACTTCGCGGTTCTGTTCGACCATTACGATGAAATCCGGCAGATCATGGATAACAAAGCGTTCCTTGAGATGTTATATTTCGTGGAGCAATATCAGCATTACATGCGGGACCTATCGGCGTTATCCGCGATGAAACGAAGTGCCCTCGAACGCGCCCTCTCCTCGGTTGACGTTTCGCGCAGCGAACGGGAAATGGTCGCGTACATTAACCGGGTGTTCCGTACGGAGATACGACGCCAGCAAATGGAGAGAGACGGGGTTGTCCGGTTGCGGACCGAAAATGGGTCGGTCTATGTATCTCCGCGATACGCCGACCCCTGGCGGATGATCTTTGAAAGTGAAGCTGTCGGGACAGAACGCGAACGCATCCGGGAAAGCCTGACCGCGTCGCAAGCGGACCTTGTTGACCGTATCGACTCGATCATTTCGGAGGACCTCCGGAAAGGCGTCCGGTACCTCGCGAAGAACTACCGAGTCGATGAGTACGGCGTTGTCTCGATGAAAAACCGGTACATTGCCGAGCGGCTCGGAATGGAGGAGTCCAACTTGCGTAAGAGGCTGAAAGCGATCCGCCGGAAGGCAAATTTTAACGGGAAGTCCTAACCTGAAACATTCCCATTTTTCCCTATAATTTAATAATGAAGAACAGTTGGTGCGGTAAAGCGGCCTTGGGCCGTAGATTCAAATCGAAGGAGGAAATTACTTGACAGTTACCGCCGGGAAAATCAACACGGGCTCCCTCGGATTTTGGTTTGGGCAGTTTGAACGAGGAACCCCGGACAGAACTAAGCTATCCAGCTTCGTGGATAGGTTGATGAAAAATAACCTAACCATGAGCGAAAAGGCTTTCTACTCCGAGAGCCTTGTTGGTTACTATGAGCAAGTTACCGGTGACTGCATTAAAGGTACCCCGGAGTTCCAGAAGCTGTTTGAATGGATACGCGAAGGGTACGATCCTGGTGTTTATGTTTTCTATTCGGATGCGGAGCTACAACGGCTTAGGAAGAAGTACGAGCCGAAAAGTATCGAGCAGAGGGACGAGGTTCCCGAGAAGTATCGTCTGAATGGGCGAAGGAAGAAGTGCTTTGCCCATGATATAAACTTCGACTACGAGAAGAGGGAAAAGCCCACAACGCTCGAAGCTCAAAGACTAAACTTCAAGCCACCAAAACCAGGGGAGAACTTCGCCTAAGCACTCATTCAAATAAAATTTAGGGGGCTTTTCATGACGGTAGAAAAGGTCGTTTTCTGTCCTGCCTGTGGCGACGAGCACATCGTTAGCCAAACGGTTGATCCTGCCGGGAACGGCGTCGGCTTTTTCTGTACGACCCGCCGCGTAATGGTCGAGGTAACGAGCCCGATGTGGAACGGCGTAAACATCGCCCAACTGACCGAGAAGTTCGCGCAGCGGAACGTCAAAAAAGGAACATTAAGCAGACTGTCCGACGAAAAGTTGTACGGTCTCGCGAAGAAACTGGCGTACTTGTTTTTGGAAACCTCCGAGGTAAAAGACAAGCGCGTCAACTATTACTTCGCGTTGTACCATACTCACCGCGCCGTCCTCGCGCTAAAAGAGAAAGCGACGGTCTAAATCGAAATTAAACGGAGGGACTTCGGAATGGAAAAGATTGCGCACTGCTTCCACTGCGGAGAACGCCATATCGTAAGCGAAACGATGGACGGCCAGGGCAACGTCGTCGGCCTGTTCTGCAACCGCAAGCAAGCGATGGTCGTCGTGAAAACTACGCGCTGGAACGGCGAGGACGTGTATGACCGGTTGGAACGGTTCGCGGCCGCCAACGTCGATACGCAGGCCCTCCGCCGGATCAAGCCGGAAAAGGTCGAGGGGCTCACGCGGAAAATCGCGTACCTCTTCCTCCAGACTGAATACGCGAAGGAACGAAAGATCAATTACTTTTTCGTCGTCTACCATATGCGTTCGATCATCCGACGCATGAAGGCGAAGGCAGCACGTCAGAGGGCGGAGGTTTAATCCGATGACATACAATCCAAATACAGGCGCGGAAAAGCGCAAAAAACCGTTCGCGCCGAAAAGTGATTACGTCGAGGTGCCCAACGCGATCCACCGGCTGTACACGCGCATTCCGGGATTCACCGCGGACCATGCGCTGATGTACATCGTGCTGATGGATTTTTATAACGTCGAGTATGGTTACGCGTACCCAACGAAATGGGACCTCGCGCACCGGCTGAATTGCGGCGAGAATAAACCGAGTCAGCTCGCAAAGTTACTGGAAGAATGCGGGCTGATCCGCGTTAAGCCGGGTGGATTCGGGCGAAACGACATCTACTACGTTTACGCGCCGATAACGGACGAGGCGGAGTTTTACCGCAGGTTCCCGGAGGCGAAGGCGCGCTATGAGCGGCGCAAGGCGGGATTCCAGAAACGGCGCGCCAACAGACGGAGTAGGGACGAGGGGAAGACGGAGGCGGGCGACACAGTGATCGGTTATTACACGGACGGCACGCCGTTCACTGCGCGCGATCTATGATGTTACCACTAAGGTAGTGGTGATATACCACTGATTCAGTGGTTATATACCACCGGATTAGTGCGGTATATAGATTTACTACTACCTAGATTTACTTTAAAAAGATTTACCGATAGCGCATCGCTCGGATACAAGTATCCTCGCTCGCGCCGTCATCATTCTAGTAAAAGATCATGCGCGAAGAATGGTACATGATCATTGAGTGTATCTCTGACGCGTAAGTCTTTGAAAGCATATTCGAAGAAGTATATACGATACCGACCGCGCGGCGCGCCCAGCCCGCGCATTTATTTTCCACGAAAGGGGAGGCAGTCATGGCACGAAGCAAAATCGACTACAGCCGTTTTAGTCAGCAGCAAATCGAGGCCGCGAAGTTGCTGGCAGAACCGTACGAAGATGACGGCACGTTCAAACGGTTGACTTACGCCGAGATCGCGGAAAGAGTCGGCGTTACCGACCGTACGTTGCGGAACTGGCGACAGGACGACGCGTTTATTCAGCTAGTGAACGACTTGGCCGACAAGGCGATGGACGATTTCCTGCCGCGCTTGTACCGTTCATTGAAATACCGGATCGAGGTCGACATGTCTGATAAGGCGATCGAAACAGCACTCAAGCGAATCGGCAAACTGAAAGACACGTCAGAGGTCACCGCGACAATTAAGGATGAGCGCGAGGACAAGGCGATCGAGTCCGAGATTGAAGCGTTGAGGCGTGCGTTGGAAGAGGCGAGCGGAAAAATAACACGCGAGGCCGATTAGGCGGACATCTAATGAAGGGATTCACGCGATCACGGACGGTCACGTTTCCCAATTTTTCCGCATAGCCTGCCTTCCGCGCGCCACCCGAAAAACATAGCAAAAAGGCGCTCCCATTACGAGAACGCCCGGTCGATTACCCGTTCGAGTTCGGCCTCGTTCGGCATCGCGTACCGCCTGGTCACGTTAATGTCCGCGTGGCCTGCGAGCTCCGCCACGGTCGCGATGTCTACGCCTGCGCTGACGAGCTCACGACAAAACGTGTGGCGCAGTTTGTGCGGATGTACGCCGTATTTCTTGAGCATGTGTTGGATCGTACGGGCTGCGATCCTCTCGCTGTCTTTAAAGTTACTAAGGAACAGCGCTTTCTTACTGTCGGTCCTGGTCGCGAGGTACTTCGTAAGGTACAGGCGCGCCTCGGCCGACAACGGAACTGTCCGGGCGATCCCGCCTTTACCGTCACGCACCGTAACCTTACCGGAGCGCTCGCCGATCACGACGTCACTGCGGTTAAGCGCGCACAACTCGGAAACGCGGAGGCCAGTCAGCAGTAGCAGGTATGTGATCGCGATGTCCCGCAGGTTGCCGTCGCGTTCGACCTCGCGCAGTAGACGGTTCCGTTCGTTGCGCTCCAGCGATTGAGGCGCGATGTTCCGTTTCTTCCGTTGCTCCGGTATGCGGACGTTCTCCACGGCTCCAGGACGGCCGAGAAACCGCGAGAAAACGGAGAGGCAGGCGAATACCTTTCCAATAGTTGCCGCGCTCTTACCGGCTTCCTGCAAGTGCTTGACGTACGATTGAACGTCATGACGCGTGAGATCGTCAATGTCTCCGCCTGCTGCCGTGAGCCAATCCGCGAAAGAGGAGAGGGTCTGACGGTAAGTCTTCGCGGTGTTCTTCGACTTGCCTTTCGCAAGTTGGTCCGCGATAAAGTAGTCGATGACTTCTGCGCAACTTTTTTTCATCGTTAATCCGCCCCGTTCCGGTGTTCTTACGGAAATTTTAACCGAAAAATTGCGGAGAAGTCAACTTCTACGACACTTTTTCGAGACCCCACCACGGGGGAGCACCCCCTTCGAGGGGCCCTCGACATGCCTGTAGTAAATACGCAATATGAAAAATACTTCGGGCCTCCGAACAGCGCCGGTCGGCTACGGCCTTCTTGCGTGATATTACCGTATTTTAGCGGAGCAATCCGCCAGTCACCGGTTTGACCCCGGCTTTCGCGCGGTTGAAGTCGTTAGCTACCGTCATTGAAACGGTAGAAAACCGCCGCAACTGGATTAAACCGGAGGTCAGCCGACCCGAAAGCGCCGCGCCTCTCGTTATGATGCGGACCAGGGCGCTGGGAAGCGTCGGCTGGCGTGCGCACTCCGGTATGCTACCGTTCCGGCGCGGATTGCCTACGGGCACCGCGCTTCAAATCCGTATTAGGAGGCGTTCACTATCGGGACTTGTTCCGTTGATATTGCGAAAGCTCATCGCTCGATCACGCAGCGTTACCGCATGGAAACCGAGGACGGCATCATCGCCTTCATCCGTGACCTTCCGGTGATTCAGGAGCGAAAGCACGGACCGGATGGCTACGCGATAGCCGACGTCTTGATGGACTTTCGTACGGCGATTGATCGCGCAGACCTAACGGATACAGAACGGGCGGCATTACGGGAGGGTACCGTTAAGGCCACGGTTCCCCGGAAGATCGCCGCGGTGTTCCACGAATGGAAATACGACGGGGACTAACGCGATGCCTAGGCGTTAGTCCTCTTTTTTCGGAGGTGCCCTGCGATAATTGACGTAACCAATCGCGACGAGCGGCGCAAGCGAATTGCGTTGTTATCGGAGCGCATCAGCCTTTACGAAGCACTCGAAAAGAAATCCGGACTTACTCCGGATCAACGCCGGACATATCTCGATGACCTTCGCGAGGTTGTGAAGTTAAAGCGGATTGACCGATCCGAACATGACATCTTGTACTTCATGTACGAGTACTTTTCGGACGAGCGGAACCCGGAGAATGATAGCAATCTCATTACCAACGGGACGCCGATCGAAGAGGCCCCGGAGTTCCACCGAGAACTCTGCGCGATTCTTAACGTGGTCTCTAACATCGAGCCGACGAAACGGGTCGCATGGGCCGCGCCTCGGGGATCGGCAAAGTCGGCGTACCTGTCGAACTGTTTTCCGGTCCATCAAATCGTGTTTAAGAAGCGAAAGTTCATCATCATCATTTCGGAAACCGACGGGATGGCGCGCAAATTTATCGACTGGATATCGAACCAATTGAAGCATAACCGCAAGTTGCGCGAGGACTTCGGGGAATTGCTCTCGCCGAATAAGCAGCAAAATGAGCGCGATAACCTGGAGGAGTTCGTCACGAAGACTGGCATTAAAGTACAGTCGGCGTCTATGGGCAAGCAACTTCGCGGCGCACGCCATTTGAACTCGCGTCCGGACTTGATCCTTATGGATGACTTGGAGTCGTCCAAAAACACGAACACGCCGGAGCTTCGCGAGAAAAACCTCCTCTGGTTCAACTCGGTCGTAATGCCGATCGGGGACCCCGAGAGGACCGCGTTTATCCTGATGGGTACTGTAGTCCACGCGCAAGGTCTGCTTATGAGCGTCCTCCAGCGGGCGGACTTCGAGTCTCGCATTTTTCAAGCTATTATTTCGCCGCCGGAGCGCGAAGACCTTTGGGAGCAGTTCGAGACCATTCTTCGCAATCAGGATAACGAAAACAGACTTGAGGATGCGCTTGCCTTTTATCACGAAAATCAGGCGGAAATGGACAAGGGCGTGAAGGTCCTTTGGCCTCAGCGATTCCCCTACGTTAAGCTCATGCTCGAAAAGGTTAACATGGGGTCTCGGGCGTTCAACTCCGAGTTCCTTAACCGCGCGATTGACGAGGAGTCTCAAATTTTCAAGCCGGAGACATTCACGTTCTTCGATCGAAAAGACCTTTTCGATGAACATGGGCGGGAAAAACCCTTGGAGTACTTCGGATTTTGGGACGTGGCGCTCGGGAAGAACAATCGTTCAGACTTCAACGCGATTGTAACGGTCGCGCGCTGTAAGCGGACCGGTATCATCTACGTCGTTGACGTCTGGAACAAGAGGTGTCCGGCGCATGAGGCGCTTCGTGTCGCAGCCGACAAAATCAAAGAGTACCGTCACAAGGCGTTCGGCGTCGAGTCTGTCGCGGCTCAGTACGAGTTCTCCCGGCAACTAAACGAACTGCTGGCGAAGGAACGCGTGTATCATACTCGCATTAAAGCAGTGATACCGAGCAATAAAATGCGCAAGGAGCAGCGCATCGAACAGCTTGAGCCGTTGATTGAAAACGGGACTATCCGGTTCATGCGACACCATCGTGTACTTCTCCAGCAGTTGGAGGAGTTTCCGAACTCGGAATTTGACGATGCGATTGACGCAACGCAGCAGGCAGTAGAGCTCTGCATGAAGGGTAGGTCGCGGATGCACTATCGTAAACCGCGCGGATTCTAGGTAAGGAGGGACGGCAACGAATGTCCTTATTCAAAGTTGGCGGCCACTACCCGCCGATTGAACATCGCGAGCGAATTAAGCGGTACCGCGATAATGAGAGGTTATTCCAAGGAGAACACGCCGACGTTTTCAAGAAAGTGCAAGATCGCCTATCCGAAAGACATGGCGAGATCATCTATATCGCAGTTAACCTACCCGGACTCATCTGCAAGAAGAGTGCGGATTTTTTATTTGGCGAAACTGCCGTGTTTAGTGCCGGAAAGCAAGACGATTCACCCGAGCAGCGCGCAATTGAGCGGCTAGTGAACGACAACGACTTGCACATTACAAATTACGAGTCGGCACTCAGCAACGCTTATCGCGGGGATAGTTTCTACAAGATTCGGTGGGGACAAACGTACAATGGGTTTCTCGGCGAATCCACCGATCCTTTCCGCGCAATAATTGAGGCCCAAAACGCTGAATATGTCTTTCCTGAGACGATTCCGGGAGACGCAAACCGCATTCTGGCGTATCACATCGCGCACCCTGTGAAGGTCGAAGATAGGCGCGGGGATAGATGGGTACTACAGGTTGAGTCCCACTATCCCGGCGAAATCCGGTACGCGAAGTTTGAAATCCAACCGTCCAGGATCGGCCCCAACAACGTGGTCGAGGAGTGGATAATTGTTAGCGAGTTGGATGCGGACGAACCAGTTCAAACCGGCGTCCCATTCCCTTTAGTTGTCCATATCCCGAACTATTCGACGGACTCATCTTGGCACGGTATCGATGACCTGTCCGAACACGCCGCTATTTTCGATGAGATCAACAACCGATTAAGTCAGATATCCAGTATCTTGGATAAGCACGCGGACCCGGCTTTAATGGTCCCGCCAGGTACTTTACAAACTGGCGAAGACGGTTCCCCCGAGTTTCGCGTATCGGTCAACAAGGTTTTTGAGGTCGGAGAAGAAGATGGCGAGGTTAAATACATTACGTGGGACGGTCAACTTGAGGCCGCGTTCAAAGAGTTGGAGCGCCTGGTCGACCTACTTTTGACGGTGGCGGAGTTACCCGCGGTTGCACTCGGTAAGGATAACAGCGGTACAAGTGGCGCGTCCGGGCTGTCGATCAAGTGGCGGATGAACTCGCTCCTCGCGAAGATCAACCGCAAGCGGCAGTATTACGACAAGGGACTCCGCAACGTCCTGTATATCGCGCAACTGCTTGAGCACGCGCAATCGGGCAAGAAACCCGACTACACGCCTACATGGCCGAAAATCAACTTCAAAGACGGTCTGCCGGACGATGAAATGGAACAAGCCCAAATTGCACAAATCCGTACGGGCGGAAGACCAACGATGTCGCAGAAAACCGCACTCATGCGACTGGACGGACTTACCGAACAGCAGGCCGAGGCCGAGCTTGAGCGGATTCGCGAGGATGAGATGCGGGAAACGGCGGTTGATTCCTCTATCTTCAACAAGAGTGCCGGAGGTGGCGCAAATGAAGCGGATTAAGGCCGCGGTAGTCGCGCTCTCCTTGGCGGTTGTGTTGTGGTATAACGCGGTATTCGGCGGTGAGCGTTAGTGCGGGAAATCCCGACTCCTACGTATCAATACGAAATTGACCGTCTCGTTGCCGCGTACAAACGGGCTGTTGTCGAGATTCAGCGTGAGCTCGAACGGCTGGACCTAACGGACCTGTCACGAGCGAACGCGCAAGCCGCGCTTGTGGAAGTTGCCCGAATTCTTGCGTCATTGAACGAAGAAGCAGCCGCGTGGGTGGAAGAAAACATTCCCCAAGCGGCGCGAGATGGCGTTGTGCGGGCTTTGGTTAGCCTTGGCGTGGTAGAGACGGTAGAGGAAGCACGGAGTATCGCGAGGTTCAATCGCTTAAATAAGGCGATGGTAGACGCTGCTATTTCGGATATGCAAACGGATGTCCTGGCCGTCACGCAAAACATTAACAAACGGGTGCGAGACGCGGTGAGAAAGGCGACTGCTGACGCGATGCGGGCGAATTTGTCTCGCGGCATAAACGGTCGTCGAACGATCGGGCGTGATATTACGACGGGTATACGCAAACAGCTTGGTGATGCGGCTGACGGAGCAATCCGGGACGCAGCCGGTCGCGTTTGGAAAGTGAACACATACGTCGACATGCTGGCTCGGACGAAGTTGGCGGAAACATACCGGGAGGCGACGACCAATGAGGCGGTATCGCGCGGGGCCCTTTACGCTGTGATCTCGCGACATGGTGCTATCGATTCGTGTAAATACCACGAGGGACGTATCATCCGCCTTACGGGCGAGGGTGATCCGCGATACCCGACGTATGATCAAATCAAAGCGTCGGGGCAATGCTTTCACCCCTCGTGCAGGCACAGCTTTAGCCCGTTGCGCGATCCGAATAAACTTCCCGAGTCCGTTCGAGAGCGGGCGGATAGGCAGGCCGAGCTAGGTGACAAGGCACTAGCAACTGGCAAACGTAATCCGAAGGACGTCGAATGATCGGCGTTCTTTTTTCTTGTCCTGGCGGATGACGTTAAAAGCCGCAAAATCGCCGCGTTGGGCGTTAAAAACGAATTGGAGGTTTGCAGATGTCGATGGAAGATCAAGCAGTAACCACCGAGACTCATCAGGAGATGGCGCAACCGTCTGCGGAGACGCAAAACACCGAAACAGCAGCGCCGGAACAAAAGGAACACATGATCCCAAAATCTCGTTTCGATGAGGTCAATACGAAGTTTAAAGACCTGCAAGCTCAGTACGACAAGTTACTGGCCGAGAAGCAGGAGGCCGACGGGTACAAATCCCTTCACCAGCAAGCGGAGGAGCGTGCGAAAGCGCTCGAAGGAGTTATTGCGCAAATGCTTGAAGCGCGTCTCGAAACAATTCCGGAAGAGCTTCATGATTTAATTCCGGAAGGCCTTACTCCGGAACAAAAGCTCGCATGGATCGACCGCGCGGAGCGCAAGGGAGTTTTCGGCGCTAAGGTCCACAAACCCGTTGGTGGGCCGACGAACCCGCCAGATCAAAGCCCGGTTGATCTAAACGGATTGTCTGCCACTCAACTGTTACGAATTGGGTATTCAAAGCAATAAGACGCCACCGTTAGGCGTCTATTTCATTTCAACCAAAGGGGAGATTTTAAATGGCATTGACACTTGTAGAAGCAGCGAAACTTTCTCAAGACACACTGCAGCGCGGCGTAATTGAAACATTCGCTCGTAACTCTGCGATTCTTGAACTCATGCCGCAAATGGATATCGTGGGTAACGCGTACGCATACAACCAGGAGGGTACGCTGCCGGGTATCGGATTCCGCGACGTAAACGAGGGTTACGTTGAGTCTGCCGGTGTGGTGAATCCTCAGACTGAGAAGCTGTACATCGCCGGTGGTGACGTAGACGTTGACCGCTTCATCGTTCAGACCCGGTCCAACATCAACGATGTTCGCGCAATCCACACTGAAATGAAGGCGAAAGCCCTCGCGCTGGCTATCACCAATCAATACTTTAACGGGGACACGGCCGTTAATCCCAAAGGCTTCGACGGTCTGAAAAAGCGCCTGACAGGTAAACAAGTTATTACGGCAGGCGATAACGGGGCGACGCTGACCCTCACGATGCTGGACGAGCTGATTGACGCTGTCGAGGGTACTCCGGACGCGATTTTCTGTTCTAAAGCAATGCGCCGCGAGATCAAGAAGATTATCCAAAGTCATAACGGTTACAGCGAAAGTGACAAAGACGCTTTCGGCCGTCCGGTCATGACGTACGGAGGTATTCCGATCCGTGTTATCGAGACCGACAACACCGGTACGGAGATTCTGGACTTTAACGAGACTCAAGGTACCGCAAACAATACCTCATCTATCTACGCGGTAAAATTCGGTGCCGAGCAATACGTGTCCGGCCTGCAAAACGGCGGCGTATCCGTACGTGACCTGGGCGAACTTGCCGAGAAACCGGTGTATCGTACTCGTATCGAGTGGTACGCAGGTATGGCAATCTTCCATCCGCGTGCTGCTGCTCGTCTGAAAGGTGTTCTCAAGTCTTAATGGCGGTCATAGCGACCGCCCCTTTTAACCCAAAGGAAGGTGATACCCATTTTTACGATAAAGACGCCTAACCCAAATTACAACGGCGTAACCGAGGGCGTTACTTTCGTAAATGGCGTAGCCGAGGTTGCCGACGAGATCACGCGCAATGTTCTCGTGAACAACTACGGCTATATTGACGCTACCGTTAAATCGGAATCAAAACCGGAGGCACCCGCACCAAAGCGCAAACCCTCCGGAAAATAAACGGAGGTGTAGCGTATGGCGGTTAATGTTAGCGACGCGACCGCATACATCGCGAATTACTGTATCGATAACGAGGATTTCCTTGAGGCGGAAACTGCGAGAAAACAAACACTTTTGAACGTCGCTGAACGGGAGCTGAAACGGAAATACCCGACTTATACGATACCTGATGAAGCGATTTACGAGACGGCGAATGTACTGGCGATAAAGTTTAACGATACCAACAAATTGAGTGCGCAGGGTGTACAGTCGTTTAGTGTCTCTGGCGTCGCGTCGTTTACATTTAAGCAGGCTTCATCCGCAGATTTGTCGCGTCTCATTCCGCAGACTGCGCTCGACATCATCGGTGACGCAAACGGCGTGAAACTGAGCACGCGGCGTGTAGGACGGGCGGTGTTGTAGTTTGGCGATTATCACGATGAAACAGACGGTCACAATTACCCCGGCCGTCCTTGATGAGAACGGAAATCCCGTAACTGATGAATGGGATCGTCCTATCACCGGTACTCCCTATACGGTAAAATGCGCCGTAAACGAGGGGACCAAACTCACTCGTTCGCAGTCTAGTAGCGGTGGAGTCAACGGGATCGGGGCGCAAGAGGTCGTTTCAGTCGCGCAAATCTTCTTTGACAAGAAAACGAACGTCTCGATGTTCGATACCATTACGTTCACTGACGAGTTAGGAAACGTCAGGGTCTACAAACCGATTTCGATTGAGGTTAAGCGGTTGAACGGCAAACGAATTCTAACGGTGGTGAACGTGTGATGTCGTTCGTTTTCGAACTTGACCTGTCGAGGTTTCAGCGAGCGCTCGAACAGGCTCCTGAAACGGTCTTTACAGCCGCCAAACGCGGGATGCACGACGCGCTCGACGATTGGAAGCGTGAAGCTACCGACGTAGCTCCGTTCGCCAAAGGAACGCTACGGCGCGGAATCAATCCGGGAGACATCGAGCAGAACGAGGAAGGGCTTATCGGTGAGATTACGGCGGTTGCTGTCGAGAGCTCTCCGAAAGGGTCCCGATTTAACTACGCGTATTACCTGCACGAAGTCAAAGGCGAAATCAAGAATCCGACGACTCCGGGTACCACGGCGAAGTTCCTTGATGAACCTGCCGAAAAGCACGGTAAGCGTTGGGTGCGGATGATTGAGGATGAGATCGAGGCCGAGATGAGAAAGGGTGGGTGGTGATTGGATTGACTGTACTGAGCGACATGGAGTACATCGCCGCCTTCGTTAAAACGGTCCTGCCACCGACCACGCAAATCAAGTACGAGGTCCCCGCACAGCCAACAAAGGATATATTTGTGGTTCGTCCGTTGGTCAACGATTATGAGTCGGAGACAAGGTATCACTATCGAATCGGCAGGTCGTACCAGTTTGTCGCGTACGGAGCAGATGTGCCGAGCGTTCTCAATACGATGGGCGCAGTTGCTAGGGAAGTGAACGACGGCAAAACGATGATTCCGATTAAAGGCTCGCAGCGGTATATCCGATGCGGGTCTTTTTCGTTTGGAGCCGCGTTCAAGACCGAGGGCGGGGTTTACGCATGTGTCGGCGTACTGGAAACGGAGGTTCGCGAGGCGAGGGCGCAGGAACAGTACGAGAAAATCATGCACGTTTATCCGCGGTATGAGACACGGATACCAATTGAATAACACGTAAGGCGTCGGGACTTTCCCGGCGCTTTTTATTTTCCTGCGAGGAGTGATTCATGGATGGCAACCGGAGGCAAGTGGGATGCGACATCCCTTCCGAGGCGTCCTGGGCTGTATATCAACTTTGTTGAGGCAGCCGCGGCCCAAATCAAGGGCGGAGCTCGTGGCGTTGTCGCGATCCCACTGAAATCGTACACCGGCGGAACCGCGTCGGCCGAGACGTTCTATACGGTAACCACCGAAAAAGAAGCGACCGACCTGTTCGGTTCCGCGAATATTCAATCGATCAAATTCGCGTTGCAAGGCGGGGCAAAAGAGGTGCTCGTTTACACGATGCCAGAGTCCCCAACTACGCAAGATTTCGCGGATATGCGGGCCGCGTTCGACGCCCGCCCATTCAACGTGTTCGTTTACGACGACAACGCGGATTCCGCGGAACAAGACGCTGCCCTTGCGTGGATGAAGACGAACAAAGACGAGGGCAAACACTTCATGATCGTGTTCGGCGGTTCCTCGGCGGACGACAACGACCCAGCAGTAGGCGACGCGCGCTCTATCCGTCTGGCGGACGATTACGCGGTCAACCTCATTACCGGTGTGAAAATCGGCGGCACATCGTACAGTTCCGCACAGTACGCCCCGTTCATCGCCGGATTGATTGCGGGAACCCCGATCAATAAATCGATCACGTACGCGCAAGTTCCGGTCGACGACGTGACGAAGCGCCTGACCAACTCGCAAATCAAAACATCGTTGGAAAAAGGCTCGCTCGTTCTCGTTCACGATGGCGAGAAGGTCAAGGTTGAGCAAGGTATTTGCACGAGTTCTACTGCGTCCAAAACGGTCAAGATTCGGACCATTCGCGCACGTCAAGCGGTTTCGATGGACGTTACAAAGACGGCGGCTGACGCATACATCGGCAAGATCGACAATAACCCGGACGGCCAGGCGGCACTTATCGCGGCAGTCAAAGCCTACCTCGAACGCTTGCAGGCGTCGAACGTGCTGATGGACCCGGTTGTGACGCTCGATCCGCAATTCCAATCCGTTGGAGACTCCGTATACCTGCTGATCTCGTACGTCGAGGTTGACAGCATGGAGCGGATTTTCCTGACCATTAACGTGTAATAAGGGCGGTGAACATAAATGGCACTTGACGCGACTCGCGTTATTAACGGCTCGTTTGGCGAGGTGTGGATGGACGGCCGTTGGCTGACGAACTTCCGACGTGCGGAGGCCACCGTCGAAATCAACAAAGAGGAGATTCAACGGTCAGGTACGCGGTGGGTCGGGCATAAAGTAACCTCGCTGACCGGTACCGGGACGATCTCCGGTTACAAAGTAACGACTGACCTTATCGAGGCAATCGGCCAAATCGCTGACGACCGAAGAGGTGCGTTTGTAACCGAGTTGATTCTCAAACTCGACGACCCCGAGAGTTTCGGCGCTTACCGCGTACGTTTGAAAGGGGTTCAGTTCGACAACATTCCGCTGATCAATTTTGAGGCAGGTTCCATCGTCGAGGAGGAACTGCCTTTTACTTTTTCCGGCTACGAGTTCCTCGACACGATCAACGAAGACTAATCGGGGCGACTTCGGTCGCTCCTTTATTTTCGAAAACAACCCACGGAGGATGATTCATAGATGAAAAAGGAATTTGACCTGCTGCAATCTCTTTTGGACACGGAATTTAAGCCGGAGAAGGACGTGCCCATGCGTCGGTTCGGCGAGCAAGCATCGTTCCGTATTCGTGCTCTCGACGGAAAGGACATTCAGCGTATCCGTCAACAAGCGATGTATCCCACGAAAAACGGCGAGAAGTTGGACGAGGAAAAGTTTGGAACGCTGCTGATCGTTAAAGCGTGTGTGAATCCGGATTGGAGCGACCGGCGTTTGCTGGAAGGTCTTGGCGTTTCCGATCCGACCGAAGCGGTTCAAAAACGTCTGCTTTCCGGTGAAATCGCGAAATTGACCGCAGCGATTCTCGATTTGTCCGGCTTCGGAGAAGATGCCGAGGATGACGTAAAAAACTGATTCGGGCGGGCGGCGAGGCGTATTTGTTGCACGAGATTTTCCATCGTCTCGGCATCCCGCCCCACGAGGTCTACAACGCGCCATACGGGGCTAGACGTTTCATGCTCGACAGTATGGCGCTAATTCTTGAAGAAGAGAAGAAGGCGCGGGAAAAAGCGGGTAGAAACCCGCATGCTCCAGGACCTCGACGTCGAGTGAAGGGGAGGGTGCGGTAGATGGCCTACGAACTTACGGCAAGATTGCGGCTGATTGACAACATGACCGCCCCGTTACGTCGGACAACGGAACAAATAGAAAGAACGCAGGCAGCCGTAAAACGCGTGTCTAGGGCAACAGACCTATATCGAGACGCTAACGGACGATTGCGAGACTCTATGGGTAGGTTCGCGAAAGAACAGAAAAACGTTGATAAGGCACTAAGGAGTTCGGTTACAAGCGCTAGTCTCGTGTCTGGCAAGTTAGTTGGTGTCGCGGCTGCAATTGCCGGAGTTACCGCTGCCGCAAAGACAATGGGCGCTAGTCTTAGGGGCGCGATGGAGCTTGAGCAGAACCAAATTTCGATGGAGCACTTCATCGGCCTGACCGATCCCAAAGGTGCCGCGAAGAAGACACAAGAGTACCTACAGTATCTGCGTCAAAATGCGAACCTGACCCCGTTCGATACCACCGAAGTCATCAATGCCGGACGTCGCGCAGTTAACATTTCTAGCGGGGACATCGCGCAGGCCAAGCGCTTGTTGACGATTGCCGAGGACATGGCTGCGCTGAACCCTGGGAAAACGCTCTCAGACGCGATTGAGGCCCTGGCCGACCTTAAAGTCGGGGAAACCGAGCGGATGAAGGAGTTCGGGTTCAAGATTAGCCAAGATGACATCAAGAAGGCTGGCGGAGCCATGAACATCATTAACAACCAGGTCGCGAAGATGTTCCAGGGCGGGGCCGCGAAGCTCTCAAACTCAGGGGCCGGTCTTTGGAGCACGATCACCGGTACCTTCTCGTCCGGAATTGCAGACATGGGCGTTCAGACCTTGGAGCTTATCAAGCCGCAGCTACAAAAAATTGCGAACTGGATGTCAAATGGGGGGCTGGACCAGGTATTCGCGGCTGGGAGTAAGACGATGGCGAGCTTCGCTTCCGGAGTGATTTGGGTAGTAGAGACTGTATCGAGGTACTGGTCCAAGCTATCTAATCATTTCAAGGCAGCACAACGCCTATACGCCCCGTTATTCCAACGAATAGGGGAGTCAGTCAGAGGCGTGGCCGACGTTGTTTCCGCGAACTGGCCAAAGATTTCGGAGATCATCCGGAGTAACTGGTCGGCTGCGAAACCGGTACTCGCAATGCTCGGTAGCGCATTCGGCGCTATTGCCGATATCGTGAAGGCGTCGTTCCCGACGGTTCTGGACATAGCTTCTACCGTATTCCCGGCGGTTAACAATTTGGTCGGAAAACTGGCGGCGGGAATTACGTGGCTGATCGAAAAGGTAGTCCGGCCGTTGATACCGGTGTTCACGGCGGTTATTGACGCTATGTGGCAGACTCAAAAGCCGATATGGGTCGGACTCAATAACGCGATTGACCTGGTATCCGGTGCCGTTACCGAGATGGTCACGAATTGGGACGGGGTCGTAATTAAGGCCGAGCAGATGTGGCAAGGCATATCAAACGGCTTTAAATCGGGGATCAACGTCATCATTGGCTATCTGAATCGGTTGATCGACGCAATGAACAGCGCTCTAACTGTGCAGCTTCCGGATTGGATGGGAGGGCAATCGTATTCGCCTAATATCCCGAGAATCTCCGAGTTGGCGATGGATTACTCCGCGAATCAGAAGGCTATGCAGATGTTCCGCGACAGGAAAGCGCTTGGCGTTGACGGTTCGTTCTATCATGGGATTGAATATGTTCCCAGGGACGGGATGACTGCGCGACTCCATAAGGGCGAACGTGTTTTGACTGCCGAGGAAAATGAGCAGTATTCAAGAGGCGGAGGCAATATCACGATCGCGAAGCTCGCTGATCAAATCATTGTCCGTGAAGAGGCGGACATCGATCGCATCACCGAAGCGATGGTTCGTAGGATAATCCAAGCCAAGGCGCAAATGGCCTAATCACCGGAGGTGGTAGAAGAAGTGCCGAACTCCATTCAATTCTGGCTCAGTTATAACAACGGCGCGGAAAGATTGCAGCTCCCAGTAAATCCGCCATCCGTATCTGTATCATCCTCGCACGGCTATGAGGAAGTCAACGTCCTGCAACTAGGCGAATACACCGTTATCGGTGACGCCAACTTGCGGGACTTTTCTTTTTCCTCGTTCTTCCCTCGCGATTACAACCCGTCATACTGCGAGTACGAATCGATCCCGGCGCCTTGGGACGCGGTACAGATGATTGAGGGCTGGATGAAGTCGCGCCGCCCCATCCGCCTGACCATTACGGGTACGCCGATCAATGTCGCGGTGACCATCCGTTCATTCAACTACGAACCGGAACGCGCGGGCAATCCCGGCGACATCTACTACGACCTCTCTTTGAAAGAGTACGTGTTCGTCGAGACGAATACGGTCGAGATCGTCGGGAACAAAGCGAAGGTCAGCGCGGAAGCAACCCGTGCGGACACGCGTACAACCCCGTCAACGTACACGGTTAAGCCCGGCGATAACCTGACGAAAATCGCGCTACGATACGGCAAGAAATGGCCGGATATTTACGCGAAGAACAAGTCCGTCATTGGGCCGGACCCTAACCGCATCTATCCCGGACAGGTGTTGACGCTCGCATGACCATGCAGGTGCTGTACGATGGGACCCCGTTACCCGTCCAATCCGTAACGTGGTCGGGCGACATTACGCAAGCAGCGCGCAAACTCGACGTATCACTCGTCAACACAACGGACGGCCGCACGCAGGCCCGCCGGATTGAACACGGAAAGGAATTGCGCTTGTTGTACGATGGGCGCGAGCTATTCCGCGGTCCGGTCTTCGCGTTTAACGTTGACGCACGCGGCCGGATGAGTGTGACGGCGTACGATGAAAACACGTACCTGACGCGTAACCAGGACACGCGAAAATTCGTGAATATGACCGCGAGTGCTATTATACGGCGGCTTTGCGCGGACTTCGGGATTCCGACGGGGACGATCGCGGATACCGGTTACGTGATTCCGAAGTTGATCCTCCGCGACAAATCGTTATGGGAAATGATGATTACGGCGCTTACCTATACGCGAAAGCAGACGGGTAGGCGCTACTTTATTACCTCGCGCGAGGGGCGGCTGCATCTACTCGAACGGAAAGAGCAGATCGTCCGGTGGGTGCTCGAAAATGGCCGGAATATCCTCGACGCGTCCTATGCGCAGTCCATCGAGGACATGCGGACGCAGGTTAAGGTTATCGGCGGCGACCCGGACAAGAAACCGATTATCGCGGTGGTGAAGGACGACGCGCTAATCAAACGGTTCGGCATCATGCAGCACCTCGAAAACGTGGACCCGGACATAACGGCCTCGCAGGTGCAACAACGCGCCAAGCAACTTCTCGCGGAACTCGGCACGATCGACGACACCGCCCGCGTTGACGCGCTCGGCAACCCGGACGTGACCGCAGGCACCGCGATCTATGTCCGCGAGTCTATGACGGGACTAATCGGCGGCTTTTACGTTTCAACGGATTCACACACGTTCAGCGGCGGCACACACCGGATGTCACTGACGTTGAGCGCTACGGACGACCTGCCCGTTATGGAGTACGAGGAGCCACCGGAAGAAAAACGGAAGCGACGGAAAGGAGCGGATGACCGTGTCGACGCCATCCTCAACACGCAAGGCATCGGATAGGATCGAAGGCTCCGGCGCGAGCCAACTCGTTCAGCTCATCCGCCAGATCGGATACAACGACTACGACAGGTTCGAACTCGCCACCGTCGTCGCGCCGCCGCCAGAACTCCGTATCAAAATCGATAATATGGCGCTCGAACTCGAAGCCGACGACGTGTTGGTCGCGGAACACCTTACGCGTCACACCCGCATTGTCACGGTCAAGCACGAACAGGACGCGGAGCGCGACGTTGGCGACACGGAACCGAAGCCGCGCGATAACGATAGTACCGGGTCGCTCGCGTGGACGTATTCGTACGTTGAGCTCCAGTTTGAAGACGTGCTGAAGGCGGGCGACCGCGTGCTCGTCGCGTCCATGAACGACGGGCAATCCTACGTAATCTTAGACCGGGTGGTGACGTACAATGGCGCTCAGTCCTCTTAAACCACCGGAAGAACGCGCGGTCGAAGTCGCGCCCACACCGCAACCATCGCGGACGTACGCGCTTGACTTCGCTACGGGCGAGGTTGGCGGAATGATCGACGGGGAGGCCGCGATCCGGCAGGCGATCCGCAAGGCTATCATGACGGCAAGGTTCCGGTATCCGATATACGGGTACGAGCATCTATACGGCGCAGAAATCGAAGACCTCATCGGCCAAGACCTGCCGATCGAACTCTTGAACGCGGAAATCCCCCGGTTGATCTCCGAGGCGCTCCTCGTAGACGACCGGATTACTGACGTATATAACTTCACGATCACACGCGAAGGAGACGGCCTGTACGTCTCTTTTTTCGTTGATACGGCGGACGGCACATTACGTGAGGAGGTGACGGTATAAGCGTGGCTTACGAAGATCAAACGAAAGACGTGATCCACCAACGGATGCTCGACGCGAGCCCTGCGGATATAGACAAGCGGCCCGGCTCGATCACGTACGACCTACTTGGCCCGGCAGCTATCGAACTGGAGTCCGTGTATATGGAGCTTGGAGCGGTACTCGATAAGGGGTTCGCGGACACTTCGTACGGTGAGTACCTAGATCGTCGCGTCGCGGAGCTCGGAATCACCCGGAAGCCAGCGGTCAAAGCCGTTGGTTCCGTTATTTTTACGGGAACGGACGGGACAGTCATTCCGATAGGGACCGAAATCTACACGAACGACGAGAACCCGGTTTACTTCGTCACAACCTCGGACGGGACGATTACTAACGGGTCCGTCACGATCGCCGCGCAAGCCAAAGAGGGCGGCGTTCGCGGCAACGTAGCGGCCGGAAAAATTACGCTCACGTCCGGGAATATCACCGGCATTACGTCCGTTACGAACCCACAGGCGTTCGACGGCGGTGTTGACGCTGAATCTGACGCGGACCTCCTCGCGCGCTATCTCGACCGTGTACGGACGCCCGCCACGAGCGGGAACGCGGCGGCGTACCGTCAGTGGGCGTTAGAGCGTCCGGGGGTCGGTGACGCGAAAGTGTATCCGTTATGGAACGGGAACGGCACGGTAAAAGTCGTGCTAATCGACTCCGAGCGAACGACGCCGACGCAGGCGGTCATTGACGACGTGGCCGCGTATATCGAGTCGGTACGGCCTATTGGCGCGACGGTGACGGTGGTCGGCGCGACGGAGCTTCCGATTAACGTATCCGCGACCTTGACGCTAGAAAGCGGGTATGCGGTAGAAAGCATACAGCCGACGATTGAGGCCGGGATCGTCGAATACCTCAAGTCCATCGCGTTCAAAAACGAGCCGGTGCGTCTGTCACGGATCGCGAACATTATCCTCGATACGGAGGGCGTAACGGACTACGCGAACCTGACTATCAACGGAGGCACCGGTAACATTACGGTCCCGGACGGTCAAGTAGCCGTTAAGGGTACCGTCACATTTACGTAAGGAGGCTAAGGAATGTCCGGAGCCAGCAACTATACAGAGGAATTGATCCTTAACATTACGCTAAACGGCATGGCGTACACGCCGCCTCCACAAGTTTTCCTCGCGTTGTTCACGACCGACCCAACGGACGCAGGCGTGGGTAACGAGGTAACAGGCGGAGGCTACGCACGACAACAGATTGGATTTGACGCGCCGAATAACGGGGCGACTTCGAATAGTGCCGACATTTTGTTTCCCATCGCAACAACCGATTGGGGCACGATAACCCATTTCGGTATTTACGACGCATCCACGGGCGGCAACCTCTTGTATCACGGACCACTTACCGCGAGTAAAACGATCCCGGCGGGTGGTCAGTTCAAGTTGCCGCGCGGCTATCTGACCGTGACGGTATCGTAATGAACCGGGGGTGGTCGCGTGGCTTCTAGCGTTGATTTTAACCGCGCGGAATTATTCGCGTGGGATACGATGGGTCAGTTTACGTGGGATGAGATCGGCAATTTCATAGGCGCAGGTAACATCGCGGTCACCACGTCATTGACCGGCAACGGCGTCCGCATCGATATCGGCGCAGCCGCGATTAACGTAGAGACGGCGGCCGAAGCGTCCGTCTACGCGTACAAACGGAATCTTGCGCGTGATATGCGCGATTACCTGCCGAAGTATTACGACGACTCTCGCGTTGTTGCGAACCTGATTGATCGCGAGGCAGCGGAGTTGCAGGTGCTCAACGCGGAAATCCAATCGGTACTCGATCAGTTTTTCGTTGATTACGCCACGTATGCTCTCGACCGGTGGGAGCGCCTCTACGGAATTCCAACCGATCCGACTAAGACGATCGAACAACGGCGGGCCGCGATAAAAGCGAAACAACGCGCAACGGGTACGACGACGCTCGCCATGTTGCGGAATCTGGCGCAAGCCTATTACAACGTGGAAATCACGGAGAATCCCGCCAATTACGAGATCATTATTAACGGTGTAGGAACGAACGGGATTCCTCCGAATCTGGACGAGTTCAAGCGGGTAATACAGGACGTGGTTCCTGCGCACATTGCGGTTACATTCACGTTCTCGTCCGTGAAATGGACGGATTTGGATGCCGCGACCGTCACGTTCGATACGGCGGATACAATGACGTGGGACCAGTTTGAAACGGCAACTTTTAACTAAGGAGTGACAGCGGTTGAGTACGTATAAAACGACGCACTTAGGCCTCCATTCGTGGGCTGGTACTGATCAAGTGAGCCGCCTCGAGTTCAACGAGAACTTTGCGGCAATCGACGCCGCGCTCGGGAACTACCGGAAACAAGTCGATACGTCTACAAAGGATGCGAAAGGCATCTATACGGTGGTCAATTATAAGCGTGGTGACGGCACGCTATACATGAAGTCTACGCTCAGTGGCGGAACGTCTCCGAACTACACAACGGATACCTGGCGCTTTTATGATGCTTCGGGGGCAACGGTGGTCAAAACGATCACTTGGACGCTGACGTACGATACGGACGGCAACGTAATCGACGCGGTGCCTGCCGTAAGCTAACGAAAGGAGGACGGCCGAGTGGACATTACGAATGTACTCCGGGCACACGGGATTGGCGTCGGAAAGAAACTCGTGGGAGACGCGCAACCAAGCGATGTTCGCGCGGGGAAAACGTTCAGTAACGCGGATGGTAACGATAAGGTCGGGACGCTGCCGGTACGGGCGACCTCCGCACAGACGATCACACCAGGGACGACAAACCAAGTGCTACAAGCCGGGATTTATGACGGAGCAATCACTGTACTAGGCGACCCGGATTTAGTTGCTTCCAATATCAGGAGTGGAATCAACATCTTTGGTGTGGTCGGCAATGTCATTGAAGGTAAACGATGGGGAACGGGGAATATTGGCACCCTGGCCCCACAATCAAGTCAGACAATCTCGGGCCTGAGCTTCATACCAAAGACTATCATTATATCCTACCACACGAGTTCTTCTACATCTGCCAGCACCCTTCGCTCTGACTATGCTTGTCTGATAAGTTCTAACGGGTACTCCACTTGGTCATCTGCGGAGGGGTTCGGTCTTGCAATCGTATCTACACAACCCACTGGTACATCTTTTACTATAAACAACCCTTCCTCAACAGCGACAGCATATTACGTTAACTGGCTTGCTTATGAATAAAGAAGGGAGAGGGTGCTTGCATGCAAAACGTAGGCCGCAAGATTTATTACGATAAATTAACCGGAAACGTCCTCGTCGATACTGGCGAAATGTCGGGGGACGTCCGCGAAACAACAATCGAAGAAGATTTCGCCGTATACACGGTACTTTCCGGTCGCAACCCGTCAACGGTCGGCTGCCTTCGAATCCCCTACGGTCAAGACCGTGATAAATTCGCCCGGTACGCATATCACGTCGATCCAGCCACGGAAAAGATCGTTTGGGACTTGACTCCCCCGCAACAGGAAGAAGAGCAACGCAAGCAGACGTTAGAACAAATAGTCGCTCAGTTGGAACGCGAAAACGTCGATCTGATGCTTGCGCTCACGCAAGTATACGAGGAACTACTCGCACTTCAATCGGGAGGTACACCGTAGTGGCAACGATTTACTACCGATTAATCAAAGCCGGACTCAAAACGCTGGACGACGTGCCGGATAAGCATAAAGCGGAGGTTCAAGCGCTACTTGACGCGGAGGCTGAGGCGTAGCCAATGCGGGCGGTGGCGCTTTTTCTATTACGACTCATACTCGGGGGAGGAAATGAGATGGCTGTAATCTACGCAACGTTGATCGTCAAGGGGTACAAAACGATCTGCGACGTACCGAAACTGATTCGGAACGACGTGCGCCAAGTCCTGATCCAGTTGGACGCCGGGCACCTGGCCGAACCGACGTGCACTGACGAGGTATAACGCGTATGGACGATATGAAAGAGATTCGTACGCAGTTGGCGGACGTTCGCGAATGGCTCGTGCGGCTGGATACGAAACTTGACGGAATGGCCGACGTCAAGAAAACGGCCGACGCCGCAAACGAACGGTCGAGAGAGGCGCTTGCACTCGCGCAAGAGAACGCACGCGACATCGCCGAGATCAAAGCGGACGACCGGCGTAAGTGGGGCGTCATTATCGGGATGGGCACGAGTTTTATCGGGTCCATCCTCATCTATTTTCTGACGAGGTGACGGGATGAAAACGTTCCTCAACGATCAAGACGGTCTGAGCGAAAAGGATTACCTGTTACTCGCGGCCACGACCGTCTTTTTCGTTTTCGTTGTGATCGGGCTCGTTCTCGTTTTGATGGGGCGGCCGATCGACGCGATGTACATTACGCTCCTCGATATGGTCGCGCCGGTACTCATGACAGTTGCAGGCGGCGTGTACGGTGTCCGCGCGGTCCAGGAGTTCCGGAGACAACCGCAGACTGACGATGAGCCGCGCAGAGAGGAGGAAGACAACCGTGGAACTACGAGTCCAATCTAACTTCCTGACGCCAAACCCGTACTCGCGCCCCGGCACCCGTTTAAAGCGCGTAAAAGGTGTCGTCATCCACTGGGTCGCGAACCCGCGCAGTACCGCGCTCAACAACCGTAATTTCTTCGAGCGGAGAAAAGACGGCAAATCCGGTTACGGGTCCGCGCACTATATCGTGTGCCTCGACGGGTCCATCGTTCAATGCCTGCCGGAAACGGAAATGGCGTATCACGTCGGGAGCACCACGTATACGAGCGCGGCCCTTACGCGGCTATCCCGTTACCCTAACGATTGCACCATCGGCATTGAGTGTTGCCATACGGATTGGGACGGGCGGATGACGGCGGAGACTTGGCGCGCGACCGTGAAGCTGGCGGCCCAACTGCTGAAACGGTACGGGCTGACCGCGAATGACCTGTGGTTGCATAAGGAAGTCGTTGGCTGGAAGGATTGTCACCGCTGGTTCGTGAACAATCCGGCCGAGTGGGCGCGGTTCAAACGAGAGGTTGCGGAAGAGATGGTGGGCAGCAGCGTTAAGCCCCCGGAAGCCAAAAGAGCGGAGGTCGTTTATCTGATGAGTAAATACTTCAAGGACATTCCCAAAGAGCTGGAGTGGTGCAAGGATCACGCGGACTCTCTGTACGAGAAAGGCGTGCTGAAAGGCGACGGGCAAGGCCATCTGAAGCCGACCGATCCGTTAACGCGCGCGGAGGCCGCCGTGTTGATCGACCGCGCGATTGACTACGTCATGAAGGAGTTGACGCGGAAATGATCGACTGGAAAGCGAAACTCGGCTCTCGTAAGTTTTGGGCGCTGATTGCCGGTGTAGCGACGAGCGCTCTCGTCCTGTTCGGAACAGACGCGGATACCATTACGAAGGTTGTCGCGTTGATCGGCGCGATTGGCTCGTGTGCGGTCTACATGTTTGCGGAAGCAAGCGTCGATGCCGCCCGCGCGAAAAACGAATAACGAACGCCCTGGTAGCGGATCACTTCCGTTGCCGGGGCGTTATTTTTTTTTTTGTCCCAAACGGTCGTGTTACGCTCTAACGGAAAGGAGCGTGATTAGACGTGAAACCATCGTTCTATTACGTAGTGCCTTGGCGCGAAGCCACCGACATTCGCCGCCGACTTGATGAGGTGCGCGTAACTTACGCGGTAACATCGTTACCGACCGGTGAGGTCGCATTCGTGTTCCCGGATTTGCCCGTTCGCTTGTACGGTCGCGTCCGAGAAATCTTCGGGAGGGACGGAAAACCCTATAAGCCCTATTGATATTTTCGGTTTCCTTGCGGTAAGTATCTGGGCATTGAGGGAATGTATTGATATTATAAGAAAATAATGGTATACTATTAAAAATTTTTAATATTATGGCGGTGAATTGTAATGTCTGGAGTGTATTGGCTCATCGACGGTTCATACATCTATAAATCGCTAAAAACCTACCCAGGAAAAACTTTAGACTATAAAAAGCTACGACAAAAAATTGAGTCCATGCTAGGGAATAAGACAACTGCTTACTACTTTAACTCAACTCCGGATCCCGCAACCGACCAGCAAAATGCCTTCCATTCATGGATGAAGAGTGCGGATGGACCGAATATTAGGGTAGAGCTTTACGAGTTAAAGAAGACGGAGGTAAAATGCCCGGACTGCGGACATAAATTCGTAAAATTGACTCAAAAAGGAGTCGATGTCGGGATTGTTACAGCCGCTTTAAAATTTCAACATAAATATGATACCTTGATCCTTTCAACGGGTGACGGTGACTTTTTAGATACTGTTAAATACATACAAGAGGGTTTGAGTAAGAGGATAATATTGGTAGCCTTTAGACATGGGTTATCTACCGATTTGCAACAGTACGCAGATGAGGTATGGTATATCGATGACTTCTTCGATGAAGTTAAGGACGCCCGTTTGTCACAACCGAAGCCCTTTGAAAATGTGGACGATGTGGTGGAAGTTGAAGGTTGAATTGAAGCATTATAAGACTACATCGTCTGAAACTATATTACCGCTATAGCTGATAAGCTCGGAAACCCTGTATATAAGGATGCAAGGTGTACAAAACCGTCTCCCGATTTAAGTAGAGGCGGTTTTTCTCTTTTATTCGCTCGGAGGCGGCGTCATATGTGCCATGAACACGACTTGCTGCTCATCGCCAACCCGGAGAGAGTTGATCGCGTGCCACTTCGGCATTTTCATGTAGTCGTCTAAGGTAAACGGGGCGAGATCCTCCTTCAAATCGTAGAACGTCTTTTTACTGGCGCGGTAGACGTGGAAGTGCGGCCCCGCGCTCTTTATGATTTCGGCCAGATCGCTCGGTATCTGCTCCCACGAATGAAACATCCATACATAACCGACGCGCCATTTCCTCGACTCAACCGCGGCGCTTTTCCAGGCACGAGCGGATCGGAGAAATTGGTGCGGCTCATCGAATATCACAAAGAAGGGGAATTGCTTTTCCTCCTCGCGCAACGTCATAGCGAGATCGATCTTGACCGACAGTAGGTTTACCACGATGTCTACCCCGTCAGGGCCGAGCAGTTTCTTCGGCACGTCGATGATCACCGCTTTCCTTTCGCTCATTAGCGCGACCATATCGATCGAGTTATCCGAATCTAAACACTCCGCAAGGTACTCATCTCCGAGGATCATATCGAGCCGGTTGTAGATCGGCGACACGATCCGGTTCTTCATCTGCGGCGTTTCCCGTTTGAACTGCTCAAGTGTCCTCCGGTGCATCCCCTGCGGCATATCCGCGATTACCTCTGCTAAGTACGTCTCGTTTTCGAATATCTCCATGATTTCCGATAGCTTGCCTGTTTTCATCCCCATTACTGCTGCGCGCAAGAACCTGGCAGTTTGCAGTACGTCGTCTGCCGCAGTATTAAAGAACGAGATGATCGCGTTCGCTAGTCGGTTCCGAGCCCGCGGTGCGTGCATAACCTCACAGAAGTCGAGTGCAAACGGCGTGGTCCCGAGCCGAATACGCTTTATCTTCTCCGGAGGGAGCGCGGCCTCGGCCTCGTCACCGATCTGCCCTTTCGCGGGATCAATCGCAAAACATCCGAAACCGTTCCGTACGGACTCCACAACGAAGTTTCCGGCGAATCCGCGGGTCTTACCGCAGCCCATCGGCCCAATTACGACGTGAGGTAAGCAGAGTTCGTCGTAATTACTCGTTGGCATGTACACGGTATGGGTCGCGCCTTTATGCGTCACCTCTCCTAGCTTCATTCCGCCGGAGGTGACTAGATCGGGGAGACCGGTCTCCAATAGTTTCACGCTGTCGAGTTTATACTTTTCCTGTAGTGGTCGCGTAGGAAGAAGGAAGAGGCGGGAGACCTCCGGAATAGACAGATAATCCTTCGCGAGTCGGACACCGGTCGACCGTTCCTTCATTTTCCGCCAGGTCTTCGCGCGATCCGTTTCATGTGCTACAAGATAATTGTCTCCGTCGAGCTCACGGAAGGCCATCGTCACCATCCGCATGATCGCTTTCGCACGGGGACCGTCCGGGCAGGCGACCCCTATGCGGATTATGACGTCGAACGCATCGCCGCGTACCTTTTGGAGAGTCTCGGTACGCAACTTACCATCGCGTAGTATGGCAGCGCGTTCGGCACCGTCAATGTCGATCGGCTCCGGTTCCTGACCGGTCATTAACTCGGTGACGAGACTGATCGCGCCGAGGACCGTCTTCGTGGCGAGTTTAAGCGCGGTTTTCCCGACCGTTCGCTTATTGAACGAGAGCTTTTGCGGCATTTGACCGGCTTTGAACTTCTCGTACGCCTCGGCCGCGCCCGTGTACCAATCTTTTTCCGCAGGGACCGCGAGTGTTTGGATATATACTGCGTCATCGGCCTCCAGCGAGTTTATCGTTTCAAGCAACGAGGAGAGCAGGGAGATTTCCCGTCTATCGACTTTGATCGCGAACATGTAGTGGTATTGCGTCTCTAACGAACATGTTACGTCTGGCTCAATCGTTAGGGGATCGTCAACCTCCGTTATCGTTACGTTCGGCCACGCCGTTTCGATCGCTTTCCGACAGAGTGGCGATATATCACGCGGGACCGTAACGGTAAATGACGTATCTCCGCGTTTCAATACGGTTTCAAACGATACAAAGGGTGGCCGGTCGATTCTACGCCCGTTCCATCGTTCGAGCGGCGTCTGATAGATACACAACGTCTGAGCGAATTGCTCAACGGCTTCGTTATTAAGTCGGTTGTCCGGCGTTATCCGCAGATGAACTATCTCGCGCCCGCTGATACCGCTTTGCCCACGCCGACAAGAATCTTCATGATCGCGGGGGCAAATTGTACTCCGACGAACCCGATCGCGGCCCATTTCAGCATCGCGATTCCCTTCGATTTCTGGCCGATCATTACGAGGAGAAAGCTGCCCACGATCATCAGGAAGCATACCGGGTACGAAACGCTCTGCACCACGTCGATTATCGGGTCGAACGCTCTCACGATCATGTCCGACATCGACGAGGCGCTCGCGGTTTCCAAATGTAACACGTATGCCGTTGTCGCGCTCGCCAGGAGAGCGGTGATCTTGCGCTTTTGGCGTGGGGTTAGCACGCTCTCCGTTTCGGTAAAAAAATCGGCCCATTTGATCACCTCGTACTTTTCGCGTCGAAATTTCGGCAGAGTTACCGTCAAAAACATTGTTTATCGCTCCTTTCGTATGGAAACACTACGATCAAACGAACTACAGGAGGGACGGCCATGCCGCTGCTTGTGTACGCGGGATATGCGTTAGGGGCTACCGGGACGGGAATCCTCGTCTTGAAGATTTTGATCGATACCGGGATCATCTCACGATAAGGACTCCGATTACGGGGTCTTTTTTTTCATTCGTACATGACCTTGCCGTTCTCAACACGGACAACGACCTTAAATTTACCCTCGACGCGGTGTTTTTGCTGTACATACTCCACGATGTTCGGATGATTAAGGCACATCTCGACCAACTCATTTGCTAGGGTAGTCGGGTGTTTCCGGCAAGCAAGTGCTAACCGGATTAGCTTCTCGCGCGCGTCGTCACTCGGCGTCAAATGCACTCGTCTTCCGATCATCTTCGCCACCTCGCTTCACTGTCACTCGGTAGAGTAGATGCAGGAAAGCTCGTACTTTATGCGGAATTTATTCCGCACGTAGGTTTAATTTTCTGAATCCTCGTCCAGAACTTTATTGAGGTGAAAATCCGTGAGATTTGGTTTGGGGAAGTTTAGAACGCCGTTCGGTCGGTGGTTGGATCGGAATGGAATAACCACCAAAGAGTTTGCGGAAGAGTGTGGGGTAAACCGCGACACGATAAGCAGTATGGCTGGGGATATGGACTATGCTCCACGTCGAACAACAATCGAGAAAGTATTAAAAGCCGCGAGGAAACGCGACCCGGACGTTACGTATGAGGACTTATTTCCACCCACGTAACCGAGTGACCTTGCGTCATAGAAACGAAAAAGGCCCTCCCGAAGGAAGGCCGTAGTTCCCCCAAACGCTGCTGAAGCTAGCGTATGCGGGATTGGGCGTGAATAGAACCATCTGTCGAAGAAAATGCGGAGTAACTAAGCAGCCGCGGTCTGTATATGAGCGGAGAAATCGATTATAGTAAAGACTGGACTATGTACTACATTAGGATCGAGGTGAGGGCCGCCATGGATACGCGAGAAACAATAGCTGCCTATGTCCGGGTGTCAACGAAGAGTACCGACCAACTTACATCGTTTGAAGGACAGCGTGCGTTTTTTGAGCAGGAGTATGGAGACAAGTATCGTGTACTAATCTACGCTGATCGCGGCCTGTCCGGTACGAGCCTGCGCCGCCGCGAACAATTCGAGCAAATGCTGTATGATGCGGGGTTAAGAAGAAAATACGCGGACACAGACGAGTGGGAGCCCGACCCCTCACGGGAACCTCTTTTCCGACGCATCCTCGTCCGCAACACATCTCGTTTCGCGCGCAACGTGCTTGTCGTGGGGATTCTCCGCGCCCTTCGAGCAAACGGCGTGTACGTCCATTTTTTGGACAAGGGGATCGATACAAAGGACGAGGATTGGGAGTTCGTGTTCAATTTGTTCATGAACTTCGATCAACAGGAGTCTATCGACAAATCGAAAAAAGTACGGGCGGGCCTTAAAATGTCGGCTCAACGTGGCCAGATATACACTGCGGATCGTTTGTTTGGGTATAAGTATTATCCGGGCGAGAATCGCTTGGAAATCATACCGGAAGAGGCCGCTATCGTCCGCGAGCTTTTCGACTTATACGAGCGCGGCGAAGGCATCCGGCGTATCCTTAACATCTTCCGCGAGAAGGGGTATCGTACGCGTGAAGGCCGCGAATTTCAGAAGTCAACTATCAGTCGTATGTTGGGTAACGAAAAATATGCGGGTATCCTCGTCCGGAACAAGTATGATTCAGGTATCGTCTTTCAAAAGCACAGGACGCACAGATTGCGGCCACGCGAGGAGTGGGTCATTCACGAGGGTGTGATCCCGGCAATTATTGATCGCGAACAGTTTGAGCGTGTACAAGCTATCCGCGACGGCAAAGTTCATACGGGCTTACAACGCGGGGTCCACAAGGGACGCTCGTTATATGCCGGTAAAATTCGATGCGGTAAATGTGGGGCCAACTATCGTCGGAATGTAGACAATGGCCGCTTCTATTATAACTGTGCTACGAAAAAGGCGCGAGGACTTGCAGCGTGCGATTCGCCTAACGTCAACGAGGCGCGTCTTAACGAGATTGTATCCGAGGTGACCGCGGAGTTGCCTGGCATTATTGAGCGGAACAAAACCAGTACCCTTGAACGCTTAGCAGTATTGCGTGAGGAGCTTGCCGCCTCAATCGACCAGGATAAATCTGCGCTTGTCGCTGAACTGAACAAACAGGCGGATGACCTTCGTCAGAAGAAAACGCGTCTTCTCGACTTATACCTCGACGGATCGTTCGACAAAGAGATGCTCGCGGAGAAGACAACAGAGATCGACCGCCAGCTTACTGCTTTGACCGCTAGGATCGCGGAGGCTAGTCGGACCAATGACGAAATCATGATGGAAATCGCACGAATCGATCAATATATCGAACGTGTTCGTACGTTAAAAGCTAGGGATTACACGGAAGAGGAAGTGCGGGAGATGGTCCGCTTCGACGTAATGTTTAATCGCGGAGAGGTTTTCGTAAGTATCAATGCACTCGACGAGGTAACCGCGACACGCCAAACGCTGGTTGACGCACTACCGAAGTACGCCGCGGCCATCAAAGCTACGCGGTTCGGTGTCGTGAAGTCCATTCGCTAATGCTGGACAATGTACCACAACGTGCTGCTGGTCGGCCCTCCCGGCTCCGGCAAGACCATGCTTGCCACCTGTCTGCCCTCCATCATGCCGGACATGACCATGGACGAGTCGTACGACGTGACCAAGATCTACAGCATCGCCGGCCAGTTGACGCGGAACAGCGGTCTGATCCGCGAGCGGCCATTCCGCTCGCCGCACCATACGATCACGGCTGCCGCCCTGATCGGGGGAGGCGGACAGATTCCGCGCCCTGGAGAGTGCAGTCTGGCTCACGGCGGCATTTTGTTCCTGGACGAGCTGCCGGAGTTCTCCCGCCACGTGCTGGAGGTGCTCAGACAGCCGTTGGAAGCGGGCGTGGTGACGATCGGGCGGTCGAGACAGGTGTTTACGTTTCCCGCTCGCTTCCTTCTGGTGGGATCGATGAATCCGTGTCCCTGCGGCTTCTACGGCTCCCGCGACCAGCGCGAATGCACCTGCACGCCGCAGCAGATCCAAAAGTATCGGTCGAAATTGTCCGGCCCGCTGCTTGACCGGATCGACCTGCATCTGGAAGTTCCCCGGGTGCCGGTAACGCTGCTGCAGGAGCGGCCGCAGGCGGAATCATCCGAAGAGATCCGCCGCAGAGTAGAAGCGGCGAGGGCCATTCAATGCGAGCGTTACCGGCACCGCCCCGGCGCTCCTTTCAACAGCGCGATGAACGGAGAGGAGCTGCGCCGGTATGCCGGCCTGGACAGAGAGGGGCAGAAGCTGCTGCAGCTCGCTTTTGAAACGCTCGGCCTGAGCGCCCGCGCCTACAACCGGATCGTCAAGGTGGCCCGCACCATCGCCGACCTGGCGGGAGCGGAGCAGATCGAGGCCGCCCATGTGGCGGAAGCGATCCGGTATCGGGCGCTGGATCGCGGGGTGGTGGGATGAGGATGGTTATCGATTTTGGCGATAGGGGATGCAGAAGCGGGGCATGATCATGACAGCTACTTACGGGGGAACAAGCATGCCGACCATGAGAAAGAGTAGGTGGAGGAGCGGCCGTTCCACGCGAATACTGGATGTACAGGATAAGGAGTAGCCGGATTGAGATTGAATGGAAATGGAAAAAAGGTTCTGAATCCGGTGGCGGCCGCTGACATTATTGGTCTGAAAGGAAAATGCCAACCGACAACAAGGATAACTGTTACGATCAGGGACATATAACAAGTTGCTCATCCTATGAAATGGAGTGAAGTGATTGAGGAGAAATGAAAGGTAAGCAAATTCGACATGAAGAAAGCCGATTTTTCCTACGCCAAGGAATCATCGGCTTTTATTTTATCGGTTTGGGATAACCTGCAAGTAAACGCTGAACCGTAACGGTTTACATGGTTCTCTTCCCGAAAGAGACATGGTTGAGGAGTTTCATTAACTTTTTGCCAGTTCTCGAATGATTCGACTAATCCGGTAGATTCCCTGCTTCAAATCTTCTAATGGAGCATAGCCATAAGAGAGGCGAAGATAACGGTTGGACTCTTGGCCATAAATATTCCCCGGGTTAAGCAGAATGCCTTCAGATAAAGCCTTTACGTAAAGCTCCCTCATCGATAGTTTTGGTAGTATTTTTAACCAAATAAAAAACCCGCCCTGCGGTACATTCCATGTCGCTATATCATGTAAATACGTTTCTAAAGCATCCAAAACGATTGTCCGCCGTGTTCTAAGCTGTTCCCGTACAAACACAAGGTGCTGCTCATATAACCCGCTTGTTAACCATTCAGCAGCGACTCTTTGAGATAACGAACTAGAACCATAGTCGATTTGCATTTTAATATCGGATAATCGATCAATGACAGGTTCAGGACCAACAATCCAACCGATCCTTAAACCTGGGCTTAACGTTTTGGACAAACTGCCCAGATACAATACGTGTCCATGTTTATCCATCGCCTTTAAAGGGGGAGGAGGTGGTTCATCGATCCATAACTCCCGGTAAACGTCATCTTCAATTGTCACCGCCGGGATATAATTGACCCAGGTTCGCCGGAATGAAAATGACCCACCCTTAGCGAATATATCC
>NZ_KE695653.1:0-118056 GCF_000454065.1 Brevibacillus thermoruber 423
CTAGCTAATGCGCCGCAGGCCCATCCGCAAGTGGTAGCTTGCGCCACCTTTCCGCACCCTCTCATGCGAGAGGATGCCCTATCCGGTATTAGCGTAAGTTTCCCTACGTTATCCCGGTCTTGCGGGCAGGTTGCCTACGTGTTACTCACCCGTCCGCCGCTAACCTGTCTGAAGCAAGCTCCAAACAGGTCCGCTCGACTTGCATGTATTAGGCACGCCGCCAGCGTTCGTCCTGAGCCAGGATCAAACTCTCCAATAAAGTTGAGTTGAATCATTAGCTTCAAGAAAAAGAATTGCTAGGCTCGTTCAACGCTTTCGCTGTTCAGTTTTCAAGGAGCATTTCGTGTCGAACATTTGCTACTATATCACATTCGACTTTCGAGAGTCAAGATCTTTTTTCTATCAATCTTCGAGATCGTTTCTCTCATTTCGTCATCGCTCATCGGCGACAAGGAATAATCTATCACATTACAAAAACAAAATCAAGGGTAATTTTAAAAGTTTTTTTGTGTCAAAAACGGGTGGTGACAAAAGGAATGTCCCCTCCTGTTCGTGGAGGGGACACTGTGCCTCTGCTGCAGCTTCCATACGAAAAAGGAACGTTCATCCTCAAGCCTGTATGGAAACGGCACCGCGCTTTTTGAGAAATTGATACATCAGTACGGCGACCATCGCCGCCAGTCCAGTGCCCATGTAGACGGCTTCCGGGAAGATCAGCAGAACGCCTGCCCCGATCAAGACCAGGCGCATCGCCCAGTTCAGCCTGGTTAACAGGAACCCTTCGGTGGCGGCAGCCAGCGCCAGGACGGCCAGAATGGTGGTGACGGCAGCAACGGCGATGTCCAGCACGCTGGAGTTGAGGATCATCAGGCCCGGTTTGTAGATGAAGATAAACGGGACGATAAACCCGGCCAGCGCCAGCTTGCAGGAGATCCAGCCGGTCCGCTGCGGATCGGAACCGGCAATCCCCGCTCCGGCAAATGCGGCCAGCGCAATGGGCGGCGTCAGATTGGCAATCGCTCCAAAGTAAAAGACAAACAGATGGGACGCCAGCGGGTCGACGCCGAACGTGGACAGCGCCGGCGCCGCCATCGTCGCGGTGATGATGTAGCACGGGATCGACGGCAGGCCAAGCCCCAGAATGATGGAGGCGATCATCGTGAAAAACAGCGTCATGAACAGGCTGCCCGAGCCCATCATCAGGATGATGTTGGCCAGTTTCAGACCCAGGCCGGTGAGGCTGAACACGCCTACGGTAATCCCGACGGACGCGCAGGCGGCCGCCACGCCCAGCGTATCGCGCACGCCGGTTTCCAGCGCTGCCAGAATGTCGCGGAACCCCATCCGGCTGGACGGGCGCAGCGCGGCGATGATCACGGTAGCCACGATCGTTACCACCGCCACGAGCGTGGGCGTGTAGCCCATCATCAGCAGCGCCACCAGCAGGATCAGGGGCAGCAGCAGATGCCCGCGCTCGCGAAGGACGTCCTTTACCTTCGGCAGTTCGTCCCTGCTCAGCCCTTGCAGGTTGTCGCGGTCCGCGCGCAGGTGCACCTGGACGAGCAGGCCGAAGTAATACATCACCGCCGGAATCAGCGCCGCGATGGCAATCGTGACGTACGGCACCCCCAGCGTCTCGGCCATGATGAAAGCGGCCGCTCCCATGACCGGCGGGAGGATTTGACCGCCCACGGCAGCCGTTGCTTCCACTGCCGCGGCGAACTCCGGCTTGTAGCCGACGCGCTTCATCATCGGAATCGTAAAGGAACCGGTCGTCACCACGCTGGCGACGGCCGAGCCGTTGATCGACCCGTGGACCGCGCTGGCAATCACCCCTACTTTGGCCGGACCGCCCTTGCTGCTGCCGGCCAGTGCCAGCGACAGGTCGTTAAACAGGGTGCCCATGCCGGATTTGGAGAGAAACGCGCCAAAGATGATGAACAGAATGATGAACGACGCGGATACCGCGATGGCGTCGCCAAAAATCCCTTCCGTCGTCACGTACATGTAGTTGAAGATATCGCTCAGCGTATACCCCCTGTGGCCAAATTCGCCCGGCAGGTACGGACCGAGATAGGCGTACGCGACAAAAATGGCGGCCATCGCCGTCAGCTCCCAGCCGGCCACGCGGCGGGACGCTTCCAGCACCAGGAGACAGGTGATCGTGGCAAAGGTCACGTCCAGCGCAGACGGAATCCCTCCGCGGTTGACGATGTCCAGGTAATAGATAAAAATATAGCCGGCCGTGCCCAACGACACTACGGCCAACACCGCGTCCAGAAGCGACAGATGTTTGCGGGACGCCTTTTTTCGGCCCGGGTACAGCAAAAAGATGAGGCATAACACGATGGCCACGTGCAGCGACCGATGCTTCAAGGTCACAAACGGAATCGCGTACGCGGCGTACAAGTGATACAGGGCGAAAGCGATCGCCACACCGGAGACCAGGAGGCGCAGCCACTTTTTCTCAAACACGCGGTAGCGGGCTTCCATGTCGTACTCCTCCAGGACAGCCTGGGCCTTGCTCTCGTTCAAGCGGATTTCCTCCTGGTTGGGCAGGTTTGCCTGCGTGCTCACCTACACGTCACTTCCTTTCTGCTTCAACCTGTATAGATACCGGTACCACCACGGGAACCACTTGACTGACAGCTCCAACGACGTACCCATCGGCAATACTTCGGATAATTTCCACTGTTGGCCTCCCGCGGTCAGCTTGTAATCCTTCCGGGAGATGACATACAGGACGCTGTCCCGCTGTTCGTGCAGTCCGGATACCGTGATCCAGCCGTCGTGGACCGCGACAACCGCGTCGGCAAACGCGGTCGGAACGCCCGCTCCAAACGATTGAAACGAGGTCTCGGCCAGCTCCATGCCGCGCAGCCAATGGACCCGGTACGTTTCCCGCCACGGGGTCAGCTCCACCGAATGAACCCATTCCATCTCAAAGCGGTCGTCCATCCCGAGCGGCACCGCTCCGATGATCTCCTGCCGCTGAAAGTCCTTCAGCAGCAAAAAGGGGTGGGGCCCTGTCAGGACGAGCCCCACAACGAGGAGGAACACGCACATCGCCCGTCTCTTCATGCCGTCATCCCTCCCGCATCCCTGGCGAATCGGTTTTCAAAATGATCCGGATTAGTTGAGAGCGCCGATTTCCTTGTAGTATTTTTCGGCCCCCGGATGGAGCGGCACCACCAGATTATTGCCCGCTTCCTTCGGGTCGATCTCCTTCGCGGCGCTGTGGGCGCCCTTCAGCGTGTCGAGGTTTTCAAAGAAGGCCTTGGTCAGCTTGTACACCTGATCGTCAGACAAGTCGCCGCGAACCAGCATCAAGTTGCGAATCGCGGCGGTCGGCACCGGCTGGTCGTTTTTGTACAAGCCCGCCGGAATTTCCGCCGACACGAAGAACGGGAACTGCTGCGCCATTTTCTCCACGTCTTCCTTTTTGATCGGCACGATCTCCACGTCCTTGGTGGTCATCAGGTCGATCACCGTGGAGTTCGGCAGACCGGATGTGACGAAGGCGGCGTCGATCGTGTTGTTCTTCAACTGCTCGACCGCCTCGGCATAAGAGAGGTAGTCCGCCTTGATGTCGTTGTAGGTGAGGCCGTGCCCGGCCAGCACCATCCGCGCGTTTACCTCCACCCCGGAGTTGGGAGCGCCCACGCCGACGCGCTTGCCTTTCAGGTCAGCCACGGATTTGATGTTGCGGTCTTTCAGCGTGACGATCTGCACGTAGTTGAGATACAGGCCGGCCATGGCCTTCAGGTCCTTGACGGCGCCGGTATCCTTGAAGTTTTCCTGGCCGTTGTAGGCAAACGAGGCCACGTCCGACATGACGAACGCCATGTCCGCCTTTTTGGTCTTCAGCAGGTTGATGTTTTCCACGGACGCGCCGGTGGATTGGACGGATGCGTTGTAGCCCAGCTTGTCCTTGTAGATCTTGGCCATCGCGCCGCCGATCGTGTAGTACGGACCGGAGCTTCCCCCGGTGGCGATGGTCAAAAACTTCTGCTCGGCAGCGCCGCCGGATGCACTGCCCCCTCCCGGCGCAGGCGAAGATTGGCTGCTGCAGGCCGCCACGGAGAGCACCAGCAGCGTGGAAGACAAGATGGTCAGCATTTTCTTCAACACGACAATTCCCCCTTTTCTGGTTTGAAACCGTTTACACCCCTACTTGCAAGCAAATGCCGTGCCAACTGACACACATGCCGAAACACGACGAATTTTGCCGTTTTTCCTGCCGCCGCCCACGAAAAACCGGCAAAAAAATCCCGCCCGCACGGAATTTTTTGCCGGTTCGACAATGGATTACGAGAATGACTCCGATTCCAGGTATTGTTTCAATTTTTGCCGCAGCCCCCGCTCGCTGATGCCCAACTGGTCCGCCGTCTTTTTCCGGTGGCCGCCGTTTCGCTCCAGGGTGTAGAGAATGATCCGCCGCTCCGCCTCCTCCAGGGACATGCCGGCCGGGATAAAGACGCCCTCCTGTCCGGCAGGGGCCGTCCGGCTGCCTGATGGCCGCTCGCTGACGGAAAACGGCAGGTCCTCTGTCGTGATGATCTCTCCCTGAGAAAGGGCGACCGCGTACTCGACGATGTTGGCCAGCTCCCGCACGTTGCCCGGATAGGAGTAGGCGTACAACCGTTTGAGCGCCTCCGGGCTGCACACTTTCTTTCCCTTGCCCAGATTGACGGCGTACAGGTCGAGGAAGTGTTCGATCAAAAGCGGGATGTCCTCGCGCCGCTCCCGCAGCGCCGGAGTGCGGATCGGGATGACGTTGAGGCGGTAAAACAGGTCTTCGCGAAACGCTCCCCGCGCCACTTCCTCCTCCAGATTCCGGTTGGTGGCGGCGATGATGCGGATATCCACCTCTTTTGCCTCGTAACCGCCGAGCGGCGTCACCGTCCGCTCCTGAATGACGCGCAGCAGCTTGGCCTGCAGGGCCAGCGGCATTTCCCCGATCTCGTCGAGAAACACCGTGCCGCCGTGCGAGCGCTCAAACAGTCCGATTTTACGCTGAAACGCCCCGGTAAAGGCCCCCTTTTCGTAGCCGAACAGCTCGCTTTCCAGGAGCTGCTCCGGGATGGCGGCGCAGTTGACCACCGAAAACGGCGCGTGTCTGCGATTTCCCTGAAAGTGGACGGCCCGGGCTACCAGTTCCTTGCCCGTTCCGCTTTCGCCGGTGATCAGGATGCTGGAGGTGATGTCCTTCACTTTCTCGATCAACTGGTAGAGCTTTTGCATCGGCTGGCTTTTGCCGATGAGCCCGGCGTACGACTGCTGCTGCTTGACCGCTTCGCTCAGCACCTTTACCTGCCGGTGCAGATGCTGAAATTCCAGCGCCTTGTTTAAAAGCAGCCTGACCTCGTCCAGGTGCAGCGGCTTGGTCAGGTAGTGGTAGGCGCCGGCCTTCATGGCGGCGACGGAGGATTCGATCGTGCCGTACGCCGTCATCATGATCACGGTCACATCCGGCTTGACGCCTTTCAGCTTGGCGAGCAAATCCAGGCCGCACGTGTGTCCCAGGTTCAAGTCCAGCAGGACGCAGTCGATCGCTTCCTGCTGGACGACGGCCAGCGCGCTCGGCTCGTCCCCGGCCGTCCAGACCGTGTAATCGTCTTCCAGCGCAAACGACAGCGAGGCGCAGATGGCCGGTTCATCATCCACGATGAGCAAGTTGGGCATGGCTCTCCTCCTTTTCCTGTCGTTCAAACCATAGCGTAAACGTGGTTCCCTTCCCCTTCGCGCTGTTTGCCTCGATGCGGCCGCCGTGCTCCCGCATGATCCTGTCGCTCAGGTAGAGCCCCAGGCCGATTCCCTGGGCTTTGGTCGTATAAAACGGCTGGAACAGGTGGGGCAGCTCCTCCGGGTCCATTCCTTCCCCGGTGTCGCCCACCGCCAGTTCCACGCCGCCCGCCCCGCCGCCAGCACGGATGGTCAGGCGCTTGCGGGGGCTGGCCGCCATCGCTTCCAGCGCATTCATCACCAGGTTGATCAGCACCTGCTTCACCCGGGCGCGGTCGGCTCGAATCACCAGCTCGCCGGGCACCTCCACGACCACCTCCACCTGCTCGCGCTCCATCCGTCTGGCAAACAGGCCCAGCACGGAGCCGACCAGCTCCCGCAGCTCGACGTTCTGCATCTGCAGCGGCTTGGCACGGGAGTAGTCCAGCAGGTCCTCCAAAATGCGGTTCATCCGCTCCATCTCTTCCGGCACGTACCGCAGCAGCTCCGCCCGGAAGCGCTCGTCGTCCAGCTTTTTCGGAAGCAGCTCGACGAACGTCTTGATCGCGGTCAGCGGATTGCGCAGCTCGTGGGCGATGCCTGCCACCAACTGGCCGAGCGCCCGCATCTTTTCCTGGGCGACCAGCCGGGCCTGCAGCCGCTTCTGCTCCGTCCGGTCCTGCAGGCTGACGATCCATCCCACGTGCTCGTGGGACGCGTTGGCAAACGGCGCCATGTAGTAGTGAAAGACGCGGATGGAGCCGGGCTCCCACTGAAACTCCCCTTCGTACTGACGAGGGGCCAACTGCTCCAGCGGCGTCTCCAGCGGCAATTGCGGCAAGAGGGAGGAGATGTGGCGGCCCAACACGTCGTCGGACAAGGACAGCAGCCGGCGGGCCACCTGATTGACCAGCGTCACGTGGCCGCTCACGTCCAGCGAGAGGATGGCGCTCTCCGTGTTGTCCAGCACCTTGCGCTGAAACGCCAGCAGGTCGGCCAACGCCGCCGTCTGCCGTCGCACTTCCTCCTGCAGCCGTTTGTTCCAGGTAAAAATGGTCACCAGCGTCACAACCACGATCGCCATCGCGATCACCAGGGCGATGACCAGTTTTCGCCACCAGTCGGTGACATGCGGCGAATACGGTTCAAAGTACTGGCTGTACAGCCGCGTATAGGTGCCGTCCCGGTACAGTTGGTTCAGTCCTTTGTTCAGCTTGTCCAGCAGCTCGTAGTTGCCCTCCCGAACGGCAAAGGCGTAGTCGGTCGGGTTGATCAGGCCGGAACGCATCACAAAGTCGTCGCGCCTGCCCGCCTTGTCGAGGAAGTAGGCGGCGGTCCAGCGGTTGCCGATAAACGCGTCTGCTCTCCCCCGCATCAGATTGTCCAGGGCGTCCCGCTGGTTGAAGGAGACGAGCAGTTTCACCCTGCGGATGTCCTGCACCAGATCCATGCCGGTATTCCCCCGCTGCACCGCCACCACCTTTTCCTTCAAGTGGTTCAGGGTGTAGATGTCGCTGTCGGCTTTCGGAACCAGCAGCACCTCCGACATGGTGAAAAACGATTCGCTGAAGTCGACGACCCGATCGTACCGGCTGGTGTATTTCATCCCCAGCAGGACATCCGCTTTGCCGTGCAGCAGGTAGGAGACGGCATCCTCCCACTCCAGCGGCACGAACTCCAGCTCGAAGCCGTTTTGCTCGGCGATGGCCCGGATCAAGTCGACGTTAAACCCGGAGACGTCGCCGTGTTCGTCCGTGTAGGAAAACGGGGGCAGCTCCTTGTCAAAGACGACCCGCAGCACGTCGCCGGCTGACGCATTCGCGGGATACAGCCAGACCAAAGCCAGCAGGGCGATGGCCCACCATCGTCGGTTCACAGCGCTGTCCTCCTTTCGTCGCTTCGTCTTTCACACGGCCGCCAACCGGAAGAGGCCCCTGCCTGGCAGAGGCCCCCATCGTACCGGCGTTTTCTCCTGTAGGTGTCCCATCGTGCAGGTGTGTGAGCGGTCAGTTGTTGTGTAACATCTCAGCCGCCATGTCCGCCGCCTGTCTGATCCATCGCTTCTGTCGTCGGTTTGCTTGGGATCAGGCCGGACGTCGCGGTAATCGCATGTGCCGATATGCACGCCGTCCAGGGTGTAGACAGAAAATACGCACCCGCGCAAATTGTCAGACGGACGCGTGCTGCGCACGGCCTCCGCGTACATCGCCCGCAGCGATTCCAGCGGCAGGTTGCTGTATTCGGCCGCCTCCGAACCGGTCGCCCACCTGGCCACTTCCTCGTCGTTTCGCCATTCAAACAGCCGCACCAGGTCCGCTTCCGTGACCGGGCGCAGCTCCACTCGCTCTCCTTTGATCAATCGGATCCCCGCCTTTCGAAATGATGTATGCGAAAGCGCTTGCAAAATCATTCAAGATATGCTGCATAAACACCACTCCTTTCCCTTCGGCGGATGTTTCCATTCTAGCAAAAAACCACTCCCCGGCAAAGGGAGTGGTCGTGTGGCGTCAACGTCTCCGCCGCAGTTCGGCCAGCACGTCGTCGAGCGGCAGCTTTTGCTCCCGCAGGAGAACCAGCAGGTGGTAGATCAGGTCGGCCGCCTCGTATCGCAGTTCGTCGTGGCTGCGGTTCTTGGCGGCGATGATTACCTCCGCCGCTTCCTCTCCTACTTTTTTCAAAATCTTGTCGACGCCCTTTTCAAACAGATACGTGGTGTACGCCCCTTCCGGCCGTTCCGCCTCGCGGGAGGCGATCAGCCGCTCCAGCTCGTTCAGGATCGCAAACCGGTCAGGGACGGGCGCCTGCTCCGCTCCCTCCGCCGCTTCCCCTCCGTACGCGATCGCCCCGCCAAAGCAGGTGTACGAACCGGTGTGGCAGGCGGGGCCGTGGGGCACGACCTGCACGACCAGGGCGTCTCCGTCACAGTCGTACCGCATGGACACAATCCGCTGGGTGTGGCCGGACGTGGCTCCTTTGTGCCACAGTTCCTGCCGCGAACGACTCCAGAACCACGTCTCTCCTGTCTCCAGCGACTTCGCCAGCGACTCTTTGTTCATGTAGGCGAGCGTCAGCACCTCTTTGCTTACCGCGTCCTGCACGATGGCAGGAATCAGCCCGTTTTCGTCAAAGCGCAATTGCTCCCAGGGAATGGTTTGGGTCATGGCCGCACGACAACTCCTTTCGCAAGCAGGTACTCTTTGACCGCCTGAATCGATGTCTCTTCGTAGTGGAAAATGGACGCGGCCAGGGCGGCGTCCGCCTTGCCCTCCGTCAGCACGTCGTAGAAATGCTCCCGCGCTCCCGCGCCGCCGGACGCGATCACCGGAATGCCGACCGCCTCCGAGACCAGCCGCGTCAGCTCCACGCCGAAGCCTTTCTTTTCGCCGTCGTCGTCCATGCTGGTGAGCAGAATCTCGCCGGCGCCGAGCGCTTCCGCCTCCCGCGCCCAGTCGATCACGTCCCGGCCCGTGGCGTTGCGTCCGCCGTGGGTGTACACTTCCCAGCGGCCGGGGCCGACACGGCGGGCGTCGATGGCGACCACGACACACTGGGAGCCGAACACCGTCGCCCCTTCGCGGATCAGCTCCGGCCGCAGCACCGCCGCCGTGTTGAGCGAGATTTTATCCGCTCCGGCGCGCAGGATGCGCTTCATGTCCTCCACGCTGTTGATCCCGCCGCCGACGGTAAAGGGAATCGTGATGTTGGCCGCCGTCCGTTCGATCACGTCCACCATCGTCTTGCGCCCTTCGTGGGAGGCGGAGATGTCGAGGAAGACCAGCTCGTCCGCCCCTTCTTCGCTGTACTTTTTCGCCAGCTCCACCGGGTCCCCGGCGTCCCGCAGTCCGACGAACTGCACCCCTTTGACGACCCGGCCGTCTTTTACGTCCAGACAGGGAATGATGCGCTTGGCCAGCATGCTACTCACGCTCCTCCATCCGGGATAACGCTTCCGCCAAGGTGAACGCGCCCGTGTAGAGGGCTTTGCCGACAATCGCCCCCGAGACGCCGTCCGCCGTGCAGGCAGCGAGCGTCAGCAGATCGTCCAGCGCGCTTACGCCGCCCGAAGCGATCACCGATTTGCCGGTGGCTTTCGCCAGCCCGGCGATCTCCTCCACGTTGGGGCCGGTCAGCGTGCCGTCCCGGGCGATGTCCGTGTAGATGAACGTCTCCGCGCCGTACGAAACCAGCCGCTTCGCCAGCTCCACCGCCGACACGTCCGTCGTGGTCAGCCAGCCGCGGGTGGCTACCATGCCGTTGCGGCAGTCCAGGCCGATCGCCACGCTGTTCCCGTACCGGCGCAAAATCCGTTCCGTAAACGGTTCGTCCTCAATGGCGGCCGTGCCGAGAATGACGCGGGCGACCCCCGCCTCGAGATAGCCGGCAATCTGCCCTTCCGTGCGGATGCCGCCGCCCACCTGCACCGGTACCGGCACGGTGCGGGCGATCTCCTTGATCAGTTCGCCGTTGACCGGCTGTCCCTCCTTGGCCCCGTCCAGGTCGACCAGGTGCAGCCAGGACGCTCCCTGGGCCACCCACTGGCGGGCCATCTCCAGCGGCGAATCGGCGTACACCGTCTCCTGCGCGTAGTCACCCTGGAACAGCCGCACGCATTTGCCGCCGCGAATATCGATAGCCGGATAGATCGTAAACCTCATGCCTTTCCCCCCTCGCACCGTCCGGCAAAGTTGCGCAGCAGCCGCATGCCGGTGTCGCCGCTCTTTTCCGGATGAAACTGCATGCCGAACACGTTGTCCCGCCCGACGATGGCGGTGACGTCCTGATGGTAGTCGCTGGTCGCCAACAGCACGGTCGGATCGCTCACCCGCACATGGTAGGAGTGAACAAAGTAGACGTAATCCCCGCTCTGCACGCCTTCCAGGAGAGGGTGCTCCTGCTTCACCTGCAGTTGGTTCCAGCCCATGTGCGGCACCTTGTAGTCGCCGCGGAAACGGACCGCTTCCCCGCCCAACAGGGAGAGGCCGGTGTGCGTGCCGTGCTCTTCGCTTTTTTCAAACAGGAGCTGCATGCCGAGGCAGATGCCGAGAACCGGCCGGACGGACGCCGCGTACGCGCGAATGCCCTCCTCCAGTCCAAGCCGGCGGATGTTGGCCATCGCGTCGCCAAACGCCCCGACTCCCGGCAGGATCACGCCCGCAAAGTCGTCCAGCCGCTCCGGGCGGGAGACGAACTCATAGGCGTATCCGAGCCGTTCCAGCGCTTTGCTCAAGCTGTACAGATTGCCCATGCCGTAGTCGATAATGCCGATCATCGTCACAAAACCCCTTTGGTGGACGGTACGCCTTTGACGCGCGGATCGATCGTCGTCGCTTCGTCCAGGGCGCGGCCGAGCGCTTTGAAAATGGCTTCGATCATGTGGTGCGTATTGTGGCCGTAGTGCAGGATTACGTGCAGGTTGATCCGCGCCTCCAGGGCGAACTTCCAGAGAAACTCGTGCACCAGCTCGGTGGGAAACTGCCCGACCACCGGCGACGGGTACGCTGCCCGGTACTCCAGGTGGGGCCGGTTGCTGATGTCGATGACCACCTGCGCCAGCGCGTCGTCCATCGGCACGAAGGCGTTGCCGTAGCGCTTGATGCCCTTTTTGTCGCCCAACGCTTCGCGCAGCGCCTGGCCGAGGCAGATGCCGATGTCCTCGACGGTGTGGTGGTAGTCGATCTCGATGTCCCCTTTTGCCTTCACGGTCAGATCAAAGTGTCCGTGGCGGGTAAACAGGTCCAGCATGTGGTCGAGAAACGGCACGCCGGAGTCCTGTCTGCTTTCCCCCGTGCCGTCGACGGCAAAGGAAAGGGCGATGTCCGTTTCGTTGGTCGTGCGCGCGATCTGCGCCGCCCGTCTGTTGTCGCTCATGATTGGTCACGCTCCTGCTCTTCTTTGGCAAAGTCGTTGAGCCGCTCCTGAATGGCCCGTCCGTGGGCGGCCAGCCCTTCCTGTTCCGCCAGGGCGACGATTTTATGGCCGTGCTCTTGTAGGTCCCGTTTGCTGTAGGACACCACGCTCGATTTTTTCACAAAGTCGTCCACCGACAGCGGCGAGGAGAAACGGGCCGTGCCGTTGGTGGGGATGACGTGGTTGGTGCCGGCGAAATAGTCCCCGACCGGCTCCGAGCTGTACGGTCCGAGGAAAATGGCCCCGGCGTTTTCCACCTTGCCCAACTGGTCAAACGGGTTGTCGATCATGATCTCCAGGTGCTCGGGGGCGAGCCGGTTGATCACCGCAAATCCCTCGTCCAGATCGTTCACCAGCAAAATGGCGCCATAATCGCGCAGCGCCGCCTCAGCAATCTGGCGGCGGGGCAGTTCGGTCAACTGCCGCTCCACTTCCTGCGCCACCGCTTCCGCCAGCGCGCGGGACGGCGTCACCAGCACGGCGGCCGACATCGGATCGTGCTCCGCCTGGGACAGCAGGTCGGCGGCCACGTAACGCGGGTTGGCCGTCTCGTCAGCCAGCACGACGATCTCGCTCGGGCCGGCCACCATGTCGATGCTGACCAGGCCGAATACTTCCCGTTTCGCCAGCGCCACGAAGATGTTTCCCGGCCCGACGATTTTGTCCACCGGCTTGATCTGCGCGGTGCCGTAGGTGAGGGCGGCGATCGCCTGCGCGCCGCCCACCTTGTAGATTTCGTTCACGCCGGCGATGCCGGCCGCCACCAGAATCGCCGGATTGATCCTGCCATCCGGTCCCGGCGGCGTGGCAATGACCACTTCCGGGACGCCGGCAATCTTGGCCGGGATGGCGTTCATCAGCACGCTGGACGGATAGGCGGCCGTTCCGCCGGGCACGTACAGGCCGACGCGTTTCAGCGGCCGGACGATCTGCCCCAGCACGGTGCCGCTTTCCTTGGCGGTAAACCACGACTGGCGCACCTGCCGCTGGTGAAAATCGCGGATGTTGGCCGCCGCTTCCGTCAGCGCGGCTTTCACTGCGGGGGCCACCAGCGCCTCTGCCTCGGCGTATTCCGCCTCGCTCACCCGAAAGTTCTCCAGCCGGACCCGGTCAAACCGCTCCGTATATGCCCGGACAGCCTCGTCTCCCCGCTCCCGCACGTCGGCCAGAATGGCCCGCACCGCTTCCTGCTGTTCGCGCGTTCCCGTTTCCACCGAGCGTTTCGCGTCGAACTGATTGGCTTGCACAATTCGCATCATTGCCGGTTACCTCTCCTTTCCTAACGATTGGGGGCTCAGCGGGGGATGGCCTCCCAGAATTTTTGCGCGATGTCGTCCACGGCCTCGCTCTTCATCCGATAGCTGGCCCTGTTGGCGATCAGGCGGGTGGTAATGTCGCAGATGTGTTCCAGTTCCACCAGCCCGTTTTCTTTCAGCGTGCGGCCGGTGGAGACGATGTCCACGATCCTGTCCGCCAGCCCGATCAGCGGGGCCAGCTCGACGGAACCGTTCAGCTTGATCACCTCGACCTGCTGCCCCTGCTCGCGAAAATAGCGGGAGGCAATGCGCGGGTACTTGGTGGCAACGCGGGGCGCCTCGGTCTGTCTCCAGCCGGGCAGGCCGGCCACCACCATGCGGCAGCGGCCGATGCGCAAATTGAGCAGTTCGTACACGTCCCGCTCCTCTTCCAGCAGCACGTCTTTGCCCACCACCCCGACATCGGCCACGCCGTATTCCACGTAGGTGGGCACGTCCGTCGGCTTGGCCAGGATAAACTCCAGGCTGGCGTTTTCGACCGGGATGATCAGTTTGCGGGAATCCTGCAGTTCCGCCGTCACCTGCAGGCCGGCCTGCTGCAAAAAGTGGACCGCTTCCTCAAAGATCCGCCCTTTCGGCATGGCAATCGTCAATTTTTGCGCATTGTCGGAAAGACTCATCTCCTACTCCCCCTGTCCCGTAAGGCAGATAAATTCGCCGTCGGCCTGCTCCCGGCACACCGCCGCCTCCGCCTGGTCGCGCACCAACCGCGTCACGACGACCCGTCCCTCCTGACGCAGCCGCTGCGCCTCGGCCAGCCCGTCTTTGCGCCGTTCTTCCGTGTAGCAAAGCAGCACGGGCGGCTGTTCCGGCGACGGGGCCAGCGGCGTCACCTGCATCAGCCGGTCCATTTTGATGGCAAAACCGGTCGCCGGCGCGGGCCGTCCAAACTGGGCCAGCAAGCGGTCGTAGCGACCGCCTCCCACCAGCGGCGAGCCCAGATCGGCCGCATATCCTTCAAACACGACGCCCGTGTAGTAGTCCAGGTTGCTGATCAGGTTAAAATCGAGCAGCAGCGCATCGGTCACGCCGTACGCCTCCAGCGCCTGCCACAGCGAGAAGACGTTCTCGACGGCCCGGCGCGCTTTGCCGTTCGCCGTCAGCTCGCGGGCTTCGGCAATCTTGCCTTTGCCCCCGCGCAGCCGCAGCAGCGCATGCAGCCGGCGCCGATCTTCCGCCGAAATGTCCAATTCGTCGGCCAACTGCCGGAATCCGACAAAATCCCGCTCGTACAGGAACCGGCGGAACTGGCCGCGCACCGCCTCGTCCGGCGCCGTCTCCTCCAGCAGTCCCTCGACAAAGTCAACATGGCCGATCGCGATCCGGAACGTCTCCACCCCGGCCGCCCGCAGACAGAACACGGCGAGGGCAATCGCCTCCGCGTCGGCGTCCACGGTCCCGTCCCCGACCAGTTCGATGCCCGTCTGGAAAAACTCCGCGTTGCGGCCCGCTTCCTTTTCCTGGGCACGGAATACGTTGGTCTGGTAATACAGGCGAATCGGCAGCGGCACATCCTTATATAAAGAAGACACGACGCGGGCGATCGGCGTCGTCATGTCCGGCCGCAGCACGACGGTGTGACCCTGTTTGTCCAGCAGCCGGAACATCCGGTCGGTCAGCGTCGCGCTCGCCATCCCCACCGTGTCGAAATATTCCAGCGACGGGGTGACGATCTCCCGGTATCCCCACCGTTCAATGCACTGCCGGAGCGCCCGCTCCAAATGCCGTTGTCTCGCCAGTGATTCCGGCAGTATGTCCCGCATCCCCAGCGGTTTTTCAAATCCCAACGGCTTTGTCATCGCTCTTCCCTCCACACCGATTTCGCTTTACTCTGCTAATATGGTAGCAAACTAAAGTGTTATGTAGAAGATTATCACGGAAACTCCCGGCCGTCAACCGCAACAGGAATTATCGGGCAATTCAATCATCTCGACCAAAAACGAGCACAGCGTCCGGAAACAGCGAAAAGCCCCGGACGCGTTTTTCACGAAACCGCGTCTGGGGCTTCTGACGAAACAACCATCCCGCGACTACTCCGGCCGGTCGGAGCCTGCTTCCCGGATGATCTGCATCGGATTGCCGCCGACAAACGCACCGGGGGGCACGTCCTTGTGCACGACGGTGCCTGCCGCGACGATCGCCCCGTCGCCGATCGTCACGCCCGGCAGAATGGTGGAGTTGGCTCCCACCAGCACGCGGTCGCCGATGCGCACCTCGCCCAGCCGGTATTCGTCCACCAGATATTCGTGGGCAAGGATCGTGGTGTTGTAGCCGATGACGCAGTTGCGGCCGATTTTGATCAGTTCGGGAAACATGATGTCCATCATCACCATCAGGGCCACAGCCGTCTGCTCCCCCACCTCCATGCGCAAAAAGGTCCGATAGAGCCAGTTTTTCCAGGAGAGAAACGGCGTATAGCGGGCGATCTGAATCACGAGAAAGTTTTTGACCACTTTCCAAAAGCTGACGGTTCGGTACAACTGCCACAACGGGTTGGCCCCGTGGACGGGAAAACGCCTGGTCTGTCTCATCTGCTCGTCCTTTCTGCCTCGCCTTCTACAAGTCGGAATCGCTGTCTTCCAGGATCATGTCAGACTGTTTCTTGGAAAAGTGGACGGCGGCATTGTAGCCCATCCGCTTCAAACGGAAATTCATCGCCGCCACCTCGATGATGACGGCCAGGTTGCGGCCGGGGCGGACCGGCACGGTAATGATCGGGATTTCCGTGTCCATGATCTTGATCTTTTCTTCATCCAGTCCCAACCGCTCGTACTGCTTGTGCGGTTCCCACAGTTCCAGTTGGACCACCATGGCGATGTTCTTCACATTGCGCACGGCGCCGGCACCGAACATCGTCATCACGTTGATGATCCCGACCCCGCGGATCTCCAGCAGATGCTGGATCAGCTCCGGCGCGCTGCCGACCAGTTGGCCGCCCTGGGTCTGGCGAATCTCCACGGCGTCATCCGCCACCAGGCGGTGCCCCCGCTTCACCAGCTCCAGCGCCGCCTCGCTTTTGCCGATCCCGCTCGAACCGATGATCAGCACGCCCACCCCGTAAATATCGGTGAGCACGCCGTGGATCGTCGTCGTCGGCGCCAGCCGGTTTTCCAGGTAGTTGGTCACTTTTCCGACCAGGGTGGTCGTCGCCAGCGGGGATTGCAGCACGGGAACGCCGCGTTCGTTGGAGACCTCCAGCACTTCTTCCGGGACCGGCTGGTTGCGCGTCACACAAAAACAGGGCGTCCGCTCCTGCATCAAAAAGCGCATCCGTTCCAGCCGTTCTTCCCGGCTCAACGTCTGAAAAAAGTTGATTTCCGTCAAGCCGAGGAGTTGGATCCGTTCGTCCGCGTAATAGGAGTAGTAGCCGGCAAGCTGCAGCCCCGGCCGGCTCAAATCCGTAACGGTAATCTCCCGGCCCAGCCCCTCTTCGCCGCTTAACACTTTCATATGGAAATGCTCTGCCAGATGACTCACTTTTGTCTTGCGCACGTTTGATCCCCCTTGGCAAAATCCTCGTCCTGTTTCTGTATTTTCATTGTAGCGAAACCGCCGCCAAAGCGACAACCTTTGGCCAAACGCAGAATTGTCGCATCATTTACATTTTTCGACTTATTTCATAAGATAGAAATGATGCCGCTGAACCGTGTTATATATATTATTATAGAAGCGTTACATTCAGCTACATACCCTGGTCTAGATTGAAAGGAGGCAAGACCTTGGAGTTCCTCTTGCGATTCGTACTTATTGACGTACCCGAAGCCTTCTTGTTGCTGGCCATAGGTTTTGCCGTCTTCAATCGTTCCGTCTTCGAAGATTGGAAGAAAGCCTTGTTTTTCAGCATGCCGTTTTCCGCCGCCGGAGAAATTCTGGGCTTGTCGCAGGTCGCGTATCAACCGAAAATCTTGTTGATGTTTCTCTTTTACATACTTTTGCTGCGTGTTGTTTTCCGCACGAGACTGCTGCTGTCCGTAGCGATGGCGACGGCTGCCATGGGCAGCATGATCATGTCGGAATTTGTTCTCTTCATGATTTTTAACAGTCAACATATCTACTGGATCGACATCCTGGAAGGCAAGTGGCTGCAGTACGCCGCCAGTTTTCTCTATTTGCTCGTCCTGTTCCTGTTCACCAGTATCTTGCGCGTGCTGAAAGTGGACTTGGGACGGCTCATTCCCCGGAATCGGCACAACCGCTACCTGTTGATGCTGATTCTGATGGGCAGCGTCGAGTTTTTGCTGATCCTGTTTATGAATACGTCCTTTTTCATCCGGGACAACAACTCGCCGCTCTTCCAATTTTACACGCCCCAATTTCAATTGGTCTTTCAGCTTTTGATTCTGGCCTTGTTTATCGTCATTGTGATTCTGTTTCGAATCTATATCAATTTGACGATCAACCGTGTCGAAGAAGAGACGGAAACACCTTATTTGCAAAACATCAACGACCTGCTGACGGCCATCCGTTCGCTCAAGCACGATTCACTCAACCATTACACGGCGATCAACGGTTTTATCAAAGAAGGATTGCACGATCACGCTCGCGAATACGTACAGCAAATCCTGAAGGAGACCGTCTCCATCGAACAGGCGGCGGAGGCGAGCGTGCAGGTGCTGGAAGGCATCAAAAATCCCGCAGTCTCTTCCCTGCTTCAGTCCAAAATGGCAATCTGTCTGGCCGAACGGATTTCGTGTACCATTACCATCTCCGGCTCCGGTCAGTTTTCATTTATCAAGACCTACGACTTGATCAAGGTGCTGGGCAACCTGTTTGACAATGCCATTCGGGCCACCTCCCACGAGTTGGAGGAGGATCGTTACATACGCTTTGAGTGGGGGCAAACCAACAAGGAACAATACCTGTACATCGAGAACAGCGGTCCGACAATCCCGAAAGAAAAACTGCAGGAAATCTTTCAACTGGGCTATACCACGAAAAAGGACGGTGAGGGCGGAGTCGGTCTGGCGGTGGTCAAATCGGTGACCGAACGCTACGGCGGCAAGATTGCGGTGAAGTCCGAGAATGGCGTGACCAGTTTCCGTATTTCTTTTCTCTCCAAATAAAAGGAGGGGTTCTGATGGGCTGGACCCGGAAAGTATCCAATCGCATCGCCAAACGCCTGACCATGGAAGGCTCGCCTTATACGGCAGGCCAGATCTCCCACGGCATCGAGATTTTTCTGCTCAATCTGATCAACGCCGCCGTGCTGCTGCTCGCAGCCTGGCTGCTCGGGATCTTCCCGGAAACCCTGTGTTTTGCCCTGATCCTTTTCCTGCATCGCGTGATCACCGGGGGCGTCCACTTGAAAAATCCGTGGACATGCCTGATCGCCGGCCTCCTGATTATGCTGGGGGGCGGCTATCTGGTCAAACACGTTCCGCTGCTGCCGCCAGCAGCGGCCTATGCGCTGATCCTGCTCGCGTTCGGCACGGCGTTTGTCATCTATTATCGACACGCGCCCGCTGCGCACAGCTACGTCAACTATCAGCCAAGCGTCCGGCAAACAAGCAGAAAAATTGCGTTCAGTCTGCTGGGATGCGCTTGCTTTCTATCGCTGGTCCTGGTAGAATTCTCCTATAGACTAGCGATAACCTACACACTGGCTGTATTTCTTCAATCCTTGCTGCTCCATCCGGTCGCATTCCGGCTGGTAGCCCGCCTGGAAAAAACCTTTTCGAAAGGGTGGTAGTGATGAAGAAACTGGTAAAGCTGTCGTGTGGTTTTTTTGCTTCCCTGTCAGCACTGAATCTGGCTGGCATTCTGAAAGTTGGCGTCTTTTACGAACCGCTTCCGCCGGAACAGCGCGATAAACTAGCATAGATCATACAGAACAGAACAGGTCCACTCCCTAAACGAGTGGACCTGTTCTTTTTCACCAGCGTTATCTTGTTCGCAGGGAGGGGAAACATCGTCGCGGCTGCCGGTTGTTCACCGCACCCCGCGCAGTTCCTGCTCCCACCGCTCAAAAAATTGCACCATGAAGCGGTGCCGCTCTTCGGCGATCCGCCGGGCGGCCGGTGTCATCAGCCTGTCCTTCAATCGGCTCAGCTTCCACTCGAATTCCTTGGCCGGCGTGTGCTGGTCCGGATCGTCGGAATGGATCGGCTGACCGATCACCCCGGAGTAGGCAAACGCCCGGGCCACGCCGATGGCGCCGATGGAATCCAGTTTGTCGGCGTCAAACAAAATCTGCTCTTCCCGCGTCACCGGCGGCCTTTCCTTGCGATAGCGGTGAGCGAGAATCGCGCTCTGGACGCGGGCGATCAGCCCCTCGTCCACCCCTTCGTCGCGCAGCAGCACAGCCGCTTCACGCGCGCTGATTTCCGCGTGGCATTCTCCGGTGCGCCTCTCCTCGGCGCGGCCGATGTCGTGCAGCAGCGCGGCGAGACGAAGGACGGTCATGTCCGCTCCTTCCTCCCGCCCGATTCGCTCGCACAGGGCGATCACCCGCAGATTGTGCTGCCAGTCGTGGGCTGGGTCCTGTCCGTCAAAATAGCGCCGCGCCGTTTCCACCAGCCGCGGCGGCAGCGAAGCCAGCGCCTCTGCCGCGTACTCCATGCTCTCCTCGCCCCTTTGGTCCATTCGATCCGGTTCCGCCCGGACCGCATCGCTCCTCATATTTGGAAACTATTTGGAAACCAACTGCTCCAGCTTGGCCAGCGTCCGGGCGCGGTCCCTCTCCAGAATCGGCTTGAGGAACTGACCCGTGTACGAACCCGGCACTTCCGCCACTTCTTCCGGCGTCCCCGTGGCGACGATCTGGCCGCCGCGCGTGCCGCCCTCCGGCCCCAGGTCGATGATGTAGTCCACCGTCTTGATCACGTCCAGGTTGTGTTCGATCACGAGCACGGTATCGCCGTTCTCCACCAGCCGCTGCAGCACTTTCAGCAGCCGGTCGATGTCGTCCGTATGCAGCCCGGTCGTCGGTTCGTCGAGAATGTACAGCGTCCGTCCGGAACTGCGGCGGTAGAGTTCCGACGCCAGCTTGACGCGCTGCGCTTCCCCGCCGGAGAGCGTCGTCGCCGGCTGCCCCAGCTTCATGTAGCCAAGCCCCACGTCCACCAGGGTTTGCAGCTTGCGCTCAATCCGCGGCAGGTTGCGGAAAAACTCCAGCGCGTCCTCGATCGTCATCTCCAGCACGTCGGCGATGCTCTTGCCCTTGTACTTCACTTCCAGCGTCTCGCGGTTGTACCGCTTGCCGTGGCACACCTCGCACGGCACGTACACGTCGGGCAGGAAGTGCATCTCAATCTTGATGATCCCGTCGCCGCTGCACGCTTCACAGCGGCCGCCCTTGACGTTGAAGCTGAACCGTCCCTTTTTGTAGCCGCGCACCTTGGCCTCGTTGGTGGAGGCGAACAGGTCGCGGATGTCGTCAAACACCCCGGTGTAGGTGGCCGGGTTGGAGCGCGGCGTGCGGCCGATCGGCGACTGGTCGATGTCAATCACCTTGTCCAGGTGTTCCAGACCGGTGATGCGCCGGTGTTCGCCCGGCTTCGCCTTGGCCCCGTTGAGCTCGCGCGCCAGCGCCTTGTGCAGGATTTCGTTGATCAGCGTGCTTTTCCCCGAACCGGAGACGCCCGTCACGGCGACGAACAGTCCCAGCGGAATCTTCGCGGTGACGTTTTTCAGGTTGTTTTCCCTGGCCCCTTCCACCGTCAGCCACTTGCCGTTGGGCTTGCGCCGCTCCAGCGGCACCGGGATGAACTTGCGGCCGCTCAGGTAGGCACCGGTCAGCGAGTTGGGGTCGTTCATCACTTCCTCCGGCGTACCGGCAGCGACCACCCGGCCGCCGTGAATCCCGGCCCCGGGGCCGATGTCGATAATGTAATCGCAGGCGAGCATCGTGTCTTCGTCGTGCTCCACCACGATCAGGGTGTTGCCCAGCTTGGTCATGTGCTCCAGCGTCCGGATCAGGCGGGCGTTGTCCCGCTGGTGCAGGCCGATGCTCGGCTCGTCCAGGATGTAGAGCACGCCCATCAGGCTGGAGCCGATCTGGGTCGCCAGGCGGATGCGCTGCGCCTCCCCGCCGGAAAGCGTCCCCGCCGCCCGGCTGAGCGTCAGGTAATCCAGTCCCACGTCGATCAAAAAGTTGAGGCGGGACTTGATCTCCTTGACGATCAGGTTGGCGATCTTGGCCTCTTTCTCGCTCAGTTCCAGGTTCTCGATGAACTGGTACGCCTCCGTAATCGACAGGTCGGTCAGCCCGGAAATGCTCTTGCCGCCGACCCGCACCGCCAGGCTCTCCGGCCGCAGCCGGTGCCCTTTGCAGACGGGGCAGGGCTTCTGGCTCATGTAGCCCTCGATCTGCTCGCGGATGTAGTCGGAGCTGGTCTCCAGGTGGCGCCGCTGCAGGTTGGGGATGACCCCTTCAAAGGCGACGGACGCTTCCCGCACCTGGCCAAACTCGTTTTCGTAGCGGAACTGGATTTTTTCCCCCTGGCTGCCGTACATCAGGATCTGCCGATGCTCGTCGGGCAGTTCCTCGTACGGAATGTCCATGCGGATGCCGAAGTGGCGGCAGGCCGATTCCAGAAGCTGCTGATAATAGGTGGACGACTTCGGCTCCCACGCTTCAATGGCGCCGTCGGCCAGCGTCTTGGTCACATCCGGCACGACCAGGTCCGGGTCCACTTCCAGCTTGACGCCCAGCCCGTCACACTCCGGGCAGGCGCCGTACGGGCTGTTGAACGAAAAGATGCGCGGCTCCAGCTCGCCGATGGAAAAACCGCACACGGGGCAGGCGTGCTTTTCGCTGAACAGGAGTTCTTCCTGTTCCATCACGTCGACGATCACCTTGCCGTCGGCCAGGCGCAGCGCCGTCTCCAGCGAGTCGGCCAGCCGGGCCTGCACGTCCGGCTTGACCACGATCCGGTCGACGACGACCTCGATGCTGTGCTTCTTGTTTTTCTCCAGCTTGATCTCTTCGGACAGGTCGCGAATCTCCCCGTCCACCCGGACGCGGACGAATCCCTGCTTGCGGATGTCCTCCAGGAGCTTGACGTGCTCCCCTTTCCGCCCCTGCACCATCGGGGCCAGAATCTGCAGGCGGGTGCGTTCCGGGTACTCCATCACCCGGTCCACCATCTGCTCGATCGTCTGTGACTTGATCTCGATCCCGTGCTCCGGACAAATCGCCCGCCCCACGCGGGCGTACAGCAGCCGCAGATAGTCGTAGATTTCCGTCACGGTGCCCACCGTGGAACGCGGGTTGCGGCTGGTCGTCTTCTGGTCGATGGAGATGGCCGGAGACAGCCCTTCGATCGAGTCCACGTCCGGTTTGTCCATCTGTCCGAGGAACTGGCGGGCGTACGCGGAGAGGGATTCCACGTAACGCCGCTGTCCTTCGGCGTAAATCGTGTCAAACGCGAGCGACGACTTCCCGGAACCGGAGAGTCCCGTCAGCACGACGAACTTGTCCCGGGGGATGACCACGTCGATGTTTTTCAGGTTGTGGGCGCGAGCGCCTTTTACCACGATGTGTTCCAATGGCATGAACATACCTCTTTTCTTAGAGCTCCGCCTTCAGCTCCAGTATCAAGTCGCGCAGTTCGGCCGCGCGTTCAAACATCAGGTTGCGCGCCGCTTCCTTCATTTCTTCTTCCATCCGTTCAATCACGGCCAGGCGGTCTTTCTTCGACATCTTCTTGAAGTCGGCGTGCGGCAGGTATTCGGCTTTCTCTTCCGCCACCCGCGTCGCCTCGATCACTTCGCGGACGGCTTTCTTCACGGTCTGCGGCGTAATGCCGTGCTTTTCATTGTACGCGATCTGGATGGAACGGCGCCGCTCCGTCTCCCGGATGGCCGCTGCCATGGAGTCGGTGATCCGGTCGGCGTACATGATGACGCGTCCCTCGGCGTTGCGGGCCGCCCGGCCGATCGTCTGGATCAGCGAGCGCTCGTTGCGGAGGAACCCTTCCTTGTCCGCGTCGAGAATCGCCACCAGCGACACTTCGGGCAGGTCCAGCCCCTCCCGCAGGAGGTTGATCCCGATCAGCACGTCAAATTCCCCCAGCCGCAGGGAGCGCAGGATCTGCATCCGCTCGATCGTCTTGATGTCGGAGTGCAGGTAGCGCACCTTGATCCCGATTTCCTTCAGATAGTCGGTCAGGTCCTCGGCCATCTTTTTCGTCAGCGTCGTGACCAGCACGCGCTCATCCTTGGCGATCGTGGCCCGAATCTCGCCGATCAGGTCGTCGATCTGCCCCTTGATCGGCCGCACGGAAATGGTCGGGTCGACCAGGCCGGTGGGGCGAATCACCTGCTGCACCACGACCGGGCAGTGCTCCAGCTCGTACGGCCCCGGCGTGGCGGAGATGTAGATCGCCTGATTCACCTTGGACTCAAACTCTTCGAAGGTGAGCGGCCGGTTGTCCCGCGCCGACGGCAGACGGAAGCCGTGCTCGACCAGGACGTCCTTGCGCGCCCGGTCCCCGTTGTACATCCCGCGAATCTGCGGCAGCGTCATGTGCGACTCGTCGATGATGACGAGGAAGTCTTTCGGAAAATAGTCGAGCAGCGTGTACGGCGGGTGCCCCGGCGGCAGCCCCGTCAGGTGGCGGGAGTAGTTTTCGATGCCGGAGCAGAAGCCCATCTCCATCATCATTTCCATGTCGTAGCGGGTGCGCTGCTCCAGGCGCTGCGCCTCCAGCAGCTTGCCCGCGGCGCGCAGTTCGGCCAGCCGCTCTTCCAGCTCCGCTTCAATGCTCTGGATGGCCCGCTTCATTTTCTCCTCGCGGGTCACGTAGTGGGATGCCGGGAAGATGGCGACGTGGTCGCGCTGGCCGATAATCTCTCCGGTCACCACGTCAATCGCCGTGATCCGTTCGATCTCGTCTCCGAAAAACTCCACGCGGATCGCCTGTTCGCCGTGGGACGCGGGAAAGATCTCCACGACGTCCCCGCGGACGCGGAAGGTCCCGCGGGTGAAGTTGATGTCGTTGCGGTTGTACTGGATGTCCACCAGCCGGTGCAGCACTTCGTCCCGGCTTTTCTCCATCCCGACGCGCAGCGACAGCACAAGCTCCCGGTACTCTTCCGGGGAACCCAACCCGTAAATGCACGAGACGGACGCGACGATGATCACGTCCCGCCGCTCGAACAAGGCGCTGGTGGCCGAGTGGCGCAGCTTGTCGATCTCGTCGTTGATGCTGGAGTCTTTTTCAATATAGGTGTCCGATTGGGGAATGTACGCTTCCGGTTGGTAGTAGTCGTAGTAGCTGACGAAGTATTCGACGGCGTTTTTGGGGAAAAACTCCTTGAACTCGGCGCACAACTGCGCAGCCAAGGTCTTGTTGTGGGCGATCACCAGCGTCGGCTTGTTCACCTGGGCGATCACCTGCGCCGCCGTAAAGGTTTTTCCCGTACCGGTCGCCCCCAGCAGCGTCTGGTGCCGCTTGCCCGCCTTCACGCCCTCCACCAGTTCGGCAATGGCGGTCGGCTGGTCACCGGACGGCTGATACTCCGATACCAATTCAAAACGGTCCATTCCCTCGTTCATCTCCTTGTCACATGTCATTTTCCATTATAGCACAATCGTTCAAAAAATAAGCCGGAATTCGAACAAATGTTTGTCTTCACCCGCCGCCCGCTTCTGCCGATACTGATAGTGAGTCTCTACGTATGTGTGAACGACACACCCGACATGTCAGGGAGGATCGCCATGGCAGACACAGGAAGCGTTACCAACAATCCTTACATACAGCCCAGTTGGAGCTACAAGGGCAAAAAAGAGTTTACCACCGAGCTGGACCAGAACGCCTTTATGAAACTGCTGCTGGAGCAGTTGAAAAACCAGGACCCGCTCTCTCCGATGGACAACTCGCAGTTTATCCAGCAGACCAGCATGATGACCATGGTGGAAAAAATCACGAAAATGGCCAACCTGATGGAGCAGTCCAACAGCAGCATGCTCACCCTGCGCGAGTATGAGGGCCTGATCGGGAAGACGGCCACCTACGATTTGCAGAAGGTGGACGAGCTGACCGGCGAAGTGACACACGAGAAAAAGACGGGCGTCATCGAATCGGTCTCCATGGATAACGGCAAAATCTACTTCCGGATCGCGGGCGAGCAGACACCGATCCCGCGCGAATGGGTGAGCGGCCTGGAGTCCAAGGGCATGACCGGGACCGAACTGGACAACAGCCTGAAGTACGCGGAAATGATCGGCAAGCAGATCTCCTACAAGGAGACGCAGCAGGTGGACAAGGACGGCAATCCGGATACGACGGACGACATCACCACCGTTGACGAGATCAAGAACGGCGTGATTGTCGGCTTTACGATGAAGGACGGCAAAGTGGAATTCCAGTTGGACAACGGCAAGACCATCAAGCTGGAAGACGTGACCGGCATGTCGGTGAAGCCGGACAACCTGCCGATGAACAACACACTCCAGTACGCCCAGATGATCGGCTACACGATCACCTACACCGAGACGGCCACCAACCCGGACGGCACCACGTCCACCACCGAAAGCACCGGCGTGATCAAGGCGGTCAGCATGAAGAACGGCATGGTGGAGTTTGTCCTGGAAGACGACAAAAAGGTGAAGCTGAGCCAGATTGTCGGGTTCGAAGCAACTGCGCAATAACCCTAGCGCGAGCCCTCACACATGACAAAAAAACAGCCGTACCGGCCGAACAGGCAGGTGCGGCTGTTTGGCTTTTGCGGGCCCGTTTCATTCACGGACGACGACGGTCCCGGTATGTCCATCCACATAAACGGTCAGGTCCACCTTCGTTTCCACGCCGCAAAAGCAGTGGGAACGCGACTGCCGGAACGAGAGATCGTAGGCAAGCTGCCAGGTCTGCCCATCCGTATGCGGCCGATCGCCGCGGACGTACACCAGTTCCAGCGGGTACGCGGCAAGCAGGGCCTGAACCGCCTGCTGTTCGGAGACGGCCGCGGCGGGCGAGGGATAGCGGATGGCGGCCCAGTCAGGCAGGGCGAGCGACACCTCCTGGATCGAACCGTCCAGCGGATTGACGGAAATAGTGTACGCACCTTCTTCCTCCCGCTCGTCCTCCCAAAAGACGGGAATGCCGTTGACGACCGGATCGGCGGTGATCCAGGTCCGGTTTTCTCCTCCCGTATCCTGCACGCGCAGCTTGTGGGTACCGGCCGGCAGCAGGCGCTCCAGCAGAGCAGTGGCCGCCGCCCAATCCCGTTTTTTGTCCGTTGGGCGCCCCCCGTGCAGCCCATCGTCCAGCACGACGCGGATGAGCCGGCCTGACGCGGCGTCCGTTTCCAGCAGGACGTGGGTGCGCAATGCGGGACTCAGGCCGCGGGGAAACTGGCCCAGGGCATACGCTTTGTCCCGGTCGCCCACGCCTTCGTCAAAAAACCCCCAGATAAAAAAGCGGTGCTGCTCGCCGCTGTCCCGCGCGTCCGTATAGACGGTCACCGGCAGCTTTTGCACATCCGCCCCCAGTGCCCGCCTGACCAGTTCCTGCGCTTCCGCTTCTGTCCGCGCTGTCCATGCTTTTCCTGTTCCCGTCACGGTCAGCGTGCGAACCTCCGCTTGTTGACGGGATGCCGCCAGCCGGCTCCCCTTCACGGCATCCAGCGCGCTGCCGGAGTGCGGGCCGCGCACCACGCCGTCTCTGATCGCGTAGACCAGCCGGGCCTCGACCGGTGTGCGGCCGTCGTATGGGCTCGGCAGCAGATAGACGGGCTCCAGCGGATGACTCTGGACGTAGCGCTGCTTGGCTGTCGCGGGGGACATGATCCGCTGCGCGGAAGGAAACGACGCCGGGCTCCATTTTTGATAAAGGGCGCCGTCAAAGGTGCGAAACCCGACAATCCGGCCGGACTGGTCGACCGTGACGAAGCAATCGTAGCCGTCGTCGAGCGGGATGTTGCGGATGGTGCGGACGAAGCGGACCGTCCTTAGTTCGCCCTGGCGCGTCACGGCGCGGGGGTGGTACGACAAGCCGTGCGGATGCAGGCGGGACAAAAACGCCGATGCCTTTGCGATCACCTGCTGATCCCCAAGCACGGGCCCCGTATTGGGCTGCTCCGGCGTAATCTCCATGCTCAGCAGATCGCCCGTCTGCGGATCAAAGACGGCTTTGTCCCTGCTCTCCTCCGCACCGGCACGGGTGAAGCCAAACGTGACCGCCTCGCCGCTGATGCCGGGACCGTCGACGGGGCCGGAGTAGACGACGAAACGGCTGGCCAGCTCCGGAACGAGCCGGACCAGGTGCTGGACGCCTTTGGAGACCGGCGCGGGGACGGGAACGGGCGCCTTCTGCCCCTGTGCAGATTCTGCATGCGGCTGCGATCCGGGGTTGGCCGCCGCCACCGGCGAGACAAGCAGGCTTGCCGCCGTAAGCGCCCCTGTCCAGAACACCGCCGCAGACTTTCGATATGCTCCCATCGCGTTCATCCTCTCCCTTTTTCCATTCACACCCATTTGACGCGGAAACCGGATCATTCGTTGCGGTCTGTCAAGCCTGCCCGGCAATAAAAAAACCGCCCGAAACCCGGACGGCCGCGCGCATGCGGCAGGGTACGGGTTCAGGCGGCAGCTTACGCACCGATATTCAATTTTTCCAACTTTTGCTTGATCAGCTCCACCACGCCGGCCCGCTGCATGTCCACGTACACCCGGGTAGAGGCGTCCGGAACGACGATGATGCCGAGCTGATGGTGGTTACCTGCGTAGACGGCGCACTGCACAAACTTGATCTCGCCGTCGCGGGTGAGCACCTCCATCTTGCAGAAGGCCGGGTTCACCTGCAGGGCCGGGTACAGGTCCTCTTTGCTGCGGACGCTTACCCCGTTTACCTTGACGATGACCTCGCCCGGCCGGATGCCGATCTCTTCCGCCGGCGTTCCCGGGATGACCGCCATCACCTTGACGCCCCGGGACGAGGGGACAAAATACGGCGCCCGCTGCCGTTCCTGCCATTGGCTCAACAGGAACAGCCCTTCGTGCCCCAGGAGGGCAAACAGCGCGGCCAGCAGCGTCAACGGTGCCCACAGGACGGCGAGCGCAGCCAGGCCGAGCAGCCCCACCGCGTACAGCGCCAACTGCCTGGCGATTTGACCCGCCTTCTGTTCCGGCGTCTGCGTCTGCGTCCAGTCGGAGTAACCGGTCACTGTCGGCAGCAGCAGGAGGCCGTACGATGCGGTCCCGGGCGAAAAGAACGGCCAGCCCGGATAAAGCGCCCCGCTCAGACTGCCCGGCTCCACCTGCACAAACAGGGCCAGCGGCGTCAGCCAAAACGAATGCAGCAGATACGCGCCCACGATCCGCCCCCGCTTTCCTTCGACAAACACGGGCGAGGCGTCCCGTCCTCCGTTCCAGCGGACGAGCATGGCTTCGATCAGATGCATCACGGCGACCAGCGCCAGGAGCGGCAGCGGCTTTGCCTGTCCGATCGCGTTCCACACCGGGCCGATGACAGGGACGTCCACCGCTCCCGGGGCCACCTGCGCGATCGCGTGGAGCAGCGTCAGCAAGCCCGCCGCGTAGGCAAAACACAGAAAGCGCAGCCGAATCAGCGCGAGCAGCAGCGCCAGCCCCCACAGCAGCCAGAGGTCCTGCACCTGGACCACGACACCCAGCGCTCCGGCCATCAGGGAGACCAGCAGCCCTCCCGCCGCCCCCATGCCCAGCGAGCGCATCGTCTGGAGAAACGGCGTCTGGATCCGCACGGCAAACAACTGCCGTTCCAGGTTCATCTGCCTGCGGTAGTGCAGGTAGATGACGAACAGAAACAGGTAGAAAAACGGGTGGAGAAAAAACTGTCCAAACCCGTATGCAATCGAAAGGAGATCGCCTTGTAACGCCAATTGCCTCACCTCTCCTGCAAAAAGGAAAACCACGGCGTTTCTCTGCCGTGGTTACCATTTCTACGGCTGGCGAGGGATTCCCTGCCTGGCCGCGCTGGTTTATTTTGCTTTCGCGTCGCGGCTGACGACGTCCAGCGCCTTTTGAAGCTGGAGGTCGTTGGCCGGCTTCCGGATTTCTTCCCGCAGGCTGTCCTCCAGAGCCGTCCGCGTCGCCGCATCCACCTTGCCGGTGACCGGCAGTTTGTGCGACGCCTGGAACCGCTTGACCGCCTGCTCCGTCTTTTCGTCGAAATAGCCGTCGTTTCGGCCCGGCGACAGTTTCAAGCCGCTGAGAATCAACTGCAGGTTTTTCACGTCGCTGCCGGCCATGTCGCGGGCCAGCACCTTGTCCGTCGGCAGTTGGGTCGCGTTGAAGTAGTCGGGCTGGGCGACCTTCACGTCCGGTTCGATGCCCTTTTCGTGAATCCAGTTGCCTTTGGGCGTCAGCCACTTGGCGATGGTCAGCTTGAGCTGGCTCTTGTCCGCCATCTCCATCGTGCTTTGCACCGTCCCTTTGCCAAACGACTTCTCCCCGACCAGTTTATAGCCGCCGCTCTCGCGCATCGCGCTGGCGAGGATTTCGGAAGCGCTGGCGCTGCCTGCGTTGATCAGAACGGCGATCGGATACGGTTTGGCTGCGTCGGCCTTGGAGAAGTACTCTTCCTTCTCCTTGCTGTTCGATCCGTATTCGATTTGGACGATCTTGCCCCGATTCGGGATGAGCACTTCGCCGATCTCTTTGACGGCCAAAAGATACCCGCCGGGGTTGCCGCGCACGTCGATGACCAGGCCGCCGATCCCCTTTTTCTCCAGGTCGGCCAGTTGTTCCTTGAAGTGGTTCGCCGTATCGCTGGAGAATTGGGTCAAGCTGATCACGCCGATGTTGACCCCGTTCTTCTCAATGATCTGGCTGGTGACCGTCTCAATCGGGATGTCGTCCCGAATGCAGACGATGGTCAGCGGCTCCGGCACGCCCGGCCGCACGATCTTGAGCACCGCTTTGGTGCCTTTGGGGCCGCGGATTTTGGTGACCGCCTGATGCAGGTCCAGCCCTTCCAGCGACTCGCCGTTGACGCTGATGATCTGGTCGTTTGGCTTGAGCCCCGCCTTTTCCGCCGGGGAATTCTTGAACGGGGAGACGACGGTAACTCGCCCGTTCTGCATCGTCACTTCCGTCCCGATTCCCTGGAAGGTGGAGTGGAGCGTCGAGTTGAACTCTTCCGCCGTCGCGGGGTCCATGTAGTCGCTGTACGGATCTTTCAGCGAACCGACCATGCCGCTGATCGCCCCTTCGACCAGTTGGTCGGTCGACACGTTTTCAATGTACTCCTGCTTGATGGCCGAAAAGGCCTCCAGCAGCTTTTTAAACTCTTTCGGATACTCCTGTTGGCTTCCGCTGAAAAGCGAGCTTGCCGAAGCGGTTATCGTCCCGCTGCTGCTCTCGCCAGCCGAGTTTTTCATCAGGCCCATGGTGAGAAAACTGCTGGCGACCATGGAGACAAGCACAAGCGCAAGCACGGAACGTCCATTCCATTTCATCGTCACGACACCATCCTTTGTGCTCCCGGTAGAAAAGGTATGCAGCTAGTGTATGCAACTCCGCGTGGCAATATTTGCCGGATCCCGTTACCGCATGCAGGGAGCAGGGTCGACAGCCGCATCGTTCACGTACACGCCAAAACGAAGATGATTGCCCGTTGTCCGTTTTCCTCGGACTGCTGACCGATTCACCCTGTTCATATCAGCCAGTGTGGCCGCTTCTTGGTTGGTTGATGCAGGAAACAGCAAACTTTTCCTCTTCTTTTTCGAGCCCGCGAAGCCTGTTCTCCTGCTTGTTCCGTTCCGCTTGCTCATCCCGTTGACGCTGTCTGCGGCCGCCTTCCGCCTGCAGGTGCCGGCGGAAACTGCGGTCCGATGGCACTCCTCCCTCATTGTACCACACGCGCGGGGTACGGCAGAAAGCTGCCGGAATGTTCCAACCTCCATCCGTGTGGTGAGGGGAAAGCGGATGAGCGTCAGGCGGCAATCAACCGCGAACAGCGGCAGCTGATTGAACAATCGGGAAGCCCGGAAAGTTTCCGCGATCCCTTCTTTCCGTGCTTCCCGTTTCTACCGGATGAACGTGTATGGCTATCTGAGATACGGCATCGGGTCGACGGCGACGTCATTGCGGTAGACGGTAAAGTGCAGGTGGTTGCCGGTGGAGCGTCCCGTGGAGCCGACTTTGGCAATCACTTGACCGGTTTCGACTCGTTGTCCCACCGACACCAGGATGCCGCCTTCCATGATGTGGCCGTACAGCGTGGTCAGCTCGTCGTTGTGCTTGATCATCACCGTGTTGCCGAATCCGCGGGCATAACCGGCAAACATTACGATGCCGGGTGCCGCCGCCTTGATCGGCGTCCCTTTGGGCGCGGCCATGTCCACGCCGTTGTGTCCAGCCGAGCGGCCGGTGAACGGGTCGCGGCGCATGCCGAATCCGGACGTGAACCGGAACAGTCCGTCATCGATCGGCAGCGCCAGGCGTCCGCCCTTGTAGCCGCTGCCGCTGGCGGTCATGGCGCGCAGCCGTTCCGCGTATTTGGCCTCTTCCTGCTTCATCAGGGCGAACAGGCTTTGTTCCTCTTCTTCCAGAATTTCGTGGAGCTCGCTTTCTTTCTTTTTCAGCTCCGCCTTGACCACGACGCTCCGCTTGTACTGCTTGTCCAATTCGGCTTTGAGCCTCTCCGCCTCTTCGTACATGTCGGCGTAGACGGCCAGTTGATGGTCGATCTCTTTCTTTTTCTTTTCGATTGTTTCCTTGTCGCGGATGTTGTCCTCCAGAATGCGGGTGTCCTGCTCGGCAATCAGCTTGAGCCCCTGCATCCGGGTGAGGAAATCGCCGAAGTCGGAGGCGCCGAGCAGCACGTCCAGATACGAGACGTTGCCGCGTTCGTACATCGATTTGACGCGTGTCTTGAGCAGGGCTTCACGCTTGGCCACGCGCTCCTTCGCCTCATCCAGCTGATCCTGCGCCTCTGCCGCCTTCACCTTTGTCTCTTCCATCTGCTTTTCCAGCTTGTCCAGCTTTTTTTGCGTCTCGTTGCGCTTCAAGTCGATGTGCATCAGCTCGTTCTCCAGGTCGGCCTGCTTACGCTGAAGCGACGAAATCTGCCCTTCGATCGCTTTTACCTGGTTCTGCTGTTCCTTTTTCTTTTTCTTGATCTCATTCAATTCCCGGTTGATCTTGTCTAGGGATGCCTTACTCGCTGCCAGGCCCACGGTCGCCGGTACGGCTGCCGCACCCAATAGGCCCGTCACCAAGAGTGATAGCAGAATCTTCTTCTTCCTCATGGTACTCCTCCCTAGTGAAAATTGTGTGGTCTCTTTTGTTGCGTATGTCCTAGATGCGCAGGAAGCGGCGGACAGACACCAGGCTGCCCCAAATGCCGATAAACGCGCCGATGGCGGCCAGAATAAGCGCCACCTGGTAGGCGAGCGGGAACAGCGGCAGCAGTTTGAAGAGTTGGACAGCCGGCATACTGCTGTAGACGGCGTCCAGCAAATAGTAGTAGCTGACGGTGAGCAGCACGATCGGAATCAGCGCGCCCAGCAACCCCATCAGCAGACCTTCGACAAAAAACGGCCAGCGGATAAACCAGTTGGTCGCGCCCACCAGCTTCATGATCTCAATCTCCCGTCGGCGGGCGACGATTGTCAGCTTGATCGTGTTGGCAATCAGAAACATCGCGGTAAAGCCCAGCCCGACGATAAAGGCGATGCCCACGTTGCGGATCGTGCTGGTGGCGGCAAACAGCTTTTCGACCGTGCCTTGGCCGTAGTTGACGCTTTCGACAAACTCCAGCTTTTGGATCTGCCCGGCCACGTCGGCGGTGTCCTGCGGCAGCTTGGTCTTGACCACAAACGAGTCGGGGAGCGGGTTTTCCTTTTCCAGCCCCTCAAACAGGTACGCCTTCTCGCCCATGCTCTCCTTTAGCTGCTTGAGCCCCTCGGCTTTGGGAATAAACGCAACCGATTCCACTTTGGGAATCGCGCGAATGTTTTGTTCCACCTGCTTGACGTTCTCCGGAGTGGCCAGCGTATCCAAAAAGACGCGAATCTCCACCTGCTTTTCCACCGTTTGGGCCAGGTAGTTGACGTTCATCGCCAGAATGAGAAAGACGCCGAGAATCAGCAGGGTAATGGTCACGGCACTGATCGAAGCGAACGTCATCCAGCCGTTCCGGCCGAGGTTTTTGACCCCTTCGCGGACGTGGCGTCCCAGCGTTCTAATCTTCATAACCGTATTCCCCTCTCTGCTCGTCACGGACAATCTGCCCCGCTTCAATGGCGATTACCCGTTTTCTCATCGTGTTGACAATTTCGCGGTTATGCGTAGCCATTACCACCGTGGTGCCCCGCTGGTTGATCTCTTCAAACAGCTTCATGATCTCCCAGGAGGTGTCCGGGTCCAGGTTGCCTGTCGGCTCGTCGGCGATGATAATCCCCGGATTGTTGACCAGCGCCCGCGCCAGGGCGACGCGCTGCTGTTCGCCGCCGGACAGTTCGCTCGGCAGCATTTTGGCCTTGTGCTTCAGCTTGACCAGGCCCAGCACATCCATCACCCGCGGCCTGATCTGCTTGGGCGGCGTCTCGATCACTTCCATGGCAAACGCCACGTTTTCGTACACGCTGAGCGTCGGCAGCAGCTTGAAATCCTGAAACACCACGCCGATGCTGCGGCGCACCATGGGAATCTGCCGCTCCTTGATCCGGCTGACATTAAAGCCGCCCAGGAAAATCTGGCCTTTGGTCGGCTTTTCTTCCCTGTACATCAATTTGATAAACGTGGACTTTCCTGCACCGCTCGGTCCCACCACGTAGACGAATTCGCCCTTTTCGATGCGAACATTGATCCCTTTCAACGCGTTGGTCCCGTTGGGGTAGGTCTTCCACACGTCAAACATCTCGATCAAGCCAATCACATCCTACCTTGTCAGTTCCTTGATATGTAGTACAAAAACGGTCCGCATCCATCCATGTATCTGTTGTTTGATCGTTTCTCTATCCGACAAAGCTCGCACATATCCGTCGTCCGCTGACGCTTGGTGCTGAAACGCAGCGGCGACAGCTATCTCTCCTATTATACCACCCGTTTTCGATGTTGGAATCCACAAAATCTCTCATTTCCTGTCGATTTCCACAATCTTTCGCACCAATCCGACAGATTCGGTCCCGGCTCGTCCCCAACTGGCCCCACTCTCGATGATGGGCTACAATAAAAGGGAATCCGCTCGGAAAGGAGACTTTTTCCATGGACAATTTCGTTTATCATAACCCCACCGAATTGATCTTTGGACGCGGGCAGTTGGAAAAGCTCAAAGAAAAGGCCGCCCAGCTCGGCTCCACCGTCCTGCTCGTCTACGGCGGCGGCAGCATCAAGCGAATCGGCCTGTACGACAAGGTCGTCTCCCTGCTGCAGGAGGCGGGCTGCACCATCCACGAACTGCCCGGCGTGGAGCCCAACCCGCGGCTTTCCACGGTGAAGAAAGGCATTGAGCTGTGCCGCCGCGAACGCGTGGACTGGATTCTCGCGGTGGGCGGTGGCAGCGTGATCGACGCCTCCAAAGCGATCGCGGTCGGCGTGCCGTACGAGGGAGACGTCTGGGACTTCTACACCCGCAAGGCCCAACCACAGACGGCGCTGCCGCTCGGCACCGTGCTGACGCTGGCGGCGACCGGCTCGGAGATGAACCGGGGCAGCGTCATCACCAACTGGGAAACAAAGGAAAAATTGGGCACCGGCACAACCTTCCCCACCTTTTCCATCCTCGATCCGGAGAACACCTTCAGCGTCCCCCGCGACCAAACCGTTTACGGGATCTGCGACATGATGTCGCACGTGTTTGAACAGTATTTCACCCATACGCCGGAGATTCCGCTGCAGACCCGCTTTGCCGAGTCGATTTTGAAAACCGTGATCGAATACGCGGAACGGGTGCTGGCCAATCCGGAAGACTACGACGCCCGGGCCACCATTCTCTACTGCGGTACGATGGCCCTGAACGGCACCCTGCCGGTCGGCGTGGAAACAGACTGGGCCACCCACTCCATCGAACACGCGGTGAGCGCCGTCTACGACATCCCGCACGGCGGCGGCCTGGCGATCATTTTCCCGAAATGGATGCGCTACGTCTACCGTGAAAACGTGGATCGCTTCAAGCGCTTCGCCGTGGAAGTGTGGGGCGTCGACCCGTCCGGCAAGACGGACGACGAAGTGGCGCTGGAGGGCATCGCCGCCACGGAAGCGTTCTTTGCCCGCATCGGAGCCCCGACCCGCCTGGCCGACTACCAGATCGGCGACGAACATCTGGAGCTGATGGCGGAAAAAGCGACGCCGTTCGGCCCGATCGGCCGCTTCAAGAAGCTGACCAGCGAAGACGTGGCCGCCATCTTGCGGATGTGCCTGTAACGTCGGAACAAACGAGAAAACGGATAGGAGCCCCGTCAAGGCTTCTATCCGTTTTCTTCTTTGTATATCGCTGCTGGCCGGCAGGACCGTTTTCCACCGGAGACCGGCGTCCCGACTCGTCCCGGCGGACCAGGACTTCGTCAACTGCACGGGGATGTCCTCCCTATCCCGCGCAATCAGCGATCACACCGGCGAACCGACATCAATCAGCGATTCAATCATCACTTTTTGACTGTTTTTCTCCACCCACGCATGCGTCTCGGCCAGCAGGCTGCGATACGCGGCGATCTGCGCCTCCACCTGGCTGCGGGCGGTGCCGCCCAGCACGTTGCGCGCGTTGACGACCGTTTCCACGGCCAGCGCCTCGTACACGTCGTCCCCGATCGCCTCGGAGAACCGCTTGAACTCATCCAGGGTCAGGTCGAGCAGGTATTTTTGGTGCTCGATGCAGTAGAGCACCGTTCGGCCCACCACTTCGTGCGCCTGACGGAACGGCATGCCTTTGCGGACCAGGTAGTCGGCCAGATCGGTGGCGTTGGAAAAGTCCTGCGTTACCGCCTGGCGCATCCGGTCGGCTTTGACCTGCATCGTCCGGATCATCGGCGTCAGCAGGGCAAGCGCCCCGTGCAGCGTCGCCACCGTGTCGAACATGCCTTCCTTGTCTTCCTGCATGTCTTTGTTGTAGGCGAGCGGCAGCCCTTTCAGCACCGTCAAGAGGCCGATCAGGTTGCCGTAGACGCGTCCGGTTTTGCCGCGCACCAGCTCGGCCACGTCGGGGTTTTTCTTCTGCGGCATGATGCTGGAGCCGGTGCAAAACGCGTCATCCAGTTCCACAAACGAAAACTCCTGGCTGCTCCAGATGACCAATTCCTCGCAGAGGCGGGAGAGATGGGCCATCAGGAGGGAAGCGTCCGCCAGAAACTCGACGATGAAGTCCCGGTCGCTGACAGCGTCCATGCTGTTCAGGTAGATGCCGTCAAACTGCAGCATCTCGGCCACGAACGCCCGGTCGATCGGGAACGTCGTGCCGGCCAGGGCGCCGGCGCCGAGCGGCAGGACGTTGACCCGTTTCCAGCAGTCGCGCATCCGCTCGATGTCGCGCTGCAGCATCGACACGTACGCCATCAGATGGTAGCCGAACAGGACCGGCTGGGCCCGCTGCAGATGGGTGTAGCCGGGCATGACCGTGTCGAGATGGCGGTTGGCCTGTTCCAGCAGCGCCTCCTGCAGGTACGTGGCGAGCTGAATGATCTCCATCAGCTTCTCCCGCAGATAGAGATGCATGTCAAGCGCCACCTGGTCGTTGCGGCTGCGCCCCGTGTGCAGTTTGCCCCCCACCGGGCCGATTTCCTCAATCAGCAGCTTTTCGATGTTCATGTGCACATCCTCGTGCTCCACGAGAAACTGCACCTGTCCCCGCTCGATCTTTTCCTTTACCTTTTTCAGACCGGCGATGATCTGTCTGACTTCCTCCATCGGCAGGATGCCGCACTTGCCCAGCATCGCCACGTGTGCCAGGCTGCCGACGATGTCTTGCCGCCACATCTGCTGGTCGAAGGTAATGGAAGCGGTATATTCTTCCACGAGCTGGTTCGTCGGCTTTGTGAAGCGTCCTCCCCACAGTTTCATTGCACGATCGCATCCTTTTCGTCCAAAATCTTGATCGCCGTTTTCGCGTTTTCGTGGAGCACGCCTTCATTCACCTGGGCGTACACCTTGGTCGGCAGGCCCCACAGCTTGATGAAGCCGAGCGCCGCCTTGTGGTCAAACTGGTCGCCCGCCGCGTAGGTGGCCAGTTCGTGGCTGTAGAGCGACGACGCCGATTTGCGTCCGACGACGATGGCGTGCCCTTTGTGCAGCTTGACGCGAACGACGCCGGTGACGTACTGCTGTGTTTCCTCGATGAACGCCTGCAGCGCGTTGCGGATCGGCGAATACCAGAGACCTTCGTAGATCACCTGGGCCATCTTTTGCTCGATGATCGGTTTGAACTGGGCCACTTCGCGCGGCTGGGTCAGGAACTCCAGCTCGCGGTGCGCCAGAATCAGCGTGGTGGCCGCCGGCGTCTCGTACACTTCGCGGGACTTGATGCCGACGAGGCGGTTTTCCACGTGGTCGATTCGGCCGACGCCGTGGTTGCCGGCGATTTTGTTCAGCTTGAGAATCAGCTCGGCCAGCGGCAGCTCTTCCCCGTTCAGCGCGGTCGGCACGCCTTTGACAAACGTGATCTCAATCTCTTCCGGCTGGTCCGGAGCATCGGCGATCGATTTGGTCAGGTCGTACGCGCCCTCCGGCGGAGCCGCCCAGGGATCTTCCAGAATGCCGCACTCGCAGCTTCTGCCCCAGAGGTTTTGGTCGATGCTGTACGGATTGTCCAGATCGATCGGAATCGGAATGTTGTGCTTTTTCGCGTACTCGATCTCTTCGTCGCGGGACCAGCCCCATTCGCGAACGGGCGCGACGATTTTCAGGTTGGGGTTCAGCGCCGTAAACGACACGTCGAAGCGCACCTGGTCGTTCCCTTTCCCCGTGCAGCCGTGGGCGACCGCCACCGCCCCCTCTTTTTCCGCGATCTCCACCAGCACGCGGGAGATCAGGTAACGGGACAGCGCTGACACCAGCGGATACTTCCCTTCGTACATGGCGTTCGCTTTCAGCGCCGGCAGCACATACTCCTGGGCGAACGCATCCTTTGCATCCACCACGATCGATTTCAGCGCCCCCACCTGCAGCGCCTTTTTCTGCACGAACTCCAGGTCCTTGCCCTCGCCCACGTCCAGCGCGACCGCGATCACGTCGTAGTTGTACGTCTCCTGCAGCCACTTGATTGCTACCGATGTATCTAAACCGCCCGAATAGGCCAATACGATTTTCTCTCTTGCCATCGTTCCCTCTCCCTGTTCGAAGATTTGTTCATGAGTAATTATACAAACGAATTTATAAAAATACAACCACTTTTCTATTCTGCCCCACTTTTCTCCCTGATACAAATAAAAATAGAAAACGAACCGATAAGGAGGCGGCCGCGATGAGGCTATCTCGCCTGCACCCGGTGTTTTACCATGTGCGCGTATTCCAAAAACGGCTTTGCCGATCGATATCCGACCGAATCAGCGGCGTGCGGTTCGCAGCGGAACAGCAGGCGTCTTCCCTGCCTTTCACCTGCAACAGACACCAATCGCTGCTGCGGCGATAGCTGGGAAGCACCGATCCCCGGCTGCAGGCAAACAAAGTGGTCAATCTGGGCATTGCCGTGCCGTCCATCGACGGCCTCTTGATCAAACCGGGCGAGACGTTTTCCTTTTGGCAGCGGGTGGGGAAGACGACGGCGGCCAAAGGATATGTGGAAGGGCTGCTGCTGTCGCAAGGGGAAGTGAGGACAGGCGTGGGCGGAGGGCTGTGCCAGTTGGCCAACTTGCTCTTCTGGATGGCGCTGCACACGCCGCTGCAGGTGACGGAGCGGCATCATCACCAGTTCGATCCGTTTCCCGACGACCACCGCGTCCTCCCGTTCGGCAGCGGTGCCAGCGTGTTTTACAACTATGTCGACCTGCGCCTGTTCAATCCGACCCGGCAGACTTTTCAGATCCGGGTCTGGCTGACGGACAACCACCTCAAAGGAGCCGTATTCACCGACCGGGAATGGCCCTGTGCGTACCATGTCGAAGAGCGCAACCACGCGTTTCTGCGGCAGGGAGGAAAACATTATCGGCGAAACGAAATATGGCGACTCGTCATTGACAAGCGAACAGGGAACCGCACCGGAGAGGAACTGGTGATCCGCAACTTTTCGGAAGTGAAATACGACCTGGCCGACATCACGCCCAACATGCAAAAAGCCGGACAACCCTGATGGTTGTCCGGCGCTTCCTTACTTGCGGGCGTAAGGCACCTCGGGAACGTATTCCTTTCCTTTGTGCGTGCCGATCCACTTCAGTTCGGCCAGGGCCAGCCGTTCAAAATTTTCCGCCACGTGAATGTCTCCCTGCGCCCTCCATCCGACGAAAATCGGGTACATCCGGCGGAAAAAGCCGTTGACAAACCACATGTCAAACAGCAGGTCGGGATGGACGAGGCCGTTTTTATGCAGCACCCCTACCATCTCGAAGAAGCCGTACAGCGCGACAAAGTGGTTATAGCCTTCGCTGCCGCGCGGATACAGGCGCAAAAACGCGTCGTAATCCAGCTCCTCTTCCGCCAGCGAGGTGGCGAACCACTGTCTCGCGGCCCGCAGCCGTTCCGATTCGAACTGATCGTACAATTTCAGAATAATGTCCGCATCCTGATACGTGGGAATCATGTGCTATCACCTCACAAAAAGATGCAACCCGATTCCAGTATGTCCCAGACCAGGTGAAAAGACAAGCGTTTGTTCGCATTTTTTCGCGAATGGCCTGCATCCGGACAGCAAATCCCCGGGCTCGTCCGAGCACCGGGGACTGCTCGTGAAGCGTCAACAGGAGGGTCCCCTATCGGGCCACCTCCTGCAGATGCCTTTGCGGCTGCGCGTCCTGCCGAATGATCGTTTCCAATTCATCGCGGGGCAGCTGCCTGATGATGCGTATGAAATGATAGGCCAGTTCGGCGTCGAACTGCGTCCCCGCCCCACGGCTGATCTCCTGCAGGGCCTCCTCTACCGGCAGCCCTTTGCGGTACGGCCTGTCCGCCACCATCGCGTCGAAGGCGTCAGAGATGGCCAGAATGCGGGCCATCAGCGGAATCTCCTCGCCGACCAATCCGTCCGGATAGCCCTTGCCGTCGATTCGCTCATGGTGCGAACGGATGGCCGGCAGCAGCTCGTGAAACATGCCCGCCTGCAGGATAATCTCATATCCAATCACCGTGTGCTGCTTGATCTTGTCGTACTCCTCCGGTGTTAATTTCCCACGTTTGTTGAGAATCTGATCCTCAATGCCGATTTTGCCGATGTCGTGCAAAATCCCGCCAAAATAAACCTCCTCCGCCTTCTCCTCCGGCAGCCCGATCGCCCGGGCGATCTCCCGTCCCCAATGGGCCACCCGCTGGGAATGGCCGCTCGTGTAATGGTCACGGGCATCGATGGAAGCGGCCATGGCGGTGAGGAATTTGTGGTTGAAGGATTTGATCTCGTCCATTTTTTGGCGCAGTTTTGTAAGACTATCGTAGTATTGATAAAAGACAAAACTCATGAGGACAAAAGCGACCATCATCGGTACGATGGCGGATAGCCCAAACGTTTCAACCAGGCGTGCACTGACGCCGCCGAGAATCAACAAAAGCAAGTAGGTAAGCGTTGTTCCATTCGCCAAATTTTTTACTGTCGGTATCCATTTCGACTTATGAAAATAGGAAATTCCTAATCCGCAAAGCATGATGTTAATAAACCAATACGCTACCACCAGGATTACATCCGTGATCATGGTGGGAACGGGAAGCACATTGCACGCCGTTTTCAGAACATCTACAGCCCATATCGTCAGCAGAATTTGTCCGAAATTGGCGGCAGCTTTTAAGGGATTGGGTTTGACAAGGACGGATAAAATCAAAGCCTCAATAACGGCCGACCAGATTCCGACCCACGCACCGAAGAGCAGTATCCCTGAAAAAATAACGGCGTTGTTAAGTGTGAGTATATAGTTTAACGTCCTGACGGGCGCAAATGAAGAGATGATGGTGAGAAGTACATAGGAAATCAATATTTCCCAGTTTTCTCTGGGCTCCCAGTAAGGCAGGGAGTTCAAAATGATGAGGATACCGGAAACGGTAAACCCCAAAATCACCAGTAATCCTTTCAAAATGTATCGTTTCTCAGCTCTTTGTCGCATAACTTTTACCTTCTCGAAGTTGAAGTAACGAGATCGGCTTGTTCATCAAGCGCTGAACAAGCAGAAATGCCCCTAACATAATAAAAATATCACCGATACTGATCACCCTCGGAATAATGGACGGCATATAAATAATATCGGACAAAAAGGGCAGAACCGTTTGCTCTGTCAAGACCGTATGCTTAAAGTCGGTGCCGTTGAGTACCGGAGTGAGGTCGTAGGGCAGTTTCTTGGCTTGTTCCAGATCAATGGGCATTCTCCCGCCGTTCGTCCAAATGACAATCGCATTTAAAAACCAGCCGACCATGAGAATGCGGATATCTTCAAATTCCCGGTTCATGAGAAAAAAACCCAGAATAAACAAATAAGCTGCGGAGACAAAAATACCCCCGTACGCGGGAACAAATGCGGAGAGAATCTGCAGCGCAATACTGGCAACCAGCATCATTATTCCTTTAAATGTAGGGATTTCTTTTAGTTTTCCTCCCCTGAGCAGCGCAATCAGAAAAGAGAGAAGAATGACATCCAGCAACATACAAAATCCCCCAGACGGTAAGGAAAAAACACCACTTTTCAGTCAAGCGGTGTTTTTCCCTTGCCATTGAAATTATTAACCAATGTGATAATTAGCAGAAGTTGCAGCAACAATACCGGCTACCAGCAAGACAGCAACGAACCATTTTTTCATTCCAATTCCCCCCTTTTACATAGTGGAGAAAGCTGGTTTCGCTACTTGTGGACACACAGGCCAAGCGACCACATACAGCCTGTGCTCTTCTTTCCTCTTTCCGTTCGAAAAGAGGGCGGATTCGCTACTGGCTCCATACAGACCAAGCGACCAGATACAGTCTGTACTTCATCGCGCTTCCTACCTATATTTTACACGTTCATGACAAATTTCGGCAATCATAGATTCATAGTCTAATAGCTTCAATTTCTGAATGGTAAAATTTTCCTAGAACTATATTCACAACAACGCTGCCAAGACAGCCTTCTGCGCATGGAGGCGATTTTCCGCCTGGTCAAAGACGACGGAGTGGGGACCGTCAATCACGCCGGCCGACACTTCTTCTCCGCGGTGCGCAGGCAGGCAGTGCATGAACAGGTAACCGGGATCGGCGTGTTGGACGAGCTGCTCGTTTACCTGATAGGCCGCAAAATCCTTGAGGCGCTGCTCGTTTTCCGCTTCAAAGCCCATGCTGGTCCACACGTCCGTGTAGATGACGTCGGCGCCGTTCACCGCTTCGGCGGGATCGTGCGTGACGACCACCCGGCCGCCGCTGGCCAGCGCATACGCGGCCGCTTTCTTCACGATGTCGGCGTCCATCTCATAGCCCGGCGGCGTGGCGACGCGCACGTCCAGGCCCAGCAGGGCGGCCGCCAGCACGAGCGAGTTGGCGACGTTGTTGCCGTCGCCCACGTAGGCCAGCTTGACGCCCTGCAGCGTGCCCTTGTGCTCCCAGATCGTCAGCATGTCGGCCAGCGCCTGACACGGATGGAACTGGTCGGTCAGGCCGTTGATGATCGGAATGCTGGCGTGTTCGGCCAGCTCCTCCACCCCGGCGTGGGAAAACGTGCGGATCATGATGGCGTCGACGTAGCGGGACATCACCTTGGCCGTGTCGCTGATCGGTTCGCCGCGTCCGAGCTGCAGCTCCTTGCCGCTCAGAAACATGCTCATGCCGCCCAACTGGTACATGCCCACTTCAAAGGAAACGCGGGTCCGCGTTGACGACTTGTCGAAAATCATCCCCAATGTCTTCCCTTTAAGCGGCTGATACGGCTGACCGCTTTTTTGCCGCTGTTTGAGATAGGCGGCAAAATGCAGGAGCTGAGTCAACTCCTCTCCGCTGAATTCATCGACGCGGAGCAGGTCTTTTCCTTTACAACTGGCCAATTGCTCGCTTGCAAAGTGATCCAATATCTTCACAGGCTGCATGCCCGTCACCTCTTTTCTCCGTAATGGCTTCCACGTACAGCGCAAACGTCTCCGCGGCAGTGAACAGCGGAACCCCCTGCTGGACCAGCCGGCTCCGCAGAGCAAAACCGCTGCGGCCGCGCCGGTTCCCCTTGGTGGCGGTGATGAGCGAAAAGGCTACGGTTTCCGTTTGCAGCAGCGCTGCCAGATCCCGCTCGTCCGCGACCACGTGCGTGACGGAAAAGCCGTTTGCGCCCAGCCAGACAGCCGTTCCCGATGTGGCCGCCCAGACCGCGCCCTGTTCCTGCATCTTCCGGATGGCCGGCAGCACGTCGTCCGTCTTGTCGGCATCGGCCAGGGAGAGGAAGCAGACCTGCCCCCTCTGCCACGGGCGGTGCACGCTGTCTTTAAAGGCGAACGCCTTGCCCGCCGCTTCCGGGAAGGTACGCCCCAGTCCCAGCACTTCCCCGGTCGATTTCATCTCCGGTCCCAGGGCCGGGTCGACGCCGCTCAATTTCACGGTGGAAAAGACGGGCGCCTTGACGACGGCGAACGGAATGTCCGGCAACAGCCCGGTCCCATAGCCCATGCCGGCCAGTTTTTCGCCCAGTTGGGCGCGCACGGCCAGTTCCACCATGGGGATGCCGGTCACTTTGCTGGTAATCGGCACGGTCCGCGACGCGCGGGGGTTTACCTCCAGGACGTAGACCGTCTCGCCGTGAATCACGAACTGAATGTTGATCAGCCCGACCGCCCCCATCTCGCGGGCGATGGCCTCCGTGTACCGGGCGATCGTCTGTTTGACGCCCTCGGACAAATCCGGAGCCGGGAAGAGCGCCACGCTGTCGCCCGAGTGGATGCCCGCTTTCTCCACGTGCTGAAAAATGCCGGGGATGAGCACGGACTCGCCGTCGCACACGGCGTCCACTTCTGCTTCCCGTCCGGGGACGAATTTGTCCACCAGGAGCGGGAAAAAGGCGCGGCTGTCGGGGTGGTTGAGCCACTCCGTGATCGTGGCCGACAGCTCCTCGACGTCATGGGCGACCACCATGCCCTGGCCGCCGATCACGTAGGACGGACGCAGCAGCACCGGGCAGCCGATCTCCGCCGCCACGGCGGCCGCTTCCTCCAGGGAAGACACCCCTTTGCCCGGGATGTGCGGAATCTCCAGCTTGCGCAGCATCGCGTAGAACCGTTCGCGATCCTCCGCCCGTTCGATCGCGTCCAGCGACGTGCCGAGCACGGTCAGGCCGGCGGCAGCCAGCTTGGCCGCCAGGTTAATCGCCGTCTGGCCGCCGAACTGGACCATGACGCCGTCCACCCCTTCACGCTCCGCCACGTGCAGCACATCTTCCACGTGCAGCGGCTCAAAATACAGATGGTTGGCCGTCTCGTAATCGGTGCTGACCGTCTCCGGGTTGTTGTTGACGACGACGGCGGCGATGCCCTTGGCCTTGAGTGCCTTGGCCGCGTGAACGGAGCAGTAGTCGAACTCGATCCCCTGTCCGATGCGGATCGGGCCGGAGCCGAGCACCAGCACTTTGCGCCCGGCAAGCTCCTCCACTTCGTCGCACCCCTGCCAATCGGAGTAATAGTACGGCGTCTGGGCGTCAAACTCGGCCGCACAGGTGTCCACGATCTTGTACGACGGCTGGATGCCGGCCTGATTCCGCAGCGCTTTGACCTCAGCCGCCGTGCGGCCGGTCAGGGCGGCGATCGTCTCGTCGGCAAAACCGCGCCGCTTCGCTTCCGCCAACAACTCGACGGTCAGCGTTCCGCTCTTTGCCAACTGCTTCTCCAGCGCCACGATCCGGCCCACGCTTCGCAGGAAAAACGGATCGATGCCGGTCAGGGCGTGCAGTTCGTCCTCGTCGAACCCTTTGCGGATCGCCTCGGCCAGTGCAAACAGGCGGACGTCGGTCGCGTCCCGCAGCAGGCCGACCAGCTCGTCCCGGCTGCATGCGGCCAGCTCGGGACGGGCGAGGTGGGTGCAGCCCTGCTCCAGCGAGCGGACGGCCTTGAGCAGCGCCGCTTCCAGGTTGCGGGCGATCGACATCACTTCGCCGGTCGCCTTCATCTGCGTGCCCAACTGACGGTCGGCCAGCGGGAATTTGTCAAACGGCCAGCGGGGAATTTTCACCACGACGTAATCCAGCGTCGGTTCAAAGCTGGCGTACGTATAACCGGTAATCGGGTTGAGCACTTCGTCCAGGTTGTAGCCCAGCGCCAGCTTGGCGGCGATCCGGGCGATCGGATAGCCCGTCGCTTTGGAGGCCAGCGCGCTGGAGCGGCTCACCCGCGGGTTCACTTCGATCAGATAGTAGCGATCCGACTTCGGATCAAGCGCAAACTGGATGTTGCAGCCGCCGACCACGCCCAGCGCGCGGATGACCTTGGTGGAGACGCTGCGCAGCATCTGGTACTGCCGGTCGGTCAGCGTCTGCGACGGGGCGACGACGATGCTGTCCCCCGTGTGGATGCCCACCGGGTCCAGGTTTTCCATGTTGCAGACGATGATGCAGGTGTCGTTCGCGTCCCGCATCACTTCGTACTCGATTTCTTTCCAGCCCTTGACGCTGCGCTCGATCAGCACCTGGCCGATCGGGCTGGCGGCGATGCCTTGGGCCGCCACCGTGCGCAGCGACTGTTCGTCGTCGGCGATGCCGCCCCCGGCCCCCCCCAGCGTATAGGCGGGACGCACGATGACCGGATACCCGATCGAATCGGCAAACGCGACGGCCGCTTCCACCGACTCCACGGTGGCGCTCTCCGGCACCGGCTCGCCGATCTGCTTCATCAACTGCTTGAACAGCTCCCGGTCTTCCCCGTTCTGGATGGCGGACAGCGGCGTGCCCAGCAGTTCCACCCCGTATTGGGCGAGCACCCCCGCTTCGGCCAGGGCGACCGCCAGATTGAGCCCCGTCTGTCCGCCCAGCGTGGGCAGGAGGCCGTCCGGCCGCTCTTTGGCGATGATCGCCGTCACGGACTCCACCGTGAGCGGCTCCAGATACACCTTGTCAGCTACCTGTTCGTCCGTCATGATCGTGGCCGGGTTGTTGTTCACCAGCACGACCTGCACCCCCGCTTCCTTCAGCGAGAGGCAGGCCTGCGCCCCGGCGTAGTCAAATTCCGCCGCCTGGCCGATGACAATCGGCCCCGACCCGATGACCAACACTTTGTGAATGTGCGGCAATTTAGGCATATCTCTTCGCTCCCACTACGCGCATCGACTGCAAGAATTGGTGAAAAACGTGCGACGTGTCATTTGGACCCGGATGCGCTTCCGGGTGAAACTGGACGCTCATGATCGGCAGGGAGGTGTGGCACAGCCCTTCCACCGACCGGTCGTTGACATTGCGGTACGTCACGGTCAACAGCCGTTTGTCCAGGGTTTCTTCCTTCACCACGTACCCGTGGTTTTGCGAGGTCATGTAGACTTTCCCGGTGGCCAGTTCCTTGACCGGATGGTTGCTGCCCCGGTGTCCGTAGGCCAGCTTTTCGGTCTTGGCGCCAAACATCAGCGCCAGCACCTGGTGTCCCAGGCAGATGCCCAGCGTCGGATACAGTTCCGCCGCCTTCCGCCACTCGCCGCAGTAGGCGAGCAGGTCGGCCGGGTCGCCGGGCCCGTTGGAAAAGAGCAGGCCGTCCGGCTGCAGCGCCTGAATCTGCGAAAACGGGGTGTCAAACGGCACGACCGTCACGCGGCAGCCCAGCTCCAAAAGCGATTCCAAAATCGACTGCTTCATGCCCAGATCGACGAGCACCACGTGTTCCTGATTGCCGGGGTAGCGCTGAATGTGGCGGCTGGAGACGTCGGCGACCAGCGACTTTTTCCGATGCGCGGAGCCAAGCGCCGCCACCTCCTCCACGCTCAGCGGCCGGTCGGCAATCGCGCCGAACAGCGGGCCCGACTGGCGCACCCGCTTGGTAATCGTCCGCGTATCGATCCCGGCCAGGATCGGGAAGCCAAACGCCTCCGCCGCTTCCGCCAGCGTGCGGCGGGACAGGTAGTGGCTCGGCGCAAGGCACAGCTCGCTGACGACCATTCCCGACAGGGCGGGCTTTGCCGCTTCGTAATCCTTGTCGTTAATCCCGTAATTGCCGATCAGCGGGTACGTGAAGGTGACGATCTGCCCCGCAAAGGACGGATCGGTCATCACTTCCTGGTATCCCGTCATCCCTGTATGAAAAACCACTTCGCCGTATCCTGTCAGCGGGGCACCGTACAGCGTCCCGGCGAATACCTCACCGTTCTCCAGTGTCAAATATCCGGGCCCCAACCCTTGTTTCTCTCCGTTCATCTATGAAAGCCACTCCTCTCCAAAGGGCACTCTCTCACGAAAATTTATGCAACGTCATGTATTAATATACATTTAGAATTATAAAAATGCAACGAGTTTTTCAACGGGATCAGAAAGCCGCTTTCCGACTCGCTGCATGCATGTGCCCGATCCATTCCCGTTCCCCCGCATCGGCCGCCAAGCCGGGCCGCACCGCCTTGCGATTTCGGCCGCGCCCCCGGCATTGGACCGCTTTTCCTTACCACTTCTCCACCGCCTCGCCGAGGACCGCTATCACCCGGTTCACTTCTTCCTCGGTCGTAACAAACGAGGGCAGCAGGCGGACGACCTGGGGACCGGCCAGCAGGACGAGTACGCCTTTTTCACGGGCGTAATCGACGACGGACGACGCCGGCACCGTCACTTCCACGCCCAAGAGCAGCCCCTTGCCGCGCACGGCCGTCACTTTGCCGGGATATTCCGCCCGCAATTTCTCAAGTCCGCTCACCAGTTGTCGATGCAGGCCGCCCACCCGTTCCAGCACGCGCTCTTCTTCCATCGTCTCCAGCGTGGCGATGGCTGCGGTCATCGCCAGCGGGTTGCCGCCGAACGTGGTGCCGTGGGTGCCGGGGGCAAACGCCTGGGCCGCCTCTTCGGTCGCCACCACGGCGCCAATCGGGAACCCGTTGCCCAGCGCCTTGGCCAGCGAGATCGCGTCCGGCTTGATCCCGTACTGCTGGAAAGCGAACCAGGTGCCCGTGCGTCCGATGCCGGTCTGGATTTCATCGACCAAAAGCAGCAGGCCGTGCTCGTCGCACAGTTGGCGCAGCCCCTTCACAAACGGCTCTTCCGCCGGGTGTACGCCCCCTTCCCCCTGCACCAGTTCGAGCATGACGGCGCAGGTCTTCTCCGTGACGGCGGCGCGCACCGCCTCCAAATCGTTGTAGGGCACGGTGACAAACCCGTCCGGCAGGGGGCCAAATCCGTCCTTCACCTTGTCCTGCCCCGTGGCGGTCAGGGTAGCCAGCGTCCGGCCGTGGAACGACTGCTGAAACGTGATGATCTCGTATCGTCCGGTGCCTTTTACTTTTTGCGCGTAACGCCGGGCCAGCTTGATCAGTCCCTCGTTGGCTTCCGCGCCGCTGTTGCAGAAAAACGCGCGGTCGAGGCCGGACAGGCCGCACAGCTTCTGCGCGAGCACCTCCTGCTGGGGAACGTGCATCAGATTGGAGCAGTGCCACAAGGTGTCCAACTGTTCGTGCAGCCGTTTGGTCACTTTGGGGTGAACGTGTCCCAGCGAGGTGACGGCGATCCCCGAGACAAAGTCGAGATACTCGTTGCCCTGGTCGTCCCAGACGCGGTTTCCCTCTCCCTTGACCAGGCGGATCGGCCATTTTGAATAGGTATTCATCAGATGCAGGGGGGCAGCCACTGTGCTCATGTTACGATTCCTCCTTTTACGCTCCTTGCTTGAAGCGTGTACTTTACGCGCGGCGCCCATTACGCGCCTTTTGGGACGCCTGCCTTGATCGCGGTTCCCGCCGTTTGCCCGGCGCATACCGCCCGCAGCTCTTCCGCCGTTCCCCGGCAGATGACGACCCGGGATACGCCTTGCGAGAGGGCGTCCAGAGCGGCCTGTACTTTCGGGATCATGCCGCCGGTAATCACGCCGTCCGCAATCATCTGTCCGATCTCTTCCGCATTCGTCTCCGCCACCAGCGTCTTGGCGCCGTCCTGATCGGGGCGCAGGATGCCCGGCACGTCGGTCACCATGACCAGACGCTCCGCCGCCAGGGCGGCAGCGATCGCCCCCGCCGCCACGTCCGCGTTTACGTTGTACGTCTCCGCGCCGTCTGCGCTCACGGCCAGCGGCGCAATCACCGGCACGTAGCCGCGTTCGAGGATGGCGGCCGGGATGGACGTGTCCACCCCTTTCACCTCGCCGACCAGGCCGAGCGGTTTTGGCGTCCGCTCTGCCGTCAGCATTACGCCGTCAATTCCGCTGACGCCCCACGCCCTGGCTCCCGCCTGCGTCAGCCGGCGCACAAGCCGCTTGTTGATCTGCCCGCACAATACCATCTCCACCACCTGCAGCGTCTCTTCGCAGGTGACGCGCAATCCGTCCACAAACCGGGGAGTGATGGCCAGCCTCTCCAGCATGCTGTTGATCGCCGGACCGCCGCCGTGCACGATGACAATCCGCCGGCCGGCCTGCTGCAGGTCGGCGACCGCTTGAAAAAACGCGTCGGGCAGCAGATCCATGGTGCTGCCTCCGCACTTGATGACCACTACGCCTTGCATGTCACATCCTCCTCTACGGGAACAGCGGCACCAGCGGCAATCCGGTCGCGTCCGGCCAGCCGAACATCAGGTTCATGTTTTGGACCGCCTGACCCGCCGCCCCTTTGACCATGTTGTCGATGACGGAAAGCACGATAACCCGCCCCGTCCGCTCATCCACATGGACGGAAATGTCACAATAGTTCGAACCGTACACCTCTTTGGTCCGCGGGTGGCTCCCCGGCTTTCGCAGCCGGACAAACGGCTTGCCTTCATACGCCGACCGGTAGAGCTGATGCACGTCGTCCGCCCTCACCGCCCGCTCCAACTGTCCGTAGGCGGTGACCAGAATCCCCCGTGTCATCGGCACCAGATGGGGCGTAAACTGGACCACATGCTCCACGCCGCCCTTTCTGGACAGCTCCTGTTCAATCTCCGGGGTGTGCTGGTGCTGGGCCACCTTGTACGCGTGAATGCTTTCGTTGATTTCGCTGAAATGAACCCCCTGGGAGACGCCGCGGCCCGCTCCCGACACCCCTGACTTGGCATCGACGATCCAACTGCGGGGGTTGACCCACCCGCTTTGTGCCAACGGAATCAGCGCCAAGAGCGCAGCCGTCGGATAGCAGCCAGGATTAGCCACCAACTGCGCACCGGCCACCTGCTCCGCATTCCACTCCGCCAGGCCGTACACCGCCCGATCCAGCCACTCATCGGGAGCCGGCTCCCGTTTGTACCACTGCCGGTACAGTTCCCCGCTCGCCAGGCGAAAATCGCCCGACAAATCGATTACCCTGGCGCCGCGCTTGAGCAGTTGCGGCGACAGTTCCGCGCTGACGCCGGCCGGCGTGGCCAGAAACACCACGTCGTTGTCGGCGCTCATCCTCTCAGCGTCGATCGCCGACAGATGGGGCAGGGGGTAATGCTGCACATGGGGGAAGACGCTGCCCAGCGCTTCTCCCTCCGTCGAACTGGAATACAGATTGGCCACCTGCACATGGGGATGGCCGGCAAGCAGACGGATCAACTCCACGCCGCTGTAACCGGTCGCCCCGACAATCCCGACCCGGATCATAGCTCTCTCCCTCTCTTGTATTTTTATACATGAATCATAATAAAAATTCAATCAGATGGCAACCCTTCTCCCCTAAAAATCTCGCCCCCGCTTACGGCTCCCGCCCTCTGCCCCGATGCCGCCGCTCCGTGTATCCGTTCGTTGGGCGGTCCCCAAGCGGTCACCAAAAAGAAAACGCCCGGCCATTCGCCGGACGCTTCGCGCACGTGCTATTTCTTGTCGGCCAGCCAGGCGGCAACGGTTTCGGCATCTCCGTCCTTGACCAGTCCGCCTGGCATACTCCCCTTCCCGTTCTTGAGGATTTCCAGGATTTGTTCCTTGGTGTATTTGCCTCCCACGTGCGTCAGGTTGGGGCCGACTGCCCCCTCCAGATTCTGACCGTGGCAGCTGGCACAGTTGTTTTTAAACAACGTTTCGGCTGTCGCGGCATCATACTGGCCCGATGGAGCGGCGGGTGTTTCCGTCGCGGGTTTTTGCCCGGCGGGCGGTTGTGCTTGTTTGCCGCCGGTGGCACAGGCATCCAGGAAGAATACAAGCGCGATGGAAAGGATGGCAAACGGGAAACGCTTCATGCTGTTCCCTCCTTTGTATGAGTATTCTTCGCTAAGTATGCCTCCGCCCGGAACAAATCATTCTTCCGCTCACAGGGAATCCGTCTACGCCAGCGGCAGTTCCAGCGGGCTCCACTCCCGCAGTTCCAGCGTCCGGGCGCCCTCCTTGACGACCGGGTCCGCTTCCGCCAGGCGGCGCGCTTCCTCGGGCGATTCCGCTTTGTAGATGACCATTCCGCCTCGCTTGTCCGTAAACGGTCCGGCCATGACCACTTTCCCCTGCTTGTAGAGGTCATTGAGGTAGCTCAGGTGGGCCGGGCGCACCTTGGCGTTCAGTTCCTGGTCAACAATCGTCAGCACAGCAACGTACAGCATGACGTCCTCTCCTTTATCAAACGACTTGTCACTGGAAGTATAGCACAATTTCGACAACTCATTCGGTCGAAGAAGTAGGATTTTCCACGAAAACAGCGAACGATTGAAGGAGGAGCAACAAGAAAGGCGGTAGATAATGGGAAGGCAGATACAACTTTATACGTCCCTGTTTCAGAACAATCCTGACGCTGTCTTTACGGTTGACATGGAAGGCGGGTTTACGAGTGTGAATCCGGCCGGGGAAGCGCTTACGGGATACGCTGCAGACGAGCTCTTCGGCAGAAAGATCTGGGACATACTCTCGCGCAAAACGGACGGCAATCATGTCGAAGAGATGGTCAAAGCTCTCTATGACGGAGTCCGCAAAAACCGCCATTATTTCCTTCGACATAAACACGGCCATTTCATCGAAATCAGTGTGACCAGTTTTCCCATTTTCGACAACGGAAAAGTGGCCGGGCGGTACGCAATCGCCAAGGACATCACGGCATACAAGCGGACCGAAGAGGCCCTGCACCAAATGGAAAAAAATTTTCGGCTCATCTCTGAAAACGTAATGGACCTGATCCGGATCACCGACACGAACGGCGTGATTCAATACGCCTCCCCCTCGCACCTTACCGTGCTGGGCATTGCGCCGCAACAGCTTTTGAATCTCCCTTGTTTTTCCCTGCTGCATCCGGACGAACGGGAAAAAGCCAGAGCATCCTATCGGCAGATGGTGGAAAGCAAGCGGCCGGTTGAAAAGGAGTACCTGTACCGGCATCAGGACGGGCGGACCCTGCTGTTTGAAGTGAAAGGGAGGCCGGTCATCGGCCCCAACGGAGAAGTGGAACATGTGGTGGTCATCGGCCGGGACATCACGGAGCGCAGGCGGACGGAAGACATGCTGCGCAACTCGGACAAGCTGTCCGTCCTGGGGGAGCTGGCGGCGGGGATCGCCCACGAGATCCGCAATCCGCTTACCGCGCTGAAGGGTTTTATCCAGCTTTTGCAGACGGAGCAGTCGACCAACGATTAGTATCTGCGCATCATGCTGTCGGAGATCGAACGGATCACCTTTATCACCAGCGAACTGCTGCTTTTGGCCAAGCCCCAGGCGCTGCGCTATCAGCGGCACGACCTGCTGCCGCTCCTGCAAACCGTGATCAAGCTGCTGGAGCCGCAGGCCAATCTGAAAAACGTAACCATCCAGACCCGGTTCCCCGATGCCGCCCCTTGTATCACCTGCGAAGAATACCAGATCAAGCAGGTATTCATCAACATCGTGAAAAACGGCATGGAAGCCATGCCGCACGGAGGAACGCTCACGGTTGACGTGTCGGCCGAGGGTACGGCCGAAGTGGTGGTCCGGATCATCGACGAAGGAGACGGCATCCCCGAGGAGATGATCCCCAAATTGGGCGAGCCCTTTTACAGTACCAAAGAACAAGGAACAGGCCTCGGCCTGATGGTGAGCCACAAAATCATTCGTGAACACCGCGGTTCCATCGCCATCCACAGCACGGTGGGGAAAGGCACCACGGTGGAGATCCGGCTGCCGATGTCAGACTTCTGCCCGTAACAGACGGACGACGGCACCGGGTGCATTGGTAATGATCCCGTCGGCTCCGCACGCGACCAGCCTTCTGACGTCCTCTTCCCGGTCTGCCGTGTACGCCAGCACCTTCACCCCTGCGGCATGAGCAGCGTGGACCAGTTCGGATGTGACCAGGTGATGCCACACGTGCAGGGACCCCACCGGGTACGGCAGACGGCGGAGATAGCCCACCGGATCGTACAGGACGGCCTCGTACAACAGCCCCAGACACAAATCAGGCTCTCGCCGATGTACCTCCTCCAAGACCTTGTGGTCAAACGAGGAGACGATCAGCGAGAGCTTGTGTTTCCAGGGGCTCAGCCGTTCTGCGACGGCCGAGCCGATTCCGTCGTACCAGACAGGCCCGTTTTTGATCTCCACATTGACCACCGCTCCGGCGGGAAACAGCGGGAGGACGTCCGCCAGCTCCGGCACCGTCTCGCCCGCGTGGCGGGAGGAAAACCAGGCCCCGGCCGAAAGCCCGGCGAGCTCCGCCATCGTTTTGCTTCCCACCAGTCCCGTACCGGTGGTCGTGCGGTCCAACACGTGATCGTGAATCACACAGAGACGGCCGTCCGCCGTCAGATGCACGTCCAGCTCGACGCCGTCCGCTCCCTGCTCCATCGCCAGCAGGAACGCGGCCCGGGTGTTTTCCGGCGCGTCGGCGGAAGCGCCCCGGTGTGCCACAATCGAGGGTCTGCCGGCCATCGCGACTCCTCCTATCGCTTGATCTGCGAACGCAGATAGGCGTCGATAAACGGATCAATCTCCCCGTCCATTACGGCCTGTACGTTGCCGACCTCCACGTTGGTGCGGTGGTCTTTCACCAGGCTGTACGGGTGGAAGACATACGAACGGATTTGGCTTCCCCAGGCGATGTCCTTCTGCTCGCCCTGGATGGCCTGCAGCGTTTTTTCCTGCTCTTCCCGCTTCCGCTCAAACAGGCGGGCTGCCAGCATTTTCATCGCCCGTTCCCGGTTTTTGATCTGGGAGCGCTCCGTCTGGCAGGTGACGACGATCCCCGTCGGCAGGTGCGTGATCCGGACGGCGGAGTCGGTCGTGTTAATGTGCTGACCGCCCGCGCCGCTGGAGCGATAGGTATCGATTTTCAGATCCTCGGGACGGATTTCCACGTCGGTGTCTTCCTCAATCTCCGGCAGCACATTGCAGGAGACGAACGAGGTGTGGCGTCGGCCCGAAGCGTCGAACGGAGAAATCCGCACGAGGCGGTGCACCCCTTTTTCCGATTTCAGGTAGCCGTAGGCGTTGTGCCCCTTGATCAGCAGGGTGACGCTCTTAATGCCGGCCTCGTCACCCGGCAGGTAGTCCAGGGTCTCCACCTTGAAGCCCTTCGACTCCGCCCAGCGGGTGTACATGCGCAGCAGCATCGACGCCCAATCCTGGGACTCGGTGCCGCCCGCGCCCGGGTGCAGTTCCAGAATCGCGTTGTTCTTGTCGTATTGGTCGCTGAGCAAAAGCTCCAGCTCAAAGCTCTCAAACTCTTTTTTCAGCGCCTGGGCGCTCTCGTACAGGTCCTGGATCATCGATTCGTCGCCTTCTTCGATGACCAGCTCCAGCATCACCTGCAGGTCCTCGTACTGGGCGTCCAGTTTGGCCATGGTCTCCACCAGGCCTTTGAGCGCATTCAGTTCGCTGATGGTTTTTTGCGCGGCGTCGTTGTCATCCCAGAAGTCGGGAGCGAGCATCCGCTCCTCCAGCTCGCCGATTCGTTCCTGTTTCGCAGGGAGGTCAAAGAGACCCCCTGATATCCGCTAATCGCTTAGCCATACTGGACATCTCTTGCTTGACGTCCGCAATGTCGATCAATGCCATGTGCGAATCACCTTCTCTTCCTTGTGCTATGTTACATTGTACCGCAAATCGGCGGATTCGCAACCGGACAACGTCGATTCGGGCGTGGCAGAGGCGTCAGCACGTCGTTACCCCTCCGGCGGGGCGGGCGCCGATCGGACGTCCTGCGGGGCGTTCCCCATGTCCCCGCTTCCCGCATGAACGAGCACGCTCCCTCCGGACGGTACCGCCCACCTGTCCGCGGCCTGCAGGCGCTCCGCCTGCTGCGTCCATCCTCCGGCGGCTTGGACGCATGTGCACATCCCCGCCGCACCGCTGTGTCCGCCGTACGCTCGGAATCCGGCCGCTGCACCGGCCTTGTCCGGGATGACGCACCCCGCCGGCGCCGCTTTTGACCAATTGGGTTCCGGAATTTCTCGCGTCAGCCTTTCATCGAGGTAGACGACGTCCCTCGCGGCAAACACCACCTCCGGCTGTCTTTCTCCCTCGTCAGTTTCCGGCTTGTCCATCTGTATCTTTCTGTCGGCCAGCAGGTAGGCCGGTTTCTGCTGGTGACCGGCCTGGACCGCATCCAGCGTGGCCGCAATACGCTCCAGCATCAGCTTCCCTTGTATGCCCATCACGTTACTCGACGTTCTCATGGTTCATTCCCCCGTCTCTCGTGTGGATGATTTCCAGGTAAAAGTGGTGTACTTCCGATTGTATTCATTTTGCCTGGTTTTTCCACGAGAATCGTTCGATGCTTTTTTCCAGTGTTAGACAAAACCGCCAAACCTCTTCGGCGAGGCGCACCAGAAACGGGCGAATGCTGTCTAGCCGCAGGGAGACGGGGAGAAAAAAACCGCTCCTCCCGACACGGGAAGAGCGGTTTGCTATGCGCAGCGTTCTCTATTAGCAATTACTGGCCTCGCTTCATCTGACGGCGGCGTTCCTGTTCTTCCGCGCGGCGCTGGGCGCGGTTTTTCGGCTCCGCATCGCCGGACGTCTCGCCCACGGGGCGCTCCGAAGGGCCGGAGGTTTGCAGTTGGGCCGGATTGACCGCCTGGCCGCGCACCACTTCCTGACGCTCCAGGTTTTGGCTGACCTCCGCCTTCATGATGTACATCGCCACTTCTTCCTCGATGGAGGCGATCATGTTCTGGAACATCTCGTATCCTTCAAACTGATACTCGCGCAGCGGATCGTTCTGGCCGTACGCGCGCAGGTGAATTCCCTGACGCAGCTGCTCCATCGCGTCGATGTGGTCCATCCACTTGCTGTCCACGGCACGCAGCACGACCACTTTCTCGAACTCGTTCATCATCTCGCCGATTTCCGCTTTGCGCTTCTCGAACTGCTTCGCCACTTCGTTTTTCAGCAGTTCGGCAATTTCCTCGGCCTCTTTGCCCTTCAGCATGGAGACGGTAATCGTCTCGTCGTGCAGGAAGGTGTTGTTGGCCACCTCAACCAGCCCTTGCAGGTTCCAGTCTTCGGGAACCTCCTCCTGCGGGCAGTAGGCTTCCACGTTGCGGTCGATGACGCTGTGGATCATCTTAAGCACGACTTCGTCCAGGTTGTCCTGCTCGAGGATCTCGCGGCGCTGCTTGTAGATAACGGCGCGCTGCTGGTTCATCACGTCGTCGTACTGGAGAACCACTTTCCGCGCGTCGAAGTTGGCTCCCTCCACCCGTTTTTGGGCGGACTCGACAGCACGCGTCACCAGCCGGCTCTCGATCGGCATGTCTTCTTCCATGCCGAGGCGGTCCATCATGTTCATGATGTTGTCTGCACCAAAGCGGCGCATCAGCTCATCCTGCAGGGAGAGGAAGAACTGGGAGGAACCTGGGTCCCCCTGACGTCCGGCACGGCCGCGCAGTTGGTTGTCAATCCGGCGGCTTTCATGCCGCTCGGTACCGATGATGTGCAGGCCGCCCAGCTCCGCCACGCCTTCGCCCAACTGGATGTCGGTACCGCGGCCCGCCATGTTGGTGGCGATGGTCACGGCGCCGTACTGGCCGGCACGGGCGACGATCTCCGCCTCGCGAGCGTGGTGCTTGGCGTTCAGGACGTTGTGCGGCACGCCTTTTTGCTTCAGCATTTGCGAGAGACGCTCCGAGTTTTCGATCGAGATGGTCCCGACGAGCACGGGCTGCCCCTTCTTGTGCCGCTCGACGATGTCGTTGACGACGGCGCGGTACTTGGCCGCTTCCGTTTTGAAGATCAGGTCGGGCAGGTCTTTGCGGATGACCGGCTTGTTGGTCGGAATCACCACCACGTCCAGACCGTAAATTTTCTTGAACTCTTCTTCCTCGGTCTTGGCCGTACCGGTCATGCCGGACAGCTTCTCGTACATCCGGAAGTAGTTTTGCAGCGTGATTGTCGCCAGCGTCATGCTTTCGCTCTGGACGCGCAGCCCTTCCTTCGCCTCGATCGCCTGGTGCAGACCATCGCTGTAGCGGCGGCCCACCATCAGACGGCCGGTAAATTCGTCGACGATCACCACTTCGCCGTCCTGCACCACGTAATCCACGTCCCGTTTGAACAGGACTTGCGCCTTGAGGGCGATGTTGATATGGTGGTTCAGGGTCATGTGGGCGGTGTCGTACAGGTTCTCAATGTTGAACGCCTGCTCCACCTTGGCCACACCCTCGTCGGTCAGGGTGACGATTTTCAGCTTTTCGTCCACGGTGAAGTCCTTTTCCGGCTCCAGCCGCTTTACAAAATGGGCGCAGATGTAGTACAGCTCCGTGGAACGGTTGGCCGCCCCGGAGATGATCAGCGGCGTCCGGGCTTCGTCGATGAGGATGCTGTCCACCTCGTCGATGATGGCAAAGAACAGGGGGCGCTGCACCATCTGCTCCTTGTAGAGCACCATGTTGTCGCGCAGGTAGTCAAAGCCGAATTCGTTGTTGGTTCCGTACGTGATGTCGCAGTTGTAGGCGGCCCGCTTTTCTTCGGCGCTCATCCCGGCCTTGTTCAAACCGACGGTCAGGCCGAGGAAGTTGTACAGCTTGCCCATGATGGTCGCGTCGCGCTCGGCCAGGTATTCGTTGACGGTAACCACGTGCACGCCCTTGCCCAGGAGTGCGTTCAGGTACGTCGCCAGCGTCGCCACGAGCGTTTTCCCTTCACCGGTTTTCATCTCGGCGATGCGGCCTTCCTGCAGCACCATACCGCCGATCAACTGTACGTCAAAGTGGCGCATGCCGAGCACGCGCTTGGAGGCCTCGCGCACCACGGCAAACGCTTCGTTGAGAATATCGTCCAGCGTCTCTCCTTGAGCCAGGCGGTTTTTGAACTCCGTCGTCTTCTCGCGCAGCTGCTCGTCGGTCAACGCCGAAATGCTCGGTTCCAGCGCGTTGATCTTTTCCACGCGCTTAAACATCTTTTTGATTTCACGTTCGTTGCTGTCGCCAAAAATCTTTTTCACGAGTCCTAACATAAGGACACCCCTTCCTAGTGGCAAAGCTACCTCGAATTCCTTCTTTGCGCAGCCACATCCGAGTCCCCGCAGGGGGCTTCCTAGTGGCAAAGCTACCTCGAATTCCTTCCTTGCGCAGCCACATCCGAGTCCCCGCAGGGGGCTTCCTAGTGGCAAAGCTACCTCGATTTCCTTCCTTGCGCAGCCACATCCGGGTCCCCGCAGGGGGCTTCCTAGTGGCAAAGCTGCCTCGATTTCCTTCCTTGCGCAGCCACATCCGAGTCCCCGCAGGGGAGACTTCTTCCACATGTTCCTAGCGAAAAAAAGCATCTCTACTATTTATGTTCTCTAAAAAGCTATTTTATCAAATTGCAACAAGCGGATACAAGTAAAGGGGAGTTGCCAGAAGAAAGCAACTCCCCTTGGTGCTCATCCTCGTCCCGGTCATTTCGGTTCGATCAGCCCGTAGCGTCCGTCGTTGCGGCGGTACACCACGTTGACGTCATTGGTCTCGCTGTTTTGGAAGACGAAGAAGTTGTGACCCAGCATATCCATCTGCATGACCGCTTCATACGCGTCCATCGGTTTCAGGTCAAACCGTTTGGTACGAACGATGTCGATCTCCACGTCATCTTCCTCGTTCTCGTCCGTCGTCAGGACGGCAATGGATTCGTTATCGCGAAGGAGGGCTTTATTGTTGGTCTCAACGCGCAGTTTGCGCATCAGTTTGGTTTTATGCTTACGAATTTGTCGTTCCAGTTTTTCGGCCACCAGGTCGATGGCGGCGTACATGTCGTCATGGGTTTCTTCCGCCCGGATAATCACTCCGCCGAGCGGAATGGTTACCTCGATGGTGGCTTCGTTCCGCAGTACCCTCATGGTGACTTGGGCTTCAGCAGGCTGCGGAGTTTCAAAGTATTTTGCAAGACGGCCGACTTTCTTTACCACATACTCTCGAAGTGCTGCGGTGACTTCCATGTTTTCTCCACGAATATTGAATTTCATGGTTCAAACCTCCTTCCGTCTTTACCTATGTCTATTCCGTACCTATGGATAAAATCCTCCCCGCCCGCTTCAAAAAACCTTTACAAAACCTTTACAATCCGACAAAATTCGACATATTTCTGCCAACAATTTCTAATATACCCTGTGCTATAATGATTCTAACTATTATATGCCGCCGACTTTCTTCGCACGGGAGGAACCATCATGGCAGAAGCAAAGCCTTCACGCTCCATTCTCGGAAAAACGCTGGCGCAGGATGTGTACAACCAATACGGTCTCCTGCTTCTGCCCGCCGGCGCGGTCCTGCACGAAAGCGACATTCGCCTGCTGTCTGCCCACCAGGTGGAAACAGTCCACCTGGCGGAATCCGAAGAAGCTACTGCCATGCCGTCTCCTCTCATCCACTGGCAGGAGGCAGAGGCAGCCCGCCAATACATGGAAGCCGTCAAACAGACGGAGCACTTGTTTCTGCAGATCGCCAACGGCTCCATCCCTCCGCTGCACCAGTTTAACGAGGTCTTTTATCCGCTGCTGGACGACGTATTGAAGCGGCACGGCTTTCTCCGCTTCGTATACATAAAAGAAGGAACGGAACAATACACCTACCGCCATTCCCTGCACGTGGGCATCCTGTCCGCCCTGATCGGCAAACTGATGGGCCGCTCCCGGGAAGAGATCGTTCGTCTGGGACAGGCCGGCCTGCTGCATGACGTAGGCAAAATGCTGATGCCTCCAGACATCCTGATGAAACCCACCCGACTTACGGACGAAGAGTTCGCCATCATGAAACAGCATGCCAAGCTGGGTGAGCAGCTTCTCCGTTCCATGGAAGGGGCAGACGAGATCATCCCGCTATGTGCGCTCATGCATCACGAGCGGCTGGACGGCAGCGGCTACCCCAATGGTCTCACGCAAGCGGACATCCCGCTCGAATGCCAAATCGTCAGCGTCGCGGACGTGTTTGACGCGATCTGCTCCGACCGCGTCTACCGCAAAGGGACATCGCCGTTTGAAGCGTCCAACGTCCTCTGGCAGTCGGCCTGCGAGGGCAAGCTGAACCCGGAGATCGTCACCCGGTTCATCCACTACGTCGTCATGCTCTACGTCGGTTCCCGCGCCTGCCTGAACAACGGCGAGCAGGTGGAAGTGGTGATGATCCACACGGACGAACCGATGCGCCCTCTGGTCCGCCGCGGCGACGACTATCTCGATCTGCGGCAGCACCGCTCCCTGCACATCCAGTCCATCATCGCGTAATAGAAAAAATCCCCCCGGTCTGTTCCATGGACCAGGGGGATTCGCTTTCCCGTCAGGTAAGCGTTTGCAATTGGCGATTAGCGCTTCACCACGTTAGCCGCCTGCGGGCCGCGGTCGCCGTCGACGATGTCAAACTCGACGGACTGCCCTTCTTCCAGCGTCCGGAATCCGTCAGCCTGGATCGCCGTGTAATGCACGAATACGTCGCCGCCGTCCTCCCGCTCAATAAATCCGTACCCTTTTTCTGCGTTGAACCATTTTACCTTGCCATGCATCGAAAAAAACAACCCTTTCTTTTGTAAAAACTTGGGATTGTCCATCCCTTGTGAATGACTATATCACCCAGAGAAACAAGAGTCAAATCTCCCCTTATTTGGGGGAATATTTCTTCTCCAAGCCCCTCACGACGACCCGCGACAGGAACAGGGTGAGCACCAGGTACACGGCCGCCTCCGTCAGGTACGGAGGGTACCGCTCAAAGGTGTTTTTCGCCACGTTCATGGCCGCGTAGTTCAGCTCCGGGGTGGCGATGACCGCCGTCAGCGAGGAATCCTTCAACAGGGCGATAAACTCGTTGCCCAGCGCCGGCAGCATGCGGGTAAACGCCTGCGGGATGACGATCAGCCGCATCGCCATGCCCTTGGTCATGCCGAGCGAACGGGCCGCTTCCATCTGCCCCGGGTCGATGGACTGAATGCCCGCGCGAAAAATCTCCGCGATGTAGGCGGCGGCGTTCAGGGACAGGGCGATCAAGCCGGAGTAGATCGCTTCCGGGCTGTTTTCTCCCGGAAAAAAGATTTCCCAGATTGAAGGGATGACGGCAAAGTGGATCAGCAGGATCTGCACCAGCATCGGCGTGCCGCGAAACAGCTCCACGTAAATCGCACAGGGAATGCGCAGCAGCCCGTTTTTCGACAGCTTCCCCAGACAGAGAAACAGTCCCAGCAAGGTCCCGAGCACCGTCGCGACGGTGGTCAGCAGGATCGTGTTCACGATCCCGCGCAGAAACAACTCCCGGTACTCGTAGATGACACTCCAATCCAGAGGGATTCCTCCTTTCACATGATGCGTTCCGCCGGATGGAAACAGCAACGGGTACGCCAGTGGACGACGTACCCGGCCGGTCGCGCTGTTTACTCGTTACCGAAGTACCGGTTGTAGATTTCCTGCAGTTTTCCGTTTTCCTTGATCGTTTTCAGACCCGCGTTGATCTTGTTCAACAGCTCCGTATTGCCCTTTTTCACAATGATGCCGTAATACTCTTTTTCAAAGGAATCGTCTTTGATCATCTTGAACTTCTTGTCCTTGAATTTCTTGACGTAGTACTTGATCATGCCGTCGTCGCCCACCACGGCGTCGACGCGTCCGTTGTAAAAGTCGTCGATCGCGGACGGCATGTCGTCGTAGCCTTTCAGCCCCTCATAGGTGTTGCCGAACGCCTTTTGCACGACCAATTCGCCGGTCGTCGCCGCCTGCACGCCGATCTTCTTGCCTTTCAGGTCGGCCAGCTTGGTGACCGGAGAGTTCTCCGGAATGAGGATCAACTGGTTGGCTTCAAAATAGGGTTCAGAAAAGTCGTACTTTTGCTTGCGGTCCTCGCGAATCGTGATCGACGAAATCCCGATATCCACGGTCCCCCTGTCCAGTCCGTCAAAGAGCGGGTCCCAACCGGTGTTTTTCCATTCGATCTTGAACCCGGCGGCTTCCGCGATGGCATTCATCACGTCGATGTCGTGACCGCTGATCTTGTCCGCCTCCATCATCTGAAACGGCGGATACGCCGCGTCGGTACCGACCACGTACACTTTTTCCGCCGCACCGCCGCCTCCCGAGGAACCGCTGCCGCTTGCCGCCGGCTTGTCACCCGTACCACAGGCGGATACCAGCAGACCGACCCCAACCGTCAGCACCAGCGACATCAACCATTTGTTTCCGCGCCTCATGTTTGAATAACCCCCTTGTCTGTATCTCTCTGCTTTGCTTTTCCCCAGCGCTGTCCACATCGAGATAACGGTCGCTTCGCGTTCTCCACAAAGTTGTCCACATTATCCACAGACGGTTGTGCACAAGCTGGGAATAACTCACCCCGCCCTGCGTCCCTGCTGCCCTCGGCGTCAGAGATGGGCAGGAAACGAGGTTCGTTTCAAAAAAAGAAAGAAGGATTCCTGTCAGAAATAGTTCTCTCTGATACACGGGAATCCTTCCAGAAAAAGTATTTTTATTGACAGAAAAATTTGAACTGTTATTCCTTTTCCACCAGGATGAGCAAGTCCACGCGGTTGTTGCGGGGGCCGTTCCCCGCGCTGGCCTTGTCCTCCAACGGGGCGTGTTCACCCCAACCCGCCACGGTAAAGCGGGAGGCCGGCAGACCGTGGATGTTCACCAGTTCGCGCATCACCGCGATAGCCCGCGCCGACGACAGCTCCCAGTTGGAGCGGTACGGGCTTTGGGCAGCAGGGGTATCGTCCGTGCAGCCTTCGATCCGGACGCGGTACGAGAAGCGCTTCAAGACCCGCGCCACGACGTCCACGACCTGTTTTCCCTCATCCTTCAGATCGGCGGAGCCGCTGCCGAACAGGATCGTTTCCGGCAGGCGCACCCGCAGCCCGTCCCCGGTCTCTTCGAAGTCGACATGCTTCGCCTGCAGCACGGAGGCGAGCTGCGTCCGGATGGTCTCCATGTCGCGCTTTGCCGCATCGCTGGCAGCCGGCGGCGCCTCCGGGCGGGGACGGCTCTCTCCCGCGCTCTTCCCCTCCACGGCGGCCGCCAACGCTTCGCGCCTCGCTTCCAGTTGGTGAATCTCCCGCTCCAGCTCCAGCTTTTGCAGGTTCAGCAGGTCGAGGCTCTCGTGCACCTGTTTCAAGCTGGCCTGCTGCCGGGCCGCTTCGTCCATCTGCGCCTTGATCTTGGTCGCATGGGCCGCGGCGATAATGACGACAATCACAAACAGCAGGGTAAACAGGTCGCTGTAGCTGATCAGCCAGCTCTTTTCCAGTTCCTTTTCGTCGTACAGCCGGTCGTCATGCATGGCGATCCTGCCTTTCGATCGTTCCTCTGACGCTGCCCGGCGGCTTGATCAGCACCAGCTTACGGTCCCCGGGCAGGAACGAATTCAGTTTTTCAAACAGCAGACGCGGCGTCTCCATCCGCTGCAGCCCGACGCACCCTTCGATGTAGAGCCGCTTTTCGAACATTTCCTGGTCGTGGATGTCCATCAGCCGGTAGTAGCACGGCAGGGCAACCAGGTTGGCCAAGAGCGCCCCGTACAGCGTCGCCACCACCGCCGAACTAAGGCTGTACCCGGTCTGGGTAAAGTCGGAGAGCGTCTTCAGCACCCCCGTCATCCCCAGCAGCGTCCCTACCAGTCCCATGCCCGGTGCCAGCAGGCTGATCAGTCGGAAGAAGCCGGCCGCCTGCTGGTAGCGGTACTGCTCCCCTTTCAGCTCGTTTTCCAGAATCATGCGCAGTTCTTCCTCCGGCACGCCTTCAATCGCCAGCAAGCTGCCGCGGCGGACGAACGAATCTTTCTCGTTCTGCAGTTCTTTTTCCAACGCCAGATACCCCTGTTCCTTCTGCACCAGGGCGTAGTAGTAGAATCGTTTGATCGTCTCTTCCACGTTTCCCTCCCGGCCGTGCACCAGGAGCCGGATCAAGGGGCGCAGTTCCAGGTGCCTGCGCTTGATCGCGTAGGCGATCAGCACGGCCAGCGCCACCAGCTCGATCGCCGTCACGTTCAGCAGATCGGCTGCGCTGCCGTTGAGGTAGACCGCGTGCACAAACATGAGCAAGACCGCTCCCACCAGCAGGAGCGAGCGACGTTTTGTCGACAAGAGGTGTCACCATCCCGTTGAGTTTGTTCTGTTACGTGTATCGGTTAATCGCTCGTGGTTGATGAATGCGTAGTGAAGCGGATGGATTGTTGGGTGAGGGGGCCCATCGACCCAACGCGTTTTTGCCCACACAAAAAAACGGCCGCCCCAGCCGTTTTTTGCTGATTTGGTTTTCTTATAGCAAACCGGTCGCGTCTTTCAGCTTTTGGATGTCCCGCTTTTGAAAGCGGTAGTCTTGATACAGAACCTTGAAATCGGCCTCCATGTTGTCGAAGCGCTGTTCGAAACGGTCAAACCGCTGGCTGAAGCTGGTCATTTCCGTTTTCATTTTGGTTATTTCGGATTTCATTTCACCCATTTCAGCTTTCAATTCGGCTATTTCAGCCTTCATTCCACCCATTTCGGCTTTCAATTCGGCCACTTCGGTCTTGAGTAGCGCCACGTCTCCCTTAAGTTGAACCACTTCCCCTTCCAAACGGCGCACATCCATGGTCAGTGCCTCCAGTTTGGAATTGGTTACCTCCTGGCTTTCCCTGATGGCCCTGAGCATCCCCAGGATCTCCTCCTGCATCGGCCAGCCCCCCTTTTGCTCGCTCTTTCCCCTATTATAGCAAGAGCGTCGAGACAAAAATATCGGGAACCGCCGGATATTTGCAAGATGTTTTCTCTAATCCGCCGCAAGCAAAATGCCGATACCAAAATAGATCCCCATGTTTGTCCCATGAACCTGTACGGAAGAAGGTGAACGAACGTGAACATGGTCCAACTGAAGCAAGCCATCTCCATCAGCCTGACCAAACAGGTGCAGTCCACCGCCCAGGCGCTGGCTTCCACGATGCTGGAGGACTTCGCCAAAACCCAGCAAACCATCCAGCAGGCCGCACAGGCTCCGCATCCGTCGCTGGGGAAAGTGCTTGACGTGCGGGTGTAACCCGGGACAGAACGGGCAGGCTGTCGACGTTGACAGCCTGCTTGGTTGTTTGTGGCGGGGTAGATTTCCCAGATTCACCACCTTTACATCAACCGTTCCCAGGGTGTCTCCCGGGCGCTTGCACCTTGGGTCGTGCCGTAATAAGTGATGAGCTAGGCTTTTTGCCGCCCATATACACCTGTAAACCTTTGGCGAAGTCTTTTTCGTCAATGTAGATTGCTTCGCCCCCTATTCTTTTTCAGCGCGTCCGTGGCCATTACATCCCACGCACTTAGCCTCAGTCTGCTGGATATGGCACAAGCTACACAGGCAGCAGGGGCGACCATGGCTGGAGGACTTCTCCAAACCCCAAGCCAGTATGCAGCAATCCATTTCTGCTCCTCATCCGGCACTGGGGACAGCAAACGACATCCAAGTGTAACTCCAGCAAGCAGCAAAAAACGGCCAGCAAAACCGGCCGTTTTTTCATTTTTTGCGATCAAAGAATGCCCCGTAGCCGCTTGGACCGTCATCGTAATAAGTCTGGCGGGCAAGTTTTGTCTTCCGGATGTTGGACAGCCGTTCTTTTATCTTTTGCTGCCTAGCCTCAATCTTTGGTTTGATGTTCTTGTCAATCTCGTACACTTTGGCCAGGTATCGTTGCTTCAGGTTATCGGAGATCTTCTCTCCTGCTGACAAGCGAACTTCGACCTCACTGATCAGTCTTGCCCTGTCATCCAAGAAAATGTTCCATTCATCCAATTCTGTTTCACTCTCGGTAACCGACTTCTCGAGGGAAATTGTTCGTTGAAGCAACTCTTGCAAGAGCAATTCCATTGGTTTTTCCATCGAACTGTTCCTTACCCTTGATTTTTGGCCAGAACCATTGCTTGTTTCCAAACGTCCCGGAATTGAACGAAGAAATCCTCAACTTCATCCAAGATGGAGATGTCTTTTCGGACATTCGCATCAATCATACGGCGAAGCATGTAGTCGTACATCTGATACAGTTGATCGGAAATGGGATAGGACCTGTCCAGTGTAACAATAAGCTCATTGAGTATATCTTGTACGCGCAGGTTGTATTCATGGGCTTGACCAATGTTTTTCTCTGAAATGGCAGCCTTTGCCTGTTTGATAAACTTAATCGCTCCGTTATACAGCATAAGAGTCAATTCACCGGGTGATGCCGTATTGATCGAGTTAGTCTGGTAGGCCTGGACAGGATTATACATTGCCATTGCTCATCGCTCCTCTATTCTTACTGTCCTCCGCCGATCCCACCGAGTTGCTGTGCAAGCCACGAGCTTTGGGAGTTCAACCGCTGCAGAGCGCTTTCCATCGCGGTAAATTGTTTCCAATAACGATCTTCGATTTTTGCCAGACGATCTTCCCAATTTCTAATATCATCGTTAATCTGGTCAATCTCTTTTCCAATCGTACTGTTGTCTACCAAAATACCGCTCATTCCCGCCTTCTTGGTGAGGTTTTTAATGGCCACGTCCAGCTTGTCGTACAGGCGCTGAGCCAATCCGCTTTCGTCGAATTTCTGTTTCGCTTCCGCTTCAGTGGTCGGATTGGTAATGCTACTGGTTTTGGTAAACAGCTCCATAACCTTGTCACCGTTGTTGCGGATTGCCTCGCGCAGCTTCGTTTCATCAATGTACAGCTTACCGTTCTCCATGTAAGCGTATTTGTTGTCGCTGTATTTGGAGGTGGAAATACCGATCTCATACAGCATATCAAAATTTGAATCAGTTACACCCTTTACTGCATTGCTCAATGCTTGGCGCATGTCGTACAAGGCACTGGACAAAATGGAATCTTGACGTAACAGACCACTTTTCGCCTTTTCTTCCCATAGCTCAATCTGTTTTTCCGACATTTCCTGTTTTTGCTCGTCAAGCAGAGGCTGGTAATCACGGTATTGTTTTTCGGTAATTTTTGTATTGATCTTGTCGATCACTTCGTTGTATTTATCAACAAACCCTTTGATTGCGTTAAAAATGGCGTCCTCGTTGGTTTTTACGTTTACAGTAATAGGCGCTGACGTTTGTTTGATGGTGAATTCCATGTTATCGTAGGTAAACGTATTGCTGGAAATGGATTGCGTGACACCGTTTATGATGACCTGGCCAGGCGTTCCGTCTGCACCGTTGCTAAAGGAACCATCGGATATTCCCAGCACATTCCCCGGAACAGTGGTGTTCGTGATGGAAATCGTAGCAGTCGAGCCTGCCGTCTTGGAGGTAAGAATGAGCTTGTTGTTAAAATACGTTGCGGTTACACCAGTCGTTGAAGACACGTCATTAATCTTTTTTACGACACTGTTGATGGTGTCGGCCGCAGTAACATCGATCTTGGTACCGTTCAGGTCAAAACTGAATTCGTTGCCGCTGCCAACTGCGGTATTGGCATCGGCCAAGCTCGAGCTATACACAGCCGTTGCCGGTTTGGCCGGCTGCGCAAGTGATAGAACCTCAACCGTATAGGTGGAGAGACTGGGCGTACCCACTGTTTTCACCGAGACTGCCGCTTCATTTTCGGAAGAAGCAGTTTTTTGCAGATATGTACGCTGCAATTTCATGTCAAACACGGTATTTTTCAGGTCAAGCAAGAGCGAATTCATCTCACGATAGCTATCCCGCTTCCACTCTTCCAGTTGCTTTTTTTGCAATAACTTATTCAACGGAGCACGCCGAGCCTTCATGAGATCTTTTACCATTTGCTCCGTGTCCAAGCCGGAAGCCATCCCGCTAAATCGAATCGGACTAACCATTCTGGTTCCCTCCTATCTTTTTTCATCGATCAGCAAGCCCAATTTTTCCTGAATATCAGCCACCATGTCCAAAATTTTCCGAGGTGGAATTTCACGAACTACTTCATTTGTCTCGTCATTAACGAGTTGCACATAATACTCTCCCAACTTTTCGTGCATGGTAAACTTTAGGTGCGTTTTTTCCGTCTGAAGCAGTTTGTTCAAGTCATCTACGGATTTTTTTAGTTCAGCTTTGTTGTAGGATAGTTCTGTTTCAATATTCTCCGCGTTATACGGTTCAATTCGTGCGTGATAATCTGGAGTTTCTGGGGTGTTTGTACTGGGTTCCACGTACGAATTTATAAAATTCCCAACTTTGCTTATGGAACCAATGTCCATTCCTGCCCCTCCTCACAATGGCTTCTACCATTTATATCGGAAAGAGCAATAGAAAAATTTACAATAGCTCTTAATGAAGAAAGAGGGTTTTCTAATGAAAATACCCTCTTTGACTGAAGATGAAACCTTTTTTAGTTTTTTATAAAGACGGCCATATAGGCCATTGTCACCGCCGGGATATAATTGACCCAGGTTCGCTGATCTGACCCCCATTTTGTGGACTGATTGATTTTGACCCATCAGGCACTTTGGAGGAAAAGGTTTCGGAATTCGCTTGGCGACATGCCGTTCAATCGCATTTGTGGCCTTTCGTGGTTATAAAATTCAATATACTTCTTGATTGCTGTTCCCACATCGACGGCTTCATCAAACAAATGCGGGCGCAGTTCTGCTTTCAAGTGGCCGAAAAAGGATTCGATGCAGGCATTATCCAGACAATTCCCTTTTCGAGACATACTCTGAATAATCCCATGCTTTCGCAGCAAGCGGTAATATGCTTTTGTTGTGTAATGCATTCCTTGATCACTGTGAATCAGCAGTTGATGCGTCGAACGGTTTTGGACGGCCTCTTGTACCGTCTCTAGCACAAACTGGACGTCAAGACTGTCACTTAAGCGGTATGAGACCACTTCATTGTTGAAAAGGTCCAAGATGACGGAAAGAAAATATCGTTTTTTTCCAGCTTGCAAATACGTGATGTCAGTAACCCACTTTTGATTGGGATGAGCTGCTTGAAAATGCCGATCCAGAAGATTGGGCGCCAGGGTATGTCTTTTGTATTGAATCCGTGGATAACGTCTACGCCGTATGATCGCCTGCATGTTCATTTGCTTCATCAGCCGATACACACGCTTACGATTGAGATGCAAACCGTTAACTGTAGGATTTTTCTTGATCCGTTTTACATACTTCTCTAGCAATGGTTTCAGTTCAGTGTTTGTTACTTTTTTATACTTCTTATACGTTTGCTTGTCTACATTTACTTGCCATCCAACACAACAAGTATCTTCACACTGGCCACCAATACATGTAAATTCATGATAGTATTGTGGTGTAAGTACAATTCTTTTTTTTCAGTCATCCTATGGCCTCCCCTATTTGCGATCATTATAAAAAATACCATAGTTTACCTGTTATTGATTTAATGAAAATTGGGGCTTGCCTGTTAATATTTTAAGGCAGCCCCTTAACGTTTTTTATTTGTATTCGTAAGGCAACGCGTTACTTTCCTGGCCATCCGGGTTAATCACTTTTACATCTACAATACCTGGTGCACTTGCAGCAGGGATTTTAACTTTAAATCTGGTAGGGCCATACACGTAGACAGGTGATACCAAAGTCCCGCCAAAGGAAATTTTCATGTTAGGGTCAAATCCTGTACCATCAACATACAGCAATGTTCCTCCACTTACCGGCCCACTCGTGGAGCTTAATTGTGTAATCGTTGGAGCGGGAGCAGTCGGTGGGTTGTCGTAGGTGAAAGTCGTCGAACCGGACTGGCCGGACGGCGTCGTCACCACAACTTGTACCGGTCCAGGAGCACTCCCCACCGGCATCTTGAATTTGAATCTGGTACTGCTGTAATAGTAATCAATCGGTACGACTTTTCCGTCTACCGTAAGAATCATATTTGGATCGAAATTTTCTCCATCTACATAAACAAGGTATCCACCTGATAGTGCACCATTTCCAGGCGAAATTTTTGTAATTACCGGGGTAACTACCTGATAAGTATACCCTTGCGAAATTGTATAGCTTTGCCCGTCAGGATTGGTAATGGTAACATCTACTGAACCAACAACTCCATCCGAGGATGGTGCTCTTACCTTGACTCTTGTCGAACCGTAATAATACTCAAGTTTTACCGTTTTACTGCCAAAATTAACTGTTGCTCCATCTTGAAAGTTTTCACCGTCGATGTAAACCAGATTCCCCCCACTAGTTAAACCGGAATTGGGAGAGATTGAGGTAATCTTGGGTGCCGCTGCAGGAGGAGGGGTGACATAGGTATATCCCCCAGCTAATGTGCCAGATTGACCATCAGGATTTATAACCGTTACATCAACTGCTCCCGGTACTGATGCTTGTGGAGCTCTTACTTTTAACTTTGCATCGGAATAGAAATACAGTACCGGCGCTTCAACCTGACCGAAATAGACCTTTACCCCGTTGACAAAGTTTTTCCCATCAATGTAGACAAGCTCTCCTCCCTGAGGCAGTCCACTATTCGGCGTAAGATTAGTAACCTCCGGTGCCGCAGCTTTTGGAGGCTCAACATAGGTATAACCATTCGAATAGGCGGCAGTATCTCCATCTGGATTTACCACGATAACGTCAACCGATCCCGCAGTTACGGCTGCAGGCGATTTTACTTTGATCCTTACATCCGAGTAATAGTAAAGGACAGGTGCTTCTGTATTACCAAAATAGACTTTCAGCCCTTGCGCAAAATTCTTCCCGTCAATATAGACGAGATCTCCACCGATAGTAGACCCGGAATTGGGAGAGATATTTGTAATTTCAGGTTTTTGAACTACAAGCTGGTCGTACGTATAACCATCCGGAACGGTAACATTGGTTCCGTCGGGATTTTCTAACGCTACATCTACGGTACCGGAAGCAGTTCCAGCAGGAACAACTGCTTTAAGATACCCGGAGTTAACGAAAGTGACACTAGCAGGAACGCCACCAAATTTCACAGTGACCCCACTCAAAAAATTCTTACCAGAGATAAGGACTGTGTTCCCTCCGGATAGCGGACCGTTTGCTGGAGAAATATTGGTCACCTCAGGTTGCGCATAGTAACGATATTTTCCAATTGCAGCTTGACCATCGTCGTTGCGCACCTCTACTTTAACTTCTCCCTGCGTCCCGGATGGCGCTATCACAGCGATTTGTTGTTCGTTAATGAATTGTACATTCGTTGCGCTATTTACTCCGAACTTTACTGTGACTCCCGGACGGAAATTATCGCCAGAGATGATGACAGTCTCTCCCCCGTTTACGTGACCGCTATCACTGACAATGGAGTTAATAACGGGTGCCGGGTACTTCACCAAAATGCTGACAGGCGAAATCGTATAATATCGTTTAGCTCCTGTATAATCCTTGTACGTAATATTTGAAGTAGTGGAAACATCGAAAGACCCTATCGGCGCCCCTTGTTTATGTCTGATTTTGTACTTGAATGTTAATACGTCATTCTTTAGCTCAAGGAAATTCCACGTTAATGTGTTTCCTACAACGGTAGGTTGAGGAATATTGTCACTGTAGGAACCTGGTACAATCTCAAACTGGGGTGCTACGATATCGGTCACAGTAACGTCATACGCACTTGCCAATCCAATTTCGTCCACAATTGCTTTATAGATCTCAGCCAAACCGGTTGATCCCAAAACAAAATGGTGATGGTGAGCGGTGGTGGCCATTTCTTTCAACAAAAGATTTGGACCACTTGTATCAGGATTGTCTGTGGATAACAACAAAGCAATTGTGTAAAATACAATTCCCTCATTCTTGGCCTCATTTGCCTTTTGTAATGCATATTCATATGCGCTGCCTTGAGGAACAGTAGCGTCACCATCGGTCATCAATACGATGACAGGCTGTGCTTCAGATCGATGGTTGGCCAACAATTCCCTGGCTTTGTCAATTGCATCACCTGTAGCGGTTGCGCCATTGGCACTGAGCGTATCAATGTATGCCTTTGCAGCACCTGCATCTGTTGTCAGATCAAACTGTTTTGCATCCGAACTGAAATCGACAATTCCGACGCGATGCTTGGTAAAATCAATCAAATCAATGAATTGCTTGGCTGCCTCTTTCGCCGCATTCATCTTGTTTTCCTGCAGCATACTCCCTGATCGGTCGATGATCAGGATCACGTCATTTGGTTTTACAACGTTTACTGGTGGAGTACCCTTTATGTTCAGGGTTACTTCTGCTTCTTCCTTAGTTGTGATTGATGTAGGGTTAACACTCTTGGATGCTGTCACATAGTTAGTGGCTGCACCGGCCGTAGGCAAGCCGCTAAATATAACGATCAGCGAAAAAAATACGAGTGCTATCTTCTTTATGACCTGCATGCACGTACCCCCTCTTACTAAAATTAAGCATAATATTCAATTAAGTTGAAAATCTTTTGCACTTAAGAAAGAGACCCTAGGAATTGTCCTAAGGCCTCTTTTTCACACTGTAAAAGAGTGATTAGCGGAGGAGTTGGAGTACTCCTTGCGGCTGTTGGTTTGCTTGAGCCAGCATCGCTTGAGCGGCTTGCGTCAAGATGTTGTTCTTCGTGAACTCCATCATTTCTTTCGCCATGTCTACGTCGCGGATGCGGGACTCTGCAGCAGTCAGGTTCTCTGCGGAAGCTCCCAGGTTGTTGATGGTATGCTCCAGACGGTTTTGGTATGCACCCAATTTTGCACGTTCATCGGAAACGAGTTTGAGTGCGTTATCCAGGGCAGTGATTGCACTATCAGCGCCTGATTGAGTACTAATGTCAATTGTATCAATGCTCAGAGCCGCTGCAGACATATCATTAATATCCAATGTAATTGCTTGACCAGCGTTAGCACCGATGTGGAATACTTTACCCGTGAAGCCACCGTTTAACAACTGTGCAGTGTTAAACTCGGTGTCGGTAGCAATACGATCAATTTCGTCGATCAATTCTGCTACCTCTGCCTGCAGGTTTGCGCGATCGTCGGCAGTATTGGTATCGTTGGCAGCTTGGACCGACAGTTCACGCATGCGTTGCACAATGGCGTGAACTTCAGTCAATGCACCCTCAGCTGTTTGAATCAGAGAGATACCATCCTGCGCGTTGCGGCTGGCTTGCTCCAGACCGCGGATTTGACCGCGCATTTTCTCGGAGATCGCCAGACCAGCAGCATCGTCACCGGCGCGGTTGATCCGGTAGCCAGAAGACAGCTTTTCAATGTTTTTCGCAGCATTGCTGTTGTTAAAAGACAGTTGACGATGAGTGTTGTACGCAGAAATGTTGTGATTGATACGCATGTACAATTCCTCCTTGAGTGTGAAAAGCCACGTCCCTGTGACCTTTAGTTTAATTCTTTGGGCAATCACGCAATCGCGCGCTTGCGTCATCGCCCCTTACATTTCTGTTATCGGTAGAGCAGAGAGATTTTTTTAGTGCTTTTTTCTTATTTTTTTACAAAAAATCGGACGCGTCACTTCTCGCCTGATTCCCCTTCTGTTTCGCCTGACCACTTCTTCAGTGTCGTCCAATCCAGCTTTGTCTGGGCGGCCAATTTGTTTTCCTCCTGAATCGCCATGTAAATCTCTTTCCGATAGATTCCCGTCTCTTTGGGAGCTTCAATGCCGATCCTGACAACATCTCCCTCAATCCCGATAATCTTAATCTCGATGGCGTCCCCGATCATGATCGATTCGTTTTTCTTTCGGGATAAGACTAACATGCGCTCACCTACTCCCTCACCGCAGTTTGCTGCAGTTGAAACAGGGGCTGCCGCAAACTGTAGGGTTCGTGCTCAAGGACCAGTTGTTTTGCCTTGCCATTGTCTTGATTGACGACAATCGGAGCTTTCAGGTTTACGGTCACATGACCGCCTTCCCGCAGCGTGATGATATTCGCGACAAAGATACGGGTGTCTTCCGTAATGTCCAACATCTTTTTACTGTGGCTGTCCAGTTCGAATTCATAGTCTTTAAAATAGGCGAACGGGTCGACCAACCAAAAGCCAATCCGCTCATCTTCCAACGATTGAAGCGAAAAAAAACAACTCCCCGGTTCTTCCTGGGTTAATTGGAAGAACCGGAGATCGTAAAACCCTGGTAATCCTTCTTCAAAGAAGAGCTTTGCCAGCTCCCTTTTGCTATCAGCCATTGTTGACAGCTCCTTCCCTGCTGCGATACTGCTTTGCTATTCACAGCTTCCTGTCCACATTCAACCCGACAAAATCAATTTTCAAGCTGTTCCACTGGCGAATGTATCCTTCAACTTTACCTGGTGTATAATTGTGAATAGGCTTTTTGATTTCGGGATTCATCTGCACGCCGCCTATCTGCACATTAATCTCAGGTCGCCGAGCCTCATAATGAATGTCCACGCCATCCCCTACCAGCGATCCCTCAGCAATAATCTCCGTATTGTGGTAGATGACGCTTTCTTCAAAGGCGATATCGGCAATCGGATTTCCCCTATTCTCAATCGCCCGGAGGCGGTCCCCCTCCTCGCTTATTTGGGCGATTGCCTCCATCGCTTTCTGGTAGCCGTATTCCGCGTTGTCCCGTGATCTGCGGAGGGGACCGCGCAGGTCGATGTTGGCCTGGGCCTCCGAGGTGTCAATGGTAAGAACTCCTTTAGGCTGGCGAATCTCCAGAACAGCGGGCTCTTGATGCAAGTTTAGCTCGGCACGTGGCTGCCGGATTTCCTGCACCGGCTTGGTTATCTGCAAGCCCAACTTGGCGAAAGTCTGCTGTAACCGAATCTGTGGTACCTGCACGGTCGCTTCCTCCTACCTCTTACCCTTTAGCGGAGAAAGTCCAACAGCGACGGCTGAATGATGCGGGCGCCTGCTCCCAAAGCTGCACGGTGTACATTCTCTTGGGTTTTCAAATCGGTAATGACCTTGGCAATATCGGCGTCTTCATTCTCGGACATCAGTTCGGTTATGGTAACACCCTCGGTGAGGAGGCGATCTTCAATCAGATCGACACGGTTTTGACGCGCGCCCAATGCGGCCCTCTCCCGCACCATGTTGTCAATTTGACTCGTCATATCGTCCAAATATTGAGTGACTGGCTGACCATTGCTTAGATCGGTAATGATTTTGTCCAAAAGTTTAAATACGTTGTTGGCCGGATCGGGATAATTAAAGACCGCCTGACCGTTTGGATTGATCGGGAGAAAGATTTGCTGCGATACTTCCAACGTAATCTGTTCGGCGTTCGTATTGGTAAAATCCCCTGTTGCTTTGTCATATGGAGGTGTTAATGTATCCGTTCCGGCAAAAATATACCGTCCGTTGATCGTCTGATTGGCCACGGTACCCAGATGGTCTTTTAGTTGGGCGATCTCCGTGGCCATTGCTTTTAACGAGTCAGGACCCAAAGCAGGGTCACCGGAGTAGATCAACAGCTCACGTACCCGTTGGAGAACATTATTGCCCTCCTCCAGCGCCTTGTCCGACATTTCCAACCAGGAACGCGCCTGGTTCAGGTTGCTGACGTACTGCTCATTTTCGATCACAGCCGACCGGTAATACACCGCTCTCGCGGCGATTACGGGATCATCCGAAGGTTTGGAAATTTTTTTTCCCGACGAGAGCTGCTCCTGCAGCTTGTTCATGTTTCCCATGGAATTGTGCAAGTTACGAAGCATATTATTGTTTAACATGTTCTGCGTCACGCGCATTGCCATACTTGATCCCCCTACGACAGCTATTCACAAACGACTACAGTCCTACGCGTCCCATTCCGTTAATAATCCTGTCCAAAACTTCATCCACACTGGTCATTGCACGTGCGGAAGCATTGTACGCTTGCTGGTATTTCACCAAATTCGACAGCTCTTCGTCGATGGAAACACCGGACACGGACTGTCTTTGGGAATCCACCATGCCGACCAGCGTCTCGGAGTTTTTCTGATTGCGGGCCGCTTCCTGCCCGTTGACACCCAGTTGACCGATGGTGTATCGATAGAAGTCATCCAGCGTCGTTGCTTCTTTAAAATCATTGGGCCCGGTACCTGGCGGAATCACTTTGAACTTGATTGCCGCAATCGCCAGAGCATTTTCATTGTTGCCCATCGAGCCTTTGCCACTTGCATCCGGCTTGGCAGCGGCTATGTTATCCAGACTCGCAAGAATCGCCGGGTTGATCGCGATTCGATTGGCTCCAGCAGGATCAGCGCTCCCCCCAGTAACTGCATCGACAAACAGCGGAATGGCCGAAGATGCGCTTCCGTTGCGGATGTCGGTTAACGTAAGCCCCGTTTTGTGGACATTATTGATCTCTTTCGTCAGGTTAATGGCCAAAAGATCGAGCTGCTTCAGGGTGTCAGGTATGATTTTGTCACGCGCTTCCACCAGCCCCGCCAAGCTTCCCTGCGTCGGAACGAACGCCGCCCCGCCCAGCGCAATATCGTAGAAGCCAGTCACCGCGTTTTTGGTCGCCGCCATCGGTACAGCCGTCCTGCCGGTTACCAAGTCCTTGCCTTCAATCTGTATGTTTACCATGCCGTTTTCAGCTTGGATCACTTTTACGTCGGTCAGCTTGGACAATTTGTCGATCAATACATCGCGCTGGTCGTACAAATCGTTGGGCGCATATCCATGCGGAACTACGTCACTGATCATTGTGTTCAAGTGGGCGATTTGACTGGCGAGAGAGTTGATTTCCTGTACTTTGACGCTTATCACGTTGTCAAAGTCACGTTGAATATCCAGCAAATGATTATAGGTATTGGCAAACGTTTCTGCTACCGCTATTGAACGTTCACGTACGACCGCCCGTGCGGATGGATCGGCCGCATCTTTGGACAGATCCTGCCACGCCTGCCACATCTGGTCCATGACCTTCTGCAGGCCGGTATCCGACGGTTCTTGCAAAATCGATTCGATCTTGTTCAGGGCGTCCAACTTCACTTCCCAGTACCCAAGCGTCTTGTTCTCTTTCCGATACTGGAGATCCAAAAAATCTTCGCGCAGACGTTGAATGTCGCTTGCCATAACCCCAGTCCCCAGCAGTCCTGCCTCTCTGTTCATGTGCATGCCTACATAGGGGATGCCGGGTGTGGCCACCATGTTTACCCGTTGACGAGTGTACCCTTCCGTATTGGCGTTGGCGATGTTGTGGCCGGTGGTATTCAATGCCGCCTGTTGGGCAAAAAGCCCGCGTTTGCTCACTTCCAGCCCGTGAAATGTAGAACGCATATAGACACCTCTTTACGCTTTTTTATTGAATAGCGTCCGGCTTGTGTGACGATATGTATCCGCCGCCGGATTTCCGTAGATATAGTCATCCTCCGGCGCATCCGTGATCAGGTTGAGCGTCATGTTGACAAAAGAAAGGGACTGTTCCAACAACTGCTGATTGAGCTCGTTGGCATCCCGCAGTTCAGAGACAATCCGCATCAGTTCGTCGCGGTACGTGGTCAGACGCATCTTCTCTTCCGCGCTGGTCGTCAGCTTGATCAGGTCGGAAATCGTGCCGTTGTCCCGGGTGAAACCCAGGGAAGCGAACAAGTGGGCCACCACGGCCTGGCGGGCCTCCTCGGCGCTGCCGACGGCCTTGATCAGTTTCTGTTCCTGCTTGGTGATGGCCACCAGTTCGTCCACGTTCCCCTTGATCAGCACGTCCTTTTTTTGTACGGCGAGCGTATACAGCGCCTTGTGCAGTTGGATCAAGTTGTCGAGCAGCTCGTAGAGTTCATGCCACTTCGTCATGAGGCCACCTCAGCTTTCCTCTCGAGGTTGTCGCGCTGCATCCCTTACAGCTTCCGCCAGAAGGACAGGATCTTGTCGGCGATCTTGTCGCTGGGAACGAGGTACGTCCCTTCCTCCACCTGCTTTTTTAAGCGCTGTATCTTTTCCCGGCGCGCGGGAGAGTCGGGGTCCTCCACCTGCTTCAGCATCTCCAGGGCTTCCGCCGAAATGTTCACTTCGTCCTTGCCCATGGACACCTTTCGCTCTTTGCCGACCGGCGTCTGACCCGTTTTGCTGTAGGCGTTTATCATTCCCGTGCGGTTCGGTTCCTGTATGCGCATCTGAAAAACCATCCTCTCAATCCAAACAGACATAAAAGACTGGGGAGCAGGATCGCTCCATATCCTCATCTGAACAACAAAACCGATGATACTTCTTAGTAGTATCATCGGCAAAATGTCGGCGATCGATTAGTTTTTTCCGCGAAAACTATTCGTCACGATTCGGCTTTCTTCGATAGGTAGCCTCCGCCAAGCGGATCCTCTTTTCTTCTTCCAGGCGCCGCTCAACGTCAAGATCCTGCACGATATCCCGCTGCAGATGCTTGGTGCAGTCGTCACAATACTGTCCGCTGCGAATCAAGGACCCGCATCTCTCGCACGGATATCCCATGTTGGGGTTGTTGGCGATGGAGATTCGTCTCTCTCTGATGAATCGGGTAATCTGTTTAACGGAAACCCCGGTTGCTTCACTGAGCTGATAGATCGTCGCCCCCCGGTTTTCCCGCTTCCGCAGATAGGAGGCGCACCGTTCATACTCTTTTTCGATCGTCTGATGACATGTGGGGCAAATATCGCGAACGACCTGCACAAACAGGGCACCGCAGCGCGAGCAGTTAGACAGTTTGCCCAGCGACATAAGCACAACTCCTTTTATCTCCCCGTTCTTGCTCTTGATGTTCTTCCCGCTGTACTTCCATCATAGCGTATTTTTTCCAAGATGGCTATCAAGAGAATCTGACAGAGTTGTGAGACGGCCGGCCGTTCTACCGAAAGACCGTCAGCGAATAGACGCGGCAGCCATGCCCCACCTGCCCCCTGATTGTCTCCGCGCACGCACGCAGCGTGGAACCGGTGGTGTAGATATCGTCCACGAGCAGGATGGCGTCGGGAGCCATGAGCCGACGCCCAAGAAATGCCGAGCCGATTCTCCGCCACCAGAGCAGCGTGCCCCCACGTTCACGGACATCTGATCCGCCGCCATCCCCAACGATATCCGGCTCGCGTTTACGACAGGATACAGGGCCCACCCACTCAAACGCTCCCCGCATGCTCTCCTGCCGCGCCGTACGCCCTCCCTGCCTGCTCAGTTTCGGGGTATGTCTCGTCCGCGCCAGCAGGGGGACAACCTCCACGCCGATGCGTTTGCCCAGGCCGCTCACCATCAGCTCCACCTGGTTGAAGCCGCGCTCCCGCAAACGGTTGTCATGGAGCGGAACAGCCGCTGCACACCGGAACCGGATTGATCCGTAGTAGCGGTAAAAGGCCAGCGCCAGCAAAGCGGCAAACAAGCCGGCCATGCGTTCGTCTCCTCTGTATTTGAAACGGCTGAGCATGTCTTTTCCCCACTCGTTGTAGACAAGCAGCCCCCGGTTGCCGGCCAACGGTTCATCCCTGACAGACGCGCAGTCCCCGCACTTCTGCCGATCCGACAGCAGGGAAGGCGTCCGTCCGCCCATATCCCGTCCGCACTGGATGCAAATCCGCTCTCCCAAGATCGGCAGGAGCCGAAGACAATCGGCACAGAGCCCCAGTCCGTCCAGCAGTCGGTAGACCGCCGGGTAGCGGGCGGAACGCGCTATGGTCAGAGACAAGCGCCGGACCGCCGCCTCCCGCTCCCGCGAGGCCACCCGGCCGCCACAGCTTACACACGGCTCCCGCAGCATGATGGCGCCTCCTTTTTCCGCAGCCGCTCCGCCAGCCGGTTCATCCTGCGAATCTGCCTGATGGCAGCGTAGGGTGCGGTGGAACGATGAGACTGGATAAACAGTACCGTTCCCTCCGGTGCGTCGGCGGAGCGGCCCACGCGTCCGGCAATCTGGACGAGGGAGGCCTCGTCAAAAACGGGGGCATCCGCCCCGACCACAATTACGTCGCTGCGCGGAATGGTAACGCCCCGCTCCAGAATGGTAGTGGTCACCATCACCGCATGACGCTTGTCCCGAAAGAGGCGCACCTTCTGCTCCCGCTCCGGATCGGCGGCATGGACGCCCGCCATCGCGTTTGCGTGATCCGGCAGGCGGGCCTGCAAATACTGCAGGACCCGGGGAACGTCCTCCACCCGCGGGACAAAGACGAACACCTGACGCCCGGCCGCGAGGGAAGCCTTGACGCCATCGAGAAGCGGCGGCACGGGACGCCCCTGCCGCATCCGCTTGTCCAGGGCAGCCACCGTGCACACCCTGGGCACCGGCAGAGGAAACCCGTGATACCGCCCCGGCAGCAGCACGTGGGTAGCGGAGTGGGCGGGGAACCGGAATGCGGATGGGACCAGCCGCTTCCGCAAATAGCGGGGCGGCGTGGCGCTCAGATACAGGGTTTTCCCACCGGGCTGAACGGCGCGGGAAACCGCCCGGTACAAGACAGGATTGTTGTGGTACGGAAACGCGTCAGCCTCATCCAGCACGACCAGGGGAAAGCGCTGATAGTACCGCATCACCTGGTGGGTGGTGGCGACGGTAATGTCGGCGTCCTCCCATTTCTCCCGGCTGGACCCGTGAACGGCGATCACGCGTGCCGCCGGGAAAACGCGCTGCAAACGGGGCGCCAACTCCAGCACCACGTCCTTGCGCGGCGTGGCGATCAACACCGGTCCGCCGTCCGCCAGCGTCTCCCGGATGGCTGGGAACAAGAGCTCGGTTTTCCCCGCTCCGCAGACCGCCCACATCAAAAACGCCGAAGGCCCCGGTTTGCTGGCCGCCACGAAGCGCCTGGCCCGTTCCGCCGCTGCCGCCTGCATCGGTGAATACCGCCCCTCCCACTGGAGAACGGCCGCCGCGCTGTCCTTGCGAAAGCGGGTGCGTTTGCCGGGAACGCAGAGATACGGCGTGCAGCATTTGCTTCTGCCCATGTCCAAACATGTCGTGCAGTATGCGCAGCCCTGCCCGCAGGTGTGGCAGAGCGTGAGCGCGATCCCCCGCTCGCTGCCGCAGCGGCCGCACCGCATCGCCAAACGGCGGCGCCACCAGTCCCATCTCACAAACAGCTCAATGCCCGGCCGCCACTCCGCTTTCCCGTCGAGAACCAGCCACTGCAGACATTCCCTGCGCAGACTTCCCGTCCAGCCGCGCCTGTGCAGAAAGCCGTCCAGCTCTTCCAGCAGCAAAGCGCGTCCCTGCAGCAGCAGATGCAGCCGCTCGCTGTCTGCGCGAAGATCGGGAAGGGCACCAGCGGGGAAAGGGGCTCCCGGACCGAACGGTGCCTCCCTCCCGGCATCGGCATCTTCCCCCTCATCAGCCTGTCGGCCATCCGCATCCCCCGCGTCTTCCCCGGCCCTCTCGAACAAAAACCACTCTCCCCTGAGCGGCTGCATGTCCCGCGCTTCCCGGCCGTACAAGGCGTTGGCTTCCCTGACGTGCTCCAGCGCCCATTCCCGCATGGCGGCAATATCCTCTTCCCCGACGTCCCGTCCCTGCAGCCGCGCGTTCAGCACTCCTCTCAGGTAAAAGGCCAGCGCCAGCGACGGGCTTTTGCCGATGACGTGGAGCCTGCAGCCGTCCCGCTCCCGCCAATACGTCTGATCCACCGCAAAACACGGCGTCACATACACGTGCGCCGCCTCGTCCCCCACTTTTACATAGAGCAGGTACTCTCGCACACTACCGCCTCCGTCCTCCTTGTCTCCACACGACCAGTGTGCACAAAGACAGCGGCTGCCCGCAAATATTTCGGGACAACCATCGTCCCGTGAAGCAGGACCACGGCAAAAGAAAAAAGCGCGCTACATCGCGCGCTCCCACTCGCCCGTACGGCGAAGGTCTATGGTCACGGCCGGGACGGCGGCCGCCTCTTCCCCGTCGTCGGCGCAGAGGTGGCCGGCCCGTTTCAACACAGCCATGATGCCACATGTATCATCAGTCGATCCGTAATCGACATACGAGATGCGTATGGGCGTGCCGCTCCAATACGAACGGACCTGCAGCCGCCGGACCGCGTATTCCACCACCTGCTCCGAGTTGCCGAGCAGCAGCCGGTAATGCACGCATGATTGGTCCGCGCGTTCCGCCATCCGGCTGATCCAGCGGTTTGCAAGCGTCACCATCAGAGAGGAGCAGCCATATGCCGCCAACAGCCACACCACCAACTCTTCCATCACGGTCATACCTCCTCCTGCAATCAAGGTATGCGGAATGGCTTGTTCATGGTGCAGCCGCCTTCTTGTTTTACAGTTTTACCCAGCCGTTTTTGATGGAAATGACCACGGCCTGCGTCCGGTCCTGAACGCTCAGTTTTTGCAAAATGCTGCTGACGTGGTTTTTGACCGTCTTCTCACTGATAAACAAAAACTCGCCGATGGCCCGGTTGCTCTTCCCTTCCGCCATCAACTGCAGCACCTCGCGCTCGCGGCGGGTCAGCGACTCGATCACCTTGGGATCGACCGGCTCCGAATCCTCTACCGCAAATGTCCGTTCCGCCGCTCCTTCCTGTTCGCTCAGGCGGCGAAACTCTTCAATCAGCTTGCCTGTTACTTTCGGATGGATATACGCGCCGCCTCCGGCCACCACGCGAACGGCTTCCACCAGATCGTTCGTCCCCATCTCTTTCAGCAGATAGCCGGACGCTCCGGAACGCAGCGTGCGGTACACGTAGCCTTCGTCGTCATGAATGGACAGGATGATCACACGGGTATCCGGGCTTACGGAAATGACGTGTTCCGCGGCGGAGACACCGTTGACATTGGGCATGTTAATGTCCATCAGGACCACATCCGGCTTGTGCTCCTCGGCGAGGCGATACGCCTCTTCCCCGTCGGAACCTTCGCCGATTACCCGAAAATCGCTTTCCATTTCCAAAATCCGCTTTACGCCCTCACGGAACAGTTGATGATCGTCCACTATGACAATCCGGATTTCTTGCTGCCTTTTCTCCATGTTCATCCTCCCTATGCACGATTTCGCACTCAAAATTTAACCGGTATTTGAAACATCACTTTCGTTCCTTCTCCAGGCGACGACTGCAGCTCCATCGTACCTTCGAGCAGCTGCGCCCGCTCCTTCATGCCCAACAGCCCAAAGGACCCTCCTTTGGCTGTGCGCTTGTCTACGTCAAAGCCGACCCCGTCATCTTTGACAACGAGAACCAGCGAATCCTCCAAAAACTCGAGTTTCACCTGGACCGTGCTGGCCCCCGCATGCTTTTCCACGTTGTTCAGGCACTCCTGTACCAGACGGAAGATGGCGGCTTTGACGGAGCTCTTGAGCGGCTGCTCCACGCCAAACACGACCAGGTCGACGGAGACGTGCGTTCGCTCCTCGTAGGTTTGAATGTATTTCTGCAGCGTGGGCACCAGCCCCAAATCGTCCAGCGCCATCGGCCGCAGGTCAAAAATGATCCGCCTAACATCGGCCAAGCTCATGCGGACCATCTCTTTCAATTCGTGCAGTTCCATCTGCGCTTCCAGGATGCGGTCGTTTTTCAGCATCTTCTCCACGATTTCCGAGCGCAGCACCACGTTGGCCATCGATTGGGCCGGACCGTCGTGAATTTCGCGCGCGACGCGCTTCCGTTCTTCCTCCTGGGCCTGAATGATCTTCAACCCCATCATCTGATGCTGCTTGGCCGTCTCCAGCGCTTCGTCGACCTTGCTCAAGTCGCCGGTCAGGTACCCGAGCACAACCCCCATCTGCGTGACCAGCTTTTCCGCCCGCTCGATCGTCTCCTCCAGATTGCGAAGCTGCCGCTCCAGATCATTGCGCCTGCGCTTCAGGTTGTTTTCCCGTTCCCGGAAAATGGACAGCTCCACCTGGATGCGGCTCGCTTCCTCGTACGCGATGCGGATGTCTTCTTCCGTATAGGTGTGGAAGTTGCGGCTCACCAGCACCAGCCGGTTGCGCGACTTGCGGTAGGCGAGCTCCAGCGCGTCCACCTTTTGTATCACTTTGGAAATTTCCTGTCGCAATTCATGCAATTCCAGCTTTAACGCATTGCCCTGCTGGCGTGCATGTTCCGAAATCTCAAAGATTTGCGCCTTGCTTGCCTCCACCGTTTCAATCGTTCGTTTAATCACTCCATCCAACATGCTGATGCTGATTGCCTGATTCATTCCTGCTCTCCTTCAAATCCGTTTTTCGCTTTCGTAAATAGCTGGTGGAGTTGGGCAGTATCCATCTCGCGCAAACCGACGTCAAAGCGCGGGATGGCCAGCGGATTGACGCCGGGTGTCACCACTCCCGGATTGGAGTTGAACACGTAACGGTAGCCGGCTTGTTGGGCTGTCTGCAGAACGATGTCATTGAAAAAGCCGAACGGCAAGGATATGGTATCCACCGGTCGGCCCACCAGATCGCTCAGGCCGACGCGGGACATGGTAAAGTCAACGTACAATCGGTTCCGGTATTCCTGCTCGTTTTCCAGGCGCTGCACATCCTCCATGTATACGGGAGCGGTCTTTGGCCCCCATTCTCCCCATTCGCTGCTGGCGGCCTGTTCATGCAGACTGTAAGTGTGTGAGCCGATATCCACCAGCCCGGAAACGAGCATTTCTTTTATCTGTTGGCGAGTCAACGGTGTCGTCATATTTTCTCGCTTGCGCTCCACGGTGTCCCGCAGCCGACCTGCTATGGCAAAATTGACGGATGGAAACTGGTACCGGCGCAGCACGGGAAACGCATGCGTGTAGTAACTCTCGTATCCATCGTCAAACGTAATCAGCACGGCGTTGTCGGTGGACAGCACGCCGGTGTCGACAAAACGCAAAAACTCCGACAGCGAAATCGGATGCAGGTCATTCTCGCGCAAAAACGCCATATGCCGGGCAAATTGGTCCGGGTCAATCACATAGCGTTGGTTCAATTGGTTCGACACATGGTGGTAGGTCAGCACCACCACCCGATTTCGATACCACTGCCTGGGTACGACGGCTTCGTCCTTTTCGGCCGTTCGTTCCCGCGCTGCAGCGGCTTCCTCCCCGCTTGTGCTTATAGACGTAGGAACCGGGGGAAAATGTTGCACTTTTGGCATGTTCTTATTTGGAAGATACACACCCCCGAGCAGTCCGGCAGTCACGACCAGACCGAACGACACCAGAATGACAAGGAAGAAGGGCCACCTTTTCGGCAACAAAATCCCTCCTTACAGCCTACATAGTGATTCGACACCGGTGAACGGATTCCTTTATGACTGGATTACCATTCCTATCCAAGAAAAAAAGCCTAGTGCGTGCACTAGGCTCTCCCTACTCGGTTGTTATTTCAACAGATTGGCAGCGTCCTGTTTCAGCGCTTCCGCCTTGTCTGTCTTCTCCCACGGCACATTCAGGTCGTTACGCCCAAAGTGACCGTATGCCGCGGTTTGCTTGTAGATCGGACGACGCAGGTCAAGCTGCTTGATGATCCCTGCCGGGCGCAGGTCGAAGTGCTTGCGGACGAGCTTCACCAGCTCCTCCTCGGCGATCTTGCCGGTGCCGAACGTATCCACGCTGATGGACACAGGCTGTGCCACACCGATGGCGTACGCTACCTGCACTTCGCACTTGTCCGCCAGGCCGGCCGCGACGATGTTCTTCGCCACGTAGCGCGCTGCGTATGCGCCGGAGCGGTCCACCTTTGTCGGGTCTTTGCCGGAGAACGCGCCGCCGCCGTGACGAGCGTAGCCGCCGTAAGTGTCCACGATGATTTTGCGTCCGGTCAAACCGGCGTCGCCCTGCGGACCGCCGATCACGAAACGGCCGGTCGGGTTGATGAAGTACTTGGTCTCGTCATCCAGCAGTTCAGCGGGAACGACCGGCTTGATGACGTGTTCCATCAGGTCTTTCTTGATTTGTTCCAGCGTCGCTTCCGGCGCGTGTTGGGTGGAGATGACAATGGTGTCGATGCGCACCGGCTTGTCGCCTTCGTATTCCACGGTCACCTGCGTTTTGCCGTCCGGACGCAGATAGCTGAGCGTGCCGTTTTTGCGCACTTCGGTCAGGCGGCGGGCCAGCTTGTGCGCCATGCTGATCGGCAGCGGCATCAGTTCAGGCGTTTCGTTGCAGGCAAACCCGAACATCAACCCTTGGTCGCCGGCGCCGATCGCTTCGATTTCCTCGTCGGTCATCTTGCCTTCGCGCGCTTCCAGGGCCTGGTCCACACCCAGGGCGATGTCGGCAGACTGCTCGCCGATCGCGGTGATGACGCCGCACGTGTCTGCGTCAAAGCCGAATTTGGCGCGGTCATAGCCGATTTCGCGGATCGTGTCGCGCACCAGCTTTTGAATGTCCACATAGGTGTTGGTGGTGATTTCACCCGCCACGAGCACGAGACCGGTGGTTACGGACGTTTCGCAAGCCACGCGGGCGTTCGGATCCTTTGCCAGGATCGCATCCAGAATGGCGTCGGAAATTTGGTCACAAATCTTATCCGGATGACCTTCGGTGACAGATTCAGAAGTGAACAGACGACGACCTTTTTGCAATGCCATGTGTACGACCTCCTTTGGACTCATACAAATAGTGTGGTAGCCGAAACAGGTTCTTATCAGACGAAGGCACATGCAAAAAAAAACCTTTTCCGTTTGAGGAAAAGGTGCTTGTTTTGATGCGTTCCTTACCTCTTATCGGCCAGAACAGATATCCGTTCTGCTGGTTAGCACCGCTCAAGTCGGTTGCCGGGCTTCATAGGGCCAGTCCCTCCGCCTGCTCTGGATAAGAGTATCCATTACGGATAATAGGATACTGGTTTTTCTCTTCGGTGTCAATATGCACTTAGCGGATTTCGTATTTGCCGCGCACCATGATGTAGGCCACGCCGCCGTAGTTCGGGTCCAGCCGCAATCCGCGGTTGTCGGAGCGGGCGATCAGGAGCAGGTGGTTGTGGGAAACCGGTGCACCGGCACGGAGATCCGCCCCCTCCGTAATGTCGGTCAGACCGTCTCCCTTGTCGCCGGCGACAGCCTGCACCTGTCCGGTGCGGACGATGAATTCCGTCCCTTCAAAGCCGTACAGCGTCTGGCCCGGATACAGCTCCACCACGGTCAATCCGCTGGTCCCGCTGCCGCCTCCACTGCCCAGCGCTCGTTGGATCTGCTGATCGACGTAGCTCTTCGTCACGACCGGGTCGTCTGCGGAACCCGGCACGCCGGCGCTTCCGCCGTCAGCCATCGCCTGGGAAGCAAAAATGGCCGTGCCGACTACCGCGGCTGCAAGCAATCCTTTTGTCGCTTTGTTCATCTCGATGTCCTCTCCTTTTCTGAAGATCACAATTGATAGACCCTGGCCAACAGGACGACCACCTCGGCCCGGGTCGCGCGTCCCTGCGGCTTGAAGAGATTCCCGTATCCCTTCAGCCAGCCTCTGGAGGTGAGCGCCTCAATGGCCGGAGACGCCCAGTGGCTGGTCGGTACGTCACGGTACGAAGACCTGCTGTGCTTGTACAAGAGCAGGTTCTGGGCGCGGGCTGCCATCTGGGCCATCTCCGCCCGGGAGATGGGCTGGTTCGGCTTGATCGTCCGGTTGGGGTACCCCTGCAAAATACCCAGTTGATAAGCCTTCAAGAGCGACTGGTACGCCCAATGGGAGCTGGACAGGTCGCCGAACGGATTGCGGCCCGTGTACGACCCCACCGGCAGCCCTTTGGCCCGCATGGCCTGGATCAGCATGGTGGCAAACTGTGCCCGCGTCACCTGCTGGTTGGGCTGGAACGTGGCGTTTTCAAAGCCCTTGACGACCCCTTTTCGAGTCAGCCGGGCGATGTCGGAGCGGGCCCAGTGAGTGGCGATGTCGCGGTAGCCGTCCACCAGCTTTTCCTTGTGCAGCGTGAGGCGGTAGGCGTCGTATTTGAACGAAACCGCGCTGCTCAATCGGATGTAGTACCTGCCGGGCTTGAGCTTCAATCCGATGACTTCCTTGCCCTGATCGGACAACTGGGCCACCTGGTCGGTAGCGGCCAGCGCATAATTGAACGTTTGGGACCCGTAGATCTCGATGCGCATCCCCCTGGACACGGGGACAAACGGCGCGCGAACGCTGACGTAGGATTCCGAATCGACGGTAAATTGGAACCAGTCCGAGTCGGTATGGGTCGGCAAGGTGCCCGTCATCAGCGTGCCGTTGGCCAGATGAGACGCCTGGCGATACGTATCGTTGGGTTCGTTGACGTCCTTGCGAACCGGCGTGTAGGTCAAATCCAGCCGGTATTCCCCGTTTACCTGATTGCGCCAGTACTCGCTGATCCGGATGTAGTACTTGCCCGGCGACACCTCTTTTTGTGCCCGCTCGGTCGGGTCGTCCCGGTCCCCGGTGTCGTACTCTTCCCATCCCTGCCCCTGTTTGCCGATGCGCATGTTCAGATCCATCCGCTTGGTGTCAGGGGTAACGGTAATGTTCAGCCGGCCATACTCGCGCACGTAGTAGGAAAACCAGTCCTGGTCGCCTTCTTCGTGAAAATTGCCGGTCACGCTGATCTGATTCCCGACCAGCGGACGCGCCGTATCCATGTTGTTGTTTCGTTCGTAGCGGTCCGGGTTGATCGCAAACGAGCTGGTCAGCACGTAGGTAAACGCGTTAACCCCGCCGCTTCGCTGCAGTTTGATCAGCATCCGTCCGGCCTTGGCCGGAACCGTCAGGGTATCGCCGTTGCCGATGTAATACGTGACCGGCGTGCGATTCTCCGAATAAAACGTGGCGGCCATGGGGGACGATATCGATGTGGTGACAGAACCTCTCAACGTCACTTTTCCGTCGTAGGGAATATCCATCTTGTACCAGTCGATCGTGTCGGACGGGTTGAGCCGGCCGCGAATCTGCGACTCGATGGGAAACGGACTGGCTTGTCCCATACTGTTGTTCGGCTCGTGAAAATCCGTCGAGGGATTGGTTCGGACGGCCCGATAGACATTGAGCAGGCCGTAGCCCGTTCGCCGGTCCCAGCCGCGCTCGCCGAGATCGGTGGCGGTCTGGTACAGGAGCTGCCGCACATCGAACGGCGACATGCCGGGATGGCGTGCCAGCACAAGCGCAGCGGCCCCGGCCACCTGGGGAGCGGCGGCCGATGTGCCGCTCAACGTGCCGTATTTGCCTCCGGGCTTGGTGGTGTACACGTTCATGCCGGGTGCCACCAGATTCAACTCCGGCCCCGAATTGGACTCGTACAGCGGTTCGTTGTTGCTTTTGACCGCCCCGACGGCGATGACGGTCGGATAAGCGGCCGGATAGGCGACCCGGTCGCTCTCGTTGCCGCTGGCCGCCACCAGCACCGCTCCGCTCGCTTCCGCCCGTTGGACCGCCTCCGTCAAGGCTTTGGAGTACGACATGCTGCTGACCGACATGAGGATCACCTTGGCCCCCCGATCCAGCGCCATGTGTATTCCCTTGGCCACCACGTCAATACTGTCCTGCTGGCCGTATTTGTCCAGCACCTTGATCGGCAGGATGCGGGCGTTCCACAGCACCCCGGACACCCCGATGCCGTTGTTTCCCCTGGCCGCGATGATGCCTGCCACCGCCGTGCCGTGTCCGTTTGCGCTGTCGTCATAGGGAGACTTGCCCGGATTCACCAGGTTGAACCCCGGCAGCACATTCCCTTTCAAATCGGGATGGTTGGCATCCACCCCTGTATCCAAGACGGCGATGATGATGGAATTGTTGCTGTTCACCGTTTTCCACGCCTGGTCCGCCTTGATCTGCTTCAGGTGGGTCTGGTTGTTTATGTACCGGTCCGATGTAATTCCGGCCGCTGCAGCGGCTCTGACGTTCGCGAAAGCGGCTGTCAGTCCGATGGCGACCACAAGCCCCAATATGATAACTCTCCTCATGAAAATGACAGTCCTTCCTCCCCTGTTTCCGCATGCCGGCGAAACACAAGGAATGCAGGTAGTGGCGGGTCACATGCCCTTCTCTCTTCATTCTATCTATCTAGCATAGCGGAATAAATGGACGAAACGCAACCCTGTCAATCCAATTCTTGGAACGCTGACGACATACCCGGCAAACGGCAGAACCCCCTTCCGCCGCGGCAAAAGGGGGTCTCCCTGAAACGTTCCGTTATTGCAAAAAGCCCTTCGGCTGCGAGGTTTCGGATGCAGCCTGCTCTTTTTTCTGCTGTTTGGCCTTGGGGATGAAAGCGGTACAATCGGCGGCTTTCACGCCTTCTTTCTTGATCGACGTCGCCGGGATTTCAAACGCCCAGATCCGACTGCCCTTGGCTTCCACTTTCAAGTTTTCCAGCGTGTAGTGGACGCGGGCTACCGCATCTCCTGCCTTGTCGTGCACGATAATCGGCACTTCCGTAAACTCCAGGCGCTTGTTCAGCCCGTTGCGGAACAGCACGACCACCTTCAGGCCGTTGTTGGTTCCTTCCGTAATGTCCAGCACCTGCAGGTCCACCAGACCTTCTTCAACCGGCAGAGCAGCCGCCTTTTCCCGGTACTGCTGCTGCTCCTCTTCGGTCAGCTCTCCGCCCAGCATTTCCGGATGCTCGGCTGTTTTCTCAGGTTTCTTGTACTCCAGTGTGAGCGGCACTTCCTTATCCGGCAGGTCGTCAAACTCGCTCCACGGGAACAGGAACTCGCACGGGCGGCTCGACTTGTCGCCGATCGGCCCAAACTCCAGCAGATGAAACGTTTTGCGCGCGACGACTTTTCCGTCCGGCGTCACCAGTCTCAGCGGCAGCCGCTGAAACAGCATGCTGCGGCTGGTGGCATTGCGGATAAAGGTAAGCACGAGGTACCCTTCCTGCGTCACCTGGGTAAAAAACGGGAAGATCCCCACTTCATCCCGCACCACAGGCGGCAGCTCGTCGTGGATGTACTGCAGCAGCTCGGTTTCCTGCTCCTCCAGCTTATCGCCCCAGGGGCCGTGCAGGCTCAGGATCATTTCCTTGGAAGGGATGCGATTGGACGACTGCTCCGGATTGTCGATCCCGGACACGCCCAGGTAAAACTCCTTTTGCAGGTGCTTGTGCACCTCTTCACGCACTTGCTCCAGGCTCTCTTTGGAGCCAAACCAGTTTTCCAGCAACCAACTCATGACAAAACCTCCTCATTTCCCGACCGGCGGATCACAGGTAGCAGATGCAGGGGCGGTCAGGTAACCTCCAACACCCATCGTTTCAGGCTGGCGTTCGGCTTTTTCACCGCATTTGCCGGGAAGACAAACAGCCACGGACGGCTGGTCCCCGGACGGACCCGAATGCTGCTGCCGTCTATCACCCCGGTTGCGACCACGTCGCCCTCCGTGTCGGAAACGGTAATCTTCAATTGATCCGGGCGATAGTCTACCGGCAAGCCATTACGGAACAGCACGGCCACCACCAGTTCTCCCTTTTTCGTCCAGCCGATGTCAAATCCGGTAGCCTCTACGGATTCGGCCTCAATCGGCGGCAGCGAATGGATCAAGAGCTCCAGGCGGTCTTTTTGCCGTTCAGTCATGCGTGCTTCCATCTGCGGGTCGAGGTCGAGATGATTGGGCCAGACGTAAGGGTTGGCCTGCGCCTTCATCATCACTTTCCAGCGTGTGAAGCTGAAATTCTCATGCAGGTACGTGCCCTCCGGAAAGAAGACCTCCCACGGACGGCTGCTGCGCGGCGGAATCGATCCCATTCCGCTCAGATCAACCCGCTGACGAGCAAACGGCTTGTCGTCCAGATAGATCGCCAGGGTAATGTCTTTAAACCGCACGGGGCGGTCCAGACCATTGCGGACAAACATCGCCACAGTAAGGCCCTCCGGATTCGGAATCAGGCTGAATCCGGTCACGCTGATGCTTCCGGCGGGCACATCCGGCAGTTGTGCCTGCAGAAAACGGAGGGTGTACTTTTTCTCGTTGTCCAACTGCTGCTCCCAGGCCGGGTGAAGGGACAGGTCCGTCCGCACTTTCTGGTTCCGGGCCTCCGCAGCCGGTACGGCCTCTCCAGCTTCAACCTCCACCTCCTGTTCGCTCAGCTCGGCAAAATCGACAGCCGCATCTTCCTGAATGTCTTTTTTCAACTCTTCCACGGAGCGTGTTTTTCCCTGCTCCTTGTTCAGCCAATTCTTAAAAAAGGAAAACATCTGCATCCTCCTCTCCTGACCGCAGCACAAATGAAGCTTCTCTCTATGATAAGACTTTTCTGCAGGCGGGGTCAAATGGCCGCGGACGATTGAACGCCGCCTTATCCCTGCGGCACGCCCACCTTCCACCGAGAGAAGTCCGCGTCATCCTTCAACACGCTTTCTTTGGGGTAGATAAACATCCACGGCTTGCTGGTATTGGCGTTGACGGTCAATCCGCCCAGTTCAAACAGCCCTTCCGCCACCTTGTCTCCCGCCGCGTCGTAAAGGGCGAGCGGCAGCTTCTCGATGGACAGCGACTGCGTCGACCCATTGCGGATCAAGAGCATCGCGTGCAGCGCACCGTCCTCCGCCCGGCGAAGCTGAACGCTCTGGATGTTGACTTCCCCTTCCTTTAGCGGCGGCAGCCGTTTGGCCAGTTCGATCAGGGACTGTTTCTGCTCGTCCGTCAGTGCCTTGATCCACGACTCTTCCAGTTCCAACTGCTGAGGCAGCACCATCTTTTTCTGCGCCAGCTCAAACGCGATCTTCCAGTTGGTGAGCAGGACATTTACCTGCAGGAAGTGCTCCCGCTTAAACACAAACGTCCACGGCCTAGCCGCGTACGGCGGAATTTCGCCCAGCTCTCCCAGGTCAAACGTCTGTCGGGTAAACAACTGCTGATCCCCAAACAAAACGACCAGCGGCATCTCTCCCAGGCGCAGGGGCCGGTTGGTGCCGTTGCGCAGGAAAGCCGTCACCTGAACGCCGTCGTCGTGCGGGACAAGCGAAATGCCGGCCAGGGAAATGTTCCCCTCCTCCAGCGGCGGCAGTTCCTGTGCCATAAACGACAACGCGTATTTCTCCTGCATGTTCAGCCGCTTTTCCCACGACTCATGCAGCGACAGGGATGTGGTCACGCCAGCCGCCTTGGACTCCGTCTCTTTCCGCTCCGGTGCCTTCTCGGACACGCCGGTATCGGCTGCCGGCAATACCGACTCCTCCTGCACCTGCTGTTTCACATCTTCCGGCGTCGGCGTCTTCCCCAACATGTTTTTCAAAAAGGATAACATAACGTCTCTCCCAACTTTTCTCTACATCTATATGTAAAGGAATATAGAGATGCTGTTCGTACTCCACTATAGCACAGTGAGCCCTTAATGCAACATCGAAAACTTGGTATCCGTTCAAGGCTTTTGACGGTTTCGCCGAATGGCTTCAGGCGCCGTCCTGGCGGTCACGGAGATCGCGTGCCGATCTTCATCGCGGATCGGCAATCCCTGTTAGAATACCTGTGCGGTTTCGTCCCGTCAAGAAATGGAGCGCGTTGGATTCGGGCATGGTGCCTTCTAAAACAAATAGAGAGGGCAAAACCTGCGTATGGTTCGCCCTCTCGTTTCGACTCAGGTTGTTGTCTTTACGGCGTCGTCACCGTCTGTGTGTCGGAGCCGGCCGATTCGGAAGCCTCGCCGGTTGGTGCCGTTTCCGAGGCAGCGGATTCCGATGTGTTTGACGCTTCGCTCGCGTCTGCTGCCGGTGTGGGCGCTGCTTCTTCCCCTTCTCCGCTTGTTGCCGGTGTCTCCGGTGTGGTGTCGATATCGTCGGTTCCCGTCAGGCTGCCATCCTCGATGATGATCAGATCCCCTTTCTGCTGATAACCGACTTTTGTCTTCAGCGTTTCCCCAATAAAACGGAGCGGCAAAAAGAGGCGGCCCTTTTTGATCACCGGCGGGGTCTCCAGCTTGATCTTCTCCCCGTTCACTTCCGCTTCACCGGAATCGAGATACAGCGTGATCTTGTTGTCGCCGCGCACCACTTCGACGGTGCGGGTCTCCCCGTTCCACTTCACCTCGGCCTTCAGCGCAGCGCCGATGGCACGCACAGGCACCAGAGCGCGTCCCTTTTCCACGAACGGGGCGGTGTCCATCACGACTTCTTTTCCATTGACAAACGTCTTCAGCGACGTGTCGCCCGTTTTCTCGTACAGTTCGCCCAACTTGTCGAACAGTTTCTGATCGCCCGGTTTATAGAAGCGGTTGAGCAGTTCTTTTTGAACGTCCAGCGCCTGCTTCAGTTCGGACTGCTGCTCCAGCATCCTGGTCAGCTCTTCGTATTTCGCTTTCAGTTCTTCCGTTGCCTCTTTGACGTGCTTCAACTGCTGACGCAGTTCGATCAGTTCCTTCTTGGTCTTGACAGCTTGCTGGATGGCTTCATTTTTGGAAGACGGGGCCGTTCCATCCGCGCGTGACTCCGTGGAAGGCGTTTGGGAAGCAGGTGATTCCGTTTGAGAAGGGGCTTCCCGCCCCGGTTTTGCTTGTGGGGAACCGCCTTCCGCGGTCGAACCGGTAGGCTTGTCCTTGTCCGGTTTCTCCTTTTCTTTCCCGTTCTTTTTGTCCTTATCCGGTTTTCCCTTGTCTTTGCCCTTTCCCTTGTCGTCTTTGTCCCCTTGACCGCCACCGTTCCCTTTTTGGGCTTCTTTTACCGGTTTTTCCGCATGGACGGCGGCCAGAGGCGTACAGGCCAGCAGGGTGAGCACCAAACTTGCAGACAGCCATTTTTTCATCGTATGTCCCTCCCGCTTGCACCAGAAGTAATACGTGCTCTGTTTACCATATCGGCAAATCGGTGGGAACTTGATAGGGGAAAAGAGGATCCGGCTATAAAAACAGCAAGCCCCACGGAAATGGAGCTTGCTGAGTGAGGCTGCCGCTATGCAGGTGTGACATGTCCCTTTTTTGTCCAAGTGCCGACCGGCTTCTTCTGGGCGGAAACGCCCGTTTCACCCGTTCCGCAGCGGCGCCGGGTAATGGCATCATGCCTGTTCCAGAATCTCGTCGATTGTGGCCAGCGTCTCGTCCGGAATCGTCACCCCGGAGGCTTTCACGTTGTGTTCCACCTGCTCGGGCACGCTCGCTCCGATGATCGCGCTGGAGACGTTCGGTTGGCGCAGCGTCCAGGCCAACGCAAGCTGAGCCAAGGAAAGCCCCAGTTCTTCGGCGATGGGACGCAATCGCTCCACTTTGCGCAGGTTCTCCTCTTTCAGCCACGACTTCACCGTCTGATTGCCGTGTTTGTCGGACGCCCGGCTGCCCGCAGGCGCATCATTCACCGTTCGGTACTTGCCGGCAAGCACGCCCTGCGCCAGCGGCGAATAGACGACCTGTCCGATGCCGTTTCTCTCGCACAGCGGAATGATTTCCTTCTCAATCTCTCTTGCAAACATGTTGTACAGCGGTTGATTCGCCACGATCCGGTGCAGCAGGTATTTGTCCATGATCGATACCGCTTCGGCGATTTGCGCCGCTGTCCAGTTGCTGATACCGACATACAGCACCTTGCCCTGCCGGACGAGATCGTCCATCGCCCGCAGCGTCTCTTCCATGGGGGTGTCGTTGTCGAAGGCGTGGCAGTAGTACACGTCGATGTAATCGAGACCGAGCCGCTTCAGGCTCGCTTCGCACTGTTCCATGATGTGCTTGCGGGACAATCCCCGGTCGTTGGGTCGATCGCCCATCGGTCCCCAGACTTTGGTCGCCAACACGTACGACTCGCGGGGATACTTCCGCAGGGCCTCACCGACCACCTTCTCCGCTTCCCCGTTCATGTAAATGTTGGCTGTGTCGAAGAAGTTGATTCCCAGTTCATAGGCCTTGTCGATGGTGGAGATCGCCTCCTCCCTGCCGACATAGCCTCCGTACGTCAGCCAGCTTCCCAGGCTGATTTCGCTCACTTTCAATCCCGAGTTTCCGAGACGACGGTAATTCATCTTCGTTCCCTCCCGAGAAAGTATTCGAAAAGCGGGTAGCTGCCGCGACTCCTTCTCTATTTTATCACGAAGCTGTCCGAGCGCTTCAAGATGTCAAGAGGCAAACTCAACAGAAAGACCTCACCCATAGCGATGAGGTCCTTTTCCACCCTGTTTCCCTACACCCGAAAACGCGAAATGAGTTTCTGCAGGTCTTCAGACATTTGAGAGAGAGCCAGGGCCGAAGACGAGATTTCTTCCATGGAGGCCAACTGTTCTTCCGCAGCGGCAGACACATTCTGCGTTCCTGCGGCTGTTTCATTTGCCACTTCCCGGATCAAGGTGATAGATTGCACGATTTCTTCCACAGACGCCGACATCTGCTGCGTGCTGGCGGATACCTCCTGAATCTGAACGGCAACGTCATCCACGGAACGCTGAATGTGCGCGAATGACGTTCCCGCCTGGGTCACGACGTCCATTCCTTCGCTCACTTCGTCCTTTACCTGATCCATGGAAGCGACCGCTTTCTCCATCTGCCCGCGGATCATCGAAATGACGTCGTTGATTTGATTCGCAGACGCCGCCGACTGCTCCGCAAGTTTCCGCACTTCATCGGCAACGACTGCGAATCCCCGGCCGTGCTCACCCGCTCTTGCCGCTTCAATGGCTGCGTTCAGCGCCAACAGATTCGTTTGGGAGGCAATGTCGGTAATCACTTGCACAATGTGACCAATTTCCATGGAACGTTCGCCCAATTCCTTGATGACCGCTGCCAGGTCGTTCACCTTGTCGTGAATCGACCCCATCTGATCGCTGGCGGTTTGGATCGCCCGATTTCCTTCCTCCGCCACCTGGGCTGCCTGTACGGAAGAGGCGGATACCTTCTGGGCGTTGGCCGCAATTTGTTGGATTCCCTGCGCCATCTCCTGAACAATCTGGGCACTTTGGCCTACGCTGGAGGCCTGCTGCTCGGAGCCTGAGGCGACTGCCTGCACGGTGGCAGCGATTTGCTCCGTGGCTTTACTTGTTTGCTCAGCACTGGCTGTCAGCTCTTCAGCGGAGGCTGCCACCTGTTCAGCGTTGATGCGCACTTGCTGAATCAAGCCGCGCAAATTGTTTTTCATGACCGTAAAGGAATGAGCCAGTTCCCCGATCTCATCTCTGTTTGTTACATGAAGATCGTCCTCTGTCAGGTCGCCTGACGCAATTTTTTCGGCCGAGGACGCGAGCTGCACAACGGGTCGCGCAATCAGTCTGGAAACCACATAGCCAATGCAAATCGCCAGGATGACTGCCATCACGCTGATCATCGACACGGTTGTCACCACTCCGTTTACCATCGCGGCGTTTTCCTGGGTGGCCTGGGTCATGAGCTGCTGCTGTCGTTCACTGATCTGGTCCGCGATCGTTCGAATATCCCGTGAAATCGGAAACAAAGAGGTCGTGGCAAAGTCCAGGGCCTGCTCTTTCGCTGCCGAAACAATCAGATCTTTCGATTTTAGAAACTGCTTGTTCAGTTGTTCGATCTTGCTCAGGGAAACCTTGGTTTCCTGCGTATCGGCCAGTCCCATGGAGGTGGAGACCAATGCCGACAACTGCTTGCTTGCATCCTCCACTTTTTCCATCGCTTCTGCATTTTGGGTCAACAAATAGTCTCGCAAACTGCTGTTCAATTGGGTCGCGTGCACTTGAATGTTCTTCGCGTTCAAGAGGATGATGGCTCTTCGGTTCATGAGATCAGAATACGAGCTGTCCACTTTCTTGAGAAAGTAAAAAGACAGGCCGCTCACCATTACCAAAAGAAGCGCGACTGATAAAAATCCGGCGGTTACTTTTCTGCCAATCGTCCATTTCATGTCTGTACTCCTCCGATTGATAGGGACTTGCGTCTCAGACTGTTCGTTCACGACCTTGTTCGATAGGAAAAAATGCCAAGGATTAGATAGTATCAAACTACCACGAGAACGCATGATGGTCAATGCCCTCCGGCATGCGAGCCGTTTCCTCCTCCATCCGGGTTCCCAGGCAAAGGGCTGTTTCTGCTGCACATTTTTGGTTCCCATGTACGAATGTATAAGAACGTTGGAAACGGTCTCCATAGCATGAAGTAGCACAAGGAAAGGAGGAAGGGTTATGGATCACACTGCGTACCATCGAAGCAGATGGCGGCATCACTTGCGGATGGCGGAACACTTTCGGGCGTTAAAAATGACTCATCAGCACAATCGCATCCTGCATCACCGGTTCGCGGAACGAGAACATTTTCACCGTATGCGGGCACATCACCATCGGAAGATGATGCATCGGCGTTAACCGTCACATGGCTCCCCCTGGGGGGGCTTTATCTTTGTCTCAATCAGTTCCCTCCATTTGTAAAGCGCGAGGGCAAGGAGCCCATCGCGCTTTTTCAGACATCCCGGCTTCGTGTAGCGTGTAACGTCATTGACAACGACAGCATCGGCAAACCTTGCACGTGCACTTGCGACATCTGCAGCAGCCGCAGCGGCGTTTTCTCTTCATGGTGATCACCTCTATCCGCAATCTCTGATACAAGGTATTCAGCTTCTTCCGAAATCGTGTGGACAATCGTGCACAACGGGATGGGGCGTGTTTCCATGCGAGGAGAACGTCCAATTTGTTGGTCGATCCGTATCAGTCCAGTCGGGGGTGATTTTTTGGACATACAGTAATACAGGCCCCATGTTGCCAGCCGCAGGGAGGGAACATATGATAACGGTTCATTTGTTGTTCGTTTTGCTTACGACACTGTATTGCGTCTTCCATGCGTACCGACGTCGGAACAAGATTCGCTGCATGACCGGAATGATGATGGCGATGACGTTGGCCATGGTATCCAGTCTTTCCATTGGGTTGCTGTTGGGGATTTGGCTTTATCCGGATATGAACCTGCCGACTTTTATCGGCGCTGCCGTTGGAATCGCGGTAGGGTTTTTGACGGGCAAACCGGTAAGCCTGATGGCGGCCATGGACGGAATGCTCGCCGGATTGATGGGGGGCATGATGGGAGCGATGTTTGGCAACATGCTCACGGTCCCCGCACCGATGATCTGGTTTGTGGACATCATCTTTGGTCTCATGGTCCTGCTGTTCTTTTTTCTGATACAGGAAGAAGAAGAGCATTTTGAACAGACGAAGAATGAGGATTCTTCCCATGAACAATAAGGGATTGGCATGGATGTTTGTATCGCTGCTGGTTGTCGTTTCACTGTCCGTGTTCTTCTTCCCGTGGAATCCAAACGGGTCCTCGCCCCATGACGGACAGCAATCGGACACACATGCACACCATCACGGCGATCACAAGATGGAGGTGGCATTCGACACCCGGACGCTCGCGGACGGGGACGTCATCTTGACCGCTCACATTCCTGCAGCCGGAAGCAGCACGAACGTGCGGTTCGAACTCTGGAAAAAAGGAGATGCCACACCCCAACAGGTAGAGGTGACAAACCGCGGCAGCGGTCGTTTTGAGGCGAGAACCACGCTGCATCCGGGTCATTGGGTGTGCGCGGTTCACGTGGAAGAACATTCTACTTCCTCCCATGTTCATCAGGAATTCGAATTTGTCGTGCCCGGATCACAGTTGTCCCGGTTGAAAACAAAAACGCCCTTCGTCGGTGACTGACAAAGGGCGAATGTACGAAGACACGATTTCCTTGTGACGACCGGCGAGGTCTGCCGCTAAAACCGGACGGTCTTGTCCCACACCGGTTCCACGTTCATGCGCCGACGCTTGTACTCCAGGACAGCGGCGCGCACCAGCAGGAACATCCACAACTGCGAATAGGTAAAGTACATGACAAAGGAGACGGCCAGATTGACGGGACTTGCCATGCCGTCCGCCACTTCCGCGCTCAACAGTTGGATCACGTAGATCAGCCACGTCTCGAACCACAGCAGGAGCAGGGGGACCGTGTACGACGTGTGGACAATCCCCAGCACGCCCAACAGGAACCACACATCGGAAATGAACAGGACCGCCGCAAACACGATGTAGATGGACAAAATGTGAGCCGCGTGCAAAACAACGTGCCGCTCGCGCCACGCCGGCTTTTCGAACATTTTTCCGATCAACTGCAGATTTCCCTGCATCCATCTCGTTCGCTGCCTCAGCCACACCGCGAATGTTTGGGGCTCCTGCTCCCATGAGCGCGACTGCGGCACAATCGGCAGCCTCCCTCCCAGGGCCGCGAGCGAGATCGACAGGTCGGCATCCTCAGCCAGGGCGGACGAATCCCAGCCGCCAGCGGCGACAAGCGCCTCGCGCTCCACCACCAGATTGGTTCCGGTCAGCGTTCCCAATCCGAACAAATGCCAGCGCCCACATTGCATCAGCAGTTGGAAGACGGCAAACTCCAGGGCGATCATTCGCGTCAGCCAGTTTTTCTCCGCGTTCAGGGTCTTCACGTAGCCGACGGCCCCTACCGCCCCCGGCGTCTGCACGGCCGCCTCGATCAGCAGGCGCAGGGCGTCCGGTTCCGGCTGGTTGTCGGCGTCATACACGGCGATGTAGTTCTCCCGCGCCAGCGTCAGACCGTAGCTCAGCACCCGCCCCTTTCCCTTCGGCGTTCCCGGGGGGACTTTGACATGCCGGATGTGGGAAAACATCGACGCGTAATAGTCGGCGATGTCCCCGGTGGCGTCGGAGGAATTGTCGTTCAGCACATACACCGTCAGCGGACCGTCATACTTCAGTCTCGCCATGGCATCCAGCGTCTGGGCCAAGACCTTTTCCTCGTTGTAGGCCGCGATCAGGATGGCGACGCTGGGGTATTCGTCAAGCGAAGGGGACGGAGCCGCTTTCGATCGGAACGCGAGACCGGCGACACACAGCACCGAATAATAGAGAAGCAGCAGCCAAAACATGGCCGCAATGACGAGCAGGACAACCGACACGGGTCAGCCTCCTCTCCGCCGCACGGATACGGCGTCATCCGCACCGAATTCTTCCAGCAGGGCCTCCACCGCAGGCCAGCCCTGGAACACGGACAAGTCTTCGACGCACACCCACGACATGACCGCGTCTGCGCGAAGCCTTCGCTGCCGGTGAAGCAGCCAGTGAAACCGCCGCAGCGCCCGATGGGCCCCTTCCCGGTCGCAGCGCTGCAGCACGATTGCGATGGTCGAGGGCGAAATGCGTCCCACGATGTCAAACTGGTCGCGCACGGACGCCACCGCCGTCTCTCCGACCACCTGCAGCACAGCTTCCGGCGTGTAGCGCCGGCCTCCAAACCCGACAACGTATGAAGGAATGGACACAAAAATGATCACGCCCGGTTCGTTTCGCCGGCGCAGAGAGACCACGATCGCTTTCAAGCGGTCTTTGAATTCATTTGCACTCAGCACAGACACCGCCTCGTCCATTTTGCGGAGAGCGGCAATCTGCCGCTGCGCTTCCTCGTATTGACGCGCCCACCTGCGCAGCTCGGCCGCCTGCGCCCATGACGCAGCCGCAAGCCCCAACACCACAAGCTGAAGAACGATGGACTGAAATTGCGTACCGACGTCCCACCCGAATTTCCATCCCTGTGCCACGGCTGAAAATGCGTGGAGCAGGATGACGGCGACCAGCAAGGTGAAGGAGCGGAGTGGGGACAAGAACAGGAAAAGCCCGTACAGCAGGGCAGCGGCGGCCAAAACAAGCCATGCGACGCCCACAGGCACCAACATGGCAAGCCAAACCGCCAGCATGAGTTGAATCAGCGTTAATACGGCAACACTGACACTTCGTTTCATGATGTGATCTTCCCGATATTATGACTTCGAAACCATACTGTTCGTATTATGGCACCACGTCAATTATATGGGCTATCAACAATTTATGCCACCAAGATTCCGGATATGTTTCCGGTCAGGAACACCACAAAAAACATACAGGGACGCTTAAACAGGCATGTCCCGTTAGGCGTTCCTTTCTACCTCTTTGTCAACTAAATGATTGCGCATAAAATAAAAGTATTCACACATTTACCAACAGAGTTATGCACAAAATGTGGATAAGTGATCAGGAACACGAGGATGTTGCGATGACGAAAAAGAAAAAGCCACTGGTTCCCCGAGTGACTGCTGTCTCGTCCGATTCCTATTCCCGAACAAATGCCAGCAACCGTTTTTCGGCCAATGCGGCATCCCCTCTGATTTCAAAAAGCAGCTTCAGATGGCTTGCATGCGAGATGGCCAGTCTTGCCGCGTGATACAGCTCGGGCTTCTTCTGTGAAACGAAAATCATCACTTCCGACACCGGCGAAACGACCACCTTTATTCGCAGCAGTTCGTTCAGAATGGAAATGAACTGTTTCACGGTCAATCTATCGGCTGAATTTTTCATCGCCAGGACTTCCTCGATCAAATCCTTGGCGCGTTCCTTCTGCAGCGTTTTGGGATTGGGTATGTGCAGTTCCATGATCTCACCTCTCTCCTGCACATACCCTTATCTCCCGGAGGATAAACCTGACGAGTGTCCGTTCACCTGCAGGCGGCTCTCCTCTTCACGCCCGGAAGCGAACTAGAAGGGATAGGTCCGGTCCTGGATTTGGACGGAAACCCATTTGACCGTGGTGAATTCGTCAAGCGCCCACTCGCCTCCGTACCTGCCCAACCCGGAAGATTTTTCGCCACCGAAGGCAATAATGGGTTCATCGTTGACGCTTTGGTCATTGACGTGAATCATGCCTGTCTCAATACGTTTGGCCACTTCAACGGCATGTTCAAGACGTCCCCCGTATACCGCGCCGCTTAACCCATAAGGGCTGTCGTTGGCAATGCGGATCGCATCTTCTTCATCTTTCGCGGCGATCACGGACGCCACCGGCCCGAAAATTTCCTCCTGGGCGATCGTCATCTCGTTGGTAACGTCCCGAAGAACGAACGGGCTCATGACGTTTCCGTTGACGCTCCCTTCCAGCGCCACCTTGGCTCCCTCGCTCTTGCTCTTTTCGATCAGGGCGAGGATTCGGCTCACCTGTTTCGCGTTGATCAGCGGACCGATAATCGTCTCAGGATTTGACTGATCGCCGCACGGGATCGCTTTCGCTTTTGGAACGGCTCGTATATCGTTTGATCAACAATCACCCGATTGATGGCCATGCAAATCTGTCCCGCATGCATAAACTTGCCAAATGCCGCCGCTCCCGCCGCCTTTTCCACATCGGCATCCGCCAGGACAATCATGGCGTTGTTGCCGCCCAGTTCAAGCGCGACCCGTTTTAAATTCCGTCCGCACAGCTCTCCGATATGTCTTCCCACCTGCGTAGAACCGGTAAATGAGATAATGCGCGGAATCGGATGTTCCACAAACGCATCCCCGATTTCACCGGTGTTGAAGACCACGACGTTTAACAGTCCCTTGGGAATGCCCGCATCTTCAAACAGTTTGCCGATATAGAGACCGCCGGCAATCATCGTTTGGGAATCCGGTTTGAGCACCACGCCGTTCCCTGTCGCCAAGGCAGGGGCGACGGAACGCATGGACAGGTAAAACGGAAAGTTGAACGGGCTGATCACCCCTACGACACCCGCCGGGTTTCGATAGATTCGATTCTCTTTTCCCGGAATCAGGGACGGCAGGATATGTCCTCTCATCCGTATGGGGAATGTGGCTGCCTCTTTGATGATGGCCATGGCAAAATCAATTTCCACATTGGCTTTCACCACGGAGCTTCCTGTTTCCGTCGTGATGATGTCAATCAATTCCTGACGCCGTTGGGAGAGCAGTTCCGCCGCTCTTTCCATGATGCGGGACCGCTCGTAAGGGTTTACCTGTGCCCACTCTTTTTGGACCCGTTTGGCTGACTCGTAGGCGTCGTTGATGTCGTCGAGGTTTGCCAAGCGAATGTGTACCAGCGTTTTGTCATTGTAAGGGTTTTTGTCTTCGTAGGAATCTTTGCTTCTGCCTTCCCGCCATTCTCCTGCGATAAACTGTTTGTTCCAGACGCTGAAAGTTGCCATCCTCGATCCTCCTGTACCACTGGTAATGTTAGTATTTGGCAGGCGGGTACAGAAGTATTCCGGACGTTCGCAGCATCACGCAAAAATCTTGACTGACCCCGACATTGGTTTTTCACCTAAGCTGATCTGTCCTTCAACCCTCGTATCTAGTATTTGGATAACAGGAAAAGGATGATCCCAACGACGATGATCACCACTGTTGGCCAACAGCCCAGTTTGCTGAGAGAGTGTAAGTCTCCCATCTGCGTTCGATCAATGGAGTCCTTGAGATTTGTGAACGGATGTTTCCGGTATTCGTCTTTTTCCTGCTGATCGCGGTCTACCATTTTCATCTCCTCCGCACAGCGAATCGGGGTGGCCCCGGCACCCAGTTCAAGCCGTTCAGTTCCTTGTTCCGCTGCCAACACCCCCCAACAGCATGGTCGCCTTCTATTTCCTTCTTGTGTCCCGATCCATACGCAAATAGGTAGTTGGCAGTGATGGTTCGTCCAAGCATCTTTCGCTGTCGTTCATAAAATAAACTAGCAAACCATGAGGAGGTGGAATCATGTCCAAAAAACGCCGCACTATCGTCATTACGTTACGGGAAGGTCAGCGCGTCTTAGTCCGCTGCCGTCGCCGTCGTAAACACTAACCGATCACGGCAACCAAAAAGCGAAATTTGTACCGGAAGTATTTCTATTCAGCTACCTGGTACGTTTTTCGCTTTTTTGGTGCTGTCCGGCAGAAGAAAAAATCGGCGTTCCGATCACACACATGTTGTACATGCATGAGGAACACGTTTCACGACATGAACGTTTGCATTCCGGGAAAAGGAATGGTCATCAGAACGGATCATATACCGTAAGGAAAAACGAACCCATAACAAAAAAGATGACAGCGGCCAGCAACCCGATCCCCATATGCATCAGGAAGGTCTGCCACCTCGTCCCGGGCTCGGCCTCTTTGTGTATTGCCACACATACATACCAACAGGGTTAGGGATAATTTACCAGATCATACTATAGGTTGCTAGTCCATGTTTCATGCAATCCGCGTTATCTGATCCCATCGCCTATTCGATGCTTCCGTCCACGCAGAAGCCCCTTTTAGATGAACATCCTCTCTTTGCGGCCTTGGAACCTTACCGCCTCGTCAAGCAATTGTACGTATACGGATAAGTGAGCCCTTCTGGTACGGATCTTGACATAACGCTTAGAAGTAACTAAAATGGTTACAACGGTGGTGGTTCACTTGAAACAAATCAGCACACGATTTTCCATTGCTGTGCATACCCTGTCTCTGATTGCTGTCAGTCCGAATGATTGCACCGGGGACTTCATCGCGGGAAGCGTAAATACCAATCCCGTGGTCATCCGGAGAATCATGGGTATGTTAAAGAAGGCAGGATTGGTCGACGTACGTCCGGGGGTAGGAGGTGCTTCACTGCTCAAGGATCCCAGCCAGATTACACTCCTCGATATTTATCGGGCTGTGAACGTGACAGAGGAGAACCAACTCTTTCGCATACACGAAAACCCCAACATTCGCTGCCCGGTTGGGCGGAATATCGAGCAAGTCCTCCAGGCCGAATTGAGAGACGCTCAATCCGCCATGGAACAACGGCTGGCACAAACGACGTTGGCCGACCTGATTGGCAGGTTCACATAAATGAAAGCTCCTTGTCGAGCTTTTGTTTATACGCTTGTTGTAACTATTTGTGTTATAACATGATATATTACAACAAACACATGGAGGTATCGGCAATGAAATTGTTGGTTACTGGCGCCACAGGAAAACTGGGGACGAAAGTGGTAGAGACGCTGTTGAAATCGGTACCGGCGAGTCAAATCGCTGTAAGTGTCCGCAATCCGGAGAAAGCGGAAGGCCTTCGCGTTCGGGGAGTCGATGTCCGTCATGGAGACTTTGACCGTCCGGAGACCTTGGATGCGGCCTTTTCAGGGATTGACCGGCTGTTGATCATTTCGACGGACGGGGACAATGAAACGAGAATTCGTCAACATACGAATGCGGTAGAAGCAGCCGCACGCGCGAACGTCAAGTTCATTGCGTATACCAGCTTGGCAAATGCACGGGAAAGCCGATTGTTCCTTGCTCCCGTACACCGTGCCACGGAAGAAGCCATCCTGAAAACCGGAATCCCTTACTCCTTTTTGCGAAACAACTGGTACTTGGAAAATGAGACTGCTTCCATTCAAGCTGTGATGGCGGGAGCGCCTTGGGTAACGTCTGCGGGAACCGGCAAGGTGGGATGGGCCCTGCAACAGGACTATGCAGAAGCGGCGGCCGCGGTGCTGGCAGGGAACGGACACGAGAATACCATCTACGAGCTTTCCGGCAAGCCGATGACACAAGAAGAACTGGCCGCGATTCTCGGCACGGTATTAGGCAAGGAAGTCCCTGTGCAGCAGGTCGATGACGCCACGTATGCCGACATCATGAAAGGGGCGGGCGTGCCAGACTTCCTCATTCCTCTTCTCGTAGCCATCCAGGGCGGCATTCGGGAAGGGCATTTGGACATCGAGAGCAACGATTTTGAAAAGCTGCTCGGCCGGCCAACAACGCCAATCGACAAGGCCCTGCGTCACATTGTTCATGAAATCTCCCAAACACAGAACTGATCTCACATGGAAAACCGATCTTTCAGAATGGAAAGGTCGGTTTTCATTTATTCCGCTATTGGGTTCGTTCGCTCAATAAAAGCGGCATCCGTGATCAGGTTGCCTTCCTGGTCATGGAGCAAAAAGCTCGTCCAGGTCCAAGTCTTCAAACATGACGTTTGGGCTTTTGAAATACTCCTGGCCGTCCCCTTTTCCGGTGACGGCCTTGTTGATGGCGTCCATGAGGTCCATGCAAATCGGGCCGTCATCGTCAAAGCAGGAATACTCGAACACTTCGCCATCAATCGGTCCGTCCTCCACAATGTCTAAGGTCAGGCGCTCCTCGTTGTTGTCAACCAAGACCGCCTGCAGCTTCGAGTCCCTTTCCCGGTAAAACTCCTCCAACAGCATGGTCTGTATTCTGTTTCACCCCCCTTTTTTGTGTCCCGATCAATACGCAAATAGGTCGTTTACAGTGATGGTTCGTCCAAGCACCTTTCGCTGTATTTCATAAAATACACTATCAAACAAAGAGGAGGTGGAATTATGTCCAAAAAACGCCGTCCCATCGTCGTTACGTTAAGAGAAGGTCAGAGTGTTTTAGTTCGTTGCCGTCGTCGTCGTAAGCACTAACCGATCACGACAACCAAAAGCGAAATTCGTACCTCGTTACGTTTTTCGCTTTTTTGGTACTAAGAGAAAAAATGGGAGCCGAAAACACGCATTATGTTAACTAGATTTCCGCCAAATTCGTCCGTTTTCGGCGATTATGCCTCATTACATCCTATCTCCAGCGGCTATTAGAGTTGAGTTTGTTTTAGTGTGCAAATAGTAAAACGAGCCATAGAATTATCTCTAAGGCTCGTTTTAGTTTAATATTCATTGTTAATTACTATTGTTCGAAAGTCAGCCAACTTACGTACAACAAGCCACATACTTAGCCTCATCTCTTTCATTTAACCAAAGAGAACCATCCTTTTCCACCTTAAAATCTAGCTTGTTCCTTTTCAGCAAATCAACAAATTCAGTAGGGGCAGAATCAGATATCTTGTAGTATTTCTTTTCTTGATTAAATGAAAGATATCCAACAATTACTACTGATATCAATAATATCGTAGTAACAAGATACGTGACTTTTTTCATTATCTCACTCCAGTTGGCTTTTGCTATTAATAAGCGGGGTCATTAATAAAATCAGAATTACTTCCAGTGAAGGATGTCAAAATAAGTTTCCCCCAATCACTTGGATACTTGTCCCAATTTTTTAAATACTTTAGTTTTCCACTTTTATAAAGCGTATGAGCTGATTCTCTCGCATCCAAATAACTGTCCTCAAAATCTAATCTGTCTTGAGCAGCACGGTATCGCCCTTCCTTATTATTATGGAGATCCATTTTAACATTTGGATCGTTTTTATTGTAGGCGGGGTGACCGTATTCATGTGCATCTGTCCATGCTTCAGCCCAATCATCATCAGTTAACATTACAATTGTAATATTCCAATATGCATGTCGAAATGCATCATTTTTCCCTCCAGGGTACTTGGTTTTTCCAAAGAGGTAAACTGTATAATCCCAAGCTTCAACACCTGCTGCAATGGCATAATATCCCTTAGCAGGCTCCTCGTCCAACAATGCTTCTTCCAAATCATTCAATCTGTCAACATCATATCCATATAGATCGTCATCAGAATTCGCAACTCGTTGTTTATTAGTATGATAATCTTTTTCATATTTATCAAGAGTTTCAATAAGGTAGTTATTTAAATCTTCACTACTGGCATCAGGATGCTCTTTTCGGTACTTATTTAGATCATCACCAATTTTTTTGAAATTCTTTTTAAAACTTTCAGTTTTAAACTTTTTGTGTATTCCCTCATACTTTTGATGATCTTTTTTCAAGGCTTTATAAAGAGGAGAGTCCTCTTTCTTCTCTTTTCTTAAAGTTTTAATTACTTCCGTTTTCAAATCACTTTTTGCCTTTTTTTCTGCAACAACATTTCCAGCTAGTATGCTCATACTTGCGAAAACCATTGCTAAAGAAAAAAACAAAGCCTTTCTTTTTAACATAAAATACCTCCTAATACTATTTAAAATAAATTTTTCCACACATAACCTATATATATAATTTTTTGTATATACTTTCAACAGTTTTTTCCATTAGATCTTGTAGTGGGATATCTAGTTCTATTAGCTTCTTCAGATCATCCACCGTTTTGATCTCAATGTGACCGGATCATCTGCCGGCTTCCCGCGTGCCCGCGGCAGCTGTTGCTGCAGCCTTGCACGCTCCAGGTGCTCAGCAAAACTGATCGACTCTTTCTCTTTCCTCCGCTTGTACTCCAAAATGTCCCTGACCTTTGCCACGACTTGTCCTCCTTTCCGGCAAAATAAAAGAGGACGCCAGAACACACCCATATATTGGGGGATTGTTCTGACGCCCTCCCGTATCTCGGTATCAGGCAACGATTCAGTTAATTTGAGCGAGAAAATACAACAGTGTACTTGAAAAGGCCAGGATTCCAAAAACTCTGATGAACAAAAAGTATACTGGCGAAGGATTCCTAGTTGCCTTCCAACCACCAAATGTTTTCCAGAAGGCTCGTGGTTTTAATGCAATAAAAGCGGTTAACGCAAGCCAGATTACATAAAAAATTACCGCTACTATTTCCACCGGCCTTCCCCCTATGTCTAGAACAACTCACTTTCCCGGTAATCCACCTTGGCAATCTTTCCCTGACTTGATTTTACCACGGTTTCGCCGTGTGGCACCAGTGGTACGATCTTGGCTTTCCCTTGTTTCGGATCCACCAGGATCATGGCCGGCTCTTTTCCCACTGGGACCGTAATCGTCATTGTCTGTATATCGATTTTCAGTTCCTTTGCTCGTGTGCTCATCTTCCATTCCCCCTCGCGGATTACCCGTGGTATAATTTTTTGGACACCTTTTCCATGGCTCCCGGCAGGGGGCTATTTTTCTATGGAGGTAACATATGCCTGAATATAGTCTCCTTGACGCGGATAACAAGTCACTTTCCGTCGTTCTCTTTTTTGGTGTGGTTTTTGCGATTCTCTTGTTCTACATAATTTTAAGGTTCATCCCTCGCCAGCCGCGGCCAGTTCACATGCGGCGTGTAATAGTCGCATTTGGCCGATTGACCTCCCCGCGGCACTTCTACAAGCGCGCGCGGAATTCCGGAAAACCGCTACCCTTTCAGTTGGCTAGGAACCGTTCCAAGCGGCATTTTCAAAACCGCATCTTCTCCCGGCATGACGATGGCCACCACTTTTCCCTGCTTGCTTTTCGTGATACCGGATGCACCGTTCTGCCACTCCACAGTGTCGCCGACGGCGTAGTCCAAGTGGTAAGTCGTTTTGCCGTGCGTGAATTCTGTTTTGTAGTGCATGCTTTATCCTCCCCTTTACTCCCGAAATATTGTGTTAAGTTACGGCGCCATGTCGTTCATGGCCTGTGCGCAGTCTTCACATTCATGGTCTCCGTTGTCGAGTGGTAGCAGTTTCTTATCTTCAAAAAACCTTTTGCAGACCGTGCATTGCTTGCTGTCGTCGTTTTCGTCAAACGGGCCGATGTCTTCGCCATAGCTTCCAAGGTATACGTCACGATCATGGTTCCAGCAGTTCTTGCACATTCTTTTGCCGGGAGCGAAGTCGAAGAGGTGAGGATCGCGAAGCTTTGTAGCGATTTCGCCGCACCAATCGCACTCGCCACCGTTTTCATACTCGGTCCGAATCTTCTCCAACTGTTCAGGTGTCAACTCCACAGTGCCGACTATTTCAGCCTCTCCGATCTCAATGCGATTCGGCAGCCCATCGTATGCAAGTTGATACACCCGGTCTTGCTCGTCAGCTCCCAAATGGATGTATATCCGATCTTCCACGCGCAAAAGGTTAAAAGTTGCCATCTCGTTCCCTCCTGGATACAAACGTAATGTTGTGCAAAAACTTCGAAATACCGATCATAATTTACAAACCTTTGTGGAATATCTAAGGTGAAGCAAAATCATAAGGAGGTTTTTATGGAATCGATTTACGAAAAATATGGTGGCGAAGAAACGATTTCTAAAGTGGTCGATTACTTTTATGATTTGGTTTTAGCTGATGATACTGTTAACCACTTTTTTAAGAACACTGACATGGAGAAACAACGTCGCCATCAAACTAAGTTTATTAGCTATGCGCTAGGTGGCCCTAATCAATATACAGGTCGGTCTATGTCTAAGGTTCACGAAGGTATGAATATACAACCTGTTCATTTTGATGCGATTGTTAAGCATCTACGCGATGCTCTTGCGCACTTTGGTGTAAGTGAAGGTGATATTGACGAAGCCTTGAGCAAAGTGGAGTCATTAAGAGACGACATCTTGTACAAATAATTGATTGTCCGAACATGTAAAGACATTTTACTCGTCCCTGTAGAAGGGGCTTTTTTTATTACATTAACAACTGTGTTAAATGACATCTTCCGGAATCTTTTTCTTGCATTTTTCGCATTTTACATGTGACCTACCTGACCAGGACAAGTTGTGTCGCATTTCATGTCTGTAGCCGCACAGCGCTTTTAGTGATTTCTTGTCCATGGACTGTTCCCGAACCACTTTTGACAAGGCCAATTAGTTTTGGCATTGAATCTCCCCCATTTCACTCTTCGTGTGTTGTGTTAAATCATCGTTGTAACCGACCTTTTATCAACCATTAAAAAAATCCTAAACTGGCAATAATGCTATTGAAGGTAAAGGAGGTCGGCAAAAAAGTGAAAACAACAGCTATTGGATCATTTTTGTTTGGTATAGGTATTATTGGGATGCTTGATGGAATCGTATTTCATCAAATTCTACAGTGGCACAGTGTTAATATGCACACCGATCGAGTACACCAAATTATGAGCGATGGCGTTTTTCATTTATTCGTGACCTTAGTAATATTTGTTTCAGGAATTATGTTATGGAAAGGTAACCCTCAAGACAAACCAAGTACTTTCTGGGGCAGCTTCTTAATAGGTGCCGGCACATTTAATTTACTTGAGGGTATAGTTAATCACCACATATTGCAGATTCACCATGTCAAGCCAGGGGCCTACCAATTCCTTTTCGACATTTCATATGATGTTCTCGCACTACTACTACTTATCACAGGATGGTTATTACGGCACCGAACAACCTCTGTTTAACATAATTACCGATGTGTTAAGCGACCAATTGGTACGCCGCCATGCTTATTGCTTTTGGCGCGGTTTCAGCGACGGCGCATTCGGCCCCGAAATATGCGACAAACGGCTCCTTCCCACTTTCAGAAACAGATAAAGCAATACGGAAAATCTCGAAGTAGAATTCCGTGTTTAATCGTTCCACAATCATCCACGCATCGGCAATGTTTTGGAGTGGGTTCCAACTATCTACTTGGGCAGAAACGTCCCGTCCATCAGCATCCACCCAAATGATTGATAGCCCAAGATTGACTTGCTTCCACCCCATCACCTTCGTTGCCAGCGTTTCAATGATCTGCTGTTCGGTCATACCCTTGACCCTCCTTGTTTTCTTTTACAAGCTTGTCTTTGATAAACGCTCCTCTCAGAGTCAGCCGGTACTGCCCCCGCGTATCGGGTTTCTTCTCAGCCAATCCCTCGCGAATCAATACCTTTAGTGGCAGATTGACGTATGACGCCGTGTGGTATCTGTCAACGCCGACTTTACTTTGACCCACCATCGCCGGTTTTGAATTGACCCACCCGGCGATTTTTGTTGGTTAGGTAGAAGAGGGGGAGCCGTAGGCTCCAGTCCTCATTTTTTCACGTAGTCGGTAACTGTTACCTCTAATATTGACGATGTGGGAATGGTGTAAGAGACGATCCAGAATAGCTGTAGCAAGTATCGGATCACCCATCAGTTCCCCCCATTCACCAAAACTCTTGTTACTGGTCAACAGAATACTCCCTCTCTCGTATCTTGCACTTACTACCTGGAAAAAGAGGTTAGCTGCCAAACTGTCAAACGGTAAGTAGCCAATCTCGTCAATAACGAGGAGCTTTGGTCGAATATAGATGCGGAGGCGTTTATCCAGCCTGTTTTCCGCATAAGCTTTTCGCAGATCCTCGATGAGATGCGAGAGACTGACAAAGTAAACGGATATCCCTTGCGAGATGGCTTCTACAGCCAACGCCACCGCCAGATGACTTTTTCCTACTCCGGGAGGCCCTAAGAACAAGACATTCTCGTGTCGGGTTACGAAAGTCATCGTGGCCAACTCTCGAATCATCCGTTCGTCAATGTTGGGTTGGAAAGTAAAATCGAACTCCTCCAGTGTTTTTCGGTAAGGCAAGTGTGCGAGTTTGGTGCGTACCTCCATATTCCGTTTCTGACGTTCCGCTATCTCTGCATCTAGAAGCATGTTGAGAAAGGACAGATAGGTGGGCTGTCCATGGCTTGCCGCTTCCAAATGGGCATCTAAGAGTAGAGCCGCTTGCTGAAGTCCAAGTTCCTCGAGACGTAGCCGTGCCTGTTCCAGTTCGATCATGTTCCCACCCCTGTCAGCTGCTCATAGACATCCAGCGAACGCACTTCCACTTGCTGCGATGAAATCTGTCGGGCTTGCGGACGTGGATAAGCATATCCTTGAGCGATCGTAAGACCTGCATACTGGTTTTCGCAAAAAACAGTTGCACGGGATCGATAGACCTTTTGGTGTCGGGAAATACATGTGCCGTCGGCCCAGATTTCCACCCACCCATTCACTTCTCGCACGGTTACCTCACGTCCACTGTACCTCCATGGAACCCCATATCGCACACCATCGTAGCTAACAAATCCGTCTCGGCTGACCTGTCTGGGTTCATGCAGATATTTTTCCCACCGATCAACGGAAGGGATGGGCGACAGATTTTCCTCACGGAGTCTGTCGGTGGGACGTTCACCGGTTGTTCCATGAATACGGCGGTTAATTCGTTCGCACCAGTGAAGGGCTTGTTGATTGAGATCCTGTAAATCAACGAAGCGCTTGCCAGGAAGAAAGTTGTTTTTTACGTAATGAACGCCTCGTTCCACTTTTCCCTTTGTTTCAGGGCGGCGGACTTTACATACTTTTGGAACAAGCCCAATCGCCGCAGCAAAGTCGGCAAAAAGCGGATGCCAGCGGGGTTTTCGATCGTCTCCCATACCAAGTACGACTGTTTTCATCTGATCGGTCAGCATCACTTTAGGGATACCCCCAAAGTATTCAAATGCATGAATCAAACAGCGCAGAAAGCTGTAGATGTCACAACGCTTGGTAAATTCAATATAGGTGGCACGAGAGTACCCCAATACCATGACAAATACCGGCACTTTTCGGACCGTACCGTCCAGATCTACATAATCACACAGTCCCCAATCAACCTGGGCGTATTCACCAGGTTTCGTCTCGTAACGAAGAACAGCGGGAACTTGTTTGGGAGGACGGAAGTCCTTCACATAGTCTTTCAGGATGGTGCGCCCTCCGGTGTATCCCTTTTCTTGTAGAAGCTCGAATAAAACCTCACAGTTATAGATACCCTCTTGGAGCCGTTCCTGCAGGAACGGTTTGAATGGATCAAGCTTGGAACCACGAGATCTACGGGTTCCCTTTTCGGGGATAAATTCACCCCGGAGATATCGGCGAACTGTATTTCGAGAATTCCCCGTTAGACGGGCAATTTCACGAATACTCTTGCCTTCTGCCCTCATGGTATGTAACGATATCACTATCCCACTCCTTAGCATGTGTCTCCCTCCGAAGTTGTCTTGGCGGACTATTTTCGAAGGGGATATATTCGCTAAGGGTGGGTCATTTTCATTCCGGCGAACCTGGGTCAATTATATCCCGGCGGTGACAGTATCCTATCTTGCTTGCGATCTGCGCCGGCGTCTGCCACCCATTGGTCAGTGCCAGCAGTACGGCCTTTTGTTTTTCGGTCAGTCTCATATCGGTCTTGCCTCCCTGAACTTTTGTGATCCAGGAGCAGCCGCAGACGGCCGCTCCCTATATCGCCCTTACAACAGCCCAGAGTCAATCAGAAGCACTTCGCTCTTCTCTCTGTGGAACTTGTCCAAAGTCTCGGAAACCGGCATAAAGTCTCCGTCCTCCGACTCGCTTCTGGCAAACTGGATAAGCGCGTAATCCCGATCCACTTCCTTGATCTCTTCGCGCAAAGTGCCGTCGTCATCGGCTACTTGCTCCACATAGATTTCAATCGCCTTCTCTACCGTTTCTGCTTTCACCAAGGCGTAATATGGAGAATGGATTTCAAAGTATTTCATGGTTCTTTCCTCCCTTATCTGAGTAACTATTTTGTAAAATTAGAGGTCTAGTCACCTTTGATGTCAAACTAAATCAATCATGCGTAATCAGGTGGGTGAATCGATTTGACAAAGGTTCCTGTTGTCATTATTTTTCTTCTTAATTTTGTGATTGGTGTCCCAGCGTATCTCGTATTACAAATATCTGGTGTACTTTTCTTTGGAATCGGATTATTTGGTCCACCTCTCCATCCACCTGCATTTGAATATCGTGCCCTTGGAGTTTTGATAGCTGTAGGGTATTTATGTCTACCGTTATTGGGAACAAAGTGGTTGATTTCCGACTCCCCTTACAAATTTGAGTATTGGGTGGCATCCCTTTTTAGTTTCGCTGTGGGGGTGATGGTTAGTTTTATCATCTCGTGAGCAAGTTTTCACGTTACACATCGTGTTAAACACCTTAGACCTGCTCCCCAATGCAAGCCCTCCAATTTGGAAACACTATACGGTGATAGGAGGTCGAACCAACATGGGGACTAATGAAACCAAGAAAACTATGCGGTTTTGGATATTTTCCGGTGTTGTTGCAATCGTCGCTTCACAGCTGCCACTATTACTGAAAAAGAAGCAACTCGACAATCAAGCGCAGCAGCAACAACAAAAAAGACCTTGGTGGATAAAGATGCTTATATGGGCACTTATAGCAGTTACAATTTGGATTGTTATTTGGTTGTTCAACATTTTTACTTAATCCATGCCCTCATTTAACAAATTGAAACTTGTATATAATTCCCATAATAAATCTCGAGCTCCCTGTAAAAGATACATTTGGGTCAAATCTTTACAGTTAGGAGAACCCAAATGGATCTTACAACTTTAATCAATGCTGGGAGGACAGTTATGGGAATTTTAAGCGGAAATCCACAAAACGAGCCAATGCATTACGGTGAAGTCTTTGGTGTTTGGAGTTACCTTACCGTAACCAAAGGATTGTTGGCAGGTTATCAAACATTCATTAACCACACTGGCGACAAGGATTTACGAACATTTCTTGAAGACTTAACGCAAAATATGAAGCAGGAAATCGAGCAAATTGAAAATTTACTCAAAATCAACGGAATTGGTTTGCCACCCTCTCCACCAGAACGTCCAACAGCAACTTTAGAAAGCATCCCTGTTGGTGCAAGGTTCAATGATCCAGAAATTGCAGCTCGTGTATCTTTAGATATTGCTGCTGGATTAGTATCATGCAGCCAAATTATGGGACAGTCAATTCGTGAAGATATTGGGATGATGTTTGGTCAATTCCATATGTCGAAAGCAACATACGGAGCCCGACTGTTACGTATTAACAAAGAGAAGGGATGGTTAGTTCCTCCACCACTTCATCTGCAAACACCCGAACCTGCCCATGTATAAAGTTTTTCAAGAAGGCTACCCTAGATATGGGGTGGCCTTTTGTCTTTTTACATGATGAGCATCTTGTTAAATAACCCGAGCTGCACACCTGGCAGCGAGAAAATCGTCTGCTGCTCCATCTGGTTCACCGCTACAGGATTGATCCAAAGGACCTCTCTTCGCCTGTTGCCGCCTTCCGCCTTGGCGACTTTCGTGCTTTTTTCTTTTTCTGCCTTCAGATGAAGCTCGACTATTTCCCCGATCGTGATCACATTTCGTCCAAGCGGTCGATCCGCATCACAAACAAGCTCAATAACTCCCGCTGCAGTGGTCAAATCCTTCATGCCTCTTACGTTTCAAGTGGACAGCCACCGTCTCAATTGGAAACGTCTGAGCATCCAGGAAAAAGAGGCTCACCTCTTTTCCGCATCCTTGCTCCTGGATGAACTGAGTTTTGAAGATGGAATGACAATTGATCAAGCAGCAGCCATTACCGGCTGTCCTCCCAAAATCATCGAGATATGGCTTCACGAACAAACCAAAGCAAGACATGGTTTTTCTTTTTAACCCACAAACAGAACGTATGTTTGTATTTTTAGGAGGCGACTATCGTGAGTCATTGGTGTGTTCATGACACCAGCTAACTAGCTAAGAATCAGACAAAACCTGGGGAAAGGAGAGTTCGCATGATCGCCTTATTCGAAGCCATTCAGGAATTCCTTACATACTTGAAAGTGGAGGTGAATCGCAGCGGCGAGACCATAAAAGGATACGAGAAGGATTTATCCCAATTCCATCGCTACTACCTTTCCCAATGGAAGGTAGAACCCTTCGTCGATGAAATCGAAACGCATCATTTACGTACATTCCTTCGGTACTTGACTGAGGAGAAAAACTACAAGACCAACAGCATCATTCGGATGATCGCAACATTTCGCTCCTTCTTCCGTTTCCTCGAACGGGAGGAGTACATTCAGAAAAACCCAAGCAACCGCCTCCAGGCACCCAAGAAGCCGGAGAGCATTCCCAAATACCTGACCAAAGAAGAAATCGAAAGGCTCTTGTCCGTTATTAATCAAAACAAAGACAAAGGAAAACGAATCTACACCATCATTCAAACCCTTCGATATACCGGCCTGCGGATTTCCGAACTGACCAACCTCAAGATCGAGGACGTAAACTTTGAGGAAGCGTCGATCACCGTGTGGCATGGAAAAGGAGACAAATACCGGATCATGTGAAGATCAGCGATAAAATCCCCAATAGAATCGGTTGAAAATTCCCCATTTTCATCGCAGACTCTCTCCTTGGAGGAGAGAGAAATTATGGTAAAGAATGGGGAGTTTTACATGATTCACGAGATGAGGAAACGTGGCATGAGTATTACTCGGATCGCGCAGGAAATGGGGAGGGATCGAAAAACCATTCGTAAGTGGCTAAACAAGAAGGAACCTGAATCCTATCAGCGAAAGGTCACTCGTCTCGGCAAGCTGGATCCGTTCAAGGATTACGTTCGCCGCCGAATGGAGGAAGGTTGCCTGAATGCGAGAGTTATCCTGGAAGAAATCAAGGCAAAAGGGTATACCGGTGGGATTACCACTCTGCGAGTCTTCATGAAACCGTTCCGGCCCACCGTCATCAGCAAAACCACCGTCCGATTTGAAACAGATCCCGGATACCAAGCCCAAGTCGATTGGGGACGGTTTACGGTGGACTGGCACGGCAAACCAAAACGGCTCTATGCGTTTGTCATGGTCCTCAGCTATTCTCGCATGATGTATCTGGAGTTCACTGAAGATGAGAAGTTGGATACGCTCATCAGTTGTCACCATCGGGCTTTTGAGTATTTTGGAGGGGGTACGGAGGTGATGCTGTACGACAACATGAAGACCGTTGTGAAAGACAGAGATGAACAGGGCCATCCCGTCTGGAATGAGCGTTTTTCCCGATTTGCCAGCCACCACGGCTTCCTTCTT
>NZ_KE695653.1:118066-426071 GCF_000454065.1 Brevibacillus thermoruber 423
CAAGAACTTTTGGCCGCGAGTTCGGGAATTCAAGGGAGTAGACGATCTGAATCGTCAAGCTCGTGAGTGGCTAAATCAAGTGGCCAACGTGAGGATTCATGGAACCACGCACGTCAGGCCGGTTGACCGCTGGCATGAGGAAAAGCTGAAACCCATGAACCCAACGCCGTTTGCGGTCGTCGACCGTCATGCTCGGAAGGTATCAGCCGACTGCCTGGTATCGTTTGAGGCCAACCGTTACTCCGTTCCCTTCCGTTTTATGGGGCAAATCGTGCATGTCCAGGACGACAAGAACGGACGCATCCGGATTTACAGTGGAGACACACTCATCGCTGAACATCCCAAGGCCGTCCAAAAAGGGCAGCTGGTCATCAACAAAAAGCACTTCGAAGGACTGCGCCCAACCGGTCAACATCGAGTTCCTGCCCCAATGCCCAAACTTGTTGACCGACCAGCCCCTGAAGTGCTGGAACGAAACTTATCCGTGTATGAACAATTCCTCGACGAGGCGGTGAGGCTCCAATGATTGGGCTGCAAGAACGTCTTGAGGATGCCTTCCACCAATTCGGATGGACTCGCATTCCCGAGGTGCTTCACCACCACGCCGAAGAAGCTTCCAAACACAATATATCGTATCTGGAATTTCTGGACAAGCTGCTGCAGGAGGAGTTGGCGGCAAAATGGGATCGGTATATCCGGACCCGGACACGTCTAGCCAACTTGCCCTTTCACAAGACCCTGGATCAATTCGACTTTCGTTTCCAACCATCCATCGATGAACGGCGAATCCGGGATCTGGCGACCCTTCGGTTTATCGAGCACCAGGAGAATCTCATTTTCCTCGGCCCGCCCGGTGTGGGGAAAACACATTTGGCCGTTGCACTGGCTTTGGAGGCGATTAAGCAGCGGTATACGGTGTATTTTACAACCGCCCATGATCTCGTGCAAACGCTTCAGCAGGCCGATCAGAACCATACGATCAAACAAAAAATTCGCATGTACACCAAGCCGCGTCTGTTGATCATCGATGAGATCGGCTATCGCAAGATGGACGAACCGGCAGCCCATTTCTTCTTCCAAATCATCTCCGAACGATACGAGACCGGCTCTATCATCCTGACTTCCAACAAGTCGTATGGTTCATGGGGAGAAATCTTTGGAGACTCTATACTGGCCACAGCCATCCTGGATCGTTTGCTGCATCATTCCACCACAATCAATATCAAGGGGGAAAGTTACCGCATCAAAGAAAAGAAAAAGGCGGGTTTCTTCCGACCAGAAGGGCATGAAGAACACCCAAAGGAGTAGTCCTTGTTTCCGCCCCCTAAGGGGCGTATAAAATAACTCTTACTGGGGAATTTTCGATTGATTTTTTTGAGGAGCTTTCTTTTGATCTTGACAATCATTCCGCTGCATCCGGAACTGGCGCCGATCCTTCAAGATTACCTGGAGAACGTGCGGCCAAAGGTCAGCTCCCCCTATTTCTTCGTCACCAAGAAGATGGGGACAAAAATGACTCCCGGCTATATTCGCCTGACGATTCATAAGATCGCCGCAGAAGCCGGGATTACCAAGAACGTGACGCCGCACGTCCTTCGCCATTCCTTTGCAACTTCACTTTACAAAGATCACGGCGTGGACTTGTTGCGGATCGGGAAGCTGCTCGGCCATGCTTCGCCGCGGGCAACCTCGATCTACACCCACACCACCCCGGAACATCTGCGGGAAGCATTGGAGAAATTATCGTAGGATGAGGAGGGAACAGCTATGGAGACCAATGAACGCGTGGAAGTGATTATCGAATTGTTTCGAGAAGGTCATTCAGCGGAAGAGATCGCCGATTTGCTCGGATACAAAGGAAAAGGTGGCGTCAGCGGCTACATGCGCCGGCATGGCTACCGCTGGGATTGGACGATCAAAAACTACGTCCCCGATCCTTTGGCGAAGCGCGAACCATTTGAGAATGTAGCCGAAACCGCCTTACTTTTTGACCCATCTACAAGCAATTTGCAAGAAAGTGTAATAGATAGCCAGACTTTGCCAGCAAGCAATGATTTACAGGCCAGCAAGGAACAGCAATTTGAAGATGGCAATGTCTTCTCAGAAACAAGCAAACCTTTGCAAGGAAGTGACGAAAGCAACGTCGTCACGTTTCCGGATCAAACTGGTCAAAGTTCCGCTACAACAGGCTCCACCTTACCACCAGAACTAGTGCAAGGATTGCAGGAGATCCTGCGAAACAAGGACAAGCTTCTGAACATGGTCACGGATCGACCGCAGCCGCTACATATGAAACGGTACAGAGGGCCGGCTGTGACCAAAACCGTGCAGATTCAGGCGCAGTTGTCGGAACGATTGACGGGATTCGTGAACAGTACCGGCTACACGGTGAAGGATGTGGTAAACAAGGCCGTAGAGGAGTTTTTGGAAAGGTATGGGGGGTAAGAGTCCGAGAGGGCTCTTTTGTTTAAGGATAAAGAAAGAGCCTACTGCCAGATGGCAGTAGACTCATTCGACAATTTTCGAGTGGTGAAAGACACCAAACCCTTAAAATTAGTTTACGGCAACTCCGGTTACAGATGTTACAGTGTTTTGAACATTACCGTTTGCGTCCTCTGCAACAAAGTATACATCGTAGCTACCAGCTGTAATACCGCTTTCTGTTGCAGTTGCTTGAGTTCCTGCAGTAACACTGAGTTGTCCCGATGCTACGGCAGTAGCACCACCAGAAGCTGTACCTGCTACAACTTCAGCAGCGGTCGGAGCAGCATCCCCTGCTGGAACAACAACATAGTATACTGTTCCGTTTTCATCCAAATCAGCAGTTACATCGAGGTCACCTGTAGATGCACCTGTTACAGCTGTAGGTTCACCGCTAGCGAACACAGCTGCTTTTGCTTCCTTCACAGTAATTGTGAATGTTGCAGTGTCACTTGCAGTACCCTTAGTGATGGTCGCAGTCAATACTACAGTGTCATCAGTGTCGTCAGCAGCGCTGCGAGTGATTGCTACTGTACCACCGGTGACAGTTGCTACGTTTGCTGCGTCTGTTGTATCTGCCCAAGTAATGGTGGAACCATTGGTACCGGTCGTTGTAAGGTTGATAGTTGCATCAGTACCATTGTAGTTTACAGCAAGAGCAGCTTTGTCAGCTGCAACCGCAGCGGCATCACTAGCAATAGCATCAGTATCCAGTTCTTTTTCCGTAGCTGTCACGATGGTGCCTTCAGTCAGATCGTTACCAGCAAGGTCTTCTGCATCCATAGATCCATCAGTTTGCTCAGAAGCAGGCAGAACTTTTACTTGAGCTCCTTGAGAGATCACTGTGGTCGGGATGTTGAAGGTTACAACGTCGCCGTTGAGAGCAATGTTGGAAACAGCAACTTCGTTGCCATTTACAGTTACCTTCAGATCGTCAGCTGCAGGTGCAGTTCCCAGATCTTCACTGAAGGTCAATTTTACTTTGTTAGAAGTGGTAGCGGAATTGCTGGTTACAAGGAATTTAGCACTTTCAAGAACAGGTTTCACATTGTCAGTGATGTTGATTTGAGTTGTGTACTCAGTTTCTGGGCTTGCAGATGCAAGAACCGGTACATTGTTTTCGTTCTTAACATTTTTGCTGATCTTCAGCTGTGCTACCGTGTTTTGGCTGTAGAGGTTGCTCGGCAGAGTGATACGTACAGTTTGCTTGTTGTTATAGAAGCCAATGGTAGTACCAGCTGGGAACGCTTGACCGTCCAGAGTGTAGTTAGCCAGGTTAGTTGCGCTATCGGTCATGTCAACGCCGCCACCAAACGTGATTTGGATTACGTTAGCAGCAGGTTGAGATACGGATGGTGTTACAAGCGCAGTCGGATCAGCAACGGTAACTGTAGTAGATACCTCAGCGTTTGCGTTAGCATCCACGTCAGTTACAGCACCAGCCAGGAACTTCACATTGTAAGTACCAGGCGTTACGCTACCGAGCGTGACGCGAACCAGTGTTGGATCACCGTTAGCATCGTTTTGAACAGAAGCGGCAGTAACCGGAAGTTGCACGCCGTTCTTAGTAACAACGATCTTAGAATCCAAAGCACCGTCAGTAGAGTAGGAGGCATCCAAATCCTCGTTAAAGCGTACGTACAGATAGTTGTTAGCAGTGTCGGCAGTGTTCAGGTTCGCGTTAACAACTGTCGGAGCAGTTGCGTCTTTAGACAGAGTTACCGTACCATTGAAGACCGCGCCAACCAGATTAGCATTATCCTTAAGATCGGATACTTTTACAGACAGGTTTACAGAAGTTTCACCTGTTCCGTATACCGGGTTAGATGCGTTAGCATCAGCAACTTTTACAATGTAAGTTGTGTTAGTAGTATCGGTGGTGTCCAGAGCGATGCCGTTACCACCGCCGAAAGTATTGTCAAGCGGAAGTACAAGGTTGCCCTTCTTAACTTCAATTGTCGGTTCAGCAGCAAGTGGTTCGCTTACTTTAACTTTGAATGTGTAAGCAGATTCCGCTGTGATGCTTTGTACGGAAGGTGCAGTCGTATCAGCTGCAGCAGTATAGGTTGTAGTTGCTACAGGCAGAGTGTTACCTTCAGCATCTTGGAAGTTGTACACAGTTACAGTATGGGTGCCAGCTGCTTGTTGAGCTGCGGTTGCGTTAAGCGTTACATAGTATACGCCACCACCATTTACATACGAAGCAGGAGCTACTGCAGTACCGTTGTCAACTTTAATAGTACCACCAGTTACAGGTTCGCTGAAGTAAACACGGATGGTAGACCCACGGAGTTCGGACTTAACTACAGTCGGTGCAGTTACATCGTTGTATGCAGCCAGTTCACTAGTGAATTTCGGGAACTTGTTGTAGTCTTTGTCCATTACGCCATCCACAGTAACGCGGAAGGAGTCACCGTTAGAGAAGATCTGCTGTTGTACACCAGCGTTTACGTTGCTCAGAATTACCGTTTTCTTATCATCCAACAGAGTTGCGGTGAGACCAGCCGGGTTAAACGGTGCACCATTCAAAGTAATGCTGTAGTTGGACTCTGTTTCAGCAGATTCTTTGAATACTTCCTTGCCGAAAACTACTTTAATTTCATTAGCGTTAATAGCACTTACGCTCTCAACTTTCAGCTCACCAGGTTCCGGCGCCAGCAGGTCTTCATCCTCTTCAGGATTGTAGACACCAGTACCGTCTACGATGGCGTAAGGATTATTTTCAAAGTGGTCCAGACGAGCCGGTTCCGTAACAGCGTTCAGCTCTTCTTCCGTTTGTGCGTTCAGAGCGCTCAGGAACGGTGCGGCTTTGCCATTCTCGTCAACAAAGGTAGTGCTGTCGAGATTGTCGATGATTTCATCCAGAGCCGTATCCAGGTGATTGAGGAAAGCATCGATGGAATAGTATTTATCTACATTGCCGCCAACGTAAAAACCAGCGTTCGGCTTAGCCATAGCGGAAGCGGCCATGCTAGCTACTACTGCTGTCGAGAGTACAGAAAGCACCAGCTTTTTATTCACGTACTACCCCTCCAGATTTTGATAGGAATTTTTGTCTTATATATTGAGAAACACTCTACGCTGGTAATCCTGTTGCGTGTGTTTCTCCTTATCTGAGCATCAATTTACGATCGACAAGCATTGCATGGGGAGCAGAGGGGAATCCCTCTGCCCCATGCCATTCCATGCCATCAACCGTAACTACGGAAGCGGATCCGAATTAAATTTCAATGGTGTGAGGTCCTTCGGATTTACCGTCTTTGGATGCTTCGATGACTGCTTCAGTCTCACCAGCTTTGCCCAGGATGGTTACTTCGAAGTCACCATTGCTATTTGCTGTAGCTTGGCCGGAACGAGTGCCGATCGTCACCTTCACAGTTGCGCCTGCTGCGGCTTTACCGGTCACTTTGTACTCAGCCAGCATACCGCCGAGTTTCGGAGTTACAACCACGTCTACGGAATCTTCGTCAATCAGGTCGACGATCGGCGGTTTAGGAACAATATTACCGTTAGCGAACTGCTTGAAGAAGTTCGTGGTGTATTCTTCTACCTCGTCATCATCGTAGTCTCTCTTCGCGTCATCTACGGAAGAAACTTTGATGACGTAATCCCATACGTTACCATCGTCGTCGGTTTCTACGAGGATTACGTAGTCGCCTTCGTCGATGCCGTCGCCTGCTTCCATATCATATGCGTTGATGAAAGCAGTTTTGGAGTTCAGGGTGAAGGTAGCTTTTTGGGTTTTACCATCTTGATCTTTGTACTCGAAGTAGAACTTGTTGCTGCCATCTTTCTTGTCAACGCGAGCAACCGTCAGAGCATGCAGAGATGCTTCTTCCAGCTCATCCTCAGTTGCCGGTGCGTATTTGCCGTCGCCGAAGAAGTCTGCGACATCGATGTCTTGAGCACCGTCAACTACTTCGACAACATCCTTGACGATGACTTCTTCACTGGAGTTCAGGCTGAACGCGATGAAGTCGCCGCGGTCGATGTTGCGATCCAGCAGATCTTCGAGATCGTCGTCCAGTTTGAAGGTTTTGGTCGTTACCTGACCGCTTTCGCCGTCTTTGGTAATAACCTCGATTTCGTCGTTGTCGCTGCGGCCGCCCAGTTGGGTAACCAGACCGTAGAGCGTTTTGCTGCCCAGGCCTTTACCTTCGACAACGAAGATTGCGTCTACTTCTTCTTCGTCTTCATTTACGGCATAGTATACATCCAGGTCGTTTTTGTCAGCGATGTCGGCAAACTTCGCTACGCCCGGATTTTGCAGCTCGTAACGTTTGCCTGTGATTTCGCCGGTCATGTCGAAGATGGCCGTGTCGGCAGTTACGGTGTAGAGACCGTCGCTATCCTTGATGGTTTCATCATCTTCGTCAGCAGCGTCATTCCAAGCTTTATCTTGCAGATGTTTCAGCTTGGTCGGGAGAACTTTAACCTTCTCTGCATCGCCTTTGGAATCCAGGGTTACTTCCAGCAGCAGGATGTCTTCTTTATCCGGGATGAAGTCATTTTCGATGTCATCCGGATTGCTTTCGTACGATTTGCCGTCTGCACGGTAAACGTCTTCCGGATCTACCGCGATATCCAGCTCTTTGCCTTTTTCGTTGATGATGCCGAATTCGTATTTGCCTTTATTGTACTCGGCTTTGCGAGTCAGGATAGCTTTGAAGCGGCGATCGTCCACGCTGTCCTTGGTTTCGATGTGGCGGATACGGCCGGATGCATCCAGGTACAGTTTTACTTCTTCGCCTTTCAGGTCGCGAACCAGATCCCAGTTGCTGGAGTTCAGCTCTTTCACATCTTTGTTCGCGTTGTCGGAGTAAGTGGAGCCCGGACGGAAACGATAGGACTTGCCGTCGATTTCCAGACGGTTGTCGCCGTCGTTGCGAACGATTACGCGTTCCACTTTACCTTCAACTTGCGTGCTGTTAGCGAATACCAGCAGCTTCTTCTTGTTGCCGCTTGCGTAGTAAACGCTGTACACGTCCATTTCTTTCAGGTCGGCCAGTTTCGCCGGTTTGTTGTCGCGGAATACCAGGAAGTCTACGCCCTCTTCCAGGTCTTTCAGCGCGGTGAAGTTGCCGCCATCCAGGTTCTCGATACGCTTCTTCTCGGCGTCGATTTTCTTGATGACTTCGGAACCGTATTTGTAACCTTCTTTGGTTTGGTTCAGCGTTTGGTCGTCGATTACGTGGATGTAGCTGATTTTGTTGTCTTTATCCAGAACGACTTTGGCGGAGAAGGTGTAACCATCGTTCGCCTTGATGATTTCCTTGATACCTTTTACGTTGCTGTCATACGGCTGGAAGTTGAAGGTAACTTTGGTATCTTCGGTGAAACGATAGGTTTTGCCGCTGCCGTCCAGTTCGATTTCCAGATCGCTCAGATCGGAGGATTTGCTGATGTCATCCACATTGAACTTGGACTTGTCGTTCAGGTAGAAGGTACCCAGACGGTCCATAACCACTTCTTCGTCCTCGGAACCTTCCATCCACACAACGGTGTTTTCTTTGTCGTCCTTGATCCACACTTGTACGTGTTGACCAGCGTACTCGTTCGGGTTGATGCCGTCAGCCACTTTGAACGTGGTGCCTTTGGTGCCCATGCCGGCGTCTTTGCCGCTCAGGGTGATTTCGTTGGCTTTCATCGAACCCAGACCGATTACCGGTACGTTGGATACGATCGGCAGTTCGCCTTTGCTGTCGCGAGCCCACTCCATGTCGTATACGTCAACGTCCAGGTACTTGGTCAGCAGCGTGTCGTCTTTCACTTCAAAGCGGATGTCGGTACCGAACTCAACTTGCTCCATCAGTTTCACGCGGAGCGCGTTGTCCATCATTTTGAAGATGTCGCCGCGAGTAGCCGCATTGTTCGGAGCGGAGATGTTTTTCGCAATGTTCAGCTTGGCAGCTTCTGCGATCATGTTGTTCGGCCATACGCCTTTAACAGCCGGCTCGTAACCCAGAACGCGAACGATCATGGTTACGGCTTCCGCGTAAGTAACGTTGTTAGCAGGACGGAAGGTCTTGTCCGGGTAACCTTTTACGATTTCTTGACCGGATGCTACGTTAACGAAGCCCGCAAACCAGTCGCTCGGTTTCACGTCGGTGAAGTTAGACTGGAATTGAGCCAGTTTTGCACCTTCCGTCATGTTTTTCAGACGAACCATCAGGGTAGCGAACTCAGCGCGGTTGATGGTACGGTCTACACCGAAGTCACCGTTGCCATAACCAGCAACCAGGTTCAGTGCTGCCAGGCGTCCTACTACTTTCTGAAGATCCGCATCCATTTTAGGAGCTTCGGTGTTGTTTGTCTCCTCGGCAGCGAATGCCATCGGTGCTACAGTAAGTGCGAGTGCACTTGCCAGTACGCTGTTAACAACCTTTTTCATAACCTTGGGTTCTCCTCCTCTGGAATAAACAAATTGTTCTTGGGGAATATTTGTTTTCGATCTATCTTTCTTTTTAAAGCCCGAATCCTGCAAGCGCGTGTCACCTCCTTTCGCAGGACTGCATTGACTTTTTTGCCCGAATAAATCTCTAGTATATTCAGTATTGTGTAAATGCGGCAATCCCTAGTGTAACACAGTTGCTAGAATTCGTGAATCTTTTTTACACAATTCCCCGTTTTTCGTGTGACATCCTATTAAACGCCTCAGATTTGAAAAAGTTGCGGTGCCTCCGAAAAAGTTTTTAAAAATTTTTGTGGCCGTTTTCCTTACTGGTTATGTATGTGGTGACATCCGCCACAACTCGTATTATAGGGCAGGTCGGACGGACTGTCACCCATGAATCTTTTTCCAATTTGTCCGGGAAGTTTACAACTTTACACTTACTTTCCTGTAGCTGTCTCGAAGTTCACGACAGCCAGGTTGTAGTCGCGCACGGCCTGTTCGTACTGGTTTTCCTGATCGGCGAGTGCTTCTTCGGCCTGAATGACTTCCAGCGTGGTCGCCAGACCGTTTTCATAGCGCAGGCTGGTCAGGCGATAGCTCTCCGCCGCCGCTTCCTTCGCCTTTTTCTTGAATTCGATGCCCAGCTTCGCCGCATTCAGGCTGTAGTAGGCTTCCGCCACTTCGCGGGAGATGGTGCGCTTCTGTTCCTCGATCGCCAGTTTTGCCTTTTCCACGTTGTTGCGGGCGATCTTACCCGGGTAAGTGGACAGCGCGGAATACTCCTCGATCAGCTTTACATTCAGTTCGGCCAGATTTAATTCTTCCTGCTTTTGCGTGATTTCGATACGCTGCTGCAGCGCCTTCTCCTGTGCCTGCTGCAGTGTCATCGACGGGGCGGCCACCTGTTTGTTGTCGTTGGACAGCTTCCATTTCTTGTTCAAATCCACCCCGAGGAATTCGTTCAACTTCATGCGGGCGATCTCCACGTTGTTTTCCGCCGCCGCCAGCGCTGCCTGCGCGCCGGCTACGCCCATCTCCGCCTGCAGGATGTCCGTTTTCGCCTTGGTGCCAACGTCAAAATGAGCTTTGGCCACTTTGAGCTGGGTCTGGGCGCGCTCCAGGCTTTGTTTCTTCAACTCCAGGTCGGCTTGTGCATGCAGCAGGGCGTAATACAATTGTTGAGCGCCCAGCTTGATCTGGTTTTCCGTTGTCTGTACCGCCAGCTTGTTCAGCTTTTCCGTCATTTTCGCCTGCGCGCTGGACACGTATTTTTGCTTGGCGGCGTCCAGCGAACGGACGAATTCGGACGGGATCTCCGCCACCGTATCGTATGTAAGCTCGGCGTTGACGCTCGCGTTTTTCTCATCCAGGCGGGCCTGCTGCAGCTTGGGATTCGTCTTCAGCGCCTGTTCCACTGCTTTTTCCAGCGTCAGTTCCTCTGCGGCATCTTGCGCGGTTGGTTGAATGGTTGTGTCGGCTTTATCGGTCTGGTTCGATGGAGTGGTTCGTGTCTGTGTCTGATTTGTCGTCTGAGATGCTGTCCCGTCGTTTGAAGACTGGGCCATGGCCCCTGCGCCGATCGACGTAGCTACAATCGCAGCCAGCGAGATGGTCAGCCATTTCTTCGGCGAATATGGAAAGTTCATGGTTCTACACTCCTTTTCGCTTTTTTGTCGGTTCCGACAGTACGGAATCTTTCAGTTTGTCCCAAGATCACTATATCATAGTTGAATGTTTCGTACACGAAGAATCTTCCGCATCCAGTTTTTTCCCCTTACAATTCACACTTTACCATGTATACACCTCCGCTCTCCCCGTTAGCACATGAAAACTGTCCCGTGTTAGTACGAATGGGCGGCGAAAAAATTTCACCATTCGCGAAGCGTGCGGGAACGTGCTATGCTAACCCTTGAGGTGATGTGTAAGATGCTGCGGCAGTACAAAACAGTTGCCGGGTACGGTGAAGGCGAAATCGTCATCGAGCGTTCCCGGTTTATCGGATATGCCCAACGTGTCACAACGGAAGAAGAGGCGGCCGCGTTTATCGCCATGATTAAAAAGAAGCACTGGGACGCGACGCACAACTGTTCCGCCTTTGTCATCGGCGAAAACGACCAGATTCAGCGCTCCAGCGACGACGGAGAGCCGAGCGGCACGGCCGGCAAGCCGATCCTGGAGTGCATCAAAAAGAACGGCGTCAAGGACACCGTGGTCGTGGTCACCCGTTATTTCGGCGGGATCAAGTTGGGGGCGGGCGGCCTGGTGCGCGCCTACACGGCCGGCTGCGTCACGGCGCTCAAGGCTGCGGGCATCGTCGTCCACACCCTGCACCAGCAGGTATCGGTTATCGTCGACTATCACTGGTGGGGCAAGGTGGAAAACGAACTGCGCCTCGGCCAGCACCGGGTCACCGCCACCGACTACACGGACAAGGTAACGGTTCACCTGCTGATTCCGGAAGGGGAACAGGACGCCTTTGTGGAACGGATGACCGATTTGACCAACGGACAGGCCGACATTGTGTTGGGGGAAAACGAGTACGTGGAAGTGCCGGTGGAGGCGGTTGGCGGCGACGACTAACCCGAATCAAAAAAGCTTGTGTACCGCACTGACATTGTCTACGATGAGAGGGAAGCAAGAAACCAACAATTCGTAAAGGCGGGGAGCGCGGTGGGGAAAACGCTGGACGAGCTGTTTGACAAGCTGGATGCTGTTGCCGAGCGGATGGAGCAGGGGTTTCGGGAGATCGACAAGCGGTTTCAGGACGTGGACAGGCGGTTTGAGCAGATTGACGAACGCTTTGAACAGATTGACAAGCGATTTGAGCAGGTAGACAAGCGATTCGAACAGATTGACAAGCGATTCGAACAGGTTGATAAACGGTTTGAGCGGATCGAGGAGCGCTTGGACAAACACGAGCGCCGCATGATCAGCGTGGAGGAGATGACGGCCTCTCTCATCCAGATGGTCGGTCATACGAACGCCCGATTGGAAGAGGTGCAGGCGGACGTCCACGATCTCCACGCGGCGTTCAAACAAACCAACGAAACCGTGACCTTTCTGGACAAGAAGGTATGGGAGCAGGAAAAGCAGTTGTTCCTACTGCGCGAGAGGCTGGACAAGTATCTGGACGACAAAAACAGAAGCTGAAGAGGGAGCTCCTCTTCAGCTTCTTTCGTTGTTACTGCTTCGGCAGTTTTTTCAGTTGGACCATGACGCGGATGGTGATGACCGCCATCTCGGCGCGGGTCAGGTTGGACTTCGGCAGGAAGCGGTACGTCGGCTTCTTGGCTGCCGGATCGTTCGGTTCGCCGGCCATAATCTTCGCTTTGGCCACCGCCAGTACGGCAGGCTGCGCATAGTAGCCTACATCCTTGGCGTCGGTAAACATTTTCGCCAGGGCCACTTTCGCAGCATCCGGCGTGCCCAACTTCAGGTTGAGCGCGCGGGCGATCATAATTGCCGCTTCTTCGCGGGTCAGCGGATCGTCCGGACGGAAGTAGCCCGGTTCCTTGCCGCGGACGATGCCGGCGCGGGCCGCCGTTTCAATGTATTTGTACTGGTAGTCCCAGGTGTCCCGTACCGGACGCACGTCGTTGAACGTCGGCGCGGATGGCGTGCGGCTGTCGACGTACGGACCATCATTGATTGGCAGGTCGAGCGCCTTCACCAGCATGGTGGCAAACTCGCCGCGCGTGATGTCGCGGTTGGCCCCAAACGAGACGGCACTGTAGTTCGGCATGATCCCTTTGGCGTACAGCGTCTCCATCGCGTCACGCGCAAAGTCGTGATTGACCACGTCGTCAAACGACTCTTTGGTCTTCATGACCATGTAGTACCCAAATCCGGCAAACGGCACCGTGATGGTTTTCTTGCTCGTATTGACAACCCCGCCAAGGTTTTGCCATTCATCCCCATTGTGATAGTACACCGTCAGGATGTTGTTGGCCGCATTAACGATGGACGGGTCGTACTGGATCGTCAATGTACCCGGCTTGCTCGGAACCAGGTTGTCCTCGTAGCGATCCTTGAAGGTATCGATGTCGTCCCCGTCGCTGTAGTACGGATCGCGTCCGCCCGGCGCGTTTTTGTCACCGGCATCGATGTAGTAGAGCGGGCTGGCGTAGTTGAAGTTTTCATTCAGCGTCAGCTTGGACTTCATGTCATCGTCCGGAATCGCCACCTGGCCGGTCGTCCGGTCGGCAATGCCGAAGTACAGCTCCACATCGACAAAGATGTCCTTGGTCGGATTGGTGACTTCTTCGCCCTCCAGCTTGTTGGGCGGCGAAACCAGTACGGTGCCGGTCGGGAACTTCAGCTCCAGCTTCTTGTCAAAGACGCTGAACGACGTTTTCTTGCCCAGCACGTCGCGGTACTCGGCACCGTTTACGGACGAGTTGGCGTTGAAAATCTGAACCTCGTCGTTGTAGGACGTGCTGCCTACGAAGACGGTGTACTTGATCTTGTTCAGGCCCGCTTTCAACGGAACGGTAGCGGTAAACACGTAGTAGGATTTCGGGACCGGTTTGCCAAGGTCTTCATTGTACTCGAAATCCCGCTGCGTGGTGTTGGTTACCTTCGCTTCCGTTTTGCCGAACATCACCTTGGTCGCATTTTCGGCAAAGACCTTGATCGGCACGCTGTTGGCGTTTACGACGATGTACGGATCGCTCTCCTTGGCTTTGACCGGGGAGATAATCTCCCAACTGTTGGTGGTCTGGTCAATTTTCACCTCGTATCGGACCACCGCGCCATTGCCGTCCTCGGCCACGATCGTGTAGGTGGTGGTGCCGTTCTTTTTCAGGGTAAGCGGGAAGAGCGCCAGTTTTTGCTCCTGCTCGTCGCTTTTGGTTACCTCATCCTGAATTTGTTCCAGCAGGTCGCCGTAGTCGCTGCTGCGCATCTTGGCCCGGAACGACGTCTTGCTTTCCGCGTCGAAGTTGTACTCCTGGAAATCACGGCGAAGCCCGGAAGGAATCTGGTTCAGCGTGTCGTTGTAGTCCTGATTGTCTTCCTTTTGTTCCCAGTCGCCGTTTTCATAGCGGAAATCGGCAATGCGCTTGCCGTTTTTCTCAATATAGACATGCTCCGCGTCCTTTACCGTAAACGAAAACTCGCTCAGGAACTTGGCGCCCGTCCTGTAAGCCGTATCCGTCGGTTGTTTGACCAGTTCGTTGTCCTTGCCGTTTTCACTGATTTTCAGCTTGACGTCTTCAATCGTCGGCGCTTTGGACGTGATGAACAGGATCTTGTACGTGAAGCTGACGGACGGCTCGGTGGTCAGCGTGATTTCCAGCGTGTGTTCGCCTTTGGACTTGATGTTGTCCTGCAGGGATGCCTTGCTGATCGTAAAGCTGTTGTTGGTCCCCAACGTCGGGGTAATCGGTGTTCCGTTCAGCTTGACTACAATGTTGCTGGACGTCAGGTCGTAGTTGTACACCTTCCCGCTCAGCGAAACGAAGTCGTCGTCACTCTTGATCTGATACCCGCTCTCAAAGCTGCGGACCTGTCCGGAACCGTCGATGTACGTCAGTTGGAGATACGGCGCAATCTGGATGTTCAGTTTGTACGTGACGGAAAGCGCCGTTGAGCCGTTGGTGTACCTGATCTCCAGATCCCCTGTACCCGCCGGCATGTTGGACAGGGTAAACTTGAACTGCGTAGCATTCAGCGCGTCCAGATTATAGCTGATCGGGCTGCCGTTGTACGTTACGGTGTAATCGGTCTGATTACCGCTCATGTTCACCGTCTTCAGGTCTACCGTAAAGGTGGCTTTCCCCAGCGGGTTGACCGTGTACTCGGACAGCTTGGTCGAGTCGATGTACGCTTCGACAAATCGCGGTTTGGTATCGTCCACATAGGTAAACCTGTACTCGTACCCGTTCACCTGATAGAACCCGGAATCCGTCTGTACGCCGGTTGTCGGATCGGTGGTGGTGTACTCGTAGCTCAGGGTAACCCGATAGGTGACGCCGTCTTCCAGAATGCCGGTGTCCGCACCGCCGCTCGCGATCGCGCCGGTGATGGCGTACTCGGTAAAGCCGCTACCCTTGTACGTTCGGGAAGCAGGCGTAATGTTGTCAACCGAGAACGTCCCCCCGGTTTTTTCGTTTTTGTACTCCAGCTTGAACTGCTTGATCGTTTGCTTGTCGGTCTCTTCAAATTGCAGCAGGGCCGTACCGCTGATTTGATACTTTTCGGTGTTCGGAGTGCCCGTTCCCGGCAGCGCAGCCACCTGGCCCAGCACCAGATTGGTCACAGGTGTCGGCGGTGTTCCCTGCTTTTGAATGGTTACGTTGTAGAACTGGTTGGCGGTATCCTGTGAACGGGACACCACATGGATCGTCCGGCTGATGACGCCCACTTTTTTGTTGTCGTTGTAGACGGTAAACTCCAGCCGGTTTTCTCCCAACTGCGAAGGCAGGTTGGCGGCGAATGCGCCGGACGTGACCCTCGCCTCCACTTCGTCGCCGGTGGTCACGTTTTTCACGACGACCTTCTCGGCGTTCTTCACCTTACCGTCCACATTCAGGGTCAAACGGTTGGTCGACGCCACCGTAATCAGCGTGGTGGCCGACGTGAGCGGCGTGTCGTTCACGCTGATGCTGTCGATATACGGCGTGTTGTTGTACTGCACGTAGAATTGATAGTGTTCCTTGGTGACACTTCCCACCCGTTCATAGAACGAGATGACGTTCAATCCCGGCTTCAGGGGAACGTCCCAGAACGTAAAGTTGTTGGTGCCGCTCAGGGTCGGCGACGTGGAGCTGAGATCTTCCACGGTTTGTCCGTTGTTGGTGGTAATTTTCAGACGCAGGTTGGCGCCTGTCACACCCGCTCCGTAGATCCCGCGGAGCGTAATTTTGTTTTCCGCGTGCAGCACCGGATTGGTGACGCTTGTCCCCTGGTTCGGGTAATCGAGCAGGACAATCGGGCTGTTCTGCGGTCGATAATCGTAATACTGCAGGCTTTCATAGCCGGTGTTGACCGACACCACCTTGATGACGTTGATGCCGTTTTTCAGATCGATGGTGCCGACGGGAATCTCGGAGCCGTCGTTTTTTGCTGTCGGAGCCGTAATGGTCTGGACCGGTTTCCCGTCCACCTGCACTTCCAGCACGGGGCTGGGGTCCAGATTGCCGGGATCCGTGTATTTCACTTTGAGATTGGTCAGCTTGCCGGAATTGGTGACGAGCGCTTCACTGGCGCTGTTCCCGTTGCCCGGCTGGGACGGATTGGCCGGCGGGACCAGGTCGGACGGAGGCACGATCTGCAGCGTCGCCCCGGTCTGCTGTTTCACCAGCTTGTAGTACATGGTGGCTTTTTCGGAGCCAAACCATACTTCCACTTTGGTGACCGCGCCGTTACGATCAATGTTGATCGGCGGAAGCGTCAGGGTCTGTCCGACAAAGGCGGGGGCAGGATTGTAGACGACCTGCGTGCCGTCCACTGCCACGGCGACCGTGTTGCCGGAGGCGGCCGTATTGGTCAGGACGATTCCGTTGATCGTTCTGTTTTTGACCTCTACCGGATTGGAAAAAGTACCGAAGGCATTTGTCTCGGAGCTGTCCACCACGATGGACGACGGGTTGGCAATCGTCCAGGTTCCCGCGGCCGACGCGGGCATCGCCGGAACCAGACCGGTCACCAGCAGCAGCATCGTCAGACATACTGCGAGCCAACGCCGAAATTGCTGATACGTCTTCTGCAAAGTCTTCACCTCTCCACATGTTTTTCTGCGTGATTTTGTCCCCTGCCCGAGAGAGTAAGGGACGCCTTTCTCGTCATTTCTTTTATCGGAAAAACATCGGTTTGGCTTAAGGATTTTTGTTAAAAAGCGGAAAAATCCCCTGCTGGTGATCCAGCAGGGGATTGCCTGTCTAGTGGCTTCGCCGTTCTGTATACTTGATTTTCAACCGTCGGACCGCGTTGATCAGCGGGCGGTGACGGCGGCCGACGAGACCGACCACCTCGGTGGCCACGTGCATCGCGAACAGCAGCACCGCCATCACGATAATGGTTGTCCATTTGGTCGTTTTCGTCAGCACGATCGCCATCGTGCCGAAGAAGATGCTGACCGAATAGATGGTCAGGACCGTGGCCCGATGCGACAGGCCCATGTTCAGGAGACAGTGGTGCAGATGCCCTTTGTCCGGGCTGGAAATCGGCTTTTTGTTCACGATCCGGCGAACGATCGCAAAGAACGTATCCCAAAGCGGAACGCCCAGCACCACAATCGGGATGATGAACGAGACGAACAGCGCCTCTTTGAAGCCCATGACGGACAGCGCCGCCAGGTTGAAGCCCAAAAACAGCGAACCGGTGTCCCCCATGAAGATGCGGGCCGGATGAAAGTTGAAGTACAGAAATCCCAGGATGGCTCCCAGCAGTACGAAACAGTAGATGGCCACGTTTTCATAGCCGGGGCCGTTCACCAGCGCCACGACCGCCATGGTGGCAGTGGCAATCGCCGATACGCCGGCGGAAAGCCCGTCCAGACCGTCGATCAGGTTGACCGCGTTGGTGACGCCGACGATCCAGAAGATCGTGATCGGGATCGCCAGCCAAAGCAGCCAGCCGCTGGTAAAGTCAATGCTGCCTTCGTACGGCAGGTTGACGACGCCGATTTTCAGGCCAAACGGAACGACGACCACGGCCGCCGCTGCCAATTGGCCGAGCAGCTTCCATTTGGGCGAAAGCTGCAGTTTGTCGTCCAGTATCCCCACCGTCATGACGATCGTCCCGCCGATGAAAATCCCCAGCATTTCCTTGAAACTGGAATACGGAACAAACAGGAAAAACGAGACGAGATAGCCCGCGTAGATGGCCAGACCGCCCATGCGCGGCATGATCCGCGTATGCACCTTGCGCTGGTTGGGCGCATCTACGGCGCCGATGGATTCTGCCAGTTTTTTTACAAAGGGTGTGGCCGCAAAAGCCACGATCAGCGAAGTCAGAAACCCGAAAATCATCGTTGACATCGGCTGTTTCTCCTCTCTACGGGTACCTTTCGGAGCGGTTTTCCCCTTTTTCCTTCAAGACTGTCCACACAAAGCGCGGAATGGCCAACTGCCGCTTCCAGCGCGACGGCTGGGCCAGCAGCCGGTACAGCCACTCCAGATGCAGCCGCTGCCACAGCTTTGGCGCCCGCTTTACTTTCCCGGCAATGACGTCAAAGCTGCCGCCCACCCCCATCATCAGGGACGCCTGCAGTTGATCGCGATACCTGGCGATCCACTCGTCCTGCTTGGGAGAGCCCATCGCCACAAACAGCAGATGGGGCGCTTTTTCCGCAATCTCCCGCACGATTGCCGGCTCTTCGCCTTGTTGAAAATATCCGTCCCGATACCCGACGATGCGCGCACCCGGATACCGTCCCGCCAGCTTTTCCGCCGCGAGCCGATTCACCTCCGGGGACGCCCCCAACAGATATACTTTCCACTGGTGCCGGTCCGCCGCCGCCATCAGCGCTTCGAGCAAATCGACGCCCGTGACGCGCTCGCTGATCGGCTGCTTCGTCCACCTGGCCGCGTACACGATCCCGATGCCGTCGGGAACGACGTAGGCTTGTTCCAGGATGGCGCGCAGCGAACGGTTTTCCCGCGCCAGCATGACGATCTCCGGATTGGCGGTGACGACGTGCGTCTTACGCCCGCTCGCGATCCGTTCGACAAGATCGGCGACCGTTTCGTCAAAACCGCGCGTGGAAAACGACACACCCAATATGTTTGCGACCTGTTTGGTCAATAGTTTCACCTTCATTGTCTAGACGCTATGCGTCTAAAAAAAGTTGCACATTAGCCATTCTACCCGAAAAGAAAGGCACATTCAAGAAATTCATGAATGTGCCTGCTTCGCGTCGACCAGAGCAAACATCAGCTCGCCCTCGACCGCGATCTTGTCGTTTACCCTCGCGATACCGCGACATTTGCTGATGGAGCCGCGCACGCGCGTCATTTCCACTTCCAGGACGAGCGTGTCGCCCGGCTTTACCTGCTCCTTGAACCGGAGGCCGTCAATGCCGGCAAACAGTCCCAGCTTTCCCTTGTTTTCTTCCATGTACATCGCCACCCCGCCCACCTGGGCCAGCGCCTCGACGATCAGCACGCCGGGCATGACCGGGTAGCCGGGAAAATGGCCTTGGAAAAACGGTTCGTTGATCGTTACGTTTTTGATCCCCACGGCCCGTTTGCCCAGTTCCAGCTCGACAATCTTGTCCACCAGCAAAAACGGGTAACGATGGGGAATGATCGCTTGAATGTCGACCGCGTCCAAAGGCGTGCGCAATTCCATAAACACCGCTCCATTTCCATACTTTATGCGTTTCATCCGTGTATGAAGAACATACCGCAAACTGAGAATAAAGACAACCCCCCGTCTCCGACGTCAGACCGGGGTTAAGATAAAGGGGCACTTCCTCCATGAGGCGGAAGTGCTCTTTTCCATCCGCTTTGCATCACAACACGCGGTTCAGCAGCCGAAACTTCACCAGGTAAATGGCCGTGGTCACAAAGGAAAACGCGATCACGCTCCAGAGAATCAGTTCGCCGTACTGGTACCGGTACATGACCAACGGAAAGGCGATGTAAAACAAGACCGTGGTCAGCTTGCCAAACGCGTTGGCCGGCACTGTCTTTTTCCCGCGAAAATGGAAGAAGCCGGCGGCGATGATCATGCCCGCATCGCGCGCAAAGAAAAACAGGGCGGCCCAAAGACTGATCCGCTCTGTCAGAAACAACGAGGCGATCACTGCCATCATCATCAACTTGTCTGCCAGCGGGTCCATCATGATGCCAAACGTGGTCACCAGCTTGTGCTTCCGCGCAATGTACCCGTCCGCTATATCGGTAATTCCCGCCAGGATGAGAATGCCCAGGGCGATCTCCACATGGTACGGAAACGGCTGAAAAAAGACGTATAGGTACAAAGGGATGAGAACGATGCGAAAGACGGTAAGCGCATTGGGAAGATTCACGGATACCCCTCCGTATGAAGATCGTCACTCCCTATTTTCGCCACTTCATTATTATACTCTTAGGACAGCGGGCTCAACAAGAGCTGGAAGAATGAGCAAGGAGCGGCATCTTTTCCCGCCCCGGAACAAAAAGAAGAGGCCCCTCACCTCCATCGGATGGGGCCGTCTACTGCTGCCGGATGTCTGTGTTACGTGTCCTGAAAAATCAGATCGTACATATGCTTGTAGGTGTTCAGATCAAACACTTCGGAAGCCGGTTTGTGTCCCAACACGCTGTATCCGATGACCAGACCGATGACCAGCGAGAAAAACATCAGAAACGGGATCAAGAGGATTTTTGCCAGTCGGAACGGCCACGCTTGACCGCCCCGGAGCTGCTCTCTCTCCCGGGCCTCCTGTCCGTCACGCGGGATACGTTTTCCCTTTCCTTGGTCCATTGACGTCTCCTCCGACATTCCGAGTGGATTAGCGGCTGCGCAGGGAGTTGGCGATTCCCATCATCTGATCGGCAATCGCGATCGCGCGGGCGTTGAGCTGGTAGGCCCGCTGGACGTTGACCAATTGTGTCATCTCTTCCTGCAGATTGACGTTGGAGGCTTCCAGCGCTCCCTGACGGATCTTGGCGGCAGATTGTTCATACTTGGAGTACGGCGTCATTCCGGACGCAAGCTCCGCATCGTATTCATTTTCCCCTACCTGTGTCAACTGGTCGGGGTTGGGTACCTTCCACACGCCAATCTGTCCCACCGTTGTTCCGTCGTTGGTGACGACTCCCTCGGGAGATACCTGCAGATTGCGAACGGGGCCCGTGATCATGATGGGGGTCCCGTCCACGTCTGTCAGCAAATCTCCTGCGGCATTATGCAGGACATACGAGCCCAGCTTGTCGTCGAACCGCACCTGAAAGGCTCCGTTTCGCGTAAAGCGGTACGCTTCCCCCATCATCGTCCCGTTGTTGTCGTAGAGAGGCCGGCTCACCAGGAAAAACCCTTCCCCCTCGATCATCAAATCCGTGGGGACATCGGTGATCTTGGCGCTGCCCGGGGCCATGTCCAGTTTGGTCAAGCCGATCCGCGCCCCGCTGCCGATGCGCAGCCCGGGCGGAGTCGAGCGCTGCTGCCTGTCCGCGGCCGGCTGCTCGTTCAGCGAATCGGACAGCAGTTCGGAAAACGACGCCGTGCGCCGCTTGTAGCCGACCGTATCGATGTTGGCCAGGTTATTGGCGGTCGTGTCCAATGCCTGCTGGACGCTGCGCAGCGCCGCGCTCGAGATGTTCAGTGACTGCATCCACGCTACCTCCTATCTTACCCGTTTACCCGGCCGATTTCATTGGCCGCTTTTTCCAGCGTGCCGTCCACCGTGGTAATCACGCGCTGATTGGCTTCGTACGCCCGCAGCGCCGTCATCATGTCGGTCATCGTCTGGGCAGGGTCCACGTTGGCTCGCTCCAGCCAGCCCTGCTTCAAGCCGAATCTCCCTTCCACCGCCGGGTCGGTGTACTGTCCCTGCGCTCTCGCCGTCCGGTCATTCTGCAGGGCCTGCTCCAGATCCTCCGGCTGTCCGCCGCCTTCCCAGCGGTAGATGTTGGTGCCCTCCCGCACGAGCTGCAGCGGATTGGTCACCACTTTCAGGCCCAGCCGCTCACTGCCGCCGGGCAGCGGAAAGGCATTGCCCGCCTCGTCCGCACGGTACAGGGCGCCGTTGTCACCGATCTTCAACTGTTGACCGGCGCTGTTCGCAGGATCGGCCGGATCGTTCACCCGGATGGCCCGGTTCTGGTCGTCCAGTACGTAGTAGCCGTCCGGCGTCACCAGGTAGCCGTCCGCATTGACGCTCCAGTTGCCGTTGCGCGTATAGCGGATCTGATCGGGCTGGGCAGCCTGTCCGGGGTCGTCCAGTCTGGCCACGCTAAAGAACAGCCGACGTTCATTGCCGTCCTGATCCGGCTGCAGGTTGTCCAGCAGCGCCACATCGTACGGATTGCGCGTCTCCGCGATATCGCCCTGGCGGAAGACCGGCAGCGCCTCCGACATGTAGACGCCGGTGTGCAGCCGGCCGATGACGGCAGGCTGTCCGCTCATGGTGGGCAGTCCTTGAATATCCGGTCCTTCCTGATCGCGGATGCGCGCAATCAACTGTTCCGGAAAGGCGCGCATTACGCCTACGTCCTGCTTGTAGCCCGGTGTGTTGATGTTGGCCAGGTTGTTGGCCAGCACTTCCTGACGCTGCTGCATCGCCAGCATGCCCGCAGCAGCCGTATACAAGCCTCTGATCACGCGGTATTACCCCCCGAAAAACTTCTTTTTCCGATACGCGGGCGCCTTGTCCAGATAGTCCAGCATCATGCCCGTCCCTTTGGCCACGCACATCATCGGATCCTCCGCCACCAGCACGGGAACCTTCAGTTCGTCGGCCAGCAGTTGGTCAATCCCGTGCAGCAGCGCTCCGCCGCCGGTCAGAAAAACGCCCTTATCAATAATATCGGCAGAAAGCTCCGGAGGTGTTCGTTCCAAAACGGATTTGGAGGCTTGTACAATCGCACTCACCGACTCGGCCAGGGCTTCCTGGACTTCGTACGAGTGGATGGTAATCGTCTGCGGTAACCCGCTCACCATGTCCCTGCCGCGAATGTCCATTTCGTCCTGGCGCCCGCCGGAAACCGTTCCGATTTGCATCTTGATGTCCTCGGCCGTACGCTCCCCGATCAGCAGCTTGTATTTGGTTTTTATGTACCGCATAATGGCCAGGTCAAATTTGTCGCCCGCTACTTTGATGGAGGAAGACGTGACAATGTCCCCCATGGACAGGACCGCTACGTCGGTCGTACCCCCGCCGATATCCACCACCATGTTGCCGGAAGGTTGAAAGATGTCCATTCCCGCTCCAACCGCCGCCACTTTCGGCTCTTCCTCGATAAACACCTCGCGCGCTCCGCCGCTGCGCTCAGCCGCTTCGCGGATCGCTTTCTGCTCCACCGAGGTGATGTTGGTCGGACAGCATATCAAAATGCGCGGGCGAGCAAACAGGCTTTTCCCGCCGATTTTGGCCAAAAAGTGTTTCAGCATGGCTTCCGTGATCTCAAAGTCCGCGATAACCCCGTCCCGCAAAGGTCGAATCGCCACGATGTTGCCCGGGGTGCGCCCTACCATGCGGCGCGCCTCGTTCCCCACGGCCAGTACTTTATTGGTCTGATTGTCGATTGCTACGACAGACGGTTCATCCAGGACAACGCCCTTGCCTTTCACAAAAATTAAGACATTGGCCGTACCCAGGTCGATTCCGATATCTTTGCCAAACATGAAAGTCCTCCCTGTTCCAGTTCATTCCTATCATTTATCATAGGCGGTTGCACGTGAGAGGACAAGGAAATTCTTCCTATTGTCAGGAAATATTTTCATCGCAAACCGGTACCGCTTAAACGCTCTCCTCCTGTTCCACCCGGACTTTTTTACTTCTCCGTTTGTATTTGATCTTGGTCGCTTCCCCTCCGCGGAGGTGTCTGATGGCCTTGTGGTACTCCAAAATTTCCTTTACCTGGTTCGCCAACTCCGGATTTATCTCAGGCAGCCGCTCTGTCAGGTCTTTGTGCACCGTGCTCTTGGAAACACCGAACTCTTTGGCGATCATGCGAACCGTATTGCGCGTCTCCACAATGTATCGACCGATCTTTATGGTTCGCTCTTTGATGTAGTCGTGCACGCTACTCGCCTCCCTGTATCAACATTGTCTGTTACAATATATGGGGGGGTGCGGACACATATTCTACGTTTCCAAGCCTGACAAGCCGGCACGACCGCATCTTTTTTCAAGAGCGTGTACACCCCGGCCGACAACACGCTTTCCCGGCGAACAGAAAGAAACCTGCAGAGACGTGGCCCTGCAGGTTTTTTGGCATGCTTTTGTGTTCGCTCCCGGATTGGGCGTTCGCGTCAGCGGACGGCTTACTGATGTTCCGCTTCCGGCTGGACGAGGTACTGCTCCGGATTGACTGGCTCCCCGTCCACGTGCACTTCGAAGTGGAGGTGAACGCCGGCGTCTTTTTCATAGACGTTGCGTCCGGCCGTTCCCAGCACCTGTCCCTGGGTGACCTGGTCGCCCGGTTTCACGGTGACTTTCTCCAGGCTCTGGTAGACCGTGACCAGCTTGTCGTCGTGCTCGATTTCCACCTTGAAGCCGACAAGCGGGTCGTTTTCCACCTTGGTCACTTTGCCGGCGAGCGCGGCGGTGACATCGAAGCTTTTGCCGTCTGTCGCCTTCAGGTCGATCCCGGTATGCGGGATGTACGTGTCCTTGTACGTGACGAGCGCCTTTTGCTGTTCGTCCTTGGACGCCTGTTCGTCATAGAAGCCCATCCCCTGTTCGTACTTCACACCCTTGCCGACCGGCCAGGCGAGCGGCTGCGGGTTGCCCGCCACCGGTACCGCGCCGTCCTTGCCGGCGGATTCATCGGCGGGAATGGCGGTGCCGTCCTGCGGTGTCGTGACGGCCACGCCGCCGTTGTCTGCGGTTTGTCCCGGCACCGTATCGGTGACGCTGCTCTGGTACCACATCACAATAGCGAGAATGATTGCTGCGGTGCCGATGTAGATTGCCGGAAACGCCCACTTCTTGCCCAACATGTTTTTCCAGGAGCTTGCCTTTTTAAATGGAATCGGTTGATTTTGATTTTTTTGATCTTCCATTGTATTCATCACCTCATCCCTCAGTATCGCCAGTTTTTTAGCGGATAAACCTGAGAGTGAGGGAAATCTTGAAAATTTGCGCAAAGCGGCGCGGCTAGCCTTTCAAGACGCTGCCGCAGTCCTCCAGCGAGATCCCCTGGTAAAAGTATTTGACGATCTGTTCCGCGTTTTTGCCCGCCTTGGCCATCCCGTTGGCTCCCCACTGGCTCATGCCGACGCCGTGCCCGTACCCTTTTGTCGTGATGTACACCTGGCCGCCCCGCAGTTCCAGGGAAAAGGCCGAGGAGTTGAGCCCCAGCCGTTCGCGAAACTCGCGACCGCTGAATTCCTTGCCGCCGATGCTGATTTTGCCCACGCGATTGCCCGTGGTCCGCTCCACGATCCGGTACCAGTTCCCCCCGGTAGCCGTCTCCTGCGCGATGCGCACCCCCAGTTTTTGCTCCAGGTCGGCCACCGTCAGCACCTGCGTCTTCTCGTAGCTGGGCGACTGGATGTCCCAGGGGCTGGCGACGCTTTTCAAATAGGGCACCGGCTTTTCAAAATACTCGCTGGCGTTTTCGGTAAAGCCGTTGCTGGTGGAAAAAAACGTGGCGTCGATTGGTTCCCCCTGATAGGTGAGAACCACCCCCGCCGTCGCCTGCACCGCCTGCCGGATGCGCCCGTTTTTCCAGTCAAACTGCTCCTTCCACAGCTCCCTGCGCTGCTGCTCGTCCAGGTACGCCTGGTGTTTGACCGTATCCAATACCTGCGCCCCCGCCGGAACGTCGTCAAACTTCTTTTCGCTCAGCCGTCTGACGATGTAGGTGCGCGCCGCCATGGCCTGCGCCTTGAGCGCCTCCATCTCGAATTCGGCCGGCATTTCCGCCGCGACAACTCCCTCGATATACGTCTCCAGCGGGACGGTTTCCACCGTCTTTTTGTTGGTGCGGTACACCTTGACCTCGATCGGCGGACGGTTCGACGCCGGAGCGTGCGGGGCGACGGCAGCCACGTCGGCGCTGCCGTTAGACGGGGGAGAAAACAGAGACACCAGTGCGGCAGGCATCAACACGAGCAGTATCGGCAAACCGATGAACCAAACGATCAGGTAACGTTTCATGCGACAGCTCCTCCCCGTTTTGTGCTGGACAATTTCAGTCTATGTACAAGCAGCGGGAGGTAGAACGAGAGAGTCAGAGAGACGGGAGTGCGCCTTTAGCGCCTGTACGGCACAAAAAAAGACTTCCCGCACGGGGAAGTCTCTCTGTCTATGCTTTTTTGTTCAGCCATCAGGCAAAATTGGGAGAAAAGCTGACTTTCACAGTCTCGGACGCCGCCGCTTCGCGAACATCCGCTTCCGGGGACAGCCGCTCGACGTCGGCGCCCAGTTGGCGCAGCTTTTCCGTAAAGTTGACGTAGCCCCGGTCGATGTGGTGCAGGCCCGAGACCTCGGTCTCGCCCTCCGCCACCAGGCCGGCCAGCACCAGGGCCGCTCCGGCCCGCAGGTCGGTGGCCGTGACCTTGCTGCCGGTCAGCTTGGCACCGCCTTCCACAATGGCGCTCCGTCCTTCGATCTTGATATTCGCGTTCATCCGGCGAAATTCCTCGACGTGCATGAAGCGGTTTTCAAACACCGTTTCCGTCACGATGCTGGTGCCTTCCGATACCAGCAGGAGCGCCATCATCTGCGACTGCATGTCCGTCGGGAAGCCGGGATACGGCAGGGTTTTGACGTCAACCGCCTTGATCGGGCCGCTGCGGCGGACGCGGATGCCGTTTTCCTGCTCGTCCACCTGCACGCCCATTTCCCGCAGCTTGGCGGTGACCGATTTCAAGTGATCGCAAATCGCGCCTTCGATGAAGACATCGCCGCCGGTAATCGCCGCCGCCACCATAAACGTTCCGGCTTCGATCCGGTCCGGAATGACACAGTGGGTGCAGCCCTTGAGCGATTCCACGCCTTCGATGCGGATCGACCCGGTGCCGGCTCCGCGGATTTTGGCGCCCATGCCGTTGAGGAAGTTGGCCAGATCCACAATCTCCGGCTCTTCCGCGGCATTTTCAATCACGGTCGTCCCTTCGGCCAGGGCTGCGGCCATCATGATGTTTTCCGTCGCGCCCACGCTCGGAATATCCAGGTAGATTTTCGCGCCCTTCAACCGGCCCTCGACACTGGCTTCAATGAAACCTTGTCCGATTTCAATTTTGGCGCCCATCGCCTCAAAGCCCTTGAGGTGCTGGTCGATCGGGCGGGTACCGATGGCGCAACCCCCGGGAAGTGCGACGCGCGCCTTTCCCTGACGGGCGAGAAGCGGCCCCATCACCAGAAAGGACGCACGCATTTTGCGAACCAATTCATAGGAGGCTTCCACGCTCGTCAACCGGGAAGCCTGAATCGTCAGCACTTCGCGATCATATGTAAGGGAAATTCCCAGCGATCTCAAGAGGTTGCATATGGTTCTGACATCGTCCAGAGCGGGTACGTCGTGAATGACGCATGTGCCCTTTTCTGCCAGAATGGATGCTGCAATGATAGGGAGTACGGCATTCTTGGCGCCGGAAACCTTGACCTTTCCCGCCAATGCCTTACCACCGCGGACAATGATTTTATCCAATGTGTACCCCTCCGCGTGCTAATATTCCGCTGTGATAATCGGTGTACCTACGGTGATCCACGTTCCAGATTGGCTGTCTCGGTGTGTAGCCACCTGTAGATTCATCTTCGTTTTACCGTTTAACGCGATAAACGGTTTCCACGCCGGGGTGTACCCGGAGATGCTGACAACCGTCTCGTCCTGCAAACGTTCCAGTTCTTTTGCGTGGAGGGTGCGAAAAATCGACAAAATTTTACCCTCCTGTTGATCAACACTCAGTTTAACACTGTACATTCCGCGAACACAAGTGCTAATTTGCGGAATCAGGTCGGCTTTTGTCAGGGCTTTGTCGAAAGAGTCCTGTATCACACCTATATATGGTAGGGAATCAGGGGTTCCGGTCAGAGACAGCGCAAGATATGCATCATAGGCCCCCTGACGAGGGACCCCCGTGACCTGGAACCGTCCTTGTACCCCTTGCCGTTCAAACAGGACTTGGTACACATGGAGATTGGATTTCCGCGTCAGTTCGGCTTGCGGTACCGGAATGTCAAGTCGATGTGCCCATGCTTCGGCCAACTCTTTGATGTGTGCGGGACCAGATACCTGGCCCAATTCCGTGCGGATTCGCACCTGGATCGATACTCCTTCGGCTCCGGAGCCTTCCACCGCGTCGAGCAGCTGCGCCGCTGCCGGCCGTTCCGGCTTCGCCTCTGCGGGCATCCGCCAAACCGTCACCCCCGCAGCCAACAGCAGCAGGATCCACCACCCCGACCATTTCCCCATCGTCTTCCTCTCCCTTTTCACGTGCTTCTCTTTGTACCTCTTAGTTTGCACGGAAAATTGGAGGGATATACCAGCGGGCGTCGAGAGACTTCGTCCGTCGAACCGATACGCGGACCAGACCGCCTGCGTTCGGATGCGGTCAGGAGAAAACCTGTCCGATCATCAGGGACCAGCCCAGATAGTCAAGGAAAAAGCGGGCCACTTCGTATCCGATCACGAGCGACAGCAGGATTTGCAGCAGCTTGGCCTGCGCGCTGTCCGGTTTTTTCAGAAACAGATCGAAGCGAATGGCCTGCAGCCCCCACCAGCTCAGCGCGATGAAGAGCACAGTCAGAATGATGCTGACAACCCCGTAGATTTCTTGCTGCATGTTTTTTCCTCCTTATCCTATATCGGCAAACCCGCCCGGTTCCATAAATGCGGCCTGTGCAAAAAAAGGGGCGGCCTGTCGTGACAGCCGTCCCCTTTATTGTACCTGATGTTTGCCCGTCCATCACTGAAACTCTGGCGGCAGCATGTCGCCAAAGTTGAACGACGGGTTGAACTGCGCCTGCAGATAATTGGTGGCGACGCCCGGAAGCGCGCCGAAGAATACGGTGGCGGCGGCGAGGACCAGGACAAAGGCACCGATGCCCTTTGGCACCGCGAGCGGCGCTTCGGTCGTGCCCGGCCGCATGTACATCTGCCGGATGATCCCGAAATAGTAGTAGTAGGACACCACGCTGGTCGCGATCATGATCGCCGCCAGCCAGTAGTTTTCCTGCGCGATGGCGCCCATGAACAGATAGAACTTGCCGAAGAAACCGGCCGTAATCGGAATCCCCGCCAGCGACAGCAGGAAGATGCTCATTGACACTGCCAGCAGCGGCGAGCGGTGGTACAGCCCGGCAAAGGCCTTCAGCTCTTCGGTCTGCTGGTCGCGCGTGACGACCATGATCACGGCAAACGCGCCGAAGATGACGAGCAGGTAGGCGAACAGGTAAAACATGACTTCGCCAAAGAACAGGGTCGTCGGCGGAACGAACGGCACCAGCAGGTACCCCGCCTGGGCGATCCCGGAGTAGGCCATCATCCGCTTGACGTTGGTCTGGCGCAGCGCCATGGTGTTCCCGATGATCATCGACGCGGCCGCCATCACGGCCAGATAGAGGCTGCCCTCTTCGAAAAAGAATCGGCCTGCCTCGCCGGGAACCTGAAAGAACGCGATCATCAGCAGGCGAAACACCAGCGCGAACCCGGCCGCCTTGGAGACGACCGCCAAAAAGGCGGTAACCGGCGTCGGCGCCCCCTGGTAGACATCCGGCGCCCACATGTGGTTGGGCGCGGCGGAAATTTTAAACGCCAGCCCCACCGCGAGAAAGGCAAACGCGGCGTACACGAGGAACTGGTAGCCTGCCAAGGACGCGTGAACCAGCCGGGAGGAAATCTCGTAAATGTTGGTGGTTCCCGTCAATCCGTACAGGTATGACATCCCGAACAGCGTGACCGCGGTGGCGATGCCGCCGGACACGACGTACTTGAATGCCGATTCGTTGGAATGCAGCGACGTTTTGCGCAATCCGACCAGCACGTACGAGGAGAGCGACAGCAGTTCCAGCCCGACAAAGAGCGTGATCAGGTCGGCCGACGACGCCATCACCATCGCGCCGAGCAGGCCGGTCAGCAGCAGGTAGTAGTATTCGCCGCTGTGCTTCACTTCGCCCTGCTTCATGTAGGGAATCGACAGCAGCAGGGTAGAGGCCGCGCCCGCCAGGAACAGCAGCTTGAACGCGTTGCCGTAGTCGTCGATCCGGATCATGTCCGCCATGTAGCTGTAGGGTTTGTCGAGCGTGTTCAGATTGACGAAGACAAACACGCCGGCCAGCACGACGCCGACCAGGGTCAGCCAGCCCAGCACCGTTTTGCCCAGCCGTTTTCCGGCAAACAGGTCCAGGAGAGACAGGAAGGTGGCAAAGCCGAGAATGATCCATTCGGGCAGAAGGTAGCTCCAGTCATACGAGAAAATAGTGTTTACGTCCATGGATTACCCTCCTATCCCCGTCACGATGGGTACGAGCGTTTTCAGAGTCTGCTGCATCGGATTGCCGAGCACCGCGGGATAGACCCCGATCAGGATGATGAAGCCGAGCAGCACCACCATCGGCACCACTTCCATCGGCTGGGCGTCGGCCAAGCCCTTCAGCCGTTCCGGCGTTGGGCCAAACGTCGTGCGCAGGATCGCCCGCAGCAGATAGGCGGCCGTCAACACGATGCCCAGCGTACCGATCGCGGCGTGAACCGGCCTGTCGCCAAACAACCCCAGGAAGGCGAAGAATTCGCTGATAAAGCCGGACATGCCCGGCAGTCCCAGGGAGGCCATCCCCGCCGTCAGCAGGATGCCGCTCACAAACGGCATCGATTTGGCCAGGCCGCCCAGCTCGCTGATCATCGAAGTTTGCGTCCGTTCCCAGATCACGCCGATCAGGAAGAACAGCAGCGCGGAGATGAAGCCGTGAGAGACCACCTGGAACATCGCTCCCTGAAACCCGATCGTGTTCATCGCGGCAAATCCCAGCAATACGATGCCCATGTGGCTGATACTGGAGTAGGCCAGCACCATTTTCAAATCCTCCTGCACAAAGGCGAGCACCGCTCCATACAGGATGTTGATCAGCCCCAGCACCGCCATCCACCCGGCAAACTGGTACGCCTGTTCGGGGAAAAAGCCGATGCCCATGCGCAAAAGCCCGTATGCCCCCATTTTCAGCAGGATGCCGGAGTGGATCATGACAATCGCCGGCGGCGCCTGCACGTGTACCTTCAACATCCAGGTGTGGAACGGGAACACAGGCAGCTTGACCGCAAACGCGATGAACAAGGCGAGAAACAGGCCGAAGCGGAACGCCGGCGTCATCGCGGCGGCGGCCGGATGGTCGGTCGATGCCAAAATCGTCGCGATCTTCTCCATGTTCAGCGTTTGCAGGAAGACAAACAGCACGATGAAGGCGATCAGCATGACCGCCGACCCGATCCCGTTGTACAGCAGGAACTTGTTGGCCGCCCGTTCGCGCTCTCCGTATCCCCAGATGCCGATCAGGAAAAAGGTCGGCACCAGCGTCAGTTCAAAGAAGATAAAGAACAGAAACAGGTTTTGCGCGGCGAATACGCCCAGCATGCCGATCAACAGCAGGTGAAACAGGATGAAGTATTCCTTCAGCCGTTTTTTGACCTGCCAGGAGGCGACCGCCGCCAGCGTACCGACAAGCGCCGTCAGGACGATCAGCGGCATCGAGACGCCGTCCACTCCCAGCTCGTAGGCGAGGTCAAACGTAAACATCGCCCCCCCTTGGGCGAACCCGATCGGGATGGAAATCCACTTGGCGCTCTCGACAAATTGCGGCTCCGCCGTCTCGTAGTTGAAGGCGGCGAACAGCATCAAGGACAGCGCCAGCGGCAGCAGCGTGCCCAGCACCCCAATCTGTTTGATCACACCGCCCTGATGACGCGGGACGAACGCCAGGATCAGGATGGCCAGCAGCGGCGAAAAGACGATCAAACTAAGCAGGATACTATTGACCAAAGAATCCACCTCCCTGCGCCGTCAGGCTGATCGCGACAACCAACAGCAGCAAGCCGAACAGCACCACGGCCCCGTATGACTGCACCTGGCCGTTTTGTGCCCGGGCATGCAGCGAGCCGATGCCTCTGGTTATTTTCGCGGTCAGGGCCACGAGACCGTCCACCACGTACCGGTCGATCAGATCCAGCAGCAGTCCGAGCCAGCCGAGCGGACGGACGATGACGTAGTGATACAGTTCGTCGATGTAGTATTTGCGGTAGGACAATTGATACAGCCACGGCATCGCTTCCGGGATGGCGTCCGCCGGAATGTAGCGCTTGCCGTACATCAGATACGCCAGCACAATGCCCAGGAGCGAGACCAACAGCGCCACGATCTGCAGCCAGGCGGCGGCATGGCCCGTTCCCTCGCCAAATCCGGCGGTAATGGCCGCGCCGGTTTCGCCGGAAAGCAGCCATTTCGTCAGATACGGGGCGTACGGCGTGTTGACAAAGCCGGCCCCGATGGCCAACACGGCCAGGATCAGCAGCGGGCCGGTCATGACCCCCGGCGATTCGTGCCCGTCGCGCCTGCCCCGCGGCTCCCCGGCAAACGTCAGGAAGAACAGCCGGAACATGTAAAACGCGGTGAAGAACGCGGCGATGATCGCCAGCCACAGCAGGTCAAAGCGGTGCGCCTCGTACACGGCGCTGAGAATCGCCTCTTTGGACCAGAAGCCGGCAAACGGAAAGATCCCCGCAATCGCCAGACAGCCGATCAAAAACGTCAGCGCGGTCACCGGCATCTTTTTCCACAGACCGCCCATCTCAAACACGTCCTGGGTATGTACCGCGTGGATGACACTGCCGGCCGCGAGGAACAGCAGCGCCTTGAAAAACGCGTGCGTCATCAGGTGGAACGTCCCCGCCACATAGCCGGCCGCGCCGGCCACCCCCAGCGCCAGCATCATGTAACCCAACTGGCTGACCGTCGAGTAGGCGAGCACCCGTTTGATGTCGCGCTGCGTCAGGCCGATGGATGCGGCAAAAATGGCCGTAAAGCCGCCGACGTAGGCCACCACGTCAAGCGCCGTTTCCGAAGCGAGAAACAGCGGATACGTGGCCGCCACCAGGTAAACGCCGGCCGCCACCATCGTCGCCGCGTGGATCAGGGCGGACACCGGCGTCGGCCCTTCCATCGCGTCCGGCAGCCAGGTGTGCAGCGGGAACTGACCGGACTTGCCGACCGCGCCGACGAAGATCAGGATCGCCGCCAGCGTAATCATCCACGGCTCCAGCTTGCCGAGCGCAATGCTGTCAAAAATTTGCGTGAACTCAAAGCTACCGGTCCACCAGAACAAGAGGCAGATGCCGATAAACAAGCCCAGGTCGCCAATCCGCGTGACGATGAACGCCTTTTTCGCCGCCGCCTTGGCCTCCGGCTTGAAGTAGTAGTAGCCCACCAAAAGGAACGAGCAGACCCCTACCAGCTCCCAGAAGATGTAGACCTGCAGCAGGTTGGGTGAGATCACCAGGCCCAGCATGGAAAAGGTGAACAGGGCCAGGTATTGGTAAAACACGGGGAAACGCTCGTCTCCGTGCATGTATCCCTTGGAATAGATTTGCACCAGCAGGCTGACCAGCGTGACGATCACCAGCATCATGGCATTCAGTTGGTTCACTTCAAAGCCCATGGTGATGACGATGTCGCCCACCTGCAGCCAGTCGAGGGAGAACGTGTAATCGGACGCTCCCTCCTGAAACCTCTGCCAGAACGTCAGCGCCGCCACCCCAAACGACACGGCGGTCAACAGGATCCCGACGGCGGCAGCTCCTTCTTTCAACTGACGGCCAAACGAGACGATCACGATGAAAGCAAGAAGCGGAAACAGAGGAATCAGCCACGCGTATTGCATAAGGGTATCCATCTTTGTCCTCCTTTTCGTCTAGCGTTTCATCGAATCCATCTCGTCCACGTTGACGGTCTCCTTGTTGCGGTACAGCGCGATGAGGATCGCCAGCCCCACCGCCACTTCGGCTGCTGCCACCGTCATCGTGAACAGGGTGAAGATCTGCCCCGTCACGGCCGGGAACAGCCCGTACTTGGCGAACGCCACGAGGTTGATGTTGACCGCATTCAGCATCAGTTCGATGGACAGCAGCACAATGACCGCGTTTCGCTTGGTCAGCGCCCCGTACAATCCGACGCAAAACAGAATCAGGGCCACCAGCAAATAGGAGGTAATGTTTACGCTCATTCGCTGTCCCCCTCCTTTTTCGCCATGATGATCGCGCCCACCAGCGCCACCAGCAGCAGGACGGATACCAGTTCAAACGGAATGACGTACTTCGTGAAAATCTCCACGCCGAGCTGCTTGACGCTGGCCGTCTGCGCTGCGGCTCCCTCCGGCGGCGCCGTCCACACGGTCTTTTGGATGCCCCAGAACATCAGGCCGAACAGGCCGGCGACAAACACCAGGCTGAAGATGTTCTTCCAGGAACGTCCCGTCCCTTCGTCGGAAGCGTTGTGTTTGGTGAGCATGATCCCGAACAGCATCAGGATGGATATGGCGCCCGAGTATACCAGCACCTGGGCCACGCCGACAAACTCGGCCCCCAGCAGCACGAACAGGCCGGCGATGCTGATAAACGTGATCCCGAGCGAAATGACCATGTGCACCACCCGGGTGAAGCTGATCATGAAGACCGCGCCGCCGATCGTCAGAAGGGAGAGGATGAAAAAGGCCAGAAATTCGCCGGTCATGACTAATTCTCCTCCCTGACGTTGGTATTGTTGTCGTCCAGCCATTTCAGGTCCTTGTACAACTCGTCCCGGCTGTACACGGCCAGCTCGTAGTTGTTGGTCATCACGATCGCTTCCGTCGGGCACACCTCCGTACAGAGGTCGCACAGGATGCAGATTTCAAAGTTGATGTCGTAGGTGTCGATGATTTTCCCCTTTTTCTCCGGATCGGGATGGGGTTTGCCCGTCAGCTGGATGCACTCCGTCGGGCAGATGCGCGCGCACTGGTTGCAGACGATGCATTTTTCCGGCGAGAAGTGCTGAATGCCGCGAAACCGAGGCGGCATCGGAAAGGGCACGTCCGGGTAGAAATGGGTCACTTTTTTCTCGGTCAGCTTTTTAAACGTATACCCCAGGCCTTTGGCCAGTCCTAGCATGTGTGTCACCCCTCTGGACAAGATCGTGATACGGCTCGGCGTCTAGGAGAACATGCCGTTTTGGAAGGAAATCACCACGGCGGTCAGCAGGATGTTCAAGAGCGCCAGCGGCAGGAGTACTTTCCAGGCAAACGACATCAACTGGTCGACGCGCAGACGGGGGAACGTCGCACGCACCCAGAACTGGAAAAAGACGTAGAGCGAGAATTTGAGAACAAACCAGACAATTCCCGGAATGAAGGAAAGACTCGGATGAATCGGCAGCCAGCCGCCCAAAAACAGGATGGTCACCAGGGCGCCCATACCGAACATGTAGACGTATTCCGCCAGCATGAACATGGCAAAGCGGAACCCGGAGTACTCCACGTGGTAGCCGGCCACCAGCTCCGATTCGGCCTCCGGCAGGTCGAACGGCGTGCGGTTCAGCTCCGCCTGCGCCGCCACGATGAAGACCGCAAAGCCGAGAAACTGCGGCACGATATTCCACACGTCCTGCTGCGCCAACACGATATCCCGCAGGTTCATGCTGCCGGTCATCAGCACAACCCCCACCACGGACATGACCAGCGGCACTTCGTAGCTGATCATCTGCGCGGCGGAGCGCAATCCGCCGATCAGCGAATACTTGTTGTTGGAAGCCCAGCCTGCCGTGATCACGCCCAGAACGGTGATGCCGGACAAGGCGATGTAGTAGAGCAGGCCGATGCCCAGATCGGCAAAGCGAATGCTGTCCGTAAACGGCATGACGGCCAGGACGCCAAACGCGGGCGCATACGCCAGGATGGGTGCCAGCGTAAACAGCGCCTTGTCGGCGTGCTGCGGCCTCGTGTCTTCCTTCAACAGCAGTTTGGCCACGTCGGCCACCGTCTGCAGCAGACCCAGGGGACCGACGCGGTTGGGACCAATCCTCAACTGCATCCAGCCGATCACCTTGCGTTCAAAATAGATCGCGTAGGTGACGAACCCCAGCACGACGAGCAGCAGCGCCACCGCCGCCAGAGCGAACCAGAGCGCGGTGCCCCATGAGGGCGTTTGTTGCAACAGATCGCTCATCAGCAGTCAACCTCCCCGAGCACGATGTCGATGCTGCCCAGGACGGCCACCATGTTGGCGATGTTTTCGCCCTCCAACAGCTTGGGCAGGATCTGCAGATTGTGGAACGACGGGCGGCGGAACTTCAGGCGCCACGGCTTATCCTTGCCGGTGCTGGCGATGTAGCAGCCGATCTCCCCACGCGGCGACTCGATCCGCACGTACGCCTCGCCCGCAGGCGGACGAATGACGCGGGGCACTTTGCCCATGACTTCTCCCTCGCTGGGAAATTGATCGAGCGCCTGCTCAAGAATGCGCAGCGACTGTTCGATCTCCGCCATCCGCAAGTGATAACGCGCCAGGCAGTCGCCTTCGGTAGCCGTCGGCACGTCAAATTCGAAACGGTCGTAGATGCAGTACGGCTCGTCTTTGCGCAGGTCCCACTTCACCCCGGTGGACCGCAGCATCACGCCGGAAAGCGAGTAATCCAGCGCGGTCTTCTGGTCGAATTTGCCGATTCCCCGCAGACGGTTGATGAAAATCTCGTTGCCAGTCACCAATTTGTGGTAATTGTTCAATTCCTTTTTCATGTATTGGACAAACTCTTTTACCTTGTCGATCCAGCCCGGCGGCGCATCCCACTTCACGCCGCCGATGCGCATGTAGTTGAACGTCATTCGCGCTCCGCACAGCTCATTGAACAAATCCAGGATGCTTTCCCGGTCGCGGAAGGCGTACAGGAACGGTCCCATCGCCCCGATGTCCAACAGGTACGTCCCCCACCAGACCAGGTGGCTGGCCACGCGGTTCAGCTCCATCGCGATCAGCCGCAGGAATTGGGCCCTCTCCGGCACTTCCACGCCCATCATCGTCTCGACGGCGTGACAAAGGACGTAGTTGTTGGTCATGGCCGAGACGTAGTCCATCCGGTCGGTATAGGGAATGATCTGCGTATACGTCAGGTTTTCCGCCAGCTTTTCCGTCCCCCGGTGGAGATAGCCCATCACGGGAGTCGCTTCCTTGATGGTCTCCCCGTCAATCTTGACGACCAGGCGCAATACGCCGTGGGTACTGGGGTGCTGCGGTCCGACGTTGAGGAGCATTTCTTCCGTCCGGATGCCCGACTCAGGAGATGTCGTGGCATTCGTCAATAGGATGTCGCGGTTCATCTGCTACACCTCCTCGTCGTACTGCACGTAATCTTTTCTCAGCGGATAGCCGACCCACTCGTCCGGCAGCAAAATTCGACGCAATTCGGTATGTCCCGGGAAATAAATGCCCAATAGGTCGAATGTTTCCCGTTCGCTCCAATCGGCACCGCGCCAGATGTCCATAACAGACGGGACACTCGGTTGTTCGCGGTTGGTTTTGACCTTTACCGCCAGGCTCTGCCGATTTTTGTAGGAATAGAAATGATAGTACACTTCCATGCGGTCTTCGTAATCGACGCCGTGCAGATCGGACAGGTAGTCGAACGCCAGCGACTCGTCTTCTTTCAGGAACCGGGCCACTTCATGCCAGCGCTCGTTTTTCACCACCAGCGTCGGAACGTCTTTGGACAGCTCGTTGATATAGGCTGCTTCCAGCACGTCCGCACCGAATGTTTCGGAAATACGGGCCACGTATTTGTCCAGATACGGCTGATTTTTGGAAGGCGGTTTGGGTGCTTCCGCTGTCTCGTCCGCTCCTGCCGCCCCGCCGGCCTTTGCTTTCGCCGCTGCGGCTGCTGCCGCCGCTGCTTTTGCCTTTGCAGCCGCTGCCGCTTTCGCCTTCGCGTCGGCGTCGCCGCCCGTCGTCTCCCCTGCTCCGCCAGCCTCTGCCGCTTCTCGCGCGGCCTTTGCCTTCGCCGCTGCGGCTGCTGCGGCCGCTGCTTTTGCCTTTGCCGCCGCTGCCGCTTTCGCTTTCGCGTCGGCGTCGCCGCCTGTCGTCTCCCCTGCTCCGCCAGCCTCTGCCGCTTCTCGCGCGGCCTTTGCCTTCGCCGCTGCGGCTGCTGCGGCCGCCGCTTTTGCCTTTGCCGCCGCTGCCGCTTTCGCCTTCGCGTCGGCGTCTCCGCCTGTCGTCTCCCCTGCTCCGCCAGCCTCTGCCGCTTCACGCGCGGCCTTTGCCTTCGCCGCTGCGGCTGCTGCGGCCGCCGCCTTTGCCTTGGCCGCCGCTGCCGCTTTCGCCTTCGCGTCGGCATCGTCGCCTGTCGTCTCCCCTGCTCCGCCGGCCTCTGCCGCTTCACGCGCGGCCTTTGCCTTCGCCGCTGCGGCTGCTGCCGCCGCTGCTTTTGCTTTCGCCTTTTCCTCCGGCGTCATTTCCGAGACGGGCTTGGACGCGGCTGGCTGAGCTTCAGGCGTTTCGCCGCCTGCGGCCTGCGCATCCGAAGGGGCTGCCGCTGTTTGCTCTGTCCCCTCCGCCTGCTGTTCTTTCGCTTTTCGCAATGCCTCCGCCTTGGCACGGGCCTCTGCCGCAGCCTTCGCTTTTTCTTCCGGCGTCGGTTTGCGCTTTTCGTCGCTCATTGGCTGGTCACCCGCTTTCCGGTCTTCGCCTCGTAGCGAATCTTCTCCTGCAGCTTGTTAATGCCGTAAATCAGCGCTGCGGGGTTGGGCGGACAGCCCGGAATGTACACATCGACGGGCACGATCTGGTCTACGCCTTTCACCACGCTGTACGACCTCACGTACGGCCCGCCGGCCGTGGCACAGGAGCCCATGGCGATGACCCATTTGGGTTCCGGCATTTGGTCGTACAATCTGCGCAGCAGCGGCGCCATTTTTTTGGTCACCGTGCCGGCCACGATCATCACGTCGGACTGCCGCGGGGAGGCACGGAAAATGACGCCAAAGCGGTCAAGGTCGTATCGGGAGCCGCCGGTTCCCATCATCTCGATGGCACAGCAGGCCAACCCAAACGTCAGCGGCCAGAGGGAATTGCTCCTCACCCACCCCTTGATCGTTTCCAGCGTCGTAAACATGACGTTGCGATTCAGTTCTTCCTGCAGTTCAGGCGCGATGCTCGTGAGATCTAGTTCCATTCCAGCACCTTCTTTCTCCAAGCGTAGATCAATCCAACCACCAGCAAGGTAATAAAAATCACCATCTCCACCAGGGCAAACAGGCCCAACTGGTTATAGGCGACCGCCCATGGATAGAGAAAGAGGGTTTCCACATCGAAAATGACAAACAGCAGGGCGAAGATGTAGTACTTGACGTTGAAGCGCACCCAACTGTCCCCAACGGGAATGTTACCGCTTTCATAGGTGGCTTGCTTTTCCGGCGTCGGCTTCTTGGGACGCAGCAGCGGTCCGATGATGCTCACGGTTGCCACCGGCAGCAGCACCCCAAGGATCAGGAAAATCGCCACAATCACGTAATTGTTGGTGTAGACCTCACTCACCGTCGTTCCCTCCGCTCTGTGAAAAATATGAAAAATTTCGAACGAGATGCCGATTCAGCGACGCTGGTCTTTTTTCGTGCAGCATCCGGAAGCAGGTCACGCTGTTGAACCAATCTGACACTGTTAGAAAAAAATACCTCCATCATTATAGCAAATCGCCAAACGGGTGTCTAACGAAAGCCTCCCTCCCCTTACAATAAAAGGAAAAAACTTAGGGAATCGTCCCTAAGTTTTTCCAATCCACAAGAATCCGGTTTTATTGAACATTCGAGGAGAACTCCTGCCCGAGGAAATCCTCGTAGATGCGCTCCCATACGACCGTGAAGGTCATCGGCTGGTCGTCCGGAATCTCCAGCAAGTTGTCAATCGGCTCTTCCATATACGGCGTCAGCTTGATCAGCACTTCGGTCAGCATCGCGTCATTGGTGTTCAGCATCTCTTTCAGTTCTGCCTTGGTGTAGGTAAAGGTGTTTTCCTCGTGCTCATGCAGCTTCAACACCAAACGGCTGAACATCGGATGGACCAATGCCTCCAGCTTGATGTGTGTCAGGGCAAACTGTTCCGCCTCGGTCAGTTGGAACAAATCCATCGTGTCCGGGAACGGATAAACGGGGATGTCCCACACGTCGCCCTTGTCCAGAACCAGCCCCCACTTGGTCAGCAGTTCAATGGCCTCCTCGCGGGATGTCGGGTACTGATAGCCGGAGCGCTCCAGGAACTCCTTGTGTTTCTCCACGTGCGCCACGTAGGCGTTGTAGTCTTCTTCCGACTTGAACTTTTCCTTCTTCGGCGTGGAAAACACGTGCTGCAGTCCTTTAAAGCCGTCCAACTGCTTCTTCATTTCTTCCTTGCTTTCGCATTTGGTTACCACGTAGCACAGCGCTTGAAACAGGACGTTCATGTCATGAGACAGCACGTTGTACCAGCCGTTTGCCGTATATCCGCTGGGAATGACTACGCCTGTTTGGTTATTGCGAATATCGCGAATGGTTTGCATGACTTACACTCTCCTTCTTTCCGATCGCCAGTGCCGTCCCGCCCCTTCGCCTTTCCGGGCAAACGGCACGCCTCGGCAGAGCATTAGGTTTATTATAACGGAAACCGCAGGTCAGTACCAACTGGAAAAAAATCGTCCCGCTACAGGAAAAATCCCCGCAGCCGGGTGGCGCGGGGATGTTTGCTTACTGGTTGTTGGTCACATCGAGACGAGCCATGGCGCGCTGCAGGGCGCGTTCGGCACGGCGAATGTCGAGGTCCGGATGTTTGTCGATCAAACGCTTTTCGGCGCGTTCTTTCGCCGCCTTGGCGCGCTCCACGTCAATGTCCTCCGGAAGTTCTGCCGTCTCGGCCAGAATTGTTACCTTGTCGCCGCGAACTTCCATGAACCCGCCGCTTACGGCCATGCGAATCTCTTTCTCGCCTTCTGTCTTGATCCGAACAGGCGCTATTTTCAGCGGGGTTACCAGCGGCATGTGGTTCGGCAAAATACCGAGATCCCCCTGCACGCCTCGGGCAATGACCATGCTGGCTTCGCCGCTGTAGACAACCCGTTCAGGAGTTACGACTTCCACTGTCATCTTGCTCACTTACTGGTCTCCCCTTTCCAGGGTGTCTTACGCCATGGTCTTCGCTTTCTCAACCGCTTCCTCAATCGTACCAACGTAGAGGAATGCCGCCTCAGGCAGATCGTCGTGCTTGCCTTCCAGGATTTCCTTGAAGCTGCGGACCGTTTCCTTGAGCGGGACGTATTTGCCCGGGAAGCCGGTAAACTGCTCGGCAACGTGGAACGGCTGGGACAGGAAGCGCTGGATGCGGCGGGCGCGGGCTACGATCAGCTTGTCTTCGTCGCTCAGCTCGTCCATACCCAGGATCGCGATAATGTCCTGCAGTTCCTTGTAGCGCTGCAGAATTTTTTGCACGCCGCGAGCCACTTCGTAGTGCTCTTGTCCGACGATGTCCGGGGACAGCGCGCGGGACGTGGATGCGAGCGGGTCAACCGCAGGGAAGATACCCAGCTCGGCGATGGAACGCTCCAGGTTGGTGGTGGCGTCCAAGTGTGCGAAGGTCGTAGCCGGAGCCGGGTCGGTGTAGTCGTCCGCCGGTACGTAGATCGCCTGGATGGACGTTACGGAACCTTTTTTCGTGGAGGTAATGCGCTCTTGCAGTTGCCCCATCTCGGTTGCCAGCGTCGGCTGGTAACCTACCGCGGACGGCATGCGGCCCAGCAGCGCGGATACCTCGGAACCCGCCTGGGTAAAGCGGAAGATGTTGTCGATGAACAGCAGCACGTCGCGGCCTTCTTCGTCGCGGAAGTACTCCGCCATGGTCAGACCGGTCAGCGCCACGCGCAGACGCGCACCCGGCGGTTCGTTCATCTGACCGAACACCATCGCGGTTTTCGGCAGAACGCCTGCGTCTTTCATCTCGTGGTACAGGTCGTTCCCTTCACGCGTGCGCTCGCCTACGCCGGCGAATACGGAGATACCGCCGTGCTCCTGCGCGATGTTGTTGATCAGCTCTTGGATGGTAACGGTTTTCCCTACGCCGGCACCGCCGAACAGACCGATCTTGCCGCCCTTGATGTACGGCGCGAGCAGGTCGATCACCTTGATCCCGGTTTCGAGAATTTCTACGGTCGTCGCTTGTTCCACAAATTCCGGCGCTTTGCGGTGGATCGGGTCACGGCGCTCCACTTCGCCCAGTTCCTTCAGGTCGATCGGTTCGCCCAGCACGTTGAATACACGGCCCAGAGTTACCTGACCAACCGGTACAGAAATCGGAGCACCGGTGTCAATCGCTTCCATGCCGCGCACAAGACCGTCGGTGGATGCCATCGCAACGGTACGTACGCGGTTGTCGCCCAGGTGAACCGCAACCTCAACGGTCAAATCAATGTCGCGCTCACCCGCGTTTTGCGCTTTGTGTTGAATCTTGATCGCATTGTAAATGGCAGGCAGGTGTCCGCGTTCAAACTCGATGTCTACAACGGGACCCATTACCTGAACCACGCGTCCTTTCGCCATCTTACTTCTTCCCTCCTGTGAAACTGATTTGGGCGTTTACCTAGACATTACGCTTGCGCATTCGCACCTGCGACGATTTCGGAGATCTCTTGGGTAATGGCCGCCTGACGGGCACGGTTGTACTCCAGCGTCAGTTTGTCGATCATGGCGGTTGCATTGTCCGTTGCGTTGCCCATCGCGGTCATGCGGGCTCCTTCCTCGGACGCCTTCGCATCCAGGAGTGCGCTGTACACGAGCGTTTCTGCATATTTCGGCAGCAGCACCGACAGCACTTCTTCGGCGGACGGTTCGTATTCGTAGTTCACCTTGCGCTGCTCCCCGCTCTCCACAGCGTTCAGCGGGAGCAGGCGGGTGACCGTCGGCACTTGCGAAATGGCACTTTGGAATTCATTGTAGCAAAGGTACAGCTCGTCGATTTTTTCGTCGGCAAACATCTGAACCGCCGCGCTGGCGATTTTCTTGATGTCGGCAAACGTCGGGTTGCCCGGCAGTCCCACGACCTCATCGATGACCGGGTAGTTGCGCTTGCGGAAAAAATCGCGCCCTTTGCGCCCCAGCACAAAGATGGCGTATTCGTCCTGCGATTTGTGCTTTTCCTTGATGGTCTGGAGCACTTTCCGAATGATGTTTCCGTTATAGCCGCCAGCCATGCCGCGGTCCGAGGTGATGACGATGTACCCGGTCTTTTTCACCGGCCGGGATTCCAGCATCGGATGTTTTACCGCAGTCGTGCCGCTCGCGATGCTGGCAATGACCTCCCGGATCTTGCGCGCGTACGGACGTGCCGCTTCCGCTTTCTCCTGGGCGCGGCGAAGTCTCGCTGCCGCCATCATCTTCATCGCCTTGGTGATTTGACGCGTATTCTTAAAGCTTTTGATACGGCCTCGAATTTCGCGTATTCCTTTAGCCACTCACTTTTCACCACCTTGGGGGTGCATGCCGAACCGCAGACGGCCGGCATGCAACAGATCTCATTCTATATCCGCTTAGCGGCTAACCGAAAAGCCTTTTTTGAACTCTTCGATCGCTGCGTTCAGTTCTTTTTCATCCGGAAGCTCTTTCGTCGTGCGAATGTGTTCCAGCAGTTGCGGCTTGTTGGAATCGAGGTAGGAGAGGAATTCCTTCTCGAAACGGCGTACATCCTCTACCGGAATATCGTCGAGATAGCCTTTGGTTGCCGTGTAGATGATGGCAACCTGCTTCTCCACCGGCATCGGATCGAATTGGTTTTGTTTCATGATTTCCATCAGGCGCTGACCGCGGGTCAAACGGGCTTGCGTCGCCTTGTCCAGGTCGGAACCGAACTGCGCAAACGCTGCCAGCTCGCGGTATTGGGCCAGCTCCAGCTTGAGCGGACCGGCTACCTTTTTCATCGCCTTGATCTGCGCCGCACCACCTACGCGGGATACGGAAAGACCCGTGTTTACCGCAGGGCGCTGACCGGCGTTGAACAGGTCGGTCTCCAGGAAGATCTGACCGTCGGTGATGGAGATCACGTTGGTCGGAATGTACGCGGAAATGTCACCCGCTTGCGTTTCGATGAACGGCAGTGCGGTCAGGGAACCGGCGCCCATCTCGTCGGAGAGCTTCGCAGCGCGCTCCAGCAGACGGGAGTGCAGGTAGAAGACGTCACCCGGATACGCTTCGCGGCCCGGAGGACGGCGGAGCAGGAGGGACATTTCGCGGTATGCCGCCGCTTGCTTGGACAGGTCGTCGTACACGCAGAGGACGTGCTGTCCTTTGTACATGAAGTATTCACCCATGGTTACACCTGCGTACGGAGCCAGGAACAGGAGCGGAGCCGGGTCGGACGCCGTCGCGGACACCACGATGGTGTACTCCAGGGCACCGTGCTTGCGCAGGGTTTCCACGATGTTGGCAACGGTCGATTGCTTTTGGCCGATTGCCACGTAGATACAAATCATGTTTTGGCCTTTTTGGTTGATGATGGTGTCCAGCGCCACAGCCGTTTTACCGGTTTGGCGGTCACCGATGATCAGCTCGCGCTGACCGCGGCCGATCGGAATCATCGCGTCGATCGCCTTGATACCGGTTTGCAGCGGCTCGTGAACGGATTTACGCGCCATAACTCCAGGGGCCGGGCTTTCGACCGGACGGAATTGCGTCGTGTTGATCGGGCCGAGGCCGTCGAGCGGCTGACCGAGCGGGTTTACCACGCGGCCGAGCAGCGCTTCGCCCACCGGCACCTCCATGATGCGGCCGGTGCGCTTAACGGTGTCGCCTTCTTTAATGTCGCGGAACGGACCGAGAATAACGACACCCACGTTGTCCTCTTCCAAGTTGAGTACCATGCCCATGACGCCGTTTTGGAACTCGAGCAGTTCCCCCGCCATGGCTTTTTCCAAACCGTGAACGCGTGCGATACCGTCACCGATCTGAATGACCGTGCCTACGTCCACAACTTCGATTTCAGATGTAAAATTAGCGATCCGCTCTTTGATGAGGGAGCTAATCTCTTCTGGTCTGATTGCACTCACTATTATTCACCCCATTCATCCAAACGATCTTATTGCTGATGCGCGAAGTGTTCCAGTTTCGTCTTGATGCTGCCGTCGTACAGCCGGTCGCCGATCTTGATCACGACGCCGCCCAGAATGGACGGGTCCACGACCGTTTGCACGCGCAGCTTTTTGTTCAGCTTTTGTCCGAGCTTTTCCGCCAGCTCCGCCTGTTCTTCGGCACTCAGCGGCTTGGCGCTGGTCACGGTCGCTTCGGCGATGCCGCGCGCGTCGTTGGCCATCCGCACAAAGGAGCGGTAGATGTCCACCAGTTGTCCCTCGCGTCCGTTGTCGATCAGGACGTTGAGGAAGTTGTGCGTCTCTTCGCTCACATGGCTTTTGAACAGGTCGTCGGCCAGCGATTTTTTCGCCGCACGCGCGATGTGCGGGTGGAGCAGGATCTTGCTCAGATCGGCGTTCTGTTCAATCGCGTCCACGACCGCCTTCAGATCCGCTTCAATCTGGTCGAGCTTCCCACGCTCGCTGGCTACTTCAAACAGGGCGCGAGCGTAGCGCTTGCTTACCGCGCCGCTCATAGGCGATCTCCCACTTGAGCGAGGAATTTGTCAACAGTCGCTTTTTGCGTCGCTTCATCCAGTTCTTTCTCGATGATCTTGGACGCGAGCAGAACGGACAGACCGGTCATTTGGTCGCGCAGTTCCGCTTTCGCTTTCTCCACTTCACGCGCCAGTTCCGCGCTTGCGTCCGCTTTCAGACGTTCAGCGGCAGCTTGGGCGTCAGCCACGATTTTGGCTGCTTCATCGGACGCCTGCTTCGTCGCGCGGTCGATGATCGATTTGGCTTCGAGGCGAGCTTCGTCCAGCACGCGGCGCTGTTCGGCCAACAGTGCTTCCGCTTCTTTGCGGCTGCGCTCAGCCGTGGTGATTTCGGATTCGATATGCTGACGACGCTTTTCCATGACAGCCACGATCGGGCCCATGGCAAACTTGCGAACCGCCAGCAGCAGCAGCAGGAATACGATAGCTTGGGTCAAGAGCGAGCCCCATTCGAGGGCTACGGCACCAAAGTCGAGCATTCGTTTCACTCCTTCCTTGCAAACAGGAGAATGTATCTCTACGGGTAAAGCCGTTTGTTTCCGCAAGAAAACGTGGCATCGCCGCGCACCTGGCGAGGCGAGCCGCGCAGCGACGCACAAGATGTGCGAGTGTCGGCGGTGCGCCGTACGGGACGTCGCGCTCAGCCGACACCGGTGTCAATGGGAACGCGTTCACCGCCCATTGACCAAAATAGAGGCGAAGGTCAAGCCCCCGCCTATCGTTTCGATTGTTCGCTCGCTTACAGACGACCGAAGAGGATGAAACCAATCGCAACCGCGATAATCGGAACCGCCTCGACGAGACCGAGACCGAGGAACATCAGACCCATCAGGTTACCGCGTGCTTCCGGTTGGCGAGCTACGCCTTCAATTGTACGGGAAATTACCAGGGAGTTGCCGATTGCTGCACCCAGAGCAGCCAGACCAAATACGATACCGATTGCAAGAGCCAAACCTTCCATTGTAAAAATACCTCCTTAGTGTTGTGAAAAATAAACATCTACTGCGAATTAATGTTGGTCATTCACTTGTTGAGAAATGTACACCATCGCCAGCGTGGTGAAGATAAAGGCTTGGACCGAGCCGACGAATACGGAGTAGCCCAGCCACAGGAACAGCGGAATGCTGCCGAAGATCCCCACGCTAAGCAGGAACGCGATGAGAACCTCGCCCGCGAAGATGTTACCGAATAGACGCAACGGAAGCGTCAGCGGCTTGATGATGAACTCTTCGAGGATGTGAATCGGGTTCAGGAACGTGTGCTTGAGCCAGCCGCCAAAGCTTTTCTTCATCCCCAGGTAGTGGGCGTACAGAAGAACCACCAACGCCAGCGCAAAGGTTACGCTCGGAGTGGCGGTCGGCGATTTCCACCAGCCGATGGAGGCGCCGTGGCCGTGAGGATCGTTAATCTCCTCCTCCAGCTTCGCCAGCTTTTCCTTCTTGGCCTCTTCCGTCGTGGAGAGCGTCAGCATGTCTTTGACGGTATCGCTCACATACTGCTTCTCCACAGGATCGTTGTGAATCGCCGTGTTCACGTTGAACAGAAGGCCCAACTGGTTCCCGATGAAGATGTAGAGGAACAGCGTCAGCGCCAGCGAGACAAAACCGGCGGCCTTTTTCGGCTCGATGTAGCTTTTGGTGATGCCGGTGACGAAGTCGACAATCCACTCCATCACGTTTTGCCTGCCTCCGGGAACGCCAGAGGTGAGGTTGCGGGTCATCCCGATGCAGAAGAACAGCACAATCAAGGCTGTTACCACAATCGCAATGATGGTCGAGATGTCAAACACCATGCCCAACCATTCGAATCGCAGAGAGTAATGCATGTATTTCACCCCTTTCTTCCGCGCGAATCTGTTGCACCAGCAAATCAGAACGAAAAAATGCTTGCCAACCTATCTATTTGAAGGAGCGATAAACAAAAAAGAAGCCTAAGACTTGAAAGAGGAAAAGGCCGATCAGCACGCCAGAGAGCACAAACAGGTGGGGAAAGCGGATTGTCATAAAGACGGCAAATCCGGCCACGAGAAGGCGCTGCAGCATGCCGGTTCCTTTCGGCCGCACGTTCGGATCGACAGCCATCTGGCCGATCCGCCAGGTTTTGCTGGCCAGCAGCGTGCCGCTGAGGACACTTCCGCCCATACCAAGCAGGAGGCTTTGCAAAAACATTCGATACTGAGGCAACAGGGCCCAGAGTATCGCAACCAGGGCCATACAAACAAAAGCATAGCGGAAAGCCGCTCGCATAGCCGAAGTAAACGTTTGCATGTTCAATCTCCCTACAGGTAACCGCGGACTATGCGGTAGACGCTGTACACGCCTATACCCAATCCGGCGAGCAATCCGATCATCATGAACCACGGTTTGGTGGCCAGCAGGCTGTCGACGTACCTGCCCAGATAGACGCCTGCGATGACGCAGACGGCCAGATCGGCGCCGATCAGGCTGACCAGCGTGATGGCCCGCCACGGATTATCGATTTTCGGCACTGGACCGCCCCCTTTCATACACAAGGAGAGGGCAGGTGTCAAGTGCCCCTTTGCCCTCATCCATATTAACGAAGATTTATTCCCTTTGTCAACGTGCGGCTCGTTCTGTACACAAAGCGTTCACATTTGAAAACAGCGAACGTTTTCTTACAAAAACCGCCAAGTTGTACGTCACCGGGAGCATGGAAACCGAGGTCTGTCCGCTTACAGTTTCTCGACGACGATGGCCACCCCTTGTCCGCCTCCGATGCACAGCGTCGCCAATCCATATTTTACCCCCGGGCGCTTGTGCAATTCGTGAATCAGCGTGACCAGCACGCGCGCACCGCTGGCGCCGATCGGGTGTCCGAGGGCGATCGCGCCGCCGTTTACGTTCAGTTTGTCGCGCGGGATGCCCAGCGCCTTTCCGACCGCCAGCGACTGGGCGGCGAACGCCTCGTTGGCCTCGATCAGATCGATCTCGTCCAGGGAGAGTCCCGCCTTGGCCAGCACCCGCTGCGTCGCCGGTACGGGTCCGATGCCCATGATGCTGGGGTTGACCCCGGCGCTGGCGTTGGCGACGATCCGGGCCAGCGGCTTCACGCCCAGCTCGGCCGCCTTTTCGCCCGACATGATCAACAGGGCGGCCGCTCCGTCGTTGATGCCCGACGCGTTGCCCGCGGTCACCGTTCCGTCCTTTTTGAAAGCCGGCCGCAGCTTGCCGAGCGACTCCACGGTCACGCCCGCGCGGGGAAATTCATCCACCTCAAACAGGACCGGGTCCCCTTTTTTCTGCGGAATCGGCACCGGCACGATCTCGTCGCGAAAACGCCCCTCGGCCAGGGCGCGCTGCGCTTTTTCCTGGCTCCAGGCGGCAAACTCATCCTGCTCTTCCCGGCTGATCCCGTACTCGGCACAGAGGTTTTCCGCCGTGATGCCCATGTGATAATCGTTAAACGCACACCACAAGCCGTCGCGGATCATCGAGTCGACCACCTTTTGATCGCCCATCCGGTAGCCGCTGCGGGCCCCTTCCAGCAGGTACGGGGCCTGGCTCATGTTTTCCATGCCCCCGGCCAGCACCACGTCGGCGTCGCCGCAGAGAATCGCCTGGGCGGCCAGGTGAACCGCTTTCAATCCGGAGCCGCATACCTTGTTGATCGTCATCGACGGCGTCTCCTGCGGCAGTCCCGCGCGGATCGCCGCCTGGCGCGCCGGATTTTGTCCCAATCCCGCCTGCAGCACGTTGCCCATGATCACTTCGTCCACCGCTTCCTTCGCAACGCCCGCCCGCTGCAAAGCCGCCTCCAGCACGACGGCTCCCAACTGCGGCGCGCTGACGCCGGACAGCGATCCCTGAAAACTGCCGATGGCCGTGCGCACTGCGCTGGCGATCACTACCTCTTTCTGACTCATCTGGATCACTCCTTGGAAAACAGGATGATGGTTTTCCTCATACAATTCCCTTTTTTCGCAAAATATCCTGCCGTTCCGGGCGAACCGATTTTTACCTTCCCTCGGGCCGCTCAGCCGCCGCATAGACCAGTTCGTACGTGACGGGAATGCCCTCCGCTCCGCCAAAACGGCTCCGGTACGCCTCCATCATTTCCGTCAGCAGCCGCCGCTGACCCAACCCGGCGCTGTCCGACGCCGGACCGGTGCTGGCGCCGATCCCCTTGACCGCGTGCAAAAACGAGCGCACGTCCGGATAGTGGAGCCGCACCTCCCGGGTACGTACCCGCACGCCGGCAAAACCGGCCCTATCCAGCATCGCCCGCCACTCGTCCGGCGTGCAGAACGACAGCCCGTGCCGCTGCGGCTCACGCTGGAGCTTGCGGTAGGCCGCCGCGAACGAGTCGTGCAGTTCCCAAAACGTCCGCGGCCCAAAGGTGGCAAAGCGCAGCGAGCCGCCCGGCCGCAGCAGCCGGTACAGCCCCTCCACCGTCCTCTCCGGCTGCCGCAGCCATTGAAAACAGGCGCTGGAGACGATCAGATCGGCCCACTGCTCCGCCTGCTGCCAGACCCATTCCTCGACGTCGGCCAGCACAAACCGGCACGTCTGCCCGGTCGGGCCAAGGCGTCGCCGCGCCGCTTCCAGCATGCCCGGCGCGATGTCCAGCGCCAGGTACTCCGTGCTGCCGCAGCGGCCGCTGAGCAGGCTGGTCAAACCGCCCGTTCCGCAGCCGACTTCCACCACCCGGCGAACCGACTCCGCCGGCGGCATCTCAGCCTCCAGCGCTGCCGCCAGTTCCGCCGCCATCTCCCGCTGCACCAGGGCGTACCGATCGTAGGTGTCCGCCTTATCACTGAACCGTCTGCTAACTGCTGCTTTCCACACCGTGTTCCACCATCCTTTTGATCGCCTCCGCCACCGCCTGACGATGGACGAGCGGCAGCGCGTGGCCGCCCCCGTCGATTGCCTCCAGCCGGGCCGCCGGTATCCTCGCGGCCAATTCCTCCCCTGCCGCGAATGGGCAGATCCCGTCGGCCGTCCCGTGAATCACCAGCGTCGGGCAGGTGATGCTCCCGAGAAGCGGACGGAGGTCTTCCTCGCGCAGGTAGGACAGTCCGGCCGCGAGCGCCGACAGGGGCCATGCGTCGCAAAAAGAGACGGACGGATCGGCACGGTCACGCTGCCGCTCCTCCGCCGTAAACATCGACTGCCAAAACGTCCGCATCACGCCCGTCCGATCCGCGTACAGCGCCCGCTCCATCCGCTGCACCTGCGCGTCCAGCCAGCCAAGCCGCCGCTCCTCGCGGGGACGGACAAACCGCGCCGTCGTGCCGATCAAGACGAGCCCCACGGCCAATCCCTCGGCCGCCAGCCGCTGCGCCAGCATCCCGCCCAGCGACCAGCCGACCGCGATCAGCGGCAGGGAAGCGGTCGATAAGGCCGCCTGACGGGCGATCTCGTAAAACGCTTCAGGCCGGTCCGCCCTGGACAGGTCGGGGACGGTGTGCTCACACTCCGGAAACTGGCTGCGCATGCCGCGCCACGCCTCGTTGGACATCCCCCACCCGTTCAGCCACAGCATCGCCGCCTTCATCCCGTCTCCTCCTCCCGGGCTGCCGCAGCGAACTGCATCTGCCGAATAACCTCCTCCAGCTCCTCACGCGTATGCGTCGCCATCAGGGAAAAGCGGATGCGGGCGGTGCCTTCCGGTACGGTCGGGGGGCGGATGGCGACGGCGGCGATTCCCCGCTCCTCCAGACGTTGACTCAACCGGAGCGCCTGCCTGTTGTCGCCGACGATCCATGGGACGATCGGCGAGTCGCCCTCCCCGACCGCAAAACCGCACGCCTGCAGCCGCCGGCGAAACCAGGCGCTGTTTTCCCTGAGCCGGGTGCGGCGCCAGCCTTCCTCCTGCACCACTTCCAGCGCCTTGCGGACGGCGGCCACCACCATCGGCGGCAGCCCGGTGGAGTAGATCAGCGGACGCGTCTTCGTCACCAGGTAGTCGATCAGCACGCGGTCGGCGCAGATGTAGGCGCCGTACACGCCAAACGCCTTGCTGAACGTGCCCATGATCACATCCACCCGGTCGTGCAGTCCCAGTTCGTGACACAGCCCCTCCCCCCGTCTGCCTCTCACGCCGCCGGCATGGGCCTCGTCCACCATCAGCATCGCGCCGTAGCGCGCTTTGAGCTCCACCAGTTCGCGCAGCGGCGCCGCATCTCCGTCCATGGAAAAGACGGCATCGGTGACGATCAGGGCGCGGCGGTGTCCGGCGTGCTTTTTCAACAGGTGCTCCAGGTGCTCCGGATCGTTGTGGCGGTAGCGGTAATGGCGGGCGCGGCTGAGAATGATGCCGTCGACGATGCTCGCGTGGTTCAGCCGGTCGCTGAACACCGCGTCCTCCCGCCCGACCAGCGCGGCGATTACCCCCAGATTGGCCATGTAGCCGTTGGCGAAGACCAGGGCCGCTTCCCGCTGCTTCCATTCGGCCAGACGTTCTTCCAGATCGGCATACCAGCGGTGATTGCCGCAAATCAACCGGGAGGCGGCCGCTCCCACTCCCCATTGTTCCGCCGCCTGACGGGCGGCATCGGCGATCCGGGGATCGCCCGCCAGGCCCAGGTAGTCGTTGGAGGAGAGGTTCAACAGCCGCCTGCCGCCAACCGTCAGCCATTTGCCGCCTTCCTCCCCGCGGTCGTCCACGATGCGCAGGCACCGGTTCAGGGACTGCTGCCGGAGCGCATCCAGCTCCGCTTCCATCCAGTCGCAAAAGCCGGTTCCGTTCATCCGCCTCACTCCTGCAGCGCGCAGCGCTCAATCTCGAAGCCGAGATCTTCTATCATCTGATGGTCGGTCGTAATCTCCTGGCCGGGCGTGGTCAGGTAATCGCCGACGAAAATGGAGTTGGCCGCGTACAGGGCCAGCGGCTGCAGGGTCCGCAGGTTGACCTCGCGCCCGCCGGCGACGCGGATTTCCTTGGTCGGACAGACAAACCGGAACAGCGCCAGCACCTTGAGCGCACGCAGGGCCGGCGTCCGCCCGTATCCTTCCAGCGGCGTGCCGGGGATCGCGTTGAGGAAATTGACCGGGATGGAATCGGCGTCCAGCTCGCGCAGCGCATACGCCATCTCGACGATCTCCTCGTCGCTTTCTCCCATCCCGATGATCACCCCGGAGCAGGGGGACATCCCCGACTGCTTCACGGTTTCCACCGTTTCCACGCGCTGATCGTAGGTATGGGTCGACGTGATGTTGCTATAGTTGGCGCGGCTGGTATTCAGGTTGTGGTTGTAGCGGTGGACGCCCGCCTCCGCCAGCCGGGCCGCCTGTTCCCCGCTCAACAGACCGAGACACGCGCAGATTTTCAGCGGCATGGTGGCGCGAATCTCCCTGACCGCCTCGATCACCTGCTCCAGCTCCTTGTCCGTGGGGCCCCGTCCGGAGGCGACGATGCAGTAGGTGCCGGCCTTGCGGTTCAGCGCCTCACGCGCTCCCGCCAGGAGGGTCTCCTTGTCCAGCAGCGTGTACTTTTGGATCGGCGCGCTGGAGACGATCGACTGCGAACAGTAGCCGCAGTCTTCGGGACACAGCCCGCTCTTGGCGTTGATGATCATGTTCAGCTTTACCTTTTTCCCGTAGTAGCGCTTTCGAACGCGAAAAGCGGCGTGCATGAGCGGCAGGATGTCGTCATCGTCCGCCCGCAGCACGGACAGCGCCTCCTCCCGCGACAGCCCTTCCCCGGCCAGCGCTTTTTCCGCGTAATCCGTCCAGTTGACGGCCGTCCCCACTCGATTCATCGGCAACCCTCTCCTTTTTGCAGCATGCTTTTCTCCACCCAGCCGCGAATGCGCTCCACATCTGCGTGGCGGCGTATCGCCTCGATCACACCGGCCCGGGTAACGTTCCCTTCCAACCAGGGAATCTGCCCGAGCACGGGCACATCGCCGAATCGTTCAATCATGGCCGCGTTGCTTTCCACGCTCCGGTCGCCGTCGCCCGTGCGGCAGCCGTTCAGGATGACCCCCGCCACCGTGATGCCCCGCTGTCTGGCGTACTCCACCGACAGCAGCGTGTGGTTGATCGTCCCCAGACCGGCACGACCCACGAGCAAAAGCGGCATGCCGAGGCGGGCGGCCAGATCAATCATCATTTCGTTCCTCGTCAAGGGAACCGCCAATCCGCCCGCGCCTTCCACCAGCAGCGCATCGTGCCGACGTTTGAGCGGCTGACCGGACGCGATGATCCGCTCCAGGGAAAGGCTGACGCCCGCCGCCTCGGCGGCAAGCAGCGGGGTCAGCGGCGCGGGAAAGGAAAACGGGGCGATCTCGTCACAGGCGTCGGCTACGCCCGAAAGCGTGCGCAGGCGGTACGAATCCCGCTCTTCTTCCGTTTCTCCCCCCGATTGGACCGGCTTCCATACCCCCAGATCCAGGCCGTCCTCGCGCAGGGCGGCGGCCAGTCCGCCCGTCACAACGGTTTTCCCCACCTCGGTGTCGGTGCCGGCGACGAACAAGCCGGCGAAGCATCCGTCTCCCATCCGTGTCACGCTCCTTTGACCGCGGCTGCCGCGGTTACGTCCTCGATCGATTCCGCCAGAATGCCCACCATCTCCGCCAGTTCGTCCTCCGTGCTGACCAGCGGCGGGATCAGCACGACGACGTTGCCCAGCGGCCGGGTCAGCAGCCCGTTTTCCCGCGCCCGTCGGCAGACCCGGACGCCGATCCGCTCATCCCAGTGATACGGCTCTTTGGTCTGTTTGTCCCGCACCAGTTCGATGCCGACCATAAATCCTTTTTGCCGCACCTCTCCCACGTGGGCAAAATCGGACAGCGGCGCCAGCAGCTTCGCCAGGCGGCGCGATTTTTCCGCCACCCCCTCGACGATCCGCCGCTCTTCCATCAGACGCAAGTTGGCCAGGGCGACGGCGCAGCCGAGCGGATTGCCGGTGTAGGAGTGACCGTGGAAAAACGTCTTCTGCTCCTTGTAGTCGGCGTAAAAGGCGTCGTACACCCGGTCCGTGGTCAGCGTCGCGGCAACCGGCAGATAGCCGCCGGTAATCCCTTTCGCTACCGCCATGATGTCCGGCGTCACGCCTTCGTGCTCGCAGGCGAACATCCTGCCGGTGCGGCCGAAACCGGTAGCCACTTCGTCGGCGATCAGCAGCACGCCGTAGGCCCGGGCCATATCGGCCATCTGCTTCAGGCAGCCGTCGGGCATGATGATCATCCCGCTCGCCCCCTGGACGATCGGCTCCACGATCAGCGCGGCGATCTCGTCCGCCTTCTCGTCCAGCAGCCGCTCCAGACAGGCAAGCGTCTCTTCGGCGGCGGACCGCTCTCCCTCGTGACGATACGGATAGGGGTACGGGATCGTATACGAGGAAAAGAGCAGCGGCCGGTACACCTCGTGGTACAGCGGAATCGCCCCGACACTGACGGCGCCGATCGTATCCCCGTGATAGGCGTTGTTCATGGTGATAAAGGAACGCTTGCCGGTGACGCCGATGTTCTGCCAGTACTGAAACGCCATTTTCAAGGCGATCTCCACGGCGGTCGCCCCGCTGTCGGAGTAGAACACCTTGGTCAAGCCGTCGGGCGCGATGCGGACAAGCTGCTCCGCCAGCAAGATGGACGGCACATTGGCCATGCCCAGCAGGGTGGAGTGCGCCACCTGCTCCAACTGCTCGACAATCGCCCGGTTCAGCTCCGGCACGTTGTGGCCGTGAACGTTCAGCCAGACGGACGAAAACCCGTCGTAATAGGCCTTGCCGTTCACGTCAATCAGCTTGATCCCCTCGCCCCGCGCGATGATCAGCGGGTCTTCCGCCACGTAGTCCTTCATTTGCGTGAACGGATGCCAGAGGTACTGCTTGTTTTTTCGTGCCAATTCTTCGTAGGTATGCGTATGCGACAACCCGGTCCCCTCCTTCGGCACAAATATTCGGAAAACGTTTTGTTAACCACAATTGTATTTTAGTTAACAAATTTTCGCAAAGGATTTTTGGGGACCCCTCCAAAAACAGGACAAAAGACCGGGCCCTTCCCTCGGGAAGAACTCGGTCTTTCGTCGAAATTCGAACTTTTATTTTTTCTGCAGAATCCGGTACAGCGCCACGACGCAAACCGCACGGGTGGTCGGCTTGTTCGGCTCAAACCTGCTGCCGACCGGGTCGATCAGCCCCAGCCCGACGACGTTGGTAATCGACGAAGCAGCCCAGGCGGGCCATGCCTGCTTGTCGGAGAGCGCCTTGGCCGTCGTCCCCTTTTGTTTCAGCACGCGGTCGAGGATCACGGCCGCTTCCGCCCGGGTCACCGGTTGGTCGGGACGGAACGTCTTGTCCGGGTACCCTTTGACCAGCCCTTTGGAGAGCGCCACCTGCACCGCCCCCTGCGCGTACGCCGGGATTTTGTCCTTGAAGGTGAGCTTCGGCGAGGACGGCAGCTCCCACTCGAACGTCCGGGCCAGCAGCGTGACAAACTGGGCGCGGGTCAGCGGGACCTCGGGGCCGAACGTGGTTTCCGTCAGCCCCTTGACCAAGCCTTTTTGCGCCATGTAGGTGATTTCCGCCTTTGCCGGGTGGTTGGCGATGTCCGTGAAGGCGACGCCGCCTCCGTCCAGGTAGTACGGGATGTACGTGCCGTAGGCGTTCACTTCGTACACCCACTGCCCCTTCGCGTTGACGGTGCCGGGGATCTGGTCAAACGTCTTGTTTGCCTCGTTCACGTACAGCAGGCCCACGCCTTTGCCCGGCAGCCACTGCTTCGGCGTCAGCGTCAGCGTCACCGGCGACGTGGAGATTTGGTCCTGCTGGCCTTCCTTCAAAGCGCCCGGCTTGATGGTAAACGAGTAGTCGGCCGGCACGTAACCGGGGAGCGGCTGCTGCACGATCGAATTGACCTTGATCGAGGCCGACTGCAGGAATGACGCCGTACGCACGAACGAATAGCCGAGGTCCAATTCGGCTCCCAGGGAAAGTGTTCCTGGCGTCTCCGGCGCCACGTCCCTGCCGGACGGCTGACTGCCGGCCGTGCTCGGCAGGAGCAGGGAGACCTCGTCGAAGTAAAGCGTTCCCTTGTCGTGCCGGTTGCCGTCATCGGGGCGGTCAACGACGTAGATGCTCTTCAGCTTCAGCGGGTAGGCCGCATTGGCCGGGAAGTACCCCTTGACCTGCTTCCATCCGCTCCAGTCGATCGCCTGGGCCAGGTCGACGTAGACGGTCTTGCCGTTGGCGTCGATAACCTCCGCGCGCAGCCAGTGCTTGCTGTTGTCTCCGTACACCCACAGTCCCATGCCGATCGGTTTGCCCGGAATGGTCACCGGTTGGGACCCGACGCGGCCGTAGGCGATGCGCAGTTCGGTCGCCGGAGCGCCGGAGAAGTTGTAGACCAGCTTGGCTGCCTTGCGGGTGCGGAAGACCGGATCGGATACCGCCGTAAACGATCCGCTGTTGCTGATCGAAGCCGGCACGGCCGCATGGTGCATGCCCGTCTGGTTGTCAAAGGTAAGCCACGGCTGCTCAAACTGCCCGACGACGAACGGCACGCTGGTGGTGACGCCGTCGTACGATACGGTCAGCGTCCCGCTGCCCGGCTCTTGTCCCGCGACGAGCTGCAGCTTGTCGTTTACCGTCGCGGCTGCCGAATTGACGCTGGTCTGGACGCTGAGCGGGGTCGCCTGGAGAAGCTGTCCCTTTTTCGTCTTGATCTTCACGTCCAGGGTAAGCGCCTGTCCGGGCGCGATGGTGATCGGATTGGGCGAGACGACGATCTGCTGCACCTCGCTGCCGGAGATGACGTGCACCTCTTTGCTCGACGCCACGCTGCCCACGCGCGCCGTAACCGACACCTGTCCCGAACGGGTCGGGGTGAAGCGCTGGCCGTTAAACGATCCCGCGTCCCCGGCCTCCCAGACGATGGTGGACGGGTTGACTGCGTACGGCTGGTAGTGGGTGTCGTACGCCTTGGTCGTAAACTCCGCCGTTTGGCCGATCAGCATCTCTGCCGGGCCGAAGATCCGGAAGCCGGCCAGTTCTCCCGGCGGCGCCGTGTTGTACACGGCCAGTCCGGTCGGGACCCGCCGTTCCGCGCCGTCTTTCGGCTGGTTGGCCAGGCTGGCGTGCGTTTCGCCCAACATGCGCACGGCCAAGGTGGTCGAACCGCCGCCGTCGAAGTTCACCGCGCGCCAGGAACCCAGTTCGGCCATGATCTTGGCCAGTTCATCCAGATAGACGCCTTTGCTCGCGTCCACCGTCACCATGTACAGCGTCTTGCCGTCCCGGGAGACGCCGACAGCGGTGCGGGCGTTGATCGAGAGAATCGATTTGTCGGCCGGGAACGAGGGGAGCGGTTTGCCCTGATCGACCAGCAGCACGTTTCCTCCCACCGCCTGTACCCAGTCCTGATTGAGCGGCGTCGTCTGGTACTCGACGGTCGCCCTTGACCCCACCGGGAAGTTTTGCTTCAGGAAGTTGGCCGCCGCGCCGTGTCCCCACAGCACGTAGCCGTTGTACGGTATGTAAAAGCCGGGTTGGTTGATGCGCACTTCCTTGGCCACGTTGTCCACAAACAGTACTTCGACGACGTCCTTGTAGCCGGGAATGGCGCCGAGGCTGGTCTTGCCGAACGCCGGCGTATACAGGTTCAACTGGTTCTCGTGACTTTTCCGCCCTTCGCTGGGATTGTATTCTTCCTTGTTGAGCCCCTGCAGCGGAAACGAATTGCCGTTTTGTGCCGTCACTTTTCCGGTAAAGCCGAATTTTTCGATGGCCGCGTTTTTGTCGCTGGTAATCCCCAGACTGTACCAGTAGGAGATGTGCCCCATCGACGAGATCAACTGCTTGTCCTTCATGACAATGCCAAACGGCGCGCCCCGTTTGGTCATGTTGAAGAAGTCGGCGTTGATGGCCGCAATGGCGCCGGTCTCCCGGGCCATCTGGGTAACCGTCTGCCGCTCGGTCAGCTTGCCGTTGGTGCCGTAGACCGGCTTGACCTCCACGTAGGGATTGTTCAGGTCCACCTTGGTCACCATAACGGTGATCTGCTGGCCTCCGAACGACTTCGTATATTTCTGCAACGTGGTCCCTTCCCCGATCGGGGTCTCCCACATCATCTGCAAGGCGCTTGTTTCCGCCCTCGCCTGTGCCACTTGGACCGCAACCGGCGCAAACGGAACAAAAGCTCCCCACGCTACCGCGGCAGCCGTGAGAAGCGAGACAACCTTCCGCCCTCTCATGTTGGTAACTCCTCTCCTATCTCTCTTGTTTCATACTATCTCAGCTACATAATAGACGCGCGAGAAAGCGGATAGTTTCATATTTTTGGGCACATTCTTTGCTGGAAATACTGACCATCGGGGAAACCTGCCGCACCGCCCGTTTTAGCGGACAGCAAAAAGGAGGCGTTTCATCAACGCCTCCTTGCGATTGTGAAAACGGTGTGTGGGTGAGCAGTCCCCCGGCGTCAGGAGCCGGGACGGAACGGTGCCGGCCGCTCCGCTCTGCGTCCGAAGTGGTGCAAAATCGCCTCGACGATCCGGCGGGAAGCCTCCCCGTCTCCGTACGGATTGGCGGCGCGGGCCATGGCGTCGTACGCGTCGGCATCGCGCAGCAGATGATCGGCCATGGCGTACACCTGGTCCTCGTCGGTTCCGGCCAGCTTCAGCGTGCCGGCCGCGATTCCTTCCGGCCGCTCCGTCGTGTCGCGCAGCACCAGCACCGGCACGCCCAGCGAAGGCGCCTCCTCCTGGACGCCGCCGGAATCGGTCAGAATCAGGTGGGCGCGGCGGGCAAAGTTGTGGAAGTCAAAGGCGTCGAGCGGTTCGATCAGGTGAATGCGCTCGTGTCCCCCCAGCACGTCCTGCGCCACTTCCTGCACAGCCGGGTTGAGGTGGACCGGATAGACGACGGCAATGTCGCCATGTTCGTCGACCAGCCGTCTGACCGCGCGGAAAATCCGGCGCATCGGCTCGCCCAGGTTCTCCCGCCGATGGGCGGTCATCAGCACCATTTTCCGGCCGGCCACGCGCTCCAACACGGGATGGGTGTAATCGTCGCGGACGGTTGTTTTCAGCGCGTCAATGGCCGTGTTGCCGGTGATGTAAATCGCCTCTTCCAGCTTGTTTTCACGCCGCAGGTTCTCCGCCGCCCCCTCGGTCGGCGCAAAGTGCAGGTCGGCCATCACGCCCGTGAGCTGCCGGTTCATCTCCTCCGGGAAGGGGGAGTACTTGTCCCACGTGCGCAGGCCCGCTTCCACGTGGCCGATCGCCACCTGGTTGTAAAACGCCGCCAGGCTGGCGACAAAGGTGGTGGTCGTATCGCCGTGCACCAGAACGATGTCCGGCTTGACTTCCTTCATCACGCCATCCAGCTCTTCCAGGGCGCGGGTGGTAATCTGCACCAGCGTTTGCCGGTCTTTCATGATATTCAAGTCGATGTCCGGCCGGATGTCAAAGATCTCCAGCACCTGGTCCAGCATCTGCCGGTGCTGGGCGGTCACGCAGACAATCGACTCGATCTCGTCCCCATGCTTGTTCAGTTCGTGCACGAGCGGCGCCATCTTGATGGCTTCCGGCCGCGTGCCGAATACGGTCATCACTTTCAGCTTCTTCATCGGATTCCCTCTCCTACTTCGTCCCAAACAGGCGGTCGCCGGCGTCGCCCAGGCCCGGCACGATATAGCCGTGGTCGTTCAGATACTCGTCGATGGCGGCGACGTAGATGTCCACGTCCGGATGCTCGTCCTGCACCAGCTTGATGCCCTCCGGCGCGGCGATCAGACACATCAGCTTCATGTTTTTCGCCCCGCGCTTTTTCAGGGCGGTAATGGCCGCTGCGGCAGACCCCCCTGTCGCCAGCATCGGGTCGATGACAATCAGTTCACGCTCGGCGATATCGGACGGAAGTTTCACGTAGTACTCCACCGGCTGCAGCGTTTCCGGGTCGCGGTACAGGCCGACGTGGCCCACCTTGGCGGCGGGAATCAGTTTCAGCAAACCGTCCACCATGCCCAGACCGGCCCGCAAAATCGGCACCAGCCCCACCTTTTTGCCGGAAATGACGCGAGCTTTACAGGTCGCCACCGGCGTTTCGATGGTCGTCTCCTCCAAGGGCATGTCGCGGGTAATCTCATATCCCATCAAGGTTGCCACTTCGTCTACCAGTTCGCGAAATTCCTTGGTCCCCGTGTTCTTGTCACGGATATAGGTCAGCTTATGCTGGATCAGCGGGTGGTCAAACACGTATACGCGGCTCATGCATGTTCCTCCGTTTCCCTATCAATACATCCTTATCATCATAGCGAAGGAGCGTGTCCACGTCAATTTGCCCAATCTTCACGATCTTCCCCCTCTTCACGGCCATCCCCCGGCCGGCCGCGGCGTTCCCGCCAAGCAAACAAAAACAGACCTCACGGATCGCTCCATGAGGTCTGCTTCCATTTTTTAATCCCGCCGCCGACGGGGCTGTCAGATCGTCAGCCCTTCGTACATCGGAAAGCGCTGGCACAGAGCGGCGACGCGTTGGCGCGCCTCTTCGTGCTTGGCCGCGTCTTCCGGATGCTTCAGGGTGAGCGCGATGATCGACGCCACTTCCTTCATCGCCTCTTCGTCGAAGCCGCGGCTGGTGACCGCCGGCGTTCCCATGCGGACGCCGCTGGTGACGAACGGGCTTTCCGGATCGTACGGAATCGTGTTTTTGTTGGTGGTGATGTTCACTTCGTCCAGCAGGTGCTCCGCCACTTTTCCGGTCAAGCCGAGGTTGCGCACGTCAACCAGCACCAGGTGGTTGTCCGTGCCGCCGGAGACCAGCGTCAGCCCTTCCGCTTTCAGCGCTTCGGCAAAAGCCTGGGCGTTGTTGATGATCTGCTGCGCGTACGCTTTGAATTCAGGCTGCAGCGCTTCGCCGAATGCGACTGCCTTAGCCGCGATCACGTGCATCAGCGGACCGCCCTGCACGCCCGGGAATACCGATTTGTCGATCGCCTTGGCAAACTCTTCCTTGCAGAGAATCAGGCCGCCGCGGGGACCGCGCAGGGTTTTGTGGGTCGTGGAGGTGACAAAGTGCGCATACGGCACCGGATTGGGGTGGAGTCCCGCCGCCACGAGACCGGCGATGTGGGCCATGTCCACCATGAAATACGCGCCGACCTCGTCGGCAATTTCGCGGAACTTGGCAAAGTCGATCGTGCGCGGGTACGCGCTGGCGCCGGCGACGATCAGCTTCGGCTTGTGCTCCAGTGCCTTGGCGCGGACGTCGTCGTAGTTGATCAGGTGGGTATCCTTGTCCACGCCGTACTCCACGAAGTTGTACAGCGTGCCGGAGAAGTTGACCGGGCTGCCGTGCGTCAGGTGTCCGCCGTGGGAGAGGTTCATGCCGAGCACGGTGTCGCCCGGTTTCAGGATGGTAAAGTAGACCGCCATGTTGGCCTGCGCCCCGGAGTGAGGCTGCACGTTGGCGTGCTCCGCCCCGAACAGCTCCTTGACGCGGTCACGGGCGATGTTTTCCGCGATGTCCACATACTCGCAGCCGCCGTAGTAGCGGCGGCCCGGGTAGCCTTCCGCGTACTTGTTGGTCAGAACCGTGCCCATCGCTTCCATCACGGCGCGGCTGACAAAGTTTTCGGACGCGATCAGTTCAATCTTGTCGCGCTGCCTGCCCAGCTCCAGTCGAATCGCTTCCGCCACCTGCGGATCCTGCTTGCGCAAAAACTCTAGCATGGTTTGTCTCCTCCTCTTTACACTCAGGGATATTGGTAGGAATACCGCTTGCCCGACCTAGGTACAGTTCTCCGACGACGGTGTTCGTTCGTAGACCGCCCGGGCTCCGCCGATCAGCTTGGGCCGCGTCCGCGCTGCGGTGACATGGGCTTCCCCCACTGTCCGGCAGGAGGGGCGAATGGGGACGGCGACATGTCTCAGGTGCATCCCGATCAGCGTGTCGCCAATGTCGATGCCGGCGTGGGCGCGAACGTGCTCCACCACGACGGGATCGGCCATGTGGGCGTACGCGTGCGCGGCCATCGAACCGCCCGCCTGCGGCACGGGGACGACCGTCACTTCTTCCAGACCGTAGCGCTCCTGCGTCTCCCGCTCCACGACCAGCGCTCTGTTCAAATGTTCACAACATTGAAAAGCCAGCGCAAAACCGCGTTTTTCCTGAACGGCGCGAATGCCCCGGTAAATGGCGTCCGCCACCTCCCGGCTGCCCGCTTTGCCGATCTGCTTGCCCAGCACCTCACTGGTGCTGCAGCCGATGACGAGAAGCTGGCCCGGCCGCAGCTCGGCCAACTCCGCCACTTCAGAGACGAGCGCGCTCACCTGCCGTTCGATTGCGAGCATGTCCACCTTACTTCACTCCCGCATGTTTGGCTTCAATCGCTGCAATTTTTTCCACGCGGCGCGCGTGACGCCCTCCCTGGAACTCCGTCTCCAGCCAGATTTTGACGATGTCCAGCGCCAGCCCCGGACCAATCACCCGTTCGCCCAAGGCCAGTACGTTGGAGTCGTTGTGCTCGCGGGTCGCCCGCGCGGAAAACGTGTCGTGCACCAGTGCGCAGCGGATGCCGGGCACCTTGTTGGCTGCGATCGACATGCCAATGCCTGTCCCGCATACCAGGATGCCGCGGTCAAATTCCCCGGCCGCCACTTTTTCCGCCACCGGCAGCGCGTAGTCGGGATAATCGACCGAATCTCCGCAGGTGCAGCCGAAGTCTTCAAAGGAAATGTTCATCGAGGTCAGCAGCCCCTTGATTTCCTCCTTCAGTTTGTACCCGCCGTGATCGGCGCCAATCGCCACTTTCATCCTGCCATCCCTCGCTTGTGTCGTGATCTTCTGCCATTATACATCAGAATCCGCATCGTAAAAAGTGAACATTTTTTAGTGGGAAACAAAAAATGTTCGCCCTATCATGCAAAAGAAGGCCCTGGCCCACTGCCAGCACCTCATCCCTTCACAATATGCGCCGCAACGTCAGCCTGTGAACTTGTCAAACAGCCGGTCCAGCGACTCTTCGATTTCCTCCGCGCATCGGCGGTAGTCCTCCACCGTACCGCCAAACGGGTCGGCGATGTCGCTCATCCCTTCCACGCCGACAAATTCCCGCAGTGTGAACACTTTTTCCGCGGCACCGGGAAACATGCCCTGAATCATCGCCTTGTGGCCCTGCGTCATGGTCAGGATCAGATCGGCCCAGGCCACCATTTCATCGTTCAACCGACGGGCCTGATGATCGTGTTCGATGCCCCGTTCCGCCAGCACCTGCAGGACGTGCGGAGAAGCGGGCTGACCGTCGAACGCGGCCACTCCCGCCGAACGGACTTCCCACTGGCCGTCCGCCGCCTTTGCCCTGAACAGCGCCTCCGCCATCGGACTGCGGCAGGTGTTTCCCGTACAGACAAACAAAATTCTCTTCACGTGTCTCTCCCCCTTTCCGGCGGCGCTGCTGCCTGAACAACCTTTCCCGGCGAGCGATTTCAGGATGGCCCGGGAGTTTCCGCGCACCCGCCCGTTTGCTACTGCCGCCGGCGACCGGCGTCACAGCATGAATTTCAGACCAAAACCAAGCAAAATCAGTCCACCTAATACTTCGCTGTACTCGCCCAGCCATCCTCCCATCCTTCGCCCGATCATCAGGCCGCAGTACGCCATCATGCCGCCCATGACGCCAAACAAGGTGACCGCGAGCAGTTTGTTTACCTCCATCAAGCCAAAGGAAAAGCCGACCGTCATCGCGTCCAGGCTGACGCTGACGGCAAACAGCAGCAGTCCCAGTCCTTTCGTGCGCAGAATGCTCTTTTCCTCGCCCTGCACAAACCCGTTCCACAGCATATGCGCACCGATGGCCATCAGTACCGCACCGCCGATAAACACCGCAATATCCCCGACCAACTCGGACAAATACACCCCGACGGCGATCCCCACGAGGGGCATGGCTACGTGGAACAACCCGATGGTGATGCTGACTTTGACGATTTCTCTGAGGCGCATGCCCACCATCCCCACGCCCACCCCCAGCGAAAACGCGTCCATGCTCAGGGCAAAGGCAATCACCAGCAGGGTTAAAAATTGTCCCCAATGAAATATGGTCAGGTCCACGCCGCTCCCCCTCCTGTCTCTTCACCTTATGCGGACAAGAGGGAGTTTAGACGTTTACACGGACAGAATGCGTCCGCCCGCCGCTTTTTCCAGACGGTTCATGACCGCCATTCCCAAGCCGGAGCGGGAAAACGTTTCCCCGACGATAAACTGCACCTGCCGCTCGTCGAACTGCCGCAGCACCGCGTACAGCCGATGCGCCACTTCACCCGGTTCCGCCCGCGATCCGACGGAGAGAACGACGTCGGCTTCGGGACGTTCCCGCCAGTACGAAGCCGCCTCCGCGCTGGCCAGCACGCCGGTGCGCAGCCCGCGGCGCTTGGCCTCGGCGAGCATGCCGCTCATTTTTTCCCGGACGCGCGGCTCTTCTCCTTCGACGAGCCACATCTCGCCCTCCGGAGCGTAGTGGGCGTACTTCATGCCGGGCGAGCGCGGCGTTTCCGCCGAACCGGCGGAGAAGGCGGGGTCCAGCTTCACGGGGCCGATCACCGCTTCCAACTGCTCGCGGGTGACGCCTCCCGGACGCAGGATGATCGGCGGCTCCACCGTAACGTCGATGACCGTCGATTCCACCCCGACACCAGTGGGGCCGCCGTCCAGCACGCCGGCGATGCGGCCGTCCAGGTCGGCCAGGACGTGCGCGGCCGTCGTGGGGCTGGGGCGGCCCGAACGGTTGGCGCTGGGCGCGGCCACCGGCACGCCGGCCTGGCGGATGAGCGCCAGCGCGGCGGGATGGTTCGGCATCCGCACGCCGACCGTGTCCAGCCCGGCAGTCACCAGCGAGGCCACCCGGTCCGTCTTGGGCAGGATCAGCGTCAACGGTCCGGGCCAAAACGCGTCCATCAGCCGGCGGGCCTTCTCCGGTACCGCTTCGGCAACCGTCTGCAGTTGTGCTTCATCGGCAATGTGGACAATCAGCGGGTTGTCGCCGGGTCTCCCTTTTGCCAGAAATATTTTTTCCACAGCGTCGTCCGACAATGCATTCGCCCCCAACCCGTAAACGGTTTCCGTGGGAAAGGCGACGACCTCCCCGTCGCGGAGCAGGTGGGCGGCATCCACAATCTGTGAACAACCCTGCCAATTTTCCACAGCGTTCTCCACATGGTTATTCACAGTCCATAGCTTTGTTACCCGATGCTGTTCCATCTTGGCGAATATCCTTTCCTTATGCTCGTTTCACAACAATTTGTGCCTTTAGTATAGAGGTGATGATACAAGTTTTCAACAGGCTGTGGGTAACCTGTGAATAAGTTTCTCTTTTTTCAGAACGTTTCATCGCCGATATGCAAAACGACACCGCGGCGTGACCGGGTGTCGTTTTCTCGTGATCAGGAGAAGAGGGCCGTCAGTTTTTCCCAGAGGAAAAAGCGCACTTCCACGTTCGGCTGAGCGGCCGTCGTCTCCCTGTCGTCTGTCGTCTGCCGTTCTTCGCCGGCCGGCTGCCGCTCCGTTTTCGCGACGTGACCTGCGGCTTCGTACGGATTCACCGCTTGATCCGCTGCCGGTTGGTCCGTTCGGCCGGCCGTTTCCGCATCGCCGAACCAGCGGGCTTCCAGGCGAGCCTGACGCCGTTCCTCGAAGGCGTCCCGTACGGCGTCGACGTCAGCCATCACGGCCGGTAGCGTCGGCTGCTCTGCCGCCGCCTCCGCTCGTCCGTCGGCTTGTCCTGACGGAGCGGGCTCGGTTGGGGACGCGGCGGACGCCGCCTGGACCGCGTCGCCGTTGGACATGTCGATGAAACAAAGCGGCGGAAACAGGACGCACCACCAGTTTTGCCCCTTCGCTTCGCCGATGCGGACGCGCAGTGCCTCGTAGTCCCCGGCGGGGTACACGTACGACCCGTACAGTTTGGTCGGGAACGGAACGCGACCGAAATCAACCACGGCCGGGTAGGCAAAGCCCCGTTCCCGGATCGTCTTGTCCACAAGCTGCTGCAGTTCCGGCAGCCGGGCCGCCACCACCTGGCGGGCCTCCTCGTAGGAGCGGATCTCCGTGACCCACTCGTTCATCTGTGCGACGATTGCGTCGCGCACTTCCCGTTTCAGCCATTGATCCTGCATGGAATCGCTGTTCGCGATAATCCGCAGCCGGATCGACTCCTGAGGGATCGGCCCGTTGTCCAGCACATTGGCCGCCGTAAGCTGTCCCTCCCAGCTCATCATCAACATCAAAACACTGAATGCCGCCAACCAGAACCGCTTCATGTTCATCCTTCTCCCTTTCTCATACGGATGCTGCGAATCTCTTTTTCTAGCAACCAGTATGGACGGAATCTAGCGAAAACATACGCGGTTCTGGCAACGTTTCCAGCGAAACACATCGCGGTTCGCGACGGCTGCGAGACGAATGGCCACAACGATCGTACGGCTCAAGTGACACGCGTCTCAGCGGTGCAAGGTAGATAAACCCGCCCGCCCGACGACGACCCGCTCGATCCCCGCCAGATCGGGAACGATCTCCACCTCGTCGATCACGCCGGAAGCCTTCATCAGGCCAGCGACGTCACGGGACTGATGAATGCCCACTTCAAACGCGACGAGACCCGGCCGTTTCAGCACCGCAGGCAGCGCCTCGCACAGGCGGCGGTAGCAGTCCAGTCCGTCCGCCCCTCCATCCAGCGCCAGCCGGGGTTCGTACGCCCGCACTTCCGCGTCCAGCGTGTCGACCACGGCAGTCGGAATATAAGGAGGATTGGAGACCAGAATGTCCACCTGCAGCCCCTCCGCCACCAGCGGCTGGACGAGGTCTCCCTGCAAAAAGCGGACGTGGGCGCCCAACTGTTCCGCGTTTTCGCGGGCGATGGCGGTCGCGTCGGGTGAAAGATCCACCGTGCTCACCCGCCAGTGCGGCCGTTCGCAGGCGAGCGTGACACAGATGGCTCCGCTGCCCGTGCCGATGTCCGCAACGGCGAGCGGCTGCTCCGCCGGCCAGATGTCATCGGCCCGCCGCAACACCTGTTCCACCAGAATCTCCGTCTCCGGCCGGGGAATCAGCACACCAGGACGGACGCGAAAGGGACGGCCGTAGAACTCCTGCGTGCCGATCATGTACTGGATCGGTTCGCGGCGCGCCCGGCGCCGGCACAGGCCGATCAGGCGCTCCAGGGCGTCGGCGGGCATCGGTTCGCCCAGGGAAATCAAATAGCGGGTGCGGTCCCATCCGAGGCAGTGGCGGAGCAGCAGTTCCGCTTCAAACGGCGGATCCGCCACGCCCGCCTCGCGTAAAAAGGAAGAAGCCCGTGCCAGGGCTTCCCGTACTGTCGTCACATCCGGCCACTCACGCTGTGCTTGCATGGCTCTTCAACAGCTCCGTCTGTTCGTGCATGATCAGGTTGTCGATGACTTCGTCCAGCTCGCCTTCCAGAATCGATTCCAGACGGTGCAGCGTCAGACCGATGCGGTGATCGGTGACGCGGCTCTGCGGAAAGTTGTAGGTGCGAATCCGCTCGCTGCGGTCGCCCGTCCCCACCAGGCTCTTGCGGGTGGCGTCCTGCTCCGCCATCTGCTGCTGCTGATAGTAGTCCAGCAGGCGGGCGCGCAGTACGCGCAGCGCCTTTTCCTTGTTGGAGTTCTGCGACTTTTCGTCCTGACAGGAGACCACGATGCCGGTCGGAATGTGGGTCACCCGCACCGCCGACTTCGTGGTGTTGACGCTCTGCCCGCCAGCGCCGCTGGAACAGAACGTGTCGACGCGGATGTCTTTTTCGTTCAGTTCCACTTCCACTTCTTCCGCTTCCGGCAGCACCAGGACCGTCGACGTGGAGGTGTGAATCCGCCCGCCCGACTCCGTGGCCGGAATGCGCTGCACGCGGTGCGCGCCGCTTTCAAACTTCAGCTTGCTGTAAGCCCCGCGCCCGCTGACGGAAAAGACGATTTCCTTGTAGCCGCCGATGTCCGTCGGGTTGGCTTCCAGCACTTCCACCTTGAAGCCGTGCCGCTCCGCGTAGCGGGTGTACATGCGGAACAAATCGGCCGCAAACAGCGCCGCTTCGTCGCCTCCCGCCGCCCCGCGGATCTCCATGATGACGTTTTTCTCGTCGTTCGGATCTTTCGGCAGCAGCAGGATTTTCAAACGGCCCTCAAGCTGTTCCTTGCGCTTGCTCAGATCGGAAATTTCCATCTTTACCATTTCGCGCATCTCGTCGTCCAGCTTTTCCTCCAGCATCGCCTTGGCATCCTCAAGCTGGCTTACGACCGATTTATATTCACGGTAGACGACCACGGTCTCTTCCAAAGAGGACTGCTCCTTGGACAGTTCGCGCAGTCGTTTCGTATCGTTGATGACGTCGGGGTCACAAAGGAGATTGGTCACTTCTTCATAACGCTCTTCAACCGCAGATAAGCGCTCGAACACTGCATTTCACCCCACCGTTAAAATACTGTCTATTATAACAGATAAATTATAGAGGCAGATGTGGAAAAAGTCAAAACGGCTTCTTTTCAAGGTGATGATTGGAAAAAGCGTGCCGCAGCAGCACGAAAGAAACGGCAAAAGCAGGCAAACAGGCCCGGCATGGCCGAGCCTCCAGACTGAAAACAAAGCGATTGCATCGAAGGAGAAGCATGTTTCCAGGCACAGCGGCTGGTGAGCCCGACCGAGCCGAACAGCGAGCTGCGGGAAAGAGAAGCGCCACCCTGGCATGGGCTGCGAAACGATGCGGCTGTGGCGATCCCCCGCAACCCGGTGCGGAGCAGGCCGGGCTGGTATCAGGTCCAGCCCGTGACCGGCGCAGCCTCGGACGGGGAATCAGCGATGGTATCCGTCGTTTGAGGTGATGTGAAAATCGTAGCGCGGCACTTTTTGACGCAGGGCGGCGATCACCTGCTGTTCGATGGACCGGGCCTGGGCGGCCGTCACGTTGGGGATCAGATCCAACGTAACATATGCGTTTCCGCCGCTCAGGGTGATTCGCGCGTTTTCCACGCCCGGCACCGATTTGGCCATGGCTTCCATGTTGTCCATATCGATCTGCGTGGAACGCACGTTGGAGTGGCCGATGATCACATTGGGGTTTTGGTTGCGCCCCATCAAGCCGTCCCGGTCTTCCAGCGGAGACGCTCCGCGGTCGATGATGTCCCCGTCCCGGTCGCTTTTGATGGTCGCGTGCTGCTGTGGATCGTAACTTTGCGCGCCGTAGCTCCGCTCCTGCGGCATCGTCCGGCCGCACCCGGCGGTCAGGGGGGATGCCAACAAAACTGCGGCCAGCACGCCCAGGGTACTTTTCCAAAAGGACTGGCATCGCATAAAAAAGCCACCTCCTGTTTGCCTTATTGTGCGCATCGCAGGCGACGGCCATTCACAGGCAAACAGGGGAGGCCTTCACGAGAGCGGAACCCCCTCAAGCGGGGGCCATCCTCAGTACGCAGCCGGCGGGTGGTAGTAGTGGCGGCGGCAGACGCTGCTGTAGGTGTCGTTTCCGCCGATCTCGATCGTCTCTCCGGTGTAAACGGGGCGGCCGTCCTTGAACTTGAGGATGTGGGTCGCTTTTTTGTTGCAGTAGACGCACACGGTCTTGATCTCCTCGATCTTGTCCGCTTCGCACAGCAAATGGGAACTGCCCGGGAACAACTGGTTCTTGAAGTCTTTCAACAGCCCGTACACGATCACCGGGATGTCCAGCTCATCCACGATTTTGACCAACTGCTCCACATGCTGTTTGCCGAGAAACTGGCCCTCGTCCACCAGGACGCAGTGCGGCCGGCTCTCCTCCCCGGCGACGATCGCAAAGATGTCCGTATCGTCGCTGATCGGAATGGCTTCCCGGCTGATTCCCACACGCGAAGCCACCTTGCCGACACCGTACCGGTCGTCGATGGCCGGGGTAAACACCAGCACTTTTTTGCCTGACTGCTCGTAGTTGTGAGCCACCGTCAATAACTGGATTGATTTGGAAGCATTCATCGCCCCATAGCGAAAATAGAGTTGTGCCACCTGTCTGTCTCCCTTTGCGTTCATTTTCCCTTCCGGCGATGCCGCGCGGGCTCCCCCGTCTGCGTCATTCGTCCGGGCTTCTGGCTCTATTGTAGGGGTACATGCCGCAGAACGGAACGTTTTTTGCCGAAAAAGCAAAAACCAGGCAGCGATCCTGCCTGGTTCTTCTTCCCGATTAGGAAAGATTGTATTTGCGTTTGAAGCGGTCTACACGGCCGCCGGCATCTACGAATTTTTGCTTACCGGTGAAGAACGGGTGGCAGTTGGAGCAGATCTCCACGCGCAGCGCTTGCTTCACGGAGCCGGATTCGAATTCGTTGCCGCAGGCACACGTTACTTTCACAATGTTGTAGTTCGGGTGAATGCCTTGTTTCATCCTAATTACACCTCTTTTCCGCCCTGAATCGTTTGCCGAAACAGAGTTATATACAAACACACATACAAGATAGTAGCACGGTTCGGACCGAAATGCAACAGATTCGCGGTTACGCCATGTTTTTCCGGCGGCGCAGCTCCGCCGGCGGCACGTGCGTAAACGAGCCGATCACCACGTCTGGCAGCTCCTGCTGATAGATCTCGATCGCCTGCTTCATCCCGAACACTTCCCCCTTGGCCGGCGGAATCATCGCCAGGTAGCTCTCCGGATCGATGTTGAGATTGCGCAGTTGGATCAGCTTGATGCCGGTCCGGCGGATGAAGTTGATCATCGCCTCCATCTCCTCTTCACGGTCAAAGACCCCCGGGAAACAGAGGTAGTTGATCGACGTGTACACGCCCTTGGAAGCGGCGTACTCCGCCGAGCGGGCCACGTTTTCCAGCGTGTAGTGGCGCGGCCGGTAGTAGGCGTTGTAGTGTTCGTCGATGGCGCTGATGATGCTGATCCGCATCAGGTCCAGTCCGGCGTCCACGATGCCTTTGATGTGGTCGGTCAGCCCGGCGTTGGTGTTGATGTTGATGTAGCCCATGTCGGTCTGCTCGCGGACGCGGCGCATCGCCGGAATGATGATGGAGGCCATCGTGGACGGCTCCCCTTCACAGCCTTGGCCAAAGCTGATGATGCTCTCCGGTGTCTGCAGGTGATGGAGCATCACCTCCACCAGCTCGTCCTCCGTCGGCTTGAAGTTCATCCGCGTCTGCGGAGACGGGAAGCCGCTGTCCTCCGGCTGTTCGGAAATGCAGCCGTAACAGCCGGCGTTACAGGTGTAGGAGACCGGCAGACTGCCCTCCCAGCGGTTGAAAAAGTTGTTGGAGGCGGTCAGGCACTCGTATTCCAGCGCACAGTGGGAGAGGTGGCGCAAAATCCGGTTGTTCGGAAACAGCTCCAGTGTCCGTTCCACCCGCTGGCGAAGCTCGTCCATCGGAAAGTTGAGCGGGTTCCATTGGTATGGATCATCGCTCTGCCGGCCGGCCACCCAGAAGCTGCCGTCTTTCCACACCACGGCCGTATAACCGAACAGAGGGAGCTTGCTGTTTTTGTCGGTCTTGATGTAGCCCGGCAGAAGCAGCCGGGTAAACCCCTGAGGAATCAAGGCGCCAACCGCCGTGTACCCGTCCAGCTTCACCATCTCGCCCGTGTCCGGGTCCATGCCGATCGGCACCGTGTCCGGCAGGCTGACCAGCGTCGCTCCCTCCGGCAGGGGAATCAGTTCGTCTTCCAAAATCTCCGTCAGGATATCGCCGTTACGTGCCACCGCGAGCAGTCCCGGGTGGTCGTAGACGTTGCCGTTTTCGTCTGCGTATACCAAAAACATCGAAAAATCGCCTCGCTTTGTTCGCTCAGCCCATTGTAACGCAACGGCACGTCAAAGTAAATGTGAAGGGTTACCTGCTCAAGTAGCGCAGCGGATTGATCGGCACGTCGTCCTGCCGCACCTCGAAGTGCAGATGGTACCCGGTGGAATCGCCGGTTCGCCCCATGTAGCCGAGAACCTCCCCCCGCTCCACATACTGGCCCGGCGACACGAGAATTTTGCGCATGTGGGCGTAGTAGGTTTGCAGCCCGTCTCCGTGATCGAGAATGACCATAAAGCCGTAGCCGGGATGGCCGCCCCCGGCTTCCACGACGACGCCTTCCTTGGCGGCGTGAATGGGGGTCCGCCCCTCGTCCTGGTTCCACATGTCGATTCCCTTGTGCATCTTCCCCCAGCGTGTGCCGAAGCCGCTGGTGACGGTCGCCTGCTTGACCGGCCAATCCAGCGCGCGGGAACGGCTTGACTGGCGGCTGGCCGCCTGCACCACGCCGCGCCGCTTCTGCCACTCCTTCGCCGTCACCGATTGCGAGTCGGTGACAGGGATCTGGATGGTTTGGCCGATGTAGAGGTTGTCCGACATCAGCCGAAGCAGCGGATTGCGCTCCAGCAGCAGTTCCTTGCTTACGCCGTACCGGCGGGCAATATTGTCCAAGGTCTCGCCGCGGCGGACGGAATGGGTCACGTCGCCCTGGCTGAGTTTCAGCTTCATGCCGATTCCCACGAGGTTGGGGTTGGCCATCCTGTTCAGTTCCACCAGTTGTTTCAGGGACAGGCCGTACCGGTGAGCAATGCCGGACAGCGTGTCGCCCGGCTGAACCGTATAGGTCATCACATCGCTCCGGTTGGCCGGGGTCGGCTTGGTCAGAGAGGCGTAGGGATTAAACGCCTGAAACAGCACCTGTTCCGCCACCGCCTGCTTGATCTCTTCCCTTCCGCCCCAATCGGCGGACATCTGCGCGAACTCCACAGCCGCTCCTCCTTTCTGCGGTTCCGCCTTTGCCATGGGCGCGGCGGCCGCCGCACGTTCCAGAAACTCTGCTTTTACCGTATGCCTGGTCCCGAAAAAAAATGACGGCGAGTTGGTTACCCCGCCGTCACGTTTGCTTGTTTTCCGCGAATTTTATTGGGTTCAAACGTCTGCAAAAATTCTTCGTTGGTCTTGGTCTCCGCCAGTCGTTTGAGGAACGAATCGACGAATTCCGGCGTTTCGTTCATGCTTTTGCGAATCGCCCACAGCTTTTCCAGCTCTTCTTTGGAAAGCAGCAGCTCTTCGCGGCGGGTGCCCGAGCGGCGAATGTCGATCGCCGGGAAGATGCGCCGTTCCGCCAGTTTGCGGTCCAGGTGCAGCTCCATGTTGCCCGTCCCTTTGAATTCTTCGTAAATCACGTCGTCCATGCGGGAGCCGGTCTCTACCAGCGCGGTCGCCAGGATGGTCAGGCTGCCGCCCTCCTCGATATTGCGGGCCGATCCGAAAAACCGCTTGGGCCGGTGAAACGCGGCCGGGTCGATCCCGCCGGACAGCGTCCGTCCGCTGGGCGGAATCACCAGGTTGTAGGCGCGCGCCAGACGGGTGATGGAGTCGAGCAGGATGACGACGTCCTTTTTGTGTTCCACCAATCGTTTTGCCCTCTCCAACACCAGTTCCGCCACTTTGATGTGGTTTTCCGGCAGCTCGTCAAACGTGGAGGCAACGACCTCCCCCTTGACGGAGCGCTGCATGTCGGTTACCTCTTCCGGCCGTTCGTCGATCAACAGGACAAACAGGTGAATGTCCGGCCGATTTTCCGTAATGCTGTTGGCGATCTCTTTAAGCAGCATGGTTTTTCCCGCTTTGGGCGGCGCCACGATCAAGCCGCGCTGGCCAAGCCCGACAGGGGCGATGAGGTCCATCAGGCGTGCGGAAATGCGCTCCGGGACGGTTTCCAAAACGAGTTTGTTTTGAGGGTATAACGGTGTCAAGGCGGGGAAGTGAAGGCGTTCGGCGGCTAATTCGGGGTCTTCTCCGTTTACGGCTTCCACCTGCAGCAGCCCGAAATACCGTTCGTTTTCCTTGGGCGGCCGCACCTTGCCGGATACCAGGTCCCCCATCCGCAGATCAAATCGGCGAATCTGCGACTGGGAGATGTAAATGTCCTCCGAGCTGGGGAGGTAGTTGATGGGGCGCAGGAATCCGTAGCCCTCGGGGAGGATTTCCAGCACCCCTTCCATAAACATCAGACCGTCCCGTTCCGCCCTGGCTCGCAGGATGGCAAAGATCAGTTCCTTTTTCTTCAGTTGGGAATAGTACGGGATCTGGTATTCCTTTGCCAGCTTGTACAGTTCGGTCAGCTTCTTTTCTTCTAGTTCGGAAAGTAACATGATTCCACCACTCTTTGTTTTCTCATCATCTATTCTCGTCCGATCGCCGCCTTACAATACCAGGCGGGGTTTGCGCTCCAAGCGGTGGTTTCCTTCGATAAAGCGGACGGTTCCCGTTTTGGCCCGCATGACGACGGAATGGGTCGTGGCGCGCATGCCTTGGAAACGCACGCCCCTGAGCAGCTCACCGTCGGTAACGCCGGTGGCGGCGAAGATGGCGTCATCCCCCTTCACCAGGTCGTCCATGTACAGGACCTGATGGGGATTGGCCAGTCCCATCCGCTTGCAGCGTTCGATCTCTTCTTCGTTTTGCGGCAGCAGCTTGCCCTGAATCTCGCCGCCGAGGCATTTGAGCGCAACGGCTGCCAATACGCCTTCGGGAGCGCCCCCGGATCCAAACAGGATGTCCACACCGGTATCGGGAAACGCCGTGTTGATCGCCGCGGCCACGTCCCCGTCGGAAATCAGCCGAATACGCGCCCCGGCTTCCCTGATCTCGTGGATGATCCGTTGATGGCGGTCGCGATCCAGCACGATCGCCACCAGGTCGCTGATGTCCTTGCCCTGGGCCTGGGCCACCGCCTTCAGGTTGTCCCTGATCGGGGCGTTGATGTCCACTTTGCCCACCGCTTTCGGGCCGACGGCAATTTTCTCCATGTACATGTCCGGCGCGTGCAGCAGGTTGCCGCGGTCGGCGATGGCGATGACCGAGATGGCTCCCCAGGTCCCTTTGGCGACGATGTTGGTGCCCTCCAGCGGGTCGACGGCCACGTCTACGGCCGGTGCGACCCCCTGGCCCAACCGCTCTCCGATGTACAGCATCGGCGCTTCGTCCATTTCCCCTTCGCCGATGACGACGATCCCGTCCATCGGCACATTTTCAAACTCTTTGCGCATCGCCGTCGTCGCCGCGTCATCGGCCTCGTCTTTTTTGCCGAGGCCCATCCAGCGGGCGGACGCCAGCGCTGCCGCCTCCGTAACACGTACCAGTTCAAGCGTAAGACTGCGTTCCATTCTGGAAGACTCCTCTCCTGGCAATTGGTGAACGTGCGGTTACCGTGGGTGGCGCTCCATGCGGGGCAGACCGATCCGTTTCACATCGGCTCCCAGGCTTTGCAGCTTGCCCACCAGATTTTCGTAACCGCGATCGATGTGTTCCAATCCTTCCAGCTCCGTCGTGCCCTGCGTAGCCAGGCCGGCAATGACCAGCGCCGCGCCCGCGCGCAGGTCCGAGGCGACCACTTTGGCCCCGTTCAGCCGGCTGCCGCCCTCGATGACCGCCGAGCGCCCTTCCACTTTCAGATTGGCCCCCATGCGGCGCAGTTCGTCCACGTGGCGGAAACGGGCGCTGTAAATGTTGTCCGTCACGACGCTGGTGCCTGCGGCCAGCGTCAGCAGGGTCGTGATCGGCTGCTGCAAATCGGTCGGAAAACCGGGATACGGGCTGGTTTTCACGTCGATGGCGCGATAGAACTCCCGCCCGTTCACCTGAATACAGTCGTCCATTTCCAGCACTTCCGCCCCGATCTCCCGCAGCTTGGCGGTGACGGACTCCAGGTGTTTGGGGATGACGTTTTCCAAGGTAACGCTTCCCCGCGTCGCGGCAGCCGCGATCATGTAGGTGCCCGCCTCGATCCGGTCCGGGATGATCGTGTGGCGGCAGCCCCGCAGACGCTCCACTCCCTCGATCCGGATGATGTCGGTGCCGGCCCCCTTGATTTTGGCGCCCATGTTGTTCAGCAATGTGGCGACGTCGACGATTTCCGGCTCGCGGGCAGCGTTTTCAATAATCGTCACGCCCTCCGCCTTGGACGCAGCCAGCATGATGTTGATCGTCGCTCCGACGCTGACCAGGTCCAGGTAGATGCGCGCGCCTTTGAGGCGGCCGTTTTTGGCGCGAATGGTCATGACGCCGTTTTGGTTTTCCACCCGGGCTCCCAGCGCTTCAAAGCCCTTGATGTGCAAATCGACCGGACGCGGGCCGAGGTCGCAGCCGCCCGGCAAACCGACGCGGGCCTCGCCGAATTTGGCCAGAAGCGCTCCCCACAGGTAGTAGGAAGCCCGCAGCTTCTTGATGCGTCCGTTGGGCATCAGCATCAGCTTCATCGGACGGCCGTCCACTTCCATCCAGTCGTCCTCGAACAGCACGTCCGCACCCATTTCCTTCAGCAGCTCACAGTAGATTTCCACGTCCTGAATATGCGGCAGATTTTCAATCACCACCGGCCCGTCTGCCAGGAGCGCGGCAGGAATCAGGGCAACGGCGCTGTTTTTGGCTCCGCTGATGGAAACCGAACCCTCGAGTCGCTTCCCACCGTTGATGATCAGCTTTTCCATGCTTAGCTCTCCTCAGGCGTAATCGGGAAAGAAGCACCTTCCCCAACGGAAAAGGTGCTTAGGCCTTTTACACATTCGTTCTTACTTTTGCATGCTCGCCCAGTCCGCGAGAAACTTCTCCAGACCGCTGTCGGTCAGCGGATGAGCAATCAGTTGTTTGAACACTTTGTAGGGGATTGTGGCGAAATGAGCGCCGCGGCGCGCCGCTTCCGTCACGTGAACGGGGTGGCGAACAGAGGCGGCGATAATTTCCGTCTCCAGACCGTGAACGGAAAAGATTTCGGCAATGTCTTCGATCAACTGCATGCCGTCGTGGCCGATGTCGTCCAGACGGCCCAGGAACGGGGAAACGTAGGTAGCGCCGGCCCGTGCCGCCAGCAGCGCCTGGTTGGCGGAGAACACCAGCGTGACGTTGGTGCGGATCTTCCGCTTGGCGAAGTGCTTGACAGCCTTCAGGCCTTCCGCCGTCATCGGGACCTTGATCACGATGTTCTTGGACAGGGAAGCCAGCTTCTCCCCTTCCTCGATCATGCCCTTGGCGTCCGTGCTGATCACTTCCGCGCTGATCGGGCCGTCCACGATGTCGATGATTTCCTTCAGCGTTTCGATGAAATCGCGCCCTTCCTTGGCAACGAGCGACGGGTTGGTCGTCACGCCGGACACCACGCCCCACTCGTGAATCTCGCGTATTTCTTCGACGTTAGCCGTATCAATCAAAAAGCGCATGATGTGTACCTCCTTGGTTACGCGCGGTTGCTGCTTCCGAACAGGCGCATTTTCCCTTTGACGACTTCCTTGATCGCTTCGCGGGCCGGTCCCAGGTATTTGCGCGGGTCAATTTCGTTCGGCTTGGCAGCGAGGATTTTGCGTACCGTTTCGGTGCATGCGACTTGGCTTTCGGTATTCACGTTGATTTTGCCGACGCCCAGGCTGATCGATTTCTTGATCGCTTCGTCCGGTACGCCGGAGCCGCCGTGCAGCACGATCGGAGCGCCGATGTTGCTTGCCACTTTTTCGATGATGTCAAAGCGGATTTTCGGCTCCCCTTTGTACATGCCGTGTGCCGTTCCGACAGCAATGGCCAGATAGTCTACTTTGGTTTCTTCCCAGAAGCGGATCGCTTCTTCCGGATTTGCCAGGGTAGCGTCTTCTTCATCCACGGACAGGTCGTCCTCTACGCCGCCGATGGTACCCAGCTCGCCTTCCACGGAAACGCCGACCGCATGGGCAGCTTCGACAACCTGTTTGGTCAGGCGAATGTTCTCTTCGTACGGATGGTGGGACCCGTCGAACATCACGGAAGAAAAGCCGGCACGGATACATTTCATCACGATGTCAAAGTTGCTGCCGTGGTCCAGGTGCAGGGCAATCGGAACACCTGCGCGCTCCGCCGCCGCCTTGGCCATCGCCACGGTAAACTCGAGCCCCATGTACTTCAGCGCGCCTTCGGATACGCCGAAAATCACCGGGGATTTCTCTTCGATCGCTGCCTCCGTAATCGCTTGCGTGAACTCCAGGTTGTTGAGGTTGAACTGTCCGACAGCGTATTTATGCTTCTTGACGTCTTCGGTAAAAGCGGTCATAGGTACCAGTGGCATTGATAATCCTCCTTAGCAGACTCTGTAACGTGGCCTATTATACCACATGAATCCGCGCGTTAACAGGTACGCTTGTCCGGGGTGTCGATCCCGGGTGTCTCTAACAAGCCAACTGCTGGTGAACGGCCATGCGCAGCTCGTCGATGTCAAACGGCTTCGTGAAGTGAGTCAACGCTCCCAGCTGTGTCGCTTCTTTGATCATGTCCAGCTCGCCGTAAGCGGTCATCATGATCACCTTGATGTCCTGGTTGATCTTTTTGATGTGCTTCAAAATCTCAATGCCGTCCATGCCGGGGATTTTCATATCGAGGATCACCAGATCAGGCGACTCCTTTTCCACGATCTCCAGGGCCATTTTGCCGTTGGCGGCCTGGAACGTTTTGTAGCCTTCCTTGCCAAGCACCTCGTACAGCAGGATGCGAATGCCGTACTGATCGTCCACAACCAACACTTTTTTCTCCCGTTTATCCTGCATGGTTTCCTATCCCCCTGCTCAAAAGACCGTTTTACTTAAATTACCTTGATTCGCCTAAAATCAGGAAAATCCTGCAACGGCAGGTGGAAAATTTCCCGCGCAGCCGCTTTCGAGTATAATGGAGAATGACCATTTTCGACGCATGCAAGGGGACTGAACCCGTATGAATACGGTTTGGCTGATTTGCCTGTTTACGTTTGTAATCCACGCCACGGAGACGCTCTCGTTCGCCATCCGCCTGGCCGGCGTGCAGACGGCGCGGCTGGCCGTCGCGCTGTCTCTGACCGGCATGGTTCTGCTCGTCTCCCGCACCGCCAACCTGATGCAGAGTCCGTTTACCGGCGGACTGATTGACCGGGCGGCCGTCAGTCATGCGGACGTGGCCCCCGACCTTCACATGATCATCGGTGCCGCGTCGCTGGGCACGCTGGCGGCCATTCTCTTGTTTCCCACCTGCATCCAGCTCTCGAAGCGGCTGATCGCCCACCTGGAACTGGCCGGTTCCATCCCGCAGATGCTGCGGACGTCCGTCACGGTCCACAGCATTCGCCACGTCCGGCATCACATCCGCTTCCCCCGCTGGCGGGCGCTGTCGCGGTTTCGCTTCCGGGGCATTCCCAAACGGCTGCTGCTGCTCAACTGCGTCGTCACCGGCATCTACACTTCCAGCATCCTGTCTGTCCTGTACGCGTCGCTGCTCGCGCCCGCCTTCAAGGCGACGGTGCTGATGTCCTCGGGCCTGATCAACGGCTTTGCCACCATCATCATGGCCGTTCTGGTCGACCCGCAGGTGGCGCTGCTGACGGACAAGGCCCTGCAGGGACAAGCCCCGACCGAGTCGATCCGGGACACGTATCTGTGGCTGATGGTGTCCCGCTTCTTCGGCACGATCCTGGCCCAGTTCCTGCTCGTGCCGGCGGCCCACTGGGTGGCCTGGCTGGCCCCGCTGTTCCATTAGCGGTCGCCTGACCGGCGGGACGGGACTGGCGCCGGGCGAAACCGCCCAACGGAAGAACGGTTCGGGCCCAACCGGGACAGCGCTCCCGCCCTTTTTCGGTCCTGGACAAAAAGACGCACCCACGGAGAAGTCCGCAGGTGCGTCTTTTTTGTTTGGGTCCGGCCCGCGCCGCTTAGCGCTTGTGAGCCAGCGAAGCCTTCACAAATTCGCGGAACAGCGGCTGCGGACGGTTCGGACGGGAGGTAAATTCCGGATGGAACTGCGTGGCCAGGAACCACGGATGGTCCGGAATCTCCACGATCTCCACCAGACGGCCGTCCGGGGAGGTGCCCGCAAAGCGCATGCCCAACTGGGCCAACTGATCGCGGTACTCGTTGTTCACTTCGTAGCGGTGACGGTGGCGTTCGTACACCAGCGTGCTCTGGTACGCCTTTTCGGCCAGGCTGCCCGGCTCCACTTTGGTCGGTCCCAGGCCGAGACGCATGGTGCCGCCTTTGTCCTCGATCTCTTTCTGTTCCGGCAGGAGGTCGATCACCGGGTATTTCGTATCCGGATTGATCTCCGAGCTGTTGGCGCCGTCCAAACCGGCCACGTGGCGGGCAAATTCGATGACGGCGATCTGCATGCCCAGACAGATGCCCAAAAACGGCACCTTGTTTTCGCGGGCGTAGCGGGTAGCGGTAATCTTTCCTTCGATGCCGCGGTCGCCGAATCCGCCCGGCACGAGAATGCCGTTTACGTCGCCCAGCAGTTCATGCACGTTTTCCGGCGTCACTTCTTCGGCGCTCACCCACTTGATCTCCACGTTGCTGTCGTTGGCGTAGCCGCCGTGGTAGAGCGCCTCCGCGACGGAGAGGTATGCGTCGTGCAGCTCCACGTACTTGCCGACGATAGCGATGCGGGTGGTGTGCGACAGGTTTTTGATCTTGTTGACCAGCGCTTTCCACTCGGTCATGTCCGCTTCCTTGCAGGTGAGTCCCAGGTGGCGGCAGACGTAGTCGTCCAGACCCTGTGCCTGAAGCTGCAGCGGCACGTCGTACAGGGTTTCGGCGTCTACGCATTCGATCACCGCGTTTTTGTCGATGTCACAGAACAGCGCCAGCTTGTCCTTCATCTCCTGGGACAGCGGGTGTTCGGTGCGGGTGACGATGACATTGGGCTGGATACCCAGGCTGCGCAGTTCCTTGACGCTGTGCTGCGTCGGCTTGGTTTTCATCTCGCCGGCAGCCTTGATGTACGGGATCAGGGTGACGTGAATGTACATGACATTTTCGCGGCCGATGTCGCTCTTGATCTGGCGGATCGCCTCCAGGAACGGCAGGCTCTCGATATCGCCCACGGTGCCGCCGATCTCGGTGATGACCACGTCGGCGCCGGTTTCACGTCCCGCACGGAAGACGCGCTCCTTGATCTCGTTGGTAATGTGCGGAATGACCTGAACGGTGCCGCCCAGATAGTCGCCGCGGCGCTCCTTGGCGATGACGGCGGAGTAGATTTTCCCGGTGGTCACGTTGGAGTTGGCGCTCAGGTTGATGTCAATGAAGCGCTCGTAGTGCCCCAGGTCGAGGTCCGTTTCCGCCCCGTCGTCGGTGACGAACACTTCGCCGTGCTGGTACGGGCTCATCGTCCCCGGGTCGACGTTGATGTATGGGTCAAATTTTTGGATGGTTACCTTCAAGCCTCTGTTTTTCAGGAGTCGGCCCAGAGAAGCCGCAGTAATCCCTTTTCCCAACGAGGATACAACCCCGCCTGTCACAAAAATGTACTTCGTCATGATTTACGTCCCCTCTTTCCCCTGTTCCTTGATGGATGTACTGATAAACAACGATGAAGACGGCTCCAAAAAAAGAAAAAACAAAAGCGGTTCCCACCCCGATACGGCTCGGGCAGGGGGCACTTTTGTTTTGTAGTTTCCCATATTTAATCCTTCTTCATGTGAAGCCCAAGGAGTATTTTATCTGTCTCTCAAGCGGAAGTCAAGATTCTAAAAATCCTCCGCGTCCTCGTCCACTTCCGCGATGGCATCCTCGCTGTCCACGTCTTCGTCTTCAAACAGGTCTTCGTCTTCCACGATCTCTTCTTCATCGTCCAGTTCGGGGTCGAGATCGTCATCCAGCGCCTCGTCGTCCAGGAACTCTTCGTCGTCTTCGAAGATGGCGATTTCGTCCTCTTCGAACTCTTCGACGATGTCTTCCTCGATCTCGTAATCGTCGAAGTCGTCGTCGAGGAGCACCTTCTTCTTCTTGCCGCCCTCCTGGGTTTCTTCCACGGCGTCTGTCGGGTACCACCGTTTCAATCCCCAGGTGTTGTCGCCCAGGCAGACAAACCGGCCGTCGATGTTGATTTCGGTATATACTTGTGCAATAATGGCCATCTTTTGCTCTTCGGTCATTCCGCGCAGGGCAGCCAATTCGTCCATCAGCTCGCGGAAGTTGTACGGGCGATTGGTTTCGCGCAAAATCTCATACGCGATGTCAACCAATGCCATTTCACTCATTTTTTCACGGTCCATATGTGCAAGCAATTGACTCACCCAGGGCACGTCCTTTCATTGGAAAACTTGGCGTTCAGTCAAGGCTCTCGCCGTACGGCCGAGACCTTGGTCTCGTTCAACGGTAAATAGGCTATCTTACAGTATTCATTATTTTAGACAAAAATGCAAGGAATTCAAACGGTTTTTCTGACGCCCCGAGACGTCACGTCATCATCCGGAAGGACAGGAAGCAGAGGAAAAATCCTGCATAATCATCCAATATGTGGGGCATTCCTAACATCGTAACTCGCAGGAGCGGAGGGGTGGCAGTGAAAGACGACAGACAGTTGGCCGGCAGCTTCTTGCTGGTGATGGTTTTGGGCGCCCTGATGATTGTCGGGTGGGTCAGCATTTTTGAACTGTATCTCAGTCGGCAGTAGGAAGGAGACAGGACGGTGCAGGGAATTGATTTGCCTCGTTACGAAAAGATCTGGTTGTGGTTCGGCGTCATCACCCTCATCATTTTTCTGCTCGTCACCGGAATCATGGCATTCGCGATGGACAGGCACCCGGCTGACGGTCACGAGCGGACGGTCGCCCCGGACCAGGTATTGAGCACGGCGCCGTTTGACAAACCGGGCGTCTATCCTGTCGGGGACAAGGAGTATCAGGTCGTCATGGTGGCCCGGGCCTTCAACTACCTGCCGGCCGCCCCGACCGTTCCGGCGGGATCCACCGTTCATTTTCGCGTGACCAGCCCCGATGTCATTCACGGCGTTGCCATACCGGGAACCAACGTAAACCTGATAGTCGTGCCGGGGCATGTCACGGAATTTACCTATACCTTCAAGAAGCCGGGAGAGTATTTGCTTTTGTGCAACGAATACTGCGGCATCGGCCATCAGGTCATGATGGCCAAAATGGTGGTTCAATAAAACACGGGTGGAGTTGTTGGAGATGAGTGACTTGCAAACCACCGGCTTTGGCGGTGCCACAGTCGGCAAAAGCGATTTTCGCTTTCAGCGCAATGACCAACTGCTAATTCAGGCCCATATCGGCTTTGCCTATCTGGCCCTGCTGCTTGGAGCAGTGGCCGGCGTGCTGCAGACCCTGCAGCGGACCGGAGTCATTACCTTGCCATCGGCACTGGGCTACTATCAGCTGCTCACCCTGCACGGGGTAAGCCTGGCCCTTATCTTCACAACCTTTTTCATTATCGGGTTTCTCTTTTCGGGCGTGGCCAAAACAACGGGAGGCGAGCTGACACCACGGGAACGGGCATGGGGATGGACAGGCTTCGTCCTGATGGCGGCGGGTACCGTTCTTGCGCTCATTCCCATCCTCACGAATGACGCGTCCGTGCTCTACACCTTTTACGCACCGCTCAAAGCCTCCCCGCTGTTCTACGTCGGCCTGACCGCCGTCGTGGTCGGAAGCTGGAGCAGCAGCGTCACCGTCTTTTCCGCCTTCCGCAGATGGAGGCGCGCTCATCCCGGCGAATCGTCCCCGCTGTTTGCCTACATGGCTGTCGCGACGATGATCTTGTGGGTCATCTGCACCCTCGGCGTCGCGATCGAAATGCTGTTCCAGCTGATTCCCTGGTCGATGGGGTGGACAGAACGGGTGGATGTCAGCCTGAGCCGGACGCTGTTCTGGTATTTCGGTCACGCCCTGGTCTACTTCTGGCTGCTGCCGGCCTACATCTATTGGTACGTCAACATCCCCCGGCTGGTAAAAGGGCGCATCTTCAGCAATTCGCTGCCCCGGCTGACGTTTATCCTGTTTATCCTCTACTCCATACCGGTCGGGCTGCACCACCAGTTCAACGAGCCGGGCATTGACTCCGTCTGGAAGTTTGTGCAGACCGTTCTCACCTTTTTCGTGGTCATTCCCTCGTTTTTAACGGCGTTTTCCCTTTTGGCCACGTTTGAATTGGCCGGCCGCTCCCAAGGGGGAAAAGGGCTGCTGGGGTGGATCACCAAGCTGCCGTACAAGGACGTTCGCTTTCTCGCGCCGTTTCTCGGCATGATCCTGTTCGTACCGGCCGGCATCGGCGGGATTATCAATGCCAGCTATCAATTAAACCAGGTGGTTCACAACACGTTATGGGTAACCGGCCACTTTCATCTTACCCTGGCCTCCAGTGTCGTCCTGACGTTTTTTGGCATATCCTACATGCTGATTCCGGTGCTTCGCGGCCGGACGCTGACCCGGGCGATGAATCATCTGGGGATCGTCCAGGCGTTTACCTGGGTGATCGGGATGGCGCTCATGTCGGGGGGGATGCACGCTGTCGGGCTCCTGGGGGAACCGAGGCGAATCAGTTACACGACGTACGGCGACCATCCTGTTGCCCAGATGTGGATCCCTTACCGTCAGGCGATGGCGCTGGGCGGGGGCATCCTGTTCACGGGGATTGTGCTGTTTCTGATTATCGCCACATACCTGTGGTTCTTTGCGCCGAAAACGGAAACCCCCAACGAATATCCCATCGGCGAGGTCACCCCTGATCAACCCAAACCGCCGTTCTTTCTGGAACGCTGGTCCATCTGGATTGGTGTGGCCGTCGGCTTGATCCTGTTTGCCTACACGATGCCCTTTGTGCAGTTGTTCATCCACCCCGCTCCCGGCGCGCTGCCGATGCGGACGTGGTAGCAGGCTTTTTACCGGCCGGGCCTGCATCCACCTCGACACTCCCCGGCACCGGAACGAAAAAAGGCCCGCCGCGCGGAAGCAGCTTGCTTTCGCACAGCGGGCCCACGTTTACATATTCCGCCGATACTGTCCGCCCACTTCGTACAGCGCGGCGCTGATCTGTCCCAGCGAAGCCACCTTCACCGTCTCCATCAGCTCGGCGAAGATATTGCCGCCGGACATCGCCACTTCCTGCAGCCGCTTGAGCGCGGCCGGTACCTGCTCGCGATGCCGCTCGTGGAAGTCGCGCAGGTTGCGGATCTGCTGTTCTTTTTCCTCTTCTGTCGCGCGCGCCAGCTCGATCTCGTAGTCCTCTTCGGAAGCGTTCGGGTTGATAAAGGTGTTCACCCCGATGATCGGCAGCTCGCCGCTGTGCTTCTTCATCTCGTAGTACATCGATTCGTCCTGGATCTTGCCCCGCTGGTACTGCGTCTCCATCGCGCCGAGCACGCCGCCGCGCGCGTTCAGCCGCTCAAATTCCTGCAGCACCGCTTCCTCCACCAGATCGGTCAGCTCCTCGATGATAAACGAGCCCTGCAGCGGATTCTCGTTTTTCGCCAGCCCCATCTCCTTGTTGATGATCATCTGGATCGCCATGGCGCGGCGAACGGAGTTTTCCGTCGGCGTGGTGATCGCCTCGTCGTAGGCGTTGGTGTGCAGCGAATTGCAGTTGTCGTAAATGGCGATCAGCGCCTGCAGCGTGGTGCGGATGTCGTTGAAGTCCATCTCCTGCGCGTGAAGGGAGCGTCCCGACGTCTGGATGTGATACTTCAGCTTTTGGCTGCGCTCGTTGGCGCCGTAGCGGTTTTTCATCACCGTCGCCCAGATGCGGCGCGCCACCCGGCCGATCACCGTGTACTCGGGATCCAGTCCGTTGGAGAAGAAGAACGATAGATTGGGCGCAAAGTCGTCTATGTGCATGCCCCGGCTCAGGTAGTATTCCACGTAGGTAAAGCCGTTGGCCAGCGTAAACGCCAACTGCGTGATCGGGTTGGCCCCCGCCTCGGCGATGTGGTACCCGGAGATGGAGACGGAGTAGTAGTTGCGCACCTTGTGGTCGATGAAGTACTGCTGGATGTCGCCCATCATCCGCAGCGCGAACTCGGTGGAGAAGATGCAGGTGTTCTGCCCCTGGTCTTCCTTCAGGATGTCCGCCTGCACCGTGCCGCGCACCGTGGACAGCGTGTACGCCTTAATCTGCTCGTACTCGTCCGGCGTCGGCTGCCGTCCCTCCCGCTCCGCGAATTTCTCCACCTGCTGGTCGATCGCCGCGTTCATGAACATGGCCAGAATGATCGGCGCCGGACCGTTGATGGTCATGGACACGGAGGTGGTCGGCGCGCACAGGTCAAAGCCGGCGTACAGCTTTTTCATGTCGTCGAGCGTACAGACGCTGACACCGCTGTTGCCGATCTTGCCGTAAATGTCCGGGCGGTAATCGGGGTCTTCGCCGTACAGGGTCACCGAGTCAAACGCCGTGCTGAGCCGCTTCGCCTCGTCGTTTTGCGAAAGGAAGTGAAAGCGCCGGTTGGTTCGCTCCGGCGTGCCTTCCCCGGCAAACTGCCGCTTCGGGTCCTCTCCCTCCCGCTTGAACGGAAAGACGCCCGCTGTATAGGGAAATTGGCCCGGCACGTTCTCTTTGAGCGACCATTTCAAAATTTCGCCCCAGTCTTCAAATTCAGGCAGGCATACTTTCGGGATGCGGGTGCCGGAGAGCGACTCCGTGTACAGCCTGGTGACGATCTCCTTGTCGCGCACCTTGGTGACAAACTGATCCTGCCGGTACAGTTCCTTCAGCTTCGGCCAGTTGTCCAGGATGCGGCGGCACTCGGGATGCAGCTTGGCTTCAAAATGCGCGATCTGCTTATCCAGCACGCGGGCCGCTTCGACCGCATCCGGTTCGCCCGACGCCAGCAGCGTCTCCTTGGCCCCGTGCAGTTGATACAGCTTGCGCGCGATCGACGACTGCTCCGCGGCGAACGCCCGGTACGCCCGTACCGTGTTGGCGATCTCCTGCAGATAGTTGACGCGCTCCGCCGGGATCAGCGCCGTCTTGTGCGTCTTGACCGGCGTCGCGTCAAGATGTTCCACCGGCCAGTCGACGCCTGTTTTTTCCACGATCTTGCGCATCAGGGCGGCAAACAGCACATTGGTGCCCGGATCGTTGAACTGGCTGGCGATCGTGCCGTACACGGGAATCTGCTCATCCGGCACGTCAAACAGGTTGTGGTTGCGCCGGTACTGCTTGCGCACTTCCCGCAGCGCGTCCTCCGAGCCTTTCCGTTCGAACTTGTTGATCGCCACCAGGTCGGCAAAGTCGAGCATATCGATCTTTTCCAACTGGGAGGGGGCGCCAAACTCGCTGGTCATCACGTACAGCGCGACGTCGCACACGTCCGTTACCTGGGCGTCTCCCTGCCCGATGCCGCTGGTTTCCACGATGATCAGGTCAAAGTTGGCGGCCCGGGCCACCCGGATCGCGTCCTTGACGGCGGCCGACAGCTCCGAGCCGGACCGGCGCGTGGCCAGGCTGCGCATGTAGACGCGTGGCGTGTTGTTGGCGTTCATGCGGATGCGGTCGCCGAGCAGCGCCCCGCCCGTCTTTTGCTTGGACGGGTCGACGGACAGGATCGCGACGGTCTTGTCGGCATAGGTGCGCAAAAAGCGGCGGACCAGTTCATCGGTCAGCGAACTTTTTCCGGCGCCGCCCGTGCCGGTGATCCCCAGCACCGGCACCGTGCGCTCCGGCTCCGGCAGCCCGTCCGTGAGCCGCCCCTGCCACTCCGGCTTTTCCACGGCGTACTCCGCCACGGAAATCAGCCGCCCGATCGCCTGGTGCTGCTGCCGGCGCAGCTCCTCCACCTCGCCCGTCAGTTCCTTTACCGTGGGGAAATCGGTCTCCCGCAGCATGTGGTTGATCATCCCCTGCAGCCCGAGGCGGCGGCCGTCGTCAGGGGAAAAGATCTTGCAAACGCCGTACGCCTCCAGCTCGCGGATTTCCCGTGGAACGATGACCCCGCCTCCGCCGCCGAAGACGCGGATGTGTCCCGCTCCCCGCTCGCGCAGCAGATCCACCATGTATTTGAAAAACTCGACGTGACCGCCTTGATAGGAACTGACGGCGATCCCCTGCACATCTTCCTGGATGGCGGCGGTGACAATCTCGTCGACGGAGCGGTTGTGCCCCAGATGGATCACTTCCGCCCCCGACGCCTGCAGGATGCGGCGCATGATGTTGATCGACGCGTCGTGTCCGTCGAAGAGGCTGGCAGCCGTGACAAAGCGAACCTTGTGTTGCGGACGATACACTTCCGTTTCCATCGTTCCACTCTCCCCGAATATCAAGTTAACCATCCTCGTTTACTCGGAGACGCTGACTTCCCTCAAAAGCAAAGCCGTCTGTTTCTCGGTGAACTCCTCCAGCGTGTAGTGCCGCTTCAACGCCCAACGGCGGAACACCCACATTTCGCCCAGCACCATGATGTTGTCGGCCATCAGCTTGACGTGCTTCTCGTCGATGCCGATGGACCCGTCGGCAATGCCTTTGCGCAGAATCTCCTCGAAAATTTGCGTGATTTCTTCCTCGCGCTGCAGCACGTAGCGCAGCGTCTCTTTCGGCAGTGATTTGGACTCCTGGTAGATCAGCAGGACGCGGTCGCTCATCTGGTCCATCACGCGGAAAAAGCTCTTCAGCGCCAGCTTCAGGATTTTCAGGCCGGTGCCGTTGAACGTGATCGCCTCGCGCAGGCGGCTCTCCACTTCCGCATGGATGGCGTCGCACACCAGATAGAGGACGTCTTCCTTGGATTCGATATATTCGTACAGGGTGCCGATGCTGAACCCGGACGCACGGGCAATCTCCCGCGTGGTCGTCTTGTGAAACCCTTTGTTGATGAACAGATCGACGGCCGCTTCAATAATCTGCTCCCGCCGCTTTTCGATCAGCTTGGGGTCCTTTACCAGAGACGGAATGGTTTTTCGTTTCTCAGACACGATTCCTTCCACCTTTCCAACCGACTGAGCGTTTGGTCAGACAACATTTGGAAAAAGAAAGACCGCAGCGCTCTCTTCGTATCATATCCCGTATATTATACGTCGAGAGAACGCCGGACGCCAATCTTTCTTTTCCTCCCGCTCAGGGGGTTGGTCCCCACCACTCGCGGACGATGCGGTCGGCTGCGGAGTACGGGTCGGCTTCCCGCGCCGCCACCCGCTCCAGTTCGTCCCGGTACCGGCCTGTCTTGATGCCGCCCAGCAGCCGCTGGTAGAGGGAATCGCGGACGATGTCCAGCACCTCCTCCTGCAGGTGGCGGGAGCGACGTACCTGCCCCTCTCCGCTCTCCTGCAAAAAGCGCTGGTGCTGCCCCACCTGCTCCCACAGCTCAGCCATTCCCTGGCCGGTCGTGGAGACCGTCTGGACGATCGGCGGACGCCAAAGCGCGTCATGCTTGGCCAGATCCAGCATCTGTTCCACTTCGATCCGCAGCTTTTCCACGCCCGGCAGATCGGCTTTGTTGATCACGAACAGATCGGCAATCTCCATGATGCCCGCCTTGAACGCCTGGACCGAATCGCCCCCGCCGGGGGTGAGCACCACCACGGTCGTATCGGCGATGGTCATCACGTCCAGCTCCGACTGCCCCACCCCGACCGTCTCGATCAGGATGACGTCACAGCCGTACGCGTCCAGTACCCGCACGGCGTCCCGCGTGTTGCGGGAAAGGCCGCCGAGGCTGCCGCGCGTCCCCATGCTGCGGATAAACACGCCGCTGTCCAGTGCGTGGTTCTGCATCCGCACGCGGTCGCCCAGAAGCGCGCCGCCGGTAAACGGGCTGGTCGGATCAACCGCCACCACGCCGATTTTCAACCCCAGTTTGCGCAGGTAGCCGATCAGGCAGTCCACCAGCGAGCTTTTGCCCGCGCCCGGTGTGCCGGTAATGCCGATCAGCTTCGCCCGGCCGGTGTGGGGAAACAGTTCCCGCAGGATCCGCGACCGCTCCGGATAGTCGTTTTCGATGCAGGTGATGGCGCGGGCTGCCCCGCGCGCGTCGCCCGCCAGGATGCGCCGTGTGATCTCATGCATGAAAAGCCCTCTTCTCGCCCTGTACTTTGCCGCCTCTTACTCTTTCAGCAGGTAGTTGCTGATGACGACCCGCTGAATCTCGTTGGTGCCTTCGTAAATCTGGGTGATCTTGGCGTCGCGCATGAAGCGTTCCACCGGATACTCGCGGGTGTACCCGTAGCCGCCGAAGACCTGCACCGCCTCCGTCGTCACTTCCATCGCGATGTCGCCGGCAAACACCTTGGACATCGCCGATGCCTTGCCGTAGGGCAGCCCCTGGTCTTCCAGCCATGCCGCCTGGTAGGTCAGCAGCCGCGCCGCCTCGATTTTCGTCGCCATGTCGGCCAGTTTGAACTGAATCGCCTGCAGCGACGCGATCGGTTTGCCGAACTGGTGCCGTTCCTTGGCGTACGCCAGCGCGTGATCAAACGCCCCCTGCGCGATGCCCAGCGCCTGGGCGGCAATGCCGTTGCGCCCGCCATCCAGCGTCATCATCGCGATCTTGAATCCCTGTCCTTCTTCCCCGAGCACGTTTTCCACGGGGACGCGGACATCTTCAAAGTTGACGGCGAGCGTCAGCGACGAGCGAATCCCCAGTTTCTTCTCCTTTTTGCCCATCGTGAAGCCGGGCATGCCTTTTTCCACGATAAAGGCGGTGATCCCCTTGTGCTTCAGCTCCGGATTGGTCAGGGCAAAGACGATGTAAATCTCCGCCTCGCCCGCGTTGGTGATGAAAATCTTGGTGCCGTTCAGCACGTAGTGATCACCGTCGCGCACGGCGGTGGTGCGCATCCCGGCGGCGTCGGACCCGGAGCCGGGCTCGGTCAGGCAGTAGGCGCCCAGCTTTTTGCCTTCCGCCAGCGGCCGCAGGTACTTCTGCTTCTGCTCCTCCGTGCCGAACTTATAAATCGGCCAGCTCGCCAGCGAGACGTGGGCGGACAGCGTGACGCCGATGGACGCGTCCACGCGGGACAGCTCCTCCACGGCAAGCACGTAGCTGAGGTAGTCGGCTCCCGCGCCGCCGTACTTCTCCGGCCAGGGAATGCCGGTCAGCCCCAGCTCCGCCATCTGTTCAAAAATGGACCGGTCAAAGCGCTCTTCCTCATCGCGCTCCGCCGCTGTCGGCGCCACCTGGTTCTCCGCGAAGTCGCGAATCATTTTGCGGAGCATTTCCTGCTCTTCCGTCAGTTGAAAGTTCATGTTCCCCACTCCCCTGCGTCATGGTTTTTCGTGCGTCCCGTTCCTCATGTGGACAGCAGATGTTTGGCGATCACGATGTGCTGAATCTGGGTGGTTCCCTCGTAGATTTGCGTCACCTTGGCGTCACGGAACAGCCGCTCCACCGGATACTCCCGGGTGTAGCCGTATCCGCCGAAGATCTGCACCGCCTCCGTGGCGTTTTTCATCGCCGCGTCGGAGGCGAACTTTTTGGCCATGGACGCTTCCATGCCGCACGCAAGCCCGCGGCTGCGCAGGAGGGCGGCCCGGTAGACCAGCAGCCGCGCCGCTTCCGCCAGCGTCGCCATGTCGGCCAGCTTGAAGGCGACCGCCTGCTGCTTGATGATCGCCTGGCCGAATTGCTGCCGTTCCTTGGCGTATTCGGTCGCGTACTGGACGGCCGCTTCGGCGATGCCCAGCGCCTGCGCGGCGATGCCGATCCGGCCGGAATCCAGGTTGGCCATGGCAATCTTGAAACCGCTGCCTTCCTGCCCGAGCAGGTTTTCGGCCGGCACGCGCGCGTTGTCAAAAATCAGCTCCGTCGTATTGGAGCCGAACAGCCCCATCTTCTTTTCCTTTTTGCCGACGATAAAGCCTGGCGTATCCTTTTCCACGATAAACGCGGAGATGCCCTTTCGGCCCTGGGCCGGGTCGGTCACGGCAAACGTGATGTACAAGTCGGCCTCGCCGCCGTTGGTGATGAACACCTTGCTGCCGTTGAGGATGTAGTCATCCCCTTTGCGGACGGCCGTCGTGCGGATATTGCCCGCATCCGATCCCGCCTGCGGCTCGGTCAGCGCAAACGCGCCGAGGTATTCGCCGCTGGCCAGCTTGGGCAGGTATCTGCGCTTCTGCTCGTCGCTGCCGAAATACAGGATCGGATTGGTGCCGACAGAGGTGTGCACGGAGAGAATCACGCCTACGGTGGCGCTTACTTTGGAAATCTCGTGAATCGCCAGAATGTACGAGATAAAGTCGGCTCCCGCACCGCCCCACTCTTCCGGAACCGGGATGCCCATCAGGCCGGTTTCCCCCATCTTTTTCACGATGTGGCGGGGGAACTGTTCCGTCTCTTCCATGACGGGAACGAACGGGGCGATCTCCTTTTGGGCAAAATCGCGCACCATCCGGCGCATCATCTCATGCTCGTCGCTGAAACGGAAATCCATCGCCGTCCTCCCTTTCTGCCGCGTTCGGATTCTAGTTGTAAACGTAAAAGCCTCGTCCCGATTTTCGGCCGAGCCAGCCCGCCTTGACGTACTTTCGCAAAAGCGGGCACGGCCTGTATTTGGAGTCGCCGAAGCCCTCGTACAGCACTTCCATGATGTACAGGCAGGTGTCCAGCCCGATGAAGTCGGCCAGCGTCAACGGCCCCATCGGATGGTTCATGCCCAGCTTCATCACCTCGTCGATCGCTTCCGGCTCGGCCACGCCTTCGTACACGCAGTAGATCGCCTCGTTGATCATCGGCATCAGCACGCGGTTGGAGACGAATCCGGGAAAATCGTTGACGCTGACCGGCACTTTCCCCATCTGTTTGGCCAGGTCCTCCGTCAACTGGTACACCTCGTCCGCCGTCTGCAGACCGCGGATGATCTCCACCAGCTTCATCACCGGCACCGGGTTCATGAAATGCATGCCGATCACTTTTTCCGGCCGTTTGGTCACCGCGGCGATTTCCGTAATCGGCAGTGAGGAGGTGTTGCTGGCCAGCACCGTGTGCGCCGGACAGATCCCGTCCAGCTTGCGGAAGATTTCCGCTTTCACGTCCATGTTTTCCGTAACCGCTTCCACGACAAAGTCGGCGTCACGGCCGTCCGCCAGATCGACGGAGAGCGTCAGGCGGGAGAGCACCGCTTCTTTGTCTTCCGCACTCATTTTGCCTTTTTCCACGCTGCGGGAAAGATTGTTCTCGATCGTTCGCCGGCCGCGGTCCACAAATTCCCGCTGGATGTCGTTGAGAATCACCCGGAACCCGGCCTGCGTCGCCACCTGGGCGATGCCGCTGCCCATCTGTCCCGCACCCACGACCATGATGGTTTGCATGTTCATAAACAGGTCCCCTTCCTCGTGGCAATGCCTTCGTCGATTTTCTTCACGCGCCAAACACATCCGGGTCCCCGCAGGGGGCTAGAACACCTTGATCAGAATCGCGTCTCCCTGGGCCGCTCCGCTGCAAATGGCGGCAATGCCCAATCCGCCGCCGCGGCGCCGCAGTTCGTACACGAGGTGCATGACGATTCGCGCCCCGCTCGCCCCGATCGGATGGCCGAGCGCGATCGCCCCGCCGTTGACGTTTACCTTTTCCTCGTCCCAGCCGACGATCTTGCCGCTGGTCAGGATGACGGCGGCGAACGCTTCGTTTACTTCGAACAGATCGATCTCGTCCAGCCGCGTGTCGGTCTTCTCCAGCAGCTTTTGGATCGCCAGACCCGGCGTGGTGGCGATGTACGGCGCCTCCGCGCCCACCTGCGCGTGCCCCAGAATGACAGCCAGCGGGCGAATCCCCAATTCGGCCGCCTTGTCCTCCGCCATCAGCACCATCGCTGCCGCGCCGTCGTTGATGCCAGGCGCGTTGCCGGCGGTAATCGTGCCGTCCTTTTTGTACACCGGCGGCAGTTTGGCCAGACCCTCCAACGTCGTGTCGGGACGCGGCGCCTCGTCTTTGGCTACGATGACCGGTTCGCCCTTTTTCTGCGGAACCGGCACCGGTACGATCTCTTCATCGAACAGTCCGGCCGCCGCCGCCCTGGCCGCCCGCTGCTGGCTGCGCAGCGCCCAGCGGTCCTGCTCCTCGCGGGTGATGCCGTACTCCTCCGCCACGTTGCTGCCGTGGACCGCCATCGGCACCTGGTCAAACGGGCAGGTCAGCCCGTCGTACATCATCAGGTCGCGCACTACCGCATCGCCCATGCGCAGGCCGTACCGCGCGTTGGGCAGCGCATACGGTGCACCGCTCATGCTCTCCATGCCGCCGGCCACGATGATCTGCCCGTCTCCGGCGCGGATGATCTGGTCGGCCATAGTGACCGCCCTCATCCCGGAGGCGCACACCTTGTTGATTGTCTGGCTGGCCACGTTCCACGGCAGTCCCGCCTTGCGGGCCGCCTGACGGGAGGGCACCTGCCCCGCTCCGGCCTGTACGACCATGCCCATGATCACTTCGTCCACCTGCTCGCCGGACACGCCGGCCCGCCGCAGCGCTTCCTTGATCGCAATGGCACCCAGATCAACCGCGGAAACGTCTTTCAGCGCGCCGCCAAACTTGCCAAACGGGGTGCGTGCCGCCCCCGCAATCACCGTTTTCATGTCGGCTCCTCCTCGCTGCATGGCATTCATTTCAAAATGATCGAGCGATCGCTCATTTTTGCTTACCTTCATTTTGCCGTCTCCCGTCAGAATAGTCAATGAAATACGAAAAAAAGGACGCCTGACTTTTCTTGTCAGTCAGGCAACCATTCGTCACTGGACGGGTATTCTGCTTACCTTTCTGACGATGTATGGGAGTGCAAAACCCAAGGGGCTGTTGGTTCCAATGCCTTGCATTCAATCAGAAATGAGTTTTTGACGAAGTTGCTGTAAATACTTTGTTTTACAAACATTGACCCGTTTCTGTGAAATGTTAAGTTGCTTCGCCACTTCTCTTTCAGGTATGCCTTCAATCACCACCTTTTGAAGGATAAAACGTCCTCGATCAGGAAGGCTACTGAGAAACTCCTTAACAAAAAGGTCTGAATCTACGTACCCCATGTGTTCTTTTGTCCATACATCCTCAAACACGCTTTCATGACGATCAACTTTTTTTGCTTGGTACTGCAATCTCCATGCAATCCGTTTTAACATTTGACGATAGTTATCAATCATAGACTGATTTTCCATCGAATCCCCCCTACTCTCTAGGTAAATTTCCTGTCAGTAAAACATCCGTTTTTGTGAATGTTTCCGCATGATAGATGTGCGTTTTTCCAAAATATGAAACTTATTGGAATTTTGCTCGTCCAATATAGTATCTAAACAAAGGTCGATGGAAAGGTGTGCCGCATACATGAAAAAATGTATTCTTTTACTCATTTTGCTCGGGATCGCAAGTGGGTGCAGTGCCGTTTCTTCCCAGGGAGAACATCATCATGAACAGGTACCGGCACCACAGTCTGAGGATTCACAAGCCGCTGAAGTGGAAAAGCTTGTGGTGCAAAGAGGGCATGATCGTTTTGTTTTCGAGAAACCTTGGCGCTGCATGGGGATTCTTGTAAATGCCGAAGATTTCTACAGGTTTGCTTATCGAAGAGTCGGCGAGGAATTGGGGGTAACAAACGAGCGAGAACTGCCATTCCTTCAAGAAAAACTGGAAGAAGGAACAAGTCAATATGACTATACGTACATAAGAATTGTCCAGAAGCCCTTCATTCCGGAAAGTGGAGTCAATGAATTTCCTAGAAAGGATATCGTGATTTATCTTGATCCGCAAAATCCAACCGACGCCTTTGTCGGTGTGCAAGATCCGCATAATCTGGATGAATGGAAGATTTATCAGGTAAAAGATTATGGCGACTGGGTAAAAAAGGTTATTGATTTATATTTAGCTCTACACACGGGACTATAACAAAGAAGCACCATATACATGGTGCTTCTTTCCAAACTACAGATTGCTTCGTCTGCGGAGTGTTTCCAGATAACCCATTACTTCATCATAGTATTGATCATGGTCGGAGCCGCCATACCCGGCATCCGCGATGTATCGTATGCATTTTTCTGAACTGGGGTTGTTTGTGCTTTTCAAATAATTGATTAACGCAGAGTATCGGTTATTTTCTTTAAAGAACCGCCCAAAGGAGTTAGCATGGGTACTGCGACCGATAAAAGCAGCCCATCCGCCTTCTCCTTTGCCATAGTTTCCAGGTGGATTGGAACTACTTACATATTTCATGTTTGACCAATTTTGATTGTTTCGTTGTGTTTTACTAGTACCCCATCCTGATTCTCCCCCCCACATAGCAAGGATTACCTCAACAGGCAAGCCATAGCATTCATCGCTAGCATCTTCGGCAACTCGTTTGAACGCATCAACGAAAGCTTGTACTTTATCATTGGGATCGGTATTTGGATTCAAGTCTACATACGTATCTCGAACACCATCAACTTTAACAGGTTCTGTTGGAATTGGTTTCAATGCCATAATATTCTCTCCTTTAGCAAGTAGATAAACGACTTTAGACCGGTCATTGTCGTTTTCACTTACTAGGTAAAAAAGAGGAACGAATGATACCCCCAATTATTGCGTTTTATGCACAAAAAATCCCCGCCCTTTTGACAGGGCAGGGATTTACACAGTAGAAACGCTTCCCGCCGGATTAAATGGCATCGGCGAGAATCTCCGCAATGTCGCGGGTTTTGACCTGATCCTCCATCTCTTTCATCTTGACGCCGTCGCTCATCATCGTCAAACAGTACGGACACGCGCTGGCAATGGCCGTCGGATTTACTTCCAGCGCCTGCTCGGTGCGGGCCACGTTGATGCGGGTGCCTTCGTGCTCCTCCATCCACATCAGGCCGCCGCCGGCACCGCAGCACATGCTGTCGCAGCCGCTGCGCTTCATTTCCACGATCTCCACGCCCGGGATCGCCGTCAGGATCTGACGCGGCTTGTCGTAGATCTCGTTGTAGCGGCCCAGGTAACAGGAGTCGTGGTAGGTGATGCGCTCCTTCACTTCCTTGGTCGGCTTCAGGCGCCCTTCCTTGACCCACTGGGCGAGCAGCTCGGAGTGGTGATACACTTCCGCCTCCAGGCCGAACTCGGGGTACTCGTTTTTAAAGGTGTTGTAGGCGTGCGGGTCGCAGGTGACGATCTTCTTCACGCCGTAAGCCTGGAACAGCGCGATGTTCTCCTGCGCGAGCTGCTGGAACAGAAACTCGTTGCCGATGCGGCGGGCTGTGTCGCCGGAGTTTTTCTCCTCGCTGCCGAGAATGGCAAAGCTCACCCCGGCTTCGTGCATCAGCTTGACGAACGCCTGCGTAATCTTCTGGCTGCGGTTGTCAAACGAGCCCATCGAGCCGACCCAGAACAGGTACTCGAATTCCTCCACCTGCTGCACGGTCGGCACGTCGTACTGGCCGTTCAGCCCTTCGATCCACTTCAGGCGGTCCTTGCGGTTGATGCCCCACGGGTTGCCCTGCCGCTCGATGTTGTTCAGCGCCCGCTGCGCCTCCTGCGGCATGCTGCCCTCGGTCATCACCAGGTAGCGGCGCATGTCGATGATTTTGTCCACATGCTCGTTCATCACCGGGCACTGGTCCTCACAGTTTCGGCAAGTGGTGCAGGCCCACAGCTCCTGCTCGGTAATCACGTCGCCGATCAGGTTTTTCTCGTAGGCGACCGCCGCCGCTCCCTCGGCCGCCGCCGCCACTTCCGACGCCTGCAGCGCCAGTTGGTTGGCGGTCGTGCCGGCAAAGGCGAAGCTCGGCATCCACGGTGTGCGGGACGTGATCGCCGCCCCTTTTTCTGTCAAATGATCGCGCATCTTGGTGATCAAATCCATCGGGGAGAGCATCTTGCCGGTGCCGGAGGCGGGACACATGTTGGTGCAGCGGCCGCACTCCACACAGGCGTAAAGGTCGATCAACTGCGTCTGGGTGAAATCCTCGATCCGGCCGACGCCGAACACTTCCTGCGTCTCGTCTTCAAAGTCGATGCTGGACAGCTTGCCGGGCGGGTCCAGTTTTTTGAACCAGACGTTGACGGGCGCAAAAATCAGGTGAGCGTGCTTGGACTGCGGCACGTACACGGCGAATGCCAGCAGGATCAGCAGGTGCAGCCACCAGAACACGTAGAACAGCGCGGCCGCCGCCGTGTCGGAGATGCCGGCGAACGCCATCGCGATCAACGACGAAATCGGCGCGTAGCCGGACGGCTCGTGCCCCAGCCAGAGCTGCTCAAACGCGAGCGACAGCAAAACGGTCGCCATCAGCGTGGAGATGAACAGCAGCACCAGCCCCGATTTGAAGCCGCGCTTCAGCCGCTTCAGCTTTTCGATGTACCGGCGGTAGAACGCGAAGCCGACCGCCACGAGAATCAGAAAGACGGTGATCTCCTGCATCAGGCTGAAGTACTTGTGAGCGCTGCCAAACGGCAGTTCAAAGCCCTTCACCAGTCCTTTGACGATCAGTTCGATGGCGCCAAACTGCAGGATAATGAAGCCGTAAAACATGACGACGTGCATGATGCCGCTCTTTTTGTCCTTCAACAGCTTTTTGTGAAAGACGACGTTTTCCAGCAGCAGATTGAGGCGCGTGCCGAAGTCGTCCTTGACGTCCGGCTTTTTGCCCAGCTTGATAAACAGATACCGGCTGTATAGGACGTGGCAGACCAGGTACAGACCGTAAGCGAGCACCAGGAAAAACGCGATCAGATTGAGCAAGGCCAGCAAGGTGTTCAGCTCCCCCTTTTCCATGTTCGTCCGTTGTTTTCTATCTTATCAGAATCGCAAGAAAAAATGAATGACTATTCACTCATTATGTTGATTCCTGCACAAACGCGCTTGTCGAACCGCGGCAGCCTGTCCAGACTGAGCGTTCGTTCAGAATCGTATGCCTTGATCTTAACACAGATTGGTCCGCTTCGTCACCTGCAAATCTCCCCCACGCAAACAGCCGCCGGGGTATGCCAGCAGTCCCTGGTTTCCCCGGCGGCCTTGTCAGCCCTGCGGTCCATCCGGCCTATTTGCCGGACACCTCTTTGTGTTCCTGTTCCCCCTGCTCTTTCTTTGCTTTTTGTTCCTGCCGGATGTCCGCCAGCGATTTGACCTTGGTCGCCTTGATCCGCTTGTTGCGCGGCAGGTCGGCCGGCTCCAGGTTGTCGGCTTCGTCCTTCATCAGCGCGGCGATGCCGACGGCTTTGCCCTTGGCCGCCCGGCAGTACTCACAGTTCTCCTCGTCGTGGGCGTGGTAGTTTTTCGGCTCCGGATACGAGGTGATCACGCCCTCAAAGTTGCGCAGCACCACTTTGTCGGCCGACTGCGAAATGATGTAGTTGGGCATGACGGGAATCTTGCCGCCGCCGTGCGGAGCGTCCACCACGAACGTCGGCACCGCATAGCCGGAGGTATGGCCGCGCAGGTGTTCGATGATCTCGATCCCTTTGCTGACCGGCGCGCGGAAGTGGCCGATCCCCTCGGACAGGTCGCACTGGTAGATGTAGTACGGCCGGACGCGAATCTTGACCAGCTCGTGCACCAGCTTTTTCATCGTATTGGGACAGTCGTTGATGCCCGCCAGGATGACCGCCTGGTTGCCGAGCGGCACGCCGGCGTTGGCCAGCATCTCGCAGGCCTGCTTCGCTTCCGGGGTTATCTCCTTCGGGTGGTTAAAGTGCGTGTTGAGCCATACGGGATGGTATTTTTTCAGGATGCTGCACAGGTTTTCCGTGATCCGCTGCGGGAATACCACCGGAGCGCGCGTGCCAATGCGGATGATCTCCACGTGCGGGATGGCCCGCAGGTTGCTCAGGATGTACTCCAGGATGCGGTCGTTGATCAGCAGGCCGTCGCCTCCGGAGAGGAGCACGTCGCGCACTTCCGGCGTGCGGCGGATGTAGTCGATACAGGCGTCGAGCTGCTTTTTCGGCACGCCCATGCCGATCTGGCCGGAGAAGCGGCGGCGCGTGCAGTAACGACAGTACATCGAGCACTGGTTGGTGACCAAAAACAGCACCCTGTCCGGGTAGCGGTGCGTCAGGCCCGGCACCGGCGAATCAGTGTCCTCGTGCAGCGGGTCTTCCATGTCGTATTTGGTCCGAACCATTTCGGAGGAAAGCGGAACGGACTGCATGCGGACCGGATCTTTCGGATCGTCCGGGTCCATCAGCATGGCGTAATAGGGCGTGATGTTGAGCGGGATGGTCTGGTTGGAAATGCGTACGCCCTCTTCCTCCTCCGGTGTCAGGTTAATCACCTGTTTCAATTCATCCACGGTCCGAATGGTGTGGGTGAGCTGCCACATCCAGTCGTTCCACTGTTCCTCGGTGACGTCTTTCCACAGTTCAATCTGGCGCCAGTCGCGTTTGGCCGCTACGGTCATCCTTGTCATCCCCCTTTGCGTTGTGTGAAGAAACGCGTGTATTCCTCATCAACAGAGGGATGCAACACTCATGCCAACCAAATCAAAAGATTTTGAATATAGAAAACAAAGCGACAACAGGCGTTTTCTCCATCTGCGGGAGGGTTTGTGCTGCCGAAAATCCGGCACTTACCGTTCGCCCGCTCCCCGCTGCGAGAGCTTGTACTGAAGGGTCTGCCGGGGAATGCCCAAGAGCCGGGCCGCCCTCAGCACGTTGCCGCCGGTCGACTTCAGCGCGTCGGCGATCATCCGCTCCTCCACCTCCCGCAGCACCTCCGGCAGCGTGCGCTGTTCCTCCGCCCACGCCTCGACGGGAGGAACGCCCGATCCGATCTCCCCCGGTCCGGTCTCGCCCGGACCGCTCTCGCCCGTCGCGTTCACCGGCGAACGCTCCGCCAGATGCGGCGGCAGGTGTTCCCGTTCAATGACCGTTCCCTCCACCATGTTCATCGCCGCCTCGATCACATGCTCCAGTTCGCGGACGTTGCCGGGCCAGTCGTACTGCCTGAACAGGTCGGCCACCTCCGGACTGATGCCCTGCACCTGCATCTGAAAGCGGCGATTGTACTTGTCGAGGAAATGGCGGACGAGCAGGTCCACGTCCTCCCTGCGCTCCCGCAGCGGCGGCAGCTCGAAGGAGACCACGTTGATGCGGTAGTACAGGTCCATCCGCAGCGCGCCGCGCCGAACCAACGCCAGCGGCGGTTCATTCACGGCGGCGATGACCCGCACGTCGACACGCGCGGCGCTGCTGCTGCCGATCCGCCGGATTTGCCCGTCCTGCAGCACGCGCAGCAGTTTGGCCTGCAGGTCGAGCGGCATGCTGTTCAACTCGTCGAGAAACAGCGTCCCGCCATCCGCCAGTTCAAACAGCCCCGGTCTGTCGTCGGCTCCGGTAAAGCTGCCCTTGGTCGTGCCAAACAGCAGGCTTTCCAGCAGCGAAGCCGGCAGGGCCGCGCAGTTTTGCGCGATAAACGGCTTGCCGCTGCGGGACGACGCCTGGTGGATCGACTGGACGAACAGTTCCTTCCCCGTCCCCGTCTCCCCGTAGATCAGCACCGGCGACGAGGTGCGGGCCGCCTTCCGCGCACGGTCTTTCAACCGCATCATCCGCTCGTTTTGCGTCAGGATGTCGGCAAACTGAAAGGAGAGCCCGTCCCACTCGCCCGGCCTGCTCCGCTTGGCCCGCTTCGGCTTGCTGATCTGCGCCTGCAGGTCGAGCAGCCGCTCCGACAGCTCTTTCAGCTTGCGGATATCCTTGGCCACCTCTACCGCCCCGACCAGCCGTTTGCCCACCCGGACGGGCAGCGTCGTGTTGACCGTCTCCACCCGCATCCCTTTCCAGTTTGTGTAGGTCTGCGGCTGGTTGTAGATCGGCTCGCCGCTCGCAATGACCCTCAGCAGTGTGCTGGAGTGGCGGTCCAGCGAGGGAAACACCTCCAGCAGCGGCTTTCCCAGCACTTCGTCAGGCGTCAGCCCGTCCAGTCTGGCCGCCACGTGATTGTAGTAAATGGTGATGCCGTTCGCATCGACTACGTGGATGCCCTCATCGATCGTTCCCAGGATGGCCTGCAGCATTTCCACCGTTTCGGACATCGGCATGGGGAGTAACAGCCTCCTTTCGAACATGCTGCCAAAAAATCATCACTGTGCCGAATTTTCGGCAGTTACCGCTGCCGTTCCACCTGCACCGCGATCATCAGCGTGTAGAGCAGATGGCCCAGCAGCCAGAGGAAAAAAGCGGCCCACGACATGGCGGCGACGCTGAGCAGACTGAACGGCAGATAGGCCGCGGCAAAGACGAGCAACCAGTACAGCAGGTATTTGATCCTCCGCTCGCCGCGGATTCGGGGATAGAAGTACATCATGAAAAACGCGACGACCACGCTGACCAACAGGTGGATCAACAGCTCGACAACGGACGGCAGCCCCTCCAGGCCGGGGACATAGCTGACGTCGATCAGGACGGCAAGCGTCGACGTTTGAAACAGGCCGTCTCCCAAAGCCAGAAACGCGGCCAGAACGAGGCCGGCCATGCCTCCGGTTGCGAGCGCAAACCTCATGATGCCCCTCCCCTTTCCTGCCGTGAATTACCCTTATTGTACGAAAAAACCACCCCGACCGGCTACAGCCAACGCATCGCCGGGGACACCCCGCCGCTGTCCGCGCCAACGCCCGTCCGTTTCGGCCAGAACCGCCCGACAGCCACCGAACGCGGCGGCACCCCAACACAAAAACCGCCCTGACACCAGGGCGGTTCCGCCGATTGTCATCCGCTCGCGGAGGGCCACTCCACGTTCAGCGTCAGTTCGTGCTCGCCGACGTACTGGCCGTTCAGCCACAACTGGTAGGCCACCCAGACCTGGGCCGGCCTTCCCTGTTCGTGCCGGATGCGCAGTTTGCGCGTGTGGGTCTCCATCGAAAACAGCCCGTAGGGACTCCGGTAGGTCGTCTGGTGGCTCGTGCCCTGCTGAAACTGCTGTTTCGTCTGCACGTCGCCTTGCCTCAGCAGCGTGACCGTTCCGTCGCCCAGCTTCAGCGTCGTGCTCACCTCGCCGGCCCCTTCCATCTGCTCCTTGTAGGTCAGATACCAGCCGCCTGTCTTTTCCACGCATCGGCCCGCATAGCGGTAGACGGTTTCCTCCCAATCTCCTCCCGTGCGCTGTCTGGCTGTCAGGGTGATGTGCACGTCTTGCATGGATCGTCCTCACTTCCCGTTCTGCTTGTACCCGTCCATTGTACGCCTCATCGCTCTTCGGTTGCAACCGCCGTCTGACCGGCCGCGTCGTGCAGCAGATAGCGCATGGTTCCCACAATCCCCGCGGCGGCGAGCAGCAGCAGCCCGGCGAGCACGAGGTACCCCATCCCGGCCCCGGTCCGGTCAATCATCCACGTAAACACGCCGATCAACAGCAAGCGCATCATCATCCCGATGGAATTGAAAAAACTCATGACCCGCCCCATGAATGGCTTCGGCACGACCGTCATGTACAGCGACTGCCGGATCAGCCGGACGGAAGCATTGCACCAGCCGAATATCATGTATGCGCCAACCAGGGCCCATCCGTAGGGCAGCGCCACCATGACCGCCATGACGAAGGCAAACAGCAGCGTGCTGCCAACCATCGCCGGCAGTTGGCCGAACTTCCTTGACACGGCAGAGACCAGCAGCCCGGCCGCCACCGCGCCGATGGCGTATGCCGTTTCCCCGAGCGAAAACACCGTCACGTCCGCTTTCAAGGTCTGATTCACGTAGACAGGCTTCAACAAGTTGCCGGCCATCACCGCGATAAACGGCATCAGCGCCGCGATGCCAAAGAGGAGAAAGCCTCGTTTTTCCCGAATGTAACGCCAGCTTTGGAGCAGTTGGCCCACCCAGTTGACCCCCCTGTTGTTCCGGGCTTCCCGCTCCAGGGTAAAGGTGTAGGCCATGGTGGACAGGAGACCGCAGGCAGCCAGATACGTGCAGGCGTTGATCAGCAAAACGACATGCAGCCCGTATGCCTCCAGCAAAAATCCCGCTATCCCTCCGGCCAGCACGGACGCCGTCTGTCCTTCAATCTCCAGCAGGCTGTTGATGTCGCTGTAGTGCCTCGGCTCAAACCCTTCCTGGACAAGCGCCGACTGCGCCGGGTAGTGAATCTGGAACATCAGGGTCGTCACCAGGTAGACGGCGATCAGCATCCACTCGGCGTACGGCCCGAAAAAGCCCCACACCGCGAGGGCGGCAAGCACGGCAAAGCCGATCGCGTGCTCCGCCAGCAGCATCCGCTTGCGGGAAAAACGGTCGATCAGCGTCCCGATATACGGGCCGACCACAAACATCAGCACGGCCGAGACGAACATGGTGGAGCCGAGCAGCTCCGCCGACCCGGTCGTTTCCACCAAATACCAGGCGATGCCGATCATGGTCATCCCCTGGCCAAAACCGGAAAACAGGTTGGAGAAAAACAGCTTGCGAAACTGACGGTTGGCAAACACTTCTCTCATGGGACGCGGCCCCCTTGGAATGTATGTCGCAAGGATTCGGTATTATCATACGGAATATTTTAAATTTTGTAAATAAAAATGTTTCATAATAGTCCCAGAAACCGCCCTCCGCCGGGTGTGCTTCCGCCCAACCGGACAAAAAAACGCCCCCGGCGCGAAACCGGGGACGCTTGTGGTACCGTCTGTTATTTTACAAACCCCAAAATCAGCTCGCGCACGATCTTGGACGCCACAATCTGGGTCATCTCGCTGTGATCGTAGACCGGCGCCACTTCCACCAGGTCGCAGCCGATCACATTGGCGCCGTTTTTCGCCATGTAGTGGATGGTCTCCAGCAGTTCGCGGGAGGTGATGCCGCCCGCTTCGGTCGTGCCGGTTCCCGGCGCGTGCGCAGGGTCAAGCACGTCGATGTCGATCGTCAGGTAGATCGGACGGTTGCCGATCGTCGGCAGCACCTGTTTGACCGGCTCCAGCACGTCGTACTTGTACAGGTGCATGTTTTCCTTCGCCCACTCAAACTCTTCCTTCATCCCGCTGCGGATGCCAAACGAGTAGACGTTTTTGCCGCCGATCAGATCGCACGCCTTTTTAATCGGCGTGGAATGGGAGTACGCATACCCCTCGTAGTGGTCGCGCAGGTCGGTGTGCGCGTCAAAGTGGAAGATGACCAGGTCGCTCTTGTACTTTTCATAGACGGCCTGGATCACCGGCCAGGTCACCAGGTGCTCGCCGCCCAGACCGATCGGGAACTTGCCGTCCGCCAAAATTTTGCTGACGAACGAGCGGATGGCATCCAGGCTGCCCTCCACGTTGCCGAACGGCAGGGGAATATCCCCCGCGTCGAAGTACTTCACTTCTTCCAGCAGCCTGTCCAGGTACGGGCTGTACTCTTCCAGGCCGATCGAGACCTCGCGGATGCGGGCCGGGCCGAAACGGGAACCGGGACGGAAGCTGACCGTCCAGTCCATCGGCATGCCGTAGATGACCGCCTGGCTCTCCTCGTAGTTGCCGTGGCTGCGGATAAAGACGTTGCCGGAATACGCTTCGTCAAAACGCATGGTGTTCCTTCCTCCCAGTCCTTAGTCGCGGGTCAGCTCAGCCACGAAGTTGGGCAGCTTGAACGCGGCGTAGTGAACCTCCGCATTGTAGTACTTGGTGTTCAGATCCTTGATCTTGCTCGCATCCACTTCCAGCGGATCGTACTGTTTGGAGCCGATCGTAAAGCTCCACAGACCGGACGGGTACGTCGGGATGCTGCATGTATACAGACGGGTTACCGGGAAAATCGATTTGATATCCTTGAACACGCGTTTGATCAAGTCGCGGTTGAACCACGGGGACTCGGTCTGAGCCACCATGATCCCGTCCGGTTTCAACGCGTCGTAAATGCCTTGGTAAAATCCTTTTTCAAACAGGCCCACGGCCGGTCCGACCGGCTCGGTGGAGTCGACCATAATCACGTCGTACTCGCCTTTGTGGTCGTGAATGTGCTTGATTCCGTCAATCACCTGCACGTCCACTTTCGGGTTGCCGGACAGTTCGCTGGCGATGGCCGGGAAAAACTTTTTGCAGGCCTCGATCACGCCACCGTCAATTTCCGCCAATACGGCTTTTTCCACGGAGGGGTGTTTGACGATTTCGCGAATGGCACCGCCGTCGCCACCGCCCACGACGAGCACCTTTTTCGGGTTCGGGTGGGTGTTGAGGGCAACGTGGGCGATCATTTCGTGATAGACAAACTCGTCCACATCAGTGGTCATGACCATGCCGTCGAGAACGAGCATGCGGCCGAACTGTTTGGTGTTGATGATGTCCAATTGTTGGAATTCGGTTTTCTCGCTGTACAACGTCTCGGTGATCTTTGTCGTAATACCGTGATTTTCCGTTTGTTTTTCGGTGTACCACAGTTCCATGTTCATGATTATGTACCCTCCTTAACTAACCGCATTGGTTGGAAGAACCCGGCCGACGCCGGTTTGGCAGGAGATAGCGGGCAGTCCCTGCCGAAATGGTCCAGACCGCTGCCATTCGTATCTGCCAAGAAAATTATAGTGGCTGCCTCTCAAAATGCAAGCAATTTTTGCGAGACTCGCTGCCCGGCGCGGACGTCAAGTTTATCCAGCGCGACTTTGTCCCATACTAGACAGTAACCCTATCGTTTGGTTAGTATGTCCCAATTCGGAAAAAAATGAGGGGAAAGGACTAGAGAGGACATGGAAGTGATCCGGGAAGCCCCGCTGCTCCGCTATTTGCGTTGGGCGAAGAAATTCGTAAAATTGCTCATACTCAGCCTATTGTGCTGTTCCTTTGCCATCCTGCTGCTGATTCTCTACCTCCGTTCGCAGCCGCTGCCGGCGGTCTCGATCAATCAGACGACGACCATTTACGCCGGAAACGGCGAGGTGCTGGATACGCTGCACCGCGGCCAGAACCGGTTTGTGGTCCCGCTGAAGGACATCGCCCCCTCCCTGGTGCAGGCGACGATCGCCATCGAGGACCGTTCCTTCCGCGAGCACTACGGCATCGACTGGCTGCGTCTGGCCCGGGCCGCCTACGTGGACGTGATCCACATGGAAAAGCTGCAGGGAGCCAGCACGATCACGCAGCAATTGGCGCGAAACCTGTATCTCACGCTGGACAAGACCTGGGAGCGCAAGATCAAGGAGGCGCTGTTGGCCATCCAGTTGGAGCTGAATTACAGCAAAGACGAGATTCTGGAGATGTACATGAATCAGATCTACTACGGCCATTCCGCTTACGGCGCCCAGGCCGCGGCGCAGACGTACTTCGGCAAGGACGCCAAGGATCTGACGCTGGCGGAAAGCGCCTTGTTGGCCGGCATCCCCAAAGGCCCGTCGTACTACTCTCCCTTCGTGGACTTTGACAAGGCCAAATCGCGGCAGCAGGTGATCCTCCAGGCCATGGTGCGCTCCGGCTACATCACGCCGGAACAGGCGGAGCAGGCGTATGCCGCCCCCATCAAGCTGAAAGAGCGCGGCACCGAAACCGCCACCGAACAGGCCCCCTATTTTCGCGATTACATCGCCAACCTGGTGAAGAACAAATACGGCATCGACGAAGAGACCTTTATCCACGGGGGGCTGAAAATCCACACGACCCTGGACCCGGTGATGCAGAAAAAAGCGGAGGACATCATCGCCAAGGTGCTGCCGAAAGACAAGCCCGACCTGCAGGTGGCACTGGTCGCCATGGACCCGGCCACCGGCCAGATCAAGGCGATGGTGGGCGGACGGGACTACCGCAAGAGCCAGTTCAACCGGGCATTGGGCATGCGGCAGCCGGGCTCCTCGTTCAAGCCGATCCTGTACCTGACCGCCCTGCAAAACGGCTATACGCCGCTGACGCTGATGAAAAGCGAACCGACCGTGTTCACCTACGACAACGGCAAGACCTACATCCCGAAAAACTTTGGGGAGCGCTACGCCCACGCCTATATCAACATGCGGGAGGCGATCAAGACCTCGGACAACATCTACGCGGTCAAGACGATCGACCACCTCACCCCGCAAAAAGTGGTGGAACAGGCCCGCAACCTGGGGATCACCAGCAAGCTGCAGGCCGTTCCCTCGCTGGCGCTGGGCACGTCGCTCGTCTCCCCGCTCGAATTGAACACCGCCTACGCCGCCATCGCCAACAAAGGGGAACGGGTCAAGCCCATTGCCATCACCCGGATCGAAGACAGCCAGGGCAACGTGCTCGTCGAGGAAAAAACGGAGAAAACCAGAGCCGCCGATCCGGTGGCGTCGGCACTGCTGATCAACTTGATGCAGAGCGTGTTTGAACCGGGCGGAACCGGCTACCGGGTGGCAGGCGAACTGAACAGGCCGGTCGCGGGCAAAACCGGCTCCACCGATTACGACGCCTGGCTCAGCGGATTCACGCCGCAGTTGGTCACCACTGTCTGGCTGGGGTACGACAAGAATCAAAAAGTGGACGATGTGACAGAAGGCTATCTCTCCAAAAAAATTTGGGCGCAGTTCATGGAAAGCGCGCTGAAAGACCAGCCTCCCGCCTTGTTTGACATGCCGGCAGGGGTGGTGTCGGTGTACATCGATCCGGCATCGGGCAAGCTGGCGACGGAGCACTGCCCCAACCCGCAGTTGTTCTACTTTGCCAAAGGAACCGAGCCACAGGAGTACTGCACGGATCACCTCCCCAACCATGAAACGCCCACGCCGCTCCCGCCGCCGGACACTCCGTCGTTCTGGCAGCGCATGGGCAGTTGGTGGAAACCGTCGGAGTAGGCACGAAAAAAGGGCCGTCCCACAAGGCAGATCGATTCTGCCGGGGACAGCCCCTTTTTGCCGTCAGCGGGCCGATTCGTCGCCGCCGCCCACGACGCCGCTGCCGTCGGCGAACACGTGGTCGTTGCAAATGGTGATCAACCCGGCTCTGTCAAGCTGCTCCAGCACTTCAAACAGGCTCTCCCGTTTTCCGGCCGGCAGCTTGCGGACAAAGTCGTTGATTTCCTGGGGAGACACGTGCGTGCGAAAATGGACGCCGCCGTGCCGCACGTAATGGTTGTCGTCTGCCTGAGCGTCGTTCCCCGGCAGGTCTCCCCCCTGTATGCGGTCGGTCATCTTCAACGCCCCTTCCGTCAACAGTTTGGCCGTACCTTCCTAGTCTCCCGCGTCCGTGGACAGGGAATGCGCTGAAAAATGCCCCAACAACGTCATGGATCAGCAGCGAACACAACCCAGCAAGCGTTTTCGTAAAAAAAGACAAACAGGAAAAGAGTGACGGGCTCTTTCCCTGTTTGCTGACCTAGTGTACATGTACACAGCTATGGAAATAAGTTTACCTGACTTCAATACGGCTAACAATTGATTTCACAATTTGTTCACAATCCGTTCAAGATTTCCAGCTTCGCCCAAACAAACGGCAGGATGGGCGGAACCATTTGGCTCAACCATGCGCTTGCACGGCGTACTTTTTAGGCCAACGCCTGCTTCAGTTCCTCGCTGGAATTCTCCCACATCGTCGGGTTGTGTTCCATCAACAGCTTTTTCAGCGCCGCTTTTTCCGTGTCGTTCAGCTCCGACACCATGATGCGCCGTTTCATCGAGTAGTCCATCCGGTTGACATGGTCGGCCAAAATCTTGTATCCGCGCCGAGCCTCCCGGTCAATCTCCATGTAGCAGGCGGTTACCCCTGCGTAGTACGGTCCCGAATCGTTGCGGTCGACCGTCACCCAAACCACCCAATACGGCTTGCCGTTGGGGACCTCCTCCTTGTTCGTCGTCCACTTGATGCCTTTTTCCACGGCGCTTTTCGCATGCAGTGCGCCCATGTCGATGTAGGCCTTGTCCCCGTCAATGATGACGGAGGAGACGGCGCTCAGGTCAAGCACCCCCTGCCCAAAACCGCCGTGCACGTCCGTTTTCCCGCTCATGATCGTAAAACCACCTGATTTGCTGTCAAAAATGTCCACGTGATCCACCTCTTCTGACCCGAATCTTCTTACAGCATATTCTACCCGGAAACGGTGTGAGGCGCAATTTTACGACGCGCCCGGCCGTTTGGGCCCCTCTCTGTTTGGCCCCTCTCCACTGTCCTTCACATGGAACGGACGCAAGCGGGAGACACTACAAACGGAGCTTCTCTCGAGGCTTCTCTCGGTAAACGCCGCTTGCAGCCATCCGGATTTTTCTGAAGCGAATTCCGAAGCGAAAAGGAGTGACTGTACGGATGAACGATCGTCCGAGAGATCGGGACATTCAGCTCAACAGAGAGCGTCAATTGCAGGAACCGTATCCCGCTGCCGCACGGGTGGTGGATCAGGTCGTGCGCGCAAAGGCGGCGGAGTCTCCGGCCCCTCCTGTTCCGGAGGAAGCTGCCGGCGGCGTCGACGGACTGAAGACCGGCGTTCCCAGCAATTACGAAGCCAGTTTGGGCGGCGAGCCCGCGAGCCTGACCGCTTTTGAAGTGAAAAAGTCGCCCGGCCGTTTGTAGCCCTGTCTCAAAAGGGCAGGGAGAACCGTGTTGACGGACGGGCCGGCGGCCGATTTTTCATGAATCCGGCCGTCTCTTTTTCTTCACCGCTCGCGCCGCTTTGCCGAACAGCCAGATCAGCAGTGCCGCGCTCCAGGCGCTGTGAAACGCCATGCAGGCGATGATCGGCCAGGAATTGAACATGGTGTACTCGGAGAAGCGCAGTTGGAAATAACAAAAGGTCACAAGAAAGGTAACCGCCATGATCAGCCAGATGCGGATGCCGAAAAGAAAGCTCAGGTATCCGGAAATCAGCAGACCGATCAAGGGTCCCCCGAATTCCCAGGCGGGAATGATCAACATAATCAGGATGAATATGCCGTCAACGCTCATCATTTTCTACTCCTTCCACATCTTCCAGGCGGTCTTCAACAAGCCGGAACAGTCGGCCTGTTTCCTGCCGATCTTGGGAATCTTCCGATGAAAACCGCTGGATCAGCAGCTTGGCCGAGGAACTGCTCCGGGAACGCGGCAGTTCCTGAAAGAGCGGCTTCTCTCCGTCCAGCACGTGAACCACCACGATATTGCCGTGGTACTCGACGCGCAAGTCGTCCCACACTTCTTTTTTCTCGGGAGTAATCCGTATGGTCCTGCCGGACTTGGAGACGATCACTTCAGGAAATTCACCGTCTTCGCGGGACAGGATGTAATAGAGGTAGGAAGATGTTTTCTGCGGAGTTCGCCGCATCCCGTTCTGCACATCCTCAATGCCGAGCAGCAGATGGCCCACCTGCTGGATGACGTACGGATTAACCGGCAGCTTGGCATGTTCCTCCTTGACGTAATACTGTTTCTTGATGTCTTTTTGGGCGTAGTTGGCGCTCAGGTAGGGAACCGTTCCATCCCCCACCCCGGGGTCAAAATACGGTACCAACTGACGGGAAACGGGATTCATGACATATCCCAGCAGGGTCGTTTGCCCATGTCCGACGATGGAATACTGAGGGACATTGATCGTCTTGTTGTCCCACTTTTCATGCAATTGTCCCGCGTTTTTGACCAGCGGGTCATAGTCAAGGCGGATCTCCCGGTCTTGCAAAAATTCTTCATAGGAGTACGGGTGAACCACGTCCTTTTTGAGAAACGCAACCGTGTCGAAGTACTTTCGGGAAGGAAGCAGTTCGTATACAGCGGGAGCGTATGCGGAGATGACTTTCCCTGTTTCTTCGTGCAGGAAGGGGATGCCGAAGTTGTAGCCGTATTTGATCGCCTGATATGCGCGGGGCGATCCCAAAAACGGGGTGCCCATGTAAATGATACGCTTTACTTTTGGCTGATAGGATACGTTGGACAGGAGCGTCTCCCGGACCAGCAATCCGCCCATGCTGTGGGCGACCAACTGTACCTGGCTGGCTCCGGACTCCTTCAGGGCCTCGTCTATTTTCTGCTTTAAAAATTTGGCGTTGTCCGCGTTGCTGTACCGCCAATCGTAGGGCATGGCAAAAAGCGTCCGGTTTTTCCTGTACCCCATTTTCTCCAGATGCTTCGCCATGCTTGCATACTGCTCCACTTGTTTCTTGATGACATCCAGGTCCAATTTGGTATACGAAAGATATTCAATGGCGCGAAACCCACCATCCGCCCGTTCCGGAAACACTTTGATACCCGGTTGGCGGGGCTGTACGTTTACGCTGCCGTTCTTGACGGGTTCCAGCGACAGAATCCTGCGATGCCGCGGGTCTCTGATGCCCACGCCCATATCCCACAAGCCCAACCATATTTCCGAAGTCTTCCCGTCCTCCTCCACCTCCAGCCGGGAACCGCCGATACCCGGAATCAGGATGACCGGAATCGTAGCGTTCGAGATCGACAGCTTGTAGGCGTGCGGCTTGAGGGCGGAACGGCGGCTGGCCGAGACTTTTACGAAGTAGGTGCCGGGGTCGCCGTTGTACACGATCAGCTCGTCCGCATTCCTGGCCTTGTCCGATTTGGCCACCAGCTTGTTCTCCTGGTTGTACAGGTACAAATCCAGGTCCATCCCCTCGGGAATATCGCTGAGCGCTGCCCGGATGGTGGAAGACCGCTTTATCGTTACGCGGTAGAAATCGACATCGTCAAGCTGATGCAAATTGGCCACGATGCTTCCTTGCACCATCGGTTCGCGGGCGTCTTTCGGCGTGTCGTTCGGTTCGTACTCGTCCGGCTTGCCTTCCGATCCGGCAACGAAATCCGCCCTCAGGCGATAGTGAAAGGTCTTGTTGAATGTCCCCCGGCTTCCCTCCACTTTCACGTAGTACCACTTGTTTTTTTCGACGGCGACGTCTTCCACCCGCTGCTCGTCACTTCCCGGATGGTCGGAACGACCCAGCTCGCGCTCTTCGCCGTCGAACACGTACAGGTAATAATCTGTCTGGTAGGGGATGTCGAAGAGCGAGAACGCGATCGCCCCGTTTGCGGGAGCTTTGATTTTCCACACATCCACGTCACCGCTTTTTCCAATCCGGCCGTACGCGTCCTTTCCGGTAAACATCCAGTCCGCTTTGGAAAAGGTGTCATTGGGCTCCAGTTCATACGTCGCGGGCAGCCCCCGCAGCGCCGCTTCCGGCGGCTTCGTCCTGCCGGAAAAGCGCCGGTAAAACGTCTCTTCCTGCTCCTGCAGGTCGCTGTCCGCCTGCTCGTCCGGCTCGTTATTACCATCTTCGACCTCTTCGCCCTCATTCCCTGCGTCCAACTCCTCCTCTCCCGTCACTGGATCGGAGTTTTCCACTTCCATTCCTTCCCCCGCATGCGGGTCTTCCCCACCGTCGTCCTCCTGTTCTTGCAGCGCGATCCATTCGCTCTCGCGGGGCTTGTCCCCCGCCTCATCCGCAAGCGCAGCGCTCTGTTTGGCCAAACCGGCCGGAACCACGCTGCTCAACAGCAGGACAGCCAGCAGCAGCACATGTGCCATCCGGCGCAACGTCTCTCCCATAAAAATACCCCCTTGCCTGTTTCTTCCTATAAGGTAGGAAAAGACAGCGAGGGGGAGCAAGTAAATTTACCGCGTGGTATGGTTGCGAATGCCCTGGCGTTCCCAGGCGTTGGCGATAATGCGGAACGGTGTCCGATAGTCCGCCTGATCATGCCCGGCGAGCGTCTGTTTGTTCGGGAAGGCAAAGCCCTTCACCGCTCCGAATCGAAAATTAACGTGAAAGTAAACGGCGTAGCTGGCATCCTTCTGAAAGCCGCGCTGTTTGTCTCCCATCAGGGGCGTGTCGACGCCGGTTTCTCTCATGCCCAGTTTGGGCACCATGTAGGACGCCCCCTGCCATGCCGTCGGCGACGACTGCTGCAGTCCCAGGGTGGACTGAAGCGGCGTGTTTCGCCTCCCCGTTTCCGAAATCCATGCTTGCGCCGCGGTAATCTCCGGATAGTTGCCGCTGACCGGATGACGGTGACGCGTTTCCAGGACGAGACTGGTCAAGATGCGCTCGCCGGCGTAAAAATCATCGGGACGACTTTCCGGATATCGGTCCCGCCCGTGGTACTCCGCCCATTCGGCGGTGTGGCGCAGCAGCCCTTTGGCGTTGGGTTCGAACACCTCAAACTCGCGCTCCCCGCCCTTTACCGTGATCGTGTAACGTCCCGTCATGTTTTGGGTCAAGCTGTGCGGCTCGCACGTTTCGTTCCCGTCGTCGTCCTCCGTGCAGCTCTCATACGACACGTTAAACCGGATGTGGTAATCCATCGTGATGACAAACCCGTTGATCTCGACTTTGTATTTTTGCGCGTTTAGCACCTGCCGCCACGTCGTTTGCGTCGGGACAACGGTTCCGGTGTAGAGATAGTCTCCGCCGGTTCCCGCGCTGCTCACCTGCCACTGTTGGGGTGTGCCGGGACCGGTCACCTTCAGGTCCAGCATGGCCGGGTTGTACACGGCGAGGCTTTTCGCGTCCGCGATCCATCCCGGCGTCGCCGTCACGGTTACGCCTTTGATCCCGTCACCGCTGATCGACTGCTCAAGCTGTGACTTGTACAAAGTGATGTTTTGGTTGATCTCCTGCTTCACGCGATCAAAGCCCTGATTGATTTTGGTCTGGTCGATCTCGACGCGGATCCTGGCCGGTTCGCGTTCCCATACACCGTCGGCATTCACCTGCAGCTTCTGCAGCTCGCGGCCGTCGCTGTCGAAAATCTTGAGGCCGATCTCGCCGCCTTCAAAGCTGCCTCCTCCTCCCGGCGGGGCGGGAATGGTTCCTCCTCCGCCTCCGGTCACCTCGACCGGCCATTGAGCGCGGTTGTCCGGCCAAATGGTTTCGTCAGCCGGCCTGTCTTTGTTCGGGTTGATGTTGGCGATAAAATCCTCCGACTGCTGCGGGTATTGGGTCGGCACGGTAATTTTGCGGACTTCCCCCGGCTTGAAGTTGTTTACGTCCAGCATGGTGGCCGTCGGGGAGCTTTCCCAGCGAACCGCCAGTTTTGTATCGTGTTCCAGTTTTCCGGCGTTTTTCACGTCAAACGTGATGGTTGCGGTCGTCCCTGGAGCCTGCGGATCGTTTGGTGTAATCTTGAAGCTGCTTTTGATGATCAGCAGGTTTTCCCCATCCGGATTCGGGTTGGGATTTCCGCCGTCTCCAATGCGAACAAAGAAGAAGCCGTCACATTGGTCAGAATCACTGTTTTCATCATAGAACTGGATTCTGTAGAATCCCGGTAACGGCAACCCCGTTGGTCCACTGCTATCACGGGGGAACGAAATGCTGTGATGGTTCTGCGCTCGTGACGATGCGCTCAGCCATTTTCCGTCGCGCTGTTTTTCCCAGGTGTTCGTTGCGGGATTGAGCCACGTGAGCGAAAAATGCGTGTCCGCGCTGGTAAAGAGACGGAAGCCGTGATACCCGTCGATCCAGTCTTCCGGCTTCAACTCAAGGATTTCACCGCGTTCGACGTCCTTCTCCCAAACGACCTGTCCTGTCGTGTGTTCGATAGAGGCGGTTAGTGTGTAACACTTGCGATCGGACCAGATTGGCAGTTCCAGCTCCCGAATGCAGCCCGTCTCGGAAATAAAGACCAGCGTGACGGTGTCCCCTGCCTCCACATCGTATGGCAAGAACAGGTGGAACTTTTCTTTCGCTGCCAATTTTCCTGTCAAGGGTGTCTGGCTGCCGTTGAATTTCAAGTACCAAGTGCCCGGCACGTCTGCGGCCACTCCCAAGTGGGTGTCGTAGTCGTTTCCGGTATCCGTGAAGTGGCTGAAGTACAGCCCTTCGTCAAGCAGCGTGTCGTCCAGCAGCTCGCCGCCGGGCGAATAACCGACAGGCGGTTCCCCATACGCGTAGAACTTGATCCGATCCTGCTCGTCTATTGTGCAGCTCGCATCCCGGACTTTGATGGTGATGGACCAGGCGCATTCCGGCCGGCTGGCAGCATCAAAGTTCGTATGCTCCAGGTTGAGTCTCAGTTGGTACGTCTTTCCCCGTTCCAGAGGAACTATGTCTTTCCTAGCGTATTCGTAGGGCAATGTGAGCTTGTCCGACTCGTACGGTCCGACCTTTCCCTTATCGTTCTCTGCCAGCGGCACGGTCACTAGTTTCCCATCCGGCAGCGTCACTTCCCAATAGACATTCAGGGGCTGCACGTCACCATATCGATCCGTGTACTGCACACGAAAGTTCAGCTCTTCCCCTGGTGATACCTCGATGGTTTCCCCGTTTCTCACCGTACTTCCCGACAGTTTTACGATGGGGCACTTGTCGAGGCGGTCTCCTTTCTTCAGCACAAACATCGTTTTTACCCAACAGTCAGCCCCGTCGTCGCTTTCGTACTTGATCTGTATTGGTCCTTCGTCGAATGGGGCGTCCAGCACACCAACCCTGGCGTTGTTCCCGGCCCCTTTCTCCATTGGCACGCCGTTGGCCGTGAATCTTCCCGACTTGGCTGCCGTAATGATGATCCGGCTGCCCGGTTCGACATAGATGGTTTCCCCGCCGCTAGGAACGCTCTGTAATTCCCGATCGCTTTTCTCTTCCTCGATTCGAATATCCAACTTGGTTTGGGTGGAAGAGATACTGCACGTCGCGGGCGGTGGCGGTTCATTTCCCCCACCTCCATCCGGAGGAGGCGAAGGAGGGCTGCCAACAACGAAAGGTGCTGCATACGCAACACCTTGACCTCCCACTGCAGGGGCATTTTTGGTATTTCGGGCATGTAAATCTGTGAAGAGGATTCTTGCTTCGTAGTTTCCGGCTTTCGAGGGGACCCACGTTTGTTGCGGGAAATTTATCGTTGCACCGCTCCCGTCCCCCTCGCCACTGATCGGGTATTCTTTGATCAACGAGGAAAACGTATACTCTGTCTTTCCGGTATCGACATTGTAGATGTAATAGTTGAAGACTTTTAACCCGCGATTGTAAATACTGTAGTCCTTGCCAGAAGCATCAATCTTGACGGTGTCCCCAACATGATACTGGCTCTTATCGGTGCGAATCGAACCATCCGGTCGCTGGGTCGTTACAAATTTAACAACACCAACCCACGAGCCTTGTTCGCCACTTTTTGCAGGTCTGAATGAGAAAGGCAGGCCTTTTCCTCCGGACATTTCGGCTACCTTGGACAATAGATAACCGGTGTACGGTTCCGAACCGGGATCTCCTCCGGTTAATTCGACACCGTAAAGGCCATTTGCGTTGCTCATAAAAGCGGGATTACCATTAAATAGGGTAGCCCAAGCCTGAGCCTCAGCAAAGTCTACAATTGGGTAACCATTGTTAGCAGTATCTGTAGCTTTAGAGTAGTTTAAAACTTTGCCACTACCGCTAGTAGCCCCGTTGTATTGTACATCAGCTACTGTAAGATACGTCCTAGTGTTGTTTAGACCATAACTAGGCCCGTAAATTATATGATCGTAACTACCTTCAACCCCCTTATTATCATTAAGCCACCCTGCAGTACGTCCATACATTTTGGGATTACTTGCACTCGCTTTAACGGACATTGGAAGAAACATAATTGAATTAAGTAAGAATGAAAATGCTACTATTGTGCAGATTAAAGTTTGGGATGTTTTCAACTTCATCGTGATTCATCACCTTACGTTTTCCCGTTCAAGTGAAGGTAATTTAATATAATTGTAAAGCGCTAAAGGAACGGCCTCTCCTTTCCTCTTCACACTCAGTTGAAAGTACTTTATCTGATCCGCATTAAGCAGGATTCCTCCAGACTCAAATTCTACTACCTTCCCATTTTTTAGGCTGGCTATAAGCCGAATAGAAAACCCATTAACAACAGGAATTGTCCCTCGCAAATACCCTCCAGAAATTTTAAAGGAATTATGAACTTGATTAGCGATCTTTTCCCCCTCGTTAATACCCAAAAAATCTCTATGAAGCATTGCCAAGGCCTTAGCCTGCTCGACTCGGGAAACACCTGAAAAAGCGTCAAAGCGTGTGGTCGAAACCCCATTAGCGAATTTCCCGGGTCTCGGTGGTAACCATTCTTCAGCTACGGCAACCGCCGTATAAGATTGATGCTCCCTATCAAAAGGTATTCTCAACTTCTTCCAAGCATTGACCATAAGCAATCCAGTCTCTTCCCTAGTTAGAACCTTATTGGGATTAATCGAAACATTATCCAAAATCCCGTCTTTCTTCGCCCTCTCATAGTACACCTTGGCCCAATGATTCGCCGGAAAACCGGGAATCGGAACACCTTGGGTCAATCCCTTAACATTCACCAACCCAGCAACAAGATCCGCCTGAGTAACCGGCTGCTCGGGACGGAAATTCCCATCAGGGTAAAGCCACATCAGTTTATTTTTGACCACATATTCGATCGCTGCACGGTTCGGGTGGTTTTCATAGTCTTTCTGCACCGTTTGCGCTTGCGCAGTAGAGGGATGGGCCGCCGCGAAAAGACCGCTTAATGTAAGAACGGTTCCCAACACACTGGAGAGAAAAAAATACATTCGTTTCAAGTGCCTACCTCCTCCAAAATCAACATTTCCTCTATTCGGAATATTGAAATTATATGGAATTGATACCATTCGCATCGACACAATCACGTTTGCCAGGCCGTCCATTTGATGCTTCTCCGCCCCGTCCCCCCCTTTTCTCCTACGACCATTTTACCCACCCTCATCTTTTCCAGAAAGAGGTTTTGTTAGATGTTTCTGCAAAAATCTTCGCAAAGCCGGTGCCGGCACATCTCCTTCCAGCTTGCCCGCCACCGCCCCGTCTTGCACGACGAAGACGGTGGGTGTTGCTTCCGCTCCCAGCCGTTCGGCTTCGGCCAGATCCCGTTTGTCGTGAACGTCCAGCCGCTCCACCTGCCATCGCGGAAACTCCTTGATCACCTGCTCGAACGTAGGCGTAAACGTGGTGCAGTACCCGCAGCTCTCGCTGAACACGTACACCACTTTCGTCTGATTGGCACTGGCACCGGTCCACAACACCATCGCCGCGACCGCGCAGCCAAACAGCGACGCCACCCACATCCAGCGGCGTTTGATGCCACCCTTCATTTCCGTACCTCCTCATGCGCTTCCCAATGCGTATTTTGGCAGATCAGGCGTGTCCATATGGAGTTGTCAAGGAACGGTGGCTTCATTATGCCGCTCCCTGTTGAGACAAAAAAAGACCGGCATCACGGCCGGTCTTTTTCTTGCATCCCCACTCTATCATTTTCTATCATGACAATACCATCAATAATCAGTGCGCGGGCGCGTCGCTGTCGGCATTCATCAGCGCACGCAGCTCCTCGATAAACGCCATGCCTTTGAGAATCTCCTCTTCGGTATAACGCTGTTTGCTTTTAAAGGTAAAAATTTTGGCCTTCATTTCATCATAGGGAAGATTGCTGAAATACAGGATGGTGGAGACCAATTCGAGAAAGCGGGAGTTTTCCTCGTTCATCCGTCGGATCAGCCGCTCTCCAAGGCCGAAATCCACCTCGTGGAAACGGAGAAAATCGCGGCCCGCTTCGTTCAGGGTGTACCGATACAATTGAATGGCCCCCTTGCTCTCCATCTGCTCGTCCAACAAGCCCATGTTGCACAGCTCGTCCACGCGCAGCGTCAGTTCCTCGGAATAGGGGCCGTACATGTGAAATTCAAACCGCTCGTCGAAGTCCATGTTCAGTTGTTTCGCTATGTATACCATCTTTTGCAACTTTTTTCGTCCGCTCACTTCGCCGGCAATCTCGATCAAGCGTATGATTTTGGCGTGACGACTAAGCATCTTCCATCACTCCCAGACGTTCTCGTATCTTTCCGGAGACGTCCTCCGGCAAAGCCAGCACCTTATCCATTGGAAAGTACAGCTTGTAGTCAAACCGGCGCTTGCCGCTGATCGCCTCCACAATCTCCGATCTCTGCGACAGCTCTACCAGTTCTCCGGACGGCATCAGGAGCATGATGGGAATACGCTCCTCTTCCTCGCCGGCACGATAAAAATCATACGGAAGATCGGAGGTGGTGTCTACTTCCAAATAATACATCGGGTCGATGCCCGCCGCTTGGAACTCTTCTTTCAGCTCTGCCAGCAAGCGGTAATCCCTCGGATTGTATTCGACGTATTTAAAGAGATTCCTGTCCAGAAAACGGGCGCACAAATCTTTCAAAATGGGATCGCTCTCCTTGCGCCACATCTGCATGTAAAAGAGAATCACAGACTCGTCAAGGGACAGGTAATCCGACAGGCTCACCTTGTCCGTCAAGAACGGCAGCAGCAGCACCGGCTCCTGCGCGAACGAGTAGCCTTGGGCAAACAGTTCCTTGGCCCGCTGGAAAATCTTGCGGAGCACCACTTCCGCGCTGCGCGTGACCGGGTGGAAATATACCTGCCAGTACATCTGGTAGCGGGACATGATGTAGTCCTCGACGGCGTGCATCCCGCTGAATTTAAACACGATGCCATCCTCGTGGGGGCGCATCACCCGCAGAATCCGTTCGATTTCAAAGTTGCCGTAGTTGACGCCGGTATAGTAGGCGTCGCGCAGCAAATAATCCATCCGGTCGGCGTCGATCTGGCTGGAGATGAGGCTGACAATCAGTTTGTTATCGTACGTTTTGGCGATTACCTCTTCCACCCGTTTGGGGAAATCGTCGCCCATCCGGCGCAAAATGCGGTTGATCTGCGTGTCGCCGAGCAAAATCGCTCGGGTCCAATCCTCGTGATGGTAGCGGAACACCTTTTCAAACGAATGGGAAAACGGCCCGTGGCCCACGTCGTGCAGCAGCGCGGCGCACAGGCAGAGCAGTTTTTCCTCGTACGACAGGTGAATCCGCCCTTCAAACGTCTCAAGAATGCGCCGCATGATCTCGTACACGCCGAGCGAGTGGTTGAACCGGCTGTGTTCCCCGCCGTGGAAGGTAAAAAAGCTGGTGCCCAGTTGCCTGATCCGGCGCAGCCGCTGAAACTCCGGCGAGTTGATCAAGTCCCAGATCAGTTTCTCCCGGACGTGAACGTACCGGTGCACCGGGTCCTTGAACACCTTTTCTTCATGAAGAAGCTGGGGCTGTTGCATCCTGGACACTCCTTTCCTGGTTTACGTCCCGTCGTCATGTCCCGATCGGGCTTTTGGGTCCATCATACCATAACGTCAGCCGGCTGGAAAACGACGGCATGTCTGCCAGCGGAGAGAGCTGCCGCCCAAGACGGAGGAGTTGACCTCGAAATGCCGAATGAAATCCTACGTTCCACTTGTAAAAAAGAGGCAGCCTTCGTCTCAGATTGGGAAACATCCCGTTTACACACTCGTTTACCTTCATGCCAACACTCCGCTCTGTCTTTCTTCCTTATATCTCAATTCGAAGGAGGGTTTGCCCAGTGATCCGCACTTGCCGTTCCTTTGCCGAAGCCTCCCGTTTCCTGCCGTTCGTCTGCCTGGTTCCCCGCGACATGATCGACAACTGGGACATTGCCGAGATCCGTATCCGTCCGGAAGGAGAGAAGTGGGCCACACTGTGGTATCGCGTCCAGGCGAAAACCGGTGCTTTTCGCGTCAAACAATTTTTTCTCGACCTCATGGAACCGTCTTACCCCGACACCTGCATCTTCCAGGCAAAAGGGGAATGCCATGCGGTGGACGGGATTGCGTTCTGGCGCGGAACCAACTACAAAAACCGCGACAGCTACGTCCTCTCCTTGTGGAAAACGCAAATCGAAATCTCGATCGACTCCGGCCGGATAGATCTGGAGGAAATGGGCCGCTTCATTGCCGGGCTGCAGCCGGAGGATCCGCTGCGGGCGGAGGAGATTGTGAACAATCCGTTCCATGCGCTCAGTTTTCACACCCGAACCGGGAAGGGACAGGGAGAAATCAGCCGCTGCCGCCGCTGGACGTCTCCGAATGCTGCCGGCTTCCACCCACTCCCCGTCACGCTGCCAGGCACGTGGATCCTGGAATCGGTAGGGGCGGCTGACGGCGAGACCCAATACGTGTATTGGGATGAACGTTCAAAGACGTATGCCCTATGGGCCATCCGCACCAAAGCGGGCGGCTATTATCCCGCCGCCTCCTGGACCCGCAATTACTCGCCGCCTGTCGTGATCGGCCGCCGCGAGTTCTACCGGCATCCCGCCCGCGGTACGGTTGTCCACGAACGGTTGGATGATAAACAGATCTCGTACGTGTTCAGAGGACTGCCCGCCACGACGCCGCAAGACGTGGACAGCATGTTTGGGCTCAGCCCTTCTTCCCCGGGCGGGTTAACCGGTTGATCTTCACAAAGAACCCCCTCCGCGCGTGCGGAAAACACCCGGCTTTCCGGTTCGGCACGGAGGGGGATCCCCACCTATCGTTGCAGCGTTTGCTTTATGTCCAGCGTGCTACGTGTTCATCTCCGCCTCCGGCCCAAACAGGTCAGGGCGCTTGGCCGCCTTTTTCGCCAGCCGCTTCCTTTTGCGCTCCGCCAGCACCGTGTAGAAGGACGGCACGACGATCAGCGTCAGCATGGTGGAAAAGAGCAGCCCGAAAATAATCGTGACCGCCAGCGGCTGGAACAGCACGTCACCGGAGATGGCGAGCGGCATCAAGCCGGCCACGGCCGTCAGCGAGGTCAGCAGAATCGGCCTCAGCCGCGCTTCTCCCGCCTGGATCACCGCCTGCTTCAGTTCCGCGCCGTCACGCCGCGCTTCCTCGATAAATTCGATCAGGACGATCCCGTTGCGGACGACGATCCCGGAGAGTGAAATCACGCCCATCATCGTCATGAAGCCGAGCGGGGTCTGGGTGACAAACAGCCCGATCAGGCTGCCCGCAAACGCGAGGTAGACCGTGCTTAACACCAGCACCGGAATGCTGAGCGAATAGAACTGCATGGCGATCAGGATCAGGATGAGGAACACCACCACGACGGACAGTTTGCCCATGTCGATGAAAATGTCCGTCTGCTCCGACGTCTCCCCGCCGATCTCCCAGCGATAGCCGTCCGGCAGGGGGAATGCCTGCAGCATCGGCTTTATCTCCTGCATGACCTCGGTCGCCGTGCGCCCTCTGACGTCGCTGGAGATGGTGACGCAGCGGGACAAGTCGCGGTGCGGAATCGCCTGCGTGCTGAAAGACGGCTTGACTTCCGCCAACTGGGACAGCGGAATCTGTTCGCCCCGGGCGTTGGCCACGGTCAGCCGTTGAAAGAGCAGGGACGGGTCCTCCTCCCCTTTTTGCAGGAACAGCTTGATGTCGAGCAGATCGGTCCCGTTGTCAAACTGGCTGACCGTAATCCCTTCGCTGACGAGGCGCAACGTCTGGGAGAGATCATTGTAGTTGACCAGCTTTTGTTCCATGATTTCCTTGTTGACGACAAATTCCAGCGTGTAGCGCTCGATTCCGAAGTCGTCCTGCACATCGTACGTTCCCGGAATTTTCGCCACCCTGCTCTTGACCTGCTCTGACAGGGTGCGCAGCGTCGCCACATCCTCCCCGTACAGCCGGATCACCACCGGCTTGCCGACGGGCGGACCCGCTTCCAACTGCTTGGGCAGGATGCTTGCTTCCGGGTACAGCTTCTTGAATTCCTCCCGCCACGGTTCCATCATGTCGTCGATTTTTACTTTCTCCTCGTCAAAACGGACGACCAACTGGCCGACGGTGATGCCTTCGCCGGCACCGGTGTCGCCGCTGAACATTTTCGGCGCGCTGCCGCCGGCGTACGAAGCGACCGATTCGATGCCCGGCTGCTTCATGATCCAGTCGGAAACCCCTCTGACCACGCGATCCGTCTCGTCGATGCTGCTGCCGACCGGCAGGCGGATGTCCACCAAAAACTGCGGGCGATCATCGTTGGGAAACAGTTGAACCGGGGTGAACGGAATCAATCCGTAGGCGAGCGTGCCGATCAGCACGCCGACCATCCCGGCCAACAGCGGGCGCTTCAAAATCCTCGGCATCAGCCGGTTGGCGTACCATTTGGTCAACTGCTGCAGCTGCTTGCCCAACAGTCCCGCCGGTTTGCGGTAGCCTTCCACTCCGGAGCGGCGGCGCTGCTCATACCATTGGCGGAAAATCGGAATGATCGTCAGCGACATGATCATCGACGCCAGCATGGTCAGTGAGATGATGACCGGCACGGGACGGATGAATTGGCCCGCATTGCCGTTCAAAAACATGAGCGGACCAAATGAGGCAATCGTCGCCAGCGTGGCCGTCACGATGGAGATGGACACTTCATTGGCGCCGTTGATGGCTGCCTGCAGCGGATTTTCGCCCAGAACCGAGAGGCGCCGTTCGATATTGTCGTTGACGACCACGGCGTCGTCCACCAAAATCCCCAACACGATGATCAGCGAGACGATGGAGATCATGTTCAAGGTGATGCCCAGCGGGGGCAGGAACAACAAGCCCACGGCCAGCGAGATGGGAATGGCCAGGGCGACGACAAACGAGGTGATCAGATTCAGCCCCAGCGTACACACGAGCAAAACGGCGGCGATGGCAATCCACATCTCCCGCGACAGATCGTCAAACAGCTCATCCACACGTTCGTTCTGCGTATAGATGGAGTGCTTCTCGGCCCACGCCGGCAGCGACTTTTCCAGCGTCGCCATCATCTCGTCCACCCGCCGCTGCAGCGAGGGAACGTCGCTGCCCGTCTCGGCGTTGATGCTCAGGGAGACGGACGGTTTCCCGTTGTAGTACGAATACGATTTGACCGTCTCCGTGGTCAGCTTCACGGTGCCGATATCTTTCAGATAAATGGGGTAGCCTTCCGCAGTGCGCGAGATGATCACCTGGTTCAGCGCATTCACATCGTAGTTCTCTGCCAGTTTGAGCTGGTAGGTCCGGCTGTCGGCGGTCAAATCCCCCAGCGGGACGCGTTCGTTCTCCTTTTTCACCGCCATCATGACTTGGCCCCAGGTGAGGCCGTACTGGCTCAGCTTCTGCGTATCCACCTCGATATGTACTTCCTCTTCGGGCAGGCCCTCGATGGAAACGTCCGCCACATTGGGAATGGTACGCAGTTGATCCTTCCACGACTTCAACAGCGAGCGCAGACTGTAGAGCTGCTCCCGCGTGTCGGCGGTAATCGCCAGCGTCTGCACAAACGTGCGGTTCAGATCGTCGTTGATGATGGGCTGTTTCGCGTCGGCGGGCAGGTCAGCTTCCGCGTCTTTCACTTTCTTGCGCAGTTCATCCCATTTTTGCTTGGGGTCGATACCGCTCTTCGTCTCCACGACGATCGTCGACACGCCCAGGCTGGAACGGGACGAAATGTAGCTAAGCCCCTGCAGCTCGTTGATTTTCTCTTCCAGCTTTTTCGTGACGGTCTGCTCCACCTTTTCCGGTGAAGCCCCCGGGTAGATGGTCGTGACGGTTGCAATATTGATAATGATGTCCGGTGACTCCTGCTTGGGAAGCTGGAAAAAGCTGAGAAATCCAACCAGCACGACCATCACGAAAAACATCAGCGTGATTTTCCGTTTGCGGACGATGTATTCGATCACTGTGGCTGACCCCCTGCCGCTTCGATTGGGTCGCCGTCAAACAACCGGTCCACGCCTTTGACGATCAGTTGGTCGCCCTCTTTCAGACCGCTCAGGATCTCCAGTCGGTTGCCGTTGATCGCTCCGATGGACACGGCTGTTTTGACCGCCTTTCCGCCGACGTTGACAAAGACGTGCGCGTCTCCCTGCCCGCGGCTGATGACGGCCTCGACCGGCACGAAGATGCCTTCCTTGCCCTGGATCGTTTTTCTCGCTTTCACCACCTGGCCGGCAAACCAGTCATGCCTGGGATTGGCGACGTGAACCTCCACCCCGATCGTCCCCGTTCCCTGGTTGGTCGCCGGATAGATTTTCACCACCTTGCCGTCGCGCTTTTGGCCGTAGAGATCCATGGCGACGGTCTCTCCTTCCTTCCAGGCAAAAATCTCCCGGTCGGGGACAGGCAGCACCACTTTCAACGTGTCGATGTTGCCCACGCGGTAGACCGGCGTTCCCACGCCAACCAGCGAACCGGTGGAGGACAGCTTGGCGATGATGGTCCCGCTGATGGGCGCGCGGAGCTGCGTTTTGGCCAGCGTGCTGGCGGCGAGCTCCTTGGAAATCATCGCCTGGTTGTAGCTGGCCCGGGTCAGCTCCCTGTCCTCCGCCCGCGCCCCCTGCGTGACCAGCGAGTACGCCTGCTGCGCGTTCTGCAGGTCTTTCTGGGCGACGGCCAGATAGTTTTGGGCATTTTCGTACTCGCTTTGGGAAATCGCTTTTTCCTGGTACAGCCGCTCAATCCGTTTGAAGTCGTCTTGCGCCTTCCGGTAGGCAATCGTCGCTTTTTCCACCTGCAGCCGCGCCTGCGTGACCTCCTGATCGCGCGCCCCGTTGTTTACCTTTTCCAAATTGGCGGCGGTCTGCTGGACGGACGCGTTTGCCGACGCCACCTGCAGCGAGTAGTCGCTGCCGTCCAACCGGGCGAGCAGTTCGCCTGCCTTGACGTTGTCCCCTTCTTCCTTGGCCAGTTCGACCACCCGGCCGCCCACTTCAAACGAAACAAGCGCCTCTTCCAACGGCTGCAGTGTGCCGGACAATTCTGACACCTGGGTCGCCTGTTCCTTTTTGACCGCGGTGATTTCCACTTTCTTGACCTCGGCAGCCGACACGGCCGGAGCCTCTGTCTGCTCCTGTCCGCTGCAGGCGGTCGTGGTCAAGAGGCCGGCCATGAGTGCAGAAACCAACCATTTGCTGTTCATGTCACCCTCCGCTCCATTTCCTTTCATTTCAGAAGATTGATCCATCTGTTACATACGGAACAGAAATCGGTCAAATTTCACATATTGGACATTCCGCCCAGCAAAATTTTCCGCGGCGTTTTGGAACAGGCTCCTCGTTTTCCACATGCAGATGCTGCCTGTTGTTCGTAACATAAACGGGAAAGCTGCCCGACCGAATACCCGCAGCTTTCCCTCAGGATTCCCCCCTACAAACGAAGCCGGGTCACGAGGCTCGTCATGTCCTCAGGCATGCGGGCGGTGCACACAATCTCGTCCCCGCTCACCGGATGCACAAACGAAAGCCTCCAGGCGTGCAAGGCCTGTCGCCGCAGCAGCCTGCTGTTTCCGCCGTACATGGCATCGCCCACCAGGGGATGTCCGATGTGCTGAAAATGGACGCGTATCTGGTGGGTGCGTCCCGTCTCCAGCCAGACACGCACCAGCGTTGCCTCCTCGGCCCGCGCGATTACTTCATAGTGGGTGACGGCAGGATCGCCGCCATCGATCACGCGCCGTCTGGTCGGGTGTCGCGGGTCGCGGCCGATCGGGGCCGTAATGGTGTCCGCCTCTTTCTCCACCACACCCGAAGCGACGGCCAGATACTCCCGCTTGATGCCCCCTTCGCGCAGCAGCCGGTCAGCCAATTGGTGGCCGTACCCGCTTTTGGCCAACAGGATCGCGCCCGAGGTCTCCTTGTCCAGCCTGTGCACCGGATGTACGCCGGCCTGTTCTCCCTTATCCCGCAAATAGGCGGCAAGGGCGTGGACCAGGGTGCCGTTCTGCCCTTCCCGAACGGGGTGAACCAGCATGCCCGCCGGCTTGTCGGCCACCAGCAGGTGCTCGTCTTCGTAGAGAATGCTGACCGGTATGCGGGCAGCTTCCCGGGCCCCGTCCGTTTCCGACGTCCCTTCCCTCTGCTGCTGCCGTTCCGCCACCCGGACAAGCACCCGGTCGCCCGCCTTTACCTGCCTTTGCAAATACGGAGACTTGCGGTTCAGCAAAATCCCTTTGCTCCGCGTCAGCCGCTGCAGCATCCGGCCCGATACACTCAGTTTTTGCCGGGCGATCTGCTCGACGGTAAGCCCCGCATCTTCTTGTGTCACGACGTACTCCAACCATCCCTTGCGACTCACGTTTATCCCTCTGTTTCACGCTTTTCTCCCCATTGTACTGAAAAAGCGGGCCGGTATGCCAGCGCTCCCCCCGCCGCGAAAAGGGGAAAGCGTCCGCGTCCCGTATCAGGAGCGGACGATCATCGCCTGCAAATCGCGGTCAAAATCCGCAATCGCTTCCTGCTGGCCCATCTCCAGCAGTTGTGTTACATACCCCTCATCCGCGTACAATTCCCGTCCCAGCAGCTTCCCGGCAAACATCACATGCAGCCGACGTTTCCACCCCAAATGGATCATGGCAACATCCCCCTCACTTACCATACTTTATTGTATGTTAAGTATAGTATTGGACAGGGGCGTTTGTAAACATTTTTGTTTAAAAAATAAGGAAATCGTACCTTTCAGGAGCTATTCCAGGCACGCCCTTGATCTTTTCCGAAAAAAAAAATTTCCCCCATATTGAGAGTGTGCATCTCAATGTGGGGGAAGCTGTTTTCAGACACTCAACTGATTTAGTCCCAGTCAGGTTCCGCGCCGTAATATTTGATGAGATTATTTTGCCCGCTTTGATTTGAGAATGTTGCGGGCAAGACACTTGTAGTGAACAGGAAAGCAAAGGCTACAATCGCCATCAGTTTTTTCATTGAATTTCACCTCCTTGTACCACACTAGTATCATTATGGCAAATACTTGAAATTTTTTCCATATATTCGAATGATAAATTTTTTTTGTTCAGTCTATGATTTTCTATAACAAGGCTGATGCATTCTGTGACCTTCTGAAAGTCTCCCAACTGCCGATAGTACAAAATACTTTGGAGAAGACTGTTGAAACCTTCGTCAACCTGACCAATCGCGAATTGACACAAGCCCTTTCGCTTGTAATACCTCGCTGCCTGTTTGATCCGATACGGATGGGTGAGAATGTCTTCAGGCAAAAATTGATCTTCCAATTCGATCAACTCTTTGATTAAATCGTATCTGCCGATCTCCAGGTAGACCTCCAGAAGATCGCTGACAATGGAGATACGCCCTTCCCGACTTGTATCATTGAGACACTTTTTATAAAGACTGGTTGCTTCGTCATACTCCCCTTTCTTTGCATACAGCAGTGCCCGCAGGTGGTTTTTGCGAAAGTCCGCATATTCGCTTTTTTCATACTTTTTCAGGTAAAGCTCGGCAAGAATGAGATCGTTCAGGCGCAGGTAAGCGTTGACGATGGCAATCAGGGCGGAGGCTCTCTGTTTGCTGTCGGATTGGTCTTCACGAATCCCCTTGCTGCACAGGTCAATGCATTCCTGATAATAATCCAGGATGTAGGCGTGTACGCCCAAACGATAATACGCGGAGATTCGCTCAAACGGGTGCAGGTATTCGATGTAGTGCAGCAGTTCCTTTCCTCTGCGGTAGGTCTCCTCGAATTGGGTGAAGTGGTCGCGTTCGATTTCATACCGTTCCAGAAGCCCTTTTGCCAGGTAGTAGGGAATGCCGCGTCTCCTGGTATAGTCGATCAAAACGTCATACAAGGCCAGTTTGATTTCCGCCTCTTCTTTCTCTTTTGCGACCTGCAGCAGCGTATCCAGGGCAAGAAACGTGTCCATTTTAGGGGTCTCCAGCAACTTTTGAGCCGCTTTCCGAACCAGCGACCTGTTATTCAGGGAGACAGCTTCTTCCAGGAGAAATTTCAGCATTTCCGCCCGCTCGGTCACGTCCAGGTACGAGCTGACAAGCGATGCGTAGGGAATTTGCAGTGCGCGCGTTATTTTTTTGCAGGTGGTAAATCCGGGCCGTTTCGTTTCCCCGGATTCGATCCGTGACAGGACGCTTTTGCTGACACCTGTCCGCTCCGCCAATTCGCTGATCGTGATGTTCTCCTGGCGCCGATACCTCAGAAGCATCTCTCGAACGTCCTCTACCATAGCAGAAGCCCCCTACAAAAATCTTTATCCTTTTTAACTTTTTTAATAGATTATCACAAGATTTGATTAACTGTAAATATTTTACTGCCTTTCCCGGTATTGTCCGCCCCAACAAAAAAAGACCCGCTTGGATAAGCGGGCCAGACCGTCCATGGTTCGCGTTGTTCAGCCTTTCAACTTGTCCGGATTGAGCGCCTCCAGCTCCGGCAGGACGAACAGGCCGTCTTTGCGGATCAGCACGTCGTCAAACCAGATTTCGCCGCCGCCGTACTCCGGACGCTGGATGTTGACCATGTCCCAGTGTACCTGGCTGCGGTTGCCGTTGTCCGCGTTTTCGTAGGCGCGCCCGGGCGTGAAGTGAAAGCTGCCGGCGATCTTTTCGTCAAACAGGATGTCGTTCATCGGGTGCAGGATGTACGGGTTGACGCCGATGGCAAACTCGCCGATGTATCGGGCTCCTTCGTCGCTGTCGAGAATCTCGTTCAGCTTCTTGGTGTGGTTGGCCGTCGCCTCCACAATCCTGCCGTTCTCAAACGTGAGCCGCACGTTTTCAAACCGGGTACCCAGATACGTGGTGGCCGTGTTGAACGTAATCGTGCCGTTGACGGAGTCGCGCACCGGCGCGGTGTAAATCTCCCCGTCCGGGATGTTCGCCTCGCCGGAACAGATGACGCTGGGAATGCCTTTGATGGAGAAGGTCAGGTCGGTTCCCGGCCCGATCAGGCGCACGTTGTCCGTCCGCTCCATCAGCGCTTTCAGCGGCAAAAACGCCTCGTGCATCTTTTGATAGTCCAGCGAGCAGACGTCGAAGTAAAAGTCTTCGAACGCCTCGGTGGACATGTTGGCGCTTTGGGCCATCGCCGGCGTCGGGTAGTTCAGCAGCGTCCAGCGCACATGGGAGGTGATGTAGTCGTGGAGCGGCTGCATCACCGACTGATGGGCCCGGCGGCGCTCGATCGGCACGTCGGCTGCCTCGCTGTCGTTGGCGGGGCCGTTGATCACGATAAACGCCTGGATGTCTTTGAACATCGGCTCTTCCCACTTGACCAGATACCCGGCCCGTTTTTCGTCAGCCCCCATCATCAATTCGCGCTGAATGGCCGGGTCGATGAACCGCACAAACGGATACGCTCCCTTGGCGTACGCCTGCCTGATCAGTTCCTTCGCCAGCGCATGTCCTTCCCCGCGCACTTCAATCAACAAACATTCCTTTTCCTGCAAACGAACGGAGTGGTTCAACAGGGTTTCCGCCAGCTTGACGATGCGTGGATCCAGCATCCTAACTCCTCCCCAAGGTGCATTAAATAAAAAATATTTTATCGAATGGACAGATATTTTTCAATTATGGAACCACTCATTGTTTCATCCGATGTCACGGAGCGCCATCCGGCCACGATCAGCGCATGGCCGTGACCGCGGTCAATCAAAAAAATTTCTTGCATGTTTTCACAGCCTTGGAGTATTCTAGTCATCAAGAGTTGATCTGTACGAACGTTTTGAATGAACACGCAAAGGATGGGAGTGTTGGTTCATGGTGAATGCTGCAGTTTTTCTGGCATAGGACGGGGACCTTGTGCGAGGGGTCTCCGCCCCTTTCACATCCCTGTCTTGCAAGAAGCTGCAGGACGCCTGAACCACTTCCGTCCGTTTCGATAGGGGGCCGGCCTGGAATGCCGAAACCATCGGCTGTCCCGGCACGGGCAGCGGAAAACGCGCCGTTTTCGCACCCGCCCGATTCCCCGTATCCGTACCCGGCCTTGTCGATCAAGCGCATGCGGAAGAGGTTTCGCTTCTCTCCCGTTTGCGCTTTTTTGGTCCCGTCTTTTCGCGTTTGCGCGCGGGTGGGAGGCGCAGCGGGCAAGGCGCCTGCAGGCAGCGAACCATCGAGAAATCGGAGGGATCCTTGTCATGCATTGGCGTTCATGGGACGTAAACTTGAAAGTCAGGCTTTTCGGCGAACTGATTACGCATACGTTTTTCTGGATGTACTTTCCCTTTATGGCGCTTCATTTCAGCGACGCGTTCGGCAAAGAGGCGGCCGGACTGCTGCTGACCATTCCTCCGCTGCTGGGGATGTTCGCCAACCTGGCCGGAGGATACCTGGCCGACCGGATCGGTCGACGGACGACGATGCTGCTGTCCATCGCGCTGTCCTCGACGATGTTCGGGCTGTTTGCCTTTTCTCCCTCGCCCTGGGTTGATTATGTCGCCTTTATCGGCATCGGGATTGCCGGCTCCCTGTACTGGCCGGCCAGCTCGGCGATGGTGGCCGACCTGACGACGGAAGAGGATCGGCGCCTGGTATTTGCCACCTTTTACACCGCGATGAACATCGGCGTCGTCGCCGGGCCCGTTCTTGGCTCCTTCTTTTTCGTGCACCACCGGTTTGAACTGTTGGTCACCTGTATGATCGTCGAGCTGTTGTTTGGCCTCGCGATATACGCCTGGGTCAAGGAGACGCTGCCGCCGCGCCAGGCAGGAGCAGCTCCCCAGGCGTTCTCGCTGAAGGAGCAGTTTCAAAGCTATGCCGTGATCTTTCGCGACAAGCCGTTTGCCGTCTACATCGGAGCGGGTGTCCTGGTCGCGATCGCCTTCATGCAGCTCGATTTGTACATGGCGCTGTACGTCAAGGAACACGTGCCCAGCCAGCCGCTTGTCTGGTGGGGCGACTGGTCGTTTTCGATCGGCGGCACATCCGCGTTCGGCTGGCTGATGGGACTGAACGGCTTTTTGGTGGTGCTGTTCACGCTGCCGGTCACGCGCCGGTTTGAAAACTGGAGCGACCGCAACAGTCTCGTGCTGTCGTCCGTCCTGTACGGTTTCGGCCTGTTCCTGATGGGCTTTACGGTCAACATCTGGCTCTTGTTCGGCTGCATGGTCATCCTGACGCTGGGCGAGCTGATTCGCACGCCCGTGGCTCAAAGTTTCATCAGCAAATACGCGCCGGACGATGCGCGCGGCCAGTACATGGGGGCGTCCTCGCTGCAGTTTTCCATCGGCCGGTTCCTCGCGCCGCTGACCATCGGCTTATCAGATCGGCTCTCCCCTCTCGGCGTCTTCTCCGTCATTTTCGGGATCACGCTGGTGAGCACGCTGCTCTACGTGTACATGTTCCGGCTGATTGCAAAGATGCAAAAAGAGGTGGAGAGGTATACAAAACAGAGACCACTCTAATAAAAGAGTAGTCTCTGTTTTGTAAGTGGGCGATTCAAAAGATGCTTATTATTATCGAAACTGGCATTCATGATATTTGCGATGAAGGTAATTATAGTTGATTTTACTTTGTATTACACCAACATATCTTTTATTACAGTGCATATACTCTCTTTGTAATCATCAGCAAGACATATCTGAACCCATTCCTTAACCATAGTTTCCCAAACACTGTTTGAACTTGTCCTTAACTTATCCCCCACAATTCTTGTCCAAGTGTGGTGATCAGGTTCAAGCATTACTTCTTCTAATACTGTAAAAAGATTTCCTGCCCCCATTCCGAACCTTTCAGGTAAGTTGCCCCAATTTTTCTCTTTTAATCCTTTGAAAACAACTATTTCTGGAGCACTATCCCCTGGAAGTTTAATACAACCGGGACTTTCATCACAATCTCCGTCCAAAACTCCAAGGGCCTTGTAGGGTAATTTTTTATTTATCGCAAGTGCCCCTAATAACCGCACTACATTGGCCGGACCAACATCAATAAATGATAATCGACGAATTATATCATCAGTTATATCAGTAGAACGAATAATTTCACGTATCATTACTTCAGAACTTTTGTCTTCAACAAATAGTTGCAACTCCGGTTGATCATCTTCATCTAGCCTACTCATTGCAAATTCAGGTGATATCCCATAAACTACGTTTATTCCCGTTGGGCTTGGATGTAGAAGAATTCTTGCTTCCTTAGGTAATTCTTGGAGTACATATGGACTATGAGTTGATAGAATAATTTGAACCCTCTTTTGTCTCGAGAACCAAAGTAAAAATCGAATTAGTCTTCTTTGTGCCTTTGGGTGAAGAGAAGCTTCGACTTCATCAATAATTAATAGAGAATTATTAGGTATAGATTGAAGTGCCTGTACTAAATCGAGTGTTGTATCTTCACCAGCCCCTTGATGGAATTGTGAAATCTCACCAAATTCCCGCTCTAACAGGCCGATTTCCTTCTTATTATCAACATCAGGCTTTGCAAACCGCGCATTTTTATACTCCCTGTGTAGAATGTATGAGAGCCAATTTCTGTATTCTTCTGAAATTTGATTGTTAGCAATTTCTCCTGTTGCTTGCTTGGCGATCTTTGCATAACCAGCAGTTGCATCTAACGGTAGTGTTCTTGAAATATCAAAAATATAAACATCGCGTTTATATCTCTTTTCAGGATAACTCCACTTTGCGTTCTTCTTGAAACTAAAACTATGTGTACTAGTTCCTTGACGTATTCTATAACTTAATGTAACTCCTTCAATCGTATCCCAGTGAGTTGATATGAAGAAAGTAGATGGATAGTATGTCTTGTTTTTTTCTACATTTTCATAAGCGCAAGCAATGGATTTAAGTACCGTACTTTTTCCACTTCCATTTTCCCCTGCAATGGCTACAACAGGGAAATTAAAATTGATGGTTTGGCCGGACCATCCTCTTAATCCATTTATCTCAATAGATTCCAAAAATTGAGGCCACAACCCTTGTTGATACTGATCAGATATTCTTGCAATTTCCCTTGTCTGCAACTTAAGTTACACCCCTTTTTGGAATATAGTTCTATAATACTATTCCAAAAGGAGGTGGGTCTACATTAAATATAAGAAATTTCTCAATATGTTACCCTGCTTACTGCGTACAATAAACAAAAAAAGAGTCTGTCGCTTCTCAAAATCGGACAAACAGACTCTCATTGCATATTAGCAAATTATTTATACAGTATCCAAATCAACGCTACGGCATCTCTCCCGGCAAATAATACTCCTCCCGGTCAAAACGGCCGCGCATCCACTTGTAGGTGTCGTCGTAGATGCCCCGGATCACCGGGTCGTCGCTGTTGGCCGCTTCCAGCAGCGTTTTGGAGCCGAAGTAGTAGGCGTGGATCCGGTTTTTGTCCATGCCCAGCTTGTGGGCCGCCACCAGTTGGTTGTAGTAGATCTGGTAAAACTTCGGATCGCGGTACATCCGCTCGTCCCCTTCGATTTCCACGCCCATGTCGTACTTGCTCACCACGTCCAGGGTGCCTTCGAAGCGGTCGAGCTGCACCGGCTTGTCGTTGTAGTAGTTGGGCTGGAGGAACGCGTAGTCGAAGTAGAGCGATTTCCACTCGGCCAGCCCCGGCGCTCCGTAGTACGGGATCCAGTAGAAACGAAGCGCGTCGTCGTGCACGATGCCGGCCATGTGACGAATCAGCTCCCGCTCCTTGGGCGCGCTGTCATCGATCAGCTCGTGGAACCAGTAGATGCCCTCCAGCTTCAGATAGGCAAAACCGGCTTTGTCCCAACGCTTTTTCAGCTCCCGGTAGTACCACTCCAGCGCCTGCTTGCGGTTTTGGTACGCCTGCTCCTCGCCCACCTGACCGGCGTTGAAGGAGAGGGACGGCTGCTTGTCGTCCAGACTGCCGAAGTCCGTCTGGGCCGGATTGGGGTAAGGAAGGGCGAGCACGACGTTTTCCACCGTCGGCGTGCCGTACAACGTGCCCCGCAGGCGGTTGAACTCGCGCATCGCGTCGTTCAGCGCTTCCAACTGCTGGCCGGAGCGGAACAGGTCATTCATGTATTCCTTCCATCCCTCTTTGGTGGCGGGCAGGATTTGATACGGCAAAAAGAGCACCGTGTCAAACATCTGGTCGACCATGTACCCGTCCTTGGTCCGGTAGCCGACCATCGGCAGGAAGTCTTCCTTCCGCCAGACGCCCCGCTCGCCGTATGCGCCGGAATAGGCCAGCAGCATGTTTTCCACGCGGCGGACCGTTTTTTCCTCGACGACGGTCTGCTTTTGGTTTTCCGGCGGCAGCAGGACGGACGGGCTCTCTCCCTTGCTCAGATCGGTCCCCCACACTTCCAACTGGCGCGCAAAGGCAAACACTTTTACCGGGAACGACACGCGGACGTAGCGCGCCTCCACTTTCGGCAGCGTCACGGCCAGCGTGCGCACCACCACCGCTTCCTCCGCCGGCGACACGTCATGCTTCGCTTTACCGGCGTAGTACCAGGCCCTGCCGTCGCGGGAGACCTCCACGTCCATCCATTCCGGCATGGTGATGCCCGCGCTTTTTTGCTGCTTAAACGTCAGCGTCACCCGCTCCAGCCGCTTTACCTCATGCAGGGCGACGGTCACTTTGCGCCCAAATTGGCGGTTGTAGCCGGTCCAGGTCTCCGACGGGGTAACCAGTCCGCCTACCGGGCCGGGGTACTGTTTTTCCAACTGGGTAAAATAGGCATCGGCCTTGCCCATTGTTTGGACAGAGGTAAAGCTGCCCGGCGCGAAGTTGACCAGGCCTTCCTCCTCGGCAGGTTGTGAGGCCGGCTCTGTTTCGTGCCCGGCCTGATTGGGTTTTGCGGGTGCGGTGTCCGTGCCGGCCTGATCGCCCTTGTCCGAATCGGCGGTTTTGGCCGGTTTGTTGGCTTCGCTAACATCATTTTCCGCCTTCTTCTCCGCATCCGGAGCCGCCGTTTCCGCCGCCTTCGCTTCCGATGCCCCTCCGGTTGCAGCCGCCGCCTCCGGCTGTTCATTCGGCTCAACCGCATCCTGCGGCTGCTGCGGCTCCGGCGCAGCGGTAATTTCCACGGGAATGTCCTTCGTGCGATACCCCAACGTCACGGTCAACGTGCCCTTGCCGGGTGTGGGGCCGGCGACAAACGTGCCGTCCGGCAGCACCGTTCCCAATTCCGGCCGGTCAAAGGCAAAGACGGGGGAAAACGGCAGAGTCCCGCCGGTTGGTGTCACTTCCACCCGTGTGCTGGTGCCGGCCATCACCGACAGCTTGGCTGTATTGAGCGTAAAATCGGCCTGTTCTGCCTGCTGGTAGCGGGCGTTCAGCACGCGCTCGGCGATGATCGCGGCATCTCCCCGGGTCACCGTCCCCTGCGGGCGGAAATTGCCGCCAGCCCCCTGCATCCAGCGCTGGGCGGTAACGGCGGTCACTGCTTCCCGGGCGTAGTCGGCAATCTCCTCCTCATCCGCATACGCCGGTACGGCTGCGCTCTGCATCTGGCCGCCGCCCGCTTTCCACAGCCGCGTCAGCAGAACGGCCAGCTCCTGCCGGGTTAACGGGTCGGCCGCTCCCAGCGTGCCGTCGCTGCGCCCGTGAAGCACCCCAAGCTCCGCCAGTCCGTAGACGTACGGGGCGTACGGGCTGTCTGCCGGTACGTCGGCAAACACCGCTTGGTTCGGCTGTTTCGGCTGGACGCCCATCACCTTGGCCAGCAGCACCGCCACGTCCTGCCGGGACATCGGCTTTTGCGGATAAAAGCGGTCCCCGCCCTGGCCGCTGATCAGATGAACCGCAGCCAGCCGGTTGACGGCCTCCCGGGCGTAGCTGTTTTGCAAATCGGAAAAGGTCACGTTCTGCTCGTTGGGCAGTACCCCGCCCTGTTTCTCCGCTGCCGGGGCCGTCGCGGAACCAGCGGCCGCCGCGGCCTGGGTAAACAGCATCGACAGCACCAGACAAACGGTCATCGTCCTGGCTGCCATACGTTTCAACACCATGTTTCCTCCTCCAACGTACTGCTTCTCTGTATTACGCATCCGGCGCAACCGCCGCCGGACGAGGCGGTTTCGGGCCGAAAAACTGGTAGTAGTCCACCTTGATGTTGCCGTTGTACAATTTCCGCTTCTTGCTGGCCGTCCGGCCGAAGTGCTTCTCAAACTGCTCGTCCGACGTCAGCACGTAAAACGACCACGTGTCCAGCGCGGAAAAGACCTCGCCCATGTCGCGGTACAACCGGCTTATCTGCTTCCAGTCGCCCAGACGTTCGCCGTACGGCGGGTTGCAGATCAGATAGCCGTATTTGCGTTTGGTACGGACGTCGCGCACGTCCATGCGCTGGAAGTGAATCTGATCCTCCACGCCCGCTTCGGCCGCGTTGCGCCGTGCGACCCGCAGAATCTCGTCATCGATGTCCGTGCCGATGATCTCCAGCTTCTGGTCGTAGCGGGCCAGATCGTGTGTCTCCGCCCGGGCTTCCCGCCACACGGTCTTCGGGATGGTCGGCCAGCTCTCGGAGACGAATTCGCGGTTCATCCCCGGGGCGATGTTCTGCCCGATCAGGGCCGCCTCAATCGGAATCGTGCCGGAACCGCAGAACGGATCCATCAAGATGCGGTCCGGCTTCCAGCGGGACAAGAGGATCATCGCCGCCGCCATCGTCTCTTTCAACGGAGCCGCGCCGATCAAGCCGCGGTATCCCCGCTTGTGCAGCCCCGGTCCCGACGTGTCGATGGTCAAGGTGGCGACGTCCTTCAACAGGGCCACCTCGATCTTGTACATCGGTCCCTGCTCCTCGAACCAGTCCCGCTTGTACGTTTTTTTCAGGCTTTCCACCACCGCTTTTTTCACGATCGCCTGACAGTCGGGCACGCTGAACAGCGTCGATTTCACCGATTTGCCTTCCACCGGAAACGCTGCGTTTTCCGGGAGCCAGTCCGACCAGGGCAGCGCCTTGGTCTTTTCAAACAGCTCGTCAAACGTCGTCGCCCGAAACTCCCCCATTTTAAGACGCACGCGATCCGCCGTTCGTAACCACAAATTTGCCCGCGGTATCGCGGAAATGTCTGCCGTAAACGTCACCTTGCCGTTGTCCACCTTGACGTCCTCGTAGCCCAGCGCCCTTACTTCCTGGGCTACCACGGCTTCCAGGCCAAACGTCGCCGTGGCGATCAATTCCACTTTTTGCATGATACAATCTCCTGTCGTTCGGAAATGGCAGGGTGAAACCCCTCTACTATATTACCCGATTTGGCATACGCGTTGGTAATGTTCGTCAAACAAAAGTCCCGTCTCCCAAATCGGGGACGGGTGACGCCTCGCATGCCGGCAGGAGGCCCAGTCGCTCAACCGCCCTGCTCCATCGGGCGGATCATGTACACCTGTTCGGTGCCGGACGGCTGAAACCCGGCCTGCTCCAGCACGCTCACCACCAGCTTGCGGGAGGCCGGCAGATTGAAGGTGGAACGCGTGCAGGCCAGCTCCAGCGGCGCCCACACATGGGCCAGCGCAAAGCGAACGATCGCCTCCGCGTCAGCCCGTCCGGGCAGGACAGCGCACTGCCGCAGCACGATGGCGGTCGGTTTGCCCGACTCGTCCAGCGTCCGTTTGTAGAAGGCGTAGCCGACCGTCTCGCCGTACCCGTCTTCCACGAAGACCGCCTCCCCGTCGCGAAGGCTGGGCCACTGGTTTTGCCACGGCACGTCCGCCTCGTAAAAGGAGAGCGAAGCCGCCTCCTGGGGAATGCCGCGCCGCAGCCGGTACGGGGCGGATGTGACGTCACCAAACGGCCGATCCGCCAGCGCGTCGGTACGCTGCCAGAACAGCAGCCGGTCCGTCACCTCGTACCCGAGCTGCCGGTAGAGGGCGATCGCCTTTTCGTTTTGCCGGAGGGCTTCCAGCGTGGCCAGCTCGACGCCTGCTTCCCGGTACAGCGCAAGCGTCTCTTCCATCAATCGGCGTCCCACGCCCTGCCGGCGGTACGCCGTGGCGATGCCGGTGCCTCCGTTCCAGGCCACCTTTTTCCCGTTGATGGTGCGAACGCCGCTGGCGACCAAACCGATCGGTTCCCCGTCCGCGAACGCGACCACAGACAGGGATGGCGCGTATTCCTCCCGTCCCAGCCGCTGCAGCAGACTTTCCTCCGTCATCGTCACCGGAACAAAATAGCCCTCAAATCCCCGGTTCCACGCCAGCGTGACCTCGGCCAGCGTGCATTGGTTCATGCGCTTGACGACAATCATCGTTTCACCTTCCCGCATTTGGTAAAAATATTTTAATCGACCGAATCCAAAACATTCAATCATTTTCATCGGCGGCATTTTGGGCGATGACGGCCGGCACGATCTGCATCGACGGCCGGATATGCGGCAGGCGAAACGGACGGCGGCATCTTCATTGGCGAATCGGGGCGGGTCCATGGTATTGTGAAAGGGAGAAAAACGTGGCGGTCGCGGGTCGGTTGGAAGGCTGCTCCAACGCCTCCGGCACGCTGCGCTTCGCCGCCACCGGACGGATCGGCGGCGGTACGGGGCCGGACTCGCTGATCGAGGAAGACAGGGCCCGCTCCCAAGGGAACTGTCAGAGGAAGACAAACGCAATCGACACGGAATGAGGAAGAAACCATGAACAAACCAACGCGAATCATCCTGTTTGCGGGAGGCAGCCTGGGCGACTGGGCGCTCGCCGAAGTGCGGGAGGGCGACTGTCTGGTCGGCGTCGACCGGGGAGCGCTGTTTCTCGTCCGCCACGGCCTTCGCCCCCGCCTGTCCATCGGCGATTTTGACTCGGTCACGCCCGAAGAGTGGGCGGAAATCCGCGCGCACAGCGAAGAAGTGCGCTCCTGCGACCCGGTCATGAAAGATTTGACCGACACGGAGATGGGCTTTGCCTGGGCGCTGGAGCAGGGCGCGCAGGAGATTGTCCTGGCGGGGGCGCTGGGGTCCCGTTTCGACCACGCGCTGGCCAACGTCCACCTGTTGTGGAAAGGGCTGCGCGCCGGCGCACGCTGCCGGATCGTCGACGCCACCAACGAAATCATGCTCGCCGACCGGGAGCTGACCCTCGGCCCCAGCCGCTTTCCCCACGTCTCGCTGCTGCCGCTCACCCCGGAAGTGACCGGCATTACCCTGTCCGGGTTTCAGTATCCGTTGAAAAATGCGACGCTGCGCCTCGGCGACACGCTGGGCATCAGCAACGTGCTGACGGCGGACAGCGGGACGATCTCGGTCGCAAGCGGCTGTCTGATCGTCATTCGCAGCATGGATTAGCGGAAAGCGCGCCCCCGTCTATTGCGCCTTCGCGGCGGTCAGCTCCGCCTGTAAGGGAAGCTGCCAGTCGATTTCCCCCAGACCTTGTTCCCGCAAAAAGCGGTTGGCCCGGGAAAACGGCCGGCTGCCGAAAAAGCCCCGGTTGGCGGAAAACGGACTGGGGTGCGGGGATTGAATCACGCAGTGTTTCCGGGTGTCAATAAACGACGCTTTCTCCTGCGCGTGACGCCCCCAGAGAATAAAGACCATCGGCGTTTCCCGCTCGTTCAGGACGGCGATGACCCTGTCGGTAAACTGCTCCCAGCCCATCCCCTTGTGCGAATTGGGGCTGCCCGCCCGCACGGTCAGCACTGTGTTGAGCAGCAGGACCCCCTGTTTTGCCCAGCTCACCAGATAGCCGTGATCGGGGATGGCACAGCCCAAATCGCTCTGCAGCTCCTTGAAGATGTTTTGCAGCGACGGCGGCGGCGTGACCCCCGGCTTGACGGAAAAGCTGAGACCGTGGGCTTGTCCCGGTCCGTGATACGGGTCCTGACCGAGAATCACCACCTTGGTTTCCCGGTACGGCGTCAGATGGAGCGCGTTGAAAATGTCGTACATGTCGGGATACACGGTGCGGCTTTGGTATTCCGCCTTCAGGAACTGCCGCAACTGCCGGTAGTACGGTTTCTCGAATTCGTCCGCCAGCAGTTCGGCCCAATCGTTGCGCAAAATAGCCATGTCCTTCACACCTTGCTTTTTCTTCTCCATTGTCTACTGTATCAAAAAGAGACGGGTCCGGCGATAACTTTCCCGAGCCGGCCGCCCCCCTTTTCCTCCACAACCGCAGAAAAAAAGGCGAACGACGCGTGCTGTCTGCCGCCCGGCCATCGGAACAATCGAACGCGAAAGGGCACCCCTGGACGAGCAAGGGCGCCCTGTTTCCCTTCCCCGCCGGACAAATTCCACCGCTACACAGGGATCGGCGTATTGCGGGAAGAAGTGTCGGTCTCGCTTTTTTGCTGACGCTGTTTTAACACGTACTGAAACAAGCCGAGCATGGTGATTCCGAGCAGGACATAGAGGCCGCTCATCATCCAGGACGGCACAAGCACCCCGACCAGGATGCCGGCTGCGCCCAGAAGCCTTCCCCCATGGCCAACCAGTCCGTACACCGCCATGTAGGACCCCCTCGCCTCATCGTTCACCAGATCAGCGATCACGGACTGGTATACCGGCGTCATCACCAGTTCGCCGCATGTCACGACAAACACCGCCACGAGCAGAATCCACAGCATGTTGCTGCTTCCCATGGCGGCGAAGCCGATCATGTACAAGCACGCCCCTGTTCGCAGGACAAGGCTGTCGGAAAACCGTTTGATCCACTTTGTCACGAGCAGCATGCCCATGGCGACCAGGATGGTGTTTTCCGTCTGCATGATGCCGACCATTTTGATCCCGTTGATCTCGAGCGAAAACCAATTCGCCACGGATAAGAGCTGGCTGCCGAACTCCTGCTGAAGACGGACGGCAATGTAATAGGTTTTCTGATTGAGCAGGGCGTTGCCCAGCAAGACCGCGAGGCAAAAGAAGAGAAAGGTTCGGTCCTTCGCCACGAGCCGATAGCTTTGCAGCAGTTCCTTCCAGACCGCCACGTTTCTTCCCTGTTCATTCCGCTTCGTTTGGTGCGATTCGGTCATAAACAAGACAAACATGATCAGCGTTAACACATGAACACAGGTGAACAGCAGAAACAATTCGAACCGGTGCGTTTGAAACAGGAAGCCGCCCCCCAGCGCACCGATCGACATGGCCAGGTTGATCGACCAGTAGTTCAAGCTGTAGACATACCGGCGATTCTCCTGATTCGTCACGTCGATGATCATGGCGTCCACAGCGGGAAACAGCATGCCGGTGCCGACGCTTTGCACCAGCAGCATCGCATAGGTGAGCCAGGCCGAATCGAGCCAGTCGGAGTTGGCGATGGTCATGACGGAGTACGCCCCTAGCAGTACCGATTGCGACATGATCATCACTTTCCGCCGCCCGATCTTGTCGGCCAGAAATCCGCCGTAAAAGCTGATGATCACCGTGGTTATGACCGTCGACAGCATGAGAACCCCGGCGATCGCCTGCCCCAGCTTTTCCGTGAAATAAATCGACATAAACGGAAAAATCGTCGCACCGACCAAAATGCTAAAAAACCTTGTCAGCAGGCGCACTCTGATGTTAATGTGAAGGTCGCGAAATCTCATGGTTCCCCACCCCCTTTTTTTCAAAATTTTATACACACATTATACACTAATTAATGGCAATTTCACCTGCATTTTCATTTTGATGGGGCATTGTAGCCAAAGTCCGTGGTGTCATGTGTGATGGTGCCCGCTCGCTCTCTTGACGACCAGCAAAGAAGTCGATAGCGTCCGCTTCAAAACGCCGCGGGGAGGGGTAAACATCTGGGTGTTTCGAAGATGTAAGACTTGTGCCACCTGTTTTCCTTGCGATTCGCCCGGGAATCGACCCACCGGGATAACCGATTCTTCATCATGATTCCCTGAGTCCAAAACGCACCTGATGATAGACGGATGCCAGCCATTTTTGGCGTCGCTTTTGGCTGCTCCCCTTGACGCCGGCAAACATGAATCTCTTGACCTTTCGTATTCCGCAAAACGCGAGGATCGCATCTCTCATGACCCTCCATTCGACGCTGCGGCGAACAAGTCTGACATACCATCCGGGAGAGTCAATCGTATAGAACACCCATGCCGATTTTCCGTTGAGCAATCCCTTTGGCACCATCCCCTCGTAGTGATAGGCGAATCCCGAGACAAACACGCGATCGAAGAACCCCTTCAGAATCGCCGGGACACCATACCACCAAACGGGATAAATGAAGATGAGATGATCGGCCTGCCGCACCAGCTCACGATAACGCGCCGTTTCCGGATCGTTCTTGAGGTCGCTGCGCCGGATGCTGTCATTGTACACCAGGACCGGCTGAAAGTTGTCCTGGTATAGATCGATGACCGTATACAGGTGGCCGGCCTCTTGCAGGCCGCGCTCCACTTCCTTCAAAATGGCAGCATTCAAACTCTTCGGATTCGGGTGTGCGTAGACAATCAACACATTCATCTGGATGCCTCCGTCAGAACGGCTGGATGACCAACAACACAGCCAAAACAAGAATGACGACCGAGAGAAACTCAACCCGCCGGTGTCCAGCACGCTGCTCGGCACTGCCGACAGCTTCAGCGCCGGCATCTTGCAGCCGCGTTTTCAGTGTCTGATCGATCGATAACTTTCCAAGCAGAGCCACAAAGATTGTAAGGATCAGGCCCACATGCCACCAGGAAAAAGCCAGACCCGTAACAATACGCACAAGATCAACGACCGCAACGACAATGGCCGCCCATAAGGCAAATCGGTTGTATCGGTTCCACGCGCTGATTGAGAGCCCCTCAACGGTTTCAGCCAAAACCGGTTGTTCCGGCTTCGCCAAAATGGACAGAAGGAGAGGACGGACACCAGCGGCCATGACAACCCCTCCGCCCACGATCACAGTCAGTGCCAATGGTTCCATTGCTGCCAGAACCAGAGTCAACATGATAACACCTCCATTATTTTTTGGTTGTATGACCAACCAATACAGAAGAAACCTGCACTTCTAACGCCACACATGCCTTCCACGCCTCGCAGCGGCACGACCCGTGTCATGTCCGCTCACGTTCCGATTGCGTTTGCAAGAATTGTTTGACCATTTGACCAAGGATTCGGTAAGCACCTTCAAGGTCAAACTCCGAATCAACGAAAGACTGCAAGGCCAGCCCTTCAAAACAGGCGAACAAAATGGCGGACATCTCAGCCCCATTTGGCAGCGGTTTTCCTGCCACCGTTTGGATTGTCTCTTCGATTCCCTCTCGTCCCCTTGCAAAAAGCTCTTTCACCCCGGACTGAATCGCGGGATTTCGCAAGCCAAGAACATACAATTCATATCGCAGCTTGTACCAATCCGCCTTGCTCTTCGTTCGCTCCATCGACTCCGCCAGCGCAGCGTCGGCAAGTTTGTCTTCAGCGACTGTTTCCCGTAGCTGTCTCATCTGTTGGCAGTACTCATTTGCCGCTTCCTTGACAACAGACACCAAAAGGTCTTCCTTGTTTGCAAAGTGGTAGTGCACCAAGCCGGGCGACACGCCTGCCTCACGAGCAATGTCCTTGACGGAGCAGTTTTCGTATCCCTTTTCGGCGAGAACCTTGTAAGCCGCTTCAATCAATTGGGCTCGCGTATTACCTGCTCTTGGTTTCATTCCAGATCCCCATTCATTTTTTGGTTGGTTGTACAACCAATATATCATCTGTGTGTTGGTTGTCAAGATATTCCATGGGATATGCTGCCATCCAAAAGAAGTCTTTTCATCAAATAACGTGACCGGAATCGAGCATATCCGGCAGGTCGAACCTCTCTCGTTCCACAATCACGCTGCTGAGATCGGGGGAAACGTGTATGCAGACGGTATGTACATGTTGACTTATCACTCTGCGTTGTCTATCCTAATAACAACAGAAACTGCATAAACTAACACGAACGCCGGTGTTGCCGCACCGACGGTCGGTACAATAGACGTTCCCCACAAGGGAGCGGCTCATGTAATTGCGAGTAGACCACCTTAGCCTACCAAGTCCAAGGGTGGTCTACTTCTTTTTGTGGAAGGAAATTGAGACTGGTTCAGCTCTCGTCAAAGCTCAGCTTCCGAACGGCCACCCGCTTGATTTTCACCAGGTACACCAGATACATCGCTCCAATCGCTGTCCAAACCAAGCCGAGCTGCATCGACCTGGCCTCCAGGTGGACCCATAAAAACGCGACAAAGCCGGCCCCGATCAGCGGGGAGACGAAATAGCTCCACCAGCCCGACAGCCCGCGCCGTTTGCCGGTGTAGTGGGCGATTACGCACAGATTGACAAAGGTAAACGCGATCAGCGCCCCAAAATTGATGAACGACGTAGCGGTGAGCAAATCCAAAAACAGTGCGCTCAGCATCAGTGCCCCGATCAGCAGCACGTTGAGCAGAGGTGTCTGCAGGCGGGGATGGACGTAGCCGAACCACTTTTCCGGAAGGTACCCGTCCCTCCCCATGGCGTACAGCAGCCGGGTCACGCTGGTTACCGACACGAGGCCGGACGCCAGCGTCGACGAGAGGGCCGCCGCCAGGAAGACGAGTTGAAACACCGCACCGCCGATGTGCAGCGCAATCTCGGCCGAGGCCGCTTCCGGGTCGGCGAAGACGCTCACGTCGGGAAACAGCGACTGCGTGAAGTAGGAAGCCGTCACAAACAGCGCACCCCCGGCCAGCGCCACGAGGATAATGCCCCGCGGGATGGTGTTGGCCGCGTCCTTCGTCTCCTCCGCCAGCGTCGTGACGGCGTCAAAGCCCAGAAACGAGAAACAGAGAATGGACGCGCCCGCAAGCAGGGCGGCGGCGGACATGTCCGGCGAGTAAAACGGCTGGACGGCAAACACCTGGCCGATCCCTTCACCGTGCAGCAAGCCTCTGACCGCCAGCGCGGCGAAGACGGCCACGACGGACACCTGAAACAAGACCAGGAGCGAATTGACGGTGGCCGTTACGGTCACCCGCATCACGTTCAGCGCGGTGATCAGGATGACAAACCCGACGATCCACAGCCGCGCCGGTATTTCCGGAAACACCGCCGACAGGTAGACACCGGTCAACAGGGCGTTGATCATCGGCAAAAACAAATAGTCCAACAGCGACGCCCACCCGACCAGAAAGCCCACGTAGGGGTGAAACGTCTGCTGCGCGTACGTGTAGGCGGAACCGGCGGAAGGAAACACCCGGACCATTTTTCCATAGCTCGCCGCCGTAAACAAAATGGCCAGCAGGGTGAGCAGATAGGCGGCCGGGACGTGACCGCCCGTCTCCTCCGCGACGATGCCGTACGTGTCAAACACTGCCATCGGCGCCATGTATCCGAGGCCGATAACGACGATGTGCCACAGTTTTAAACTGCGGTGAAGCTCTGATTGCTGTTGCATGGGCAGTCCCCCTCCGAAAGATGACATGAATTATTATACAGTTGGATGAAAAAATATCCACACTTTTCGGACTGCCCCACTCAAAAAAATCCCCCGCCCAGGTGAGCGCATGCTGCACCCGGCGGGGTCCCCAAGAATATGGAAAAAGCTGTTAACCGCGTTAACAGCCTTTCCACTTATGCTCGAAATTATCCCTGCTTCGGCAGTTCAAACGAACTTTTCAGCGAAACGATCCGGTTGAACACCAGTTTGTCCGGGGTCGTGTACTTCGGATCGACGTTGAAGTAGCCGTGGCGGAAGAACTGGAACTTGTCGTGCGGCTTGCTGTCCTTCAGGTTGGGCTCGACAAAGCCGTGCAGCGTTTCCAGCGAGTTGGGATTGATGTTTTCCAAGAACGAATCGCCGTCCTCCTGCCCGTCCAGAATGAGCGGTTCATACAGGCGAAACTCCGCCGGAACGGCGTGCTTGGCGTCCACCCAATGGATGGTCCCCTTCACTTTCCGGCCGGTGAACCCGGTGCCACTCTTCGTCTCCGGGTCGTACGTGCAGTGCAGTTCCACCACGTTCCCCTGTTCGTCCTTGATCACGTCGTGGCACTTGATGAAGTAGGCGTGCTTCAGCCGCACTTCGTTGCCCGGGAACAGGCGGAAGTACTTGCTCGGCGGATTTTCCATGAAGTCATCCTGCTCGATGTAAATCTCGCGGGAAAACGGGATTTGTCTGATGCCCATCGCGGGATTTTCCGGGTTGTTTTCCGCGTCCAGCATCTCCACCTGGCCTTCCGGATAGTTGGTGATGACCACTTTCAGCGGGCGCAGCACGGCCATCGTGCGCGGCGCCTTCAGCTTCAGGTCTTCGCGGATGAAATGCTCCAGCATCTTCGCGTCCACCACGCTGTTGCTGCGGGAGACGCCGATTTCCCGCGCAAACGCCCGGATCGCTTCCGGCGTGTAGCCGCGGCGGCGCAGTCCGGCGATGGTGGGCATCCGCGGGTCGTCCCATCCGTCCACGATTTTTTCGTCCACCAGCATTTTCAGCTTGCGTTTGCTCATCACCGTGTTGGTCATGTTCAAACGGGCAAATTCATACTGGCGTGGCACGTGCTCCATCTCGCACTCGCGAATGACCCAGTCGTAGAGCGGACGATGGTCTTCAAACTCGAGCGAGCAGAGCGAGTGGGTCACGCCTTCGATGGCGTCTTCCAGCGGGTGGGCAAAGTCGTACATCGGGTAGATGCACCACTTGTCTCCCGTGTTGTGATGGGTGGCATGGGCGATCCGGTAGAGCACCGGGTCGCGCAGGTTGATGTTCGGCGAGCTCATGTCGATTTTGGCGCGCAGCACTTTTTCGCCGTCCTTGAACTCGCCGTTGCGCATCCGCTGGAACAGGTCCAGGTTTTCCTCCACCGAACGGTTGCGGTACGGACTCTCCGTGCCCGGCTCCGTCAGCGTCCCCCGCGTTTTGCGGATTTCCTCGGCGGAGAGGTCGTCGACGTACGCCTTGCCTTTTTTGATCAGCAGCACCGCGCGATTGTACATTTCCTCAAAGTAGTCGGAAGCGAAATACAGACCGTCCCACTCAAAACCCAGCCATTTGACGTCTTCCTTGATCGCTTCCACGTACTCGGTGTCTTCTTTCAGCGGATTGGTGTCGTCAAAGCGCAGGTTGGTTCTGCCCTTGAACTCGTCAGCCAGCTCAAAGTTCAGGCAGATGGATTTGGCATGCCCGATATGGAGATACCCGTTCGGTTCCGGAGGGAAACGGGTAACGACTTCTTTCACTCGTCCCGCCTGCAAATCCTCGATGACGATGTTGCGGATAAAGTTGGATGATGCCGACTTGTTTTCCAATTGAATCAACCTTTCACTTCACCTTTACATTCAATAATACTGATTCCTCATCGAGAGTTCAACAAATCGGGCCTCCCCCGTCCCGCCGCACACCGCCGGGGCACTTACCGCTGCAGCAGCCGGTCGTAGTAGATGTTCACGATGGAATCCAGCGGCTTGCGCTGTTCGACGACGGCCAGAATCTTCTCCAGATGCTGCGGGCGCACCAGATGGCCGAGCGGCTGCGGAACGCGGGCAAACTGGCGGAACGCTTCGCGGGCCAGGGCATCCCAGTACGCGTGATAGCGCAGCAGATCGTCCGGCATGACCCTGACCCGGTCGGTGCCCGTTTCCGGCAGGCAGTCAAACGGTTCGTCCAGATTGAGCGTTCCGTAATCGTCGGTAAGCTGTTCGCCGGGCTGAATGTCCCGGGCCGCCAGTTCCAGATCGTAGGCCGTGCCGACGCAGTTGGCGTGAAAGCTGTGGTTGACGAAGCGGGCCTTATCCCAGCAGAGAATGTACGCTCCATGCTGATTGCGAAACGAGTATTTCAACACGTCCTGCTTGCGCAGCGGATCAAGCGATTCCACGTAAGACGGGTCCAATACCTGATCGAGATCGTCCAGCACCCAGACGATGGTTCCCTTGGGAATCAGCTTGGTGGCAAAGACTCCGTACCCGATTTCATCATGAATATACCGCAGTTCCGTATCCGGATGCATCATCGTCTCATTTCCCTCCTTGGCGAAGCGGCCCTGTTTTCTACATCATAAGCAGTCCGGCCGGCTCGGGTGTGTGCAGAGAAAAAAGTTTTCCGCCAAGAGAGGGAGGATCGGACGATGGTCACAAATACAACAGAATTTTTTCATTTTATTATTAAACATCGGGACGTTTTTACCGATCTAATGAAAGGAGATGTGATTTTTCCAAGTCGATTGGACTGCTTGCACCGCGGGATGAAATGAGGATGGTCTCATTTCCCGTTTTCTGAATTTCAAGACCAGGCATTGATATCGAAACGGCAAACCCGGGGAAACCCGGCGGCGCAAAGCTACAGGGGCTACCTCCGCCGCGTGCGGACACGCCAGCCAGTTACCGAAGTATTGATGTAGGACAGACCGATGATCCTATGTCATCGGTCTTTTTATGTAAACAAGCGGTTGCAGGCCATAGGGGGAGGTGAAGCGCCAGACGTACGGACCATCCATCGCAACTCGCTTCTACAACAAGACAAAGGAGGAACGATTGTGAAAAAGTTCTGGACAAAAATCAGCGCGCTGGGTCTGGCCGGCGTTTTAAGCCTGTCCGCCTTCGCACCGGCGGGAAATGCCGCCAACCGTCCAACCTCCATGTCGCCGAACGGCATGGTTACCTCGCCGCACTACCTGGCTACCGCCGCTGCACTGAAGACGCTGCAGGAGGGCGGAAACGCGGTAGATGCCGCGATCGCGGCGGCTTCCACGCTGACCGTCGTCTATCCCCACTACACCAGCATCGGCGGAGACAACTTCTGGCTGATCTACAACGCAAAAACGAAAGAACTGCGCGCCCTGAACGGCAGCGGCCGTGCCGGGGAGAAAGCGACCATCGAGTTCTACAAGAGCAAAGGGTACGATAAAATCCCGTCCCGCGGTTACCTGGCCGCCAACACCGTCCCCGGAGTCGTTTCCGGCTGGTGGGAAGCGTACAACTACGCCCACAAGGAGATGAGCGGCAGCAAGATCCCGTGGAGCAAACTGCTGGAGCCGGCGATCGAATACGCCGAAAAAGGCTATCCCGTCTCCCCCAACCAGGTGTACTGGACCAAGTACGCGACCGATCCGACCGACAACGAACTGAAAAATCTGCAGCGCTTCGAAGAGTTCCGCAAAATCTACCTGAAGCCCAACGGCGAACCGTACCAGGCCGGCGAAATCATGAAGCAAAAAGACCTGGCGGAAACCTTGAAAGTGATCGCCAAAAAAGGGGCGGACGGATTCTACAAAGGCGAAATCGCCAAGAAAATCGTCGACGACGTGCAGAAAAACGGCGGCCTGCTCACCCTGAAAGACTTTGAAACACACACCGCCACGTGGGCAAAGCCGATTTCCGTCGACTACCGCGGGTACAAGGCGTACAACGTGCCGCCCAACTCGCAAGGGATGGCCTCGCTCTCCATTCTCAACATCCTGAACAACTTCGATCTGAAGAGCATGGGCGAAGGCACCCCCGACTACTACCACGTGATTGTGGAAGCGACCAAGCAAGCCTTTGCCGACCGTGACAAATGGCTGACCGACCCCGAGTTTGCCGACATTCCGCTGGATTACCTGCTGTCCAAAGAGCACGGACAAGAACTGGCCAAGCGGATCGACATGAAACAGGCAGCCAAAACCGTGGAGCCGCTCGATCCGAAGGGGGACACCGTCTGGCTCGGCGTCGTCGACAAGGACGGCAACGCCGTTTCGATGATTCAAAGCCACTACTTCGACTGGGGCTCCGGCATCGTCGCCAAAGGCACCGGCGTACTGCTGCAAAACCGCGGCAGCTACTTCTCCCTGGATCCGAACCACATCAACCGGTTGGAGCCGGGCAAGCGCACCTTCAACACCATCAATCCGGCGATGCTGTTTAAAGGAGACAAGCCCTACCTCCTCTACGGAACCCAAGGCGGGGAAGGACAGCCTCAGACCCAGGCCGCCCTGGTGACCCGCATCGTCGATTTCGGCTTCAGCGTACAGGACGCGATCGAAGCGCCGAGATGGCTGCACGGACGCAACTGGGGCGCTTCTTCCAACAACCTCAAGGTGGAAAGCCGGATTCCGCAGGACGTCCTGGACGAACTGATCAAACGCGGTCACCCGGTCGAGAAACTGGAAGCCGCCTACACGGATCAAATGGGCCAATCCGGGGCGATTCTGATCGATCCCGTCACCAACGTGAAGTTTGGCGGCGCCGATCCGCGCGGAGAAGGAGCAGCACTCGGATATTGATTCACTCCAGACTGCCGGGAATGTTCCCGGCAGTCTGAATGCTTTCACGCTTCAGACGTTCGAACAGGCCTCATCATAAAAGGAGGAATTCCCTCGTGTTTGTCTTCGGCAAACTTCGAAACAAACTCATTGTTTGGTTTCTTGTCGTAGCGATCATTCCACTCATCGGCACCTCCCTGTACATCACCACCAGCAGTTCGGCAATCATCACGGACAAGCAGCGGCAGTCCTACATCGACCTCGCCCAAAGCACCGCCGTCGCGATGGATCAATACCTGGACAGACGGATGACGGAGGTTCAGGTGCTGGCCCGCTCGTCGGACATCCAATCGACGGACGCTGCCGCGAAAAACCTGTTCATCCGCTCGTTCACCGAGGAAATGAAGATCTTCGACGGCAACACCTTCATCTCTCCGGACGGGAAAGTGTCCGCCGACACGTTTCCGAAAAGCGTCGGCATCGACTTGTCCGAACGACCGTTTTTCAAGGACGGGATGGCCGGAAAATCCAGCTATTCCGATATCGTGATCGCCAAGACGACCGGCAAGCGATCCATCGTCGTCGCCTCCCCCGTCAAGAGCCAAAGCGGCCAAATTCTCGGCGTCCTGACCGGTCTCGTCAACGTTGACCAGTTTACCGATACCTTCCTGCAAAATCTCAACCTGGGCAGCGGCGGGTACGCCATTCTCGTGGACAACAAAGGGCTGATTCAAGCCCATCCCAACAAAGAGCTGATCGGCAAAGCGGTGGATGAAGCCGGCCTGCCGCAGGGGTTGGCCGAGATCCTCAAGAAAGGCGGCAGCGAGACGGCCTCCTATACCTACAGCGACGCCGGCAGCGAGTACATGGTCGCCTATGCGCCTATTGCGAAAACGAAGTACGGCTTGTTCCTGCATATCCCCGTCCAATCCATTACGTCGGCCGTGACCGCTCTCAACAGCAACATCGCCGTCATTGTGGTCATCGTCAGCGCTCTTGTGATCGCGATCGCATTCGCCGTGTCGCTCCGGATCACGCGGCCGATCAAGGAAGTGGCCACCGTGACCAAACGCATCTCCGATGGAGAACTGACGGTGGAGCCGCTCCGCATCCGCACGCAGGATGAAATCGGCCAACTGTCCCGGGCCGTAAACGCCATGGTGGAAAATCTGCGCACCATCATCCAGCAGGTGAACGCCAGCGCCGAAAATTTGGCTGCGTCCGCGGAAGAGCTGACCGTAAACGCCGAACACACGAGCAAGGCCACCGAGCAGATCGCCACGACCATCCAGGAGGTGGCGTACGGCGCGGAGCGGCAGGTGCAAAGCGTGGAGGAAAGCGTCCGCGCGATCCAGGAGGTGTCCTCCGGGGTTCAGCAAATTGCCGCCAGTGCGGAAAACGCGGCAGATTCCGCCCTCAGGGCTTCGCAAATCGCGATCGACGGCAACCAGACCATCCAAACCGTCGCGCAGCAAATGCAGTCCATCAACGAGACGGTCAACCAGATCGCCCGCATCGTCAAACGGCTGGGTGACAGTTCCCAGGAGATCGGTCAAATCGTCCAGGTGATCACCGACATCGCCGAGCAGACCAACCTGTTGTCGCTCAATGCCGCCATCGAAGCGGCGCGGGCCGGCGAACAGGGACGGGGATTTGCCGTCGTGGCGAACGAAGTCCGCAAACTGGCGGAACAATCGGCCCAGTCCGCCCAGCAGATCGAACAGCTCATTCTGGCCATCCAGCAGGAATCGGACCTGGCCGTTCAATCCATGGAAAAAGGGACAAAAGAAGTGGCGCTCGGGATCGAGGTCGTCAACGAAGCCGGCAAGTCGTTTGAACAGATTCAGGATTCCGTGACCCACACGGCCGACCAGATCCAGAAAGTAAAAGACCACTCCCGCCAGATGACCGCAGGTACGGAACAGGTCGTCCAGTTGGTCACCCAAATCGCCGAAGTGGCGGAAAATTCCGCAGAAGGAACGCAAAGCGTCTCCGCCGCCACCGAGGAGCAGTTGGCCTCCATGGAGGAAGTCACTTCTTCCGCCAGCTCGCTGGCGAGAATCGCCGAAGAACTGCAGGCCCACGTCAAACGCTTCAAGATATAAGCAAAACGGAAAAAGGCACCCGTGCAGCGGTGCCTTTTTCTGCTCCCCGGCTGTCCCGACGCAAACCGCGGCCGTGAGGACAATTCCTCACGGCCACTGTGATTCGATGCTCAGCGAAGGGCCAGCATCCGGTCCGGATGGTTGGTGCAGATTTGCACCTGCGGATGCCACTTCATGATCGTGCGAATCGCCTCCGGGTCGTCCACCGTCCAGGCGATGACGCCAAACCCCTGGTCGATCGCCTCGCAGGCCAACTCCCGGGTGAGAAACGGATAGGACATGGAGAGCATGTCCGCTCCCGCCTGCCGCAGTTGTTCCAGGATCATGACCGGCCGTCCGTATACGATCAGCCCGGTCTTGACCTCGGCGTCCAGCCGCCGCACCTGCCGGATGAGCTCGTGGTCAAACGAGGTGAGGTACACATCCCGCTTCATCCCGTGCCGATCCAGCAGCGTCAGCACGCGTTCCGCCAGTCCGGGATGCATGTCGGCCGCCGTTTTCAGCTCAATGTTCAGCGTGCACCGTCCCTTCGCGGCAGCCAGCACCTCTTCCAGCGCGGGAATCCGCTCGCCGGCAAACCGCTCGTCAAACCAGCTCCCCGCGTCAAGCTGGCGCAGTTCCGCCAGCGTCAGATCCTGCACCCGTCCGCTGCCGTTGGTCGTCCTCTCCAGCGAAAAATCGTGGAACAGGACCGGCACGCCGTCCTTGGAAAGCTGTACGTCCACCTCAATCGCGCGAATGGCCGGTTCCGCCAGCGCGAACCGAATGGCCGTCATGGTGTTTTCGGGCGCCTTGCCCGACCAGCCGCGATGCGCCATGCAGACGTTCATGCAACGTCACCTCGCTACTTTTTCAGCAGTTTCTCTCCTTTTTCCACAACCTTGGCAATCGCTTCGTCTACGGTCGCCTGTTTCAGCACGGCCCGCTGGATCTCCGTCATGATGACTTCCTGCAGTTCCTTATAGCCGGGGACCATCGGACGCGGTTGGGCGTACTCCAGTTGTTTGACCGCCACCTGGAAGTTCGGCTCTTTCTGGTATGCTGCTTTCATCTCGTCCGACTCGACCGCTTCCTTCGTCACCGGCATGTACCCGGTTTCCAGCGACCAACGAATCGTCTGCGGGGTGTCCGTCATCCATTTGATGAATTCCCATGCCGCCTTTTTCTCCTCATCCGAAGACTTGGCGAGCATCACCAGGTTGGCGCCGCCAGTCGGTACCCCGTAACGCTTGTTGGCCGGCAGGAAAGCCGCCCCTACTTCAAACGTGGCGTTCTCCTTGAGCGCGTGCAGGTCTCCGGTCGATGTAAAGATCATGGCCACCTGCTGGTTGAGGAAATCCTGCTTGGCCACGTCCCAGGCGTTGTATTTTTCGCCCGGCGGAGCCTTCATCACACCTTCCTGCAGCAGGCTGCTCCAGAACTCCAGCGGCGCTTTTCCCGCTTCGTTGTCGAGCGCCACGCTCTTGCCGTCTTCGCTCAGGATGTTTCCGCCGCTCTCAAAGACCAGCGCTTCGTAGAACCAGATGTCGATCGGCGTGGAGAAGCCGTAGGTCGTCGTCTTGCCCCCCTCTTTTTTGGTCAGGGCCTTGGCGTACCGGCGCAGTTCCTCCCAGGTCTTCGGACCGTCGGGATCCAACCCGGCCGCTTTCAGCTTGTTGCGATTGACGTACAAGAGCGGGGTGGAACGGTTGAACGGCACGGCGTACAGCTTGTCGTTCCAGTAGGAGTTGCCCATCAGGCCGGGAATGTATTTGTCTTCCTCCCCGTTCGCGTAGGGCCCCAGGTCCTGCAGCACCTTGGCGTCGGCAAACGCGCCCACCGAAGCGATCTCCACCATCGTCACGTCGGGCTGGTTTCCGGCTGAGACGGCGGCCAGCACCTTGGCGTGGTTTTCATAGTAGCTGCCTTGATAGGACGGCTTGACGACGATGCCTTTGTGCGTGTCGTTGAATTGTTTGACCATCTCTTCGATCACTTCGCCGTTGCGGCCGCCCAGCGCGTACCAAAAGTCGATTTCCACGGGCTTTCCGGCATCGGCTGTCTGCTGCTGGCCGCCGCTTCCGGAACCGGACTTCTGTCCGCCAGCCGCCTCCTGCTTGCCGCTGCACCCGGCCAGTACGGCCGTCACGGTCAAAACGCACGCCAGTATGGATACTCGAACCTTTTTCACCATGCATACCTCCTTTTTCTGATCGGGAAGAAACGCGGGTGTTCCCCTTTATTTGGATGAATAGACAAATGCGCTGATGATGTGCCGCTGGGCGATGAAAAAGATGGCCAGGACCGGCAGCACGAGGATCATGTTGCCCGCCATAATGACGTTCCAGAGCTTGCCGCCTTCCGCCGCCTTCAGCATGGAGATGCCGATCGGCAGCGTCCGCACGGCGTCGCTGTTGGTCATGATCAGCGGCCAGAAGTAGTCGTTCCAGTGATAGATGAAGCTGAACAGCCCGAACGTGACCAGCACCGGCTTGGCCATCGGCACCATGATCGTCCACATGATGGTCCACTCGGAGGCATTGTCCAGCCGGGCGGCTTCGATCACCTCGTCGGGCACCTGCATGAAACACTGGCGGAGCAAAAAGATTCCAAAGGCGCTCGCCCCGTACGGCAGAATCAGCGCCCACAGCGTATTCACCAGCCCCCACTGGCTCATTTCCACATACACCGGCAAAAAGACCACCTGGGGGGGAATCATCAAAGCAATCAGGGTCAGGCCAAACAGCAGATTCCGCCCGCGAAACCGGTAGCGGGCAAAGGCGTACGCGGCCGGCACGCCGGTCAAGAGCTGCAGGACGAGAATGCCCGCCGCCACGAGAAAGCTGTTCCAGACGTAGGTGAGAAACGGGCCGGATTCCCACGCGATGCGGAAGTTCTCCAACTGCCACGACTCCGGCCACCAGGTGGGCGGGAACCGGTACACCTCCGGCATCGTCTTGAACGCGGTCACAAACATCCAGAGAAACGGAAACACAAAGATCAGGGAAACGACGGCGAGAAGCCCCCACTCCACCACTTTCCACGCCGCACGTCCCGCATGTCTCATACAACCTCCTCCTTCCTCCCGGCGATCCTGTTCGAATCCGCCGTTATGCCCGGCCGGATCAGGGGCCCGTCAGCGGTAGTGGACCCGTTTTCCCATCAGGCGGAAATGCAGCAGCGTCAGCAATCCGACCATCCCCAGCAGGACGACGGACGCGGCGGAAGCGATGCCGCCGTTGTAGAAATCCATGCCCTGCTCGTAAATGTAGAAGACCAGCATGTTGGTGCTGTTGACCGGACCGCCCTGGGTCATGATGTAGATCGTGTCAAACACCTGAAACGATGAGATCGTGTTGATCACCAGCAAAAAGAACAGCGTGGGCGACAGCATCGGAACCGTGATGCTGACCAGGGTGCGCCACCACGGAGAGCGATCCAGGGCGGCCGCCTCGTATATGTCGCGGGGAATGCTTTGCAGCCCGGCGATGAAGACCACCGTGTTGTAGCCGACCCCTTTCCAGAGGCTTACCACGATCAGCGACACCAGCGCGCTTTTCGTGTCGGTCAGCCAGGTGTACGCCGGCAGTCCGACGAATTCCAACAGGGCGTTGAGCAGGCCGTACTGCGGGTCCATCAGCCACATCCAGAGCATCGCGACCGAGACGAGCGAGACGATGTGAGGGCTGAACACGGCCGCCTGCACCAGACCGTACACCCTGGCCCTGCGGTTGAGCCACAGCGCCAGGAAAAAGGCGATGACGATGCCGAGCCCCACCGTGGCGAGCGTGTACATGAAGGTGTTGGCGAGCACCTGACGAAAATCGGCGTCTTCCCACAGAGCGGCAAAGTTGTCCAGCCCCACCCACTCGATCTCCTCCAGGTTGAGCAGCGACCAGTCGTGAAAGGACAAGTAGATCACATACGCGATCGGAAAGAAGAAGAAGACGGCAAAGAACAGCAGGGCCGGCGCGATGTACAGGTACGGACGAATCCGCTCGGCGATGACAAACCGGGCCGCCGGCAGCGCCCCCGCCGATTGCGCGTTCGCCACTTCTTGGACGGCAACGGCTTTGCGCATCAGACCACTCCTCCCGCCAGCGAATGGTTCCGCGTCCGTCCCTCCAGCCGTCCCAGCCGTTTCCCGGTCGCGCGGTCAAACACGTGGATGTGCGCCAAAGGCACCGACACCAGCACCCTCGCGCCGATCTCCGCCATCGTCTCCGTTTCCGCCTTGACCACGACGCGTCCTCTCTCCGTTTCCACGTGGTACAGCGCGTCCGAACCGAGAATTTCCCGTGAAACGATCGTGCCGCCGAGCGACCACGCCGCTTCCGCCGGGTCGGCCGACGCGCCGCCCGGCAGGAGGACCGCCATTTCCGGGCGAAACCCCCACAAGTGTTCGGCCCGCCCATCCGCCGGGACGACGTTCATCGCCGGCGAGCCGATAAACTGGGCGACGAACAGGTTGGCCGGCTCCCGGTACAGCTCCATCGGCGGCGCCACCTGCATGATCGTACCCTCGCTCATGACGACGATCTGGTCGCCCATCGTCATCGCTTCCACCTGGTCGTGGGTGACGTAGATAAAGGTGGTGCCGAGCCGTTTGTGCAGGCTGGTCAGCTCCACCCGCATCTGGTTGCGCAGCTTGGCGTCCAGGTTGGACAGCGGTTCATCCATCAGAAACACCTGCGGCTTTTTCACCATCGCGCGGGCCAGAGCGACGCGCTGCCGCTGTCCGCCGGAGAGCTCCGAGGGCTTCCGCTTGAGATACGGAGTCAGCCCGACCACCTCCGCGATTTCTTCCACCATCGTTCGGCAGTCTTTTTTCGAGTACCCCCGGTTGCGCAGGCCGAACGCGATGTTGTCGTAGACATTCATCGTCGGATAGAGCGCGTAGTTTTGAAACACCATCGCCACGTCCCGTTTGCCGGGCGGCAGATGATTGACCGGTTGGTCGCCGATCAGGATTTCCCCGTCCGTGACGCTCTCCAGCCCGGCAATCATCCGCAGCGTGGTCGATTTTCCGCACCCTGACGGACCGACCAGCACGGTAAAGGAACCGTCCGGTATGACCAGGTCCAGCCCTTTGACCACCGTCTGGCTGTGAAATGTTTTGGTTACCTGCTTCAATATCACTCGTGCCATCTGGCTCCATTCCCTCCCAGTGCCCTGACGGCCAGCATCTCTTCGGCAAAGGTCTGAAAATTGGCAAAGCGCAAGTCAGGAACGGCGTACGTCCACTCTTCCGCGCCGTACCACTCCAGCACCGCCGACTTGACGCCCGCTCCTGCGGCCGCCAGTACGTCGTAGCGGCTGTCACCGATCATCAGGGCCTGATCCGGCCGCATCTGAAGCAGGCGGAGCGCCTGTTGAACCGGTTCGGCGGACGGCTTGCCGCGCGACACGTCGTCGATGGTAACGACAACCTCAAAGAACTCCACCAGTCCCGCCAGTTCCAGCCCCGCGACGGCAAACTCGCGCTGCTTGTTGGTCACCACGGCCATCCGGTAACCGGCCGCTTTCAGCCGCTCCAGCCCTTCGCGTACGCAGGGAAACAGGCGGACGTGCCGGTCGTGATGCTCCCGGACGTAGGCGGCGTAGCTTTTCCTTACCGCCTCGCGGTCGTACGTCTCCCCGGCCGCCGCCGCGAGAAAGTCGTCCAGCGATTCGCCGAAACGCTTCAAGAGATCGTCCCGGCTGAACACCCCCGGCGCAAAGCGCTCCGCCGTACGGGCGACCGCGTCGATCACCGCATCCCGGCTGTCCAGCAGCGTGCCGTCCAGGTCAAACAACAGGCATTGATACATCCGCAAGACCCTCCTTCCATAAAGAATGGCTGCCGACAGAAACGGCGACGGCCCCGTGCTGGAGCGCCTGCACCATCTGTTCCCGTTTGCGGATCAGACCGCCGGCAATGATCGGCGTCTCCCCCAGCTCCTGCCGGTATTCGGCGATGACCTCCGGCAGCAGTGCCGGCATCAGCTCGACGGCGTCCGGCTGCGTGTCCTGCACCGACTGCAGCCCCGATCGGAGGGCGTCGCTGTCCACCAGAAACAGCCGCTGGATCGTCAGCAATCCCTGCTTTTTGGCCAGCTTGATCAGCGTGTTGCGGGTGGTGACGATGCCGTCCGGCCTGACGTAGTGGGCGACAAACGCGACGCCTTCCCGGTCATAGCTGATTCCCCCGATCCGTTCCAGATGCAGGAACACCGGCACGCCGTGCGTTTTGAAAAAGTCGACGTAACGCTTGATCACCCCGATGTTCCCGATGGACAGCACCACCGCGCTTGCCTGCGCTTCCGCCGCCTTTTCCAGATACTTGGGCTCCTTGACCGAGGCAATCAGCTTCTGCCGGGCCAGCCGCTCGTAAAATTCCGCTTGGTTCATCCAGGCGCGCCTCCTTTCGCCAAAACAAAACCCCCACGACATGACAATCGCCAAATACTTCTCGATGAGAGTGCTTGGAAATGATGTCGAGGGGTTTCTCCAGGGCTCCAACCGCGGGAATCGTTCACTTGTCAATTACGATGGTACCGTTGGAAAGTTAAGGGAACGTGAAGCGCGTATTAACGTTGGGCCAGAATTTTGTAAAGGAATGCCCGTTTGAGCTAGAGTCTCGCATGAAAAGGAAAAGCGTCAGACCTCACGACGAGAAAATCGTGGATCTGACGCGCTCTCCATATCCGTGTGTGATGTCAACTCTTTCCATCCGGACCGTGTAAAACCACCTGCCAATTTCCAAAAACCTTTTTCATTGTAAACACTTTTTCTTTGTCGAGTCTAGCGAATTGCAACAATACCTTCACCTCCGTGGAAGTATTGTCCGATTTCGTAACGCCCAACACCTTAAAGTCAAGTAATTTCGTAGTTTTCGCGGAATGTACAAAATCTCCGCGCTTAGGATAATAACTGCCGCTTTCTTTATAGACATACTCATAGGCTTTTTCACCTTGTTTGCTTACGATCAGCGATAAATATCTTTCAAGAGCTTTTTCGGGGGTGTTGTACCAGAACGTATAGACGGCATATACGATGGCAGCCAATAACACAGCAAATCCAGCGATTGCCTTCTTTCTTTTTCCCATTTGGATAAACGGACTGATTTGCACCAGATCCTCCCTCTCTTTCTATTTATTGGATATTTGTGTATAATCTTACACAATCATACTATCATTGTGCTGAGAGGAGAAGAGGGGGATGAAGGGGACGATACCAATCACGGTAGTGTTTCTGCTCCTTCTTGCGTTGGTTGTGAGTTTTGTCAGAATCCCGTCTGCTGACGTAAGCATCGCTGGCCCCAAGGAGGACGTACGCTTTCTTTTCATCGGCAAGGGAGACAGTTTGGAATACAAGATTCTCACCACGGATCAAAGAGATGATTGCCGCTCTGCTACATGATTTGGAACGTACGTGGAGCACGCCGATAAGAACGGTGCCGAATGGTGCAGCTGCATACACGATCATGTTTGACAGTGACAGCGATCCCATCCATACGGGACATAACGGATTCATCATCTATTACCCTGAATATGACGTGTATTCCTTTATTGATCCTAGTCGAAACATGGTATACAGCCTTTCATCTTCGGAATCCCTTAAAAAAATCGTTCAACAACACGAAACTGGATCGTGAGATAATAAAATCCCTCGTGCCATCACACGAGGGACGTTTTATGGATGGGCTCCCTATTCCACCGCCACGATCGCATCCAGCGCGATGCGCGCCTCCGCCTCAATCGCTTTGGCCGTCGTTTCGGTATGAGGGTTGTACGTTTCCAACAGGTCGGCGTCGGCGTAGCCGTCGATCGCCAGGATGGAGCCGGCGCGCATGCCTCTAAGAGCGGCGATCACGAACAGCGCCGCATTCTCCATCTCCACGGCCAGCACGCCCGCCTGTTGGTACAGCTTGTGGGGAAACTCCACGACGCCGCTGTAAAACATGTCCATCGTCAGCGTCACGCCCTCGGCCACATGGAGTCCCGTGTCGCGCTTCGCGGCGGCGGCGGACAGCGCATCGACGACGCGGCGGTCGGCCACGGCCGGGAAGCCCGGCGGAACCAACTGGCTGGTCAGTCCGTCCCGGCGGACAGCCGCCGTGCTGATCACCAGGCTGCCCGGTTCGATCGCTTTTTGGTAGGAACCGGCCGTTCCGACGCGGATGATCGTTTTCACGCCGCCTTTGGCCAGCTCTTCAAAGCAGACGGCCGCCCCCGGCGAGCCGACGCCGTGGCTGACGACGGCCACCGCCGTGCCGTTCCACGTTCCCGCATAGCTGTGGTATTCCCGGTTTTCCCCGATCGGCCTGCTCTCGTCCAGCAGGGCGGCGATGCGGGCCGCCCGCTTCGGATCGCCGCAGACGATCGCGCGCTTCGGCAGGTTTTCCGGGTCAACTTTCAGATTGGGCAGCATCATCAATCAAACTCCTTTTTCTCCCATTCGTCTTCCGGAATCGGCAGGGCTTCGCCGGAGAAACGCTCTTCGCGGAACGGGTCGCCGTTCAGATGAAAACCGTTTTGCTCCCAGAAGCCGGGTTTGTTTTCGTTCATGAATTCGATCCCGCGCAGCCATTTCACGCTCTTCCAGAAATAGAGGTGAGGCACGATCAGCCGCAGCGGCCAGCCGTGCTTGTCCGTCAGCGGCGCTCCGTCAAAGGAGTGGGCCAGCAGCACGTCGTCCCGGTCCAGGTCGGTCAGCGCCACGTTGGCCGTGTAGCCGTAATCGCCGTGCAGCATCACGTACCTGCCCTGCGGCGTGACACCGGCCGCCGCCAGGAAATCGCGGAAACGAACGCCGGTAAACCGGTTGTCAAACCGGGACCAGCGGGTGACGCAGTGGATGTCGCAGGTGATCGTCGTCTGCGGCATCGCCATGATGTCGGCGTAGGAGAGCGTTACGTCCCGGTCGACTTCCCCGAAGACCCGCAGCGTCCACGTCTCCAGGTCGTAGACGGGCACCTCCCCCTCGTGCAAGATCGGAAACCGCTCCGTCAGCACCTGTCCCGGCGGCAGCCGCCGCGCCAGGGCCGGATCGACTGTGGGCACCCTCATCCGTTTGATTCGCTCTGCCTTGTTCATCTTCTCGTTCCCTCCCAAGTCAGTCCGTCTCCGTCTAGCGGGCGCTCTGCTGGCTGGCGGTGCTTGCGGCCGCGCCCCGGTCCTTGAGGAAGAACATCGCCGCAATCGTCAGCACGTAGGGCAGCATCGCGGTAAACTGCGTCGGCAGCGAAAAGCCCTGCAGACGGATGCTGAGCGCGTCCATCAGCCCGAACAGCAGGCTGGAGGCGAGAATGCCCAACGGGTGAGACTGCCCCAACATCATCGCCACCAGCGCGATAAAGCCGCGCCCCGCCGTCATGCCTTCAGTAAACATGGTCACCTGTCCCAGCGAGAGCTGTGCCCCGGCCATGCCGCAGAGAACGCCGCACAGCGCAATGGCCAGCACCTGCAGCCGCGTCACTTTGAGGCCCAGGCTGCGGGCCGCCACCGGATTCATCCCGGCCGCCAGCACGCGGAAGCCGGTCACGGTGTGGGCAAAGAACAGATGCAGCAGAACCGCCGCCAAAAAGGCCGCGTAGACCAGCGGCGAATGGCCCGACAGGATGTCCCCCAGCACGGGGATGTCTGTGACCAGGGGGATCTGCCACTGCGGCAGCCCGGCCATGTCCTTGTCGTAAAATGCCCCTTTCACGCCGAAGACGGCGCGCAGCGCAAACGTGGTCAGCCCCAGCGCGAGGAAATTGATCGCCACGCCGACGATGATTTCGTTCGCCTTCAGTCCGATCGTCATGTAGGCAAACAACAGCGAAAACAGCACGGTGACGGCGGCGGCAAACAGGACGGCCAGCGGCAGGCTGCCGGTAAAGTGGTTGCCGACGATGGCGGAAAACGCTCCGACCAGCACCAGCCCCTCCAGCCCGACGTTGAAGATGCCCACCCGGGCGCACAGCGCTCCGCCCAGTGCCGCCAGGAGGATCGGAGTCACCATCCGGATGGTGGAACTGACGAGGGCTCCATCAAACAACTCCATGCGACTCCCTCCTCTTGCTCTTGCGGTTTTTCCACCAGTCATGGCTGAATTTGGCGGAGATAAACAGAATCAGCACGGCCTGGATGACGCTGGCCAGCTCCAGCGGCACCTCGGTGTTGCGCTCCACGCCCATCGCGCCCGTCTGCAGGGCGGCCAGCAGAATCGAGGTAAACACGACGCCGATCGGGTGGGAATTGGCCAGCAGCGTGGCCATCAAGCCCGTCCAGGCATACCCGGGGACGGTCAGCGCGCCGTCGACGTACCGGTAATGCGCCCCCAGCACTTCCACGGTGCCGGCCAGCCCGGCCAATCCCCCGCTGGCAAACATTGCCACAAGCATCACCCGGTCCTTGTCGATCCCGCCGTACCGGGCAAAAAACGGATTGTGTCCGAGCATCTTCACCTCGTAGCCGAACGGCGTGAACCGGACGACCCAGAACAATGCCAGAGCGGCGGCCAACGCCAACAGGAAGCCGGCGTGCACGCTCATGCCGGCGAACAGCTTGGGCAGCCAGACGCTCTTCTCCAGCATGGCCGTCTGGGCCAGCGCCGCCGAGCCTGACTTGTCCTGAAACGGTTCACTGACCAGATACCCGGCAAACAGGACGGCAATGTAGTTGAGCAGCAGGGTGGTGATGAGCAGTTGGACGCGAAACTTCGCCTCCATGTACCCGGCCAAAAGCGACCAGAGACCGCCCACGGCCACCCCGGTCGCCAGCGCGGCCAGCATTTTCACCAGTCCGGGACCGGGCAGGTACAGCCCGACCAGCGTCGCGCCGACTGCTCCCAGCACCATCTGCCCCTCGGCGCCCAGATTGAACACCCCGGCGCGAAACGCCAGCGACAGCCCCAGCCCGATCAGCATGATCGGCGTGGACCGGGCCAGCGTGGAGGCGAAAAAGTAAAAGCTGCCGAACGCCCCTTTCCACATCTGCTGGTAGGTGTCCAGGATCGATTCGCCTACCGCGCTGATGACGACCGCTCCCGTCAACAAGCCGATCGCCACCGCCAACAGCGGCTGGACCAGCGATTTACACAGCTTTTTGACCGCTTCCATGGATGCTTCCTCCTGCCATCAACACGCTGATTTTCTCTTCCGTCGCCTCCGACCGCTTCAGCTCGCCGACGATCCGTCCCTTGTACATGACCAGAATTCTGTCAGACAGCGCCAAAATTTCCGACAGCTCCGACGAGACGAGCAGAATCCCGTCGCCGCTGTTTCGCTTTTCGATCAGCGCCTGGTGGATGTGTTCCATCGCCCCGATGTCCACGCCGCGCGTCGGTTCGGCGGCGATCAACAGCGGCGTCTTTTGCCCCAGCTCGCGGGCGACAATCAGTTTTTGCAGATTGCCGCCGGACAGGTTGCCCGCCTGCTCCTGCAGGTGCCGGGAACCGGTCTTGATGGCAAACCGCTCCACCCACTGCTCCACCACGCGGCGGAACGCGTCCCGCAGAATGACGCCGCGACGGCTGAACGCCGGTTTGCGCTGATAGCCCATCAAGGCGTTTTCCTCCACGCTCTCCTGCTTGGCCGTTCCCCACAGGTACCGGTCTTCCGGGATATGGGCCACTCCCGCTTCGCGAATGGCCGCCACCGGACGGTTGGTGACGTCTTTTCCGCCCAGCAGCACCCTGCCCGCCGTGACCGGCCGCAGCCCGGTGATGGCCTGCAGCAGCTCCGACTGGCCGTTGCCCGAGACCCCGGCGATTCCGACGATTTCCCCGTGGTGCACGGTAAAAGCAACGCCGTCCACGATCGTCTGCCGGTCAGAAACGGTCAGGTTTTCCACCTGCAGGAGCGGCCCGCCGGCCAGGCTCACCCGCTCGCTCAACGGCTGCAGCTCGCGGCCCACCATCAGCCGGGCCAGTTCGTCCACGCTGGTCTCCTGCCGGGAAACGGTCCCGGTCACCCGGCCGCCGCGCAGCACCGTGATCCGGTCGGCCACCTCCATCACTTCCTTGAGCTTGTGCGTGATCAGGATGACGCTCTTGCCGCTCTCCGCCAGGTGGCGGATCGTCTGCAGCAGTTCCTTTACCTCCAGCGGCGTCAGGACGGCGGTCGGCTCGTCCAGTACGATGATGTCCGCTCCCTGGTACAGCACTTTGAGAATCTCCACGCGCTGCTGTTCCCCGACCGAGCATTGGGATACCCGGGCGGTCACGTCGATCGGGATGCGGTAGCGCTCGCTGAGGGCCCGCACCGCCTCCACCGCTTCCTTGCGCCGGAACAGGCCGGCGCGCTGCGGTTCATAGCCGATGACGATGTTCTCCGCCACGCTGAAATCGGCAAACAGCATGAAGTGCTGGTGCACCATCCCGATGCCGTGTTTGATCGCGTCGTCGGGGCCGCGAAAGACCACCGGCCGGCCGTTCAGCACGATCTCCCCGGACGTGGGCTGTTCCATGCCGTACAGCATCCGCATCAGGGTGGTTTTGCCGGCGCCGTTCTCCCCGACGATGGCGTGGACTTCGCCGGCCCGCAGGGTGAACGACACATTGTCGTTGGCCGTAAAATCGCCGTACCTCTTCGTCATGTTGCGCATTTCCAGACGGTACGCCATCCCGTTCTTCCCTCCTTTTTCCTGTTGGCCCGTTGCAACAGGAAACCGACTACCACAGTAGTCGGTCGCCGTCTCGTTTACTGCTGCAGCGGATCGGGCACCTTGCGCGTACCCGCCACGATCTCGTCCTTGATCGCTTTCACCTTGTTGACGATCTCTTCGCCGATGAACGGATGGAGCGGCGTCTTGCTCTCGCGCGTGACGTAGGTGACGCCGACGCCGTCTTCCTTCAGGCCGTACGTTTGCACGCCCGGTTTCAGGCTGCCGTTTACAAACGCCTTTACCGTTTCGTAAGCGGCCGTGTCGGTTCCTTTCAACTGGGACAGGACGATGTGTTCCGGATCGATGCCGGTGCGGTCGACGTCCTGGCCGGAGGTGTAGAAGCCTTTTTCCTTGGCCGCTTCAAACACGCCCAGATCGCCTACGGCAGCGGCCCCGTAGATGAAGTCGGCTCCCTTGTTTGCCTGCAGCAGGGCCAGCTCCTTGGCTTTCGCCGGGTCGTTGAAGCTGCCGACGTAGTTGACGAAGACCTCTGCCTTCGGATTGGTCGCTTTCAGTCCTTCCTGGAAGCCGACCGTCCACTTTTTCAGAAGCGGAATGTCCATCGCTGCGACGATGCCCACCTTGTTGGTCTTGGTCGCCAGGCCGGCCGCCGCTCCCATCAGGTAGGCGGCTTCATGCTCGCGAAAGACCACGCTGCGGACGTTCGGCAGGTCCACGACGGTATCGATGATCGCAAACATGCGGTCCGGGTTTTCCGCCGCCACTTTTTTCAGCGCGTCCTCCGATTCAAACGACGACGTAATGATCAAATCGTAATTCTCAGCCACGGCCGCGCGGATGTTCTCCTCGATGGCGGCGTGGTCGGTCGACTCGATGGTTTTCACATCGACGCCAAATTCCTGCGCTGCTTTCTTGGCGCCCTCGTCCATCTGCTGGAAGAACGGGTTGACCCCGATCTTCTCCGGAAGAACCAGCGCAACACGCTTCTTCGCGCCGCCATCCTGGCCCCCGGCTTGTCCCTTGTCCTCCGGTGCGCCGCCACCCGCCGCACATCCGGCGGCCAGTACGGCAAACGTTGTCAATGCCAACAGGTACTTTTTCATGCTGCTCTCTCCTATCCAGTGACAAAAGTTTCGATTTTGCGATTCTCATACCGGTAATTTACAGGTTTTTATCAAAAATATCAAGAGAAAACACGAATATTTTACTATAAAAACACAATAATGTTCGACTCATTCCTCCTTTTTTTCCGCAAGAGGCGCTTCCATGGAAACCCTGTTGATGGTATGAAAAAAACTCTTCCCGGAGGAAGAGTTTGCCATGTATCGCCAACCTCTTCCTCATCTGTCAAAACCCACGGGTTTTGCAGGAATTGGCACCTTTCTGTACCGGGGTACAGTGGTTGCCGGGCTTCATCGGGCCAGTCCCTCCGCCTCTCTTGATAAGGTAAGGTGAATCCGCTATCCAGTTGTAATGTCTCTTATTCTAGCAAAAGGAAAGCAAATTGCAAACGATTTTTTTGTCATTTCAAAACATTACGGTTGTTGCCCCTGAAACGACTGCTGCAGTTTGCGCGACAGCGCGTTCAGCTCGCCCAGCTCCTCCGTGATTTCCCGCACCTTCTGATGCTGGTTTTCCGCCGTGGCGAACAGCTCTTCCAGATTGGCCACCGATTGTTCCGTCACGGCCGTAATCGTCGACATCTCGGCGGCCACCTCCCCGGAGCGCAGCTTCACCCTGTCCATGCTGGAGCGCACGTGCTCGACGGCCTGCAAAAACGATTCCATCCCGGCCCGAACCGCCTCGATGGAGGTGACGGTCTGGACGGCCAGCTCCTGTCCCTTGGCCACCGACGTTTCCCCGTTGCTCATGTGGCGCACGGCGTTTTCGCTCTCCTGGTGCAGCGACTGCAGGATTTCGGCAATCTCCTGGGTGGCTGTGGCGCTTTGCTCGGCCAGCTTTCGCACCTCGTCGGCCACCACGGCGAAGCCGCGTCCGTGTTCCCCGGCCCGGGCCGATTCGATCGCCGCGTTGAGCGCCAGCAGGTTGGTCTGGGTCGCGATCTGGTTGATCGTCTGCACGATCTCCTCCACCCGGTTGGCCTGCCGGTTCAGCTCGCGGATGGTGGACGAGGCCACGTTGACCGCCTGCACGATCTGCTCCATCTGCCGCGACAGCTCGTTCATCATGCCGATGCTGTCGGTGAGGCGGCGGTTGTTCTGATCGGCCTCCGCCTTCATCGCGTTGGCCTGCTCGTTGACCGCCACGATCTCGTGGTCGATCGACTGGACTTCCTCCTCGATCTTCACCGTGGAGTTGGCCTGCGCCTCCATCCCCGTCGCCACTTCGCGGAACGCGATCATCATCTCGTCCGTGTTCCGTTTGGTCGTCTCCGCGTGCTCATGCACGTGCTCCGACGTGCGGTCGAGCTGTTCCGTCACCAGTCGGATGTGGCCCAACAGCTCCGCCAGCCGCTGTTCCTTTTCCTCCGCTTCCCGCCGCGCCGCCTCCGCTTTGCTCAGCGAGGCTTGTCCGGCCAGACACAGGTAGGTCAAGCCGGCGATCATCAGCACAACGGACACGAGGTGCAGGATCAGGTTGACCTCCGTCCGGCCTTCGTCGAACATGTCGTAGAAACCGGTGTAAAACCCGACAAACGTCGCCGCGATCTGGACAATCCCGGCGGAGACGACCAGCTTCCAGTCCAGATAGGCCGCGAGGAAGCCGAGCACGATGAAGGAAAGGAACGCCGTCTCCGGGTAAGACGTAAAGTGGTCGAACGCGATGGAGTAATACATAAAGCCGATCGCCACCAGGTAGCGAATCACGTAACTGCCTTTGCGGATGAAGTAGTACGGCGAAACGATCAGCGTCACCAGCAGGCCCAGCGATGTCAGCTTCCAGAAGTTCACGTCCTCCTGATACGCGATCCATCCGGCCAGCCACAGATGATTCCAGAGAATAAAGATCATGAAGCCTTCTTTGTTGGTCAAGGTGTTGCGGACCAATTGAAACATGGTCTGAAGCATAAGTTCCTCCTTTACCTCCCGTGTGTCTGGATACAGCTTTCTTTTGTCATTATATCCTGAAAAATCTTCCAAATACTATCGGGTACATGGAAAACATGTGAAAAAAGTTCTAACGCGCCCGTAGTGCTGCCGGATCAGAAGAGGGTTCCGCAATGACCGTTTGGCCCCCCTGCGAATAGGCTAATGCAGGGAACGCATTTTTCAGGAAGGGAACGGGAACGCCGTGGAACTGAATCAACTGCCGGCAGCCGTGCTGACCCGCACGATCAGCCGTCCGAACGTGACCATTACCTACCCGCAGTTGGCCGGCCTGGCCAATCCGCAGGCCGAACAGAAGATCAACCAAACCCTGTCGCGGTACGTGCAGGATTTGATCAACCGGCAGCATGACATCCAGGTGCCGGGAACGACGGACATGCAGGGGAGCTACGAGATCAAAAACAATCAGCGGGGCATCTTCAGCGTCACCCTGAACAACTACGCCTACACCTATCCGATGGCCCACGGCATGACCTATCTGAAGTCGCTCACCGCGGATGTGCAGACCGGGAAAATCTTCTCCCTGCGGGACCTGTTCAAACCGGGCAGCGACTATGTCAAGGTGCTGTCGGACAACATCAGGAGACAGATCGCGGAACGGCGTATTCCCACCCTGGAGCCGTTCAAGGCGATCCGTCCCGACCAGGATTTCTACGTGGCCGACAAAGCGCTCGTCATCTATTTTCAACTCTACGAGATCACGCCGTACTACGTGGGCTTCCCCATGTTTCCCATCTCGGTGTTCGAACTGGAGCCGATCATCAGCGAAAAGGGGCCGCTCAGCGTCATGGCGACCAACTCGTAGCGTGCGTGGCTGGATTCGGCCATTTGTGGGATCGGACTCATAAAAACATCCAGGCTGCCGACGATGTCGACAGCCTGGTTGATTGCCGGGCGCCCGGGTGTGGAGACGGCGGCAGCAGACGGGAACACGTACGGCGTTACTGTGCCGTATACCCGCCGTCAATCACGACCGCTTGCCCCGTCACTCCCCTGGCCTTGTCACTTGCCAGAAAGACGGCGTAGTCCGCAATTTCCTGCACGGACAGCAGCCGCCGCTGCGGAACGAGCGGGTAAATGACTTCTTCCATCACGCGTTCCAGCGGGACGTTTCGGGTCTTGGCCAGATCGGCCAATTGATTCCGCACGAGCGGCGTGTCCACGTACCCCGGACACAGCGCGTTCACGGTGATGCCGTGAGCGGCTCCCTCGAGGGCGGCCACTTTGGTCAGGCCGATCACCCCGTGCTTGGCGCTGTTGTAGGCCGCTTTTCCGGCAAACCCGATCAGGCCGTTGATCGAGGCCATGTTGATGATCCGCCCCTGCCCCTGACGCTTCATGACGGGAAAGGCGTGCTTGATGGCGACAAACGGCGCCGTGAGCATGATGGTGAGCAGCCGCTCAAATGTCTCGGTCGGGAAATCCTCGATCGGCGACACAAACTGCAGCCCCGCATTGTTGACCAGGATGTCCAGCCGGCCAAACGTCTCCACGCTCTTCTCAATGCTCGCCTTGAGCTGGCCTTCATCCGTCACGTCGCAGCCTGCCCCCAGGGCTTCCCTCCCCTCGCTCTGCAGCTGCTCGGCCGCCTTTTCCACGGCCTCCCGGTTGAGGTCCAGCAGTAGCACCTTGGCTCCTTCCCGGGCAAACGTCCGGGCGATTTCATACCCGATTCCGCTTGCCGCACCGGTGACCAGTGCGACTTTTCCTTCCAGCAGCTTGTTCATGATGACACAACTCCTTTTTCCGATTGGTACCTCCGCCGCTTCGTCCCGGATGCGTTCTTGACCTAGACGAAGAGCGAAGCGGCGATTGCCAGAATAAAGACGGTCAGCGTTTTCAACACGGTGATCGCGAAAATGTCCTTGTAGGACTGGCGGTGCGTCAATCCCGTGATCGCCAGCAGGGTGATGACGGCTCCGTTATGCGGCAAGGTATCCATCCCGCCGGAAGCCATCGAGGCAATGCGGTGCAAGAGCTCCGGACTGATGCCGGCCGCCTGCGCCAGTTCCAGATACTGTTTCCCCATCACTTCCAGCGCAATGGACATGCCGCCGGAGGCCGATCCCGTAATCCCCGCGAGCACGTTGACGGCCACGGCTTCGGAGACCAGCGGATGGCTGCTTGCCCCGAGAATCCAGTCTTGAATCAGCTTGAAACCGGGCAGCGTTTTGACCACGTTGCCGAATCCCACCTCGGACGCCGTGTTGAAGATGGCCAGCAGGGCCCCCATCGCGGCGGCGGTCAAACCGGAGGCGAGCTTCGTTTTCACCTGGTTCAGATTGATCAGCACCGCGGCCAGGATGCCGATGCTCAACGCGATGATCAGCGCCCAGGAGGAGGCGACGTTCTTCACCTTGTCGATTTTGAAGCTGTCCTTCAGAAGCTGCGGGTCGTACCAGGTTTCCACGGTCAGAAACCCTCTGCTGAACAGGTAGTTCGACACCAGGACCAGCGCCAACGGGAGCACGGCCAGCCAGATGTTCATGTAGGTTTGATCCCGGTTGAGCTCCGGTTCGTTGATGTGGCCTTCCCCGTACCCTTCGCCGGCCGCGGCTGCCTGTTTGCGCCTGCGCTCCAGCCAGAAGATGCCGCCGCAAAAGACCATGATGGCGCCGATAATCCCTACCAGCGGAGCGGCGTACGCATCTGTCCCAAAATAATTGGTGGGGATAATATTCTGAATCTGCGGCGAACCGGGAAGCGCATCCATCGTGTAGGTAAACGCGCCGAGGGCGATCGCGCCCGGAATCAGCCGTTTGGGAATGTTGGCCTCGCGAAAGATGGCGGCGGCAAACGGGTACACCGCAAACGCCACGACAAAGAGCGACACGCCGCCGTAGGTCAAAATGCTGCAGGCCAGCACGACGGCCAGGATCGCCCGGTTGGAGCCGAGCGCCTTTACGATCGACTGGGCGATGGAGGCGGCCGCTCCGTTCATTTCCATCACCTTGCCAAAGATTGCGCCCAACAGGAAGACGGGAAAGAACGATTTCACATAGTTGGCCGCGTTCGTCATGAACGTTTCAGTGTAGCTGGGCAGCAGCGCAAGTCCCGACAGAACGGCGGCCAACAGGGTAAAAATCGGCGCAAACACGATGACAGGGTAGCCGCGGTACGCAAAAAACATCAAGAGTCCCAACGAGACGAGAATCGCCAACACTTCGATTACCATAGAATTCTCCTTTCCTGCCCCTCGCCAAAAAGCTGAGCCCCGGCCGCCACGTTACAGCGCGGCGGACGACAGGACGCGCAGATTGGGGGAGATGATCAGCTCAGGCTCGGTACAAGCTTGGATATCGGCCGGGGAATAGCCGTCCACGACTTCCACCAGTTCCAACCCCTGCGGCGTGACGTCAAGGACGGCGCGATCCGTAATGATGCGGTGAACCACCCCTTTGCCGGTCAGGGGGAGCCGGCAGGTTTTCAGGATTTTCGGCTCGCCGTACTTGTTTACATGCTCCATGATCACGACGATCTTCTTGGCCCCGTGCACCAGGTCCATGGCGCCGCCCATTCCCTTGACCATCTTTCCCGGAATCATCCAGTTCGCCAGGTCCCCCCGCTCGGAGACTTCCATCGCGCCCAGTATGGCGACGTCGATGTGGCCGCCGCGAATCATCGCGAACGATTCCGCGCTGTCGAACAGACAGGCGCCGGGAATCATCGTGATCGTCTCCTTGCCGGCGTTGATGCAGTCCGGGTCCACCTCGTCTTCCGTCGGGTACGGTCCGATCCCGAGCAGCCCGTTTTCCGACTGCAGCACGACCTGTTTGTCCGCCGGAATGTAGTTGGCGACCAGCGTGGGAATCCCGATTCCCAGGTTCACGTAGAAACCGTTTTCAATTTCCTGCGCGGCCCTTTTGGCAATCTGTTCTCTCGTTAACATCAGGACAGCTCCCTCCTAGCTTCTCACCGTACGTTTTTCGATGCGTTTCTGATAGTTCTCACAGCGGATGATCCGCTGCACGTAGATGCTGGGGGTATGAACCGCGTCCGGGTCCAGTTGGCCCACGTCCACCAGCTCTTCCACTTCGGCGATGGTGATCGCCCCGGCGGCGGCCATGATCGGATTGAAGTTTCGGGCCGTCTTGTTGTAGATGAGGTTGCCCAGCCGGTCTCCCTTCCAGGCTTTCACCAGGGCAAAATCGGCCCGCAACCCCGTTTCCAGCACGTATTCCTTGCCGTTGAACGTGCGGACTTCCTTGCCCTCCTGGATGGGGGTGCCGACGCCTGCCGGGGTGTAAAAGGCCGGAATGCCGGCTCCGCCCGCCCGAATTCGCTCCGCCAGCGTCCCTTGGGGAACCAGCTCCACTTCCAGCTCTCCGGACAGGAACTGCCGCTCAAACTCCTTGTTTTCTCCCACGTAGGACGCAATCATCTTCCTGATCTGCCTGTTCCGCAGGAGAATCCCCAGTCCCCAGTCATCCACGCCGCAGTTGTTCGAGATGACGGTGAGATTCTTTACCCCTTTTTCGTACAGGCCCATGATCAAATGTTCCGGGATGCCAACGAGGCCAAAGCCGCCCACCATGATGGTCGCCCCGTCCGTGATGCCGGCCAGGGCCTGTTCAATCGATTCGCACACGCTCACGTTTCGCACTCCTCCCAAGACGAGTATATGAAATCGCTTTCAACTTTATTGCAGGGATTGTGCCAAACTGTCGCACTTTTTGCAAAAACCTGTCGAGAGCCGGGTTTCTGCGCTCCACGGCCGTGACCGGCGCCCCCATATTGACGGAATCATTCCACAATTGTGGAAAGTGACGTCCATGTTTTCGGAAACGCCCCCCGGAAAACGACGGGTTCCCGGCAGATGCCGTGATGGCGGCAGAATCTGCGTTTTCCACCACGACAAAACAAAATGGCTCCTGCTGAACACAGAAGCCATTTCGCACAAGCTGTTCGGTTTTTTTGGGGGGCGTTACCTCGTCATGGCATCCAACGCAGCGACGTCTTCGGGGAGCAGCTTCCATTCTGCCGCCGCCACATTCTGAATCACCTGCTCCTTGTTTTTGGCGCCGGTAATGACTGTGGCTACAGCCGGCTTTGCCAGAAGCCAGTTCACCGCGACTTGCGCCATCGGCTTGCCATAACGATCTGCGATGGTGCGGATTTTCTCTGCTTTCTCCACGTTTGCTTCGAATTCCCCGTCTTTGAAAAGCGGATTGAACTGGCGCCGAACGTCATCTTCGGGAATCTTCGTCTCTTTGGTGAACTTCCCTGTCAGCAGTCCTTGAGCCAGGGGACTGTACGGAATGAATCCCATGCCGACACGCTCCACGTACGGATACTCGGCTTGCTCCACGCCGCGCTGGAGCAGGTTGTATTGGGATTGAAGCGACACCACATGAGCGTATTTGCGCGCTTCCTCCATTTGTTCCACGGAGAAGTTGGATACGCCGATATAACGGATTTTTCCGCTTTGGACAAGTTCGATGAGGGTTCCCATGGTTTCCTGGATCGGTGTCTTGTGATCCGGCCAGTGCACCTGATACAGATCAATGTAGTCGGTGCCCAGGTTTTTCAGGCTTTCATCAATTTCGCGCAGGATGTTTTTTCGGCTGACATCCATCACAAAGCCGCCCTTGTCATCCCAGACGATGCCAAACTTCGTGGCGATGATGACCTTGTCGCGCACCGGTTTGAGCGTTTTTCCCAGGATGCGTTCCGATTCCCCGTATCCGTAGAAAGGTGCCGTGTCAAAGAAGTTCACCCCCAGATCGTACGCGGTCTGGATCGCTTCCACGATCGCCCGTTCGTCAACATCGCCCCACCCCGTTTTTCCAGCGGCCCAGGCCCCAAATCCAATCACAGACGGAAACAGTTCGCTGTCTCCCAACCGTCTGTTTTCCATGATGATTCCTCCTCATTTTTCTTACTCGTGTTCAAACGCTGGCAGTACATATTCGGCCAACTCGTGCAGGACTTCCGGAATCGGACGCTGCGAGTGGCGGAAATGAAACGCGATATGCGCAACCCCAATCTCCTCAAGCCGTTTCAAGTGTCGAATGAGTTCGTTTCTTCCAATCGTGGCCCCGAACTTAAACGGCTCTGCCGGGTGATCCGGATCCTCGTGGAGATCCAGATGATACGCAGAAATATACGGTTTCCTCTCTGTGATGCCAAGATCGTCATGCGTTTTTATCCACTCGGCCATCTGCTGTTCGGTCGCCGCGATTCCTCGGGGATAGTTGAACCAGGCGTCCAGATGCTGAACAATCCAGTCCAGTGTTTGCGTCCCTCGCCCCGCCATGACGAGCGGGATTGTTGCTTGAACCGGCTTGGGGAGCAGATCGAGCTCGTTGTCTACCAGCATCTGATCCCGGTTCCACGCGTGCCTGATCATGCGGACGCTTTGGCGGAAGATTTCCCCTTTCCGCTCAGCTTCCACCCCGAACAGCGGAAACTCCACCGGACGGTCTCCGGTAGCAATCCCCATCACGAAACGCCCGCCGGACAGTTGATCAATGGTGGCGGCGGCTTTGGCGACATGATACGGATGGCGCAGCGGGAGCACAATCGCCCCCGTGGCCAGGATGACCTCATTCGTAATGGCTGCGAGATATCCCAAATACGCAAAGGGGTCAAACAGTTGGGCGGCATCGCCAAAACGATGGGGATCAAAAATGGGCACATCCCGCAGCCACATGGATTTAAAGCCCAGCCGATCCACCAATCGGGCATACTCCGCATGACGCTCCATGTTCGGGACACCGAAGGGGCGTCCCTCTCGTTCCGCTTGTTTCAGTCCCGCCGGTGACCAGTCGGTATCCAGGGGAAGCTCGACGCCAAATGTCATGCGCCGCGACGGAATCATTTTCTTCAATGCCGTCATACCCAAGTGCACCACCTCCTTTCTCATACGTTTCTCATGCGATGGAATCAACGCGGCTGCTCCGCTCCAGAACCATGCTCCACCGGGATAGAACCACGGCCCCCGCCACCATCAAGGCACCTATCCATGAAGTATGGAGAAGCCCCAGGGAATCCGTGACCAGTCCACCCAGGTAGGACCCGATCGCAATGCCGGCATTGAACGCGGCAATATTGATGGCAGAAGCCACATCCACTGCAGACGGAACGTACTTCTCAGCCAACTGGACCACGTATAGCTGAAGTCCCGGAACGTTCATGAAGGCGAACAGTCCCATGAAAATGATCGTAACAAGCCCCATTACCTTAAAAGGCGCGGTAAACAGCAGGAGAAGCAGCACGATCGCCTGGACGATAAACATGTAGAACAGCGCCTGGATGGGATTGCGATTGGATGCTTTGCCTCCGATGATGTTTCCAATCGCGATCGCGACCCCGTAGACAAGCAGGATGATGCTTACCGTGCCGGCTTGAAATCCCGTAATTTCCTGCAGAATGGGAGAGAGATACGTAAAGACGACGAAGGTCCCGCCATACCCCAGCGCCGTGATGATAAAGACAAGAAGCAAGCGGCCGTTTGTGACCAGTTTCAGTTGATCCGCAAATGTGGTAGGCGTTCCCTGACGGAGACGAGCGGGAACCAGAATGGCGTTGGCCAGCAGCGAAATCAGGCCAATCCCGGCAATGCCCGCAAAGGAATACCGCCAGCCGAACGTTTGCCCGATAAACGTTCCAAACGGCACCCCTGTCACCGTGGCCACCGTCAGACCGGTGAACATGAAGGCGATGGCGCTCGCTCGACGGTCCTCCGGAACCAGATCCGCCGCAATCGTCGACCCGATGGACATAAAGACACCGTGGGAAAAGGCCGAAATGACACGAGCGACGAGCAGGATCTCAAAGCCCGTGGCGGTGGCGGCGATACTGTTCCCGATCACAAAGACAATCATGATCCACATCAGCAGCGTCTTTTTGGACATCGATGACGTCAGGGACGTTAAAATAGGCGCTCCGAACGCCACTCCCAGGGCATAGAGGGACACCGTGAGTCCAGCGGTGGTGACGGGAACGTGCAAATCCTGCGAAATGGATGGCAGCAAGCCCACACTGATAAATTCCGTCGTTCCAATGGCAAAAGCGCTGATGGCCAACGCGAGCAGGGCAAAGAAGCTGTGGCGCTGCGTCCCGCTGCCTATTGCGCGATGGTCATTGTGTACGGCCATAAGGCAACCTCCTCGAACAGAAAATATTGTATGTCGATAGGATAAATAGGAATTAATGAAAAGTCGTATAATGAAACCGGAGTCTCCCCTCCAATCTTTTGGCAGAATTTCTTATCGACAACGACAAAACGTATTATGTAACATATACGATTGAATAGAAAGTACGTACTTTTTTGTGCTATTGTTACTATTCAGTGCTATAGGAACCAATCAGTAATATAAACAACAAACAGAAACTGCGATGATGCAAGGAGAGGTGGAACGGCATGAAAAAAGCGGAAAAAACGTACAACATTCCGGTGGAAGCGACATTGGAAGTCATCGGGGGAAAGTGGAAAACGGTGATCCTTTGCCATTTGACCCGTGGGCCGATGCGAACGAGCGAACTGAAAAAAGCCATGCCCGCCATCACGCAAAAAATGCTGACGCAGCAGCTTCGCGAACTGGAGGAAGATGGCGTCATCAACCGCATTGTGTACCATCAGGTCCCGCCGAAAGTGGTCTATGAACTGAATGAGTTCGGGTGGTCGCTGAAGCCTGTCCTGGATCAGTTGTGCGCATGGGGAGAGGAGTACATCAAAAAGGAGCGAGCCAACAAGAAATAAGCAAAAAAGCAGAGCGTCTGGGGCACGTCGTTTCCAGACACCTCTGCTTTCTTTTGTTTTGCTTCCAGCCCGTTCGGAAATCGGGCGTGCCTTTCCGATTTCCGGACCGCTTACACCGGTTTGTCCCGGCTGTATTTCTCCCATTTCTGATAGAAGCTGGACTTGCTAATCCCGAGAAGCTTCGCCGCTTCCAGCTTGTTTCCGGCAGCCGCCTCCATCGCCCGCATGATCGCCTCGCGTTCCGCCGCTTCCAGCGTCTCCTTCAAGGGGCGAACCGGTGAAACGGGGAGAGCCTTTCCCGATCCGGGCAGCCAGATGTGCTCCTTTTTCAGCACGTCCCCATCCATCAGATGTACCGCCCGCTCCAGGACATTGCGCAGTTCCCGCACGTTCCCCGGCCAGGAGTGGCTGCGCAGCACGTCCCACACCTCTTCGTCGATCTCCCGCACTTGAACGCCGGTTGTCTCGACGATCTGCTTGAGCAGGGTGGCAACGAGCTCCGGCAGATCCTCCAGCCGTTCCCGCAGCGGCGGAATGTTCAGGGACACCACGTTCAGCCGGTAGTACAGGTCCACCCGGAACGCCCCCTCGCGAATGCGGCTGGGCAGGTCCTGATTCGTGCAGGCGATCACCCGCACATCGATGGGAATCGGCCGGACCCCTCCTACCCGCTCCACTTCTTTTTCCTGAAGCACGCGCAGCAATTTTGCCTGCAGCGGCAGCGGCATGTCCCCAATCTCGTCCAGCAGAATCGTGCCGTGGTTGGCCAATTCAAACTTTCCTTTTTTCCCTTTGCGCGCCGCCCCGGTGAACGCTCCCTCTTCGTATCCAAACAGTTCGGACTCCAGCAGGGCATCCGGAATCGCGGCGCAGTTGACCCGGATAAACGGGCCCATTTTCCGCCGGCTCCCCGCGTGAATGGCGTGGGCAAACAGCTCTTTTCCCGTTCCGCTCTCCCCGGTGATCAACACGGTGGAATCGCTCTTCGCCACCTTTTGGCAAAAGGCTTTCAGCTCTTTCATCTTGGGGCTGCGCTCCACGATCTCGTCAAAGTGGTAAATCGCCCCGAGGCGCCGCTGCAGCTCCCGTTTGTAGTAGGTCAGCTCGTCCCGGAGCTGATCCACCACCGCGGCCAATCCCGACAATTCCTGCACGTCCTGAAACAGCACGGTGCCCAGCACGGCGATGACCTTCCCGCCTTCCATGATCGGAATGCGGTTGGCGATCATGTTTTGTCCTTTTATTCGCTGAATTTGCGCAATTTCAGGCTTGCCCTGCTGCGCCACGATGTGCATCCGCGTGTTCTCGATCACTTCGGTGACGTGGCGGCCGACCACGTTGTCCACGCCCAAAAACTCGCGGTAGCTTCGGTTCATGAGAAGGATCTTCCCGCCTCGATCCGTCACGACAATGGCTTCATGAGCATTCTCGAAGACGGCTTCCAGCAGCTTGCCCATGGTTGGGGGATTCTGTTCCGTAAAAGAGCCCTCCCTTCTCCCGATACGTGTCCACTACCAGCCATTATAGAGCAGGTGGCGGCACGGAAGATACTCCTTTTTCTGAGAACCGTTCGCCCCCTCTGATGAACGAGGGACCCCCAGGGCACGCCGTTTGTGATCAAAAGCAGACGCCCTGTCATGTCGACCGGAACCCCAAACGAAAAGAGCCTGCCCCGTTTTCGACGAGGAAGGCTCAACGCGCTGCGGTGCTCCGACAGCGGACGGCTTACGACAGCCGCTTGATGATATTGCGGGCCATCCACACGCCGGCCGCGCCGGCCTGGGCCAATCCGCGGGTGATGCCCGCGCCGTCGCCGCCGCAGAACAGCCCCTTGATTTCCGTCTCAAATTCGTCCGTCAGCTTGGGACGGGCCGAGTAAAACTTCGCCTCGACCCCGTAGAACAGCGTGTGTTCCGACGCGATCCCCGGCGTTACCTTGTCCAGCGCTTCCACCATTTCGATCAGGCTTTTCATCGTGTTGTACGGCAGGACCAGACCGAGGTCGCCCGGCACCGCCTCTTTCAAGGTCGGCTCCAGGAAGCCTTCCTTGATCCGTGCTTCGGTGGAGCGGCGGCCGCGCAGGATGTCCCCGTACTTTTGCACGATGACGCCGCCGTTGGAGAGGTCGTTGGCCCGTTTGCAGATTTCGCGGGCGTACTCGTTCGGCTTGTCAAACGGCTCGGTAAACTTGTGGGACACCAGCAGCGCAAAGTTGGTGTTGCTGGAGCCGAGCGCCGGATCTTTGTAGGAGTGGCCGTTGGCCGCCATCACCCCGCTGTGGTTTTCCACCACCACGTGGCCGGACGGGTTGCTGCAGAACGTGCGGACCCGCGTCCCCACCGACGTGTTAAAAATGAATTTACCCTCGTACAGATGCTCGTTGATCTCCCGCATCACCACATCGGACGTCTCCACGCGCACGCCGACGTCCACCTGGTTGTTGTACATTTTCAGGCGGCGTTTTTTCAGGATGCTGGTCAGCCAGGCGGAACCGTCCCGCCCCGGTCCGATCACCACGTAGTCGCTGTGGTACTCGTCCCCGTTTTTCAGCACCACGCCGGTGACGCGGTACCCGTCCTCTTCCTTCACCGTCAGGATGTCCTCCACTTCCGTCTTGAACATCATGTCGATCCGCTCGTTCAGGTACTCGTAGATGGACTGCAGAATCTGCAGGTTTTGCTCCGTGCCCAGGTGGCGCACCCGCGCCCGCAGCAGCTTCAGCCCGGCGGCGTACGCACGCTGCTCGATGCTCTTGATCGTCTCCGTGGTCGGGTCGGTGATCGTCGTCGTCGCGCCGTGCTTCAGGTTGATCTGGTCGACGTACGTGATCAGTTCCAGCACCTGGGACGGATTGAGGTAATCGGTCATCCAGCCGCCAAACTCGGTGGTAATGTTGAACTTCCCGTCGCTGTATGCGCCCGCTCCGCCAAACCCGCTGGTGATGGAGCAGGCGGGCAGACAGCCGGCGTACTCCTTTTTGCCGGCCGGCGGCGGACACAGCTTGATCTTCTCCTCCAGGATCGGGCATCGCCTGGAGTAGATGTCGTGCCCTTTATCAATCAACAGAACTTTGGCACCCGGCGCCTTCAGCGTGAGCTCATAGCTGGCGAAAATTCCCGCAGGGCCCGCCCCTACGACAATGACATCGTACTTGTTCATGATCGCAACCTCTCCTCCATGTCGGAAAATCCTGTTGACTGAACCGCTGCACAAAAAAATCCTGACCGACGAACGGGTATGTCAGTGACACCCATTCGTAGCCAGGAATTTACGGTTCCTTGTAGAGACCCCCAAACCCTATTATTGAGGATATACGAATCGTGCGAAATGTATGCGTATGCGGTTTGACAACACTTTGCATAATAACGCACGATGTTAATCATGTCAACCACTTCGGTTAATTTTATTCGTGTTTCACCAAAAACAGGCGAATAACATTGGGGAGATCAGTCGTCTGACGACTAAAATCCGAACATTAAAATCGGCGCACTTGCCTCTGCCGAATAAAAAAAGCGGGATTGCTCCCGCTTTTTCCACCCGGCTATCCAGCTGTCACGACACCGCAGTGTTCTCCGCAGCTTCTTCCCGCCAGCACTCCACATCAGACAGCCTAGGAATGTTGCTGGCACGGAAAACCGGATTTTGACCGGACTTCAATTGTTTCGTATAATCGTTCAATGCGGCGAACGCGACTTTACCCAACAGCGCGATCGCAGCGAGATTCAACAGCGCCATGAACGCCATAAACAGGTCGGCCAGATCCCAGACGATGCTGATTTTCGCCACGGACCCGAACATCACCATGCCGACCACAGCCAGGCGGTAGAGTGTCAGCCAGGTTTTGCCGGTCTTGATGAACTCGATGTTGGTCTCCCCGTAATAGTAGTTGCCGATGACCGAACTGAAGGCAAACAGGAATACGATGACAGCGACAAACATACCCGCCCATGCGCCCACATGCGTACTGAGCGCCGCTTGCGTCAGAGCGATGCCGTCCAGCCCCTCTGTCGTGTATACGCCGGACAGAAGCACGATAAACGCCGTCGCGCTGCAAACCACCAGCGTGTCGACAAACACGCCCAGCGCTTGAATCAGCCCTTGTTTGGCCGGATGGGTCACATCAGCGGTGGCCGCAGCATTGGCCGCGCTCCCCATCCCCGCCTCATTGGAGAAGAGACCGCGCTTGATTCCCTGCATCACCGCAGCACCCATCCCGCCGCCAGCAACCTGTTCCAGGCCGAACGCGGATTTGACGATCAAGAGCAGAACGCCCGGCAGTTGGGTGATGTTGGTCACGACCACGTACAGCGCCACCAAGACGTACGCGCCCGCCATGAACGGCACGAGGTATTCAGCGACCTTTGCCACACGCTTGACGCCGCCGAAGACGATGATGCCCGTAATGGCCGCCAGAATCAGCCCCATCACGACAGGAGGAACGCCATACGCCGTCTGAAACGCCTGCGAAATCGTGTTGGCCTGCACGGCATTGAAGACGAGACCAAAACTGAACGTGATCAGTATGGCGAACAGAACGCCCATCCAGCGCTTTTTCAGCCCCTTTTCCATGTAGTAGGCAGGGCCACCGCGGAAACTGTCTTTATCTTTCACTTTAAAAATTTGCGCCAGCGTGCTTTCCACAAAGGCGGACGCGGACCCGATCAGGGCGATCAGCCACATCCAGAACACCGCACCGGGACCGCCGACGGAAATCGCCATGGCCACACCAGCCAGATTCCCGGTCCCGACCCGGGATGCGGTGCTGATACAGAATGCCTGAAAGGACGAGATGCTCCCCTTTTTCTTGTCCGCTGCGCCTTCTCCGAGGAGACGGAACATTTCGCCCGCCAATCGGAACTGAACAAACTTTGTCCGCAACGTAAAATAGACGCCCAACACAATCAACAGGGCGATCAGAATCTTAGACCAGAGCAAATCGTTTGCCGCCGCCACAGCTTTCTCCAATAATCCCAAAAGGATCGACACTTGCCCACACACCCCCACAGCCTGAATATATCAAAAGGCAATACGCAAGATAGTTTATCACAAAACTTTCAAAAAGAAACCCTGCCAACATGAATGTTCGCTTGAAGGAAAAAAGCCCCAAGCAGGAACAGCCAATCGAGAATGGCATAACAAAACCCGGTCCCATCCGGAACCGGGCAGCACCGTCCGCTAGAACAGCAGCTTTCCCCTTTTCATGATCAACTTGTCGTCCAGGTACACGTCCGGCTTCTTCACGACCAAATCGATGTGCACGCCTGCGGCAATCGTTCCGCCAAAGGTGTTGTTGCTGCCAAATGCCACGTGTATCGTGCCGTACACCTTTTCGTCTTCCAGGACGATACCGGTGATGCGGGCCTTGTCGTTGGTGCCGATGCCAAACTCGCCAAGCAGGCGGCCGTCTCCATCGCCGAGGGTTTGCAGCAGCCGGTCCGCTTCCGCTCCTGCCGCGTCGACGATGCGTCCCTGGCGAACGGTCAGCACGAGCGGACTGTCGATTTTGCCGATGCCGGAAATCGAGCCGTCCACCACGATCTGCCCCTCAGCCGTTCCCTCCACCGGAGCCACATACGCTTCTCCGGACGGCAGGTTGCCCGACTCGCCTGGATTGACGTAGACACCGGTGCTGGCGATTCCGCTCCGCCCGGCGATGGAAAACGCGAGCGTCTTCCCTTCCTTTTCAATGCGCACCGTTTGCGCCCTGCTGAGCAGATCGGCCACTTTCTCCGTCAAGGCTTTCACCTGGCTGTAATCGGCCGTGATCGCTCCCTCCCGAAACATGTCCGGGGTGATCGACGGCATCGTCGCCAAACGGGCTCCGTTCGCAACGGCCTCTTTGCGCGCACGGGTATGGGTGAGGGAATGCTCCGTGACACAGACTACGACGTCGGAGCGCTTCATCGCTTCACTGACAGCCGCCGGGGGCTCCTGGCCGGATTTCTCCCGCTGGGTCATGACCATCAGCACCGCTTCCGCCCCCAACTGTCGGCCGGCTTCCCACAGCGCTTCCCCCAACTCCCGTTTGGCGTCGTCGGCGACCACCAAAAAGGATTCGCCCGGCTTGAGGGCCATGCAGTTGGTCAATAGTCCCTTGCTGATGTCGGTCAGCTTCACGTCTCATCATCCTTTTCAAATCATTTCCGATACGAGCTTGGCCATGATGGCGTTGGACAACATCACCGGAAGGCCCGTCTGTTCCGCCACCAGCCGGCGGGCCTCCTCCGTGTATCCCATGCAGTCGAGCAGGACGATGTCCGCCTTGTCCTTGAGCGCTTCGGACGCCGCGCGAAGCGATTCCTCGTCGCGATCGTACGGCGAGGCGACGGCAAACACGGGATCCAGGCCATGCGGAAGATACTTGGGCCGCAGCGCCTCGGCCTGCACCTTGAGCGGCACCATCACGCCCAGACGCCGTGATCGTACCATCGCCGCCACGGTCGGCGGGATCACGCGGTCCGGTTCGATCAAAAACGCCTTCTCTGCCGAGAGGCCGGGGAACACCCCGGTGCAGAACAGCAGGATCGTGCGGATGCCCGTCTCCTCCATCTCGTGGATCTTTCGCTGCAACATCGGTTGAATCCGCTCGCGCGATACGACGACCGCTTCCCCGTTGGCCATGCGGGAGGTCAGTACGTATTCGCCCGGACCGGGGGCCAGATGGGCCTCAATGTCTTGCTTCGTCATACCGTCCAATACTCCTGCCTGCACCAGTTCCGCCCGGCCGGCGAGATGCGTCTCCAGCATGGGAGCCGCATCGGGGCGGGGGGCCTGCCCAATCGTGATCATTCCCAGACGTTTCACGGTGACCATCTCCCTTGGAAAAAATGACAGGGGGCCTCCCCCCTGCCTGTTTATCTGCCCATCGTCTGCAGCACTTTCATCGAACCGTAGAGCGACGTGATCCGCTCAAACTCGTCGGCGTCGTAGAAGCGGCAGGTGCCGTTGGTAAACTCCTTGGCCACCTCCACCGCGAACTTCACGGCCAGGGCGATGTCCGTCTCGTGGCTGGCCCCGGTACCGCAGCCGGGCACGGCCGACTGGGCGGTGATGGCCAGGCCGACCACCGGCGCGTCCGTCGCCACGCACGGCTGCAGGATGCTGTTGATGTGGTACAAGCCGTTTCCGTACGGCGTAATATCCTGTGTGGTGATCGGGAAGGTGACGGGGAGCTGTCCCGTGGTCATTTCCATGATCCGCAGCAGGTCATCGCTGACGCGCAGGATGTATCCCTCCTTGACCGTCGGGGAAATGGCGATGCCCTTGTGATTGATGACGCGATTCCCCTTGGTCGTGTCGATCGACAGGACCGCTTCCATCTCGGGAACGATCTCATGCCGGTTCATCGTCAGAATGTCGACCGGAGAGTCCATGAAGTCGACCGGTTCATGCGGCCGCGTGGGGGCGTTCGGGCAGATGTGCGTGGTCACGATGACGTCGCCGTTCAGCACATCCCCCTGCTGCTGCATGTCGGCCAGCTTGAGCGCGCTCGCCACGGCAGCCACGGCTCCGTCGGCATCCGATACCAGGCCGATCCGGCTTGGACGGGCGCCGATGCCGCCGAGGCGGCCGACGATCCCCAACGTGGGTGCCGTGCCTCCCCTGGACTTGCCGTTCCTGCCCGGAATGACGATTTTCACGAAATCGGTGCTGCCTTTTTCGCCCGATACGGTCTGCACGCTGACCTGAATCTCCGGATAGGCGGCAAACAGTTTGTTGATGGCTTCTCCGCTGACATACGCGCTGTCCATGGTTTCAAATACGGTGATCGTCTGCTTCAACGACATGAGTATCCCCTCCACACAATGTTGTCACGATTCGAGATAGGGCAGGATCGGCTTGCCGATGACGTCTTCAATCGGCTTCAGCAAGCTCCGGTTGCGCATGGTGGCGCTCAGGATCAGATTCCGGGCCGGCACGTGGATGACCGTGACCGCCTGTCCTTTTTCAATGGCTGCCGAGACAATCGGGCGTGCTGTCCGGGCGTCCAGCGTCATGATCAGGTCGGGGAATGTGGCCAGGCGTTCGCCGTCGTGTTCCAGCGTCATGTACTCATTCCAGAACGTCAGCTCGCTATCGCCGATCACCACCCGGCCGACGTCAAACCCGCCGGTCGTTTCCAGCGTGTATTCACAGACGTCCCCTTCCACGACCACCCGGCCGCCAAGTGCGGCACAGACGGCTTCGATCGCCGCTTCTCCCTTGTGGTCAAGCAGGGCCTCGCCCACTTTGATGGCCTGCCGAATCCCACCCGGCGCGCCGTTTTCCCTGGCGTATGCCACGGTCACCGGGTTGCGGGCCACGGCCACCAGTCCGCCCGCCTGAACCGAGACGCTGCGGATCAGCGAAGCGGCCTGTTCAATCGTGGACGAGACGCTCATCTCCACGTATCGGCTGCCGCGGCCGCCCACCGCCGCCTGATGCGAGACGTAGCCGGCCTGTTCGTGCAGATTCAACGAGCCCATCGTTCCCGTCGGGTGAGCCCGCCCGTTGCACGGCAGATCCACCACGGGAAGTCCGGTGACGGCTGCCTGAAACCAGCCGTTTACAGTGGTGCCCGCGCCGTTCTCGTTGGTATGGATGCCTTTCAACGGCTGCTTGACCGCTGCGGAGAGCAGCTCCAGCGCCCGCACGTAGTGAATCGGCTTGACGAATTTCTCTTTGGCGGCGGGAGCCCCGACCAGCGAGACCGTCACCAGCAGGTCGTCGTCCGCCAGTTCGTCCGGCGTGACGAGCCGCGGCTGCCCCACTTCCAGGGCGAGCCGGCCGATCTGCAGCCCGTCCTCAATCCACCCGCCACCGCCGCCGCCGAGAACGGCCCCGCCGTACACGGCGGCCTCCATCATCCGTCCGTCCAACAGGATTGTCGCCATATTCGCATCCCCTTACTTTTTGCTGAATTTGAATACGGAGGTAAAGAAGCTGTACAGCGCATCCCCGGCGATAAAACCTGCCGCGAGAATGCTCATCGGCGTCTCCGCTTCCCTGCCTTTTACCTTCAGCACGATGGTGCGGATCAGAATCCCGGCAATGACCGCCCAGCCGGCCCCCGGGTTGAGAATCAGCAGGCCCGTCGCAAACAGGACGCCCAACTGGCGGGTGGGTCCGCCCAGGAACTGCAGGATGGCGCCGGGAATCGCCCAGAGGAAGAGCTGCTTCGCCACTTCCGGCGACGTCCCCGCTTCGATCGTCTTGACGTACACGGTGTCGACCGGCGGAACCAACCCTGCGGCAAAGTACCCTTTGTAGGTGAACAGGACTGCGACCAGCGCCACGCCAAAGGCGATCATGCCGGTGATGTACTGCTGCTTGCGGCCGTGCAGCTCGAACTCCCTGTCTTTGCCGCCGCCGCGCAGGATGTGGCCAGTTTTCAGGTCGTAGCCCATATCGGCAAAGGCGGGGCCGGTCGCTGCGCTGAATCCGACCAGGAGGCCCAGCGCCACCGGCGGGAAGCCGATCAGCATCCCGATTATCAAGGTAATCAGGGCCACGGCAAAGGCCGGGAACCAGCCCGAGTGCATCGCCGCGATCCCGACGATCAGCTCGTGAACGTAGGCGGCAAAGGCGGCAAACAGCAGAAAGGCGACAAACATGCCGGCCGACATCTCGGTCATCAATCCGCCCAGCACGGCAAGAACCAGGGCGACGGCCAGGTAGGCGGCAAAGCCCAATCCCAGCGTCCGCGTCGTTTCCCGGTCGCTGCGGGTGTAGGTCTCCTCCTCCGTGGTGGCCGTTCCGGACGAAGCCGGAGCCTCCTGTTTCTTGCGCTTCATGATGATCATCGTGACCTGGACGAGGGCGACCAGACCGGCGCCGATCATGAAGCCGTGCGGGATGAACATCTTGTTGACGTCAATACCGAACAGCGGCACCGAATACTGCCGCAGCAGAAGGCCGATGCCGAACATCGTCAGGGCCCAGATGTTTCCGATAAAGGCCACGCCAAAAGCGGACATCGAGACGCCCAGATAGGAACCGAGCAGACCGCCGGCGGCCCCCACTCCGAGCAGGGCTGCCCGCTTGCCCCCTCTGTCCCCGGCGATGATCGATTCGGCCGTAGCCACGCCGGGCGGCCATGTGCCCGAGGCGGGGAAAATCCGGGAGTCAAACAGTTTGTAGAGCAGTGCGGTGTCCACAAACATCGCCAGCGCCGCCCCGATCAGCATCGGCATGATCAGGTCCGTCTCTCCCATCACAAACGGAATGCCGATCGGGATCAGCAGGCTGTTGGCCGCCCCGAACGTCGCCGACGAGATGGAAGTCTGCACCAGATTTTGGCGGTGAATCGATTTGTACTTGGCAAACATCCTGATGGGAATGCGGGCGATCAGCATCGCCACCAGCGCGCCGATAATCGCCGTGTTGGGGGTAATCCCCAGCGTGGTTACGAGCTGCATGCCGATGACGGCGCCGATCACGGCGGTGGCGATGTTCAAGAACAAGGCAAACGGTTCAAAAATGGACGGATGTTTCTCCTTGTCCGTCTTGTGTTGCTGCATGATGAATACAACCCCCTTCTCCTGACTTACTGAATGCGCTGCAGCAGCGTCTGTATCTCCTGCTGCGCCTCTTTCAATGCGCGCAGCGCCGCCGGCACCGCGTCCGCCGGCATCCGGTAATCCGGTCCGGCAATCGTCAGCGAGGCGACGACCCGCTTGTCGTAAGCAAACAGCGGCACGGCGATGCCAAACACATTTTCCGTATACTCGCCCACGGAATACGCCCATCCCTCCGACCTGATGCGCGCCAGATCGCGCAGCAGCTCGTCCTTGTCGAGGATCGTCCTGTCCGTTTTCGGTTTCAGCCCTTTGGCTATGATCGCTTCCTGCACATGGGGCGGCAGGTAGGCCATGATCACCTTGTTGGAGGCGCCGGCGTACAGCAGGGTCCGGCTTCCCACCGACATGGCGTATTTGACCCGCTGTGTGCTCTCCGCCATCTCCAGGCAGATCCCCTCCATCCCGTCGAGCCAGGTCAGGATGACGGATTCTCCCGTTGTTTCGGCCAGCCGTTTCATGACCGGATAGATGATTTGCGTAATGCTCAGATGGTCCCGCAAAATGGCCCCGTACTCCAAAAACGTAATCCCCAGTTCGTACTTTTTCGTTTGTTCGTCCTGCCGCAGAAACCCGTGCCGCTCAAACGTCGCCAGCATCCGGTAGACGACAGGGTGGCTGATGTTCATCTCCCGGGCCAGCTCCCTGACGCCCCACTGCGGCCGCTCCCGCGTGAAATACCTGAGCAGGTGCAAAGCGTTGTCCAGCGTTTTCAGCACATTTCATCCGCCCTTTGTTTCGCATATCGAACCGGTGTTTCGTTTTACAGACGCAGCATGCGTACGGGGAAGCCTAGCGGTCAAGGGTAATCGCTGTGGATTCATCCGCTGGAAAGCCCTTCCCTCCCTTGGTTGGCAATCGATTTTTTATTATTTTGTTAATTGCCACTATAACAAAAACGGGTCATCTCCCCCTATGGGAAGCGACCCAAAAGTAAGCGCTTATTTTTTGGCGGCGTCACAAATCGTTCGGCCGCTCAAGCGCGAGCGGCCATCTTCCACGCCCTCATCGCCAGGTCCAGCCGCAAACGGGTTTCCGCATCGTTCAAGTCCACCCCGAGAATGTCCCGGATCCGCTCCAACCGGTACAGGACCGAATTGCGATGGATGTACAGCTCTTCACCTACCCGCTTGGTCTGACCGCCTGTCCGCAAAAACGATTCCAGCGTGGGCAGCAATTCCGTGCCGTACTCCCGGTCGTACGCCGCGAGCGGTTCGATCAGCGTCTGCGTCAGTACGGCCAGGGACGGATGTCCGGCTGCGTCCTGCAGCAGGTCTTCCACCAGCACGTCGTGAAAGTGGACAATCCGCTCCCTGGGCCGCACAAGGCTGCCGATCCGAAGCGCTTTTTGGGCCTCGCGGTAGCTCTCGGTGATCTCCTCCAGGCGCTCGCGAACGCCTCCCACGCCACACACCAACCGCTTGCGATCGGCCGACCGTTTTCCCGATTGGGTCAGTGCCCGCAGATAGTCAACCGCTTCCTCGCGCTGCCGGGCCACATCCCGGTGCGCCGTGGTGCAGAGCACGGCAATCTCGCCGCCGACCAGCACGCCCCTGCGCGTCGTTTTTTCGCCGGCCTGGATGTCCTTCAGCAGGTCGTGCAGCAGGTCGTCCATCGTTTCCCCCTGCCGCTCTTCCTCCCGGCACGGCCGGATCACCATCACGTACTGACGGGCACCGTGCGGAATCCCCAACTGCTTGGCCCGGTAGCGGAGCAGTTCCTCCTCGCCGGACGTGCCGGACAGCAGGTCAACGAGAAACGACTCCTGTTCCCGCTCCCGCTGCAATTGCAGCGACTGGCGAATGGTGAATTCGATCGCCAGGATCGTGACAGCCTGTTCCAGACACATGTGCGCAAACCGGTCCTGCTCCTCCAGCCTGCGGCTGATCGCCAGATAGCCGAGCACCCGGCTGCCCACCTGCACGCTGCGCTTCTCCGCGATTTCCCGCTCCGAAAAGCGTGACGTGCTGCTCTCCACGTTTCCCTCCTGATCGAGCACGGCCGCTTCGCAGTGCAGAAGCTGCCCGATCAAGACAACCAGTTCCGTCGTCCGCCGGTTCAGCACCAGGTTGGTGAACTGCTGGTTGACCTCCTGCACTTCCCGCAGCACGGCCGCCTGCCGGTTGACCAACACCTCCATCACGGAGTGGGTCAGATCGATGGATGGAATCTCCGCCGGAATATCGATCAGCGGAATGCGGTACGCGTCGCTTTTGCGGAGCGCTTCCGCCGGGACATCCTGCAAAAAGCGTTTGGTCTTGATCGCAACAGCCGCCCCACCCACCCGATGCATCTCGTCCAGCAGGCGGCACAGCAGGAACGGCTCATGGCGGACCGAATACCCGGTAGTCACGATCAGTTCGTTGGGACGCAGCCACCCGGTCAAATCGGGAATCTCCATCGCATCCACGTAGTAGATTTCGTTTGTCAGCCCGCCGCTCCCGGCCAGCACCTTGGCTTGCCGGAAGACGGGCAGCTGCAGCAGCTGTTCGACCGTAAAAGGAGAGGTCGCCATCCGTTCACCTCATCTCTCCGTTTTATCCCGATGCTATCATGATTCCCGTTTTTGTTCCCATGAAAAATTGCGAAAAAGAGCCGGTACGTTTCCCCCGCCATTCTTTTACCGCCTCCCCGCCTGCGGCCGGCCCGCCAACAAAAAAACACCCTGTCCTCACTGGACAGAGTGTTCGTTGCGCCGCAACCGGCAGGGTGTCGTCACGCTTCCTGCTCCTTCAGCGCCTTCTCCAAAGCGGCGATGGCTTCCGCTTCGTCGGCACCGTCGGCAATCAGCGTAATTTCCTCGCCTTTGGCGACCGCCATGGACATAATGCCCATGATGCTTTTTCCGTTGGCTGTTTTTTCGTTTTTGACAATCTTGATCTCACTGGCGAAAGACGACGCCAGGCGCACAAAATTGGCTGCCGGTCTGGCATGCAGACCGTGCGGCAGCTCGACGACCACTTTCTTTTCGATCATGGGGGTACACCTTCCTTACATGCCGTTTCCTGCAAAGGTTTTTCGAACAAACGCTTCCACTTCTTGCGACGTGCTCATCGACAAGATGGTGTCCGTGTAACCGGCCGCCGTCTCCTTGGACAAGCGGCTGATCTGATAGCGGGCGGGCAGGATGCTGCCGGCGCTCATGCTGAACTCGTCCAGTCCCATTCCCAGCAGAATCGGGATGGCCACCGGATCTCCGGCCATTTCTCCGCACATGCCGACCCACTTGCCTTCCGCATGAGCCGCCTGGATGACGCGGTGAATCAGGCGCAGAACAGCGGGATGATAGGGCTGGTACAGGTACGAGACCCGCTCGTTCATCCGGTCGGCCGCCATCGTGTACTGAATCAGATCGTTGGTGCCGATGCTGAAGAAGTCCACTTCCTTGGCAAATTGATCAGCGATCAGTGCTGCCGCCGGGATCTCAATCATGATACCCACTTCCAGCCGATCCGATACGGCGATGCCCTTGTCCAGCAGGGCTTGTTTCTCCTCTGCCAGCACCGCTTTGGCCTGACGAAACTCTTCCAGGGTGGCAATCATCGGGAACATGATTTTCAGGTTGCCATAAGCGCTCGCCCGCAGCAGGGCGCGAAGCTGCGTCCGAAACAGGTCCTGCTGCTCCAGGCAGAGGCGAATGGCGCGGAATCCCAGGAACGGGTTCATCTCCTGCGGCAGGTTCATGTACGCCAAGTGCTTGTCCCCGCCGATGTCAAGCGTGCGGATGACGACGGGCTTTTCGCCCATTTGCTCCAGCACCTGCTTGTAGGCCTGGAACTGCTCGTCCTCCGACGGAAAATCATCCCGCCCCATGTAGAGGAATTCCGTGCGGAACAGCCCGACGCCTTCCGCTCCGTTCTCCAGAGCGCCGGCCAGATCCTGCACACTGCCGATGTTGGCGGCCAGCTCGACGTGAACGCCGTCCTGGCTTGTGGTAGCGGTATGGACCAGTTTGGCCAGCTCGCTCTTTTGTCTCTCGTACTCGGCCTGTTTCTTCCGGTAGGCCTCGATCTCTTCCGGAGTGGGGTCGATGATGACGAGACCTTCATGCCCGTCCAGAATGATCGTCACCCCGGCCGCTGCCTCCCGGGTCACGTCCGTCGTCCCCACCACCGCGGGGATTTCCAGGGAGCGGGCCATGATTGCGGAGTGGGAGGTACGGCCCCCGATGTCCGTGACAAAGCCTTTGACATAGCGGCGATCCAGTTGGGCGGTATCCGACGGCGTCAGGTCCTCCGCCACGAGAATCACCTCTTCGGCCAGATCGCTCGGCGCCGCAAACTCCACGCCCAGCAGATGGCAGAGCACCCGCTTGGTCACGTCGCGAATATCCGCCGCCCGCTCTTTCATGTACTCGTTGTCCATCTGCTCAAACAGCTCGATGAAGGTCTGCGCCGTCTCGTGCAGCGCACTTTCCGCGTTTACCTTTTCCGCGGCGATTTTTCCCTTCACCGTCTCCACCAGTTCAGGATCTTCCAGGACCAGGAGATGGGCTTGAAAAATTGCCGCCTTGTCCGGCCCCATTTCCCTTTCTGCGCGCTCGCTGATCTCCCGCAGATCTGCCTTCGCCTGTTCCAGGGCATCCGTCAAACGCTTGATTTCGCTCGACGGGTCCTCGACCGAGACCGTTTCGATCTGCAAGTGGGGATTGGCGAGCAAAAACGCCTTGCCAATCGCCACCCCGGACGATGCGGCAACGCCAACGATTGTTTTGGACACATGCCCTCCTCCTCTCTTAGTTTGTCTTTCTTCTGGCCTGCAACTCCCGGGCGTGGTTCATCACGATGGAAAAGAGGGCGTGATTCACGCGAATGCCGGTGTACGTCTTGAGAACGTGTTCCAGTCCGAACCGCTGGATATCTTCCGTCAGTTGGACCGCCTCGGGGTCCTCCCGGAAATCAAACAGCAGGGCGGCTGCGATCCCCAGCCCCAGATGCTCCGGCACGATTCCGTGATCGAAGCACTGCATCGCCGGACCAACCAGCCGGTCTTGCGGGGCCAGTTTGCGAATGGGCGAACGTCCCACGCGCGTCACCTGGTCGGTGATGTACGGGTTGGCGAATCGGCCAAGAATCTTTTCCACGTACTCCTCATGCTGCCCCTTGTCAAAGCCGTGCTTGGCGACCAGGAGCGCTCCCGTCTCCTGCAGGGCCTGCCGGGTCGCGCGGAGAATCTCGTCGTCCCGAATCGCTTCGTCAATGGCGGCATACCCCATCTGATAGCCCAGATAGGCGATCATCGCATGCCCCGTATTTACAGTATACAACTTCCGCTCGATATAGGGCGTCAAGTCATTTACATAAGTGACACCTTCGATTTGCGGGATGTCCCCGATGATATGCGATTGATCGACGGCCCATTCGAAAAACGGCTCTACCGTTACCAGCAGCTTGTCCTCGTGTTTTTGCAGGGGCACGATGCGGTCGACGGCCGCGTTGGGGAAGCCGACCAGCTTCTCCGCCTTTGCCCGGACCGCTTCATCGAGCTGCGCGAACACGTGGGTTTTCAACTGCGCACTGCCGCCGATCATGTTTTCGCAGGCGATGACGTTCAGCGGCCGATCGGTGTGTGTGATCCGCCGAGTGATGCCTGCCGCGATGGCGGAAGCGATATGGGGCAGCACATTGGGCCCCACGGCCGTGGTGACCAGATCGGCATCCGCGATCGCCTCGGCGACAGCCTCCGTATCCTGGCCGTGGATGGCCCGGACACCTTCCACGACGGAAACCGGCGTTCCTTCCATCGCCAGTTGAACCGAGTACGCTTTCCGGCTGTTGATCTCATCGACGAGCTCCTGATTGACATCGATGAAGCAGACCTCGTACCCAGCCTGGTGAAGCAGTTGACCGATAAAGCCTCTTCCGATGTTCCCCGCTCCAAAATGAACAGCCAGCATGATTACATCCCCTCTTCAAACAGTGCGATGATCTCTTCCGCCGTCTTCGCTTGAACAACGCGGTTGACATTTGCCTCGTCGGAGCAGATCACAGCGATATTGGACAGAAGCTCCAGGTGTTCGTCACCGACAGCGGCGATCCCGATCAGCAGGTACGCCGTGTTTCCTTCCCCAAAATCGACGCCGTCCGGAATCTGCACCACGGAGATGCCGGTCGAGCGAATGGCCTCTTTGGATTCGTTGGTGCCGTGCGGGATGGCTACGCCGCTTCCGATATAGGTGGTCACGATCTCTTCCCGCTCCAGCATTTTGTCCACATAGTCCGCCGTGACGTGGCCCGCCTTCACCAGCAGCTCGCCGGCCAGGCGGATGGCTTCCGTCTTGTCGGCCACTTTTGCATTCAGCATGATTTTTTCTGCGGATAATACTTTGGTTGCCATACTCATTGTTGCGCTCTCTCCATTCCCGTTTTTTTTCGACAAAACTGATAGAGTCTCTCTGCCAGGCAGTCGGCGATCCGCTGCCGGTCGCCCGCTTCCAGTGCGGCGATCATCTCTTCCTCGATCAAGAGGGAGCTGATCTCGCTCAGCACTTCCAATCCTTCTTTGGGCACATCCCTTGGCCCCAGGAGCAGGAGCAGGTTTTTGATCGGCATCTCCCGTTCGTCCATCGACCTCAGCCGGATCGGCTGGCGCAGCACATGCACCGTAAACGACGGCCGGACTACCTGTTCGTGTTTGCCGTGAAACAGCGCCAGCGTCGTGCCCGGAATGCCCAAGCCGCCCAGTCTCTCCCGTTGCAGGAGCTGCCGGACGACCGGTTCGGCTTCCCGAATGGCGCCAAGTTGGACCAAATCGCCGCAAATCCGGTCCAGAATCTCCCGGATGTCCCCGCTGTGATTCTCCAGCCGCCGCACCTGAAACCCGTCCAAGAGTTCGACCGCATATCCCGCATACCGGTGCATCGCTTTCAACCGCTGCTCCGGCCCTTCCCCGCCCGCACGAACGGCCTCTGTGGCACGGGATGCACGCGACCGACTCAGGTTGTGAAGATGGTAGGCGATCTTCTGGATGTCCTCTTTTGGCAGCAGGGGGCTGACCACAACGTACTCGCTCGGGTCCATCGGCAAGGGGATGGTGGAAATGATGACATCGTATTCGCTTTTGGGGATTCGCCCCACCTCGAACAACGACAGGTTCTGCAGGCTGACGATCTCCGGAATCTCCTTTTTGATCCGGGTCGCCAGAATCTTGGAAGACCCGATCCCGCTGGAGCAGACAACCAGCGCCCGATAACGCTGATGCGCCTGTGACGTCCGTTCCACGGCCGCGCCAATGTGCATCACCAGATAGCCGATCTCTTCGTCCGGCACATGCAGCTCGGGAAACACCTCCGAGACCGCTTCCCGGACGACGCGGAACAATTCCGGGTAATTGTCCCGGATCTGCTCCAGAATCGGATTGCGGATTTCCATCTGGCGCTTGAGCCGGTACAGGGCCGGCTCCATGTGCGTCAGCAGTCCGTGAAACAGGGACGAATCGTACCGCAGGGGAATCTGCAGCCGATCTTCGCAGAGCCGGATAAACCGCTGCGTCTTGGCCATCAGCTCCACATTTCCCGGCCAGTAGAGGTCCTCATGGGCGCTTCGCAGCTTGGCCCCCCGCAGGTGCATGGTGATATACCCGATCTCCGCGGCGGGAATCTCCATCTGGAAAATGTGCGTCAGCCGCTCCATGATCCTCTCCGCCGCCTGATACTCCGGCGTGCCCTGCAGCTCGCTCAGGGTATGTTCGTCAAAGTGGATGCTCTCTCCCTTTTCGATCCGCTCGACGGCGAGCGCGAGGTGAATCACCAGACCGATGTAGGCGCTGTCCGCCAGCGGGTAAGGCAGGTCGTCCTCCACGTGCTTCAGGGCGTTTTCCACCTTGATCAGCTTTTCCTTGTCGACCAGCCCCAACAGGCGCTCCGAGATGGAGTCGATGTCGCGCAGCGATTTGTTCTGGATGTTTTCCTTGATCAGCCCGATCAGTTCGTGTTCGTTCAAATGTTCCGCGATCAGCCGGCTGATCGCCTGCCGCTTGGCCGACTCGGAGCCCTGGATTTCCACGCCGTAGCCCCGCTTGCGCACCAGCGACAGACCGTATTTGTCCAGCACGTCCTCCAGATCGTCCAGGTCATGGCTGATCGTGGCCGTCGTCACTTTCAGGTCGAGCGCCAGCGAGATCAGCTTGACCGGCTCGGTCGCCTCCAGCAGCGTGCACAAAATGATCACTTTCCGCTCTTCCGCGGTGTACTCGGTCGTCGTCAGGTCAAACAGCGCCAGGCGCAGCGCTTCCTTTTGCTCCGGCGGACCATGCAGCTCCACGCCCAATCCCGACTTCCTCACCAGCTCCAGGCCGTGCTCGCGAACCGTGTCTTCCAAGGCGTCCAGTTCCCGGTGGATCGTCCGGGCGCTGACTCCGATCCGCTCGGCGATCGCGCCCACGGTAAGCCCCGGTCCGTCCTGCAGCAGCATGTCGAGGATCGTCCGTTGTCTCGAGGATACACTCATCGTTCCATCCCCTTTTGTACAAAGCCGGAAAACGCTAGTTTGCACTAGCGTTTATTCCTCTTAGCCTAAACGTTTGACTAATTTGTCATACTCCGGGCTGTTCAGGAAGTTGTCGATGGAAATGTGTTCCGCCTGCGGCGCCTTCAACTTGGCCCGTTCCGTCAGCGACTTGTGCGTGATGACAATGTCCGCGTCGTCCGGGATGTCGTTGATCGCCGTATTGATGACGGTGATGTCGATTCCTGCATCTTTGAACTTCTTGCGCAGGGACGCTGCTCCCATCGCGCTGGAACCCATGCCGGCGTCGCAGGAGAAGACGACTTTCTTGACTTCTTTTTTCTCCGCCACCGCCGTGTCGGCTTGAGCTTCCTCCTGCTTTTTGCCTTTGAGCTGCTGCATTTTTTCCGTCGCTTTTTCCAGCTCGTCCGCATCCTCAGCTTGCCCGCCCAGTTTCAGCAGGAATGCCGCGATGAAGAAGGAGACGGCGGCTGCCGCGACGACACCGGTCAGGACCGGGAGCAGCCCACCCTTGGGTGCCATGGCGCTCAGCGCGAATACGCTTCCCGGCGATGGCGGCGCCACCAGGCCGGCGTTTAACAGTGTAAAGGTAAAGACACCGGTCATCCCGCCGCCGATGACGGCCAGAATCAGGCGCGGATTCATCAGGATGTACGGGAAGTAGATCTCGTGAATGCCGCCCAGGAAGTGGATGATCGCCGCACCCGGCGCCGATTGTTTCGCCGTGCCTCTGCCCACCAGCCAGTAGGCCAGCAGGATGCCAAGCCCCGGACCCGGGTTGGTCTCCAGCAGGAAGAAGATCGACTTTCCGGTCTTCGCCGCCTGATCCAGTCCGATCGGACTCAGAATGCCGTGGTTGATCGCGTTGTTCAGGAACAGAACCTTGGCCGGTTCGATCAGGATGCTGGCCAAGGGCAGCAGTCCGGCATCCACAATCGTTTGTACGCCGGAAGCCAGCGCTTTGCTCAAGCCGGCCACGACCGGCCCGATCGCGTTGAACGCCAGCAGCGTCAACAGCCCCCCGACAATGCCGGCGGAGAAGTTGTTGACCAGCATCTCAAAGCCGGAGCGCACTTTCCCTTCGATCAACTGGTCCACCTTTTTCATGACCCAGCCGCCAAGCGGCCCCATGATCATGGCACCCAGAAACATCGGGATGTCGGCCCCCACGACGACACCCATGGTGGCCACCGCACCAACGACTCCGCCGCGCACGTCGTGGATCATCTTGCCGCCCGTATAACCGATCAACAGCGGCAGCAGATAGGTAATCATCGGGCCAACCAGTTTGGCCATATGTTCATTGGGCAGCCAGCCCGTCGGAATAAACAGCGCCGTAATCAAGCCCCAGGCGATAAACGCGCCAATGTTGGGCATGACCATGCCGCTTAAAAAACGCCCAAACTTTTGCACAGAGACGCGCAGTCCGCTCTCCATCTTGTTGCATCCCCCTTCTTTTTTCTCTATATTGTTGACAAAATTTAATTGTACGACTCCTATTACAAATATAAAGCGTTTACATTTCTGTCTCAACAAAATGTAAGTGGGGATTTGTCCATTGGGTTGTTGACAAAAGTTAATAAAGCCAATTGGTATTTTTTGCAGGAAAGCGGGTGCGGCTGCTTGTGACGGAGGTTCGCGATATTTCCTAGTGTGTCAGACGTCTGTTGGAGTATGTGCACTCTCACACCGCGACATTCATCGTCCGACTGACTCTCTACTGTTATTTTCTCTTTCATGCGCCGCCCACATTCGGCAGGAGCGTATTTTACACTGGGGTTTTAGGGGAGAGATTCATTCTTTAAGAAACGGCCCATAATTTGGAGGAAAACCGAAACAACAACGACACGTAACCGTCTATGTAAATAGGAAATATTACCATTTAAGTAAAACGAAGGAAAACAGTAACAATGAGACACAAACGAACCGCATTGTGGCTTGCCATTCAGGAGCAATTTTCAAAGATTTCTCCGGAGCGGCTATCAAGGAGGTAGTAAAGCCGTCCTTTTAAGAAAAAAAGTGACGAGTTCACGTGCCAACCACAAAAAACGCCCAATCGGTGTACCGGGCGCAGGTTAGATCATGCTTATAATCAAGACGATCTGTCCTCTCCATACAACAGGTGAAGGCTCCCCATTGCCTTACCGCAGCACGTAGGTGGCAAGCACGCGCTGCAGTTCGTAAATGTCCAGGCTTCTGTTGAACTGCTTGATGATCGGCGTCTCACTCCCCGATATCCAGAGCTTCAACTCCGCGTCCAGATCGAAATGGCCCGCCGTCTCAATGCTGAAATGATGAATGCTTCTGTAGGGAATGGAATGGTACTCCACCTTTTTTCCGGTCACTCCCTGCCGGTCGACCAGGATCAAGCGTTTGTCCGTGAAAAGGAACATGTCCCGAATCAGTTTATACGCCTTTTCAATGCGCTCGTGGTCCGCCAGGATGTTGGCAAACTCCTTTTGCACCTCCGCGATGCTGACCTCTGACGCGTTTCCCATCAGACCGTCAAAAATGCTCATCATCCCGCCCCCTCGTTTTACTCTTTTCGCTTGCACATGCCTATATTATCATTCATCACTCCAAAATCAACCGGCCAAACACCGTTCGGAAAGGAACCAGGAGGAAAACATGAACCCAGCCGCGATCCTGACAGCTGGGTGTATTGATTATGAACTAAAACGGCCGCTCATCCCGTCTCTTTCCAACCGTCGGCCGTCCTTTCCCAGGGCCGGCCTCGCTTGCCGCTCCGATACCCTCTTGCTCTGCCGCTGTCGGTACCCTTTTTTCGCAACCCTCAGCGGCTTCTCGTCAGTCAGGCGGACCGGTGTGGTGTCCGGTTCCTTGGTCAGCATCTTGAGGGCGGCGGAAACCAATGTCACGGAATCCACCTCGTTGAGTAACTGCTCGGCCATCGCTTTGTAGAGGTTCAAATTGCCTTCTCCCGTCGCTTCCAACAGTTTCTCCACGGCCAACCGCTTCTGGCCCTCGAACGCCTCGGCCATGCTCGGGACCGGACGCCGTTCCATTTTGCGGATAGTGGTCTTCTCGATGTACCGCAGATGATCCGCTTCACGCGGCGTGACAAAGGTAATCGCCAAGCCCGTCTTGCCCGCCCGGCCCGTCCTGCCGATCCGGTGGACGTAGCTTTCCGCGCCCTGCGGAATATCAAAGTTATACACGTGGGTAACCCCGCTGATATCCAGACCTCTGGCGGCCACATCGGTGGCGACCAACACTTCGATCGTCCCTTCCTTAAACCGACGCAGCACGCTGTCCCGCTTGGCCTGGTTCAAGTCGCCGTGGATCCCCTCCGCGCCGTATCCCCGTTTGGTCAGCGCTTCCGACAGTTCGTCCACCCGCCGTTTGGTCCGTCCGAAGACGATGGCCAACTCCGGCATGTGAATATCGAGCAAACGGCACAGCACGTCGAATTTTTGCTTCTCCGTCACTTCCATGTACTGCTGCCGGATGTTGGAGACCGTCACTTCCTTGGGTTGGATGGAAATGGTCACGGGGTCATGCATGAATCGGCGGGCAATCTCCTGGATGGCCTTGGGCATGGTGGCGGAAAACAGCAGGGTTTGCCGTTGTGTCGGCATTTCCTTCAGGATCACCTTGATGTCGTCGATGAATCCCATGTTCAGCATCTCATCCGCTTCGTCCAGCACAACCATTTTCACGGACTGAAGCCGGATCGTTTTCCGGTTCATGTGATCCATGAAACGGCCCGGTGTCGCGACGATGATCTGTGGCCGTTTTTTCAGCGCCGCAATCTGCCGTTGAATATCCTGCCCTCCGTAGATAGGCAGGGCCACCACCCCTTTGTACCGAGCGATCTTGTTCAGCTCTTCCGCTACCTGAACCGCCAATTCGCGCGTCGGCGTCAACACGACCGCCTGGATTTGTTCCTGGTCTACGTTCGCCTTCTCCACCAGGGGAATGCCAAAGGCGGCGGTTTTTCCCGTCCCGGTCTGCGCCTGACCGATCAGGTCCTTGCCCGTCAAGGCGATGGGAATGGTTTGGTCCTGAATCGGGGTCGCTTCTGCGTACCCCACTTCTTTTAGGGCCCGTGTCACCAGGTGGTGCAGCCCAAACTCATAAAACGTTGTCAATGATCGTCAATCTCCTTTTTCTTCATTTCGCTTTCCCGTTTCACGAAAAAGAGGGCATGATTCCTCACGCCGGAACATGCCCTCATTTTTCGTGTCATTTCAATGAAACCACTTACAAGCGGATGACGTTTGCCGCCTGCGGTCCGCGGTTGCCCTGCACAACGTCAAATTCCACCTTTTGCCCTTCTTCCAGGCTCTTGAATCCGGTTCCCGTAATCGCGGAGAAATGGACAAACACATCGTCCCCGTCTTCGCGTTCAATGAAACCAAATCCTTTTTCCGCATTAAACCATTTGACTTTTCCGATCACGATTGTGGCCTCCCACATGAGAATTTTGATAAAAAGCAAGAAAACCGCAAAACCGTTTCCGCCCCACATCTCAGCACGAGGCAGCAAAATCGTTCTCGGGTATTCATGTCTTTTTAACGTGGTCTCATCATACCATTTTTTTGCCGAAGAAGCAATCATCGCCGCTTCCGGAAGAAAGCAGCGATGAACCGGGTGCTACTCGACCCACTTTTTGTACAGCTCGTCAAATTTGCCCTGCAGCTTCATTTCGTCGAGCCATACGTCCAGGTAGCTGGCGAAGATGAAGTCGCCGCGCTGGATCATGTAGGCTTTTTCGCTTTTGGTGAACGGATCGTCCACGCGGGCGGCGTACAGACGCGGATCGTTTTTCGCGTACACAATCGCTTCAAAGGTGTCGGTGATCATGACGTCGTAGGTGCCGTTGGCCACCAGACCCGGGATGTCCAGGTTGTTTTGCACCACGGTCACGTTTGCGTTCGGCAGGTATTCACGCACGAACTTTTCGTTGGTTCCGCCCGGGTTGACGCCGATGCGGACGCTCGGTTTGTTGATGTCCTCGATCGTTTTGTACTTGTCCTTGTCTTCCGCGCGGATGAGCGGCACTTTGCCGAACTGCACGTACCCCTCGCTCAAGTGGGCTGTTTTCTGTCTGTCGGTGTTGCGGGTCACGCCGCCCACGGCAATGTCAAACTTGTCGGCGAGCAGATCGTTCATCAGTGTCGGCCAGGAGGTTTGCACAAAGCGGGCTTCCACGCCCAGGCTTTTGGCGAACTCTTTCATCGCGTCGATGTCGTACCCTTCGTATTGGCCTGTTTTCGGGTTGAGATATGTAAACGGCTTGTAATCTCCGGTGGTTCCGATGCGGATGTACCCCCTCGCGATGATTTCATCCAGCCGGGATTCGTATTTTTTCTTGGCTTCCTGCTTTGCGGTGCTGTCCGCGACGGTCGCCGCCGGTTGGGCCTGTTGGGCACCTGCGGCGGACACATGAGCGGCCAAGCCCGTTCCCAGCAGCGAAACCGCCACTGTTCCTGCAATCAGCATGCTTTTCCATTTTTTCATTGTCGTTCTCCTCCCATGGTAGCCGTTTTGTCGGTTTCTCTTGTCGATCTTGCTTGCGGGGCGTCACTGCCCAAGCAGGGGCTCTCTCCTCCCTACATAGGCATCCCCCCTTTTGTCCATCCTGTGTGCGGCTTGAGCCGGCCGGCTGGCCCCGACCTGTGAGGCTTGTGCTGACAGGGGGGCCGCTTCCGTTCCCGCCTCCCGTTACAGCTTGAACTTCCCGAGTCCTTGCTGCAGCTCGCCCACGACCTCTTTCAACTGCTGTACCGACTCGGCGATCTCCTGAATGGCCCGAAGCTGGTCATCCGCCGCATCGGCCACGTTCTTCGCGTCTTCGGAAGCGTGTTTGGCGATGGTGTGCATCTCTTCCACGGAGGCGCTGACCTCCTCGGACCCGGCCGACATCTGTTCCGACGCCGCCGACACTTCGAGGATGTGGTCGGCCACATTGCGGGAAGCCTCCAGGATATGGACGAATTTTTCGCGCACTTCCTCGATCAGTTTCACCCCGTCCTGCACATCCTGCTGCCCCGCGTTTATCGTGTCGACCGCGTTCGCCGTATCCTGCTGGATTTCGGCGATCAATTGAGCGATCTTGGCGGCCGACTCTTCCGACTGGTTGGCCAGCTTCTTCACTTCGCCGGCCACGACGGCAAAGCCCCGGCCGTGCTCCCCTGCCCGCGCCGCTTCGATGGAGGCGTTCAAGGCGAGCAGATTGATCTGCGACGTGAGCCCGGTAATCGTGTCCAAAATGCTCTCGATCTCCTGGGAGCGGCCGTTCAGCCGCTCAATGGCCGACGACACTTTCAAGGTGCCTTCCCCGATGCTGTTCATCTGCCGCACGGCCTGCTCGACGACCGCCGTGCCTTCTTCCGCCTGCTGGGCCGCCTCCCGTGCCGCTTCGGACACCCGCGAGGACGTCTCGGCAATCTTGACGATCCCGCTGGCCATGTCGTTCATGGAGATGGACACTTCCTGGGAACTGCCCGCCTGCGCTTTGGCCCCGTCGGCGATTTGGCGAATGGACGTCCCGATCCGGTGAATCGTATTGGTCGCGTTCTCGATGCCGGCGGACACCTCGCTGGTGACCCGAAGCACCTGATCGGAGGACAGCGTGACGCCGCGAATCAGGTCCTTCAGATGAGACACCGTCTGGTTGAAATCGCGGGACAAAACGGCGATTTCATCCTTACCCTGGACGGTGACGGATTCCGTCAGATCGCCGCCGGCCACCACTTTGACCGCTTGATTCAGCCGCTGAATCGGGCGGACCAGGCGAACCGCCAGCAGATAGACCAGAGCGACGCCGACGACCAACGTCACGACGGAGATGGCCAGCAGGTTGACCGAGAGCTTGTCCACCGGCGCGTGCAGCTCACCGGCGGGAGCGGTGATGAACACGCCCCAGTTCAACATCGTCGAAGCATAGGACGCAAACTGGTCGACGTTGTCCCTTTTATACTGAAGAATGCCGTGCCCTCCTTCCTGAATGGCCTGGAAAGCGGATTGGTACTCCGGAATGTTGGAGTTGAGAATGGATTCCTTCAGCACGAGGTCTTCCTGCGGATGCCAGATGTACGTTCCCTTCTTGCTCACCAAAAAGGCGTAGCCGCTCTGGCCGAACGTCTCGGCGGACACCGTCTTTTGGATCTCGTTGATCGGGATGGTCGAGCCCATGTACCCGTACTGGACGTTGTTTTTCATCAGCGGAACGATGATGGTTACGATGTTGTTGCCCGTCCGCTTGGAGACGACCGGTTCGGAGACGACGATTTTTCCTTCCCCTTTGCCCGCTTCCTGGAAATGGGCCCGGTCAGACACGTCTGTCACGTCCCCTTGGAAGTTGATGACCTTTTTCCCGCTCAAGTCATAGGAAAAGAAGAACGTCTCAAATTCCGGATAGTTCTTCTGGGCCTGCTGGATCAGCTTCAAGTCATGCTCCTTGTTGTTGTCTTCGGACATCAGCTTGCCGATCGTTTCAATCACGGCAATTTTCTGCTGGAAAAACTGGTCGATCTTCATCGACAGATTGGATGCGGTCAGTTCGGCCTCTTTATCCAGACTGGACTCCAGCAGACGCGAGGAGCTCCAGTAGCTTGCCGCACAAACCGAAACAAGGCTGGCGATGAGCAGCAGGCACATCACATACAACAGTTTTTGCTTCAGACTGGTTCCCATGGTGATCCCTCCTAGTGGCGGAAAGTGCGTGAACGGCTTGCCAAAAAAAGCAGACTGCCATCCGACAGCCTGCGATGCCTGCGGTTTGGCAACCCGGCTGTCATAGCTGCATGACTGCAACCTTAGACCCGTGGCTTTGCGTCCCCGCCTTTCAACGGGTTTGCCTTTTGTCACTTTTTTCCGTGTTAAAATATGCTAAAAGAACTATAGCACAAATTGAAAAATGAGGGCCAGAAAATCTAAAAGATTTCATAAATTTTTAAAATCTGCGCGCTGATGGAACGAAACGCGACCTTCGCACTGTCCTCTTTTCTCCCCTGTCGACCTGCCTCCCAACGAATGAGGAATGATGGAACGATTTTCTTAAGAATTTTGTAAGGATTTTTACAGCCGATTTGTAAAATATTCTCGGTAAGATAGAGCTGGCTCCGCTACACGACGAAATTGGCGAGGGAAGACGGGTGATGATCATGGCAAAATACCATGTCCTGGTCGTGGACGACGAAGCGGAAATCCGGGACGCGATCGAGATCTATCTGAAAAGCGAAGACATCCACGTGCTGAAAGCAGGTAACGGGCAGGAGGCCCTGGCGGTTTTGGAGCAGGAAGAGGTTCATCTGATCATCCTGGACATCATGATGCCGCAGATGGACGGATTGAAAGCGACGTTTGCCATTCGGGAAAGCAAAAACATCCCGATCATCATGCTGTCGGCCAAATCGGAAGATACCGACAAGATTCTGGGGCTGACCATCGGTGCCGACGATTACGTGACCAAACCGTTCAATCCGCTGGAGCTTGTTGCCCGGGTGAAATCGCAGTTGAGGCGATACACCCACCTGGGCAACTATACCGCCCGCGAAGACGAAATCCGGGTGCGGGGACTCGTCTTGAACAAGCGGGAAAAAACCGTGTACGTGGACGGCGAGGAAGCAAGGCTCACCCCTACGGAATACAAGATTTTGGAGCTTTTGATGGAGAACAGGGGCAGGGTCTTTTCGATCGAAGAGATTTACGAAAAGGTGTGGAAGGAGCCCTGCCTGAACGCGGATAACACGGTGGCCGTGCACGTGAGAAGAATTCGCGAAAAAATCGAGATCAACCCGAAAGAACCTCAATATCCCAAGGTGGTGTGGGGCATTGGCTACAAGATTGAAAAATAAATACGGGCCCGTCATCGCGCTGGTCCTGCTTTTCCACCTGTCCGCTCTCGCCTTGCTTGCGGCGGCCGATGTGATCCGGCACCGAGAATACCTGGACAAGGATTATTACTTTCGCAGCCCTTCCTTTCACCAACAGTTGACGGAAGTCGTTAACCTGGCCATAACGGTTCATTTCAAGGAGAAGAATGATCCCAAACTGACCGTGACTGAAAAGGTTGGCGCCGATACGCTGGAGCAAATCCGAGAGACGTTTGCGGCCGATCTCCGGGAGAAAGAAGAGGAGATTAAGGGACGCTATGAGGCCAACATCATGGAGGCGGAGCGCAGCGGCAATCACGCCGAGGCCAGCAGACTCGCGCAGGCGCGCGATCAGGAACTGGCCCGAGTGAAGCAGGAAAATCAAAAGCAGATGGATGAGCGAATCATGACATTGGCAGCCGCCCGGGATCAGGAGTATGAACAGGCGAAAAAAGCGTTGGCCGTCAGAGGCGACACCATCAAATACTACATCAAGGATCGGAATACGGGCGAGGTATACACCAACCATTCCTACGACCTCAACATCATCAGGAACCTGCAGAAAAAGGCGGCCTATTCGATCCATTTCCCACTGGCTTCGCCGAGCGATTACCAGATACAGCAGGCCAATGAATTCTTTCTCGCCAACAATCTCGAGGGGTATTTGATTATCCCCCAAGCGGCCGCGGGTTACTCCCGGTTTCAAGACGATTACGCCTATGCGCTCGGCATACGGGAGCGACTGCTGAACGAATGTATCCTGTTGGCCGTAAGTGTTATCGCGGCAGTTGGACTCTTCGTTTATCTGCGGAAGCGCAGTCCGTTGGATTTTCCGCTTGCCGACAGATGCGCCTCCTTGTTGCGGCGGGTTCCCCTCGATGTAAGAGGCGCGACAGTTCTCGCGGTCGGGCTGGTCACACTGAGCTGGGTCAGGGACGAATCGTTCTTCTATTTTCCCATCGGCCTGGAACATGTGACGACGCTTTCCTTTACGGCGGCATGCATCGCCTATCTGGGGCTAAACGCAAAAGAGGCATGGCGTTTGATCAACGACCACACCCTCTTCCGGCAGCAGTGGGAGTCCAGCTTGTATCGCAAATTCCGCACGCTTCTGGCAGAGAGCTTCGCCAATCGATCCGTATTTTTCAAGGCCAGCCTCGTCTTTGTGCTGACGATCGGCCTGGGAACGGGTATGGGTTTTGTTCTGATAGGCCTTCATTATGGATCGGAGCGGCTGTTTTTGGTGGGGGCATGCTATTCGCTGCTGTACCTTGCAGCCGTGCTGCCGTACATCCTCCGCCGGGTCGCCCTGCTGAACAACATTCTCCGGGGGGCGGACGAAATGGCGGCCGGCAATCTGGATTCTCTCATCCAGGAACGCGGCAAAGGAAATCTCGCCCATCTGGCCCGCTGCCTGAACAATATCAAGCTGGGACTGGGCCACGCCCTGGAAAGCCAGATGAAGAGCGAGCGCCTCAAAACGGAGCTGATCAGCAACGTTTCGCACGATTTGAAAACGCCGCTCACCTCCATCGTCAACTACGTGAATCTGCTGAAACGCCCCGATCTGTCGCCGGAAGAGGTCAGCAGCTACGTCAATGTGCTGGAACGCAAAACCCACAGGCTGAAGGTGCTGATCGACGACCTCTTTGAAGCGTCCAAAATGGCGAGCGGGTCCGTCGAGCTGCATATGGAGCGCGTCAATGTGGCCGCCCTGCTCAATCAGGCCCTGGCGGAGTTCAACGATGCCATCGCCGAATCCTCGTTGACGTTCCGGGTCCAGACGGAGAAGCCGCACATCCACGCGCTGGCCGACGGAAAAAAAACCTGGCGGGTCTTTGAAAATCTCATCGGCAACGTCCTAAAGTACGCGCTGCCCCACACCAGGGTCTACATCTCGCTGACCGAACAGGCGAACAGCGTCGTGCTGACGATGAAAAACGTCTCCGCCTACGAGATTGAGTTTGACCCGGACGAACTGTTTGAACGCTTCAAACGAGGCGACCAATCGCGCCACACGGAAGGCTCCGGTCTGGGACTGGCCATCGCCAAAAGCATCATGGAACTGCAGGGAGGGCGGCTGGCCATCGAGCTGGACGGCGATCTGTTCAAAGTGATCGTCGAGTTTCAAAAGGCGTGACGAAGGGGGCATCTTGATGCCCCCTGCTTGCTATTCTTTCGGATGAATCATGTTCTCCGGCCGAACGATCCGGTCGAACTCCTCCGCCGTCAACATCCCGCTTTTGACCGCCGCCTCCCGCAGCGTGATCCCTTCCTGGTGGGCCAGCTTCGCGACGGTCGCCGCCTTTTCGTAGCCGATGTGCGGGTTCAGCGCGGTGACCAGCATCAGCGAGCGTTCCAGATTCCGCTCGATCACCGGCCGGTTCGGTTCTATTCCGACTGCGCAGTTGTCGCAAAACGAGCGCATGGCGTCAGCCAGCAGCCGAGCCGATTGCAGGAAATTGTAGATGATCACCGGCTTGAACACGTTCAGCTCAAAGTTGCCCTGGCTGGCGGCAAATCCGATCGCCGCGTCGTTGCCCATCACCTGGCAGACGACCATCGTGAGCGCTTCGCTCTGCGTCGGATTCACCTTGCCGGGCATGATGGAGCTGCCCGGCTCATTGGCCGGAATCGTGATCTCGCCGATGCCGGAGCGCGGACCGCTGGCCAGCCACCTGACGTCGTTGGCGATTTTCATCAGATCGGCGGCAAGCGCTTTGAACGCGCCGTGGACGTGAACCAGCTCATCGTGGCTGGTCAAGGCGTGGAACTTGTTGACCGCGGAGACAAAGCGCTTCCCCGTCAGCCTGCTGATCTCTTCCGCCACCATTTCGCCGAACCGGGGATGAGCGTTGATGCCGGTGCCGACGGCCGTGCCGCCGATCGCCAGCTCCCGGAGGTATTCCGCGCTCTCCGTGATCATCCGTTCGCTTTTTTCCAGCATGCGGTGCCAGCCGCTGATCTCCTGTCCCAGCGTCAGCGGGGTGGCGTCCTGCAGATGGGTGCGGCCGATCTTGATCACGTCCCGGTACTCCTCGCTCTTCTGGCGCAGCGTTTCCTTGAGGGCGGCCAGAGCGGGCAGCACCTGGTCTTCTGCGGCGATCAGCCCGGCGACGTGCATCGCCGTCGGAAACGTGTCATTGGAGCTTTGCGCCTTGTTGACATCGTCGTTGGGATGGACCCGCAGCGCGCTTCCCTGCCGCTCCAGAAGCTGGTTGGCCCGGTTGGCGATCACTTCGTTCACGTTCATGTTGGACTGCGTGCCGCTGCCGGTCTGCCACACCACCAGGGGAAAATGCTCGTCCCACTTCCCCTGCAGCACCTCATCGGCCGCCGCCGCGATGGCCTCCGCCTTCTCGCTGTCCAGTTTGCCCAACCGCTGATTGACCAAAGCCGCGCTTTTCTTCAATACGGCAAACACCCGAATGATCTCCCGGGGCATCCGTTCCGTGCCGATCCGGAAGTTCTGGTAGCTGCGCTGCGTCTGCGCCCCCCACAGTTTGTCCGCGGGCACCCTCATTTCTCCCAGGGTATCCCTTTCGATTCTGTACTCCATGCGGCTTCCTCCTTAATGGGATATGCACAGTATATGATGTCCAACGCGCCTCTTTTCACATGTTTCTTTTCTTTCATGCCTCAGCACCGTTTTTACGGAATGAACGGACGTTTCGTTCAACAATGTTGACGCCAATGGTACGATAAATGCGTCAGTTCATGAGAATGTGGAGGTCGTGTATGGATCTTGTTGATCTGCTTCGCATGAAAAAAGTAAAGGTTACGGACATACCAAAATGGGGAACGTACCTGCGAAACCAATGGGAACATCACTTTGCCAATCATCTGAGTGATGACGAGAAACGCTCCATTTATCTGAATGTTGCCCATGGCTATTTATGGCACTTGTTCAGTTACGGGAAAAAAGCGTGTTTGGAGGGAGATAGCGCCGAAAAAGCCTTCAACGAAGAGCCAAAGAAGGCGTGTTTCTTGTTTTATCAACATTCGGACGATGCGTTCATTCTGGAGAACTCCTCCATGCTAACCGCGGATGACCTCCTGAACGAAATGGATGTGTACGTTGTCGATAAAGAATTTACCTGGACGTATGTGCGAACACACGAGACCGGCTGGTGCGGTCCTTACTTTAGCCGCAAATCGTAACGGAAGCAGGCGAACGCGGCACCGCCCGCAGCGCGAACGCCTGCCCGGAATCTGCCGTCTCCCCCTTCTCCCCCGTTACGGTATAATAAGCGTAGACGAATGACAGGAGACTTCCGCGATGATGATCTTGATCTTGCTGGCCATCTGGGCCTTCGGGTTATTTGTCCTCTTTACCGATCCGAAAAGCACGTCCGCCCGCTGGGGGAGCGCGACCGCGTTTGTCGGGGGAGGCGGCTTTTTCTCCGCCGTAATCGACGAGACGCTGTATCCGCTGGTGCAGGACTACGCGGCCCGCTATCCGGCGCTGGCGTTTCTGCTGCTGTTCACCAGCCGAAGCGCCTCCTTCCTCTGTCAGGTGGGGCTGCCGTACACGTACCTCATGTTCGCCGTCCACTCCGGCGACTGGTTCACGCGTAAGACGAAGCGGCTGATTCAGTACGCCGCCCTCGTCCCGCCGCTGGTCATGTGGGCGATCACGCCGATCTACCCGGTGCTCGCGTTCAACTACTGGATCATGGTCGCCTGGGTCTTTCCCTATTTCATCGCGGCCAGTCTGATGCTCGTGCTGCTGTACCGGAAGGAAAAGGACCCGCTCGTCAAAAAGAGCCGTCTGTTTACCAACATGCTCGTCATCATTCCCCTGCTGTTCGTGTTCATCCTGATCTACGTGATGCGGACGCAAAACCTGTACGACGCCTGGCGGTACAACAGCCTGGTCGTCGGAATTCAGTTTTTTCTGATTTTATTCATCAGCGTGAAGTACGGGTTTCTCGGCGTGAAGCTGCGCGTGGAAAAGCGGCGCCTGGACAGCACGCTGCGGGCGATGACCTCCGGGGCGCAGATCGTCAACCACACGATCAAGAACGAAGTGGGCAAAATCCTGCTCTACGCCGACCGGATTCAATCCCGCGCCGCCGAGACCAACCAGCCGGCCCTGCAGGAAGACGCGCGGATTTTGGCCCAATCGGCCCAGCATATTCTGAATATGGCCAACCGGATTCAGGGACAACTGCAGGACATCGTGCTGCGCGAGGAAACCGTGAACCCCGGCGAAGTGATTGCCCAGGTGCTGCACGTGCTAAAGCCTTGCGCCGACAAGCAGCGCGTCCACATCGTCACCGAGTTGGACGAGACGCTGCGGCTCACCTGTGATCCGGTGCAGCTCCGGGAGATTCTCACCAACCTCTGCATGAATGCCCTGGAGGCGATGAAAGCGGGCGGCACGCTCACGCTGCAGATGTTCTTGTCCAACAAGCACCTGGTCATCGCGGTGGCCGATACGGGCGTGGGCATTGCCCAGGAGCATCTGCCCTACGTGTTCGACCCGTTTTTTTCCACCAAGAAGACCGGCCAAAACTTCGGCCTGGGGCTGTCCTACTGCTACAACGTGATGCAGAAGCACCAGGGCATGCTGGAGATATACAGCGTCAAGGACAAAGGTACGACCGCGTTTCTGTTCTTCCCGCGCAGGCGTGTCGCGCGAGCCGGCAGAGCGGAGGCCTAGGAGGTGAAAACGATGGAAAAAATCCGCGTGTTTCTCGTGGAGGACGACCCGGCCTGGCGAACAGGCCTGGCCGATTATCTCAACCGGGAAGCCGACATCGCCGTCGTCGGCGAAGCCGGGTCCAAGGAAGAGGCGATCGAGCGGTTTGAACGCTGCGAAGCCGACGTGGTCCTGATGGACATCAATTTGAGCGAAAACAATCTGGACGGTATCGACACCGCGCTTGCCTTCGCCGACATGCGGGACGACTGCTGCATCATCATGCTGACTTCCCTGACGGCGCAAGACGTGATCGTCGAGTCCTTTTCCGCAGGTGCCGTCAATTACATCAGCAAGGCAAACTTCAAGGAGATCCCCGATGCCATCCGGGCGGCCCACCACCGCCAATCGGCGATCCACCCCACCGCGGCCGCCGCTTTGCGCAGCGAGTTTCTGCGCTTGAAACAGGAAGAGGCCCAAAAGCTGCTCTCCCCGGCGGAGAAAGACATCCTGCGGCTGATCGACCAGGGCCGCACCCAGTCCCAGATTGAACAGACCCTGCACATCACCAGGCGGACGATCAAAAATCACATCAACCGCATTTTGAAAAAAATGGGCGTCAAAACAAGCAAGGAAGCGGCCGCCAAAGCGAAGCAGAAAAAGATGCTCTGAGGCGCGTCCACCATGCCCCCAGCAGGTGTTATGACCAGGTACCAATGAAAGTTGGTACTTTTTTTGCCGGGGCCACTCCTTAGAATGAAAGCTGCAAGCACTTATTTTTTCGTAAAGGTGTGGTCCGTAATGGCACTCATGTATGGATTCGTCAAGTGGATTCTTTATCTCTGGTTCCGCCCCCGCTTCCGGGGCCTCGACAAACTGGACGTCTCCCGGCCCTGCATCATCATCCCCAACCACGTCTCGCTCCTGGACGCGGTCCTGCTGGCCTTTGTCCTGCCGTCCACCACCACTTTTGTGGCCAACACTGAAATCGCCAAAAGATTCGCCTTTTTCCTTCGCTTCCGCAAGCACGTTACGGTCGACCCGCTCAACCCCTACTCGATTCGGCACATGCTGCGGGTGCTCAAAAACGGTGAATCGCTGGTGATTTTTCCGGAAGGACGGATCACCACCACCGGCGGCCTGATGAAAATCTACAGCGGCGTCGGCTATCTGGCCATCCGCACCGGCGCTCCCGTCTATCCGGTCATCATCCAGGGGCTGGAACGGTCGGTGTTCTCCTATCTGAAAGGCAAAGTGCGGATCGCCTGGTTCCCGAAAGTGACCATTTCCATCGGCACGCCGTTCACCCTGCAGAAGAACGAACACGAATCGATGCGCGAGCAGAAGGCGGCGGCGAGCGACTTGATCCTGCGCACGCTGCAGACCGAGCTGTTCCGGGCGCGGATGAAGCAGGACGTCAACCTGTTTGACGAAGTGCTGGAAGCGGCCCGCATCCACGGCGCCAGGCAGATGATCGCCAAGGATCTGACCTCCTCCGTCAGCTATCGCACCCTGCTGATCGCCAGCTACCTGCTCGGCGACAAGTGGAACACGCTCTTGGCCGGCAAACGGACCGTCGGCGTGCTCCTGCCCAACTCGGTCGGTCATCTGGTCACCCTGCTCTCCCTGTTTCGGTTGGGAATCACCCCCGCGATCCTGAACTTCTCGCTCGGCGTCCGGTCACTCCTGGACTGCTGCGAGACGGCGGGCATCCACACGGTCCTGACTTCCCGCGTGTTTATCGAAAAAGGGAAGCTGGAGCATCTGATCCAGGGCCTTTCCGAGCGCGTCGCGATCATCTACCTGGAGGATGTGAAAGCCTCCGCGACCACCGGCAACAAGCTCACCGCCCTTTTCCGCTACCTGACCGGCCAGCGGTCGCAGGCAGGCGCCAACGAACTGATCCTGTTCACCTCGGGCAGCGAAAGCAAACCGAAAGGCGTCGTCCTGACGCACACCAATGTGTACGCCAATATCCAGCAGGTGACCAGCGTGATCGACATCACCGCCCGCGACAAGATTTTCAACGCGCTGCCGATGTTTCACAGCTTTGGGCTGACGGCAGGCACCCTGCTTCCGGTCGTCGCCGGGGTCCCCGTCTTTCTGTACCCCAGCCCGCTGCATTACAAGGTGATCTCCGAACTGTGCTACGACCAGAATGCGACGATCCTGTTCGGCACTTCCACCTTCCTGGCCGGGTACGGCAAAGCCGCCCATCCCTACAACTTCTATTCGCTCCGCTACGTCTTCGCCGGTGCGGAGAAGCTGAAACCGGATGTCCGGCAGTTGTGGATGGAGAAATTCGGGGTGCGGATTTTTGAAGGCTACGGCGCGACGGAGACGTCTCCGATCCTGTCGCTCAATACGCCGCTGGCCAACAGGCCGGGTACCGTCGGACGGCTGCTGCCCGGCATCGAATCCCGTCTGGAGCCGGTGGAGGGCATCGCCCGAGGCGGCCATCTGCTGGTCAAAGGGCCCAACGTGATGAAAGGGTACCTGATTCACGGCAAGGGTTTCCTCCCGGCAGACGACTGGTACCCGACAGGCGATCTGGTGGAACAGGATGCCGACGGCTTTCTCACGATCCAGTCGCGGTTGAAACGCTTCGCCAAAATCGCCGGCGAGATGGTCTCGCTCAACCTGGTGGAAGAATTGGCCGCCCAGTGTTTCGGCCACTCCGAGCTGGCCGCCATCGCCGTCAGCGACCCGCGCAGGGGCGAAAAAATCGTGCTGTACACGACCGACGAATCCGTGCGCACGGACCGGCTGCGGGCGTACCTGGCAGAGAGGCAGTTTTCTCCCCTGCTGCTGCCGTCCGCCGTGCACGTCATCAAACAACTGCCGCTCCTGGGCAGCGGCAAAACCGATTACGTCGCGCTGAAACAGTTGGCCGAACAAGGGAGGAACGCGTCGTGAAGACGAGATGGCAGCCGCTTCAGGCCCTGTACGTTACGCAGTTTTTGTCCGCGTTTGCCGACAACATGATTTTGTTTGTGATCGCCAATCTGCTGCGGGAGAACGGCTTTTCTCCCGCGATGCTCGCACTCGTCTCGATGTCGTTTTTCCTGCCGTACATCGTCCTCGCCCCGGTCGTCGGCCCGTTTGCCGACAAGCATCCCAAATCGGTGGTGCTGGTGATCGGCAACCTGATCAAGGCGCTCGGCGTCCTGCTGCTGCTGGTGACCGATCATGCCAGCATCCTGATGCTGATGCTCAGCTACTTCACGGTCGGGGTGGGGGCTGTCGTCTACTCCCCGGCCAAGTACGGGATTCTGCCGGAGCTGACGCACAGCGAAGACGACCTGTTCCGCGCCAACGCGCGAATCGAAGCGTACACGATCATCGCCATTTTGACCGGGATCGGCGGCGGAGGGGCCATCGCCTCGATGACGCCTCCCCTGATCTCCTCGTTGATCTGCATGGCCCTGTACGTCTGTTCCGTGGCGATGACGTTTTTTATCCCGCGCCTCAACGGCAACCCCCGGATTCGCTACGGCGCGGAGGCGCGGCGGTTCTTCCACAACTTCCGGCAGTTGATGGGACGGCCGGAGACCAGCTTCTCCCTGATCGGCACCGGCGCGTTCTGGATGAGCTCGGCCGTTCTGCGGGTCGCGGTGCTAGCCTGGATTCCCGCCGCGCTCGGCATCCATCCGGAGAGCTTTTCCGTCTCGCTGATCCTGGCCACCACCTCGATCGGGATCATCTTCGGCGCGTTTCTCGCGCCCCGGCTGATCCCGCTGAACCGGTTCTACCGTTCGGTTGTCTACGGATTCGGGATGTTCCTGCTGATTCTGCTGTTCCCCTGGTTTCACGTCACGGCGATCGCCATCCTGTTCCTGCTTTTGGTCGGCTTCATGGGCGGCGTGTTTATCGTCCCGATGAACACCGTCCTGCAGGAGGAAGGAAAAAAGGTCGTCGGTACCGGGCAGACGATCGCGATCCAGAATTTCGTCGAAAACATCCTCATGCTGGTCGGCTCCGGCCTCTACTACTTCATCGTCTACCTCGGCGCCTCCGTATCGGCCGCAATCGTGGCACAGGGGCTCCTGCTGCTGCTCTTTCTGCTCTATCTCAACGGTCAGACGAAGCGGCTTCCCCGCGGCCGGGCGGAAAGAAGCGCGGGCCTGTAATGGGAAAAGCCGTGACGCGCTTCGTGTCACGGCTTTTTGCTGTGCGGGCGGCGTGTTCACACACCGGCCTTCTCATTGGCGTACGCCTGCAAGCACGCCAAAAACATCGCGCCGTACTTCTCAAACTTCGACTCGCCGACGCCTTTGACGCCAAGCATCGCCCGTTTGTCGGTCGGACACAGCCGGCTCATCTCCTGCAAGGTGCTGTCGTGGAAGATGACGTAGGGCGGCACGCCTTCGCGCTGGGAAATCTCCTTGCGAAGCCGCCGCAGCCGCTCAAACAGCTCGTCGTCGTCTTCCTGCCTGGAGGGGCGAACCCATACCTTTTGCCACACCTTCTCTTCCCCTTTCAGCACGGGGATCGCTTTTTCCGCCAGCGTCACGACCGGATAGCGGCTTTCCGTCATGCCCAGATATCCCTCGGCAATCAGCAGATGGATCAGGTCGGCAATCTCCTGCTCCGTGTACTCGCTCATCACCCCATAGGTGGGCAGCTTGTCAAAGCCGAACTGGGCCACTTTCTTGTTTTTCGAGCCTTTCAATACCTGGGCCGTCAGCGAGACGCCGAAGCGTTCCCTCATCCGCTTGACGCAGGAAAAGATTTTTTGCGCCTCCACCGTGATGTCCACCAGTTCCGCCTCGTTGGTGCAGTTGCCGCATCGGCCGCAGGCCTGCGCCGACGTCTCGCCGAAGTACTGCACGATGTGCTGCTGCAGGCACCGGGGCGTCCGGCAGTAATCGATCATCGCGTACAGCCTTTTGTATTCGGCTTCTTTCCGCTCATCCGCGAGCTGGTTCTGCTCGATCAAAAACGTTTGCGTCCGGATATCCTGCGGGTGAAACAGCAGGATGCACTCGCTTGTGGCGCCGTCCCTGCCCGCCCGTCCGGCTTCCTGGTAGTAGGCTTCCAGATTTTTCGGCATGTTGTAGTGGATCACGTAGCGGACATTGGACTTGTCGATGCCCATGCCAAACGCGTTGGTGGCGATCATCGTCCGGACGTCGTCAAACAGAAACGCCTCCTGGTTGCCCGCCCGCTCCGCTTCACTCAGGCCGGCGTGGTAGCGGGTGACGGACAACCCTCGTTCCCGCAGGTACTCGTACAGCCCGTCCACCTCTTTTCGGGTCGCCGCATAGACGATACCGGCCTGCTCCGGATGGGCCCGCAGATAGTCCAGCACAAAGCGGCGGCGGTCCTCACCTTTGCGCACGGACAAGACCAGGTTGTCCCGGGCAAAGCCGGAGATGAAGACGGCTTCGTCCCGCAGCCCGAGCAGCCGGCGGATGTCCTCCGTCACTTCGGGCGTAGCCGTAGCCGTCAGCGCCGCCACGACGGGCCGTTTCGGCAGCGATTGGACGAACCGGGCAACCGCCAGATAGCTGGGGCGGAAATCGTGCCCCCACTGCGAGACGCAGTGGGCTTCATCGACCGCGACAAACGACACGGGCAGTTCGTTGGCCCAGGTAAGAAAGTGTTCCGACTCCAGCCGCTCCGGCGCCAGATACAGCAGCTTGTACGCCCCTTGGCGGGCGTGCTCCAGCCGGCGGCGCACTTCCGCGTAATCCAGCGTGCTGTTGATCTGGGTGGCGGGAATCCCCGCGCTGACCAGCCCGTCCACCTGGTCTTTCATCAGCGAGATGAGCGGGGAGATGACGATCGTCAGCCCGTCAAACAGCAGGGCCGGGACCTGATAGCAGATGGACTTCCCGCCCCCGGTCGGCATGATGCCCACGGTATCGCGGCCGGACAGCAGGCTGTGGACGATCTGTTTTTGCCCCTCCCGAAACGACGGGTAACCGAAGTGCTTGTGCAGGACGTCTTCCGCTTGTTTCAACAACGTGATCCACCCCTTTACTTTTCATGAGTCTGCGCAAAAAAGCATCCGAGAGCGCTTTAAGACTGCTCTCGGATTGCTTATACCATGCGAGACAGGGATAAAAACAGCTACGTCGCTTTGACCGTCCGCCGCTGCATCAGAAGCAGCCGGCCGAACAAAAACACGGCGCCCGCAGCCAGGCCGGCGATCAGGCCGATCCAATACCCGAACGCGGCCAGGGAGGTGTAGTTGGCCAAGAGATAGCCGAGCGGCAGGCCAATCACCCAGTAGGAGACAAGCGCGGCGACGAACGGGACCGTCACGTCCTTGTACCCGCGCAAAATGCCCTGGATCGGGGCAGCCACCGCGTCCGACAGGAGAAACAGAATCGAGTACATCAGGAACTGCTGCGTAAGCTGAAGCACGTCCGGGTCGGTCGTGTAAAAGCCGGCCACCTGTTCGCTAAACAGGAACAGCCCGACGGCGAACAAGCTCGCCATCACCAGGGCGATCCCGATTCCCAGGTAGCTGTACTGGCGCGCGTCCCGGAACCGTTCCGCCCCCACTTCAAACCCGACCACGATGGTGAGCGCCATGGAGATGCTCAGCGGCACCATGTAAATAAACGAAGCGAAGTTCATCGCCGCCTGGTGAGCCGCGATCGTGACCGTGTTGAACTGGCTCATCAGCAGCGTGACGGCGGCAAAAATGCTCACCTCGAAAAAGATCGAGAAGCCGATCGGCACGCCCAGCCGGAGCAGCTCTTTCCACGCGGGCAAGGACACGCGGAACAGCCGCGAAAACATCCTGTATTCGGTAAACGGCTCGACGCGATGCACCACGTACAAGCTGATCAGGGCAATGCACCAATAGGTGATGGCCGATGCCACCCCCGCACCGACGCCCCCGAGCCGGGGAAACCCGAAATTCCCGAAAATGAGCACGTAGTTCAGTGCGACGTTGATCGGCAGGGAAATCAGCGTAATGACCATCGTCACCCGCGTCATGCCGAGCGCGTCGATAAAACAGCGCAGCACGGTGTAGACAAACATGGGCACGATGCCAAACGACAGCGCGATCAGGAATCGCCGGGCAATGTCGCGAACGTCCGTCTCCAGATTCATGCTGTTCAAAATCGGCTGGAGAACCAGCGCGCCGCACAGGATGACGGCGACGGCGATCACGACGGACAAATAGAGCGCCTGCATGACCGTAAACGGCACCTGATCCTTCCGCATGGCACCGACCAGTTGGGCCACCATCGGCGTCACCGCCAGCAGGATACCGGTCAGTCCCGACTGAATCGGGACCCAGATGCTCGACCCGATCGCCACGCCCGCCAGATCGACGGGACTGGCGTGGCCCGACATGATGGTGTCAAAGAAGGTCATGGCAAACAGGGCCAACTGCGAGACCAGAATCGGCAGCAGAACGGACAGGAACTGACGCAGTTTTTCTTGGAGCGTGTGCGTTTGATGCATGGTTTGTTCATCCTCCGAAAACGGCAGACGCGGCGAAATCGATCCGCCCCGCTCTCATCCAAAAGATGGCTCCGCTCTATTCTACCATGCGATCCCGTCCGCGTCCGCATATGAATAACGCCGGGGGCACACAATATCACTGGCAACAACGACAAGGAGGGCAGGACGATGAACAAACAACGGGCAAAAGAAATTGCCGCTTCCCCCGTCATGGCAAACGTGACCTGCGACGGCACTCCCGTCTACATCCAGCATGTCGATGAACAGAACGAAACGGCCCGCATCTATCCCCTGGGTGAACCGGAAAAGGAACAGACGGTGCCGTTGAATCGTTTGATTGAGCATTAAGATAGGCAAAGAACGAAGAAACCTCCGGATAAGGAGGTTTCTTCGTTGTTCGCGGTGAAACGCCAACGGTCATTTGCCGCCCTTCATGATGCTTTCGATCACGTCCAGACCCTTGTACTGCCCCATCGCCAACGGGCCCATGATTTCAGTATCCACAACGAACACGCGGTTGTTCTTCACAGCGCGCAGATTCTTCCAGACCGGATTTTGCTCCAGTTCCTTCAGCGCTACGTCCGCCGAGCGGGTAAAGTCCTCCCCCAGAAAAATGTAATCCGGATTCAACTCGCTTACGCCCTCCAGGCTGATTTCGCCGTAATCCCCCATTTTGTCAAATGGCGTAAAGCCGAGCTCCTTGTAATAAGGAGACATGCGCACCCCACCATAGTAGTTAAATCCTTTGCCCCACGTCATCAAAAACAGGGCCGTTTTTCCCTTCTCGCCGGATTGTTCCATCAACGAGGCGACGTCCTTCAGTTTTTGGCGATAGCTGTCTATGTATTGCTGCGCCTTTCAGCCCGGCCACACCCTTGACCGCCGCAGTCTCACCGATGGCAAACAAGTGATCGGCGTAGGGCGTGGGGAGATCACACGGGTGCGGCACGATGGATATCAGTGATGATTGATGTATAATCAAAACAAGGATGCTGATGAACGGAACCCATGATGGAAGCGGAGGATCAGAGAAATGCGTACTGATGAAACCGTGTACTATCGCGAAGTCCAGCGTTTTCGGCAGATATGGCTGTGGGCGATTGTGATTGCCATCGATATCTTGATGGTGTCCACCTTTTCGTACGATTTCTACCAGCGGATTTTTTTGGGAAGAACGGTTGATGAGCCAATGTCCGCGGCGGAAGCGTGGATCACCTGGATGTTGTTGGGTATTGTGCTTCCGTTCCTGATCACCGCGCTGTTCTTGTCCAAACTGGTGGTGGAGGTAACGGAACAGGGGGTGTCGATCCGCTATTTCCCCTTCGTCCGCCGCCGCATCCCCTACACGGGCATTGCGTCGCATGAAGTGTGCCAATTCAGCCCGTTCTGGGATTTTGGCGGATGGGGCATCAGATGGTTTCCCGGCGGATGGGCCTACATCGTCAGCGGAAATCGCGGGGTCAAACTGCGGTTGAACGACAACAAACTGCTGATTATCGGCTCCCACCATCCCGAAAAGCTGGCGGAAGCCATCGCCGAGGCGATGGGAGACAGGCGGGACGGGTGAAAAAGGTTCCCGTCCGATCCGGCACGTCCTTCCCCCATGCGCGCGCATGAACGTGATCCCCTCTTGCTTGCAGGCAAACTCCCTCTGCCGGCTGCGGCTGCGAGGGAGTTTGTTCTTGCGCGGTTTACACCATGCCCGGAGACAGTGTCCCCGTCGTCTCGCTGAATGACACCCGCTCTCCCTGCTGAAGCTGATACATGTGATAATAGCGGCCGCCCAGCTTCATCAGCGTCTCGTGGTCTCCCCGCTCCACGATTTCGCCCCGGTCCAGGACGAGAATCAGATCGGCGTGTTTGATCGTCGACAGCCGATGCGCGATGATAAACGTCGTCCGCCCCTTTTTCACCACGTCCAACGCCTCTTGGATGATCGCTTCCGTTTCCGTGTCGATGTTGGAGGTGGCTTCGTCCAGGATCAGGATGGCGGGATCAAATGCAAGCGCGCGGGCAAACGAAATGAGCTGCCGCTGGCCCGCCGACAGGGTGCTGCCTTTTTCCACCACGGGCTCGTCGATGCCGTTGGGCAAATGCTTGAGCAGGCGATCCGCTCCAATCTCGCTCAGCACCTTTTCCACGCGCTCCCGGGAGATGGCAGGATCACCCAGCGACACGTTGGACGCGATCGTTCCCGTAAACAGGAACGGGTCCTGCAGCACGATGCCCATGTGCTCCCGCACGGTCTGCCGGGGCATCTCGCGAATGTCCCGATCGTCGATGGCAATACGTCCGCGGCTTGCGTCATAAAAACGGAAGAGCAGATTCAGGATGGAGCTTTTCCCGGACCCCGTATGTCCGACCAGCGCCACCGTCTGTCCCGGCATCGCCTCAAACGAAATGCCTTTGAGCACATACTCGTCATCCTTGTAGGCGAACCATACGTCTTCGAAGGTCACTTTCCCCCGGTACCGCTCCATCTTCTGGTCCGAGACGTCTTCGCCCTCCTCGTCGAGCAGGACGAATACCCGCTCTGCGGAGACAAGCGCGGTCTCCAGGTTGGGCAGTTGATTCACAATACCGACAATCGGCTGGAACAGCCGGTTCAGATAATCGACAAACGCATACAGCACGCCGAGCGAGATCGCTCCCTCCGCTCCGGCGATGGAGACGCCGCCAAAATACCAGATCAGCGCCACAAAGGCGATCGTCCGGATCACCCCGACCAGATTGTGGCCGGTCAGGGCGTTCAAGCTGAGCAGCTTGCTCCGGTACGTGAAGTGGCGAGTATTGTACTCCTCGAACTCCCGCTCCGTTTGTTTCTCCCGGCGAAACGCCTTAATCACCGCAATCCCCTGGATCGATTCGTTGATCATGGCGTTGATTTCGCTAACGGTGGAGCGAATGACGCGGTTGTACCGCTTGGCGAACAGCCGGTAGGCGTACATCCACACCGCCAGCACGGGCACGATGAACAGGCAGATCGCCGCCAGCCGGACATCCAGCACGAAAAGGGCGGCAAACACCCCGATCATGTAAATCGAACCGGTAAAAAAGTTGGCCAACACCGATACGTACAGCTCTCGTATCGATTCCGTGTCGTTGGTGATCCGCGACACGACCTTTCCCGCCGGCAGATTGTCAAAATAGCGGATCGGCAGCCGGTGAATGTGAGCGAACACGTCCGTCCGCATTTTTCGGATGATCCGGTTGGCCGTAGCCTGCAGCAGGTACCGCTGACCGTAACTGAACAGCGCCGAGATGACGAGCAGCCCGAAATAGACCCGGCAGAGGTCAAGCAGCCCGTTCATCTCCGGGCGGAAAAACATGAACATCTCCCCGGCAGTCAGCCTGCGCGCTTCATAGGTCTTCATCTGCTCCCCTTTTGTGATCATCAAGCGCCCGTTTTCCGTGATGGATCGATCGCCGTCAAAAGCAAGCGGGCTTTCGACAAAATAGTAATCCCGGTTCACCTGCAGGACCCTGACCTCCGCACCGCGCGGCTCGTCGGCGGCAAAGCGGTCCGCCCGTTTGTACAGCGTTTCGCCGTACGCGACCGCATACGGCCCTTCCACCTTCGTCTCGTACCAGGGCTGCTCGATGCCGGAAATGTGCACATCGATCATCCGCTTGGCGATGAGCGGCCCGGCCAGGTCCGTGCCCACGGCGACGGCCAGCATGAGCAGCGCCAGGATCAGCGAGGTTTTGAAATGCAGCGCGTAACGCATCAGCCGCCTGCCTGTCTTGGCCAGGCTGCCGGCGGTCCGGTCCATCTCCAAATCGTACTGTTCCTTCTCCATACTCACGTTTTGTTTCACCCGCTCCCGGTCAGTTTTGCTTCCACTTGCTGGCGTTCAAACTGCTCCTTGTACCAGCCGCCTTGTTCCATAAGCTGATCGTGCGTGCCCCGCTCCACAATCCGTCCCTCGTCGAGCACCAGGATAAGATCGGCGTGTTGAACGGCGGAGAGCCGGTGCGCCGTGATGATCGTCGTTTTGCCGGCACGCGCCCGGCGGATGTTGGCGATGATCTCCGCTTCCGTCCGCGCGTCCACCGCCGACATCGCATCGTCCAGGATGAGAATGGGCGGATCGGCAATCAGCGCCCGCGCGATGGAGACCCGCTGTTTCTGTCCGCCCGAGAGCGCGACGCCTTTTTCCCCGACAAGCGTTTCCAACCCGTGCGGCAGGTAAGCCAAATCCTTTTGGAAGGCCGATGCCGCGATCGCGTCGTCCAACTGCTCCGCTGTCGCGCCGCCATTGCCAAATACAATATTGTTCCTCACCGTTCTTGAGAACAAAAACTGCTCCTGCGGCACATACCCGTACCACGATTTCAGCCGGTCCATGTCGATCCGGTCGATCGGGATGCCGGAGATGGTGACGGCCCCTTCTCCCGGCGGATATTCCCGCAGCAACTGCTTGACGAGCGTCGTTTTGCCGCTGCCGGTGCGTCCCACCAGCCCCAGCGTCTGCCCCTTTTCCAGAGTAAAGGTCACGTCCTCCAAATTGTTGACGGCAGACGTCGGATAACGAAACGTCACGTGTTTGAATGCGATCCGTTCGGGACGTTCCACCGCGATCGTCTCCTCCGGTTCGGGAACGTCAGGCGGACAGCCGAGCGTTTCAGTGACCCGGTCCAGAGAGGCATTGCCCCGCTGCATCACGTTGATCATCTCGCCGATCGCGAACATCGGCCAAATCAGCATGCCCAGGTACACGTTGAAGGACACCAGCCCGCCGATCGTCAATTCGTTGTGAAAGACCAGGGAGGCCCCGTACCCAAGCCCGATCAGGTAACTGGCCCCGACAAACATCTTGATCGTGGGCTCGAACAGGGAGTCGATCCTGGCGACGGCCAGATTTTTCTCCAGCACGTCCCGGGTCACGTCGGCAAAATGCTTCTCCGCCGCCCGCTCCTGCACGTAGGCCCGGATCACACGAATGCCCGAGATCGTCTCCAGCACTCCGTCATTCATCTCCCCGAACGCGTCCTGCGCCGCCGTAAACCGCGCATGCATCCATTTCCCGTAAAAACGGATCAGGACCGCCATGATCGGCAGCGGCAAAATGGCCGCCAGCGTCAGCTTCCAGGAGACAAACGCAATCATCGTCACCAGGAGCGTCGCCATCCAAACCGTGGAGTCAATGAACGTCAAAATCCCAAAGCCGGCCGTTTGCGAAATCGCCTGCAGGTCGTTCGTCGCCCGCGCCATCAGGTCACCCGTGCGGTTCCGTTCAAAAAAGGGCGGGCTCATCTTGAGAAAATGGCGCATCAGCCGCGACCGCATCAGCCGCTCCACCACGAACGCCCCTCCAAACAACTGATACATCCACACGTAGGTGATGAGGTACACGACCACCGCGATGCCGACCAGCAAGAGCAGCGTCTGCGTCATCCCTGCCCACGTCAGCGTACCGTGCTGAATGGCGTCAATCGAGCGGCCCACCATCATCGGCGGCATCACCTCCAGGATGCCGACAAAAATGAGCAGCGACACGGCCAGCGTATACCGTTTCCACTCCTGCCTGAAAAACCATCCGAGCTTTCGTATGACCGACAGCATGTTGTTCCCCTCCTCATTCATTTCCAGACAAAAAAGCACACCACTCGAAAGCGGTGTGCTTTGTCACAGCGAGTCAACGATAGGAAAAGCGCATGCCACGAGGGTGCGTGACCTGCGCCTGCTTACGCTTACGCAGCGAAAAGGGCTCGTGTGCACCGTACTGCTCTTCGCGTCAGGAGGGAGGTCACGTCATGAGATATGGAGTTGCGACCGGCATCAAACGGAATCCAAATCCTGATCATGACAGACAGCCCCCTTTCCAGAAAATTTCATCCTTTGCGTATACTGGTACGGTATCACGAATGGATGAATCTGTCAATTGATTTTCCCGTGTTCCCGTGACCGGCCATCGCTACTGTTCACTGCCCCGGCAGTTGAGGCGAATGCGAGAACCCCTATCATTTCTTGCTTGTTTCTTGGCATGAACCCCATTATAATGGATTCGTAATAATGATTTTCATTATCAGTGAAAGGTGGTGGCTGAATGGTGAAGCACGTGCGAGCGGAAGAACCAACTTCCATAGCCAAAATCATTCGTGAAAGACGAACGATACGTTCCTTTACGAATGAGCCTGTTACCAAGGAACTGATCATCGATCTTCTCAATGACGCCGTCTGGGCCCCCACTCACGGGTTGAGGCAGCCTTGGCGTTTTCTGTTCGTGTCCACAGACGAAAAGGAACGCTTCATCGAGTATCTTCTTCAGGCCTTTCCGAACGATCAGCAGGACAAGATGCGCACCTATTTTCACGCGCAGGCTTCCGCCTTTTTGATTGTCATCATGTCGGAAGACCCTCGACCGAAACAATGGGAAGAAGACTTTGCGGCATCAGCCGCCATGATCCAGAACTTTCAGCTGCTGGCATGGGAACGGAAACTTGGCGTCGTGTGGAAAACCAACAACCACAACTGGGACCCCAAGGTTCGCCAACTGCTGGGGGTAAAACCCGGAGAGAAAATCGTCGGGTTTCTGCATCTGGGATTTTTCGACAGCGAACAGATTCCGGAACCAAAACCGCGTACGCCCGCTGAAGAGAAACTCACCCTGTTTGAAAATCTGAAGCCATAACACGGAGGAATCTGATGTTGCTTTATTCACGTCAACCATGGATTGCCCTGCTTCTTTGCGCGCTTATCATTCTCCTGACGGCCTGCAGCGGCATTTCGGAGACAGCAGCCCCCGCTGCGACAACCGAACCGAAAGCGCCAGCCCAGGAAGAATCCCGAACCATCCAGCATGAGATGGGAGAAACGGTGATCAAGGCCAAACCTGAAAAAATTGCGGTTCTGTTTCCTTCGATGATCGATTTTCTTCTGTCCGTGAACGAAACACCCTACGCGGCCGTTAGCGGCGGACCGAAAAGTAAAGAGTTTTCCTGGTATTTGAAGGATCGCATGACCAACACCGTCAATTTGGGCTGGCTGGTCAATTCTACGAATCTGGAAGCGGTCGTGGATGCCCAGCCCGACTTGATCGTGGCTAGCGATGCTTTTGCCAAAGTCTACGAACAGTTGTCCAAAATTGCGCCAACCGTCATCATCAAGCCCGCTGAAACCAAAGACGGCGTGAAGGATTGGCGGCAAACGTTCATCAAGACGGCTGAAATCGTAGGAAAAGAAGACGAGGCCAAACAAGTCATTGCAGCCTATGAGCAGAAAGCCAAAGACGCACGGGAAAAAATCGCCAAAGCGATCGGCAATGAAACCGTTATGTTCTTGCGTGTAACGGCCAAGGAACTTCGTTATTACGGCGCGAAAAACTTCGATGTGCTGTACAATGACCTGGGGTTACATAAACCTGCGCATTTCCCGGATAACAGCGCAACCTTCCAACCGCTGTTTGCATATTGGGCCTTGTGCCCTTCCACCGAACGCGTGGAAGGGTTTTTCTGTGCCTTACGCTTTCCCTGGCGAGGAACGCATGCCCTTTTCCTATAAGAAAAACACGGTACATCCAACCTTTTTCCGTCGAATGTACCGTGTTCGTTTGATGGCATCGGGGTCATGCCCCTTTTTCATGCGAATGCGCTCGTTCAACCGATGCATGCGCCAACCCATACGGCAGGCACAGCGGCACCCCCGTTCGGGGGTCGGCAACAATATCCGCTTCAATCCCGAATACTTCACGCAGCACGTCATGCGTCATCACCTGATCGGGAGCGCCTTCGCAAACGACCTTGCCCTTTTTGATCGCGATCATGTGCTGGGCGTAACGCGCCGCATGGTTCAGGTCATGAACCACCATGACAATCGTGCGCTGTTCCTCTTGATTCAGCTTGTGCAGCAGTTCGAGAACTTCCAGTTGGTGAGCCATGTCCAGGAACGTCGTGGGCTCATCGAGAAACAAGAAATCGGTTTGCTGGGCCAGCGCCATGGCGATCCATGCCCGCTGCCGCTGCCCACCGGACAGTTGTTCAACCGGGCGGTCACGAAATTCCACGATGCCTGTGACCTCAATCGCCCACTGAATGATTCGCTTGTCTTCCTGCGTCAACGAACCGAATCCTCTCTGGTGAGGAAACCGCCCGTAGCCGACCAGCTCGGAGACGGTAAGCCCGTCGGGGGCCGTTGGATTTTGCGGCAAAATGGCAAGCTGCTTCGCTACTTCCTTGGTCGACTGGCTGTGAATGGCCTTCCCGTCCAGGAAAACGGCCCCGTCTTTCGGCTTCATAATCCGCGCCAGCGTCTTGAGAATCGTAGACTTCCCGGAACCGTTGGCACCGACAAGAGCCGTGATTTTCCCCGTAGGAATGGTCAGACTCAACTGTTCCACAATGATGCGATCACCATAGGCGATATCTACCTGCTTTGCGTACAGACGTCCCATAAATACTTACGCCTCCATTCATCAGGTCTTCATCAGCAAATAGATGAAGTACGGTGCGCCAATAATGGCCACGACAATGCCGACGGGAATCTCCGAAGGCTGCAGAATCCAGCGGGCCAGTGTGTCCGCAACGATCAGGAGCAGCCCTCCCGCCAGTGCGGAAGCGGGGATCAGATACTGGTGATGGGGACCGACCAGCCGCCTCGCCAGATGAGGCCCAATGAGACCGACAAAGCCGATGCCACCTCCGACCGCCACACTTGCGCCCGCTAAACCAACCGCTGCGGCAAGCAGTCTGATCCGTTCCCGTTCCGTGGAAGTTCCGAGGCCAATCGCGAGCGGTTCTCCCAAGCGAAGAATATCCAATACCCGTGCCTTCACCATGACATAGGGAAGCAGGATCATGAGCCAGGGCAGCAAAGCCATGACAAAGTGCCAGTTCGCTCCCCAGATGCTGCCGGCCAGCCAAACGGAAACAAATTGGAATTTTTCGGGATTCAGTTTGATCGTGAGGACGATCATGGCGGCGCTAATGCCCGCGGAAACCGCAATCCCCACCAGAATGAGCCGTGTCGGCGCAACGCCCTGTCCTTTTCGGAAGGCCAGGGAGTAAATGACGGCGGCGGTCAGGGAAGCGCCTGCAAACGCACATAACGGCAGCAGGTAAACAGGAGCGCCTTCCGTCATCGGATAAAAGGAAATAAACAGGATCACCGCGAGGCCTGCCCCTGCGCTGATTCCCAACAAGCCCGGATCAGCCAGTGCATTCCGGGAAACGCCTTGCAATATCGCCCCGGAGACAGCCAACCCCGCTCCCACCAGGACGGAAAGAACGATACGAGGAAGCCGAAAGTCAAACAAGACAAGCTCCTGTTTCTCGGTGCCTGCGCCCACCAGCGTCTTCATGACATCCCACGGCGAAAGTTTGATAAAACCCGTATTCATGCTGATGAGAAACGCCGCGAGAATCAATGCGCCCAGCACAGCCATGACCTGGGCTGCGCGGATTTTTCGCCGGTGTTCCATGGTTCCTGCCTGCATGGATTTCATCCCAATTCCCTCCTTTCCCTACGGGCAAGGTAGAGGAAAAAGGGCACGCCGATCAGGGAAATCAGGGCGCCTACCGGCGTTTCGTAAGGCGGATTGATCATTCTCGCTCCGATATCGGCAAACACCATGAGCAAACTGCCCAGCACCGCGGAGCACGGAATGATCCACCGGTAGTCTACGCCTACCAAAAAACGTGCCACATGAGGGATGACCAATCCGATAAAGCCGATCATGCCGACCGTAGACACCGCCGCCCCCGCCAGGATCAGAACGATCACGGCACCGGCGAGCTTGACACGACCCGTTCGCTGTCCCAAACCGGCGGCCATTTCTTCTCCCAGACTAAGCACCGTGATGGAACGGGAAAGCATCAGCGCCGCGATCAACCCAGCCACAATCCACGGGAACATGATCCTGATGTGAAGCCACGTGGTTCCCGCAACGCCACCTGCGTACCAGAAGGCCAGCTCCTGCCCCACCTGGTAGTAGATCGCCACGCCCTCGCTAAGTGCCACGAGCAGGGCGCTAACGGCTGCGCCAGCCAATGCCAGCCTGACCGGAGTCAGTCCTCCTTTGGCCAATGAACCGATTCCATACACCAGCCCTGCCCCCAGCCCGGCGCCGAGGAAGGAGAACAGGATGACGTACGGAAAAGGCAGGCCGGGCCACAACGCAAAACAAAGCGCCAACGCAAAGCCCGAACCGGCATTCACACCGAGAAGGCCGGGGTCTGCCAACGGGTTGCGGGTCATCCCCTGCATGATCGCTCCCGCCACGGCAAAACCGGCGCCAACCATCGCTCCGCACAGCGCCCGAGGCAATCGCAATTCTTGAATGATTTGGTGCTGTGTCAAATCCGGCTGAAAATGAAAGACCGCTTCCCATACCGTCAGCAGGTGAATGTCGGCTGCACCGACTGAAATCGAAAGGGTCAAACCAAGCGCAAGCAGTATCAACCCGCCGAGGAGAATGAACAAAGCCAGGACGGGCCGGGTTTGCATGTGAGTTTTTGGTTTGGACGCTGCTGACATTTGTGCAACCCACTTCCATTCATTCAGTAATCATGATTGTCACTGCTACGTTAGACAGGTTAATGATAATGGTTTTCATTTGCACCTGTCAATAATCTAGCCGTTTCTTGCTAGAACCTTTCTCCTGCAAACAAAACAGCGAGACCCCTTGAGGGGATCTCGCACGTGTGCAGTCAACGTACTGCTGAAGGGGATCTCGCTTTTTGCCATACGCGGACGTTGCGATCCGTACGAATGGCAAATCCATCCGCCATCGTCTCACGATTCCGTTATTCGTGAGGGAATCAGTTCCCAGGTGAACCCTCCATCCGACGTTTTGTATACATAAGTACCCTTATCCGTGCGAAACAGGGCAAACCCGATCTCGGCTGTCACATTATGATATGATCGTAAAATGAATGACGGCCTTGTTTTGCAGTCGCATTCCCTGGTACCCCCTCTGAGTAATAAAGGAAGAGCTGCGCATTCGGTTTCAATGGCAAGGAGTTGTCGGGAAACGAAGCAGTTTGTCTATTCGTTTTCAACGGGGTATTTTTGTAACAAGCTCTCTACATTCGATTCCAGTTCTTTTCGATCAATCGGGACATTCACGTTGAGTTCAATGGGGTGGAGGTAGTCGACAACTTCCCCCTTTGCATTGTATAGTTCAAACTGCACAAGAATCCCGGAATCTTTATCAACCCAGAAACGAAACGTGCTTGCACCTTGTTTTCTGGATGCAGCCTCATTCAGAATTCCTTTCAATACGATGGTATTATGGTCCAGCAGTTGTTCATCTTGTTTTTCAATTTCCCATTTGTCCAAATCCCTTGTAAAGTTGGATGCAATTTCATAAGGAAACAACGAAGTCTGCGCAGCACCGATTGGTGGACGTTCACGGTAACGGGTCACGTTGTTTCCGTGCGAATCCTTGCCAAAAGCCTGCTGCGGCTCAAGTGTTCCCGCATGACGATCGGCATTGTACCTCATCCGTCGGGTTGCTTTCCTTTCCTCATCCACAAGCCAAACGTTGCCGTCCCGATAGTAGATATGTTGAATGCGCGATTTCCCGGAATTTTTATCAACATGCGTACTTTTACTGTAGCCGCTTGTCGGCGCAATCTTATATTCAACCAGCGTGGTATATCCGTTTCGCAGGAGTTCAAATTTCCCCACTGCCGTATCAAAGTTGTCCACGGTATTCAGGAGTTTCGTGAGCACTTCTGTTTGTGTCAGATGATCGTAGTTTTCCTGTTTCTTCGGAGGTTCATAGACGGCGGGTTGTTCTTTCGTTTTCGTTGCGTGGTCCACTTGGTGCGAATCTGGTGCAGGTGATTGTACAGCGGGTTCTCTCGTATGGTCTTGAGCCGTACTATTTGTACAGCCGTAACAGATGATCATTAGCACGCCCAAAAAATAGACTGATTTTTTCATACTTAACCTCCTCTACATTAATAAAGGAGTTCTTCCAAACTTCATTAGACTTATCTTCAAACATCCTTAACTTTATCTTTCTTTTCCATGCTGTGACCTCCAAATCTTTCTAACTTAATGATTTCATGATTATCTGTTTTTTTCCCTCCCCTCCTTCAACATTTCTCCGGTCACAACAAAACGACCAGCTAGAAGCATGGCGGAATAACCCTTCATGCGACCAACTGGTCGATTCTTGTTAACCGAATACGTTCGGTAGACTGGCAGGATTGCCTGAAAAGATACTGCGAATACAAATGCTATGTTCAAATTTTACTATTTTTTCTTTTTCTTGTCATATCATAAAAAGCAGCATTTTTTACTCAACTGGAGCCATACCAAATGAAATATCTTCAAAATCATCTCTTCCTATAGCGTAAAAGACCCTTGTTCCATGTTCATCTTTGTTTGCGAAAGCTACACGGTGGTTAAATCCTTCCCATTCTACATCTTGCGCACCATCTTCAGCAAACTCTTTTGCTGAAATTTCATCATCCCATAAAGTAATAGTAGTAACAGAAGGATTATCTCTGATAACTTGATTAACAATACGTAAAGCTGTCAATTTTCTCTCAAGATCCATCTCCCTAGATGGAAAGTTCGCAAAAACAACAACCTCGTTAGACTTGGTACCTTTTGTCATCGTTTTTATTGAAATATCTATAGAGGAGATTAAGTTTAGTATAGACTCTTGAATACTTGAACTTAATGTATTTTGCTCAGTTTTATCTCCTGTTCCGTTAACAGTTCCTTTGCTGCATGCAGTTAACATACAAATAGATAATAGTAACATGCCACAAATGAATTTCCTCATATTTTCCCCCTTATATCCGCTATTATTAGACAACCTGATTCTATATTCAAAATTTGTATGATTCATTAATAAAAGTCTTTTTTAGTTACATCCTCCAATTCTTGTAGACTTATTCCACAGTTAGCTCCATGATCGGTCCAGTAGATCTTGTCTGATTCTTGTTTTTGATTAAAGCAATGGTAAAGCGATTTATGAGACTGATGGGACTCATGAGACTTAAGCTCCTCATCAATGCATCCACAATAGCACGGGACTTTCTTTAATAGTTCTTGATATGACCTTACAGCTGTAGGTGTTGCTGTAATATTGTATTTTCAGCCATCTTTGAATTCAAGTAAATTGTACTGCTTCATATCAATTTACATTTCATTATTTATTTTACCAATAACAGGTGTTGTCCTTTTACAATGACCACAAGTTGGGGAAAAAAATAAACGAATATCCTTTTTTACTCTCTATTTCGTTTTCAAGTTCTTCAGGTAAAACGATCAAGTCCATATTCGTGTGTAAATTCCCCTCGGTTTGAAAAAAATTAGCCAATGCGCGTCACTTTAGACACCACTTTTGTTGCCTGCGTTTCTCGCCATTCCAAATACTCTTCCATATCGAAATACTTCTTACCGCTTGCCCATTTTTCGTCTATCTCCATAAGCAAAGCCCCGATCAGGCGAATCACAGATTCACGGTTAGGAAAAATGCGAATGACACGTTCTCGTCGGCGAATTTCTTCGTTGAGTCGCTCCATGCCATTTGTTGTCCGAAGTCTTTTGCGGTACTTTTCGGGCAGCAGAAGAACGGCTGTGGCATCATCAAAACCATTCTCCAAAACGGAAATCGCCTTTGCAGCTTTGGCCTCGTATATTTCCACTGTTTGTTGCAACAATAACCGGGCCGTCTCAAGATCAGGTGCTTCCAAAATCGCACGAACACGGGGATACAACTCCTTCTGCAACTGCTTGGGGGTGGCGTCGAGGATATTTCGCATAAATGAGTCTGATACCGTTGCCACGTCACCCCTTGAAAATGGGTACGAATAGCTCGTACGAGCCCACCATGTTGATCGGACACAATCAGTTCTACGCCTCGTAAGCCTCGCTCTTTCAGCCAGCTAAAAAACTCGCTCCAACTGATCTCTGTTTCACTATCTCCATACATCAGTCCAAGGACTTCTCGGTAGCCTTCTGTGTTTACACCATAGGCCAACATCACGCCGCGAGAGCGAACACGCCCCTCTTCACGCACCTTTAAAACGAGGGCATCTACAATGAGAAATGGGTAGACGCTCTTTCGTAGTGTTCGGTTGTTCCAAGCTGTTACAATCGGATCTAGGCGTTTACACAGATCGAAAACAGTAGATTTAGAGAACTCGGTTCCACACAGTTCCTCCGTGATTTGCGAAACTTGGTGATTGTTCCCACCCGCGTGATCAGTAGATGAGGATCTGTACCGTTTCGATATCCTTGACGTTCATCTGTACGTTCGTACGGTTCCGCAGACAGCTGTTCCGTAGCCTGGGCCTGCAATACCTGATTCAATACCGATTCCAACAGCTGGCCACCTCCGAATCCTGCGAATTTCCGAGAAAAAGTTGCTGCAAAAGTTGTGAATCTACAGTAATCTGGTGTTGAGCCATAACAAAAACTCCTCTCTTAGAATGGTGTCCGCAAACTTCATTCTAACCGAGGGTTTTTGAAATGGCTCTCTTATTTTAAAGAGACTCCGTTTTTACACAATTATATGGGCTCAACTTTTTTCCAACCCGTTCAATCACATGAACTCATCCTACATATAAAGCTCGAACATACATTGATAAATTCCGAGTAATTAGGTATGATAAATTCGATTAGTAGTTTTTAAAATTGTGAAAATACATGAAAACTGAGCGCTTGGAATCTTCCCCATCTCAACAAGCAAGATGGTGTGTGGACCCTCCCAAGAGCGAAAGACGGGCATGCAAGTACAGCCAGAAAGGGGGAACGATCATGAGCCAAACGCAGCCCTACAAAACCGTCATGTTGAACCCGCACGACCACGTCGCGGTTGCCCTTGAGCCTATTCCGGCAGGCTCTGTCGTGAGCGTCACCTGCCAGGGGCAGACGTTTTCCGTTACGCTGAACGACCCCATTGATTTTGGCCATAAGTTTGCGGTCGTTCCCATCGCCAAGGACAGCGACGTTCGCAAATACGGAGAAGTGATTGGCATTGCCACACGCGATATTTCGCCAGGCGAACATGTACATGTCCACAATATCGAAGGCAAAAGAGCCAGGGGGGATTTACGTGGCATCAAGTAATCCGGATCACTTTTGGGGGTATCGCCGTTCAGACGGACGGGTTGGCATACGCAATCACGTATTGATTCTTCCGACCATTACGTGTGCGACGCAGGCGGCAAAGCGCATTACCGATCTCGTCAGGGGAACGGTTACGTTCATCCATCAGCATGGCTGTGCACAGTTGGGTGCCGACTACGAGCAAACCTTTCGGACCTATGTGGGCATGGGGGCAAACCCCAATGTGTATGGCGTCGTCGTGTTGGGACTCGGATGCGAGACGCATCAGGCACGCAGCGTCGCCGAGGAGATTGCGAAAATCGGCAAACCTGTTGAAGTGGTGTCCATTCAGGATCACGGCGGCACCTTGATGGCAATCGCGCAAGGAGCGAAGATCGCTGCGCAGATGGTGCAGGATGCGTCGGCGCAGCTTCGGGAACCCTGTCCGATGAGTGAATTGATCGTGGGGACAGAGTGCGGCGGCTCGGATGCCTGCTCGGGGCTTTCCGCCAATCCCGCCGTTGGCTATGTCAGCGACCGGATCGTCGATTTGGGCGGAACGGCCATCATCGCCGAGACGACAGAGTTGATCGGGGCGGAGCACCTGCTCGCCGAACGGGCAGTGAATGATCAGGTAGCCAAGCGCGTATATGAAGTGATAAACGCAATGGAAAACCGGGCGATCAAAATGGGGGTGGATATTCGCAAGGGAAATCCGAGCCCCGGCAATATCAAAGGCGGTCTCAGCACCTTGGAAGAAAAGTCGCTCGGCGCTGCGAGCAAGGCTGGCAGCCGACCGCTGCAGGAGCTGGTCAATTACGCGGAGACTCCGACCCGCAAAGGTCTCGTGTGGATGGATACGCCCGGTCAGGACATTGAGCAGCTCACAGGCATGGTCGCCGGCGGAGCACAGATTGTCCTCTTTACGAGCGGTCGCGGAACTCCGACAGGGTCGCCGATTGCGCCGGTTATTAAAATTTCGACCAATACCCGCCTGTATGAAACCATGCGGGATAACGTGGACCTCAACGCGGGAACCATTATCGAAGGCCTGGAATCGATCGAACAGGTCGGCGAGCGCATTATGCAAGAGATCTATCAGGTCGCCTCAGGCAAGATGACCAAGGCGGAAATTCTCGGGCAGGACGACTTTGGCATTTGGCGTATCGGTTCAACTTTCTAAATGCCGGTTATCTTGCAGGGACAAGTTTCACGGTTCACTCGCATATTTTCTGAACAGCACCAACAAATACGGTAGGGAAGTTGATGACCATGGCCATTTTGGAAGGCGGATTGGATTTTGACAGTCCGATCATGGTGAAAGTGCATCAGCATTTTGATTCGACCCGGATCGATCAGGCGGAAATCAGACAAATTCTCCGGGATCGCATCTGCGATCCGGCCATCAAACGCATGATCAAACCGGATATGAACATCGCACTGGCAGTAGGCAGCAGAGGGATCCGCCACCTGGATTTCATCGTGCGCACTGTCGTCGACATTCTGCGTGAAATGGGAGCGAAACCGTTTATCGTTCCCTCCATGGGCAGTCACGGCGGCGCGACACCGGAGGGGCAGAAAGGTGTCCTCCGTCATTACGGGATTACGGAGGAGACCATGGGCATTCCCATTGAAGCCTCCATGGAAACGCTGGAATTGGGGGTTGTCGATGACGTTCCTGTTTATATAAGCAGGCCGGCCTATGAGAGCGATCTGATCATCCCCATCTGTCGGGTGAAGCCGCATACCGATTTTAAGGGACGTGTCGAAAGCGGCATTTATAAAATGCTGGCGATTGGTCTGGGTAAGCATAAAGGGGCGGCCACGATCCATAAGGCGGGCTTTCCGGCGTTTGCCACGCTCATTCCGAAAATCGGGCAGTTTATCGCAGACCATGCCCCTGTGGGCTTCGCGGTATCCATCATTGAGAACAGCTACGATGAAGTGGAAAGTATTCACATTGTCCCCAAGGAACGGATTGCCACCGAAGAGCCCAAACTTCTCATGCGCGCCAAACAACTGCTGGCAAAGATCAATATTGACCCGATCGACCTGTTGATCGTGGATCAGATCGGAAAAGACATCAGCGGAGAAGGGATGGATCCCAATGTCACCGGACGCTCACCGGCGGGTGTGGCATTTGAGGACGTCCCGCAGATCAAACGGATTGCGGTTCTTGATTTGACCAAGGAGACGCATGGCAACGCATCGGGCATTGGCATGGCGGATGTAACGACCAGGCGATGCTTTGAAAAAATCGATTTGCAGGTGACCTACGCCAACGTCATTACAGCCGGGGTGTTTGACAGCTGCAAAATCCCCATGATTCTCGAGAATGACAAGGAACTGCTGGCGGTAGGGTTAAAGGCAGCGACGTTAACCCCACCGGACCAGGCGCGTGTGGTGCGGATTCAGGACACGCTTCATCTCTCAGAATTTTGGGTCTCGGCAAACATAGCCGAAGCGTTGAAGCATGATCCCCGTTTCACGATCACCAACGAACGGCGCCCGTTTACCTTTGATGAAAACGGGAATCTCACCTGGTAATCATTCATTTCCATAGAAATCATGAAGGAGAGTGGATCGTACATGGACCATTTTAAACGACCGGGAGCCCCTGTCTTTACATCGGTGGAAGAAGAACGCCGCTATCGGAAAGAGCGGCTTGCGGGAGCGTTTCGCGTATTTGCCCAGATGGGCTATGACTATGGCGTATCCGGGCACATTACCGCCCGTGACCCGGAATATCCGGATCATTTCTGGGTAAACCCCATGGGACTCCACTTCAACTCGATAAAAGTGTCGGATTTGCTCCTTGTGAATCACAAAGGGGAGATCATCGAAGGGAAAGGCGTTCTGAACCAGGCGGCGTTTGCCATTCATTCGGCCGTTCATGCCGCCAGACCGGATGTCGTTGCCGCTGCTCACGCCCACACGATTTACGGCGAAGCGTGGTCGACACTAGGGCGACTGCTCGATCCGATTACGCAAGATTCCTGCTATTTTTACAATGATCACGCCATCTTTAACAGCTATACCGGAGAAGTGCTGGAAAAAAGCGATGGAGAAAAAATTGCGGAAGCCCTGGGCAACAAGAAAGCGATTATCCTGCAAAATCACGGCCTGCTGACCGTCGGAAAAACGGTGGATTCCGCCGCGTGGTGGTTTATCACGATGGATCGTTCGTGCAAGGTTCAACTGTTGGCCGAGGCGGCGGGCAAACCCGTTCTCATTCCCAGCCACATCGCACAGCTTACGCGAAATCAAATCGGCAGTGAAGATATCGGCTGGTTCAGCTTTCAACCGTACTGGAACAGCATCGTGAAAGAACAACCGGATTTGCTGGAATAAAAAAATGTTCGAGGAACGATACAGAGAAGAAACAGAAAGGCATCGGATCGGAGAGGAGAGGGAGACATGAAGAAAAAGGTGTCGGGCATTATCCTGGCTGCCGTTCTGCTGGCCTCACTTGTGGGCTGCGGCGGAAAGCAGGACGCATCGCAGGGACAAGAGACGACCATCAAGGTGGGCGTAACCGCAGGGCCGCATGAAGAAATCATCAACAAAGTAAAAGAGTTGGCCGCCAAACAGGGAATCCATGTGGAGACGGTTGTCTTTAATGACTATATCACGCCAAACCGGGCGCTTACGTCGGGACAGCTCGACGTCAACAGCTATCAGACGATTCCGTTTATGGACCAGTACAACAAGGATCATAACACGAAGATTGTCCCGATTGGAAAAACGGTCACCTTCCTGATGGGCATTTACTCGAAAAAATACAAAAAGCTCGAAGATCTTCCCGAAGGAGCCACGCTCGGTCTGCAAAACGACCCGGTGAACATGTCGCGCGCCCTTCATGTGTACGAGCAGGCCGGTCTGATCAAATTAAAACCGGGCGTGGATGTGGACAAGGCGACGCCGGCGGATATCGTAGAAAATCCCAAAAACTTCAAGTTCAAGCTGCTGGATGCGGCGCTGCTGGCGCGTACACTGAACAGCCTTGATGCGTCGACCGTTAACTCCAATTTCGCCTTGAAGGAAGGGTACAAACCGAAACGGGATGCCATCTTCATGGAGAATTCGTCCCGATACGTCAACTATATTGCGACGAATGAGAAGGACAAGGACAATCCGCTCTATCACAAGCTGGTGGAATTGTACCGTTCCGACGAAGTGAAGAAGTTCATCGAGGAAACCTATGACGGCGTGATTATCACTTCCTGGTAACACGCAGGGTGTGACAGAGCTGTACCCGGAAACAGGCGTAATGAGACCCCTTCCAACCGTACCTTGCCTTCCATACGGTTGGAAGGGGTGCACGTAATCCTATTAGTTAAACAGGGCCACTACTTTCCCCAGAAGAATCCCGACAATCCCGAAGTCCGCATCACCAAACGTGGTGCCTTCAAACCCGAGAGAGCCCAGCACCGGCAGCAGCATCGCCGGCAAAAAGCTGATTAAGAGGCCGTTGACGAATGCCCCGGCAATGGCGCCGCGGCGTCCGCCTGTCGCATTTCCAAACACGCCGGCTGCAGCCCCTGTAAAGAAGTGCGGGACAAGACCTGGGACAATGACTTTCAATCCGAAAAGGGGCAGAAGGAACATGGAGACAAGCCCCGCTGCAAAGCTTGCGAAAAATCCGATGACAACCGCATTGGATGCGAACGGAAAGACCGTCGGGCAATCCAGTGCCGGGATGGCATTTGGCACCACTTTATCCGCGATCCCTTTAAATGCAGGCACAATTTCCGCGAGCAAAATCCGTACCCCTGCCAGGACAATGTACACACCTGCTGCAAACGTAATCGCTTGCAATACTGCATACACCAGATAATGTTGACCTGCGCTCAATTTCTCTTCTACAAAGCCCGGTCCCGCCACGAGGGCCACGATGACAAACAAGATCGTCATGGTTAACGAGACGGAAACCGACGTATCCCGTAAAAAACCGAGCGATTTTGGCACTTTGATATCTTCTGTCGATTTTTCCGGGTTCCCCACGACTTTTCCGATATAACCTGCTACCAGGTAACCGATGGAGCCAAAGTGCCCCATCGCAATGTCATTGGTGCCCGTGACTTTCCTCATAAAAGGCTGCAGCATGGCAGGAGACAGGACCATCAAGGCTCCAAGAATCAGCGATCCAATGACAACCATCGGGAAGCCTTTGACACCGCCAGTGGATAAAATGACGGCAATCAGGCACGCCATAAACATGGTATGATGACCGGTTAAGAAAATGTATTTAAAGGGAGTAAATCTGGCCAGCAAGATGTTGACGATCATCCCAAACAGCATGATCAACGCCGTTTCCGCGCCAAATGTTTGCTGCGCGAGCGCTACAATGGCTTCATTGTTTGGAATGACCCCTTGGATTTGAAATGCTTTGTCGAACATGCTCCCGAAAGATCCCAATGCGCCGACCAAGATCCCTGCACCGGCTCCCAGGATCAGAAAGCCCATGATGGTTTTCAAGGTTCCCGATACGACGTCTGCCACGCCTTTTCTTTGCAGCAGCAAACCGACCAGGGCAAACAATCCTACCAATATTGACGGTGTGCCCAGGATGTCTTTCATGATTACGTTGAGCATCGGTCATCATTCCTTCGTGAAATATTGTTGTAATGCTTCCTTGATCTCTGTCTGGTTTAAAATGTTTTGCAAGCCAATCACGTAGCGTTTGCCATCTTCCAATTGACCGACAATATCTTTTGAGCCCAGATACACATCAGCCTGCTCGGTTTTGCTGGTGGCCAGATCGGTATGGGATACATCCGCCTGAATACCCATTTCCCCCAGGATTTTCTTTACGTTCATCTCCACGATAAAGCTGCTGCCCAATCCATTTCCGCATACAACCAAAATCTTTTTCATGCTTCATTCCCCCTGTTATTGGAATACATTGAGATATAGTGAAGAATGGTTTCCTTGTCATGGGCGCCAATGATCCTGTCGATATTGTCTTCTTCCGACAGCATCATCGACAGTTGGGCCAATGCTTGTAGATGGGTTTCATTATCGACAGCGGCCAGTACGATGATGAGCTGTGCTTCACGCACCTGCGTTTCCGAAAATGAAACCGGCTGTTTCAACCGAAGCAAACTCATTCCGATTCGATTTACCCCTTGCTCCGGTCTCGCATGCGGCAGCGCCACCTTGGGCGCGATCACGATATAGGGACCATTTTCTTCTACATTGGCAATCATCGCTTGCACATACGCCTCTGTGATGGACTGACTTTTCAGGAGCGGCTCGGCTGCCAGACGAATCGCTTCCTTCCAATCGCTCACGGAGTCCTTTAGCTGAATACATTCTTCTTGCAACAACTCGTCAAGCATAGGTTTTCTCTCCCTCTTTATCTGTTTCTGCTGGTGCAGCACCTGCCTGATTTCCTCTGCCAACTGATCTTCCTTTTCCACGACCGCATATTTTTTCACGATATCTACGATCGTTTGCGCCGTTATATGGGAGGGCGCACTATGGGAAACCGCTTCCATTTCATTGAGTAACTGAACCTTGTCTCGATCTGTTAAAATCGGGTTCACCAAAATGATCCGATGACGCGGGTTCGCGATTTTTGTTGTAGAAACAACCAGATCCACGTCTTCTTGAAAGTGCTCATATTGCCTAAGGGTGATCGGCCCAAGCAGATCGATGTTGGAGAATAAACCATCCAGTTGCTGAACCAGTATGCGCGACGTGCCAACCCCGTTTGCGCATACCAGCAATACCCGCCTCAGGGTGGTTGCGGTGATTCCTTGCCGGCGCATCCATCCCCCAAAATGAACCGTTATATAGGCAATCTCGTCATCGCTAATCGATTTGCCGACCAACTGCTCCAAGGGGGAAATGCTTTTTTTCGTGAGTTCATAGATATCACGGTATTGGCGTTGAATCACCTCTTTCAACGGGTTGGTCACGTCCATGTCGTAAAGGAACCGATAATAGGCTGGCTGCAGATGAATATACAAATTGCGTTCCAACTGAACGCGCTGATCAAATACAACACAGGCTCGCATTTCAAACAGATCAACCATATCCGCAATCGCCTGTTTTAAAGCGGGAATTTCATTCGTTTCCGCTGATTGCCCGAATTCATTCACTTTTGCACTTAACAACAATGTGGCCAGATAACATTTTTCATCCTGCGGGAGCTGTAGCGGCAAGACACGTTCCAGTGTTTGGATGACTTGATAATGCCTGGTCTCCACAATGCGCTTGATCTGTCTTTGCGGAAACGCAATCGCATTCCCGCCCATTATCCGCTTTACATAATACGTAAAGAGATAGCTTAATGACTTCGTCGTATCCTCGGCAAATTGAACCTGCAAATGCTTTTCGCATTCGTTCAACCATTGCAGGATGATGTCGGGAATCGGGACGTCTGTATCATCCTCATGGAGATCTTGCAAAAGCAGCTCCTGACCATCATGCAGCAGGGAATGGACATAATGACTCAACACATTGCGGATCGTCAATTCATCGCCGGTAATTTCATACCCGTTCGCATAGGAGTACGAGAGGCTCAAGCCGTGCTTTTCCACTTCCTCTTTGATCTTCTTTAGATCGTTTAGAATCGTATTGCGGCTGACGCCTGTTTTCTCCATGCACTCGTGAGTGGTAATGCGTTTGTTCGCCAGAAGTACATACAGCAGCAAATAAACTTGCCTTTCTCCTGAACGCAGGGCATAGCCATTCGGCTTCTTTTCCCCGATGATCCGGGCCGCTGCCTGTCTGCTGCTTTCGTCCAGATAATAGCCTTTCGCATAGATGTACTGGACTTGCGGCAGACCTGCTTCTTTGAGCCAATCATTGATTTTATGGATATCGTAGTACAACGTTCTTCGTGAAATCGAGAAATGCTCCATCAGTTCTTTGACGGACAGGTAATGATGAGACTGCACAAGAAGCTGCAACATTTGCATTGTTCTTTTGTCTAACATGGCGGCCACCTTTTAGCACAAAATCATGCACAAATTGCTGCACAGGAGATTGACTGGCATCGTCTCTATGGCTTTACTTTACATCAATTCTGCCTGCACAGTTAGACCGAATTTACCCCATGAGATTGTGCAAAAATTGTACTCAAAACAAAAAAGCCCGCCTGTCGCTGCGGACGATATGGACATGAACCGGGAACTCTCTCTGATCGACTGATTCCTGGCTTGCCGGATGTACGGCTCGCCGCAGCCTCTCCAAAAAAAAGAACCTTTAATCCGCAGGCAGATTAAAAGTTCGGTGTTACATTTCCAATATATGCAATGTCTTACGTTTTTTCAATCATTTCCTTTTCAATCTCTTTAAAAAATGTTGCGTTAACTTTTAACTATAGACAAGTTCTTTTTCGGTCAGACCCAGCGTCTGCGCGGTTGACGTCTGAATTTCTTGCAAAAGATCCGGGTTTTTCACGAGTGACACACCATAAGACGGAATCATTTCTTTAATTTTCCGTTTCCACTCTGTCATCTGCTGCGGGAAGCATTTTTCCAATACCTCCAGCATCACATGAACGACCGTAGAAGCACCTGGAGAAGCGCCAAGCAGCGCGGCTACCGAGCCGTCAGCGGCAGTAACCACTTCCGTACCGAATTGAAGGGTTCCTTTGCCGCCTTCCTTTGTATCCTTGATCACCTGCACACGTTGGCCCGCTACCACGATATCCCAATCATCACTTTTGGCGGTCGGAATAAACTCGCGCAGTTCTTCCATGCGCTGTTCATTCGATAACAGAACTTGCTGGATCAGATACTTGGTCAATTTCATCTCTTTTACGCCTGCCGCCAGCATCGTCAGGACGTTATCCGGTTTTACGGAACGGATCAAGTCAAAATAGGAACCCGTTTTCAGGAATTTTGGTGAGAAGCCGGCAAACGGTCCAAACAGCAACGTTTTTTGATTATCAATATACCTGGTATCCAGATGCGGAACAGACATGGGTGGAGCGCCAACCTTGGCTTTGCCGTATACTTTTGCATGATGCTTGGCGATCACTTCCGGATTTTTACATACCATGAACAGTCCGCTTACCGGGAATCCGCCAATCCGTTTCGACTCCGGAATCCCCGTTTTTTGCAGCAGCGGCAGACTTCCGCCCCCAGCGCCGATAAACACGAATTTTGCCGTATGGGTTTCGATGTTACCGCTGTCGAGATCATGTACTTTTACTTTCCACGAGCCGTCGCTCGCACGCGTAATATCCTTAACCTGATGCTTGTAGCGGATCTCGACGTTTTGATTCTTCAAGTGGTCAAACAGCATGCGTGTCAACGCACCAAAGTTGACATCCGTTCCCGAATCGATTTTTGTGGCCGCGATCGGTTCATTCACGGTACGGCCTTCCATGATCAACGGAAACCATTCCTTCAATGTGACAGGGTCATCGGAATACTCCATCCCTTTAAACAGCGGGATGTTCGACAGCGCTTCAAAACGTTTTTTCAAAAACGCTACATTCTTTTCCCCTTGTACGAAACTCATATGAGGAATGGGCATGATAAAGTCTTTCGGATTCCGAATCAGATTACGGTTCACCAGATAAGACCAAAACTGTTTGGAAAGCTGAAATTGTTCATTGATTCTTATCGCTTTGCTAATATCGACAGACCCGTCAGATTTTTCGGGTGTATAGTTAAGCTCGCATAGAGCAGCATGGCCCGTACCTGCATTATTCCATTCGTTAGAGCTCTCTTCACCTGCGACTGGGAGTTTCTCAAACACTTTGATCTCCCATTCCGGTGCTAACTCTTTCAGCAATGTTCCCAAAGTCGCGCTCATGATTCCGGCACCAATCAAGATAACGTCTGTTTTCTTCTGGATATTGCTCATGATACCCCTTCCTTTTAAAAGAGTAGGCGCTCCTGCTTAGACATACAAAAGGAAGGCCCCCGCCTCGGAACACACCTTCTGTCTCAATTAAACCATCATACTCTATTATGATACCTATGGTTACAAATATCTACTATAAACTGATGGGGATAATCCATTTAGGTGCTGGTAATGATGGGGAGTTGCTTGCGAGAGGCTGAAAACACCCAAAAAACTAAGCCTTACCCCGGCTTCTGGCAAGGGGTAAGGCGAGTATGTTTGTGTGCGAATGTTGCTTTGCCTGCCAACTACTGCATTCCGAATATTCCCAGCAGAGATTTTTTGCTCCACTTGCTGAATCATGTTTTCTGATGTATCCAGAAAAAGCACGAAATGAAAATCGTTGATCAAGTTCATGCCGACAAGACCAGTGCCACATCCAAAATCAATCGCCTTCATGTCTTTCGCGTCTCCTACGTATTTACGAATGGCATCTGAAGATACCTTTGCAATATGGATTCTTTCAGGAGTGTCATACATGTTGGCGATCATATCAAACTTGTCGGTATTTCCCATTTGGATCTCTCCTCACACAGAGCGAGATGCTTTGTATCTAAATGCAGCTCACTACGTTCCTTTCCTTTGTGAGCAATCATACCCCATATATGCTGGGTAAGTATAGAATCATTTGTGACAAGAAGATGAATGAAATGAAAGACCCATTCATTGTACATTATCTCACTGAATAATGGTGGGATTTTGCGGTCATAAACTGGAAAACAAGGAAACCTCGAGATAAACTCTTACCATACTTTTGTAAATAGTATTCAATTCTGTATGTCTACACCGACATTATTTTATTTGATCAAGTCCATCTTTGTGTGTAAATTCCCCTCGATTAGAGAAATAACTTAGCCAATGCGCGTCACTTTAGACACCGCTTTTGTTGCCTGAGTTTCTCGCCATTCCAAATACTCTGCCATATCGAGATACTTTTTGCCACTTGCCCATTTTTCGTCTATCTCCATAAGCAAAGCTCCGATCATGCGAATAACCGGTTCACGGTTAGGAAAAATGCGAATGACACGTTCTCGTCGGCGAATTTCTTCGTTGAGTCGCTCCATGCCATTTGTTGTCCGAAGACGTTTACGGTACTTTTCGGGGAGCAGAAGAACGGCTGTGGCATCATCAAAACCATTCTCCAAAACGGAAATCGCCTTTGTAGCTTTGGACTCGTATATTTCCACTGTTTGTTGCAACAATAACCGTGCGGTCTCTAGATCAGGAGCATCCAAAATCGCACGAACACGGGGATACAATTCCTCCTGCAGTTGCTTGGGCGTGGCATCGAGGATATTTCGCATAAAATGAGTCTGACACCGTTGCCACGTCACCCCTTGAAAATGGGTACGAAACGAGGGCATCTTCAATGAGAAATGGATAGAAGCTCTCTCGTAAATTTCGGTTGTTCCAAGCCGTTACAATCGGATCCAGGCGTTTACACAGATCGGAAACAGTTGACTTAGAGAACTCGGTTCCACACAGTTCCTCCGTGATTTGCGAAACTTTTCGAGTTGATACCCCATTCACCACCATTTCCATGAGGGCTAAAACCAAGGCTTGTTCACTTCGCTGATAGCGAGCAAACATTTCTGTCGAGAACTTTCCATTTCGAATCCGTGGCACCCGAAGGGTGATCGTTCCCACCCGCGTTGTCAGTTGATGGGGATATGTACCGTTCCGATAACCTTGGCGTTCATCTGTACGTTCGTACGGTTCCGCAGACAGTTGTTCCGTAGCTTGGGCCTGCAACACCTGATTCAATACCGATTCCAACAGTTTGGCCACCCCCGAATCCTTCGAATTTCCGAGAAAAAGTTGCTGCAAAAGCTGCGAATCTACAGTAATCTGATATTGAGCCATAACAAAAACTCCTCTCCAGGAATGGTGTCCGCAAACTTCATTCTAACCGAGGGTTTTTGAAATGGCTCTCTTAATTTTTTAAAAGAGATTCCGTTTTTACACAATTATACGGACTCAACTGAATAACTTATTCGCCCGCGCGACGTTTCTAAGAATGGGCTTCAGCGTGTCACACCAAAGCAAATAAAAATGGCGCCCGATTGGACGCCAGCAGATATTAGTGAGTTTCCGTATATTTTTTAAAATTGTCCAGAATCGCTTGCCAGCCTGCTTGCTGATACTCAACGGGGTGAATGTCTTCCGCGTCGAACGTTTCGACGACCTCGGTTTCGTTTCCTCGGGCAATGAAGATGATCTCAACTTTTCTCCCATCCCCCATTGTGTATGAGATTTCCTCATGTAATTTCACGACATCGTATGTTCCCCCAAAATCAAAGCCCATACTGCCATCTTTCGCTTCCATCCTGGTAACAAACTTGCCGCCGACCCGCAAATCATTTTCCGCTCTTGGCGCATGCCAATCATCCGATGCCTGATTCCACTTCGTGATGTGTTCCGGCTCGGTCCAATACTTCCAGACCTTTTCCACCGGCGCCTGAATGACTGCCCGTACGGTTGCTCTCTTTGGTTTGCTAGTTCCCATTTTAAAGTACACCTCTTTCATCAGAATCGGATTTTTGTTTCTCATATCATTAGACGAAATAAGCTTGTGAAATTCATCGGTGTATTTGTTCGGGAAGCCCAAATCGAGTAAATAATTTTGCGTGAATAAAATTTTGGGTGTGCAAAATTTTACCCTGACCCGGAACATGTTGTGGTGCGGAAAGATACGCTTCAGCTTTGCTTTCTTGCCCTTCTGCAAACACTACCTCCCCGTCAACGTGCAGTGCTTATTTTGAAGGATGTATTCGAGTGGTCCGCAAGGCAGATCGCGGAGGCGCTAGGGATAACACCTGCAGCCGTTAACAGTGCCTTGCAAAGAGCGAGAGAGACGATGGGCCGGGCCGAGCTTCGCTCCGAAGAGCTCTGCATGATGGATGCTGAACCGGACCAAGAGCTGCTCTCGCGGTATGTGGATGCTTTTGAACAATTTGATATTGATGCGCTGGTGGCGTTGTTTCATGAAGAGGGGTGCCTGTCCATGCCGCCTTTCGAGATGTGGGTCCGCGGCAAGGACAATTTGTTCAAGTTTTTTACAGCAACTCGTTGGCATTGCGAAGGCTCCCGACTATTGCCGATTACGGTGAATGGCGGTTATCCTGCATTTGCGCAATATATGCCAAGTGACAATAAGTCCGTCCTGGTTCCCTGGGGCATTCACGTTCTGGTAATAACCTGCAAAATCTGGAGCAGGCCAAATCCATGACGATTCAGGCAACGTCTCGCGAGGCTCGATGATCGATACAGCCGGGTCAAATATGTCAACAGGAAGGGCACGGCGTTTGGCTTGCCTCAGCTTGTCTATACATACGTTTGACGCGATGCGGTAGATCCACGTTTTGCGCGAAGATTGTTGTCTGAATGAATCCCAACTCCGCCAAACGCGAATGTAGGTTTCCTGAACTGCATCATCCGCGTCCACGATCGATCCCAGCATCCTATAGCAGAACGATGTCAACTCCGGCTTTAACTTCTCAAAGAGTTCAAGATCAAGTGAGGATTCGTTCATCTTAGGCCTCCTCTTGATTGATTGCCTGATGACGATCTAGGTCCATGCTACATTCGATAAAGTGCTTACAAATTTCCTTTTGAAAAACTCGGTCTCCAATATCCATAAGATGACATAACAAGAGCAGTCTTATTTGGTTTTTATGACTTTGACCGTCCACAACATCATTTATGGTTACTTCATCGTAACCCCTCAGACGGTCAATTTCCATTATCTAATAAATCAAATTCAAACCGCTGCCGTTACTTGTGGTAAGGCTCTCCGCGCTGTTTGTAACAGCAAGTTTTTGAAAACCATCTAATTCAGTCCTGCTGTTATGGTTTCAAATTGATTGAGCATCAATTGTATAATTTCCCTACAGTGTCCATGAGATGCTTTCTTTATAAATTTATTTGATTTTGCCTTTTCCTAGACTATGATGCCGTGTTCCCCGAGACATAGAAAACAGACCCAAATCATGGTATCATTATACAAAAGCTAAATTTATCGAATAGTATATCAGTTAAGACAATCGATAAATAATTATTTTCACCAGAACTAAATGGGTGGTGTAATACGTTGAAACTACTCCGTTTCAGGGTTTATGATTTTAGGTCTGTAAAAGACAGTGGATGGATTGAATGCGATGATGTTACAACTTTAGTTGGTGTTAACGAAGCAGGAAAATCAAATCTGCTCCTTGCCCTTTGGAAGCTTAAGCCTGCAAAAGGGGGGGAGATCGATCTACTTGCTGACCTTCCAAGAAAACGTTACTCAGAACTGCGGGACAAAAAGGAAAAACCAATTTTCATTGAAACAGAATTTGAACTCTCTCAAAACTTAATATTAAAAATTGTAAAAATTACTGGTGCAGAATATGAAGATGTTCGGATTGCTTCTATAAGCAGAGATTTTAATGGTACATATTATATAGGGTTCCCATATGCAAAAGGAATAAGTTCAATTAACAGTCAGGATGTACGTTCTATACTTGAAAATGCCCTTACCTCGATAGAGCCATTAGAGGAAGCTGGAAAAACCGAACAAGGTATTAAAGAAGAAGCATGTTACCGCATAAGTAAAGCCCTAGAGTCTATTGGTGACAAAGAAAAATTACTGGCTAAAGACATTACCACTGTAATTGATTGTCTTAATCTTAGTTCAAAACCAATGAAAAGTTCTCATATAAGGCCAATTATATTAGAAGCTCAAAAGGAAATAGGTAATTTTAAATCTTTACTGGAAAAGCCTAATCCTTCTAGTTTCCAGGAGGCCCGAGACATAGTTTTGGAAGAATTGCCCTCATTTGTATATTACTCAAACTATGGCAACTTGGATTCGGAAATATATTTACCTCATGTAATTGAGAACCTTAAGAGAACCGACCTGACAGGAAGTGTCGAAGCTAAAGTAAGAACATTACGTGTTTTGTTCGAATTCGTTGGACTTGATCCTCAAGAAATACTTGATCTTGGCAAAGAACCTGAACCCAAAAAAGATATACACGGAAACATACTTCAAGAACCTACTCAGGAAGAAATCAATAGAGCTGCTCAAGCAAAAACAGAGAGAGATGTCCTATTGCAATCAGCATCTGCAAGTTTAACCGCTAGTTTTAAAGATTGGTGGAAACAAGGTAATTACAGATTTGACTTTCACGCTGATGGAAAACATTTCCGTATTTGGGTCTCGGATGATATAAGGCCAGAGAAAGTTGAACTAGAGGGAAGAAGTACCGGTCTTCAATGGTTTCTTAGCTTCTATTTAATTTTTCTTGTAGAAAGTCGTGAGGCTCATAAAGGTGCAATTCTTCTACTTGACGAAGCAGGTCTTTCATTACATCCATTGGCACAAAAAGACTTAGCGAAGTTTTTTGAGAACCTTTCGAAGACGAACCAAATTATTCATACCACTCACTCTCCATTTTTGGTTGATACTGGCCATGTTGATCGAGTTAAAGTTGTCTATATTGATGATGAGGGATATACTGTTGCTTCTAATGACCTCAGATCTGCTGAGGGTAAGTCTCAAACTAGATCAGTCTATGCTATTCATGCAGCACTTGGGTTGAGTATTTCAGATACGTTACTTCAAGGTTGTAGGCCGATAATTGTCGAAGGTCCTTCAGATCAATACTACCTTAGTGCTATCAAAAATTTCTTAATTAGTGAACGACTAATAGCCCCAAAAGAAGAACTAGTGTTTGTTCCTTCTGGTGGAGTCCGTGGTGTAGAAGGTATCGCAAGTATACTTGCTGGTAAAGCAGATGACTTGCCCTTTGTAATTTTAGATTCAGATAAGCCAGGGCAAGACTTTAAGAATAAATTACAACAAAGATTATATAAAGATTCTCCTGATAAGATAATTGAAATTCGTGATGTTCTTGGTCTTGAAAATAGTGAAGTTGAAGATCTAATACCATTTAATATGATTAAATTAGGTATTAGCAGACTTTTTCGCCAAGTAGAGACTGAAGAATTCGAAGACGTTTATATATCTACCCAACCAATTCTTCCTCAAATCGAAGATTTTGCTAAGAAACATGGGATTACTTTGGAAGTTGGATGGAAGGTTGACTTAGCAAGGTTGGCAAAACAACGGTTGCAGTTACAACGTACTAAAATTGTTGATGAAAAAACTCGAATTTTGTGGCAAGAACTTTTTAACAAACTTGTTTAAAAAATTAGATCAACCATACCAATTAAAAAAATAGCCCCTTCCGCTAAAACAACGGAAGGGGCTATTGCTAAGTTAAGTAAAAGCTCTCCTCCCAAAACCCCCCATCATTGACCAAAAAGTCGTACAAAATCGCTGAGTTTTCGAGCATATTTCATGTTGAGTCTCCACTGGTAAACCCATGACATCCAAAACATTTATTGCTCTCGATTATAAGGCAACACTTCAAAAACTTGCCGCTACTTATGATACGCCTCTCCCCGGTTGATCCGATACGCCCGATACACCTGCTCCAGCAGGATCAACCGCACCAACTGATGCGGAAACGTCATCTTGGAAAACGACAGCAGCACGTCCGCCCGCTGCAGCACCTCCGGCGAGAGGCCCAGCGAGCCGCCGATGACAAACGCCACCTGGCTTTTGCCGTACGTGGCCAGGCGGTCCAGCTCGCTGGCCAGCTTCTCGGACGACCACATCTGCCCTTCGATGGCGAGTGCGATCACGTACTGGTCGGGTTTGAGCTGGGCGAGGATGCGCTCGCCCTCCCGGCGCTTCACCTGCTCCATCTCGGTGGGGCTCAGCTCTTCCGGCGCTTTTTCGTCGGCCACCTCCACCACCTGCAGCTTGCAGTAGGCGGAGAGGCGCTTGCTGTATTCGTCGATCCCTTCGCGCAGATATTTTTCTTTCAGTTTGCCCACGGCGACAATCGCAATCTGCACGTCCTACATTCCTTTCCCGCGGAGGAGCGCGATCTTGCCCTCGGCGCCGCACACCCGGCAGCGCTTGTCCAGCGTCTCGTCTTCCACGTCTTCGGCCCGATACGTGTCCGGCGCCGCCTCAAATTGATCCACGTACTCATCGATCTCCTGGTCGACGTGCTCCATGCAGGCAAACCGCACCGGGTGTTCCGGGTGCAGCTCCACCTCTTTTCCAGCGATGCGGATTGTTTGTGCGGTTGGCTGTTCGTTCGTGTTTCTGGTCTTCTGCTCCATGTGTTCTGCTCCTTTTCCTTTCTCGTTACCCGTCCTTATTCTACCCAAGTTCCAGGAAAGGTCAAATGACGCTGTCCCCGTTCCGGGAAAGCGCCCCCTCCATTTCCCGGGAAGGAGGCGGGCCGGCCGGATCGCCAGGCGGTGGGTGTCGTCCGGAAATACGCCCGCCTTCCCTACAGAATCGGCGACAGCAGCCGCGTCAGCGACTCTTTCAGCCGCACGACGATCGGCCGCTGCTCGTACGCCTCCATGGTCACTTCCGTACAGTCGGCCAGGTCCTGCCGAAAGATCTGCTCCAGTTGGGTGGCCAGATCCGTATCGAACAGAAAGGCATTCGTCTCAAAATTGATCTTGAAGCTGCGGATGTCCAGGTTGGCGCTGCCGACCGAGGCGATTTCGCCGTCGACGACCATCGTCTTGGCGTGCAGGAAGCCCTTGTCGTACCGGAAGCAGCGGACGCCGCTTTTCAACAGCTCGCCGATGTACGATTGCGACGCCCAGTAGACCAGTTTGTGGTCGGCGCGGCCGGGGATCATGACCCGGACGTCGACGCCGGACATGGCCGCCATCTTCAGGGCCGTCAGCAGGCTGTCGTCCGGGATCAGGTAGGGCGTCTGCACAAAGATGCGCTTTTTTGCCTTGTAGATCATTTTCAGATAGCCGTGCTTGATCTGCTGCTTCTCCGAATTGGGGCCGCTGGACACGATCTGGACGCCCACGCTGCCGGCCGCGACCGGCTCGGGGAAGTACCGCGGCAACTCCTCCATTCGCCGGGTGGCGGACAGGTTCCAATCGAGGAAAAAGCGGGCCTGCAGCATGGGAACGGCGCTGCCGGTCAGCTTCAGATGGGTGTCCCGCCAGTAGCCGAGCCGTTTGTGCAGTCCCAGATACTCGTCGCCGACGTTGAATCCGCCGATGAAGCCGGTCCTGCCGTCGATGACGGCGATCTTCCGGTGGTTGCGGAAGTTGACCCAGATGTTCACGTAGGGAATCCGCGACGGAAAGAACGCGGCCACCTGTCCGCCCTCCTTCACCAGCGGGCGGAAGAAGCGGGTGGACAGGTGGGACGAGCCGATCGCGTCGTACAGCAGTCGGACCTCCACCCCCTGCCGCGCCTTGTCGGCCAGGGCCCGGATGAGCCGTCCGCCCATGTCGTCATCGCGAAGGATGTAGGTCGTGATATGGATATGGTCACGCGCTTCGTCGATACTCTGAAACAGCGCGTCAAATAGGCTGCAGCCTTCGGTATACACCTCGACCGTGTTGTCCTGGGTAAGCAGCGCGGCGTCGCTGGCCACATTCATCAGGATCATGTCCCGATGATCGCGCATGGCCGGATCGCGAAAGCACAGCGTTCCGTTTTCAAGCTGCCGCATCTGCCGCTCCACCGCCTCCTGAAACCGGGAAAACTCGCCTTCGCGCAGCCTGTACAGCTTTCGCCGCGTCAATTTCTGTCCGAACAGCAGATAAAACACGAATCCCACGCCGGGCAAAAACAGCAGCACCATCAGCCACGCCCAGGTGGCGGCAATGTTGCGCCTCTCCATAAAAATGAGAATGGCCGCCAGCAGCAGGTTGGCAATCGTCAAGAGGGAAACGATTTGTTGAAACAGTTCCATATCCCATCCGTCCCTGTTGGCGCGGCGGTCCCGTCTGCGGCGCAGGGACCGGGCACAGGTGTCTCCTTCTCGATTCATGTTTCTTTCATTGTACACGATGTGCGGCGCTGCATGCACATGGTCACGAGGAGGCAGGCATCGGGCGGACGAACACGCAAAAAAGGGGTGCCGATCAGTTCGACACCCGTTAGAGGAGGAAGCGCATTTGGTTCAAAGAGACAGCCGCGTTGGCGGCCCGGTTGGGACCGCGTCACCGCTGCGGCGGATTGGTCAGAGTGGCGGTAGTTGTCTTCTGGAAGCCATCCCGGTAGTAGGTGATTTCGATCTTGTCACCCGGCTTCTTGTTCAGGGTCAGGTATTTGCGCAGTTGAGCGGCGTTGTTGATTTCCTTGCCGTCCAGCTTGACGATGACGTCGTACATACGCAGACCCGCTTGGCCGGCCGGGGAGAATTTCGGCACCTCGTCGCGAATGACGACGCCCGCTTTCACGCTGTCCGGCAGATTCAGCGTCTCTTTCCAGTGATAACGGGGAACGTTGGTCAAATCGTAAGGAATAATGCCCAGATACGGTCGTTTCAACTGGCCGTACTGCATCAGTTGGCCGACAATCGCCTTCACGTCGTTGATCGGGATGGCAAAGCCCAGCCCCTCAACGCCTTCCTTGGAAATCTTCAGCGTATTGATCCCGATTACCTGTCCGTAGATGTTGACCAGCGCGCCGCCGCTGTTCCCCGGGTTGATCGCCGCGTCCGTCTGCAGGACGTCCAGCTCCCAGTCATCCTGCCCGTCTTGATCCACGTCAATCGGCATGGAGCGCTGCAGCGAACTGATAATGCCCTGCGTAACGGTGCGGGAGAACTCCATGCCAAGCGGGTTGCCGATGGCGATCGCCGGTTCGCCCACTTTCAGCGTGCTCGAGTCGCCCAACTCCGCCACCTTCGTCACCTTGGAGCCGTCGATTTCCAGCACGGCCAGGTCGGTAAACGGGTCGTACCCCATCACTTTGGCGTCCACCTTGTCCCCGGACGGCAGGACGACCTCCACTTTTTCGGCACCGTCAATCACGTGGTTGTTGGTGATGATGTGCGCTTTGCCGTTTTTCTTTTCAAAGATAACCCCGGACCCTTCACCGCGCGTCACCGACTCCTGGTTGAACCAGTTGACTACCCGGCGGATGTTGATCACGCCGACGACCGCGTCTTCCACTTTTTCCACGGCTTCCACCGTCGCGGTATTGACTTCGACGGAGATCGGCTGGGCAAACAGTTTGGCGGCCGGATTGGTCATGGCATTGGCCGTGCCCGGTTCCACCATGGAGATGTATCCCGATTTGGAGAGGGTCGGCAGCATCAAGAGGACGACCATCCCGCCGATCACGGCCGAGGTGATCGACGTCATGATCAAGCGTCCGACACCCGGCTGCTTGCGCTTTTTCTGCTCCACATGCGCCATATCATCGTAAAAACCCATGGTTCTCGCTCTCCTTTCTCTACTTACCTAGCTTAGCGGCTTTTTTGCCTACGTATACATACGATTGCGACACTTTCAGTATACGACGTGTTTTCGGCAAAATCGCGTGAGAAATATGGAAAGGTTGTGGAAGAGCACCAGCAAACCGGCATAAACCGCAAGCGGCGCGGATATGCTGGAGGTAAGGCTTTCCGCGAAGGATTCGCAGAGATGCGAGAAAGGATTGATAGGCATGAAAGACGTAAAGGTCATCGCCAAGCTGGCCGACCTGCAGGAAGTGGGATACCAGAACGCGCTGCTGCTGCACGCGCTGGTGGAACTGCTGGAGGCCAAGGGCTTGCTGACGAAGGACGAGCTGATCGGCAGCATGCACGAGCTGGACGCCGAGCTGCACCACCGCATCCAACAGATTGCCGGTCTCTCCCCCGCCCCCTGTGAACCTCCTGTCACACCGCTCCAGCCTCGTTCCTGACCATGCGCGTCTACAGCACTTCCAATCTGGTCGGCCGGTCGGGGTAGGTCTCCCGCAGATGGACGTCGTCGCCCACTTTCAGTCCCCGCTCCTCCAGGACGCTTTTCACCGTGAGACGGGCCAGATCGATCATGTTGTTTTCCTTGCTCAGGTGGGCGAGGTAGACCCGCTCCGCACGGCCGCCCAAAAAGTCGCCCAGCGCCTCGCCGGCCGCTTCGTTGGAGAGATGGCCCACGTCGCTCAGAATCCGCTGCTTGATGCTCCACGGATACTGCGACATGCGCAGCATCTCCACATCGTGGTTCGCTTCAAAAATGTAGGCGTCCGCGTCGCGAATCGTCTGCTTGATCCGGTCGCTGACATAGCCAAGGTCAGTAGCGACGCTCAGTTTTTTCCGGCCGTGGTAAAAGCAAAACCCCATCGGTTCGGCGGCGTCGTGGGAAATGCCGAACGACTCGATCCCCAAATCCTCCAGTTCCTTCTTTTCGCCCACCTCAAAGAAGCGCTTTTGATCGTCCCGGATGGTGCCGATCTGTTTGTCCAGCTCGGCCCACGTCTTTTGGTTGGCATAAATGGGCAGATTGTAGCGGCGGGCCATCACGCCGATGCCTTTGATATGGTCCACATGCTCGTGGGTAACCAGAATGGCGTCCAGCTCCCCCGGATTGACCCCGATCTCCCGCAGGGCCGCCTCTGCCTGTTTTCCGGTAATGCCCACATCGATCAACACGGAAACACGGTCGGTCGCCACGTAGATGGCGTTGCCCGTGCTGCCGCTTGCCAAAACACTAAATCTCACCGCAATCCCTCTTCCTTCACACGTCACGTTGCAAAAAAACTGTCCGGTCTGAAAAACGTCGGCGATGGTCACGACACCGTCTGGAAGTCCTTCTCGCCCGGGCGTCGCCGCCGGTTGGACTGTCTTCCTCGTGCGGACGCCGACTCGCATTCCGGGCGGGCCTCACAGTTTGGACTGTCCTCCTCGTGCGGTCGCCGACCCGCGTTCCGGGCGGGCCTCACGGTCAGTTTGGACGGCCCTTACGGCTTGGATGTCACCAGCGGCCGTTCCAGCGCGCCGGTGAACGCGTTGACAAAATGCTGCTTGCCGTCGTGGATGACGCGCCACACCGGGGCCAGCACCTGGACGTCCGCATCGTACGAGCCGTAATATCCGAGACGGACGCTCTCGATCCGCTCGCCCGGCTGGATGATCCGCTTGTCCACCAGCGAGCGAATGGCCGTGTACGGCGAAATGACCTGCCGGGACGCCCCCTGGCTGCGAAGGTGCAGGTAGGTTTGCCGGTACCCGAGGACCGCGCCGTCCTCCAGGTAGATTTCCAGCGGGGCCACAAAGAGCGGCAGCTTCTTGTAGGTCTGCCAGTACAGCAGCCGTCCCTGGCTGGATTGATACAGATCGGCCGTGTATTGGTCGGCGTGCAGCATGCGCGGGCCGAGCTGGCGCAGCAGATCGCCCGGGGTGAACTGTCCACGAATCGGAAGCGGCGGGTCCAGCCGGGCGGCCAGCGCCATTTTTTCCATCGTCACCCGAATGCCGGGTATCTCCTGCAGGGTGATCGCATTGATGCCGGCGTACTCCGCGTTGAGGTAGGTCATCGCCGGCGTCTCCTGCGGCACCTCCGCTTCCAGCGAGATGTTTTGCTGATTCAGATACATCTCGATGTCCCACCTGTCCGCCTGCACCGCCTCCGGGCTCTGCCAATGGCTGAACCGGGTCACGTACACCTGGTAGCCGAGAAACAGATCGAGGAAGAGAAAGGCCCAGATCAAAATGGTCTTGGCTCTACTCCAATCCATGTGCCTGTCCTCCTCCCCGCTGCACCCGGGCGGGAATGTACAGATTGGCCCGATTGGCGATTTCCACGACCCAGACTGGCGTCAGTTCGACGTACTCGGGGGTCGTTCGGGTCTCGTACGCCAGGTACGCGTTGGTAATCTGTTCGGTATCCGCCAACTGTTTGTCGCGGATATACTGGTACAGCTCCGGTCCGGACATCACGATCCACTCGTGGTTGTCGATGTAGCGGTCCAGATCCAACAGCGAACGATCCATCGTCACCACCTGCCCCGCCTCCGAGGTGATACGGATCACGTCGATCGGATAACCGTCCTGGCTGACCAGCGGATAGGCGCCGACGTACTGCCGGAACGTGATCACGTCTTTTTCGTTGTAGCTCCTTTTGATTGTCTCGAAGTGAAAGTCGCCTGTCCACCCCACGTGTTTGTTGATAAACGAGACCGCCCCTTTGACCTTTTCCTCGTCCGTCAGTTCCTGCCCGCCCGGTTGAAAGGCAGGGTCGGTAAAGGTGATCGCCTGCTGTTCGGAGCGCAGCAGGATCGAGCGGCTGCCGTCGGTAAAAATCAGCGTTTTGTCCCGCTCCATGATTTGTCGGACCAGCGTCCGGTCGAGGAAGTAGGCGTCAATCAACTGGTCGTTGGTCAGCGTATGGTAGCTGTAGCGAAACGCCTGCATCCTCGTCTGGTTTTTGGGCAGATAGTACATGTCTCCGAGCGCATATCGCTGCTCCACCGTGGGCATGCTCCGCGGCGGCCCGACCACTTTCAGGATCTGTTCCGGCATGGCGTTGCCGGTCGGCAGGTAAGACTGGCGCAAATCCTTGGGACTGATCGACGTGCGCGCCCGCATCACCCGCTCTTCTTCCGTGGAAATGAACAGGGCGTACACGACGTCTTCCTCTTCCTCGTAATACAGCCACAAACGGTCGATGCTTTTCAGCCTGGCTTCGTTCTCATCGCGGATCGTCACCAAACGGCCCACGACAGACATGGGGACGCTGCTGCGAAAGCGAATCTCCACCCCCTGCTTTTCCCGGGCAATTGCCTCCCATTTGTCCGTGGTGAGCGGATACGGAGCGAAGTCGAGGAAGATCCACTTGGGCATTTCCACCTGAACGATGACGCGATACTGCCCGTCCGTCGCGTTCGCCTTCGTGTGCCGGTTCTGCCCGTAGTGGAAAATGACCGACTCCGGCGTCACCAGCTCTTCCAATTGTTTTTCCTGCACCGGCTTTGACTCCTTGTACTGGGCCGGCTCGATGAATTGAAACTTGGGCTGATTGCTCCACAACAGCGCGGTCAGACAAAAGCTGGTCAGCACCAGGAGGTTGAGCAGCACGGTTTTGGCGGGTTCCTTCCACTGCTTCATCCCGCCTTCCCCCCTTTGGCAAACGGCACCCAGAACGTCACCGTGGTTCCTTGGTTCAACTCGCTGGCAATCTCGATCTCGGCTCCATGCGCCTGCACCAGTTCGCGGGCGATGGCGAGGCCGAGGCCGGTTCCGCCCTGTCCGCGCGAACGCGCCTTGTCGACGCGGTAAAACCGCTCGAAAATCCGCTTCAAATCCCGGCTGGGAATGCCGATGCCGGTGTCGGCGATCGAGATGTACACCCGTTTTTGATGCCGGTTGGCGTGCGCCCGCAGCACCACCGAGCCGCCCGCGGGCGTATACTTGATCGCATTGGACAGCAGGTTGTCCAGCACCTGATTGATCGCGTCCTTGTCGATGTGGACGTCGGGCAGCGTTTCCTGGATGTCCAGGCTGAGCTGCACCCCCTGCTGCTCGCCGAACAGGGAAAAGCGGTCCGCCGCGTAGCGCAGCAGTTGGTTGGCATTCACGTCCTTGCAGTGCAGGCGGACGCCCTGCGAATCAAAGCGGGAAAGCTGAAGCAAATCGTTGACGAGCCGGATCATCCGCTCCGTCTCCGACATCGTGACCCGCAAGAAGCGGTTGGACAGCTCCGGCTCCTCGACCGCTCCGTCCAGCAGCGCTTCCACGTAGCTTTTGATCGTGGTCAGCGGCGTGCGCAGCTCGTGCGACACGTTGGCCACAAACTCCCGGCGCTGCTGCTCCAGCCGCTGCTGCTCGGTCACGTCCTGCAGCACGGCGATAATGCCGCCCTTTTTGCCGCTGTCATGCTGCAGCGGGGTAAACGTCACGCGCAGAATCAGCACATCCCGGTTGGGCAGCATCATCTCGATAAACAGCGGCTCTTCCTGGGCGTACAGCGGCATCTCCTCCTCCGGCGGCAGCCGCAGAAGGTCGTGCAGGGTAGACCCTTTTTGCACGCACTCGTTCATCGTCACCTGCAGCATCTCTTCCGCCGATCGGTTTAGCAGGATGATCTGGCCATCCCTGTTGGCCGCGATCACACCGTCGGACATGTTGCTGAGAATGCCGGCCAGCTTTTCGCGCTCTTCTTCCTGCTGCAGAATGGCCTCCTGCAGCCGCCGGGTCATGTGGTTAAAGGCCATGCCCAGCTGGCCGATTTCATCTTCACTGTACACACGTACGTTCCTGTTAAAATCTCCGTCCGCGACGGCTCGCGCCTGACGGGTCATCTCCTTGACCGGCGTGGTTATCGTCCGAGCCAGCACCACGCCCAGTCCGGCCGTCAAGAGCAGCGCGATCATCGTCCCCGAGGCGAGAATCCCGTTCATCTTGCGAATCGTCATGTACGTGCCTTCCATGGAAGCGACCATGTACACGGCCCCGTAGACGATGTTGTCTCCCTTGACCGGCAGCACCAGCACCTTTACCCGGTCTCCGGTCCGCGGGTCGATCCGCATCGACTCGCTGCGCGTTCCCAGGAGGGCGATCGTCACTTCCGGCTGGGACGTGCGCTGGCCGATGATGCGCTTGTCTTCCGTCGTGCTGATCACCGTGCCGTTGGAGTCGATGACCTGGACGTTGGCCCCGTTCAGCTTCACCAGGTTGTTGATCAGGTTGTCGATGCCCTGCCTGACCTCATCGGCACTCTGTTCCTTGGCGTCGCGCGGGCGCAGGTACCCCTCCAGATGGGTGGCCAGCAGGCTGGCCTGGGCGTTCAGCGTCTCCGAGAAGTTGTTGAGGTAGTAGCTTTCCACTTCCCGCGCAAAATAGGCACCGATAAACTGCATGGCCATCAAGATCAAGAGCATGTAGATGACGACCACTTTCCACTGGACCGTGGTAAACAGCCGGAGCGGTCTCATCCGGCCGTTCCTCCCAGACCCGGATTGCGCATGGTGTACCCCAGACCGCGGCGCGTAATGATGTACTTCGGCTGGCTGGGATCGTCCTCAATTTTTTCGCGCAGCCGGCGAATCGTCACGTCGACGGTGCGCACATCGCCAAAGTAGTCAAATCCCCATACCGACTGCAGCAGGTGCTCCCTCGTCAAGACCTGTCCCTGATGGCGAGCCAGGTATGCGAGCAGTTCAAACTCGCGATGCGTCAGGTCCAGCGGCTCTCCCGCCTTCTCCACCGTGTACGAATTCAGGTCGATCTCCAGCTCGTGCACGCGGATCTGGCGGATGTCCTGCTCCTCGTTTTTCGGTTTCTGCCGGCGCAGATGGGCCTTGACGCGGGCGACCAGTTCCCGCGCGCTGAACGGCTTGGTCACGTAATCGTCCGCCCCCAGCTCCAATCCCAACACCTTGTCCAGCTCCGAATCTTTGGCCGTGAGCATGATAATCGGCACGTCGCAAGTCTGCCGCACCACCCTGCAGACGTCCATCCCGTCCCGGCCGGGGAGCATCACATCCAAAAGGATCAGGTCCGGCTTTTCGTTCTGCACCTGTAACAGCGCTTCTTCGCCGTCATAGGCGCAGACCACCTGATAGCCTTCTTTTTCAAACGTAAACTTCAAAATATCGGCAATTGGCTTTTCATCGTCCACAACCAGGAGTTTTGCCATTCCGCTCCCCCCTTCTGTCTATTGGATTCCACTCGACCCCGGTTTTTTCCTCCACAAGCCCGCCTTGTAATACTTGTCATCCCCCTGCACGTACGCCCCTCGCGCAACAAGAAAAGGGCTCCTCCGTTTTCGGAGGAACGCCCTTTTTTTCGATGAATGTGCTAATTCAGGAAACGAAGCGGGTTCTGGACTCGTCCATTTTTTATCACCTCGAAATGGAGGTGAACCCCGGTGGAATCTCCGGTAGAGCCCATGATGCCGATCGGTGCGCCCTGTTCCACCACTTGGCCGACCTTTACATTGATGGAACGCAGGTGGCCGTAGCGGGTCTTCATCCCGTTTCCGTGGTCGATCAGAATGGATTTCCCGTAATCGCCATCCCATCCGGCGAACACGACACGGCCGTTGTCGGCCGCCCGGACCGTACCGGAACCGGCGATGTCGATGCCTTTGTGCAGTTTGCCCCAGCGCATGCCAAAGCCGCTGCTGATATAGCCTCTGGCCGGCCAGGCGAAACGGCCTGTCCCACGGGACGGTATCACCTTGGTGCCCCGTTCCACAATTTTGGCCACAGGCTGGACCAGCACCTGCTGGTTGAGCACCCTGCGGTCAACCACCTGTCCGTTCTCCTTGACCACCTGGTAGCTGACCAGCTTGCTGCCGTCGCGTCCTTCCTGAACGACTCTGGTTTCCCCTTTGGGCAGCTTGTCGTTGTTTTTGATCTGCGTGGTGTAGGGAATCGCCTCTTTTTGCGAGACCTCCTCCTTCACCTGGACCGTGACCAGGGGCCGGACGGCCGTCACGTTGATCTTTTGCCCCAACTGGAGCACGGTGTCTTCCGTAATCCCCGGGTTGTTGGCGTAAATGTCCTTGGAGGTGATGCCGTACTTCTGTGCGATGCAGCCGATGCAATCGCCCTGTACCACGGTATGGGTGACGGTTTTCAACGTGCCTCTGGACAGCAGTTCTTCCAGCTTGTCCACCGGCAGCACCTGCGCCGCCGCGACCGAGTCGCTTTCCAGCTTCACGTCTTCCTTGAACGTCACTTCCTTGACCTTTTCAGGCATCGCCGGCGGCATGGACGCGGCCGCCACCATCGCTTGTTTTCCCCTCACGGCGGGGATGCCGGAGAACTTTTCCTTCACCTTGGCCAGCGCTTCTTCAGCCGAACGGCGATCGGCGGCGTAGCCGATCACTTTGCCGTCGACGACCAGCTTGACGGCTTCCACCTTGATGCCGGCGAGATCCGACAGCTTTTCAATCGCGGCGGCATTGTCGTATGTGCCCTTGTAAACCTTCTCTTCCGTAAACGTTATGTAGTTGGAAAGCGTCAGGTTCAGGCCGTGCTTGTCCTTTTCCTCCGCCAGCTTTGCCTTGATCCAGTTGTTCACCACGTCCGGACTGTTCACCACGCCGATTTCCTGTCCGTTTACAAACACGTGATAGATCGGGATGACGCTGCTCGTATAGTAACTGTAGGCTGATACTCCAATTGTCGTTGTCAGTAGCAATCCTGCCGCTATGGATAGGGTTTGCTTTTTATGGGTGCGGAGATACGCGTTCATGCGTGCCGCCGCGCGCTTCGCCAGTTGGCTGCCGTTCTGGATGAAGCCGCTCATCCGCTCCTGCAGCTTGGCCTTCCATTCGGCCCATTGCATACCTTGTCCCTCCTGAAAACAGTACAGCTTTTCCAATTGCCGGTACTTGCTGAATATTTGAAAAATACCGTCCAGGTCAAAAAGCCTATTCTCTTGTTTCCAGTTGCCTGTCAAATTGCCTAAAGAAACCAACTATGTCGACTTTACCACAAAAATAACGACAACATCAAGTGTAAAATATTGTCGAATAAACGCTCCGACAAAAAGGCATCATATGGACACCAGAGCGGCAGTGCTCATGCAGAAATGTTGAGAGGAGCGGCACACGTGAAGGAACGCAACATTTTGGCCGGATTCAAGACCGAGGAAGCGGCTGTCCAGGCGGGCGACAAACTTCGCCAGGCCGGTTTCGACATCGTTCAGATCGACCGGATCGGTCAGTTTCCCGGCGATGGCGTGGAGAACATCCTCAACCCGATTACCGGAGAAATCCCCAGCCTGGCGAAGATGACCACAGCGGGCGATTTCCCCAGCGGCCGCGACGCCAGCATTCTGGCGGCGGCCAATCCGGATGCGAGCGGAATGGCCGACCGCGGCGACGACAATCTGGAAGCCAGCATCCTGCTCACCGCTGTCGTGCCGGAAGAACGAGGCGACGAAGCGACCGACATCATCCGCGCCTGCGGCGGCATGGTCTAGCCGCAAATCGCAAATGAAGCCACCTTCCCTCTCATCGGGGCAGGTGGCTGTATTTGGCATGTGCATCGGGACGTCACACCTCGACCATCGACGTAATGTCTTTCAACGCCAGACGGCGAATCGTCGTTTTCCCCGCATCCCGCTGCTTGTATGTGGTGATGAAGCAGAGATACCCGTTGTCAAAATGAGTCATGGTTCCTTTGATGACGCAGCCGTTGAACATTTTCACCTGAACGTTCTTGCCCAGGAGTTTCATTGCCTTTTGATCGAATCCCATCATCGCGACCACCTCATTTTCTTTCCTTGGTATGCCTTACCATATGCCCAGACAAAGTCGTTTTGTGTCTGTCCGGCGGAAAAAAATTTGCCCCACGCTTATCCTCCCCAGGCACAAACGCAGCCGACAGGGGCAGGGAAATGTACGGGCCTTCTTTCCGCCCGGGATGGGAGGGCCGGACCAGGACGTTTGGCCAAACAGGGCGGGAAACCACATCCTTCGCACTACGAAATCGGGCGTAGGAACATCGCAGGACATAGAAAAAAGCTGCCTGATATGGCAGCTTTTTTACGGAAAACCCGCCCGATACGCAAGGATTATCCGTAGATGCCGCGGACAACCACGGTCTGTTCGCGGTCCGGACCCACGGAGAAAATGGAGAGCGGAATGCCGGTGAGCTGGGTGATGCGCTCCACGTAGTGGCGGGCGTTCTCCGGCAGGTCGTTGAGACTGCGCACGCCGGTGATGTCTTCCTTCCACCCCGGCAGCTCTTCGTAAACCGGTTTGCATTTGGCCAGCATGTTCAGATTGGCCGGGAACGACTCGATGATTTGCCCGTTGTACTCGTACGCCGTGCAGATGCGCAGGGTGTCGATGCCGGTGAGCGTATCCAGCTTGGTCACGGCCAGGCCGGTGATCCCGCTGACGCGGCGGGCATGGCGGACCACCACGCTGTCAAACCAGCCGACGCGGCGCGGACGTCCGGTCGTCGTGCCGTACTCGTACCCCACTTCGCGAATGTGGTCGCCGGTGGCGTCGGTCAGTTCGGTCAGGAACGGGCCGTCACCGACGCGGGTGGTGTAGGCTTTGGCGACGCCGATCACCTGGTTGATCTTGGTCGGACCGACGCCGGAACCGATCGTGACCCCGCCGGCAATCGGGTTGGAGGAGGTGACGTACGGATAGGTGCCTTGATCGATGTCCAGGAGTACCCCCTGCGCTCCTTCAAACAGAACACGGTTGCCGCGGTCAATCGCGTCGTTCAGCACCACCGACGTGTCGGTGACGTACGGGCGGATGATCTCCGCATACCCCAGGTATTCTTCCAGCACTTCTTTCAGGTCAAAGCCGCTGGTGTTGTACATTTTCTCCAGCAGGCGGTTCTTCTCGGCCAAATTGCGCTCCAGCTTGCGCGCGAACTCGTCCTTGTCCAGGAGATCGGCGATGCGGATGCCGATCCGCGCCGCTTTGTCCATGTACGCCGGACCGATTCCCTTGCGCGTGGTGCCGATCTTGTTCTGGCCGCGGCTGTCTTCTTCCACGCTGTCCAGCTTGATGTGGTACGGCATGATGACGTGCGCGCGGTCGCTGATTTTCAGGTTTTTCGTGGAGAAACCGAAGCCGTGCAGGTATTCCAGCTCCGCCACCAGCGCCTTCGGATCGATCACCATCCCGTTGCCGATGACGCAGATTTTGTCTTTATAGAAAATCCCGGAAGGAATCAGATGCAGCTTATACTTGTTTCCGTCAAAAATAATCGTGTGCCCCGCATTGTTACCCCCCTGGTAACGGGCCACTACCTCTGCGCTTTCCGCCAGATAGTCCGTAATCTTCCCTTTTCCTTCATCGCCCCATTGGGTTCCGACGACAACGACCGTTGACATCGAAAAACACCTCCTGCTCTCATCATATCCTTATTGGGCCTGAAACACTCTAAGTGTACTAAACCATTTCATACCTGTCAACGAAAATACGAACGTTAGGAGTTTGGGTAGATTCTACGTTCGGTATTTTTATCTTATTCAGAAAAACCGCCGCTGATCCCCCATTTGCCGCCGGCGTCCGGATGCAGCAAAAAAGCCGGACGGTCGTCCGGCCTTGAGCCTGCCTGTGCCGCCTTCGCTGTCCGCGGTCCGATGCTCAACCCGCCATGTCGCGGAAGCGGTTGTCCAGGCTGACAAACTTGTTGTATTCCTTTAAAAACGCCAGCTCCACGGTTCCGGTCGGGCCGTTCCGCTGCTTGGCGATAATGACTTCGATCACGTTTTTGTTCTCGGTTTCCTTGTCGTAGTAGTCGTCCCGGTACAGGAACGCCACGATATCCGCGTCCTGCTCGATGGAGCCGGATTCGCGAATGTCCGACATCATCGGCCGCTTGTCCTGGCGCTGCTCCACGGAGCGGCTCAACTGGGAGAGCGCGATGATCGGCACGTTCAGCTCGCGGGCGATCCCTTTCAGCGTACGGGAGATTTCCGAAACCTCCTGCTGCCGGTTTTCTCCGCGCCCGCGTCCCTGAATGAGCTGCAGATAGTCGATCAGGATCAGCCCCAATCCCTTTTCCGCCTGCAGCCGCCGGCATTTGGCCCGTATGTCCTGCACCGTAATCCCCGGCGTATCGTCGATGTAGATGGGGGCTTTGGCCAGCGTCCCGATCGCCATCGTCAGCTTCTGCCAATCGTCCTCTTCCAGCCAGCCCGTCCGCATCCGGGACGCATCCAGGTTGCCTTCCGCGCAGATCATCCGCTGTACGAGCTGCGACGCCGCCATCTCCAGCGAAAAGATCGCCACGGTCTCTCCCGCCCGGGCCGCCACGTTTTGCGCCACATTCAGCGCAAACGCGGTTTTCCCCACGGACGGACGGGCGGCCAGGATGATCAGGTCGCTGCGCTGAAAGCCCGAGGTCATTTTGTCCAGGTCCGGGTAACCGGACGGAATGCCGGTCACGTCGCCCCGTCTCTGGCTGAGAAACTCGATCCGCTCGTAGGTTTCCAACAGCACGTCGCGAATCGGCGTAAAGCCCCCGCTGTTGCGGTTCTGGGCAATTTCCAGGATGTATCTCTCGGCGTCCGCGAGAATCTGCGTGACGTCGTCTTCGCGCGAATAACCGTCATTGGCAATTTTCGTCGCCGTGCGAATCAGCCGGCGCAGCAGCGACTTTTCCTCGACGATGCGGGCGTAGTACTCGATGTTGGCCGCCGTCGGCACGGATCTGGCGATTTCCGTCAGATAGGTGACGCCGCCCACTTCGTCCAGCAGCTTGTGGTCCTGCAGTTCCGCCGTTACCGTGACGAGGTCGACCGGTTCCCCTCTTTCGTAGAGGTCCTGCATCGTTTTAAAAATCCGCTGATGCGCCGTCTTGTAGAAATCTTCCGGTCGAAGAATCTCGATGGCCGTGATGAGAGCTTCCTTGGATAAGAACACGGCCCCCAGAACAGACTGCTCGGCTTCGTTGTTTTGCGGCGGCACACGGTCCAAAAACAGGTCGCTCACGTCACACCCCTCGCTTGCCTAGCTTATTCTTCCACCACGTGCACTTTGAGCGTTGCCGTCACTTCGTTGTGCAGCTTGACCTTGATCTGGGTCACGCCCAGCGAACGAATCGCATCCATTTCCAGTTTGCGCTTGTCTACCTTTATGTTGAACTGCTCTTCCAAGGCCTGCGCCACCTGTTTGCTCGAAATGGCGCCGAACAGGCGGCCGCCTTCTCCCGCTTTTCCCGCTACCTTCACGGTCAGTTCGTTCAGCTTTTGTGCCAGTTCCTGGGCTTCCTGCTTCTCCTGCTCCTTGCGTTTCGCCTCGCTGCGCTTCTGCGCCTCCAGCGTCTTCAGGTTGGCTTCCGTGGCTTCCTTGACCAGTCCGCGCGGCAGCAGGAAGTTGCGCACATAGCCTTCGGACAGGTCTTTCACTTCGCCTTTCTTGCCTTGTCCTTTCACATCTTGCAGAAAAATGACTTTCATCGTCGTTTCCCCCTTTTCATCGAAAACTGGTCGAGGGCAGAGCGCAAAACAGCTCCCTCCCCGCCTAGACGACCGCATCGATCGCTTCTTTCAAGCGCTTGACCGCCTCTTGCAGGGAAATGCCCTCGATCTGGGTGGCTGCGCCGTTCAAGTGGCCGCCGCCGCCCAACTGCTCCATGATGGATTGGACGTTGATGTCCCCCAGGGAACGGGCGCTGATCAGCACGGTGTCGTCCGCGCGTCTGGCGACGACGAACGAAGCGGCAATCCCGGACAGCGTCAGCAGCTGCTCCGCCGCCTGGGCCACCTGCACCTGCGTAAAGTCCTCGTTCGGATCGCCCACGGCAATCGCCATGTTGTCGCGGTACGTCTCCGTGTTCATGATGACGCGGGCCCGCTTTACGTACTGCTGCAGGTCTTCTTTCAGCAGGCGCTGCACCGCCGCCGTGTCCGCCCCGTTGCGGCGCAAAAACGACGCCGCCTCGAAGGTGCGCGAACCGGTGCGGAACGCGAAGCTCTTGGTATCCACCACGATCCCGGCCAGCAGGGCCGTCGCGATCAGGCTGTCGATGTTTAACCGTTCGCTCTGGTACTGCAGCAGCTCCGTCACCAGCTCCGACGTGGAGGAGGCGTACGGTTCCAGGTACAGGAGCACCGGCTCGATGAACTCCTCGGAGCGGCGGTGGTGGTCGATCACCACGATCCGGCTGGTTTCCTGCAGAAGCTGCGGCTCGATGACCAGCGACGGCCGGTGCGTGTCAACGACGACGAGCAGCGTCCGGCCGGTGACGAGACGAATCGCCTGCTCCGGCGTGATGAACGATTCGGCCAGCTCCGGATGGGCGTAGATCTCCTTCATCAGCCGATCCACGGAGGAGTTGCCCTCGTCCATGACGATGTAGGCGTCTTTGTTGTGGACCTGCACCGCCTTGAGCACCCCGAGCGACGCGCCGATCGAGTCCATGTCCGGCTGCTTGTGGCCCATGACGATGACATGCTCCGCCTCGTGGATCAGATCGCGCAGCGCGTGGGCGATCACGCGGGCCCGTACGCGCGTGCGCTTCTCCACGGCGTTGGATTTGCCGCCGTAAAACGTCAATTTGTTCCCTACTTTGACCGCCGCCTGGTCGCCGCCCCGTCCCAACGCGATATCCAGGCTGGATTGGGCCATTTGTCCCAGTTCGATGTAAGTGTCGGCCGCCGCTCCCACCCCGATGCTGAGCGTCAGCGGAATCTTGTTGTCGGCCGTCATCTCCCGCACGACGTCCAAAATGTCGAAACGGCTTTCTTCCAATTTGTCCAGCGTCTCTCGTTCCATTAGTCCCAAAAACTTGTCGGCGGTGAGTCGACGCAGGTAAATGCCGTGCTTGTTGGCCCACTCCGTAATGACCCCGGACACGCTGGTGGAAAGCAGGGTACGGCTTTGTTCGTCCATGACCTGTCCCACTTCGTCCAGATTGTCCAGGTGGATGATGGCGAGCACGGCCTTTTCGCGATGGTAGCGAAGCGTCAGCTCTTTCATGTCGGTAATGTCCGTAAAGTAGAGCAGCCGCTCCTCGGGCCGGATCAGCACTTCATAGGTACGTTCGTTGTAGGTAAACTCCAGCCGCTTCTGCTCCGGTTTCCAGGTCAGATGCGGAAAAACGTCCTGGAGACTCTTGCCGATCATCATCTCGTCTCCCGACATCTGTGTCATGAACGGGTTTACCCACTCGATTACCTTCTCTTCGTTGTACAGCAATATGCCGATCGGCAGTTCCTGGATGACGCCGTCTCCCGCTTTTTTCACCCGGTGCGTCACCGTAGCCAGGTATAGGCGCAGATCCCGTTGAAAGCCTTTTTCCGCTTGCAGGGCATAAAGAACCAGGCCAATCAGACAGATGATCCCGATCGCCCCGTACATCCAGTGATGCAGCGTCAAAATCCCCAACAGCAACAAGCTAAAGCTGAGAGCCAGGACCATATGCAGCCCGTACCAACGCTTTAACAGGAATTTGGGCATTTCCTCAGCCCCTCTTCACTCTTGTTTCCAGTTTTTTGCGCAATTGAAGCCCCAGATCAAAAATGCCTAATAAGCTAAGTATAGTAGTTAGGAAAGGAAAAATAAATAGAGAGACAACTAGCGCGGGAGCCAATCGCTTCCATCCGTACAGATGAATCGCAAACAGACAGAAAGCCAATCCCTGCAGGGCAAAGATGCCGTCCAGCATCACCTTTACGTTGAGAACGGCGCTTGACCAGAACGTTCCCTCCGGCTCCTGCCCGATCAAAAACAGGCCGATCAGGGCGGCGAAGTAGTAGTACAGCAGGGAGCGGGGAAAACTCCATTCGCGTACCGGCTTCAAGGCGGGCACGGGGTATCCCAGCCGCTTGCCGATCAGGCGCGCCAGCCCGTGCGTGATGCCGCTCTGCAGGTAGCTGAGCATGACCAGAAACGCCGGCATCACCATTTTGCCAAGCGCGACGGACTGTTCAAACTGCTCTTTGGTCATAAACGACGGCTTGTAGGCTGCCGCCTCCCGCATGACCGCCTGGAAGTCGACATGCAGGACAAACGCAGCGAGAGCCAAAAAGGAAACGTATCCGAGAAACACCACGCCGGCTCCCGCCGTAATCGCGGACAGCGCCGTCCCGCGTTTGGCGTACATCACGCCCATGGCGCCGCCCCACAGCCCGGACAGGAGCGCGATAAAGCCGGTCATCGGCCCGGTCAGCACTCCGCCCAACAAGGCAAAGCCCGACACGATCCAGATCATGTTCGTCACCGTTCGTCTCATGCCCAGCAGCACGAACGGCAGCGGAAGCAATAAACCGGTTGCGACGCCCAGCACCGTGTAGAGGCTGACGAACAGCAGAATCAGCGCGATGGCCAACAGCACGGCGTTTTCCGCCAGTTGTTTGGTTTTGGAAGGCATGGCGACACCTCTCTGAGAATCTGGCAATGACAAATAATATGGAAAAAAGAGGGCCACGCAATTGTGTCCCCCTTTTTGCTTGTGTCAATTATTCAGCCGTGTACGGCAGCAGTGCCACTTGACGGGCACGTTTGATCGCTACGGTCAGCATGCGCTGATACTTCGCAGAAGTGCCGGTTACGCGACGAGGCAGGATTTTGCCGCGCTCGCTGATAAACTTCTTCAGCAGATCGGTGTCTTTGTAGTCGATGTGCTTGATTTTGTTTACCTTGAAGTAGCACACTTTGCGACGCTTGTTCGGACGTCCTTTGCGCGCCATGAAAAGTCCCTCCTTTTGCAGGAAATGTGAAGTTCTACGATTGAACGCAACCCCAAATCAGAACGGCAAGTCGTCATCCGAAATGTTGATCGGCTTGCCGGCATCGGCAAAGGGATCTCCAAATGGATCAAAGTCGTCTCGCTGGCCGCCGGCCGGTTTCCCGCCGCCAAAGCCGGGATCGTAACCTGCGCCTTCACCGCCGCGCCCGCCCAGGAACTGGACGTTTTCCGCCACAACTTCCGTCACGTACACCCTTTTTCCTTCCTTGTTGTCGTAGGATCGTGTCTGAATGCGTCCTTCGACAGCCGCTTGTCTGCCTTTGCGCAGATACGTGGCGCACAGATCGGCCAGCTTCTGCCAGGCGACAATGTTGATGAAGTCGGCTTCCCGCTCGCCCGCCTGATTGGGGCGCGGACGGTTCACCGCAAGGGTAAAGGTGGCAACAGCGACGCCGTTTGGCGTATAGCGCAGCTCCGGATCTTTCGTCAGGTTTCCGATGAGAATGACTTTATTCATCTTGGGTCCCCCTCTGCCCGCGACGACGATTACTTCTCTTCACGAACAAACAAGTAGCGAATCACGTCGTCGTTAATTTTCATGAGACGCTCTGCTTCCGCAACAGCATCGGAATTCGCTTTGAAGTTCATCAAAACGTAGTAACCCTCACGGAACTTTTTGATCTCATACGCAAGACGACGCTTGCCCATCTCTTGAAGATTGGTCACTTCGCCGCCGAAGTTGGTGACAACTTCCTGGTAACGAGCAACGTTGGCTTTTACTTTCTCCTCTTCAAGGTCTGGACGCAATACGTACATGACTTCGTATTGACGCATACCTTTTCACCTCCTTATGGACTTAAGCGGCCCTGTGCGGGCAAGGAGCGAGTGCAGATAGATACGCATGGGACATGCACTCCATAAATACTCGCATTTTCGTATTATAGCAAAACACCCCATGCGAGGCAAGGTTGCGTTCTAGACATTGAACCGGAAATGCATGACATCGCCGTCCTGAACGACGTACTCTTTCCCTTCCAGGCGGTACTTGCCCTTTTCCCGGGCGGCCGCCACGGAACCGGCTTCCACCAGGTCGTCGTAGGAGATCACCTCGGCGCGGATAAAACCGCGTTCAAAGTCGCTGTGGATCACTCCGGCCGCCTGAGGCGCCTTGGTGCCCTTGCGGATGGTCCATGCACGCACTTCCTGCACGCCGGCGGTGAAGTAGGTAATCAGCCCCAGCAGGTCGTAGGCGGCGCGAATCAGACGGTCGAGACCGGACTCCTTCAGGCCCAGCTCTTCCAGGAACATCTGCTTGTCTTCGCCTTCCAGCTCGGCGATCTCCGCCTCCACCTTGGCGCTGATCACGACCACCTGCGCCCCTTCCTCGGCCGCCTGCTTGCGCACCGCCTGCACGTGCGGATTGTTGTCGGCGTCGTGAATGCCGTCCTCCGCCACGTTGCACACGTACAGCACCGGCTTGATGGTCAGGAGATGCAGGTCGCGGATCAGTTTGCGTTCGTCCTCGTCCATCTCCACGCTGCGCGCCGGCTTGCCTTCTTCAAATGCCGCCTTCAGGCGTTCCAGCACGTCCAGCTCCTGCTTCGCCTCTTTGTCGCCCGCTTTCACCTTGCGGCCGATCCGGTCGATGCGCCGTTCGACCGACTCCAGGTCGGCGAAGATCAGCTCCAGGTTGATCGTCTCCATGTCGCTCAGCGGATCGACGCGCCCCGCCACGTGCGTGATGTTTTCGTCCTCAAAGCAGCGCACCACGTGAGCGATCGCATCCACCTCGCGAATGTGACCCAGGAACTGGTTGCCCAATCCTTCGCCCTTGCTTGCCCCTTTGACCAGACCGGCAATGTCCACAAACTCAAATGCCGTCGGAACCACCTTGTTCGGCACGACGATCTCCGTCAGCTTGGTCAGGCGCGGGTCCGGCACCTCGACAATGCCCACGTTGGGGTCGATGGTACAGAACGGATAGTTGGCCGATTCGGCGCCCGCCTGCGTGATCGCGTTGAACAAAGTCGACTTGCCTACGTTGGGAAGGCCTACAATGCCACAAGATGCACCCATCTATATACACTCCTTGTTTTCATCCTCATATCCTTTTCAGTATATAGATTTGGCTGAAAGAATACAATTGTCTCCTTGTGGCAGCAGATTCCGGCTTGCGGTTGCGTCTGTGAGCGTCTTTCCTGTCGCTTACGTTAGCATCCTGCGCTGGGACAAAAAAAGCTCCCTTTCCGCGTGAAAGGGAGCCAGCCGGTTCGATCTGCCGCGTTACTTCTCGTTCACCAGCTTTTCCAGCTCGTTGAGCGTCTCTTCGAAGATCTCCATCGCCTGTTCGATCGGCTTGGAGGTGGACATGTCCACGCCTGCCGCTTTCAGCACTTCAATCGGCGGCGCGGAGTTGCCCGCCTCGAGGAAGTTGGTGCGGATGCGGTCGACGGCCGGTTTGCCTTCGTCCAGCACCTGTTTGGCCAGCGCCTGGGAAGCGGCGAAGCTGGTGGAGTATTGATAGACGTAGTAGCGGTAGTTGAAGAAATGGGGGACGCGCGCCCATTCCATCGCGATTTCCTCGTCCGAGACCATATCCGTGCCGTAGTACTTCTTGTTGAGGTCCAAATAGATCTTCTTGATCGCTTCGGCGTTGAGCGATTCACCCGCCTGTTCCTTCTCGTGAATCACCCGCTCAAACTCGGCAAACTGGGTCTGTCTGAACAGCGTGGAGCGGAAGTTCTCCAGGTAGTGATTGAGCAGGTACATTTTCTCTTCCTTGGTCTTGGCCTTTTCGTACATGCTCTTGAACAGCAGCGTTTCGTTCATCGTGGAGGCCACTTCCGCCGTAAAGGTCGGATAGTTGGACGTGATGTACGGCTGCGTCTTGTTGGTGTAGTACGACTGCATCGCATGGCCCAGTTCGTGGGCAATCGTAAACACGTCGTCCAGCGTTCCCTGGTAGTTGAGCAGCACGTACGGATGCGTGTCGTACGCTCCCCACTGGTACGCCCCGCTGCGCTTGTCGTCGGTGGAGTAGACGTCCACCCAGCCGCTTTCCAGCCCCTCGGCCAGCACCTTCACGTAGTCGTCCCCCAGCGCCTGCAGGCCGTCGACGACCATTTTCTTGCCTTCCTCGTACGGTATGTACCTGTTGTCAGACGGCACGATCGGGACGTAAATGTCGTACATGTGCAGTTCCTTCACGCCGAGCATTTTCTTCTTGAGCGCGATGTAGCGGTGCAAAAGCGGCAGGTTTTTGTTAACGGTTTCGATCAGTTCGTCGTACACTTTCGTGGGAATGTTGTTGGGCGTCAGGCTGGCCTCCAGCGCGGAGCCGTACTTGCGCGCCTGGGCGTAGAAGTTGTCCGCTTTCACTTTGGCCGCCAGCGTCTGGGCAAAGGTGTCCTGGAAGTCTGTCAGCGCCTGATAGTATGCCTTGAAGGCATCCTTCCGCACCCGCGGGTCCTTGCTCTCCAGGTAGGAGACGAAGTTGGCCCGCGTCAACTGCACCTCGTTCCCCTTTTCGTCCTTGATTTTCGGGAATTTCACGTCCTTGGAGAGCATGCCGTAGATGTTGGTCGGCGAGTTGCCCAGCGGCGACGACTTGGCCAGCAGCTCCTCCATCTCTTTGGACAGCGAGTACGGTTTGGTGCGGATCATGTCCTCCAGCATCATTTTGTACGGCGCCAATTCCTTGGCTTCCAGGAAGCTCTTCATCTTGTTGTCCGGAATGGCGACGATCTCCGGCTGCATCCACGAGGTCTTCTCGGAGACCAGCGTGTTCATTTTTTCCGCCCGGTCCGCCAGTTTTTGCAGCTCGGAATTGGCCGAGTTGACGTCCAGGGACATGTTGGCGTAGACGTACGCCTTGTCGTTCAAGCGCATCAGCGCGCTGTAGTCGTCCAACGCCTGCAGCAGCGATTGTACCGACTGGCCCAGTTTGCCCTGATGCTTGGTAAACGCGTTCGCCAGCGCTTCCACCTTGGCGACGTCCTTCTCCCAGTCCTGAACGGTCGGGTAGATATCTTCCAGCTTCCATTTGTACGAGTCGGGAATGTCGGCGCGGGATTTGTAAACGGGCGCTTCCGCCGCAGCCGCCACCGCCGCCGTACTGTACGGGATAAACGGGGAAGATACGGTCGTCAACGCGATCGCCAGCGCCGCAAAAGATGCAAACGCTCGTTTTTTCACTCAGAATCGCCCCTTTTCTTTATGTTTTATCTTTGCTACATACTGTAATTATATCCCTCCCCCTTAATTCCTTCTTACTAATAAAAATATTTTAAATATTTAATCCTATTTATCCAAAGATTTACGCTGTTTGTGAATAAAATTGTGGATAACATTTGTCGAAAACCGTGATTGTCCACATTTCTTACGGAAAATCCCGAAAAAACGACTTGGTTGTCCACATTTTTGTGGATAGTGCTGTGCATAACTTATTTTCCGTTCAACGTGACAAACGCCCATACCGCCTCCTCTCTTCCGACATAGCATAAGTAATGAATCCAGGGTAGGAGGTGTTAGCTAGTGGGTATCTTCAACGGCCGCTTCGAGGGTTTCGCGCTTGTGCTGGTTCTCTTCATCCTGCTTGTCATCGTTGGTTGTGACTGCGACTAACGTCCCCGCCGCCATCCAACCTTTTTAGAGGTGTACATCCTTTTGACACGAGCGTCTGCATATCCAGCCCCGGCATCGCTTCGGCAGCAGCTTCGCCGGAATGGCTCGACTGAATTTTCGAGAGGTCATCCACAAGATGTTTTGCGCAAGGCAAGACGACACCCACCCGGTTCCCTTGCCTTTCGCCACCATTGACCAAAAGAAAGAGGATGCAGCCCGTGATGCGGCTGCATCCTCTTTCCATTGCGCTCGCTTGTCCGTTTTTGCGGAGTCCTTTATCCGCGTTTCCGGTTACCCGGCATTCCGGCCGTTTACGGGCATTGTGGAAAACAACAGGCCGGGTCTTCCCAAACGGTTACGATTCCGGTTGGTCCTCTGCACGAACCAGCACTTTTTTCATTTTCCGCTCAAATTCAAGACGCGGGATCATTACGCTGTGGTCGCACCCGGTGCATTTGATGCGGATGTCCATGCCCATGCGGATTACTTTCCAGGCGTTGGTCCCACACGGATGGGGCTTTTTCATCTGCACGATGTCCCCCAGGGCAAACTGCTTTCGTTCCATGTGTCTCCCTCCTTCTCCTCGTCCCTCGTGTCAGGCTTGTCCTTTTGGCTGGATGGACACCATCCGCGGATACGGGATCTCGATGCCGCGCGCGTCGAACTCTCTCTTGATCATCGCCCGCAGCTTGCGGTTCACGCCGTGATGGGTGTTCGGTTTGCACTCCGCCGTCACGCGCATGATCACTTCCGACGGTCCGAAGGCGTGAACGCCGAGCAATTGCGGTTCCGCGACGATATCCGGCATTTCTTCCTGCGCCTTTTTCAAAATCTCTTTCAAGACGCGCTCGACGTGGTCCAGATCCTCTTCATAGGCTACCGATACGTCCACAACCGCCAACGTGTTTTGCAGCGAAAAGTTGGTCACCTGATTGATGGTGCCATTGGGGAAAATGTGAACCTCTCCCGTCCAACTGCGAATCCGGGTGATCCGCAGGCCGATCTCCTGCACCGTACCCGTCATGTTGTTGATCGTGACCACGTCGCCCACGGCGAACTGATCCTCAAAAATGATGAAGAAGCCGGTGATCACGTCGCGCACCAGGCTTTGCGCGCCAAACCCGACCGCCAGCCCCAGCACCCCCGCGCTGACCAGAACGGGACGCAGGTCGACGCCCATCTGCTGCAGCACCAGCAACATGGCCAAAAAATAGATCGTGTACCGGGCCACGTTGTTCACCAGCACCCGCAGCGTGTCGACCCGCCGCTGCTCAATCTGCAGCTTGCTGCCCTGCCGATGCTGAAACACCCGGTTTACCGCCGCCTGGACGACCGATACCACGATGCGGGACAAGATGATAATCATCAGGATTTTCAGGGCGACCAATCCGATTCTGACCCATGTATCCGGATTTGTCAGATAAGCGCTCGCTTGCGCATACAATGTCTCAAACCATCGCTCCTGCTTGGCGATCTCCTCTGTCATGCAAACCGCTCCTTTCTGTTTCCGTGTTCGTCGATTTCGTGGTAGCAGTCGGAAAACAAGCGAAAGTAGCCGCGAATTTCCACATGCTGCCCTTCGATGATCTCTCTGGCTTGCCGGTAGTCAGCCAGCGGGAACTCAATGGACAGGGCGCAGCCGGCCGTGATTTCTTTCGGGGTCGGGCGGGTGTCAATGTCGATATCGGCATACTCCAGCAGCATCTCCGCCCGCAGCGCCTGCTGGGTGGAATCAAACGCGATCAGTACGGTCTCGCCTTCCACATCGATCCCCTCCCTCCACTTTTCTGTTCCCATTGTACCTGTTCAGGTACAACCGCGCCAGTTTCCCCGGTTGTAAAGAATTGCTTTTGCCGGGCATGTTTCCGGGCATGGAAATGGAACAGGACCCATCGCTCAGCCCGAAAAGCTGCCGCCGCAAGACCGTGAACCGCCTGCTGCGGACGGCTGGTATTCCCGGACGCTTCGCCTGTCGTTGTTTCACTTTCCGAAGCGTTCAAAACAGCCGCAACCTTTGCATTAGCTGGTATAAAAATGCCCGTCCGGTACTATACTGTGAATACTTTTGGTGATATCCGTCCGAACGACGCGAGACTTGGGGGTAGCCATGAACCTGTTCGATAGCCAGCGCAAGGACAGCTCCTTGCCGCCGTTTACAGTCGAGTATCGAAATGAAAACGCTGCCGATCAGTTGGCTCAGCATCTGGCGCAGCGCTTTCTCCTGAAGCCGTACCACGACGAAATTGTCATCCTCTGTATCGGAACCGACCGTTCTACCGGCGACGCGCTTGGGCCGCTGGTCGGCAGCAAGCTGAAATCCCGCACGCACCACCTGCTGCACGTATACGGAACCCTGGAAGAGCCCGTGCACGCCATGAATCTCAGCGAAAAACTGGATGAAATTCGCCGGACCCATCCGCAGGCACTGCTCATCGCCATCGACGCCTGTCTCGGCCAGTTCAGCAATGTGGGCAATATCAATGTGGCGGACGGGCCCCTGAAGCCAGGCGCCGGCGTGAAAAAGGACCTGCCCTCGGTCGGCACCTTTCACATTACCGGCATTGTCAATGTGGGTGGTTTCATGGAGTATTTCGTCCTGCAAAACACACGTCTCTACGTGGTCATGCGCATGGCGGACATCATCGCCTCCGCCCTGTTCCAGGCGGCCGTGCTTCACTCGGGCGATCCCCAGCGGCTGGGCACCGCTACCCCCGAGTAACCCCTTGCCCACTCTATACGGGGATGACGCGTTTCTATCGAAGCCTTCGCGATGAAGGCGGATCTTCTTTCCCGGCGGTATGGTGCGGTTTCAGGGAACAGCCCGGTGTAATGTTTTCAACGATGGGACACCGAAAAAAGACTTGTTTTCCTCTCGCGCGGGGACAAACAAGTCTTTTGGTTGTGATCGTCTACAGACTTACAACCTGCCGCTGCCTGGCTACCTCCACCGTCACCGGCGTCACGGCCGCCACCTCTCCGTCGGCATGGACGACCAGCGGGTTTTCCGCCTGAATCCGGATGTGGCGGCCGCGAAAAAAGCGGACAGCCGGATGCCGGACGTGCGCCCCTCTGTAGATCAAGGGAAAGGCCCTCAGCAGGGACCAACGGCTGACGCCGCTGACCACGCACACCTCAGCCAAACCGTCATCCGGCACGGCCCCCGGACAGATGAGCATCCCTCCGCCGTAATTGGGAATGTTGGCGACGGCGATCAGCCAGACGTTTTCCAACTGCTCCTGTTTGCCGTCGACGGTCAGCATGACCCGGCAAGGTTGATAGGAAACCAGCACGCGCAGCATGGAAATCACATAGGAGAGCGTTCCAAGCCTAACCCGATTGAGCCAACGTTTGTAGCCGGCTTCGTTCGTGATCTTTGCCACCTGCCCGTCAAACCCGGCCCCCACGGCATTGACAGCCAATTGCCCGTTGACGCGAAGCAAATCGATCCGCTTTTGTTTCCCGGCAGCCAAAATCCGCTCCAACGCCTGCAGCGCATCGCTCGGCAGGTTGTGGCCGCGGGCAAAATCGTTTCCCGAACCGGCCGGCACATGGCCAAACGGGCAGCAAATCCCCGACTCGCTGATGCCGTTGATCACTTCGCTGACCGTTCCGTCCCCGCCGACCGCGACAATGTGCGTTACTTCCTCTTTTTGCAGCAGCTCGGCAGCCAGTTTTTTGGCTTCCCCCTCTTTTGACGTCATCCGCACCCGATAAACGGCACCACGCCGTTTCAATTCCGTCTCAAGACGTTTCCACACGACGGCTCCCCTGCCGTTTCCCGCCACCGGGTTGACGATAAATCCCAGCATTGCGCCCTCTCCTCGCCCGTTCTCCTCTCACTCCTGTCTGTATTATCGCACGATGCGGTGCCCCTGCATAGGTTGCGGCCCGTCGATCTGCGTCCCGTGAAACGTCGAGATGACGGAGGGCACATCCGGTTCACAAAGAAAGACTCCTCCCTCCGGAAGAGCCTGTCCCTCTCATTTGTTCAGCCCATCACTGCCGACAGCCATTTCTCCACCGGCACGCCGACCGCTGCGATCACGAGCGCCGGAAGCATGTTGGCCACGTTGATTTTTTTCAATTCCAGAATGTTGATGCCGATCGCGATGATCATCAGTCCGCCAACCGCCGTTACCTCCGCCAGTATGGCCTCCAGCATCGCCGGGCTGACCAGACTGTTGATTTGCGTGGCCAACAGGGCAATCGTCCCCTGATAGAGAAAGACGGGGACGGCGGAGAAGATGACGCCAATGCCCAACGTCGATGAAAAAATGATGGACGACAAACCGTCCAGCATCGCTTTCGTGTACAAAATGTCGTGATTGTTGCGCAAACCGCTGTCCAACGAGCCCAAGACGGCCATGGCACCGATACAGTACACCAGCGTTGCCGTTACAAACCCTGTGGCGATTTTCCCCTGCCGGTTTCCTCCCATCTTTTTCTCCAGCCATTGGCCCAGACGGTTCAGGCTTTTTTCGATGCCCATCAGCTCTCCGATCATGGAGCCCAGCACGATGCTGACAATCACGAGCAAAATGTTGTTCGTATCCAGGCTCATTTTCAATCCCAGCACGACAATGGCAAGGCCGATCCCCTGCATGACCGTCTGCCGGATTGATTCCGGGATGCCGGACAACAAGCGCCCCGCCAATGCCCCCGCCGCGATGGCAAGCGCATTTACCAGTGTCCCCAACAAAAACACGTTCTCCACTCCTCTGTGATCGCAGCTTTTGGAGGAACTCCGTTTTGCCGTTCTGTACGCAGCGCTTTACGGGAGGCTTTTTCAAAGAGGCTTCCGAAACAGCCTCTTCTGCACACCTGTTCAAAGCCTGTTTTCAATCTGCCGTTTTCCCCTCTTCCGCCGTTCCCCTGCAAAGCGCTGCCGCGAAGGCACACCCGCCTTCTGCACGTTCCTCCCCAAGCTTTTCTCTCCAGGACGATTCATGCCCGTTCGCGGAACCTCAATCTGGTTGCTGCCCGCGCAATCATTCCAGAATCTCTATCTCCAAAGGGATTCTGCCGGTCATCAAATGAGCAAGCTACGGGGCCTCTTCCGCCTACGCCGGGTTGAAAGCGGACGCGATCTCGCGGACCGCGTTCAGCAGCGCGTCCACGTCCTCTTCCGTATTAAAGACGCCAAAGCTGGCCCGAACCGCTCCTCGCTGTTCCGTTCCCGCCGTCTGGTGTCCCAGCGGCGTGCAGTGGTAGCCGGCCCGCGTCGCAATGCCGTACTGCTGGTCCAGGATAAAGGACGCCTCCGCAGCATCGACTCCCGCGATATTAAAGGAAACGACGCCCACTCTTTCCGTTTCGATGCCCGGGCCGTACCATTCCACTCCCGGAATCTCCTGCAGTCCCAACATCGTCCGCTTCGCCAGTGCCCACTCGTGCGCGCGAATCGCTTCCACGCCTTTTTCCATCACAAACGTCACGCCGGCCAACAGACCAGCCAATCCGGCCGTGTTGACCGTTCCGCTCTCATAGCGGTCCGGCCTGGTCGTCGGCTGATCGATCGCTTCCGATTGACTGCCTGTCCCTCCGTGGATCAACGGCTCCAGATCAATCGACTCGTGAACGTACAGGCCGCCCGTCCCCTGGGGCCCGTACAGTCCCTTGTGTCCGGGAAACGCCAGCATGCCGATGTTCATCTTCTCCACGTCGATCGGCAAAACGCCTGCCGTTTGGGACGCGTCCACCAGAAGTACGACACCGTGCCGTTTGGCCACTTCCCCCAGTTCGGCGACCGGCAGAATCACCCCGGTCAGATTGGAGGCGTGGCTGATCACCAGCAGTTTCGTTTTGGGCGTGATCGCCCGTTCAAAATCTTCCGCGTGAAACAGTTGGTCTTCTCTCGGCTCCACATAGGTAATCTCCACCTGTTTCGTCCGGCGCATGTACTCCAGCGGACGGCGCACGGAGTTGTGTTCAATCGACGACGTGACGACATGGTCTCCTTCTTTCAAAAACCCTTTGATCGCCTGATTCAGCGCCTGGGTGGCATTGAGATAAAAAAAGAGGTCATTCGGGTTTTTTATCCCAAACAACCGAGCCAATTGCACCCGCGTCCGAAACACGGTCTTGCTCGCCTTCATCGCCAACGCGTGCCCGCCTCTGCCCGGATTGGCCGCAAAATCATCGAGTACCTCGGCCATCATCTCCTTTACCCCGGGCGGTTTGGGCCAGGTAGAAGCAGCATTGTCCAGGTAAATGATCCGCATTGCTTCCTCCTTATGGGGTTACTCCACATACAATATGTCCAAAATGCGCTGCAAGTCTTCCTGCGAGTAAAAATCGATCTCGATTTTCCCCCGTTTGGTTCCTTTTTTAATCTTCACCGATGTGCCGAGACGGCTGCGCAGACGTTCCTCCAGTTCCATGAGCTGGGGTTCCTTTTTGGGCGGCTTCTTCTTCTTTGTTTCACGTGAAACATTGAGTTGTTTCACCAGCTCCTCCAACTGCCGCACGCTTAACCCCTTGTTGACGACATCGTTGGCAAGCTGGAGCTGGACCGACTCCTTTTCCACGGACAACAAAGCGCGGGCGTGTCCCATCGACAGCGCAGACACCGACACCATCTCGCGAATCTTTTTGGGCAATTGCAGCAGGCGCAGCATATTGGCCACGTGCGGTCTGCTCTTGCCGATCTTTTGGGCCAGTTGTTCCTGCGTATACGAGTGATGGGCGATCAGCTTTTCGTACGCTTCCGCTTCTTCCAGCGGATTCAGATCTTCCCGCTGCAGGTTTTCGATCAGGGCAATCTCCATCAACTGTTGGTCGGAATACGCCTTGACCACGGCGGGCACTTTTTTCAATCCGACCGCTTTGGCCGCCCGCAATCGCCGTTCTCCCGCCACCAATTCGAAGCCTTTGATGCTTTTCCGAACGATCAGCGGCTGAATGATGCCGTGTTCCTTGATTGACTGGGCCAGTTCTTCGATCGCTGTCGGTTCAAACTCTTTCCGTGGTTGATACGGGTTGGGACGGATGTCTCCGACGGCGATCTCCGTTACGCTCTCCCCCTCTTCAATGAGATTGGACGTGATCAACGCGTTCAGACCTTTCCCTAAGCCCCTGCTCATACCCCTACCACTTCCTTCGCCAAGTCGGTATACACTTCCGCTCCTCGAGAGCGCGGATCATACGTGATGATCGCCTGTCCGTGCGACGGCGCTTCACTCAAGCGGACATTGCGGGGAATAATCGTCTTGTACACCTTGTCCTGAAAGTATTTCTTCACTTCTTCAATAACCTGAAGCCCCAGGTTGGTACGCGCATCCAGCATGGTCAGGACGACGCCTTCGATCGTCAACTGGGAATTCAGGTGTTTCTGCACCAGGCGGATCGTGTTCAGCAGTTGGCTCAATCCTTCCAGCGCATAGTATTCACACTGAATCGGAATCAGCACCGAATCGGCCGCCGTCAGGGAATTCACCGTCAGGATTCCGAGCGAAGGCGGACAATCGATAATGATGTAATCGTATTTATCTTTGACGACTTCCAGCGCCTTTTTTAAACGAACCTCACGCGAGATGGTTGGGACGAGCTCAATTTCCGCGCCGGCCAATTGAATGGTAGCAGGAATGATCATAAGACCATCGATGTCAGTAGGCAACGTGGCATCTACGGGGCTGACATCATTGATGAGCACGTCGTAGATACAGTAGCGCACATCCGCTTTGTTCACACCAATCCCGCTGGTTGCGTTCCCCTGCGGATCAATGTCCACCAGCAGCACCTTTTTTCCCAACGTGGCCAAACAAGCGCTGAGGTTGACGGACGTGGTCGTCTTTCCTACGCCACCTTTCTGGTTTGCTACCGCAATGATTTTACCCAACTTCTCCACCTCATTTTTACACCATTCTACTAACCATGTTACCAGATTTGCCGTTCTGTCGTACGCTGTTTTTTGGAAATGAAAAATTTTCCGCCCATGTGCCCAGCGTGACACGAGGCGTGTTTTTCTCCCGAAGCGTCAGAATGGGACGAGTGCCAAAAAGAAAGGCGGCCGTTGTCCGCCACCGTGTTCCTGTTTCCGGAACGATTCTTCCTCTGTCTTTTCTTTCTTCTTTTCCCTTTGGAAATCCGCGTGTGCATCTATCGTGTCTCTGTCTTATTTCCCTTCCATCCGTTTGGGAATGCGAATCGTAAATTGATAGTATTCCTCGTGATCCTCTTCATTCGTCTCGACCGGAAGACCGGTCTGCAGCACCATGTCAATGGACTGACGCACCGTGTTGATGGCGATGCGCGCATCCCGGGAAAAGGCTTTCCACTTGGGCTTTGCCTCTTTTTCCGGTTTGGGCTGTTCCGCTGCCTCCAGGAGCTGCTTGACACGCGTCTCCGTCTGCTTGACGTTCCATTCGCGCTCCAGAATTTCCTGCAGGACTTTTCGCTGCAGGTCCGCATCCTTCAAGGGGATCAAGGCGCGCGCATGTCTCTCCGTCACTTTTCGGGTGAGCAGAGCATCCTGAATCTCTTGCGGCAAATGGAGCAGCCGCAGCTTGTTGGCGATGGTGGACTGCCCTTTGCCCAGACGCTGCGCCAGGCTCTCCTGCGTCAGGTTGTGCAGGTCAATCAGCTTCTGGTACGCGATGGCTTCTTCGATGGCCGTCAAGCCTTCGCGCTGCAGATTTTCGATCAAGGCGATGGATGCCGTCTGTGTATCGTTAAAGTCCTTGATGATTGCCGGAATACGCTCCATCCCCAGCTTTTTCGTCGCACGCCAACGCCGTTCCCCAGCGATCAACTCGTAACGGTTGTTTCGCAGGCGAACGACAATCGGTTGAATCAATCCATGCGTGCGGATGGTTTGGCACAGTTCGTCGATTTTTTCGTCGTCAAATACCGTCCGAGGCTGATATGGATTGGGTACAATTTCGTCAACGGGTATTTGTCGTATTTCTTCATTGTCTGTTTTGTCCGTCAACCCGAAAATGCGAGAAAACGAATCTTTTACTGCCATGGTTTGCATCCCCCACTTCCAACCGTTCCATCAGCCGCTGTGCTAAACAAGACGTGACGATTCCCTGGTTGACAAAACTTCCGCCTGAGCCGTTCGACGCAGCCGTTTCTTTTATTGGATTTCGGAACGTTTTCTTCCCGTATCAGTCTGGCGAGCTCACACGATGCTGGGTTGGGTGATACGGCCGAAAGAAAAACTTCTACCAGTCGTTTTTCGAAGATGTCGATCCTTCTTTTGCGAATGGTTCTTCCTGCTGTTTCAGGCTGCACATCGCTGAAGCATTTGCTTTTTGAAACAGGAAGAACACCTTCTGCAGAAGTCCTTCCGAGGATGATCAACCTTCATCAGCCAAGCGTATTCCTACTGCTCCAGGCAAATCATCGTGAAGTGTGCTTTTTTCTGAAACAGAAAAACAGTCGACGTCGTCTCTTCGATGCAGTCGAGTGCTTCCCCTGCGGATTTGTTACCAAAGAAATGCCGATAGCTGACGCTGAGGCACATACGTATCTGTCTCACGTAGTCTTCTTTCCTAATTATTCTGCACGGTCCGTTTAATTCCTGCTGCGGAAACGTGTTTCACGTGAAACATCCAATGCATGAACGTGCCCCCTCGTTTAGCAATCGCTTCTCAACGGATTACGCCCTACGTATGCAGCACGCACTCCTGAATCGTGCGCTGCCGGGATTCGTGATGGAACGGAAGCTGCTGCCCACCCCTGCCGCCCTTGCAGACGCATCCGCAGCAAATCGCCGTTCCCGCCTCATCACCAGATGGCCCCGTTCTTCCTTCTCTTTATTGCGTCAGGGAACGTTCCGTATTCATTTTCAACCCGATTGTTGAGCGAACAGCCTGAACCGTGCAAGCCGGCGTCTCCTGCCGCCATACCGCACACAAGCAATGATGAATGGATCATGCCCGGTGGTGCAGAAAGCGGTAACCGGCAACCCATACATGGCAAAAGAACCGATGAATCTATTTATCTTCGGAGGTCATGCATCAGAGGAAATCGGGAAAATAACGAAAAAGAGATTGGGGAGCAGGTTGAGGGTAGCACGTTTTTCCATGGCGAAACTCATTGGTATTCTGCTCCCTCCTTTGTCCATCCAAGATGATGTTGTTTGGAAAAAATGCAAAAAGCGAAAATCCGGAGTCATCCCCGGTACAATGGAGCAATTCCCCTCCTCCCTTCATGCCAATCCGCATGTCGGGATATCGTCATTCCCGTTCATGAACATACCCCTATCGATCAGCATTCGGGAAGATGCGAATCATCCAGGCCATTGCGCGAACGGGAATCGTTCACGTGAGAAACGGAATATGTCCGCCTTTGTGGAACAAAACGACCATTTCCGCTGAACGACAGTCAACGCCAAACGATAGCCGGGTCTTTGAAACAGGCAATTTGCCCCGCATGCTCCCTTCTGCCCAGGACTCGTCTCACATGCTGCCGGCCGCCACGCTTGTCCCGGCAAACAAAAAACCAAGCGAACCTGCCGCCCGCTTGGATGAATCCGATCGTGTCCGTTGGGAAAACGTGATTTCTTCGGTTTCGACCCGGACGCCGCTCCGGCCCTTCCAGGGAAAACATGCCCCTCTCCCTGACACCACGTCGATGATGAGCTGTGTATATTCCAGTATGCGAATGGGGCGGCGCTCATATAAAGGGCGTCTCGCCGATTTCTCCTCTGCTGATTTTCCCATCCCCTTTTTCGCTGCTGGATGGGATTCCTTTTTTCGCCTTCTCGTTAGGACGTTGGGCGTAGAGTCGACTGCTTTGCGTGGCATCCATTCCCTCTTCTCATGACCATCGCCGCTGTCCGCCGCCTTTTCGCGAAACAAGCCGAGCAGCAGCAACCACGTTAAACAACCGATACCTCCTGAGAGCGTCTGTCAGTACGTGCTGGTCGACATGCCGTGAGCCGCTTGATCAGACGCTCTTGTGGCAGCCATCGATTCATCTCTCACTGATCTGTCAGCCGAGCGGCCCAATTCGGCAATCTCTCCCCTTCAACGCGTCTTTCTTTCGCCCCCGCTGTTTCACGTGAAACATCAATAATTGTCATGCCTGTTTCCGTCTCGCTCCTGCTGTCCAAAATCATAATCGTCGTCTCCCGGCTCCTGCTGGTTTCGGAAGTTGAACAGATGGGGGAACAAACGGTGAAAATCAAGCGTAAGATAGGCGAAAAACGCCGCAACGATCGCCGTGATATACATGCCGGCGCTGAACATCAAACCGATGGCCGAGGCCACCCACATGCCTGCCGCCGTAGTCAACCCTTTTACCGTACCGTTAAACTTGATGATCGCCCCCGCGCCCAAAAAGCCCATCCCGGTAACCACCTGGGCAGCCACGCGGCCGGGATCGTTGTTTACGCCACTGCTCGAAAAGCCGTAGATGGAAGCCAGTCCAAACAGGCAAGAACCGAAGCAGACGAGACTGTACGTGCGGAAACCGGCTCCCCGCTGCCGATTGGCCCCTCTGATGAAACGCTCCCGCTCCAATCCCATAATGGCGCCGGTCACAAACGCCAAAAACAGTCGAAGCAAAATCGTAGGCAGTTCCGGTGGGAAAAATGTCGCATGAATCGTATTCATTTCCCTCTCATCCTCCCGTTCATGCTATCGTCTCTTGCGGAAAAGACCGCCTTCTTTGAAGGTATGCGGACAAAGCCGCAATTATCAATGAGCGGCTGTCCGCTGCGGAAAGCTTCTCTGGCAGCTCACTCGGCAAAACATGTTCTTCTCCAGTGGAAGCGGAGGCGATTCCGGTTGTTCCGACGCAGTCACAGGAAGTTTTTCCATCGGAAACAGTCGGAACAGCCGGCCACCAAACAGTTTCGGCAGATTCTTCGCCACGCGTTTGTCGATGGGGGAACGCTCAAACGTTCCTCCCTGCCAAAAAAGGGCCACAGCGTTGTGCCATAGCCCTCCTGGTCTCCAAAAACGTCGGGATCCCGCAGCCGCCCCGCTGCAGTCTGCTTCTACAGCAGCGGTTTTTTGGCAGGGGTGCCCGGCTTGCGCGGATAACCTTTCGGGGTGGCGTCCACTTTTTCGATGATGACGATGTTGCGCTCCCCCGCTTCCTCCACCAGTTGAAACGTCTCCACTTTTTTCGTCTTGCCGCCCAGGGTCTTGATCGCCTTTTTCGCCTCGTTCAGTTCCGGCGAGATGTCGGCTCCCTTCAACGCGATGAAGTGGCCGCCGACGCGGGCGAACGGCAGACAATACTCGGCCAACACGTTCAGACGGGCGACCGCTCGGGCCACCACGAGATCGAACGACTCCCGATACGCCGCTTCCTGTCCGCGCTCCTCCGCCCGGCCGTGGACCGGATACACGCCGTCCAGACCGAGTTCGGCGGCGACGTGATTCAAAAAGGTCATCCGTTTGTTCAGCGAGTCAATGATGGTCATATTGAGATGAGGGAAGCAGATTTTCAACGGGATGCTGGGAAATCCCGCCCCCCCGCCGATGTCTGCCACCGACTCCACCTGATCAAAGGAAAAGTAGAAGGCAGGTGTAATCGAGTCGTAAAAATGCTTCACGTACACCTGTCCTTCTTCCGTAATCGCAGTCAGGTTCATTTTTTCATTCCACTCCACCAGCAGGCGGTAATACCCGTCAAACTGCTCCAACTGGCGGGCGGACAGCACGATGCCTTTGGCTGCCAGCGCCTCGGCAAATTGCTCTTTGTTCATGCCCTCGTCTCCTTACTCGGCCGTTCTCACGCGATTGTACTGCTCCAGATACACCATCAATACGGAGATGTCTGCCGGGTTTACGCCGGAGATGCGGGATGCCTGCCCGATGTTCAGCGGGCGGATTTTGCTCATTTTTTCCCGCGCTTCTTTGGACATGCCGGCGATCTGATGGTAGTCGATGTCGTCCGGAATGCGGCGCTCCTCCATCTTCTTCATCCGTTCCACCTGCTGCAGCGACTTGCGGATGTAGCCGTCGTACTTGATTTGAATCTCCACCTGCTCGGCCACCTCTTCCGGCACCGGTTCCGGAGCCGGCACCATTTGGATGATGTGCTGGTAGGTAATCTCCGGACGGCGGAGCAGTTGGGCCAGGTCGATCACTTCCGTCAATTCCGGCGAACCGGCCGCGCGCAGCACTTCCTGCACGTGCGGCATGTCCGGACGGACGCGGGTGTTCATCACCCGTTCCTTTTCCTTCTCGATCAGTTCCCGCTTGCGGCAGAACTTGCGATAGCGCTCTTCGCTGATCAGGCCGATCTCGTAGCCGATGTCGGTCAGGCGCAGGTCGGCGTTGTCGTGACGCAGCAGCAGCCGGTATTCCGCCCGGGAAGTGAGCAGCCGGTACGGTTCGTTGGTTCCTTTGGTCACCAGGTCGTCGATCAACACCCCGATGTACGCCTGCTCCCGGCCCAAAATGACCGGCGGCTTGCCCTGTACTTTTCGCGCGGCGTTAATCCCGGCCATCAAGCCTTGGCCGGCTGCCTCTTCATAGCCGGACGTACCGTTGATCTGACCGGCGGTGAACAGCCCTTCCACCAGTTTGGTTTCCAACGACGGCCAAAGCTGTGTCGGCACAATCGCGTCGTACTCGATGGCGTAGCCCGGCCGCATCATTTTCACGTTTTCCAGGCCGGCCATGGAACGCAGCATGGCCAACTGCACGTCCTCCGGCAAGCTGGTGGACATCCCCTGCACGTACATCTCTTCAGTGTGACGCCCCTCCGGCTCCAAGAACACCTGATGGCGCGGCTTGTCGCTGAAACGCACCACCTTGTCCTCGATGGACGGACAATAGCGCGGCCCCGTTCCCTCGATGATGCCGGAGTACATCGGCGCGCGGTGCAGGTTGCTGTTGATCGTCCGGTGCGTTTCTTCATTGGTATAGGTCAGCCAGCACGGCAGTTGATCCATGATAAACTCCGTGGTCTCGTACGAAAACGCGCGCGGCACGTCGTCGCCCGGCTGAATCTCCATCTTGGAGAAATCGACGCTGCTCTTGTGCACGCGCGGCGGCGTCCCGGTCTTGAAGCGAACCATCTCAAAGCCCAATTCCTTCAAATTATAGGCGAGACGGATGGACGGCCGCATGTTGTTCGGGCCGCTTTCGTACTGGAGATCGCCCAGAATGATTTTCCCGCGCAGATACGTCCCGGTGGTCAGCACAACCGCTTTCGCCGAATAGCGGGCTCCCGTCTGCGTAATCACCCCTTCGCAGACGCCGTTGTTGACGATCAGCTCCTCCACCATCGCCTGACGCAGGATCAGGTTGGGGGTCTGCTCGATCGTGTGTTTCATTTGATGCTGATAGGCAAACTTGTCCGCCTGCGCGCGCAGGGCGTGGACAGCCGGTCCTTTTCCCGTGTTCAGCATCCGCATCTGAATGTGCGTTTTGTCTGTATTTTTGCCCATCTCTCCGCCCAGGGCGTCGATTTCGCGGACAACATGCCCCTTGGCCGGCCCGCCGACAGACGGGTTGCACGGCATGAAGGCGACCGCATCCAGGTTAATGGTCAAAAGCAGTGTGCTGCACCCCATGCGCGCCGCCGCCAACGCCGCCTCGCAGCCGGCATGACCCGCCCCAATCACAATGACGTCAAACGATCCCGCTTCGTAGGTTGCGTTCATGGTTCTCCTCCTTTATGTCCAGTATGGGCGCAATCTCTTGTTTTGTCACTTGCCCAGACAAAACTGGGAGAAAATCTGGTCGATCAAATCTTCGCCCACACTCTCTCCGATCACTTCGCCGAGCAGTTCCCACGCCTTTTTGATGTCGATCTGCACCATGTCAATCGGCATCAGGTTGTCGATGCCGCTGATCGCATCGTCGACGGCCCGTTCCGCCTGGCGCAGCAGTTGAATATGACGGGCGTTGCTCACGTAGGTCAGGTCGTCTTGCTGTACGCGGCCGCTGAAAAAGAGATCGGCAATCGCCCGCTCGAGCTGGTCGATGCCCGTCTCCTCCCTGGCCGACGTCAGGATGAGCGGCCGGTTGGGGAAGTGCCGTCTGACTTCGTCCAGGTCGATGCGCTGCGGCAGGTCGACCTTGTTGACGATGACGATCACCTGGAATCCTTTGGCCGCGTCAAAAATGGCGTAGTCGTCAGGCGTGAGCGGCTCGTTGTAGTTGAGCACCAGCAGCACGAGATCGGCTTCCTGCAGCAGCTGCCGCGATTTTTCCACGCCGATCTTTTCCACGATATCCTCCGTCTCGCGAATGCCGGCCGTATCGATCAAGCGCAGCGGCACGCCGCGCACATTCACGTATTCCTCGATGACGTCCCGGGTCGTGCCCGCCACGTCGGTGACGATCGCCTTTTCCTCCTGCACCAGGCTGTTCAAGAGCGACGATTTGCCGACATTGGGCCGGCCGATGATGGCCGTGGACAGCCCCTCGCGCAGGATCTTCCCCTGCCGGGCCGTCTGCAGCAGCCGGCCGATCTCCTCTTTGACCTCTGTGCATTTTTCGCGCAAAAAGTTCTGCGTTACCTCTTCCACATCGTGCTCCGGATAGTCCAGCGTCACCTCGATGTGGGCCATGGCTTCGATCAGGTTTTGCCGCAGCTTGCGGATCAGGCGGGACAGTTTCCCCTCCACCTGGTTGAGCGCCACTTTCATCGCCTTGTCCGTCTTGGCGCGGATCAGGTCAATCACCGCCTCGGCCTGGGACAGATCGATGCGTCCGTTCAAAAACGCGCGCTTCGTAAACTCCCCGGGCTCCGCCAGGCGAGCGCCGTTGTCCAGAATCAGCTCCAGCACCCGTTCGACGGACACGATCCCGCCGTGGCAGTTCACCTCCACCACGTCCTCCCGCGTAAACGTCCGCGGCGCACGCATCACCGAGACCAGCACTTCTTCCACCCGCTCGCCGGTCTGTGGATCGTACAGATGTCCGTAATGAATGGTGTGGCTTTCCACAGTGGACAACTTCCGCTTGCCCCGATATATCTTATCCACAACTTCGATTGCGTCCGGGCCGCTGACGCGAATCACCGCAATCCCGCCCTCCCCCATGGGGGTCGCAACCGCCGCGATGGTGTCAAATTCCACGCTGTTTCACCTCAAGCTTTCCACTGACGAATCAGTACTAACTTCTTAGCATAGCAGAACCACCTGAAAAAATCCAAGCACGAAACGCTTCGATCGACCCTTTTCGATGAAGCAGCGTTATCCACAGCGGAGCATGCAGTGTTCCCGTTCAAAACGTGAGATTCCCTGTCCGGCACGTTATCCACAGTATGGTCGTTTGAAAAGGGATCCAATCGCACTATCCACAGTCATGGCGCACCGGGTTTCCTCCGGATCAACTTCATGGATTTGAGTAAACAAAAAAAGCCCCCCCTAACGAGAATATCCATTCTCATTAGAAGGGGGGTTGTACCTACATTTGCGTAACGTTACCAATCGATATCGGCATCATTTACAACAATAACTGCTTTTCCATTTTGGTTCGGCAGTGTTGAAGGCACGGTAAATGCGAAAAGTAGAGCAGCAGTGCAGATAATGGAAAAAAACTCTTTCACAGGTTATACCTCCCTTATACTTTTTATTCATTATGACAGATATTTTCAATTAATTCCATAACTTCAAACGATAAGTTTTTCTCGTTTTTTCGATGGTAGGCCAAGAGGAGACAAATGCACTCGGTTACTTTTTTGAAAGCCCCTAGCTGTCGATAATAAGAAATACTTTGAAGTATGCTATGCAGCCCTTCGTCAACCAGTCCAACTGCAAACTGACACAAGCCTTTTCGCTTATAATACCTGGCTGCCTGTTTAATCCTATTTGGGTGGCTGATGTAACCAGAAGGCACAAACTCTCCTTCTGACTCAATCAGTTCATGTATCAGATCGTTTCTACCGGTCTCCAGGTACACTTCCAAAAGATCACTTGCAATGGAAATACGGCTGTTGTGGTCAGCCTCATCAAGACACTTTTTATAGAGACTGATCGCTTCGTCGTGTTGTCCCTTTTTGGCGTGAAGAAGCGCTCGCAGGTGTTTTTTACGAAAGTCCGCATATTCGCTGTTTTCATACTGTTTTAAGTAAAACTCGGCAAGAACCAAATCACCCAGTCGCAAGTATGAATTCACAATCGCAATTAGCGCAGAGGCTTTCTGTTTGTTGTCCGTTTGGTCTTCAAGTATTCCTTTTCTACACAACTCTATACATTCGTTATAATACCCCAAGATTGAAGCATGTCCACCAATTCGATAATAAAAAGTAATGCGCTCAATCGGTTGTAAGGAATCCAAGTAGTGCAACAGTTCCTTTCCTCTGCGGTACGTTTCTTCAAAGTTGCAAAAATCATCACGTTCTAGTAAGTACCGCTCATAAAGCCCCTTCGCCAAGTAATAGGGAATTCCATGCTTTCTGGTATATTCAATGAGCACATCGTACAATACCAGTTTAATGCCCTGATCGTCCGTACCATTTGCCGTTTGGAAAAGGTGGTCCAGAGCAAGAAATGTATCCATTCTGGGCGTGTCCAGCAATTTTTGGGCCGCTTTTTCGATAACGGTTTTGTTTTTGTGGGCTATGGCTTCTTGGAGCAGGAACTTTAATGTTTCCGCCCGTTCTGTTACATCCAGATACGTACTGATTACCAATCCGTAGGGAATATTCAATGTGCTTCCGATCTTTTTCCAGGTGGCAAATCCAGGCCGTTTCGTTTCCCCGGATTCAATCCGAGACAGGACGCTTTTGCTGACGCCTGACCGCTCCGCCAGTTCGCTTAATGTGATATTTTCCTGATGCCTGTACCTGAGAAGCACATCTGCAAAGTCTCCAAACCCCATGGCAGAAGCCCCCTACCTAAAACTTTAGGAATTTTCACTTTTCCTTATGATTAGAATACCACAAAATTTTTTTGATGGTAATCGTTTCCTTGGATATGCCCATGATTTTTGTGAGCTTATTCCCATAACTAGCAAGAAAAGTTCTTCGCTTTCCATATCGTTTATCATCATAATTTTACTAATGTTTCACACAAAAGAAAATGAAAAGGGAGCCGCAGCGAATGGAAAACAAGCCGATTCCGCTTCCATGCGGTCTGCATCCATGACGTCCCTGCCGGGCATAAAAAAAGAAGCCTACCTGGAGGCTTCTTTGGGCGCGATCACGATGCAGCGATTGGGTTCGTCCCCTTCGCTGTAGGTGACCACATCCGCACGTTTTTGCAAAAACGAGTGAATCACTTTCCGTTCCGCGGCCGACATCGGTTCCAGCCGGACGGAGCGCTTGGTGGCGACAGCCTTTTTGGCCACCCGCTCGGCCAGCTGCTCCAGCGTTTCCTTGCGGCGCGTGCGGTAGTTTTCAGCATCGAGAATGATGCGGACGTGTTTGTCCGCGTGGCGGTTTGCTACGACATTTACGAGATACTGTAGTGAGTCTAAGGTCTGTCCCCTGCGGCCGATAATGATCCCCAGGTTGGTCCCCTGTATGTCAAACAGGATGCCGTCTTCCACGGGGCGCGTTTCCACTCGGGCGTCCACGTTCATGTTGGCCAGCACATCCTGCAGAAACGCGAGGCCCTGATCCACCGGATCGACATTGACCTCCACTTCCACCTTGGCGTCCCGCGAACCAATCAGCCCGAACAACCCCCTGCTCGGCTCCTCCAGGACGCGCACGCTCACCTTGTCACGTGTGACGCCCAGTTCTTCCAAGGCCTTTCGCACAGCATCGTCAATGGTCTTTGCCGCAGCTACCACCTTTTTCACTTGGAGGTTCCCTCCTTAGGACGCGGCGCTTTGTTTGTGTCGCGATACAGGAAATACGTCTGCACGATCGTAAACAGGTTGCCGTACACCCAGTACAGGGACAGCGCCGACGGCAGCGTTACGGCGATCGCCAGAATCATCAGCGGCATCATGATCGTCATCAACTGCATCTGCGGATTGTTCTGCACCGCCGATCCCATCATCTTGGACTGCAGGTACGTGGTAATCGCCGCCACGATCGGCAGGATGTAGTACGGGTCCTTTTCCCCCAGCGACATCCACAGGAAGGTGTGGTTCTTGATTTCTTCCGTCCGGATAATCGCGTGGTAAAACGCGATCAGAATCGGCATCTGCACCAGCAGCGGCAGGCAGCCGGCCAGCGGATTCACGTTGTTCTTCTGGAACAGCACAAGCGTTTCCTGCTGGGCCTTTTGCGGATCGTTTTTATACTTCTCGCGGATTTTTTGCAGTTCCGGCTGAAGCTCCTGCATTTTCTTGGAACTCTTGATCTGCTTGACCATCAGCGGCAGCACGAGCAGGCGGATGATGATGGTGGCCACCAAAATCCCCAAACCGTAACTGCCCCCCAGTACCACCGCGCTCTCTTTGATGAGCCAGGACAGCGGCCAGACGAAATACTTGTCCCATATGCCGGTGGCGTCCGGACCGATCGGCGCAGCGGCCTGAGGGTTGCAGCCCGACAGGATCAGTACCAGCAGGGCCAGCATGGATATGCTGAGGATGCGTCTTCTCAAAGGATGGTCCTCCTTTTCCCTGATTCGGTTGTTCACGATTGATTACGAATTGCGTTGATCCGGCACAGGATCGAATCCGCCCGGATGAAACGGGTGGCACTTCAACAGGCGGCGCAGGGCCAACCAGCCCCCCTTCCACGCCCCGAACCGGCGAATGGCCTCGATCGCGTAGTGCGAACAGGTGGGCGCAAACCGGCATGTAGGCGGTTTCAACGGGGACAGAAACAGTTGGTATCCGCGTATCAGCCATACCATTATGCGCGCCATCACCGTTTCACCCTCTTTTTTGGTTATGTACGGGTGTCTGTCTGATCACCTTGGCTCGTTTCATCACGTGCAGGAGCGATTGTTCGATCGCGTCCAGCGTCATCGCTTCCACGCCGGGTCGAGCGATGATGACCAGATCCACGTCCGGCGGGATGACGCCTTCCAATCGGCCCACCGCCTCGCGGATCAACCGCTTGACCCGGTTCCGGATCACGGCGTTGCCGATTTTTTTGCTGACGGAAATCCCGGCGCGAAACGCGGCTTGTCCCTCCTGTTTGGCGCAATACAGGACAAACTGCTTGTTTGCCGCCGAGCTCCCCTTTTGAAACACTGCTTGGAAGTGCTCGTTTTTTCTGAGCCGATGCGAACGATGCAAGGTAAACAACCCCTAACATCATAATTATAGTAGAAAACGTATGCAGCATCTACCAGTATATCCTGGTTTCGTCCACTTTTTTCCCCCGTCCGACCGATCCTCCCGCACGCGCGCGGATGATTCCGGTCCGGCACTCGCGCAGATACACCGTCCGGCGAGGCTAAGAAAAAAGCCGGTCCCATCCCTCTCGCGTTCCAATGTCCTTCCTCCTCCTTGCCGTTCCCCGCATTCGTAAAACGAGACCTTCTTCTATATAGAAACGAACGCAATCGCAAAAGGTTTCGAATCTGCGGCAAGAACGCCCGCCCGGTTGTCCCTACGCGCTCTTCCCTCTCGGCCGCACTAGCGGTGAGCCGGGCGAGCGCGTTCTCTCCGGGCAGTCCCTCTCAAGGAGCGGCGCCAATCGGCGCCTGCTGCGGACACAAGTCCTGCGGTCAGGTGATGTCCCGACTGATATCCATCACATACAGCAAAAAAGGCCACTGTAGCTGTGGCCTATGCGGAAAGCACTTTTCTACCTTTACGACGACGGGCTGCCAAGACCTTACGGCCGTTTTTCGTGCTCATGCGCTTGCGGAACCCGTGGTCCTTTTTGCGTTTGCGATTATTTGGATTAAACGTTGGTTTCATTCCCTATACACCTCCGTCCTCAAAAGGCATTCTTTCGCATTATAAGGAGATTTGCCTAAAAAGTCAAGCGGACCCGGCAGCGCCATCCAAGGAAAAATATCCCCACAAAACTATTTCCCGTCTTGTGGATATCATTTTATCCACACTCGCACATTTCGACAAGGTTATCTACAGCTTGTACACAAAATATAGGGGTGTGAATATGTGCCCAACACCAGTGGTTGTGTTTGTGGATAAGTGCGAAAAAACCATTGATACCATGCCTTTTATCTGTTATTATGTTTTTGTTTTGGAACGTGCATAACTCCATTGGGATAATCAGATTTTCCACAGTGTGTGGATAAGTTTGTGGACAGCTTTCCTCAGTTGTGAATGATTGTATTCACAATGATGCGGATAACCGTCTACTTTTTTTCGCTTCTCTGAGCGAAATCCCTTTTTTTCGACTTTTTTTATCCACAGTCGACACGCTGTAATCGTGTTGAAAATTCGTCCTGTTGGTCATCCGCCATTCCGATCATTTTCATTCATTCCATAATCGTTTGCCCGAAAGGAGGGATTCTGGTTGGATGCAGCGATTAGCGAGCTCTGGCGAAAGGTGCTGGCCAAGATAGAAAAATCGCTCAGCAAACCAAGTTTTGATACCTGGCTCAAGGCGACCAAAGCAACCACACTGGAGGAGGACGCGCTGATCGTCATGGCGCCCAACGACTTCGCCAGGGACTGGCTGGAAACCCGCTACTCTCAATTGATCACCGATACACTCTATGAGGTGACCGGCGTAAATATGAAAGTAAAGTTCGTCGTCCAGCAAAATACGGACGGCGCCTTTGCCGAAGAGCAGCCGGCGCCCCGTGTGAAAGTGTCCGCTCCTCCAGCCAACGCCGATGACCAGCCCCCCAGCATCCTGAATCCCAAGTACACGTTTGACACGTTCGTCATCGGTTCCGGAAACCGGTTTGCCCACGCTGCATCGCTCGCCGTGGCGGAAGCGCCGGCCAAGGCGTACAACCCGCTGTTCATCTACGGAGGAGTCGGACTGGGGAAGACTCACTTGATGCACGCCATCGGCCATTACGTGATTCAGCACAATCCCTCGGCCAAAGTGGTGTATCTGTCGTCGGAAAAGTTCACCAATGAATTCATCAACTCGATCCGAGACAACAAGACCGTCGATTTTCGCAACAAATACCGCAGCGTAGACGTGCTGTTGATCGACGACATCCAGTTTTTGGCAGGCAAGGAGCAGACGCAGGAAGAGTTCTTCCATACGTTTAACGCGCTGCACGAGGAAAGCAAGCAGATTGTCATCTCCTCCGACCGGCCGCCGAAAGAGATCCCCACGCTGGAGGATCGCCTCCGCTCCCGCTTCGAATGGGGACTGATCACGGACATCCAGCCGCCTGATCTGGAGACGCGGATTGCCATCCTGCGCAAAAAGGCCAAAGCGGAAAACCTGGACATCCCCAACGAAGTCATGATCTACATCGCCAACCAGATCGACAGCAACATCCGCGAGCTGGAAGGCGCACTGATTCGTGTCGTGGCGTACTCGTCCCTGATCAACCGCGACATCGACACCCACCTGGCGGCGGAAGCGCTGAAAGACATCATTCCGTCTTCCCGTCCGCGGGTGATCACGATCATGGACATCCAGCGCGCGGTCGGCGAGGCGTTCAACCTCAAGCTGGAAGACTTCAAGGCGAAAAAGAGGACCAAATCGGTAGCGTTTCCACGGCAGATCGCGATGTATCTGTCCCGCGAGCTGACGGACGCGTCGCTGCCCAAAATCGGCGACGAGTTTGGCGGCCGCGACCATACGACGGTCATTCACGCGCACGAAAAGATCTCCCGGGCGCTCGCGACCGATCCGCAGCTCCAGGCGACGATCCAATCGTTGATCGAAAAGCTGAAAGCCAACCACTAACCTGTGAATTGTGAATAACGCCAAAAGCCTATACACAACTTACCCACATGTGTATAGGCTATCTTTTACGTCAGAAATGGGGATATCCACAAACCCACAGGGCCTAGTACTACTTCTGTTAAAAAAGATAGATCCTAATAGGATATGAAAGAGAAGCGGGCATTATGCACAGCGGCCCAAAACGAGATGGCAGGAAAAAGGGAGGTTTACGGTGATGCACATTACCGTTCAACGCGAAAAACTGGTTAACGCCGTTTCGCACGTCAGCAAGGCGGTATCCAGCCGAACGACGATTCCGATCCTGACCGGGATCAAGATGAAAGCGGATGAAGAGGGACTAACGCTGACCGCCAGTGATTCCGACGTCTCCATCGAAGTGCTCATACCCACGGAGGAAGGAGACGAATGGGGGGTAACCGTTCACCAGCCGGGAAGCATCGTGCTGACCGCGCGCATTTTCAGCGAAATCGTACGGAAACTGCCGAGCAACGAAATTCAGATCCAGGTGGATGACCGCCTGGTGACGCAAATCCGGTCCGGCCAAGCGGAATTCACGATCAACGGGATGGACGCGAACGAATTTCCACAGCTGCCGCAGTTGGAAGAGGACAAGGTGTTCAGCGTGCCGGGCGATTTGCTGAAAGCGATGATTCGCCAGACCGTGTTTGCCGTGTCCACGTCCGAAATGCGGCCGATTCTCACCGGGTTGATGTGGTCGCTGGACCGCGGCCAACTGAAATTCGTCGCGACCGACAGCCACCGCCTGGCCAGCCGCACGGCGATGGTGGAGTGCCCGGAAGAGCTTTCCTTCCACAATGTGGTCGTACCGGGTAAAAGCTGCAACGAATTGGTCAAAATATTGGATGAAGACCAACATCCGGTCGACATCGTCGTAGCCGACAATCAGATTCTGGTGAAGTCGAAGCACATTTTGTTCTACTCCCGTCTGCTGGAAGGGACGTATCCGGACACGACCCGGATCATCCCGCAGGGCAGCAAGACGGAAATCACGGTCGGCACAAAGGAATTCCTGCAGTCGATCGAGCGCGCTTCCCTGTTGAGCCGCGAGGGCAAATCCAACGTGGTGCGCCTCGTGACACTGCCGGACGGCAGCGTGGAGATCACCTCCAACGCGCCGGAGATCGGGAAGGTGACGGAGATCGTCGTGCCCAAGTCGCTCAACGGCGAGGAGCTGAAAATCTCCTTTAACGCCAAGTACATGATCGACGCGCTTCGCTCCATCGACAGCAGCGAAATCAAAGCCAGCTTTACCGGCCCGATGAGCCCGTTTGTCATCCGTCCGACCGACCATGACTGGATGCTTCACCTGATCCTGCCGGTCCGGACCTATTAGTAATTGGAAAAGGAAAGGAGCCCATCCATGCGAGAGGTGTCCATTCAAACCGAGTACATCGCCCTGGGCCAGTTCCTCAAGCTGGCCGACATTATTGACACCGGCGGGATGGCCAAAGCGTTTCTCGCCGAAGTGCCGATCCTGGTCAACGGCGAAGAGGAAAACCGGCGCGGCCGCAAGCTGTATCCCGGCGATGAGGTGACGGTCGAAGGGCACGGCCGGTTCAAAGTGGTGCGCCGCTGAGAGGAGAGCGTGATTCTTGTTTCTCAAGAACCTGTCGCTAACCCATTTTCGCAATTACGACGCGCTGTCCCTCACGTTTGACGGCCCCATTCAGCTGTTTATCGGCAACAACGCGCAAGGCAAGACCAACGTGTTGGAGTCCATCTACGTTCTCGCTCTGGCCAAATCCCACCGGACGCCCCGGGACAAGGAGCTGATTGCCTGGGATGCCGATTTTGCCGCCATCCGCAGCGACGTCGAGCGCCGCTACGGATCGGTCCGTCTGGAGCTGCAGTTGACCGCCAAGGGAAAACGGGCCAAAATCAACGGGATGGAACAGCAAAAATTAAGCGAATACGTCGGAGCACTCAACGTGGTCATGTTCGCCCCCGAAGATCTGGGAGTGGTCAAGGGGGCGCCTGCCCAACGGCGCCGGTTTATCGACATGGAAATCGGCCAGGTGTCTCCGACGTATCTGTACTATTTGAGCAATTACAACAAGGTGCTGGCCCAGCGCAATCAACTGCTGAAAGACATGGCGATGAAGAAAAGTAACTCGCTGGAAATGCTGGCAATTTGGAATACCCAATTGGCTGATTTAGCGGTAAAATTGTTACGGAAGCGTTTTGAGTTCATTCGGAAGCTGGAAACGTGGGCCCGAGCGATCCACGCCGGCATTACCGACGGCAAGGAAACGCTCTCTTTGCATTATGAGAACAGTTCGCCGGTGACGGAAGAGATGGCCGCGGAGCAGGCGGTAGAGGCGATGCTGGCCGCCTACGAAGAGGTGTTTGACCGGGAAATGGCGCGGGGCAGCACGCTGATCGGTCCGCACCGGGACGATTTCAGTCTGAAAGTGAACGGCATGGACGTACAGACGTACGGTTCCCAGGGACAGCAGCGGACCAGCGCGCTGTCGATCAAACTGGCCGAAATCGAGCTGATCAAGGAAGAAGTGGGCGAGTACCCCGTTCTTCTGTTGGATGACGTGCTGTCCGAATTGGATGAACATCGGCAGACGCTGCTGTTGGAAACCATACAGGATCGCGTTCAGACGTTTGTAAGCACCACGGGTGTGGAAGGCTTAAAACATCAGGTTCTCCAGCAAGCCTCGCGTTTTTACGTGCGGGAAGGGAAAATCTCCGGGGAAAGGTAGGGAGAACAGGTTATGTTTATACACATTGGTGGCGATACTGTGGTGAGCACCAAGGACGTGATTTCGATTCTCGACCATCAGTCTGTCAAATCGTCAAAAGTGAACCAGGCGTTTTTGCAAGCAAAGCGGAGCATGGTGGTGGACCAGGGTGTGGAGGAGACGAAATCGTACGTCATCACCAAGGATGCCGTATACTGTTCGCCCATATCTTCCCTGACGCTGAAGCGACGCGCTCAGTTCGTGGACAGCTTGGATCAGGTTCCCGTACAAGCTGAAGTGGAGGAGTTGACAGAGTAGTGGACCAAGTAACGACGAAGGATACGAATTACGACGCCAGCCAGATCCAGGTGCTGGAGGGCTTGGAGGCGGTGCGCAAGCGGCCCGGGATGTACATCGGGTCGACCAGCAGCCGCGGTCTGCACCATCTGGTGTGGGAGATTGTCGACAATTCCATCGACGAAGCGCTCGCCGGATACTGCGACAATATTGAAGTGGTGATTCATCCGGACAATTCCGTCTCCGTGACGGACAACGGCCGGGGGATTCCTACGGGCATCCACGAAAAGACCGGGAAATCGACCGTCGAGACGGTCCTGACCGTCCTGCACGCCGGGGGGAAATTCGGCGGCGGCGGGTACAAGGTGTCGGGCGGTCTGCACGGCGTGGGCAGCTCGGTGGTGAACGCGCTCTCCGAGTGGTTGGAAGTGGAAGTGAAACAGAACGGCAAGGTCCACTTCATGCGCTTTAACGTCGGGGTTCCGGAGGCGGATCTGGCGGTTGTCGGAGAAACCACTGAAACCGGCACCAAGGTCACCTTCAAACCTGACCCGACTATTTTTACCGAAACGACCGTATTTGATTACGAGGTGCTGCAGAAGCGCATCCGCGAGCTGGCCTTCCTGAACAAAGGGCTGCGCATCACGTTGAAAGACGAGCGGCCCGGCCAGGAGCGGGAAGAGACGTTCCACTACGAGGGCGGGATCGTGCAGTTTGTCGAGTACCTGAACAAGAACCGCGAACCGCTGCACGAAGAAGTCATTTACTGTGAAGGGGAAAAAGACGGGCTGCACGTAGAGGTCGCAATTCAGTACAACGACAGCTACGTCAGCAACATCTACTCCTTTGCCAACAACATCAACACGCACGAGGGCGGGACGCACGAGTCCGGCTTCAAGACGGCGCTCACCCGCGTCATCAACGACTACAGCCGCAAGTTCAACTTCCTGAAGGAAAAGGACCCCAACCTGTCCGGCGATGACGTGCGCGAAGGGATTACGGCGATCATTTCCGTGAAGATCCCGGAGCCGCAGTTTGAAGGGCAGACCAAGACGAAGCTGGGCAATTCCGAGGCGCGCAGCGTGACCGAGTCCGTGTTCGGCGACCGCTTTGCCACCTTCATGGAGGAAAATCCGTCGGTGGCCAAGCGGATCGTGGAAAAAGCGCTGATGGCGGCACGGGCGCGGGAAGCGGCGCGCAAGGCACGCGAGCTGACCCGGCGGAAAAGCGCGCTGGAGGTAAGTGCGCTGCCGGGCAAATTGGCCGACTGTTCGTCCAAGGACGCCTCCGAGTCCGAACTGTTCATCGTGGAGGGGGACTCCGCGGGCGGTTCGGCCAAGGCGGGACGCGATCGCCACTTCCAGGCGATCCTGCCGCTGCGCGGCAAGGTGTTGAACGTGGAGAAATCCCGTCTCGACAAGATTCTCGCCAACAATGAGATCCGCGCGATCATCACGGCGCTCGGCACGGGTGTTGGCGAAGATTTTGACATCTCCAAGGCCCGCTACCACAAAATCGTGATCATGACGGACGCGGACGTCGACGGTTCGCACATCCGGACGCTGCTCTTGACGCTGTTCTACCGCTACATGCGGCCGCTGATCGAGGCGGGCTACGTCTACATCGCCCAGCCGCCGCTGTACAGCATCAAGCAGGGCAAGCAGATCTACTACGCGTACAACGACAAGCAGCGGGACGAGATTCTGGCCACGCTAAAGAGCACGCCCAAACCGAGCATTCAGCGCTACAAGGGGTTGGGCGAGATGAACGCCGACCAGCTCTGGGAGACGACGATGGACCCCGAGGTGCGCACCCTGCTGCAGGTCAGTCTGGAAGACGCGATGGAAGCGGACATGGTCTTCGAAACCCTGATGGGCGACGATGTGGAGCCGCGCCGCGAGTTTATCGAGCAGTATGCCGCCACGGTGCGGGATTTGGACATTTGAGGGGACGGTTCCCCCATGCCGGATGGGTGCGGATGGAACCGGTCGTTTTTCAAGGAAGCGCATGCGTTTTCGCAACAAACCGGAAAAAGCTTGTCCCGAATGGGGCAGGCTTTTTTTATGGGGCGGAGACGACAGCGATGACGCCGCACTTCGTTTGTTGACATTTTTAAACTTACAAAATCATAATGTATAGGAAATGATATGTCCGACACGCTGGAGGGGAAACCATGAACCAAACGGAGCCGCTTTGGACGAAAGATTTCGTGCTGCTGGCGCTCTCCAATTTTTTTCTCTTCGTCGGGTTTCAGATGCTGATCCCGACGCTTCCGCTGTTTGTGACCGAACGGGGCGGGGACCAGTTGGCCGTCGGTCTGGTCGTCAGCCTGTTTACGGTGTCCGCCCTGCTCGTTCGGCCGTTTGCCGGGAAAGCGCTGGATTCGGTCGGACGGCGGCCGGTCTTGATGGTGGGGCTTGCCCTGTTTCTGCTGTGCGTGGCCGGCTATTACTGGATGGCGACGATCGCTCTCGTGCTGGGGCTTAGGTTTGTGCACGGCATTGGCTGGGGAATTGCCACGACTACGTACGGCACGATCGCTTCCGATCTGATCCCGGCTGCGCGGCGCGGGGAAGGCATGGGGTATTTCGGGATGTTCAGCAGCCTGGCGATGGCTCTGGGACCGTTGGTGGGGCTGTGGCTGGCGCAATCGTTCGGATTTGGCTGGCTGTTCGCGATCTCGTCCGTTTTGACCGCATTGGCCATGCTCCTGTCCAGACCGGTGAAAATGGCCGCCCCGGCCGGCGCGGGGCGGCGGCAGCCCGCGGCAAAACGGAGCGGACTGGTGGAGCGAAAAGCGCTGTTTCCGTCGCTCCTGGTGCTGTTTCTGGGGGTGACGTACGGCGGCATTGTCAGTTTTATCACCTTGTTTGGCCAGGAAGCGGGGATCGGCAATGTCGGCCTGTTCTTCCTGTTCAACGCGCTGTCGCTGATGCTGATTCGACCGGTTGCCGGGAAACTGTTTGACCGAAAAGGGCATGCCTGGGTACTGCTGCCCGGCGGCGTCGTGCTGGCTGCCGGTCTTCTGACGCTGTCGTACAGCACGACGTCTTTTGGGCTGATTGCAGCGGCCATCCTGTTTGGAAGCGGGTTTGGCGCGGTTCAGCCGTCGCTGCAGGCCTGGACCATCCACCGCGTGCCGCCCGACCGGCGCGGTGCGGCGAACGGCACCTTTTTTTCCGCATTCGACCTGGGGATCGGGGCGGGGGCGATGCTCCTGGGCGCAGTAGCCAAAGCAACCGGTTTTGCCCTGATGTATCGCTGCTCTGTCGTCGTGATTCTGCTCTATCTGATCATCTACCTGGCGTACGTGATCAGGGAGCGGCGTCGGCATTCCCGCCTGGAACCCGGTTCGTCCTGAGACGGTCCGGGTTTTTTGCTAGCACCGGTTTTATGAACAGGCGGCCGCCTGTTGGCGGTTGGCCGGTCTGACAGGACACAAAAGAAGCAGGGGGCGTGTCATGCTCATCAAATGGATTGCGTGTCAGGTGAGGGAGGGCCAAAAGCAGTCCTTTTCCCGGGGGCAGGAGCAGTGGAGAGCCGTCAGGGAGGTGGACGGCTTTCTCGGCCAGGCCGGCGGGTGGAATGTCAGCGACCCGGCTGAGGCGGTCATTCTCGCTTTTTGGCGGGACGAAGCCGCTTACCGTGCGTTTATGGCGAACCACCACGACCCGATTTTTGCCAAAACCAGGCAGCAGCAGACGTATGAGCGCATCCGCGTGGAGCTCTATGAACGCGTTCGCGACATGCCGGGAACGATGGAAAACGTGCTCGACGCGTTGGCGGTTGGGAAATGGCTGCGGCTGGAACGGCGGCCGGTTTTGCCGGAAGCGGACAGCCTGGCGGGTTGGACGGGGGCTGCCGCCGGTGTGGCGGGAAAAGCCGTGAAGGATGGCGGGCGTTTTCTCGTCGCGACGGTGTGGGATGCCGCCCAACCGGACCAGGAGGGGACATCCGGGGCGATCATCGCCGCGTTGGAGGATGCCTGGCTGGTGCTGCCGTGAGACCGGGGACTGGTGCCGCGATGCGTTTCGGAGAGATTTTGGACGTGACCTCTTTCTCTATGGTATAATAACGTATTGCGAAAACCAGTTGGAGGTTTACCCTTTATGGCAGAAGAAACAGCTCGGTTTCCCAAAGTCGATATTAGCCAGGAAATGAAAGAGTCGTTCATCAGCTATGCGATGAGCGTAATTGTCAGCCGGGCGTTGCCAGACGTCCGCGACGGGCTGAAGCCGGTTCACCGGCGTATTTTGTATGCCATGCACGACATGGGATTGACGCCGGACAAAGCGTTCCGGAAGTCGGCCAACGTCGTCGGTGAAGTAATGGCCAACTACCATCCGCACGGGGATTCTGCCATCTACGAAACGATGGTTCGGATGGCTCAGGACTTCAACATGCGCTACATGCTGGTCGAGGGGCAGGGCAACTTCGGTTCCGTGGACGGAGACCCGGCAGCGGCGATGCGGTACACCGAATCCCGCCTGTCCAAAATTGCTCTCGAACTGCTGCGCGATATCGATAAAGAGACAGTCAACTTTACACCCAACTACGACGGCCGGAAAGAAGAGCCGGTCGTGCTGCCGTCCCGTTTCCCCAATCTGCTGGTAAACGGTTCGGCGGGGATTGCCGTGGGCATGGCGACCAACATTCCGCCTCACAACCTGAGCGAAGTGATTGACGGCGTCGTGTCCATGATCGACAATCCGAACATAACGGTTCAGGAACTGATGAAGATCATCAAGGGGCCCGATTTTCCGACCGCCGGGGAAATCCTCGGCTACAGCGGCATTCGCCGGGCGTACGAAACGGGCCGCGGATCGATCATCATGCGGGCCAAAACGACGATCGAGGAAGACAAAGGGAAACCGCGCATCATCGTGACGGAAATTCCTTTCCAGGTCAACAAGGCCAAACTGATCGAAAAGATCGCCGAGCTGGTACGGGAAAAGAAAATCGACGGCATCACCGACCTGCGCGACGAGTCGGACCGCAAAGGGATGCGGATCGTCATCGAACTGCGCCGGGACGTGGTACCCAAAGTCGTATTGAACAACCTGTTCAAGCATACCCAGATGCAGAGCACCTTCGGGGTCAACATGCTCGCGCTGGTGGACAACCGTCCGCGCGTGCTGAATCTGCGGGACATGCTGTACTACTACCTCCAGCATCAACGGGAGATCGTCCGCAGACGGACCGAGTACGAGTTGAAGCAGGCGGAAGCCCGCGCCCACATCTTGGAAGGGCTGCGGATCGCGCTGGATCACATCGACGAGATCATCAGCCTGATCCGTGGATCGCAGACGGCGGAAGAGGCCCGCGACGGACTGATGTCCCGTTACGGATTGAGCTACGAGCAGGCCCAGGCGATTCTCGACATGCGCCTGCAGCGCCTGACCGGTTTGGAACGGGAAAAGATCGAGAACGAGTACCAGGAGCTGCTGGCGAAAATCGCCGAGCTGCGCTCCATTCTCGCCGATGAAGGCAAGATCTACGCGATCGTCCGCGAAGAGCTTCTGGAGATCAAGGAGAAGTTTGGCGACGAGCGCCGGACCGTCATCACGTTTGGCGAAGAGCACATCGAGGATGCCGATCTGATTCCGGAAGAAGACGTGGTCATCACGCTGACCCATGACGGCTACATCAAGCGACTGCCCGTCTCCACCTACCGTGCGCAGAAGCGGGGCGGCCGCGGTGTACAGGGCATCGGCACCAAGGACGACGACTTTGTCGAACACCTGTACATCACCAATTCGCACGACCACATCTTGTTCTTTACCAACAAGGGCAAGGTGTACCGCCTGATGGGGTACGAGATTCCGGACCTGAGCCGCACGGCCAAGGGCACTCCGGTGATCAACCTGATCCAGATCGAAAAAGGAGAGCGGGTCAACGCGGTCATCCCCGTCAAGGAACTGGGCGGAGACGCCTACCTATTCTTCGCCACGAAAAAGGGAATTATCAAACGGACGGAGCTGTCCGCGTTTGAGCATATCCGAAAAGGCGGCCTGTTTGCCGTCAACCTGCGGGAAGACGACGAGCTGATCGGCGTTCGCCTCACCGACGGCCACCAGGAGATCATCATGGGGACCCGCAACGGCATGTCCGTCCGCTTCAAGGAAAGCGACGTGCGGACGATGGGCCGGAGCGCGACCGGTGTCAAGGGCATTACCCTGGACGATGACGATGACGTGATCGATATGGACGTCGTGAAGCCAGGGGCGGAGGTGCTGATCGTCACGGCGAACGGCTACGGCAAGCGCACCCCGATTGACGAGTACCGCCTGCAGTCCCGCGGCGGCAAAGGCATCAAGACGCACAACGTCACGGAAAGAAGCGGACACGTTGTCGGATTGAAAGTGGTCGAACCGGAAGAAGACCTGATGATCATTACCACGTCCGGCATCATTATTCGCACCGAGATCAAAGGCATCTCGGTAATGGGCCGCTACACCCAGGGCGTCAAGCTGATTCGCCTCGCCGAAAACGAGCAGGTCGTCTCCGTGGCCAAAGTGCCGCCGAGCGACGACGACGAAGAGTCGGACGGCAGTCAAGAAGGGCAGCAGCCGGAAGCGGACCAGTCCGCCGGCGAACCTGAGGAGCAAGAATAACAAGTATGTTGATCGGATAAAAGGGAAGGTTGTTCCGCTGCAGTGGAACGCCTTCCTTTTTGCTTTATTCTGTGGGAATCTGATCATATTTTCCTATGATTTGGATTTCCGTTGTCATGAAATTGGGAAAAGAGTACTATAACAGTAACAATACTGATGCGGAGGGTGGGGACATTGCCCATCATACATGTGAAGAATGCAACAGTTGGAGTGAAGCTGGCAGAGGATGTAAACACGATGTTGGGTGGGTTGCTCTTTCCCAAAGGGACGGTTTTGTACGAGAGAGAATGGGAGATTCTCGAAGCGTTCATGATTGAGCAGGTGCATGTGGAGGAAGCCCATGCGGCCGGCGTCGAATGGTCGGACGATCAGCCGAATGAACCGCAGCCGGTCAGCGCACAGACCAGCAGGGAGAAGCAATCGTTTCAACAGTCGTTCAGCAAGGCGGTCGCCACTCTGAAAAATCTGATGGTCGGGGTGGAAGGGGGGCAGAACATTCCCGTCATGGAAGTGCGGGAAGTGGTCGCGCCGCTGCTCAGGCAGGTGCAGGATCAGCCGGAAATCCTGCTTTCCCTGAACAGCATGTCCCGCATTGACAGCTACGCCTACGAACATTCCATCGCGGTCGGTCTGATTTCGTACATGATTGCCAAATGGCTGAAGATGCCGGAAAAGGAATGGATGCAAATCGCGCTGGCCGGAACGCTTTTGGACGTGGGGAAAACCAGGATTGACCGCCGGATTCTGCAAAAACCGGGCAAACTGACGCCGGACGAGTTTGAAGAAATGAAAAAGCACACGGTGTACGGGTACCAGATTATCAAGGCGTCCACGGGCTTGAACGAAGGCGTGGCCCTGGCTGCCCTGCAGCATCACGAGCGGGAGGACGGTTCGGGGTATCCGCTGGGGTTGACGGGCAGCAAGCTGCATCCGTACAGCAAAATTGTGGCCGTAGCCGATGTCTATCATGCGATGTGTTCCGATCGCGTCTACCAAAAGGCGCTCTCTTCCTATCTGGTGGCGGAACAGCTCCTGCATGACAGCTTCGGCAAGCTGGATCCGCACATCGTGCATACGTTTGTAAACGGCATCACCCGTTTTGCTGTGGGAACGGTTGTGGAACTGAGCGATGGAACCATCGGCAAGGTGGTCTTTACCGACCGCAGCCAACCGACACGTCCCATGGTGGAAACGGGCGGGCGGATCATCAACTTGGCGGAATCGCGCCACTTGTCCATTGTCAAGGTGATAAAGTGTTAGACACTGAGGAACGGAGAGATCCGTTCCTTTGTTTGTGTGGCGGTCGAGTCGGAAGAAACCAGCCGTCCGATTCCCATGCGGGTCGATCTTGCGTGCTGGCCAGGCTGTAACAGAAAAGCTTGACGGAGCCATGTTTTCGGAGCCCGAGGCAGACGTTTTTATTAAGGACGAAAAAATTGATGTATTTATAAATTTTTCTATTGCGTTTATCCAGCAAACGTGTTACTATACTTCTTGTCGCTTCAAACGAGAGGCGAACACGCAAGAAATCAAGAACATCGATTGATAAAAAAACTCTTGACTTCTTGTGAGACACCTGATATAGTATTGAATTGTCGCCGCTGATGATTGGGCGGCTGACCAACTCGAAATGCTCCTTGAAAACTGAACAGCGAAAGCGTTGAACGAGCCTAGCAATTCTTTTTCTTGAAGCTAACGATTCAACTCAACTTTATTGGAGAGTTTGATCCTGGCTCAGGACGAACGCTGGCGGCGTGCCTAATACATGCAAGTCGAGCGGACCTGTTTGGAGCTTGCTTCAAACAGGTTAGCGGCGGACGGGTGAGTAACACGTAGGCAACCTGCCCGTAAGACCGGGATAACGTAGGGAAACTTACGCTAATACCGGATAGGGCACCTTCTCGCATGAGAGGGTGCGGA
>NZ_KE695654.1:0-673 GCF_000454065.1 Brevibacillus thermoruber 423
GGGGCAAGTACCATCGGCGCTGGAGGGCTTAACGGCCGTGTTCGGAATGGGAACGGGTGTGTCCCCTCCGCTATCGTCACCAGACTTATTCATGATGGAAGGACATGCATCCTTCAAAACTGAACAGCGAGTAGGCGTTAACCAGCCAAAGCTCCGTAGAAAGGAGGTGATCCATCCGCACCTTCCGGTACGGATACCTTGTTACGACTTCACCCCAATCATCTACCCCACCTTCGGCGGCTGGCTCCTTGCGGTTACCTCACCGACTTCGGGTGTTGCAAACTCTCGTGGTGTGACGGGCGGTGTGTACAAGGCCCGGGAACGTATTCACCGCGGCATGCTGATCCGCGATTACTAGCGATTCCGACTTCATGCAGGCGAGTTGCAGCCTGCAATCCGAACTGAGACTGGTTTTAAGAGATTGGCTTACCCTCGCGGGCTTGCGTCCCGTTGTACCAGCCATTGTAGCACGTGTGTAGCCCAGGTCATAAGGGGCATGATGATTTGACGTCATCCCCGCCTTCCTCCGTCTTGTCGACGGCAGTCTCTCTAGAGTGCCCAACTGAATGCTGGCAACTAAAGATAAGGGTTGCGCTCGTTGCGGGACTTAACCCAACATCTCACGACACGAGCTGACGACAACCATGCACCACCTGTCACCGCTGCCCCGAAG
>NZ_KE695654.1:835-332771 GCF_000454065.1 Brevibacillus thermoruber 423
CCTCAGCGTCAGTTACAGACCAGAAAGCCGCCTTCGCCACTGGTGTTCCTCCACATCTCTACGCATTTCACCGCTACACGTGGAATTCCGCTTTCCTCTTCTGCACTCAAGTCGAGCAGTTTCCAATGCGTACCGGGGTTGAGCCCCGGGCTTTGACATCAGACTTACCCGACCGCCTGCGCGCGCTTTACGCCCAATAATTCCGGACAACGCTTGCCCCCTACGTATTACCGCGGCTGCTGGCACGTAGTTAGCCGGGGCTTTCTCGTCAGGTACCGTCAAGGTACCGCCCTGTTCGAACGGTACTTGTTCGTCCCTGACAACAGAACTTTACAATCCGAAGACCTTCATCGTTCACGCGGCGTTGCTCCATCAGGCTTTCGCCCATTGTGGAAAATTCCCTACTGCTGCCTCCCGTAGGAGTCTGGGCCGTGTCTCAGTCCCAGTGTGGCCGGTCACCCTCTCAGGTCGGCTACGCATCGTCGCCTTGGTAGGCCGTTACCCCACCAACTAGCTAATGCGCCGCAGGCCCATCCGCAAGTGGTAGCTTGCGCCACCTTTCCGCACCCTCTCATGCGAGAAGGTGCCCTATCCGGTATTAGCGTAAGTTTCCCTACGTTATCCCGATCTTACGGGCAGGTTGCCTACGTGTTACTCACCCGTCCGCCGCTAACCTGTTTGAAGCAAGCTTCAAACAGGTCCGCTCGACTTGCATGTATTAGGCACGCCGCCAGCGTTCGTCCTGAGCCAGGATCAAACTCTCCAATAAAGTTGAGTTGAATCGTTAGCTTCAAGAAAAAGAATTGCTAGGCTCGTTCAACGCTTTCGCTGTTCAGTTTTCAAGGAGCATTTCAGATTGGTCAGCCGCCCAGAGGCGACTTTTTTAATTTACCACATCGTTTGCTCGAAAATCAAGTGGTATTTTTTTCAGCGTCGCCGTTTTGCTTGGTTCAGCAGCGACGATTGTTAATATAGCACAGACAAAACAAACAAGTCAATAGCATTTAAAAAAATTTACTTCAATGAAAGATAGCCGATTTCACTGCCCACACCGTCCTTGCTGCCGCAAGGGACTTCCAGCACGAGCGAACGCTGGACCAGCTTCTCCAGCAGGATCTCCAGCTCCATCCCGCTGTTGGCGATCAGCGGATGTTCCAGCAGCTCCGCCAACGTCCACGCCCCCTGCTTGCTCCCCATGATCTCCAGGAGAAAGCGAACCGATTCCCTCAATTTCGAGGAAAGGAAAAACTCGATCGGCAAGAGCAGCAGCTCCATGCGCTTGTCCAGCGCTTCATCATTGACCACCAGCTCTTCGTACAGCTTGCAGACAGCGGGGTCCAACCGTTTGACCTGCGTCCAGAGCTCCGGAGCCGGCTGTTCGCCCTCCGCGAACGCAATCCATCTCGCCCAGGCGTGCAGCGTCTTGATCAACGCCAGATAGGCGTCTAGCGGCATGCCCAACTGGAGAAAGTCTTTGGTTTCCTGAAAATGGCGGAGCATGCGCGAGTATTCCCTGCACAGCATCCGCTTTTGCAGCGAATCGGACAACCGCCTCAACCGCTGAATCAACTGTTTCGTATGGTCGTCCTTGGCCCAGACCAATTCCGCCCGCTCCATCCAGGCGGCCATCTGCTCACCCAGACCGTGAACCGCGCTCTTTTCCAGCTCCCAGGCGCTGATGTGCCGCTCAACCACCATCCGGTCAGACAGCCGGTACTGTTTGACGCTCCCGTTTCCTGCAGCCTGCGTGATCACGAGGAGGTACAGGGGCTCCGCCTGAAACGGGGGGATTTTCAAATGGTCCGGCATCACCAGCACCGCTTGAACGTCCCGCCGCCGTTGCAGCAGTTTCAGATGAGCCTGGCAGTCTTCAGCCGGCGACCTCTCATTCACTTTTTTCCCCTCCTCTCCCGCAGTTTGAACTTATGGATTCTACAAGGCTTGTCCGTTTCCTGCTTGTCAACAGACAAAACCTTTCTATGCTATACTGGGAACAGGAGGAATGATAATGAAGAAAACTGACCGCCTGAGCAAGATCAAGCGCATGCGTACCTGGGGCAACTGGAGCATGGGGATCGGCATCCTGCTGATGTATTCCGGGTATGCGTTTTTTGCCGGTTACCTGGACTTTATTCCGTTCCTTGGCACATGGTTGAAGGGTTCCTACGCCTTTATGACGCTCCTGTTGATCATCGGCTTTTTGCTGACGATGGGCAGCACCGTCCTGTTCATGATTTCCGGCATGGTGTCCATGTCCGCTCCTCAAGTGGAATGCCCCTCGTGCAAAAAAGTGACGAAAATGCTGGGAAAAGAAGACGCCTGTATGTTTTGCGGGCAGCCTCTCCGGCTGGAGGACGAACAGCCGCAGCAAAACCAGACCTGACGAAAAACGACAAAAAATCCACCTGCGGCCGATTGGCGCAAGGTGGATTTTTTTCTCCGGTCAAACGTCGTCGCGGCCGGAAAGTCGCGGCCGGAAAAAACGCGTTTACTTTCGGTTCAGCCCGTCATCGATCGCCTTCCAGATCTCGGGCTGTTCGAAGCCGCGCCGCCATGAGGCTACGCCGGCCAGATTGTACTTGTGCACGAGTGCGACCCGCTTTTGCATGGACGTGACGTCTTCCAGCCACATCTTGTAGACGGCTCCATCGGCAGGGTCCTCATAGCGGACAAACAATTGTCCCGCGTCTTCGTCAAGCGCGGGAGTCAGCTTGCGCTCCCGCATCCATTCCGCGGCCCCGGCCATCGACAGCGCTTTGGATGTGACCTTGACGCTGCCGTCCGGCTGCTTCACTTCTTTCCACAACCGGGTGTAAAACGGCACACCCAGCAGCAGTTTCTCGGCCGGCACCTCTTCCAGAACGCCCTGCAGCCCTCTCTCCGTCCACGGCAGGGAAGCGACGGAGCCCGCTTTCGGACTGGACGCCCAGTGCTCGTCATAAGTCATCACCGCGATGTAGTCCACGACCTCGGCCAGTGCCGCCCGGTCGTAAAAACGGGACCATCTGTCGCTGTCCGATTTGATCGTGACGTCCATGGACACGGTCAGTCCCAGCTCGTGCAGGTACGGAGTCATCTCGCGGACGAATTGGACGAGCCGCTCCTTGTCCTCCACATAGACGTTTTCGAAATCGATGTTGATGCCGTCCAGATCGTACAGATGGGCGTAGTGCACGATCTGCGCAATCAGGTTTTCCCGCTTGTCGTAGCTGCCCAATACGGCCTGGGTCCAGTCGGGGTTGAACCCGTTCGTCACCACTCCCCAGACCTGGTATCCGCGCTTGTGGGCCCACTGCACGTAACCGGGATCCGCCTTGTTGAGCAGCGTGCCTTTGCCGTCCTTCAGCTCAAACCAGGTGGGGGAGACGACGTTCACACCCGGCATGGGACCAATTTTCGCAACGTCGGGATTGCGGTTGACCACGTGTTCCCAGGTCATGTTGATCTTTTTCCCCAACGGCTTCCACACGGTCGGCTGCTCCCGGACCGGCTGGTCGAGACTGACCTTGCGCACCTCGGTCAGCGATACCGCCTCTCTCGGCAGGTAGCCGGCGATCCCTTTGGAGGACAGAACGCGGTACCACTTATCCGTTTCGCCCAAAATATCGACGGCCTCGCCATTGGGCAGCTCGGCCACATAGGGGGAACGGTGCGTCGCCTCCAGGCGCAGGCGCACCGGATCGTCCCCGCTGACGACGCTCCCCTGCTGCACGGCGTACCCTTCCTTTTCCACCCGCAGCACCCCGGTGTCGGGATTGCGGCTGAACGAGTAGCGGTACAGTTTTTCCAGAGGCTCGAGCGGAATGTAGCGGGTGCCGTTCACTTCCTTGACGGGCACCTGCAGGGAAACCGGCCGTTTGTTCAGGTGCGCGACCAGCTCCCCGCTCTGCATGCGCAGCACCTTGTCCCTGGTGGTCACGATCACTGATCGGGTCGGCTCGTCCCAATAGATCGCGGGATCGAGGTGTTCCTTGAGAAATTCAAACGGCAGCAGCACCTGCTCCGCTTCCAGCAGATACGGCTTGTCGTACAGGCTGCCCTGCCAAACGATCGCCTGCCGGCTGCCTCCGTACGGCTCGACGTGTTCATTGGACGGTTTGACCATCAAATACCAGTACGCCGCGGCGGCGATTGCCACCAGCAGCAGAAGCATCGGGGTCACGCGCTTTCGCTGGCGCTTGAATCGAGGGCGAGGGGCCATTCCCACTTCCAGACTCACAGATTCGCTCTCCTTGCACACGGTCCGCCGGCCCAAAAGAGACCGGCAACCCGGTAGTTTCCACTTTTTTGATCATATGGCATTGTCGGTCGATTCACAACCTTTTGTCTGCAGGAACATGTTGGGAAACCGTTCCCTTCCAGAAAGACGAAGCAGACGAAAAAAGGTTACACCGGCAGAAAAAAAACACCTTCTCTCCAACAGGAACAGCCGGTTGAAGCAGAAGGTGTTGATCCGGGGCGCACGCCGCTCAATGGGTTTTCTTTTGGCACTCTTCGCAAACGCCGTAGATCTCCATGCGGTGCCCGGTCACGCGGAACCCGACCGACTCGGCCGCCGATTCCTCCACGTCCCGCAGGTACGGGAAGTGGAAATCGCGGATGGCTCCGCACTCCGTACAGATGGCGTGGTAATGGTCTTCCTCCACGTTGGCGTCAAAGCGGCTGGACGCGTCCCCGTAGGTCAGCTCGCGAACCAGGCCCGCCTCCTTGAACACGCGCAGATTGTTGTAAACCGTCGCCACGCTCATGTTGGGAAACTTGCCCTCCAGAGCCTTGTATATCTCGTCAGCCGTCGGATGCGTCATGCTGTCCAACAGATAGGAGAGGATGGCATGACGCTGAGGTGTCATACGTACCCCGGTATTTTTCAGGATTTCAACAGCTTTTTCCACTCGCTGTGACATTGTGTTACACCCCACAGTCTTTCGCAAGACAAACGAACAAGCGTTTCTTGTTTGTGATTGATTAGAATTACTTTAAATAAGTGTACGTCTAGTCGGCGAAAGCTGTCAATATCCCTTCCGCTGAAAAAGGGAATGTGAGGGGCCTCCGTCCATCATTTGGCCGCGATCCGCTTTTCCGTTTTCTTTTTCGCTGCCGTGGATGTTGACCGCGATTTCTTCGCCTCTGTCTGGGCATACCTGCACATCTCCCGCAGCGGACAGGAGCCGCACTGGGGATTGCGCGCGGCGCACACCCGACGTCCGTGCCAGATCAGCCAGTGATGGGCGTCGGACCACTTCTCCCGCGGAATCCGCTTCATCAACTGCCGCTCCACTTCGTCCACGTTGTCGCTTTTCGCCAGCCCCAGCCGGTTGGCCACGCGGAAGACGTGCGTATCGACTGCGATGGCCGGCACGCCAAACGCGTTGGAGAGGACGACGTTGGCCGTCTTGCGCCCGACGCCCGGCAGCGCCTCCAGCTCCGCATGGGTTTGCGGCACTTCGCCGTTGTACTTCTCGTAGAGGATGCGGCAGGTCTCCAGGATGTTTTTGCTCTTATTTTTATACAAACCCAGCCCTTTTATATGCTCTTCCAGCTCTTCCTGCGTCAAATGGATGAAATGCTCCGGCTTGTTGAACTTTTGGAACAGGGGGCCGGTGATTTCGTTTACCCGTTTGTCCGTGCACTGCGCCGAGAGAATCGTGGCGATCAAGAGTTCGAACGGCGTTGTGTAGTTCAGCTCGCAGTGAGCGTCCGGGTACATCTGATAGAGGGTATCGAGAATTTGGTCGACAGGTACTTTTCGTTGCGCCATTGGTATGTCCCCCTTTCCTCTTCATTATACGTCCGCCGTCAACCCGTCATCCTGTCCTTAGAAAAACGCGGCAGTCGATGGCAGGGCCGGACCAACCCGGTGTAGAATACCATTGGAAGAATGTTACAGGGGGAAGGTGATGCGGGTGAAGGTATTTCTCACGGGTGCCACCGGTTTTGTGGGAAAAGGCGTGCTGTCCAGGCTGACGGCAGCCGGCCACGAGGTCACCTGTCTGGTCCGTCCCGGTTCGGAGGCGAAGCTCGCGCGGGCGGAGGCGCACACAGCGCAGGTCACTCCGGCGCCGGGAGACTTGTTCGACCCGGATTCGCTTCGGCGGGCGATGGAAGGCTCTGAAGCGGTGATCCATCTGGTCGGCATTATCCGGGAACAGCCTCAAAAGGGCGTGACGTTTTCCCGCATCCACGTCGAGGGTACGCGAAATGTGCTGCAGGCGGCCGCACAGGCCGGCGTCCGCCGCTTCGTCCAGATGAGTGCGCTGGGAGCGCGAGCCGGTGCCGCCAGCGCCTATCACCGGACCAAGCACGAAGCCGAGGAACTGGTCAGAGCGAGCGGCATCCCGTACGTGATCTTTCGCCCGTCGGTCATCTTCGGGCCGGGAGACGAGTTTGTGAACATGCTGGCCCATTTGGTCAGGCTTCCCGTCACCCCCGTCATCGGCGACGGTTCCTACCCGCTGCAGCCCGTCGCCCGCGAGACGGTAGCCGACGTCTTTGAACAGGCGCTGACGCGCGAGAGCGTCACCGGCCAAACGTTTGAAGTGGGAGGTCCCGCGCCTCTCAGCTACAGCGAGATTTTGGACGCCATCGGAGAGGTGATCGGCAAACGGCCCGTCCGCAAGCTGCACATCCCGGTGGGGCTGATGAAGCCGGTCGTCACGCTGATGGAAGGCTTCTCCTTTTTCCCGATTACCCATACGCAGCTCACCATGCTGCTCGAGGGCAACGCCTGCTCCGACACGGAAGCCCTGTACAGCGCGTTTGACACGCCCAAAATCCCGTTTCGACAAGGAATTGCCCAGTATGTCCGATGACCGGAACAACCCCCGATCACGCATCAGGGGTTGTTCTGCCTTTCAGCGAATCTCCCGGATGCCTTTGCCACCGCGGTACGCGTGCAGGGTCCGAACCTCGCCAACGGCAGCGAAGCCGTACCGGCGGTAAACGCGCTCCACGCGATCATTGATCGGGAAGACCAAAAGCCGGGCACCGCCCGTCTCCAAAAACCGCTCCTGGGCATGGCGCAGCAGATGGCCGATCAAGCCGCGGCCGCGGAATGCAGGCAGGGTAGCCACGTTTTCCACCCGCATGTACTCCCCGGCGCGAAGCAGGCAGAGCGAGCTGGCCGGTTCGCCGTCGACACGCAGCAGGTAATGCGCAAAATCGGGATGGGCAAACTCCATGGCAAACGCCTTCTCCCTGACGTCGCGGCCGCCCAGCTCCGGAATCGACTCGACGATGAGGCAGTCGTCGTAATTGGCCGCCGTCACCGGTTCGATCGCAATCCCTTCCATCGGCCGCACGTCAGCCAAGCCCCCCTGCCACAACTGCATGGGCGCAGGCAGCGATTCCGTCTGAAAGCCGTGCCGCTCCAACGCCGAAATCAGCGGCTGCTTGTCCTCCGGCGCGTACACGTACAAGCGGGGAATGATGCCGCGCTGCGAAAAAAACGCAGTGGTCTCACGGACAATCGCTTCCGCTTCGGCTTCCCCGGCGACCGGTCGGAACACATGGGCGTGATTGGCATCGTAGTGCATGGGATTTTCTTCGTTGACAAACAGCAGCCCCCAGGAACGGGCCTCCATTCGGGAGAACGCCCGCTTGTACGCGATGTCCGTCTGTTCCGCAATCGACAGGATTTCAGCCTGAGAGAGGACAGCCACTCTGGGTCACCTTCCTTCTTTCATGATGGGAAAACGGCGGACACGGCGCAGCAGATGGCCGATTGGCTGCGACGCGCTCCGTCTCCAGGTTGTGCTCAGCGTAAGCAGCGAGACTACCGTCAAGGGTTTGGTCGTCTAAACGTCCGCCGGTTCGACGGCATATTCCTCGCGAGTAGATAATAATTTCGAAAAATTAAGTTTCTTCTCGGCAAGTTGAAACCTCGTGATCCTGCCTTTGCCCGGATTGCTCCCTATCGGTTCAGGGGCATGGCCGGACCGGCCGCTCCTGTTCAACCAGCGGCCGGCGACCGGGCCTTGGCACTCACGGCAAACAAGCTGCTCAGGCGCTGACTGCCCCCTGCCTTCTGCCTTCTACCTTCTGCCTTTTACTGATGCCCGTGCTACACGGTCAATCCGTTCCCTGTTCGTGCAGATGCTGCTCCGCCCGGCCCGTTTCCCGGTTGACCCAGCGGGCGACGACAAACAGGTAATCGGAGAGACGGTTCAAATACTTGACCACCGCGCCGTTCACCTGCTCCTGACGGCTGACCAGCACCGCCTTGCGCTCCGCTCTCCTCACTACCGTCCGCGCCACGTGAAAAGCGGCCGCAGCGGGGTGGCCGCCGGGCAGGATAAAGTTGGAGAGCGGCGGCAGGGTCGCGTCCAGCTTGTCGATCTCTTCTTCCAAAAACTGAACATCCTCGTCGCGGATCGGCCAGCCCACCGGTTTTCCTTCCGGCGTCGCCAGCTCCGCTCCGATGTGGAAGAGCTTGGTCTGCACGACGTGAAACACGCCCCGCAGTTCGTTCCAGGCTTCCCCGTCAGGCAGCAGCGACAGAGCCAGCCCGATGGCGGAGTTGGCCTCGTCGCACGTGCCGTACGCCTCCACCCGGTCGGCGTGCTTGGGAACGCGCACGCCGGATACCAGGGACGTTTCCCCTTTGTCGCCCGATTTGGTATAGATTTTCACAAACAGCCCCCCATTCCCGTTATTTCCCTGGAAATCGACAACACGCTGCTTTTCGACGCGCCGCCGGTTCACATGGCTTCGGCCACCACAATCAGCTCGGTGCTGGCGGCGTCAAACGGCGCCTTGGCAAACGAGCCGAACCGCTGCGTCACTTTCAACCCGTTGAGCCGCAGCAGGTGGTGCAGCTCCGCCGGAAAGATGTAGCGCAGCGTAAAGCGGCCCGTCACCCGCTCCGTCACCACTCCTTCCGGGGAGATCCGCTCGTAGGTCCGGGTCACCTCGGCCAACTGCTGAAAGTGGTCGTAGCGGGTGTAATCCCACATCGCGATCTCTTCGCCCGACTCCAGCCGATAGGTCCCGCGCAGGGACATTTTTTCGCTCTCCTCGTAGAGATGGGCGATTTTCGGGACGAACACGTTCATCACGAACTTCCCGCCCGGCGCCAGGTGACGGCGGATGCAGGAGAGGGCCTTCATCTGCTCATGGATGTGCAGCAGGTGCAAAAACGAGCGAAACGGAATCATCACCAGCGAAAAGGTTTTGCCCAGATCAAACGCCCGCATGTCTCCCTGCACAAACGTAAGCCGTCCCGACACTCCGCGCTCGTCCGCCTTTTTCCGGGCCCGCTCCAGCATCTCGACCGACAGGTCCAGCCCGGTGACGCTCACCCCCGCCTCTGCCAGCGGAATGGCGATGCGTCCGGTACCGCAGGCGAGATCCAGTACCTCACCTCCGGCAGCGCGGGCCATCTCCAGGTAAAATTCGACGTCTCCCGGCAGGCCGCGCTGCGTCACATCGTAATACTCCGCCCAACGATACATGTCGCTCATGATCTCTTCACCTACGCCTGCATGACTTCCGAATGGAGGTAGGCCAGCACCAGCTTGGCCGTGTTTTCCAGGGCCTCCTTGTGCGTCCGCTCGTGGGAGTGGGACGCGTCCACGCCGGGCCCGATCAATCCATGCACGATGTCGTATCCGGCCCGGAGCGCGGCGCTGGCGTCGGAGCCGTAGTACGGGTAAATGTCCACCTGGTAGTTCAACCCATGCTCCTCGGCCAGCTTCACCAGGTGTTTGCGCAGTCCGTAGTGGTACGGGCCGGACGAGTCTTTGGCGCATATGGAGACGCAGTATTCGTCCGTGGTCTGGCCGACGCCGATCGCTCCCATGTCCACCGCCAGATACTCCACCACCCGTTCCGGCACGCTGGCGTTGCCGCCGTAGCCGATCTCCTCGTTGTTGCTGATGAGAAAATGGGTCGTGTACGGCAGCGTGGCTCCGCTCTCCCGCAGGTGTTTCAGCACGCCGAACAGAATGGCCACGCTGGCCTTGTCGTCGATGTGGCGGGATTTGATAAACCCGCTCTCGGTAACGGTCACCCGCGGGTCAAACGAAACGAAGTCACCGACGCGAATACCCAGCGCCAGCACGTCTTCCCTGCTGTTTACCTTTTCGTCCAGCCGCACTTCCATGTTATGCTCGGTGCGCTCCATTTTGCCCGCTTCCCGGCCGTAGACATGGACCGACGCCTTTGTCGAGAGGATCGTGCCGGTAATGATCCGGCCGCTGTCCGTCTCGACCATGCAGTGCTCGCCCTCCACCGCGTTCCACTCGAAACCGCCGATCAGGGCCAGTTTCAGCCGGCCGTTCTCCTTGATCTCCTTCACCATCGCGCCCAGCGTGTCCACGTGGGCCGTCAGCAGCCGCTGCTTGTCGTCGTTGCTGCCGGGCAGGGTAGCCAGCACCGCTCCCTTGTTGGTGCGCACATAGCCGATGCCCAATCGGGTCAGTTCTCCTTCCACCAGGGCCATCACTTTGGCGGTATTGCCGGAAGGACTGGGCGTGTTGGCCAGACGGCAAAACATCTCCACCATGTAGTCGGTCGATACGGTCATTGTGTTTCCCCCAATCGCTTGCGTTATATGCTGCAGCATCCTCGTAAAAGAACCTTCCTCGCCGAGTGAGCCCGACAGAAGGCTGTTCCTATTGCTGCTGCAGTTCCCTGATCGTTTGCAGAACTTCCTCGACGTGCCCCTTCACCTTTACCTTGGGCCACGCCTTGACGATCGTGCCTTCCGGGTCGATGAGAAACGTGGAGCGTTCAATGCCCATGTATTCCCGTCCGTACATCTTTTTCAGCACCCAGACGCCGTACGCCTCCGCCACCTGATGATCCGGGTCGGCCAGCAGCGGAAACGGCAGCTCGTGCTTGGCGGCAAACTTGTCATGCGATTTGACATCGTCGGGGCTGATGCCGAGCACGACCGTGTTCAGCTTGGCAAACTCCGGGTGATAGTCGCGAAAATCGCACGCTTCCGTCGTGCAGCCTGGGGTCATGTCCTTGGGATAAAAGTACAGCACCACGTATTGGCCGCGAAAATCCTGGAGAGAAATCGTCCGGTTGCTGTTCGCCTGCAGGGTAAAATCAGGCGCCGCTTGTCCCACTGCTACCATCGTTGGATCCCTACTTTCCGCTTCGATTTTCTGCTTGACATACCTGTCTCATTTTACCACAAAGCGGCAGACCACTTCATCCGCTTACACGTTGCGCTTTTGGAGAGAAAACGATAGAATGAATGGATAGTAAATTCGTAAAGAATAAAGAATTATAAAAAATTTGGCGTAGTTGCTGGATGGTGAATCAATCATGAAAGAGTTTTTTCAGGTAACCGAACCGGAAGCCCTTAAATCTCTTGCCATACCGGAGCGTGTAAAAATTTTGGAACTGTTTGAAGACCTGGAGCCGCGCACGGCGAAGCAGATCGCGACCGAGCTGGGCGAAAACGCCGCCCGCCTGCATTACCACGTGAAGGAGCTGGTCCGTGTCGGTCTCTTGGAACAGGTGGACACCCGGGTCAAAGGCTCGATTGTGGAGAAGTACTATCAGCCGGTGGCCAAGGTGATCCAGGTCAAGCTGCAGTTGATGATCGAAGAAAACGCGCAGCAGTTGAGCGACATCATGTTTACGCCGTTCCGCACCACGGAGCGGGATTTGATGCGGACGCTCAACCGGTTTGTGGCGAGCGATGTGGACGTGCGCAAAGAGTACAAGGACACGTTCGCATTTAATTTAACTGAATTTTATTTAAATCAAGAAGAACGGAATCAACTGGTGGACGAGATCAGCGAACTGCTGCAAAAGTACAAGGGGCTGAAAAACGAAAACGGCCGCCGCAAGTTCAAGTTCTTTGACGTGCTGTTTCCGCTGACGCCCCCCGATCCGGCCGAAGACGAGGGCGACGCGTTTGAGGACAGCGACGAATAACGGCTCCGCCTGACGCATAGGAATGACTGACACACGAAAACCATCCCGCGCGATGGTTTTCGCCATGTTTCCGGCAAGGGAGGCTTGCGATGCGCACCATCCTGTTTGATTTTGACGGCACCGTCGCGGATACGCTGCCGCTGATTTTCACAGCGTTTCGCTCGACGTTTCAGCAGTTTCTCCACCGCCGCTACGCGGACGAGGAGATCGTCGCCATGTTCGGACCGACGGAGACCGGCATCCTGCAGGCGATGATCCCGCCAGACCAGGTGGAACAGGCTCTCGACCACTTTTTTCGGGTCTACGCGGAAGGGCACCGGCACGTGCACAATCCGGCGGAGATCGCGCTGATGCTGGACCGACTGCGCGAGACCGGCATCGTCATGGGCATTGTCACCGGAAAAGGGCGGCGCAGCGCCGACATTTCCCTTCAGGCGTGGGGGCTGGCCCGCTACTTTGACGTGGTGATCACCGGAGACGACGTGTCCAGGCCAAAACCCGACCCCGAAGGCATTCTGGCCGCGATGGAACGGCTGGGAGCACGCGCCGAACAAACGCTGTACGTGGGGGACAGCGACGCCGACGTTCTTGCGGGTCGGGCCGCCGCCCTGGTCACGGTCGGCGTCGACTGGCTGCCTGTCACACAAAAAGCGGGCCGTTTCCAGCCCGAACCGGATTACTTGTTTACCGACCCCGGGGCCTTTGCCGATTGGGTCCTGGGCGAGCAAAAGCCGCAGTAACGAAAAGCGGGCACCCGATATGCGCGGGTGCCCCTTTTGTTTTCGCCCCGCCAGCCGAAGGGCGGTTTAATAGGCGCGGGCGAACCAGACGGTATGCTTGGCTTCCCCGCCGCAGGCGATGCAGGTATGCTTGACTGTCGGCGGCTCAAACGGAATGTTGCGGGAGGTGAACTTGGTCTCCTCCTTCACTTTCGCTTCGCAGGCGTCGTCGCCGCACCAGCCGGCCAGCACCCAGCCGGCGATGCTTTTTTCGCTTTCCGCCTTGGCGATGTGCGCCTTCAGCGCATCGAGGGTGTCGATGTCCAGATGGGAGTGGGCGGTTCGGAACGCCAGCGCCTTTTCAAACATGTTCCGCTGAATCTCTTCCAGCAGGTCGGCGACCGCTTCCACCGCCCGGTCCAGGGAGACCGTCACCTTCTCGCCGGTATCGCGACGGGCCAGGACCACCTGTCCGTTGTCCACATCGCGCGGACCGATCTCCAGGCGAATCGGCACGCCGCGCATTTCCCACTCGTTGAACTTCCAGCCCGGCGTCTCTTCGCGCAGGTCCGCCTTCACCCTCACGCCCGCCGCTTTCAGGGCGTCGAACAGCGGATCGAACTTCTCCATCACCTTTTCCCGCAGCTTGACCGGACCGACCGGGATCATCACGACCTGGGTCGGAGCCACGCGCGGCGGCAGCGCCAGCCCGCGGTCGTCGCCGTGAACCATGATCATCGAACCGATCAGGCGGGTGGACGTCCCCCACGAGGTGGTATGGACGTACTTGAACTGGTTGTCCCTGTCGAGAAACTTGATGTCAAAGCCTCTGGCAAAGTTCTCGCCCAGGTAGTGCGAGGTGCCGGCCTGAACGGCTTTGCCGTCCTTCATCATCGCTTCGATGGAATACGTGTCGACCGCGCCGGCAAAGCGTTCGGTCGGCGTCTTCTGCCCTTTCCAGACGGGAATGGCCAGCTCCTGTTCGACCACCTCGCTGTAGATGTCCAGCATCTGCATCGTTTCCTGCCGCGCTTCCTCCTCGGTGGCGTGGGCGGTATGCCCCTCCTGCCAGAGAAATTCGGACGTGCGCAGGAACGGCATTGTCCGCTTTTCCCAGCGGAAGACGTTGGCCCACTGGTTGATCAGCACCGGCAGGTCGCGATAGCTCTGAATCCACTGGCTGTACATGTGGCCGATGATCGTCTCGGACGTCGGCCGCAGCGCGAGCCGCTCTTCCAGCTTTTCGCCGCCCGCTTCGGTCACCCAGGGCAGCTCCGGATTAAAGCCTTCCACGTGCTCCTTCTCTTTTTGGAAAAACGACTCGGGAATCAGCATCGGAAAATAGGCGTTGCGGTGGCCGGTCTCCTTGAACCGCTTGTCCATCGCCGCCTGGATCCGCTCCCACAGCTCGAAGCCGTCCGGCTTGAACACGATGCAGCCGCGGACCGGGGTGTAATCCATCAGATCCGCCTTGGTAATCGTGTCGATGTACCAGCGCGAAAAGTCCTCCGACTGCGGGGTAATCTCCTTTACAAACGCTTTTTCGTCTGCCATGTGACACACTCCTCGTAAAAAAATAAACCCCCATCCCAATAGGGACGGGGGAATTACCCGCGGTACCACCCTGATTGACCGCAACGGCGTGCTGCGGCCCACTCAATGCCCGATAACGGCAGGGCATCCGGCATGGCTCATCGCCAGCGGCTCCAGGATGGGGAGCAGATACGCCTGTGCATCGGCCTTCCAGACAAGGGCCGACTCTCTGGAACACGGCCAGTACCTGCGGGTCCTTTCATTGCCTTTGGTTAGGCACTATCATAGCAAGCCAAGAAATCATTGTCAATTTGCCGCGCGGAGGTTGAGCCGGCCGGACAGCTTGACGTACAGCGGATACGCTGCCAGCGACAGCACAACCCCTTTGAGTATGTTAAACGGCACGATGCTGTACAGGACAAACGACCAGACGCTGTCCGCCTGGAACTGGGCCAGGAGCTGCTCCAGCGGCACCTGGTAGAGAGCCGCGTAGGCCGGCAGCAGGAAATAGGCGTTGGCGACAGCCATGACCGCCGTCATCAGCACCGTTCCCAGCACAAGGCCGGCGGCAAAGCCCTTTTTCCCCATGCCCCGGCGCTGCAAATAGATGGCCGCCAGGATAAAGCTGGCGCCCGCGACCACGTTGGCCACCTCGCCGATCAGCAGGCCGTCCGTATTTTTCAACAGCATGTGCAGCGCGTTTTTCAGCACTTCCACCAGCACCCCGGCGACCGGTCCGTAGAGCAGGCCCCCGATCAACGCGGGCAGCGTGCTGAAATCCAGCTTCAGGAACGGCGGCAGCATCGGTACCGGAAACTCGAGATACTGCAGAACAAACGCGACCGCCGCCAGCATGGGAATCGCCACCAGCCGCTGGGTCGCTTGCGATGAGCGCATCGCTGTTACTTTCATCTGTACCATCTCCTCACGTGTTTCTTCCTTCTGATGAGGAATGGCAACGAGTACGTCCCGCCTGCCCGGCCGTCCATCCGAACCAATCGTAAAACAAAAGCCCTGAGGATTCGTTTCTCCTCAGGGCTTGCGTACGCGGACAGCGACCCATGACTGCGCCAACAGGTATGCGAAATCGAAGGGGGCCCGATCGGGCATGCACCCCCCGCATCCCGCACCCGCGCACAGGCAAACAAGCACGTGCGGTGTACGTACTGTCGTCATCCTTCTCCCATCCAGACTGTACTGTCGGCTCCGGATTCGCACCGGATCCTGCACTCCCAGGCGTTTCCGCCAGGGAGGCTCGCGGGCTTACGCGCCTTGCGCGATCACCGCCGGTCGGGAATTTCACCCTGCCCCGAAGGAATTGTGGTATTGGTTGTTACCAGCTTATTATACGGCGTCGCCGATTCATTTGACAATGCCGGAAGTGTCTCTGCGCATTTGCCGGACGAACGACCGGGGGCTCCGCTGTTCCCCGCCTGAAGCCAAACGTTACCACATTGAAACAGGCGCGTGTGGTGGTTTTAATTCTCGCCTATACGCCGATTCGTTCACGAAAATCTCCCCTGATAAACAAAAAGACTCACCCTGGTCCGCTTTGTGTAAACACAAGTCGCGTGGTGAGTACTAGATTGCCTGTCAAGGGAAGAGCGGGTCACGACCCCGCTCCTCTGTATTTGCGCACGCCCCAGTTCCAGACGGCGAGCCCGATGCCGAAAAAGATCACGCCCATGACCGGCGTGAACGCCGCGTAGGTGTACCACGTCTCCTTGCGCAAAAAGTAGGCGGCCGGGTAGACGCCGACGAAGGCGAACGGCAGGATGTACGTCAGCACGAAGCGAATCACCTTGTTGTACACGTCCACGGGATAGCGGCCGTACTGCTGGATGTTCCAGATCATCGGCGCGATGCCCGTGCGCGAGTCGGAGAAAAAGCTGATGGCGGCAATCGCCGTGTACACCCCGGCGTAGATCAGCGCCCCGCCGATCACCAGCACGACAAACACCAGCGGATCGTACCAGTGGAAGGACAGATCCAGCTTGAAAGCGGCGTAGCCCATGATGATCAGCCCGGAGATGACGCCGAAGATGCGGTCCGGCGCCATCGATTCCAGGCACACCTGGGCCAGGTTGTGCAGCGGCCGGGTCAGGATGCGGTCCATCTCGCCGCGGATGATGTAGCGCTCGTTGAAGTCCCAGAAGCTGAAAAACATCGAAAACAGCGCATACGGAATCAGGAAGAAACCGTAGATAAAGATGATTTCGTCCCGCGTCCAGTCTTTCAGCAGCGGCACGTGCTGAAAGACGACGATGATGAAGACGAGATTGATCAGCTCGTAGATCAGATTGGAGACCAGGTCGCCGAAAAAGTCGGCCCGGTACGCCAGCCTGGTCTTGAAATACTGTCCGAGGTAATCGGCAAAGACGCCGATGATGTGTCGCGCGTTTTGCATCGGCTACCCTCCCTGCACGACCAGTTTGTGACGGGCCCGCCGCCACAGGATCAGGATCGGCATGAAAATCACCGCGATCCAGGCGGCCTGCAGCCCGATCAGCTCCCACGCCCGCTCCGGCGAAATCGCGCCGGTGAAGATCAGGCTGGGATAGTAGTTGATCGCCTGAAACGGCAGCCAGCCCATCAGCGTCTGGGCCCAGCCGGGGAAAAAGCTGATCGGCAGCACCAGGCCGGACATCAGATCGACGATCACCCGCTTGGCCCGCATCATCCCGTCGTTGCGGAACAGGAAAAAGGTAAACAGGCCGGTCAGCAGGTTCAGCTCCGTGTTGATGACAAACGCGAGCATGAGGCTGACCAGGTACAGGCCCCAGGCTTCCGGCGTTCCGGGGAAGCGGAACGGGATCAACAGGCTGACCAGAAAGATGCCGGGCGCCGCGAAAAAGAGCAGGCGAAAGACGCCCTCGCCGAACGCCTGCGCCGTTTTCACGGACAGGTAATTGTAGGGCCGGATCATCTCGATGGCCACCTTGCCTTCCCGCACGTCCTGAGCGATCTCCATGTCGATGTTGTTGAAGTAGAACGCCCGGGACATCCAGGCGATGGCGACGTATGCGGTCATCTGCTCCACGGTGAGGCCGCCGAGCTGCTGCTGGCCGCCGTAGATCGCTCCCCAGAGGAAGTAATAGGCGCCGATGTTGATCGCGTAGATGATGATGCCGCTGTAGTAGTTCACCCGGTAGGCGAGCATGGTCAGAAACCGGATGCGGATCAGTTCCAGATAGAGTTTACCCATGGCTGACGACCTCGCCGTCGGCCGAGTAGATGTTGCGCACGATGTCTTCCGTGCTGGCCTCCTTGATCTTCACGTCGCTCACCTCAAACGAGCCCATCACCACGGACAGGACGAACGGCAGCATGTCCTGGCTGCGCACCACCTTTACCCGCAGCGAGAACTCGTTGTCCCGCAGGATTTCACAGGGCAGCTCGCCGAGCGCTGCCCGCAGCTCTTCCGGCGCGGTCCGCTTCTTGAACTGGAATGCCACCTCGGTGCCGTTGCCCCACTTCTCTTTCAGTTCAGCCAATTGGCCGTCAAAGATCAGCCGGCCTTTGTCCATCACCAGCACCCGCTTGCAGAGCGCCTCGATGTCGGACACGTCGTGCGTGGTCAAGAGGATCGTCGTCTGTTCCGTTTCGTTCAGGTTGCGCAGAAATTCCCGGATTTTCTGCTTGACCAGCACGTCCAGCCCGACCGTCGGCTCGTCGAGAAAGAGCAGCTTCGGCTTGTGAATCAAGGCGGCGGCCACTTCGCAGCGCATGCGCTGGCCGAGGCTCAGCTTGCGCACCGGCTGGCTGACGAACGAAGCGATGTCCAGCTCCTCGATCAGGCGCTCCAGCCAGCGCTCTCCCGCTGCGTCGTCCACCTTGTAGACGTTTTTCAGCAGGCGGAACGATTCCAGCGGCGAGAGGTCCCACCAAAGCTGGGAGCGCTGTCCGAAGACGACGCCGATGGAGCGAACGTACTGCTCCCGCTGCCGGTACGGCACGTAGCCGTTGATGACGATCTCGCCGCCGCTCGGGGTGAGAATCCCCGTCAGCATTTTGATCGTGGTTGATTTGCCGGCCCCGTTTTCCCCGATCAGGGCGAACATCTCCCCTTCCTCGACGGTAAAGGAAATGTCGTCAACCGCCTTGACCGTCTTGTACTCCCGGCTGAACAAGTCGCGAAACGCACCCGCCAGGCCGGCACGGGCCTGATGGATGTGAAACTCCTTTTGTAGATGACTGACACGAATCATGACAACCCGTCCTTTGCTTGGCCTCTACGTAATCCATAGCTAAGTTTAGCGAAGGCCACTCATTTCTGCAAAATCAATTGTGCTGGAAAACGCTGTGCGCCTTTTTTTCGCTCTGCGGCTTCGTCTTTCCGAAACAAACCCCCACCTCCCTCGTCATACCGTATAAAGGATCGACTTTCCCCTGAAAGGAGTCAACCCGCATGCGTCACTCCCTGCTTCGTCTTCTGCTGTCCAGCATGATCCTGACAGGCTGTTGGGCAAACGTGCCGCCTTCCGACAAGCCGGAACCCACAACCGCCCCCGCTGCCTCTCCCGACTCTTCCCGCCAGACCTCTCCGGACGAATCGGTGTCCATTGTGATCACGCCCGCTTCGCCCAAAGTTGACGGAACCATCACCCTGCACGAGTTTCCCGAAGCCATTTCGCTCTCCCGGCAGGTCCCGGGTGCAGCGGTCGCGTTTACGGCCCGGCTGGCACGGGATGAAACGGTCACATGGCGGTTGGGAACGGATGAAGACGCCGCGGACGGCTGGTCGGTTTTACGCCCGCATTTTCCCCTCAACGAAGCGTACGTCATCACCGCAGAGGTACTGGGAGACAGCGGTGAGGTGCTGCAAACGGTCACGCTTGATTCGGTGGTGGCGCTGGACAGAAACGCACCCCATCTCTTCGACGAACGTTCGGCCAAAGCCGGCGACGTGGTTGCCGGAATGACCATCACGTCCTTTTCCATGACACCGTTCCCCGACATGCCTCTCTCGTACGCGGGAATCGTGGAATTCGCCGGCGAAACGACGGTGAAAGCGACGTACCAGCACTTTGGAGCGGAGACGGAATTTTTGGCCAATGCCATTTGCTTTCACGTGGACCCGGAATACGAGACGCGACTCCCGCGCAGCCTGGGAGATGAGCGGGCGACGTTTTTTTGCGCCAAAAACGCGGACGCGATCCGCGCGCATGTCGGTCCCGCAGGAAGCACCGGACACGCCACGGTGCTCCTTGACCACTACACCTATGACTACCGTCCCACGGAGACCTGGAACCGGGCCACCGTCGTCAAGATCGATGCCGAACCGGACCCCAATCTGTTCGACGAGACCGCCGTCAAAACGGGCGATGTGGTCGCGGAGTGGACAGTCACGGCCATCGAGAAGACAGGAAATACCTACCATGACTTTGGCATCATTCGCTTTTCCGGCGAAGCCCGGGGCACCGGTACTTTTTATCAGTAAAATGCCGAAACGGTCTGTTTTGAGCCGGATCGTTCATTTGCAGGAAAAATCCCCCGCAGCCTGCAGGAGCCGCGGGGGACGGGGGTGTGCGCCGCAAACAGCCGGGACGTGCTGGCCAAACTGGGGAACGTGACGAACCGCCGTGGAGAACTCGTGATCAGCGACTACCGGTACGACAAGCGCGACTCGATCGATTCCTTCAACCTGGCGGTGTTTGTGGACTATCGGCTGCTGGACAGGTAGATCACCATCCCGGTTTTATCGTCCGACTTTTTGAAGCGGGGATAGGCGATGCACTCGGGGTCGCCGTTTTCCAGGGCGAGCAGGTCATCGGCATAGGCCTGCAGCCCTTTTTTCACGATCGGCAGAACTGTCGCCTTCCAGCCGGTCCACGCTTCTCCCCGGGCGGTCGGCCACAGCAATCCGTCTGTCACGAGCACGACGACCTTCACGCCGGTCCGGTTGATCTTCCCGTACTCCAGAAAGTCGCGGCAGGCCGGATCGCCGTTCAGCACGCCGTAGCCGCCGTCCGTATTGGCCTGATACCGGTTGTCGATCAGAATATCGCGGACGTACTCGATCAGTTCCGCCCTCGTCCGCATGCCCGCCTGGATGCCTTCCTCCCATTTGCGAAAGGCTCTCTCCTCCAGATGTTTGACCTGCGGATGGGTCAGGGCCCGCACCGTATCATCCGCGTACACGGCAAACAGCATGCAATCCCCGGTCTGCGCGTAGCGAATCTCCTTCTCGCCGATCCGCACCGCCGCCACAGCCGCACCCCACAGCGCTTCTTTCCGGGACAGGTCCACCTGTTCGCTTTGCATCCGCTCCCGCAGACATGCATTGGCCGCGAGCAGGGCATCGAGCAGATCGCTGTCCGCAGGCAGATGCTGCAAATGCTCTTTCACTACCCGGGCGGCGATCGCTCCACCCGTCATCCCCGCTTCGTCCGTATACGGGACCAGTGACGACACGCCGTCAATCACGGCGTACACGCGCTGGGACTCGTTGACGGCATAGGCGTCCTCGTTGGGGCTGCCGCCGCTTCCGGCAATCGACAGGCATTCGATTCGCATGATGGTTCAACCGCCTCCTTGCGCTCTGGAAACCACCGCAAAATTGTATCATTTTTCCAAAACCCCCGCCAGATGCACCTTTCCCGATTACGCCCCGGAGCCGGCTGTGGTAAGATGATGAAGGACTTTGTGGACAGAAAAGAGGGAGTACATATGAAACGAGATCGATCCGCGCAACTGCACGAAGAGGCGATGGAGGTCATCCTGGGAGGGGTGAACAGCCCGTCCCGCTCGTTCAAGGCGGTCGGCGGCGGCGCCCCCGTCACGATGGAACGGGCGCAGGGCGCCTATTTCTGGGACGTCGACGGCAACCGGTACATCGACTATCTGGCGGCGTACGGCCCGATCATCACCGGCCACGCCCACCCGCACATTACCAAGGCGATCGCTGAAGCGGCGGCCAACGGCACGCTGTACGGCACGCCGACGCCGTGGGAAATCCAGTTTGCCCGCATGATCCGCGAGGCGATTCCGTCGATGGAACGCATCCGCTTCAACAACTCCGGAACGGAAGCGGTGATGACCTGCATCCGCGTCGCCCGCGCGTACACGGGACGCGTCAAGATCATCAAATTCGCCGGCTGCTACCACGGCCACTCCGACCTGGTGCTGGTGGCGGCGGGGTCGGGGCCGTCCACGCTGGGCATTCCGGACAGCGCCGGTATCCCGCAGAGCATCGCCAACGAAGTGATCACCGTCCCCTACAACGACATTGACGCGTTTGCGGAAGCGATCCGCGTCTGGGGACATGAGACCGCCTGCGTCCTGGTGGAGCCGATCGTCGGCAACTTCGGGATCGTGCCGCCCAAGCCCGGTTTCCTGGAAGCGGTGAACCGGATCGCCCACGAGGCGGGCGCGCTGGTCGTCTACGACGAAGTGATCACCGGCTTCCGCTTCTGCTACGGCGGGGCGCAAAACCTGCTGGGCGTGGAACCGGACCTGACCGCGCTGGGCAAAATCATCGGCGGCGGGCTGCCGATCGGCGCGTACGGCGGCCGGCGCGAGATCATGGAGCAGGTGGCGCCGCTCGGTCCTGCCTACCAGGCGGGCACGATGGCGGGCAATCCAGCGTCGATCCGGGCCGGCATTGCCTGCCTGGAGGTGCTCCGGCAGCCGGGCGTGTACGAGGAGTTTGAACGGTTGGGGGCGCTCCTGGAACAGGGTATTCGCCGCGCTGCCGATACACACGGAATCACCGTTCAGGTGAACCGCGTCAAAGGAGCGCTGGCCGTCTACTTCACGGACCGGCCGGTCACCGACTACGCCTCCGCTCAGGCGGCGGACGGGGAATTGTTTGCCCGCTTCTTCCGGCTGATGCTGGACGAGGGCATCTGCCTCGCGCCGTCCAAATACGAAGCCTGGTTCATCACCACCGCCCACACGGAAGACGACATTCGTGCCACCGTGGCGGCCGTGGACCGCGCATTTGCCGCGCTCGCGAAGTAACCGGGCAGAAATTGCCTGCGGGAGCCGCCAGCCGTTCCGGGCATACTAGCCTGTGACAGCACACAAACAGGAGGGAACCCCGTGTCCAAAGGCGAACACACTTACCCGCAGGCGCCGGAAAAGACAATGGACCCGAAGATGAGTTCCAAGATGATGGAGGTCGTGGGCTTCCAAAACCCGCGAAAAACCGAACATCACAAAACCCAACAGCACGACCGATAACCGATGGACGAAAAAGCGCATTCCTCTATTTACCAAAGGGGAATGCGCTTTTTTTAAAGCCCGTGGGACAGCCGTTTTTATCGAACAAAAACATTTTATTTGCATAAAAACGCTTTCAAACGCATAAAAAGCCAGACGATTCCTTGTGTCCCCCTTTTATTCGTGGTATTCTAGACATTACAATTTTGAACTTTCCGAATTGTCTACAGGGGAGGTGGAGGGTCAGGCCATCTGACCGAGACCATGCTACACAACAGACAGAGAAAAACGATTGAGCAGTTTCAAGGCTACCATGCGATCGAACACGACAGCTGCGGCATCATCTGTATCATCGAGAAGTCGGGAACGCCGACGCGGACCAACGTGCAGGAAACGATCCGCTCGCTGATCCAGATGGAACACCGCTCCGGCTTTATCGACGGGGAAGGGGACGGCTGTGGCATTCTGACGGACATCCCCCGCGCGCTCTGGTCGGCCTATCTGCACCAGGCCGGGCTGGACGGCGACGTGGCCCGTGATCCGCGCTTTGCCGTCGCCCACATCTTCGTGCCGCGCACGGGCCACGACCCGCAGGCCGTCCAGGAAGCGATTCGCGGGCTGTTCGCCGCGCACGGCGTGGAGATCCTGCTGGAGCGGGAAAACGCCGTCAACCCGGCGGTGCTCGGCAAAAACGGCAGGCGGGACGAACCTGTCTTCTGGCAGCTGGCCGTCTTCGCGCCGGAAGGCTTGAGCCAAGCCGCGTATGCCAGCCGCCTGTTCGAGCTGCACATCGCCATCGAATCGGCCCACAACGTGCACGTCGCTTCGCTCAGCCCGGTTACCAGCGCGTACAAGGTAATGGGCGCCGCCAACATTCTGCCTCAGTACTTTCACGACCTGGCTGACGAACGCTTTGTCTCGTCCGTCACCATCGGTCACAACCGCTATTCCACCAATACCTTGTCCAACTTCTTCCGCGTTCAGCCGTTTTCCCTCTTGGGCCACAACGGCGAGATCAACACGATCAGCAAGCTGGAAGAAGAAGCGCAGATGCTCGGCGTGCCTTTGGTCGACGGCGGCAGCGACTCGCAAAACGTCAACCGCACGATCGAGACCTTCATCCACCGGTACGGCCTGAGCCTGTTCGAGGCGATGGAAGTGGTGTTCCCGCCGATCCATCACGAGATGAAAAACCTGCCGGATGACCTGCAGGACTTGTACACGTACCTGCGCCAGGCCTGGGGCCACTTTGCCCAGGGACCGGCCGGGATCGTTTCGCGGTACGGCAGCGAGTGCGTGTTCAGCGTCGACGCCCTGGGGCTGAGACCGCTGTGGATGGTGGAAAGCGCCACGTCCTATTATTTCTCCTCCGAGCAGGGGATCATCCCGGTTCATCAAATGGCAAGCGAACCGAAACCGCTCGCGCCCGGGGAAAAGGTGGGCGTCATCCTGCACGAGGGGCGCGAGGTGGAAGTGATCCCGCACCACAAGCTGCAGGAGATCGTCCGCGACCGCTTCGCGGAAAAGGTGGAGGCGGCCGGTGCCCGTCAGCACCTGCACTTTGCCTATGAGACCAACGCGCTCGTCGCCGAACCGGACACGCCGGCTCCGACCTCTTCCGTCTACAGCGCGTTCGGCTGGGACCGCGAGCAGATTCAGCTCGTGGAGCAGATGTCCGCCAACGGCGCCGAACCGATCCGTTCGCTCGGCCACGACGGGCCGCTGGCGGCACTGTCCAAGGAGCGGCAAAACCTGGCCGACTACATCAAGGAAAGCGTGGCCGTCGTCACCAACCCGGCGATTGACCGCGACCGGGAGATCGAGCATTTCTCCACGCGCGTCGTGATCGGGACCCGCGTACCTCTGTCCGGCAAATCCTCGGACGGCCTGCGCCTGGAGCTGCCCTCGCCGCTTCTCTTCGAAGGGCAGTCGCTCCAGGAGACGGCGCAGCAGCAGGGCACGCTGTCGCTGGAACAGGTGATTCACTACTTCAACAACCATCCGTCCAGCATCGCGATCCTCTCGACCCACTTCGAGCGGGAAAGCGGACTCGCAAGCGGGCTGAAACGGCTGCAGGAATCGGCCGTGCAGGCGGTGCAAAACGGAGCCGTGCTGCTCGTGCTGGACGACACGGAGACGCATCAGAACGGCCGGTACTGGATCGATCCGCTGCTCGCCGTGACCGCTGTCGACCAAGGCTTGAAAGCGGCGTTTGACGCCGACGGCACCAGCCTGCGCCGCCGGGCCGGCATCATCCTCCGCTCCGGCGCCGTCCGTTCGCTGCACGACCTGGCCTTGTCGCTCGGTTCCGGAGCGGACGCGGTCTCGCCGTACCTGATGTTTGCCACCGCCTTTGCCAAAGAGGGAGCGACATCGGCCGCCAATCTCTACGTCGCGCTGAACAAGGGGCTGGAGAAAGTGATCTCCACCATCGGCATCCACGAACTGCGCGGCTACGGCCGGCTGTTCTCCTCCATCGGGCTGCACAAGGACGTGGCGGAGGCGCTCTCCATCGTCAACTTCTGCGGTTCCGATCGGGCCGGCCTCTCCTTTGCCGATCTGGAGGCGGACAGCGTCAAACGGCACGAGGATTACGCCAGTGCGACGGCGCGGGAAGCCAAGACGTTCCACATTTTCCCCCGCCTGTGGAAACTGATCGGGCAGGTGGCCGCCGGCGAGATTCCGTACGCCGACTACGCGTTGAAGCTGGAAGAAAACGAACGGGACAACCCGATTGCGATTCGTCACGTGGCCGACTTTGCCTATGACCGGACCGAGCGGCAGGTGGATCCGGCACAGGTGGACATCAGCGTAGGCGAGCACTCGCTGCCGTTTTTGATCTCCTCCATGTCGTTCGGTTCGCAGAACGAAACGGCCTTCCGCGCCTACGCCGAAGCCGCCGACCAGCTCAACATGATCTGCATGAACGGCGAAGGCGGCGAAATCAAAGACATGCTCGGCCGCTACCGCAAAACGCGCGGCATCCAGGTGGCGTCGGGACGCTTTGGCATCAACGTGGAACTGGCCAACGCGGCGAATATCCTGGAAATCAAGATCGGCCAGGGGGCGAAACCGGGCGAAGGGGGACACCTGCCCGGCTCCAAGGTAACGACGAAAATCGCCGCCGCCCGGAACGCCACGATCGGCTCCGACCTGATCTCGCCGTCCAACAACCACGACATCTACTCCATCGAAGATCTGGCGCAGATGATCACGGAGCTGAAGACGGCCAACCACGAAGCCAAGGTGTGCGTCAAGGTGCCGGTCGTGCCCAACATCGGGACCATCGCCGTCGGCATCGCCAAGGCAGGCGCCGACTTCATCACCCTCTCCGGCTTTGACGGAGGAACGGGGGCGGCCCGCGTCCACGCCCTGCAGCACGTGGGGCTGCCGGCCGAGATCGGCGTCAAAGCCGCCCACAATGCCTTGCTCGAAGCAGGGCTTCGCCACAAGGTGGAACTGTGGGCCGACGGCGGCGTGAAAAGCGCAGCGGACGTCGTCAAGCTGATGCTGCTCGGCGCCAATCGCGTCGGCTTCGGCACCCTGGCCATGATCGCCGTCGGCTGCACCACCTGCCGCGGCTGTCACCTGGACACCTGCCACGTGGGCATCGCCACCCAGATCGACTCGCTGGAAGAGGCCCACGAAAAAGGGCTGCGCCGCTTTGTGCCGCGCCAGTTCGACCTGGCCGTCAACGGGCTGAAAACCTTCTTTACCCTGTTTGGCGAGGAAGTGCGCCGCATCACCGCTGCGCTCGGCTTCAGCCGCACGCAGGATCTGGTCGGCCGCTCCGACCTCCTGGTCCAAACCCGCCTGTTGGAGCGAATCGACCTGTCGGCGCTGCTGGCCGTCCATCCGCTGTACACGCCGGAGACAGCCGCCGTACAGGCGAAAGAAGCGGAGGAGCGCGTGCTGGTCACCGCCGGCGCTGCCGCCGCATCGGAGAACCGCTACTTCAGCCCGGACCGTCCCATCCGGGAGACGTTTGCCGGCATTCTGTCCAGTGAACGCGTGCTGGGCAGCCGCTGGTCCGGCGCACGGGTGAAAGATTACCTGGACGGCAGCTACGCTTCTCTGCCGGAAGTGTCGCTCCACTTCACCGGCGGCAGCGTGCCGGGCAATGGTCTGGCCGCCTACAACGCACAGGGCGTTACCATTCGCGTGGAAGGCGGCGCCCAGGACGGCGTCGGCAAAACCAGCTTTGGCGGCCGCGTCTCCATCCTCAAGCACAAGGGGCTGAACGGCGCGTACATCAACGGCTCCGTCGGCAAGAGCTTCTGCTACGGGGCGCAAAAAGGCTTGTTCATCGTGCAGGGCAACGCCGATTCCCGCGCCTGCATCCGCCTCTCCGGGGCAGACGTCGTGTTCGGCGGCGAAATTACCGAGCCGATTCGTGACGAGCTGGGCGGCATCGGGGCACGGGCCAACCTGAAAGGCTTTGCCTTTGAGTACATGACCAACGGGCGCGCCGTCGTGCTGGGCGATCCCGGTCCGTGGATCTGCGCGGGCATGACCGGCGGTGTCGTCTACGTCCGCCTCCAGCCGGAGATGGGCTTTGACCGGGCAGCCCTGGAGCGCCGGATCGCCAAGGGGGCGAAGGTGTTCCTCTACCATCTGGACGAAAAAGGCGTAAGCGACGTGCGCGAGCTGCTCTCCGCCTACAAGGAAGAACTGCTTGCCACCGAGCAGTACGAGACGGCGGGCCGCATCCAGAAGCTGATCGACGATCCGGCCGCCCACTTCCTGATGATTTCGCCGAAAAAAGAGCAGGCTGATCCGTCTGTCTCCACCGAGTGACGCTCCCCGCCTGCCCGGCAGCCTGCCGGACGGGACCGACGTCCTGCAACCACTCGCACTCTTCCCTTTCCCGGGAAGAGTGCTTTTTTTGCCACATATAAGCATTCGCTGATATTGTCAATGTTGGTCAAAGACTGTACAATAAATAGTGAAACCGTCACCGATGATGATCGTACAATTGAGTGTAGGGCAAACTACGTTGTGTTGTTCTTATCAGGTATGATCATAGATGAGGAGTGATAGCGAATGATTTTGTTTCACCCCATGGATTTTCTGATTTTCATCGCGTTCGGCCTGTCGCTGTGGGCCCAGTTTCGCGTCAAGGGAACGTTTAACCGCTACGCCGATGTTCCCGCGTCTTCCGGCCTGACCGGTGCGGAGGCAGCCCGCCGCATGCTGGACGCCAACGGCCTGACGCACGTTCCGGTTGAACACATCCCCGGTACGCTGACCGACCACTACGATCCGATTTCCCGCACGGTCCGTCTGTCCGATCCGGTCTACTTCGGCAATTCCATCTCGGCTATTTCCGTCGCCTGCCACGAGGTAGGGCACGCCGTGCAGCACAAGGTCTCCTACCCGATGCTGGTGGCCCGCCACCGCATCTTCCCGGTCGTCAACTTCGCGTCGGGGATCGCACCGCTGCTGCTGCTGGCCGGCTTCTTCTTCCATGCGGCCAATCTGCTGTTTTTGGGGATCGTCTTCTTCTCCGCAGCGGTCGCCTTCCAACTGATCACGCTGCCGGTCGAGTTCAACGCAAGCAGCCGCGCCAAAGACATGATGGTCAAAATGGGCTTCATCCGCAACACGGAAGAACGGGGCGTCAACAAGGTGCTGGGTGCCGCCGCGCTCACCTATGTGGCCGCCGCGCTGATCTCCGTGCTCGAACTGGCAAAGTACGTGATGATCTTCAACAGCTCCAACGAAGACTGATGAGAATTGCAGCGCATGCACTGACAGGTACAGCCTCCCGGTTTCGGGAGACTGTACCTTTTTCATTAAATCCGCTACGATAGGAGAGAAGGCATGTATGTACATAGGAATAATCGGGTTGGGCAGCATGGGGCAGATGTTGGTGAAAGGCTTTTGCAAAAGCGGCGTCGTCACCCCCGGCGAGCTCGTCGTCTTCAACCGGACGCGGGAAAAAGCGGAGCGCCTGCGGCAGGAATACCCGTTTGCGATCGCATCGACCGCTCAAGAGGTGTGCCAACGGGCGAACATCGTGTTCATCTGCACGAAACCGCTTGATGTTGTGCCGCTGCTGCGAACGCTCGACCTCCCCGCGGAGACGCACCTCGTCTCCGTCGCGGCCGGTGTCACCTTGGCCGACCTGGAGGCGGTCCACGCGGGGCCCGTCAGCAAAGTGATTCCGACGGTAACCTCGCAGGAACTGCGCGGCGTCTCCCTGTACGCCTGCGGACGCCGCGTGACGCCTGCGCTGCGGTCCGGGCTGCTCCGTCTGCTGACCGCGCTGGGGAAAGCGGAGGAGGTCTCGGAGGAGAGCATCGAGACGGCCACCATTCTGACCAGCAGCGCTCCCGGTCTCTTTGCCGGCATTCTCGACGCGTTTGCCCGTGCTGCGGTGCGGCAGTCCCCGGAACTGGAACTGGATACGGCGCGCCGAATGCTGGCGGAGACGCTCATGGGCACTGCGCTGCTGCTGGAAAACGAGCGGCTCGATTTTCACCGGTTGATCGAACGGGTCGCCACCAAAGGGGGCATCACCGAAGAAGGCCTGCGCGTGCTGGACCGCACGCTCCCGGCCGCGTTTGACGACCTGTTTGCTGTGACGAAAGCCAAACACGCCCTGCTGAAAGAACGGCTGCAGCAGTTTTCCCGCAACGAGAAAGGAGACAGATGAGATGAAAATCGGATGGATCGGGCTGGGCAACATGGGCATTCCGATGGCCGGCAATCTGTTGGCCGCCGGATATGAGGTGAAGGTGTGGAACCGCACGCCAAACAAGGCGGAGCCACTGCTCGCGCGGGGAGCCGCCCTGGCCGGCTCGTTGGCCGAACTGGCGGCGGAATGCGATATCGTGTTTACGATGGTTAGCGATGACGAGGCGGTCAAGGCGGTCTACACCGGACCGGAGGGTCTGCTCGCTTCCGGTGCGCGCGGCACACTGGCCGTGGACATGAGCACGGTCTCGCCGGAGACGTCCCGCTTTGTGGCGGAACAGTGCCGGCAGGCGGGCTTCCGCTTCCTGGACGCGCCGGTCTCCGGCAGTGTCGGCCCGGCCAAAGAAGGCAAGCTGGTAATCATGGTCGGCGGCGACGAGAGCGACTTTGCCCAAGTCAAACCGCTGCTGGACAAGCTGGGCAAGCTGGCGCTTCACCTCGGCCCCAACGGCGCCGGCACGTCGGCCAAGCTGGCCATCAACCTGCTGTTGGGCATCACCGTGCAGGGAGCGGCCGAAACCCTGCTGTTCGCCCGCAGCATGGGCATCCCGACCGAGCAGATGCTGACCATTATCGCGGAGAGCGCGGTCGGCACGCCGCTGATCCGCGGCAAGGAAGCGTCCATTCTCGCCGACGACTACCCGGCCGCGTTTGCCCTCAAGCACATGGCCAAAGACCTGCGCCTCGCCCGCGAAGAAGGCGTCTCCACGCCGCTGGCCGAATCGGTGGCCGCCTGCTACCGCGCCGCGCTGGAGGACGGCCTGGGCGATCTGGACGTGATGGCGATTCTGCGTTTTCTGGACCGGAAGTAGAGCCGGTCCATTTTTTATTTTGCACAGGCAGAGACAGCAGTGGGTGGAGAACAGAACGTGCTGTTTGCTACAATCATGGTAGGATGGTATCACGAGAAAGGAGGAGTGGGACGCTGTGAGATTCCCTTCAAGAGTAGATCGTTGGCTGGCCGTTGTGATCTGGGGGACCATGCTGCTGGTGATTCTGGAAGGGGTCCAATCCTTGTTTACAGGAACCTTGGGAACAAACGAAAGAATCGCCCTGTTTTTCGTTCACTTCGTTTTGCCTTGTTTCCTCCTCTGGCTGGTTACGTCGGTCTGCTACATCATCGAAAACGATGCCTTGATCATCCAATACGGACCGTTCAAGAAAATCATCCCGCTCGACAGCATCAACAGGGTGAGAAAAACTTCAAACCCGCTTGCCAGTCCGGCCTTGTCGCTGAAAAGGCTTGAAATTGTATACAATCATCAAAAAACGGTGCTGATTTCACCAAAAGACCGGGAAGCGTTTATGCGTTTGCTGCAAAAGCGCTGTCCGCATGCGGTCATGGAATGGTAAACAAACGGGACAGGGAAATGAAACCGCCCCTTCCACGCAGCAGCCCCCTCCGGTACACCCGGAGGGGGCTTTTTCTGTGCCTTCCTTACACTCTCCGCAAACGCAATGTCAGCAGCGCGGCGATTCCGGTCAGCGCGGCGGCGAGGAAATAAGCCCAGCGCGGCCCCAGCCATTCGGCTGCCGCTCCCATCGCCAGCACCGAGCAGCCGAAGACCAGCGCATCCATGGTTCCCTTGGCGGACAGCACGACGGGCAGGTCTGCCTCGCCGGCCGCCTGCTGCAGCAAGGTTTGTTTGGCGATCGCCTGGAGCTGAAACACCGGCCCCAGCGCAAACGAGAAAACAAGAGCGGCAACCGGACTGCCGCTTGCACCAAACAGCAGGGTGACGAGACCGCTGGCTGCCGTTCCGACCGTCACCCAGCGCGGCAGGTTGTCCCGCAGGCGGGAGGCGAGTGCCAGCATGACGGCGCCGCCCGCAATCGAGCCGAGCATGTAGGCCGCGTTAAGATAGCCCCACCACGCTTCCCCTTTCTTCAGAACTTGGGTCACAAACGGCAGCATGATAGCAGCAACCCAGACCGCTCCCGCCCATCCTTCCAGCACGTCAATCGCCACGAGCAAACGGAGCCGCCTGTTTCCGCCAATGGCCCGCCAGCCGGCCAGCAAGCCCTTGTCATCCTCGCGCCGTTCCGTCCCGGAGACGGGATGGACGAAAATCAGCGCCACAGTGGCCAACAGATACGCGGCCGACGTTCCCCAGAGTACGGCAGCGTGCCCCAGCCAGGCAACCAGCAGGCCCCCCGCCGCCCATCCGGCAAACTGGACGGACTGGTCCGTCGCGGCCAACAAGCCGTTGGCCCGAAGCAGGCGCTCCCGCTCCACCAGTCGGGGCACCAGGGCGTTGCGCGCCGGAGCGGCCCAGCCATCCAGAAACGCGATGGCAAACACCAGGAAGTGGTTACGAATTTCTTATGTCTCCGTTTCCCGCAAGGGCTTTTTTCGGAAGAAGCTGAAGAACACCCAGCCGGCATTGATGAACAGCAGGGCGCTGGTCATCAGGAACACCCCGTTGATGCTGACGAAACCGGCCAGGAAGCCGCCGATCATCGGCCCCAACATGCTGCCCATGCTGACAAAGCTGTTGTTGTACCCGTACACGCGGCTGATCATGTGACTGGGCGTGAGACGGCGCAGCAGGGCGTTGACAGAGGGGAGCAGGCCGCCGAGCGACAAACCGAGCAAAAACCGAAGCACCGCCAACTGGGTAACATTTGCCGCCAGGGCCTGCGGAACGAACAATGTGGCCGCGAACAGCAGGCTGCCGAACAAGACCCGGTGGGAGCCGTAACGGTCTCCCAACCGTCCCAAGAGCGGCGCCGCCAGCACGTTGGCGATGCCGGTGGACGCCTGGACCACGCCCGCCCAGAAGGCGACGTTTCCCTGCTGATGCAAAAGCTGCGAAATGTAAATCGGCAGCACCGGCACGATGCTGAACAGGGCAAACTGGATCATCACCGTCACGAAGAAGACCGCCGGCAGCTCCCTGGAGGTGAAAATCTTGCGAAAATCATCCGACAGACTGGAGCGTTCCCTGGCCTTCGGGGGCACAAACGCTTCCTTTACGGTAAACGTAATCACCAGCGTCGCCAACAGGACCAGGCTGCCGGTCACGACAAAGATCATGCGGAACCCGATCCGATCGGCCAACACCCCGCCGATCAGCGGTCCCATAATGGAGCCCGCAGTCACGAACGACTGCAGCAGCCCCAATGCCCACCCCGCTTTTTCCCTGGGCGCGTTGGAGGCGACCAGGGCCGTGCTGGCCGGGATGATGCCTCCCACCGTTCCGTTCAAGAGGCGCAGGGCCAAAAGCTGCCACAAGCTCCCGGCAAAACCGGTCGCCGCGATGATGACGGACATGAAGTAACCGGAGCGCAAGATCATGATTTTGCGGCCGTACTTGTCAGCCAGATTGCCCCAGATCGGGGACACCAGACTGGCGGTCAAAAAGTTGGCGCCAAAAATGACTCCTGCCCATGCGGTCACTTCATGCGGGTCTTCCACCCCAAAATCCTTCTGGATATACAGAGGCAAAAACGGCATGACCATGCTCATCGCCATCATGACGACAAACAGCGCCCCGCACAGTACATACAAGTTGCGTCTCCACGTTTCCACGGGAGCCCTCCTCCTTTCCGGTGCGAGGAAACGCGTCGGCCTCGTCGTCTCCTCCACGGCCCCACGCGTATTCGTTGACAGGCTGGGTTCCCTACGACACCGGTTGCTGTTCCGTGGGAGCGCCCAGATCCTGCACGCTCCACAGATTATGATACACACCTTTTTGCGCCAGCAATTCTTCGTGTCTTCCCTGTTCGACAATCCGCCCCTCTTTCATCACCACGATCTTGTCCGCGTGGGTGATGGTGGAGAGACGGTGAGCCACGATGATCGTGGTGCGCCCTTTGGTCAGGCGGGCCAGCGACTCCTGAATCATGTGCTCCGACTCCAGGTCGAGCGCCGACGTGGCCTCGTCCAGAATCAGGATGCCCGGATCGCGCAGGAAGACGCGGGCGATGGCAATCCGCTGTTTTTGCCCGCCGGACAGCTTGACTCCCCGCTCGCCCAGCTCGGTGTCGTATCCATCGGGCAGTTCCATGATGAACTCGTGGGCGTTGGCCGCCTTGGCCGCTTCGATCACGGCCGCTTCATCCGCTTCAGGATTGCCCATCAGGATGTTCACCCGCGCCGATTCGCTGAACAGGATGTTGTCCTGCAGCACCATGCCGATGTGGCTGCGCAGATTCTGCTGCTGCACGTCGCGGATGTCGACCCCGTCGATGGTGATCCGTCCTTCCGTCACATCCCAGAAGCGGGGCAGCAGGCTGATCAGCGAGGTCTTGCCTCCGCCCGACATGCCGACGATGGCGACCGTCTCGCCCGGATTGATCGTCAAATTGACGTGATCCAGCACCAGCGGCCCTTCCTCCCGATAGCGAAACGAGACGTTTTCAAACCGGATTTCGCCGCGAATCCGCCCCGTCTGCGGATCGACCGGCAGCCGGCCGGCGCCGGGCTTGTCGACGATGTCATACGATTCGTCGATAAATTCAAACATCCGATCCATCGAAGCCACGGCCTGCGTCAGCGTGGTAGACGAGTTGACCAGCCGGCGCAGCGGCGTGTAGAGGCGTTCCAGATACGCGTAAAACGCCACCAGCGTACCGGTGGTGAGCGTTCCCCCGATCACCTGGTAACCGGCGTAGGCGATCACCATGAGCGGCGCGATGTCCGTGACCGTGTTGACCACGGCAAAGGTGTTGGCGTTCCAGCGCGTATGGTCCAGCGCCTTTTGCAGAAAGCGGTTGTTTTCCTTGGCGAACGCCCGGGTTTCGTGCTCCTCCAGGGCAAAGCTGCGGATCAGCGACATGCCGTTTACGCGCTCGTGCAGGTGACCCTGCAGGTGGGCCAGGGCGGCCGAGCGCTCCCGCGTAAGCTGCCGCAGCCGCTTGTAGAAGTATTTGACGGACACCGCGTACAGCGGAAAGACCAGAATCGCGACCAGCGTGAGCTTCACGTCCATGTACAGCATCACGCTGAGGGTCAGGCCGATCGTAATCAGGTCCAGCCAGATGTTCATCAGGCCCGTTTCGATAAAGCTCTTGGTCGACTCCACGTCGTTGATGACCCGGGAGACCACTTCCCCCGTCTTGTGATTGTTGTAGTAGCGCATGGAGAGCCGCTGCAGATGGGCGAACAGTTGGTTGCGGATGTCAAACAAGATGCGGCTGGACACCCACTGGGCGTAGTACTGCCGCAGGTACTCCACGGGCGCCCGCACGACGGTAAAGACCACAAAGGCCACCGCCATCAGCCAGAACAGTTGGGTCAGCTTCTCTTCCCGGGGCATGGGGCTGGGCAGCAGGTCATCAATCACGTACTTGATCATCAGCGGCAGAAGCAGCGGTATCGAAAACTTGATGATGCCGATAAAAATGGTCCCCAGGATCTGTTTCCAATAGGGCATGACGTAGGCCATGTAACGCCGGATGCTGCTCACGGTCATCCCTCCTTTTGCCAGTTCCCGCTTTCCCTCCTACATCTATTCTTCCCGGGGCAGATGATGACCGGCCAAACAAGGAAATCCCTCTCCCGGCCGTTCGGGAAAGGGATCATTCCTCGTCTTCGCGCACCAACAGGTAACGCTCGTACCAGCGTTGGACAAATCCGTTTTGAAAAGGGCCCCGCCGCAAGCGGACCCAATCCAGCACTTCCCGGAGAGCGGTCTGCACGCGTTCGACGACGAACGGAGGGTAGTTCATCTGCTTGCTGTGCAGCAGAAACTCCTCTTCGTCGAGAATGGTGTAAGTCATGTCGGGAAACACTTTGACGTCCAGATCGTAATCGATGTAGCTCAACAGATTTCCTTTCAGGCTAAAAGGCGAACCGATGTTGCAGTAGTAATAAATGCCGTCGTCGCGAATCATCGCGATGGTATTGAACCACTGTCCGCGGCCAAACGTGCAGATGGCAGGCTCTCTCGTCCGCCATTCCCGGCCGTCTGCCTCTGTTACCTTGACCCGGTCGTTGCCCCCAATCACGACCGCATCGCTGGAATGAATCAGCGTCGTCTTGTCCCAGATGCGGTGCAGTGAATGGTCGTGCTTAAAGCTTTCAATGCGGATGATGGAGCCTGGAGCTGGCGACATGACTCTCCCCTTTCTTCTCTTCTCTATATGAATGGGGATAAGCCTCCCTTAAGAAGAGAGCTTTTTGGAAAGTGTAACATATTTTTGCATCTCGTAGCCAAGTGAATAGTAAAAAGGGAGAACCTCCGGGTTGTCCTGATTCACCATGATCAAGACGCGATGGACACCCCGTTGCTGGAAGCGTTTTTCGATCGCCTCCACCAGCTTCCGTCCGATGCCGGTCCCCTGCAGGCGGGGAGTAACGGCCAACCGGTAAAAGTAGGCGCGTGATCCGTCGATCGTGCCGACGACCACCCCCACCACTTCTCCATCCTTTTCCGCAACCATGACCAAATCGCTGTCCCAGGCCAACTGTTTGGCCAGGTCGTTCAATGACTCCGTTTCCGATTCTTCCAAACCGGTTTCTTGCCAGATACGCGTTATCGCCGAATAGTCACCGAGCCGAAACGGACGAATCAGCATACGTTGCCTCCTTCGATGCCTTCTTCTCCTATTGTACACCACTTGGACAACTTTGTCTCCGTATGAACGCGAGAAACAGGTCGCGATCGGGGATACAGCCCGTCCGGCCCGGCCCAAACGGACTTAGGTCAACAGCGACAGGCCGCCGTCCACGATAATGGTCTGGCCGCGGATCATCCAGGCCTGATCGGACAGCAGGAACATGACCGCATTGGCCAGATCGTCCGGCTCCACGATGCGGCCGGCCGGTGTCCGCGCCGCCGAGTGGGCCAGGAGCTCCTCGCGGTTGGGGAAGTGACGGAGCGCGTCGGTGTCCACGGCTCCCCCGGAAACCGCGTTGACGACGATGTTGTACGGCGCCAGTTCGACGGCCAGGTAGCGGGTGAGGGCTTCCAGTGCCGCTTTGGAAACGCCGACAGCGGTGTAGTTGTCCAGCACGCGAATCGAGCCGAGGCTGGAGATGCTGACGATTTTCCCGCCCTCGCCGTTCTTCATCATTAGTTTGGCCGCTTCCTGTCCGCAGAACAACAGGGCCTTGCTGTTAATCTCCATCGTCCAGTCCCAGTGGCTCTCTTCCAGTTCCATCAACGGGCGCAGCACACCGGACGCGGCGTTGTTCACCAGCACGTCCAGGCGGCCGAACTCCCGGTCGATTTCGGCAAACAGCTCTTTGATTTTGGCCACGTCGCCCACGTTTGCCTTCACCAGGTGAACGCGGACTCCCAGGGCTTCCAGCTCCGCCGCCGTTTCGCGGGCGGCCGTGCGGTTGCGCAGGTAGTTGAGCACCAGGTCATATCCCTGTTCCGCCAGCCGACGCGCGATCGCCTTGCCGATCCCCCGGGTTCCGCCCGTAACGAGCGCCACTTTTCGGTTTGTATGCATGAGGGTTCCTCCTATCACACCAACTATTAATATCAGGTACCAAAAAAGAACATTCTCATTATACACCGGGACTGTCTGATTTGCCACCGGACCACTTGCTCCCGGCGGCGGGACGGCAGGGATGGAAGCGGCGGCGGACAGCCATACTAAACGAAACAACTTGTGCCGGAAGGCGGGGAAGGAGTGTTTTCATGTTCATAGGCCGCGAACTGTCCGAGCTGACGATGACACCGCTCTCCCGTTGGGAATTGAACGAACTGCTCTACTACCATCACGCCATGTCCCAACTGGCTGCCTATCTCAATGCCGAAGGGAGTTCGCTCCACGCCCGCATCGTCCGCGAGCTGGAATCCCGCGGACCGGTCGGAGGAGACGGCGGCGGCTGGGATCACGCGTCCGCGCCGATTTACGATTGAACAAAAGGAGGGAATGCCGATGAAAACCGCAACCCGCCAATGGGGCATCATCATCGGGATCGTGGCGATCAGTCTTGCCGCCATGATCGGACTGCTGTACATGTTCTGGTAACCCCGCCAAAAGGCTGTCCGGCTCCCGCGTCCAGGCCGGAGCTGTCCGTTGTTGTCAGAAAATACTTTCTTCTTGCAATTGGGCAAAAAATGCTTTACACCAAGAAAAAATTGCCATATTCTAAGAATATGATTCATCACTTGAATGGAAAGGAGGCTGTGCCGCTATGATGATCAAAGGAAATCCCAATGGAACCGATTTGCTCGTGGTTGCTCCAACTTCATACGGCAGTGCCTCCCGGACGGACGAATCGTAGCAGGACTCGTGTCTTTGCCATGCCCCTTTCGTTGTATACCCGACCGCAGGCGCTGTCGCTTGCGGTCTTTCTGTTTCTTTGCTGCTGGAAACAAGACCGCAGGCTTTGGCCCGCGGTTTTTTTGTCACTTTTTCCTTGGAAGGAGGTGAGACGGATGGTATTCCACTTCTTGTTTTTCACGGTGAAGATCGAGCGCAAAAAGCCCAGCGCCAAACAGCGCGCCGCCGAGTACCAGCGCGCCCGCTATTTGCAGGAACGCGCCGAGGCCCAGGCGCTCGAAGCCGCCCGGTATCCGGAATTTCTCACTCGCGTGTAACGCGAAACAGAACCCCGATGAGGAGGAATGTTGTATGAGCAGCAGGCAAAAACGTCAAAGGATGCGGTTCACGGGAGTCAAATCGATAGACGGCGGCTGACTGAACCAGACAGTTTGCACAGGAGGGGTATGGTCATGTACATTCCGATGATTTTCTTTACCATCATCATCGAAAGACGCGTGATCTCCGCGGAAGAGCGCGAAGCCCGCTGCCGGCAGCAGCAGGCGATCGCGGAGTGGGAAGAGCAGCGCATGCGGCAGGCGTCCCAGTTTCCCGAGTACTGTACGCGGCTGTAAGCGCGGAGCAAACATCCACCTGCGACAAAAGCGACCGGTCACCGGTCGCTTTTGTCTGAGACAAACCTATTGCAGCGGTGGAGAAGCATGTTTCCAGGCGGAGCGACTTGTGAGCCCTACCAAGCGGAGCAGCGATTTGCGGGAAAAAGGAGCGCCACCTCTGAATGGGCTGCGCAGCGATGCGGCTTTGGCGATCCCCCGCAAATCGGTGCGGAGCGGGCAGCCTGTGCTTCTCTGCTGGGCGAGCACGGAGCGGATGCCGGAAACGTGCTTCTCCCTCCAGCAGTTACTTTGTCTGCACACTGAAGCGACCGGTCACCGGTCGCTTTTGATCGTTTCCAGGATTTTTTGATGAGCCACGGGAAACGCGAGCCCGGCCAGCTCGTCCGCTGTCGCAAAACGGGCGTTCGGCGGCAGGTCGTCTCCCTCGATCCAGTCGCACCGCCACACTTCCATGTGCCACTGCAGGTGGGAAAACGTATGCGTCAGCTCCATCAGCGGCTCGGTCACCTCCACGTCCATCCCGAACCGCTGCCTCAGCCCCTGCAAAAGCGCCTCCTGCTTCAGGGAACGCGTGTCGGCGTCCGTCTCCACCATGGGAAACTCCCACATGCCGGCCAAAAGCCCCTGCTCCGGCCGCTTGTTGATCAAGACGGCTTCTCCGCGCATGACCACCGCCACCTGCAGCCGGACGACACGAGGCGGTTTGGCCTTGCCTTTGACCGGCAGTTCCTCCTGTACCCCTTCCTTCCGGGCGAGACAGTAGTCAAACACGGGACAGGTGAGACACTGCGGCGTCCGCGGCAGACAGACGAGAGCGCCCAGCTCCATTAATGCCTGGTTGAAATCGCCCGCCCGGCCATGCGGAATCACCTGCCGCACGAGGTGCTCCACCTTGACGCGGGTCGCCGGCTTGGCGATGTCGTCCGTCAGGTAGAGCAGCCGGGAAAAGACGCGCATCACGTTGCCGTCCACGGCCGGTTCCGGCTTTTCGTAGGCGATGCTCAGAATGGCGCCGGCGGTGTACGGCCCGATGCCTTTCAGCGTGGCGATCTCTTCCGGCGTGTCGGGAATGACGCCGCCGTAGCGTTCCTGCACCTCCCGCGCGGCCGCCTGCAGATTGCGGGCGCGCGAGTAGTAGCCAAGCCCTTCCCACGCCTTCAGCACTTCCTCCTCCGGCGCTTCGGCCAGCGCGGCCACAGTGGGGAATTTGGCCATGAAGTTCTGGTAGTACGGCTTGACCGTTTCCACGCGCGTCTGCTGCAGCATGATCTCCGACACCCAGACGCGGTACGGATCGCGGTTGATCCGCCAGGGCAAATCCCGTTTCTGGGAATCGTACCAGGCCAGCAGATCGCGGGAAAAGCCAAACACGTGAAACTCTTCCGGTAACGTATACGTCAATGCCTTGCGTTTTTTACCTGCCATCGTATTCCTGCTTGCTCCTTTTGTCAGCCAAATCGATCGGGCGAAACGCCCAGATGTTCAGCTTGGCGGCCCCTCCCGCGACGCACTCGCAAAACGCCTGATCGGCGCGCCGCCACTGTTTGATGCGCTCATACTGCTCCACCGTTTCCACGTCAAACGCTTCGACGAACAGGCCCGGCTGGTCCAGGCCTTCCCAAAACCGGTACTGACGGGCTCCCATCGCTTCCATCCTCCCGGCCATGGCAGCCAGCAGCTCCAGGCACCGGTCCCGCTTCGACTCGTCCGTCTTGTATTCGATAAACACGGTAAGCACAGCCTCTACTCTCCTTTCGATCCCTTTCATCATACCCGTCTGTGCGGCAGGGAACAAGCGCGCAATTTTTTCAGATGCGAAGGGAAATCTCACGCCCAAGTCGCTATAATAAGGAATAGAAACGGCAGGAACAAAGGAGGGAGAACACGTAATTCATGGACACCGCCACACACTTTGTCATGGGCTTCGGACTGGCTGGCCTGGCCCACCTCGATCCCGTCGTGGCCGCGACGCCGGGGCTGGCGGAGGCGGTGGCGATCGGCACCGTCATCGGCTCTCAGGCTCCCGATCTGGACGGCTTCACCCGTGTCCGGGGGAGCGCCGCCTACATCCGCCATCACCGGGGAATCTCCCACTCCATTCCCGCCCTGTTTGTCTGGACGGCAGCGGTGTTTGCCCTGGTGCAGGCGGTAACGCCGCAGACGCACTGGCTTCACCTGTTGGGCTGGATTTTTGCGGCGGTCTGCCTGCACGTATTTGTCGACCTGTTCAACGCGTACGGAACCAAAGGCCTTTACCCTTTTCGCGACAAGTGGATCGCCTGGAACGCCATCTTCATCTTCGACCCGTTTATTTTTGCCGTCCATGTGGCCGGTCTGATGCTGTGGGGCGCGGGCGCGGAGCCGGGGCCTCTGTTTTTCTGGATCTATCTGCTGATCGCCTGCTATTACGTCTGGCGCTGCCAGGCGCAAAAGCGGACGACGGCGTTGGTCCGGGAAACCGTCGGCAAGGAAGGCACGTACACCATCATTCCCACACTCTCCTGGAACCAGTGGACGTTCGTGATCAGGACGGAACAGCACTGGTACGTCGGGGAGGTGCACGGCGGGGAGGTCACGATCCTGGACGTGTTTGCCATCAAACCGGAAAGCGAACTGGTGGCGGCAGCCAAACAAAGTCCGAAGGTACAGGCGTTTTTGTCGTTTACCCGCTACGCCCACGTGGAGACGAAGGAACAGCCCTTCGGCTACGAAGTCAGGTGGTTTGACCTGCGCTACCGCGCCCGCTATCAGGGCAAGAGCCACTACATGTTTGTCGCCGTCGTCTATCTGGACAAGGAACTGCACATCCGCGACTCGTTTGTCGGCTGGATTCACCGCGGCGAGGAGCAGTTGGCCAAAAAGCTGGACCCCGAAAAAGAGATCCAGCTCAACTAGCGTCCGTTTGATCCGTGAAAAAAGCGCGTGCCCTGTGGGCAGGCGCTTTTTTGCGATGTTCCGGCGCGTCCCGGATTGCGCCCGTTTTTCCGCTTTGGCGGCCGAGCAGGAGCGAAGACACCATCTGTCCCGCATCCCGTTTCGAAAACTGCCCCTTTTGCCGTGCACAGTCCCTCTCTATGATGAACGTATCCGCATCAGCAGTCCACCCTGAAACGGAGGAGTTCTCATGAATCCCATTCGCTACGCCAAACGAACCTGCACGGATCAGGAGCACATCAACGCCTTCCTGGCCGCCGCCAGAGTCGGACACCTGGGCCTGACCGACGGGTTGGAGCCGTACGTCGTCCCGCTCAACTTCTGCTGGCTGAACGGCAGCGTCTATTTTCACGGCGCGGAAGCCGGGCGCAAGACGGACATCATGCAAAAAAACAACCGCGTCTGTTTTACGGTCTGCGAAGAATACGGCACGATCGCCGATCCGGTGCCGGCCCTGACCGATACCGCCTACATGAGCGTCATCCTGTTCGGCAGCGTCGAGCGGGTGGAGGACCCCGAAGAGATGAGAGACGCCCTGCAGGCGATGCTGGACAAGTACGTTCCGGGCTATTACGACCGGCCGCTGCCGGAAGGGAAGCGTTTCTCTCCGGGGCGCACGCACAAGATGGACGTGTGAGCGCCGGGAACGGACTGCAATGCCAGGCGAACCGGCCGTCATGAGGACTGGACGGCTGCACCCCGGCCGTTATGCCGCCCGAACCGGGGACCGGACGGCGGTTACACCGGCCGGGCCGCCTCGGCAGCCCTCGCCTCTGCGAGCGGCATACGGGTTATCCGGTCACTCCAGCGAAAACGGGGCGATCTGCCCGGTGGCGATGGCCAGCCGGTTCCAGCCGTTGATCGTGACAATCGCCATCAAGAGGGCCGTCAGCTCCGCTTCGCCAAAATGAGCGCGCGCCTGTTGGTACACCTCGTCCGGGACTCCCCGTTCGGCAATCAGGGTGACGGCCTCCGTCAGCGCCAGGGCAGCCCGCTCGGCATCCGTGTAGACGGCGGACTCCCTCCAGGCGTTCAGCAGGTACAGCCGCTGTTCCGTTTCCCCTTTGCTTCTCGCCTCTTTTGTGTGCATGTCGAGGCAAAACGCGCAGCCGTTCAACTGGGAGGCGCGAATTTTCACCAGTTCCAGCAGCGTCTCGTCCAGCCCCGATTCCCTGACGTACTTCTCCAGTTGAAACATGGCCTGGAATGCCTGCGGGTTGGCCGCGCGGTAGTTCATTCGTGCTTTCATGTACATCGTCCTTTCCTCATCGCATTGGTCTTTCACTCTCTGAGACGACCAAGGCGACGAGGTTGTGACAAAATCAGGCCGGCCCCGCGCCAAATTGCCAGATCACGTGGCTCAGGCTGCCCAACTGGAAGCTGAGATGCAGCCGTTCGGCACAGCGTTCATCGTCGGCGGCTCCCATGGCGTAGAGGAGCGGGACAAAGTGTTCGCTGCCGTGCCGGGGGACCGCCCATTCCGCATAAGGAGCCAGCTCCCGGTAGCGGTACAATGCGGGAAGATCCCAGGCGGTCAGTTTTTCCCGGAGCCATTCTTCAAACAGGACCGCCCACTCGTCCGCCCGCCCCGGCTCTGCCCGCATGTTCATTTTGGCAAAGTTGTGCACCGTACCGCCGCTGCCGATGACCAGAATGTCACGCCGGCGCAGCGGGCTCAGCGCCCTGCCGATGGCGTACTGTTCTTCCGGAGCGAGAGCAGGGTTGACGGAAAGGGGCACCACGGGAATGTCGGCATCCGGGTACATCAGCCGCAGCACCACCCAGGCGCCGTGATCCAAGCCACGCGCCGGATGGAAGCGGACCGGGACGCCTGCCGACCGCAGCAGGGCCGCCGTCTCTTCCGCCAGCAGCCGATCGCCGGGAGCGGGATACTGGATCTCATACAGTTCGCGGGGGAAGCCGCCGAAGTCGTGAATGGTGCCGTACACGTCGGCTGAACCGATTTCCTGAACCGGACTCTCCCAGTGAGCGGACAGAATCACGACGGCCCGGGGACGTTTCAATCGGCCGGCCAAATCCTGCAGCGCGTCCGTGTACTCGTTTTTCTCAATCGCCAGCGTGGGCGCTCCGTGGGCGATAAACAGGGAAGGCATCATGTTTTTTCACTCCGATTTATTTTTGTCAGTAGGTTACTTTTTGTAACTATTATAACAGATCCGGACGTTTTTTGCTATCCCCCGTGTTTCTCCGTTTCTTCCGTGATGAGAACGGTGCCTGCCGCGCCCTGCACCGGGCAGGATTCGGCCGCAGGGGCCGTCATGAGAAACTGCCGCGTGCAACTGCGGTCAAATCCGCCGGCGTGGCGGCCGCTATCCTCCGTCAGCCGCGTTCGCTCGAAACGCCAAAAAGGCATGCCGCACAAAAAGCGGCATGCCTTTTTCATTCACGGACAATCGCTGTGATTACTTCGCTGCTTCAAAGCGCTTGCTTACTTCGTCCCAGTTGACGACGTTCCAGAAAGCGTTGATGTAGTCCGGGCGCTTGTTTTGATACTTCAGGTAGTACGCGTGCTCCCACACGTCCAGACCGAGGATCGGCGTTTTGCCTTCCATGATCGGGCTGTCTTGGTTCGGCGTAGACGTGATGGCCAGCTTGCCGCCGTCCACTACCAGCCAAGCCCAACCGGAACCGAAACGGGTGGTTGCCGCTTTGGTGAACTCAGCCTTGAAGTTGTCAAAGCTGCCGAAAGCCGCGTTGATGGCGTCAGCCAGCGCGCCGGACGGAGCGCCGCCGCCGTTCGGGCTCATGATTTGCCAGAACAGGGTATGGTTGGCATGGCCGCCGCCGTTGTTGCGAACCGCGGTGCGGATGGACTCCGGCAGCGCGTCCAGATTGCTGATCAGTTCTTCCACGCTCTTGGATTGCAGGTCGGCGTGACCTTCCAGGGCAGCATTCAGGTTGTTCACATAGGTAGCATGGTGACGTCCGTGGTGGATCTCCATGGTCTGCGCGTCGATGTGAGGCTCCAGCGCGTTGTACGCGTAAGGCAGTTCAGGAAGTTGGTGTGCCATTCTTCATTCCTCCTCGTAATATGTATGGGTCAAGCTACCACTTATTATAATGCAAGCAGGGCACTTTTACAACAAATCGGTATGCTAAGTATCGTAATCTTGCAGCATATATCATTCATTACTATCTTGCAATGCGGAACCGCCATGCTAGACTTGGAGTATTCCCATATTTCCGACAAGCAGGGTGATTATACGTGGACCTGGACGTAACTACCATATTGTTTCTCGCATTCTTCGGATTCGTGGCCGCCTTCATCGACAGTACGGTGGGGGGCGGAGGGCTGATCTCCCTGCCGGCGCTGCTCGGCCTTGGCATTCCCCCGTATCTGGCGCTGGGGACCAACAAGCTGGCGGGAACCATTTCATCGGCGACCAGCTCCGTGACCTTTATCCGGATGGGCAAATACGACAAAAAGCTGATGGCCCTGCTGTTTCCCGTCTCGCTGGTCGGCGCCTACCTGGGGGCCAAAACGGTCCTGTTTGTCCCGCAGGAAGTGCTGAAAGTGCTGGTCATCGTGATGATGGCCGCCATTTTTGTCTACACGCTCATCAACAAGCGGTTTGGCGAAACGTCCAGCTTTAAAGGACTGACCAGATTTTCGCTGGGGTTGGGGATTCCCCTGACGTTTCTGATCGGCTTTTATGACGGCTTCTTTGGGCCGGGGACCGGTTCGTTTTTCGTCTTCCTGATGGTGCTCTTGTTCGGCTACGACTTTGTGATCGCCGCCGGAAACGGACGCATTCTCAACCTGGCCAGCAACATCGCCGCGCTGTTCGTCTTTATCGTCGAAGGCAAGGTGATTTTCCTCACCGGCCTGACGATGGGGATCGCGATGCTCTTGGGAGCTTCCCTGGGCGCGCGGCTGGCGATCAAGACGGGCGTCCGCTACGTCCGCCCGCTGTTTTTGCTGGTGTCCATCAGCCTGATTACCAAAATGATTTACGAGCTGATTTTCACGTAAACGCGGGAAGCGGCGTGCCGGCCGAAAACTGGGCCGGGCCCATACAAAAAGCTTGGCGGTCCCGCCAAGCTTCTTTCATTTTTGATTCCCTTTTCGCTCCTTCAGGCGCACGATGATGCCGTCGATCAACAGGCCGATCCCCGCGCCGTAAAAAGGGGAAGCGAAGCGAACCCCTTCGCTTACCGGCAGTGCTTTCACATAGACGATGATCACGCCGAGAATAAAACCAATCATCGTGTAGCGCAGACGGGTCGGACCCATTCGCATCCCCACCGCCTTACTTGCCGAATTTGTTGGGCATCTTCATGTTTTTCATGGTGCGGCTCATTTGCTTCAACTGCTTTTGATTCAGATTGACGCCCATCGAGCGGGCCATCGCCTGCAGCTGCTTTTCATCCATCTGCATGTTCTGCAGCTGCTTCTTCAGGTAATAAGTGCCGCCGGCAAATCCGCCCACGAGGCCGATAATCAGCGTAACGATCGGGATTACCCAGTTGTACCAAGCCATCTATTCATTACCATCCTCTTTTGGAATTACAGTCGTTCCTATTGTACCACAACTGCCGACTCTGTACATCGCGGACACGAGGAATTTGGGTAGGTCGCCTTCGGCATGCCGGCGCCGCCCGGCATACGATGATTGCAGGAGGTGACGATCACATGGCTCCCATCCTGATCCTGGACCCGGGCCACGGCGGTGTCGATCCCGGCGGCGGCACCAACAAACTGTTTGTCGAGAAGGAGATGACGCTTGCCATCTCCCTGTATCAATACCGCCGGTTCCAGGAGCTGCAGATACCGGTCGCCATCACCCGTACGGACAACGATACCACCCTGTCGAGCGAAGCGCGGACGGCGCTGGTCCGCAACAGCGGCGCCCGCTGCTGCATCTCCAACCACATCAACGCGGGCGGCGGAAGAGGGTCGGAGGTCATCTACTCCATCCACGCTTCGGCAGCCCTGCCGCGCCTGATCAAGGACGAACTGGAGGCGGCCGGCATGCCCAACCGGCGAATCTTTACCCGGACGCTGCCCAATAATCCGAACCTCGATTACTACTACATGCACCGGGAGACCGGCAGCGTCGAAACCGTCATCGTGGAGTACGGCTTTGCCGACAATCCGCTGGACGCGGAGAAAATCCAGCGCGACTGGCGCGAGCTGGCGGAAGCGGTCGTCCGTGCCTTTTGCGAATACGCCCAATTGGCGTACCGACCGCCGGCGCCGTCCGCCCCCGGCAGCGGCGAAAACGGCGACATGCCCGAATGGAAGCGGGACGCGATCGACTGGATGTACGAGCAGGGACTGCTTACCACCGAGGACTGGCGGCGTCAGCCGGACCAGCCGCTTCCGCTGTGGGCCGAAGCGGTTGTGCTCAAACGTCTGTACGAAAAATTGCGAGCCCCCGGTTGAGGCGGCTTTCCTTGACGGGAAGCGGTCACGAACGGAGGGGATAACGGCTGCATTTGCCGCCGTGGGTATGCGCGTCACGGCGAAGAACGCCATGCAGCAGCGGACCGGTTCCCGCCGGCGCGGACGGCAGGCGCACCGGCTTCACTCCGAAGCGTAACGCGTCAGAGGGGTGTCGCTCAGACCCGAATAATTCTCTCTGGCCGGCACGCTCATCAGGTCGTCTTCGGGAAAGCGGTAGGCGGTCAGCATCCCGCCGAACACGCATCCCTGGTCGATGTTGAGCGTGCCGTTTTTTTGTTCCGGTTGGGGACGGGGGTCGTGCCCCCAGACGATCAGCGGATGGGTCGCTTTTCGTTCCGCCGCCCAATCCCGACGGATCGGCCGGCCGTCCGCTCCCATGCCGGCCACGTCTCCGTACCGGCAAAAGGTCTGCACGGATGGAGACTCCATCCCGATGTAATCGTCGCGGATGCCGGCGTGAACCGCCACCGCCGCCAGTTTTCCGCCGTATTTGATCATCATGTGCGACGGGGAGGAAAACAGCAGCCGTCTGCTCTGCTCTTTCAGGAGCAGCGTTTGTTTCGCTCCGTGCTCCTGCTCAAAGCGGCGGAACTCCTCCTCCACTTTTTCATCGCCATGCGCCAGCGTGACCGATCGTCCGTCCAGCCAGCGGGCAATCTTCCACCCGTGGTTGCTGTCCACCATCTCCGCCACCCCGACTTCGACGTGGCGGATGAAAAACTGCAGCATCTTGATCGAATCCGGCCCGCGACTGGTAATGTCTCCGAGGGAAAGGAGCGTGCGGCCGCGGGGATGGCGGTACGTCCCGTCGTGACTGCGCTCATAGCCGAGCCGCCGCAGCAGCTCCATAAATTCGTCGTAACAGCCGTGCACGTCGCCGATGATGTCGACGCCCCTGTCCGCCGCCAGCATTTTGGAGCGCGCCCGCGGTTTGTGCTTCATGCCCATCCCCTCCTTTCCAAATATCTATTACTTTCTATTGTTTACCATAAAAAAGAAAAAAACTCACCCCTTTTTCCAGGGTGAGCGCTGCACGGTCACACGAGGTTGTGTTTATGCACGTAGATGGCGGCTTGCGTCCGGTCCTCCACATCCAGCTTGGCCAAAATGTTGCTGACGTGCGTTTTGACGGTCTTGATGCCGATGATCAGTTCATCGGCGATCTCCTGGTTGGATTTTCCCTGGCCGATCAGCTTCAGCACTTCCAGCTCACGCGGGGTGAGCTGCTCATGAGGGAGCGGCTCCTGACCGTGGCGAAAGCGGGCCATGATCTTGCCGGCCACGCGGGATTCCAGCACCGGTTCTCCGGCCACGGCGGCACGGATGGCGCGGGCGATTTCGGCGGCGCGCGAGGTCTTCAGCAGGTAGCTGAACGCTCCCGCTTCAATCACCGGGTACACCTTTTCGTCGTCGATAAAGCTGGTCAGCACGATCACCTTGCAGGAGGGGCAATGCTCCCGGATGCGGCGGGTGGCTTCCACGCCGCCGATGCCATCCATGACCAGATCCATCAGGACGACGTCCGGTTTCAGCTCCACCGCCAGCCGTACGCCTTCCTCTCCGCTCGCCGCTTCGGCCACCACCTCAATGTCTTCTTCCGTGGACAGATAGGCGGCCAAGCCCATCCGCACCATCTCGTGATCATCCACCAACAATACGCGAATCACGGATGCTCTCTCCCTTCCCGTTCCGTTTGCGGCATCACCGGGATGCGCACCTCGATTTGCGTCCCTTTTCCCACCGCAGAATAAATGTCAAGCGATCCGCCCAGTTCCGCCACGCGCTCGCGCATGCTCCGAAGACCGTAGGAGGTCAGTTTTTCGCCTTCCGGATCAAACCCGACCCCGTCGTCCGTCACCCGCAGCCGGACCTGTCCCTGCAGCGTAAACAGCTTCACCGCAATCTGGCTGGCGCGGGCGTGGCGCAGCGTGTTGGAAAGGGACTCCTGCAGGATGCGGAACAGGTGATCCTCAATGCCGCTGGGCAGGCCCTCCACGTCTTCGATTTCCCAGGAGATCGCGAGCGCGTTTTTCCGCGCCAGTTCTTCCAGCAGATCGACAATCGCTTCCTTCAGCGTCTTGTTCTGCAGCGTGGCCGGACGGAGATGCAGCAGGAGTGCCCTCATCTCCGCCTGGGCCGCCGCCGCCATCTCCTCCACCAGTTCGATCTGCTGGGCGGCGCGCTGTGGATTTTTCTCCACCAGCCGCTTCAAGGCGGCTGTGGTCATCGCGATGGCAAACAACTGCTGGCTGACGGCATCGTGCAGCTCGCGGGCGAGCCGCTGCCGCTCTTCCGTGACGGCCGCCTGTTTCAACTGCTCCGCCAGCGCGGCGTTGTGATTGGACAGCCGCTGCAGCGACGCCACCTGATCTTCCCACTGCGACGCCAGGCGGTTGAACTGCCAGCCCAGCTCGCCGATCTCGTCCGCGCCCAGATCGGGCACGCGGTAGGACAAGAGGCCGCGGCTCAGATTCATGGTCGCTTCGCCCAGCACGTACAGCCGCTTTTTCAACAGGTTGCCGAAAATGTAGCCGCCGATCACGCCCATGACCGTCCCCACCGCAAGCGAAACGGCGAAGGCGGCCAGCATGATCATCCAATCCGGCTCGGCCGGCAGTTGAATCTGCAGATTGTTGTCAAGCCACCGGCTCAGTTCCGGGTCATCCGCCAGCGTCGAGTAGAGGCGGCGGATCTCCGGATCGTTGGCCCAGGCGATGTGCAGCAAAAGGAAACAGAGGAACGTGGCGGTTACCGTGCCGATGGCCAGCATCAGGCCGAACCGCACGTACTGCCATTGTACGCTCGCTAATCGCTGTCGACGCATCGGTCAGTACCCCCTAGATGTACTTGACTTTTATATCGCCGACAAGCAGCGAGATTTGCAAATGCACTTTTTGAGCGGCCTGCTCGTACTGCTCGGAGCGGACCATCACGCTGCGGCTGATGCCGCCTTGCCGGTGTCCAAACACTTCCAGGTCGCCAATGCTCACCTCGGCGGTAACGGCAACCGGCATGTCGACCGGCACGTATATGGTGACGTCCCCCACCCAGCCGTCGACAGTCAGGAACGCTTCCTCCTGCATCACCATCGCCCGCGACAGGTCGATCACCACATCCCCGATGCCGTGCCAAATGTGCAGTTGATCCAGTTCAAACCTTCCGGACGTGAGATGAAAATCGCCGATCAGCGAACTGCGGGTATCCTTGGGCCGCAGAATGCAGCCGGGGTGAAACGGCGTCTCCACCCGGTCCTCGAAGACAGGCCCGTATCCTTTTTGCTTGGCCCAGCGAGCCGCCTTTTGGTAAAACGGCGCATCGTCCGGCGTGTCCCACACCGGGGAGAAACCGCCCGAGTCACCGACCGTGTCCGCTCGTCCGTCGCGCCGCCGCGAGCGCCCCCGGATCAGGCGGAAGCCAAAATAGATCAACGCCAGAGGGACGACGAAATGGAACAGGTCATGGAATCCCACGCCAAACCACATGTCCAGCGCGATGAGGACGCCAAACCCGGCCAAAAGGCCGCCTCTGATGCGTTTTTGCTTCTCCCACATGCGCACGCCGACGTACACCAACACCATCGGCCACAGGCTGAACAAACTGAACGAAATGATATGCAAGGTGTCGAGCAACAGGCCAATGCCCGTCAAAATGATCAGAACACCAGCCGTCATTTTGTGCAAGCGGGACAGTTTCACAGGAGTCTCCTCTCTTACGCCCCATGCCGCTCATTTTCCTTTCAACCGTTACGGCATGTATAGATAAACGCAGGCGGAATGTTCAACGGCGTGAAACCCGTCTCCACCCGTTGAAACCGCGCCTGCAGCTCCGATTGCAGTTGCAGCGAGTATTGAAACGTGATGAACAGCCCGCCGGGGGCCAGCACGGATTGAATTTGGTCCAGAATGCCGGTGCGCAGCGTTTCCGGAAAGATGGCAAAAGGAAGGCCCGAGATGATTACGTCGGCTTTGCCCAACCTCATTTCCTCCATATACTGGCCAAGCTTCATGGCCTCTTCCCGAATCGGCACCTCGGGAAACCGGTCGCGCAGCACGGCCCGAAACTGGGGATCACGCTCAACCAGAAGATAACGGGCGTCCGGCCGCTTTTTCTGGAGAATGGCCTGGGTAAACACACCCGTGCCCGGCCCCAGTTCAACGATGACGCCAGCGTTTGCCCAATCCACGCGGCTCAGCATGCGCGCGCAGAGAAACCGGGAGCTGGGGATGATGCTGCCGACACGTCCGGGTTCGGCGATAAACCGTCGCAAAAACACCAAGAAGTCTGCCAAAAAAAGAACCTCCTCTAGGGGAAAAGCAGCCTGTTTCCCAGGCTGCCTTTGGTTCTATTCTACATCAAACGCCGCCGTTCCTCTCGCTTACGCCTGTTCCGTTTGCTGCGGCGTTTCCTTCTGTTCAAGCAGGGAGGCTTTGATCTTCGCCAGTTCGGCGTCCAGGTCGTCCTTCTCCCATTTGCTCAGGGAGTGGTCCAAGCCTGCGCTGGTCTTGCGCCACTGGCCGCTTAAATCCGCTTCCGCCTCCATGCGCATCACTTTTTCTTCCATCCGGGCAAATCCGTGGCTCGCCGTTTCGCTGCCCATCCCGACGATGGCCTGATTCACCTGCTTCTGCGTCTTGGCTACTTGGGCGCGGGCCATCAGGGTGTATTTTTTCGCCCGCATCTTGTAAAACTCTTCTTTCAGCTCAGCCAGCTTTTCGCGCATCTTTTGCGCCGCTTCCGAAGCGGACTGGTAGAGCGCCTCGTACTCCTGGGCACGCGCTTCGTACTGCTTCTTGTCGGCAAGCGCGCGGCGCGCCAGTTCGTCTTCGCCTTCGGTAAGCGCCAGTTTTACCTGGCGATCCCGTTTTTCCACGAGGGCGAGCGCCTCTTCCCACTGCTGGCGGAATTTCTTCTCCAGCGCCACCTGACGGGCGACGGCCACTTCCACCTGGCCGATCTCCACTTCCATGTCACGCATGTACTGGTTCAGCATTACCACCGGATCTTCCATCGAATCCAGCACGTCGTTCACCGAAGCCACCGTCAAATCACGCAAGCGTTTCAAGATACCCATTGTCACTTGTCCTCCTCATCATATCACATGATCATGGTTGTTTTAACATCCTTGTCCTGCGACCCGGCCATGCCGGCGCGGGGATTACGGCTGCTGCCGCTTGGTTACGCTTTGCTCCCATCGATCCAATGCGTCATCTTCTCGCAGCACGCGCTGTGCCCACTGCCGCTCCCAGACGGTCGGAACCGGATGGTCCGGCACATCCCGTTGGCGAAGCAAGCGGAAGCCCAGGTAAATGACCCCGATGGCCAGCACGGCGTGAAACAGCAGATGCAGCTTGCCGATCAGCATCAGGAACCCGAACAGAAAGATCAGTACGCCGGTAAACCGCGAACCTGAACTTCCCATCACTTTGCGAGCGCCGTACAGCATGATCAGCCCGGGAATCAGCACACCGAGCAGATCGCCGCCGTCAATGCCGATCTGATCCAGCAAGACCAACCCGCCTATGAGCAGCAGGACCAGTCCGAGAAGCACTTTTCCAGACCGCTCGCTCATCAACTGCTACCCTCCCATCGACTTTGTTTGGGTGTCACCCTCATGGCTTTATTGTAGACGGCTGACAGGGCTCGCCATAACGGGCGGGCGGTTGGTTTTTCCCTCCGTCCCGGGGCGGAGACGCCTTCCTTCCGCAATCGGACAAGCATGCACCCGCGCTTTGGCGAATCGTGCGCCGGCATGGTCGACACGAATCGTTTCCGATTTATGACAACATTTTGTGACAAAATTGTGAACAACCAAGCAAAAAGACAGGAAAAATCGGACACGTGTTGAATTGTGCTGGAGTGCGTGTAAAAAAACATCGAAATTAGCCGAATTCCGCTATGCGGAAACGGGGGACCCACGTTTTTCGGGGTGAATGGCAGCCGTTGCCGGCCGCCTAGGGCAATCCTTTCGACCGAACCCATCAGCTAACCTCGTAGGCTCAGGAAAGGAGCAGTTTCTCTTGCGCAAAACGGTGGTTACACTCTTCATCGCCGGGATGCTTGCAATGGGAGCCGGCGCTGCACACGCCCAGGAGGAATCTTCCTTGATGGGTGTCGTCAACGACCTGTACGGCGCTCCTTACAAGTCGTCCGGCACGACCAAAAACGGATTTGACTGCTCCGGTTTTACGCGCTATGTGTTTGACGCGCTGGGTGTAGATCTGCCTCATTCGTCGTCTGCCCAATTCAAGTTGGGAGTACCGGTGTCCCGCAGCGATCTCCAGCCGGGTGACCTGGTCTTTTTCAACACCAACGGGCGCAGCGTTTCACACGTGGGCATCTACATCGGAAACGGCATGTTTGTACACGCGGAGAGCGGCAAAGGAGTCGTCAACACGAGGCTGAACGATCCGTATTACTGGGGCAAGCGCTTTGTGGGCGCCAAACGGATTGCCCTGCCTGTGCTTGAGGCCATTGCCGAGGCTCCACAGAAAAAGAAACCGGTACAAGCAGCATCGCTGCCCGATGCGAAGCAGCAGCCGCAGCGGCAGCAAGAACAATCGAAACAACAGCCGCAGACTCCACAACAGCAGCAAACTCAACAGCAACAGCAACAGCAGCAGCAATCACAACCGCGGCAGCAGCAGTAATCGACGCACAGCGTACAAGCCAGGGACGACAGGTCTCTGGCTTTTTCTGGCTTTGTTTAGTACCTGGTGTCAAGAGGTAGTAACATCCGTTTTTCGACGCTGCCTGGACTGTCTGGGCGGGAAGGACGGGATTATGTCCCCGCGTGCGGGCAAACCGTGATATGATAAAAGGAATAGGACCAGAACACATGTGGTGACTGGGGGAGAGTACCGGTGAAAGACCATGTTTTGATTGTGGACGACAACGAGGAAATACTCGAGCTGCTGGAAGATATTTTGGGAAGCGAAGGATACGACGTTTCCACGGCGCAGAGCAGCGAGCAGGCGCTGGAACTGCTGAAGTCGGGCACCAAGCCCAACCTGATTCTGCTCGACATCATGATGCCCGGCATGAGCGGCTACGAGCTCTGCTCGCAGATTCGCCGCGAGTGGGAGCTGCCCATCCTCTTTCTCAGCGCCAAGGGCAAAGCGGTCGACAAGGTGGTCGGCTTTGAGATCGGCGCCGACGACTACATCACCAAGCCGTTTGACACGGAAGAACTGCTTGCCCGCATCCGCGCCCACCTGCGCCGCTACGAACGCATTCGCCGTCACAGCGAGGAGGCGGCGGAGAAAGAGACCTCGGCATCCTCCATTACCGTCCTGAAGTTCAAGGGGCTGGAAATTCACAAGGAAACGTACTCCGTTTACGTCAACGACCAAAAGATCGATCTGTCCACCAAGGAGTTTCAACTGCTTACCTTTTTGGCCGAAAACGCGGGCATCGTCTTCACGCGGGAGCAGATCTACGACCGCGTCTGGGGATACGGCTACGGCTCGCTCAACACGGTCACCGTGCACATCAAAAACCTGCGCGAAAAACTGGAGACGGATCGCCAGTTCATCAAAACGCAATGGGGGACGGGGTACGTGTTCATCGGGGAGAAAGTGTAGATGAGCATCCGGAACAAGCTGTTCCTCTCGTTTATCGCCTTGATCGTACTCAACCTGCTCCTGTTCAAGTTCGTCTTCGAAGACATCATCGTGGAACAGTTGAAGACGGACCGGCACAACCAGTACCGGTACGAGAAGGAAACGGCGGAGATGGTCCGGGTCAACCAGTTGTTGAACTCCAGCGTGTTCAAGGATCCGACCGAGCGGCGGGAGCTGGAATCACAGCTTCCGGAAGACCTGATGTACAAAATGGTGGTCACGGACGCGGACGGCAACCCCATTTACATCAAACCGTCACAGGCCTACAATCTGAAAACGCTGAAAACGCGTCCGGCCGATCAGGAAAACAACGATCTGAAGGTGGTCGCCGAATACCACTTTCAGCACGAACCTCCGCGGCAAGGGCAGACGATCATCTACTTCTACACGGACGAATCGGACATTCTCGCCACCAAAGGCGTATCAATGATGCTGTGGTTCATCTACGGCAGCATCGCGCTGGTCGGCCTCATCCTGCTCACCTTTTTTGTCCGCTGGATCCTGCGGCCGGTCAGTGAACTGTCCCGCGTGACGCAGGAAATCCGGGAAGGCAAGCGGTACGTCTCGTTTACCTACCGCTCGCACGACGAGTTTGGCCAGTTGTTCGGCTACTTTTCCGACATGGTGGACGAACTCCGGCTTGCCGAGGACCGGCAGTCCGAACTGATCTCGGCCATCGCCCACGACTTCCGCACGCCGCTGACCACCATCAAAGGCTACGCCTCCTACATCGGGTCCGGTCGCGTCACCGATCTCAAGCGGATCCAAAAGCAGATGCGCAAGATCGAGGAAAAGACGGCCGATCTGGAAAAGCTGCTGGACGAGCTGCAGGATTTCACCCAGCAAAGCACGGAAATCAAGCTGAACATCAGCCGCATCCACGTGAAAAGCTTTGTCAAGGGCGTCATCGAGGACTACCTGGTGCGCATCAAGGAGGCGGGGCTGTCGTTTCAATGGAAGCTGCGCGTCTCCAACGAGCTGCACATCGAGGCGGACGAGGCCAAGCTGCGCCGCGTGCTGGAAAACCTGCTGAACAACGCCATCTACTACAACAAGCCAAACGGGTCCATCCTGCTTACCTGCGATCAGCGGGACGGGCACGTGCTCTTTTCCGTGATCGACAAGGGGGAGGGTATCGCGGCGGAGGACCTGCCCAAGGTGTTCACCAAGTTTTACCGCGCGGACAAATCGCGCAACCGGAACAACGGCGGCACCGGCCTCGGCTTGACCATCTGCCAGAGCATCGTCCAGCGCCACGGCGGCGTGATCAACGTAAGCAGCGAGCTGGGCGTAGGAAGCTGCTTCTCCTTTACGATCCCGTTTTTTCAACCATAATTTATTTCAATTTATTGATGGTTAATATTCGCTTTATTTTTTTCTGCTAAAGTACTATTTGTAAGCAAGCGTGTTGCTTTCCGTGATAAATAACCCCCAGTTCGGTATCTGACACCAAGCGGCCAATGCTTTTGGTGGAAAGATGCCTCTTTTTTTATATCCGCGCCTCCAGCCGCATCATCAACCCGTTTTTCGGACGCAGCGTAACCAGCGGCTCCGGCTCCACCCGCTGTCCCGGTTCGGCCAGCCGCAGGCGGAAGCGCTGAGCGATCGTGGCCAGCAGCAGCGCCGCCTCCATCAGCGCAAAGTTGTTGCCGATGCAGATGCGCGGCCCGCCGCCAAAGGGGAAGTAGGCGAACGCGGGAATCCGCTTCAGCAAATCGCCGCTGAACCGTTCCGGGATGAATTGGTCCGGGTTGTCGAAATAGCGGCGGCTGCGGTGCATCACGTACTGGCTCATCATCAGCGTCTCGCCCGGCTGGTACACGTGCCCCCCGATCTCCACCTCGTCCACCACTTCCCGGTTGATCACCCAGGCCGCGGGATAGAGCCGCAGGGTTTCGCTGATGATCTGATTGGTATAGACAAGCCGCGGGACATCCTCTGCCGTCGGCGGCCGTCCGCCCAGCACCTCGTCCAGTTCCGCCCACAGCTTTCGTTCCGCTTCGGGATGGGTGGCCAGCAGGTACCAGATCCACGACATGGTGTTGGCGGTCGTCTCATGGCCGGCGACAAAGATGGTCATCACCTCGTCGCGCACCTGCTCGTCCGTCATGCCCCGCCCGTCCTCCTCGTCACGGGCGGCGAGCAGCATGGCCAACAGGTCGTCCCGTCCTTCCTCCCCACTCCTCCGCCGTTCCTCGATGATCGCGTATATGGTTTTGTCCAGCGTCTCCGCCGCCTCCTGAAACTTCCGGTTTTGCGGCGTCGGCACGCCGAGCGGGATGTCGATCATTGCCGAAGCCTTGTTCGACACGTACTGCAGCCCGATTTCGATGGCGCGGCCGATCTTGTCGACGCCCTCCGTCAAGCCTTTGCCGAACATCGTCTCGGTGATGATCGCCAGCGTTACTTTCATCATGTCTTCGTGCACGTCACGGATGTCGCCGTCTTTCCACCCGGCCATCATGGCGGTCCCCTGGCGGACCATCGCGTCGGCGTAAGCGGCGATCCGCTCCCGGTGAAAAGCGGGCTGCATCAGCCGGCGCTGCCGCATGTGCTTTTGCCCCTCGCTGGTGAGGATGCCGTCTCCCACCACCGCCCGCGCCACCTGCAGTCCTTTGGCCTTGCGGAAGTGGGCCTGTTTGGTGACCAGCACTTCCTTAATGTGATCGGGATTGGTCAAGAGATACAGGTGCCGTCTGGGGCCGAAACGAAAATGGACGACATCGCCGTGCTGTTCCGCAGCCCTCTGCAAAAAGCCGAGCGGGTCGCGGCGAAAGGCGAGCAAATGGCCGGATATGGGCAGCCCTCGGGGGGCGGGAATGGTCAGGTTCATCGCGGTCATCCTTTCGTAGGTCTGGTGTCAGTGCGTCGTCTCTAGTATCCATCCGGCCCGGCTCCTTATACCACGCGCTCCATTGGGGCAGCGGCAAAAAAACAAACCGCCTGAATCATCAGGCGGTCTCTCTTCTGTTACGAAAGGGTCGGCTTGTTCACCTGCACCAGCCCGGTGGATACCAGCCGTTCGCGCACCTTGATGCCGATCCAGGCCGCCAGCACGGCCTTGACGACTCCCACCAGCAAAAAGGAAACGCCTCCGCTCATGACTGCGGCGCTCCACGGAATATCCAGCACGTACTTGAGCTGGATCACGCCGCAAACCAGCGTCACAATCATGCCGACGTGATTGGCCACCAGCGCCCAGCCAAAGGAAAAGCGGGTTTTTTCCAGGATCAGGCCGGTGACGTAGGCGGTCAGAATGAAGCCGAAAATGTACCCGCCGGATTTGCCGACCAGCACCTGGAGCCCTCCGTTCGCTCCCGCAAAAACCGGCAGGCCGACTGCGCCCAGAAGCACGTAAATGATCATCGCCAGCGTGCCGTACCGGCTTCCCAGAATGGTGGCGGCCAATCCGACCGCCAGCGTCTGTCCGGTAATCGGAATCAGCGGCAGGGGAATCGTGATTTGCGAAAAGACGGCCGTCACGGCGGCAAAAACAGCGGATAAGAGCAGCCACTTCAATCGTTCGTTTCTCATGTTGACCTCCCGTTTTTGTCAACCAAATGATAAAATATGTTAACACATTTAATCATAATGCCTGGCAGAACAAATGTAAATTGCAAAAACGGGAGGCGCGCAGGCACGTCTGCCAAGCGGCACGCCTGCGTCGTCAGGCAGGCGGGTGAAGTCCCTCGCCGGAACACCGGATTGTTCCGGCTATGCGCGGCTGTCACAGTACGCCTGGAGGTGAACCAGCGAATCGACGGTGTGATCGATCAGGCGCCGCAAGTCCTCAATATTGCCCTCGTCGATCTTGCGGTGAAAATCGAGCGTGATCTGATTGGCAAAGCGCTGCGGCGGCCACTCCTGCCGATGCTCGTCCAAGCGCGCCTTGACCGTCTGCGTGATGTGCGGCCGGTGTCCCCACATCTCGTTGAGAATCGCGGTGATCGCTTCCGTCTCCCGCGGCACGTCGCTGATCTCCAGGAAAAAATGGATGCAGATCGTGCAGCCCACATGCTCTGTCAGCGGCTTCTCCAGTTGTTCCGCCGCGATGTCGGCCAGCGAAGTGCGCAGTTGGATCTGCGCCGTCACCGCCGTGTCGCTGTCCGCTTTTTCCGCCAGGCGGAATTCGATCTGAAACAGCCGGTCAAACGTAGCCAGGTCCATCACGTCAGAGCGGCCTGTGATGGTGATGGCCCCTTCGAAATCGCGGTCGTACACCGCTCCTTCCAGCACGACCCGGATATTGTCGAACACCAGCGGATGAAACACCTCCGCTCCCCCTTTCCGTCCGAATGGCACACGCTACTAGGATGCCCGTATTTTTTCCGTTTGGCAAGAACCGCTTTGGCTCAAGAAACCACACGCCAGCCATAATTTGGTATATAATGATTGGCAACATCCTGCATTCGGACTGCCTGTCTGCCAAACGATCGCGACATATCCAAACGAGGAGGTTTTCCATGACCGCTGCTGACCACATGCTTGACCGCTACGCCGCCTTGGCTGTGAAAATCGGCGTCAATGTCCAGCCGGGGCAAACCCTGGTCGTCAACGCCCCCCTCTCCACGGCCGAACTGGTCCGCAAAATTGCCAAAACGGCTTACCAGGCCGGAGCCAAACACGTACATACCGACTGGACGGACGATGAACTGACCCGGATCCGATACGATCTCGCCCCGGATGAAGCGTTCACGGAATTCCCGATGTGGAGAGCGAAAGCGTACGAGGAGATGGCCGAGAACGGGGCCGCGTTTCTTTTTATAACCGCGACCAACCCCGATCTGCTCAAAGGGGTGAACCCGGAGCGGATCGCCGCCGCCAACAAAGCGGCGGGAACAGCCATGTACACGTTTCGCAGCTACACGATGAACAATCGCGTTAGCTGGTCGGTGATCGCCGCTCCCTCTCCCGCATGGGCAGCCAAGGTCTTCCCGAACCTGCCCGAGGGTGAACAGTTGAACGCCCTGTGGGACGCCATCTTCCGCGCCACCCGGATCGACGCGGACGACCCGGTGACGGCCTGGCGGAACCATCAAGCCGCACTGAACGAAAAGGTGACCTACCTGAACGGCAAGCAGTACCGCTGCCTGCACTTCAAAGCGCCCGGCACCGACCTGTCCGTTCAACTGCCGCCCGGCCACCGATGGCTGGGAGGGGGCAGCGTGAACGCAAACGGCACGCCGTTCATGGCCAACATCCCGACGGAAGAAGTCTTCACGGCTCCGCTGAAAGAAGGGGTGAACGGCGTCGTCCGCAGCACGAAGCCGTTGAACCACAACGGCAATCTGATCGAGAACTTTACGCTCCGCTTCGAGCGGGGACGCATCGTGGAGGTGACGGCGGAGACGGGCTTCGAGGTATTGCAAAAGGTGATCGAAACGGACGAGGGCGCCCGATACCTGGGGGAAGTGGCCTTGGTTCCGCACCGGTCGCCCATCTCCCAGTCCAACCTGATTTTCTACAACACGCTGTTTGACGAAAATGCCTCCAACCATTTGGCGATCGGGAACGCCTATCCCGTCTGCCTGGAGGACGGGGCGAACCTCTCCCGCGAGGAGTTGGAGCAGCGCGGTCTCAACACCAGCCTCATGCACGTCGATTTCATGATCGGCTCGGCGGAGATGGACATCGACGGAGAACTGGCCGACGGCACGCGAGAACCCGTCTTCCGCGGCGGAAACTGGGCGTTCTGATATGCTTCCTGCGGCCTGGCCGACGCCGGGCCGGGAGCAGGCACAAAAAAAGGCCACCCGGCTGCGGCTGACTCCCCTGCGGTTCTCCGCTTGCGCGGAACCGAAACAGAGAGCGGCGGCCGCGGGTGGCCCTCCTCTCCAAACGCATGGATGCTGCTTACCGCTTGCTGTAATAGTACAGGTAGGCATCCTTCGATGCTTTTTCCTGGCAGTCGAAGCACTCTGTCATGTAGGATTCGGCCTGCTCCGTCATCGCTTGGCCGCACGCGGCGCAGCATTTGGCTTCCAGGTTGCGGAAAAAGGTGGCGACTGGCGTCATGATCATAACCTCCCGACGTGTTCGTTGAGGTTATTGTATTATAACAGGAGTTGTTTTATAAAACGTTGTTATAAAACATTGTGGCGCATTTTCGCTCGCTGGCTTCTGTTTTCTGTCCGTTTCTCCCGTTTTCTCTGTATTAATACTTTTTCGATTTTTCCGCTCTGTTTTACAACACCGCAGTGTCCCCGGCGCGGGTTGATCAGATCAGCAGGTGGAACAGCGTCGGGTCCTTGGTCACCTCCACGTAGCGGATGCCGTGCTTCTTCATCCGGTCCACCAGCGGCTGATAGTCCTCCCTGCACTTCAGCTCGATCCCGACGAGCGCCGGCCCGTTGTCCTTGTTGTTCTTTTTCGTGTACTCGAAACGGGCGATGTCGTCGTGCGGCCCCAGCACTTTGTCGATAAACTCGCGCAGCGCTCCGGCCCGCTGCGGAAAATTGATGATGAAGTAATGCTTCAAGCCTTCATACAGCAGGGAACGCTCCTTGATTTCCTGCATCCGGTCGATGTCGTTGTTGCCCCCGCTGATGATGCAGACGACGTTTTTCCCCGCAATCTGCTCGCGGCAGGCGTCAAGCGCGGCAATCGGCAGGGCCCCGGCCGGTTCGACGACGATGGCGTTCTCGTTGTACAGCTCCAAAATCGTGGTGCACACCTTTCCTTCCGGCACCAGTACGATGTCGTCCACGACCTCTTTGCAGATTTCGCGGGTGAGCTGCCCCACCTGTTTGACCGCCGCCCCGTCCACGAACTTGTCGATCTCCTCCAGCGTCACGACGTCCCCCCGAGCCAGCGCCTCTGTCATCGAGGGAGCGCCGGCCGGTTCCACCCCGATGATGCGGGTGGACGGGCTGACTCCTTTCACGTACGTGCCGACGCCCGCAGCCAGGCCCCCGCCGCCGATGCTCACAAACAGGTAATCGACCGGCTCCTCCACGTCGTTCATGATTTCCGCGCCGACCGTGCCCTGTCCGGCAATCACGAGCGGATCGTCAAACGGATGGACGAACGTCATGTTTTTCTCCAGGCAGTAGGCCATCGCCTCCGCAAACGAGTCGTCAAACGTGTCGCCGACCAGCACCACGTCGACGTATTCGCCTCCGAACAGCTTGACCTGCGACACTTTCTGCCGCGGCGTCGTGGCGGGCATGAAAATCCGGCCGCGGATCTGCAGCAGCCGGCAGGAGTAGGCCACGCCCTGCGCGTGGTTCCCGGCGCTGGCGCAGACCACCCCTCTTTGCCGCTCCTCGGCGGAGAGGTGGCGGATCAGGTTGTAGGCGCCGCGGATTTTGAACGAGCGCACCACCTGCAAATCTTCCCGTTTCAAGTAGACGTTGCAGCCATACCGCTCGGACAGGAGCTTGTTTCGCTGCAGCGGCGTCTTTTCGATCACGTCTTTGAGCACGTGGTTGGCGACGATGATGTCTTCCATGTTGACAGCAGGCATGTCTTCTGCTCCTCCCCTGATGATGATGTCGAATGCGCGGAAAAATGCAAAAAGCCCCCGCCTCCGGCCTTCGGCGCATCGCGCGCACGGCTGGCTGAGGCGAGGGCATCGCGGTACCACTCAGCTTCTCTGCTTTCCTCGCGAAAAACAGACTCGGCGAGTTCCCCCGAGGAGAACTCCCGCCCGGTAACGGGGGCGTGACCGTTGCCCTGTACTCAAATCGGCGGACCCGCTCTTTCCAAGGCACAGCTCCAAGGTGATCTTCAAAACAGGCCAGCGGCTGTCCTTTCAGCACGAGGGACAGCTCTCTGTGCGCCGCTTCTGTTTTTACTCGTCCTTTTCCACGCTGTTCAACCAATAAGAACTATTTAAATTAGTAAGAAATTATAGTGATTTTGGCATGCCTTGTCAATGCTCGGGGCGGTTTGTTCAGCCAAACGAATCAGGGGAGAGTTGGCGGCTCCACTGCCTCGAACATCCGGTCCGCTACGGCCGGGGGTTTATCCAAAGAGCCAGGAATAGCGAGGTGAGCAGAAACAGCCCGATAAACAGATGCAGTCCCACACCCCACCAAGCCCACTTTCGATGACGCTGCTTGATGATTCCGCCAATCGCTCCCAGGCCCACCCCCGGAATCGTCCCGTTCCCGATGGTTTCTACCAGGGAAAATGACAGGTCAAACCAGATGAGCAGGTTGAGCGCGGCCAGAAGTACGACCGCCAGTCCAAACGAAGCGATTCCCAACCAGGAAGCCGCTTCCCGCCACATCTCCGATCGAGTCGTCCGCATGTGATTCCCTCCTTTAGCGCCAATTCCACAGCGCGGTCTCACCGATGAGCAAGCCGCGGACGCGCCCCGTCTGCCGCAGTTTCAGGATTTCCTTGGACGGGCCCGTCACCACCGCCCCGTACACCTGTATCCCGTGCCGGCGAATGTAATCCAGGCGCTCCTGCAGGTTGAGCACCTTGGAGCGGCTGGCAGCGACAGCCACATCTTCCCGCTCGGCCAAAAACGCCAGTTCGTGCAGAAACTGCTCCCGATTGTTCTTCTCGGGCGAAAACGGGGAATCGGGGTGTTCGTCCGGCTTCGCCGGGTAGCCGATCGGGGGAACGTGCACGCCGTCCCTGTTTTGAAACGTCTTTTCCATTCCCGTGTCGACAGCGTACCAGAGCAGTTCCAGGTCAAACGGTGCCAGCGTTTCCGCAATCTGCTCCGGGGTGTACAGGCGGTCGAACGACAGGTACGCTTCCGCCACCGTTCCGTCCGGCAGGCGGGACAATTGGTCCCACCCCCGCGCGAATTCGCCGATTCGTGCCGAGCTGAGGAAGTCGTCCGGTCCCTGCTTCTCAGGATGCAGGAAGGGAATGTTGTCCGGCATGGGAATCGTCGGCAGAGGCTCCGTCCGCATCTCCCGCTGATGCTTCTCCGGGCGGGAAAACACAAACGACGTCACCTGCTCCCCCGCGTACACCTGTTTCCCCCCCACCTGTTTGACCAGCTTCATGCGGGTGCTCATCGTAAAAAACGGAGAAACGTCCAGTTCCGCTTCCCTCGCGTCCACCTTCAGATTCGGCTCGGTTATCTCGATCGACGCCATGACCGCGTGCCTGAGCTCGGCCGCCCGATTGCCGAACGCGTAATACGACAGCGTGGCCAACGAGGCGATCGGCGTCACCAGGAGCAGCGCGACCAGGGCGACCGATACGGTGGAGATGTGAGCCTTTCGCCTGCTGCTGCGCAAAATCCGCTCCTGCCGTTCGCGATCGAGCGAAACGGCTTCCCCTTCCTGTTCCCGCAGCAGGTCGTCGATCACTTCCCTGTAGGCCTCGATCTCCCGCAGTTCCTGTTCGATCCGCTGCCGTTCCGCTTCGTCAGCCGTACCGTTTGCATACGCCATGAGCCGCTGTCTAAACTCCTTGTTCATTTGCATCCACCCTTTCTAACCGCTGCCTGATCGTTTGCCTGCCGCGAAACAACAACACTTTGAATTCGGCCAGTGTGACGCCCATCGCCTCCGCCCCCTCCTGGTAGGAGAGCTGCCGGAAGTCGCGAAGGACCACAGCCTGCCGCTGCTTGTCGGGTAGTGTCAGCAGCGCCTGTTTCACATCGTCCACCCGCTCCCGGACGAACAGACTCTGTTCGGGCCCCTGGCTGACCAGCTTCTCCTCAAAAAACGACACGTCCTTGGGTTTCGTCCGCTTTCGCTTCCGCTCGTGGTCGATCAGCGCGTTGCGGGCCACTCGCAAGAGCCACGGTTTTATCCGCTCGTCCACATCCGTTTCCAGTGACAGATAGGCGCGATAAAACGTCTCCTGTACCAGTTCCTCCGCCAGATGGTGGTCACGGCAAAACGCATACAGATAGCGGTAGATGTCGTTCATGTACAGGCGAAAGATCTCTTCCAGGGAATCGTCTCTCATCATTTCCTCCCCTCATCCCATACACGTACAAGGCGGGAAGAAGTTACAGACCAAACAAAAAAGAAAAAGCGGGGATCGCCGTCCCCGCTTGGTTCTTCTGTAAAGTTACACCGCTTCGTAGATCGCTTCGTAGCGCTTGCCGATCTCCTCGTCGCTCAGGCCGGCGTCGCGCAGGCGCTTGATCAGCGCCGTTGCCCAGATTTCCGAACGCTGCGCCATCTTGGCGTACTTTTTCGCCTCTTTTTCCTTGCGCTTGGCGCGATCCTCGCCGTTGGACTTGAGGTTGTCGAGGATGAACAGCATGTGCAGGGTCTCGTCCTCGTTCAAACCGGTCCAGTTGTCGTTCAGAAACGCGATCACTTTTTTATAGTACCCGTCAAATTCTTCAAAGGAAATCTCCGTATCCATGTTCAGATATTCCTTCATTTTGTCAAACAGCTCTTGCATCTTCCGTCACAGCTCCCTCGTTTTTCTCTGCCCTATTATAGCAAAAACGGGACAAGGGAGAAAGCCGGCATCATTGGCAGGCTGGTGCTGTCTCATTCGTTCCGCGTGGAAAAAACAAGGCGGAAGAATCCTGCCGGAAAAGCTGATTTGGAGCGGATTCGTTTTGGCACAGGTCCAAGAAGCGGTATAATTAAGAGACAACCACGTTCGAAGGAGATCGGCACGCATGAACAAATCGTATCAGCAGCAGGAAGCCGCCATTCGCGTCGGCCAGCAGATGACCCTGACGATCAAAAGTCTCGGCATCAACGGCGAAGGCATCGGCTATTACAAGCGGAAAATCGTCTTTGTGGAAAAGGCCTTGCCGGGGGAAGTGGTACACGCGGAAGTGACGGACGTCAAGGAAACCTACGCCGTCGCCCGGCTGGTGCGCGTGGTGGAGCGTTCCCCCGCGCGGGTCGAGCCCCCCTGTCCGGTCTATGAGGAATGCGGCGGCTGCAGCCTGCAGCACATGGACTACCAGGCCCAATTGGCCAGCAAGCGGGAGCTGGTGATCGAATCGCTGCGCAAGTACGCCCGGCTGGAAAATCCGCCGGTGGCGGAGACGATCGGCATGGAGAACCCCTGGGGCTACCGCAACAAGGCGCAGTTTCAGGTGGGAAGGCAGAACGGCCGGCTGGTGGCCGGCCTGTACCAGACGGGCAGCCACCGCCTCGTCGACCTGGAGTCCTGCCGCGTGCAGCACGAGGCGACCAACGAGATCGTCCGCACGGCGCGACAGGTCATGGAGGAGCTGGGCATTCCCGCGTACGATGAACGAAAACGGACCGGTGTCATCCGCACCATCGTGGCCCGCGCGGCCTTCGCCACGGGCGAGACGCAGCTCACGCTGGTGACGGCCACCGAGGAGATTCCGCGCGTCAAGGAACTGATCCTGGAACTGCGCACCCGTCTGCCCGGCCTGGTCAGCATCGTGCAAAACGTCAATCGGAAAAAAACGTCGCTGGTCTTCGGCGACACCACCCGCCAGCTCTGGGGAAGACCGTCCATCGCGGAGCAGTTGGGGGAGCTCTCGTTCGACCTCTCCGCCCGCGCCTTTTTCCAACTGAACCCGGAGCAGACGCGCAAGCTGTACGAGGAAGTCAAAAAAGCCGCCGGGCTGACCGGCAGCGAACTGGTGCTGGACCTCTACTGCGGCACGGGGACGATCGCCCTCTGGCTGGCACCCTACGCCCGGGAGGTACGGGGCATCGAGCTGATTCCCGAAGCGGTCGAGGATGCCCGCCGCAACGCCGAGAAAAACGGGGCCGCCAACGCCACCTTCCACGTCGGCCGCGCCGAGGTGCTGATGCCGAAGTGGGCCAAGCAGGGTGTAAAACCGGACGTCGTTGTGGTGGACCCGCCCCGCACCGGCCTGGACGACGCCCTGATACGCTCCCTCTTGGAGGTACAGCCGCAGCGGATCGTCTACGTCTCCTGCAATCCGTCCACCCTGGGCAAAGACGTGGCGAAGCTGCTGGCCCGCTACGAGCTTGTCAGCGCCCAGCCGTTGGATATGTTTCCGCATACGAGTCATGTGGAGAGCGTGGCTCTGCTGAAATTGTGGGGGCAGGCATAAGTTCTATGCCTACGTATGGTTTTTTCTGATTGAAACCAGATTGTTAACAGAGCACCAACGTCGTAAATATCAGGAGGCAACAACATGTTGAAAATCATTATTACGAGTATATTTGTTGAAGATCAGGAGAAGGCTTTGAAGTTTTATACAGAAACGCTGGGCTTTGTAAAAAAGCAAGACGTTCCCATGGGGAAATTTAGGTGGATCACGCTTGTATCTCCCGATGAGCAAGACGGTACCGAGCTTTTACTCGAACCGAATGACAATCCTGCCGCCAAAGCGTATCAACAGAAGATATTTGCCGATGGCATCCCGGCAACCATGTTTGGTGTTGCAGATATTCAGAAAGAGTACAAACGATTGTTGGAAAAGGGCGTGAAGTTTACGAAGGAGCCGACAAAAATAGGCGAAGTCACAATAGCTGTCTTCGACGATACATGCGGCAACCTTATTCAACTGATACAGAAGTAACTGTGTTAAACGAACGGGCCACTCCATCGCTGGAGTGGCTTTCACTAGCCCTGTGATTTCTGAAATCAGAAGAGGAAGTTTGGACAGTGTCAAGTATGGACGAAGGGAGAGTGGTCACTTGAAGATCACCGTGAATGAGCAGAACGGTTCCAAAATCGCCGTCATCGAAAGTGAATCCATCCTGATTGAGAACGCACAGGATGCACTGGACCTGCTTACCAACGTGTGGTACAACAGCGGATGTGACAAGATGGTGCTGCGAAAAGAACATTTCACGGAAGCGTTCTTTGATCTGAAAACCGGACTGGCCGGTGAGATCCTGCAGAAGTTTACCAACTACCGGATGAAAGTCGCGATCGTCGGTGATTTCAGCAGCTACCAAAGCAACAGCCTGAACGCCTTCATGTACGAATCCAATCAGGGAAACATGGTCTTATTCAAGGAGACCGAATCCGACGCCCTGGAGGCACTTCACCAGATATCAGCGTGAATTCCAAGCGAAGGCAGCATTTTAGCTCTTCTTGAACCCAACTGGAGAGCGTGACGCTGCTGACACTGAAATAGCGTTGAAACCCCTTGTCTATCAAGGGTTTTCTTCTTTTACGAACGGGCAGAATAGCAATAGAAGCTCCCTGTACCTTTCCACGCCAGATCTGCTTGACAGTCAACGGATGGACAAATTGAAGAGGTGTGTTCCTTGATGGCAATTCGTCGGATGAATCCTAAGGTTGATGAATTTATAAGCAAAGCCAAAAAGTGGAAGGAAGAATATGAGAAGTTGAGAAGTATCGTTCTTGACTGTGAACTGACCGAAGAATTTAAGTGGATGCATCCTTGTTACACGTTTGAGAAAAAAACATCGTTTTAATACATGGATTTAAAGAATATTGTGCGCTTCTGTTTCACAAGGGTGCCTTGTTACAGGATCCCCATGGGATTCTCATCCAACAAACGGAGAATGTACAGGCAGCGCGCCAGATTCGGTTCACCAATGTTCAAGAAATAGTCGAGTTGGAACCCATCTTGAAAGCCTATATTTTTGAAGCCATTGAAGTGGAAAAAGCCGGTTTGAAAGTGAATGTTAAACAGAATGCAGAACTCATTATTCCTGAAGAACTTCACAAAAAATTTGATGAACTCCCTGCCTTGAAAGCTGCGTTTGAAGCGTTGACGCCGGGACGGCAAAGAGCGTACATTCTTTATTTTTCGAAACCCAAACAATCCAAAACTCGGGAGTCAAGGATTGAAAAATATATGCAGCAAATTCTCAATGGAAAGGGATTAAATGATTAGAAGATTCTCCTTGCACTAACGGGAGCTTATGTAACGTAGGCTCCCATTTTTTCGTGTAGGCAGTATTCATTCAGCAACAATCTTTACGAAAACAGCCTAAAATAACCAATAAATTAGTGGAGAAAAATCATTTTGAACCAGACTATTGGGTACATATTAAAACTGTATCTGGGAGTTCAATGGACAAACTTGTGTGACTTAAAAAAGGAATTTCAGCTACCTACATAAATAGTTCCCTTGGAGAACTATTGTCTAGGTTACAAGCTTATCCAATCCCTGATTACGAAAGAGACAAATTGCTCGACCTTATTGGAGTGCTGTTCACTTTTGGTCAGGAAAGATGAATAGGGGGGAATTGTTTTTTCACATTTGTCCGGTCAATCTTATATCAGTTGTAGCCACCCAGGTTCCACGCTCACCTGCTCGTATCGAAGGAGGTTTCATTATTAAACTCCCTCTTAAAACATAATGTCGAACAGCAATCTGTGGCTCATCAAAAATGGTCAAATTGCCAACGTATGATGCATAAGGTGAATCAAATGTGATTTGTTTGGTGTTTTCATTCCAATATCCTTGAATGGGAATAAGGGTCCCGCGATAATTAACGGCACCACTTATTTTGTTGTTTACGACAGCGGTAATGTGCAGTGTTCCTGAAGTTAATGGTCTGCCACCAACACTAGCGTGTAGATTCCATGTCGATGGGTAGGGTATACTCACCTGCGTTACCTGTCCAATTGTCACGGATAACCTCTCCTTGCTTTTGAATGAGGGTTCCATACAGTATATGTACACAAGGAAAATAATTGATGGGACAAATCCCCAAATTCGCCAAAGATATGAACAATAGACGATTACGTCTGGCGGGGGATGTCCAACGCTTATTTCAACTTCTCGGTGACGAAAGGAGCTTGATTATCAGTAATCGACATGAAGTCTGTAAAAACGAGCGGAGTTGCTATTGGGAATGACTTGATGAGAGGTCTTGTACCCTTTAAGGTACTTGCACCATTTTTTAAGGTGGACTGCATACTACACAAGGTATGCAGTCCTTTCATTTGATTGGGGACACAACGTTCTTTGTTCGTACTGTCTACCCAACACATGTGGAGAGCGTGAGGCTGCTGACATTGAAATAGAACGGAAAACCCTTGTCTATCAAGGGTTTTCGTTTTTATTGCTATGATTTTGGGAAAGGGAAAAAGGATTTGACCACACCTTGACCACATCAGACACTGTCAGGATAGTATATGACCATGCTCATGCGCGTTAAGGAATCACCTGAATTGTGATAAACATGAGGCCGATCTGCCCTGAATCGAATGGACTCCCCGGTTTTTACGGTATATTCCTCGTTATTCACTCGGATCGTCAGCTCACCATCAAATACGGTGATAAATTCCTCGGTTCCCGCACCGTGCGGATCGGCACTTAAATACCCCCCCTTGTCAATCTCCACGGCATACATTTCAAAGCGCCTGCCCTCATCAAAAGGAAAAAAGGGATACAGCCGGTATTTCCCATTATCTTCTTGCAAGGTTTGAATGTCATGTTTTGTAACGACAACCGTGTCGGGTTGGGGTTGGTTGATCAGGGCCGTGAATGAAATTTTCAAGCCAGTGGCGATTTTCCATACGGTATGAATCGTTGGATTGGATTCTCCCCGTTCAATTTGGCTCAGCATCGTTTTGCTGACCCCTGTCAATTCGGCGACCTTGTCCAAACTCAGCTTCCTGTTTGCCCGCAGGGTTTTCAGGTTTTCCGCAAGCACAGCATTGATGTTGTCCACGAATATTACACCCCCATTGTGCTTTATAACGAACATGTTGTATAATCATAACGAACAACATACGTTATAACGAACGTTTCCCCCATTATAACCCACAAAGGAGTCGGTCAGACATGCCATTGGTTCCGTTTTTGCTGTATGTTTTTGTCACCTCGTTTACACCAGGTCCGAACAACATGATGGCCATGGCGTATGCGAACAAGTACGGTTTCAGGAAGTCGCTCAGGTTCATTTTTGGTGTAACCGCCGGGATTGCCGTCATCTCGCTGTTGAGCAGTTACTTCAATCTCTTTTTGTACAGTTTCATCCCCAAGATCAAGGAAGTGATGAGTATATTGGGGGGACTGTATCTGGTGTACCTTGCCATGAAAATCATGATGAACAAGCCCGGCGGAAAAAAAGAGGGTAGCGAAAAATCAAACTCGTTCCTGGCAGGGTTCGTCTTGCAGTTTGTCAATCCAAAAGTGCTGTTGTACGGGATCACGGCGATATCCACTTTTGTTCTCCCCTTTCACCATTCGAACAGCAGCCTGGTTCTCTTTTCATTGTTCCTTGCGTTTGCAGGCTTTTTGGGTACCGCCTGTTGGGCAATCTTTGGCGCAATCTTTCAAAAGATTCTCTCCAAATACGAAAGAGCTTTCCGTATATTCATGGGACTCTTATTGCTTTACAGCGCTGTTTCCATATTTGTCGAATAGATACTGTACCCGTCCAAGACTTTTCGAACACCCGGCCCCCGACCAACAAGCAGCGCTGAACCGTGGTTTCTTGCCAACCAGGCTCAGCGCTGCGGGGAGTCCCATGTCATCCACGTGCAGACTCCACGGTCAAACCAGTGCCATCAAAAAGCCTTCTATCTCTTTCCATTCCTTGAACCTTTCCGGAACGCGGGAATGCCAGACTTTTGCGATTTTCTCCCAATGTTTCATGCGCCTGTTATGCTTGTCAAACCATACCCCCAAGAAATTTGTACTCGCAACGAATCCGTAACACAGTTCCTGCCTTCCACTCCTGTTGTGACAACGGATTGCTCGCCTGATAGCCTTCACAAAAAGAACTATTCCGTTTGCGTCCAATGAATCCCTGTCACGTGAGGCAGCCTGCCCCTGCCGAGATGGCAACAGAGAGCAAACTCGATTTCGACGGCTGCCTTACAACAACTTATAGTAAATAACGGTTGCGTGGAGTTCCCCGTTTGCTGATTGGGCATAGCGAGGGATTCGTCCCGCTTCGACAAAACCGATCGACGTGTAGAGGTAATTGGACGGATCTCCTTCTCTTGTGTCGAGAACCAAAAGCGAACGGCCTTCCTGTTTTGCCCGTTCTTCCGCTTTTTGCATGAGGGAACGGCCAATGCCCTGGCGTCTGACATTCGGATGCGTCATTAGTTTTGCGATTTCCGCCCGGTGAAGACCGTTCGGTTTGGTGCATAGATGCAGTTGGACGCTTCCGACGATCTCATGGTTCACTTTCGCTGCATATAAAATCACGTCAGGTTTTAATACGGTTTCCCAATATTCTTTCGCTTCCGAACGTTTCAGCGGCGGGAGAAAACCAATGGACGCCCCATCCTCTACCACCTGTACGAGAAGTTCCGAAAGCTGGTCAATGTGTTCTTCCATGGATGTTACTTCTTCCAATTTCACATCGCTATCCAATGCACACACCTCGATCCGGCATGATTGATCCGCTAATGGTTTCGGCAGCGTTTGCCAAAACCCTCTTTATCCCCTCTCTTTATTGGGAGAGTTCAGCAAGTCCAGACGCAAAAAAAGGGGCCGGAAGCCCCTTTTTTGCGTCTGCATCGCATGATTCGCCAGCCATGTCACCGCAGCGCAGCCGGGTCCACCTCCGGCACAAGCCCTTCCGCCGCTGCCCGCGTGAGCAGCGCGGTGACCGCCGCGTACCCTTCTTCGCCCAAATCGGCGGTGAACTCGTTCACGTACAGGTTGACGTGCGCTTTCGCTACTTCGGGGTCCATCTCTTGCGCGTGGTGCAGTACGTACTCACGCGACGCCTCCGGGTGGGCCCATGCGTATTCGACCGACGCGCGGGTCCAGCCGGCGATGGCCTTCAGATCGAGCGAACGGCGGGCGATGATCGCCCCCAGCGGAATCGGCAGGCCGGTGTCTTCTTCCCACCAGCTTCCCATGTCGGCCAGCAGGGTAAGTCCGTACGAGGGGTACGTGAAGCGCGCCTCGTGGATGACCAGTCCGGCGTCGATCGAGCCGTCGCGGACCGCCGGCATGATTTCGTGAAAGGGCATCACCACGATGTCGCCAACGCCTCCCGGCACGTTCCGGGCGGCCCACAGGCGGAACAGGAGGTAGGCGGTTGAGCGTTCGCTGGGGACCGCCACCCGACGACCAGTCAAAACCGCCGGATCGTTGCTGCCGGTCTTGGTCAGCACCAGCGGTCCGCAGCCTCTGCCCAACGCCCCTCCGCACGGCAGCAGCGCGTACTCGGAGAGCACCCACGGCAGGGCCGCATACGAGATTTTGAGCACGTCCGGCCCGTTGGGTGCGGCTGCCAGGCCATTGGTAATGTCGATGTCGGCGTACGTGACATCCAGCTTTGGCGCGCCGGGGATCAGGCCGTGTACCCAGGCGTGAAATACAAACGTGTCGTTGGGGCAAGGAGAAAAGGCAATTCTCATCGTAGCACCTCCAGGAATACTGAGCTTGCTGCTTCCAATGCGTTCAGCGCCTCCGCGATGCGCCAGGACGCACGGTCACGCGGTCCGACCGGGTTGGAAACGGCACGGACCTCCAGGACGGGGAGGCCGCATTGACGGGCGGCGACAGCCACGCCATAGCCCTCCATCGCTTCGGCGGCCGCCCCCGGCACCCGCGCGCCCAATTCACGGGCGGTCTCGGCGGTGCCCGTCACGGTCGATACCGTCAGGACGGGGCCGGTGCTGACGGGCAGCCCGGCATCGCGCAGCGCCGCGGTCACACGGGCCGCCCAACCAGGGTCGACCTGGATGCGGGCGGAACCGAACCCCAGCTCGTCCACGCTCAAGAAACCGTCCGGGGTCTCCGCCCCCAGGTCGGCGGCGATGATCTCGTTCGCCACCACCAGGGAGCCCACTTCCGCCTGTTCCGTAAAGCCGCCGCCAATGCCGGCAGACACGACCAGGTCGTACTCGGCAGCGGCCAAGGCCCGCGCCGTACTGGCTGCCGCCGCCGCCACGCCGACGCCCCCCGCCAGCACGTCAAACCGGCTGTCGCCGCGCAGTCCACGCAAGACCGCGTCTCTCTCTGCCGGAACAGCGGTCATCACGAGCACGCGCATGACCGCTTTCCGCCGTTCGGGGCTGATGCCGTCGGGCGATCCCGTTTGCGGATCCATCTTCATCTCGCTGATCTCTCCTCATTCATTGTCCGTATGGCCTTCCAACCGGCTGCACGTTCACACTCTTCCTCAACGTTATCGCTATCTGGTCTTCCTGTAAAGTTGTTTGCGGAAAAACGATGTGCTCGACCAGCGGAACCGTCACCCCCAACAAGCGCTTCCAGGGAGCATTTGCCGAACAAGGAAAGTGGCGGCATGGGACACATGACCCATCTTTTCCGTTTTTTGCAGACCGCAAGCAACGAATGTTTCTCTCAAACGTCTACTAGATTGGTAGACTGCTTGCCATCTACGTAGTATCGTGAGTATTGGGACATTTTTCACTCAATAAGGAGGATTGCGAATTGAAACGATACCGCTTGCTGATGAGTCTGCTCCTCTTGCTGTTTGGGCTGCAGCCGGTCGCATCGGCAGCTCAGCCGCAGACAAGCACGGGGGCGGCCGCCAACGCTTCCGTCGGCCAATCGATTCCCCCGACAGCCCCGCCGGACATCGTCAATGGAACAGCTCCGCTTCCTGCCGTCAATCCGAACGCCGGTGCCGAGGGGAGCACCGCCCCTGTGAACCAGCCCCAGCAGGAAATGCGTGCCGCATGGGTGAGCACGGTGTACAACATCGACTGGCCGTCGAAGCCGGGCCTGAGCATCGACGCGCAAAAACAAGAATACATACGCATGCTGGACGAGCTGAAAGCGACCGGGATGAACGCCATCATCGTCCAGGTGAGATCGGAATCGGACGCGATCTATCCGTCCGCCCTCGTTCCCTGGTCCAGATGGCTGACCGGCACGCAGGGAAAACATCCGGGCTACGATCCGCTCGCCTTCATGATCGAAGAAACGCATAAGCGCGGCATGGCGTTTCACGCGTGGTTCAACCCGTTCCGGGCCAGCACGAGCAAGGATCCAGGAAAACTGGCGGCGCAGCACCCCGCCCGGCAGCATCCGAATTGGGTCGTACCCCACAACAACCAGCTGATCTTCAACCCGGGCATTCCGGAAGTGAGACAGCACGTGATCGCCACCATTCTGGAAGTGGTGAACAAGTACGATGTCGACGGCGTTCACCTGGACGATTATTTTTATCCGTACGGGAAGGAAGCGTTTACGGACGATGCGACGTTTGCCGCCTACAATCAGGGGAGATTTGCGAACAAAGGCGATTGGCGCCGCGACAACATCAACACCTTCGTCCGGGACCTGTACCAGTCGATCAAACGCGTAAAACCGCAGGTGGAGTTCGGAATCAGCCCGTTCGGCATCTGGCGCAATGCGAAGGACGACCCCACCGGGTCGGACACGAACGGCCAAAGCTCCTACGACAACCTGTACGCGGACGTCCGCACGTGGATCCGTAGCGGCTGGCTCGATTACGTGGCGCCTCAGCTCTACTGGAGCATCGGGTACAAGCCGGCCGCCTACGACAAGCTCGTCCACTGGTGGGCGGCGGAAACAAACGGCACCCCCGTCAAACTCTACATCGGCCACGCCGCGTACCGGGTGGGCAGCAACACGACCGACTGGGCGACCAGCGATGCGCTGATCAAGCAGCTCCAATTCAACAAGGGGTATCCCCAGGTAAAAGGCAGCATCTTTTTCAGCGCCAAAACCTTGCTGAACAATACGGCAGGGGTACGTTCCAGCCTGAAACAGTACTATGCGGCGCACACCCAGTAACAGCGAGCCGGCAGCCGGACGAGCGGCGGGTTTTCACGTCATCGGCAGCCGGCCGCTCTGCTGACACGCAAACGTACGCCTGTAGAAAACCTGCAGAAAATCAACAAGGATCGCTGCGGACGTCCCGCAACGATCCTTGTTTCTGTGATGGAAACGATTTCGCTGACCGCCCACTAATGATAGCCCCGTTCGCCAAACGGCTGAAGCTGTTCCAGCCATTTTTCCTCCAGCTTTTTCAGCGCGTCCTTGGCCTCCGCGTATTTGTCCTCTTTCACTTCCAGGCGCTCCACCACCTCAATGTCAAAGGCGTCTTCTCCGTATGCGTTCCACTCCTGCTGCAGCTTGCTGTTTTTGTGGCTGCCGAATTTCAACTGGAACCGCGTGCCGTTTACGGTCTTCAGGTTCATGGTGCTGCCGATGAACACCTTCCCGTTTTGTCGGTTGACAATCCGGTAGACGCCCGCTTCGGTCTTCATTTCCTTGTACAGTTGTTTCAGTTCCGCTCGTCGATCCATCGATTTTTCTTCCTTTCCCTCAAAATCACGCTTTCAGCCAGTACTGGCTGCCGTCGTCCTTTCGATCCAGAAACCCGTATTCGATCAAATACCGTCTGACGGTGACGTAATCGTCATACACCGCCTGCAAAATCTGATTGACTTCCGTTTCCGTGTAGATGCGCTCAGGCTGAAACCGCTTGGCGATTTCCCGCAGCACCACCAGCCTGTGCTTTTCCTTCAACGCGAAGGTCTTCAGCGGCCCGTCCGTGCCTGCCGGGAAGTACTTCTTCAGAATCTTGTCGTACTCGTCCAGCGTCACATTGTAACGATCGTCCACCATTCTGGCGGTCTGATGAACGTCCAGGAAGGCCGGCGCGTGCTTATCCCGTTCCTTCAACAGCTCCATCATCGTCAAAAACACCTTGGCCTGACGCTCCTTCTCCTTCAAGGCAAAGCGGTGATTCCGGATCGTGGAGGCGCTGCCGATGCCCAGCTCCTTCTGCACGTCCGCGTCGCTTTTCCCCTGGTAAAACAGGCGCAGCAGACGGTTTTGATGGTCCGTCAGGCCGGTGAGCTTTTTGTCCAGCCGGATCAGGTAGTCAAACACCGACTGATGCGCCTGTTCGATGTGGACGCGCATATACCGCTCCGCTTCATAAAAAACGCCGTCAGCGGGATAGACGACGCCTTTCTCCAGTCGCTTGCCGCAGAGCAGGCATACGACATGATCGTCCTGTTGAATGTACCCGCGCTTCAATTCCTCCAACGAGGCGTTCCAAAACAGTTCCGATACGCCAATCACACAAACACACCCTTGTTTTGTTTATATTTTTGTAGACATTTTATTCGTTTGTCTATAATTTGTCAAGGTACACCTGTAGCCATCCGAGGGCTGACGGAAAAAGGGAGCGCAGCGCTTTCCTGCCCCACCAGAAACTTGGGGGTGACCGGAAGGGATTGGGCCGGGTGCGATGAAATGAACAAGGAACAGGCACAAAAGGGGGACTGCCGATGGCACTGGAAGGAAAACAGATACTCATCACCAGCGGGGGAACGGTCGAAAGGTGGGACCAGGTCCGGGGACATACCAATTTGGCAAAAGGGACCATCGGGTGTTATCTGGCTGAGCAGGCATTGGCGCGGGGAGCGGACGTCACGTATCTGCACGGCTATTTTGCCCGGGTGCCGGAGCGTCATCACCGGCTGCGCGTACAGCCGTTTGAGGGAGTCGCCGACCTGCGCGAAAAGATCAGACGCTTGCTGGAAACGGAACCTGTCCGTGCCGTCATCATGGCAGCGGCGGTATCCGATTGGGTAGTGGAGAAGATCGTCGATCAGGAAGGCCGGATCGTTGACCGGCTTGGCAAAATTCCCAGCGACCAGCCGCCGGTTGTTCACTTTCGAAAGGCGGACAAAATCATCACCGCGATCAAGAAATGGAAGTCCGACCTGGTGCTGGTCGGGTTTAAACTGGAGCACACGGCAGACGAGGAGTACCTTCTCGCCCGCGCCAACGAGCGGATGACGAGCTGGCAGGCGGATGTCGTGGTCGCCAATGCCTCTTCCTCCCTTCATTCGGAAGAAACGCTTCACTACATTGTCTCCCGATCGGGCGACGTGCGGACATATACCGATAAACGCGAGACTGCCAAAGGGCTGCTCGAGATGCTGGAGCGGCTGATGTGATGCGGCGCGAGAAAGGATGAGATGCGATGAAATCGCTTGCCTTCCATTCCGGCTTTTCTGCTGGCGACGCCAGGCGGGAACGGTTGTACCCCCTGTTCGAAACGGTCTTTCGGATTCCGGTGGATACGCTGAGGGATTTTCATGCACGGGGCTTTTGGAATCCCACCTATCGTTCTTACACCTTTTTTGACGGGGAACGGGCCGTGGCCAACACGTCCTTTTTCTCCATGCCCCTCTTCATTCAGGGAACACGGCGTGAGGCGGCCGGCATCCAGTCGGTGATGACCCACCCGGACTACCGGGGAGCGGGGCTGATGAAGCGGCTGTTTGTGCGGATGCTGGAGGAAATCGACAGCGAATGGGAAACCGCTCTGCTGTTCACAGCGACGCCGGACTTGTATCGCCGGTTCGGGTTTCGGGAGGTGCGGCAGCATTATGCTGTAGCGCCGATCAGGCATGTTCCCAAGCAGGAAAACCGCCTGGCGAGAAAGTGGGACTTTTTCGCCGACGACGATGTGCAGCGGGCGCGGATGCTGTTTCAGCGCCATACGCCCGTTTCGCGTCTGTTTGCGCCGCTCTCCCACGGGTCTTCCTTTTTCCTGCACATGTACAACCCCGCGTTTCAGCAAAAGGCATTCTTCATCGACGACCTGAACCTGCTGGTCGTCTGGGAGACGAAAGGCGAAACGCTGCATCTGTACGACGTCATCGGGGAAAGTCTGCCGCCCGTGGAGGAACTCTGCTCCCGCCTTCCCGCTCCTGTTTCACGCATCGCTGTTCACTTTCATCCGGACCGCTTTGATCTCGTCGGATGGGAACCCGTCGCGCTGGAGACGAGGGCCTGGCTGATGGCGAGAGGGCGTTTTGAGCTGGAGCGCGAGTGTTTCATGCTGCCGGTCACCGCTTCCTTTTAATCGCCGCAGCCTGTTTCTCCAACGGGCAGCGAAGCCTTCCGTGCCCCCTCCGTTTGTTTTTGCAATTCTGAACATACCTGAAAATACACAAGACAATGGACAGTCAATGATATAATAAAAAATAAGATAAAAAACTGGGAGGGGAATGAATGGAAGAAACGTTGAAACAACAGGCCACTCACAAAAAATTGACCCTCGGCAAATTGCTCAAGAGGGCGCTGTTCATCCTGATCGGATCGGGCCTCGTCTCCGTCGGGCTGGAAATCTTTCTGGTCCCAAATCACATCATTGACGGTGGAATTGTCGGGATATCCATCATCTTGTCCCACTTGACAGGCTGGACGCTCGGGTTGTTCCTGTTCCTGCTCAATCTGCCGTTTCTGATCGTCGGCTACAAACAGATCGGAAAAACGTTTGCAATTTCAACGCTGTTGGGCGTTACAGCTATGTCGGTGGGAACCACGATGCTGCACGACGTTCGTCCGTTGACGGAAGACCCGCTCCTGGCAGCCGTATTTGGCGGCATCATTCTCGGCATTGGTGTGGGCTTGGTCATCCGCTACGGAGGATCGTTGGACGGCACGGAGATTGTGGCGATCCTGTTCAACAAAAAGACACCGTTTTCTGTCGGTGAGATCGTCATGTTCTTCAACGTGTTTATTCTCGGAAGCGCCGGCTTCGTGTTCGGCTGGGATCGCGCCATGTATTCGCTGATGGCCTACTACATCGCCTTTAAGATGATCGATCTGACCATCGAAGGGTTCGAAGGCTCCAAATCGGTCTGGATCATCAGCGACAACTACAAGGAGATCGGGGACGCCATCGTCGCCCGGCTGGGACGCGGCGTGACGTACCTGAGCGGAGAAGGCGGGTATACCGGCGACGATAAAAAAGTGGTGTTCTGCATCATCACCCGCCTGGAGGAAGCCAAGCTGAAGCTGATCGTCGAGGAAGTGGACCCCGGCGCATTTCTCGCCGTCGGCAACATTCACGACGTCCGCGGCGGGCAGTTTAAAAAGAGGGATATTCACTAACCATTCGACTGGAAAAACGTGCCGCCTCGTGCAGAGGAAGCACGTTTTTTTTGCCGTCTTGTATTCTATTTGCCGCCCGTCTCCCGCGGCAGCCTCGCCACCACCCGGCTCGCCTGTTCCAATGCCTGCGGAGACAGCTTCAGCGTCCAGAGCGGATCGCCCGCTCCGCCGTAGACAAACGGGTAGGAAAACAGCTCGTCGTCCAGGACCACCGGCAGGTCGTGTCCCACCAGGGGAACGCTCCCCGGTTCGTATCCGGTGATCCGTTTGACCTCTGTGGCGCCGGCCATCTTCAACTGCCGGAAGCCCAGCAGCGGGGCCATCTGCGCGAAGTCCAGCCGGCCGCGCTTGCCGGAAACGATCAGCGCGACATGGCCCTTGTCCGTTTCAAGTATTAGCGCGGGCGCCGTCTGTCCGATCTCGATGCCCAACAGGGATGCTCCCTCCCGTGCCGAGCGGATGGGTTGATCGTGCGGGATCAATTCATAGGGCAGACCTTGTTCATCCAACAACCTTTTCACGCGTTCCATAGACACTCTCCTTTCTATGGTAACTTTTCTATACTTTTAGAGAAATGACAACTAAAAAAGGATATGGCAGCATGAGCATTCGCAAGGCAGTTCCGTGGGAGGCTAATGTATAGCGGCAAGATTTTTACCATCTGCATGATGGCTTCTTCGTTGTCGACTGAAATATTGGGGCTTTGTATCGACAGCCGTTCCCCCCATGTCTTTCCATCATGCCAGTTGGGCGGGGGAAAGCGGGAAACCCACTTTTTCCAACAACAAGAGGGGGCAACGAATAACAAAGGAGAGGGACTATCCCTCTCCTATCGCTTGCTTTATAAAGACCGGCAGGTGAAAACACTGATGGATGATTCCTTCGTCGACATACTTGGTATCCTTTCCGGACACGCGCCCGGCCACCGGCTGATCGTACTTCTTCGAACCGAGGGTAAAGCTCCACAAGCCTCCCGGGTACGTGGGCACGACTGCCGTGTACATGCGGGTGACCGGAAACAATCGGCCGATGTTGCGGTACGTCTGCCCCATCACATCGGCGTGAAAGATGGGGGACTGGCTCTGGCAGACCATCAGGCCGTCCGGTTTCAGCGCCCGATGCACATGCTGGTAAAACGAAAAGGAAAACAACTGCTCCGCCGGGCCGACGGGATCGGACGAATCGACGATGATCACGTCGTACGTCTCTTCCAGGTCGCGGACAAACTCCACCCCGTCCCGGTACAGGAAACGGACGCGGGGATCCGACAGGCCGCCCGACACTTCGGGCAGATGCTGTTTGCACACCTGCACGACGCGTTCGTCAATCTCCACCAGATCAATCTGTTCCACTTCCGGGTATTTGCACACTTCGCGGGCCGCCCCGCAATCTCCCCCGCCAATCACCAGAACGCAGCGCGGCCGGGGATGAAACGCCAGCGGCACATGGGCAATCATCTCATTGTAAATAAATCCGTCCATTGATGTCGTTTGCACAACTCCGTCCAATACAAGCATCCGGCCAAAATCGTAGGAGTCCAGAATCATCACATGCTGAAACGCCGATTGTTCCTCGTGAATCACCTCGCGAATCCGGTAACGGATCATCAGGTTCTCCCGTTCGTTCTCGGTCAGCCAGCACGCTCCGGCGCTGTTTTGAACAAACTTGGGCAATACGTTCATTTCTCACCCTCCTGAAAACAATAGAATCATTATCACCCTATCGAAAAATCCGTCTGTTTTCAAGAATGTGGGAGATGCGGCAGTCAGGCGACGATTTCCCAGAGCTCTTCCAGCCGTTTGATCACGGCGAGGGGCTTGTGATCCGCAGCAGGCGGCACTCCGGCGGGATTCAGCCAAACCGCCGAGAGGCCCGCATCCATCGCCCCGGCGATGTCGGCCGTCCAGTTGTCCCCGACAAACAGCGCCTCCGCCGGAGAAGCCCCCAAGCGCTCAAGCACGGCCGCAAAAATGCGCGGGTCCGGCTTGTGCCAGCCAATCTGCTCGGAGACGAACACCCTCTCCGCAGGAAAGAGAGGTGCGAGCCCCAGGCGCTCGATTTTTTCAACGGCCATGTTCGCGGGTCCGTTGGTGACAATCGCCAGGGTATACCGTTCCTTGAGCCGCATCAGCAGCGACTGAACGGCGCGGTCGGGAACGACGGCGTCCATGCAGGCGGCCGCATACCGCTCCTGAAAGTCGTCCAGCCGATCCGCCTCCGCACGGCGCCCAAATTCGGCGAGGGTGCGCGACAGCCGCAGGCGGCGCAGTTGGTCAAAGTTGATCCGCTTCTCCCGGATGTCCGCCCACAAGGCGTCGCTGTGCCGCCGCAGCGCCTCGTACACGGCGTCCGGGTCAAGCCCGGCCGTCAGCGGGTGGGATGTGATCGTCTGCCGCATGCCCTTTTCCCAGCAAGCCGAGAAATCAAACAACGTGTCATCCAAATCAAACAAGATCAGGTGAAAGCCCGGCATGGCCCCTCCTCCTTTGCACCAGTTTCGTCGACGCGCCGGTTTCGCGCAAAAAAACGGCCCCCATCTTACCCATTGTAGAAGAAAAACGGGTAAAATGGAGAGGCCATTGTTGGCAGTCTGACCATGTTGTTCGTTACCCGCTGGCCTGCCCGCTCGGCAGCGCGTCAGCCAGCGCGCGGGCCAGATCGTCCGGCAGCGGGACGGAGCGGCGCTGCACAGCGTCGATCATCACCATCGTCACGTCGGCGTCGGCCGCCCGTTCGTCCCGCTGATTGTACAGCTCGTGGCGGACGACAAAGCTCTTCTCCCCGATCTTCACCACGGAAGTGCGCACCTGCACCTGCTCCAGCATCCGCAGCTCTTTGCGGTAGTTGATCTGGATGCTGACCACGACCGGCATGATCTGCCGCCGCTTCAGCTCCTCCAGCGTAAACCCCTGTTGGCACATCCAGTCAAACCGGGCCCACTCCATGTACTCCAGGTATTTGGCGTTATTGACGTGCCCGATCACGTCGATGTCGGTCGAACGAACGACCAGATCAAACAGATGCTGCATCCCCATCGCCCCTCTCTCCCTTCGCCTGTCTTGTTTCCAGTATAGCGAATCGCCGCCGCTGAGTGAATATTCATTCGGAATATTCGGAAGGATTCCGCTGTTTTTTCTTCTCGCATTCCTTATAATAGGACGTACAGACACGTGCGGAGCCGCACGCTGAAAGGGATGGTGTCCATGTTCGAACAGATGATGCTTCCCGCCCTCCAAACCGCCCGTTCGCGCTATCTGGATGCGCTGGCCAACCTGGAAGCGGAACAGCTTGCCTGGAGGCTCGCCCCCGGTTCCAACTCGGTAGGATTTTTGATCCGCCACATTGCCGAGGTGGAGTACCGCTTCTGTGCGATGTTTTTCGGCCGCCCTCTGCCGGACGGGGTGACGCTCTTCACCATTGGTCCGGTCCAAGACGAGGGGCAGTTTACCGACCTTGACGCCCTGCTGTCGTTTCGGGACTCGTCCTACGCCCATCTGCTGGAATCACTCCACGAGTTCCCCGTGGATGCGTGGGACGCTGCCGTGCAGGCGCCGATCGGGACGCTTACCCCGCGGCAGGCGTTGGGACGGCTGGTCTACCACACCGGTTACCACGCCGGCCAGATCGGTCTGATTCGCAAGTACGGAGGCAGCCGGTAAGTTTTCCCCATTCGTTCGGGAGGTGAAACACGATGGCGCGTACGCTGTTTGAATGCGATGTACCCGGCGTTCTCCTCACCTAGCCGGCGAGGGAACGATCCTCGGATGTCCCCCCGGCACGCCACACGCATCACATCATTTTCCCGGGAGGGGCTTACATGATGAATCCGCAGTGGAAGCAGCAGTTGTTTGGAGGCTTGTGCCTCACTCTGGCCGCCGCCATCTGGGGCGGCGTGTACGTCGTCAGCAAAGTGGTCCTGGATGTGATCCCGCCGTTTACGCTCCTGATCATCCGCTTCGCCATCGCGCTGGTGGTGCTGGGCGCCTTTGTCGCGGCACGGCGGGAGTTTATTGCCAGGCGGGACTTTCCGCTCATCATGGCCGTCGCGTTTGTCGGCGTCACGATCTCGATTGCCGCCCAGTTTGTCGGCACCAAGCTCTCCACCGCCCACATGGGAGCGCTGATTACCTCGGCGTCGCCCGCCTTCATCGCCCTTTTTGCCGTCTGGCTGTTGAAGGAACGGATTAACGGGCGGCAGTTGACCGGCATCCTGCTGGCCACCGTGGGCGTGCTGATCGTCATCGGCGTCCCGGACGAGGCGGATGCCCAATCGTCCCTGATCGGCAACCTGATTCTGCTGCTGGCGGCGGTCAGTTGGGGCTTGTACACGGTGTTGAGCAAAAAGGCGACGCTCCGCTACTCGTCCCTGTCGGTGACGACCTACGTCGCCCTGTTTGGCATGATCTTTACCAGTCCGTTGATGGTTTGGGAACTGTCGGTGACGCCCGTCTCCTGGGGGTTCGGCTGGGAGATCTGGGCCGGCGTGCTCTACATCGGCATCATCTCCACGGCGGGGGCGTTTTACCTGTGGAACAAAGGATTCGAGCTGATGCAGGCAGGCAGCGGGGCAGGGTTTTTCTTCATCCAGCCGGTCGTGGGCGCGCTGCTCGGCTGGCTTCTTTTAAACGAGCATCTGGGCCTCGGCTTTTTTGCGGGAGCCGCGTTCATCTTTGGCGGCGTCGCCCTGTCCAACCTGCAGCAAGCGGAATCGTACGACAAAAACGAAGGCACACCCCGTTAGGGTGTGCCGCTTGTTGTTTCCTGGTACTTCGCGCTGCCCGGCTGGCGGACGACTCCCACGAGGAAGCCGATCGCAGCTCCGCATACTGCGGGGAGCAGCCAGCCGATGCCTTCGTGGTAAAGCGGAAGGTGTGCGTATAACGACGTGATCCCGTCAAGCGAAAGACCGAACTGCTTGGCCCCGTCGACGATGCTGATGACCGCCGTAGCGATGGTCGCTCCGCCGTACACTTCCGCGTATCCGCGGAACAGGCGATGCAGGAAGGAGAGCAGCATCAGCACGATCGCAATCGGATAGATCATCAGGAGCACGGGAACGGAGATCGCAATCAGTTGGGTCAAGCCGACGTTGGCCACAGCCGCGCTGAACAGGCTCAGGATCATCGCCATGGTTTTGTACGACACGCCCTGCAGTCGTTCCGAAAAGAAATGGCTGCAGGCGGTCACCAGTCCCACCGACGTCGTCAGGCAGGCGAGTATGACACCGGCCGCCAGCAGCAGCAGCCCCTTTGAGCCAAACAGGTGCTGAACCACCGACGTCAGGATTTGCCCGCCGTTTTCGGACTGCCCCAGCGAGTAGCTGGTCACCCCCAGGTACGCGAGCGCGAGGTAGACCAGCGCCAATCCGGTGGCGGCGATCATCCCCGCCTTGACGGTTGCCCACCCGAGCTTTTTGCGCCCGGTGATGCCGCGGCCTTCGATCGTGGACGTGACGACGATGCCGAACACCAGGGCGGCCAGGGCGTCAAGTGTGAGATACCCTTCCACGAAGCCCTTGAAGAACGGCGCCGATTGATACGCTTCGGCAGGCTCGCCCGCCTTTCCGATGGGATGCACGAGCGACTGGACGAACATCACGCCAATGATCAGCAGCAGGGCCGGCGTCAGCACCTTGCCGATGCGGTCCACCAGTTTGGATGGATGCAAACACAGCCAGAAGGTGACGGCAAAATAGACCAACGTGCTGAGGAACAGCGGCACCCAACTCTCCTTCGCGCCTTCCGGGAGAAACGGCAGCACGCCCATCTCGAAGGCAACCGTTCCGGTTCGGGGAATCGCCAGAAACGGCCCGATGGCCAAATAGACGACAACGGTAAAAACAGCGCCGAATACAGGGTGAACCCGGCCGGCCAGCGTCTGCAAATTTCCGCCGCTCATCCCGGTGGCGATGACGCCCAGGAGCGGCAGCCCCACGCCGGTGAGGATAAACCCGGCCATGGCCTCCCACGCATGCGTACCGGCGGCTTGCCCCAAGGCCGGCGGGAAGATCATGTTGCCCGCCCCGAAGAACAGGGCAAACAGCATCATCCCGATGGTCAGGGTCTCTCTATGGGTTAACTCTCTCATGGTTTTCCTCTCCAACTCTCAGTTAAATTTGAATTTTTTGAAAGTTTTTATAGTCTATATGAATTTTTCCGGTATTACACGAATGTTTACTATATACCTAACCTTCATTTTTTTCAAGTCCAAAAAAATGACGCCCCGGGGCGTCATGCGTTCCGCTCTTCCTTTCGTTTGACCGCGCCGACCGCTTCCCACACATAGAGCGACACGTAGCTGCGCCAGGGCGCCCAGCTCTCGCCAATCCGGCGGATCTCCCGTTCGTCCGGCTTGTCCGGCAGGCCGTACACCAACTGGATGCCGTTGCGCAGTCCGATGTCGGCCGCGGGCAGCAGATCCGGCCGGCCCATGCCAAACATCATCAGGCACTCCACCGTCCATCTGCCGATACCGCGAAGCGGGGTGAGACAAGCGAAAATCTCCTCGTCCTCCATCCGCCAAAGACTGTCCAGATCGACACGGCCATCCGCCACGGCGCGGGCAAAGTCGATGATGTATTCCGCCTTGCGCTGACTGAACTGCAGCGGCCGCAGGGCATCCGGCTCCAAGCGGGCGACGGCCTCGGCCGTGGGAAAGGCGAGATAGGTCCGGCCCTGTTCGTCCTGCAGCTTCTCCCCGGCCAACTCCAGCAGCCGGCGGGTCAAGGCAGCGGCAAACGGCAGATTCACCTGCTGACCGATGATCGTCCGGACCATCGACTGAAACAAGTCGGCGTCCAGCAAAAAACGCAGCCCGCGAAAGCGCTCCGTCAGCGGGCGCAGGACATCATCCTGCCGCATGTGCCGGTACAGCGGCTCCAAGTCGACGTCGACACTGAACATGTGCCGGATCGTCCCCTCGAGCGCTTCCTTCTCACCGGCGGTCAGGGCCGCATCTGTCCGCCATTCGATCGCCGGCTGCTCCACATCCCCGGTAAAATGCAGGGCAGCCACCACCGGCCGCTGTCCGACGCGAAACACGCGGCGGATCACCCGCGCCTCCGCCTCCACCTGCATTTGCGGGTCCGGGTGCGTTTCCAGCCTCTTCAGCAGCCGTTCAAACGAATACGGCGGTTTCACGTCAATGATGGAACCGTCCATCGACACACATCGCTCCTCTCTGCGCGGACATCCAGCCCGTCTGTGCTGTTTCCAGCCTACAACAAGAAACGCCATTTGTCACACGAGGGGGGATGAAACGGCAAGAAATCGGAAAAGGAAAGGTTTGAAGGGCACGGCGTGGGGCAAACGGCAAAAGAGCGCACCCGCCCCACCACCGAAGCAGGCGAATGCGCTTTGTCGTCTCCAATCCTGGCCAACCGCCTGCGGGAAAAGGGCATCCTCCGCCCGCCCAACGCGGGGGCAGGCGAGGAAAGTGCGGCGGCTTCCTACTTGCTGAACAGCCCTTTGATCACAAACGCCACGTTGGCCGGACGCTCGGCCAGACGGCGCATGAAGTATCCGTACCAGTCGTTGCCGTACGGCACGTAGACGCGCATCTTGTACCCCTCGCGCGCCAGCTCCACCTGCGACTGCGGACGGATGCCGTACAGCATCTGGAACTCAAACTGCGTACGCGGAATGTTGTACTCTTTTTCCAATTGCTTGACGTAGGCAATGATGTTGTCGTCGTGCGTTGCGATCGCGGCGTAGCAGCCGTTCAGCAGGTGCTGCTTGATGATCTTCTTGTAGTTCTCGTCCACGTCCGCCTTGTTCGGGAAGGCCACTTCCGGGGACTCCTTGTACGCCCCTTTGACCAGCCGCAGGTTGACCTTCTTCTCTTTCAGCTTTTCGATGTCATCGGCAGACTTGTACAGGTAGGCCTGGATGACGGTGCCAACGTTGTCGTAGTCCTGCAGGAGTTCGTCCAGGATCTCCAGCGTCACTTCGTTGTGAGCGTAGTCCTCCATGTCAATCCGCACGAAAATGTTGCCGTTTTTCTTGGCCGCGTCCAGAATCCGCCGCATGTTGTTCATGCACAGCTCGCGGCTGATGTCCAGGCCGAGCTGGGTCATTTTCAGCGACAGGTTGCAGTCCACGCCGGATTGGTGAATCGCTTCCAGCGTTTTGATGCAGTAGTCTGCCGACTCGTTGGCCTCTTCCACGCTGTAGACGAATTCGCCCAGGTGGTCCAGCGTGCAGACGAGCCCCTTTTGGTTCAACTGGCGAACGGTGCTGATCGCTTCGGCAATCGTTTCACCGGCGACGACGCGGCTCGCTCCGAACCGCAGGCCCCACTTTTTCGCCGCAGCGTTCAGCGTCTTGTTTTTGGACAGGAACAGGAAAAAGTCTTTCATGAGTTGTTCCATGGGAAATCGGTCTCCTCCTCAACATGCATCTGTGTCCATCTTCCTAGCAGAAATCGTGCCAAACAGGACGAACAGGGCAGAAGCCGGCCATTCTGCTGGCTGCCGAACAGGAAATTACACACATATGTACAGATTGTGTCCATTCTTGTACACTTTTGATTACACGGTACACACCACCCATCCGGTGTTTGGTCTGTACCATGCGTGTACTTCTAGTTTGGTTAGGAAGTGGTTTTTTGAAACCGTTATTTTCTCTCGATTGTCCATTGGCTTCCCTGGCCGTGCCGATCGGCTCCGCTGCTGTCAGTATACGTGCCGGCGAAACGGAAGGTGTGCTTCGCGTCGACGGTCGCGACGCTGCCGTTCTCGCCGTCCCGGAGACGGAGACGCTGCGGGAGGCGGGTGAACGGCTGCTTGCCTGGGGGCGCCCCTCTGTGCCCGATCTGGTGACGCTCAACGAGGCGGGCACGCCCTCCGGCCTGGTGACCGCCCATCGGCTGTTCGGCGCTTTCGTCACGCTGGCGCAAAACCAGTCCGCCCTGCTGCACACGCTGCTGGACACGATGAGCGAGGCCATCACGATCGTCGATACGCACAACGTGGTCCAGTACTGGAACAAGGCGGCCGAGAACATTTACGAAATCGACCGGGCGCAGGTGGTCGGCACGCCGCTGGACGCCCATTTTGACAGCGAGTCGATCCGCCTCCTGGACGCGCTCAAGCAGGGCACCTCGGTGCAGCGGGTCTACCACATCCCCCGGCCGGACCGGCACGTGCTGATCAACGCCGCCCCGATCCGGCAGGAAGGGGACATTATCGGGGCCATTTCCATCGAACAGGATATTACCGAACTGGTGCGGCTCAACGAAGAACTGGCCCACACCACCGCCCACCTGCACAACCTGCAGCAGGAGATGAGCCGGTTTCAGGCGGCCGACGACCCGTTTTTCACGATCAAGGGACATTCCGCCGCCATTCAGTCGGCCATCCAATCGGCGCGCAAGGTGGCTCAGACGGATGCCACCGTCCTCATCTACGGCGAGAGCGGCGTGGGCAAGGAACTGTTCGCCCAGGCCATCCACCAGGCCAGCCGGCGGCGGGAGAAGCCGTTTATCGCCATCAACTGCGGGGCCATCCCGGCCGCGCTGTTTGAGAGCGAGCTGTTCGGCTACCAGGGCGGGGCGTTTACCGGAGCGGAGAAAAAGGGAAAGCCCGGCAAGCTGGAACTGGCCCACGGCGGAACGCTGTTTTTGGACGAAATCGGCGAACTCCCGCTGGAACTGCAGGTCAAGCTGCTGCGCGCCCTGCAGGAGCGGCAGTTTTACCGCGTGGGAGGCACCGAGCCGATCACCGTCAACACCCGGATCGTTGCCGCCACCAATCGCCAGTTGGAACACATGGTGGCGGAGGGCCGGTTTCGCGAAGACCTCTACTACCGGCTGAACGTCTTTACGCTGGAGATTCCGCCGCTGCGGGAGCGGCGCGAGGACATTCCCGAGCTGGTGCAGATGTTCCTGCACGAGTACGCCATCGCCAACGAGCAGCCCGTCCCTCGCATCGCTCCGGAAGTGATGCACGCCCTGATTGACTACGCCTGGCCGGGCAACATCCGGCAGCTTCGCAACGTGATCGAGCGCCTGTCCATCCTGCAGGAAGGGGGCGTCATTCTGCCGGAGCACCTGCCTTCCGCCATCCGCACCCGGACGATGGCGCCGCCGCCCGCCGTGCTGCCGCTGACACCCCCGTACGCGCCCGTTCCCCACGCTTCACCGGCGGGCTACGCGTTCGCCCCGGACCCGGCCCTGTCGGAGCGGGAGCGCATCCTGTCCGCGCTGGACCGCACCTACGGAAACAAAAAGGCGGCGGCCGACCTGCTCGGCATCTCGCGCGGCACGCTGTACAACAAAATGAGAAAGTACGGGATCAGCCATGAGCGGTGAGCGGACGCTTCTGCAATTCCAACCGGACGCGTGCACGGTTTCCCGCGGCGGCGAAACCATCCGCCTGCTGGAACTGTACCACGGCATGGGAATGGGGGCGGCGCTGCAGACGCTCTCCGCTCACCGGGACGTGCTCGGCATCGAGCTGGACCCGTTTTACGCCGTCTACATCCGCTTTGTCCGGGGCGATTTTGCCTGGTTTGTGGAGACATCGTCCATCCCGTTTGAGGAAAAGCTGTTCTACCTGCTGCACATCTTCTCCATGGTGCAGAAGAACCCGCGGGAGTCGCTGCGGCTGTTCGAGCGGGTGCGGTCTGAGCCGGACCGCCTTCCCCCGCGGTGGCGGGACGAGCTGGAGATCAACGTGATCGGTCTGTACCTGGAAACGGGCCAGTGGGATAAAGCGGAGCGGCAGATGGCCAAAGCCGAAGGGATCGTCGCCCGGCTTGGTTCGGACAGCTTTACGCTGCTGCTCCGGTACACCCAGATTCTCTACGCGCTGCTGCGGGACCGGTTGACGGAAGCGGAACAGCTCATCCGCCGGTCGGAAGAGCAGCTCAGCCGCATCCCGATGCAGCGGGAGCTGGGCTCGCTCACCCTGCTCAAAGGGATGTGCATGTACCGCCGCGCCGAACAACAACAGGCCAGGCAGTTGGTGGAGGAGGGCATGGAGGTCCTGCGCGCCTCCAGGTTTGTCCCGCATTTCATCTACGGGGTTCGCCTCGTGCTCTTTTTTCTGGACACCTTCGGCTGGGACGCGGAATGGCAGCACAAATACAGCACGCTCTGGGAGGAGCTGGCGGCCGAGTACCGCTTTGACTACCTGGCCCGCTCCATTCCCGCGCTGGTCCAACGGCCTTTCTGATACACCTCTGACAATTCCCCCTTACCCTGGAAGGGAACGAAAGGGGGAATTGTTGTTGCTTTGGAACAACCGCGTGTTTGTCCGGATGTTCGCCGCGTACAGCCTGTCGACCCTGGGCGACTGGTTTGATTTTATCGCCGTCACGATGCTGCTCGGGTACGTCTGGCAGGCCGATCCGATGCTGATGGCACTGCTGCCGCTGGTGTACGCCGGTCCGGGGCTTGTCCTGGGACAGGTGGCGGGCTTTTTGGCCGACCGGCGGAACAAGCTGCGCCTGATGATCGCCACGGACCTCTGCCGGGCGCTGCTTACCGCGGCGGCCGCCTTCGTCTCCCCGTCCGCCTGCCTGATCGTCAACGCCTGCAGCTTTCTGCTGTCCGCCGCCATTCTCTCCTCCACCGGAAACATGGAGGAAGCACGGCCGACAGCCGCAGCGCAGGAGGAGCGGTCCGGCTTCGGCGAATCGTGGAAGGAAGGATGGCGGATTCTTATTGGCAGCCGCGTGCTGTTTGCGAGCACGCTCTATTCCCTGATCGCCCTGATGGCCGTCCAGTTGGTGGATGCGCAGTTCGTGGTCATTTTGCGGGAAAAAGCGCCCGCCCATCCGGAGCTGCTCGGCTGGAAAACCAGCGCGATCGGCTTGGGGGCGCTGCTGACGGTGACCGGGCTCGGCCGGTTTCGAGAGATCACTGCGTACGGCTGGGTGCTGGGGGGAGGGGTGCTGCTGATCGGGGGAGCATTTGCCTGGCTGGGGCTGTACCGGCCGGGGTCAGGGATTCACTGGCTGTTGATCGCAGCCTTTCTCGCCGGCGTTGGCACCGGTCTCACCTCAGTCGGCTCTGCCTACCTGCGGCAAAAGGAAACGCCCAAAGAAGCGATTGGGCGTGTGATGGGCATTTTCAATTCGTTGACGAGCGCGATCTTCATCGCCGCCCCGCTGCTGGGCGGTTTGCTGATCACCGCCTGGGGCGCCAGCCCGTCGTTTCAACGGATCGGCTTCCTGATCGCGGCGATTGGGGCGGCAGGCATTCTGCTGCAGCGGGTCATCTGGGGACGCCGCCGCACCGAGGCGGCTAGCGTCCAGGTCTCAGCCGAATGATGCGGTCGTCTCCGGGCCTAGGGTCACCGCGTCCATCCCGGTTGCTGGTCAGGAGGTAGAGCGAACCGTCCGGCCCTTCCACGACATCGCGAAGCCGACCGTATTTGTTTTGGTAAAAAACGGAAAACGATTGGACGGCAGAGGGGTTCCCCTGGTCCAGGGCGACGTTCAGGATTCGTTCACCGCGCAAATTGGCGACCAGCAGCCGCCCTTGCCACGGCCCTCTGGTGACAAATGTCATTCCCGCAGGGGCCCAGGTGGTGTCGCCGCTGTGCAGGATCGGCGCTTTCATGCCGGCGGCCTGCTGATCCCCCTGGATGACCGGCCAGCCGTAGTTGCCCCCCGGCTCGATCAGGTTGATCTCGTCGTGGGCAAAGGGGCCGTGCTCCGAACTGTACATGCCGCCATGGGACGGACTCCAGCCGATCCCCTGCGGATTGCGGTGCCCCCAACTGTACACCGGTGATTGCGGAAACGGATTGTCTGCCGGTATCGTGCCGTCCAGGTTGAGGCGCAGGATTTTCCCCGCCAGACTGGAGCGGTCCTGGGCCCGATCCGGGACGCGCGCATCGCCGGTGGTGACGTACAGCCGACGGTCCGGTCCGATTTTCAGTCGTCCGCCGTTGTGAATGACGCTCCCCGGAATCCTGTCGATCAGCACCTTGTCTACCCGCGCCCGATTGTTCTCCTCCCGCAGCCGCACGACACGGTTGTACGTGCTGCCTCCCTGGCGATAGGTGTGGTACACGTACAGCCAGTGGTTCGCGGCAAAATCCGGATCGACGACCAGCCCCAACAGCCCGCCTTCCCCTTCGCTTATGAACGGCGCGGGAAAGGTAATGAGCGGTTCCGGAAGCAGCCTACCCTGCTGGATCACGCGCACGCTCCCCGGCCGCTCGGTAAAAAAGATGCGCCCGTCCGGGGCAACGTCCAGCGCCCAGGGCACATTCAGGTTGTCCGCCAGCGTCTCCGGCGTGTACGGCACCTGCTCGTCCGCCAGCACCGTCGGACGGGGAGCCGCGACGACCGGTTCCGCCGCCGGACTCTCCTGCCGTTCCACGCTGTTTGCCTCACACCCGCCGGCGGCCGTCAAGGCGAGAGCCGCAGCGGCGGCCATCATCCACTTCCTCATCTCATCCCTCCGACATCCATCTTTTCTGTCAGTTTGGTCATTTCGGCCCCTGTTCAAACGGCGGTCAGGATGACTCTCCCACTCCTGCAGGCTTTTTTCTACTTTTATCCAGTTTTTTCTGCTACGCTCCCTTTCGGAAGGAGCGTGATTCCATGGTGCATTCCTGCTTCTACTTGGTGCGGAAAAGTCGTCTTCCCCGCTACACGCGCAAATTTATCCGCTTTCGGATTCCGTTTGTGCTGGAAGAGACACACCGCATCATCAGCATCCCAGACGGCTATGTGGCCCTGGTGTTTCCGGATTTGCCCGCACGCCAATACCAGCTTGTTTTCCGGACGTTTGGCTATGACGGCCTTCCTTATCTGCATGTGTAATGACCTCGCTCTCGGAAAGGAGGTGATTGCCATGACGAAGCATCTGTACTTTTCCGTTCGTCTCCAGGACGCGGTGCACTTCATCCGGGTATTGACCAGCCACGGCATTACGCGTTACCATCTGGAGCCGCACGATGAACATGTCGCCTTTGTGTTCCACAGCGTTTCTGCTGTCCGGTACACCATGCTCCGACATGTCTTTGGTGCAGATGGCAAGTCCCGTCAAAGCCGTTGACAAGCGGGCCGGCGTTCCCATGAGGGGGCGCCGGCCTCCTTACCTTCTCCCCCAAGCAGCAGCACAGAAAAAAATTGGTTCCCTGCAGAACCAATTTGCATTCGGCTATTCCGGTTGAATCATCCTCCGTTCCGCCAACTGCCGCTGCAGCAGGTACTTGCGCAAGGTGTGGAAATACCTGGAGCTGATGCCGACAATTTTGCAGCCGTAGAAGTAATGCGGTCCCTCGACACGCTCGTGGATCACCTGCAGGTCAGCCTGTACGATGCCGTCGGCGCGATTGCGGCCGTACAGCTCCACGTAGAAGAACAGCTTCCGTTCGTCGGGAACGGGCTTGTTGGTGCGGATCGCCAATCCCCCCAGGCTCAGGTTGACGAGATCCACCTTTTGATAGGAAAAGGCATTGGCCGCGGCAGGATCAACGGACTGATACTGGATCCAGCCCTGGACGTCCATGTCAAACCGCGGATAGCGGCGGCGCTGCTCGCGAAATTCCAAGACGGTCGGCGAGTGGAACAAAAAGAGGCGATTGCGTTCTTTGGCCAGCACCACCGCCTCAAAATTGCTGATGGTGTCGTAATTGCTGGTTCGCAAACAAGGCAGTTGGTCCCCCACCGTCACTTCCACCTGGTCGGGAAAGACGGCCTCGATGAGGTCGCCCTCTTCATAGGTAACGCTGCCTTCAAACAATTGCTTGCCTTTTCGAATTTGCAAGATGCTTTCCATCTGCAGTCTCCACCACTTCACACAAAAATTTGCCGGCTTTTCCGGAATGACTTCACGCGATCGTTTTCACGGAAAATGAGGTATAATGGGAACATTGACAGATAGGAGGTTACAGAACCAATGAGTCGTTATCAATGGATTACATTGGCGTTGGCACTTGCCGTGGCCGCATGCTTCATCGGGGTAGGCGTGGCCATCGGCGAACGCAGTTGGCTCGGCGTGGTCGGCGGAATCGTCGGGGCTTGCGTCCTGATGGGACTCGGCTTTTCCTACAAGCGCAAACACATGCGCTGACCCTCCGGCCTCAGCGCCGAACGAGCAGGCTGTTCACGTAAAACAGCACGGAAGGCAACCCCTTGGCCTGTTTCAACAGCTCTCTGGCAATGGTGTAAATGTGCGGCTGGCTCCGGTTTACCTTGCGATCGGCGAGGTAAAAGGCGACCAATCCGTCCACGATCATACGGTGAAACGCAGGATTGGGCAAGCGGTCGACGCTTGCCTTTGCTTGTTGAATAAAGTACCGCATTCGCTCCGTCGCTTCCTGCTCCGAGGCGTAATAGCTGACAAAGTTGAGATCGCCGCCCAACCGGTCCTCTTCCAGGTCGATCAGGTAATCCAGCAGGATGTGCAGCCCGCACACCCACGGAAAGTAGGCCGCGTTGACCGCCTCGATCTCTTCGTCCCGGATGTGCGGCTCCGTCGCCAGGCAAAACAGGGCAAAGATGCCGATCGTCGATCCTGTAACGGCGGCAAACTCCTGCCAGTACAGATCCCGGTGCCGATCCTTGTGCTCGTCCCACCAGGCGAGCAGCCGTTTCTCCCGCTGATCGTGGGCGATGTGCTTGTACACCTGCAGGTCGCTGTAAAGGCAGGACAGCTCCAGCACGCGCGGCATGATTTTGCCGTAGCCGGGAAGCTGCCCGGCATGGCGCTGGCTGGTCAGCACGAGGTCGGCCAAAAAGCCCCCGTCGTCCTTTTCCTTGCGAAACCGGTAGTAATCCCGCAGCGGAGCGCCGGGCGTCAAGGCATCCTGCATGGACAGGTGAAGCTGCCGGAAGTCTTCGGGATCAAGCGACGTGCTGCGGTCGCAGAGATTGTCCAGGTAATCGCTGATGGTTTGGTAGGCTACGATAAGCGGTACGACGACCTCGACGTGAGGGACCACCTGAGCGGCGTAGACGGATCCTCCCTCGCAGTGGAATTTCTTGCTCTCCATGCTGGACAGCGCCTGCTTGCGGAGTTCCGGGTCCGGAATCGCCTGCGCCCGCCGGTACCAGGCGGCGAACTCCCGCTCCAGTACAGGCCGGACATGGCGGTAGATCCTGTACAGCAGCTGCCACGGTTGTCGTAGTTCCCTCACGTCATTCCCTCCTTACACACATAGCACTATCTTACCACAAATGCCCTCTCTTCTCCTCATTGTTGCCCCGTGCATGCCAAATTCTTCACACCTTCCGAAAAGAAGGGGAACACCTCCTGCCGGAGCCATCTGTCACCAGGCTTGAAAGGGGGAAGGAACGTCATGAGGTGATCGCCAAACGCTATCCGATCAGCCGTTTTGCTTCCAGATAAAGCACCAGGATGAATTTTTTCGCGTTGATCCGGATGGACGACGGAGCCGGTTCGATCCGGGTCTCCAGCTCCATCATCCGTTTGCGCACTTCGGTAAAGTCAAAAAAGGTGGTCGCGTAGCTTTCAAACTTCGGATGGGAATAGTCCGTCAACCCGAGCGACGCGAGGTGGGTCAGCGCCTGATAGATCGCCCGGCGCACCCGCTGCTCCGCGGCCTTTACCTCTTTTTGCACGTCGGCGGCCGCCGCCTGCCGGCCCAATTTCTCCACGGCCACGCTGGCAAAGATGTCTTTCAGGGCGGGAAACCTGTAGTCGCCGGCCTCTTCCTTTTCCAACCGGTACAGGTAGTCCAGCATGTCCAGCAAATCCTTGCTGCCGCTCTCCCCGATCATCCCCAATTCCGTCAGCAGGAATTTGCCCGCCGTGCGGATCGTCTTTTCCCGCAATGGCTGCTCCTTTCGCTCGCCGCCCGCACCTCCGGTCAACACGCTGAGCGATCGCTGGATGCCCTCGATGGAGCGCTGCAGCAGGATGCGCTCCCGCACCTTTTGCAGGACGCTGATCACCTCCAGTCGGTTGATCGGCTTGGTGATGTAGTATTCGATGCCCTGGGAGTACGCTTCCGCGATCATGTCCTTGGATTCAACCTGCGAAATCATGACGACGCGGCCGGAAAAGCCGGCCAGGTGCCGAACCGTCTCAATCCCGTCGCGGTTCGGCATCAACAGGTCGATCAGCAGGATGTCGACTCCCTTCAGTTCCAGGTAGTTTTTGTCGATCCGCGAACCGTCCTCCGCCTCTCCGGCCACTTCCCCCAGATCGGCGTCCTCGATGATGTGAGCCAGCATCGAACGGATGGCCGGATCGTCATCCACAATAAAATAGCGCATGTCATCATCCTTTCTGCACAAGATGGGCGACCGGCAGGCGAATGATGAAGACAGCGGCGTACCCGTCCGTGTTTTCGCAGATCTCGACGTGCCCCTGCAGGGTTTCCGCCACTTCCCTGACATACGAAAGCCCGATCCCGGTGGACGGTTGGCCCGACACGTCGTACTTGGTGGTAAACCCCGGCTTGAACAGCAGTTCCTTGTCCTTGACGGCGATTCCCGGTCCGTCGTCGCCGACCGCAAACCGCAGCCACTCCTGCCTCTCGTCCAAAGCGGCGGAGACGGCAACCGTACCGCGCTCCCGGATCGCTTCCACGGCGTTGGCGACGAGGTTGTTCACCAACGACAGGGTCGTGTAGATGTGGCAGGGCAGTTCGGGCGCGTCCACGCGAGCCTCAAAGCGGATGTCCTTGCCCAGCAGGCGGGCGTACTTTTCGTTGGCGCGGACGATGATGCGGATCAGCTCTCCCAGCGGCAGGTAGTCCTTGGCGTTTTCGTCGGAAATCAGCTTGGACAGACCGGCGTAAATCCGCTGGTTGTCCTTTTTCACCTCGTGTACCTGCCCGGCGATGCGCAGCGCCTGCCGGGCGAAGGCCTCGCCGTTCTCGTCGCGGGCGCTGTCCTTCATTCGGCGGTACAGATCGTAACACTCCCGCGTGATCTCCTCCACCTGCCGCAAGGTTTTTTTCAGATGAACCGACTCCTCGTACAGGCTGGCGATCAGCATCAGCATGCGCTCGCTGCGGATGCGCTGCTGCTCCTCCATCCACTTGGCCTGGCGGAGCTGGATCACGTTGAAAAAGCTGAGCACGAAAAAGCTGCGAATCAGCGCGATCGCCGACACCGGCCAGATCACCGAAAGCTGAAGCACCGCCTCCCACGACGACGCGCGAAACAAGAGCTCCACCAGGTTGCCCCCTATCTCCGCCAGTGTCGCCAGCCCGCCGACCAAAAGCGGCCGGTGATGCCGCTCGTTGACGCGGAACAGCGAGAAGAGACAGGAATACGTCACGTAAAAGAAAAAGGCGGGCAGGTGCATGTGGATCGACGCAAGCAAGTCAAAGCGATCGGACCCCAACCAGTCGAGCCCCACCCGGAACAGCACCACCAGGCAGCCGGTCAGCGGTCCGCTCACATACGCCGGGATCTTGCGCAGCCACAGCAGGAAAAAGAAAAAGGCGGTCGTGCCAAAACTCACGCGAAAATCGTCCTGAAACGGGTGAAATTTCAACTCGCCTGCGATCGGCACGGCAATCAGCATCAGCATGAGGATGTATACGCTTTCTCTCATCGGTTTCCGCTTTCGTTTCAAGAAGGTTTCGACATTATTTTATATTTTACTATATTCTTCTATAGATTTTTGTAGTTTTTTGTAGGTATGCGCTTACACTGACCAGGAGTATAGTCCCTTATTTTCCGTAGAAATATTGTATTATTGCGAAAAAAGGGTACTATAGGATATGTATGATTATTTACATAAGGGGGAATTTTCATGAAAAAGCGCAGTCTGCTTCTCTCTCTGACGCTGCTTGTAACAATGTCGCTCATGACGGCATGCGGCAGCGGCGGAAACAATGCGCAAGGGGGCCAGGGCGGCAATGCCGGCGGCGGCAGCAGCGATCCGAGCCAACTGATCATCGCGACCGGCGGCACCGGCGGCACCTACTATCCGCTTGGCGGGGGCATGGCTGATCTCATCGGAAAAAACGCCGGCGTAACGGCGACAGCCCAAGCCACCGGCGCTTCGGCAGAAAACATCCGCCTCATCCGCGACAAGAAAGCCGACATTGCTTTTGTCCAAAACGACATTGCCGAGTACGCAAGCAAAGGCACCAACATGTTCGCACAAGACGGCAAAATCGATTCGTTCCAGGCGATGGGCGCCCTCTACAACGAGACCATTCAGATCGTCGTCTCCAAAGACAGCAACATCAACAGCGTCGCCGACCTGAAAGGCAAGCGCGTCTCCGTCGGCTCTCCGGGCAGCGGAACGGAAATGAACGCCCAGCAAATCCTGGAGGCGTACGGCCTGACCTTTGACGATCTGAAGCTGCAGCGCCTCTCCTTTGCCGACTCCGCGAAAGCCATTCAGGACGGCCAATTGGACGCCGCGTTCCAGACGGCCGGCACGCCGACCGCGGCCATCACCGAGCTGGCTGCCACCACAGGCGTGAGAATCATTCCGGTTGACGCGGACAAGATTGACGCGCTGATCCAGAAGTATCCGTTCTACGTGAAAACGACGATCCCGGCCAACACCTACCAGACCGTACCGGAAGAAATCACCACCGTCTCCGTCAAGTCGATGCTCGTCGTCCGCTCCGACCTGAGCGAAGACCTGGTGTACAAGGTAACCAAGGCAATCTTTGAAAACACCGACAAACTGGGTCATGCCAAGGCAAAGGAAATCAAGATCGAAGACGCGCTGAAAGGCGTCAGCCTGCCGGTACACCCGGGCGCGAAAAAGTTCTTTGACGAAAAAGGCGTAAAGTAAGACCCCATGTTTCTGCGCAAACAGGTAGGAACCGGGAAAGGGCGGACGTCGTTCCGCCTTTTCTCCTTCCTTCTTTTGACCGCTGTCATTCTGGTGGCTCTCATCCCCATGTTCCCCGCTCTGGTCGTTCGCGACACGGAGACAAACCGGCCGGTTTGGAGCGGCCGAATCGCTGAAAACGGCACATTTGCCATACGCTGGACTCATTCCATCAACCGCACGCCCGTCGTGGAGACGTACCGCGTCCGAAACGGGCAGATCATTCTATCCGAACTGACCTTTCAGGATTACGGGATCGGCATGGAAAGCCAACTGGCTCCCGGTGAACACCTGATCAGCCGTGACGGTCTGTTTCGCATCGTCAACATGAACCGCGCCTTCCCCGCCCTCCATCTGTTCATCGGGCAGGTGAGGGCTCATCATACACTGCTGTTCGCCGGACAGGAAATACCGCTCGCCGACGTGGACAAACCGGGCGCGGCGGTAACCATCCGGGTGGAGAAGCGTTCCATTTTGCAAGCGATTGGAGGGTACTAGATGAGCACGCAACACATGAGTCAACAAGAAATGGAACAGTTGATTGCGCAGTACGACAAGGAATCCGCCGTACGCCAACTGTCCGGCCCGATGAAGTGGATCACCTTCGTCCTGCTGGTTCTGTTTTCCGTCTACCAACTGTCCAGTTCGCTCTTTTTTACACTGCCGCCGCAGATTCACCGCCCCATCCACCTGGCGTTTGGCCTGGGGCTGGTCTTTCTGCTCTACGCCGGCCGCTCCAAGGGAAACAACAGCGGCAAAGTAGGGATCGTCAACATCATCCTGTCCATCGTCGCCGTCCTGGTATCGCTCTACTGGGTCATCGATTACGACGGGCTGGTGATGCGTACGGGGAACTACACCACGCTCGACCTGGTGATCGGGGGCATTGCGATTCTCCTGGTGCTGGAGGCGTCCCGCCGCGTCGTGGGCCTGCCGATCTCCATCATCGCCTCCCTCTTTTTGCTGTACACCTACTTCGGCCCGTACATGCCCGGCTTTTTGGAACACCGCGGCAACGACGTCGACCGAATCATCGGCCATTCCTACTACACGCTGGAGGGGATTCTCGGCACGCCGCTCGGGGTGTCGTCTACGTTTATCTTCCTGTTTATCCTGTTTGGCGCCTTCCTGGAAAAGACCGGCGTCGGCGAATACTTTAACGATTTGTCGCTCGTGATTGCCGGACGCCGCATCGGCGGACCGGCAAAGGTGGCCGTCTTCTCCAGCGCCCTGCAGGGAACGATCAGCGGAAGCTCCGTCGCCAACGTGGTGACGTCCGGTGCCTTCACCATTCCGATGATGAAACGCCTGGGTTACCGTTCCGAGTTTGCCGCCGCCGTCGAAGCATCGTCTTCCACCGGCGGACAGATCATGCCGCCGGTCATGGGCGCCGCCGCCTTCCTGATGGCGGAGTTCATCAACGTTCCGTACCTGGAGATTGCCAAATCGGCTGCGCTGCCGGCTATCCTGTTCTTCACCGGGATCTGGATCATGACGCACTTCGAAGCCAAGCGCCTCGGGCTGCGCGGCCTGTCCCCGGAAGAGCTGCCGGACAAAAAGGAAGTGCTGAAGAAGCTGTATCTGCTGCTGCCGATTCTGGTGATCATCGTCGTGCTGATGATGGGCGTCTCGGCAGAGCGCTCCGCGATCATCGGAATTGCGTCGACGGTCGTCGTCGGCGCGTTCCGCAAAGAGACGCGCATGTCGCTCGCGGACATCCTGGAAGCGTTCGCCTCCGGTGCCCGCACCGCTCTGGGCGTGGTGGCGGCAACGGCCTGCGCCGGCATTATCGTCGGGACGGTCACGCTGACCGGCATCGGGCTGAAACTGGCCAACGGCTTGATTGACCTGGCGGGCGGCATTCTGTTTCTCACCCTGTTCTTCACCATGATCGCGTCGCTGATCCTGGGGATGGGGACGCCGACCACGGCCAACTACATCATCACGTCGACGATCGCGGCTCCCGCCCTCATCCAGATGGGCGTGCCGGACATCGCCGCGCACATGTTCACCTTCTACTTCGGAATCGTCGCCGACATTACACCGCCGGTTGCGCTGGCGGCGTTCGCCGCGGCGGGTATCGCCAAATCAAAACCGATCCAGACCGGCGTGGAGTCGACAAGGCTGTCCATCGCGGCCTTTATGGCACCGTACATCTTCGTGCTGTCGCCGCAGCTGCTGTTGATCGACACCACGTTTTGGGAATCGGTGTGGGTGATGATCACCTCCACAATCGGCATGATCGGTGTAGGCGCCGGGCTGATCGGCTTCTGGATGTCGAAGCTGAATCCGCTGGAGCGTCTCCTGGCGATCGCGGGCGGCGTCCTGGCCGTGATTCCCGGGCTGGCCACCGACTTGTCGGGCTTTGCCCTGCTGGCGCTCGTGTTTGGTCTCTCCTATTACAAGGGGCGCAAGGAAAAGCAGCAGATTCAGGTTGCTTCGTAGCATGTGCCATACGGTTTCCTGAAGCCATTTCAGGCTGTCGATGCCATCTCGACAGCCTTTTTCTATTTTTTTTCGCGAAGCAGTCAAAAAATAGCTCTCCTCTTATCCCAGACGGGCCAAGTCGGAAAGCTACATTTTTTTCATCACGCTGCATCAGTATTGTCCAATGGGTTGAATAAGGGTCTTGGATTTCCCTTCATGTTTCACGGAGTGGTTTGGCCAAATCGGAAGCTGAAAACGGTTAAACACAGCTTGTTACTCTAACATTTGCTCAAGAATTTTTTCACCTTTTTTATAAACGGATCCGTCGAGTGTAAATCGGTACAGAACCATCTTTTTGCTCTTGGTGTCATATATCCATAAAAACCTGCTGCCATCTTCCAAAGTGGAATGCAAGATGACAGCATCACCACTGGACAACGCCCCATCCTGAGCGAAGGGCGGCTCTGATAATTGCGGTTTTGTCTGAAGATGACCGATGATTTGTGTTGAAGTCCATTTTGTCACCTCTGCAAACGAAAGGATTCCGTAAACAACCGTCACTGTTAGTACAGAAAGTAAAATGCCTACCCATATTTGAAACCAGTTGCTTTTTATCATCTCACATCCTCCTTTATTTGATGGGGAAAGCTAAAACAGCACCATAAACGGTGCTGTATCCCCCCTATCTTCTAAACCTTCATTTCCCTTTTTGCCTACTTCTCTTCCGGTTGGCCGTCAACAAACCATTCCTTACCGTTGTCGCCCGTCTTGGACTTCAATTCTATTTTCACTGATGTTTTGTCGTCCCCACGTTGGAAAAGGATCGTTGTTTGGGTTACATCCTTATCGACTAACAAAAGAGGCTCATAGTCGCCAATCTTATGGTGAGACATTGCTTGATGCAATGCTTCCGTGTAGCTGACCTGTTCGCGCGTATCAAGTTTGTCCCAAATATGATGGTTGTCCGCATAATCTACCTGATCCAAGCCGTTTGTATCGATGTTGAATGCTGCAATGGCGGCATTCCAGGTTCTTTCCAGCAACTTGTTTGTCTTCTCAGATCGATGATTCTTTATCTGGTCTTCCGGTTTGATTGTTTTGCTTTCCTTCTTTTGCGCATCCACATAGTAGGGTGCACTTCCCATTCCGACACCTGTGAGTATCGCCACGGTAAGCAGTGAAGGAAAAACTGCCATGCGCTTTCTCAACGAAAAAACCTCCTCTTTTCTACCGCCCACCCACATTTCTGTATAGGCTCTCGCATACGTTGGCCCCTATGAACCAATGGTACCTGCATCACCTCTCCATGGTTGATCATCACGGCCGTATGAGATACTTACTCCTGTTCCTGGGACACGGTTGCCGTCTGTACACATCCTCCAATGGAACTTGATGTACCAATTTCTGAAGCAACGATTCGATATGTATTTCTTTGGTGCAGGGGGATTCTGAAAAACGTGTTCGCAAAATGTTTCCGGGACAGGGAACAAAAGCGGAATGTACAGCTTGGGGAATGAGAGACATTCATTTAGGTTCCAGGTGCATCCTTTAGTGCGATACTATTTACAATTTTTGACGGACACAAGACCACTTTCGTTTCATCATAAGTGTGTGATGCCTGTCTTTCTCCATCTACAGGCGCGTTTCGCGGGATCATCCTGTTTGCAGAACCACCACAATTTACACCCGACATGGAAAACGGGTCCCCTCTTCAGGGACCCGTCTTTTTACTTGCGAATCAACCTCGTCCAGCCCTCGTCCTGCTCCACCTTCTGCTCCTTCATCAGCTTGCCCAGCGCCCGCTTGAAGGCTGACTTGCTCATCGCGAACTTCTCCCGGATGATGTCGGCCGGCGTGTCGTCTGTGTACGGCATCGCGCCGCCCCGGTCGATCAGGTAGTGGAGCAGCTTGTCCGCGTCTTCTGCGTACCGGACTTCCTTGCGCGCCTGCATGGAGCCGTTCAGCCGGCCGTCCGCGCGCACGTAGATCACGCGGCAGCGGACCGACTGCCCCAGGCGGAGCGGTTCCGTCATCTCGTCGCGGTGGACGAACAGCACGTGCTCGTGGTCCGTAAACAGGAACGCTCCCTCCTGGATCACTTTGTAGACCGTACCTTCCACCCACTTGTTGTGCATGTCGCTGTCGGCCGGGACGGCAATCCGGCTGATTTCCTCCTCCGACGCCGGCTTGGCCAGCAGGCGTCCCTGCTTGTCCCGCTTCAGCGTCACCAGCAGGCGGTCACCCGTGCGGGGCCATTCCTGCCGCATCTTGGGGAGATCATCCACGAACAGCAGCAGGTGCTTCTTGATGCCGTTGTCCAAAAAGATGCCCAGGCGCGGGGACACATCCACCACTTCCAGCCAGCCGTACTCGCCCCACGAGACGTAGGGCATCTGCATGGTAGCCGCCAAACGATTCTCGTGGTCGTGGTAGAGAAAGACGTCCGCCTCTTCGCCGATCCGGAGCGGGCCTTCCGCTTCGCTCCGGTGGAGAAACACCTCGTCCTCCCCCTCGTGAAGAAAATAGCCGATTTCCGTCTGCCGCGCCACCGTCATCGTCACGGTCATGCCCGCCTGGAGGTTGGCCGGGGCGGCTTGCGCCCGGTTTTTGTTGTGCCTCTTGTTCATTCCGTCATTTCCTCTCTCTCCTGTTTGCATCCTAACTATACCCAACCGGCGGCGATCCATTCCACAACTTTTTGCCCATCCCTTAGAAAATTCGGCCAAACAGGCAAGTCCGGCCGGCGATCACATATGTATGGATTGTACCGGTTCCGCCGTGTAACCAACCGGTCATGACCGTCGTATTTACCGGCAGCCACTACCAGTCTGAATGGATGGGAGCGACTCGTGATGCTTGTGCTTCTGGAACATATCATTCTCGGCATCGTCCAGGGGTTGACGGAGTTCCTGCCGATTTCCAGCACCGGTCATCTGGTGCTGTTCCGCAAGCTGTTCGGTCTTCAGGAAGCCGGCCTGCTCTTTGACACGATGCTTCACTTCGGGACGCTGATCGCCGTCGTCATTGTGTTTTGGCCGGAGATTCGTCACGTCCTGACCAACCCGACCGGCAAACTGGCCCGCCTGCTGGTCGTCGGCACCATTCCCACCGCCGTCATTGGCCTGGCGTTTGAAGATTTTTTTGAGGAGATTTCCCGGACCGGTGTGACGATCGGTTGGGAGTTTCTCGCCACGGGGGTCATCATCTGGGCGGTGGAATCAATGCGCAGGGGGACGCGGACGTTCGACGAGATCAACTACACGGACGCCCTGATCATCGGCACGCTGCAGGGCGCCGCCATCCTGCCCGCCATCTCCCGCTCCGGCCTGACGATCGCCGGTTCGCTTTTGCGCGGCATCAATCGCGCCGATGCGGCCCGCTTCTCCTTTTTGCTGTCGCTTCCGGCCATTCTGGGGGCAACCGTGCTGCAGACGCTCAAGCTGGTCAGGGAACCGGTGGAAACGGCCGCGATGATTCCGATGCTGGTGGGGACGATGTTTGCCGCCATCGCCGGATACGTGGCCATACGCTGGATGCTGAAGATCATCAGCACCGGCTCGATGAAAGGCTTTGCCGTCTACGTCTGGATCCTGGGCATCATCATCCTCGCCCTGCCGTATTTGGGCGGATGAACGAACAAAAAGCCGGCGCTGGCCGCCGGCTCTTTCACTTTATGTGCTCCTTGTCTCCGTACCGGCCGGCCACCAGTTTGGCCACCAGCAGCACGATGCCGTAAAACGCCGTGGCCAAGAGCGATGTGGCCAGCCAGGTGGCGGTTCCCAAGAACAGGTAGAGCAGGACGTGAGCGACAAAAATGCCCAACAGCCATATCCCGATGTTCATCCTGTTGATAAAGGCGACCAGACTGCGCAACCAACAGACACCTCCAACTTGTGCAGATACTGTTGTTATTGCCCTTGCGGCCGCTTCTTATCCCCGTCCGGCCAAACTTCCGGGTCCCGCTGTCCCTCCTGCACCTGAAAGCCCGCCCGCTCCAGAATCTCCGCCAGCACATCCAACGGCGTGTTGGCCACCTGAGCAAACATCCGTTTCGTATACAGATGCTGGGCGTGGGGAAAATCGTCCGAAAGCTGCCTGCGCAATTTTTTTCCGCTGTGGTCCTCATCCGTAAACACGTACACCTCGTCGGCCGTCTCCAGTTTTTCCGCAAGCTGTCCCGCCTTGTCCGCGCTGTATGACCCGTACGTGCAGTAGATCAAAACCGGTTCGGCCAATACCTGCAGAAGCCGCTCCCTGTCCGTTTTCCCCTCGACGATGATGACGCGTTCTTCCACGCGGCCACGCCTCCTTTTCCAGCGAGGTGATACGTTTAGTATACCCGTTCCAAAAGCGGCCGGAAATAGACCAGCGGGAACATCTGGCTGCGTAACACGGACGCCTGCCGGGGGAAGCTAAAGGTGAACCAGGGGGAAAGGAGCGTGCAGCATGGCACAGTGGAAAAGCGCCAAAAACTTGAACCAGAAAGGCTTGGCTGTCACCGGCCTGACCAGCAGCACGGTCGCCGACGACACGCACACGGAAGACAACCAGGGAGCTTCGCAGCAGCGCCAGCAGAAGGAGCATCCCCGGCCCATGTAGGGACCGCCTGTCACATGAACAGCCGTCTTATCACAAGGCGGCTGTTTTGGTACGGATGGGGCGAATCGCTTCCCGTACGTGCCCCGGTTTTTTTACCCTTCCCACACCCTGCTGACCTCTCGCAAATCGGTGCCGTCGAACGACAATCGGTAGATATCCGGCATGGAAAGTTGCTGCCAGAAATGATAATCGTACCGTTTGTCAAAAACATTCATGAGTAATACCATCAAATTGCCATGGGTACCAATGACGACATTCTTTCCGGGAAACCTGGCCAAAACCTGTTCCGTTGCTTTGATTCCCCGTTTTTGGGCAGCGGCATTCGACTCTCCGCCTTCCCATGAAAAATGCTCGTCTTCCCATACCCGTGCGACGGCGTATTGAAAATCCTCTACGGGTTTTTCAGACAAGATTCTTTCCTTGAACCCTTCCTCGATCTCAACCTCTTTCCCAATGTAATGGGCAATTCCTTCGACGGTTTGAATCGCTCGTCTGTACGGACTTGAAATGACATGATCAACATTCGCCTGCTTTAGCAATTCGGTTACTTTTTTCGCATCGTGACAGCCGCGTTCGGACAATGGTCGGTTTCTTTCATCCGGCGTATAAACGGAATGGGCGTGCCGCACAACATACAGATTGGTTCTCATAAGGTTCTTCCCCCAAAGAGATTCCCTATTTTGTTTCATTGTATCATTACGGATTCATCATCATCACCGTGTGCCTTGAGCGAGCATCAGCCATGCTCGTCCTGGACGGCGTCGTTATCGTCATGGTTTCATTCCTTCGCGGGGGACTGTCCGGGTATCCGTTCTTTTTATCGCCAGTGCTGTCCGAGTTGTGTGCTTGCATGGATGAACAGCTTGGGCCGATGACCATATCCACATCGACCACATTTTAGGCATCGGTGAACAAGAGGGGATATTGGAAAGTGAATATCTCATACAGGAATGGGGATTGCCGAAACATATCGTTGTCATCTCCGGAAGTGGGCATTCGTGGGTGGCCTTCGACTACCGAAACACAAGAGAAGACCCCCCAGTTATATTCATTGATGCTGATCAAAAGCAGATCATTGAATTGGCGCCCAACTTTGATTCCTTTTTGCAGGGGTTATACCTGGAAGAAGTGGAAACGGAAGACGTTGATCCAGAACATCCTGCAAGAAATTGGACCATGGAGGAAATGACCACAGCCTTGGCAAGTAATGATGAGCTGGAGGTCTGCCATGCGTTGGACTATCTGTATGCCAATCCGACAGGACACGCTGCCTTCATCGAACAGCAGCTAGTGACTCTCCTCCAGCATGCAAATCTGGAAATGAAACAGATCGCAGCCAATTATGCTTATCATTTTCATGAAAAAGGGGTCCTTTCTCCTCCATGTGTAGAAAAAATCGTCTCCATCATGCGCAATGACAACGAAATCGAATACTATGCCGATATGTTTTTCAGTGAAAACAGATGAAGAATGTGTTAACTAACTACGGACCCAAAACGGGTCCTTTTTCTTTTGGAGATCATCCCCCCTCCTTTTTGAGCAAACAAGATTCTCCTCACATGCACATGTACGAGCCTTGCGAAAAAGTGATTGCATTCCACCATTTCATGTCATATAATCTCACATAACAAACAAAATGTCAGTTTATCTGACATCAAAAAAGGAGTGGATTACATGGAACCGACACTGCCTCTTCTCGCCTCCGCCGTGGATGCCACCTGGGTGATGGTCTCCGCCGTGTTGGTGATCTTCATGCAGGCCGGATTCGCGCTGCTGGAGGCCGGGTCGACGCGCATGAAAAACGCCGGACACGTCGCCGGCAAAACGGTCCTGACGTTTGGGATCTGCACCTTGGCGTTTTGGGCCCTGGGCTTCGGCCTGACGTTTGGAAACGGCAACTCGTTTATCGGACTGACCGGCTTTTTCTTCAACGGAACGGAGGAACAGGCGGCTTCGGCCTACGAATCCCTTTCCTTCGCCAACATTCCGGTCGGGATCAAGTTCCTGTTTCAACTGGCTTTTGCGGGCGTCTCCCTCTCCATCGCCTGGGGCGGCTTCGCCGAGCGCGCCAAGCTCTCCGTCTACGTCGTTTTCGGAATTTTGTTTACGATCTTTATCTATCCGGTAGTCGGCCATTGGATCTGGGGGGGCGGATGGCTGGCGGAACACGGCAAGCAGGATTTTGCCGGATCGACGGTTGTCCACCTGACCGGGGCGACGGCCGCCCTCGTCGCCACCGTCCTGCTCAAGCCGCGCCTCGGCAAGTACAACAAGGACGGCAGCTCCAACGTGATACCCGGCCACAATCAGGTCTACACCACGCTGGGGGTCATCATCTTGTGGATTGGCTGGTTTGGCTTCAACGCGGGTTCCACGTTCGGCTCCGTCTCCGGCCTCTTCGGCCACGTGGCGCTGACGACCAACCTCGCGGCCGCGTCCGGCGCGGTTGCCGCCCTGGGCATCGCGTGGGCCGTCACGGGGAAAGCAGACATCCCGAGCATGCTGAACGGCGTGCTGGCCGCCCTGGTGGCGATCACCGCTTCCTGCGCCTTTGTGGAACCGTGGGCTGCCGTTGTCATCGGGTCCGTGGCAGGTATTCTTACATTCTATACCGCCATCTGGTTTGATCGGATGGGCATTGATGATCCGATCTACGCCTTCTCCGTCCACGGCATCGCCGGCATCTGGGGAACGCTGTCCAACGGCTTTTTTGCCGCCCCCGCCCTGGTCGAAAAAGTGGGCGTCGGGATGCCGGGCCTGTTCTACGGCGGCGGCTTCCACCAACTGGGCGTTCAGGCACTGGGTGTATTTTCCGCGCTGGTGTATGTGCTGGTCGCTTCGTACGTCATTCTCGCCATCATGAAGAAAACGATGGGACTTCGCGTAACCGAGGAAGAAGAGGTGATGGGCCTTGACCTTAGCGAACACGGGGGATACGGATATCCCGAACTGCTGCAGTCGGAGCGCCCTTACGTCTCCGCCGCCCAAGGGCGATCCACTCATTCTCTCACCTGAGGACTGTCACCGCATCGCTGACACCGATTCGTTTCAGGAGCTGCTCTCCCTGCGCCGGGAGCTTTTGGACCTGTCCCGGCTGGAGGGGGTGAAGCGGGCCGGGGAAATGGCTCCGTACGCCGTGACCGTCAACCTGATCCACGACCGGGTGATCCGCCAGGGCGTGCTGCTCGCCGTGCGCCACCTGGCGAAAATGGGCGTCGGTACGCCGCCCGTCCCGTTCGCCTTTCTCCAGTTTGGCAGCGGGGGGCGAAGCGAACAGGCCGTCATCAGCGATCAGGACAACGGGCTTGTCTACCGGCTCCCCGACGGCATGGACAAACGGGAGACGGAACGTGTGGAAGGCTACTTTCACCTGCTGGGGGCAGCCATCGTGCAGGGATTGGAACAGGTGGGCTATCCGCCCTGCCACGGCAACGTCACCTGCGTGTCCGCCCGCTGGCGCGGCAGCACGGACCAATGGATGGAGCGCCTCGCCGCCTGGGCCGCCGATCCGGTGTGGGAGCACGCCCGCTATCTCCTGTTGGTGGGCGACGCCCGCGTCCTCTGGGGGGAGCCGGACGTGGTTGCGCCGCTGAACAGGCAGTACCGGAGGCTTCTCGCCCACAACCCGATTCTGATCGGCAGGCTTGTGAGCAACACCCGCTTCCACCGGATTCCGCTCACCTGGCTGGGCCGGATCGCTCCGGACATCACCGGCCGCTACCAGGGAGCGATCAACGTGAAATACGGCGTGTATCTGCCGATCGTCAACGCCGTCCGCCACTTCGCCCTGGCCCACGGCATCCACGCCGCCTCCACGCTGGAGCGGCTGGCGGCCCTGCGGGAAGCGGGCGTCTGGCCGGAGCCGTTCTGCCGGGAGGTGGAGCACCACTTCCGGCTGCTCCTGGGCCTGCGGCTGATCGCTCCGCTGCACTGGCGGGACGGCACCTACGCCAGCAACAGCTACGTCAAACTGTCGGAGCTGTCGTCGGATACGCTCTCGATGCTGCGCGAGGCGATGAAGCTGGCGCTGCGGCTGCAGGACCGGACCAAAAAACTGCTGGCCGCATACCCGGAGTAGGGAGGTGCCGGTATGCCCACCCGAAACCTGTGGGGACGCTTGTGGCACATGAGCCGGGCCGCGGAGACAGCACGAATGCCGTCAGCGGAGCGGGACGTTAGCGATCTGGGACTGGCCGCCTTTCTCCGTTCGCTGCGGAGCGAACGAAAAGAAACGGGGGCCCGCATGCCGCTCGCCGATTTGGAAGTGGTCGTGGTCGATCTGGAGACGACCGGCTTTTCCCCTGACCGCGGCGACGCCATCCTCTCCATCGGTGCCGTGGCGATGCGGGGAGAGCAGCTGCTCTTGGGAGAATCGTTTTACAGCCTGGTCGACCCCGGCCGGCCGATTCCTCCCCACGTCGCCTCCCTCACCGGGATACGCGACGAGATGGTCCGCACCGCGCCCGATCCGGCTGCCGCGCTCCAGCGCTTTTTCCAGTTTGTCGGCGACCGGCCGCTGGTCGCCCACCACTCCCGCCACGAGCGGCAGTTTTTTCGCGCCGCATTATGGAAGCATGGCCGTCGGCGGTTTTCCCACCGGCTGCTGGACACCATGCTGTTGGTCCGCCTGTCGGGCGAGGTGATCGGCAGCAGTTCGCTGGACGCCCTGTGCGCCGCCCACGGCATTCACATCTCCCGCCGCCACCACGCCTACTGCGATGCCGTCGCCGCCGCCTCCCTCTGGGGGATATACCTGGAAAAGGCGATCCGGCGAGGGTACACCGATCTGGGGGAGATTTACGAGGAACTCAGATAGAAAGGCTGTCCGTCAGTCTCGCCGGACAGCCTTTCGTCATGGTTCCTCCACAAACACCTCGTCGCCTTCCGCCACCCGCCCCTGGGTGACGACGGACGCGTACACGCCGAAGTGGTTGCGGTGCCGCTTTACCACCGTTTTCAGCACGGCCGGATGGATCTCCAGCGTATCCGGGTCGATGTTGACGGACATGCAGCGTTCGCAAGGCTTGTTCACCTGCAGTTCCACGTCGTTGATGCGCAGCCGCCTGCCCAGCCAGGCATCCTCGGCGAACGGCGTGTCCTCATCCAGCACGACTACGAAATTGGCCCGGAAGCGGCGGGGGTCCAGGCTTTCCCGGCCAACCAGGCGGGCGATCTCCCGCAGCGAGGCATCGGTCACCAGCAGGACGTGATCTTCCCAGTTTTCTCCGCCTTCACGCGGCGTGCTGCGCACAGCAGTCACCGGCCGTCCCGTCGTCTCAGCCACTTTGGCGAACAGCGTCTCCTCCCAGCCGTACACAGTGCCGTCCGGCGCGGTCACGCGCACCTCCGGGTAGGCGTCCTCGCCGCTCTCACCTGCCAGCCGAGCGGTGTAGCCCAAGATGCCCGGAACCGCGTCCGCACTGAGACACTTGCCGTTCCTGGACTCATCCCGGAAGTAATAGCCCCGGTCGCCGTACACGCCGAATGCATCCACGCGGCACGTCGTCAGCCGCTCGCCGCGCATTGCCTTGACGGGATGGCAAAAAATCGCCGCAAGCGTCCCCACTTTTTTCATCCCAACCGCCTCCTCCGCCTGTTTTCGGCGTTTATCCCGTAATAAACGAATTGCGCACCCGGCTCCAAAACGTGAGCCGCTTGTAGCGGGCAAACTTCACTTTGTCCATGCCGACGCGGCAGGTGATGGAGCACACGTCCCGCCAGACCGCCTGCTCCCGGTCCAACCCGATCATGATCTCCGGATTCATCACGATCAGTTCGACCTCGTGGTGCTTGGGCAGTACCAGCGAGCTGTTGATCGTCCGGTACGCCTGATTGTTGATCGACGCGATCTCCGAGAGCTGGATCGCTTCGATGGATGGATGGACGAGCGCTCCGTTCACCGCCTTGTTGTACGCCGTGCTTCCAGACGGGGAAGAGACGATCAGGCCGTCTCCGCGAAACGTTTCAAACTCGTCGCCGTTTATGTACACACAGGCCACCAGCGTGGACAGGGAAGCGTTTCGGATCACCAGTTCGTTGAGCGCCCATTTGTGAATGATGCGGCCGTCGCGGGTCAGAATGCGGCACTGAACGGTGGGGTACTCGGCAACAAACGGCTCCGTCTGCTGCTTCAGCGCCTGCACGAACGCATCCAGCTCATTCGGCCGCCAGTCCGCGTAAAAGCCCAAATGGCCGGTGTGGATGCCGACGTACGTCGGCTCAAAGCCGTATTGATGCACTGCCTCCAGCAGCGTTCCATCCCCGCCGATGGAGAGCACGAGATCGGGCCTCTCGCCCTCCTCCTGGACAAAGCGGTACGGACTGTCGGCTCCCAGCAGTTTTTCCTTCAGCTCCCGTTCTACCTCCCGGGAGTAGTCGTCATTCCGCAGTACGGTGGCGATTTTCATGATGGTCTACCCTCACTTCTGCACATAACAAACAATCGTCATGCCTGCTATTCACAATGTCACAGGAACATTCCGGCGGCCGGGATACCGGGCGCGGACTACCAGCGCTCCGCCGCAAAACGGCCGGCGCGAAACTCCTCCAGTCGGCGCCTCGTCGCAGGCGACAACTGCTCCGGCAGTTCCGACCAGGCAAAAAAGCGCATGTCCGCCACTTCCGGGTCCGTCTCCGGCCGTTCATGCTGGCGGTACCGGGTGACGTGGAACAGCGCGATGTGATCCCGCTTCCCTTCCCGCTCGCTGTAGTAGAGGTGGCAGAGCCTCATCTCCCTCGCCTCTACGCCGCACTCCTCCCACAGCTCACGCCGGGCCGCCTCCAAAAACGTCTCTCCCTTTTCCACTCCGCCGCCCGGCAAATACCATCCGCCCACATACGTGTGGCGCACCAGCAGCACGCCTTTTTCGTCGTCCGTGACAATCAGCCGGACGCCCAGCGTCAGCGGCTTGCGGATACGCCAATACAGTTTGAGCAGCGGGTAGTACCAGGCCATCGTTTTCAACTCCCTGAAGGGAATCCATTCCTGTTGCTACCATTCTACACCACCGCGGAATCCCCCGCCATAGACAGGGCCTCCGGCAGGTCAGACCGGTGCTGGCCGGGCGGCTCCGTCCGCGGCAGGCAGGTCCATCCGGCTGGCGGAGCCGGCGTCGTCCGCAAAAAAACGGGCCCCTGCCCAAGGCCCGTTTGATGCTACGCAAACCGTTTTTCCAACTCTCTGACGATCGCCTCCGCCTTGCGCATCCAGACCTGTTCTACAGGCGCATCCTTGTCCGCCGGCTCCTGGAACTGGTTCATGGCCGCCGAAGCGACGGGCACGTAATAGCCGATGTCTTCTTCCACACCGGTCTGGTAGACGTGTTTCAGCACAAACGGCGTGCCCAGTTCCAACCAGGCGTCCGGGCTGTCCAGTTCCCCTTCCTTGACCGTCACCGGCAGCCGCAGATACACCATCCCCTGATCGTCCAGCTTGCGGTCAAAAAATCCCCGGTGGTAATCCCAGTTGGCCAGGGTAAAGCCGTTCGGTTCGAGCGACTCGCGAAAGTAGCCGAACGTGCCTCTCGTTCCCGTCAAACTGCTGTCAATCGGTTGCATCTCCATCCCTGCCTTTCCGGATTCTAACCGGTAGTGTGCGACAAACGGCGCGGTTGTACTCAACCAACGGGGAAAATGGAAAAAGCCTCCCGCCGGAAACAGCCCGGCAGAGGCTTTTACATTTACTGGTTCCATGGTCAAATCAGGGCAATCGACAGCAGGGTAAACAGCGCCAGGGGAATGACCTTGCGGCGACAGCGGCGCTTTTTTTTCTTGAAAACAGGCGCCTCGTACACGCCGTACGGAACATACGGGTAGAACGGAACGTACGGATAATCGGGCGGGTATGGGTACGGACTGACGTCAGTATACGGGCTTACCTGGGGATACGGGCTGCCGTACAGATTGATGTTGTTTTGCAGCGTGACGTTGCCCTGGGGACCGACGGTTTCATAGGGACTGACTGCTTCGTACGGGCTGACCGCCTCGTAGGGGCTCACCTTCTCGGCAGGCTGTTCGTACGGACTGGCTTCCTCGTAGGGGCTCACCGCTTCGTCAGGTTTGCCGGGCGGAACGGCCGTCTCATAGGGACTCACCATTCCGTACGGGCTGGCATCAGGGCCGCCTGTTTCGTAGGGACTCACCAACCCGTACGGGCTGACGTTGGGACCCGTCTCGTAGGGACTCACCAACCCGTACGGACTGACATCGGGACCTGTCTCGTAGGGGCTCACCAACCCGTACGGACTGACATTGGGACCTGTCTCGTAGGGGCTCACCAACCCGTAGGGGCTGACGTTGGGACCTGTCTCGTAGGGACTTACCAACCCGTAGGGGCTGACGTTGGGACCTGTCTCGTAGGGACTTACCAACCCGTACGGGCTGACGTTGGGACCTGTCTCGTAGGGGCTCACCAACCCGTACGGACTGACATTGGGACCGGCCGTACCGTATGGACTGACGGCATTGCCGCGAGGCGGGCATCCGTTATGCGGCCGCGGTTTTTGCGGATACCGGCTGGAGACCTGCTCCACCGCTCCCAGATCTTCGTCCGGCCCCTCGTCGTTCTCCTCGATCTCCACGTAGACGTGGAAATCGTCAACATCGAGGATTTTGCCCTCGTACACGCGGCCGTCCAACGCTTCGATCCGTACCTTTTGCCGCGCGTGCTCCTTGCAAATGTTCTGCACGGTTTGGCGCATATCCTTCAACATGCTGACCGCCGCCGGTTCAGCCTGAAACAGTTGTTTTTGCGACGACTCCATGAAAACTCCTCCCCTCTTGTTGTTTCTGTATTACGATATACGGCTGCGTGTGGGGAGGTGTCTATTTTTCCAGGCAAGTCTAGCCCATTTTGCGGCCCAACCATTCCTGAATGGCAACCAAGGCGCCCCAGCCCGGCACCCCGAACACCCCCGTTTGGCCAAGCCAGCGGCGAAACGAAAAAACCGGCGCCTTCTTAGGAGAAAGCACCGGTTTTATTTATGGAAGGAAGATCGTTTACAACGAGACGCCCGCAAATCGTTCGGGCAAGAACGGCTGCAGCCGCTCCGCCCTTCCCTGTTCCAGATAATCCGCCATCAGCTTGGCCGTGATCGGGGAGAGCAGGATGCCGTTGCGAAAGTGGCCGCCGGCGAGCGACAATCCCGTCCATCCCGGCACCGGCCCCAACAGCGGCTTGCCGTCGGCGGAAGCGGGGCGCAGTCCCGCCCACGCTTCCAAAAACGGGGCCGAGGAGAGCGCCGGCACATACGGCATGACGCCGTTGAGCACGCCGGTCAAGCCCGACAGCGTGACCTCCCGCTGAAAGCCGGCCTCGTCTTCCGTGGCGCCGATGACGATTTTGCCGTCCCGTTTGGGCGTGATGTAGCCCGTACTGCCAAAAATCACCGTGCGCAGCGGAATCCCCGCCGAGGCAACCGCCGCGATCTGTCCGCGTACCGGCCGAACGGGAATGGACAGCCCCAGCCAGCCCATCATGATGCCGGCCCATGCCCCGGAGGCGATGACGGTTTCGTCGGCCCGCAGCGGTCCCGCTGTCGTCTCGACGCCCACCACCCGGCTTCCTTCCGTGGCGATGCCCGTCACCACGCAGCCGGAAAGCAGCGTCACGCCCATCCGCCTGCACGCCGTCACCAGCGCCTGCAGCAGCAGCCGGTTGTTGATGTGCCCTTCGGACGGCGAGTGGATCGCCGCCACCGCCCGATCCGTCAACAGCGGTTCGACGTCCCGGATGGCCGCTCCGGTCAGCCAGTGGACGTCGTAACCGCTCTCCCGCTGCCAGGCGAACTTTGCGCGCAGCCGCTCCGCTTCCTCCTCCGTCAATGCCACGGTCAAAAGCCCGTCGATGCTGAGCTGCACGTCACCGCCCGCCTCCGCTTCCAGCTCCGCCGCCCACTCCGGATAGAGGCGAAGCGAATCCATTCCCAAATCAAGCAGCGGTCCGGGCTCGGAAAACTCCTTGAGCGGAGCCAGCATTCCCGCCGCCGCGGAAGACGCCTGGCCGCCCCATGGCCCCTGCTCTGCCACCGTGACGGACAACCCGCGCCGCGACAGTTCGTATGCCAGACTTAATCCGATGATGCCTCCGCCTACGATCAAACAATTCGTCATGGTTCTTCCTCTCCTCGCTGGAACTCTGCCCCGCCCTGCCGTGCGGCGAAGCCTTGGTAAACGGCCGCCATCCCCCGCCCGCCGATGCCGCCCCGCCGGACGAACGCATGCGAAAAGCCCACCTTCCCCGGCAGGAAAGGTGGGCCGATGCGCATCCGCAAACACAGACAGCTCTTTTGCTTGCAACCACTTCCCTGCGCCAGCATGATCTGGATCAGGTGCAAAGGGTCGACGGTCAATCGCTTCCGTCCTCTCAGCCCTGCGTGATGGACTCCCCCAGTTGCTTTCCGATATGTCGTTTACACCCTTCAGTATAGACCGGTGGCCGCTCCCTGGCAAGAGCGCGGCGCTCAGTCCTCGTCTTTCACGTCGTAGCTTTCGGGAATGGGTTCGTTCCTGGTCGCTTCCTCCCATTCCCGCAGCTTGCGGATCTGCTCCAGATGATGCTGGAACTGGTCCTTGTTGATCAGGTATTCTTCGCCGTTGTGAACGGCACGGATGCGTCCCTCGCGGATTTTTTCCAGAATAAACGTCTCCGGCAGTTCCAGGTAGGCGGCGGTCTCGGCCACAGTCAGGTAGGTCTTACTGTTTTCCACGCAGTCTCGCTTCCAGTTCCGCTTTTTGCCGTTCGTACCCCGGTTTGCCCAGCAGGGCGAACATGTTCGCCTTGTAGGCTTCCACCCCGGGTTGGTCGAACGGGTTGACCCCGAGCAGATAGCCGCTGATGCCGCACGCCTTTTCGAAGAAGTAGATCAGTTCGCCGAGGTGATAGGCCGTCGCTTCCGGAATTTCCACCACGAGGTTGGGCACGCCGCCGTCCACATGGGCCAGGAGCGTTCCCTCAAACGCTTTTTTGTTGACGAAGTCCATGCCCTTGCCGGCGAGAAAATTCAACCCGTCGAGATCGTCCGGGTCTTCGCCGATCGTCACGTCCGCCGCCGGCTTGGACACGGCCACCACCGTTTCAAACAGGTGGCGCAAGCCGTCCTGGATGTACTGTCCCAGCGAGTGCAGATCGGCGGAAAACTCGGCGGAAGCGGGAAAAATCCCCTTGCCGTCCTTGCCTTCCGACTCGCCGAAAAGCTGCTTCCACCACTCGGCAAAATAGCGGAACTGCGGCTCGTAGCTGACCAGGAGCTCCACGGTTTTGCCTTTGCGGCAGAGCGCATTGCGGACGGCCGCGTACTGGTAGCACGGATTCTCTTCCAGGACGGGCGTCAGGTAGCGCTCCCGGGCGGCCGCCGCTCCCTGCATCAGCGCGTCGATGTCCGCGCCGCTCACGGCGATCGGCAGGAGGCCCACCGCGGTCAGCACGGAGTAGCGTCCGCCGACGTCATCGGGGATGACGAAGGTTTCGTACCCCTCTTCGTCCGCCAGCCGTTTCAATGCGCCCCGCGCCTTGTCCGTGGTCGCGTAGATGCGGTTTTTCGCTGCCTCGCGCCCGTATTTTTTCTCCAGCCAGGCGCGAAACAGGCGAAACGCGATGGCCGGCTCCGTCGTGGTGCCCGATTTGGAGATGACGTTGATAGAGACGTCCTTTCCTTCGAGAACGTCCAGCAGGTGGGAGACGTAGACCGGGCTGAGATTGTTGCCGACGAAGTAAATCTCCGGCGTGCGCCGTTTGGCTTTGGGCAGAAGGTTGTAAAAGTGGTGGCCCAGCACGTCCACGGCGGCCTTGGCGCCCAGGTACGAACCGCCGATCCCGATGACCAGCAGCACGTCGGACTCCGCCTGGATTTTCGCCGCTGCCTGTTTGATCCGTTCAAATTCGTCCCGGTCGTAGTCGACGGGCAGATCGACCCAGCCGAGAAAATCGCGGCCGGCCCCCGTCTTTTCGTGCAGCAGCTCGTGGGCCTGTTTGACCGCCGGGGCAAGCTGCGCCCATTCGTGCGGCCGGACAAATCCTAGGGCGTTCGAGTAGTCGAAACGAAGCGCTTGGTTCATGGCTCCCTCCCCAATAGACGTGGTTGTTTCTGCTTCTCATCTTATCATGTTTGCCGCCGAACCGGCAGCGCAAGAAGTCCGATCTGTCCATCCATCATGGATTCGCCGCATAATTGTGAACATTTTGTGAACAACCTGTGCCCGTTGTTACCTTTTCCCTCCAGCCCCGTAAAACCATTCGAACCTCATAACATAATTTAGGCAAGGAGACAGGAACGTATGAAGAAACGCTGGTGGATCGTCGGCTTCGTCGCTGCCGTACTGGCCGTGGGAGCCGCAAGCATGACCCTGATGGGCTCACAGCAGGCAGCGGGAACGCCTGTCAGCGTGGGAAAAGTCACCACGGCCGCGCTGGAGACCAAGGTACTCACCTCCGGGATCGTCACCGTCGAAGACAAGCAGCGGATATACGCCAACGTCAACGGAATCCTGCGCGAGTTTGCCGTGAAGGAGGGGGATGCCGTCAAAAAGGGACAGGTCATCGGCAAGATCGACACCTCCGACGTGGAAAGCCGGATCATGGAGATCGACGCGCAGATCGAACTGGCCCGGGCCAACCTGTCCAAGGCACAGGCCGGCAGCGAACCGGAAGAACTGGCGCAGGAGCGGGAACGCGTCGCCCAGGCGGAGCGGGATTACGACAACGCCAAACGGGAGTACGAACGCATCCGGCAGCTTCATGAGTCGGGCGCCACGACCCAGCAGGAGCTGGACAAGGCGAAGGCGCAGGTGGACTCGGCGCTGTCCGCGCTCAACGTGGCCAGGCAGCAGTACGCGCTGAAGCAAAAAGGGCCGCGCAGGGAAGAGATCGCCTCCCTAGAGGCGCAGATCAACTCCCGCCTGGCGGAGAAAGCCCTGCTGGAAAAAGAACGCGTGCAAAGCGTGCTGGTCGCGCCGGCCGACGGAACGGTCATCGAACGGGCCGCAGAAAACGGCCAATACGTGAACAAGGGAACGGAAATCCTGACGCTGGCCAATCTGAACCATCTGCTGATCGAGGCGGACATCAACGAGTCCGACGTCAGCAAGATCAGGCTGGGGCAGACCGCGGTGATCGAAGGCAGCGCGCTGGGCAAGCAAAAGCTGAGCGCCAAGGTGATCCGCATCTCCCCGATCGCCGTCACAACGCCAAACAGCTCGGGACAAGGGGAGAAGACCCGGGTAAAAGTGACGCTGGAACCGAGCGGCGACCTGTCCGCCTTGAAACCGGGCTTCCACGTCGACATCGACATCTCCGTGGAAAAGATCGACAACGCCCTGCAGGTGCCGATCGAAGCGGTTCAGCAGGAAGCGGACGGCAGCACGTTTGTCTGGGTGGCGGAGAACGGCGTGGCGAAAAAGCGGAAAGTGACCGTGGGTGTGGAAAACGAGCTGTTCGCTGAGATCAAGTCGGGATTGAAAGGGGACGAACAGGTGATTCTCGGTCCGTTTGACTCCCTCCAAGAGAACGCCCCGGTCCAGCCATCCGCGGAACCGCAGAATTCGGGCATCTAACCTGTTCGGAAGAAAGGAGGTCGACCGATGCTGCACGTCGAAGGCCTGACAAAATCGTACAAGACGGGCGAGTCGGTACTGCCCATCCTGAAAGGCGTCTCGCTCACCGTGGAAAAAGGGGAATTCGTCGCCATCATGGGGCCGTCCGGCTCCGGCAAATCGACATTCATGAACATGCTCGGCTGCCTCGACAGGCCCGATTCCGGCACCTACACGCTGGACGGGATTGAGGTCAGCAAACTGACCGACAAGCAGCTCGCGCAGGTGCGCAATCAAAAAATCGGCTTCGTCTTTCAATCCTTTAATCTCCTGGCCCGTTCCACGGCGCTGCACAACGTGGAACTGCCGATGATGTACGCTGGCGTAGGACGGGCGGAACGGCGAAAACGGGCGCTGGAGGCGCTTGGGCGCGTCGGGCTGGCCGAGCGCGTCCACCACAAGCCGACGCAGCTCTCCGGGGGGCAGCGGCAGCGCGTGGCCATTGCCCGCGCGCTCGTCAACCGGCCGTCCATCCTGCTGGCCGACGAGCCGACCGGCAACCTGGACAGCCGCTCCGGCACCGAAATCATGGCCATGTTTCAGGAACTGCACAGCCAGGGCGTCACCATCATCCTGGTCACGCACGAGCCGGACATCGCCCGGCACGCCGAACGCATCGTCACGTTCAAGGACGGCGTCATCATCCGTGACGAACGGGTGGAAAACCGGCTGATTGCCGTTCCGTCCGACGAGGTGATCACGACATGAACGTCTGGGAAAGTTTTCGCAGCGCCCTGGAAGGCATTTGGGCGAACAAGATGCGCTCCGGCTTGACGATGCTGGGGATTGTGATCGGGATTACCTCGGTGATCGCCGTCACCGCGCTGGGGGAAGGCGGACAGAAAGCCATCGTCAGCGAGATGGAGAAATTCGGTCAAAACTCGTTCAACGTCTTCGTTGACTTCGACAGCAAGGAAGAGCATGCGCCGGACGACCTCACCGTGGAGGACGCCGACGTGCTGAGCAAAATCAGTCCCAACATCGAGCACATCGTGCCGATGAACCAAACCACGGCGATGCTCAAGGGGCCGAAAAAGGAAGAGCGCGTCAACCTGTACGCCACGACGGCCGATTTTCCGAAGGTGCAGCCGACCGTAAAAGTGTCCAGGGGACGTTTTTTCAGCGCGGCGGATGACAAGGAGCTGCGGGCGGTGGTCGTCCTCGAGGAGGAGCTGGCGACGAAGCTGTTCGGCCGGATGAACCCGTTGGGCCAGCGCGTCCGCATGGGCAGCACCTCGCTGGTCGTGATCGGCACGTTCAAGGAGGACAAGTTTCGCTTCGACATGGAGCAGTCCTACAGCGCCTACGTGCCCATCCGGTTTGACCAGAGCCGGTACGAAGAGCCGTGGGTCAGCTACCTGATCGGCAAGGCGACCGACAAGGAGTCGGTCAATACCGCCATGCAGCAGTCGATCCAGTACCTGAGCCGCAAGCACCAGAAAGAAGGCCACTACCGGGCCGTGAGCATGCAGCAGCAGGTCAGCCAGTTCAACCAGGTGACCGGCACACTGACGATGGTGTTCAGCGTGATCGCGGGCATTTCGCTGGTCGTCGGCGGCGTGGGCGTGATGAACATCATGCTCGTCTCCGTCACCGAGCGGACCCGCGAGATCGGCATCCGCAAAGCGCTGGGAGCGCGGCGAAGGGACATTCTCGTCCAGTTTTTGATCGAGTCGGTGATCGTCTGCCTGATTGGCGGTCTGATCGGCGTCCTGCTCGGCCTCGGCACCGCCGCGCTGATTTCCTACTTCGCCAAGCTGCCGCCGCTCATGTCCTGGAACAGCGTGTTTATCGCCTTTGCCTTTTCCAGCGCGATCGGCATCTTCTTCGGCCTCTACCCGGCCAACAAGGCGGCCAAGCTGGACCCGATCGATGCGCTGCGCTACGAATAACGCCACCTTCGCTGCGGCTTTTCGCCAAGCCGCACGGGAGCGTCCGCCGACCTGATGGCCTGATCCCGGACGGGACGCAAAAAAAGCACCTGCAAGCGCTACGCTTCAGGTGCTTTTTCAATAGAGGGCAGGGGTGTCCGTGACCAGCTTCAGGAGAAAAAAGAGCGTAATCCCCACGCTGGCCACCGTCCACCAGAGCCATTTGCCTTCGGGCTTGCCCTCCTTGTAGATGCCGATCAGCCGCCAAGTGCCTACCGCCACGCAGAAGATGCTGACAAGCAGCAGGATTGTCCCCACGGGGCTCCCCCCTTTCCTTCTTTTAGCTATATGGGAAAGGCGGGGAAAAAATCCCTGTACGCCGCCTATCTGTCCCTTTTCCCCAGCCGGGACAAGATATCGCGTCCCCGCTCCTTGACGGATTCATCCTTGACCAAGAGCTGCCGCTTTTTCATCAGGCCGTTTTTCGACGTGTCCGGCCGCTGCTTCCGGCCGCCAGCGCCCGCCGTCAACTGTACTTGCCTCCGCCTTTTTTGTCGTACTCCTCCAGCAGTTCGGCAAAGCTCTTGTTGCGCTCCCGCTCTTCCTGCTCCCGCCGTCTGCGCTCCGCCGCTTCCTTCTCCTCCCGCTCGCGGGCAGCCTGTACCTCCCGCTCCAGCATTTTCAGCTTGTCCAGCGCTTCCTGGCTCAGCATCTCTTTCAGGTTCAGACCCGTTTTCGCCTCCGCGGCAGCCGGTTGTGCAGTCGGCCGCTGCGGTTTGTGCTGTTTCTTTGCCATGGACCATCGTCTCCTTTCACCGTTGCCTGTTCATCATCACTGCCGCTTCCGGTCATACTAACACCATGCGACACAAGAGGAGGGCAGATGATGGTACGAAATAAGGAAAAAGATTTCGGCAAGACCCCCGAGATCCGCGGGCCGAAAGCCCAATCCGAAGCGGTCCGCTCTGACGGCTCCATCAATAGTGAACCACAAGAGCGGCTAAAAGAAAACCGGTAAGAATGACACGCGCGAAACAACCGCCGGGCCTTTACTTCGCGCGGCGGTTGTTTCTGGACTTCCGTTGACCGGGGCCGCCGACGGGCGGACGCTCCTGCCTGAGCAGGGTAAGCTTCTCGGCAAACCGGAACTGGCAGCCGGCTTTCCACAGCCGTTTGGCCATGTCCTGCTCCGTCTCCCGCCGAGGCAGTTCCTTGAATCCCCCCGCCTTGATCAGCGCCGCACGGGGAATGGACACGTGCTCCGTGCCAAACAGCACCCAGGGTCTCCGGAATCCTTCCAGCCTGGTTCCAAACTTGTCGCAAATGGCCTGCCGCCGTTCCGCTTCCGGGCAGGGCAGGCCGATGTGATATGGCAGACCGCTGGCAATCTTCTTCTCTTCCAGGAGCGGCACCACGCAGGCGCTGGAATGGGGTCGTTTGATCTGCGGGTAATGTTCCAGCCAGGAGCTGCATTCCTCCATCTGGGCCGGGCTGAATCGCGGATCGTAGACGGAATAAATACGGCGCTCCCCCAATCCCATTAGGACCTGCTTCGCTTCCTGCGCGTGAACGTGCTCGTGGGTGCCGACAAACTCCCGAGGCACGATCATGCTGCCGGACAGGAAGACGATGATCTCCCCCTTTGCCCGGGAAATGCCCGCGTTCAGCAGACGGTGCATCGCAAGCCGTCTCCGGAATCGCTGACAGTGCAGGGAATAGTGGGCAGGGAAGGCGGTCACCTTATCGCTCGTGTCGTCCTGGGACGCGTTGTCCAGGACGATCACTTCAAATTGGTCAAACGGCGTATACTGCAGGTTGAGGCTGAACAGGGTGTACAGGAGCCGATCGGCCGCATTTCTTGTCGGAATGACGACGCTGGTAAACATCGGATCTCCCCCTTTTTATACCCTATGCACGACCGCGTCCAATGGAACGGGAGCAGTCTGGCCGTGCCTGCGCATTCGCGAAAAGGCCGAGTCGAATGCTCACAACACAACCTTCGCCGGGAGGAGGTGCTCACGATGGACCGCAAGCAAAAGACGGAAGTGAATGAAGACGTCTCGATCGATGGCACGCTTCCCCATCAGATCAGCGCACCCGATTTCAAAAACTCGACCCGCTCCATGCAAAAACCGTTTGTCAACGAACACGGCGTCGTGATTGGCGACAGCTTCTACAATTCGCCCGAATCGCCGCTCAACCAGTGGAGCACGGAGACGGACCCGTCCGTCATGTCCGGCGACAAATGGGTTCACCCGACCAACGACATCGGCTGGAACACGGCGGAAAACAAGGGTCTGCTGGAAGACAAGCCGCCCAAAGGGGTGCCGTTCATGCACCCGACTCACGACGTCAGCATCGGCAAGGATTGACGACGACGCTTGCGCCGCTGTGCCATCAGCGGCGTTTTTCCCGTTTATGGTACAATGGATGTACATGACCTGTGAGAGAGGAGTCCCATCATGAGCATCCACGTGACCATCGAACCGGCGTTTGCCCAGGCCTACCAGCGATACGCCGGATTCCGCCCCGGCGACACGCTGCGCCTGTACGTCCGCACGGGCGGTCCCGGCACCGGCGGCCTGTTTTACGCGATAGAAAAAGACGAGGTTCAGCCGGGCGACGCGGTCTTCGAGGTGGAGGGCATGCGCTTTGTGATCCGCCCGAACGACTTCTGGTACTTTGACGGCGCCGAGCTGCGCTACAACGCCTTGTACGGGGAATACGGCTTTACCTTTCACAATCCGCGGCTGGACGCGTAGACACATCAAAAGCCGCCAAACCGGGCCCGCAGCCAGCCGGCCCCTTGCAGAGAAACTTTCCCCGCTGCTGTTCGTATATCCGGATGACAGCCTAGCATTACCGTTCGGGAGGAACTGGCATGAACAAAACCAGGTCGGCTCTATTGGCCCTTGGCGCTTTTCTGCTGACCAACCTGAAGTGGCTTGTGGGCCTCTTGAAATTTTCCAAATTCGGCACCACGCTGCTGTCGATGATCGTCAGCCTGTGGGCGTACGCCATGGTGTACGGCTGGAAATTCGCGGCAGCCATTGTCTATCTGATTTTTGTCCATGAAATGGGGCACGTCATCGCCGCCAAACGAAAGGGGATCAAAACGTCGCCGGCCGTGTTCATTCCCTTTGCCGGGGCGTTTATCGCGATGAAGGACCAGCCGCGCGACGCCGGCACCGAAGCGTATCTGGCCTACGGCGGGCCGCTGGCGGGCATGCTCGCCTTTTTGCCGGCCCTTCCCCTCTACTGGTGGACGCACGATCCGTTCTGGGCGCTGGTGATCTACCTCGGCGCGCTGCTCAACCTGTTTAACCTGCTGCCGGTCTCGCCGCTGGACGGCGGGCGGATCGTCTCCGTGCTGTCCACCAAACTCTGGTTCTTCGGCCTGCTCGGGCTGGGCGCCATGCTGTTAGCCAGCCCCGGTCCGATGATGGTCTTCATTTTTGTGATCGGGTTGATTACCTGGTGGAGCCGTGCGCGGGAAGGGTACCGGCAGCGCGTGCTGCGGTACGAAAAAGAAAAGCTGGAGGGCGTACTGCAGGAGATTGCCCGCTGGCCGCTTCTGGACTCGTCGATCGAGACCCGGGAACGGCTCTACGCCGAGAAGCAGGAGGCGTTCGCCGCCCAAGCGCCCAAAGGCTTCCTGATCCCGTTTTTGCAGGATGACAAACGCTTTGTCCGCGACCGCATCGCCATGGACAAGGAGTATGCGGAGCGGACCTGGGAATTGTTCCGGAAGTGGGAGCACGAACCGGTGCTGTTCGTGGACGGCGATCCGTCCCGTCCCGCTCCCTCCGCGCTGCTCACCGAAGCGGACCAGGCCGCCCGCCAACGGCTGGCCCAGGTGGAGGAGCTCCTGCACCGTCTGACGACGTATTATGAGGCACCGGCCTCCACCAAGTGGAAAGTGCTGATCGCCTATCTCGCCCTGGCCGGCGTGCTCTCCGCCTTCTTCGTCTACGGCCAGCACCTGCTGCACGTGCGCTGACGAGCCGCCTTTTCCGTACAGGCCTCTGCGGGCCGTTGCGGGAGCAAAAACACGTGAGACGGCCATCTTACCGCCGTTTTTCCCGGGCAGCGGGTCCCCAGGGGCCGGGACGCCGGTTTTTCGGCTTTGTGCATCAGGGGCCAATCTTGTATCATAAAAAAAGAATCAATCAAAATATTCCAGAGAGGATGACTGTTTGCTTGGAGAGTATTCCGATAGTGCTGAACCTGCTGCTTGTCGCTTTTCTCGTCTTTCTGAACGGCTTTTTCGTAGCCGCCGAATTCGCCCTCGTCAAAGTGCGCCAGACGCGTTTGACCCAACTGGTGAATGAAGGGCACAAACGGGCCGGCTTCGCGCAAAAAGTGACGCAAAAGCTGGACGCCTACCTGTCCGCCTGCCAGGTGGGGATTACGCTGGCCTCGCTTGGTCTGGGCTGGGTCGGTGAACCGGCGATTGCGCACATGATCGTCGAGCCGCTGCTGCACAACTTCGCGCTGCCCGACTACGTGATTTCCGCGATTTCGTTCGGCGTGGCCTTTGCCATCATCACGTTCCTGCACATCGTGTTGGGGGAACTGGCGCCGAAATCGCTGGCCATTCAGAAAGCGGAAGCGACCTCGCTGTGGGTGGCAGCACCGTTGATGCTGTTTTACAAGATAATGTACCCGGCCATCTGGGTCCTGAACGGAACCGCCAACCGGCTGCTGAAGTGGGCCGGACTGGAACCGGTGTCCGAACACGAAGCGGCTCACACGGAAGAGGAAATTCGCCTGCTGGTCAACCAGAGCCATCAAAGCGGCCACATCGACCAGACCGAACTTTCGCTCGTGGAGCACGTGTTTGACTTTTCCGAAACCCTGGCCCGGGAAGTCATGATCCCGCGCATCGACATGGTTTGCCTGTATACCTCCAACACGTTCGAGGAGAACCTTGAAATTATTCGCACCGAGCGCCACACGCGCTTTCCGGTGGCGAACGAAGATAAGGACAACATCGTCGGGTTTGTCCACGCAACCGACTTTTACCTGGCCGCCCTGCAGAACAAGGACGTGCGGCTGGAGGATTTCCTCCGCCCCGTGCTGACCGTGCCGGAATCGATGGAGATCAGCCACGTGCTGCGGCTGATGCAGAAAAAGCGCTCGCAGTTGGCGATCGTCATCGACGAATACGGCGGAACGGCCGGTCTGGTCACCATGGAAGACATCCTGGAAGAGATCGTCGGCGACATTCAGGACGAGTTTGACACGGACGAACGTCCCGACATCGAAAAGACGGTCGACGGCCTGTCCGTCGCCGGGAAGACCCTGCTGACCGATCTGAACGACCACCTGCCGTTTGAACTGGTGTCCGAAGACGTCGATACCATTGGCGGCTGGCTGTACAGCCAGCTCGAAGAGGAGATTGCCGTCGGCGCTTCCGTCGAGTGGGAAAACCACCTGTTTACGGTGACCGACATGGACAATCACCGCGTGACGCGGATCGCAATCAAACAGTTGGTCCCCCCCGAAGCAGAACAACAGGAATCGCAATTGACGGTGGTGTAACAGCATACGACCGCAAGCCGGCATCTGCATTCGACAGATGCCGGCTTCTTCATGGTGAAAGACGTTTTCGCCCAGGCGGACTCCACGTATGTTTCGCGGGCCGCTAAAACAGCAGGAAGCCCAGGCTGATAATCGCGCCGGTGACGAACAGCATCATCAGGCAGTACCCCATGATGTCCCGCGCCCCCAGCCCCGCCAGAGCGAGTACCGGCAGCGCCCAGAACGGCTGGATCAGGTTCGTCCAGGCATCGCCCCAGGCGATCGCCATCGCCACTTTGGCATGGGAAACGCCCAGTTCAGTGGCGACCGGCATCATGATCGGCCCCTGCACCGCCCACTGACCGCCGCCGGAAGGGATGAAGACGTTGAGCAGGCCTGCGCTCCAGAAGGTAAACAGCGGGAAGGTGGTTGGCGTGGAGATGCTGATGAACCACTGCGAGATGCTGGCGGCCAGCCCCGACCCGGTCATCATCCCAATGATGCCGGCGTAAAACGGAAATTGCACAACGATCCCGGCGGTCGCCTTGACCGCTTCGTTCATGGCGTCGAGAAACTTGCGCGGTGTACCGTGCAGCAATATGCCGAGGAACAAAAACCCGAAGTTGACGATGTCCAGGTTGAGTTTGAAGCCGTTTTTCAAAAAGTAGGCGATCAGAAAGACCAGGCCCAACGCGGAGATGAGCACGGACACGATCCGGCTGTTCTCCAGCCTGGCGGCGGGACTGTCCTCTGCTGTCGCAGCAGACGCGGCTGCCGTCTCTTCATGATCGATGCCCGGCCCCTTGTACACCACCGTATCCTTTTCCGCCGGCATCATCATCCGGTTGATCAGCGGCAGGGCGATCATGATGGCGATGACGATCGTCAGGTTCATCGGCGAAAAGAGCGTTTCCGACGTGGGAATCACTCCGATGACGTCCTGCAGGATGTGCTTCTCCGTGGCCACCGTCAACGGGACGGATCCGGACAGTCCGCCGTGCCAGACGACAAAACCGCCATACGCGCTGGCGATGAGCAGACGGTAATCCACTTTTTCCACCCGCCGGGCGATTTCCCGGGCCAGCAGGGCGCTGATGACGATCCCGAACCCCCAGTTGATCCAAGCCGCCAAACAGGAGACCAGGCTGGTCAGGACGATTGCCTGCCCCGGTGTTTTGACGGTGGAAGCCACCGAGCGCAATCCCCGCTTGCACAGGTCCGTGCTGGCCAACGTATGACCTGTGACAAGAATCAGCACCATCTGCATGGTGAAGCTGAGCAGTCCCCAGAAGCCGTCTCCCCAGTACGTTACCATCTCCAGCGGCGACTTACCGTTGACGGCCATTCCGGCAAAAAAGACGACGAACGTAAGGATAATGGCGAAGATAAAGGCGTCGGGCAGATAGCGCTGCACCAATCGGACCGACGCGTTGGTCATGGCTTGAAACACGTGACATTTCCCCCTTTTCGAAAGAATTGGCTGCCTTCCATTTTTGGAAGTAGCAAAAGGCATGCCAACCGTCAGCGAGGACAGGAGCCGCTTGGATGTATGCGCTTTCAAAACAATACTTGCCGGTCATTGACTACTTTTTGCACACGTTGACTCCAGTTTGCACAGTTCGTGTGCGTAACGGTGCAGCCCGTGTGCGTGTGGTCGGCACCTCTACTCCCACTCCTGACCGTCCAGCCCGTACGCTTCCAGCTTGTACAGGAGCGCGCGGCGGGAAATGCCCAGCCGTTTGGCCGTCCGCAGCCGGTTGCCCCGCTCTTTGCGCAGCGCGCGGACGATCGCTTCCCGCTCCACCTCGCGAATGATGTCCCGCATCGTCCGATTCTCGATGCGGATCGCGGCGAGGTCGTCTGCTGCACCAGCCGGTTCGTTTTCCCTCGGGTGCACCTCCACGTGCTCCGGCAGGATGGCGGAGCCGCCGGCCAGCACCAGGGCGCGTTCGATGGTGTTCTCCAGTTGGCGGACGTTGCCCGGCCAGTCGTACGCCATCAGGACGTCCAGCGCAGCGGGCGAGAGATAGCAGCCCTCCTTGCCCAGCTCCCGGCCGTATTTGGCGAGAAAGTGCTGCACCAACAGCGGGATGTCTTCCTTTCGTTCCCGCAGCGGCGGCATGTGAATGGGAACGACGTGCAGCCGGTAGAACAGGTCTTCGCGAAACTGCCCCCGCCGTATCAGCTCCCGCAGGTCCCGGTTGGTGGCCGCGATGATCCGCACGTCGACCGGCACGGGTTCCACGCCGCCCAGCCGAACCAGCGTCCGATCCTGCAGCACGCGCAGCAGCTTGACCTGCAGCGGCATGCTCAGCTCGCCCACCTCGTCGAGAAACAGCGTGCCGCCGTCCGCCAGCTCAAACAGCCCCGGTTTGCGGCCGGCCGCCCCCGTAAACGCGCCCCGTTCGTAGCCGAACAGTTCGCTTTCCAGCAGGGTTTCCGGGATGGCGCCGCAGTTGACGGGGATCATCGGCTTGGCCGCGCGCGGGCTGTTGGCGTGTATCGCCCGGGCGATCAGCTCCTTGCCCGTTCCGCTCTCTCCCTGGATCAGCACCGTCGCTTTGGTCGTGCTGACCCGCCCGACCAGCTTGTACACCTCCTGCATCGCCGGACTCAACCCCACCAGCCCCGGCTGGTCCGTCAGCTCCTCCGTCGACCTCCTGACCGCCCCCGCCGGTTCGTCCGGCTCGCGCTGATGCACCGCTCTGGCCACCACCTGCTTGATCCGTGCCACGTCAAACGGCTTTTGCACGTAGTCAAACGCTCCCAGCTTCATCGCTTCCATCACGTCCGCGGCGGACCCGTAGGCGGTCATCATCACCACGCTGGGACGCGGCCCGTCCACCTGCTGCAGCCGCCGCAGCGTCTCCATGCCATCCGGCTCCGGCATCCTGAGATCCAGGAGCATCACCTCGGGCCGAAAGCTGCGCACCAGTTCCAGCGCTTCCGCTCCGCCGGACGCCTCTCTCGTCTCGTACCCCGCCCTGCGCAGCGTCGTCGTCAGCGCCTTGCGCACATTGGCCTCGTCATCGACCAGCAGCACCCGTTTTTTCATCCTCTTCCTCCTTTCTGTCGGTCGCCGGCAGCGTCACCGTGAACCGGACTCCTCCCGGCACGTTGCGGGCGCTGATCTGTCCCCCGTACGCCTGGACGATTCGTTGGGAGATCGCCAGCCCCAGCCCCGTCCCGGCCGGTTTGGTGGTAAAAAACGGATCAAACACGGACAGCAGGTGTTCTTCGGCGATGGGCGGGCCGTCGTTGGTGACGTGAATGCGCGCCTCCCGCTCGTCTCCCTCCGCCTCCACCCTGACGCTGCCGCCGTTCGGCATGGCCTGCTGCGCGTTGATCAATATGTTGAGAAACACCTGTTTCAGCAGTTCCGGCGAGGCCAATACAGCCGGCAGAGAAGCGGCGTACATCTTTTCCACCGCGATGCCCTGCCTGGCCATGCCCGGCTCCACCAGCGCCAGCGTCTGGTCCAGCACGTCGCAAACGGACGAGGGGACGTGCCGCTCCTCGTTGGGGCGGGCGAACAGCAGCAGCTCGTCCGCAAAGCGGTTCAGCCGTTCCACTTCTTCCACGATGATTCCGGTGTACTCGCGGTTGTCGTGTCCGGGCGGCCATTCTTCCTCGAGGATTTGCGCAAACGCCTTGATCGACGTCAGCGGATTGCGCACTTCGTGGGCGATGCTGGCGGCCAGCTCGCCCACCACGGCCAGCCGTTTCGCCTGCGCCAGCTTGGCCTCCATCCGCTTCCACTCCGTCCGGTCGTCCAGCACGGCGATGGCACCCAGCACCTCTCCCGCCGGGCCGCGCCAGATGGAGGTGGTCACGTTGACAACCTGTGCTCCCCGCTCGCGGCGGGCGGGCCGCCACTCCGCGTCCCGGGCCGTCCGGCCGTGATGCAGGGCGTCGGTCAGCGCAGCCACCAGCACCTCCTCCTCCGCAAAGATGTCCGTATACGTCTGCCCCACCGCCTGCTCGGCCGCCAGTCCGGTCATCCGGGCTGCCGCGTCGTTCCAGGCGGTGATCCGTCCGCAGTGGTCAAGCGCGACGATGCCGCTGTCCATGCTCTGCACGATCGTCTCCGTATGGCTGCGGCTCGCCTGCAGGTCGCTGGCCAGCTTGTTGATCGCGTCGGAAATCTCCCCCGGCTCGCCGTCCAGCCGTTTCATGCGAAAGGACAGGTCAAACCTCAGCCGCCTCAGCCCCGCCTTGATCTCAGCCAGGATCACTTCCAGCCGGTGCATGAGCAGACCGCTGGCCGCCGCCGCCACCATACAGCCGATGCCCAGGATGGCGTAGATGCTCTTCCGCATGCCCGCGAGCTGCACGTCGATGCTGCTCATCAGTTCGTTGGCCCAGGCGTAGCCGATGATCCGGCCATTGCGGGTCAGCGGGTGCATCGCGTTCATGATGTTCCCCCGCACCTGCTGGCCGACCGCCACCTCGACGACGCCGTCACGCATCACCCGCCGCCCGGGATGGTCGGGAGGGATCGACTTGCCCACGTAACGGCTCATCTCCTCGCTGGGACCGTACGTCACGATCGCATCCAATCCCGCCGCGTAATAGCCGACCCCGATCCCCGGATGTGCGGCGGCGAGGCGGTCCGTCAGCGGCGCCAGAGCCCGGTTTAACGCCTCGATCTGCTGTTCCCGCGGCGCCGCCTGCATCCCCCGTTCCCGGAGCATGGCGTCAAAATCTTTCGACAACACGTAATCGAGCTGCTCCGTTACCGCGATCAGTTTTTGCTTTTTCTCCTCCAGCAGCGCCTGCTCGGCCGCTCTCAGCAAAACCGCTCCGGTGACGAGAATCGGCAGCACGGTCACGGCGATGACGGAGGCGACAAAGCGGATGCGGTACAGGTATGCTTTCACGAATGAATCCCGTCCCTTTTTGCTTTTGCCTTTTGGTGTGATCCTATTCTATCATACAACTGTATCCGTTTTTGAGATGTGCGAAAGGAGCTTGTCCATGATTCGAGTCTTGTTTGTCTGTCTCGGCAACATCTGCCGCTCGCCGATGGCGGAAGCCGTCTTCCGCCGGCTGGTGGAGGAGGAAGGGCTGGCGGAGCGAATCGCCATCGATTCGGCAGGCATCGGCGGATGGCACGCCGGTGAGCCGCCGCACGCCGGCACGCGCAAAGTCCTGAGCGAAAAGGGCATCCCGCACGACACCCTGCGGGCCCGTCAGATCACGCCGGTGGATTTTTCCGAATTTGACTACATCGTCTGCATGGACGAGGAAAACCTGTCCGCGCTGAAGCGCATGGCCCCGCCCGGCAAAGCTGTTTACCGCCTGCTGGACTTCGCGCCGCACCTGCCGGAGAGCGACGTGGAAGACCCGTATTACACCGGCCGGTTCGACTACGTCTACCAGTTGGTGGAGGCGGGCTGCCGCGGCCTGCTCGATCATATCAAGGCAAACGAAAGCCCCTCTGCGTGAGGGGCTTTTGCCGTTATACCGGTTGGTTGCACGTACAGAAACGATTTCCATTTTTATCCGTCCTAACTGGTGAATAGGATTCAAACGGTGGTCAATTCCAAACTTTCGATGATTGATTGCACAAAACATCCCTGATTTTCTACAATCGCTCCGATTAGACTTCTATTTTTAAAATATAAAAAATTCTGTATTATATTTATATCTCTTGGATGGGTGTGCCGAATATAAAACAAGAAAAAGATCAATGGTGTTGGGCTGGAACTTCAGTGTCTGTCTTGAAATACTATGGAAAAAGTATCAGCCAAACAAGTTTCGTGAATACGGTGAAAGGAGCTACTCTAAATCAGCCTGCAACGATGTACGAAGTGAAAAGAGGACTCAATTCCTATGGGTTAAATTCGAGTGTATCCGAATCTCCAATGTCTTTTTCTACCCTGATCTCCAATATCTATAACAGTGACAATCCTGTCATGGCACTAATTCTATGGACAAATGGCGGTGGACACTTTGTGAATATCGATGGGTATGACGATGGATCAACTGATTATATCACTTACATGGATCCATGGTATGGAGATCATTATGTTAAGTCTTACAATTCTTTTAAGAGTAGCAGTTCTCAAACATGGTATGGTCAAGTATACAACTTTACATCCTTTTAGGTTTGGAAATATGTAAAAAAGGGAGGTACAAACGTGCGAAAAATCCTTTTCACATCTGTAATCGTATTACTGGGTATTGGCTTCTTTGCAATCGGTTATGCCTCTGACAAACCGGAACAGCAGGCTTTGAAGGATTATAAACGTATACAGAAACAATTTGAAAAAAGCGGATCAGCCCAAGCATCAGTCGACAATCTGGAACTGTCCAACTTTTCGATCCCCATTTCCTTCACACTCACGGCGGAAGAAATCGCTTCCTACGAGGGAAGGGAGCTGTCCGATATTCTACAGCCATCGGACCAGTGGCTGTGGTTTATGCAGGACAACGGTGAGACAAAAGGTATCGTAATTGCGGACAGCAAGGGGCCGATCCAGATGGGGGGGTGAAAATTACAGTAAAGACTTGATGAAATTGTATAAGACGATTCAAAAGGATGTTTCAAAAGACAAAGATGTTCGTTACTTTGAATTCCAGGGCGGCGGAATCTTTTTGAACGTCGACAAGAATAAAGAGGAAGTGTGGTTGACCAGCCGGGCAGCCGAGCTATTGAACTTATCACCGTACAAAAAATTGTCACCGGAGACTGTCTTGGAGAAGATGAAAAAGCGAATCACAATTACTACAACAGAAATATGGGTAAACTCAAGCAACCAATAGGGCACAGGCGAACAGCATGAAGAAGTTCGGGTTACAATTTTCCCCCGTCAGCCCCTTTTATCTTCTTCCGCCCGTGCTGACACTTCGCCCGATTTTGATGTGTCGGCTGCCGCGGCCTGCTCGATCATATCAAGGCAAACGAAAGCCCCTCTGCGTGAGGGGCTTTTGCCTTATAGCCGCAAATCTATATGCTCGGATCACATGCCCCAAGCGCTCTTTTGGACATGTGTCCTTGCTCGGATGATCCGTCCTCCGCGTCACACCGCCACCGTCTCGTTCCCCGCCTGTTGTGCCAACCACGCGGTCGTTCGGCTGATCAGGCGCTGATACGCGTCGTGGGCGGAAAACGTATGATCGCCGCGGACGATGACCTCTGTCTCGCAGCGCCCCGTCTGCCGCAGGCGCAGCTCCCGTTCATAGTGAAAGACGGAATCGACCGGGATGACCTCGTCGCGGTTGCCGTGCAGGAGCAGCACGTCTCCTGTAAACCGCTTCGCCTCCCGCAGCGGTTCGTACCCCCGCAGCGACTGGAAAAACGTATCCCGCAGCACGTACCCGCGATGGTCGGTCTGGCCGTACTGGAGCGCCTCCCGGTAGGATTCCTCTCCGACAATGCGGACGATGTCCTCAAACGGGCGGAGAACCGGCGCCCACAGCACCAATCCGTCCACCCGGCTGTCCCGGGCCGCGGTCAAGAGCGAGACGGCGCCGCCCAGGCTGTGCCCGAGCAGAATCAGCTTGCCGGGAGCGCCCGATTCCATGTTCCTCACATGCTCCAGGACATCCCGTGTCTGCCGCAGCAGCGCATCCATCCCGCCCGCACCGTATTCACCCTCGCTCTCGCCGCATCCGGCGTAGTCGAACCGTACCACGTTGAAGCCATGCGCGGCCATGTCCCGCGCGGCTTTGACAAACAAGCGGTCCACACCGATCCGGCTGCCGACAAAGCCGTGGCAGATCAAGACGGTGATTCGGGAGAAAAGGTCCACCTGATTCCCGCAGCAAAAAAAGGACAGCGTGTTTCTGACGCTGTCCCTTCTTGTTCGTCCTGTCTGTCAATCAGGAAGCTTGTACCTGTTTGATGAACTCCTTCATCAACTGCGGCAGATCGTTCCAGGCATGGCCGGAAATCAGGTTGCGGTCCACATGGAAGCGGGTTTCCACGTAGGTCGCCCCCGCTGCCTCCACCTCCGGACGGCACGCCATGTAGGCGGTCATCTTCCGTCCCTTGATCTCGTCAGCGATCACCGTCAAGGCCACGCTGGCGTGACACAGAATCATGATCGGCTTATCCTGTTGGAAGAAATGGCGGGCGATGCGGGGAAAATCCTTGTGCATCCGGATGTGTTCCGGAGCGCGCCCACCCGGAATGATCAGCGCGTCGTATTCTTCGGGGTTGATCTGTTCAAACGAAGCGTGGGCTTCCACCTGGTAGCCCCGTTTTTCCGTAAACGTCTGCCAGTCTTCAAAGTCGTGCACGACGGTATGGAGTACCTTTTTATCCGTAGGGGAAGCGATCGTTACCTCAAATCCTTCCTCCAGGCATCGATAATACGGGTAGTACACTTCCAGTGCTTCCACGGCGTCGCCGGTCAGGATCAGCACTTTTTTCGACATTCTTGCGCCACTCCTTTACAATGGGGTTATGTGACAGAAAATATTATAGTCATGTACGCCATCCTTTGGAAGCATGCACTTTTTCGTGCGATAGTTACGAAAAGGGTACTTTTGACGAAATACAAGAGAGCAAGGAGAAGGGCATGTCTGACATTCGAAAAGAAATTCGGGAGAAAATCCGAAACGGAGATTTCAACTGCGAGAAGGAACTGACGCTGTCCATCATCAGCGGCAAGTGGAAAATCGTCATCCTGTGGCATCTCGGAGTGGAAGGGCCGCACCGCTTCAGCGAACTGCAGCGGCTGTTCCCCAAAATTACCCACAAGATGCTGACCAGCCAATTGAAAGAATTGATCGAGGACGGCATCGTTCATCGGGAAGTCTACCCGGAAGTGCCTCCGCGTGTGGAGTATTCCTTGACGGAGCTGGGGATGACCCTGCTGCCCATCATTCAGATGATGTACGAATGGGGGAAAAAACGAATGGCCGCGATCAAAAAAGAGATGGGCCTCGCTGAACCGGAAGCCGAAGAGCCGTCAAAAAAGGGATAGCCGCTTGCCGCGCTATCCCTTTGCCTTTCCTTACGATTATGGCTGCACGCTGTTTTTCGGCGGTGCCGCCAGGTCGCGCAAAATAGCCACTTCCACCCGCCTGTTTTTGGCCCGCCCTTCCGGCGTCGCGTTGCTGGCCACCGGATGGTACTCGCCCATGCCGGTCGCGCTGAACTTGGCCGGGTCGAGCTGCTTGTTTTCCAAGAGGACCTTCAAAAAGTTGACCGCCCGTTTGACGCTCAGGTCCCAGTTGGAGGGAAACTCTGGACGGTGAATCGGGACGTTGTCCGTATGTCCGGTGACCGTCACCTTTTTGGGGTGGGGCACCAGCATCGCCGCCAGTTCCGTCGCCAGCTTCCGCGCTTCCGGCTTGAGGTCGGCCTTGCCCGAATCAAACAGCGCGTTGTCCAGGATGGTGATCAGAAGCCCTTCTTCCGTCATCCTGGTCTGGAGCTTGTCTTCCAGCTTGTTGCTGATGATGTATCCTTCCATCTGCTGCTGCAGCTTTTTCAAGTCTTCCGTTTCCTTGCGAATGGCCTCTTCCAGCTTCCGCTCTTCTTCCGTCTTTTCCCGTTCCGCCTGCTGCCCCTTGTGCAGGGTCTGCTGGGCGAGGGTGGGATCAAGTGGCACCGGGCTCGGCTGGTTCAGCACGCTCAGCCCGCCGTTCAGCGCGACGTTGAAGGAGCGGACCAGTTGGTCAAATTTCTGCGCATCCAGCTTGCTGGACGCAAACAGGACGATGAACAGCGCGAGCAAAAGCGTCAGCAGGTCTGCATACGGAATCAGCCAGGACTCGTCCATGTGCTCCTCGTGGTGAGCCTGACGTTTTTGTCGTCTAGCCATTTACCACGGCCTCCTCCTTCTTCTCATCCTTCGACCCCACGCGTTCCTGGGTCGGGATGTAGACCAGGAGCTTTTGCTCGATGGCCGCCGGCGACACGCCCGCCTGAATGGAGAGCAGCCCTTCCACCATGATCTTCTTGATCTCGATTTCCTGCTTGGATTTGCGCTTCAGCTTGTTGGAGAACGGGTGCCACAGCACGTACCCCGTAAAAATCCCGAGCAGGGTAGCGACGAACGCCGCCGCGATTGACTGCCCCAGCGCATTGACATCACTCATGTTGCCCAGTGCGGCGATCAGGCCGACCACCGCCCCCAATACCCCGAGCGTCGGGGCGTAGCTGCCCGCCTGGGAAAAAATTTGCGCGCCCGCTTGATGGCGCTCCTCGATCGAGTGGATTTCTTCATTGAGCACGTCGCGGACAAACTCCGGTTCGCCGCCGTCGATGATCATCTTCATGCCGTTTCGCAGGAACGGATCTTCAATCTCATCGGAGGTGTTCTCCAGCGCCAGCAGGCCTTCGCGGCGGGCGATGGAGGCCCAGTTCATGAACTGGTCAATCAGCTCCCGCTTGGACGGCAGCTTTTGTTCGGTAAACAGTACGCGAAACAACGCCGGAATCCGTTTGATTTCCGACAGGGGGAACGCGTTGAACACGGAGGCAGCCGTACCCACGATAATGATCATAAACGCTGCCGGATTGATCAACGATGTCAGGCTGGCGTGTTTCAGCACCATTCCGACACCTACTGCGAGGATGCCTAGTACAATACCGATCAAGGTCGACTTTTCCATGGTGACACTCCCTACTTCCCGTAATCAAAAATCCCTATATATATGGTTTCGGTATTTCCGCTCCGGGTTGTGAGAGGAAGTTGAGGAAAAATCGAAACTCTTTGTGACGGCACGGAGCCAAACCGCTCAGCCAAACCACTGAATCAGCCCGATCATGACCAGGAGGCCGAGAATAAACGAAAAGGTGGCCGACCGCTCGTGCCCGTCGCCGTGACTCTCGGGAATCAGTTCCTTGTACACGATAAACAGCATCGCGCCGGCGGCAAACGACAGGCCGTAGGGGACCAGTCCCTCCACAACCGCCGTCAGGTGGTAGCCGACCAAGGCGGAGACGACCTCCACCGAGCCGGTCAGCGTAGCGAGCAGGAACGCCTTGAAGCGGCTTACCCGCTGATTGATCAGAAACAGGGCGACGAGGAAGCCCTCCGGGGCGTTTTGCACCCCGATCGCAAAGGCGATCAGCCCGCCCAGTCCGGTCTGCTCGGCGGAGTAGCTCACCCCTACGGAGAGCCCCTCCGGTATGTTGTGCAGCGTGATGGCCGACAGAATCAACACAGCCTGCGTATCCATCGAGATGTTGACCCGCGTGTGTTCCAGATCGATGTGCGGAATGACGCTTTCCAGCACGGTCAGCACAAGCGTTCCGGTCAACACGCCGAGACAGACGACGACGAACCGCTCTTCCGCCAGCGCCTGCGGAATGAGACTGAAGGTGGCTGCCGCCATCATGATGCCCGCTGTAAAGGCAAGCAAGATATCCCGCCAGCGGTGCGTCACCGTTTTAAAAAAGAGAATCGGCAAGGCTCCTGCGCCAGTGGCCAACGCCGACAGCAGACTCCCGATGACCAGTTGTTCCATTCCCACTCCTCCAGCGCTTCGTGTCGACGATACCCACATGATACCACGGAGAGCGGACAGGAAGGAAACAGGCAGGTGTCCGTCGATCCCGGGCTCCGGACTCCCGGATCCCCTCTTTTCCGCCTGCACGCAAAAACAGCGCCGTCCAAAACGGCGCTGTCAGTGTCCGAGAGCGAGTATCTGTTCCGTCCGCTTTTCTTCGTTCAGAAGCGGGCATGTGTAGCAGCACCGGCCTCCCGCCAGGCGGTACTGGAAGCAGCATTGGCGGCGGATGCGGATCGGCCGGTCCGGCTGCTTGGGATGGGAGACGACGGTAAAGCAGGTGTCAAGCGGATTGCCTGTTGTCAGGCCGAACAGGTCCGGCCCGGCCTCGCGGCAAAGAAAACGGAAATCGGCGGCAAGCTGCCCGCGAAGCGCAGACAGCTCGTCCCGCTGCTGCCAGTCCTCGTAATAGTAGTGCACGATGTAGGCGGTATGCGCCCACAAAACGTTCGCGTGTATGCCGGTAACCGCAGACAGGGTCGCAATCAGCGGTTGAACCGTTTCGGCAAAAAAGCGGCGCAGCACCTGTTCCCGCCAGACGTCCCGCCCCGGGCCGCCGGGCGTGCTGACACTCCCGTCGCGCAGGACAAACCGGGGAAGGGCCCAGTTTTTCTCAGCGGTCAAGAGAACGTTGCCCAGCGATAAATCGAGCCCGGCCGAATGGACGGACATGGCGTACAAGCCGCCGCAAATCACGGTCAAAAAGCGTTTGAAGAAGATGGACGCCGTCACCACGGCCGTGGGGGAACCGATCTGCTCGCCCACCTGGCGCAAAAACGGCTTGACGGTCTCTTTCCGCAGGAGACCGTCTGCGGCAAACACCAGCGGCGCCGTCACTTCCCCTGCGATCGAGAGGCGGTATGTTTGTTCCAAGACGGACAGGTTCAATTCGGAGGACATGGGCGACTTCCTTTCGTGTTCTCTCCTTGCAGTATGTTCAACTACAATGATTTTCATTATCATCCTTGTGCTGATTTCCATTATAAGACGCCCTCCCTCCCGGCACAAGGGCACGGCGACGAAATCGGCACAACCGATGCATACGATTTCCATGTACCGCCAGAATAACAATGTAACCACGAAAAGGAGGGCTGTTATGTCACTGATTCCCTATGAACCATTTCGCCATTTGGAGAACGTGCGCCGGGAGCTGGACCGCTTCTTTACCACCGGATTGCCCGGCCTCTTCGCCGGCACGGAGGGGTTCCTGTCCACTCCCCGCATCGACGTGTACGAGACGGATACGGAAGTGGTCGCGACGTGTGACATTCCCGGTCTGGAAAAAAAGGAAGACGTGCAGATCGATATCGAGAACAACGTCCTGACCATAACCGGCAGCATCAACAAGGTCAACGAGGTGAAGGAAGACCGGATGCACCGGCAGGAGCGGTTCTCCGGCCGCTTTTCCCGCTCCGTCACGCTCCCTGCCCGTGTCTCTTCGGAAGGGGTAAAAGCCACCTACAAAAACGGCGTCCTGGAAGTGCGCATCCCCAAGGCGCATCCGGATGAGAAGCGGCGCATTGACGTGGAGTTTCACTAGGTCCCGACAGTATGGAAAAACGCCTCCCCGCACAGGGAGGCGTTGTTTCGTTGGGCCAGCCGCTCTGAACCGGCGGCGGAGAAGTGTTCACCGGAGGGCTTGCCATCCGGAGTCCCTTCCTTACTTTACGTCTCCGACCGGTACGTTTTCCCCAGTTCCGGACTCAGCCCGAAATAGTGGCGGAAGTTGTAGATCAGCGGATTCCAGGCGTTCGGGTTGACATGGTGCCGCCCCATGACGATGTCCTCCCGGGCGTGGACGCGCAGCACCTCCGTCTCGACGATGGCAAAGAACCCGTCGTACTCGGGGGTGCGGATATGGCGAACCGCCGCTTCCACCTGCAGCGGGCATTCGGCAATCCGCTCCGGCGCCACCGTCTCGGCAGGCTGGGCGGTCAGGCCTGCGGCGGCAAACTTCCGCTTTTCGTGGCGAAAGCCCAGCGCCTGTTTATAGTCCGGCACCGGGTCCCGCCCGGTAAGCGGCGCGAGCGCTTCCACCTGCCGCCACATCGCCGCCTCGGGGATGTTCAGCACGCATTCCGGATGCCGCTTGAGATTGTCCAATCCTTTCGACCCGCCTCCGATGCCCAGCACCACGTAACGGCCCAGCGCCCACGAGGAGGAGATCGGGCTGATGTTGGTGCTGCCGTCTTCGTTTAACGTGGTCAGCAGGATGACAGGCGTTCCGTAGTAAAGAATCTTGGGTTGGATGGTGACGTGATGGATCATGGTGGGTTCGGCCTCCCTGTTCTGCGAGATCGTCTTCGGCCCCCATTGTAAACGACAGTTATTTCCACTACGATCGAAGTATGCCTGCACACGGAGGTGTTCTTTCGATGACCCACACCGGCTTTGCACAGACCGCTTCTCTGATCGGCGACCCGTCCCGCGCGGCCATGCTGCTCCAGTTGATGGACGGACGCGCCCTGCCGGCCGGCGAACTGGCCCGCCGGGCACGCATTTCGCCGCAGACGGCCAGCGCCCATCTGGGGAAGCTCGTGGCCGGCGGCCTGCTCGCTCTGGAGACGCACGGACGGCACCGCTACTACCGGCTGCGCGGTCCCGAAGTGGCTCAGGCGTTGGAGGGGCTCTTGATCCTCTCCCCGCCCGGTCCGGTCCGTTCGCTGCGCGAGTCGGAGGAGCGGAAGGCGCTGCGCTTTGCCCGCACCTGCTACGACCACCTGGCCGGCCGGGTCGGCGTCCGGCTTGCCGAGCAGTTGACCCACCGCGGCTGGCTGACGCGACTCGACGCTCCCTCCGCAGCGGGGAAGTGGGAGTTGACCCCCGCTGGCGAGGAGGCGCTGGCCGCCTTTGGGCTGGACATCCCTGCCCTCAGACGAAGCCGCCGCTCGTTCGCCCGCCCCTGTCTGGACTGGATGGAACGGCGCCACCACCTCGCCGGGGCGCTCGGCGCCGCCTTGACCGCCCGCCTGTTCGAACTGGGCTGGCTGAGACGGCATCCTTCCTCCCGCGCCGTCATCCTGACCGAAGCGGGACGGACGGGATTGCACGACGCCTTTGGCGTTTCCCCCGACACAGACGAAAACGGGCGGGAATCGTAGCGTTCCGCCCGTTTGCCGCTCCATGCTGCGCCTTGAACCTGTCCCCCGATTTTGTCGATATCAGTATCGATCTGCTTTTTTACCCCCGCCTCTCCCCACGGGTAAACCAGGTATTTCGGGGGGCGAAAAGGGAGCTCGACCTGCGCGTGCTTCTGTAGGATAATGGAACAAACGCAAGAGAGACAAGGAAAAACGGAACAGGGTAACGGGAAAAGGAGGAACCCATCGTGCGACACTACGACGCGATTGTCATCGGAGCCGGTTCAATGGGCATGGCCGCGGGGTATTACCTGGCCCGGCAGGGGATGAAAACGCTGCTTCTGGATTCCGGCGATCCGCCTCACCAATGGGGGAGCCATCACGGGGATACCCGGATCATCCGGTACGCGTACGGAGAAGGCAGGCTGTACGTGCCGCTGGCGCTCAGGGCCAAAGAGCTGTGGAGCGAGCTGGCCGAAGAAACGGGAAAGCGCCTGTTCGTGCAGACAGGCGTCCTCAGCGCGGGGCTGGCGGACGCGCCGTTCTTGCGGGAGGTGCAGGAGAGTGCGGCGCAATACTCGCTGCCGCTGGAGGTGCTGGACGCGGCGGAAGTCGGGCGGCGCTGGCCGGGCATCCGTCTGCCCGCGGAGTTTATCGGCTGTTTTGAACCGACATCGGGCGTTCTCTACAGCGAAGAGTGCATCCGCGCCTACCGCAGCCGGGCGCTGGTCTGCGGCGCGGAGCTGCGCACCGGCGAGCGGGTGACCGGCATTCGGGCGGAGCGGGACGGTGCCATCGTGCAAACGCAGACGGACACCTACAGCGGGAGTACGCTGCTGATCAGCGCCGGCGCCTGGAACGCCGGGCTGCTGGCATCGCTCGGCCTCTCCCTGCCGCTCACCCCCACCCGCAAAACCGTCTCCTGGTTTGCCGCGGACGAGCAGCTCTACAGCGCCGATCGCTTTCCTGCCTTTCTTTTCACACTGGCCGATTCGATGTTTTACGGCTTTCCCAGCCTGGACGGCGCGGGGGTCAAGGTGGGGCGGCACGACGGCGGGCAGCCGGCCGACCCGGACCTGCTGGACCGGACGTTTGGCCTTTATTCCTCGGACGAAGCGGATACGCGGTCGTTCCTGGAACGGTTTATGCCCCAGGCCGCCGGGCCGCTCCGCCAGGGCAAGGTCTGCCTGTACACGTATACACCCGACGAACACTTCATCATCGATCGTCATCCCGAATATCCCCATATCGTCATCGCCGCCGGTTTTTCCGGCCACGGGTTCAAATTCGCCAGCGCCGTGGGAGAAGCGGCCAGCCAGTTGATCACCCGGGGGAAATCGGAAATCGACCTGTCTCTGTTTGCGGTGACCCGTTTCTAATCGATCGCGCAAACAGCCTCGCCCTGTCAGGGGCGAGGCTGCCAGACTGAGACAAACCGATTGGATCGAAGGAGAAGCATTGTTTCCTGCCAGAGCGACTTGTGAGCCCTACCGAGCGGAGCAGCGATGTGCGGGAAAAAGAGCGCCACCTTGACATAGGCTGCGCAGCGATACGACTTTGGCGATCCCCCGTTCCACTACGCCTCCCAGACGGACGAGCCGATCCGGGCGATGATCCGCTCCCATGTCGGCAGCGGCTCCGCGTGTGAAGCCTGGGCGAACGAGCTGCCCTCAAACTGGGACAAATACGCAAACCCGGGCCGCGTCGCCCGATCAGTCAGGTAGGCGGACCGGGTGGCTCCCGGTCTCCGCTGCCGGTTGAGATGGTGGATGATCATCTCGGCCGGACCGATGCCGATGCCGTGACCGTAGTACTCGCCCCCTCCCAGCACCACCGCGTTTTCTCCCTGCCACTCCGGTGTGTTCGGATTGAAGTCGGGGTTTTCAAAATACACAATGTCCCCCGGCAGGAAGGACGTCGTCTGTACCGTTGCCAACCGCAGGTCCTGGTCGTACCGCCAATCGTACAGGAGCATTCCGGAAAACAGCCGGTCAAAGTCGGACCGCCGAATCGACTGCAGCACGGCGTAATAGATCACGACCACCATCGCCGTGGCGCACTCCAGCGCATATGCCCGGCCGCGGCGGAAAATATCCTCGATGGCGACGGACGGCGGCACGTTTTCCCGGAGAAGGCACCCGCCGTACTCGGTTTTGATCCAAAACTCCTCGTTGCACCTCGTCCGTTCGAAGGTGGCGAATGCCAGCCCGCTGTGGGCAAGCGCCACGGCCGATTTCACCAGCCGGTCGCGCAGCTTCAGTTCAAACCGCAGCACCTGGGCCGAGGGATACGCGTACACGTCCCGACTGCGCGCCATGGCCGTCACAACATCCCGCTGTCCCCCGGATAACGACCACGCTCCCAGCAGATCGGACGGATCGACCGGTGAACCCGCGATTGTAATCATGCTATCACCTCTCCCTAACCGGATCCTTGTAAATGTCTATGCGACGAGGCGGGGAATATCACCCCCTTCTCCGCTTCGGATCCCGCGTCGAGGTGCGCATTCCCGCTAGGCCAGCCACGTCTGAATCACCGGCAGCAGGAGAAACGCCCACACCACGGTGATGAGCGCGCCGGCGATCACGGCCAGCGTGGAAGAGCTTCCCTCCAGATCGCCCCGCTCAAACGCCTTGACCATGCCCAGCACATGTGCCCCCATGCCGTACATCAGCCCGATCGACACGGGCCGGCGGAGAGCGCAGCGCTTGATGATCGCCGGTGCCATAAAGACGCCCGCAAAACTGGTCAGCATGCCAAACACGGCCGTCAGCGACGGCACCCCGCCGATCGCCTGCGACAAGCCGACGGCGATCGGCATTGTGATGGAACGGGGGATTACGCTGATTGCCGCCGTTTCTCCCAGGCCCACGAGCATCGCCGTCGAGACGCCGGCGATGATGGACACCAGCGAACCGGCAGCCAGGCTGCACACAATGATCCGCCAGTTGGCGGCGAGGATCGTCCAGTTCCGGTACAGAGGGACGGCAAACGCCACCGTCACCACGCCCAGCATCTCGTTTAAAAAGGAGGTGGCTTCACTGTATACCTCGTAGGGCAGACCGCTGACGGCCAGCACCGCGATCACCGCCGCCGGGGTCAGCACGGCGGGAGAGAACAGCAGACCCGGCCTGCGCCGGTTGAGCCGCTTGCTGATCCAGTAGAAGAGGACGGTCAGCGGCAAGCTACACACGTTCCACGGAATCATGCCGCTCCCCCTCCCCCATCCGGTGCAGCCGCTCGGATACGACACCGGTGGCCGCCATCACCAGCGCGGTTCCGCTCAACACGACGACAAGCACCAACAGCCCCTTTGCGCCCAGCAGCCACGGGTACTGCACAATCCCGACGATAGCCGGCACGAAGAACAGGATCATGTCGCCAAAGAGCAGCGCCGCTCCCGCTTCCACCCACGTGAGCCGCACCCATCCCGCCTGCAGGGCGAGAAACAGCAGCAGCAGCCCGATCAGGGAGCCGGGCACGTGCAGGTGGAAAAACGCCGCGATCGCCTTTCCCAACCAGGAAAACAGGAGCAGAAGCAGCAGTTGCGGGATCGCCTGCAGCCATTTTTTCATCGAGACCGCCTCCTCCGGACATGTCAAGTGGTTACGTTCATTCTACGCGGTCCCGATTCCATTCGTACAATACATAATCGTCATCGAATCGATGCCTGTTGGTTATGATGTGAGGTGCTGTTGAACAAAGGCGATAAACGCCCGCGCCGCGTGCGACAAATAGCCGTCCTTGCGGTAGATCAGCGCGTACTGCCAGTCGATCGGCGGCGAAGAGATGCGGACGGTTTTCAGGAGGCTGTTGTTGAGCCGCCTGGCTACGGAACGGGGAACCAGTGAGATGCCCAGCCGGGTCGCGACCATTTCCCCGACGAAATCCCAGAGCGAACTCATGTAGGCGACATGCGGCTCAAACCCGGAGCGCCTGCACGCCTGCCGCACCACATCGTGCAGGGCGTACTCCTCGGTGAACAGGATAAACGACTCGTCCTTCAGTTCCGCCAGACTGACCGACTCCCTGCCGGAAAGCCAATGCTCCCGGTGAACGATGGCAACCAGGTCCTCCGCCGAGAGCGGAACGGCGGCAAATGATTGCGTGTTGACCGGGAGCACCGTCAGCCCGACGTCGATGTGTCCCTGCTCCACCTGCACCTCCAGCCGCTTGGCGCTGTACTCCCTCATCTCCATGTCGATGCCGGGGTATTCCTGCTTGAACCGGGCAATCACATGGGGCAGCAGAAACGACCCGACCGTCGGCATCATGCCGATTTTGACTTTGCCCCGCTGCAGGTTTCTCATCTCGGCGACAGAGGCAGTGAGGCTCTCCATCAACTGAAGCACCTTGGTCGCATGCTCGTACACCAGCTCGCCCGCGTCGGTCAGCTCCATCTTCCGGTCGCTCCGATCCAGGAGCGTCACCCCGAGCTCCGCTTCCAGGCTTTTGATCATCTTGCTGATGGACGGCTGGGAGACGTGCAGGACCTCCGCCGCCCGCGTAAAGCTCCGCTGCTTCACCACTTCGGCAAAATACTGAAGCTGCCTGATGTCCATGGCTCTGCCTCCTCCTCGCGCAGCTCGTCTGTCCTTCCAGATTACCACACATGTCCGCGCGCGCAGAAATCCTCCCGCCTCCGGGTCCATCTCCCACTTCCCGGGGGGACTCCCGCCGCCTGTCCACGCGCAAAAAAACCATCCGATCAGCTCGGATGGTTGGCGTCTCCGGCGCTAGCGGATGGCGTTCCAGTCGTACGGCGTTTCCTGGTAGACGTAGTAGTTGAGCCAGTTGGAAAACAGCAGGTTGGCGTGGGCACGCCAGTTTACCACCGGCGGCTGGCTCGGATCGTCGTTGGGGAAATAATGTTTGGGGATGGCGATGTCCAAGCCCCTGCTGCGGTCCCGCTCGTACTCGTCCCGCAGCGTCCCCTGGTCGTATTCCGAGTGGCCGGTGACGAAGATCTGCCGGCCGTCCTTGGTGGCCACGATGTAGACGCCCGCCTCCTCCGACTCGGAGAGAATCTCCAGTTCCGCCACCTTTTCGATGTCCTCCCGCCGATTTTCCGTATGGCGCGAGTGGGGGATGTGGAACACGCTGTCAAACCCCCGGAACAGCTTGACGTTTGGCTTGTTCACCGTGTGCGCAAAGACGCCGAACAGCTTCTCGGGCAGCGGGTGCTTGGGCACGCCGAAATGATGGTACAGGCCCGCCTGCGCCCCCCAGCAGATGTGCAGCGTGGAGGTGACGTTGGTCAGCTTCCAGTCGAGAATCTGCTGCAGTTCCTTCCAGTAGGTGACCTCGTGAAACGGAAGCTGTTCGACCGGCGCGCCGGTGATGATCATGCCGTCAAACTTCTCGTCCTTGATTTCATCAAATGTCTTGTAAAACGTGGACAGGTGCTCTTCCGAGGTGTTCTTGGAGGTGTGGCTGCCGGGATGGAGCAGAACGATTTCCACCTGCAGCGGCGTGTTCCCCAAAAGGCGGAGCAACTGCGTTTCCGTCGTCTGTTTGACCGGCATCAGGTTCAGGATGACGATGCGCAGCGGCCGAATGTCCTGCGTAAAGGCCCTGCTCTCCTTCATCACAAAAATGTTTTCATTGGCCAATATCTCCGTTGCCGGCAGTTCGTCAGGCAATTTGATTGGCATGCTTCTCCCCCTTCCGTCCGTCGCAGTGATGTCTGCCAGACAATAATCCGACAAATTCGACAAGTATACTTTTCTTTCCTGCTTCCAGCATAGGATCCAGGAAAGAAAATGATGACAATCTGCGCAGCAAAAAACCCCTGACCACATGCGGGTCAGGGGCGATGCCATGTTCGAGCCCAAACGCGGCTCCCTTTTCTCTTTGCGGCAGACCGGCGTGTACGGGTCACGCCTCCGCCGGCTGCTGTTTCGTTCCGTTGAACACGCCGGAATCCAGCTCTCCCGTCACTTTGCTGGTGAGCAGGCCCGCCGTCATGCTGCCGCTTACGTTGAGAGCCGTCCGGCCCATGTCGATGAGCGGCTCGACGGAGATCAGCAAACCGACGATCGCCACCGGCAGATTCATCGTCGACAGCACCATCAGGGCGGCAAATGTCGCACCGCCGCCCACTCCCGCCACTCCGAACGAACTGAGGGCAACAACGAGAATGAGCGTCAGAATGAACGACGGCGTCAGCGGGTCGACGCCAGCAGCCGGAGCCGCCATCACGGCCAGCATCGCCGGATAGATCCCCGCGCAGCCGTTTTGGCCGATGGACAGTCCGAACGACCCGGCGAAGTTGGCAATTCCCTCCGGCACGCCCAGTTGGTCCGTCTGCGTCTTGACGTTAAGCGGCAGCGTACCCGCGCTGGTCCGGGACGTAAAGGCGAATGTCAGCACGGGCAGCGCCTTCTTGACATAGGTGACCGGATTCAATCCCGCGAGAGCCAGCAGGAGCAAATGAACGGCAAACATGACGAGCAGGGCCGCATACGACGCCACGACAAATTTTCCCAGGTTCCAGATGGCTTCGTAGTCGCTGGTGGCGGCCACCCGTGTCATGATGGCCAGCACGCCGTATGGCGTCAGGCGCAAAATGAGCGTCACCACCCTCATCAAGACCGTGTAGAACGTGTCGACGATGCCGGCGAATTGTTCGGCGTGTTCGGGATGCTTCCGCTTCACTCCCAAAAACGCCAGGCCGATGATCGCGGCAAAGATGACGACGGCGATCGTCGACGTCGGGCGTGCTCCCGTGAGATCCAGGAACGGATTGGCCGGCAGCAGCTCCAGGATTTTTTGCGGCAGCGTCATGGTTTGGAGCTCGCCCAGCTTCTGCTCCACCTGCTCGATGCGCGCGGTCTCCGCTTCTCCCTGCTGAAGCTGCACGCCGTCCAGATCGAACGCGAATGTGAAGCCAATCCCGATGGCCGCAGCCACTGCGGTCGTGCCCACCAGGATGCCGAGAATCAGCGTGCTGATCCTCCCGATGTTCGCGGACAGCTTCATTCTGGTAAAGGCAGCCAGAATGGAAAGAAAGACCAGCGGCATGACAATCATTTGCAGCAGTTTGACATAGCCTTTCCCCACAATGTTGAACCAGTCGATCGACGTCTGCAGTACGTCCGACTTGATTCCGTAAACAGCCTGCAGGATCAGTCCGAATGCGATCCCTGCCCCCAGAGCGGCAAAGACGCGTTTGGAAAACGACACATGCTTCTTCTGCATGGCGTACAATCCGGCCATCAACAGCAGCATGAACACGATGTTTACGATGGACAACAACGTCAGCATGATTCTCCCCCCGATTGGCCAGCATGAATTCCGAATTCCGTTCCGATGTGGAACAATACATTTATATGACACAAATACCGATGGGTCAAGTGGGGTTTGCACCTCAGATGCACCCGCATCACCAAACGCCCGCGCCAACGTCCGAAATGGGCAGAAACCGGATTGACGGCAAAGGTTTCCATCGGTTATTTTATAACCAACGGTTACTAACCAATGGTTACAATAGAGCGGATCACGACGAAGGAGCGAGAATCCCCATGCCGAACAGACAGGAAATCCGTTCCGATGAAACCCGACGGGCGATTTTGGCAGCGGCCGGAACGCTGTTTGCCGAACGCGGTTTTGACGCCGTGACCATGCGGGAGATCGCCAGGACGGCCGGATGCTCCCACACGACCATCTACCTGTACTTCAAAGACAAAGAGGCGCTGCTTCACCATCTCTCCATGGAGCCGCTGCAATCCCTGCACCGGCAGATGGAGGCAGTCCTGCGCGACCGGACGCTCGCTCCCGCAGACAGCCTGCAGGCGGTTACCCGGGCATTCGTCCGCTTTTGTCTCGCGAACCGGAACATGTACACGATTTTTTTCATGGCGAAAGCGTCCCGCGTCGACGAGGAGACGCCGGCGCTGGAGGTGCAGCAGATTCGGAACCGGTTGTTCGGCCTGCTCAGGCAGGCGGTCCGGGCGTGTCTGCCGCCGGATACGCCGGACGACCGGGTGCTGGCCTACACCCGCATCTATTTCTTTACCCTGCACGGGATCATCGGGACGTACACCCATTCCGACGAGCCGCTCGACCACCTGCTGGAGCGGCTGGAACCCACGTTTGACCTCGCCTGGGAAGTCATGCTGGCCGGATTTCACCAAACCGCGACAAAAGGAAGTGGTGCGTAGATGAAGGTGGAACAAATCTCCGAGCACATTTGGAGCCTCAAATCGTGGCTGCTGATCCCCGTGCGCGTCTGGGTCGTCACCGCTGACGACGGAGTCACGCTGGTCGACGCCGGCCTTCCGTTCATGACCACCGGCATTTTGCGGTTTATCGACAGTTTGAACGCCGGTCCGCTGCAGCGCATCCTGCTCACGCACGGCCATTCCGACCACGTGGGGGCGATCAGGGGGATTCTGGACAGATACGCAGTTCCCGTATACGCACACCGCATCGAGATTCCCTACATGGAAGGGGCGCTTCCGTATCCCCGCCGCAAGAAACCGGCGCGCAGCGTCGCCAAAGGACTGGCGGCACCGCTCGCCGAAAGCCCGGACGGCCAGCTCGAACCAATCGCCGGCCTGAAGCCCTATCTGACCCCCGGCCACTCTCCCGGTCACGTCGTCTACTATCACGAGCAGGACCGCGTGCTGCTCGCCGGCGACCTGTTTACCTCCAAAAACGGACAGCTCCGCCGACCGATGCCGATGTTCACGGCTGACATGGCGGAAGCGGTGAAAAGCAGCGCCATTGTGCAGGAGCTGATGCCCAGGCGGCTGGAAGTTTGTCACAGCGGACCGGTGTTTGCGGCCGGGGAGCAGGTGGCGGAGTATATGCGCATGTACGGGTAAAGCCGCGCAAGAAAAAGGAGGGGCATCCCCCCTCCTCAGTGTGTAGACAAAGTGACTGCTGGGGGGAGAAGCACGTTTCCGGCATCCGCTCCGTGCTTTACCCACCGAACACAAGCTAACGCTCGCGTTCGGCGGGGCCCAGTCAACGCCCAGCCGGGAAGCAGAGACTGCCCGCTCCGCACCGATTTGCGGGGGATCGCCAAAGCCGCATCGCTTTGCAGCCCATTCAGAGGTGGCGCTCCTTTTTCCCGCAAATCGCTGCTCCGCTCGGTTGGGCTCACAAGTCGCTCTGCCTGGAAACATGCTTCTCCTTCGATACAATCGGTTTGCCTACAGTCTGAAGAGGGGGATGCCCCTCCGTTCATGGTCTCACCGGTGCAATCGCTACGCCCGCTGCTCCGCTTCCTTGGACCGCCCAAGGAACAGGTTGTCCAGCGCAAGCGCCGGGCTGCCGCTGATCAGCAGGTGCAGCCCCATCGCCATCAGGGCCACGTCCAATTCGTACCCGCCGAGAAATCCGCCTTTCAGCTTTACGGTAACAATCGCGCCCAGCATGATGACGACGAAAGCCCCGGCGATGATCCGCGTGCCCAGGCCAAGCACCAGGAAGATGCCGCCGATCCCTTCGAGAAACGCCACGACATAGGCCAGAAAGCCGGGGATGCCGACGCTTTCAAAGAACCCTGCCGTCTTGTCGAGGCCGCCTTGAAACTTCTGCAGGCCATGCGCAAAAAAGATAACCCCCAGCACCACGCGAACAATGAAAGAGCCGAATCCGTTTTGTTGAATCATCGCCATTCCCTCCCATGATTTTCTAACTACAACCTGTAGTGTAAGCAGCCAAAAAAATTCAGGAGAATTCGATCAGAAACAGGGAACACAGCAAAAGCAGCACCTGCACCGAAATCATCGTCGGCGCAAACGGCAGCCTCAACGGAATGTCCATGTCCGGGTCGAGCAGCCGCAGGATCCGGTAGTTAATCGACGTGTCGGAAAAGGAGACGGCAGCCTGCACCGGAGCCGTTCGTCCGTATTTCAGCATTTTGACCAGGGCGCCTCCCAGGTCCTGCCCCGATCCCAGCCGGTTCACCGCGTAATGGTCCGCCAGCACTTCCCTGGCGATGTTGTAGTGATGTCTGAACCATTTGAGGATCGGCAGGTACCACATCACCGCAGCGACCAGGGACAAGACGAACGTTTTGACCGGGTCCCGATGCTTTTGATGAAACATTTCGTGATAGATGACCGCTTTCAGCTCGTTGTGGTCAAGCAGCTTCACCAACCCGGTGGAGAGGATAATGCGGGGCTTCCACATGCCCATCGTAAAGGCAACCGGTGCCGGGTGTTCCACCACCAGAATCGCCTCTTCCCCCCTGCTGCCGCAAAACGCTTGATTGAGCGCGGTGCAGTGCCCTTCATGCCGAAGATGCCGTAATCGCTTATAGGTTCTCGCGGAGAGGACGATCTGCCTGACGAGCGCAGCGACCAGGAAGAACAGCGTATAAAAGACCAAAGCGTCGAGGACGTAGGCGAGTTCAGGAATAAAGTACGTCCGAATCAACGCGGAGCATACGTCCACCAGGTTGAAATGCAGGTCCCACCCGGCCAGCACCTTCATCGCGTACAAGCCCATTTGAACGAGCAGGACACCTGCAATCAGTACCGACGAGCCAAACATCACCTTTGATCGCTTTTCCCACATCGCTTACGTTTCCTTTTTCCACTGCTTCAGTTTTTCTTCCAGCTTGTCCAGAAGTTCCTGATCCACTTCTTCCAAGGCGTCGAGCATGTGGTTGACCACCAGCGGACCAAACTCATCCATCAGCTCATGCGTCAATTCCCTGGATTGCGTCTCCATGAATTCCTCCCGCGACAGCACCGGACGGTACAGGGAAGTTCTTCCCTCCGTTCGCTTCACCAGGACCCCCTTCTCCACCAAACGGTTGATGACGGTCATGACGGTGTTGAAATTCAGGTGTTTCTCCCGCTCCAGCTTTTTCTGGACGTCCTTTATGCTCATTTCCGAACCGCTCCACAGCACATCCATCACCTTTGCTTCCAGCGGTCCGAAGAATCGGTTCAGCCCCCTCTCATGACATTTGAAGGTGAGAATTTTCATGATGGTACAACCTCCCACTACAGATTGTAGTGCTGTGATACGCAGTTGTCAAGTATTTCCAAAATCGAAGGAAAGGACGAAGTTCCCCTGCCCTCTCCGCTTACGATTCAATCCCGGCAAAGGAGAAATTATTGAGAGATGATTCTCACAAATTGAATGATAATCGGAGCGCCTTGTACCGGAACGTCGCTCAGGATCAGGATTCCCGGCTGAATCACATAGGAGTTGGGCGGCTGGAGGATGCCATTGATAAATAGACTGGCGAACGTGAACGTGCCGGGATCAAGAATGCCGGATGTACTGAATTGGAGCACCGCATCTCCGCTGGTATACACGTTTTTTACACCGTCAGCAATCGCCGTATATTGAAACGTTTCGCCTCTCAGCAGCGTCGGACTCTGCGGAGCAGACGGCTGGCGCGGAAAGATTAGCGGGCAGCCCAACGGCCCCATCAACGCCAGCGGACTGCACCCCGCCTGATTTTTGGGGTTGATGTCCCTTGTGACCACATAATGTCTGACCCGATTATGCATGGGTGAACCTCCTTTTCCAACATGACCCTGCTGTTCTCTTTCCCGCTTGTCGGCAGGCTGGAACTTTGAGAGTTGATCCTTTCTGAAACAGGAGAAAAGGGCCTGACCCCAGCAATCCAGCCTTCGGGCAAGCCCTGTTTCCCCCAACCCGTGCCTAGTTTACCACAAACTCAACAATAACCGGCGTAGCGGGGTTTTCGGCATCGCCATCCGGAATGGTGATGGATGTCGTGGTGACGGTCGAGGTATTCCCCGGCTGAAGCACGCCGTTGATGTAGAGGTTGTAGAAAGCAAACGAACTCGGAAACGCCGTGGCGGCTGCGCCCGTGTCGTCGTTGAAGGCGGTTGCGGCAATCGCAAACGTGGCCCCCGTACCCGTTCCGGCTCCAATCGTGGACGTAAACCGCAGCGAGGTCATAAACGGCTTGATGATCGGCATGGTGTCCCCCCCCTTTTTTGATCGTGAAAGGATCCTTTCACAATGCTATACAATGCTATCTTTCTATCTTCCGAAACGGACAAACGTGATCGGAGAAACGCGGAATTTTGGCCGTGCAGTCACATGCCGCCTCCTGAAGCCGCGTACAGGGACTCTTGTTCGGCCCTGCTTCACGCGGACAGGTCCTTTTTCAGCAACATGAGACTTGCCGCTCACTGCGTTTCGACGCCGCTTGTAATCTGGAAATGACAGGGATTGATAGCTATAATAGGGATTGTTTATTTGTGGAAACCAAGCGAGAGGATGACTGATTCCGATGAAAAAATGGGTAGTGGCTGCATTGTGCGCCTCACTGGCAGCTGCCGGCGGTTGGGCACTTGCGAAAAACACCGATACCATCACGCTGATCGTCAACGGAAACAAAGTCGAAACGGATGTGGCGCCGCAGATCATCAACGGACGCGTCATGGTTCCCGTTCGAGCGGTGTCGGAGGCGATGGGCGCTGAAGTGGCATGGGACAGCGAACAGAAGTCGGTGATCGTCAGGAGGCCGGAAGGGCCGAAACCGATCGCCCGTTTGCCTCTTGATCAGACCACGCTCTATGCCCTGAAAGAAAAAGATGGCCAGTATGCTCCGCTGCTCGTGGAACACAAGGGCCAATTCAAGCTGGCCAACTGGAAAAATGTGACAAACCCGACCTACGCGCCGAAGATCGAGTCCAGAGACCTGACGGGTGACGGAAAACACGAGCTGATCATCATTCTGACGACCGGATATGGAACCGGGGCGTTGACACAGGACATCCACGTACTTCAAACGGATACATTCGAGGAACGAAGGGTTCCTGATCCGGTCGAGACGGTGAAGCAAAACGTGACAAGCAAGGTCGCCAAGGAACAAGTCGAGATGTCGATTGGCGGAAAAACAACGGTGATCCCCGCAAACAAAATCCCCGCGGCACCGTCCACCTGGTTCCCTTCCGTCGGAATCGGCGGCATTGTGACCTATGAAACGCAGGAAAACGCGCTGCTTGCCCGGGTTCCCGCGCAAATATCACCCGCACATTTTTTGGGACATTTTCACATCACCTATCAGTTTGTGCAGGATCAATTCCAGGTAACGTCAATCGAATTCGTGCAGGACTAGCAATTGTGAAACCGGACAGCGTTTTGCTGTCCGGTTTTGGTTTGATTAATAGCCCTCCACCCGGAAGAACGTGTGGTTGCCGATTACTTTTTTCTCCACGACCTTTCTCGCAGTGGAACCAGGGAACGTGTAGTATTCCACACCGTCTTTGTAGGACACCCTTGTCGCATAGTACGAGTTGGTCACAAACCATAAGCAGTTCCCGATCGGGTTGGGTGTAGTCGACATGTTCATGGCGATGTTCAAGGAATCCTGCCATGCCTGAGAGGACAGATCCGGCTTTCGAGCCGATTCCGTCGTCATTCCTTCAAACTGATACTTCTTCAGCAATACCCCCTCGTACGTGTTCCCGCCAAACTCGGAGAGGTTTTTGGCTTTTCGGTTTTTGGCCACGTGCGCACAACCGCGCTTCCCTTCCACGGATTCCCCACGCGCCTCTGCATACACCATGCGTGCGAGCAAATCAACGCTGTCGCGCCCTATAAATTCGGTGAGATCCCACGGGTCACTGCCAATATTCACCAACGGTTCACCATAAGGATACGCCATACCTGATACCCCTTTCATGTTTTGGAGATGAATGGAACGAAGGGGTGTCCAACGCAGCGGCCTCACCCCAAGCCGCTCCGTTGAATTTCGTTTCATTATCAAAGGGAAAAAAAGGGTCGAAAATACAACCCTGGATACAAAAAATAGAAATGAACTTCTGCCGGGTTACGAAAAAACGCCCTCTCTCGCTTGGAGAAAAGGCGTTCCTGCGCACGTGTGAAAGAAAATCATCTGCAAATTGACGAACATGATTCAATCCTGAATAATTATACAAAAACGTATAGCAAGGAATTGTACGGCAAACTCACCGCCAAATGAAAGCGTACAGCCGGCATCTATTCAAAAATGGATAAGGGACGCAAGCAAAGGGGGACAGCGACGTGAGTGATCAACACACGTGGAGCGAAGACCTGGCCATCTTGCAGTCGCTCAAGGACGATCTGCTGGTCACGAACACGGACGGCATCATCGTGCGGGCCACTGAAAAAACCGGGCAGATTTACGATGTGGACACAAAGGACCTGATCGGCAAATCGGTGTACGACCTGGAAAAGGAAGGGCTGTTCACGCCGATTGTCACGCCGATGGTCATCAAGGAACGAAAGAAAATCACCGTGGTGCAGACGACAAACAAGCGGAAAAAGCTCCTGGTCACGGGCATCCCGGTGTTTCACCCCAACGGCGAGCTGATCTTTATCGTCAGCTACTCCCACGACGTGACGGAGCTGATCAACCTGCAGCACTACCTGCAGGTGCTGGAAGAAGACATCGAGCGCGTGAAAAGCGAGCTGGACATGCTGCGAAACAAGCATCTGCATGCGGATGGAATCATCGCCAACAGCGAGGAAATGAAAAACGTGATCGACACCGCGCTCAGGGTGGCCGAAGTGGATGCCACCATCCTGCTGCTCGGCGAGTCCGGGGTGGGCAAATCGCATATCGCCAAGTTTATTCACAACCACAGCGGACGCGCCAAAGGACCGTTTATCGAGGTAAACTGCGGCGCGATTCCCGATGCGCTGTTTGAGGCCGAACTGTTCGGGTACGAGAGCGGTGCCTTTACCGGGGCCAACCCGAAAGGAAAGATGGGGCTGGCCGAGCTGGCTTCCGGCGGGACCCTGTTTCTCGACGAAGTGGGCGAACTGTCGCTGATCAACCAGGTCAAACTGCTGAAGATGATTCAGGAGAAGCGATTCTTCCGGCTGGGCGGCACCCGGGAACGGGAGGCGGATTTCCGTCTGATCGCCGCCACCAACAGGGACCTGGAAGCGGCAGTGATCGAGAAAACCTTTCGCGAAGACCTCTATTTTCGCCTCAATGTCGTGCCGATTACCATTCCGCCGCTGCGCAGGAGAACGGAGGACATCCTGCCGCTGATCCAGTACTTTTTGAGCCAGTTTGAGCAAAAATACAACCGGAAACGGACGCTGGACGAAGCCGTGATCCACCGCTTGATCTATTACGAGTGGAAAGGGAACGTGCGGGAATTGATCAACGTGATCGAGCGGCTGGTCGTCACGTCTTCCTCCCCGGTGGTGACGGTCGATCTGCTGCCGGAGTACATCAACCGGCGATACGATCTGCCGCTGCTTGATGTGCACGAAAATCGGCCGCTGCAGGACATTTTGGATCACGTCGAACGGCAGGTTCTGCTGAAGGCGAAACGAACGCACAAGACCACGGTAAAAATGGCGCAGGCGTTGGGGATCAGCCAGCCGTCCGTGGTGCGGAAATTAAAAAAATACGGAATCACGTAGGGGGTTGGAACGAAACTTGCAACTCTTTCCCGGCAGACACACGAGGAGGGTTGCAGCATGTCAAGCGATTGGAGTTATTTGGTTGGTCAGATGCATGCCTTGCTGGCGCCAAGCATGGCCAAAGACCACCCGAATCTACCGGTGGTCAAGGCGGAAGGAGCCTATTACTACGGATTGGACGGCAAAACCTACCTGGACTTTACATCCGGCATTGCCGTAGCCAACACCGGGCATCGCCACCCGAAAGTGGTGGAGGCGATCAAGCAGGCGGCGGACCAACTGGTGCACGGTCCGTCCGGCGTCGTCATTTACGAGTCGATCCTGCGTCTGGCCAAGGAATTGACCACCGTGCTCCCGGCTGGGCTGGACTGCTTTTTCTTTGCCAATTCCGGCACGGAAGCGATCGAAGGGGCGATCAAGCTGGCGAAGCACGTGACGAAACGCCCCTATGTCATCTCGTTTCTCGGCTGCTTTCACGGTCGTTCGATGGGTTCCCTGAGCGTGACGACATCCAAAAGCAAGTACCGAAAATTTCTGCAGCCCAGCGGCTTGACCTACCAGCTCCCCTACGCAAGGGTGGAGGAGTGTCCGGCCGGGGCGGACCCCGACGCGTATTGCGCGGAACGACTGGAAAAGGATTTTGAGACGCTGTTCGCCCATCAGGTAACGCCCGAAGAAGTGGCCTGCGCGATCGTCGAGCCGGTTCTCGGCGAAGGCGGCTACATTGTTCCGCCCAAGGGCTGGCTGAAAAAGCTCCGGGAGATCTGCGACCGGCACGGAATCCTGTTGATTTTCGACGAGGTGCAGACCGGCTTTGGCCGCACCGGAAACTGGTTTGCCGCGCAAACCTTCGGGGTCACCCCCGACATCATGGCGATTGCCAAGGGGATTGCGTCCGGTCTTCCGCTCAGTGCCACGGTCGCTTCCCACGACTTGATGAAGCAGTGGCCGCTGGGCAGCCACGGCACCACGTTTGGCGGCAATCCGATCGCCTGCGCGGCGGCTCTGGCCACGCTGGAAGTGATGAAAGAAGAGAACCTGGTGGAAAACGCGCGCGTGATGGGCAGCTACGCCCGGGAACAGCTTTGCCGCTTGCAGCAGAAACACCCGACGATCGGAAGCATCCGCGCCGTCGGGCTGATGATCGGCATCGAAATCGTGGATCCCCGCACGAACGTTCCCAATGGAGAGGGATTGCTGACGATTCTAAACAAGTGCCTGAGCAAAGGCGTGTTGTTCTACCTGTGCGGGAACCGCGGCGAAGTCATCCGCATGATTCCTCCGCTCACCGTTACCAAAGAGCAAATCGACTTCGGCCTGCGCATGCTGGACGAAGCCATCACGGAATACGAACACGAAATACTGTGCATCGGCAGCAGTGCCGTGTAACGAACCTTTCACACAAGGAGGCCGGCTATGGTTGCGTACAAACCCAAGGATTCATCCCAATCCCCCCGCTTCTGCGGCGTGCGCACGTTCATGAGGTTGGAGCAGGTGCGGACGACGGACGGAGTCGACTTCGCGGTGGTGGGCGTCCCTTTTGACACAGGGGCGTCCAACCGAACCGGTCAGCGGTACGGCCCGCAGCACATTCGGAACGCTTCGGTGCTGCTTCGCCCGTACAATCCCGATCAAGACATCCATATCTTTGAATACTGCTCCGGTGTCGATTACGGCGATATCGACGTGGTTCCGTTCAACATTCACAAGACATACGACATCATGGAGCGGGAACTGTTTTCGCTCATCGACAACGACGTGACCCCCGTCATTCTGGGCGGGGATCACTCGATTTCGCTCGGCAGCCTGCGCGCATTTGCCAGAAAATTCGGTCCGGTCGCCCTGATTCACTTCGACTCCCACGGGGACACATGGGACAGCTATTTTGGCGAAAAGTACACGCATGGAACGCCGTTCCGCCGGGCGGTGGAAGAAGGATTGATCGATACGTCCCATTCGATACAGGTGGGGATGCGCGGACCGCTCTACGGACCGGAAGACATCAACGACGCCCGGGCGCTTGGCTTTGAAGTGATGCCGATGAGCGAACTGCGCGCCATCGGCTGTGAGCAGGCAATCCGCCGCATCCATCAGCGGGTGGGCGATCGGCCGGCGTACGTGTCGTTTGACATCGATTTCGTCGATCCTGCGTACGCACCGGGCACAGGAACCCCGGAAGTCTGCGGGCCTACCAGCTATGAAGCGATTCAACTGGTGAGAGGACTGGACACCCTTCATCTGGTCGGTTTTGATCTGGTCGAAGTCCTGCCGTCACACGACCCCAGCGAAATTACGGCCGGACTGGCCGCGGCCGTGGCGTACGAAATGATCAGCCTGATCGCATGGAAACAGCGCCGAAAACAGGAAAACCTGGAGGGATAAAGGATGAACAGCGTCGATACGATCGTCATTCTGCTGTATTTCGCGTCGCTGATTGCGGTGGGCGTCGTCGGCTCCAAGCGTGCCCGGACAACGGAAGAGTACGCATTGGCGGGGCGCAACCTGGGCATGTTCATGTATCTCGGATGTCTGTCCGCCGTCATTTTGGGCGGGGCCTCCACCATCGGCACGACAAAGCTGGGCTACACATTCGGCATTTCGGGCATGTGGTTTGTCACCATGATCGGGGTAGGCATCATGCTCCTTGGCGTTTTGTTCACCAAGCGGATATCCCAGTCCAACGTAACGACGATCAGCGAGTTTTTGGGCAAGCGCTACAATGCCGAAACCCGGCTCGTCAGTGCCCTGGTGGCGGCGATTTACACGCTGATGGTAGCCGTTACGCAGGTGATCGGGATGGGCACCATCATCAACGTGCTGCTTGGCTGGGACATGACCCTCTCGATGATCGTCGGCGGCGGAATCGTGCTGTTCTATACGATTTTGGGGGGCATGTGGAGCGTAACGGTAACGGACATCATCCAATTCATCGTCATGACCGCGGGCGTTTTCCTGATCATGCTGCCGATGAGCCTGTCGCATGTCGGCGGATGGGATCAACTGGCATCCAGACTGCCCGCCGCCCATTTTGATCTGACCGCCATCGGCGGCGGTCAAATTCTTCAATATTTCCTGCTCTACGCGCTCGGCATGGTGGTCTCCCAGGATATTTGGCAGCGCGTCTTTACCGCTCGTACGCTGCAAATTTCCCGTACCGGGTCCGTATTGGCCGGCGTCTACAGCATTTTGTATGCGGTTTCATTGACCATCGTCGGAATGTGCGCGTTTATTGCCCTCCCCCATCTGGAAAACCCGCAAAACGCGTTCGCCAACATGGCCATCTCCATTCTGCCCAATGGGGTGTTGGGCATCGTCCTGGCCAGCGTCTGCTCTGCACTGATGTCGACCGCCTCCGGGACGCTGCTCGCTTCCTCCACGCTGCTTACCCACGACATCCTAAAGCCGTACTGGTTTAGGGACATGGACGATCGGCGGCTGCTGCGGCTGTCCAGGGTAACGACGCTGTTCATCGGCGCGCTCGCCATCGTCTTCTCGATCTGGATTCAGGACGTGCTGGTCGCTCTTGACGTGGCGTACGCCATTTTATCCGGTGCGATATTCGTTCCGCTCGTGGTCGGATACTTCTGGAAGCGAGCGACAGCGAAAGCGGCCTTTTCCTCGATCATTGCCGGCACCGTCGTCGTGCTGGCCGGATTGGCGATCGAAGGACTCAGCTCGACAAACCCGATCATGTACGGCATCGCCGTCAGTTTGGCCGTGATGATCGGCATGACGTACGCAACCGCCCCGAGCGTTTCCGACAACGTCCATTCGGTCAAGTGACGGGACACGCTCCCGCCGCGAACCGGAATGGAGAGCCGCAAGGGAAAGAGGCTGACATCCCCCATGTATCCAGGGATGTCAGCCTCCTTGTTTTCCTTGCGATGCCGGTTTGTCGTACCAGCGCTCAACCGCTCATGTTCGCCGTGCCGCCGCTCAACGCACGCCCAGGATGATTTCCATGGTGAGCTGATCCAGCTTCTCGTAGGCCAGTCCTTTTTTGCCAATCCCGTCGCGGTCGAACTGAGCGGCTTTCAAGGCCTGGTGTTTGGCGGGCGAATACGTGAAGTCGAATCCGGGAACGCCTGCGTCATGATGTTTCAATTCCTGCAGCAGTCCCTGGATCTCCGGATCGCTGTTGAACCGCTTCACTTTCTCCTTCAGGATCAGGTACGTCCGCATGCAGCCCTTGGCAAATTCGCGCACGCCTTCCAGATCCTCAGTGCGATAGGCATGGGCGTCAAAATGCAGGGGCCCCTGATAGTTGTAATCTTCCAGCAGTTTGACGAGGAAGAAGCTGTTCTTCACGTCTTCCGAGCCGAATCGCAGGTCTTGGTCAAAACGGCCCGACTTCTGGTCATTCAGGTCGATATGGAACAGCTTGCCGCATTCGAGCGCCTGCGCCACCGCGTGGTAGAAATTGAGGCCGGCCATTCTCTCATGGGCCACCTCCGGATTTACCCCGACCATGTCCGGATGGTCCAGCGTGGCGATAAATCCCAGCATGGCGCCCGTCGTCGGCGTGTAAATGTCCCCTCTCGGTTCGTTCGGCTTCGCTTCCAGCGCGAATTTGATGTCGTATTTGCGGTCGCGTGCGTACTCACACAGATAGTTGATGCTTTCTCGATACCGCTTCATCGCCTCGACGGCGTCCTTGGACGCATCCACTTCCGTTCCTTCCCGTCCGCCCCACAGCACGAAAATGGAGGCGCCCAATTCCACGCCCAGATCGATGGCGTCGGTGGTTTTTTGAATCGCGTAGGCCCGTACACGCGGATCGTTGGAGGTGAACGCCCCGTCCTTGAACACCGGATGCGTAAACAGGTTGACCGTGGCCATCGGCAGTTTCATGCCGGTCTCTTCCAGCGCCCGCTTGAATTCGTTCACGATCCGGTCTCGTTCCCCAGGCGTTGCGTCAATCGGAACCAGATCGTTGTCGTGCAGACTGACGCCATAGGCGCCGATTTCTGCCAGCATTTTCACGGCTTCCACTGGCGAATACCCGGTCCGGACGGCATCGCCGAAGGGGTCCCGCCCCGGGTTGGCAACCGTCCAAAGGCCAAAGGTAAAACGGTCTTCAGGTGTCGGTTGGTATGCGTTTGTCATGCTAACTCCTCCTGTGGTCCAAATAATATGGAAACTACAATTGCAAAATGGCCGGGCGGGCATAGATGCGCTCCTGCACGCGGCACTCGATCATCGGCCAATGGCCGCCTCCCCTGGTGAGGATGGTGGGGCCGGTTTCTTCCGCCAGGATCGTATCTTCGGATTTGCTCCCGGTTATCGACGGATTCCAGGCCAGCGCCTGACCGTCCTGAATCAATCCGGGGGTGTCAGGGGTAACGAGAACGTCGCGATTGGCGTATCCAAGCGGTCCCCCTTGATGATGAAGCCGCCACTCATTCCCGTATCCGGCTTCCGCGTAGGCTTCCATGCCCCGCCGCAGCACGTCCCGATAGGGGGTGCCGATCCGGCTGGCATCCATCATCACGCTGTCGATCTGCGCCACCCGTTCATGCAGGGCGATCAGGGAATCAGGCGCCGGTCCCAGATGCACGATGCGGGTCAGCGCGACGATCAACCCGTACCTTCTCGCACAGGAAATGACCATGCTGTGCCGCTGCAGCGGCTTATCTGTCGGGATCGGATGGCGAAAGCGGGCGATCCGCTCATCGTGGGCGACCAGGGTGACGGTTGGATCGAGGCCGTGTTTCATCAGCGCGGCATTCAGGCCAGCCGCGACTTCCCGCTCGGTAACCCCTGGTTTCAACCCGAAGCAGATCTCTTCGGTGATCCTGGCGGCCGCCGCTCCCAGTTCCTTGATTCTCTCCACTTCCAGCGCTGTCAGCGTGAAGCGCAGCGCAGCCAGCTCATGCGGCATGTAGCGGCAGCCCGCTATGGGCACATCCGAAGCGATCCGCCCCGGTTCGGCCGCACGGGACAGCACATCGACCAACTGCTCATGCCAGGGATACTCCATCCACGCCGCGTCAACCCCGACCAATTCTTCGGCCCGAAGCCTCGGCGCTTCGATGTTGTTGGTCACGACGATGTAATCGGACGGCGTGACCAGAACACCCGCCTCCCCCTGCTCCGAGCTGCTCGGTACATGGTTGTCTCCGCCGCTGGTGATCCAGGCAAAGGAAGCGCGGCTCATGAAAAAAGCGCCTGCCAGTTCCTTTTCCTGCAAAAAGCGGCGAACCCGCTGAAGTTTGCAGTCGATGTCTTCCTGCCGCCTCATCCCTGCTCCCCCTCTTCCACCAGCTTGTGCAGGAGGTGCATGCTCTCCCGCAGATCGCCGTACAGCCGGCGGTACACGGCGTAGTACTTTTGATAGACCGGCACATGGGCGGCAACGGGCAGCAGCCGATCCGCGGTGCGAACGGCCGCCTCGCAGGCTTCCTCCACGCTGCCGTACACACCGATGCCCACGCCGGCCAACAGCGCCGCTCCGAATGCCGGCCCCTCGTTCGCTTCCACCGTGTCCACCTCACGATTGAAGATATCGGCCATGATTTGCCGCCACACGCGGCTGCGGGCCCCTCCGCCCGACGCCCGGACATGCGAGATGTCCATGTCGAGCGCCTTCATCAGTTCGATGCTGTCCAACAAGCTGTACGCCACGCCTTCCATCACCGCGCGAATGAAGTGATTTTTTGCGTGGCGTGCGGTGATACCCACAAAGGCGCCCTTTGCGAACGGGTCCAGGTGCGGCGTGCGTTCACCCATCAGGTAAGGGAGAAACAGCAGCCCCTCGCTCCCTACCGGCGCATGTTCCGCCTCTTCCGAAAACAATTCGTACGGATCTTTTTGCAAAAACGACGCAGCGCTTCGTTCCACATCGCCAAATTGATTGCGGAACCACTGAAGCGAGCCGCCCGCCGCCTGCGTCACGCCCATCACATGCCACTTTCCCGGAACAGCGTGGCAAAAGCTGTGCAGGCGACCTTTCGGATCGGTGACGATCTTGTCGGTGCAGGCAAAAACCACGCCGGAGGTGCCAATCGTGCCAGAGACGATGCCCGGCCTGACAATGCCGTTGCCGACAGCGCCCGCCGCCTGGTCGCCGCCCCCGCCCGCAACCGGCGTTCCCCCGGCCAATCCCGTCTCCTGCGCCGCACCGGCGGAGACGCGGCCCGATATTTCATGCGACTCGTACACGGCGGGCAGCCACTCGGGGCGAATGTCCAGATGCCGCAGCATGTCCCGGGACCATTGGCGGTGGGCCACATCCAGCAGCAGGGTCCCCGAAGCATCCGACACTTCCGTCGCCCATTCGCCGGTCAGTTTGTAGCGGATGTAATCTTTCGGCAGCAGGACCTTGGCGATGTTTTCATAGACCTGCGGTTCATGCTCCCGCACCCAGAGCAGTTTGGTCGCGGTGAAGTTGGGCAGCGGCGGATTGGCCGTCATCCGGATGATGGCGTCCCGCCCGATCTTCTCCTCCATCCACTCCACTTCCGCCTGCGTGCGCTGATCGCACCAGATGATGGCGGGGCGCAGCACGTTCCCACTCCGGTCGAGCAGCACAAGCCCGTGCATCTGACCGGAAAGCCCAATCCCCGCAATATCCGCCGGCCGGATCCCGGCCTTCCTGATGATGTCCTGAATGGTATGCTTCACCGCCCGCCACCAGTCTTCGGGATGCTGCTCGGCCCATCCCGGCTTTGGCTGCAGGAGCGGATAATCGGCACTCGCCGCCGCTTGCAGTGATCCATCCATCCGAAACAAGCAGGTTTTCACGCCGGAGGTTCCGACATCAATGCCCAACAAGAATCCCATCTGTGCTGCCTCCTTTCACGCTTCGGTCACAAGGCGACGATTTCTCCTGTCCGCAGCGATTCATAGCAGGCGTCGATCACCCGCATGTTGTTGATCATTTGCTCGTGAGAATACCCGGCGGCCTTGCCGTACACGATCATTTCGTTCATCTCGGCCACTTCGAGGACGTACTGATCGGCGATGATTTTCTCCTCGCGCACGCGGCCATCGTCCGTCGTCACGATCACAAGCCCTTCGCCGCCTTGAAGATCAGGCCGGTACGCACGCGGAACGCGTATCGTCCCCTTCGTTCCCACCACTTCGTATTGATTGTGGAAAACGGTCTCGAAACCGCAGTCAAACACGACGCGCACGCCGCTGTTCATCCGGAGCAGGGCGGCAACCAGCGTGTCCACCTGCCGCCGTTCGTGCATGCGGCCCTGCGCAAAGACCGATACCGGCTCCTCCCCCAACATGTGGCGTGCGGAATGGATGCAGTAGCAGCCGACGTCATACAGGCTGCCGCCGCCCAGCGCCGGGTCCATGCGGATATCCCCTTCCACATCTTCGAGCAGGAAGTGGAGCGAAGCGCGAAACAGGACCACCTCGCCGATTTCCCCGGACTGCATGATTTCTTTTACCCGCTGATGCTGCGGGTGGTGGCGGTACATGAAGCCTTCCATGAAGATCACGTCGTGTTCGCGGCAGGCCTCCAGAATCTCCCGCGTTTCTGCGCTGGTCAGCGCCGACGGTTTTTCGCACAGCACATGTTTTCCGTGCCGGGCCGCCTTGATGGCCCATTCCTTGTGCAGCCCGTTTGGCAGCGGAATGTAGACCGCTTCCACCGCCGGATCGCCCAGCAGCGCTTCATAGTCGTCGTAGGCGGCGGGAATCCCGAAGCGGTCAGCCACGTCCCGCGCCTTTCCGCTTTTGCTCGCGATCGCGACAACTTCGCTGTGCCCCTCCCGCTGCAAAGCCGGGATCAGTTGTTCCCGGGCAATCCGCGCCGTCCCCAGAATCCCCCATTTCACGGTGCGCATGTTTTCTCCATCCTTTTCGCAAAAAGTTTGCCAGGCTGCTTACGATTTGTTCTTGGTGGCGATGTCCAGCCATACCGCGAAGACCAGAATCGAACCCTTGACGATGTACTGCCAGAAGGGCTGCACGTTCATCATGCTCATGCCGTTGTCAAGGCTGACCATGACCAGCGCCCCGATGATCGAGCCGACAATGCTGCCCGTTCCGCCGGCCAGGCTGGTTCCGCCGATCACGCACGCCGCGATGGCGTCCAGCTCAAAACTTTGACCGGCGCCCACCGTTGCCGCATTGAGCCGGCCCGTCAACACGACACCCGCCACGCCGGCCAACGCCCCCATCATCACGAAAACCGAAAGCATGTGCGCCTTGATGTTGATGCCGGAAAAGCGGGCCGCCTCCGGATTGCCGCCGATGGCGTAGAGATAGCGGCCAAATCCCGTTTTCGTCGAAATGAACAGGAACACCAGACCCAACACCAGCACGATCAGCATGGGGATCGGAATGCCGTAATAGCGGTTCATCATATAGGTGAAGCCCATGAGGATGACCGCATAGGCGAACGCTTTGCCGTAATCGCTCGCCGCGCTGTTCAGGGGAAGCTGAAGCCGGGCGCGTTTTTGGCGCCTGCGCGCCGTTCCGTAAAAAATGGCCGCACACATGATCGCCGCCAGCACATACCCCCACACATAAGGCAGATAGCTTTGGCCAATCTGCACAAAACTCTCGTGCAAAGGGGCCACGGTTTCCCCTTTGCTGACACCAAGCAGCACCCCGCGCCACACCATCATCCCGCCCAACGTGACGATGAAGGCGGGCACGGCCTTGTAGGCGACCAGCCACCCCTGCAGGAGCCCGATGGCGGCTCCGGCCAGGATCGCGACCAGCACCGCCGGAACCGTTCCCCAGTCGTACCACACCTGGAGAATCGCCGCGATCCCGCCGGTCAGCCCGACAATCGATCCAACCGACAGGTCAATCTGCGCCGCCACGATGACAAGCGTCATGCCGATCGCCAGAATGGAAATCACGGACATCTGCCGGAACAGGTTGGACAGATTGCGCGAGGTCAGAAATCCGCCGTCCGTCAGCACCGTGAACAGGACTGCGATGAAGATCAGCGCGATGACCAGCGTGTATGCGCGAATGTCAAATCGAAAGGACAGCTTCTGTTTTTCCACTTGCCCCACCCCCGGTTGCGTACATCATGACCTTTTCCTGCGTTGCGTCCTCGTGCGTCAATTCGCCGACGATCCTCCCTTCCGCCATGACCAGAATGCGATCCGACATGCCCAGCACTTCGGGCAGTTCGGACGAAATCATGACGACGGCCATTCCCTGCCGAACCAATTCGTTGATCAGTTTGTAAATTTCGTATTTTGCGCCCACATCGATGCCGCGTGTCGGCTCATCGAGAATCAGGATTTTCGGCTCGTTCATCAGCCACTTGCTGAGAACCACCTTTTGCTGGTTTCCCCCGCTCAAGTTGTTCACGGTTGCTTCCAGGCCGGGCGTTTTAACCTTCAATTTTTCGATGAAACGGTTGACCGTGCTCACCTCTGCCGCTTCATCGATGACGCCGTTCCTGATCAATTTGTCCAGCGCCGCCAGCGTCGCGTTTTTCCGGACGCTCATGTCCAGAACCAGCCCGTATTTTTTCCGGTCTTCCGAGACGTACGCGATCCCGCTTTCGATGGCATCCCTCGGGTTTTTGATGGTTACCGGCCTTCCGTCGATCCGGATTTCGCCCTGCTTCTTCCCCTCGTACGCGCCGAAAATGCTGGTAAACAGCTCTGTCCGACCAGCCCCCATCAAGCCTGCGATGCCCAGAATCTCTCCCTGGTGGAGCGAGAAAGACACGTCCCGGACGACCTGTTTGTTCTGGTACGGACTGTAGACGGAGAAGTTTTTTACCTCCAGCACTTTTTCGCCCCGCTGCTTTGGCTCGTACGGGAAGAGTTCCGTCAACGTCCGTCCCACCATCAGCGAAATGATTTTCTCTTCCGTCAGCTCTCCGATCGGGTGCGTGGCTACCGTTTTGCCGTCCCGCAAGACCGTGACGGAATCGGCGAGGGACATGACTTCGTTCAGCTTGTGCGAGATGTAAATGCAGGTGACGCCTCTTTTCCGCAGCTGCCGCAGCATCTCCATCAACAGCGAAACTTCCGCTTCCGTCAGCGCCGCTGTCGGTTCATCCAGAATGATGATGTCGCTGTTCTTTGACAGCGCCTTTACAATTTCCACGAGCTGCTGCTGGCCAATGCCCAGATTCTTCACTTTTGTTTCCGGATTGATCTCAAGCCCAACCGATTTCAGCCATTTTCTCGCCTCGAGGTAAAGGGTATCCCAGTCGATCACGCCAAACGTTTTCGGTTCGTTTCCGAGAAAGATGTTTTCCCCGACCGTCATCTCTTTGACGAGCGCCAGCTCCTGATAAATGATGGCGATGCCCGCCTTCTCCGAATCCTTGATGCTTTTGAAACGCTGCTTTCGGCCGTTGACGATGATGTCCCCCGTAAACGTGCCGTCGGGGTACACCCCGCTCAACACTTTCATCAAGGTTGACTTGCCTGCGCCATTTTCGCCGCACAGCGCATGAATTTCCCCCTTTTTTACGGAAAAGGTGACGCGGTCAAGCGCGCGAACGCCGGGAAACTCCTTGGTGATCGATTTCATTTCCAGCGCATACATGCTATCACCCCCGAAGATGGTTGGGAGCAGGGGGAAGGCAGGCTCCCCCCGCTGATGACCTGGCTACCGTTTCGGACGCTGGTCTTCCGGAACGTTTTTATACACGTCTTCAAACGAATGGAACCCGTCCTTGATGATCGTCTCCATCACGTTGTTCTTGTCGACCTGGATGGGATCGAGCAGAATCGTCGGCACGTCCACTTTGCCGTTGTTCATCGTGGTCGTCGCTTCAATCTTTTCGCCTTTGGCCAATTTGACGGCCACTTCCGCCGACTTGGTGGCGATCGCCTTGATCGGCTTGTAGACGGTCATCGCTTGCTTGCCTTCCACGATCCGCTGGACGGCGGCAAGGTCGGCATCCTGGCCGGAAACGGCAACCTTGCCGGCCAATCCCTGCGCCGCCAGGGCCTGAATGGCGCCGCCCGCCGTGTTGTCATTGGACGCGACGATGGCATCGATGTTGTTGTGGGTCGACGTGAGAGCGTTTTCGATAATCTGCAGCGCGGCGTCCGCCTGCCAGTCTTTTGCCCACTGGTCGCCGACGATTTTGATGTCTCCCTTGTCCACCAACGGCTGGATGATGTTCATCTGCCCTTTGCGGAAAAGCTTCGCGTTGTTGTCGGTGGGCGAACCGCCCAGCAGGAAGTAGTTCCCTTTGGGGACCAGCTTGGTCAGGGATTCGGCCTGCATCTCGCCAACGCGCACGTTGTCGAAGGTGACATAGGCGGACACGTCGGAATTGGTGATGAGACGGTCATAGGCCAATACCGGAACGTTTTCCTTTCGGGCCGCGTCCACTGCCGCTGCCATCGCTTCGGAGTTGTGCGGAATGATGACGATCACGTCGACGCCTTTGGACAGCATGTTTTCCACCTGGGCCAACTGTGTGGCGTCATCGCCGTTGGCCGACTGCACGTCCACTTCGGCTCCCAGCTCCTTTGCCTTTTCGATGAAAATGTCCCGGTCATGCTGCCATCTTTCCAGCCGCAGGTCATCAATGGAAAGACCGATCTTGATGACTTTGCCCGCCGCCGCTTGCTGGCTTTGCGATTCGCCCGGTTTGGCAGCGCTTTCAGTTTGCGGCCGCGCATCCTGGCCGCAGCCCGCGACGGCAAAGGCCAACAGGAAAAGACTCACTGCACCAGACAACAATCTGCCCCTTTTCTTCATGACGATTCCCCTTTTTCCCAATTTTTCGCGAATGTGTACCCTTATCATATCACCCACCTTTACTTTGTTCAACCGACAAACTAATAAAATTTTCGTGATTGTCTAGCGGTGGCGAATTATCGGGCGAATCAACGGAATACAAGAGGATTTTTGCTGAAATGTATGTCATTTTCGCACAATCAACGTGATTTTTGGAAAATTTTCATGTATAATTGGTATATCCGATAAACAAAGTGGTGAGATACATGCTGCAAACTGGCGACCAATTTCTGGTGAAAAAGATCAACAAATCGATCGTGCTGGAGACGATTAAAAAGAATGGCCCCATTTCGCGGGCGCAAATTTCGGAAGTAACCGGCCTGAATAAATCAACGGTATCATCGCTTGTCAACGAATTGATTCAGGAGGAGTTTGCGTACGAGATCGGTTTGGGGCAGTCCAAGGGCGGGCGCAGACCGCTTATGCTTTTGTTCAACACGACTGCGGGCCATGCCATCGGCGTGGACATCGGCGTCAACTACCTGCTCGCCGTGCTCACCGATCTGCAGGGGAATATCGTGCAGGAAACGATGCTGACGATTGCGAACCTCTCGTTTGAGAACATTGTTGACCTGCTCAAGCAAACGATCCAGGCCCTGATCGATCAAGCGCCGCCCAGCAAATACGGCATTGTCGGGATTGGCATCGCCGTGCCGGGCATCGTCGACGAGCATGGCCAGATTTTGTTTGCTCCCAATCTGGGATGGGAAAACGTCGATGTGAAGAGCATCATCCAAGGTCACTTTCACCTGCCGGTCACGATCAACAACGAAGCGAAGGCAGGCGCGATGGGGGAAAAGATATTCGGCGTCGGCAAAGGGATTGCCCACTCCGTCTACGTCAGCCTGGGGATCGGGATCGGTACGGGGATCATCATCAACAACGAGCTGTACAAGGGATGCAACGGGTTTGCCGGTGAAATGGGGCACATTCCGATCGAGCCCAACGGCAAAAAGTGCCGCTGCGGCAACCGGGGATGCTGGGAGCTGTACGCCTCCGAAAACGCTCTGCTCGAACAGGCGAAAGCCCTGGCGATTCCCCCGGCCCCGAACGAACCGGAGATCACGCTCGCCCATCTTGTCACGCTGGCCGATGAAGGCCATCACGAGGTGATCAATCTGTTCAACCAGGTGGGCGAATACATCGGCCTCGGCCTCACGACCATCATCAACACGTTCAATCCGGAACTGATCGTGATCGGCAACAGAATGACCTCTGCGGAAAAGTGGCTGATCAACCCGATCACACGGATCGTGGAAAACCGGTCGCTTGCGTACAGTCGCAAGCAGCTTCGGATCCAGTTTTCCGGCTTGAACATGCATTCGGCCGTATTTGGCGCCGTTTCCTTTGCGATCGACGACTTCTTTGCCAACACGCGGATTTCCCTGTAGCCCGCCTCCTCGAAACGTTTTGTGGCATGCACGCGTCAACGTAAAAAACGTTTCAACTCGACGTTTGACAAAGACGAGGGGGGACCAGGATGTCCGTAAAACTCCCGAAACGAACGGCGTTTGTTCTGTGGGTGTTCATCTGCCTGCTCATGCTGGGGTGCAGCAGTCACGATCGTCCGGAAGAAGGGGATGTGATTGATAGGCACGGCGGCGTAACACATTTGGAAAAAATGGACGAATTTATTGCCAGCGTATCCCGCAATCAACCTGCGACGCTGCGGTTGATCCGATACACCATCGAAGGCGATCCCATCTTCCATGACTTGTCCTATCAAAATAAAAAAATTGAATTTCGCCTGGACAGTACGGAAGATCAGTTCGGCAAAGGAGAAGTTGCAACCTATTTCTGCGATGCGCTGGAACGGAAGGAAACCGATACGCTGCTGCAGTACACACTGACGGGTTGTACGGGAAATAACGGGACCATGAAGTTGTTGACGATTTCCTTTGATGTCGAGAAACAGGATGTCTTTGCATTTGTTTTACAATACGGGGGGAACCTTCCACATGGAGACGTCGCTGAAATACGCGATGATCAGCTTTCAAACGAGGCGCGACAACTGATCTACAAAAAGATGGTGCTGTCCAACTATTTGGGGGAAAAGCGATTGTCGACGGAGTGCAATCACACCCCTCACGTCCGTTATTCCCTCAACGTACAAATCAACGGGGCACTTCGTGAATTCCAATGGGCCGAATGCGATCAGAGTGAAGACGGAAAAACCATGACCGCATTGGCAAAGGATATCATTGCAATCGCGACATCCAACGAGGAACGGAAACAGGCACCGGAAACAAACGGTCAGGCCCGGTAGTCCTTGTACAGAGGGGGCGCTCCGTTTTCGCGCAGACCGCCGCTCCGCCCGGTAGAGCTTCGCAAGTCGCTCCGCCTGGCAGCATGCTTCTCCTCCGCTCCCCTCGGTTTGTCCTCAGTCCGAGCCGGGGGATGCCCCCCGGCAACCTGACCGGACCTTTATGGAGACGGCGCGCCTCCTTTCTTCCGAATGGTTGCGATGCGTTTCTGCTGATCCCACTCGATTTCCCCATCCAGCAGCTCCGCCACCAGCCGGAGCGGGACCATCTCCGTGCCGGCAATCATTCTCTTTTCCACCAATAGGGGGATCGCCTTTCCATCCCGGAAAACCTTCCCCTGTTTCGTTATTCGGATGACCGTTCCCTCTTTGGCTGCCACCAGTGCGCCGTCCTGCTGGTCAACGTGAACGGCCGCCCCCAGTTTCTCGAAGGCCTCCGCGGTCGGAACGTAGATGCTCCCGCGTATCAGTACGGGCGGAGTGAGGAAGGAAATCCGCTCTGTTTGCCGCATGACCTGGATGGGGGCGGTTTTCCGGGGGACGACCACCAAGGCGTTGCTCAATTCCCTGCCCGGCGCCGTCAGCAGCTTTCCATGCGCGTAAAGGCCGGACGACGCTCCGCCGTCCAGGTTCATCGCCGCCACCAGTCCCATCGACTGGCAGATGCCGGCCAATTGGGCCAGGGTGACGTTGGGGACCGTTCCCATCACCAGTTGATGGTTCGCCGTGTAGCCAATGAACGAACGCTGTCCGCTTGCCTTGGTCAGCTTCGGATCGTTCATTCCCTCCGCGACCGGATTGACGACGATTTTGCCGTCCTTTACCAACGTGGGGCCCGCACTGGTGACATGTTGAAACGAATCCGCATCAAACCGGGAGGAACGGTCGATCACCGGCAGGGCGTTTCCGTTGAATCCGATGGACGACCCGCTGACGCCGTCGTGTTTCTTCTCGTAGTCAATGACGATCAACCCCCAGGGCGGCTTGTAGTCCCCCTTGTTGTAGGCCATGAAAAACGATCCGTTAATGGCGGCCAATGCCCCCGTTCGTTTCGCCATCCCCGCCAGGCTTTCCGTCCTGCCCAGCTCGTCCCGGGCCAGAACCGGACGGACTTCCAGCCGGGGATCGTTGAGGTTGATCGTGACGAACTGGACGGTTCGGCTTCCGGCGGACGTGGAAACCTTCTTGCTTCCCGCCATCACGCTCGCGGATACATCCTTCGTCTGCGGCGCTCCCTGCGCGGCCAGATGCGCCGGCAGGGCAAGAACGCCGAGCAACACCATGGTTGCTAGCCATTTCCCCATTCTCATCTCTACCTTCACCTGTTCCGAAACTTTTTTCCCTCTTTCAAAAAACAGGATTATTTTATCATGTTTTTCCATTTGCGGGCACCGCGTGAACGCTTTGCATGTTTCCCTTTTTCCACCGCTTCCTCGGCGCGCCGTAGAACAAAAAAGTGATCGGGACGTTGTTCATCGGATATCCGGAAGCGGATGTCCCCCCTACAGACCGAATGCCGGCGGAAGAAAAAACAACGTGGCTGTGGAACAACCATTCCGTGCCTCGAAGCAGCAACATTCCCAGTTTGTGAACCACGCTCCAGACGAAGATCAGGTACAAAAACAACTGCTGCAGCGCGTCAATCTTCCATCAGCCGTCCTCCGGCCACCACGACGCGCCCTTTCTTGATCACCGTGTCCACGTGGTTGATGCCAAAGTGGTACGGCACATACGCCAGGTTTTCCGCGTTGAACAGCACCAGATCCGCCTGCTTGCCGGGCTCGAGACTGCCAATCTGGTCTCCCCGGCCGATCGCATAGGCTGCGTTGATGGTCATGGCGGTGATCACTTCCTCCGGTGACATGCCCAAATGCAGGCAGGCCAGGGTCATCACGAGCTGCAGCGATTCCGTGGGGGAACTGCCCGGATTGTAGTCCGTGGACAGCGCAACCGGCACTCCTTCCTCGATCATGTCCCGGGCTCGAGCGTGGGACTTGGCGCGCAGGTTGAACGACGTCGCCGGCAGGCAGACGGCGATCACGCCCGCATCCCGCATCGCTTTCAGCCCCTCATCGGTGGCGGCGAGCAGATGCTCCGCGGAAATGCAGCCCATCTCTGCGGCAAGCTGCGCTCCGCCGAGCGGTTCAATTTCGTCGGCATGCAGCTTCAACCCGAAACCCAGCTCTTTCGCGGCGGCGAGAATCGCACGCGACTCGTCCACCGAAAACACCCCGTGCTCGCAAAAGACGTCGCAATACTCGGCCAGCCCCTGCCGCTTCACTTCCGGCAGCATCTCCTCGATCACCAGCTTGACGTACTCGGCGGAGCGGCCTTTGTACTCCGACGGCACGGCGTGCGCTCCCATGAACGTCGACACCAGGTCGATCGGGTGTGTTTCGTCCAACCGCCTGGTCACGCGGAGCTGCTTCAGCTCGTCTTCCAGCGTCAGCCCGTAGCCGCTTTTGGCCTCTACGGTCGTCGCCCCGTACAGCATCATGATATCCAGACTCTTCCTTGCCTTTTCATACAGTTCGTCTTCCGTCGCAGCCCGCGTCGCCCGCACCGTGCTGAGAATCCCGCCGCCCTGGGCGAGGATGTCCAGATACGACAAGCCCTTCTGTTTCAAGACCAGTTCGTTTTCCCGGGAACCTCCGTGCACCAGATGGGTGTGCGGGTCGACCAGGCCCGGCGTCACCAGCCGCCCTTCCGCATCCAGGGTTCGCTCGACGGGCAGCCCGGCGATTTCCGCCCGGACGTCCGCTTCCGCTCCGGCGGCCACGATTTTGCCGTCCGCAATGGCCACGGCTCCTCCCGTCACGGGGCCGACATCCGACATCTCGCGGCCCCGCCGCGGCCCCGGCCTGCCGCCCATCGTCACCAGCACACCGATGTTGTGTACCAACAGATCAATCCGTTCCGGTTTCATGCTCTCCCTCCTCATGGGAAGCATCCCGAGGAAAACCTCCCTCGGGATGCCGCTTTTTTTCGAGGTTGTTCCGCACTTCATTTCCCCAGACCGTTCAGATGCCCAGCATCGGCACGCGCACGCCGCGCTCCTTGGCCGTCTGGATCGCCAGGTCGTACCCGGCATCGGCGTGTCGAATGACCCCCATGCCCGGGTCGGTGGTGAGCACGCGGGAGAGCCGCTCTTCCGCTTCCGTGGAGCCGTCGGCCACCACCACCATGCCGGCGTGCAGGGAGTAGCCCATGCCCACGCCGCCGCCGTGGTGCACCGACACCCAGCTTGCACCTGCCGCCGTGTTGACCAGCGCGTTGAGGATCGCCCAGTCGCCCACCACATCGCTGCCGTCCTTCATGCTCTCCGTTTCCCGGTTGGGAGACGCGACCGAACCGCAGTCGAGGTGGTCGCGGCCGATGACGATCGGCGCGGAAATTTCCCCTGTACGCACCATCTCGTTGATGGCGAGCCCCATTTTGACCCGCTCGCCGTACCCCAGCCAGCAGATGCGCGCCGGCAGACCCTGGAAGGCCACTTTTTCGCGGGCCATGGTGATCCAGCGGCGCAGGTGCTCGTTTTCCGGGAACAGCTTCAACACCAGTTCGTCCGTCTTGTAGATGTCTTCCGGATCACCGGACAGCGCCGCCCAGCGGAACGGGCCCTTTCCTTCGCAGAACAGCGGACGGATGTAGGCCGGGACGAAACCGGGGAAGTTGAAGGCGTCTGTCACGCCTTCGTCGTAGGCTGCCTGGCGGATGTTGTTGCCGTAGTCGAATACGACAGCTCCCATTTTTTGCAGGTCAAGCATCGCCTGCACGTGTACCGCCATCGACTCGCGGGAGAGGCGGACGTACTTGTCGGGATCGTTCTTGCGCAGTTCAGCCGCCTCTTCCAGCGTAAAGCCGCGGGGCACGTACCCGTTGAGCGGATCGTGCGCGGACGTCTGGTCGGTGACGAAGTCCGGCACGATGCCGCGGCGCACGAATTCGGGATAAATGTCGGCAGCATTGCCAACGAGACCGATGGACAGCGGCTTGCCCTTTTCCTGCGCCTCCCGGGCCAGCTTCAGCGCTTCGTCCAGGTCGTACACCATCACGTCGCAATAGCGGGTGTCAATCCGGCGCTGAATGCGGGACGGATCGACGTCGACGCCGATCACCACCCCTTCATTCATCGTAACGGCAAGCGGCTGAGCTCCCCCCATGCCGCCCAGCCCGGCTGTCAGGGTGAGCGTCCCTTTCAGCGTGCCGCCGCAGTGCTGGCGGGCCGCTTCCGCAAAGGTTTCATACGTCCCCTGCAGGATGCCCTGAGTGCCGATGTAGATCCAGCTTCCGGCGGTCATCTGGCCGTACATCATCAACCCTTTTTGCTCCAACTCCCGGAACGTTTCCCAGTTGGCATACGCCGGCACCAGCACGGAGTTGGAAATCAGCACGCGGGGGGCGAGCGGATGTGTCCTGAAAATGCCGACCGGTTTCCCCGACTGTACCAGCAGGGTCTCATCCCCCTCCAGGTTTTTCAGGCACTCCACGATCTTGTCAAAGCACTCCCAGTTGCGCGCCGCTTTTCCGATCCCCCCGTATACCACGAGGTCTGCCGGACGCTCTGCCACTTCCGGGTCCAGATTGTTCATCAACATCCGCAGGGCTGCTTCCTGCTGCCACCCTTTTGCGTTCAGGTTGTTGCCGCGGGGTGCGCGGATGACGCGCGCCTTGGTTTCTGCCATGGGGTCCTCTCTCCTTTTCTCTTAGTGTTTTCTCGTCATGACGCCTGCCAGGAACGTGAGGATCACGTGCAGCGCCGTTCGAACCGTCGCCCGGCGCGGGTCCTGCAGGGGATCGATGCAGACCACGTCGAATCCTTTGACCTTCGGGTTTTGGCCAAGCAGGTACACAGCGTCGAGGAGCTGCCACGACGTCATGCCAGCCGGCACCATGGCCGGGACACCCGGCCCGAACGCCTGATCCAGCACGTCCATGTCCACCGTCACGTAGATGGCGTCCGTGCCGCTGCCGGCGATCTCCATCGCCTTGTGAATCAGCGGCTCGATCCCTTCCCGGGCCACCTGCCGGGCGGTAAACTGGGTAATGCCCTGCGAAACCGCGTATTCCTGGTACGGCTTGGAGTTGGCAAAGCTGTGAATCCCCACTTGGGCGATGTGCTGCCCTTCCACCGTGCCCGATTCCAGTAGGCCGCGGATCGGAGTGCCGTTGGTCGGTCCGCCGTCTTCCAGATTCCGTACATCCATATGCGCGTCAATTTGCACGATGCCCACCTTTCCGGCAAACCTCCTTTTAAATGCCTTGACCGACGGGCAGGTGATGGAGTGGTCTCCCCCTGCAATGATCGGGAGCAGGTCGGGCAGCGATTCGTAGACATTGGTCAGCGCCTGCTCGATGTTGGCGTGGCAGCGGTACAGGTCCGTGGGATGCATCTGGATGTCCCCCAGGTCGCCTGCCCGCAGCTCCTGAAGGTCGACGTCATAGTCGATGCTGTATGTCGTCACAGTGGGAAACAGTTCCCGCAGCGCATTGGGCGTCATGGACGCCGCCGACACGCTGATCGACGTCTTGGAGAGCGGCACGCCGATAAACCCGATGTCGACCGGTTCCTCCCCGTCCCACGGCGTCAGCCACTGGGACACTTTGGTCTCATACCGGTCCCGCCAGTTAGACCGGCGGACCAGTTCCGGAGGATTCAACAAATCAATCCTTTTTTTCAATAAAATCCCTCCTTGTATAACAACGATCCAGCACTAGCCACCGAGATACGCTTTTTTCACGATGCCCTGCTCCTTCAGTTCTTCAGCCGTTCCGTGGAAACGGATCTCCCCGTGCTCCAGGACGTAGCCGCGATCGGCAACGGAGAGAGCCATCGTCGCGTTTTGCTCGACCAGAAGGATCGTCATGCCCTGCCGCTTGATCTGCCGGATCGTCTGAAAGATGTCTTTCACCACGATCGGCGCGAGCCCCATGGACGGCTCATCCAGGATGAGCAGACGCGGCTTCGCCATCAGCGCCCGGCCGATCGCCAGCATCTGCTGTTCGCCCCCGCTCATCGTGCCGGCGAGCTGGTCTTTGCGCTCGGCCAGGCGGGGAAACAGTCCGAACACGGTCTCCATCTCCCGCTCCCGTTCCGCTTTGGACGCCTTGCGCGAATACGCGCCCATCAAGAGGTTGTCGGTGACGGTCAGCTTGGGAAAGACCCGCCGCCCTTCCGGCACCATTACGATCCCTCCCTGCACGATGCGGTGGGTGGGAACTCCATTTAATTCGTTCCCGCCGTAACGGATCGAGCCCTTGGCCGGGAGCACCCCGCAGATTGCGTTGAGCGTCGTGGTCTTGCCCGCCCCGTTGGAGCCGATCAGCGTCACCACCTCGCCTTCCTCGACGGAGAGCGACAGGTCGCGCACGGCGTGAATGCTCCCATACCAGACATTCAGCTTGTCAATGTGCAGCACCGCTGGCCACCTCCTCTCCCTCTTCCTTGCCGATGTACGCTTCGATCACGGCCGGATGGGAGACGACCGCCTCCGGCACGTCGTCGGCGATCTTCACCCCGTGGTCCAGCACGGCGATGCGGTCGCACAGCCCGACAACCATGGAGACGTTGTGCTCGATGAGGATGACGGTCGTTCCCTGTTCGCTGATACGGCGGATGAGATCCGTCATCTCCTGCACTTCCTCGGCGTTCATGCCGGCGGTCGGCTCATCCAGAAGAAGCAGCTTGGGCTGGGAGACGAGCGCCCGGGCGATTTCCACCCGCCGCTGGTTTCCGTAAGACAGGTTTCCCGCCTGCTCGTACTCGCAGCCCGCGAGTCCGACTGTCTCCAGCATGCGCAGGCTTTCTTCCGTCACCATCCGCTCCTCGTACCGGGCGGAACGGAGGCCCAGGATCGACGCCCAGAGCCCGGTGCCGGTTTTGTGGAACATCCCCACCTTCACGTTGTCCAGCACCGTCTCTTCCTTCAAAAGCCGGATGTTTTGAAAGGTCCGGGCGATCCCGCACCGGGCGATGCGAAAGGGACGCAGCCCCTGAATCTCCCGTCCTTCAAACGCGATCATGCCGGCGTCCGGCTTGTAAATGCCCGTCAGGATGTTAAAAAATGTGGTTTTTCCTGCGCCGTTGGGGCCGATGAGCCCGACGATTTCTCCCTGGCGGACCTTGAGGCTGACGTTATCCACCGCCGTCAATCCGCCGAACCGCTTGGTGATCCCCTGCATGTCAAGCAACCCGATCACCGCCTTTGTCCAAGGTTTTGACCGCTGACCGGCGGATGTTCACCAGCTTTGTGCCGTTTTTGCCGAACAACCCTTTTGGCCGGTACCGCATGATCAGCACCATGAGAATGCCGTACAGCATCATTTTGTAGGTGTCCAGGTACTTCGGATCGACGAGTTCGAACTCAAAGAGCCGGAACATCTCAGGCAGCATGTACAGGAGCGTAACCCCGAAGAAAGTGCCGAAGATGCTGCTCAGCCCTCCCAGCACCACCATGCTCAGCACCGTGGCCGAAACGGTGAAGCCGAATGATTCGCCGCTGATAAACGACACCTTGTGAGCAAACAGCGCCCCGGCCGCTCCCGCGTAGGCCCCTCCGATGGCAAACACCAGCACCTTGTAATACGTCGTGTTGATGCCCATCGACTGCGCCACCGTCTCGTCCTCGCGGATTGTCATCCAGGCCCGGCCGATGCGCGACCCGGTCATCTTTTTCATGATGACCACGGCGACAATCAGCACAACCGTCACCAGAAGCAGGTACCCCGTGTTTTTCAGCGGTGTCCCGAACAGGGAAGGAGCCGGGATTGAGTCAATGCCGTAGGCCCCGCCGGTGATATCCGCGTTCTTGAAGAAGGACTGGGCGATCAGCCCGAGCCCGAGCGTGGTGATCGCCAGAAAGTCTTCCCGCACCCGCAGGCTGGGAAGCCCAAACAGCGCGCTGATGAGGAAGGTGACGACCACGGCGGCTGCCATGGAAAGCCAGGCATTCCACCCGTACTTCACGGACAGGATGACGGAGGTGTAGGCGCCGATGCCGTAGAACGCGGCGTGCCCCAGCGACACCTGTCCGGCGTAGCCCGTGATCAGATTCAGTCCCAACCCGAGCAGCAGGTAGATCATCCAGAAGACAACAATGTCAACGTAATAGGGGTTGAAGAGATCGTCCATCGCGACCACCTACACTTTCTCCACGTGCTTGCCGAACAGTCCGGACGGCCGCACCAGCAAGATCAGAATCAGGATCACAAACGCGATCGCATCTTTGTCGACGACCATCCCGGTCATGAAACCGTCGCTAAGCGATTCCACGATACCGAGGATCAGGCCGCCGGCGATGGTCCCCGGGATGGACCCCAATCCGCCGAGGACCACCACGCAGAACGCTTTCAGCCCGGGAATCGCCCCCATCGTGGGAAAGAGCGCGTTAAAATTCCATGCGACCAGCACGCCCGCGGCAGCGGCCAGCGCCGATCCGATCATGAACGTCACCGACACCACGCGGTTGACGTTTACGCCCATCAGCGACGCCGCCCGCATGTCCTGGGCGGCCGCTTGGATGGCGATCCCCATCCGGGTACACTTCAGGAACGCGTACAAGAGTCCCAGGCCGATCAATCCGGCCAGGATGATGAACAGTTTCACGTTGGTAAACGTGACCGATTCCGTCAATTGGATGACGGACACCTCGACACCCGTCTCGGGAAACGCCTGGGTATCGGAGGTGAAGATCACCTGGAACAGGTTTTCGAGGAAAATGGCAACACCTACGCCGCTGATCAAGGTGGCGATGGGATGGGCTCCCCTGAGCGGCCGGTAGGCAATGCGCTCGACCGCCACGCCGGCCAGAGCAGCCGCCGCCATGGCAAACAGGATGGCAAGGGCAAACGGCAGGTGCAGATACGTGATGGCAATCATCGCCGCAAACGCGCCGACCATGTAAATGACGCCGTGAGCAAAGTGGAGCAGCTTCAACACCCCGTACACCATGGTCAGCCCCACGGACACCAGAATGTAGATAAAGCCGAGCGCCACTCCGTTCAGGATTTGCTGTGCCAGCACCCGTCTCACTCCTTTCAAGCCGAGAGTCAAAGCTGAGAGAAAAAAGGGAGGACCAACGGGCGATCCTCACCTGCATAAAACACCAAGCCGAAACCCTCACGAAACGATCAGTTAGTCGTACACCTTGGATTTGACAAACTGGAACGTGCCGTCCTTCACCGTCATGAAGATGACCGGCTTGATCACCTCGTGATCAGGGCCGAACGTGATCTTGCCCGACGTGCCCTCGAAGTCTTTCGTCTCGTTGATCGCTTTCGCCAGTTTCTCGCGGTCCGGGCCCGCTTTCTTGAGCGCCTCAAGAATCACCATGGCGGCGTCGTAGCTTTGCGAGGAAAGCATGTCCGGTTCGCCCTGATACTTTTCCTTCCACGCTTTCACAAACTTCTGCACGACCTCGCGCTGGTCGGCGGTGTAGAACGAAGTGGTGAAGACCGAACCTTCCGTATTTTCCTTGCCGAGCTCCAGGTACTTGGGCGAATCAAACCCGTCCACCCCGAGCAGTTGGGCGGTGATGCCGGCTTCCCTGGCCTGCTTTACAATCGCGGCCGCTTCGTTGTAGTACCCGACGATGTACAGGGCATCCGGGTTGGCTGCCTTGACCGCGGTCAAGAGAGAGCTGAAGTCCTTGTCCCCCATCTTGAACGGGCGGTCGATGACGATGTCCGCCCCCAGTTTCTTCGCCTCTTCCTTGAACGCGCCGAAGATGGACTGGCCGTAGTCGATGTCCACGTACAGCACGGCGAACTTCTTCTTGCCCAGATCGTTAACGGCGTAATCGGCCATTGCTTTTCCCTGGATCGGGCCGGTGTAGATGATCCGGTTTACGTAGTCCCCGCCTTTGGTAATCTCCGGGTGAACCGCATACGCGACTGTCATGGGCACTTTCGCTTCCTGTACCTTGGGCGCTACCGTCTTCGAGGGTCCGCTGTACGCACCTCCGACGATCGCCACCACCTTGTTGCTGTTGATCAGCTTTTGCACCGCTTTGAGCGCTTCTTCCGGCTTGCCCTGGTCGTCTTCCGCAACCAGTTCCACCTTTTTCCCGTCAATCCCGCCTGCGGCATTGAACTGCTCAACAGCCAGCAAAGCGGCGTCACGGCTGTGCGTCCCGTCCGTCGCTGTCGGGCCGGTCAGCGGGCCGAACCAGCCGATTTTGATCGTGTCGCCACCGCCGCCAGAACCTCCTGTGCCGCCGCTGCCGGAACCGTTCCCTCCGCAAGCGCTTACAATCAAAGCCAAACTTACCAATCCCGTCAGCAACAACGAACCTTTTTTCAAGCTCACGCGACCCCCTTGATCGTTATCTGACAACTTCCCCTACTATGAATTATCTGTGTCTTCTGAAATGTCGTCATCTCGTATTCTACTGGATTGATTGGGCCTCTCCACTAGGCGATATTGTCAACTGTTAGCACAATTTTGCTCGGCGGTAGGCGGTGGGGGAACACTTCGCGTACTTTTTAAACGTCCGGGTAAAGTAGTTGGCGTCCTGAAAGCCGACAAAAGACGCGATCTCCTGGACCGTGCAGTCCGTCGACTTCAGGTAGTACATCGCTTTTTCCACCCGCTTCCTGTTGAGAAAGTCGATCGGGCTCATGCCTGTCTCCCGCTTGAACAGGCGGCTCAAGTGATACACACTGACGCAGCAATATTGTGCTATTTCTTCCAGCGTGATCTTCCGGTGAAGGTTTTCTTTCAGGTATTGAACGGCCTTGCGAATGACCGGCGAAACTGCGGTCAGGTCGTTCGGCTCCATGTACGCTGCCAAGCGGCGGGCGTATTGGCATACCTTCTGCACGAACTTGTCGTACCGGATGGTCACGTACAGATCCTGAATGAACCTGGCGTTTTCCGACAGGATGAGGGCCGCATTGGCCCCCGAATCCAGCACCTGACGGGACATCGTAATCACCAGTTCGACCGCTTCCGATTTGAACATGTTCACGTCATGGCGGTACGTCTGCGCCATTTTGTCGAGCAGCGCCCGCAGAGACGCGACGGTTCCCTCTTCATCGCCGATCCGAAGGCGGGCGACCAGTTCCGCCCGCTCTGCCGACGCGAGCGGCGAGTGCCAGCCGCCTTCCTGTCCCTGTTTCTTTTCATAGTGAAAAATGAGCGCGTTGCCTTGAAAAAACCGGTCCACCATGGACTCTTTCGCCTCTTCGTAGGAAAAGTGCAGCATGTAGGGGTTGTCGTAAAAGCCGCCGATCCCGATCGATACGTTCACCCCTCGCTTCTTGCACCGCTGCTGAATCTGCCGGGCGATCCGGCCGGTGACCTGCCGGAATCCCGGCTCCTGCGGGGATTCCAGCGCCAGTTCCACCAGGACCGCGAGAACGCCCTCGGCCACCCACACCCAGACAAACGGTTCGGTGACCGCCTCGCACACGCCTTCCACCACCTGATGGCCGATCTCCATGCGCCAATGGAACGGCTTGCCGATCACCAGATCGGTATAACGGTCGATCGAGACCACCATCACGACCTGCGGATGCACCCAGATGCCGAACGATTCCTGCATCTCCTGAAAACTGCCTTCGTGCACCAGCGTCCCCGACAACAGCAGATGAGAAAACGTCGCCTGTGCAGGGTCTTGCTTCATTTCGCTCCCTGCTCGCTCCGGACTGCGCGGTTGCGGCTTGGGCATGATCCGTGAACCGTACCCGCAGCCGCCGATCGTATCATTTCTCGTGTGAGTTACATTATGAGACTTTTCTGTATCTAGTACGTACAATTGTGTATGGATGCAAGGAAGTTGCTGCCCAAACACACATACTGCGTATGGGGACGGTGCAGTCAGGACCATGAAGAAGCGAAGCGCAAGGAACAAACGAGCCAAAAAGAACAAATGGGCAAGGGCAGGTGTGCACATACTCTTCTGGTGTTTTTCCCTTCTCCTGGCTTACTTGTGGATTTCATTGGAAGACGCCGGGGAATCCGGTCAGTTTGCCAAGTTTGTGATTCACACCGTAATTTTGAGCAATCTGTTTGGCCTTTTCTCCATATTGCTTGGCATCGGATTTGCGGGATTCGCCGCCTACAAACTGATTACCCGAACAGCCTACGATCCAAAGAAAACCATCTTGTATTCCATCCCGTTGTTTGTGTTCTTTGTAGGATTGGGAGCGTTCCTGACTAAAGACCTGTCGAAAAATATGATGGATGTCAAACACTACGTAACCGGACATATCGTGGAAGAACGCGTCGTGATCACCCATTTTACCATCTATGAAAACAACCATGGCGAAGATGGGTACGAGTATACCTTTTCCGATGGACGGACGTTCTATGAAAATCATGAGGGCAACGGTTTTGATGATATTACCGTAGGCCAGGCATATGTCATCCGGTACCTGCCGGAAACGCCCAAGTTGTTAAGCATAAAACCAGCCGAATAAGTTGTCTCCTCCACAAAAACAACCCCCGTACGACATTCCGTCGCATGGGGGTTGGTTCGTTCGCAGCCGCGTTATTTTTTTGCGCCTTCTCTATACTTGTTCAGGAATTCCTGCACCTTTGCCGGATCTGCTTTCAGCTCATTGCCGGTTTTCACGAGCGGGCTGAGGGTCGAGAACGCTTTGATCTTATTGTTGTTGTAGAACTGCAGGATTTCGTCCTGGTTGATCGAGTAAAGCACAGCCTTTCTCAGGTCCTCGCTCTTGGCGACTTCCCGATTTTTGGTGTTGAACAGCAGATACGTCACGCCGTTGCTCGGGATGGTTTGCAGCTTCAGCTTGCTGTCGCCTTTTACAATGTCGTACTTCGTTTCCGGAACGCTGTAGTACACGTGAATCTCACCGCTGCGCAGCGCGGAAAGCGCGCTGTCTGCATCCTTGATGAAGCGGACGATGATTTTCGAGATTCTCGGCTCATGTTCGGTTCCCTTCATGTAGCCGGGGTTTTTGTAGAAGACGGCCTCATAGTCGTTTTTGTAAGCCAGAATATACGGACCGCTTGCATACAGCGTGTTGTTGTACTTGTCGCCTTCGGTTACCGTGTTTTGATCCCCGTACGGGATATCCTTGTTTTTGTCGAACGTCGCGACGTCATACGTATTGATTTTTTCGACCTGCTTCTTGGACACGATCCCTGCCGATTGGTGCGCCAGGTAGTTCAGGACTTGCGGGAACGGTTCGGTCGTCGTCAGTTTGACCACCTGATATTTGCCTGCCTTGTTGTCGGCCTGATTTTTGTCGGCCACCAGCGCGGAAATCTTCGTCTTCAATCCCTTTTCCAGCGCTTCCTTTACGGTTTCGCTGCCGCCGGCTGTCTTCACGGCTTCCAGCGCTTTCAAGTCGGTTACGATCTCGACGTTTTTGATATGCTCATGCAGCGTGTACGTGCGATGATCCGGCACGGAATTTTTGTCTTTCGCCCGCAGCAGGGAGAAGACAACGTCTTCCGCGCCTACGCGCTCGCCCGAATCAACGGCCACCTTGTTCTCCACTTTGGCAAAACGGATGTCGTCACGAAGAATGAAGTAGTATTCCGAATTCCCCTCGGCGATGCTGTGGTTGAGCGACAGCGAGCCTTTGGACGTAATCACGTCGTCATCGGTCAGGTTGACCAGGCGAACGTACATATTGGTGTTGATCATGTTGATGGACCCGTCGTTTCCTTTGATCGGGTCAAGCGACGTCAACGTGGAAGACGCTTGCTGCAGAACCAGAGGCGTGCTGTCGCGCTTGGACTTGTCGACAAAATCAAGTTCTTCCCACGGCAGGGAACGGGACTTGGACAGCCGGATCGATTTCTCGTCGACGACTTCCTTGTTGAACGCCTGGCTCTTCAACGAATTGTACAGCGGTACGATATAGGCTTTGTCGGTGACAAGGCGCTGCTCGAATTTTTTGTAGGTCTCGATAAATTGTTCGGGCGTTTGCGTCGCGGCTTCATCAATCAGCTTGTCGATCTCCGGATCGGACAGGATGCTGTAGTCGCCGCCGGTTTTGAACAGGGAACGCACCGCATAATCGGGGTTGCCGGTGACGGTCGTCCAGCTCGACAGGGCAATGTCAAAATTGCCGGCATCTTGTTGAGCCTTGAAGCTGCCGTAGTCCGGTTGAATGTTCAGCTTGACGGTAAAGCCGTTTTTGGCGAGCTGGTCCCGGATGATGTTGATGTCGGATTCGCTCGTGCTCTGTGCGAGCAATTCAATCGTGATGCCGGACTGATTGCCTGTCGTGTTGGCGGAGGGGTTCGTGCTGTTCCCCGCGGCGTCATTCTCTGTCTGCACGCTGCAGGCGCTCATGGTGAGCATGAAAGCGAGCCCCAGGCCGAATAATGAACGTTTTTTCATGTTCTCTCCTCCTGGACATGATCGTTTTGATTGTATGGATAATCCGCGTGGGACGGATAACGAAAGGGAGATATTCCTAGTCCGTCTTGGGATCGAGCGCGTCCCGCAGCCCGTCTCCCAGAAAATTAAAGGACAAGACCAGCAGCATGATGGCCAGCCCCGGATAAACAGCCAGGTACGGGTGGGATTCCAGGTACGTGCTTCCCAGCTTCAGAATGTTTCCCCACTCCGGAATATGCGGCTCTACGCCGAGTCCCAAGAAGCTCAGGCTGCTCGTGGAAATGACGGCGCTGCCGATCGTTAACGTCGATTTGACGATCATCGGGGCGAGCGCGTTGGGAACGATGTGCTTGAAGATAATGGACAAGTTCCCGGCGCCGAGCGCCCGCGCGGCTTCTACAAACTCATGGGTAGAGACTTGCAGGACATTGGCCCTCATGGTTCGGGCATAGGTGGGGATCGCCCCTGCGCTGAGCGCCACAATCAGGTTGACCGTGTTCGCGCCGAACGCGGCGATAATCGCAATGGCGAGCAGTATGCCCGGAATGGCGTACAACATGTCAAGAAACCGCATGATGAGGTTGTCAGTGTGCCGGCCGTAATAGCCGGAAATCGCGCCGAGAATGCCTCCGACAACCAGCGGGATTGCCGTGGAGACGACCCCGACCATCAACGAGATCCGGGCGCCAAACACGATTCGTGAAAACAGGCATCTGCCGAAATTATCCGTACCGAACGGATAAGCCAGGCTGGGGGATTGAAGGATCGCCCCGTAATTGTTGTTGATGGCGACTCCGTAGCTGAACGTAAAGTAGCTGCAGACGGACAGGGAAAACAGAAAAATGATAAAGAACAACCCCAACATCGATGTGGTATGTCGGGTGAGCCGTTCCCACACGTCTTCCCATTTTGCCGCAGCCGGACTGCCGTGTTGACGAATGCCGGCGAGAAGGTTCAGTCCCAGCAGCAGCGCAAACAGATTGCCGGTTGCCGCAGTCAGGATGAGCGGATAGGCCAGATATTTCAACCAGGAAGGAACATGAGGTCCCCTCACATATTTCGAGACGAGCAGGAACGCGACCAGATGAAAAAGAGCGATCGCCAGCAGAACGAACATGGCAGCCAGGAACGTATTGGCGACATACGGTTTGAACAGATTCAATGCCGATACGGCTATCACAAACAGCCCGGTAAGCACCATGTACACGGCAAAGGTGTAGGCGGGTGTTTTCTGTTTTTTTATCAAGGTAAAGGCAGATGTGACCACAAACAGATTTCCCGTCAGAATACTGAGCAATTGCACATAGCCAAACGCTCTCGTCGCGTTTTGAATGGCACCGTGAGCCAGGATGTCTTTTTTGATCATGGCCGTGATGATGACCTGCAAAACGGTAAAAACAGCGTAGGCCGCAGATGCGGCGAAACCATAAGGATGAACGGTATGGTTGGTGAAGTCATAGCTGTTCAGCAGCAGGATCACCGTCAGGGTCAGCGACAGAATCCAGGCAAAACTGGCCTGACTGTATTCCTGGGAGGCTTTCAGCTTGAACTGGTTTTCTTGTTTGACAGCATACGTCGTACTCATGATTGCACCCGTTTCAGTTTTGTTTCAACTTGGACCGGATTCTGGGATCGAAAAAGGCGTATAACATGTCGACAACCATGTTGACCAGCGAAATGGTGATCGCCGTATACACGACACCGCCCATGATGCCGGGAATATCGGGGATGAATTGCTTGTCTACAATATAGCTGCCGATTCCGCTGATATTGAACACTTTTTCCGTCACAGATGAGCCGCCCAGCATACCGCCGAACTGCAGGCCAATGACGGTGATGATCGGGATGATCGCATTTCGCACGGCATGCTTCAGCAGCACCTGTCGTTGGCCCAGGCCTTTCGCTCTGGCGGTCAGGATATAATCTTCATGCATAACCTCCAGCGTGGCGGATCGCGTCATTCTGGCTACGGCGGCCGTTAACCCCGTTCCCAGCACAACTACCGGCATGATGATGGACAGCCAGTTTTGCGGATTGTAGCTTGCCGGCAGCCAGTGGAGCTTGATCGAGAACGTCAAAATGAACACAAGTCCCTGCCAAAAGTTTGGAATCGACAAGCCGATCAAGGCGACAAACATAAACGTATAGTCAAAGAACGTATTACGCTTCACGGCGGAAATGATCCCCATCGGCAGGGCGATCGCCATGGCCAGCAGCAGCGAAAAGACCGTCAGCGCAAGCGTGATCGGGAACTTTCTGGCGATGGTCGACGTAATCTCTTCGTTGCCGGCAAACGATTTGCCCAGATCAAACGTGAAAATGCCTTTGATGTTGTGCCATAGCTGAACGAGATAAGGCTGATCCAAGCCGTACATGCTATTGAACGCGGCAATCTGCTCGGCCGTAGCCGTTTCCCCCAGGATGTTGGCGGCTGGATCAAACGGCGACAGATACAAAATCGTAAAGACGATGACGGCCACGCCCAGAATGACGAACACGCTCATGACCAGTCTCTCCACAACGTATTTCAGGTACGGATTGCGATAGAGAAACAGCAGCACATACATGAGCAAGCCCGGAAGAAACGATGCCAGCAAAAATACCGGATGCTCAATGAGTGACGTGAACGTGTCGACAAAGCTCACTCTCTTCTGCTGGCCCTGCTGCAGCTTCTGCTCGGTTCGCTCCTTGATCGCCGCCCGAAACTGTGCTTCCGTTATCGTTTCCACTTGTCTGTTCAGTTCCCGCTGACTGACTTGCTGTCCGAAGAAACGGTGCTTTCGCAGCAGCTGCTCCATAATCTCCGCGCGCAGTTCATCCTTGTAACCGGACGCCATCAGTTCGCGTGTGGTGTTGGCCAATTCGGACGAGTAGGGGTCCGTTTTTCGCTTGTATACATGCACGAGCCATACCGCAAGATGAACGGGAGCCCCCAACAGCAGGAGCAGATAACGGTACGGAGGATCTGCGAACATTTTGCGGTAGGTTGCGCTGATGATGGCCGTCAGATTCGTTGCCTCAAACGTTCTGGTTGCTTCTGTCCCCACAACCTTCCAGCCCCCTGATTCCCAAAATTGCATAATCCCGATATGTTTAGTATATTTTATGGTAGCATTTGTTCATAGTCAATAGCAGGTGAGAGAAAAGATGGAGCCCATTTTGCAAGTAAAAGAGTTGTCCGTATCCTTTCAATCCCGCGGCGAGGAAGTTCAGGCCGTGCGCGGCGTAAGTTTCGAGATTCACAAGGGAGAGACGTTGGGCATTGTAGGCGAATCGGGAAGCGGCAAGAGCGTGACTGCCCGCTCCATTATGCGGCTGCTCCCTTCTCCCCCTTCCTTTATCAAAGAAGGTGAAATTGTTTTCCTGGGCGAAAACCTGGTGCACAAAACGGAAAAGGAAATGGAACACATTCGGGGACGGGACATCGGCATGATTTTTCAAGACCCGATGACGTCCCTGAACCCCACCATGACAATCGGAACGCAAATAGCGGAGAGCTTGATCAAGCATCAGCATTTGTCGAAAAAAGAGGCGGAAACGCAGGCCATGGACATGCTGAAACTGGTCGGCATCCGAAACAGCGAAGCCCGTTACCATCAGTACCCGCACGAGTTTTCCGGCGGCATGCGGCAGCGGGTGATGATTGCCATGGCACTGGCCTGCCGTCCCGCCCTGCTGATTGCGGATGAACCGACGACGGCACTTGATGTCACCATCCAGGCCCAGATTCTGAATCTGATGAAAACCATGCAGCAGCGGTTTGGTACGTCCATTCTGCTGATCACGCATGACCTTGGCGTCGTGGCCGGCATGTGTGACCGCGTTGTCGTCATGAAGGACGGAGAAATTGTCGAGACGGGAACGACGGAAGAGATTTTTGCCACTCCCCGTCATCCGTATACGTTGAAATTGTTACACGCGCTTCCGCGTTTGGATGAGAAAAAGAAAGCGAAACCCGCCCCGCTCGTTTTGACCAGGTCGGACAACGACCGGCCGTTCATCGAAGTCAGGTCGCTCAAAAAATATTTCGACCTGGGAAAAGGGAATATCCTGAAAGCGGTCAACGGCGTCAGCTTTCACATTAACCGGGGGGAAACACTGGGCGTCGTGGGCGAATCCGGCTGCGGCAAATCGACGACGGGACGCACGATTTTACGTTTGCACGAGCCGACCGGCGGAGAAGTGCTGTACGATGGGATGTCGATTAACCGGCTGTCCGCGAAGGAAATGAAGATCATGCGCCGTTACATGCAAATGATCTTTCAGGACCCGTACGCGTCGCTGAATCCCCGGCTGCGAGTTCTGGATATTATTGGAGAAGCGCTTGATGTGCAAAAACTGGCGGGGAGCAAGCTGGAACGGCAGAAGCGGGTCGAGGAATTGCTGGACATGGTCGGGCTTGATCCCTCTTTTGCCATGCGTTATCCGCACGAGTTCTCAGGAGGACAGCGCCAGCGAATCGGAATCGCCCGTGCGCTTGCGGTCAATCCTCAATTCATTGTGTGCGACGAGCCTCTCTCCGCTCTCGACGTCTCGATTCAGGCGCAGGTCGTCAAGCTGCTGGAGGAGCTTCAGCACCGTCTCGGTCTGACGTACCTGTTCATCGCGCATGATCTCTCGATGGTCAAGCATATCAGCGACCGCGTAGCCGTTATGTACATGGGGAAAATTGTCGAGCTGGCCGAAAGCGAAGAGCTGTATGCCAATCCACTGCACGACTATACGAAGACATTATTGGCGGCCATTCCGGTTCCCGATCCGCGGATTGAGTCGAAAAAGAAAAGAGTGCTCATGGACGAGCAGGATGAAGGAGACAAGTATAATCTGGAGCATTCCGAGCTTGTCGAAGTGTCCAAAGGACATTGGGTGGCCCTTCCCACCAAGTGATTTCCGCGTGAGCGCGGCAGCAGGGGGCTGTACGGAAAACACGGCAGACATGATCAAGTGTGAAAATTCCCTGCATGAAAGGCATTCAGCGTGTAGACAACGAGTACGAGTCTACACGCTGTATATTGCCATACATATTTTTGCAAATCTGCGAATCAATATCTCTCTTTAGAATGAGGCACTTCATAAGCTTTTTATCAGCTTTTCAGCCTTGATATCTTTTTTCATTTCTAGATTCGCATTCTTATAATCTGACCAAGATTCCAAAATAATTCTTGGTTCCGCTTCTATGATGTCCTTGGCTTTCTCCAAATCGCCTTGCTTGAACGCATGAATAATTGCGATTAAATCCTGACGATCTAACAATTTTACGTGATTGATGCCAGCTAACGTTTCACATGAAGTTGTGAAACTGGTTGACGCAATCACAATAGACTTTTTGGCTTTGTAATATCTCATTGAGGAATAGACCTGTTGGACAGCAGCGATTCCAACTGGATTGTTGATATCTTGGCGTTTAGCCTGAATCACGTTTCGTACTCCGGAACGATCCGTGAAAACAAGGTCAGCGCCAAAATCTCCGCTTCCTACCGTCTTATAGACTCCCGTATACCCCAAAGCAACAAAAAGGCGGTAGAGGTACAGCTCGAATTCATGACCATCTGTCATCTTGTCAATATCTTTTATATCGATTTTTAACGGGTCAAAATCTTTTTGCACAGGGATAGGAAACTTCTTTGAGCCAAATATTTTGGAACCGGCAATAAACATAATCATAAAAACAATCACAATGATGGCTAAGATGGAATAAAACATGCTTCCTCCGAAACTCCTGCTAATTGCTCGTTTTTTCGACAATCAATTCCTTGAATGTCCTTATTACGTGCTATCTCATCTCTAAGACTTCCGCCAAAACGTTGAACAGTCTGCTTTATCCCGAATGTTAAATTCAATGATTTTCGCAAGCAGATCGTAATGGACCGGCTTATTCCACGGGATTCGAAACAATCCCTTGGTAGCGCTGTAGCCAGCCTGTGCAATCTCATCGGCAAACCGCGCAATGCCCGCTTCTTCTGGTGAAACGCTTAAATGCTGCTTCGCTGTGGAAAAGGCAATGATAAATGTGCCGTGGTCGGTAAACATGGGCGTATTCCACTTGATATGCGGTTCCAAATTGGGGAATGTATTGGCAACCCACGCCAACACTTCCTTTGTCCGCTCACGGTGGTCGGGGTTATCAATGCCTGCCAAATACGTTGCAAAAACTTCCATGCGGCTGCCTCCCATCATCATGTCGTGCAACGTACTCCAACTTGCCTGTTAGCGTTATGATTGCCGTCAGTCTCACACGTTATGTCCAGCCGAAAACATTATAAACGTCGACCACCAGGCAGCGATGCCATTTGCCTGCTGTACGCCGCCTTTTTCAGTTATAGGCATACACAACGTCAATAAAACCATCTTCGTCAGGCTCGTTGGACAGAGGAATAAATCCGACGGACAAAAATAGTCGTTTGCTTGCTTCGTTCGTGTGGAAAATACCGCCGATGATTTGTTTGATTCCCGTATTAGCGTATGTATCTATGATTTGCTGCAGTGCTTTTTTTCCATACCCTTTGCGCCTGTAATCAGGGTTTATGATGATGGATATGTATGCCTTGTCCTTTTCTCTTTCCACATCGATTTTACCGATAAACTCGTTCTGGCTTGCGATCAGCCAACAGTCATAGTCAGAATTTGAAGCGACATAATGGATAAATTCCTCTGTCAGTTTTTCAACATGAAAGCTGTCAGCATCGCGGTACCAGCTGTTTACAATCGGAATGTGTTCAATGTGGATGTCGTGAAAAATAAGATCGGCCATCGTTGCTTCCCCTCCAAAATTCCGAAAAATTTGCACGATCTGTTCTTTCCGATTTACTTGAACAAGAGAGGGAGCAGGATCACTTGATTGATGACGTGCGTAGAGATATGTCCGAGCATCGCATATGCTAATCCATGCTTCCAATATAAATAGCCGTATCCAATCCCCGGCAAAAAGTTGAGCAGCAACGTACGGGTGACAGACAGCGGGCTTACACCAAGCATTTGTGCAGTCGCCGGAAGATGTCCAGCCGCAAACAGGAGCGCGGCGACGACAATACCCGCTATGTAAATTCCGTTGCTATTCGCAGATCTCGTCATTTTGCTGGCAATCCATATAATGAGCGTCATTAGTCCGAACCGCAGCAGTATTTCTTCAATGATGCCTCCGTATAATACACTGCCAAGAAAATAAAGCCAGGAGAATGCAAATTTCTCATCCAGTCCCAACGCTTCGGCAAATACAAGCTTTTCCGGAATGGCGATCAAGCAGGCAGACAAGAGTCCGATGGCTACTGCCGCGGCAATGCTTTTTCTGTTATACATAAAAGGTTTGTTCAAACCTACTTTTGGCGAAGCCCACAAACCTGCCATCGTGGCAATCCCCGCCAATACTGCTGTTTGCAGCATCGCCACGATGATCATGACGTTTTTTGACCCCAGTTTGGCGACAATTTCCCTTTCCATTTCAGGCGTTAACGACATGACTTGATATGCGCCTATCACCGCACCTGCCACCAATCCTAAAATGAATACAGCGATTACGTTTTTCATCGTTAACATCTCCCAACAATCTCATCGCGTGGCGTTCCTTCACATGCCCCCGCAACAAGATTTGATTACATGCCATATCCTCAGGTGAGGTGAGTTGCAGCAGCCATTGAAGTCGCTTACGCCCATTTTGTCATATATTACCTCCATAAAGCAATTCCAGACTGGGAGCCTGCGTTACATACGCGCCCGTTCGTTTATGGCCTAATCATGCAATCCCTTTCCGTTGAGAATATGCTGCACATATTTTTCAATCCGTGACTCACGCGTTTTGGATTGTTTGGGTTTAGAAAAATAAAGAATGTATGCTCTTTGCCGTCCCGGCGTCAATGCTTCAAAGGCAGTTTTCAAGGCAGGCATTTCAGCAAATTTCTTTTGCAGTTCTTCAGGAATGGTGAGTTCTGCCTTCTTGCTGCCATCCACTTTCAAACCGGCTTTTTCCACTTCAATCGCTTCATGAATATAGGCTTTCAAGATGGGTTCCATCTCGATGATTTCTTCCACGTTGGTGAAGCGAATCTGACGCGCCGCCTGTACATGTTCCGTTTGTCGGATGAGAATCCCGTGGGCATCCTGCAGCAAGGCCCCTTTGTGAAACAGCAGCGCACAATATTCTTTAAATCCATGTATGAGAACTACGTTTTTCTTCTCATACGTGTAACAAGGATGCATCCACTTAAATTCTTCGGTCAGCCCACAGTCAAGAACGATATTGCGCAACGTCTCATATTCTGCCTTCCATTTTGTTGCTTTCCTGATAAATTCATCAACTTTCGGATTCATTCTACTGCTAGCCATGAAGAACACCCCTTCTTCAATGTTTTGATCACTTCTGCCCGTTAGTTTCATCCTTTCCGTCAGTCTGACACGTTATTTGTCAGTCGGAAATGTGATAATTTTCGAACAACCAGGCACCCCGGGACCCCGGGGCAAATCCAGCCAAACACGAAAAGGATTGAGCTTCGCCCCATGCAAAGCTCAATCCTCTCATAGATTTTTTATCTAAATGGAAAGTCCGCCATCGACAGGAATTACAGCGCCATTGATATAGCTGGCCTCATCGCTTGCCAGGAATACATACACATTCACGACATCCCTTGGTTGTCCCAGCCGTCGGAGAGCGATTTTCTCCTTCATGCCTTGAAGTATAGATTCCGGCATTTTCTCTGTCATCGGGGTCACGATAAAGCCGGGAGCCACAGCGTTCACAAGAATTCCCTTCCTGCCAAGCTCTTTTGCCCACGTTTGTGTCATGGCAATCACCGCCGCTTTCGATGCGGCATAATTCGTTTGACCGAAATTCCCCATTCTCCCCACAATGCTGCTTGTATTAATGATTCTGCCAGCGCCTTCCCTGATCATATGAGGTACTACCGCTTGTGTACAATGAAAGACACCGGTTTGGTTAATGGAGATCACGCGATCCCACTGTTCCTGCGTCATCTTTACAAGCGTAGCGTCCATGGTGATTCCGGCATTATTGATCAAGACATCAATTTTTCCATATCGGTTGATTACTTCACTGACCATCCAGTCCACTTGATCGCGTCTGGATACGTCAACGGCCAGTCCGAGGCCATTCACCTCGTTTGCCACTTTTTCCACCTGCTGCGGATCGCAATCAACGACAACAACATGTGCCCCTTCGTTTGCGAAACATACACTCGCTTCTTTGCCTATTCCCCCTGCTCCTCCCGTAATGATGACAACTTTCCCCGCCAGTTTCATGCGCGACACTCCTCATCACATTTTCGAATCCATCTATATGAGTTGCAATCAATCTCTATTTGTCAAAATTATCCGAACAACATGTCCAATGCCAATACGCCAAGTATGCCGTAAATCGCTACAAGGGTATACATGAAACATACAGATTTGATGGTTTGACCAATCGTCAAATTAAAATACTCCTTTGTCATCCAGAACGAGACATCGCTCGGCGGAGCCCAGGCAATGGAAGCGCTTCCGATGGCCAGTACCATTAATTCAGGACTCACGCCGGTTTCCTGGACGATGGGCAGCATAATTCCTGCTGTCGTTAACACCGTTACGGTGGCAGAACCTACAGCCAATCGAATGATCAGAGCAATCAACCATGCCAAGATAAAGGGAGAGATATCCCAACCGCTAGTGAAATCGGCAATGTATTTTGCCATGCCGCTGTCAAGGATTACTTGCTTGAATGCGCCGCCTCCACCGAGGATGAAAATGATCCCTCCCATGGAGATCAGTGCTCCTTCTGCAATTTTCATGATTTCAACCATCGTCTTTCTCTTTTTACGCAGACCAAACACGAAAACGGCGACGAGAAGGGAAACAAGCAGTGCGATATCCGCATTCCCGATAAAGGTTAATGTTTGATTGATGATCGACGTTTTCGGAAATGCGAACTCTGCAATGACCCCGATCAAAATCAAGATAACGGGTAACAACGTTGTGAATACTGACGTTGCAAAGGATGGGACCTCATCCATGTTAAATTCTTTCTTGGTGACCAAGTGATTGGGGATGTTGATCTCCCAATTCCGATACAGCTTCGCAATCAACGGACCGAAAATCACGGTAGCCGGAATGGCCAACAAAAATCCGTATCCCAGCACAACACCCAAATTCGCCCCTAACGCAGCTGAAATTGCGGTTGGTCCCGGATGCGGCGGCAAGAAGACGTGGGTAATGGAGATTGCAGCCAAAAAGGGCATGCCCACTTTCATCAATTTTACTTTTGCTTCATTGGCGATTGTATACACGATGGGAATAAGCAAAATATAGCTTACTTCATAAAACAAGATTACCCCCAACACAAATGATGCGATACAAATCGCCCAATCCACTCGTTTTTCCCCGAAAATGTCAATCAAGGTAGAAGCAATTCGGTTCGCTCCGCCACCTTCCGAGATGATTTTTCCAAAAACCGCTCCCAACCCAATAATAATCGCCAGATGCCCCAGCGTACCGCCAAGTCCCGCTTCAATGGATTTCACAATCGCTAACGGCTCCATTCCCAGGAAAAGTCCGACGAAGATTGCGGATAACATGAGCGATAAAAACGCGTTAAACTTGCATACAATGACGAGCAGAAACAACAGGACAATCCCTAAAAACAATGCGACAAGCGGCATACCTATACACTCCCTTCCATTTTGGAGGATACTGTGATTTCAACATCGGGGGCTTTTCCCGCTTTCCTATAGACGCGAACCAAAATAGACAATATTGTCTTCGAATTTCGGAGGTCTGCCCTTTTTCTCCGCTTCTTTCACCAAGTGAACGACCAAATCGTTGTACGGCGTTTGCAGCCCTGCCTCCCTTCCTTTTTTGCTGACGAAGCCGTTGATATAATCAATTTCTGTCGGTCTCTGTTTCTCCAAATCTTGCAGCATGCTGGCTTTTGTATTGCTGTGCGGTCCCCATACTTCCTGGTAAAAGCTCATTTTATTAGGTACGTCATCGTGATCCCGGAGCTCAAGGAATTCCATGTCTTTTCCCTGCATCGGCTCCAAGCGAATGCCGTGCGCATGTGCCACCTTGATCGTTTCATCGGCTATATGGGCCAAATGAAACATCGCTGCCTCATTCCTCAAAATGTCACCGAAACGGCAGCCCAATGCCGCCGACATTCCGCTAAATGTGGCATTCATCAAGAGTTTTGCCCACTTGATTCCCTGAATGTTTGAAGAAATATGACAATGTCCAACGAGATCCAGCACCTTCTTTACTTCCTGGATGCGAGGCGTTATCGTTCCATCCAGTTCTCCAATGTCAAACGCATAGTTTTGCATCGTATGCACTTCCGTTGCCAGTTCTGAAATCCCTGGGCCCAACCATGTAGCCCCGAACCCGACCACGCCTCCAATGGTTCTTTCGCGTCCGATCACGGACGAGACATAATCCTCAGGCACACCATTTTGCAGCGTACACACGATGCTGTCCTCAGACAGATGGGGGAGTAGTTGTTCCAGCGTCGTTTTGTTATAAACCTGCTTGGTCAGCAGAAAAACCAGATCGTACGTACCTGTCATTTCGCTCGGCACAATCGCTTTTACGGGTACACACAGGTCCAAAAAGCCCGTAATTTTTGCCCCTGATTCGTTGAGTGCGGCCACATGCTCCTTGTTAATATCGATTAACTCTATCTCTTGTCCCCCTTTTGTAATGAGCCCTCCGATGATCGTACCCAACGAACCCGCACCCATAATTGCCATTCTCATCTGTTTTCCTCCTCGTTCACTCGCCGATTCTCTTGATTGGTCTAATGTGAAATCGCTTACATTTTTTCATGTACGCATCGTCATCAAAAAAATGTTCCGTGGCTTATGGATGTTTTGCTGCCCCTTTGGATTTCTTCAAACCCAAAATCTCTCTCGCTTCATTGGGCGTTGCAACGTCTCTCCCCAGCATGTTTGATAATTGGACGATTCGTTCCACAAATTGCGCATTCGTCTTTGCTAATTCCCCTTTTCGAAAATAAACACTGTCCTCCATGCCCACGCGGACATGCCCTCCCAATAGAATGCTCATGGTATTGATCGTCAATTGATCTTTGCTGGCCCCGATCGCTGACCATGTGGAACCAGGGGGAAGGCTTTCAACCAAAAACATCAGATTTCGAGGGGTAGCCCGCATTCCTCCCTGTATGCCCAGGACAAATTGAAAGTGAGCGGGCAAATCAATCAGACCTTTTTCCGCCATCCTCAACGTATTCTCCAGCATACCGACTTCAAATATTTCAATTTCCGGCTTTATCCGATGTTCTTTCATTTTTAACGCCAAACGCTCCAGAAACTGTGGAGTGTTATAAAAGACATGCGAGCCAAAATTCATCGTACCAGCATCAAAGGTCGCCATCTCCGGTTCCAATTCACAAACCTTCAGTCTGTCTTCATCGTTCATAAACAAACCGCCAGCCGTCGTTAAGTTGATAATGATATCGCACTTGTCCTGAATGCGAGCGACGACTTCCCTGTACGTATCCAAATCCAAGGTATTGTTACCGTTTTCATCTTTCACATGAATGTGAGCGATCGATGCGCCCGCTTGCCAAGCCTCATAAACGGAATCGGCGATTTCCTTTGGAGTAAGCGGCAGGTAGGGCGTATGCTCACGAGTCGTCTGAGAACCTGTGGGGGCAACCGTGATAATCAATTTTTCCATCGCAATTCCTCCTCGTATTGTTATTTGAAAGCGTGATCGTAAAAGGATCATCGAAACGTTTCGATAAAGAGCACAAAAAATACGTGAAGTCCCTGTAGATTCCATCTCACATGTTCGTGAACAAAGCGGAAAACCATGAATGTTAACTACCTCTCTCACAATCTGCACCGACACGCAACCACTGCTTCTTCTGTCGAAACGTTTCGCTAATCGGTATTTTTATTATAATGAGCAAAATGTATAGAATCAATTGTTTTTGCCGAAAATTTTTATAATTCCCAACTTACCTGCTTCACTACAGCCACAAGAAAAAACCATTTTCACTTTCAGTAAGAAAGGAAACTGGTTTTTCATAAATACAGATATCAGCTTCATTTTCTTTTTTGTGCACCGCAGCTTTCACGGATTACCAAGGATGGCGTGAGGATAATTTGCCGCGCCACCATCTGTTTCTTTTCCTGTATCATCTGCAGCAGCAATTCCATCGATAATTTCCCCAACTCATACGTGGAGTGATCGACACTGGATAGGGGAACCAGGAAATTTTCCGAAAAGGAGCTGTTATCATTTCCGATAACGGCAATATCCTCGGGTACGCGAATTCCCGCTTCTCTTAGCCCCTTGATCACCCCGAACGCGACAATATCGCTCACAGCACAGATCGCCTCGGGCAATTCTTTCACCTGTTCGAGCATCTTTTTTACATTCCGGTATCCCGATTCCATAGAGTATTCCCCGTCAAACACGAGCATGGGGTCAACCTCTAATCCATGTTGAGCCATACATGCGATAAATCCGGCTTTTCTTTCCCGTGCCGTGTTGATTTCCAGATTGCCGCCAAAATACGCAATTCGTTTGTACCCTAGAGAAACCAGGTGATTTACGGCTAATTCAGAACTGAGCGGATTGTTGATTCCAACAAAATTTTTATCATACCCGGGTGGTTTTCGATTGATTAACACATATTTTAACCCTGTTTTTTCAATTTCGTTTAAATCCTTCGCTGTAGCAATATTCGCCAGAAGAATGCCATCGACCTGTTTTTCGACCATGAGCTCCAAATATGCCTGAATGCGATTTCGATCATTTGAGATATTACATAAAATTACATTGATGTTATTGTCAAATGCCACATCTTCAATGCCTTTAATCATCGGCGGGTAAAAGGGATTTAAAATATCTGTCACAATGAAGCCAATGGTATTCGTGGACTTCTTTTTCAGGCTCCGTGCTACTGCATTTGGCCGATAATTCAGTTCCTCAATCGCCTGCATCACTCTTTTCGTCAGTTCCGGACTCACATATGCGGATTGATTAATGACAGCCGAAACGGTCGAAAGTGACACTTTCGCTCTCTTGGAAATGTCCTTCATCGTAGCCATGTGAAACCTCCACGAAAACGTTTCGATACTGTTACTGTATACGAAATGTAGAACAATTGCAATTTTATTACGGTTTAAAAAATACAGTACATGTAATCAAACGGAAGCATTGGTGCCATCACCCCCTGTTATAAAGACCGGTGCGGTCATTTACAGCGGGATGGGCGGTTCGCCGCATGTGATGCTCGGAAATCATGCATTGTTTGGCGCGGACGCGCTGAAAGACGAAAAAAGAGCCGAGGAAATCAGGAAGCATCCCTGGATTTCGCTCGGCTTTCGCTCTTTCAAAACGGCTTTGCAATATCCGCTCCAAATCCGCGCCTCCCAGCGGACGTCACGGATTGCCGTTATCCGTTTTTCCAGATGTACCTTGGCCCCTCAGCTCCAATCACTCCGCTCGGAATAAACCCCGCTTTTTCAAGAACTCTTTGGGAGGCAATATTGTCCGGCTCTGTTTCGGCTTCTATCGATAACACTCCTGGCTGTTTCGATGCCCAGCGAACCGCTGCGGATACCGCTTCCGTCATCAAACCTTTACCTTCGTATTCCGGATCCATTCCGTAGCCGATTTCAATCATTCCATTGTCGTTCAGTCCTTTGAATGACAAACTGCCAACAATTCTTCCGCTTTCATCGTTTAGCTGCAACACCCACAGCGCATGCCAAAGGCGTTGCTCCGGATTCTTCAGGCAACCGGCAAGCATTTCTGAATAAGCGGCTTTCAGCGCTTCGTTTGATTCGTTATGAATCACGTCAAGCATTTCTTCATCAGAAAGCGGATAAATATTCAGTCTCTCTGTTTGAATCATTTCGATCTCTTGCCCTTTCTACCCTCATTCAGGGTTTAATGATCGCTGTTAAGAAACTGTTTCGTCCATTTATAACTTTAAATCTAGTATCGTAAGAATCTTATCACGCACCCAGATGTAGCTTTACTGCGTGGATGGCATCATTCCATTTCGCTGGTACAGGGCCTATTTCTTTCCAAACTGGGCGAGCCTTGCACGGGCATCGGCAAAGTCCCCTAGACTCGAATAGCCGTATAGCGTCTCCAGCCTCAGTGCGTCGTCCAATGGGCGTCCGATCAGTTCAAGGATGGTCTCCTTGGCGGAACGAACGGCATTGCGGCTGTTGCGCCGTATCATGCGCGCTGTCTCCTCGGCGGTCTGCATCAGTTCTTCCGGCGGCACGACGCGGGTGACCAGTCTTAGCGCGAGCGCCTCCTGGGCCGAGACCTCCCGTCCTGTCAGGGTGAGATCAAGGGCCACGCCGACCCCGGCCACCGCCACCAGGCGGACAAGGCCGCCATCACCTTGGTGCAGGCCATAGCGCACCTCGAAGACACCGAATTTGGCCTTTTCGGAAGCGATGCGGATATCACAGGCCAGGGCGATTTCCAGGCCGGCCCGACGGCATAGCCGTTGATCGCAGCAATGATGGGCTTGTAGATACGGTGCTGCCCACGAGTCAGCCCACCGCCGAGGCCATGGGGAATATTCTTGCGGACATCCAGCATGTTGGCCCCCTCCCACTTGGGGATAAAGGTCTTTAGATCGGCGCCGGCGCAAAAAGCCCGCCCACTGCCGGTGAGAATGGCCACATCCACGGCATCGTCGGCGGCGAAATCCCGCCACACTTCCGCCAGTTCTGCGTTGGTGGCCTCGTCAATGGCATTCATCGCCTCGGGGCGGTTGAGGGTGACATAGGCCACGCCATCCTTTTTTCATAGAGAACATTGCTCATAAGGATGTACCTCCCGGCGTCCCCTACCAGGGGACATCTACGTATTTGTCCAGCTTGGCCTTGGCGATGGTCAGGCTGGCGTGGGTCCGACCAGTTCCGGCGAATTGCCGGTTACCGCCTTGGTAGCCTCGATCCATTCGCCGGGCACAAAGCCGGTGACCCTGTCTAAAAGCAGCAGCGGGTAGCGCTGGGGCAGGTATTTTTCCTTCAGTTCGGTGAAGCCAATCACGCAACCGATTGTTGCCATATGAATTTCTTCTCTGAGATGTAGTCTTGGTCGATCCTCAGGAGATTGACTATTCAGACAATAGTTTAAGGACTAGTCTGCTAGAATAATCACATTGGAACAGCAAAAGGATGGATACACTTTCGAAAGAGGTTACCTGACCGCTATGCGTTGGAGCAACAAAAGCGTGCATTAGAAGATACTCTCTCGAAAGAAGTTGACACAGAAACAAACATACACGCTTTCCAAGCGGAAATTCAGCGTTTTATCAGCCTTCAGTTCGATAACGAAGAAACGCTTCGGCACGTCCTGCACAGGCTCATCGACCGTATAGAAGTGTCGGCGGACGGACTAATCACCATCCATTACAATTCCAAACATCCAACACAAAAGGGAGCCTAATGCTCGGCTCCCCTTTTTACCAATAATGCCACACTCTCCACATGCCCCGTATGCGGGAACATATCTACCGGCTGCACTTCCTTCACCTCGTACAGCTCCGCCAGCACCTTCAAATCCCGGGCCAGCGTCGACGGGTTGCAGGAGACGTACACCACCCGCTGCGGCTTCATTTGCAATATGGTCGTCAGCAGCGCCTCGTCACAGCCTTTGCGCGGCGGGTCGACGACGATCACGTCGGGGCGGATGCCCTGGTCCTTCCACGCGGGGATGACCACCTCGGCCGGGCCGGTCTCAAAGGTGACGTTGGCGATGCCGTTCAGTTCGGCGTTGCGGTTGGCGTCGGCGATCGCCTCCGGCACGATCTCCACGCCGTAGACGTGACGGGATTTTTGCGCCAGAAAGAGCGAGATCGTCCCGATGCCGCAGTAAGCGTCGATCACCGTTTCCGTCCCCGTGGCGCCGGCATACTCCAGCGTTTTGTTGTACAGTACCTCCGTCTGCACCGGATTCACCTGGTAAAACGAGCGGGCGGAGATGGCAAATTTGATCGGGCCGATGTAGTCGTAGATGACATCGCTGCCCCAGAGCGTGACTGTCTTTTTGCCGAAAATGACGTTGGTCTTCTCCGGGTTGACGTTCTGCACGATGCTGGTCACGCCCGGCACCTGGGCGCGGATGGATTCGATCAGCATCTCCCGCTGCGGGATGAAATCCTCCGTCGTCACCAGCACGACCATCACTTCACCAGTGCGCGCTCCCACCTTGGCCACCACATGTCGCAGGAGGCCGGTGTGGCGCACTTCGTCGTACGGCGGAATGCCCAGCCGGGCGGCAATCCGCTTGACGGCGGCGACCGCCTCGTCGTTGGCCGGGTGCTGGATCAGGCATTCGTCCATGTCGACAATCTCGTGGGAGCGCTCGGCGTAAAAGCCGCCCACCAGCGCCCCGTTCTCCTCGCCGATCGGCACCTGGGCCTTGTTGCGGTAGCGCCACGGATCGCTCATCCCGATCGTCGGATGGACGACGACCGCGCCCTCCCCTTCCACGGGAAAGCCGCCGATCCGGCGCAGGTTGTCTTTGACGATCTGCTGCTTGTGCCTAAGCTGCTCCTCGTAGGCGAGGTGCTGCAGTGAACAGCCGCCGCAGCGGTCAAACACCGGACAGGGCGGCTGGTCGCGGTGCGGACTGGCTTCGATCACGTCCAGCAGCGCGGCGAAGCCGTAGCTCTTTTTCACGTGCTCCACGCGTGCGCGCACCCGCTCCCCGGCCAGCGCTCCCTGCACGAACAGGGTGTAGCCGTCCACCCGGCCGACGCCCGCTCCTTCGTGATTGAGTCCGGTAATCTCCACTTCTACGGTTTGTCCGAGGCGGACCGGCAGGTCAAGCTCCTGCTTGACCGCCAGTCCGCGCCGCTTCTTTGCTGTCTTGGCCACAACTTCTGCTCCTTTTCACTTCATACTGAAAAACGGGTCGTTCCCCGCCGCCTTTGACCCGCGTCATGGCGGGAGGATGACCCCACTGGCTCACGGTACGAACAATTCGAGATGCCCCGGCAGCGCTTCGCATACGCAGGGGAGCACGCCGCCCAGCTCCCCGTCCAGGTTGAGCTGTACCGTCTCGCCTGCCGGGGATGTCGCCTTGATGTAGTCGGTTTGAAAATACAGCAGGTTGGGGTCTTTCACGTGCTCCCCCCGCACGGCCTGCGTCGCCAGGCGGATAAAATCGCCCAGGCCGACTTTTTTGACGACGATCAGGTCCAGCTTGCCGTCGGAGAGGTCGGCGTTGGGAGCCAGCCGGTCGAAGCCGCCGACCGAATGGCTGTTGGTAATCAGGAAAATCATGATCTCTTCGTCGAGCAGCACCCTGTCCCGCGTCTCCAGTTTGACGCGGATGGGATGCAGCGACGGCAGCTTTTCCAGTCCCTTGACATAGTAAGCCAACTGGCCCAGCAGGGTTTTCAGCTTGCTGGGCACCTCGTAGGTCAGGTTGGTCAGTGACCCGCCGCCGGCGATGTTGATAAAATACCGGTCGTTGATGCGGCCGACGTCCACCCGCTTCCGCTTTCCCGCCGCGATGATCTTGCAGGAACGGGTGATCGATTTGGGAATGCCGAGGGCGCGTGCAAAATCGTTGCTCGTTCCGCAGGGGATGATGCCGAGAGCGGGCCGGGCGGGCTTCCCCGCCATGCCGTTCACCACCTCGTAGATGGTGCCGTCTCCGCCGGCGGCGATGATCACGTCAAAGCCGCGCTTGACCGCTCGTTCCGCTTCTTCGGTGGCGTCGTCTTCCCCTTTGGTCGCGTAGCACGACGTCTCGTAACCGGCGGACTCCAGCAGTTCCAGAATGTCCGGCAGCCGCCGGCGCACGATTTCCCGGCCGGAGCTGGGGTTGTAAATCAATCTGGCACGTTTCAACGCATGTCCCTTCTTCCTGTACTCGCTCATGGCTTCTCTCTATTCATCATATCCTGTATAGCCATTTTTGGGAATCGCTATGCTGTTCCCGACATGATAACATGATAAGATAGGAAACGATTACAATCGGAGGAGATAGGAGGAGCTTGTTGTGAACACAATCATCGTGGGGGTCGACGTAGGAGGAACCGCGATCAAAATGGCCCTGCTCGACACGGACGGCGCGATTCTCGCCAAGACCCAGGAGCCGACGCCCGTGGCGGACGGTGAAGACAGCGTCCTGCAAAAAGTGGCGGACATGGCGATGGACATGCTTCGCCGGCACGGCTTCGCCAAGGAACAGGTGGCCGGCATCGGCGTAGGGATTCCCGGCCCGATCGACACGGCCAACGGCGTCGTCCATCAGGCGGTCAACCTGCACTGGAAACGCCCTGTACGGCTTAGGGACAAACTGCAGGCGCTCACAGGTCTGCCGGTGGCTGTCGACAACGACGCCAACACCGCCGCGCTTGGCGAAATGTGGCGGGGAGCCGGCCAGGGCGCCAAAGATCTGGTCCTGATCACGCTGGGCACCGGTGTGGGCGGCGGCGTGATCCTGCACGGCAAGGTGGTCAACGGCATCAATGGCGTCGGCGGCGAAATCGGCCACATCACGATGGTACCCGAGGGGGGGCCGGTCTGCAACTGCGGCAAGACCGGCTGTCTGGAGACGTACGCCTCCGCCACCGCGATCATCCGCGAAGGACGGAAAGCCGCCCAGGAGGGGACAAGCCCGCTCTTGGCGGAAGCGCTCGCCCGCCACGGCGACGTCAAGGCCAAGGACGTGCTGGAAGCGGCCAAGGCGGGAGACGCCGCCGCCCTGGCGATCGCCGACCAGGCCGCCTTCTATCTGGGACTGGCCCTCTCCCATCTGGCGATTACGCTCAACCCGGCCAAGTTCGTCATCGGGGGCGGCGTCGCGGCGGCCGGCGAGTTTCTCTTTTCCCGGGTGCGTGAGTCGTTCCGCCGGTTTGTTCCGTTTTCCTACGTGGTGGAGTCGACCGAAATCCTGCCCGCCACGCTGGGCAACGATGCCGGCGTGATCGGCGCCGGCTGGCTGATTCGCGACCGCCTGGATGCATAGGCGAAATCCCGTGGCGGCACAACCCCCATCACCGAAACCGCCGCTGACCGTCGTAGACCGGAGGCTGCGCCGGGCCAAGTGGATCATCGCCGGCATCGGCTGCCCCGGCGTCACCACCTCACGACCGCTCCTTCCCGGCGGAACAGCCGGGCCGTCGCGGCGATGACGACGGACACGTAGAGAAGCGACGTCCCCAGTCCGACCAAGGTGTGCAGCGGATCGACCGCACCGTAAAACGCCTCCTTGCACAAGGCCACCCCGTTGAAAACCGGCAGAACGTAGTACAGCGCGGGGATGTCGACGGGGTGGATCGGCATCAGCATGTAGGACGGAATCATCGCCAGAATGACGACGCCGGTCATGTAGGTCTGCCCCTCTTTAAACGATTTGGCGACGGTGCTGAGCGTCAGCTCCAGCCCGGCGAACAAGGCGGCCAGCAGCACAATGGTCGCCGCCAGCACGGCGAGTGACGCCGGGGACAAAAAGCCGAAGGAAAGGACGGTGCCGTCCACCTTCAGGGGTCCCAGCCGAAACACGAACGAGAGGGACAGCAGCGAGGCGGTAGCGCTGATGCAGCTCATCACCATGACCGCCAGCAGCTTGGCCGTCAGGATCTGGTTGGCGGCGATCGGGGTGGTCAACAGCGACTCCAGCGTGCCCCGCTCTTTTTCGCCGGCAACCAGATCGGTGGCGGCGGCCACCCCGCCGGAAGCAAGCGACAGCACCACCATCAGGGGAATGATCCCCGCCAGCATGCCGCCGGTCTGCCGTTCGTCGGACGCCGCGTTTTCGTACGTCGTCTCGATCGGCTTGATCGCCTCGGCGGACAAGCCCGCCTGTCTGAGCCGCATGCTGACGATGTCGGAGCTGTACTGCTGCACCGCGCTGTCGATCACGCTTTTCGCGTACACCGACTTTTGGTTGGTGTTGTCGTAGGCGACATGCAGACGGGCGCTCCCCCCGCTCCGCAGAGCCTGGTCGAAATGGTCGGGGATGGTTACAATCGCCCGCAGTTCTCCCGCCTGCAGCGCCTCCGCCGGTCTGTCCGGCGACAGGATGCGGACGCCCGGCTGGGAGCGGAGATGATCCACCAGTTTCGACGTGCCCGTGACGGCGATCGGCACGTAGGCGCGCGCTTCCTTTTCCACGTTGCTGTACGACATGCTGAGCAAAAAGAAGACAAACGGAATCACGACAAGCGGAATGAGAAACGTGCCGATCAAGGTCTTGCGGTCGCGCAGCAGATCGAGCATCTCCTTGCCGAAAATCGTCCACACGACCTGTCTGTCCATCAACGTCCGCCCTCCTCGACCATCGCCATGAAGATGTCGTCCAGATCGTTCATGCCGCAGCGCTCCCGAAGCGCCGCCACCGTGCCCGCATAGCGGAGGCTTCCCTTGTGAATGATCGCGATGCGGCTGCACAGCTTTTCAATTTCCCCCATGTTGTGGCTGGAGAACAGGATGGTCTTCCCCTCTTCCCGCAGCATCGCCACCATGCGCCGAAACATGTTGGCCGCCGTCACGTCCAGTCCGGTCGTCGGTTCGTCCAGCAGAATCACGTCGGGATCGTGCACCAGCGTGCGGGCGATCGCCACCTTTTGCTTCATCCCCCGGGAAAACCCGCCTACCCGCCGATCGATAAACGCCTCCATGTGAAGCATCCGGCTCAACTGGTCGATGCGTTGGTCCAACCGCGCCCCCGTCAGACCGTACAGCCTGCCGAAATAAGCGATGTTTTCCCGCGCCGTCAGCCGGTTGTACAGGCCGACGTCTCCCCCGAACAGAATGCCGATACGCCGCCGCACCTCCACCGGCTGGGTGCGGACGGAGAATCCCCCGATTCGAATATCCCCCTCGGTTGGCTGCAGGATGGTCGCCATCATGCGCATCGTCGTCGTCTTGCCCGCGCCGTTTTCGCCGAGCAGCCCGTACACCTCGCCGGAGGAGACAGAAAACGTCACGTTCCGCACCGCCGCGATGTTGCCAAATCGTTTGCTGACCTGATTGACTTCGATCACTGACTGCTCCCCTTTCCGGTCCAATCGCGACATCATGCGAGTGAATTCGAATTTTTGGCTTACCATCCATTATATATGAAATCGCCCGACCGATGTCCCCTGAGAAAAAACGACAAACGGACAAAAAAAGAAAACCCTTGCCTGTTACGCAAGGGATAATCCGACATGTTTCCGTTTGAAGTCTTCCAGCGAAAAACCGGCAAACAGCGACAGAAACGCGTCCGTGTCGTTGATGTAGTGGCGGCTCTCCCGCACATCCGGGTGCTTTTCCAAAAAGAGCACGGCCACCAGCCGGTTTACCGGAACGCCCTCCGCGTCCTGATCGTAGATGCCCCGCTCGGCCAGCACCTTTTCAAAGTAGCGGACGTAGGTGACGGTGACCGTTTTCTGTTCACCGTTCACCTCACAGGTCGCGATGGAACGTTCAAATGTATCGGCAGGCGACCCGCCTTTGCTCGGCGGCACGCTTTCTCCCGTGACGGACACGATGTTCATTTCCATGCCATCCTCCTCCACACATTGTCCCTTTCATTATAGGGGAGCGGGCACATTCTTACAATTCAAACAAGGACTTCCTGCCCTGACGGCAAACTCTTGTATCATCACATCAGAGCCTTTCGCAAAAAAGGCATGGGCTGTCAGAAATTCCCCTCATCCGAAGTCTATGAATCAGGTCAACGTGCGAGCGAGGTGTTTGCAGTGGAACAGGATGTGTTTGTACGGGAAACGTTTGGGGACGAAGAAGCGGAACAGGACGACAGCGTCCTGGTGGAACGGGCGCGTACCGGCGACCGGGAGGCGTTTGGCGAGCTGGTTCGGCGCCATCGGGCCCAGGTGTTCGGCTACGCCCGGTCGTTTACGCAGGAGCCGTTTTTGGCGGAGGATATCGTCCAGGATGCGCTGATCCGCGCCTTTCTCCATCTGGGCACACTCGTCGACAGCCGCCGTTTTTTGCCCTGGCTGCACCGGATCGTCCGCAACCAGGCGTACACCCGGCTGCATGCGTCCAAGCGGGCCAAGGAACAGGTCTTCTCCGTCTGGAACCCGCCGGACGCGGACGGTGAAACCGACTGGGACGACCTGGACAGCATCCTCTACCGCCTGGGGCGGCGATGGAGCGATCCGGCCGGGGAGGCGGCCAATCCGGAAGAGGCGCTCGTCCGCCGTGAGCTGCTGGAGACGATTGCGGGCATGCTGCGCTGTTTGAATCCGCGGGAGCGGCGCATCGTCGAGTCCCATTTCTTTCATCATCTCTCCCCGCAGGAGATCGCCCGTCTGTTTCAGATGTCCCCGGCCAACGTGTACCAGATCCTGTCCCGTTCCCGCAAAAAGCTGGTTCAGGAAAAGATTCGCGTCGCCGTTGACCACTACGTACGCAACCGAAAGGATGAGGGACGGATGAAACGAGTGATGCTGAACAAACCGGAGGCGCTCTCCCTGCGCACCTGGTCGAGCTGCGCCATGGCCATCTGCGGCCTGCTGGAATTCACGGAGCGCCCATGCTCCCTGCCGATGGTGATGGGCTTGACCGGCCACGCCTTTCGCCTCAACGTCGTGCCCGAGAACGTGCACATCGCCGGGCCGACCATGTTCCGCTTTGAAGAGGTGCTGCAGCAAGGGCTGCGCAACATCGGTTTCCGCACGCGCGTGGTGAGCCGGATGACGGCGGTCATCCCCGGCCCCAACGCCAATCTGGTCAGCCCGGACCTGCTGACCCCCGAAGCCCGGCTGAAGCGGCAGCTCCCGGAACTGCTGCCGGAAGCGCTGGAGCTGATTCACCGGTCCATCGACAAGGGCTATCCCGCGCTCTCCTGGGATTTGTTCATCCCCGAGTTCGGCCTGATCTACGGGTACGACGACGACGCCCGAGAACTGCGGGCAGGGGACAACTGCGGCCACGACCAGAACATCCCGTACGACGCCCTCGGGCGGGGGCTGTTGGAAGAACTGTTTGTCCTGGTCCTCGACGAGCCGGTGGAAACCGATCGGCGCACCATGCTGCAGGGCGCTCTCGACACCGCGCTCGCCCACTATCGCGGCGAGGAACCGGGCGGTCCGCTCTGCGCCCACGGCTTGGCCGCCTACGACGCCTGGCGGGACGCCTTCCAAAGGGGAGGGGTCGAGCCGAACGGCAACGCCTACACGATCGCCGTCGCCCAGGACGCCCGCCGGCACGCCGCGCTGTTCTGGCAGGAAGTGGCCGACACGTGGACGGATGCCGTCTTTGACGCCGTTCGTCCCGCCTGCCGGGAAGCGTCCGCCCTCTACGGACAAATCGCCGAGGAGTACGCCGTGCTGGCCCGGTTGTTTCCGTTCCCGTCCGGCGGCGATCCGAACCATCCCGAGCAAAGGGAGCACGCCATCCGGCAGATCGACCGGCTCCGCTCCTTGGAACAGCAGGCCGTGTCGCTGCTGGAAACGATGCGCAGACACATCGCGCGCTGATTGCCGCAACAGGAGCCGCTCTCCGTCCGGGATCGGCTCTTCCCGCGTAAAGAAAGGGACACGCTCCCCGTTTGGGAAAGCGTGTCCCTGTTTTGTCCGTCTGTATCTTACGCGTTTTGCAGCACTTCCAGCAAGAGCTTGTTGACCATCGGCGGGTTGGCTTTGCCGCGGGTCTGCTTCATCACCTGGCCGACGAAGAAGGCGACGGCCTTCTCGTTGCCGGCCTTGTAGTCGGCAACCGCCTGCGGGTTGGCGTTGACCACGTCCTGGACGATCTGGCGCAGGGCGCCTTCGTCGCTGATCTGCACCAGCCCTTTTTCCTCGACGATCTGTTTCGGCTCCTTGCCGGTCTCCACCATTTCCTTGAAGACGGTTTTGGCGATCTTGGAGGAAATCGTGCCGTTTTCGATCAGCTTGATCATCTCGCCCAGTCCGTGCGGCGTGATTTTCACGTCAGCCAGCGTCAGGTTGTTGGCGTTCAGATAGCCCAGCAGCTCCACCATCAGCCAGTTGGCGGCCGCTTTCGGGTCAGCGCCCGTCTTGACGGTTTCGTCAAAGAAGTCGGCCGTTTCCTTGGACATCGTGATGACGGCGGCGTCGCTTTGCGGCAGGCCGTATTCGTTCACGTAGCGGGCCTGGCGGGCGTCGGGCAGCTCCGGAATGGTAGCCCGCACCGCTTCGATCCACTCTTCGGAAATCTGCATCCGCACCAGGTCGGGGTCCGGGAAGTAGCGGTAGTCGTGAGCCTCTTCCTTGGAGCGCATGGAGACGGTCTTCCGGTTGGCTTCGTCCCAGCGGCGAGTTTCCTGTACGATCGTGCCGCCGGAGAGAACGACCTGCTTCTGCCGCTCCACCTCGTACTCCAGCGCCGCCTGCACGTTGCGGAACGAGTTCATGTTTTTCAGCTCCGTCTTGGTGCCGAATTCCTTTTGGCCCACCGGACGGATGGAGACGTTGGCGTCACAGCGCAGCGAGCCCTGCTCCATGCGCACGTCCGACACCCCGGTGTACTGCAGGATCGCCTTCAGCTTTTCCAGATACGCCTTCGCCTCTTCGGGCGAGCGGATGTCCGGTTCGGAGACGATCTCCACCAGCGGCACGCCGACGCGGTTGAAGTCGACCAGCGTGTCACCGAAGTCGCTGTGCGTCAGCTTGCCCGCGTCCTCTTCCAGGTGCAGGCGGGTGATGCCGATCCGCTTTTTCTCCCCGTTGACTTCGATCTCGATCCAGCCGTTCTTGCCGATCGGCTGGTCAAACTGGGAGATCTGATACGCCTTGGGCAGGTCCGGGTAGAAGTAGTTTTTCCGGTCAAACTTGGTTTCGCGGGAAATTTCGCAGTTGAGCGCGAGCGCCGCCTTCATCGCGAACTCCACGGCCTGCTTGTTGGTGACGGGCAGGACGCCGGGATGGCCCAGGCAGATCGGACAGGTATGGGTATTCGGCGGCGCGCCGAACTCGGTCGGGCAGCCGCAGAAGATTTTGCTGTTGGTGGAAAGCTCGGCGTGTACCTCCAGGCCGATGACGGTTTCAAACTGGCTCATGACTCTTACCCCCTCACCCGTTCCGGCTTGCGCAGGTGATGGCCGGCCGCCTGTTCGTAAGCGTGGGCCACGCGCAGCACGGTGGATTCGTCAAACGCCTTGCCGACGATCTGCATGCCGATTGGCAGGCCGTTTTGGGCAAATCCGCACGGCACGCTGATGGCCGGCAGCCCCGCCAGGTTGACCGGCACGGTGCAGATGTCTTCCAGGTACATTTTGACCGGATCGTCGATGTTTTCCCCGATCTTGAAGGCCGTGGTCGGCGTGGTCGGGTGCAAAATCACGTCAAAATCGGCAAACACGTTGGTGAAGTCCTGGATAATCAGGGTGCGAACCTGCTGCGCTTTTTTGTAGTAGGCGTCGTAGTAGCCCGACGAAAGCGCGTAGGTCCCCAGCATGATGCGCCGCTTCACTTCCGGTCCGAAGCCCTGGCTGCGCGACTCCTTGTAGAGCTCAATCAGGTTGGCGGCGTTTTCGGCGCGCACGCCGTAACGCACCCCGTCGAAGCGGGCCAGGTTGGACGACGCCTCCGAGGACGCGAGCAGGTAGTAGGCCGGCACGGCGTATTCGGTGTGCGGCATGGAGACTTCGCTCCAGGTAGCGCCCATGCTCTCCAACTGCTTCAGCGCAGCCAGCACTGCTTCGCGCACCTCGGGGTCGATCCCCTCGCCGATCAGCTCCTTGGGCACGCCGATGCGCAGCCCTTTCACCTCGCCGGTCAGCGCGGAGAGGTAGTCAGGCACCTCGACGCTGGCCGACGTGGAGTCGTACTCGTCGTGGCCGGCAATCGCCTGCAGCACGTAGGCGGCGTCTTCCACGTTTTTCGTAATCGGTCCGATCTGGTCCAGCGACGACGCAAACGCCACCAGCCCGAAGCGGGAGACGCGGCCATACGTCGGTTTCAGTCCGACGACACCGCAGAAAGCGGCCGGTTGGCGGATGGAGCCGCCGGTGTCAGAGCCGAGCGTGAAAAAGAAGTGGCGGGATGCCATGGCAGCAGCCGAACCGCCGCTGGAACCGCCCGGCACATACTCGGTATTCCACGGGTTTTTCACCGGGTAAAAGCCGGAGTTTTCGTTGGAGCCGCCCATGGCGAACTCGTCCATGTTCAGCTTGGCGACAATCACCGCGTCCGCTTCCTTCAGCTTTTTCGTAACGGTGGCGTCGTAAATCGGGTCGTAGTTGGACAGGAACTTGCTGGCGCAGGTGGTGCGTACGCCTTTGGTGACGATGTTGTCCTTCAAACCGGCAGGCAGGCCGTAGAGCAGGCCCAGCTCCTCTCCTCCCGTGGCCAGGCGCTCGTCCAATGCTTTGGCCTGAGCCAGGGCCCCTTCTTCGTCCACGTACAGAACGGAACGGATGTCTTCGTCGTGCTCCTTGACGCTGGCGATGGACGCCTGCACCAGGTCGGTGACGGACAGCTCTTTTTTGCGCAGAGCGCTATGTATTTCCGACAATCGCTTGTCAAACAGCGACATGATGGTGTCCTCCCTTCTCCTGTATGTCTGCGGTTATTCAAATACAGCCGGTACCTTGAACTGGCCGTCTTCGTGGTCGGGCGCGTTTTTCAGCGCATCTTCGCGCGAGAGGGACGGACGGTTCACATCCTCACGCATGACATTCTTCACGTCGGTCGCGTGGCTGGTCGGCTCAACGCTGGACGTGTCCAACTCGTTCAGCTTGGCGGCAAACTCCAAAATGGCGTTCAGGTCTTTCGTGTATCGCTCCGCTTCCTCCTCGGTCAGCTTCAAGCGGGCGAGGTTGGCTACATGCTCCACTTCCTTGCGGGTAATGGCGCTCATCCATTCCACCTCCGAAACTATCACATAACTTTGATCTTACTTGAAAAGAACGGCATCAGTCAATTTTCGCGTCATCAGCGGTGACAAAAACACAAATATTTCGGCATTCTCCGCAAAAAATGGAACATACATCCATTTATTTCCGCTATTTTATTATGTTTTGCTTATGTACAATGATTTCGTCATCAAGAGTATCATTTTGAGAGGGAGAGGCTTATGAAACGACTACTTTTTCTTGCGATCAGTTTCCTCCTGCTGCTGACAGCGTGCACCCCGAATGCTCCTCTGTATACGGAGGCGGTCAAAAAGGGATTGGACACCAAGTCATTCGAGTCCAAAAGCACACTGACGCTTGACACCAACCTGCCCGTAGAAGACGAATCGATCAAGGCGCTGCTTGCTGCGTTGAAAAGCGGCGTCAACATCCACGTGCAGCAAAAAAGTCCGGAAAGCGGCCATGCGACGTTCTCCCTGCAGGATCCGAGCCCGCTGTTGAACGCCGGCCTGTGGCCGGGCAAAAATGCCCCCGCTTTCGACATCTACGCGGAAGGCAGCAAGGCGTACTTCAAATCCACCTCCGACAACAAGTTTCTCGGCGTGACCAACGAGATACCCGCAGAGACAGCCTTGGAGTCGGGCGAGGCTCTCAAAAAGGTGTTCGAAGCTTTTCTTGCGCAAACGGAATTTTCTTTGAAAGACGTAAAGACAGTAGGCAAGGAAACGGTTGAACTTGCTGACGGAAGCAGCCACGAAACGACTCACGTCCGCATCTCGGTTGACTTCCAGGAAGCGGTTGACTTCCTCGCGTTTGCCCTCGAATACGCGAGCAAGCAGCCCGAATTCTTTGAGGCGCTGGAATCCGTTCCGCCGGTCCCGATGCCGGGTAATGAGGCGAATGACGGCAGCGTGAAAGACGGCCTGGCCGAGATGGCAAAAGAGCTGAAGTCACTGGATGTCAAACAGTTGAAAGCGGAAGGATGGGACGTAACCATCGTGTGTGACGCCTGGATCAACGCTGAGAAGGAGTTCGTTCAGGATCAGGTTGGCCTGACCGTGAACGTGCCAGGCAGCGTGCTCGCCGAAAGCGGCCTCTCCGACAATTCCGGCGCCCCTTCCGTCTTCTTCAAGCTGAATGTGAAAGACCAGATGTGGAACATCAACAAAGAGGTAACGTATCCACTCCCTCCAGCGGACCAGATCATCATGCTGGAAGAGTTGGAAAAGCACCCTGACCTGGTGGAAGAATTCGGGGAGAACAGTCTGATTGGCCAGTTCGTGGCCATGACGCTCGCACCGCAGGAACCGCCGTTTGTTGACGTGCCAGACACCCACTGGGCGTTCCAGGAGATTTCGCTTCTGAAAGAAATGGGCATCGTGAACGGTTACGGGCAAAACGAGTTCAAGCCCAACAACCCCATTACCCGTTCCGAATTCGTCACGATGGCCGTAAAGGCGCTGGGGCTGGAGCCTTCCGCCAAGAGCCTGACCGCCAAAGACAAGAATCAGGTTCCCGCCTGGGCCAAGGAATCCTGGCAGACTGCGGTCGAAACGGGATTGATCAAAGGGTACAACGACGGCACCATCCGTCCGAATCAAAAGATTTCCCGCGCTGAAATGGTTACCATTCTGGTACGCGGTCTGCAGATGCCGATGGAAAACGGATACAAACTGACCTACGCCGACACCCGGGAAATCCCGAACTGGGCGATTCCGTACGTCAAAACGGCTACCGCCAACGGATTGGTCAAAGGAAGCCCCGACAACCGGTTTGCCCCCCATAAAAACGCGAGCCGCGCAGAAGTGGCGACCGTGCTGTTCAATTCCATGTTCGGCGCCCTGCCAATCGAATAATCGCAAGCTACATGCCAAAAAGGCGGCCTTGCATCCTGCAAGGCCGCCTTTTTTCATGAACGTTCGCCAATCCGCCAATCACGGTTCCTTCCTTGAGCGCACGGGGAATCTCTGTACAGGGCCTACCGTTCCGAAGTCACTCTTCATGGGGGTTGGTCGCCAAGCGCTGTCCCATCAGAAGCGAGGCCCCTGGCCGCACCTCGGGCGCCCACTGCAGCTCTTTCGATTCGAACAGCAAAATGACTGTGGATCCAAACTCAAACCAGCCCAGCTCGTCTCCTTTGGCCAGGCAGGGCTCTCCCAGGATCGGTCCGCTCGTCTGCCGCCCGTGTTTGACGTTGGTCGTGGCGGTGTTGTACACCACTTTCACGCTGCCGACAAACAGGGCGCCCACCTTGACCAGCGCGACGCAGCCCATCTGTTCCGTCTCCATGTAGGTGACGAGGCGCTCGTTGCGGGCGAACAGCCTGTCCACGTGTTCAATGCCCAGTTGGTTGACCGGATACAGGCGACCCGGCACGTACGTGTAGCGGACCAGTCTGCCTTCCACGGGCATGTGGATGCGGTGATAGTCGCGCGGGCTCAGGTAAATCGTGATGAACTTGCCGCCGTAGAAGCGTTCCGCCATTTCCGGAGCATCGCCCAACAGTTCGGCAAGGCCGTACAGCTTGCCTTTGGCCTGAATCAGCGTCCCCTCCCGGATGTCCCCCATTTGCGATACCGTTCCGTCGACGGGGCTGACGACGACATCCGCTCCCGGAGCAATCGGCCGGGCGCCCGGTTTCAGGCGGCGCGTAAAAAATTCCTTCAGCGTGCGGTATTCATTAACCGGCTTTTCCACGATGGACGGGTCTATCTTGTAATGGCGGATGTAATGGCGAATCGCCAGCCGGCTGAAGCGGGACGCGGTGATTTTTCCCATCGTCCGCGACATCGCATTCTGCGGCAGGCGGTGTATCAAGCCGGGAAGCAGCTTCTTGCGCATACGACAACTCCTCAATATTCCGTTCAAAGGTCATAACCCTACTGTACCATTTCTTGACGCGGGCCGTAAACCCCGGACTCCGACCATGGCCTCATCATTTTGAGGGGGCTGATTGCTATACTATAATGGCGGTACAAGCTTACCTACAGGAGAGAGACCGGGGAATGGGACAACGAGACATTGAGGTGCTGATCAATCAATACGGCAGCGTTCTGACCCGTTTTTTTGAACATATGTCCGACATGGTGTTCCTCATGGCAGTCGAAGAGGGACCGCGCTTTCGCTACGTGCTGATGAACCCGGCCGCCATGCAGGCGGCCCGCCTGACGGAAGCGGCGTACGGCAAGCTGATCGAAGAGGCCAATCCGGAAGAAAAGGCGGCCGTCCTCAACAGCATGTACCGGCAGGCGGTGGCGATCGGAAAGCCGACCCATTTCACCACCTACGGCGAGTTCGTCGGTGAAACCATCCTCACCCCGATCTGCAACAGCGAAGGCGCATGCACCCACGTGTTTGCCGTGACGCGGGACATCACCGAACGCAAAAAGCTGGAATCGCAGCTCGAGCACATGGCGTACCACGATATGCTCACCGGCCTTCCCAACCGACGCTTGCTGCTGGATCGGATGCAGCAGGCGATCGCCAAGGCAAAGCGTTCGGATCAGCTCCTGGCCGTCCTGTTTCTCGACTGTGACAATTTCAAGGAGATCAACGACACCTGGGGCCACGACGTCGGCGACCAGTTTTTGCAGGTGCTGGCCAAACGCCTGGCATCGTGCGTACGGGATGTGGACACGGTCGCCCGTCTCGGCGGCGACGAATTCGTGATCCTGCTGACATCCCTGGAATCGGACACGGAGGCGGCCAAAGTGGCAGCCCGCATCCTGGACGTGCTCCAGCAGCCGTGGTTGATAGCCAAGCAGCGGTTTTCCATCACCACCAGCATCGGCATCGCCTTCTTTCCCCACGACGGCACCGACGCCGATCAACTGCTGCGCCACGCGGACCAGGCTCTGTACAAGGCCAAGAGCGGCGGGCGAAACGGCTACCGCTTTTACTCCCCGACCAGGGAGTAAACGCGAAGAAGGGACAACGTCGAACCCGCCAGGCTGACCAGGTACAGCACCACCACAATCTGCTTCACGGACAAGCCCCGGGACATCAGCCGGTGGTGAACGCAGCGCCGCCTCTTCATCGCCCCCTGCAGCGGCGAGAACCGCCAACAATTTTGGCACCCCTGCAAAATAAATGGTCACCAGCGCCACTCACCCGCCCGTTTTTCGGCTTGCTTTTCCCTTGTGCGGGCAAAAAGAGCGGCCGGCGCAGCAAAAAGGCTGCCCCGCATGGGGGCAGCCTTCGTCGTTTCGCGGTTTACAGTTTTTCGGAAACCAGTTTGGCCTGCGTAAACAGCAGCAGGTAGTCCGGACCGCCCGCTTTGGAGTCCGTGCCGGACATGTTGAAGCCGCCGAACGGATGCACGCCGACCAGGGCGCCCGTGCACTTGCGGTTGAAGTACAGGTTGCCCACGTGGAATTCGGTGCGCGCTTTTTCCAGGTGAGCGCGATTGCGGCTGATCACGGAACCGGTCAGGCCGTACTCGGTGTTGTTGGCGATTTCCAGCGCGTGGTCAAAGTCGCGCGCCTTGGTGAAGGCCACCACAGGACCGAAGATTTCTTCCTGCATGATGCGCGCCTGCGGATCAACGTCGGCAAATACGGTCGGCATGATGAAGTAGCCGCTGTCCGGTCCTTTTTCGCCGCCGACCATCAGCTTGCCTTCCTGTTTCCCGATTTCGATGTACTCGAGAATCTTGTTGTACGCTTTTTCGTCAACGACCGGGCCGGTGTAGAATTCCGGATTGCGGACGTCGCCGACGGTGAGCTGTTTCGTCAGCTCCACGACGCGGTTCAGCACCTGGTCGTACACGTCCTGGTGAACGATCGCCCGGGAGCATGCGGAACATTTTTGGCCGGAGAAGCCGAACGCGGAGGTCACGATGGCCTGGGCCGCCAGCTCCAGATCGCAGTCGTTGTCCACGATGATGGAGTCTTTGCCGCCCATCTCGGCAATGAGGCGCTTCATCCATTTTTGGCCCGGACGGTGTTTGGCTGCCAGCTCATTGATGCGCAGGCCCACGTCGCGGGAACCGGTAAAGCTGATGAAGCGGGTCAGCGGATGCTCTACGAGGAAGTCGCCGATTTCGCTGCCGGAACCGGGCACGAAGTTGACGACACCGGCCGGAACGCCCGCGTCTTCCAGGATTTCCATGAACTTCGCGGCGATGACCGGCGTGGTGGATGCCGGCTTCAGCACAACCGTGTTGCCCGCTACGATCGCAGCCGTGGTCATGCCCACCATGATCGCCAGCGGGAAGTTCCACGGCGGGATTACGATGCCGACGCCCAGCGGGATGTAGTACAGCTCGTTGTCTTCGTCCGGAATGCGGGTCAGCGGTTGGCGCTGAGCCAGTTTGTCCATTTGGCGGCCGTAGTATTCCATGAAGTCGATCGCTTCCGCCGTGTCGGCGTCGGCTTCCGCCCAGCTCTTGCCCGCTTCCTTGACCAGCCACGCGGAAAATTCGTGCTTGCGGCGGCGCAGAATGGCAGCCGCTTTGTAGAGGTAGCGGGAACGCGCTTCCGCTGGAACGGCTTTCCAGCTCTCAAAGGTTTGGGCGGCAACCTGAATCGCTTTTTCCGCCAGCGCCTGATCGGCCTGGGAAACGATCCCGATCACTTGTTCTTTATTGGAAGGGTTGATGGAGCGGGATTTCTTTTCCGTCTTGATGCGCTCGCCGCCGATGATCAGATCGTACTCGCGGCCCAGCTCGCTTTCCACTTTGGCAAGCGCTGCTTCAAACGCCTGCTTGTTCTCCGGCAAGCTAAAATTGGTAAACGGTTCGTTTTTGAATTCCACTTGCATCTGTGACGCCTCCTTATCGTGTTCTCCAAACTGTCACCCCAAATTATATGCAAGGATCATACCAATCTTGTACGACCTGCTCCACCGCTATAGTGTTTGCATTTTTGCCGAAAATCAACACGGCATATGCTTCAACATGATTGAACAAAAGTGTTCAATGTTTGCACATAAATACACACATGTGTGTCCGATCCATCCGATTTTCTTTTACCGCGGCCACCCCGCTGCTTACCGGAGAAGAAGCATGGCGGACATCGGCCAAACGAAAACCGTACGCAAACGGTACGGTTTTCCCACGGCAGATGATCGTTATTTTCGGTAAATGTGCATGTACGGCTCGCCGCTGGTCGGCCGGATGTAGATGGCCAACGGCTGGTTGATCGTCTGCACGTACAGATTGACGTGTACGCCTTTGTCAATCAACTGATCGATTCCCGCAGCGGCAAACTGTGTGAACTGCAGCACTTCCGTTCGCGAGTCGAACTCGGCGGTGGCGGTGATCGTCAGTTCCGTCAGTTTCCCCCCCATGAAACGGCCCAGTCCGGTCATGCCGATGTACTCCGAAAACGAGGCCTGGGTCTGCCGCATCAGCTTGTCGTACTGCAGCGCCTGCTGCGGATACGCTTTCTCCGCGTCGTCGCTCGGGAACAGGTAAAACTCCTCGTCGATCTTCTGCCATTTGGACACGGCCGATTCGTTGGCGTTGACCGTGCCGGACATGATAAACCGGCCCGGTACCAGCGACGAGTTTTTGTCCGGCACCTGGTAGAGCGCGATCACGATCGGGACGTGCGGCGTGTCTACGCGGACCGCCTGCACGATGCGGGCGGCCAACTGCTGCCCTTTGGCGCGCAGTTCATCCGTGGTGTAGGTCTTCTCCTGACCCGTCGCGTCCAGGTAGACCGGCGACAGGGAGATGCCGAGCACCATGCCGGACAACTGCTGTTTTTGCCTCTCCAGATAGTCGTGCTCCAGCACGTGGACGAGCATTCCCGTCTTCTTCTGTCCGTTCGGAGCCTTGGTCATGTTCTGAGCGATCCATTCCCGGACCTGGTCCGGTTTAATCTGCTGCCCTTCCTGAAACAGATACTCGTCCGTGGGAAACGTATCCCGGGCAATCTCCAGCATCCCCAGCTCCAGATGGCTGAAATCGATCCGGTAGCGGGTTTCCGCCAGCATGCCGCGCGTCTGGTTTGGCTTGTAGGGCTGAATGCTCCCGTAGTAATCCTCCGACACCTCCACCACCGGAGAGAGGGTGGGATTGGCCGGCAGGGTGTTTTCCTGGTTGCCCCCGGGCCAGAGCGAGCAGCCCGCGGTGACAACCGACAGGACTGCCGTCAGCGCCAACGTATAGAACTTGGATTGTTTTTCCATTCTCATAACCAGTACTCCCTTTATCTGCAAAAGGGCGAAACGCCCTTGTTTCTAGCCTGGATGATCAGTTCCACTTCGTCCACTTGTCGTCGGCGAGCGCGTACACAAAGGCGGATTCACCGATGCCCACCCACCTGTACGGGCCCGCTCCGGGCGCGACCACGATCAGCTTTTCCGGGGCCTTGGCCGCAAGCGGCCGCCATTCCCCGTCCGCTTTTTCCATGATGCCCCGCTCGGTGGCTACCGCCAATACTCCCGTCTGCCGGTCGACGGCCAGACAGTAGACCTGCTGCGCGTCCGGCACCGTTTCCGTGTGCCACTGCCCGTTCTCGTGATAGAGCAGGTTGTACTGTGCGGCCACGTACAGGCGGTCTTCCAGCGGATTGTAATCCATCGCGTACACTTCCTGGTCCAGCGGCAGCCACAGCTTCCACCGGCCTCCCGCGTCAGCCGACTGGTAAATGCCCTCGCCGGTGACAAAGGCGAACAACCGGATCTGGTCGCCCTCACGGATGCCGACAAAGCTGCCGATGTTGGCCGGCTTGGGGAGCCCTTCCCCCGTCCGGGTCCACGTTTTCCCCCCGTCTTGGGAGTGCATGACCCCGTCGCTTCCGGCCGTGAAGATCTGCCGGGGGTCCTGCGGATCGACAAACCAGCCCGCCACGTCTTCCTGCTCCAACTGCGGGAAGACAAGCCCCCACAAGCCTTCGCCGGTCGAGCTGTACAGACCGGAGTGGGTGCCCACCCAGACATGCCGGGCATCCGCTGTCATCGTCAGGTTGTGCACCACTTCCCCTTTTTGCAGAACGTCCTGGTAGGTCAAGTCACCCGGTATGGCGGCCGCTGTCACCGCAGGCGTCACCGGCTTGCTCCGCCCGCTCTCGCTGCAGCCTGCCAGAAGCGCCAGCACCGTTATGACCATTCCCGCACGCAGCAAGCGTTTCATGCTTACCACACCCTTTCCCATTCTCATCCGCAGGTGATCGCCGTACGGCTACTTGTTCCCTTCCAGCAGCTGCAAAAAGCCGGCCTCGTCCATGACGGCCACACCCAATTTTTCCGCTTTTTCCAGTTTGGAGCCCGCCTTTTCGCCGGCGATGACCAAGTCGGTCTTTTTGCTGACACTGCCCGTCACTTTGCCGCCCAGGCGCGCGATCGCTTCCTCCGCTTCCTGGCGGGTCATGCTGGACAGCGTGCCGGTGAGGACGATCGTCTTGCCGGCCAGCGGCAGGTCCGCTCCGCTCTCCGCCCGCACGCCCTTGTAGGTCATGTTGACGCCTGCCGCCTTCAGCCGTTCGATCACCGCTTCCGCCTGCGGCTGCCGGAAGTAGTTGACGAGGCTGGCGGCCATTTTCGGTCCGATCTCGTTGATCTGCGTCAGCTCTTCCTCGCTGGCGCGCATGATGGCGTCCATGTCGCCGAAGTGTTCGGCCAGGACGCGTGCCGCCTTGGCTCCGACGAGGCGGATGCCGAGGCCGAACAGGAGCCGCTCCAGCGAGTTTTCCTTGCTGGCTTCGATCGCCGCCAGCAGGTTGTCGACCGACTTTTCGCCCATCCGCTCCATGCCGAGCAGCACGTCCCGCTGCTGGTGCAGATAGTAAAGGTCGGCGACGCTGTGAATGATGCCGGCGTTAAACAACTGCGCCACCACTTTTTCTCCGAGCCCCTCGATGTTCATCGCCTGCCGGGAAACAAAGTGGATGATGCCCTCGCGAATCTGCGCCGGACACATGGGATTGATGCAGCGCAGGGCCACTTCCTCGTCCAGGCGGACCAGTTCGCTGCCGCATTCCGGACAGTGCGTCGGCATGGAAAACGGCACTTCCCCGCCGGTTCGCCGCTCGGGCAGGACGGCCACGATCTCGGGGATGATGTCCCCCGCCTTCTTGACCACCACGTGGTCGCCGATCAACAGCCCCTTTTCCCGGATGATGTCCTCGTTGTGCAGGGAAGCGCGCTTGACCGTCGTTCCCGCCAGGCTGACCGGCTTCAGCAGGGCGGTCGGGGTGACCGCCCCCGTGCGGCCGACGGACACCTCGATGCCTTCCAGAATCGTGACCGCCTCTTCCGCCGGGAATTTGTAGGCGATCGCCCAGCGCGGGCTTTTGGCGGTAAAGCCCAGTTCCTGCTGCTGGGCGTAGCTGTCCACCTTGATCACCATGCCGTCGATGTCGTACGGCAGGTTCCGCCGCTTTTCCGTCCAGCCGTGGACGAAGTCGATCACGTCCTCGATGTTGTCAAACACCCGCCGCTCCGGGTTTACCTTGAAGCCCAGCGACTCCAGCAGGTTGAGCCCTTCGCTGTGCGATTCCACGCTCTCGCCCTGCAGCTCGCCGATGCCGTAGATAAACGTGTCCAGTTGGCGGGACGCGGCGATTTTCGGATCGAGCTGGCGCAGCGAGCCGGCCGCCGAGTTGCGTGGATTGGCAAACAGCGCTTCGCCCCGCTCTTCCCGCTCCCGGTTCAGCTTTTCAAACGCGCTGCGCGGCATGTACGCCTCGCCCCGCACCTCCAGCGTCAGCGGCCGGGTCAAGCGCAGCGGGATGGACCGGATCGTCCGGAGATTCTGCGTGATGTCCTCCCCGATGGTGCCGTCGCCGCGGGTCGCCCCCTTGACGAATACGCCGTTTTCGTAGTGCAGGGAGACGGCCAGCCCGTCGATTTTCAGCTCACAGACGTAGTGGACGGTCTGGCTGCCCACCGTCTGCCGCACGCGCCGGTCAAAATCGCGCAGGTCCTCGTCGTCAAACGCGTTGCTCAGGCTGAGCATGGGCGTCTTGTGCACCACTTTTTCAAAAAAGGGCAGCGGCTCGCCCCCGATCCGCTGTGTCGGCGAATCAGGCGTCACCATGTCCGGGAACAGGTCTTCCAGATCGCGCAGTTCCCGCATCAGCATGTCGTATTCCTGGTCCGTGATTTCCGGTCGGTCTTCTACATGATACAGACGGTTGTGCCGCTCGATTTGTTCCCGCAGTTCGCGAATTCGTGCTTCTGCCGTCAATCGGTCCATCTCATTCATCCTTTGCTATACCGTTTCATGTTTCATCCTGTGTTACGCCCGTTCAATCGGGGCAAACTTGGCCAGCAGTTTCTTGATGCCGATCGGGCTGGGGAACGCGATGTCCAGCTCCATGTCGTCCCCGCTTCCCTTCACCTTGACCACCGTGCCGATGCCCCATTTTCCGTGCTTCACCTTTTCGCCCACTTTCCAGTCGATTCCTGCCGCCGCGCCGTGACCCGGCAGCTTGGCAGCGGGCTGCGCAGGCCGGGCAAACGGCGAGGCGCCCGTCCCCGCTCCCGTCCGCGGGCCTGTCCCGGAACGCAGCCCCGCTCCTGTTTGCGGTGCCGCGCCAAACGAACGACCGGCCGCTTCCCGCTGGCCGAACACGCCGGTCCGGGCAAAGCGTCCCTCGATCACCGGGCTGCCGTCCAGCAGTTCTGCGGGAATTTCCTGCAAAAAGCGGGAAGGCGGATTGTTCGTGGTCCGGCCAAACAGGGTGCGCATCCGGGCGCAGGTCAGGTAGAGGCGCTCTTCCGCCCGGGTGATGCCGACGTAGGCGAGGCGGCGCTCCTCCTCCATTTCCCCCTCGTCAAACAGCGCCCGGCTGTGCGGAAACACCCCTTCCTCCATGCCGACCAGAAAGACCACGGGGAACTCCAGCCCCTTGGCGCTGTGCAGGGTCATCAGGACGACCTGGCCTTCCGCGGACACGTCTTCTTCCGCTGCCCCGTCCTCCGTCAGCGTGTCGATGTCGGCGATCAGCGCCAGGTCGGTGAGGAAGGCGAGCAGGCTCTTGTCCTCGTTTTTCCGCTCAAACTCCTGGGTAACGGACAAAAGCTCCTCGATGTTTTCCAGGCGGGCGGTCGCTTCCAGCGTCTTCTCCTCTTTCAGCGCCTCCCGGTAGCCGGTCCGCTTCAGCACCTCTTCCACCAGCTCCGTCACCGTCAGGTAATCGGTCATCTGCATCAGGTTGGTGATCAGCTCGTTAAAAGCGAGGATGGCGTTGGTCGTGCGCGCCGGCAGCCCCATGTAGCCCACTTCCTGAATCGCGCCGTAGAGCGACAGGCCGTGCGCGTTGGCGTAGGTCTGCAGTTTTTCCACGGTCGTCTCCCCGATGTTGCGCTTCGGCACGTTGATGATCCGCGCCAGGCTGATGTCATCGTCGGGGTTGGAGATGACCCGCAGATAGGCGAGAATGTCCTTGATCTCCTTGCGGTCGTAGAACTTCGTGCCGCCCACGATCGTGTACGGGATGTTCGATTTGATGAACACTTCCTCGACCACGCGGGACTGGGCGTTGGTCCGGTAGAGCACAGCGAACTTGTCGTAGCGCTTGTAGGCGGGCATCAGCCTGTTGATTGTGTCGACGATGAAGTACGCCTCGTCGTGCTCGGAATCGCCCTGATAGCAGCCGATCTTCTCCCCGGCCGGATTTTCCGTCCAGAGCTTTTTCTCCTTGCGCATGACATTGTGGGCGATTACCTGGTTGGCCGCCTGCAAAATCGTCTTGGTGGAGCGGTAGTTTTGCTCCAGTTTGATCATTTTCGCTTCCGGATAGTCCTTTTCAAAGTTCAAAATGATGGAAATGTCCGCGCCGCGCCACTTGTAAATGCTCTGGTCGGCGTCCCCGACGCAGCAGACGTTGCGGTAGCGGTCAGCCAGCATGGAAATCAGCATGTACTGGGCCCGGTTGGTGTCCTGGTACTCGTCCACATGGATGTAGCGGAACTTTTTCTGGTAGTATTCCAGCACTTCCGGCACTTCCTTGAACAACCGGACCGTGGTCATGATCAGGTCGTCGAAGTCCAGCGACTGGTTGCTCTTCAGCTTTTTCTGATAGGCTTCGTAAACCCTGGCCACGATCTGGCTGTACGGATCGGCCGCCCGCTTGGCGTATGCCGCCGGGTCCGTCAGCTCGTTTTTCGCCCCGCTGATCGCGGCCAGGATGCCGCGCGGCTCGTACTGCTTCGGGTCGAGATTCAGCTCCTTGAGACATTGCTTGACGACGGACAGCTGGTCGCCCGCGTCGAGAATGGAGAAGCTGCGGCTGATCCCCAGGCGGTCGATGTCCCGCCGCAAAATCCGCACGCACAGCGAGTGGAACGTGGAGATCCAGATGTCCTCCGCTCCCGCGCCGACGATGGACGCCACGCGGCTCTGCATCTCCCGCGCCGCCTTGTTGGTAAAGGTAATGGCGAGGATGCTCCACGGCGCCACCTGTTTTTCGCTGATCAGGTAGGCGATGCGCTGGGTCAGCACCTTGGTCTTGCCGCTGCCCGCACCTGCCAGGATTAAAACCGGCCCCTCCGTGGTCAGGACCGCTTCCCGCTGCTGCGGATTCAGTCCGGCTAAAATTCGGTCAACTGTTGCCATATGTATACGTCCACCTTTCTTGCCTGTCAAAGCGCTCCCGAACGAAAGCATATGTTCCTATTTTCGCACAGATCGAAGGCAAGTTCCAGTTGAATCCGAGACCTCTAACCGGCAATCCCTGCCAACGGGAAAGACCGCTGTACCCGCACAGGAGCGGCAGCGGTCCGTTTCTCCGCGCGCCCGGAATCACCGGCAGCCCATCCGCGAACGTTTCCCCGCATCGCTGTCAGCGGGATTGATGGGACGACAGCAGCGGTTCGTACATCATCATTGCGCGATTTTCCGCGATGAATTCGTCATCCAGCCATTCCCCGTCCAGCGTGTACACCCGGCGGTGCAGGACATTGGTTCGCTCGTAGCCGCCCCAGATGGCCGGGGTAATGGCATGTTCCTTCTCGTACACTTCGTACCGCCGCGTGGGAGGGTATTCGGCTCTCCACTCACCGACGAGGTGGGTGTCGGTGAGAAACACGCGCACCTGGAAAGACTGCCGGGTCCGGTTGGCGATTTGCAGATCGAGGTAGTTGTAAAAACAGGTGGCTCCGCTGCCGAACGGCTGGGTCCGGTCGGCGTCGGGAAACACGTCGTAGCCGTGCCGGTGCCGCTCCGTGACCGTCAGCGGCGTATGCAGGGTCATCCAGTACAGCAGGTTGGACAGCTGGCAGAGCCCTCCCCCCACACCGGCCAGCACGCGGCCGTGTGACAACAGCATGCCCTCCACGTACCCTTTCCGGCGCGTCGGCTTGCCGATCAACCGCCAATAGGAAAAGGTCTCCCCGGGACGAACGATCACCCCGTCCAGCCGTTCGGCAGCCAAGCGCAGATTGATGATTTTGTTGTGCTGCATCCACATGTCCACATTCTTGAGCCGACGCAGGAGCGGCGTCTGATGACGGATGTGCAGATGGGGCAGGAATTCGCTTTGCTTTTTACGCGAATACCGCTTTCCCCCCAGCAGCCACTCTGCGTACCGTTTCAGGCGGTAGAAACACACTCCCGCCGCCAGCCGCAGCCGGCTTCGCGCGACAGGTCTCATTTGCTTCCTCCCTTTCCGGCGTCAATTCGGATCATTTACGCAATTTTAAGTATTCGTGTGTGAACAGGATTTGTTATAAATGCTCCATGTACAAAATCGCCATCAAGTGTTGCAAAATAGTCACAGTTGTTAACCTGGGACATCGCAAAGTGCAAGGCGTCAAACGACTCTAACTGATATTGCGATGCGTACTGTAATGACAAATCATGAACGGCAGCGGTTGAATCCAAGATACAAACCGGTATTCCCAAGCTCTCCAAACCAGACCGGAACAAATGATACTGATTGACTGCTTCAGCATAGTAGTAATCAAGCAGTGGCGAGCGGATCAATATAAGCCTTCTCAATCATCCCCTTACCACAAGGATCATTCATAGACCAATCATTCCATCTGCAACCAAAGGTCCGCACATTCACATACTGGTATTCAGGGGAGGAGATGCGCATGTTTCGCACGGGAATCACCTTGTCCGCCGCCCTGTTGACGGCGCTGTTTCAGCCGGCTGCCGCTTTGGCCGCCGCAAACGATCTCACTTACCACCGGGCAGACACGATCGCTCACCGGGGCGCCTCCGGCTACGCGCCGGAGAACACCATGGCCGCGTTTCGCAAGGCGGTGGAGATGAAGGCGGATTACATCGAGCTTGACGTGCAGGTCACCAGGGACGGTCATCTGGTGGTCATCCACGACAATACGATCGACCGGACGACCGACGGCACCGGCAGGGTGGGCGCCCTCACCTTCAAGGAGATGCGCAGGCTGGATGCGGGCCGTTTCTTCCACTCCGCCTTTGCCAGGGAACCGATCCCCACCCTTGACGAGGTGCTGGACGAATTCCGCGGCAAAGTCGGCATCCTGATCGAACTGAAGTCGCCGGAGCTGTATCCGGGCGTGGAAAAAAGGGTGGCCGACGCCCTGCGGAAGCGCGGCATGGATAAGCCCCGCAGCGCCAGGGTTATCGTGCAGTCCTTCCACTTCGATTCGCTGAAACGGTTTCACAAGCTCCTGCCGGACATTCCGATCGGCGTGCTGACCAACAAGGCGAGTCAACTGACGGACGCGATGCTGGACGAGTTTGCGACCTATGCGAACTACGTGAACCCCAGCCGCAATCTGGTGACCGCCGATCTGACAGACCGCATCCACGAACGCGGCATGCAGGTCTTCGCCTGGACCGTTCGCAAACGGGACGAGGTGAAGCCGCTGCTGATTGCGGGCGTCGACGGCATCATTACCGACTTTCCGGATTACGTGCCGCGCAGCCATCGCAGATAAGCGCCAACAGCCACACCATGCGTCGGGAAAAGCAGGCAAAGGGCCGCCTCACAGGGTACGGGCGCCCTTTTTTTGGTGCCGGACGGGATTTGTTTTGTTTCATAAGCGGTACTCACCCATTGGGAAAATATGAGATTTTGGCCGTTTAACAACCATAGTAACATATGAAAGATGTCGTTTATTGGAATTTTTCCACATTAACAGATGGGAACGAAAAACCATTTCGCGAGTCCGGCTATCTAATAAATGGGAGGAAGGAGGCAACGAGATGACGGATTTCATCGAGAAGGCAAAAAAAGGAGATGGTGAGAGCTTTGCACAGGCAGTCATGCAGGTAAAGGACAAGGCGTACCGCGTTGCCTATTCGTATCTGAACGATCAGGAGAGCAGCATGGACGCTGTTTGCGACGCGGTGGAAAAAGCGTTTCTCCATCTGGAAACCCTGCGGGACAACCGCTATTTTTCCTCGTGGTTCATCCGCATCGTGATCAATGAGTGCAAAGCCCAACTGCAGAAGCGGCAGCGTGCTCTCACACTGTCGCAGCAACTGTCCGACGAGCCGGAACACGAAACGCCGGCGCGGGAAGAGGTGATGGATGTGCAGGCTCTCCTCAACCAGTTGGCACCGCTTGACCGTCTGGAAGCGGAGGGAGTTTGACCATGGACAAGATATGGGAAGGGATTTCTCAATTCCACAAACAAATGCCGGTTCCCGAGGAACTTGACGACCGGATTCGGCAGCGCATCGAAAAGCTGGTCACGAGGCGAAAAGCAGCTCGAAAAAGACGCATCCTGATTGCGTTGGCGGGAAGTCTGGCTTTTACGTCCTCAGTAGGTCTGGCAGCGCTGAACATCGATGAGATAACAGACAGGAGCGGACGTTTCTCGTACAAAATCGAGGAGGCCCGGATCGTCGGCAAAGAAGAGCGAATGCAGCCTGCGAAGACAAAGGCTGATCAGGAATTGGCCGAACTGGAAAAGCGCTTTTCGCCGGGAACGGCTTACCTTGTCTATGAACGAACGGATCGTCCGGAAATGGAATCCCATTACTACAAGCAAAAGAGCCTGGTCATTTCCGATTTTTCCACATTCCAAGACCAGTTGGGCCTGTTTGCAGACATTCCGGAAGAATTGGCGGGCGGTTACCGATTTGTCGAAGGGTCATTGAACTTTGAAATAGACCGAGCGAGCTACGATGAAGAGGCATACCTTCAGGTGATGCGGGAGGAAGCCGTTAAGAACAACAGGCAGGTAGCGGTGAAACAGGTTCCGCTGCAGCGGGATTTCATCAGGCAGGCAAACGCGATATATCGCATCCAGGACAGGCAGATCACCGTCTGGATTGATGACGTGGGCTCCGGAGCGGGAGAAGTCGGTTTTCCCTATACCTCTCTGGAGAAAGTGCCGCTTTCCGACTTCGACGCGCTGTATGCCACGTTCACAGACCCGTCGGGGGAAGAGATGCAGGTGTTGAAATGGATCGGCAGCAAGATTCCCGGCACCAATCGAAGCCGCATGTATCAGCTCTACGCCAAAACGGGGGATGCTACGAAAGCAGATTTGTTGAAAGCAGCAGAGGGTTTTTTGGACTGATTCGCCGTCAGTCATTTCTGACGCTTTCAGATTGTTGGCTTCCCCCATCCGTCACTGTGTCTGCACATGGAAAAGGAGACTCGCGATGAGTCTCCTTCCTTTTCCTTACCGCTTCTTCTGCACGCCTTTGACGGCAGCCACCGTCGCGAGCGCCGCCTGCAGGTCGTCGTAGATCACGTTGCCCACCACGACGGTGTCGGCGATCGCCGCCATCTCCGCCGCCTGCTGCGGCGTGCGGATGCCGCCGCCGTAGAACAGATGCGCCCCTTCGGCTCCCGCCCGGCAGGCCCGGACCAGCTCCGGGTCGCCGTAGGTGCCGCTGTACTCCACGTAGACGATGGGCAGGCGGCAGATGTTGACGGCCACCTGGGCGTAGGCCTTGGCCTCTTCGCTGTCCGCGATCGGACGGGCCTTGGTCAACTGTGCCACGCCTGCCGCCGGGTTGGCGATCAGGTAGCCTTCCGTAAAGATCTCCTCCCAGTGGATGTAGGAACCGTACGCCTTCAGGCCGGAGACGTGCGGCGCAAAGATCCAGTCCGGATCGCCCGCGTTGAGCACCAGCGGGATGAAGTAGGCGTCAAAGCCGGGCACCACCGCATCCAGCGAGGAGATTTCCAGCACGGTCGGGACCGCGTAGCGGCGGATCCGCGACATCAGCTCCAGCGTGTTGTCGTACGTCACGCCGTAGGTGCCGCCGACGAGGATCGCATCCGTCCCCGATTCGCACAGCGCTTCCAACGCCTCGTCACCGATCGCTTTGTCCGGGTCCAGTTTGAAGGTATGGCGCCAGCCACGATAGTCAATCACCGATGTTTGCCTCCCACTCTATTTGCCGATCCGCTCCAGCGCCAGTTGGTAACCGTCGTTGCCGTAGTTCAGGCAGCGTTTCACACGGGAGATGGTCGCCGTGCTCGCCCCTGTCTCCGCTTCGATCTGGTTGTACGTGTAGCCCTTGCGCAGCATGCGGGCCACTTCCAGGCGCTGCGCCAGCGACTGCATTTCGTTCACGGTGCAGAGATCGTCGAAAAAGCGATAGCACTCCTCGATGGTTTCCAGGGAGAGAATCGCTTCAAAAAGCTGCTCGATTCCTTTTCCTTTCAGTTTTTCCAATTGCATCACGATCACCCCATCATTTCGCAGGGAAAGTTTTTCGCTGTAAAATTTTCAAGCACTAAAGCCCCGAGGCTATCTTAATCTTAGAAGATATGCCGCCGCTTCGCAAGTCCCTATTGGAATTTCACATAGTGGGACAGCGACGGTGCGTTGGGGACGATCTCCACCCACGTGTTTCCCGGCAGCAGCGGCAGTTCTTTGGTCAAGGCCGCGTCCTCGTACGCGCGGATGACGCCGCCCTGCCGCTTCCACTTGATCTTGCGCGCCGTTCCCTGCTGAAACAGATAACCGTCTCCCGGTCCGACGACATCCACCTGGCGCCGGCCTTCCTTGTCCAGCACGCGGTGTCGGGCGGCGATCACCAGCACGTTGGCGGCGGAAAGCTGCTCGCCGGTCGTCAGGTCGAGGTGCGGCTTGCCTGCGGTCAGGCGCAGGTATTTCTTTTTCTCGGCGTCGTACTGGAAGCCGGCCTTGTTCAGCGGATGGAACGTGATGTCGATCTGACGGGCCGGCTCTCCCTCCGCAATCACGGCATCGGCCGGCAGAAAGGAAAGGCGCGGCAGTTCTCCCCGCGTCCGCATGCCCTTGTCGCGGATCGCCTGATCGATCAGGTCGGGCTTGGTGTAGAGGTTGTGCGGCGCCTTGCGAAACGTTTCCCGCCAAAAATAGCGGCCGTTGGGAATCTCGTCCAGATGGCTGTAGTCGGAACGGGCCAGCGTCCCCAACGCTTCCGGGCTGCCGCCCGCGTGTACGAGCACGGCATCCAGTCCGACGCCAATCTGGATAAAATACGGGCGAATGCTGCGCACCGGGCCGATCACGTCCGGCCGCTGGCTGTGAAAGACGGCGAGAAGACGGGTCATTTCCCCCTCCGCCAGCACCTCGTACACCAGGTCCGCCTGGTTCAGCCCGGACTGCGGACGTGCGGGCGGCGCGTTGTTGATCATCACCATGATCGGCCGCTGTTCCAGCTTCACCGGGCTTCCCAGGCCGGTAAACGGGGCGGTGTAGGCGTCTTTCGGCTGTTCGGTCGGAGGTGTTTCCACGCGGGGAGCGGGCGGCTGCTCCGGCTGGGGCGGGGTGTCGCCCGGCTTTCCGGTGCACGCCGTGAGCAGCGCCAGAGTCAGCAGCGTCAACGTGAATGGGATGCGTCGTCGCATGGGAGCGCTCCTTTCCAGTTTTCTCTTCGACTTCCTCTCTTTTCTGCGCGTGACAGGAGAATCCTGCTTCCACACGTTTTCCACGATTCTCATACGCCCCTCCCACACATCGCGAACGGCGCTGTGCTACAATGTTACCAAACGACAGAGGCAAAGCGAGGAATGAACCATGCAGACTCCCTACCTCGTCTATCTCGTGGACGACGAAACCAATCTGCTGGGGCTTTTGCAGTCCTATCTGGAAAGCGCCGGTTTCCGGGTCCGGGCGTTTTCCAGCGGGGCCGACGTGCTGCCGGTGCTGGACGAGCCGGAACAGCCCCACATCTGGATCCTGGACATCATGCTGCCCGACATTGACGGATACGAGCTCCTGCGGCTGATTCGCAGCAAATCGGACGTGCCGATCATTTTCATCTCCGCCCGGGATCAGGACATCGACAAAATCATCGGGCTGGAGCTGGGCAGCGACGACTATCTGGCCAAACCGTTTTTGCCCCGGGAACTGGTCATCCGGGTGCAAAAGCTGCTGCAGCGCACGTACGAAAAGGGGCCTGCCCTCGCATCGGCCCAGCCGCAGACGTACCAGGACTGGGTCGCGGTGGGGCCGTACCTGATTTCGGAGAAAGGCCGGCTGGTCAAGGAAGGGGAAAAACCGATCGAGCTGACCACCAAGGAGTTTGAGCTGATCGTCTACCTCCTGCACAACCAGGGGCTTGCCCTGAACCGGGAACAAATCTTGACGGCCATCTGGGGAGAGGATTACATCGGATCGGACCGGGCGGTGGATGACCTGGTCAAACGCATCCGCAAAAAGATGCCCAAATTCCCGCTGGAGACCGTCTACGGCTTCGGCTACCGATTGACCCGGCCATGAGCAAATTCCGCCTGAAAAACCTGCCGCTCTCCCGGCAGATTCTGATTTTGTTCATGCTGCTGACCAGCGTGCTGGGGATCGGCGTGGGCATCGTCTATCCCTTTGCCGTCAAGCAGTACCTGGTCAACAACACGTATGCCCTGTTGGAGGAAGAGTTCTACACCCTGTCGGAACACATCGCCTTCAACGAGCACAACGAACTGCTCCCCGTTCCCGCGGCCGCTCCCTACTTTTTGCAATTGCTCCTGTCGCGCTACGAATACTCGTTTGACATGATCGTCTTTTCCGCGGACGGCCATGTGCTGGGCAAACGATTGACGGAAAATCTCTCCTACGAGGACACGATCGACCTGTTCCGGGGGGCGGCCTCCTTTTCCCGGAACCGGCTGCAGCACGGCACGCTCGAACGGGGCGGGGAGGACTACCTGTTTGTCAGCAAGCTGATGGATTACCACGGCTTTCCCTACTACCTCGTCCTCTTTTCCAAGGAGCGGGAGCTGAACCAGATCAACGCGCTTCTGACCCGCCAGTTTATGGTCATCTTCCTCGTCCTGCTGCTGGTGAGCTGGCTGTTGGCCGTCTGGTTCAGCCGCTATCTGAGCAAGCCGCTGCAAACCCTGGACGAGTCGTGCCAAAAGATTGCCCGCCGGCAGTTTGACATCCCGCTGACGATGGACCGGGAGGACGAAATCGGCCAACTGGCCCGCTCGTTTGAGTCGATGAAAAGCCAACTGAAGGAATACGACGAGTCGCAGCGCTACTTTATTCAAAACATCTCGCACGAGTTGAAGACACCGATCATGGCGATCCAGGGGTATGCCCACGGCCTGCTGGAAGGCGTGTTCAAGGGACCCCAGGCGGAAAAGGGACTGGAGATCATCATGGAGGAGAGCAAGCGGCTGGAAAAGGTGGTGGGCCAGCTCCTCTACCTGACGAAGATCGAGTCGGTCTCCCAGATGATGCAGATGGGACGCGTCGATCTGGCAGAGATGTTCAGCCTCCTGCAGCAGCGCCTCTCCGTGCTCAACCCGGCCGTCACCTGGGAACTGCGCCTGCCTTCCGAACTGGTGCTGGAAGGAGACGGCGAGCAGCTCAGCACGGCGTTCGTCAACATCCTGGAAAATCAACTGCGCTACGCGAACAGCCGGCTGACGATCACCGGTTCCCAGGCGGGCGAAACGGTGACCGTCACCATCTCCAACGACGGCCCGCCGATCGAGGAAGCCCTGCTGCCCCATCTGTTCCAGCGTTTCCGCAAAGGCAAATCGGGCAAGCACGGCCTCGGTCTGGCCATCGCCCGCGCCGTCTTCGAAGCCCACGGCGGCAGCATTTCCGTGCGCAACGAGGCGGACGGCCCCTGTTTTACAGTGACGCTGCCGGTCGACAGGAAATAGAGAAGTCCCGGTCATCCGGGACTTTTTTGATGCGGGCCGGCCGTTTTTCTTTCTTCCGTGGAAGGGCCGACCGCCAGAAGCGGCAGGGCGGAGCATTCGGCCGAAAAATGTTATGACCAAACAAGAAACGCCGTCGAACCTTCCAGATGTTCACCCGCTTTGTACAAAACAATTTCCATTTTCAAACAATACGGAATATTCGTTGACGCCTGTCCTTTATCCTGATATGTTAGTAGAAAATATATTTCTCACAAATGAGTTGGGGGTTACGTCATGAAAACACAAACCGTTCGCTTGTTGCTTGCCGGATTGCTGGCTGGTTCGCTCGTCGCCGGTTGCGGCGGGGGCAATTCCGCTTCTTCGACGGGGGACAATGCCGGCAGCGGCGGAAACGCCGGCTCCAGCGTAATCAAAATTGCCACGCAAAGCCCGCTGTCCGGCTCGCAGTCGCTGGAGGGGGACGGCATCAAGCTGGGGGCGCAGTTGGCCGTGCAGGACCGCGCGGAAGACTTCAAAAAGCTGGGCTTTGACCTGCAGCTCTTCCCGCAGGACGATCAGGCAGACCCGAAAATCGGCGTCTCCAACGCGGAAATGCTGATCGCCGACCCGGACGTCTACGCCGTGATCGGCCACTACAACACCGGCGTCGCCATCCCCTCCTCCGTCAAGTACGAGGAAGGCAAGCTAGCGATGATCTCCCCGGCCAACACCGGCGTTGAACTGACGGAGGCGGGCAAAAAGAGCGTGAACCGCCTGGTGGCGCGCAACGACCAGATCGCGCCGGCCGCCGCCAAATACGCCAAGGAGAAGATGGGCGTCACCACGGTCTACATCGCCCATGACAAGACCTCGTACGGACAGGGGCTGGCTGACGAGGTGCGCAAGGCGTTCAAGGAGCTGGGGGTGAAGGAAGTGGCCTATGAAGGCATCAACCCCGGGGAAAAAGACTACAGCGCGATCGTCAACCAACTGGCGGCGCACAAGCCCGACCTCGTCTTCTACGGCGGCATGTACGCCGAACTGGGGATCATCGCCAAGCAGGCACGCGAGAAGGGCTACACCGGCCAATTCATGGGCGGCGAAGGGCTGGAGTCGAACGACATGTACAAAATCGCCGGCTCCGCTGCGGAAGGCATCGTCTACGCCACCGTGGTCAGCGACATCCGCTCCCAGGAGGAAGGCAAGAAGTGGGTGGACCGGTTCAAAACGGCATTCAACAAGGAGCCGGGCGCGTTTTCTCCGTTTGCCTATGACGCTACGCTGGTCGCCCTGAACGGCATCGAACAGGCCATCAAGGATAACGGCGGCAAAAAGCCGACGCGCGAACAGGTGATGAACGCCATCCGCTCCACCAACGAGTTTAACGGTTTGTTTACCAAGGTGACCTTTGACGAAAAAGGAGACAACAAGCACTCCCAGGTGTATATCTACCGGTACGGCAAAGACAAAGCCGAGTTTATCGGCGAAGCGGGACAGTGACCCGCTTTCCGGCGCCTGCGTTCAGCGGGCGCCTTTTTTGCGTCTTCCGGCTTAAACGCAGCAAAAAACCCTTTTGCGCAAGCGGCCGGACAGGGCCGGCAGACGCTGTGCAAAAGGGTTGTCCATCAACAAACAGGATTGTTCCTCGACACGCGCTACACCTCTTCGATCAACCGGGCCAGCAGGGCAGCGCGTCTGGGAATCTCGTCCAGCTCCACAAATTCCTCCGTCGAGTGGGCAAACCCGCCTTTTGCCCCCAGCCCGTCAAGGGTGGGGAGACCGCAGGCGGCGGCGAAGTTTCCGTCGCTGACGCCGCCGGTGCCCGACTCCTGCAGGGCCATGCCCAGCTCCTCGGCCCCGATCTTCCGGGCCAGGGCAAACAGGGCGGCGATCTGCTCCGTCCGTTCCATCGGCGGACGGCGAATGCCGCCGGACACCGTCAGCCGCGCGCCGGACAGGCTGGGCGTCAGTCCCGCAAACAGCCGCTCGATCCGCCGCGCTTCCTCCAGCGTCCTCACCCGGACGTCCACTTCCGCTTCGGCGTAATCGGCCACCACATTGGAGCCGATTCCCCCTTTGACCAGGCCCACGTTGACGGTCGTCCCGCTCGCATAGTCGGTCAGTCCGTGCAGGTACTGCACCAGCCGGGACAGCTCCTCAATCGCCGACACTCCTTTGTCGTGGTCCACCCCGGCGTGGGCGGAAACGCCGTGGACGCGCAGGGTAAAATGGGCGCTGCCTTTGCGCCACGTCTTCAGCGCGCCGTCCGGCTCCATCGGCGGTTCCAGCACGAAGCCGGCCAGGGAACGGGACGCCTCCCGTTCGACGAGTGCCCGCGAGGTGGGGCTGCCGATTTCTTCGTCGCTGTTGAGCAAAAGCACCACCTGCTTGTCAGCCGGCAGGCGGTTCAGCTCCGCCAGCGCGCGCAGCGCAAACATCGCCTGCAGCACGCCCGCCTTCATGTCGTAGACGCCCGGGCCGTACGCTTTTCCCTCCCGGATGAAAAACGGACGGCGGGCCGCTTCCCCTTGCGGCCAGACCGTGTCGTAGTGGCCGATCAGCAGGACTTGTCTGCTGCCGCTTCCCAGCACGCAGCGCACCTGGTCGCCGTAGACGCTGTTGGGGATTCGCTCCGCCCTGCCGCCGGTCAGTTCCTCGAAGCGGCGGGCAAACCACTCCGCCATCCGATCCCCCGCCTCCTTGTCGCGTGAGGGGGAATCCATGTTGACGCAGGCTTCCAAGAGCTGGATCAGGTGTTGGTGATGTTGTTGCAGATACGAGTGAATTGACATCGTGCCTCTTCCTTAATGGGATTGGGAATTGAGTCCAAACAGGCGCTCCAGCCCGTACACCTTTTCCAGCAGGACGATAAACACCAGGCTGAGCAGGATGACGACCGCGGAGATGGAGGCCACCAGCGGGTCCAGCGTCTCCTGCATGTAGGTGAAAATGGCCAGCGGCAGCGTCGTCGTGTCGGGCGCCACCAAGAAGAGCGACACCGTCACGTTGTCAAACGAGGTCAGAAACGAAAAGATCATGCCCGACACGATGGCCGGCCGCAAAAGCGGCAGCGTGACGTCCCAGAACACCCGAAGCGGCCGGGCTCCCAGCATGTAGCCCGCCTTTTCCAGGGTGTAGTCGAACGTGCTGAGGCCGGTCAGCACCAGCCGCACCACGTACGGAATGGAGATCAGCGTGTGGGCCAGGAGCAGGCCGGTAAACGTGCCGGCAATTCCGATCCGCGTAAAGAACAGCAGCGCGGCGATCCCGATGATCAGCGACGGCACGGTCAGCGGCGACAGCAGCAGGCTGTTGATGACCCCGCTGCCGCGGAATCTGTACTTGCTCAAGGCAAAGGCCGCCAGCGTGCCGATCAGCGTCGCCAGCACCGCCGTAATCGCGGCAAGCTGCAGGCTGAACCAGAACGACTCGATAAACTCCGGCCGATCCAGAATCTTGGCGTACCACTGCCAGGAAAAGCCCTCCGGCGGGAACGACAGGTAGCCGGCCGAAGTAAACGAGCTGGGGATGATGACCAGAAACGGCAGGTTGACCAGAAGCAGCACAAAGAAGGTGATCAGTCCGTACCCATTCAGCTTTTTCATGACGCAAACACCTCTTTGTATCGCTTGGTTTCAATCAGCCGCGTGTACAGGGTGACCAGCAGGATCGTGCTGCCCAGCAGCAGGAAGGCCAGCGCCGCTCCCAGCGGCCAGTTGAGCGTCGACATGATCTGTTCGTAGGCGATGACCGGCATCACCTTCACCGAGGTGCCCCCCATCAGCGCCGGCGTCACAAACGCGCTCATCGACAAGCTGAACACCAGCGTCGTGCCGGCGATAATTCCCGGCAGGCTGAGCGGCAGCGTCACGGTGAAAAACGTCCGCACGCGGGACGCCCCCAAAATGGACGCCGCCTTGGACAGCGACGGATCGATCGCGTACAGGCTGGTGGCGATCGCCAGCACCATGTAGGCGATAAACGAATCGGTCAGGCCGATGACCACGCCCAGCTCGTTGTACATCAGGCGCAGCGGCTGGTCGATCAGGCCGAGCTTCAGCAGCGTTTCGTTGATCCAGCCCTTTTCGCCCAGCACGACCACCCAGCCGAAGTTGCGGATCACCACGCTGATCAGGTGCGGCGCCAGAATCAGCATGGTGACGACGCCCCGCATCCGGCCCGAGGCCTGCGCCATGAACATGGCCACGGGAAAGCCGAGCAGGAGCGTGCACAGCACCGTCCAGAGGCTGATTCGGATGGTCCGCCAGAGAATCTCCAGGTAAAACGGGTCCTGGATGAACAGCAGGTAGTTTTGCAGGCTGAACGCCTGCGTGTCGTCCTGAAAACTCAACAGGAGCATCAGCAGCATCGGAATCAGAAACACGCCCAGGAGCACGATCATGCTCGGCGCTGTCAACAGCAGAATGGAGAGACGCTTGCTCATGGGCTATCCCCTCTCCACCGGCATGACCAGCACGTCTTCGCTCTCCCAGCGGCAGTTGACCGCCCTGCCGGGGGTAAGCGGCATCCCCTGCCCGTCCATCTGCACCTTGACGGACAGGGGATGCCCTCCCGCCTTCACCTCGCATTCGGTAAAGGCGCCCAAAAAGGAGGCAATCATCAACTGGCCGCTGGCGTGGTTGACCTCATCCGCAGCCGCTCCGTCCGCCAGACGGATTTTTTCCGGCCGCACAAACACCGCCACTCTTTCGCCAGGGGCAAACGCCCGCTGCTGCCGGGCCGCCCTGACGATAAGGCCGCCCGCCGTTTTCACGGTGAGACCCTCGCCGTCCTGGGCGAGTACGACTCCCTCCAGGCGGTTGGTCTTGCCGATGAAGGTGTGGACAAACTCGGAGGCGGGACGGTTGTAGATCTCCTCGGGCGTGCCGATCTGCTCGACGCGGCCGTGGTTCAGCACGACGATGCGGTCCGACAGGGAGAGCGCTTCTTCCTGGTCGTGGGTGACGAAGATGGTGGTCACGCCGATCTCCTGGTGCAGCCGCTTCAGTTCGTCGCGCAGTTCTTCGCGCAGCTTGGCGTCCAGGTTGCTGAGCGGCTCGTCCAAAAGGAGCAGCGACGGCTCGATCACCAGCGCGCGGGCGATCGCAATCCGCTGCCGCTGGCCGCCGGACAACTGCTTGGGATAGCGATCGGCCACATGCGGCAGCTTGACCAGTTCCAGCACCCGCTTCACCCGCTCCTGCATCTCGGCTTTGCCCACCTTGCGCAGCTTCAGCCCGTAGGCGACGTTTTCCGCCACCGTCATGTGCGGAAACAGCGAATAGGTTTGAAACACCATGCCCAGTTCGCGCTTGTAAGGGGGGACGCCGTTCATGCGCCGCCCCTTGATCAAGAGCTCCCCTTCGTCCGGGTCCAAAAATCCGGCGATCATGTTCAGCGTGGTCGTCTTGCCGCAGCCGGACGGCCCGAGAAACGAGACAAACTCTCCCTGCTCCACCTGCAGGTTGAAGTCCCGAACCACGACGTTATTCTGGAACTTCTTCATGATGTTGCGCAGTTCGACGTCAATTACCTTGCTCAAAGGGACACCTACTTTCCTGTCAGCGGCGCGATCTCCTTGTTGAAGCGATCGAGCCACGCGGACGTTTCCTTGCTGATCGTGTCGTAGTCGAAGTTCACCACTTTGCTGCGGTCAAACTCCAACTGCTTGGCCACGTCTTCCGGCAGCTTCACGGCCGTGGCCGGGTTGTAGTAGAGCTTGGTCGCGTACATGATCTGCACCTCGTCGCTCAGCAGGAAGTCGATAAACGCTTTGGCGGCGTTGGGGTGCTTGGCCCCTTTGACCAGCGTGGCGACGTTCGGCACGATGTTGCCGCCCTCTTCCGGGAAGACGAATTCCAGCGGCAGGCCCGTCTCTTTCTGCGTCAGGCTGCGGGCCATCGTCCAGGTGGTGTAGGCCGCGCTTTTGTTTTGCAGGTTTTGCTGCAGTTGGGCCGCGCTCTTGGCAAACGTCGGCATGTAGCTCGCAATCGTTTTCATTTTTTCAAAGCCGGGCTCGATGTTTTTCTCCGAACCGCCGTTGGCGTAGGCCAGCATGATCATCGTGGAGCGGCCGAAGTTGCTGGCCACGTCGGTCATCGTGATGTAGCCCTTCACTTCCGGCCTGGTCAGGTCGTTCCACGACTTGGGCACCGGCAGGCCTTTTTCCTTGACGAGCTCCGCGTTGTAGGAGATGCCCATCGGCGTAAAGTTGACGGTTACCCCGCTGTTTTCCGCGACGCGCAGGTCCTGCGGCACGTTTTTCATGTTGGGGATGTCCGTCTCGGAGAGCGCCTCCCACAGCCCTTCCTGGCGCCCTTTTTCCTGTTCGCCGCCCTCGACGATGGTGACGTCGATCTGCGGCGCGTTTTTCTGCGCTTTTACCTTGGCCACGATCTCGGTCGAGACGCCGGAGACGTAGGTCAGCTTTACGTTCGGGTACTTCTCGTTGAACTTCTTGAAAATCTCGTCTTTCATTAGCTGTTCGACCGTGGCGCCGTTGCCCGCCACGACCAGTGTGTCCTCCAACTGAGCCTGTGCCTGGCCGCCGCCCTGCCCCGCAGGCTGGCCGGACGCGGCTGGCTGCCCGGCGGAAGACCCACAGCCGGCGAGCAGTGAACCGGTCAAAGCAAGAATGGACAGTACCGATAATGCCTGTTTCTTCACGTGTTCATCCCCCGTTATGTGTATGTTTTTAACAAATTGTTCACGAATAGAAAACATCGTTTCCTATCCGAGAACTCTAGTGATATACTATCATGAAGAGACTGACAATTCAAGGTAGTCTGAGTAAAGGGATGATTATCCCTTTTCGAACCGTAAAGTCTTCCCGGTTATGGTAGACTATTGCTAAATGTGAACTTCGGAGGAGTCGTGTCCATGGATCATTTTCTGTCTTCCGTACGCAACAGCTGCCGGCTGTTGAAAATCTTCCTCGACGCGCCCAAGGAGCTCGGCGTGACGGAATTGAGCAAGCGGCTGCAGCTCTCCAAGGGAGCGGTGCACAAGCTGCTGGCGACGCTGGAGGCGGAAGGATTTATCCGCCAAAACGAAAAAACCAGGCAGTACACACTCGGCTACACGCTGCTGGAGCTGGGCAACAAGGTGCTGAAAAACCACGACATCGTCGACTTTGCCGCTCCCTATATCAACCGCCTGGTGTCCCGCACGCAGGAGCTGGTCGTGCTGTGCGTGCAGGACGTCACCGACGCCATCTACGTCACCAAGGTGGATTCGCCTCACCCGATCCGCTTTACGGTCGAAACGCACCGCCGTTTCCCCCTCTATTCCACCTCTGCGTCCCGCGTGCTGTTGGCCTACAAACCGGAATCGTTTCAGGACGAGGTGCTGGCGGAGGGAATCCGGACGTACACGCCCTACTCGTTCACGTCAGCCGACGAGATCAAGCTGGCGCTGCGGGAGATCCGGGAACGGGGCTACGAATTCAGCTCCGACCGGCGCAACGTGGGCGTCACCGGGATGGCGGCGCCGCTGTTTGATTCCACCGGCGAAGTGGCCGCATCGGTCAGCGTGATCGGCCCGTCCGACCGCGTTCTTCCCCAGAAGGATGCGATCCTCAGGGAACTGCTGGAGACGGTGCGAGAGATGTCCGCGGAATTGGGGTACCGTCCGTGAGCGCTGCCCATGCTTCGCCCGGATCAGCCGTTTGGTCTGGTCCGGGCTTTTTTTTGCGCACGCGGCTGGCCCATATAAGCGGAAAACAATAACGTTTACGTTAACGTTACAGTTTTGTATCATAATACCTGTCTTCATGTTGTCGTGCCAGTACGCAAGCGAATGGGAGGGAGCCCGTTGTACCGCATCGAGGAGGCAGCAAAAAAAACCGGCCTGACGAAAAGGGCGCTTCGCTATTACGAGGAATTGGGGCTGGTCAATCCGTCCGGGCGAACGGAGAGCGGATACCGCATGTACACGGACGAGGACATCGCCCACATCCTGCACGTCAAAAACACCCGCGACCTGTTGGGAGCGTCGCTGCAGGAAATCAAGGACATGATGGACCTGGCCCACAAATACGAGCTGTTGAAGCAGGGCTATTACCAGGGAGTGTCCGCCGAAGAAAAGCTGAACCTGCTGACCGAACTGGAGCGGACGCTCCTGGCCAAGCGCGGCTTTTTGCAGGAAAAAATGAACAAACTCTCGGAACTGCTGGCCAACTACGATGAGAAGTTGACCCGCATTGCCAGGAAAAAACGGGAACTGCAGGCGGAGATCGAAAACGAAAAGGAGGAACCCTGATGGAGAGTCACACTCATGCATGGCGCATCATTATGCAGCAGCCCAAGTCAGCCTGGGCTGTCGCTTTTGCCTGTGTGGTCGCTTTCATGGGGATCGGATTGGTCGACCCGATCCTGCCCGCGATTGCGAGCAAACTGAATGCCACGCCCAGTGAAGTATCCCTGCTGTTCACCAGCTACATGCTGATGACCGGCTTGACGATGCTGGTCACGGGATGGGTCTCCAGCCGGATCGGCCCCAAGGCGACGCTCCTGGCCGGCCTGGCCGGAATCATCCTGTTTTCCTTCCTCGGCGGCATGTCCCACTCGGTGATGCAGATCGTCTGGTTCCGCGCCGGCTGGGGAATGGGCAACGCCTTTTTCATCTCCACCGCCCTGGCGGTGATTGTCAGCGTAGCCAGCGGCGGCACGGCGGGAGCGATCGTCCTGTACGAAGCGGCCATCGGTCTGGGGATGTCCGTGGGACCGCTGCTTGGCGGGCTGCTCGGGGGCATCAGTTGGCGCGGGCCGTTTTTCGGCGTCGCCGTGCTGATGGCGATCGCGCTGCTCGCCGTATTCGTTCTGCTCAGCGACGTGCCCAAGCCGAAGCGGCGCAGCTCGCTTCTCGATCCGTTCCGCGCGTTGGGGCACCGCGGCCTGTTTACCATGGCGCTGACGGCGCTCCTGTACAACTTCGGGTTTTTTACGCTGTTGGCGTTTTCTCCGTTTGTGCTGCACATGGACGAACACAGCCTGGGGTACGTGTTCTTCTTCTGGGGTGTGATGCTCGCCATCACCTCGGTGATCGTGGCGCCGAAGCTGCAGGAGCGCTACGGGTCCGTCCCCACGCTGTTCGCCATGCTGCTGCTGTTGGCCGCAGACCTGGCGGCCATGGGATTCGGCGTTTCGTCGCAAGTGACGCTGGTACTGGCCATCGTCATGGCCGGCGCGATTCTGGGCATTATCAACACCGTCCTGACCGCATCGGTGATGGACGTCGCGCCGGTGGAACGTGCCATCGCGTCTTCCGCCTACAGCTTCGTCCGTTTCGTCGGCGGCGCGGTCGCGCCCTGGCTGGCCGGCAAGCTGGCCGAGTGGTACTCGCCGCACGTCCCGTTTTACGCGGGCGCGCTGGCCGTTCTGTTCAGCATGCTGGCGCTGTACGCCGGCAAAAAACAACTGGCGAGCCTGCGTTGATGCGCAAGCTCGCCTTTTTTTACACGCTCTTCCCGAATCATCAGAAAAGAGCCCGCCACAGCACAATCGCCCCCACCCCGGCCAACAGCGCCCAGACGACCTGCTTTCTCCACAGGCCGACGGCGAGTGAAACCACCCCCGCCGCGAGGTACTCCGGACTCCACTGCCCGTCATTCCCATGAAAGAGAATGGGCGGCACGGTCAGCGAGCTGAACACGCCCACCGGGACCATGGCCAGTCCGCGCCGGAGCCAGTCGGGGATCTCCCAGCGCGAGCTGATCAGCAGCATGGGAAACCGCGTCAGATAGGTAATCACGGCCATCAAGACAATGATCAGCAGCACCTTATCGTTCACGGCTCACCGCTCCCATCACCACTGCCGTCAGCGTCCCGGCGATCACCGCCGCCGTCCCGCCGCCTCCCCAGTACGCGAGGCAGGCGACAGCCGCAGCGCCGGCCGCCACCTTCACATGAAACGGGGAGAGCAGATTGATCGCGAGAAAGCCGAGGAACGTGGCCACAAACGCAAAGTCCAGGCCGTACGCCTCCGTTTCCGTAAACACCGCGCCAAACCAGGCGCCGGCCAGCGTACTGGCGTTCCAGATCAGATAGTCGACCGCGCTCGCACCGGCAAAAAAGGAGAGGCTGGGCTTTTGGCCGGACGCCAGATAGGTGGATGTCAGGGCGTACGTCTCGTCGTTCAGGCCAGCCGCCATCAACGACAGCTTCCACGGAGGCGTCCCGCGAAAGTGGGGCCCGAGCGACAGTCCGTACAGCAGGTGACGGGCGTTCAGCAAAGCCGTGGAGACCAGAATGGGCCAGCCCACAATCCCCTGCGAGATCAGGCCGACGGCGGCAAACTGCGACGACCCTGCATTGACCAGGAGCGAAAACAGCAAGGCTTCCGCGATGCCGAGACCTGCCTGCCGGGCGAGGATGCCAAACACCAGCCCGTCCACGATCCCCGCGGCGGCGACCGGGATAATTTGAATCATGCCTGTGACAAACAACGTGCGCGCAGAGTTCACTCGCTTCACCCTCCATACACTGCTACACTCTACGCTTGTCAGTAAGTTCTGTCAATTGCAGGAGTGCAAATACGGCTTCCACACCTCGTACAGCAGCCGCAGTCCCGCATCCATCTCCTCCACCGACAGGCCGCCGAAGCCGAATTGAAAGGCGGGCAGCCGATTTTGCGGGGGACGGAACCACTTCGGCGCGGTGGGATAGACGCGGATGCCCGCCGACGCCGCAGCCGCCGTCAGTTCCTCTGCCGTCTTGTCGCTGTACACCTCGACCGTAACCGACAAGCCGGCATCCGAGGGAATCGGCTTTCCCCGGTAGCGGAATTCGCCGTCGTAGTCGTCCTCCACGATGTAAACGCCGGTCCGGGCCGCCCACTGGAGGAGCCTGATCCGTTTCGCGTAGGGCATGACCATGCCGGACGGCTCCTGATGGGACGGCGTGATGTAGACAAGCCGGGCGCCGCTCGCCTCCAGTGCTTCCACGTTAATGCCGTCCTCCTCCAGCGGAATCGGCGTGACGGCAAAGCCGAGATGCTGAAAGACGATTCGCACGCCGTTATACCCCGGCTCCTCGATGGCGACCGCCCGGCCGTCCAGGCCAAACAGGCAGCACAACTGCTGGATCAAGAGCTGCGTACCGGCGGCGATCACAATCTCGTCCGGGGTGCAGGCGACTCCCCGCGCCTGCCTGAGGTAGCGGGCTATCTCCGCGCGAAGCCGTCGCCGTTTGGGGAGGGAACGGGCACATGGAAACGGCCAACCAGGATTCACCTGGCTGGCCGTCTGATACCATGCTATTCCAAGTCCAACTCTTCCATGGTTTTTACCTGCAGCCCCTTTTGTACGCCATTGGCTGGTTTTCCTGTATGACCGTCTGTTACAAATTTTCCTTGATCCCCCCCTTTTATTACATAAGCGTGATCAACAATCGGACCTTCGTACTTTTCCAAAAATACAATCGCTGTCTCCTTTTCCGTAAATACCTTGTTGCCTTCAAACGTGTATTCCGTTCCATCCTTATATCCACCGGTTTCGAGAATCTTGATGGGTTCGTCGTTTTGGACCTCTCCTTTATATACATGCAGCAGTTTCGCTTCACTCAGCGTAAACACAACATGTTTGTATGGGAAGCTGTCCGACTTTTCAATTTCAACCTCAGCAATCAATTCAGAGCTGTCTTTCAACTGTTCGATAGTTGTAAAACGCTCATGAACATCTCCGCTTATATTTACCGCAGTTCCCGCCTTCCCCTTGTTTTCAGCCCCATGATCGTCTTCCTGCCTTTGATGTGCTTGGCTGTATGCAGTTTGATCGGTGCTTCCGTAAAGGGGCCCTCCTGTAACAACAACGGCAGCTGCAATAATCACAAAAGTAACCATTTCTTTGTATATCATTAAAAATCTTCCTCTCAGGATCATGTTTCGTTTCATTTTATCAGATATGTCCTGATTCATGAACAACAACTCCTTGTGAACGGCTGTACCTGATTTTTGCTTGATCGGCCAACCGGCAGGAGCTGATCAGCGGCAACCATAAAAAAACACCGATGGGGGCGTGTAGACTCCATCGGTGTTTGACCGCTATGCGAGGTATGCTTCCCGAACCTGCGGGTTTGCCAGCAGGGTGGCCGCCTCGTCCTGCAGGATGATCTCTCCCGTCTGGATGACGTAGCCGCGATGGGCCACGGAGAGCGCCTGATTGGCATTTTGCTCCACCAGCAGGATCGTCATGCCCTCCCGATTCAGCTCCGTGATGATGTCAAAAATCTGCTCGACCAGAATCGGCGCCAGCCCCATGGACGGCTCGTCCAGCATCAGGATCTTTGGCTTCATCATCAGGCCGCGGGCGATGGCCAGCATCTGCTGCTCCCCGCCGGACATCGTGCCGCCCTTCTGGTTAATCCGCTCTTTCAGCCGGGGAAAGTAGCGGAACGCCCGCTCAATCCCTTCCTCAATCAGATTCTTGTCCGTTACGGAGAAGGCGCCCATCTCCAGGTTCTCCCGCACCGTCAGCTTGGGGAAAATGCGCCGCCCCTCCGGCACGTGGGCGATGCCCAGCAGGGCGATTTCGTGCGTGCGCATCTGGGTGATGTCCTTGCCGTCAAAGAGGATTTTCCCTTCCCGCGCGCGTGTCTGGCCGCAGATCGTCTTCAGCGTGGTCGACTTGCCCGCCCCGTTGGAGCCGATCAGCGTCACCACTTCTCCGTGGTTGACCTGGATGCTCAGCCCCTTTAACGCGTGGATACCGCCGTAATAGGTGTGTACGTTATGCAGTTCCAACAATGCCATCTTTGATTCCTCCCCCGCTTACGACACTTCCGACGCGCTTTTGCCCAGGTATGCCTCGATGACGCTGGGATTGTGGCGGATCTGCTCCGGCGTTCCCTCGGCGATTTTGCGTCCGTAATCCAGCACGTGGATGTATTCGCTCAAGCCCATGACCAGCTTCATGTCGTGTTCGATCAGGATGATGGTCAGATCCAGTTCGTTTTTCAGCCGGCGGATAAACTCGGTCATCTCCGCCGTTTCGCGCGGGTTCATCCCCGCCGCCGGCTCGTCCAGCAGGATGATTTGCGGATTGGTCGCCAGCGCCCGGGCGATCTCCAGGCGGCGCTGCAAGCCGTACGGCAGACTGCCGGCCGCTTCGTTGGCGACGTGGGCGATCCCGACGTATTCCAGGAGCTGATAGGCCTCGACGCGGGCCCGCTCTTCCTCTTCGCGCACCCGCCTGATGTTGAACAGGATGCCCAACAGCCCCGCCGTCAGCCGGCTGTGCGTGCCCACCATCACGTTTTCCAGGGCGGTCATCTCCTTGAACAGGCGGATGTTTTGGAACGTGCGGGTGATGCCCCGCTCGGCAATCTGGTCCGGCCGCAGTCCCTTGATGCTTTTCCCGTTCAGCAGGACATCGCCTTCGTCCGGCTCGTAAAAGCCGGTGATCATGTTGAAAAACGTGGTTTTCCCGGCCCCGTTCGGCCCGATGACCGCCGTAATCGTCCCCTTCTCGATCTTGATCGTGATGTCCTGATTGGCGACAAGACCGCCGAAGCGCTTGGTCAAGCCGATTGCTTCCAACAGTGCCATACTGATGCTCCCTCCTTGTCCGCTACGACTGGCTGCCCTGGGACAGCTTGCCTTTCGACAGCCTGCTCAGGATCCCCAGCCGGTTCTCGGCGAATTTGCTTGCCCGGATGGCGTCGAGGTCGTTCTTCCTGCGCTTCGCCGGAATCAATCCGTTGGGACGGTAGAGCGCCACGAGGATCAACATGATGCCGAAGATCAGGCGCTGGAACTTGGACGGATCCAACTGGTTGGGAAGGTTGATGACGCCCGCCTGCTGCAGCGAGTGCAGGAAATTGGAGAGCTCTTTCAGCAACTGCACCTGCAGCACCGTGACGAACGCCGCCCCCAGCACCACGCCGGGGATGCTTCCGCTGCCGCCGAGGATGACCATGACGAGAATCCCGATCGACTCCATCAGCGTAAACGAGGTCGGATCGATAAACGTCTGCTTGGCGGCGAAAATGACGCCGACCACACCGGCGAAGGAAGCGCCCGTGGCAAACGCGGCCAGCTTGGTGTTCAGCAGCGAGATGCCCATGGACTGGGCCGCCAGCTCGTCTTCCCGCACCGCGATCCAGGCGCGGCCGATGCGCGAGTTTTCAAAGCGGAGGTTGGCCAGGACGATAAAGGCGATGACAACCAGCACGATAAAGTAGAAGTGGAACGGCGTCCCCATCTTCATCCCCAACAGCTCCGGCTGCGGGATCGGAGTAATCCCCTGCGGGCCGTTGGTGATGTTGATCGGTTTGTCCAGGTTATTGAAAATAATCCGAATAATTTCGCCAAACCCAAGGGTGACGATGGCCAGGTAGTCCCCTTTCACCCGCAGGACCGGCAGGCCGAGCAAAATCCCGAAGATCGCGGCCACGATCAAGCCGACGATGAGGAACGGCCAGAACCACTCGCCCGACAGCGGGAACAGGTCGCCGGGAATGAACTGGTTGGCCTGGGACGTGGAAAAAATCGCGTACGCGTAGGCACCGGCGGCGAAAAAGGCGACGTAGCCGAGGTCAAGCAGACCGGCAAAGCCGACCACGATGTTCAGGCCGAGCGCCATCGCCACGTAGATGCCCACCTGCGAAGCCACTTCCATGTAGTAGCGGTTGTCCCCCGCCACCAGCGGAATGATGACCAGGAGCACCAGTGCCCCGATGAGCATCCGGACCATTTTCGAGGAGTTGGTGTAGTAGATCAAAACAATGGAGCACAAGATTCCCAGAAACGCGATGACCGATTTGTCCAAAAAGTGGAGCGCGGCGGAAAACCCGGCGATCCAGATCAGCGTAACCGGAAGCGGAATCCCCTTGAACGACTTCCATACCATGTTTGCCATGCGTTTCACCTACACTTTCTCTTTTACGGCTTCGCCAAACAGCCCTTCCGGCTTGAACAGAAGCACGAGAATCAAAATGCTGAACGCAAACACGTCTTTGTACTCGGCGCCAAACGCTCCGCCGGTCAGCGGACCCATGTACGCGCCGGACAGGGACTCCAGCAGGCCGAGCAGAACGCCGCCCACCATCGCGCCGCGGATGTTGCCGATTCCGCCGAGGACGGCTGCGGTAAACGCCTTGAGGCCGAGAATAAAGCCGATGTAAGGGTCAATCGTGCCGTAGTTCTGCGCAAACAGCACCCCGGTTGCGCCACCCAGGCTGGAGCCGATCAAAAAGGTAAGCATAATGACTTTGTCCACGTTAATGGTCATCAGCGACGCCGTCGACTGGTCCTGCGCAACGGCCCGCATGGCGATTCCCCACTTGGTCTTGTTGATGAACAAGGTCAGCGACACCATCATCACAACGGCGAGCACGATGACGATCAACGCCTTCGTCGGAATCGTGGCGATGCTGCCCAACGGGATGGAACCTGTAAAAAGAATGGGACTGTTCAGATAAAATTCGTTGCGGGTAATGGCTTCCGTAAAGCGGACGAGGTCCTGCAGCAGGAACGACACGCCGATCGCGGAAATCAGCGGAACGAGCCGCGGTGCGCCGCGCAGCGGACGGTAGGCTACCCGCTCGATCCCGACGCCGAGGGCTCCGGTTATGATCATCGCGATCAGCAGGGTCAAAAACAGCGCGACAAACGGATTCATCCCCTCCAGCGCTCCCAGGGCGTCCGTGATCAGCAGGACCTCCGTCCCCACAAAGGCGCCCACCATGAAAATCTCGCCGTGAGCGAAGTTGATGAACTCCAGAATCCCGTACACCATGGTGTAGCCGAGCGCAACGACGGCGTACATGAAGCCCAGCGTCAAGCCGTCAACCAACACCTGAGGCAAAATGTCGAGCAGCATACTTTCCCATCCCTCATTCCTTTGTAAACTTGCGGTAATTGTAAATTTTCTGCATTCGACGATCGCAAAAAACGACTTCCCGCCCGGCGGCTGTCGGGACATCCGCTGCGTTCTTCGCCTGACGCGCTGTCTTTCCGTTGAGCGGCAGCACAGTCGGCGAGAGGCTCGTCCGCGCGCCGGACAACTCCTCAAACAGAAAGGGCGCACACCTGAGTGTCGCCCCGGGTTGGCAGAGGCTTGTTCGGCAGTCTGCGATGTCTGGCCCTATTCAGCAGCGTTCCCTGCGATTCCGGAGTCGGCTGGTCGTCCCGATCGACGAATGCCCACGATGAAACCGTCCCCTCAAAGCACCCCTTCCACGGCGGGACAGGTTAGCATAATCATATCAGAACCACCCGTCCACCGCCACCCATGAAATCACCTGTCCGGCCCGTAAAACGTCCACCCCGGGAGGATTCTCGCCATGGGCCGATCGTCTCGCAGGACCGTTCCTGTCTGGCCTTTCTTAATTGTAAAATATATTAGGAAATTTACAAGAGATGAAAAATGGTATTTTCAAAAACATATTTTTCAAGCATATATCAGCGTAAAAATGAACCTGTTTTTAAATCAAATAAATATATCAATACTTTATTTAATTAAAGCGATCCGTTGAGGCGATCCGTTGAGAAAACGTGTTCCCCTCATGGAAGGAGGATGGACGGCACCATGACGGCCCCCGACTTCACATCGACGATCCCCTCGGCGGTGAGCCGGGCATACGGCAGATGGGTGGCGGTAAAAAACAGCAGCGAATAGAGCGGGTCCAAATGCGCGTACCCCTTTTTTCGCAAGAGGTCCGTCAGCGATTCCGCCATGCCGATCACGTCGTCCATCGGCGCGGGAGAAAACATTCCGGCGAGCGGCAGCGGACATTCGCAGACCACCCGTCCCTCGTCCATCATCACCACGCCCCCGCCGATTTGCCGGACGCGCCGCAGCGCCTGCGCCATGGCCTCTGGATCGCGCCCGATCACCAGCCAGTCGTCGGAGGCGGTGTAGGTGCTGGCCAGCGCCTCCAGAGAGCGGCTGTACCCCCTTACCAGCGCCTGTGTCAGCCGCTCCCGGTAAGGATTGAGACAACAGATCACCGCCAGCTCGGGATCGTTCTCCAACGAAACGCAGCCATCCCGGTCGGCCGGCAGCTCCTCCCGCTCCAGTGTGGTAATCACCGCATTGCGCATGTGCAGGACCGGCAGCGGTCCACCCGTGTGGCGAAGTCGAAACGCTTCCGCCCCCACGTCCCTACCCAGCCGGTCGACGGGCGGAAACTCGTACCGCTCCCATTGGGGCTGCACCGTGGACACCAGCAGCCGCCCCTTTTCCGCCGCCCGCCGTCCGTTGGCGATGACCAGCTCGGGCGTCGGTTCCTCCGGACGGGCGAGCAGCAGAACATCGGCGAGCCGGCCTGGTGCAATACCCCCGATTTCGGCGTCCATGCCGTAGTAGACGGCGGGGTTGAGCGTCGCCATCGCGTAGGCCTCTTCCGGCGGCACGCCTGCCTCGATCGCCACCCTTATCGTGTAATCCATCAGGCCGTGCCGATGCATCGGCGGCGTGCTGCCGTCCGACGTCAGCATCATGCGGGGCGACCAGGGCAACCCCATCTCCAGCCAGCCGCGAACCAGCTCCGGCAGGTCCGGCCGGATGGACGAGTGGCGCAGCGCGGTGTACATCCCCAACTGCAGGCGGCGCAGCAGATCCTCCGCCGTGATGCTCTCGTGGCAGGCGGTGATCCCGGCGGCAGCCGCCGTGTTCAGGGTCTCCGCCGACGCTCCCGGATGATGTCCCTCCATCCGTTTGCCGAGATCGCGGGTGTGCTTGATCCCGAACAGCAGGGTCTCGTCTTCGCTCAACACTCCCTGCCAGTCGGTCAGTTCCCCGCCCTGGACAACCAGCGGATGCTCCAGCATGCGGGCCAGCCCTGCCCGGTCAAACGGCGGTTCGGCCTGCGCCCGCCTCTGCTGCGGATCGAGCCGGCTCCAGAAAAAATGCTTGACCGGATGGGCCGACAGCCGCTCCATGATCTCCGCCACCTGCGCAAACGGCAGGCTCATCAGCATCATCGTGTCGGACACCAGGGTGGTCGTTCCCCGTTCCAGCGCGAAGTCGGCCAGCGTAAACGGATTGTACCACTGAAACGGATGGGCGTGCGGCTCCATGTACCCCGGCACAGCGTACATCCCGGCGGCGTCCACCACCACCGTGTGTTCGTCCACCTCCGGCTCCTTTTCCCCCACATAGGCGATCCGCTCTCCGGCGACGGCGACGTTCACCTCCCGCCATTCCTTGGTATACACCTGCAGCACCCGCGCTCCTTTGATCCACATGTCGGCCGGGGCCTGCCGCTTCGCCACCCGTATCAGACGCAGGTAAGCCTCCTCGTTCATCGGACGGACTCGCATACGTATGCACTCCTTTCCCTGTTTGGCGCACGGATAGAGAATTCCTCTGCTTGAGCAGACGTTTTCTAGCGAACGCTCGGTCACTTCCTGTGTACACTTCTCCGTCCGCCCGCCGGTATCCTGTATCCCCGCATCGCTGCTAACAACAATTCCCTCGCGTGTTTTTTTCCTCCCGGCACACACTACCAAACAGGAACCGTTAGGACAGGAGGGACAACGATGCAAAAAAACGTCGGAACCGTGGATGCCGTGATTCGCATCACCGTCGGCCTGTTAGGGCTGGCCTACGGAGTCGGCCGGATGGGCCGCCGCCCGTACCGCACCCCCTGGCTGTTGATGGCGCTGTCGGCCATGAAGGTGGCGGAAGGCGTCACCCGTTTTTGTCCGATGCTGTACGCGATGGGTGTCAACAGCCGCGATCGGGCCGGTCTGCAAAACATGCTGGGCAAAGTCAAGGACATGGGGGCCCAGGCGGGGTTGAAGCAGATGGGCATCGGCACGACTCCCAAACAGGAGCATGCCAACCTGTCGGCCGAAGACAAACAGCTCGAAGCGGCCGTCCAGGAGTACGTCTCCTACCGCCAGGCCGAAGAAGCCTCCCGCAGCCAAGGGCGCGAACAAAAACCGGACGACCACCACAGCCGCGACGAACATCTCTATCCAACCTATTCCTAGGAGGGACTGCCCATGTCACTTGTCGGACCTCCGCTGTACGAGTGGTTTTCCCACAACGCCTTTGTCATCGCCCTGATCATCGGCTGTGTCGCCGTCATGGGGTACTTTTTTTACGCAGCCGGCAAAAAGAAAGGGAGATACCGTCAGTAACCGGACGGGTCTCCCTTTTTTTCGCTGCAGGCAAACGTCCTTGTCACGATTTGCATGAATCTAGCTTCTGCGCAGCGCCCTGTCCGCGATGTCCCGGCGGTAATGCGCCCCCTCGAAGCGGATGCGCTCAACGGCGGCGTATGCCCGAGCCCGCGCTTCCTCCAGCGTCCGCCCCGTCCCGGTCACGCCGAGGACGCGGCCGCCGCTGGTGACGATGCCCTTCTCCGTCTGTTTGGTGCCGGCGTGGAACACGGTAACGGACTCGCCCGCCTTCTCCAACCCGCTGATCGGCTCTCCCTTGGGGTAATCGCCCGGATACCCGGGAGCGGCCATGACGACGCATACCGCACTCTCCTGCTTCCAGCGCACGTCGACGGATGCCAGTTCCCCTTGGATGGCAGCCGTGCAGATGTCTACCAGATCGGTCTCCAGGAGCGGCAGAATCACCTGCGTCTCGGGATCGCCGAAGCGGGCGTTGAACTCCACCACCTTCGGCCCCTCGTCCGTGATCATCAGGCCGGTGTAAAGCACGCCCCGGAACGGAATGCCGTCCCGGGCCATGCCGCGGGCCATCGGCTTGACGATGGTTTCCACGATCTGCTCCACCAGTTCCGCCGACATGTGCGGCACAGGCGCGTAGGTGCCCATGCCGCCGGTGTTGGGTCCCTGGTCGCCGTCAAAGACGCGCTTGTGGTCCTGGGAGGTCACCATCGGCTTGACCGTTTCCCCGTCGACAAACGACAGCAGGGACAGCTCTTCGCCGCGCATGCACTCCTCGATCACCACGCGCGCCCCTGCCTGGCCGAACACCCCTTCCTTCATGATCCGGTAGAGCGCCGCCTCCGCCGCTTCCAGCGTTTCCGCGACGACCACCCCTTTGCCGGCGGCCAGCCCGTCTGCTTTGACCACGATCGGTGCCCCCTGTTCACGCACATAGGCCAGGGCGGACTCGTAGTCGAGAAACGACTCGTACCGGGCCGTCGGGATGCCGTAGCGCTTCATCAGATGCTTGGCAAAACATTTGCTTCCTTCGATCTTCGCCGCGTGGGCGGTCGGCCCGAAGATCGGCAGGCTGCGCTCCGTAAAAAAGTCCACGATTCCGCCCAACAGCGGGTCTTCCGGACCGACCACCGTCAGGTCAACCCCCTCGTCTTTGGCAAACTGGGCCAGAGCGGCAAAATCGTCAACGGGAATCGGCACGTTTTCCGCCAACTGCGCCGTACCGCCGTTGCCGGGCGCGCAGAAAATCTTTTTCACTTTGGGACTTTGCGCCAGCTTCCAGACGATGGCGTGTTCGCGGCCCCCGCCGCCGATTACCAGTACGTTCATCCGTACTCCCTCCTGTCAGCGGTTCTGGAATCCCCGCTTTTCTTGTTCGGCTCCCATGGATTCGTGCCGGACGATTAGTGTTTGAAATGGCGTACGCCGGTAAACACCATCGCGATGCCATGGCGGTTGCAGGCGTCGATGGAGTCCTGGTCGCGGACCGAACCGCCCGGCTGAATGATCGCCGTCACGCCCGCCTTCGCCGCCGCTTCCACGGTGTCCGGCATCGGGAAGAAGGCGTCCGAGGCCAGCACGGCCCCTTTCGCTTTTTCTCCCGCCTGGGCGATGGCGATGTTGGCGGCACCGACGCGGTTCATCTGGCCGGCGCCCACACCGATGGTCATGTTCTCCCTGGCGAGCACGATGGCGTTCGACTTGACGTGCTTGACGACCTTCCAGGCGAATTTCAGTTGGGCCAGTTCGTCGGCGGTCGGCTGTTTGTCGGTCACCACGCGGATGTCGGCATCTTCCAGTTGTTTCACGTCGTACTCCTGCACCAGCGCTCCGCCCGCCACCGGAGCGATGCGGAAGCCTTGCGCCGCCTCCCGGGACTCGTTCAGCGCCGGGATGCGCAGCAGGCGCAGGTTTTTCTTCTCGGTCAGCACGGCCAGCGCTTCTTCAGTGAAATCAGGCGCGAGGATGATTTCCAAAAACGTTTCTTTCATCAACAGGGCGGTGTCGCGGTCCACCGGACGATTGGCCGCCACAATGCCGCCAAAGATGGAAACGGGATCAGCCTCGTACGCCTTTTGGTAGGCTTCGCGAATGTCGGCACCGATGCCTACGCCGCACGGATTGGAGTGTTTCACCGCAACCACGGCGGGTTCGGCAAACTCGCGCACGATTGCCAGAGCGGCGTCAGCATCATTGATGTTGTTGTAGGAAAGTTCCTTGCCGTGAAGCTGTTCGGCGCGGGCGATGCTGGCCCCGGCCGCCAGCGGCTCGCGGTAGAACGCGGCCCGCTGGTGCGGATTTTCGCCGTAGCGCAGATCCTGCGCCTTTTCGTAGGTCACCGTGTAGCTTTCCGGCAGGAAATCGCCCACCTGTTCGCTCAGATAGCGGGAAATCAGCGCGTCGTACGCGGCCGTATGGCGGAACACCTTGGCGGCCAGACGGCGGCGCGTGTCCAGAGACGTATCGCCTTCCTTCTCGATTTCCGCGGCTACCTGCTCGTAGTCGGCGGCGTCCACCACAACGGTGACGTACTGGTGGTTTTTCGCGGCCGCACGCAGCATGGTCGGCCCGCCGATGTCGATATTCTCAATCGCCTCCGCAAACGTCACGTCCGGTTTGGCGATCGTCTGCTTAAAAGGATACAGGTTGACGACAACCAGATCAATCGTTTCAATCTGCAGGTCGTTCAACTGCTGCCGGTGCGTTTCATTGTCGCGCACAGCCAAGAGGCCGCTGTGGATATTCGGATGCAGCGTTTTGACGCGCCCGTCGAGAATTTCCGGGAAACCGGTCACTTCGGAAATGCCGATGACGGGAATGCCCGCTTCTTTCAGCATGGCGGCCGTACCCCCGGTGGAGATGATCTCCACGCCGGCGTCAGCCAAACGGCGCGCAAACGGAATCAACCCTGTCTTGTCGGAAACGCTGATCAGTGCCTTTTTCACACTCACGGATAGAACCTCCTGACTTTTTTGGAAAGAGAATAGAAAAAACACGAACATTATAAGTTAATTAAAACACAATTGTACGTTTTTATCAAGATTTCCCCCCAAAAACAAACGCAGCCGCACCGTGCCGGGGCACGTGAGACTGCGTTCCTTTTGCATCAAACGTCTATCGCCTTTTCTTTTTCCCGTCCTGCCATTTTTTCAATCGTTCGGCAAGCGGATCGACTTTCGCCCTCCCGCTCGCTTGCGACGCCTCTTTCTTTGGGGTGTCCGTTCCCTGTGCCTGCTTGTTCGCCAGGTCGCTGATTGATTCGAGGGATGGGGGTTTGCCGTTTTTCAACTGCTCCTTCACCTGCTCCCGCGTTTCCTCGTTCAGGTTGAGACCCATGTCTGACAGCTCGTTGAGCACGTCATCGATGTTTCCGGTCCCTCCCTTCGGCAGCTTTTGCGCCAGCCGCACGATATCCTCCAGCGTCCAGTTCCGTCCTGTTTTCTTGCTCAGCTTCCCCAGCAGATCGGAAATGAAATCGCCCATGTGGCCCCCTCCTTTTTTCCGCTTTCGTTCTACTGTATGTAGCGGAAGCCCGGGTGGGGAACGTTTTTTCCAAAAAGGCCGTCTCCCCGGCCGGAAAGGCACGGGTTCGTCACGGGTGTTCCTCGCAGCATTTCTCCGTCGGTTGGGCGCTTATGTGTTTTTGCGAAAGGAAACGTGCATCCCGTAAAGAATTAACAACTTTTACTACGCAAATAATGGAAGGAAGATCTTCGCATGAATCCGATGCTGCTGGAATTTCCCACCCGGTTTTTCACCGACCGATTGTTGATACGAATGCCGCAGCCTGGAGACGGACAAGCAGTGTTTCAGGCCATCCAGGCGTCCATTGCGGAACTGAAACCGTGGATGCCGTTTGCACAGAAAGAGCAGTCCGAACAAGACGTTGCACTGAATATTCGCGAAGCCCATGTGAAGTTCTTGCAGCGTGAAAATTTACGGCGTCTGGAGGAATCCTCTCATGACCAATCGTGAAGACATCGCTTCCCGTCCCCTGCCGGCGGGAAACATACTTCTTGTCGCGGGCATCATTCTCGTCGCCTTCAACCTGCGCCCCGCCCTCACCTCCGTGGGACCGCTGATCGGCTCCATCCGAACGGATACGGGCCTGTCCGGCGGCATGGCGGGTTTTTTGACCACGCTGCCGCTCATCGCCTTTGCCGTCCTGTCTCCGCTCGCTCCGAAGATCGCGGAGCGTTACGGGAATGAACGGACCATCTGGGCGGGACTGTGCGCCTTGATCGTCGGCATCGTCCTCCGCTCGCTCGGGGGGACCGCCGCGTTATTTGCCGGAACGGCCTTGATCGGCTTGGGGATCGCTATCTGCAACGTGCTGCTGCCGGGGCTTGTCAAGCAGCGGTTTCCGGACAAGGTCGGGCTTATGACGAGCGTGTACACCACCGCGATGGGCACTTTCGCCGCGCTGGCGTCCGGTCTCAGCGTCCCGCTTGCCCAGGCGCTGCATCTCGGATGGCAGGGAGCGCTGGCCGGCTGGTCCCTGCTGGCCCTCATCGCCCTGGTTGTTTGGCTGCCGCAGCTTCGTTCTTCCGGCAAATTCGCCCGCGACCAGGGCAAAACGTCCGCCAACGGCCGGCTCTGGCGTTCGCCGATGGCCTGGCAGGTTACCGTTTTCATGGGATTGCAGTCGTTTGCGTTCTACTGCACCATTGCCTGGCTGCCGGAAATTTTGCATCACCACGGCATGAGCGTCTCGACAGCGGGCTGGATGCTCTCCATCCTGCAGTTTGTCAGTCTGCCCGCCACATTTCTGGCGCCGGTGCTGGCCTCCCGCCTGCCCAACCAGTCGGGCATGGCCTTGGTGATCGGCCTTTTCTTTCTGGCCGGATTCGGCGGGCTGCTGGGCGGCGGAAACAGCTTGCTGCTCTTTGGCTCGCTTGTGCTGCTCGGCATCGGGCTGGGGGCCAGCATCAGCCTGGCGCTGACGATGATCGTCCTGCGAACAACGGACACGCATCAGGCTTCCGCGTTATCCGGCATGTCGCAATCCTTCGGTTATTTGCTGGCCGCCGGCGGGCCGATCCTGATCGGGATTCTCTACGATTGGACCCGTTCGTGGACGCTCCCCCTGCTGACGCTGCTGGTGGTCAGCCTGCTGATGACGATCGCCGGGATCGGAGCGGGACGCAGCAAATACGTATAAGGCCCCTGCGGCACGAAGCAAACAAACGGCCCTCCGCCACGGGAATCGTTCCCGCCGCAGAGGGCCGCTTATTACTTCTCCAGCCGCACGTGCCGCCCCTCCAGCCTCATCCGGCCGGCGAGCAGTTGTCCGATCACGTCGACCAGCAGTTCGTGCTCCACTTCATGGATCCGGGCAGCGAGACTCTCTGCCGTATCCGTCTCGCGCACCGCCACGGGAACCTGTGCGATGATCGGCCCGGTATCCAGGCCGGCATCGACGACATGTACCGTTACCCCCGTTATCTTTACCCCGTAGGCGAGTGCCTGCCCGACCGCATCCTTGCCGGGAAAGGCCGGAAGCAGCGAGGGATGCAGGTTGATGATCTGTCCTTCGTAGGCGGACAAGAGCGTCGGCCCCACCAGCCGCATGTACCCGGCCAGCACGACCAGCGCAACGTCCCGCCTGCGCAGCTCGGCGACGATCTTCGTCTCAAACGCCGCCTTGTCCGGATACGCTTTCGGCTCAAACGCGAACGCTTCCACGCCCAATCGCTCCGCCCGCTCCAGCACCTTGGCTCCCGGCTTGTCGCAGACGAGCAGCGCAACTTCCGCGCCCTCCAGCCGGCCGCTTCTCGTCGCCTGCACGATCGCTTCAAAATTGGAACCGCTGCCCGAGGCAAAAATGGCTATCCGTTTCACCACGCCACCCCGTTGTACACGACTTTCCGCCCGCCCGCCCGGATCTGGCCGATCAGGTACGGTTGCTCGCCCAATTGCTGCAGCGTGCCGATCACATCGACGACGTCGTCCTGCTTGACGACCAGCACCATCCCGATGCCCATGTTGAACGTGCGGTACATGTCGGCCGGGGCGATGCCGCCCGCCTCCTGCACCAGACGGAAGATCGGCAGCACCGGCCAGGAACCGACGTCGATCACCGCCTGCGTTCCTTCGGGCAGGACGCGGGGAATGTTTTCCGTGAAGCCGCCGCCGGTGATGTGGGCCATCGCCTTGATCTCGAAAGACTGGAGCAGCGAAAGGATCGGCTTGACGTAAATCCGGGTCGGCGTCAGCAGCTCTTCCCCCAGTGTTTTGCCGAGCGCGTCCACGTGATCGTGCAGCGACATCCCCCGATCAGCCAGCAGCACTTTGCGCACGAGGGAAAAGCCGTTGCTGTGCACGCCGCTGGAGGCGAGCCCCACCAGCACGTCGCCCGGCTGCACACCAGCACCGGTGATCAGCTTCTCTTCGTCCGCGACACCGACGGTAAACCCGGCGATGTCGTACTCGCCTTCCGCGTACATGCCCGGCATTTCCGCCGTCTCGCCGCCGATCAGCGAACAGCCGGCCTGGGCGCAGCCGTCAGCGATGCCCTTGACGATCGCCTCGATCTTTTCCGGAATCACTTTGTCGCAGGCCAGGTAATCGAGGAAAAAGAGCGGTTCCGCTCCCTGCACGACCACGTCGTTGACGCACATCGCCACGGCGTCGATGCCGATCGTGTCGTGTTTGTCCATGGCAAACGCGAGCTTCAGCTTGGTGCCCACGCCGTCCGTGCCGGAGACGAGCACCGGTTTTTTGTACCGGGACGCATCCAGGCGAAACAGCGCGCCAAATCCGCCCAAATCGGTCAGCACTTCGGGACGGAACGTCCGCTTCACATGCTTTTTCATCCGTTCTACCGCTTCGTTGCCCGCCTCGATGTCGACGCCTGCTTGCTTGTATGCTTCGCTCATGGTTTCTCCCCTCTTAACACTTGTCTGCCGGCAGTGCCGCCTCAAATTCGATCTCCGTGGGATACTGGCCGGTGAAGCAGGCCAGGCAGTGGCCGTTGTTGGGAGCCGCGTCCGTGCGGCCGATCGCTTCGATCATGCCTTCCACCGACAAAAACGCCAGCGAGTCCGCGCCGATGATGCGGCGAATCTCTTCGACCGTTTTGGTGGAGGCGATCAGTTCGTCCCGGGTGGACGTGTCGATGCCGTAGAAGCAGGGATTCTTCACCGGCGGCGAACTGACCCGCACGTGCACTTCCCGGGCCCCCGCCTCGCGCAGCATGCGGACGATGCGGCTGCTGGTGGTGCCGCGGACGATCGAGTCGTCGATCATCACCACCCGCTTGCCTTCCACCACTTTGCGCACGGCAGACAGCTTCAGGTGAACGGCGCGTTCCCGCAGCTCCTGCGTCGGCTGGATAAAGGTGCGTCCCACGTAGCGGTTCTTGATCAACCCGATCTCGTAGGGGATGCCGGTCGCCTCCGCGAAGCCGATGGCCGCCGAGATGCTGGAATCGGGCACGCCCGTCACCACGTCGGCCTCCACCGGCGCCTCCAGCGCGAGCTGCTTGCCCAGCCGCTTGCGGGCCATGTGCACGTTGATCCCGTCGATGTCACTGTCCGGCCGGGCAAAGTAGATGTACTCAAACGTGCAGATGGAGCGGACGGTTTTGTCCGTAAACGTCGTCTCGCGGATGCCGTCCTCGTCGATGACGATCAGCTCGCCCGGCTGGACGTCGCGCCAATACTCGGCGCCGATGATGTCAAAAGCGCACGTCTCGGATGCCACGCAGACGGCGTCACCCAGACGGCCGAGGGACAGCGGACGCAGCCCGTTCGGGTCGAGCGCGATGATGAGCTGCCGCTCGTTCATCACCAAGAGCGCGTACGCCCCCTTGATGTGCTGCAGCGCTTCCTTGACCGCTTCCGCCAGGTCCCGGCTTTGCGAACGGGCGATCAGGTGGGCGATCACTTCGGTATCGCTCGTCGTCTGGAAAATGGAGCCCTTGGCCTCCAGCTCTTTTCGCAGCACGGAGGCGTTGACCAGGTTGCCGTTGTGGGCGACGGCCATGCTGCCGTGGGCGTAGCGGAAAAAGAGCGGCTGCGCGTTTTCGATCTTGCTCGCACCGGCCGTGGTGTAGCGCGTGTGGCCGATGGCGATGTGGCCGCGAAACTTCTCCAGGTCGCCCTTGCCAAACGCCTCCGATACCAGCCCCATGCCGCGGTGTTTGTACCACGTTTCGCCGTCGGAGGCGCAGATGCCCGCGCTCTCCTGGCCGCGGTGCTGCAGGGCGTGCAGCCCCAGGTAGGTCAGCGGGGCCGCTTCCCGGTGGTTGTAGATGCCAAAGACGCCGCACTCTTCGTTCAGTTTGTCCCAGATCAACCGATCAAACATGGAATCGCATCCTTCCAAGCGGCTTTCAAGTCGGCAAGCGGCGCATGGATGACTTCCGTTCCGTTGACGTTCACCACCAGTCGCTCGCCGCCGGTCGTTCCGATCACCTGTGCCGGCACATCCCGTTCCTTTGCCAGCGCCAGAACGGCGTCCGTTTGTTCCTGCGCGACGCTGAGCAGAATGCGCGACTGCGACTCGCTGAACAAAAGCACGTCGCTGCGCATGTCGGACTTCAGCGAGACGGCTGCGCCGATCCCGTTGCCGAAGCACGATTCCGCCAGCGCGACGCCGAGTCCTCCTTCCGACAGGTCGTGCGCCGATTTCACCAGCCCCTGGCGGATGGCGTCGAGCACCAGCTTCTGCACAGCCGCTTCCTTGGCCAGGTCAAGCTGCGGCGGTCGGCCGGAGATGGAGCCGGTCGCCCACTTTTGATACTCGCTGCCGCCCAGTTCGGCGTAGGTCTCGCCGAGGAGAATGATGGCGTCCCCTTCGGCCTGGAAATCCTGGGTGGTGATGTGGTCGACGTCCGCGATCAGGCCGACCATGCCGACGGTCGGCGTCGGGTAGATGGCGTCGCCGCTGCGTTCGTTGTAAAACGACACGTTGCCGCCGATGACCGGCGTATTCAGCGCGAGGCAGGCTTCGCTCATGCCGTCGACCGCTTTTTCAAACTGCCAGAACACCTCCGGCTTCTCGGGGTTGCCGAAGTTGAGGCAGTCGGTGATCGCCAGCGGCTCCGCGCCGGAGCAGACCACGTTGCGCGCCGCTTCGGCCACGGCGATCGCGCCGCCCACCTGCGGGTCGAGGTAGACGTAACGGCCGTTGCAGTCCGTGCTCATCGCCAGTGCCTTGCGGGTGCCGCGGATCATCACCACAGCCGCGTCCGACCCCGGTTTGACCGCCGTGTTGGCGCGGACGATGTGGTCGTACTGCTCGTACACCCACGCCTTGTTGGCCACGGTCGGCTGGGCCAGCAGGGCTTTCAGGGTTTCGTTGACGTCGGCCGGCTCGGGGATGGCGGCCACCGGATCGACGTTGGCGTTCGCTTCGTAGTACGCGGGTACGGCCGACGGTCTGTGGTAGACCGGAGCGTCGTCCGCCAAGGTCTTCACCGGCACTTCCGCCACCACTTCGCCGTGGTGCAGCAGGCGCAGCATGCCGTCGTCCGTCACGCGGCCGACGACCGCCGAAGCCAGGCCCCACTTGTCAAAAATGGCGATCGCTTCCGCCTCCTTGCCCTTTTCCACGACGACCAGCATGCGCTCCTGGGATTCGGAGAGCATCATCTCGTAGGCGGACATGCCCGCCTCCCGCTGCGGCACCAGGTCGAGGTTCATCTCGATGCCGTTGCCCGCCTTGGAGGCCATCTCCGCACTGGAGCAGGTGAGACCGGCCGCGCCCATGTCCTGGATGCCGACGACGATGCCGGTGTCGATCAGCTCCAGGCAGGCTTCCAGCAGCAGTTTTTCCATGAACGGGTCGCCCACCTGCACGGCCGGCCGCTTTTTCTCCGACTCGTCGTTCAATTCCTCGGAGGCGAACGTCGCACCGTGGATGCCGTCCCGGCCGGTGCTGGCGCCCACGTAGATGACCGGGTTGCCGACGCCGGTCGCCACCCCTTTTTGAATCTTGTCGTGGTCGATCAGGCCGACGCACATCGCGTTCACCAGCGGGTTGCCCTCGTAGGTGGCGTCAAAGTTCACTTCCCCGCCCACGGTCGGGATGCCGATGCAGTTGCCGTAGCCGGCGATGCCCGCCACCACGTTTTCAAACAGGTATTTCACGCGCGGCGAGGTCAGTTCCCCGAAGCGCAGCGAGTTCAGGAGCGCCACCGGACGGGCGCCCATCGAAAAGACGTCGCGAATGATGCCGCCCACCCCGGTCGCCGCCCCTTGGTACGGCTCGATGGCGGAGGGGTGGTTGTGGCTTTCGATCTTGAAGACGACGGCCTGGTTGTCGCCGATGTCGACGATCCCGGCGCCTTCACCCGGTCCCTGCAGCACGCGCGGCCCGCTGGTCGGGAAGCGGCGCAGCACCGGCTTGGAGTTCTTGTACGAGCAGTGCTCCGACCACATCACGCTGTAGAGTCCCGTCTCTGTCCAGTTCGGCTTTCGGCCGAGGATGTCCACGACGCGCTGATACTCTTCGTCAGTCAGGCCGATCTCCCGGTACAGGCGCTGATCGGCGATTTGGTCGGCGGTCGGTTCGTTACGAGTGAGCTGTGACACTGTTGCGTTCCCTCCATGTCTTCAGAATCGAGGTAAACAGGCGCCGTCCGTCGGCGGAACTCATCCATTCGTGCACGGCCCGCTCCGGGTGGGGCATCATGCCGAGCACGTTGCCCCGTTCGCTGCAGATGCCGGCGATGTCGTCCAAAGAACCGTTCGGGTTTTCCCCTTCGTAGCGGAAGACGATCTGGTTGTTGGCCCGAAGCCGCGCCAGCGTCTCGTCGTCGCAGTAGTAGTTGCCTTCGCCGTGGGCGATCGGGATGCGGATGACTTCACCCGCCGCGTAGTCGCGGGTAAACGGCGTGTCGTTGTTGACCACGCGCAGCGGCGACAGCTTACAGCGGAACTTGAGCGAACGGTTGCGGAGCAGGGCGCCCGGCAGCAGACCGACTTCGGTCAGGATCTGGAAGCCGTTGCAGATGCCCATCACCAGCTTGCCTTCCTCCGCTGCCTTGACCACCTGCTCCATCACCGGCGAAAACCGGGCGACCGCGCCGCAGCGCAGGTAGTCGCCGTAGGAAAAGCCGCCCGGCAGCAGGATGACATCGTAGGCGGAGAGGTCGGTCTGTGCGTGCCAGACGTAATCCACCGGCACTCCCATCACGTCTTCAACGGCGTTGTACAAGTCGATGTCGGCGTTGGACCCGGGAAAGACGATTACGGCTACTCGCATGGCTCAGCCCTCCACGATGTCGAAGCGGTAGTCTTCAATCACGGTGTTGGCCAGCAGTTTTTCGCACATCGCGCGGACGCGCTCCTCCGCCTGCGCCCGGTCGGCCGTGTCCAGTTCCAGCTCCATGTACTTGCCGATGCGCACGTCTTTCACTTCGTCAAATCCGAGGGTGTGCAGCGCTCCCTTGACCGCGTGTCCTTGCGGGTCGAGCACGCTTTGGCGCAGCGTCACGTATACCACAGCTTTACACATGTGCTTCTCCTCCCAATCGTTTCAGCATTTCCCGATACGCTTCTTCCACATGGCCGAGATCGCGGCGGAAGCGGTCCTTGTCCAGCTTCTCCATCGTCTCGGCATCCCAGAACCGGCACGTGTCCGGCGATATTTCATCCGCCAGGAGAATTTCTCCCTCCGGCGTGCGTCCAAACTCCAGCTTAAAGTCGACGAGAATCACGCCGCGCTTGCGCAGGTAGCCCTGCAGGACCTCGTTTACCTGCAGGCCGATTCGCTCCAGCACGGCCAGTTCGTCTTCGCCGGCGACTCCGAGCACCTTGATATGAGAGTGGTTGACCAGCGGATCGCCCAGTGCGTCGTCTTTATAGTAAAACTCCACGACCGGGTGCGGCAGGACCGTCCCCTCCGCCAATCCCAACCGCTTGGCCAGGGAACCGGCCGCGATGTTGCGGACGACCACTTCCAGCGGAATGATCTCCACTTTGCGGACCAACTGCTCCGTGGGCGACAGCAGGCGGATAAAGTGGTTGTCGATGCCCCGCTCTTTCAACAGTGAGAAAAAGATGGCGGTGATGCGGTTGTTCAGCTCACCTTTTCCGGCGATGGTGCCTTTCTTTTCCCCGTTGAACGCGGTGGCGTCGTCCTTGTACTCCACCCAGTATTGATCGGCTAAAGACGTACGATAGATGCGCTTTGCCTTGCCTTCATAGAGTTGTTCCCGTTTTTCCACTTCCGGAGTCACCTTCCCCGATCAAAAGGTTGCGTAACGCTTAATATTCACGAACATTTCAACTCCATTAAAACATAATCATACGCATTTATCAACGAAAATGAGCAGATTAACCTTCGACAAATGTTCGGGAATTTATGTAATATCCCTCAAGTTGACGATTTCATCATTCGGCAAACAATCATGTGTGCCTTATTCTTTCCCTATGCGGGGACTTTCGGACTGCGCTCCGCCCTGCAGAGATAAGTGGGGCCAATCGGCGGCTGCCTGTCGCAGCAAAAGAGAAAAAGTCCGGATGCCCGGACTCTACAGGTACAATACGTGATGAAACTGGGAGAATCGTTTACGTTTACGCTTGCGCTTCAACCCCTGTCAGCCGAATGATTCCGGCTCATGTCGTTTACGCGCATAAACGCATGCAGACAAGCCCTTCTTTTCACAAGAAGGGCGTTGTGTTCACTCCGGCTCCAACCGCTCTTCGCGCATCTCGGCAATGGACTTCGCGTCACGGTGTTCAAGCGCTTCGCCGTACTGCAGCGGCTGTCTGATCTCCACCATCGGAGCGGCGTTTTCGTTTTCCAGTGGGCTCATCTCGGCAGGATCGCCGACATTTCGCATGGCGGGCGGAAACCGGTTTTCCGCAGTCATCCCCAGTCCCCTCCAGTCTTCATGGAATGCTGTTACGATGTAGGATGGCCAGCTTGCCGAAAAAAAATCCCGGAGATCCCTGTTTGCCACAGCCCACATGTATCCATTTTGCTGTCGCATCCCCGGCTCCTGAACGCATGCTGCTGATCCAGAGAAACGCTCTCTCACGATGCATCGCCCTTCCCCGTCCTGCAGGGATAGGGAAACGCGCCGCAGCATGAGAGCCGTTGGGCGAAAGCGCTCGGACTGCGGCGGCTTTCCTTTTTTGTGCTACACTGGTAGAGGGTAAATTTTTCAGGGAAAGGATGAGTCCGCATGTTTCCGTTTGAGGTGTTATTCCCGACCCGGATCTTCTTCGGCACCGGCGAAATCGCCCGGTTGGGGCGGGAAGCGAAAGCGCTCGGCCGCAAAGCGCTGCTCGTCACCGGCGGCCGTTCGGCCAAACGGACCGGTCTGTTGGACCGCGTTCAGTCGCTGCTGGCGGAAGAACAAGTGGAGTACGTGCTGTTTGACAAGATAGAACCCAACCCGCGCACCACCACCGTGGACGAAGGAGCGGCGCTCGCCCGCGAACACGGATGCGACTTTGTAATCGCGCTCGGCGGCGGCTCGGTGATGGACGCCTCCAAAGCGATTGCGGCGGTGGCTCTCTCCGGCCGGCCGATCTACGATTACCTGCGCGGCAATCCCAGCGGCACGGCCAAAGAGCTGGTGCCCGTACAGGAAGCGCTCCCCCTGCTGACCGTGCCCACCGTGGCGGCGACCGGGTCGGAGGCGAACAACATCAGCGTGCTGACCCACTGGGAAAGCCACGAAAAATCGTCGATCAACGGCCCGGGGCTGTATCCAAAGGTGGCGATCCTCGATCCGGCGCTTACCTACACGGTGCCGCCACACGTCACCGCGGAAGCGTGCGCCGACATCTTCGCCCACCTGTTCGAATCGTACCTGATCAGCGCGGAAGGCACGCATGTGCAGGACGGCTTTACGGAGACGCTGATCCGACTGGTTGTGGAACACTCGCTTACGGCCATCCGCCAGCCCGATCACGAGGAAGCGCGCGCCACCCTGCTGTGGACGAGTACGCTGGCGATCAGCCCGTTTACCCTGTCGGGGCGCGGAGCCGGCTATCCGCTGCACGGCGTGGAGCACCCGCTGAGCGGCTATTACGACATGGCCCACGGGCGGGGATTGGCCATGTTGTCCCTGCCGTACTTTGAACAGGTGATTCTGCCCGACCGCCCGGAACGGCTGGCCCGCATGGGGCGTCAGTGCTTCGGGGTCACGGAGGCGGACGACCAGGCCGCCGCACGGGCTGCGATCCAGGCCGTCCGCAGCTGGTACGAAGCGATGGGCATCACACAGCGCCTCTCCGACTTTGGCGTCACGCGCGACGCCCTGCCGGAGCTGGCGCGGGAAGCGGTGCGCATCGGCGGACGGGGCACCGGCCACCTGGCAAGCTCCCGGCCGCTGCATGAGCAGGATGTCATCGCCATCTACGAGGCGTGCCTGTGACTCCCGTGCGCAGCGGCCCGCCTCCCCTCCCGGACGCCGGCCTGTCCGGACGTTCGGGACGGCCGGGCCCGCTGTGAGCCCATCCAATCAGCAGGGGCAGCCTGAAACATACGGCTCCGCCATGCATGTGGCGGAGCTTGGTTGCATGTGTGCGGCGAAAAATCTATACTTGCAGATATAGTAAAAAAATTTTTACTAATGGAGGGTTCCAAACGATGGCAGATCCACGGATTAACGAACTGGCCAGCCGTCTCATCCGCTATTCGCTCAATTTGCAAAAAGGGGAAAAAGTGCTGATCGAAAATACCGGCCTGCAGGTGCCGCTGGTGCGGGCTCTCGTCCGCGAGGCGTTTGCCGTAGGCGCCCTCCCGCTGGTGACGCTGAAGGATCAGGAAGTGCTGCGGGCACTGATCCAGGGGACCAGCGAGGAGCACATGGAACTGTTCGCCAAGCACGAGCTGGCGCGCATGCAGGACGTTGACGCGTACATCGCGGTGCGCGCGTTTGAGAACATCAACGAGTTTTCCGACATCCCCGAAGAAAAGATGGGCCTCTACTCCCGCATTTTCTACAAGCAGGTGCACTTCGGCGAGCGCATCCCGAAAAAGCGCTGGGTCGTGCTGCGCTATCCCAACAAGTCGATGGCGCAGTTGTCCAACATGAGTCTGGAAGGCTTTGAAGACTTCTACTTCTCCGTCTGCAACCTGGACTACGCGAAAATGTCCAAGGCGATGGACCCGCTCAAGGAACTGATGGAAAGGACCGACCGCGTCCGCATCGTCGGACCGAAAACCGACCTGCGCTTCTCCATTAAAGGGATCCCGGCGATCAAGTGCGACGGCAAGCGGAACATCCCGGACGGCGAAGTGTACACCGCGCCGGTTCGCGACTCCGTGGAAGGCACGATTTACTTCAACACGCCGACCAACTACCACAGCACCTCGTTTACCGACGTGCAGCTTACGTTCAAGGAAGGCAAAATCGTCGAGGCGACCAGTTCCAACACCAAAGTGCTGAACGAAATCCTCGATACGGACGAAGGCGCCCGCTACATCGGCGAATTTGCCATCGGCTTCAACCCGCACATCCTGCATCCGATGCAGGACATCCTGTTCGACGAAAAAATCGCCGGCAGCTTCCACTTCACGCCGGGCAACGCCTACGACGTGGCCGACAACGGCAACCGCTCCTCCATCCACTGGGACATGGTGCAGATCCAGCGTCCGGAGTACGGCGGCGGCGAGATCTGGTTCGACGACGTCCTGATCCGCAAAGACGGCCGGTTTGTCCTGCCGGAACTGGAAGGGCTCAATCCGGAGAATCTGGTGTAAGCGTGCGAAAAAGGGCGTATGACAACGTATACGCACTCAAGAATAGGCTGAATCGCGAAGATCCGTTTACCGTTATATATGTGGTAGAACTGGAATAAACGCATAAGACCGCGGGTGCGCCTACACCTACGGTCTGCACAATAGACGTTCCCACAAGGGGACGGCTCGATTGCTGGAGAAGTAGATCACTGAGTTGCAGAGCGCAAGGGTGATCTGCTTCTTTTTTACGCCTCCTGTTTTTTTCGAGCAGGGGGCGTGTTTTTTCCGACGTAACCCCAAGCACATCCCCCGTTACTGCCTCTCGGTTGGGAATACGAAGCTGTTGGTCTCCTGATCCGATCCAATGCCATGCTTCGGATGGGATTGGCATCCAGCCCCAAACTTCACCCACTTTATTCCGTAATAGATAATAAAATGAAATTAAAAGTCATAACTTACTAACTTACTCATGTACGCATGTCAAATGAAAACGCTACTTCTACTGAACACATCACCCACGTAAAATTTGTCTAGCAAGTACATGTGTTAGATACTGGCTGGTGGTCAGCCAGAAGCAATCGGAAGTAGCATAAACAAGTATGAAGAGCACTGGATGGGGGCAGAGGTTACAGTTCCAATCCTCCCAAAAACGTTCTCCATTCATTACATCAAAAAACTTCAGCCACATAAAAAATGGAAACATTCTTTACCAAATCTCGTATTACAAACTAGGACACAAAGGAGGTAAGTAGATGAGAACTCCAAAGATCATCATAGGGATCATCCTCATTATCGTCGGCCTTCTTATGGTGAATGAAGCCAAGACTCTAAAGGAAAAAACTGAAGACACTGTTTCGACAGTATTCGAACCAATATCTTCTTTATCAATCACATCTAATTCATTTGATCCAGAAAAGTATCGTAAGGAAGCAATGACAAAAGTAGGAAATTGGGGAATTAGTGCCATTCGTTTTGAATCAAAAATGACCTCGGGATCTCTCACAATCTTTACCGGAATCTTTCTGATCATTTGGGGAGGATTAGAAACCCCCTTCTGGCGGAATCTACTTCGCTTCATTACTTAATTAACAATATGCAAATTTTTCTCAAAATCTGAGTAATAAAGGGATAATTAAGGGAGTTTATACAGTGAATATGAGTTGCAAAATGTTTCAGTCACTACACCATAAACCATCTCGTTTATATAAAGAGGCTTTCGGCTGAAGGCCTCTTTCTCCTATTTTGGTGTATTTCAAGCTTTACAAACACGTTTAGACCTCACCTTTTTACTTCATTACCGGTGTGTTAATAATCTGTATCTGATAAAATTAACTAACCTTCCTCTTCCTACTTTTCTTTGTAAGGGGGTCTTGCCTTGGTGACAAAAGAAAGTGATATCGATTTTTCATTCTTCATTGGACAGCACGTGACTGACGTAAATACTGAATCCAACTTACCGTTAGGGATAATTTTTGAATGCGGTTGGCTAATGATCGAATGTCCTTGGCGTTTAAGAAGCAACGATCATTATAGTTGGTAAAACAGACTGTAGAGAAGTACCCGAAAGGTATTCACATCAATCTGTAAAAGATGTGCTTGTTGGAAAAAGAATTGCACGTATTTTCCATGATGCGGAAACTTCTGATTTATCGATTCATTTTGATGTCGGTTTGACTCTTGACTTATTTCATGACAGTTCTTTTTTTGAAGGATGGCAACTGCAAGGTAACATTGACTTTTTGCTCGTATCAACTCCAGGCGGCAAATACTCTTTGTTCGAACCAGAATCATAACTATTTGAATGAATAATTATGCCTCTATTTAAGGGTCTGGTATTACTGACAATTTAATTAAAAACCAAGTTGGGGTGATCATGTTGCAGATAACCATCAGGGGTAGAGAGGATACCCGAATCACTATCACGGCTTTCAATCGAAGCTACCCAAACCAGTCAGATTTTTGGGACGGTAACTGGTTAAACTGCAATATCGAAGCTGAAATTCCGGGATACAAAGCCTCATTTCCAGCCCAACTCAGAACAGATGAGTTCCGGAGTTTTATGGTCGATCTAACAGCAATTGACCGTTACTTAACTGGTACCGCAACTTTTAGGTCGATGGAGAGTTACATTGATCTTGATTGCAAAATCGATAATACAGGCCACCTCGAATGGAATTGTGAAACTTCCTATCCTCCTGGTATCGGGGCTACCTTACATTTTTCCTTTACTTCAGATCAATCGTGCTTACCTCCACTTATTAAAGAACTTGAATTACTGTTAGAGAATTATCCTGTAATCGGAAATCCTCGCGAATAGATGATTTTACAGGCTACACTTTACATATACCGAGGTTGATGGAATGCCATTAACACATGAATTTTTTTTAATCAGAAAAGAAATCATGGTAGATCGTCAGTTTTATCTATCTCCTCCACACGAAGGAATAGTTGTGATTCACGATGATATCATCACATACATCTGGGACTCACTTATGTGGATACCCACCTATAATCCAGGAAAACGGAATTTTCCCGCAGATTACGGCCTTAATTACCATGGTGTCACAATTGTCCAGGATGGTGGCGCTGCTCTCCTCAGGGACATCTGTCTTTCCTGGTGCACCCTGTTCTCCCTTGCTCCACAGACCTTTCAGCTTAAAGGTGCATACACTCACTCAAGCAGCGAAAGAATTGAGGAAGGTGGTTATGAAAAAATACGATGCGATAGGACTGAATTAACTAAGCTACTAAAAGATTTAGCAAACCTCGCTGATAGAGCTTTAACAGATGGTTACTGTATTTTGCACATAGGAATTTAACATATTGAGCATTTTGTAATTACCTGCGTCTGATTCATCCAGATTCCTCCTTGTCACACATAATGTTGTGTTAAAACCTTCATAGATATGGTATAATCCCCTAATAATTGGTTAGGAGGTATCAATTTGAAAGTTATTCGAAAAAACCCAGACAATGTAGCACCTCCGATTGGAGTTTATACACATCTTTCAATTATCCCAAGAGATGCGGATTTACTCGTTCTGTCCGGGCAGGTTGGAACAGACTTGGATGGAAATATACCAGAAAATGTTGAAGAACAACTAAGAAACGCATTTAACAATGTGACGCGTATTTTAAGTAGTGAAGGTGTAACGTGTGAAGGAATAATCAAAATAAATATTTGGCTAACGGAAACAATTGATCGGGAGAAATTTCTGGCGTTGTGGAACGAATTCCATGACGGGAATCCACCTGCAACGACCATGGCCTATGTTTCAGCTTTAGCTCAACCCCACATAAAGGTTGAAGTGGAAGCATGGGCAGCACGCTGATGAATCGGCGGCTTGACGCCGCCTACATTGGTGTCTCCTTCGAGAAACCGTCGAACTGCTTCGTCTTCCTGGCGGTCACTCTCACTTCCCGTATACACGGCCGGTTTAAATTGCACCAGTTCTTTACGCCATATATCGTCCACGTCGCGATGCCAGCCTATCAGCAGATTCGGTACGTCGGCTTCAAGCAGGTTCTTGGTGTATCGAGCAACATTGGTCGCTTTGGAAACGCCGGTGGCGTGCCGCATAAGCAGGTCGAGCTCCCTGCCAGCGCGACCGCGCTCCATGAACGTGCCCATCGTTGTCTTGATCGCTAACCTCGATACAAGTACATGGTCACGAGCCTTGCGCATCCTCCCATTATTTTTCATTTATGATATGATTTTCTTTGTGAATGCACCAGATGTCGAAGCTCACGCATAACCCGGTAAAGGAGAGGGCAACCCGTGCTGCTGTTTGAAGGTTCACCGTTTTACATAGGAATGGCTGTCATCTTGCTGTCTATGTTGATTCTGAAGGTTGCCCGGAAAAAGAGGTACCCCTTTTTGCTGTTCTATTTTGTCTTTTGCGTCTACGTGCTGCATGTCCTCAAGTATACGTTGTTTCCCATTCCCGTTGATCCTCGCGTAATTGCGATACACGCCGGGCCCGCCATCGATTTTTCAAAAGGAATCAATCTGATTCCGTTCAGCGACAGCTCCATGCGGAATGGATTTGATCGCGAAATGTTGCTGAACGTGCTGCTGACGATCCCTTTCGGATTCGGCATTCCTTTTCTTACGCGCATTCATCTGAAAAAATTGGTTCTTGTCGGTTTGACAGTGGGGGTCACCATTGAACTGTTGCAGTTGTTTCTTTCGCTCATGCTAGGGTTTCCGTATCGGTACGTGGATATCAATGACGTTATCCACAACTTCACGGGCGTACTGTTCGGCTTTCTGCTGTTCAAGATATTTGCCTGGCTGTTTACCGTTTCGGTGGAAAGGGTAAAGCTCCCGCCGAATGCGCTGCTTGCATACATGCATGAAGTCTGTTCGCGTTCAGGCACAAACACGCGGAAAGAGAACGCTGACAGCTCGTCCATCGATTGCTGATGCATGAGCTAGGTCACAACGTCAAAGACAGGAGGGTACTTCACTTTGCCGCTACGATCGTTCAGCGAGCCCTTCTTGATTTCATAGACCATGAACACTTCATCAGGTACCGGGAATGGCGGCTCAATTCCTTTGGTCTTTGCAGGTTGAAAACCGAACCTGGGGTAATAGTTCGTTTTCTCTTTGGAAAGCTAGCGTATGCACGTCTCTTATGGCAGCCGCATCCCCATGTTGTTCTGGTCGAATGGTGAACAAGTGAATGACTCCCCTTTACATGATTCGTTTATCGAGCAACTTCCATTTTATCCCTGTTTTAGAGAATACACAATTTACTTGTTTTTTCTGCTGCGAACATTACAACTTCGTAAGAAAACGGAAAGGAAAATCGATTTGCGAAACCGCCCGTCCCTGCTACGATAGTGGAGGATCATGACTGTCGAGCTTGGAGGAACACCGGTATGAAAAAATGGCGGAGACTAGTGGTTTCCCTGGTCGTCATCCTGGCGGCCGGATGCGCTGATTCGCCCGATGACGTACAGGGCCTGACAAAGGAGGAAGCGGCCTACATCGCGCAGACCGCCGTCAGGCAGTATTTTCACGTGGACGTCGACACCCGCGAGCGGAACATCACGCTGGAAGACCCGGCTGAGAGGGCCGAAGACGGCGCGTGGTCGCCCATATACAGAGGGGTGCCCGTTCACGCCATCCTGACCCGGGAGGCGCAAGCGGGCGAGATCGCGGGGGTTCACGCCGTCATCGACCCCAAAACCAGGCAGGTGCTCTCCCTGTCCATCGACGTCATCGGACCGGACGGGCAGCAGACGACCAGCAGCCTGAACGAAGCGGAGCTGGAGCGAAAAGCAGCGGAATTCGTACGCACCGAAAAGCTGCTGACTCCCTCTGCCATCCGGTTCGTCAGGGCGTCGACTGACGACCCGGAGACGAGCAGGCGCTTCTTCTATTACACCGACGGCCTGAAAACCATCGCGGTCGGCGTCGACACCGCGCTCAACCAGGTGGTGACCTTCGCCTACGATTAACGGCTGAACGGGTTGCGCTCACCTGGCCGGATTCCGCTCCAGCCGCCCGATCAGCACGCACGCGCAGAAACCCGCCGCGCCGTACACCATCCACGGCCACACCTCGCCGCCCTGGTTCATCAACCAGGCGCCGGCGTAATTGCCCACCGTCCCGCCCGCTGCCCAGGACAGCTTGTACATGCCGAAGTACGCCCCCGCATCCTCGCCTTCCGTACACTCGGCAATGGCCAGGTCAGAGCCGGGCAGCACCATGGTCTCCCCCAGGGTAAACAGCAGCATGCAGAACAGCAGCCAGACGAGCGGCGCGCCGGGAACCAGCGGCACGAGACAGAAGCTGAGCCCCAGCCACCAGAGTCCGGTCCGCACCACCTGCAGCGGCGGCCGCCGTTCGATAAAGCGGCGCAATAGAAACATCAGCGCGACGCCAGACGTCCCGTTGACCACGAACAGCGCGCTGACCCACCGCTCCTCCCCGCTGATCCGCATCATCTCCAGCGGAAATGAGACGGACAACTGCGTGTATACCGCCCAAAACAAGACCATGATGCAGGTGAACCGCACGAACCGGCGGTCCGCCCACAGGCGGCTCATGCTGTCCCGCACGCGTTTTTCCGTCCGGACTGTCCGGTAATGGCGTCGGTAATACCAGAGCAGAGCGGCCATGACAAAAAAGACGACGCCTCCCCAGTAAAACGGCAGGGTCGGGTCGACGGCGATCAGCGCGGCGCCGGCCAGCGGCCCCAGCACCGCGCCCGCATTCAGCGCCTGATTGTACAGCGTAAACGCCCGCTTTCGCTGCCGCTCCGGCTGCCCGGCAAACACGGCGCTGACCGACGGATCGTACCAGGCGCTGCCGATCCCCACGAACGCGGAGGCGGCAAAGACCCAGCCAAACCAGCCGCTCTGCGCCAGGCCGACAAACCCCAGCCCCCGCAGCAGCACGCCCGTCACCAGGTTGCGGCTGTGGCTGAGCCGGTCGCCGACCATTCCCGTCGCGAGCGGCAGCAGCCGCGCGCACAGGAGCTGCACCGTCAGCACGCTGCCCACCTGCCAGGCGGACAAGTGCAGGGTGTGCGTCAGGTAGACCGCCAAAAATGGCACGACGGCAAAACTGCCGACATTCATCAAAAACGTGGCGGCGAGCAGGACGCGGACCGGTGTGCCCAACCGCTCCTGCTGCCGTTCCGTTGCGTGTGCCTCCATCCCTCTCCCCTCCTTTCTGGTTCCATTATCCAGGGAGAGGGCTCATGATTACAAATCACTTGATTTTATAAAAGTCATGACAAATAATCATGATATGGAACTGAAGGATCTGGAGACGTTTGTCACTGTCGTCAAGTGCGGAAGCATCACCTGCGCCGCCGACGTGCTGCACGTCACGCAGCCGGGCGTCAGCCGGCGCATTGACCGCCTGGAGAACGCGCTGGGCTGCACGTTGTTCGAGCGCGTCGGCAATCACCTGCTGTTGACCAAGGAAGGAAAAACGCTGCTGCCTCACGCCGAGACCGTTTTGGGCAGCGTCCGCGACCTGCGGGCGGCCGTGGACGCGGAAAAAGGCGGATGGACGACCGCCTGCATCGCCATGTCCGCCACCTTGGCGGAAACGCCGTTTACCGACAGGCTGAAAGAGCTGCGCGACCGCTTTCCCGCTCTGCGCCAACTGCACATCAAAATGGTCGGAAGCGCGGAGGTGAGCGAACTCGTCGCCGCAGGAGAAGCGGACGTGGGCTTCCGCTTCTTCCGGGACAAGGACGAGCGGCTCGAATACGTGCCGCTGGGCGAAGAACCGCTGGTGGTGATCCGGGCAGCGCACAGCCGTTGGTTTCCCGGCGAGGACGGCGGCGGAGAACCGCTCGCCCCGCTCTGCCTGAACGACATCCCGTGGATTGCCTTCCCGGCGCGAAAAGGCCCTTCCTCGCACATCACCGCGATGCTGGACCAATGGATCGAGAAGACGGGCATCCGGCCCGGGCTGCGGATCGACGCCGACTGTTTGGCTGCGCAGCAAAAACTGGTCCAGGCCGATTTCGGCATCGCCCTGCAGCCTGCCTCCAGCGTGCAGGAAGCGGTCGAACGGGGAAAGCTGCGGCTCGTCCCTCTGCCCGCCTTTCGCCTCACCCTGCCGATCTGTGCCGTGTACCGGAAAACGGCACCTCATCGGGACATGCTGCAAAACGTGATCCGGTTGTTTCAGAAGCAGCCGGAATGACAGGCTTTCGCTCATTATCGCTCATGTTCAAGGAGGCGGATCCTCCCCCTCCGACGCTGTCCGCTTCCTTGCACAGGGCGCCGCCTTTCACTACCGTCATCGTTCTGGTCTGGCGTCATACCAGTATCGAAAATAAGCGACTTGCTCATCTGACGTAAACGTCCATTGATCCCATACGCTGTGCTCTTCATTGCTCTCTTTGGCAATCACCGGACGGTATTCACCTGGCTGGAGAATGGTTTCAAGAGACTCAATGTGGCCCAATGGTTCCTTTCGGGCATTAAACACTTCAATCTTCAGTTGTACGTGCATCGGCTGATTCGTATAATTTTTCACCATAAACAGATTGCGGTAATCTTGATCGGAACAGTTCCGCCAACATGGTCTCGGGGCGGAAAACACCAGTTCAACACGAATCTTGCCATCCCTGATGTTCTCCTCCTTCTCAAACACTTTCGCCGCGCGATTCAACAGGTTTGCATATTCCCATTTGCCGCCCACAGGAAAAAGGAAAAAACAGAGAACAGACACGTGTGCGAAAAGAGCCAGCAGGAACAAGGAAACCGCTTTTGTATTGCGAACCGATTTTGGGGTTTTAAAGTGGGCAATGATTACAGATAACAGAAAAAAAACGCCCATCAGAAAAAGGACGACAATAGCAACCGCCGATTCCTGTAAGGAAAGAAAAAAAGGAAATCCATAAACGGAATGGAAATACCAATGAACTGCAAAAACAATCCCCACCATGGCAATGTACGAGAGCAGGCCGATGCGTTTCAATACACGCGACGATCGCATAAAACCAAAAACCAGAAGCAGTAGTGGAACTGATGAAAACAGGCAGACAATAAACATTTCCATATGACCATCTCCGTTATTGTGTTTGAGAACTGTATTGGATGTACTTGCGCCTGTCGATGCGGACCGCATCCGCTTCCGACAGCGCGTCCCGCTTCCACTTTTCCCCCTTCTCCGCAATCCCCCGGGCTCTCTCCAGCTCTGCCTGGAACTGCTCCTGATTCGTCACGTTTGCGTACAACCCTTCGGCCGCCTGGGCAATTTGCTTGAGCTGTTTCTTCCCATCGGCATTGACGTCGAACCCGATGACGTTCAGAAGAGGCATGATATGCGACCGGGAAAGCTCTTTGGCCGGGGCGATCGGATCGCCGTCGCACGTCTCGATCCCGTCACTGACCAGATCGATCACATTCTCCACTGTTGTAACCGACGCCCCCTCCCGCCGAATGGAGAACGTGCTTGGCGGCAGCCAGCGCATCGCCTTTATTTTGCGTGATCGCGTATACTTGGGCCGCTTCATTGGCTGCCGACTGCGCGACGATGACACACATGCCCGCTTCCCTCCTCCCTCGATCACACTGTTTCTAGCGTTGGCTGGACTAGGTTGACCCATGTTTCTTTTTGACGAAATTCAGGTGATTTCTCTTGATAAACGGCAGTGCGACCGCAAGAATCAGCAGCTCGAAGGGAAGATCCTTCCGGAAAATTGCCAGCAAAACGGTGGCGGGTACGATAAACGCGTAAAAGTAGATCATCATGAACTTCCAAAATCGCTGCCAGTTATGTACCTGCTTGGACATGCTACACACCTTCCATCCGCAATTGTTGGAGCATCATCGTTTCGCTTCCTTTCGACGAAGTTGTTCCATGGCCGACTGCTCCATATACGGGAAGAGAACCCAGGCTGCAATGAGACCGTACGGAATCCGCTCACCCAAAACCATGAAGAGACAAGAGAGCGGCAGGCAAATGCCATATACAAAGATCCCCAAAACGTTCAAGAACCGCTGCATCTTTTCTTCTTTTCCCGTCAAGACATCCCTCTCCTTTCATCTGGCGGATCGCGCCGAATCATATGACCATCTCTGTTACCATGCTTGAGAACTATACTGGAAAGATACGTTCAACGAATCCAAAAGTTTCCTTCAAACATGACCAACCTGCTTCACTCCCCTCGGTATTTCTGCTCGATTTCCGCCCTCATCTCTTCATACGATTTCTCTGTCAGGTTCAACAGATAGGCCGTCAGCTCTTCCTTCGACCGGGTGACCAACGCCTCCCGCTCCTGCCGCATCCGGGTCAGGTACGTTTTTGCCTGGCTGCCGATCTTCCCGGTGGCGGCCAAATACTCGATCGCCGCCCCCACGTTCAGACTTTCCCGCCAGTTCTTTTCATACCAATCCCGGTCGTACCGGTCGATCCACTTGCGCCTGTCGATGCGGACCACATCCGCTTCCGACAGCGCGTCCCGCTTCCACTTTTCCCACTTCTCCGCAATCCCCCGGGCTCTCTCCAGCTCTGCCTGGAACTGCTCCTGATTCGTCACGTTTGCGTACAACCCTTCGGCCGCCTGGGCAATTTGCTTGAGCTGTTTCTGCCCATCGGCATTGACGTCGAACCCGATGACGTTCAGGAGAGGCATGATATGCGACCGGGAAAGCTCTTTGGCCGCGGCGACCGGATCGCCGTCGCACGTCTCGATCCCGTCACTGACCAGATAGATCACATTGGTGTTGTCCTCGGCTCCGAACGCAGCCAGATCCACCTGTGCCAACTGCAAGGAGCGGGCGATCGAGGTCCAGCCGGTCGGTTCAAACTGATGCAGCGCCTCCGCCAGCCTCTGCGCATCGAACGGCTGCAGCGGATAGACCAGCTCGCTGCTGCCGCACGAGAGCTGTTTGTGCTCGTCGGCATTGCTGCCTTTATGTCCATAGACGCGCAGGGACACCCTCGCCCCCTCGGGGAGGCTTTCCGCAAATGCTTGAATCGCTTCCTTGGCCAACTGCATCTTGGTCTTGTCGCCGATTTTTCCGGCCATGCTCCCGCTCGCGTCCAAAATGATTTCCACGTTGAAATGTTCCTTGAATTGAAACCGGGCATCTTCCATGTCGGGGCTGCCGAAAGACGCCACACGCCAGCGGTCCACAACGGTCTGCGGACTTGCGTAGTCTTCGGCAAACAGGGCAAGCAGCTTCTCCCCGTACGCCTGCACCATCGCTTCATCCAAGCCGTCTACCAGGGGGGGCAGGCGATCCAGTATGTTCGCGATGTCGCTGCGCTGAGGATAGTGGGCCAGATAAAAATGTGTGCCGGCCAGCGGGCCCGGTTGTGCGGCGATCAATTCCTGCGTGGTTTGCGGCAAGCGGGAAGCGTTCGGCGCTGAGCCTGTAACGGCTGCTCCCCATGAACAACCGCTAAGCGACATGGTCAGAACCAAGCCGCCCAGCATTCGAGACCATTTGTTTTTGAACGCCATGTAGTGATCGCCTCCCCGGCGTCTTGTTTGTCTGCTGTGTCGTCATGCTTACAAGGTGATGCGTTTCCCGCCCCATCCCATCACTTCGGCAAAAGCGATCCGTCTGCTTTTCGCCGTCTGCTTCACCTGTTCCGTATCGGTGTTCAGGAACGCCAGTCCAAAAGTTTCGCTCTGGTAGCGGACCGATGTCTCCACCTCGATCCGCATGTCGCTGTCAAACATGGTGACGACCGATCCGCTGCGCGTCGCACCGTTGGCTTGCAAGATTTCCCCTACTACTTCGGGAATTTCATCTTGTGCAGAAGCCAAGCCTTGATAGAGAAAACCATACAGCGAACCATTTGCCGGTACGTGTGAAAGCAGCACGTTATCAATGGCATGGTAGCGGACCTCGCTTTCCGACCAATCAGGATGAGCGCTGCGCAATCGCATCTTTTCCCGATCGACTTCCCCCATGATAAAGTCCGGGTTCAGCATGCCTGCAATCGACCTGTCGTATTCGCGTATGGCTTCTTCCGCCTCTTCGTAAATGATTTGCACAGCCGCCATGCTCGCCTGCTGCGCGCTGTTGGCCGCCACTTCCTTGTCTACAAAGATGTTGGACATGTTGAAGAGAAGCGTGAACATGACGAGAGACAGAAAGAAAAAAATCGTCAGAACGAAAACGGTCATATTTCCCCGCTGGTTGCCAAGCAGCTTTTTCACCTGTCCCATTCAATGAACCACCCGTCCCCGAACCTCGCGGCCAAGCGAAATGACTTTGTCTTCCTCCGCCATGTTCTGCTTGATTATGTCAGGAATGAAGAACAGGTCGAGATCGACACCGATTCTCGCCGTAAAGTAGCTGCCCTCATCGGAAATGTGCGAATCGCCGCTGTCATAGGATATGCCCCCGCCGGCGGAGCTTACGATATGCTGCGCGGCGCTCATCGCCTCGTCCAAATTTCTCGTGACGGCATATACTTTGGCCGCCTCATTTGCTGCCGACTGGGCAATGATGACGGCGTAGACACCGGTTAAAAACTGCCAGAGAATCAGCAGAATGAGAAAGACAAACGGCAAAATCCCGATAAACTCCACGGTGGCAGAGCCTTTTTCATTGTTCAGGCAATGGACCGATTCACCCATCCGTAATGTCACCTCCGTTTGCTGGCTGCTGCCCATGTTACCCTTCCACCGCCGCTGCCGCATCCGCACTGGCGCGGTGTACGCTCTCTTCGCTCCACTTGTAGGTGTACATCGTGAACATGACCGCCAAAAACGGAAAGACAAGCACGGTCAGCAGCAGTTGGGTGAAGAAGACCGCCCCAAAGCTGGTCGTGATGTAGGTGACGGAGACAAGCCCGGCCAGGCTGATCAGCCACTGGACCGCACTTGCCAGCAGGATCAGACCGAGGAGCGGAACAAAATGCCGTTTTCCCAGTTCATAGGCAGCCCGCATGCATTTCCAGGGCGATCTCTTTTTCAGCACGACCAGAAACGGCGTAAGGTAAAACAGGATCAAGAGAACCACCCCCGGCACGACAAACAGCATAAGCCCGAAACATACCGCCAGCACATAGACGATCCCGAACAGAAACACGGAGAACGCTGTCTCGAAAAAGGTGCGGAACGCATGGCGAAGCGGCCGTTCCTCCCCCTCCAGCTCGCTTATCACATATTGGGCAAACACGATTTGCACCACGGTCAAAAACAGAAGCAGCAGGAAGAGGTTATAAAAGCTGGACACAATCGGGGCGCCGGTCAGGGCAGCCAGAAAATTGACGTAATTGATCGTAAAATTGTGGACCAGCAGAAACGGAAACAGAATCACCCCCGACAGAAGCAGCAGCGCTTCGATATGTCGCGTGTAAAACCGTATGCTTTCTTTCATCGGATTCATTGATCTGCACCTCCTTTGTTCCCGTACGCTTAGGGATTGCGCAGAATCGCAAAAACCTTATCCTGTAAAATCTCCTTGTTTTTCTCGTCAAAAGCTTGCTTCATTTCCTCGACATTCCGGTACGTTACCCCCTTTATTTCCATATCCCGAACCGACTTTTCCATCGTTCTTCTGACTCCGCTTCTTTTGTAATCGCCCAGAAGATGAAGCAGCTTTGTTACGGTTTTCCGCTGTTCTCCCAGGTTGCGTTCCATGGATTGAAACCAGGCGTAAAGACGATCTACAGCATCCTGCACGTCCACCTGCATGCGCACGCCCTGGTACATCAGGAAATCGGACTCGTACAAAATTTCCCGTATCAATTTGACGTCTTCCTCCACCACATAATTGCGTGCAACCATTTCTTTGTGATAGCGCAGGCCAGTGTCATACATCTCTCGCAATTTATCCTGGCCTTCAATCATGTACTCGCAAACCTCAATCAAATCATGAGCATCCTTGCGGGTTTGTACATCCATGATTGGTTCACAATAAGGGAGTAACTGGCGCAGATAATCCCGCTTTTGTTCGTACATCCATACGGGTTTTTCTTTTTCAATTGCCAAGGTCGTCAGAAAATTCGTGGCCGAGTTGTTATGGACCATAAACCGCTCTACTACCGGTAATGCTTCCGAACGCGGCGGCACACTTCCGTCGCTGCGCAGGATCAGATATCCGACCGCTTCTTTTTTGCCAATTCGCCAGTACTGTACGTTGTAATAGAATTGGTCGTTGAGCAGTGCCGCATGGTTAAACAGCTCCGGCTTTTCCAGGAAGCGTTTGTAGTTGTTGATTTGTTTGCGGACTTCTGCTGTTTCTTTCACAATCATGTGCTACGACCTCCGTTAAGAAAAGATGGACTTCATCCATCCGATTGCTTTGCCGATTCCTTTGCGAACCGAGCTGATTCCTTTTGAAAGCGCTCCTCCCGAGGCTTTGTTGGACCATTTTACCAATCGGCTTCCTGCCCAGAGTACACCCCCTGTCACGACAAGCGCAACCGCTATCGGCTGTCCTCCCGGAATGACGGAGGCGATAATCCCCGCGTCCATAAAGGTGCTTCCCAGGCTGCCTATCCCATCCACAAACTTTTCATTCTGCTTGTCTTCACCCAACCTGGAATCATACGCCTGCCGAAATTGGCTGACCGTATTATACATGTCAAATGGAAGACTGATGGCAGCAACACCAACATTTAAGCCGGTAACGATTCCGGGCACTCGTACAGCACCCGCAGCACCTGTAACGCCTTGCACGCTGTTTGAAATCGAACGCTGTGCACTTATTCCCCCTAACATGGAGGTCGTATTTCTCTGTACAATAAATTTGTAACTGTCATACGCCCCTTTGGCACCCAAGCCATCCAACGCAAGCCCTGTCAGATTGCCATACGGCGTATCCTGGAGGCCGATATCAATCCCCTTTAGCCCAAGCTGAAATAAAAAATTGGCATAGCCGGCTCCGCCCTGCCTGGCCGTTACGGTTCCGCCTTCCAGCAAGCCGGCTGAATAGCTGAGTGTCCCGCCAATCACATCCTTGAAGGACAGCTCCATCATCTTGTATGTCAAGGTCTCGCCAAAAGGCTCGGAATCAGCCGATCCGCCGTTCGGGTTCAGACTGGGGGGATTGCTGCCCGGGGGATGCACTCCGGGGACCCCTGCTCCCGGTGTTGGGGAAGGCGAAGATCCATCTGGAGCCTGCAGGCCAGGCACGCTGCCTCCAGGGGGGCGGAGGGCTGGCACACGTCCAGCAGGAGACTCCCATGCGGGTACTGTGCCGCGGGGCGCTTGAAGTCCAGGGAGACTGCCTGCTGGCGGCTGCAAATGAGGTGTATCACCATGCGGAGTCTGCAGCACAGGCGGACTGCCAGGCGGCGGCTCCAAATCAGGCACGTCCCATTGCGGTACTTCCAATTGGGGTGTTTCCCGCTGGGGAGCCTGCAAATCGGGAGCTTGCAGTTGGGGAGCCTGATAAGTTCCCCCTCCCAGGCTCGGTACGTACGGCTGCGCCAGCACCACCACCGGGAATACATTCATCAACAGAATCAACAAGGCGAAGATACCAGCCAACCAAGACCTTCTCCCTCTACTTCGCACGACCTTTGCCCTCCTGTCCTTTTGTTACTTTGCCTTCACGTTTTTGCTGTACTGCTTGTTGATCGCATCGATGGTTTCCCTGTACGTCTTGTCATTCAACTCGTCGAGAAAGGCTTCCATTTCGTCGCCCCTTTGGATTGCCAATTTTTCATGCCGCTCATCAATTTTTTCCAGTTCCTCTATCGTCTGTTCATTCAGTATCTTCAGCCTTCTCATATCCATAAAAGCAGAGAAAAAATTATAGCTTTCACGAACGGTTAATCGATACCAGGTGGAACCATATACACTGATATCTACTGCTTGCGATAAATTGGCTGAAAGTGCTTCATAAGAGGCCCCATCCTTCCACTTCCTCCACTTGCGGGCAATTTCTTCGGCTTGCTGAAATTCCTTTTCCAGTTCCTTTTGATCCTGGATCAGTACGTAGCGGCCCCCTGCGGCTTCTGCTACCTGCTTGAGCTGGCGCTGCGCTTCCCCGTCCGCTCCGAAGCCGACGACATTTACGATAGGCGTCACGTCAGAGTCGGCCAGTTGTTTTGCCACCTTTACCGGATCGCCGCCGCATGTCTCGATCCCGTCGCTGACCAGGTAGATAATATTGGTGCTCTGCTCCCCTTTGTATGACTGCAAATCTTTCTGCGCCTGCTCGAGGGCGAGGGCAATCGGCGTCCAGCCGGCAGGCTTGAACTGCGCCAGCGCACTGTCCAGCTTTTGCCGGTCATACGCCTGCAGGGGATACATCACATCGCTTTTGCTGCAGGAGAGCGCTTTGTCTGCTTCCGCTCCCGTCCCTTCATGTCCGTAGACGCGCAGTCCCACCCGGGCACCGGCGGGAAGGGAGGCGGCAAACGAGCGGATCGCTTCCTTGGCCGCTTCCATTCTCGTCTTGCCGCCCGCCATGTTGCCCATGCTGCCGCTGGCGTCCAGCACGATCATCACGTTGTACTGCTCCTTGAACCGAAAGCGCGGATCATCCATTTCCGGGCTGCCAAATGAAGCAAGCTTGATCCGGTTGATGATTTCCTGCGGTTCTGGATAATCTTCGGCAAACAGGCCGAGCAGGGCGAGGTAGTACAGTTTGATTATTTCGTGATCGGGGTTTTCGATGTTCGGGAATTGCTGAAGCACCTTTTCGATTTCCTCATCCTGCTTGCCATACGAGACACCGGAAAAGCGTCCCGGAGGCAGGTTGTAAAACTCCTCCGCTGTCTCCGGGAGTTTGGTCAGGCCGTCCGGGATTAGTGCTTTCAGCGCCTCGATCTGCTCTTCCCGGCTGGTGGCGGTTTGTTTGGTGGATATTGGCTCTCCGTCAGGATTGCTGCCTGCCGTCTCCGCCGTTTCCTTGCCGTTGTTCTGCAAGGAGGTCTCGGACGAGCCTGTGCTGGTTGATTGCTCTTCTCCCGAACAAGCTGACAGACTGATGAAACATACAAGAAGGATGGCGAACAGCATTTGTCCCTTTTTTACTTGTGTGTTCATCTCCTCCACCTCCTTGCATCAGCTAATTTCTCTTTACATTTTCGCTATATTGCCGGTTGATCGCGTCAATTGCTTCTTTATATGTTTTGGCGTTCAAATTTTCAAGGAAAGTCTTCATTTCGTCTCCTCGTTGCTTAATCAATTTGCTTTGTGTTTTTTCGATCTCTTTCAGTTTGGTAATGGTGCTTTTATCCAATATTTTGCGTCTTTCTAATTCGTAAAAGGCAGAGAGAAAATTATAGCTTTCGCGAACTGACATTCGCTGCCAGGTGGATCCATAGACACTGATTTCTACACCTTGAGAGAGTTTTTCTGATAAAGCATCATAAGTTGCCCCACGTTTCCACTCAATCCATTTTCGGGCGATCTTGCTTGCCTGTTCAAACTCCTTCTTCAACTCCTGCTGATCCTGGATCAGTACATAGCGGCCCCCTGCGGCATCCGCTACCTGCTTGAGCTGGCGCTGCGCTTCCCCGTCTGCTCCGAAACCGACGACGTTTACGATGGGTGTCACGTCAGAGTCAGCCAACTGTTTTGCCACTTCTACCGGATCGCCGCCGCATGTTTCGATCCCGTCGCTGACCAGGTAGATGATATTGGTGTTCTGCTCCCCTTTGTACGACTGCAAATCTTTCTGCGCCTGCTCGAGGGCGAGGGCAATCGGCGTCCAGCCGGCAGGCTTGAACTGCGCCAGCGCACTGTCCAGTTTTTGCTGGTCATACGCCTGCAGGGGATACATCACATCGCTTTTGCTGCAGGAAAGCGCTTTGTCTGCTTCCGATCCCGTTCCTTCATGTCCGTAGACGCGCAGTCCCACCCGGGCATCGGCGGGAAGGGAGGCGGCAAACGAGCGGATCGCTTCCTTGGCCGCTTCCATTCTCGTCTTGCCGCCCGCCATATTGCCCATGCTGCCGCTGGCGTCCAGCACGATCATCACGTTGTACTGCTCCTTGAACTGAAAACGGGGATCATCCATCTCCGGGCTGCCAAATGAAGCAAGCTTGATCTGGTTGATAATTTCCTGCGGTTCTGGATAATCTTCGGCAAACAGACCGAGCAGGGCGAGATAGTACAACTCAAGCGTTTCGCGATCTGGATTTTCGATATGGGGGAATTGCTGAAGCACCTTATCGATCTCTTCTTTCTGCTTGCCATATTGAACGCCTGAAAAGCGTCCGGGTGGTAAGTTATAAAAATCCTCTGCTGTTTCGGGGAATTGAGTCACTCCTTCTGGTATTAAAGCCTTGAGTACCTCGATCTGCTTTTCCTTGTCGATGGGGCTTTCCCCAGACGTTGCGTTTTCTTCATGATCAATGTCATTAGGCTGTACAGATTGTGACTCTGGCTTTTTAGAAGAAGGTTCTGTAACGACCGGTTCCTCCCTATCAGCAAAACAACCATACAAACCGCTAATAAAAACGAGGAGGATAAGGAAAAAAAATGATTTGCATGTTCTCATGAAAGAAGCAACGCCTCCTCCTTTTGTTTGAGCCACTCATTATGTAAAGAAGCTGGCAAAACAGATGACTGATTGCCAGCACCTATTAGCCAAACAATATATCTGTTAATTATTCTCCTCCACCAATGCCTTCGATGATTTTGGACAGAGTATTGGAAACAGCACTTCCAACTGCATCATCCCCCTTAAAAAACAACTGAATCGAAGCAAACACAGCCAGAATCACCCCCGCAAGCGCTATCCACTCAATTGCCTGGGCCCCTTTTTGATTGTTCAAGGATACCAGCATCTTGGCATACCATTTTTGAATCGTGTTTGTCATCATGTTTCATGTCTCCCTTCATGGATAAAAATGTTTGTGATCCTGCATTCTTCCAAACTTCCCAACCCTTCAAACAACCATTCTGACGAAGGTATCACCTCCCCCAAAGTCCATGCTTTATTTGCTCAACATGTCGGAAAACATCGAAGTGTTCTCCAAGATGTTTAACACCATTAATCCGCCGATCAGGGCGATCGCGGTAGGCGCCACGACAAACGTGGTGATCAGGGTTACTTTGGGCGAGGCTTTTGCCGCTTTCTCCTTGATCAGCTCCTTGCGTATGCGCCGCATGTTCTCGGACTGGATTTTGAACGTGACCGCGATCGGAACGCCCAGGCGCATCCCCTGTATCAGCGCTTTGATCAGCATTTGAAACTCCGGGTTGTCATTGCGCCGCAGCAGCTGCTCATACGCTTTTTCCCGCGGCACTCCCAGATCCAGCTCCTGATTGAAGCGGGAGAACTCCTCCTGCAGCGGTCCGGGAAAAAATTGAATAACCGAGCGCAGCGATTGATCCAGGCTGACGCCCGCCTGCAGCGTCACGCTTACCGTATCGAGAAATTCGGGCAGATCGTAGCGAAGCCGCTCCTGCCGCTCCCTCGCCTTTCTTTTCAGCAGGATGATCGGCAAAAAGTAGCCGACCATCGGCCAGACGATCAGGCCGTAGGGAGCGAGCGGAAAGCCGAGGACAAAGAAAACGGTACCGGCGATGACGCCAATCAGGGCGAGCAGGATTTTTGTCCCCTGGAAGCGTTCCACGCTCAGGTCCAACGGGCGGCCCGCTTTCAGCAGCCACTCCTCCACCTCGTGCGACTCGCTGAAAAAGTTGATCCTCTGCCCCAGTGCCGCGTAATCGTCGCTGTACTGCAGCAGTTTTTTCATCCACTTTTCGGCAGAAGTTTCCCGCTTGCGGATCTCGTATCCCCGTCTTCCCGTGGTTTCGTGGATGTGGGTGAGCAGCTTTTCCTTCTCCACGGAATAGCGGTAGGTTTCCTTCAAAAAAATGGCGAAAAAGAGCAAACACAGGAACAGACAGGTGACCATGAGCGCGTCCATCGTCTCACACCTTTATATTGGTTACTTTTCGGACCAGCACATAGGACAGGATCGTTCCCAGGATAAACACGCCCAGCAGGATCAGTCCGAAGCCGGAGAACAGCGGATCGATAAACCCCTTGTTCATCGTGTTCATCATCAGCACCAGGGCGATCGGCATGATCGGTACCAGAATGGAGACGTAGCGCTGTTCGGCGGTCATCGTCTTGATCTCCTGGTTGACGATCCGCCGATCCTCCAGCGTTTCTGCCATCTCCTGCAGCACTTCGCTGAGGTTCCCTCCGGCGCGCCGCTGGATGTACAGCGTGGCCGCAAAAATCCGAAAATCCCGGGTCGGAATGCGCTTTTCCATATCGGCGAGCGCCTTGTCAAAACTGACTCCCAACCGCATTTCACGCGCCATGCGTGTAAACTCCTGCCCGGCTGGCTGCGGGATTTCCTTGGCCACCAGTTCAATTCCCTGTGTCAGCGTAAGCCCTGCGCGCAGCGAGTTGGCAAGCAGGCGGCACACCTCCGACAGTTGGTCGTTCAAGCGCTCCTGGTACTTGTTTCGCCGCACGAGAAACAGCAGGTTTTGCAGCAGGTACATGGCGGCGGAGCCGGCGATGAGATTGTAGGGAAATGTCAGCCCGACGACGTTGTTGAAAAAGAAGGCCAACCCAAACGCGCCAACCAGCATAATGCCGTAATACTCGGAAGGGGCAAGGGAAATATTTGCTTTGATCAGCTTGCCTTGTATCTGCCTGGCATGGGGGGTACGGTCGAAGCGATCCCCCCAGTCGAGGAGAAAACTTTTGCGCTGGGATTTGACATCGTACCACTCTTCCGCTCGTTTTTTCCATTCCGTCTTTTTCGCCCGGTATCCCAGGTATTCATAGAGCCCCCATATCCCGAGCAGAACGGAGAGACTAAACAGAATGGAGATGCTCACGTCGTTTCACCTCGCCTGTCGCAAACAGCGATTCGTCAATCTCGATACCAAACGTTCTGAGTCTTTCCAGCGAACGGGGCACGACGCCGGTTGCGGCGAAGTACCCCAGCACTTCCCCCCTGCTCCCGATGCCGGTGCGCTGGAAGCGGAAGATTTCGTTTACTTCCACGCGTTTTTCTTCGGTTGTCACCACTTCCGAAATGGAGACGATCTTGCGCGTCCCGTCGGAGAGACGCGTCACCTGCACGATGATGTCGAGGGCGCTGACGATGTACTCCCGAATGATGGAAGACGGCAAATCCATGCCGGCCATCACGACCATGCCCTCCAGCCGGTTGAACGCATCCTGGGGCGAGTTGGCGTGAACGGTGGTGAGCGATCCTTCGTGCCCCGTGTTCATCGCCTGCAGCATGTCAAACGCTTCGGCGCCCCGCACCTCCCCGACGATGATCCGGTCCGGCCTCATCCGCAGGGAGTTTTTCACGAGCTGTCGAATGGTGATCTCCCCTTTTCCCTCCATGTTGGGCGGGCGGGCCTCCAGCCCGACGCAGTTGGGGTGGGCCAGCCTCAGTTCCGCCGAATCCTCGATCGTGATGACGCGCTCATAGGGGGGAATGGCGCAGGCTACGGCATTGAGCAGCGTCGTCTTCCCGCTCCCGGTGCCTCCGGAGATGAGCACGTTCATTTTCGCTTCGACGACCGCCTGCAGGAAGCGGGACATCGCCTCGTTGAACGAGCCAAACTGCATCAGGTCATCCATGGTGTAGGGGTCTTTGCGGAATTTCCGAATCGAGACCAGCGTGCCATTCAGGCTGATGGGAGGAATCACCGCGTTGACGCGGCTGCCGTCCTTCAGACGGGCGTCCACCATCGGCGAGCTCTCGTCGATCCGCCGTCCGAGCGGCGCCACGATCCGGTCGACGATGTGGCGCAGATGCTCCTCGTCGCGAAACTTCAAATCGGTCAGTTCCAGGCGGCCGTTCCGCTCGATGTACACCTGACTGTGGCCGTTGATCGAAATTTCCGTGATCTCCGGGTCGTTCAGCAGCGGCTCCAGCGGTCCCAGGCCGACGGATTCGTTGATCAGGCGGGTGAGCAGCAGTTCCTTTTCGTTTCGCGGAATGACGACCTTTTCTTCCGACATGTATTGGGATACCAGGCGCTCAATCGCCAGGCGCATCTCGGTCGACGAAAGGCTGGTCAGCCGTTCCAGGTTGGTCTCCCGCAAGAGTCGGGCCTTGTAATGTTCCGCCAGTTCGTCCAGGTACGGATTGTAGGAAGGAGCCGCAAGCGGAGATGCAAGGGTCCGGGGCGCCTCATCGCCAGGCGGGGTCTTTTCGTGCCTGCGTCGGAATAATGCCATCGAACTCCCCCCTTACGACAATTTCCTGAGCACCCATTTGCGAATGTCCTTCGCCGCAGGAGACAGCTTTTTCTCGTTCGCTTCTTTTTGCAGCGGCTTCCCCTGATTGACGGCCGCCTGAACGCCCTGGTGATCCCTGCTGATTTCGGCGGTGATCGGGGCGGTGATCAACCCCTTCAAGTCGGAGACGGCCAATTCGTTGTCCCTGCCCACCTGGTTGACGACGACTTCCAGCCTGCCGGCGGTATCGATCCGAAGCCGTCTGAACAATTCTTCCGCGAGCCGGTAGATCTGAACCGAAGGCGTGTCGAGATTCATCACGTAGTAGATCAGGTCCGACTCCGTCAGCGCCGTGTAGGTCAGCTCGTTCATGTACGACGGCAGGTCGACAATGACAAAATCGTAGCTGCGGCGGCTGGCGCGGATTAACCGGGTGACAAATTCCTCCGAGATGTGCTCCGCTGTCTCCGCATCGCGCGGACTGACCAGGACTTCCAGCTTGGAATGGATCTCCCGCTGCGCCACATTGCGAATGTGGTTCTCGTTCATCTCGTTCATGACCGGCATCAGATCGGCCAGCGTGCGGCTGCTGTCAAGCGAGAGAAAGGTTTCCACGCCGCCGTACTGCAGGTTGAGGTCGATCAGCAGGACGCTGGCGGTGGATTCCAGTTTCAATGCCTGCGCAAAGCCGGTGGCAAGCTGCGTACGGCCGCTCCCCCCTTTTCCGCTGTAAAAGGAATACACTTTTCCCCGGCCGCGGACCAACGCCTTGCCGGACGCGTCCGCTCCCTTTTTGCGCTGCTGCATCTGCGCCAGCTCGGAGATTTTCTCCAGACGGTCCGTCAGCAGCGCCAGTTCGTCGGGCATCACGATGTATTCAACCGCACCGGCGCGGACGACATCCCGCAGCAGGACGAAATCCTGCTCTTCCGTGAGAAAAATGACAATTCCCTCGGGCAGCTCGCCCTGTATGTACTGAACCAGTTCCACCCCCGCCCCGTCTTCCGGCTGCACGAGCAGGACGACATCGGGTCCGATCCGGTCAATCTCTTTCTTCACTTCCATCGATGTGGTGTACTGCACATGCTCGTAGGGAGCGAGCCATTCCCGCAACAGGTCTTTCACCGAATCGTAATCGGCTACGACGAGAATGTTGAGTTCCGTTTTCATGCCTTACCCTCCGGTTTTGGTTCCTGCTTGCTGCTTCGCGGGCTGTCCCGCGTTTGGCGCCGTCGCAGGGGATGTCTGCGGCGCAGGAGGTGTCTGCGGCGCCTGTGACGCCGGTTTTGCCGCCGGACTTGCGGCCGGTTTGGTTCCGGGCGCAGGGCTTTTGCCAGGCGTCTCCTGCTGGCCGGGTTTCGTTTCTTGAAACGGCTCGGGAATGGCCGCTTCTCCTTTGCCGACATTGGCCTTCAGGATCCGCATGAGCTCAGCGTAGTTCTGCTGATGGATGAACCGGGGCACGTCCTCAAATGGCAGTTCCAGCGCCACGCCTTTAAACTTGCCCTCCGATTTGGCCACCATCGCCACCGGCACGTCTTTCATGAACACTTCCGTCACCGGCTTACCGTTCACCTCGTGCGAGATGATGACATCCACGCGGTCCAGCGCCTCCAGTTCCTGGTCGAAGATGATGTTCCCCCCGGCATACACCGTAATCAGGCGGTGATTTTGGTCCCGGACGATGTTGGCGGGCTTGAGGATGTTTTTGGTAATGACGTCGCCCTTGGACAGGGGAACGACCGTCACCTGGTTTTTCAGGCTCAGTTTGTCGGTCACGTAGGATTGATCCGCGTATTTCTTCGGGATGGGCCTCGTCGTCAACTGATCCGGCTGAATCAGCGAGCGGGACGGAATGTCGGCGTTCGCCACGTAAATCTCCACCATTTCCCCCAGTTCGGCGTTCAAATCCTTGATTTTTTTCAGAAACAGAAAGCCCGCCAGAGCCGCAAGCAAAAAGGACAATGTGAGAAAAATGATGGCACGTCGTTTGGATTCCAGCATGCAGATGATTCCCTCTCCTTGGATAAATGGTGTCAGCCGCGAGACACGGCATGATGCTGTCAGACCATGCGGATCGGCTCACGACTGGGTCGGAAAGCGCAGGATGGGGTTCCTGGATGCTCCATCATGCCAGCCGCGAAACATGTCGAAAGATTTCGAAAGCAATTTGTAAGTTACAAAATAAGGAAAAGATTTGCCGCAGCACGGCCGTCTCCCCGGGGTGGATCAGACAGCGGCTGCCGTCATGTATAAGAGAATCGTCCCCCCCGCTATGAACGGAGCCAGCGGAACCTCTTTCCATTTTCCTACTGCCGCCCATCTTTTTCCGATGGCCCACAGGGGAATGGCGACAAATCCCGCGATGATGTAGGCAAGGGCCATGATCAGCAGCCCGGCCTGCCACCCCACGGCGGAGCCCACAAGCGCAAACAGCTTGATATCCCCTCCCCCCAGTTGGCCGCTGCTGACGACAGCCATGCCAAGCGAGATCCCGCCCAACACGATCGCGCCCAGCGCATACGTCACCCATTGACCGGGGTGGGCGATGGCATGAAAGATGAGGAAGTACGCGATCCCCGGCAGCGTGAGCCAGTCGTAAATCATGCGTCGGCGCAGGTCGGTGTAGACGGACACGGCCATGATGAGAAAAACGGGAACGGTCACGAACGGGGACAGCAATCCATGCCCTCCTTCCCATTATTTGGGGTGGGTGTTTTCACCATCATCGACGGAATTTGTCAGGAAAAGGTTGCAAGGTTTGAAAAATTTTTGGTCGAAAAGACCCAGGGACGTTTTTCGCGTCCGGCTGCAGGAAGGGCGGACAGCCCGGCGGTTCGACGAATGGTCGGGGGGATGGTGGAGAAAAACCGGGGTGTTTCAATCGGTACGGGTAGATGACAAACAAGGTCTGGGCGGTGATGCGCATCGGCGCGATTGGTTCACCGCTGCACCGCTACCTTAGGTAGACAGCGGTCTGGTACAGAATGCACAGCCACAGCCAGATTACGGTGAATGCCGCGGCAATGGCTCGGCCTTTCATCGCATGGGTCTTGAGCCGTTTCCAATTTCGCACAAATCCGGGCAGCACCAAGATTGTCAGAAAAGAGTTGAACACGATCAGTCCGATGTAAAGGCCTACACTCAAGATCCCTGCACCCTTTCCATGAGTTTGCAGCCTGCCTCCCTTCAACGACAAACGCCCTGCTCTCTGTGACGGTACCGACAGACAGCCTCATTCACCATTGCCAAGAACAAGAAAAATATAGCAAAAATGCCAAAAGAACGGTATAGTTCTTTTGGCATTCCTGTTATCGCCTCACGCGATCTTCGTCTGTCTTCTGTTAACTGCCGGTTCTCGCCTGCCTCAAACGCTTACCACGCGGCCACGCAGCCGTCCGTGCGCATGTCGGTGCCGCCGATCAGCACGCCGTTTTCGTCCCGCCAGATGATCTGGCCGCGGCCGAAGTTGCTCGAAAACGATCCCCACTTGATCTGGTGCCCCTTTTGTTCCAGGGCGAGGGCGATATGTTCCGGGAAGTGGCGCTCCACCTCCACCGTTTTCCCTTCCAGCCACTGCCAGCGCGGGGCGTCCAGCGCGGCCTGCGGGTTGAGGTGAAAATCGATCGTGTTCATCACCACCTGCACGTGCCCCTGCGGCTGCATGAAGCCGCCCATCACGCCGAACGGTCCGACCGCCTTGCCGTCCTTGGTCAAAAAGCCCGGGATAATCGTGTGGTACGTCTTTTTCCCCGGCTCCAGGCGGTTGTCGTGGGCGGGGTCGAGCGAGAAGTTGTGGCCCCGGTTTTGCAGCGCGATGCCCGTTCCCGGCACGACGATGCCCGAGCCGAAACCCATGTAGTTGCTCTGGATGAACGAGACCATGTTGCCTTCCCCGTCGGCCGTCGCCAGGTAGACCGTCCCGCTGGAGCGCGGGTCGCCCGGCTCCGGCGTGAGCGCACGCTCGCCGATCAGGCGGCGCCGCTCGTCGGCGTACCGGTCGGACAGGAGCTCCTCGACGGTCACGCTCATCTTGTCCTGCTGCGTGATGTAGCGGAACCCGTCGGCAAACGCCAGCTTCATCGCCTCGATCTGCTTGTGGTACGTGTCAACCGTCTCTTTCTCCCCAAACGCAAAACCCTTCAAAATGTTCAGGGCCATCAGCGCCACCAGGCCCTGGCCGTTGGGCGGAATTTCCCAGACGTCATAGCCGCGGTAGTTGACGCTGATCGGCTTGACCCACTCCGGCCGGTAGGCGGCCAAATCCTCTTTGCGCAGGAAACCGCCGCACTGCCGGGAAAACGTGTCGATTTTTTCCGCCAGTTCGCCGCGATAGAAGCTTTCCGCTCCTGTCTCGGCAATCTGCCGCAGCGTCTCGGCATGGCCGGGCGACTTCCAGATCTCGCCCGCTTTTGGCGGCCGACCGTCCGGAGCAAAGGTGGAGAACCAGGGGGCAAATTCCTCACCGCTCAGCACCTGGGAAAACTTGTTGTAGGCGATCGCCCAGTAGCGGGCCAGCGTCGGGGAAAGCGGGTAGCCGTTTTCCGCGTACTCGATCGCCGGCTTCAGCACTTCCGCGAGCGGCAGGCGGCCGAAGCGGCGGGACAGCTCCGCCCATGCCGCCGGCGCCCCCGGCACCGTGACCGGAATCCAGCCGTAGGTGGGCATGGTTTCGTGCCCTCTCGCCTTCACCGCTTCGATGGAAATGGCCTGCGGCGCGGGACCGCTCGCGTTCAGCCCGTGCAGTTCCCCGTTGGTCCAGACCAGCGCAAACGCGTCGCTGCCGATGCCGTTCCCCGTCGGTTCCACCACGGTGAGGCAGGCGGCCGTGGCGATCGCGGCGTCAATGGCGTTCCCTCCTTTTTTCAAGATGTCCAATCCGGCCTGCGCCGCAAGCGGCTGAGAGGTGGCCACCATGCCGTTTTTCGCATACGTCGTCATACGCCGGGACGCGTACGGGTACTCCATTGCGTCAAAGTGTGTCATACGTATACCTCCGATTCAACTGTAATCGTTAGCCGATGAAGAAAAACCCGTAACCCATGGACAGGGCGATTACAAGCGCAGGGTTCAGCTTCCACTTTTCCAGCAGGAGAAAGGAGGCGATGGCCAGGATGCCGGTCTGCATCCAGCCGATGCCCTCCACGGCTCCGAGGAAAAACTCGTACGTCATCGTGCCCAAGAGCACGGTGACAATCGGACGGACCGATTGCGTCATCGCTTTCACCTGCGGCGCGTTGCGAAACACGTTGAGGAAGTTCAGCAGCAGGATCATGGCGATGGCCGTCGGCGCGATTGTCGCCAAGAGCGCGACCGTCGCCCCCGGCACGCCGGCCACCTGGTAGCCGACGTAACCCGCCAGCTTGGTGGCGATCGGACTGGGCAGGGCATTGGCGACCGCCAGCACCTCCCCGAACTCTTTCATCGTCATCCAGTGATAGTGGTCGACCACCTCGTTCTGGATCAGCGGGATGCTGGGCGGCCCGCCGCCGTAGCCGAGAATGTTGGAGATAAAAAACGCCCAGAACAACTGCAGGTAAATCATGCCGCCCCCTCCTTGCCGCCCGGCGTTTTCCGCTTCCGCAGCACCCAGGTGGAATAGGCAAACGAACCGGCCAGGGCAATGCCCACCACAATGCCGGGGTGCAGGTCAAGGAAGAGCAGGGCCACCAGCGACAGGACCAGCATGAGGGCGACGCCGCTCTTGTTCCCCGCTCCCTGCCAGCCCTTCTGCAAAAACTCCCAGGTCAGCACGCCGGTCATGACGGCGATCACCGGCTGGATCGCCTGAATCATCCCGTACACGCCGGGCGCGTCCTTCCACTGGTAAATCACCTGCAGCAGCGCGATCATGACCAGCACGATGGGCAGCACCACCGCGCAGTTGGCCACCAGCGCGCCGCTCCAGCCTTTGACCCGGTACCCGATAAACGCTGCCAGCTTGGTGGCGATCGGGCCGGGCAGGGCGTTGGCCAGCGCCAGGTTGTCGGTAAAGTCCTCTTCGCTTACCCATTTGTACTTCTGCACGCACTCGGCGTAAAACAGGGGGACCATCGTCGGGCCGCCGCCGTAGCCGAAAATGCCGATGCGAAAAAACGCGAGAAACAACTGCCAGTAGATCATCTGAATGCCTCCGTCCCGCCGTCAGGTCGCCAGCTCGCCTGCATGTACCAGGTGGCAGGAGACGAACTGTCCTCCCCCGATATCGGTCAGGCTCGGCGCTTTGGTCTTGCACAGGTCGGTCGCATGCGGGCAGCGCGGATGGAACGTGCAGCCGCTCGGCGGATTGGCCGGACTGGGCAGGTCGCCGGTCAGCAGGATGCGTTCCCGCTTCTGCCGCGGTTTGGCCACGGGAACGGCGGACAGCAGCGCCCGCGTGTACGGATGGCTGGGATTGTCGAACAGCGTCCGCTTGTCGGCAATTTCCACCACCCGCCCCAGATACATGACGGCCACCCGGTCGCACAGGTGTTTGACGACCGACAAGTCGTGCGAGATAAACATCAGGGTCAGGTTAAACTCTTTTTTCAGATCTTTCAACAGGTTCAGAATCTGCGACTGGATCGAGACGTCCAGCGCCGACACCGGTTCGTCCGCGATGATCAGCTTCGGCTTCACCACCAGCGCCCGGGCGATCCCGATGCGCTGCCGCTGGCCGCCGGAAAAATCGTGCGGATGCCGGTTCAGGTGCTCCTTGCGAAGACCGACGATCTCGATGATCTCTTCGATGGTTTTCAGCCGTTCCTCCCGCGTCCCGATGTTGTGCACCTCCAGCGACTCCATCAGGATTTGCTTGATCGTCATGCGCGGATTGAGCGAGGCGTACGGGTCCTGAAAGACCATCTGCAGGTCCTTGCGCATGCGCCGCATCTCTTCCTTGGACAGCTTGGCGAGATCCTTGCCGTCAAACCAGACCTCCCCTGCGGTCGGTTCCAGCAGCCGCAAAATGGTCCGGCCGGTGGTCGACTTGCCGCACCCCGACTCGCCCACGATGCCCAGCGTCTCTCCTGGAAACACCTGCAGGTCGATGCCGTCGACGGCCTTCACGTATCCCGTCGTTTTCTTGAAAAAGCCGGACTTGATCGGAAAGTGCTTCTGCAGCCCTTTTACTTCCAACAGCGGCTTCATGCCTCATCCCTCCCTTCCGCGTACAGCCAGCAGCGGCATTTGTGGCCGTCCAACTGCAAAAGCTCGGGCGGCTGTTCGTGACAGATCGGCATGGCCTGCGCGCAGCGCGGGGCAAACCGGCAGCCCTTCGGCATCTGGTTGGGCAGCGGCACCGCGCCCGGGATGGTGTCCAGGTACTCCCGCTCCTCGTCCAGCTCGGGAATCGATCTCATCAGGCCGATGGTGTACGGGTGTTTCGGCTGTTCAAACAGCGTTTCCACGTCGGTCTCCTCCACCACCTGCCCGGCGTACATGACGATGACGCGGTCGCACATCTCGGCGACGACGCCCAGATCGTGCGTGATCAGCATGATCGATGTGCCCGTCTTCTCCTTCAGTTCCCGCATCAGGTCGAGAATCTGCGCCTGGATCGTCACGTCCAGGGCCGTCGTCGGCTCGTCGGCGATGATCAGCTTGGGGTCGCACGCCATCGCCATCGCGATCATCACGCGCTGCCGCATCCCCCCGGAGAGCTGGTGCGGGTACTCCCCGTAGATCTCTTCCGCGCGCGGCATGCCCACCGCTTTCAGCATCGCGATCGCCCGTTCCTTGGCCTGCGCCTTGCTCACTTTCCAGTGCAGCAGGATCGCTTCTTCGATCTGCCTGCCCACCGTGTGCAGCGGGTTGAGCGAGGTCATCGGCTCCTGAAAGATCATCGAGATTTCGTTGCCGCGCACCGCCTGCATCTCTTTTTCCGACAGCTCCAGCAGGTTGGTGCCGTTGAACCGGATCGTTCCCTCCGCCCTGCCGTTGGGCGGCAGCAGGCGCATGATCGAGAGGCTGGTGACGCTTTTGCCGCAGCCGGATTCGCCTACGACGCCAAGCGTCTCGCCGGCGCGGATGGAGAAGTCGACGCCGTCGACCACGTTGACGACGCCGTTTTCCGTGCGAAACCGCGTTCTCAGTTGTTCCACTTCCAGTATGGTCGTCATGAGGCTCTCCTCCCCAGTTTATTTCCGCACCCGCGGATCTAGTATTTGCTGCAGACCGTCGCCCAGCAGGTTGAAGCCGAGCACGACCAGGAAGATTGCCATGCCGGGGTAAAAGGTGGCGTACGGCGCGACGGACATCAGCGTCTGGGCCTGATTCAGCATGCTGCCCCAGGACGGCGTCGGCGGCTGTACGCCCAGCCCCAGATAGGAGAGCGAGGCTTCCGCCAGAATCCCCGCCGCCATCGCCAGCGTGGCCTGGATGACGATCGGGTTGAGCGCGTTGGGCAGGATGTGGCGGAAAATGATCCGGCTGTCCTTGACGCCCACCGCCCGGGCCGCCTGGATGTACTCCATGTTGCGAAGCGACAGCACCTGTCCCCGCGTAATGCGGACGAAGGCGGGGGAAAAGCCGATCCCGATCGCCAGCATGGCGTTGCCGAAGCCGGAGCCGAGCACGGCGGAGATGGCGAGCGCCAGAATCAGAAACGGAAACGCCTGCATCGCGTCCACGGTGCGCATGACGATCCACTCGTCCCAGAAGCCGCGGTAGTAGCCGGACAAAAGGCCGATGGGCACGCCGATCAGCATGGCGATGCCGACGGAGATGACCGCCGCTTCAATCGAAATGCGGGAGCCGTAGATGACCCGGGAGAAGATGTCCCGTCCCAGGTCGTCCGTGCCGAACGGATGCTCCGCGCTGGGCGGCATCAGCACCTTGTCGTAGTTTTGCGCGTTGGGATCGTAGGGGGCGATCTGCTCCGCGAAGATGGCGACGACGATCAGCGAGAGGATGATCAACCCGCCGAGAACGCCCAGGCCGTTGCGCACAAATTTTCGCATCGCGTTCATTATCCTTCCGCCCCTTTCCCCGCCTTGATGCGCGGATCGATGACAGCGTACAGGAGGTCCACCACCAGGTTTACCGCCACGACCAGAATGGCCGACACCAGGATGGCCCCCTGGACCGTGACGTAATCCCGCTTAAACACCGATTCTACGATCAGCCGGCCGAATCCCGGAATGGAAAAAATCGATTCGGTGATGACCAGCCCGCCCAGCAGGCCGGCAATCATCAGACCGGAGGTGGTGACCACGGGAATGAGCGCGTTGCGCAGCGCGTGGCCGAGCACGGTGCGCACCTCGTTCAGCCCCTTGGCCTTGGCCGTGCGGATAAAGTCCATGTTGACCACTTCCAACAGGGACGAGCGCAGCATCCGCATCAAGACGGCCGATTCGCGCAGGCCGGTGGCCAGACAGGGCAGAATCATCGCCATGATGTTCTGCGCCGGGTTTTCGCTGAACGGCACGTAGCCCGAAGACGGCAGCCATTGATTTTCCACGGCGAAGTAAATGATCAGCATCATCGCCAGCCAGAAGCTGGGGATGCTCATGCCGCCCAACGCGGCAAACGTGCTGGTGTAGTCGATCCACGTTCCCCGCCGCACCGCGGCCAGGATGCCGGCCGGAAACGCGATGAGAAGCGCGACGAGAAACGTGCCGATGGTCAGCTCCACGGTGGCCGGCAGCCGCTGCATGATCAGTTCGGAGACCGGCACGCGGTCGGTAATCGACATGCCCAGATCCCCCTGGAGCACTTTGCCCAGCCAGGAAAAGTACTGGACCACAATCGGTTTGTCCAGCCCCAATTCGGCCCGCAGCGCCTGATACGCCTCCGGTGTCGCCTCTTGTCCTAAAATGACCCGGGCTGGATCGCCCGGGATCAAGTGGATTAAGGAGAACGTCATGATCGACACCAGAAGGAGAATCGGGATTGTCAGCAGCAGGCGTCTCACCACAAACATCATGACAATTCCTCCCCGTACTACGGTGTGTCGGTTACTGCTTGTCCAGCGTCGCCGTGCGGATCAGGCCGTCCGGCACGTAGGTAAAGCCGCTGATCTTCTTGCTCATCGCCAGCAGGTTGTACTGGTGGTAGACGTAGACGTAGCCCGCTTCTTCCTGCAGGATCTTGACCGCCTCCTCGTACATCTGCTTGCGCTTCGCTTCGTCAAGCTCCACGCGCGCCTTGGCGGCCAGCTCGTCCAGCTTCGGAATGCTGATGCGGCCGTCGTTGTTGGGGGTGCCGGTGACGACGAAATCATAGAAGTTTTGGTCGGGGTCCTGGCGTCCGGACCAGCCCAGGTTGAGCGCCTCGAAGTCGCCTTTGTCCCCTTTTTCGATCAATTGGCCGAATTCCAACTTTTCCAACTGCACGTTGATGTTGTAAGGTTTCAGCATGTTTTGGATCACGGCGCCGAACTGTTCGTTCTCCGTCGAGGTCGCGATGTTCAGCTTGAAGCTGAATCCGTTCGGCTTGCCGCCTTTGGCCAGAAGCTGCTTGATCTCATCCGGATTCGGCTTGACCGGCTTGTCCAGCTCGCTGCTGTACGCCAGGTTGCCCGGCGCAAACGGCGAACGGCCCGGCAGCGCGTAGCCGTTGAACAGCACCTTGACCACGGCTTCCCGGTCGATGGCCCGCTCCACGGCCTGGCGCAGGTACTTGTTGTCAAACGGCGGCTTGCTGTTGTTCAGATAGAAGCCCATGTAGCCCATGCTGGGTTCGGCCACCAACTGCAGGTTGGCATCTCCTTTGATCGCCGGAATCTCCTTCACCGGTACCTCATCGATGATGTCCAGCATGCCGGAGCGCAGGTTCTGCACCTTGGCCGTGCCGTTGGTGAACACCTTGTAGGTGACCTCATCCACGTTCACCTTGCCGTTCCAGTAGTTGTCGTTGCGCTTCAGCGTCACGTGGTCTCCTTTGACGTGCTCGACGAAGACGAACGGCCCGGTGCCGACCGGATGGTTGAGGAAGTCGTCCCCGTACTGTTTGACAGCCGCCGGCGAGACCATCATCCCCGAGCGGTCGGCCAGGATGGAGAGCAGCGGCGCGAACGGCTCCTTCAGTTGAATCTTGACCGTGTGCTTGTCAACTGCCGTGACGGAGTCCACCACTTTCAGCTCGCTTTTGCGTCTGGACTTTTCGCCGTTCATGTTGCGCTCGAAGTTGAACTTGACCGCCTCCGCGTCAAAGTCGGTGCCGTCGTGGAACTTGACGCCCTCTTTCAGCTTGAGCGTGTAGGTTTTGCCGTCCGGCGACACTTCGTACGAGCTGACCAGCATCGGCACGATCTTGCCGCTCGGATCGATGTCAAACAGCTTGTCGTAAATGCTGGCGTACACCATGCGGTCGACCAGCGCGGTGGAGGTGCTCGGATCGAGCGTCGGCGGATCTGCTTTCAACCCGATGTTGATCACTTTTTTGCCTGTGCTGGCGGACGGAGCGGTCCCCGTCTGACTGCCGCCACCTCCTCCACAACCGGCGGCCAGCAGCGCTGTTCCCAAGACCGCTGCCAGCAGCGTTTTGCCCATCTTTTTCGATAACATAAGTCCTCCCCTTCCTTTTTGTTGAATGTATATGGCAACCGCTCCTGCTGCCAGGAACGATTGTCTTCAGCGGATAAAGCGAAAGCGCGATTTCAGCACTTTCAGTTCGTTGATGACGTTGACCTTGGTGATGCCCTTGATTTTGTTGAGCTTATTCATTAAAAATTGCGACAATTCCTCGTAATCGCGGTTCAACACCTGGATCATCAACTGGTAATCGCCCGTGGTCAGCACGACCAGCCTGACCTCGTAGATGTCCTGCAGTTCCGCCACCACGTCGTCCAGCTTGTCCGCCTCGACGGCCACCTGGATCAGCGACTGCACCGTGATTCCGGCCTTGACCGGGTTGACGATTCCTACCAGGCTGAGCACGCCCTCGTCCTGCATCTGCTGGACGCGTATCCGCACGGTCTTTTCCGTGACGCCCAATTCCTTGGCGATCTGCGTAAACGGCAGCCGCGCATTGTCCTGCAGCGCGCGGGCGATGGCGTAATCCAAATCGTCCAGTTGGGAATACAGTGAGCGATGATATTTCTCTTCCATAACTCCCCTACCTTTTTTCGACCAGATTTCCTGTAAGTCATTACCTATTGCGGCAATAAAAATAAATTTTCCGACGAATATCGTCTATGTTTAGATACTATAATACGATTCTCACCTAAGTGCAATAGTTTTCTCAAAATTTATTCTACGCAGCATTTTCAATATACTTTCTGAAAACATATGCTGTTTCGCCATATTCATCCGGCTTCGCGCAGCCGCATCACGGGCCACGCCCGGCTTCCTCCAACGACAAAGATCCCGGGCAGCAGGGTCCTCCTGCCGCGCGGGATCTGCGCAGGCCGCTTTCTATAACACCGCTTTTTTCAAGTGGAACAGGTAGCGGTTGCGGATCATCCAGAAATAGACGAATTGCACCAGCACAAAACTTGCCAGCACGATCACCGTCGGTTTGAAGACCGATGCGATGAGCATCAGCTTCAGCATGCTCTGCAGCGACACAAACGCGACGGCGCTGTGGACGATCGCCACCAGGATGGGAGCGAAGAACAGCAGGGCAATTTGCGTCGTGACGATTTTGGACAGCTCTTGTTCGGAGAGCCCGATCTTGGTGATGGCGCCATACTGACGCTTGTCGTTTTCCAGGTCGGTGTACAGGCGGAAGTACAGGAAGCTGGCCGCCGCGACAAAGAACAGGACGCCGACGAAGAGGCCGATGAACAGGCCGGTGTTGGCCATCTGTTTCAAGATGTAGTACTGCGGAGCGCGGGCGGAAAGGGAATACGACCTGGTACGTCCGTCGCCCAGTTCCTGTTCCAGCTTTTCGCCAATCTCCTTCGTCTCCTTCCAGTTGTCCACGACGTACCCATAGCTGTGCTGCTCCGCCACCGGTTTTGCCCGATCATACAGCTCATCCGGCACGACGGCGATCGGCCCGCCGGTGAGCGAAGGGAGCAGGGGAAATCCCTCCACCCCTTTGGGCTGCAGCCGTACGTTCCCGATTTGCAGCGTCCCGCTCTCGATCAGCTTCTCGTCCGGCCAGCGCGGGAAGTAGACCGCTTCCCGATCTCCCACCGTCACTTCCTCCGCGCCAGCCGCGCGGGCAAAGCGGTTGTAATCGGACTGCTTCACCACGGCGACCGAGGCGTCCCGCTCGTCCTCGCTGGTCGGGACGGGCAGGTAGCGAACCGTCAGGGCGTACTTTTCAAACGGAAAGCCGCCTTCTCTCAGCGCCGTTTCAATCATGGCCAGATGCTGCTGTTCCTGCTTGTTTTCCGCCATCGAATGATATTCGAACGCAAACGGATTGGTCTTGACCACCGTTTCCTGAATCGAACCGGCCAGGGCCGCCAGCGTCCCGATCGCGCAGAACGCCACCGTGGAAACGATGCAGACGAGGAAAAACATCCGCGCGTTGTCCTTCATCCGGTACGCCAGGGCGGAAAGTGTCACCAGGTTGGTGCGCTTCCAGTATACGCGGCGGTTTCGCTTCAACAGCCGGATGATGAACACGCTCAACTGCGTGAACAGTAGGTAGGTTCCGGCAATCGTCATCGCGCTGACCGGCAGCAGCAGCACCGGGACGTACGTCCCTTCCGCCCAAAGCGCCAGGGCGTAGGCCGTCCCCAGCAGTCCCGCCGCCAACAGCGAGAGAAAGACGGACGCGGTCGGCTCCCGCTTCGGCCGCTGGCTGCCCTGCAGGAGTTCCAGCAGGTTGCTCCGCTTCAAAAACAGGACGATACACACGGAGATGGCGACAAACAGGAAGAGGAACGCGACCACCGTCAAGGCAATCGCCTTGAGCGGCAGGTAAAACGGCAGCGCCTCCACATCCAGCAAAAAGCCGGCAAACAGGAAGAACAGCTTGCCCAGCACCATCCCCAGGCCGATGCCGAACACGATCGCCAGCAAGCCGATGATGAGGTTTTCCATAAAGATCAGCACGTTGCGCTGCCAGCGGGTCATGCCGTGCATGAACAGGATGCCGAACTCTTTCTCCCGCTTTTTCAAGAAGGCGCTGACGCAGTAAAACAGAAAAAAGAACGAAAACAGGTAGATGATGTACTCGGCCACCATCATGCCCTTGGCCACGTTGGCGTTAATCTCCCCGTTCTCAATCTCCGGATGGAAGATAAACATCGCATAGATGAAGAAAATCATCACGGAAAAGACGCTGCTCAGGAAAAACGCGGCATAGGTGCGCTTGTTGCGGGAGACGTTGTTACACGCGAATTGTCGAAAGGTCATGCGCGTTCCCTCCCAACAGCGACAGGGCGTCGATGATTTTCTGGAAGAACGCCTGCCGGCTCTCTCCCCGGTACATCTCGTTGTGCAGTTGGCCGTCCTTGATGAAGATCACGCGGTGACAGTAGCTGGCCGCCAGCGGGTCATGGGTGACCATCATCATCGTCGTGCCGTCGTTCTTGTTGATCGCCTCCAGCGTCTCCATCACGCTGCGGGAGGCTTTCGAATCCAGGTTGCCCGTCGGTTCGTCCGCCAAAAGGAGCGACGGCGAGTGGATGATCGCCCGCGCGATGGCCGCCCGCTGCCGCTGGCCGCCCGACACCTCGTAGGTGCGTTTGTCCAGAATGTCGCTGATGCCCAATTTGGCCGCCACGGTCTCAAGCTTCTCCTGCATGACGCGCACGTTTTCGCCGTCCAGCGTCAGGGGCAGGATGATGTTTTCCCCGATGGTCAGCGTGTCCAGCAGGTTGAAATCCTGGAAGACGAATCCCAATTCCCGGCGGCGGAACAGCGCCAGCCTGCTCCCCTTCAACTGGTGGGGATTGGTGCCGTTCAAAAGCACCTCCCCGGAAGTGGGCTTGTCGATGGTGGAGATCATGTTCAGAAGCGTCGTTTTCCCGCTTCCGGACGGCCCCATGATGCCGACAAACTCTCCCTTGCGAATGGTAAAATCGATGTCGGTCAGCGCGCGATACGTGACCTTGCCTCCGTATATTTTGCTGAGTTTCCTGACTTGCAGCATGTCCATGTGCGCTTCTCCTTTCGTTCGAGCGTTTCAAACCGTGCAGTCTTCCTGCTCTCCTTCCCACTATACGGAAGCGCGCGCAGCCAAGCTATCGAATTAGCTTTCATCCTCCTTACGTTCTTGTAAGGTTGGGACGACGGCGGCAAAGACGATGCGGACCGACGTGCCCTCGCCCACCTTTGACTCCAGTTCCACCCCGTGATGCAGGCGGCCGCAGATTTCCTTGACCAAATACAGCCCCATGCCGGTCGATTCCGGGTATCGGCGTCCGTTTTCCCCCGTAAAGTACGGCTGAAACACGCGGTGGACGTCCTCCGGCGGAATGCCGATGCCGTTGTCCCGCACTTCCAGGACCACATCCATCCCGCGCGGATAGGCAAGGATGCCCACTTTGCTGCTTTTGCCCGCGGAGTAGCGGACGGCGTTGGTCAGCAGTTGATTGAGCACGAACGACAGCCATTTCTCGTCCGACTCCACCGCAAGCCGCTCGTCCACCTTCACTTCGGGATACACCTGATTGCGGATAAACAGCCGCTTGTTTTCCGACACCACCGCCTGGACCAACTGCCTAAGCGAGACCGATTCGATGAGAAAATCCTGTTCAAACCGGTCCAGCCGGGCGATGTACAAAACCGTCTCCAGCCCGCGCTTGATCCGGTCCACCTCTTCGCGGACGCTTTCCGCCCGCGGATCGGGATCATCCTGCAGCAGCAGGTGAATGACCGAGATCGGCGTCTTCATCTGGTGCACCCACTGCTGGATAAACGTCGTGTATTCCCGCTGCTTCGTTTCGTAGGCGTGGAGCTGCTCCTTGAACAGCCGGTACAGCTCCTGAAACGTCTGGTCAACCGCTCGTCCCAGGGCGGCGTTGCCGTGCCGCTGGTTCAGCTCGTCCAGCGACTGGACGGGATGGCTCAGCCGTTGGTAGACCGGCCGGTTCAGCAGGTACCGGACGACCAGGTAGCTGCCGGCAAAAAACGCGCACAGAAACACCGCGTAGCTGATCAGCGAAGGGTTCCAGTACCCGTCCAGCGCAAAGATGAGCACGAGCAGCGCCAACTGGACAAAGAAAAACACCAGAAAGACGAGCTGGTCTTTCCAAAACAGCCTCATCGCCCGTCCTCCCAGGTGGCCCGCAGGCGGTAGCCGGAGCCGCGAACCGTCTCAATCGCTCCGTCCAGGTTCAGGTCTTTCAGCTTGCTGCGCACGCGCGTAATGTACACATTCAACGTGTTTTCGTCCACGAACTGCTCGTCCCACAGCTTCTCCAGCAGGCGTTCGCGGCTGACGACGCGCGGGTACTGGGTGATCAGCGCCTCCAGGAGCAGCGCCTCTTTTTTGCTCAGCTCCACTTTCCTGTCGTGCATCACCAGCTCCATCCGCTCCGGAAACAGCTTCAGCCCGGCCGCCTCCACCGTCCGCTCCCCTTCCTGGACGGCGTACATCCCGTAGGCGCGGCGAAGCTGGCTGCGGATTTTCGCCAGCACCACGTCGTAGTCAAACGGCTTGGTAATGTAATCGTCGGCGCCGTTCTCCAGCGCCATCACCTGGTCCATCTTGCTCTCCCGCGCGGAGATGAACAGAATCGGGCAGTTGGACACCTGCCGGATCTGCCGGCACCAGTAAAACCCGTCATACTTGGGCAGGTTCACGTCCAGGAGCACCAGGTCGGGCTTCACCTCGGCAAACACCTCCATCACCCGGTCGAAGTGTTCGATGTTGACCGCGTGATAGCCGTATTTCTCCAACTGGTTTTGCAGCAGCTTCGTGATTTTCGGATCGTCTTCCACAATCATGATCGTCGACATCGGCATACTCCTCGCTCTCATACTCCTTATGTTGTACTATACCAAAAGAGTTCCGCCGGCAGTAGCGGACGGGCCCCCGCCCGGATTCGCCCCCGCGATGCGCGGGCACACGAAAGAAAAGGGATGGCGCTGTCGTCCATCCCTCGGTGGGTTCCTATCCTTGGGCAGCCATTAGCTGCTGCAGTTTGCGGATGCCGCGGAAGTGCAAAATCTTCACGGACGCTTCCGACTTGCCCAGGATTTTTGCGATTTCGTTCATTCTCAGGTCGGCCAGGTAGCGCAGCGAGATGACGCGGCGCTGGTCCACGGACAGCGTCCGCACGTTTTTCCACAGCGCGTCATGGGATTCCCGGCTCAGCAGCCGCTCCTCCGGCAGCTTGTCGTTCGCCTTCATCGCCGCAAACGTCTCGGTGTCGACCGGGCACTCCCGCTTTTTGCGCAGGTAGTCGACCAGGGTATTGTGGGCGATGCGGAAGATCCAGGCGCCAAACGGATGCCGCCCGTCGTACTGGTCCAGCTTGGCGTACACCTTGACAAACACGGTGGTCGTCAAATCCTCCACGTCCCAGACGTTTTTGACGCGATAGCGGAAATACCGGTGAATGTGGGCGGAATACTCTTCGTAAATGCGCTGATGATTCCATTGTTCATGCGTGCGTGTGGTGTTCATGGTTTTCTCCCGTTTCCTCATCAAGAATTCCGAATGATTTGTCTTTATTGTAAAAGCAGGCGGCTGCCCGAACCATCGCGTTACATTTCAAGAACCTTACATTTTTGTAAGGTGGGGAGAGAACCGCACGGTTACGATATGAACGGGAGTAAGACGGCGGGGAGGCCCTTTGTCTTCACGTTTGAAACCTTACCTCAGAACGGAGGTAAGGTTGAATGTACGTTCGCTCGGTTTGAGCCTAACGGTAAGTGTAGCAATCGTCCAGCCATGTTTCATGCTTACCGCAGTTTGAGCCAGGAGGAAAAATACGTCTCTTTCACCGAGAAATAGGTCGTCGCAAACCGGATAAACTCCTTGGTGTCCACCTGTTGATAGGAATATCTTTCGTAATACGCGCGAAGAAAACGCCAGCCTTCTTCCACATCGCCGTACGTGGAGACCAACTCCCACAGCCGCAGTGACGGAACGGCGTAAAACGCTCCGTAGGTTTCGCCGTCATACTGGTCCAGCGGCAGATTGGACGGCTTCTCACCAGCAATGACGGCAGCCCGGTTGGCTTGAGCGAAAACCTCCTCCTCTGTCATCTTGTCGTGACCAAGAAAGAACAGAGAGACCGCGAATTCAGTGATGCCCTCGTCCAGCCAGCCCTCGTGATAGGGGTCGTTTGCCACAACGGCGTAGAACCATTGATGAACAATCTCGTGAACGACCGTTTTCCTCAATGATGCAAGGTCGTCTTGCGGAGCGACGGTTACGATGCCGGGATACTCCATACTGGCGCCATCGTCCAGCATGATGTCCAGTTGGCGATGGGGATAGCTGCCGATCTTGTTGATAAAAAACGGCACGGCCTCCCTGGCGGTTGCGAGTGCTGCCTCCATTTTCCCCCTGTTCACTTCCTCGCCAAACACGCGAATCTGTACTCCGCTTACGGTGTCGGAAACGCAGGTGAGGCCGTTTACGACCGCAGCAAACACTTCTCTGACGCGAGAAATGGTCACCTGCCCCGTCTCTGTCGCTTCAACCGGATCTTGATCAGACGAACTGACGAACAGATACCCTGTAGGAATGTGGTAGGAAACGGTAAAATCGGCGTGACCCGTATGATAGGATTCGCTGCTGATCCGGAAATCCTGCTTGTTCCATCCGTTGTGGTACGTGGCCAGCATGGGATAGGCCTGGGCCAGGTAATAGCGATGCCCTTTCCTGGCGAAACGAATTCCGTCCTTCGGGACCGTAAACGTGTACGAGATCCGTACTTCCCGCTTTTCGCCCGGTGCCATCCCCTCCGTCAGGGGAATGGTGAGCGTATCATGTGTAAGCTGGTAATCCGTTTTCTGCTGATCCAGGTGGAGGCTGACGATCTTCACGTCGGCCGCGTCCTTTACCGTATGGGGCTTGTTGGCGTTGGTAAACGCGTTGGGAATAAAGTAAAACAGCAAGCGATCCCAGGTATCCGGTGAACGGTTCTCCACCACAATCGTCGCCTCAGCCGTAAACTTCCCGCTTTGATCCATGTGAAATGCCAACTGGTACGTTCCTTTGCTCCCGTCTGGAACCGGACGGGGATCAAATCCGGCCAGATCGCCAACCTTGCCCGGTCTTTCTTTGGCGCTGTCCCCTGTTGACTGATTGGGTGCGTATGCAGAAATCGATGTATCTGCCTCCTGCCGGAGATACATCTGCCACAATCGGGTCGTGCCGGCTGCGGCTCCTAACAGGCTGGAAACCAGCAGCACAGCAATCGTCAACTGCAGCTTCCGTTCCGTACGCTGACGATTTCGTTGTGATCCGCGAATGCCTGCGGCCGGCCTTAGGCGAATGGCCATTACCGCCGGGAAAAGAGCACCGAGGACGGCAGCCAAAATCGGAATCAAGCCGACCCCCATCAGCCATAGGACATCGAGGCCGGGCAACTGACGGTACATCCACGCAATCAAGGCATATCCCAAAGCCAGCCCGCATCCGGAAGCGAGGAGTCCGCACATCACCCCTTCCCATACGATCAGGCGAAAAATAGCCCCGCTGCGCCAACCGACGGCCTTGAGTAAAAGCAGTTCCGCTTTTCGTTCCATGACGTTTTGCCACATGATCTCCGCCGTTGTCAGCACAGCCAGTGCCAAGGCGAGTATCATCGCGATGTAATGGGCATCCCCGATCTCAACGGCCACATACTGCCCCAGCCACGACGTGTACAGAACTCCCTGCAGGCGGTTCGTGACAAACTCATAAAAGACCAGAAAGCAGGTGGGCACTGCCATGGCAAAGACGGACAACAGACAGCGGCGATACCTTGCCAACAAATGGCCCAAGGCCAGAGAAAACGTTCCCTTCACCCGTACGGTCCGTCGAGTAACGGGACGCATCTCGCCATACCGCATGATCACGTGCGGCGGTATCTTGCGAACTAGCCATGCAGCCGGAATCGCCGCCAGCACATAAATGACCAGACCGCACAAACCAATGAAAAGAATACGCCACACCGGCACCGCAGCTTGTTGCTGCCATACAGCAAATCCCGCGATTGCCCAGCTAACCAGCGCGGCCCCTCCCCCCAACAGGGCCGCCTCGACAAACATCATGCCCGCCACGCGTCCGGGCCGCCAGCCGACAGCAAGCAGCAGACCGAACTCGTCTATCCGGGCGTACAGCGTAACCAGATTGGTGGCGAACACGTAGGCAACAGCTACGAGCATCACGATACCAATCACCCCGGAAAAGCCCAGCTTTGTCTCCTGAACCAGGGTAAAAGCCGTCCCAAGCTTGATAAAAAACTGCTCCATCCACCCCAACTCGTCGTATGTCCCGTTTTTCGGGATGTGAACGAGAACGGGCTGGGGAGACGATCCCAGGGTCATATCGACGATCAATCCTGTCTTGTTTTCGATCTCTCTCGCCAATAATTCTAATTTTTCCCTATTCTCTTCACTTACCTCCTGCACTCCCTTTACCTTCAGCCGAATCGCGGCAATCGGTTTGTCACCCAACAACTCCGCTGCCGCTTCCAAGGTAGTCAACAGCAGAGGTGGACTGGTAAGAAGGCCAAACGGATTGTTAGTCGGTTTCACCTGTACCGGGGGGTTTAATGGTTTGTCGTCTTTGTCTAGCACCAACCGCCCAGTAGCGGGCCGATAGGTTTCCATGGGCAGTTCGCTGTCAGGTTCTTTGGAAATACGTAACTTCTCGGGATCGTAAAACCCTATCCAGTAAGGGGTTATATCCTTGTTCTTCCAATCAACAAAAAATTGGGTGGAGCGAAAGGAGTTGGGATAACGCTCGGGCTTCATTAATAAGAAGTATGTCTGAAGCTCTGCCGGAATATTGGGCTGCACGGGTATCGCCTCGTACCCGTAAGGCCAGCGCTCTGGGTAAGGACTGCTCACTTTCCGCAGGGAAAGCGAAGAAGGCTTTTCCAAAAATAGTCCGGCGAGAGCGGCCGACTGGCCGCCGTGATCATAGCGTGAAAAAGGCTTTCCCGTTTCAGGGTCCACGCCCGACAAACTGGCCAGAATCAATTGGTGCATCTGCCGGGAGTCAAACACATATTCCAGCCGTTCTCCAGCGCTTTTTTGTTGGTGCAGATAGGAAACCCCTCCGTTCTTCTTCACCTCTTCCATCGTCCGGTTGGCATCTTCACTCGTCGCAAACGGGAGATCCAATCGTTCGTACCTGTAAATAACCTGCAGGTCGCTGTCCATTCTGCTGCTCATCAGGATGGGCACATTCATCACCTTTCGTCCGTCTCCCGCATCTATCGTTGTCACTTTGTCCTGTTCCGTAAAATACCGGCTTTTCCCGATCGGCAACACGGCTTGATCCAATCCGACCAGCGCCGCTTCTGCCTGCGGATCGATGCCAACAACCAGCAGTTGATTGATTCCTCCGCCCATATCTAGTATCCATGTTTCCACCCCATAGTCACGCAGCGCCTGCTCCCAATCGGTCGGCATGCTCCAAGGGCCGACCGTGTAATACCTTGTCTGTTGCATCATTAGATTGGGTTGTACGCCATCGTCGGCATATACTTCCACAACATGTCGATAGATTCCCGGTTGTTCTGGCTTGCTGATCTTCCCAAACCAGAAAACAGTCGTGTCGTATCCGACAGGGGCCAGCGGTGCGGCAACTTCGACTTCCGGCATTCTTTTGATCGCCTCGTAATCCGCGAGGCTGATTCCCCCGTGCAGACCGCTCAGATAGTTGGGTTCCAATAGCCCGTCCCGTTCCGTGACACTGCGTGTATCCGGGGGACGAACCACCAGATGATAGGCCGCCTTCCAGCGTTTTTGCAATATATCGTGGGTCGTGCCGCTGCTGCTCTCCGTAACGCCGATAAAGTAACTGAGAACGGAACTGACGGCCAACATCCCGACCAGCAGCAGGAGAAAGCGTTCGGGGTGACGCCACCACTGTGTCCAAATGTACCGAATCATCCCGTCTCCTTCCCGGAATCGGACACGATTCGCCCATCGCGCATCTCGATGATCCGCTCCGCTTGATCGGCTAGGGTTTGATCATGCGTGATCAAGACAATGCCGCTACCGTGCTCCTGCTGATAGGTTCGCAGCAGTTTCACGATGTTTTCACTGTTTCTCGTATCCAGATTGCCAGTCGGTTCATCGGCAAGCAGCCAGTCTGGACGATTGACCAACGCGCGGGCAATCGCCACACGTTGCTGTTCCCCGCCCGATAATTGGGACGGCAGTGCATCGCTCTTGGCCTCCAGCCCCACCCAGGCCAAAAGTTCCCGGGCTCTCGCTTTTTTGTCATAGGAAACCTTTCGCGAAAACAGCGGTGCCATCACGTTCTCCAGCGCTGTCAACGCAGGCAATAGATGAAATTGTTGGAACACGAACCCGATGTGCTCAAAACGGAAATCGGCAATTCGCTTCCCCTTCAACGCCAGAACGTCCACGTCACCGTATCTGATTGTTCCAGCCGTCGGTCGGTCAAGCGTGCCGATTAGGGTAAGCAATGTCGTTTTTCCCGACCCTGAGGGGCCGAGAATTGCCGTAAATTGTCCTTTGTCCAGCGTCAAGGTGACGGATTGAAGCGCTCGGGTAACCACTCCGTCACCATGGTAGGTTTTTTCCACGTCCACAAGTTTGATGGCTGTACTCATTGGTTCCCCCTAGCTTACTTTTTCTGCCGATAGGCCAATCATGTCCATAATATTCTCGTAACTGGAAACGGATTGGGTGGCTAAAATGATTCCTTCCCGGTCGATTAGCATCGCGGTTGGCACCGAATGAATCAGGTATGTATTCATAAGCCCATCCGAACGAATGAGATGAACACCATCTGGCACCTGCAAGCCTTCTTCATAGTAGATTGGACTGGACACAACAATAATTCTGAGATCGGTGTAATGTCTTTTTACATGATCTAATTCTGGTACCACGTGTTTGCATGTTCCGCACATGTCGTTTGTAAATACCATCAACGTATTTTTTTCTTGTTCATCCGGCATTTTTACGATTTGCCCATGCTGATCCCTTTCCCGGAAAAAAGGCGCTTTGTCTCCTTTGCAGATCCCTCATGCCAAAGCCAAGACGATATACGAAGTAAAAATCATTTCATCCCCCACATGAAAGTATGTGTCTGCCCATAAAGAGAGGAAAAAGGAGGTCGTCTTCATGAAGGCCTCCTTTTCCGCTTCCACGCATGTATTTTGATGTCGTCTCGATATGAATCTCTGATCATTGCTGACGAAGTTGTTAGCATCATCTCACTTCAGTTTCTCGTGTCATACGTGTACTGAATATACGTTTTGACGCCGCCGTATTTCTTGTAGTGACATACTCGCATACATATTTGGGGCCAGCGATGAAGCCGGGGTTGTCGCAGATACGTACATAGGAGCTACCCCAAACAGTTTTGATTTTTTTAAAACATTTCCATTTAACTCCTCGACTATATGTTATTCAATTCATTCTTTTCTGTAAATATTTTTTCTACATGATGTTTTTTTAATATTCGACATTATTTTACATTCATAGGAGGTTTTATTTCTTATTTACTGTCATCAACAACAATAAGGAATATGGAGGGTATTTTTGGACTGGCTGAGGACTTTCTCAAGAGAAATAACGGATTCCTTATTTTGGTAATCCCTTCAAAGAAAAATCGCCCCCGGCTTCCTGCCGGGAGCGTTTGTATGGGTAGCGTGTAGAAATCAAAGCAGTCCAAGACGCTTGAAAATCGTATCCACGTGCTTGAGGTGATAGCGGTAGTCGAAGCAGTCGTCCAGCTCTTCCTTGGTCAGCGTGGCGGTCACGGTCGGGTCCTCTTCCAGAATGGAGCGGAACGAGCGCTGTTCCTCCCACGCCTGCATAGCGCGCGGCTGCACGGTGTCGTACGCCTGCTCGCGGCTCATGCCCTTTTCGATCAGCTTCAGCATCACCTGCTGCGAGTAGATCAGGCCGAACGTGCGGTCCATGTTGCGCTTCATGTTTTCCGGGAAGACGGTCAGGTTTTTCACGATGTTCATGAAGCGGCGCAGCATGTAGTTCAACAGCTGCGTCGCATCCGGCAAAATGACGCGCTCCACCGAGGAGTGGGAGATGTCGCGCTCGTGCCAGAGCGGAACGTTTTCGTAGGCGGAGAGCATGTGGCCGCGCACGACGCGGGCCAGGCCGGAGATGTTCTCGCAGCCGATCGGGTTGCGCTTGTGCGGCATCGCCGACGAGCCCTTTTGCCCCTTGGCGAACGGTTCTTCCACTTCGCGCATCTCGCTCTTTTGCAGGCCGCGGATTTCCGTCGCGAACTTGTCCAGCGAGGTGGCGATCAACGCCAGCGTCGCCATGTACTCGGCGTGACGGTCACGCTGCAGGGTCTGCGTGGAGATGGGCGCCGGTTTCAGCCCCAGCTTTTCGCAGACGTACTGCTCCACAAACGGGTCGATGTTGGCGTACGTGCCCACCGCTCCGGAGATTTTGCCGTAGGCCACTTCTTCCTTCGCCGCGCGGAAACGGGCCAGGTTGCGCTTCATCTCTTCGTGCCAGAGCGCCAGCTTCAGCCCAAAGGTGGTCGGTTCCGCGTGCACGCCATGGGTGCGCCCCATGCAGACGGTGTCCTTGTGCTCCCGCGCCTTGTCGGCGAGGATGGCGATAAAGTCTTCCAGGTCCTTTTCCAAAATCTTGTTGGCCTGGAGAAGCAGGTAGGAGAGCGCCGTGTCCACCACGTCGGTGGAGGTGAGGCCGTAGTGCACCCACTTCTTCTCCTCGCCCAGCGTTTCCGAGACGGCGCGGGTGAAGGCGACGACGTCGTGGCGCGTCTCTTCCTCGATTTCGTAAATCCGCTTGATGTCAAAGCTGGCGTTTTCGCGCAGCTTTTTCACGTCTTCCTCCGGGATGACGCCCAGCTTGGCCCACGCCTCGCAGGCGAGGAGCTCCACTTCCAGCCACGCCTTGAATTTGTTCTCTTCCGTCCAGATGGCGCGCATCTCCGGTCGCGTATAACGATCAATCATGATGTACCTCCGCTTTGTTCGTCCAGATTTCGAGCCGCTCAATCTGTGCCAGCGCCTCCTCCACACTGGGCGCCAGCACGTTCAGGTGCCCCATTTTCCGCTTGGGCTTGCTTTCATGTTTGCCGTACAGGTGCAGCTTGGCCGTCCGCGGCAGTTGGCCGATGCGGTCCAGCACCGGCTGCAGGTGCTCCCCGAGGATGTTGACCATGACCACGGGGGAGAGCAGTTCCGTCGAGCCCAACGGCAGGTCGCACACGGCCCGCACGTGCTGCTCGAACTGCGACGTGACGCAGGCGTCCATCGTGTAGTGGCCGGAGTTGTGCGGGCGGGGGGCCAGCTCATTTACATAGAGTTCCCCGCTTGCGGTGAGAAACATCTCGACCGCGATCAGGCCGACCACGTCCAGCCGTTCGGCGATGGTCCGGGCGATCGCTTCCGCCCGCTGCCGGATGTCGTCCGGCACCCGCGCCGGCACGATGGACAGGTGCAGGATGTTCTCCCGGTGTACATTTTCCGCCGCAGGAAAAACGGCCAGCTCGCCGGACGGATTGCGCGCCGCGATCACGGACAGTTCCAGTTGAAACGGCACAAACTGTTCCACGATCAGCTCCGTGCCCGCTTTGGACAGGGCTTCGTACGCTTCGGCCAGTTCCGCTTCGCTTCTCAGGACCCACTGTCCCTTGCCGTCGTAGCCGCCGGTGGCCGTTTTCATCACCGCCGGCAGGCCCAGCTCCCCGATCGCCGCCCGCAGGCTGTCCAGCGTGTCGATCACGCGAAACGGCGCCACCGGAATCCCCAGCTCGCGGATCGCCGTCTTTTCGCGGATGCGGTTCTGCGTGATGCGCAGAAGACGGCTGCCCTGCGGCACATAGGCCCGGCTTTCCAGCACTTCCGCCACACGCGCGTCCACGTTTTCAAATTCGTAGCTGATCACGTCGCTGATCTCGGCCAACTGCATGGCCGCATCCACGTCGTCGTACCGGGCGACAATCTGCCGGTCGGCCGCCTGGCCGCAGGGAGCGTCCTCCGTCGGGTCCATCGTGACGAAGCGGTATCCCATGGCCCGGCCGGCCAGAGCGATCATGCGCCCCAACTGGCCGCCGCCGAGAATCCCGATGGTTGCGCCTGGTTTGATGGGGGTTCTGTTCGTCATGCCAGTTCACTTGCCTCCAACACATTCTTGCGGATCGCGTCCCGTCTGGCGGCAAACCGCTCCTGGATCTCCGGATACTTGATCCCGAGGATCTGGGCCGCCAGCAGTCCGGCGTTGACTGCTCCCGCCTTGCCGATCGCCACGGTGGCCACAGGCACGCCGCCCGGCATTTGCACGATCGAGAGCAGCGAGTCCAAACCGTTCAGGCTGGACGATTTGACCGGCACGCCGATCACCGGCAGTTCCGTCTTAGCCGCCACCATCCCGGGCAGATGGGCAGCGCCGCCCGCTCCCGCGATAATCACCTCAAGGCCGCGGCTCCTGGCGCTTTCGGCGTAGTCGAACATCAAGTCGGGCGTGCGGTGCGCCGACACCACTCTCTTTTCGTACGGGATTGCGAGCTCGTCCAGAATCGCGCAGGCGTCCTTCATTGTCTCCCAGTCCGACGTGCTGCCCATGATGACACCCACCAACGGTTTGACCATGACACACTTCGCCCCTCTCTGTCAATGTCAGAAGAAAACCCAAACGACTTCCGGCCACGCATCGGCCGGTCATCGCCTGGGCTTGCTTGTATGGATCACACGCATATCAACATCTTCAGTGTAACAGGGGGAGAGTTTGCCTGTCAACCTTGATTCCGAACGTTAATAATTTCATGTCATATAAATATTCGTTTTTAAAAGATTCGGAACGGACGTCCGCTGCGCATCCACGCCTCCGCCTCGTCCCGTTTTTCCAGATCCATCCCCAGCCAGTAGTCGAAAAACGGCGCCGCGTCCTCCCCGACCGCCCGGGAAAACGCCTCGATCAGCTCCGCTCCGCCCGCCTCTTTGTACTGGTGCTCCCGCACGTAGTCGCGCAGCACGCGATGCAGCCGCTCCTTCCCCCACTCCAGCCGCAGCTTCCACCACATCGCCGCTCCCCGCGCATAGACCAGATCGCTGTAGCTCTTCCAGTCGGGAAAGCGGTCCAGCGGCTGCCGGACGCGCAGTCCCCTGTTCGCGTACTGCTCCGAGACTTTTCCCCGCTCCATCCGGTAGCCGATATAGCCGTCGGCGGCGATTCGTTCGTCTTCCAGAAACGACATCGCGGCGTAATCGGCCAGGCTTTCGTCCACCCACGCCTCCCGCACCTCGTCGCTTCCCACCAGCCCGTAAAACCACTGATGGGCGGTCTCGTGGGCGACGACGGCGGCTCCCATGCCGTTCGGCCGGGTGAACGTATCGCCCTGGACAAAAACGATGCCGGGGTATTCCATGCCGCCGAAAAAGCCGCCTGTCTTCACCACGTCGTACTCCCGGTACGGATACGTGCCGAACTGCTCTCCGTAATAGCGCAGCGCCCGTACAGCCACGTCGTGCAGCAGGGCCACGGTCTCCTCGCTGTCTCCCTCCTGCCACCAGGTGCGCACCACCGTTTCGCCCACCCGGCTCACCGTCTGGCGGTAGCTGTCGTCCATCACCACCAGGGCAAAATCACGAACATTCCACGCGTCCACCTCGTAATGCGACTTCCCCTGCGGGCGAAGACGGGTCACCACCGCCTGACTTTCCGTTCCGCTCGTCGCCAGGCTGTAGCCGTCCGGCAGGGTGACGCGCAAATGGTAGTTGGCCGTGCCGCTGTAAAAGGGATCGCCCATCGGGTAATAAGGGTCCAGCCGCCAGCCGGTCTCATCCTGCACGGCCAGAATCGGCAACCAGTTGCCCAGCCACAGCGCGTGGTCGTTGTACGACAGCCTGCCGCTGTTGTACGGGACGCGCAGTTCGAAGCCCATCTCCACCTCCGTCCGGCGGCCCGCCGCCCCTTCCAGCGGCACCTGCAGGATCGTTCCCGTTTTGCCCAGCGTCCGAACCGGAACCGGGCGGCCGTCCACCTTCACCCCGGTGATCCGGATTCCTCCCGGCAGCCGCTGTTTGCCCAGGATGTGCTCCCAGTTGGCCCCGCTCAGATCGGCTGATTCGTGAAAGGCGTTGGGGTAGAGATGAAAAAGGGCCTGGCCGTCGCCAGGTACGAATCGGACGGAAAGCGTCCCGACTGCGGTGTGCGCGTGCGGATCAATCCGCACATCCGCCCGGTACACAGCCGGGGCGGACACCTGCTCCGGCGGCAGCAGCTCCGCCTCGGTCCACTCTGCCCACGGCTTGCTCCACAGAAAAACAGCCAGCGCCGCTCCCACCGCCGCACTGACCGCCAATCTCCACCGCTTCATAACACCCCTCCGCCTGTTTTGCTGTCGTGTTCGGCTCACGTGCATGCGCAGCCGTACCAGCCGCCCCTCCGTTTACTGCCGCTTCGCCCCGCGCTGCCGGTCCAGCCATGCCTCCGCGGCTGCCTCCCGGCTCTGGTCAAGCTGCAGCCAGTAGGCCACGAACGGTTCCGCGTCTTCCCCGGCCTCCCGGGACAGGGCCGCCTTCCAGTCTGCACCGGTGGCGACGCCAAACCGATGGCTCGTTACGAACTGGCGCAGCATCCGGTTCAGGCGCTCTTCGCCCCACGCTTCCCGCAGCAGCCACAGCATGCTTGCCGTGCGGGAATACACCAGATCGCTGTAGCTGTCGTTGTCGGGAAAGAGGCGCAGCGGCTGCCACGGCCGCAATTTCTTCTCCGCGTAGGCTTCGGCGGCCGTGCCCCGCACCAGTCGCTGCACCACCAGCGCGTCGCCGATTTGCGGGTACCAACGCTCCAGAAACGAAAGCGAGGCGTATTCCGACAAGCCTTCGTCCAACCAGGCCTCGTCCACCTGGTCGTTCCCGACGATGCCGTAAAACCACTGATGGGCGGTCTCATGCGCGACGGCCGCGATCGACTGTGCAAAGACCTGTTCGTAGTGGCGGCCGTCGAGGAACACCAGACCGGGGTACTCCATGCCGTTGATGCCTCCGCCGGTTCGCACGACATCGTACTCCCTGTACGGATACGGCCCAAACTGGTGCTGAAAGTACGCGAACGACTTCACGGCGGCGTCGTGGACGAGCCTGGCCTGACCGGGGTCGTCCGTCGTCCGCCACCAACTGCGGACCGTCGTCCCGCCAACCGTCGTCTCTGTGCGCTGATACGTCCGGTCCATGATGACCAGGGCGAAATCCCGCACGTTTTCGGCACGCAGCCGGTACGTCTTTAACCCCGGAGCGGAAGTGAAGCCGGCTTCCTGCCGATCGTCGGCGGTGCTGGCCAACTGGTAGCCCTCCGGCACGGTTACATTTACCGAATAGTCTGACGTTTCGCTGTAAAACGGGTCGCCGATCGGCTCGTACGGATCGAGATGCCAGCCGTTCCGGTCGCAGACCGCCAGGACGGGCAGCCAGTTGCCGAGCCAGATGGCGTGTTCGTCCAGCGACATCCGGCCTTGATTGTGCGGCAGCGTCATTGTAAAGGCCAGCTCCAGTGTGACCGGCTCCGCCGCGCCGGCAGCGGGCGGCACGCCGTTGGAAGCGGACGGCACGCGACTCACGCCGTCCGCCCCTCCTTTCCCATCGGCTGGCGCGCCCTTCACACCGCTCGATCCGGCCTCGCCCTCAAGCGGCACCTCCACCACGGTCCCTGCCCGTTGGACCGGCACCGACCTGCCCTGGACGGACAGCCTGGTAATATGATACGTGCCGGGCACCGCATCCTTTCCTAAAAATTCCTGCCACAGCGGCCCGTCATGACGTTCCGCAAACGCAAACGGATAGACGTGCAGATACGCCTTTTTCCCGTCACGCGGCCAAAATCGCACCTGGACGCTGCCCGTCACCCGCTTCTGCTGCGGCTCGACCCGTACATCCGCCAGATACCGCGTCTTTCCCCCGGCATCGCCGCCCCGGTCTGCGCCGTATCCTCCGGCCGCCCCTGCTCCGGCGCCGCTTGCCGCGCTCCAGACAAGCGCGGCGCCTGCCAGCCAACCCGCCCACTTCCTCACGCGTCCCCCCTCCTTTCCTTTTATCCTACCGCATCTGGAAAAAAAAGCTAGGACAAAAGCTGCGCAATCGCGTCGACCAGCCGATCTCCCGCAAGTGCCACGGTCCGCTCCTCCCCGGAGCGCATGTCGCGCAGCGTCACCGCCCCGGCGTCCCGCTCGTTCTCCCCGTAGATCAGGACGAGCGGAATCTGCTCCCGGTTGGCGTAATCCAGCGCTTTTTTCAACCGGCGTCCAGACAGCTCCAGCTCCACCCGGATGCCGGCCGCCCGCAGCCGGTTGGCCAATCCCAGCGCGTCCGCCTCCGTCCCCAGCGGCACGACGAAGACGTCTGCCCGGTTGTCGGCTCCCTCCGCGCCGCCCATCGTGAGCGCGGTGAGAATCACGTCCAGGCCGAACGAGATGCCCACCGCAGGATATTCCCGTCCGCCGCCGAGGAATTGACCGATGATGCGGTCATAGCGTCCGCCGCTGCCGATGCTGGACGTGATGCGCCCGTCCCGCAGAAAGATTTCATACACCGTCCCTGTATAAATGCTGAGTCCCCGGGCCAAAAACGGAGCAAAGCGAACGTCCCCGGACACCCCCGCTCCTTTCAAACAGGCAAACAGCTCGTGCAGCTCCGCGACGCCTTCCTGCACAAGTGGCTCCGCAAAACGGCCGGCCAGACTGTCCATCGTCGGCTCGCCGCTTTGGAGGAACGCCGCGACGGCCGCAATCGTCTCTTCGTCGATGCCGCGAAGCCGCAGGTCGTCCACCACGCCGTCCACGCCGATCTTTTTCAGCTTGTCCAGAGAGAGCATCACGCCCTCCGCCTGCTCTTCCGCGACGCCCAGCGCCTGCAGCAGCCCCGACAGCAGCTTCCGGTTGTTCACTTCCACGTAGACGTCCAGGCCCAGCCGTTCAAACGCCGCAAACGCCATGCTGATCAGTTCCGCTTCCGCCAGCATCGAGGAAGTCCCTACAATGTCCACGTCACACTGGACGAACTCGCGGAACCGTCCCGGCTTGACGGGCCCGTCGCGAAACACCTTGCCGATCTCGTACCGCTTGAACGGCAGCCGCATCTCCGGATTCATCCCCACCACTTTTGCCAGCGGTACCGTCAGATCGTAGCGCAGCGCCAACTCCCGCTCCCCCTGGTCGCTCAGGCGGTACACCTCCTTGACGATCTCCGCCCCGCCGCCGTACTTGGACGCCAGCAGGTCGTAATACTGCAGCATCGGCGTCTCCAGCGGCTTGCAGCCGTATGTTTCAAACACCTCCTCCAGCGTCCGCCGGATGTAGTTGCGGAGCCCCTGCTCCTGCGGCAGAAAATCCTTGGTGCCCTTTACGTTGCGCAGTGTCGTTTCCATGACAATCTCCTCCTTTTTTATCCAAACAAAAAAGCCACGCGGGAAAAAACAAGGCCCGCATGGCTTTCGTTCACCCCGCAGGCACAAGCACAAACAGCGCTTGCACCTGCGGATGGATTGCACGTCCACAGATACAAACGCTCTAATCGTGATGATGCAGTTGAAGGAATACGCGAAGACGCAGCATCGGTGCTTCCTCCTGACATGAATTTTTTCCATCATACACCACCTGCCCGCCATCACGCAAGCCCGTTTTCCCCAACGCCGGTGCCCTCCCTGTTCCTGTTTGGGCGGCAGCCCTGTGCACTCCCGCCGGTGTCCCGCGCAAACAAAAAGACTGCCGCGCCGAGACGCGGACAGTCTTTGTGATTGTGTTTCTATTCCCGCAGCCAGATGAAGTACGCCAAAAACACGAAGAAGAGCGCGTACATCACCGGATGCACTTCGCGGCCTTTGCCTTTCATCAGCTTGGTGATCGGGTAGACGATGAATCCGGCGGCGATCCCGGAAGCGATGCTGTAGGTCAGCGGCATCATCAGGATCGTCAGGAAGGCCGGGAACGCTTCCTCCATCTCGCTCCAGGCGATGTTCGCCATGTGCGACGCCATCAGCACGCCGACGATGATCAGTGCCGGGGCCGTTACCGCAGGCGTGACCACGGCGAGAACCGGCGAGAAGAACAGCGACAGCAGGAACAGCGCGCCCGTGACCACGGAGGCAAATCCGGTCCGTCCGCCGGCGGCTACGCCCGCAGCCGACTCAATGTAGCTGGTCGTCGTGGACGTGCCGAGCACCGCACCGGCCATCCCGGCGATCGCGTCGGAAGCCAGGGCGCTGCCCGCACGCGGCAGTTTGCCGTCTTTCAACAGCCCCGCCTGGCTGGCCACACCCAGCAGCGTACCGGTCGCGTCAAAGAAGTCCACAAACAGGAACGTGAACACCACGATCAGCATCTTCATGCTGAACAGCGCGGAAAAATCGCCGAGGTACTGGAACGCGGCGCCGAACGTAGGCGCCAGGCTCGGAGGCATGGAGACGATCTTCTCCGGCAGGCTGACCAGCCCGAAGATCATGCCGACGATGGCGGTCGTCAGCATGCCGATAAAAATGGCCGCGTTCACCTTGCGGGACATCAGCACCGCGGTGAGGATCAGACCGAATACGGCCAGGAGCGCGTTTTTCACCGCCACAATCTCTTCCGGTTTCATGCCTTCTTTGATCGTCAGATGGCCAAGCGAGACGAACGTTGCCGGATTGTCGACGATGATTCCGGCATTTTTCAGACCGATGAAGGCAATGAACAAACCAATCCCGGCCGATACCGCGTGTTTCAGCCCCTGCGGAATGGAGTTGACGATCGCTTCGCGGATGCCGGTCAGCGACAGCAGCAGGAAAATCGAGCAGGAGAGAAATACGCCGGCCAGCGCTTGCTGCCAGGGAATGCCCATCGTCAGCACGACGGTGTACGTAAAGAAGGCGTTCAGCCCCATGCCCGGCGCCTGCGCGATCGGCAGACGGCCGACGAAGGCCATCACCAGCGTCCCGATGGCGGCTGCCAGCGCGGTCGCGGTGAAGACGGCTCCGAATTCCGGATAGTTCGCTTTCAGCTCCGGCGGCAGGTCCGCCCCGCTGAGCATGTACGGATTGACGGCCAGGATGTAGGCCATGGCCAAAAACGTGGTAATGCCGGCGATCGTCTCGCGGCGGTAGTTGGTGCCCAGCTTGTCAAACTCAAAATACTTCCGCACCGATAGGTCCCCCCAAGTCTTGTTTGCGGTTTGCGGCAAATGAAAAAGGTCGAGGCGCAAGCAACGCCTCGACTCCGAACAAAACTCACCGGGCAAAACAGAATGATAAGATCTGCATACGTATCCCGTTGACGTTTCGTTCGTAGCCAGGCCGTTTACGGCGGCCTCGTAGAAACTCCCGAGCCATATTCTCGGGATTATACGAACCTTCTTCTTTACCTGTTCACAACGAGAAGTGTACCAGGAAGAATGATCGATGTCAACGGAAAATACGAACATTAAAATTTTCTTATCGTTTAATATGCGGTTATTCCCACTCGATGGTAGCCGGCGGCTTGGAGGTGATGTCGTACACGACGCGGTTGACGTTCTCCACCTCGTTTACGATGCGGGTCGAAATCCTCTCCAGCACGTCCCACGGAATGCGCGCCCAGTCCGCCGTCATGCCGTCGATCGAGGTGACCGCGCGGATGCCCACCGTGTAGGAGTAGGTGCGGACGTCGCCCATGACGCCCACGCTCTTCATGTCGGGCAGCGCCGTAAAGTACTGCCAGATTTCCCGGTCCAGGCCGGCTTTGGCAATCTCTTCGCGCAGGATGGCGTCCGATTCCCGAACGATCTCCAGCTTTTCTTCCGTCACTTCGCCCAGAACGCGAATGCCCAGGCCCGGTCCCGGGAACGGTTGGCGCCATACGATTTCGTCCGGCAGCCCCAGTTCGGTCCCCAGCTTGCGCACTTCGTCCTTGAACAGTGTTTTCAGCGGTTCAATGAGCTTGAACTTCATGTCTTCCGGCAGGCCGCCCACGTTGTGGTGGGACTTGATCGTGTGGGCCGTCGCCGTTCCGCTCTCAACGATGTCGGTATACAGCGTGCCCTGCGCCAGGAACTCCATGTCGGTCAGCTTGGACGCTTCTTCGTCAAAGACGTAAATGAACTCGTTGCCGATGATCTTGCGCTTCTGCTCCGGATCGGTCACGCCTTTCAGCTTGTCGAGGAAGCGGCGGCGTGCGTCAATTTTGATCACGCGCATGGAGAACTTCTCGGCGAACGTCTCCATGACGCTTTCCGCTTCTCCCTTGCGCAGCAGGCCGTGATCCACGAACATGCAGGTCAACTGGTCGCCGATCGCTTTGTGGATCAGCGCCGCCACGACGGAGGAGTCGACCCCGCCGCTCAGCGCGCACAGCACTTTCTTGTCGCCCACGGTTTCGCGGATGCGCTTGATCTCGTCCTCGATAAACGTGGTCATGCTCCAGGTGCCTTCACAGCCGCAGATGTTAAACAGGAAGTTGGCAATAAACTCGTTTCCTTTTACCGTATGGCGCACTTCCGGGTGGAACTGCACGCCGTACAGCTTGCGCTCCGGATGGCTGATCGCCGCCACCGGGCAGCTCTCGCTGACCGCGTCCACGCGGAACCCTTCCGGCAGCTCCACCACTTTGTCGGAGTGGCTCATCCAGACGATTTCGGTTTCGTCCCACTTCTCATAGAGGCTGTGCGGCTGCTGCAGGCGAAGCTCCGCTTTGCCGTACTCGCGCTTCCCGGCGCGCTCCACCTTGCCGGCAAGCATGTGGCTCATCAACTGCATGCCGTAGCAGATGCCCAGAAGCGGCACGCCCAGATCAAAAATGGCCGGATCCACCTTGGGCGCCCCTTCTTCGTACACGCTGGCAGGACCGCCGGAGAAAATAATCCCCTTCGGCTGCATCTCCTTGATTTTTTCCACCGGCGTATTGTAGGGCAGCAGCTCGCTGTACACGCCCAGGTCGCGAACGCGCCGCGCGATCAACTGATTGTACTGCCCTCCAAAATCCAGAACGACGACCATTTCCATTGGCTTGTCCATGTATATCCTCCTTCTCCTGTTTACGCCAGGTTGTCACCGGAAGTTTCCACCCTGCCCTCGGATGTACGACCCGCTCAGGTCCGGCACCAAAAAAACCGGGACTGTCGCCTCCGGTTTACCGACGCGGAGGCAGAGTCCCAGTTTGTGTACACTTGTGCGGTTGCATGTACAAAAATCCGAAGTCCTCTCCTCGTAGTCGCTCGATTTACGGTCGAGCGGTAGAAACTTTCAGGCCCTATCCCTGAGATTATACGAGTCTCATTGAAGGTCATTCTAACAGACTGCGGGTGAATGATCAAGGTTTCAGTTGACGGGTAAGCCGTTCGATCACCTGTTCCGCCACTGCGCGGGCCTTGTCCTCGATTTCCTTGTAGCCGTACAGCATGCGCTCGTACAAGTTGGTCAGGTACCACAGGTCCTGCCGCTTGTCGCCGGAGATCGTCAGGCGGCCGACGTATTCGCGCAAGGTTTCTCCCTGGCCGCGACGGCTGTAGAGGTGCTCCATCAACCGCAGCAGCAGCTTGTAGCGATCCCCGTACCGGTCGTTCGGATAGCTGCTCATCTGGCGCTGCAGCCACCAGACGGCGATGTCCCGCCTGCGCTTCCAGGCCACCGCCCCGCCCACAGCCAGCAGTCCCAGTCCAAACGCGTACACCTGCCACGGAATGCGAATCGACGGGCTTGGCGTGCCATCCGCTCCTTCCAGCTCGTCAAGCCGTCCGTCTTTCCGATCCTCGGCCGTCGTTCCGCCAAGATCGGGCAGCGGGAGCGGCGCTTGCTGCTCCGTCGTCTGCCTGTCGTATTTCACGCGGATCGGCGACAAAAACGTGCTGGTGGCCTCAAACGGGATCCAGCCGTGACCCGGGAAGTACACTTCCACCCACGAGTGGGCGTCCTTGTTGCGCACTTCCAGCAGTTCGTTCCCGTTGCCGTCGCTACCGATCCGATGACCGGGGGCAAAGCCTTTTACCCAGCGCGCGGGGATGCCGATCGTCCGCAGCATCACCGCCATCGAGGTGGAAAAGTGATCGCAGTACCCCCTGCGGGTCTCAAACAGGAACTGGTCGACGAAGTCTTGGCCCGGCGCGGGCACAGGCACGTCCTTGGTCTCGTATTTATATTCTCCGCTGGAGCGCAGGTAATTCTCGATGGCGCGCACCTTTTCGTACGGCGTTTTCGCGTCCTTGGTCACCTGTTGGGCCAGTTCGCGGATTCTCGGCGGCAGGTGGTCGGGAAGCTGCAGATAGCGCCGCTTGATCTCTTCGGGATAGTCGGTGCCCGCCTGAACCATCGCCTTTTCGCTGATGATCGGCACTTCCGCCACCAGTTGGTAATTGTCCAGCTTCAACAGCTGCGTATGGGGGCCCACCAGCGCTTCCCCTCCGGACTGCTTCAGCAGTCTGATCGTGCCGTTCCGCACTTCCACCTGCTGATGTTCCTTGTCGTACACCAGCGTCGCCCTCGACGGGGTGTAGTCCGTCAGTTGTTTCAACTGCCCCGGGTAAAAGACGGTCGGAAACTTCGGCCCCTGGAATTCCAGCGAAGCCTTCACCTCTTTCGTCTCCATCCCCTCAAACAGCGCGTGGGTCCACCGATACGTTTTCGGGTCCAGGATCGCTTCGAACTCCCGGTCCCCCTTCTGCCACCCGTTCCCCGTATAGACGTCTTTGGAATCGCCGCGCCAATAGGAGCGTTCATTGGTAATGGCCACGAACACCACGGTCTCGTCCAGCGTAAACGGACCGCCCAGGTGCTCGTCGTTGTTGTCGTACCCCACCTTTTTCATCACCCCGGCCCCGAGACCGCTCCCCTCTCCGGTGAGAAACGCGATCGGGTCCGGCCAGGCAGCCTCCTTTTTCGGCGCCGCGCAGGCGATGCCGACGGTGACCGCCACAATCAGCACCGGTGCCATCAAGGAGCTCCACAGCGTCCAGCGCCTACCGCCGGTAATGGGCGCCTTGTTGGCCATGGCGAACAGATGGGTGACGGCCAACAGCAAAAATCCGTACACCAGCGTGCGGATGATCCCCCCGTCCGCTTCATACGGCATGAACGTATCCAGCACAGCCAGGTACAGCTCGGTCAAAAAGACGAACCAGAGCCCCTGCCGCTGTTCCAGCACCAGATACGACAGCATCGAGATCAACACTGCGAGGAGCAGATCAAACAGCGCATTGCGCGAGATCGGCGACATGGACGTCCACTCCTGCTGAAACGCCAGCGGCAGGTCGTGCACGACCCGGACGAACAGCTCCCTCAGCCATTGCCCATCAAAAAACGGGGTGACAAAAAAACCGTCGTGCAAAATCACCAGGAGGCCCACCAGCTTGACCGGAAACGTCAGCCAGCGGTACGGCACCACCAGGTCGATCAGAAGAACGCCAGCCGCAATCGCGTAAAACGGCCACAGGGTGCCGGTGTCTGTCAGCTCCTGAAGCGGCAGCAGCCACTCCCGCAGCATGAGAAACAAGAGCAGCGCCGCGATCCACTCGAATCCTTTGGGACGCTTCCATACGCTCACGACGTCATGCACCTCCGATCCGCTTCCACTCTTCGAAATCGCTCATCGGCACCGACTTGCAGGTGACCCTGCCCGAAGCCAGCAGCCGCAGGGCCTGCTTCTCTTCGAGCGTCAACAGGGGATCGGCGTGCACATACAGCAGATGGACGCGCCGGCCCCGCTGGGACAACTGCGTCAGAAGGGCGACCAGCGCCTTGTCGAGGCGGGCCGTGATCACCGTCAGGGTCACGCCCGGCGGCTGTTCCAGCGCTTCCCGGCTGAGGATGCGGACAAACGAGTCCGTCCCCTCCGGCATGACGCGGGCCAACTGGTCAAATACCCGGAAAAAGTGGGCCGGGGAACAGGCCGGAGGAATGGCCACCCGGTCCTTTTGCTTGTACACCAATCCGTAGTGATACTGGTTGCGGTTGGCGTACGCGGTCAGGCTGGCCGTCAGTTTGACCGCCGTTTCAAACAATTGAGGTGGCTTGTTCCGGTAGCGCTCTTTTTCCACGTCGAGAAAGAACACGACCTGGTTCATCGCCTGGTGCTCGAATTCCTTGGTCTTCAGCCCGGTTCCCCTGGCCGACGCCCGCCAATGAATCTGGCTCAGCCGATCCCCGCGCTGATAGTCCCGGACGCCCCGCACCGCCGCTACATCATCCGAATGGCGGTGCGAGACGTGAACCGTCCCGCTGAAGTTGCCGTCTCCCAACGACCAGTTCGTCAGCTCCCGGTAACGGGGATAGACCAAAAAGTCGTTGAAGAGGGGATACGTTCTTCGTCGCTCGATAAACCCGAAAAAGTCCCCGCCACAGATGACGCACGCTTGCAGGTGATAGTAGCCGCGCGGCAGTCCCGGGATGACGTAGCGAAACTCCACGCTGCGCTTGAACCAGGGAAAGATGAGCTGACGGTGCGGCTCGAACACGCCGGCCAGCCGGTCGGGCAGCGGTTCGATCACCATGTTCCAGCCCAGCGGGAACCAGATCCTTCGCTTTAGCCGGACCGTCACGATCACGTCCTCCCCTTCCCGCAAGCGAGTACGGTCGATTTCACGTTCAACCTCAAGGCCGGCGAACATGAGAAAATAGGCAAGCAGCTCGTACGCCAAAAAAACCAGGCTGCTGTAGAACAAAAACCAACTGGCAAAACCGCCCTGAAACTTGGCAAACGCGTAAGTGGTCACGATCAACGCAATTGCCTTGATCTTCCCGGATGTCCATTCTTTCATACGCGTCACCGCCTCTAGCTGACCGGCACGCGGGTTTCCGACAGGATAGCGGACAGAATCCGGTCGATCGTCGCTCCTTCCAGACGCGCCTCCGGTTTGAGAATGATCCGGTGGGCAAAGGTCACAGGCACCAGTTCCTTCACGTCATCGGGAATGACATAATCCCGGCCGCGCACGAACGCCAGCGCCTGCACGGCTCGGAACAGCGCCAGCGCGCCCCGCGGGCTGACGCCGAGGTAGACCTGGTGATGATCGCGCGTCCGGTGGCACAGGCGAACGATATACTCCTTGACCGCCTCCGACACCTTGACGGCGGCAGCCTGGCGCTGCAGGACGGCCAGATCGTCCGCAGTCATCACCGGCTCCAGGTGTTCCAACGGATTGGTTTCGGCAAAGCGGTTCAGCATGCGCATTTCTTCGTCCACCGTGGGATAGCCCAGGCGAAGCTGCAGGAGAAAACGGTCCAACTGCGCCTCCGGCAGCGGGAAGGTTCCTTCGTATTCCAGGGGGTTTTGCGTCGCCATGACAAAAAACGGCTCAGCCAACCGATACGTCACCCCGTCTACCGTTACCGAGCGCTCTTCCATCGCTTCCAGTAAGGCCGACTGGGTTTTGGGCGATGTCCGGTTAATCTCGTCGGCCAAAATCACATTGGCGAAGATGGGACCGGGACGGAACTCGAATTCCATGCTCTTTTGATTGAAGATCGCCACCCCCGTCACGTCCGTCGGCAGCAGATCGGGCGTAAACTGGATGCGCTTGAAGTCCCCCCCGATCGAGCGGGCCAACGCGCGGACCAGCATGGTCTTGCCGACACCCGGAACGTCTTCCAGCAAAACGTGGCCGTTTGCCAAGATGGCCGTCACGCATAATTCAATGATCGACCGCTTGCCGATCAGCACTTTTTCGATATTTCCAATCAACTTTTCCACAGCAGGATGAGGCTGCTCCAATTTGATTTGATTCATGGATGACACAACTCCTGTTCCCACGTTATCGTCCAGTTACGGCAATAGCGATGGCCTGCCGCTTGTCTTGATCATCCGGAGGCTTCCGTCGAGGAAACCTACTCCTAAGGTACTGGATCACTCTGGAAGATACAAGGAAAAATTCGTTAATAGTTGTAAAATTGAGAAACCGCCTATAGAAAAAAAGAGTAGGAAGATCTCCTACTCTGCGGTTCGATATGCAATGTTATGGCGTGCCCTGAGAGATTCGAACTCCCGACCTTTTGATTCGTAGTCAAACGCTCTATCCAGCTGAGCTAAGGGCACACAAGCAACTGTCTCTCCGACCGACACGCGTGGACAGAGAGTAGAAAAAATGGAGCGGACGACGGGTCTCGAACCCGCGACCTTCGCCTTGGCAAGGCGACGCTCTACCAATTGAGCTACGTCCGCATCGTTTCGTAATTATGATGAAAAGATTTAGTACAGCACAGCCAACGCAGGCGACTCTTCCAGAAGAAGATGCTGGTCCTTGCTGTATCACAGTGATAAAAGGCTTGCACTGTCCGCAAACCTTCCCGATCTGCTATGGTGCGGGTGAAGGGACTTGAACCCCCACGGTTGCCCGCCAGAACCTAAATCTGGTGCGTCTGCCAATTCCGCCACACCCGCATGCGTCATGGGGTCCCCGCAAAGCAAACGGAAGATGCGCGAGTACATTGCTCACTTGTGGGGTTGTAAAAAAACTGGTGAGCCATGAAGGACTCGAACCTTCGACCCTCTGATTAAAAGTCAGATGCTCTACCAACTGAGCTAATGGCTCATGAACATGGCTGGGGTACTAGGATTCGAACCTAGGAATGACGGAGTCAAAGTCCGTTGCCTTACCGCTTGGCGATACCCCAATACGTGGTGCCGGCGATAGGAATCGAACCCACAACCCCCTGATTACAAGTCAGGTGCTCTACCAATTGAGCTACACCGGCAAAATCCTATGAAACGAAATGGTGGTTCGGGACGGAATCGAACCGCCGACACGAGGATTTTCAGTCCTCTGCTCTACCGACTGAGCTACCGAACCGTAAGCGGTTCTCGGTGCGCCATTTTGATCCGAGGCAAGTAAATGGCGGAGCTGACGGGACTCGAACCCGCGACCTCCGGTGTGACAGACCGGCGTGAACTCCAGCTTCACCACAGCTCCATATTTGGTTGCGGGAGCAGGATTTGAACCTGCGACCTTCGGGTTATGAGCCCGACGAGCTACCGGACTGCTCCATCCCGCGACGATTATCATTCTGCAGTAATGGTGGAGGCTGACGGGATCGAACCGCCGACCCTCTGCTTGTAAGGCAGATGCTCTCCCAGCTGAGCTAAGCCTCCACGTCTCCCCGCAAAGCGAACCGGTTCTTCCCAACAAACTCCGATTCCTTTGCGGGCCCGGATCCCATGATCCAGGTACGTTTTGCTATGGTGACCCGTAGGGGATTCGAACCCCTGTATGACAGCGTGAAAGGCTGCTGTGTTAAACCACTTCACCAACGGGCCATGTTTCTGATGGTGCGGTCGGCGAGACTCGAACTCGCACGGGTCACCCCGCCACCCCCTCAAGATGGTGTGTCTGCCAATTCCACCACGACCGCAACTTAGGATGGTAGCGGTGGAGGGGCTTGAACCCCCGACCTTTCGGGTATGAACCGAACGCTCTAGCCAGCTGAGCTACACCGCCACGCACTATGAATGTTGTAAGGAAGATGGCGGAGAGTGAGGGATTCGAACCCTCGCTACGCTATTCGCATACTAACGGTTTAGCAAACCGTCCCCTTCGGCCTCTTGGGTAACTCTCCGCATATGGCTCCTCGGGAGGGACTCGAACCCCCGACCGATCGGTTAACAGCCGATTGCTCTACCGACTGAGCTAC
>NZ_KE695655.1:0-151683 GCF_000454065.1 Brevibacillus thermoruber 423
GAAGCGCGGCAACGCGTGGAGCTGACGAATACTAATCGGTCGAGGACTTATCCACTCCATAATCCTTTGCCCACCATGCGTATCCAGTTTTCAGGGAATGAATGTAAAAGAGGACCTCGTTTCTTTTCCATAGCGGGAAAGAGGCGGGGTTTTTTATTTGATCGGGAAAATAGCATGGGCGCGGTCGTGTAAGGTATTCATTTTTATACTTTAAAAACTAAAAAGTTTATAATATAATGAATCCAATAACAGGAAAATGGGGGATGAATATGCGGTTGTTGGATTCGTATGTGGAGCTGGGGGTTGCAGGCATGGCCCGTGCCGGGAAAACGTCATGGTTTTACGGTCACGTTGGCGCCGCGCTGCTGGCCGGGTACTTCATGAATCAGGAGCACGACCTGCCGGAGCATGTGAAAGAGGGGATCGAGCGGACGTGTGAATCGTTTCGCCGCCAGCATCCGGAGTGGTTTGCGCCGCCGGAGCCGGAAGAAGCCGATCCGGTACTGCTGAAGCGGGTCATCAAAGGCCTTGAGAACAATGTGAAACAGCTTCGAACCTCCGGCCACGGCCTGGCCTTGGGCGTGCTGGCGCTGAAGGCGCTGCGCCAGCGGCCGGATCTGATCACGCCTCAAATTGTGGACGGGCTGGCCGCAATGTTGGAGGGAACGACACAAGACAGACCGAACCGGTACTGGGGAATCGACAATTATTTTGAAGTGACGGCAGCAGACGTCCCGGACATTCCGGCATACCAGGACACGCTGGACATGACGAGGCGGACGTACGGCGAGCTGCATACGGTGGTACCGGGGCGCGTCATCGACGGAGTCATGTACCATCTGGCCGGCGAGACCATTCACAGCATCACCCACGCGCAGGCATTGACCGATCTGGAGCGCTTCGGATACGACGATCTGGTTTCAGCCGGCATGGCCAACCATCGCATCCAGATGCACCTGAACCGCCAAATCCCAGACTTCGTGCTGGAGGATGAGGTGAAGGAGCCGGCCTTCGTCTCCCTCTACGATCCGCAGTATTGGGCGAAAACGTATTCTGACCCGCATGCGCTGAAATTTCCCTACGCTGCGCTCGACCTCCTGAAACGTCTCCCGGAAGCGGAACGGGCTGAAGCGGAGCGGAATGCCTGCAAACTGCTGACGATCATACCATAACGGGAATGGCTGTCTCTCGGTACAGGGAGGCAGCTTTCTTTTGCCCCTTAACGGTGAAACGACAGAGACACGGCAAGAGCGCCGCCTCAAGGCGCGGCCCCGCAAATGACAATGATTCCCCCGTCTTTACAGGTCCACATTCATCCCCATCTGTGTTACCATAAGAAAAGCTTTTACTGCAGGCTTCTCGAAGAAGCAGGTTCTTCTGCAGCGGAAGCTTGTTCTTGTTGTTTCCGATTATGATCACCACACGGTTATGTTCGCTGAAACACATGTGACACCTTGGGGCTGCCTCCAAAAAAGTACCGATGAGAGAAGGGGGGTTGTTGGCTATGAGCCATACAAAGGTTTTGGTAGCCGATGACGATCCAAACGTATGCGAAATCATTCGCCTGTACTTTGCGAAGCAGCAGATTGACCTGGTGGTCGCCAGCGACGGCAGGCAAGCGCTGGAGCTGGTGGAAAAAGAATCTCCGGACATGATTATTCTCGACGTGATGATGCCGCAGATGGACGGCTTTGAGGCGTGCCGCGAAATCCGCAAAAGATGGGACACGCCGATCATCATGCTTACGGCGAAGGACGAAGAGTTTGACCGCGTGCTCGGTTTGGAGCTTGGGGCCGACGATTATGTGACGAAACCGTTCAGTCCGCGTGAACTGGTGGCCCGGATTCGGGCCATCCTCAGGAGAATGCAGCCAAGGGAAAAGGCGGAGGAGGACGCGGCGCGCCTGCTCACGTTTGATCAGCTGTCCATCGATTTGGACAAACGGGAAGTGATCGCAGCCGGCGAAAAAATCAGCTTTCGCCCGAAGGAGTTTGACCTGCTTGTCCATCTGGCGAAATCGCCGGGCAGCGTCTTTTCGCGTGAGCAATTGCTGGAACAAATCTGGGGTTTTGACTATTTTGGCGACATCCGCACGATCGACGTGCACATCAAGAAGATCAGGCAGCGGCTGAACAAGCTCCCCTACGAGTGCATTCACACGGTGTGGGGAATCGGCTACAAATTCGAGGTGGGCGAGTAATGCTGGGGATGTCGAAAAGCATCTTCCGCCGCCTGTTGTTCAGCTTTCTGGCCACCGTGCTGATCGGATTGGGCATCTCCGGTCTGCTGATCTCCTTTTTCGCCAAGGAATACTTTTACGATGCCAAGGAACAGGAACTGCTGCGCCAGGCGAAAAAAGTAAACGCGCAGATTCACGACAGCAGCCGGATCAATGGACGTCTGCTGGAAAAGCTGCGCAATCTGGACGAAACGTACGACGTGCGCATCTGGCTGTTTGACCGCGACGGCAAGATTGTCGCCACCTCGATGAAAGACGAAGTGTTTACCGGAAAATCGGTGGCGATGTCGATCGCCAACAAGGTGCTGAACGGGCAGAACGCGGTGACGGAGTTGAAGATCGATGGCATGGAGGACCCAATGCTCTCCGTCGCCATTCCCTGGGGAGAGGGAGAGGAGATCTACGGGGGAATCATTCTGCACGCCCCGATCGAAGGCATCGAGCGCACCTTTGCCCAGATGCGGGAAACCATCCTCTGGGCCACCCTGTTCGGCGTCGTGCTGTCCACAGCGATGGTCTCCTATCTCTCGTGGTCGATCTCCCGGCCGCTGCAAAAAATCGAGCGCACGGCGACGGAAATTGGCCGGGGCAACTACGCCGAGCGGGTCAAGGTGGACACGGCAGACGAAATCAGCGACCTCGCGCAGACGATTAACACGCTGGCGGAAAAACTGGAGCGGGTGGAGCAGGAACGGCACCACCTGGAGCAGGTGCGCAACGATTTTCTCGCCAACGTGTCGCATGAGCTGCGGACGCCGCTGACGGCGATCCAGGGCTTTTTGGAAGCGCTGCAGGACGGCCTGGTGGAAGAGGAGGAAGCGCGGCAAAAGTACTACGCCGTGATGTACTCGGAGACGATGCAGATCAACCGCCTGGTGGACGACCTGATGGATTTGATGAAGCTGGAGAACAACGAGGTGACCCTGGCCAGATTCCCGGTGGACGTCGCCGAGGTGATCAACAAGACGGCGTTCGCCTTCCGCCCCGAAGCGGCGGAGAAAGGGCTGGAGATCGTGGTGGAACTGGCGGACGCCCTGCCGAAGATTTACGCCGATAAGGACCGTGTCGCCCAAATCGTCAAAAACCTGGTCAAAAACGCAGTGAAGTTTACCGACGAGGGGACCATCCGCATCACGGCGGAAGCGGAGGGAGAGTGGGTGAGGATGTCCGTCGCGGACACGGGCATCGGCATCGCCGCTGACGACCTCCCGCGCATTTGGGAACGGTTTTTCAAGGTGGATCGCGGACGTTCCAAGAAAAACAAAGGAACGGGGTTGGGGCTGGCGATCGTCAAAGAGCTGGTCGAACTGCACGACGGAAACATCACCGTGGAAAGCGAGCCGGGCTTGGGTACCACGTTTACCGTCTGGCTGCCGACCGTGGAAAAGTACCGTCAGGCACAAGCGCAGTAACGGCGTCGAAGCGGTTCGGGACGGTCATCATTTTTTCATAGTTTGTTCATGGTTTTTTCCCACTTCGCTCACGGAATGGCTATCTTTTCCCGTTACGCTATGAGTGTGACGGCGAGATCGTCATGAACCTTGAAACGAAAGGGGAGAATGAACATGAAGAAAACATGGGTATCCCTGGCCGCTGTTGCCGTACTGCTGTCCGGCAGCCTGGTAGCATGCTCCAACGGATCGGGCACGCCGGAACCGGCAACGCAGCAGGACGGCGGAAGCGCCACGACTCCGGGGACCTCTACACCGACGGAAAACCAATCGACCGACAGCTCGGTTTCTCAAGATCAATCGAACGCGAATGCAGGTGCAGCTGACTCGAATGCCGGTACGTCCGACGCCTCGACGGGTGCTTCTGACTCTACCGGCAAGGCAGGTCAAAGCACGGACGCCTCTTCCGGCAGCGGAAGCACCGGCTCCACCGATTCGAGTTCGACAGGTTCCGCCGGAACGAACAACGGCGGCACCGATCAATCTACTTCCGATTCCGCCAAGAACTAACGGCGAGACATTCGGTCATAGGCGAGCAACACCACTCTTTCCCCGCATCCCTCCATGTATCAATAAATTTCAGGACGGTTTTTACCGTCCTTTTTTGTTTTGGTGTCGAAACGCATCCCCTTCCGGCCCGGGACAACGGCCGGAACGCGGCTGAACAGCGAATGGGAGCGAGCGGCTGGGCAGGCTGGAGCCGATGGTTTACTTGACGTGATCCAGCACGCTTTTGATCACGGCCGGGGAGTCCTGCCGCACATTCAGGTTGTAATGCGTGCGGACGGCTTGATAAACGGCGTTGACCGCCCGGCTGCTGCGCGTTTTCCGGTAATCGGCCACAAGTTGGGCGAATCGGGGGTGGTGGATCAGGTCGCGGCTCCAGTCCCACACCCGGGGCTTCAGGGCGTCCGCGCGAGCGGCTTTCAACATCTGTTCAAAGCGCGGCGTGACGTACCGGGCAATCTTTATACTGGCGTCGTAATAGGCGGGATGGTCGTACACCGTGTACGGGGACATCGGCTGGCCGTTGACGTACATCAAATCGCTCATGCGAACCGGCACCATGCCGGGCTTCAGCTTCACCTGGTAATACTCCCAGCCGTTCGCCGTCTTTTTGCCCGGCAGGATCAGCGTCAGAAAATCAAACAAACGCTTGTACGGATACTCTTCAAACACGTCTTTCGGCCCCGGCGTCATCTGCAGGCGGTTCTGGGGGTAGACGTATCCATCGGGGGCAACGTCAAAACCAGGCAGTCCGATCTCGACGGCCCAGCGAACGGGGATGTCCTGGGAATCCTTCAGATCGATGCCTCCGTGATACGGCCGAACGTCCTTGAACATCCGGTACAAGACCGTCGCCACAAAATACTTGCTGGCGGCGCCGTCGTCGATTTCCTCCGGTTTGACGTACCCGGCGTTGATCAGGGCCTGCAGCCGTGCCTGCAGGTTGATTTCCCCGCGCTCCCTGTGTAGACGCATGCCTTCTTCCGTAAACAGTTCCGTGGCGGCGACGCGCCGGTCCATCTCGGCCGGGTCGTATCCTGCGGGGTAGACGGGCGGGAGAACGCCGATCCAGTTGTACACATCCAGGAGAAAGCCCTTTTTGGACGTGAGGAACGTGAGGTTTTCCCAATAGATCGCCTTTTCGCTGATGTAGCCGCCCGCCTGATCGGACAGGTAGCTGTCCAGCCGGTGTTTGGCCACCAGTTCCGCAGGCTGCGGATTTTCGATCGTCACCATCTCCGTATTGAGAAACAGCACCTTCTCCGGATGGGGCGGCAGTTGGTAGGTAAGCCGGAAGCCGGCCGATTGGGAGGCCGCCTTCGCTTCGCCCGGGGCGATTCCCTGGACGGCGCCGAACACGAGGCTGCATGCGAGGAGAGCGGTTGAGAGGGAGGATCTGTTCATCCGATATTCAGTCCTTTCGTCATCGTCGTATCCGTTATGACGATTCAGTGGCTGGAAAGGTTTCGGATGGCGCCGCAAAGGATTCCGAGTTGTATGAACAGACAAAATATTTTATAATTGCACAAAATTGGATGATTCCGGAAGGGGGGCATTTTGTTGGAAGCATTCATCCGTTGGGTAAACGACATCATTTGGAGTCCTGCGCTGATTTACCTGTGTCTGGGGACAGGGTTGTTTTACTCGTTGGCGACCCGGTTCCTGCAGGTGAGGCACCTGAAAGACATGGTCAAGCACATGTTTGAAGGGAAGCGTTCCGAGGCAGGGGTATCTTCTTTCCAAGCCTTGTCGCTCGCGCTGTCCGGCCGTGTCGGGACGGGCAACATCGCCGGCGTGGCGACCGCGATCGCCGCAGGAGGACCGGGTTCGGTCTTCTGGATGTGGCTGATCGCCTTTTTGGGGGCCGGTTCGGCGTTCGTCGAAGCAGCCTTGGGGCAGGTGTACAAAACCAAACAAGACGGCCAGTTTCGCGGCGGCCCTGCCTATTACATCGAAAAAGGGCTGAAGCTGAAATGGTACGCCGTCTTGTTTGCGGTTGTGACCGTCATTGCGACGGGAGTGCTGCTACCGGGCGTACAGGCCAACAGCATCGCGGCGGGGATCGAAAACGCCTTTGGAATCCATCCCGCCATTACCGGAATTGCCTTGGCGGTGATTTTGGCCTCGATCATCTTCGGCGGTGTCAAGCGGATTGCCAATGTTGCGCAGGTGGTCGTGCCGTTCATGGCGCTGGGCTATATTTTGGTGGCCCTGATTATCGTCTTTTTGAACATTTCCCAGTTGCCCGGCGTACTGGCGCTGATTTTTACAAGCGCATTTGGTCTGGACGCAGCCTTCGGGGGCATTCTCGGCGCCGCCATCTCCTGGGGCGTGAAGCGGGGGATTTATTCCAACGAAGCGGGGCAGGGGACCGCGCCGCATGCCGCCTCCGCGGCGGAAGTGTCCCATCCCGCCAAGCAGGGGCTGGTTCAGGCGTTCTCCATCTACGTGGATACCTTGTTTGTCTGTTCCGCGACCGCTTTCATGATTTTGATCACCGGCATGTACAACGTAAAGCCGGACGGAGCGGCCCCCATTGTGAACAACCTGGGCGACGTCGAACCGGGGCCGATTTTTACCCAGCAGGCCGTCGAGTCGGTGTTTCCCGGCTTTGGCGCTCCGTTTGTCGCCATCGCGCTCCTGTTCTTCGCCTTTACCACGATCATGGCCTACTACTACATGGCGGAGACCAATCTGGCCTATCTGAATCGCTACGTGAAGCGGCCCTGGTCGGAGTATGCCTTGAAGATCGTCATCCTGGGGGTGGTCTTCTACGGGAGCGTGAGGACGGCAAGTCTGGCCTGGACCTTGGGGGACATCGGCGTCGGCAGCATGGCGTGGCTCAACATCATCGCCATGTTGCTGCTCACCAAGCCGGCGTTGGCCGTGTTAAAGGACTATGAACGCCAGAAGAAAGAGGGAAAAGACCCGGTATTCGATCCGGTCAAGCTGGGCATAGCCGACGCCGATTTCTGGGAGAAGGAATACCAGTACCCGGGCGTGCCGGAACCGTCCAGAAGAAAAACGTCGTAATCGCGGAAAGACCTCGGACTGCACAAGCAACGCCGAGGTCTTTTTCCGTTGTCTCCCCAACGCGGGATCGGCGCCGCAGGTGGAAAAGAGCGGGGATTTGTCCGAAGCGGGCGAAAATGTGTTTTAATAAAAGTGTACTTCCATTTTTCATGGCAGAGGGATGAAACATGGAGAAAACACTGGTTCCCGAAGTGCTGCAGATGATCGGTGAAGTGATCCCGGAGGGCGTGTCGATCGCCATTTCGGATGATTCCCGCTACATTTACTATCAGCCCAGCGCCAGCATCGACCTGAAAATCAAACCGGGCGACGCGGTGCGGGAAGGATCGGCGACGTACAGAGCGCTGACCGCTCGCCGGAAGGTAGCGCAATACGTGGAAAGCCGGGTGTTCGGCGTCCCCTATTACGGGGTCTCCCTGCCGCTTGTGCGCGGCGGCCGGCTCGAGGGCTGCGTCACCGCGATATACCCCCGGGTGTTGATGCCGCATATGGCTCCGCAGCCGGCGCCGACCGTGCTGACCGGCAAGACGGAAGACGGCTGGCTGCCTGTCCACGTGTCCGAGATCGTGTTTATTCGTTCACACGAGGGTAAAACGCTGCTGCACACGGCAAACGGCTCGTACGTCAACCGGTACAGCCTGACCGAGCTGGAGCGGATGCTGCCGCCCGAGCGGTTCGTGCGCTGCCATCGGGCCTATCTGGTCAATATCGAAGCGGTTGGCTTCATCCACCCGCATTTTCATTCCACGTTTATGCTGGAGATGAAAGACAAGCAGCGGACCCGCGTCCCGGTCAGCCAGTCGTACGCCAGCCATTTCCGTCAAAGGCTCGGTTTTTGAGGGACGTGCGGTCCCGTCTGTGCGGCTGCTGGCCGAGCGGTCTCGCGTCTTTGCCTGTTTTCGGTTTTGGCCCGGCGTCGTCGCGTCCCTGCCTGCCCGGCTTCTGATCGGTTGAGCCTTGGGCCCGGTTTTGGCGGCTCCGACGTTCAGGGGTGGTTTTTCTGGCCTGCCGCCAAATTTTCTGGCTTGTGGGAAATCGAGTGCTCGCTCAGTTTGAATGTGCTACTGTGGTACCAAACAGACGAACGAAAATGGCAGGTGGGTAACATGGTATGGGAGCGCTTACGCGACAATCGCCTTCGGGGCAAAATCGTGCAGGCAGAGGAAGCGGCAAGCTGGATTGAGGACGGCATGACCCTCGGGCTGAGCGGGTTTACGCGGGCCGGCGACGCCAAAGTCGTTCCGGTCGCCTTGGCAGAACGGGCCAAGCGGGATGGACGGCCGTTTACCGTCAACGTCTACACGGGGGCATCCCTGGGCTCCGGCGTGGACGCGGTGATGGCGGAAGCGGGAATTGTTGGCAAGCGGCTGCCGTTTCAGGTGGATCCGGTGATGCGCCAAAAGATCAACGAGGGAGAACTGCTGTTTGTCGATCAGCATTTGTCCCATACGGCGGAATTGATACGCGCGGGAGTGCTGGACCCGATTGACTACGCGATTGTGGAAGCGGTTGCAGTGACGGAAGACGGGATGATCATTCCGTCGACCTCTGTGGGCAACTCCAACGTCTTCGTGGAGCATGCCAAGCACGTCATCATCGAGCTGAACATGGCACAGCCGCTCGCGCTGGAAGGCATCCACGACATCTACACGCCAGGCCGGCAGGGGGAACGCTCGCCGATCCCGCTGACCTCGGTCGAACAGCGGATCGGGCAAAAGGGCATTCCGGTCGACCCGGACAAAGTGAAGGGCATCGTCATCACCGAACAGTGGGATTCCCCGTCCACGATCGTCGAGCCGGATGAGGAAACGGCGGTGATGGCCGGCCACTTGATCGAGTTTTTGCGTCATGAAGTGAAAAAAGGGCGGATGCCGCGAAACCTGATGCCGCTGCAGTCCGGCATCGGCTCGGTCGCCAACGCGGTGTTCAACGGATTTTTAGAGTCGGAGTTTTCCGATTTGACTGTGTATTCCGAGGTGCTGCAGGACGCTGTGTTTGATCTGATCGACGCGGGCAAGGTGTCGTTTGCGTCCGGCTGTTCGATCACCCTGACGGCGGAGAAAATGAAGCAGGTGGTGGCCAACTTCCCCGCATACCGCGACAAGCTGGTGCTGCGGCCGCAGGAGATCAGCAACCATCCCGAGGTGATCCGCCGTCTGGGGCTCATTTCCATCAACACCGCCCTGGAGTTTGACATCTACGGCAACGTCAACTCGACCAACGTCCTGGGGACGCGCATGATGAACGGCATCGGCGGTTCCGGCGACTTTGCCCGCAATGCCCGCCTGGGGATTTTCGTCACCAAGTCGGTGGCCAAGGGCGGCAAGATCTCCAGCATCGTCCCGTTTGTGTCCCACGTGGACCACACAGAGCACGACGTCGATATCGTCGTCACGGAGCAGGGCTTGGCCGACCTGCGCGGTCTGGCGCCGCGCGAACGGGCCCGGCTGATCATCGAGAACTGCGCTCACCCGCTCTATCGCGACCAACTGCGCGACTACTTCCGGGAAGCGCTGACGCGCGGCGGCCATACGCCGCATGTGCTGGAAAAAGCGTTCTCCTGGCACACGCGGCTCGCCCAGGAAGGCACGATGCTCGAAAAGAAAACGGTCTCCTCCCGCTGACGGGAGAGACCGTTTTTTCGTTTCGAGCTTGGCCCATTCAGCAGGGCCCAAGCGGTGGTTACGCCCGTTTGGCCGCTGCCACGGCGCGGTCGCTGAACGCTTTCAGGTAATCGAGTATGTTCTTTCGCGGGAAAACGGGGAAATTCCTGCCGGACAACCGGGATGAATGAGGGGGAAAACCGTAAAGAGGAGGAGGAAACGCGTCACTTTTTCTTATCAAACAAACGTTTAACGAGGATGGGGGCAAACATGAGAAGAACCGGAACCCAAACCAGGACGTTGTCGAAGATGACCTTCCATACGTTCAGCAAGCTGCGGCCCCTTTCTGCGGTCGGTGATTTCCGAAGAGACGGCGACAGCACAGAAGTGTCGGCACCCATTTCTTCATTCGAGCCCCTTCTGGAAAATCCTTCTGAAACGACGGCCGATCAGCCAGCGGAGGAGGCGCGGACATGAAAACGAGGCCGTCACTTTCTGCGTGACGGCCTCGCTTTTGCCGCTGCGATTATTTGCGATACAGCGGGTACTCCACCTCGGCAGGGACGCGGATGGCGACGAGGCGCAGCGATTCACCCGGATCGGCATGGAATTCGACCGATTCCGTCCCGTCCGTCGTGACGACAGCGAAGTCGCCTGTCTCCAGGGAGGCGTTGGACAACGGGCCGCCGTCCACCTGCCGCTGCGGCCGGGCGGTACCCCGGCCGCTCACCACCACGGCCGCCAGAGCGTATCCGTCCGGAAGCGGCTGCGTCCAGGATTGACCTTCTGCGATGACAATGTCGCTCATCTCCGCGTCGGTCACGAGGCGGATGGGCGCTTGCGGGCCGACCACCCGTTTGACCTGGGCGCCGCCCGCCTCCTCCACGGGAAACTGTTCATGGTCGTACTGGTTGTAAGTGGGCGCTTCCTTGACGGCGCGGGCCAGGTGGGGTTCAAACCAGATCTGAAACATCTCGGTGCCCGCCGCCAGCTCTTCCGCGTGATAGACACCCGATCCGGTCTGCATCACCTGTGCGCCCCCGGTCGAGACCTGCTGCAGGTTGCCGAGCGTATCGCGATGCCCCACCGTGCCCGTCAAGACGTACGAGATGATTTCAAAACCGGAGTGGGGGTGCAGCGGAATCTCAAAGGTGGTCAGCGATTTGGCCCAGGCCCAGTAAAAGAGCGGTCCGACGCGTTTGACGGCCGAGTGCTCGTGCGGAAAGGCGATCGGTTTGTTCTCCACGATCTCGCCGCTGCCGAAATGGCCTTTGCCTTGTTCGTTCTGCGTATAAACAGCGATGTGCATGTGCGATTCCTCCTTCAACTCAGGGAAGCTGTCCGGGCGCGCCCATTCTCCGTGCGATCAGAACAGGACGTAAGCGCCGGGGCCGATCAGGGCCACGCCGATTGCCACCGCAATCAGCACCAGGTTGTATTCGAAGCCGTTTTGCGTCGCCCAGTAGCCGTTGGCGCCGTGGACTTTGACGATCGCCACCAGCATGGTCAGGGCGATCAACAGCGCGCCGACCCACGTGCCGACACCGGCGGCAAACAGCAGGCCGCCCACCAGCTCACCCAGGCCGGCCAACAGCGCCATGGTAACGCCCGGCTTCAAGCCGATGGACTCCAACCATCCGCCGGTTCCTTTCAAGCCGTAGCCCCCGAACCAGCCAAACAGTTTTTGGGCGCCGTGCCCCACGAACGTCAATCCCACGACCAGGCGAATGATCAACAAACCAAGATCCATCATGATGTTCATCTCTCCTTCATATATTTTTAATTTTAGTTTCTTAAAGTTAAGATATTTGTCCAAAAAGGCCGGCGGGCCTTAGAAGGTCTCCGCCAGTTTTGCAGCCTTTTCCAAGCCTTCCTGCACGATCGCTTCGGCTTTGTCCGGGAATTGGTTATGCCCTTCCACGATCACGGTGGAGATGTCTTTCACGCCGAGGAAGCCGAGGACGTTTTGCACGTAGTTTACGGCCATTTCCACTGCAGCGGCCGGACCTTCGGAATAGATGCCGCCGCGCGCGTTCAGCAGGGCCACTTTTTTGTTGTTCAGCAGGCCGATCGGACCTTCCGGGGTGTATTTGAACGTTTTGCCGGCCTGGCACAGGTAATCAATGTAGGTGTGCAGCACGGCAGGCACGGTGAAGTTCCACAGCGGGAAGGCGAACACCACTTTGTCGGCCTCCAGGAACTGGTTCAGATACTTGTTCACCAGATCGGCCGCCTTTTGCTCTTCCGCGGTCAGCTCGATGCCTTGGCCGGATTTGTACATGGCGTTGATTTTCGTCACGTCGTAGTAGGGCAGGTTTTCCGCAAACAGGTCCAGTTCCACTACCTCGTCGTTCGGGTGGGATTCTTTGTAGCTATCCAGAAACGCGTGATACAGCTTCACGCTGACGGATTGTTCGATGGGACGGTTGTTGGCTTTCACAAACAGAACCTTGCTCATGTGGTTTCATTCCCCTTTCCTTTCGTAAGCTAATAACTTTTATTTTTTAAATCTTGATTTCAAGATTATTACGCGTGAGCTGTTTTGTCAAGGTCTTTTTTGGCCGGGGGCAGCAGGTGTTTTCTAGAAACTCTCCTGCGCGGCCCGCCCCAGCTTTTTCAACAGCGCGATCGCCTGCCGTTTTTCTTCGGCAGTAAGGCCGCTCACTGCCTTTTCGACCGCTTCCTTGTGGGATGGAAAAATATCGGCCAGAAACTGTCTGCCCTGGTCGGTCAGCTCCGCGTAAATGACGCGCCGATCCTCGGCACAGGGCTTGCGCACCAGCAGCTGCTTCTTTTCTAGTTTATCCACGACGTAGGTAATGTTTCCGCTGGAGATCAGGATTTTTTCGCCAATCTGCTGCAGCGGTTGGGGGCCTTTGTGGTACAGGACTTCCAGGACGCCAAATTCCGTCGGGTTCAATCCATGGCGGCGGATGTCGCGGTTGGTATGGGCCGTGACCCAGTTGTAGGAACGGGACAGCACAATCAGAAGCTCAAGTGACTCGTTTCGCTGCTGCGTATCTGCCATGAAGGATGCCCCTCCTTTGCTTCGCTGTTTAATATCTCTAATTTGAGATAATGGTACACGAGAAGGCAGGTCTTGTCAAATGGAAGGGCCGGCAGGAGGAATCGGCATGAATGGATCGGCGAACCCCCGGCGCTTGTGATGTGAGCGGGCAGGGGGTTGCCGGCAATCTGCGTCCTAGTACTCCACTTTGGTGACTTCCTCCAGCGGGCCCAGCGGATTTTCCTTCGCTTCCCGCAGCTCTTTCTCCAATATTTTTTCGTGGCTCTCGTCGGACAGGTCAAAGAAAAAATACTCGTCTTCGTCGTTTCGCTTTTCCCGTTGGTCAGCCATCTGAGATCCCACCTGTTTTTGCTTAGTGTGCGCGAAAGAGGGGCGGCTCATCCCCGGAAGCGTTACAGCAATCGTTCAAACACGACCATGTCCAGCTCGCGGATGCCGTTTTCCACGGATGATCTCCTTGCCCAGCCCTTTGCCCCGGTATTCCGGCAGGACGGCGATGTTTTTGATCTCCGCTTCGTCGGGAGAGGCAGGGATCATCAGGCAGGCGCCGAGGACTCGCTGCCCGTCCGCTGCGATATACAGTTCTCCTTCCCGGATGTACCGCTCGACTTCTTCTTCCCAGTCGTCGGCAAGCAGCAGAATGTCGCGGTAGGCCATGCGCTCGTGGGGCAGCACAACTTCGATCAGTTCGATCGTGTTCACGTCGGTGACCTCGCTCTCGCAGATGTTTTCGCTTGTATTGTACCGCAGCATGCGAGATCGCGCCGGTCCCCATCGTCGATTACCGGGGACAATCCCGACGCGCTCCGACGGCCCGTTGCGGGGCCGCAGGTGCGCGTTTCTCGTTTGGGGGGATCGGGAGCATGTGATTTTTTCTTCTCAAACATTTGTTTATGTGATAAACTTTTGTTTGAAAAGAGAATGCGAAAGAAAAAGGGGAATGATGGCGGAAGAAAGGAGGAGAGCCGTGGACAAGGAACAGCAAATCCTGCGCTACATTCGTGAAAATCCGTTTATCAGCCAGCAGGAGCTGGCCGACAAGATGGGCATTTCCCGCTCGGCGGTGGCCGGGTACATCGCCCAGCTTACCAAACGGGGCGAGATCAAGGGACGTGCCTATGTGCTGCGCGACGAAGGGCGGATCGTCTGCATCGGCGGAGCCAACCTGGACCGGAAGGCGCGCGGGAAGCAAAAAGTGCGGCTGCATTCGTCCAATCCGGTGACCATCACCGAGTCGTGCGGCGGCGTGGCGCGCAACATCGCCGAAAACCTGGGGCGGCTGGGCAGCAGCGTCACGCTGATCAGCTGCGTCGGCGAAGACAAAGAGGGCGAGTGGATTTTGCAGGAGACGAAAAGGCACGGCGTGGACGTCAGCCAGGTGTGGCGGCTGCCCGCCCGGCGTACGGGCACGTACACCGCGCTTTTGGACATCGACGGGGAGATGGTGGTCTCGCTGGCCAACATGGACATCTACGACGCGCTCACCCCGGAGATGTTCGCGGACAAGTGGTCCCACATCGCGGCGGCGCGGGCCGTTTTTCTCGATACCAACCTGCCGGCGGATTGCCTGGCGTACATCATCGAGCGCTGCCGCACGGAAAACATCCCGCTGTTTGTCGATCCGGTCTCTTCCGCCAAAGCGAAGAAACTGCCGGAGAGGCTGGACGGCGTGGACGCGATCCTGCCCAACCGGGAAGAGGCGGAACTGCTGGCCGGCATGCCGATCGCGTCGGTCGAAGCGTGCGCCGAGGCGTGCCGCCGGATACGGGAGCGGGGCGTTAAGCGGGTGGTCGTCACGATGGGCGAGCAGGGCGTGTACTATCAATCGGCGGAACAGGCGGAACACCTGGCCCCGTATCCGACGGACGTGGTGGATGTCACCGGTGCGGGCGACGCGTTTGCCTCCGGGCTTTTGTACGGCATCGTCAACGGTGAATCGTTCGGACAAGCCTGCCGCCTCGGATTGGCCGCATCCGCCCTGACCCTGCAGACGGAGCAGTCGGTCTCGCCGCTGCTGCAGCCGGAACAGCTCGCACAAACAGTAAGGCAGTACGAAAAGGAGCGATAACGAATGAAAGAATACCTCACCTATACGGAAGAAGTGCGTCACGCGCTGGAGAACAACCAGCCGGTCGTGGCGCTGGAGACGACGATCATCTCCCACGGCATGCCGTACCCGCAAAACCTCGAAATGGCCAAAGAAGTGGAGCGGATCATCCGCGACAACGGCGCCGTGCCGGCCACCATCGGGATCATGAACGGAAAAATCAAGATCGGGTTGACGGAGAGCGAGCTGGAGGAATTCGCCACCAACAAGTCGGTGGAAAAAGTGAGCCGCCGCGACTTTCCGTACATCCTGGCGAGCGGCAAAATCGGCGCCACGACTGTAGCCGCCACGATGATCGCCGCGCAGTTGGCCGGCATCCGCGTCTTCGCCACCGGCGGCATCGGCGGGGTGCACCGCGAAGGGGAGATCACCTGGGACGTGTCCGCTGACCTGACCGAACTGGCGCAAACCAACGTGGCCGTCGTCTGCTCCGGGGCCAAGTCGATTCTCGACCTGGGGCGCACGCTGGAATACCTGGAGACTCACGGTGTGCCGGTTGTCGGCTACCGCACGGACGAGTTCCCGTCCTTCTTTGCCCGCGAGAGCGGCTTTGGCGTCGATTTCCGCCTGGACACGCCGGAGGAAGTGGCGGCGCTGATGGACACCAAGTGGCAGTTGGGGCTGAACGGCGGTCTGGTCATCGCCAATCCGGTGCCGGAAGCGGACGCGCTGAATCACCGCGAGATCGAAGCCGTCATCCAGCAAGCGCTGGCGGAAGCGAAGGAAAAGGGCATCACCGGAAAACAAGTGACACCGTTCCTGCTCGACCGGGTCAAACAGTTGACGGCCGGCAAGAGCCTGCAGACCAACATCGCCCTGGTGAAGCACAACGCGGAGGTGGCGGCCCGAATCGCCGCAGCCTATCACGTCAAGAAAAACTGACACGGCCCGCGAAAACAACGGCCGCCATCGCGCGCTGTCCGGAGACGGACGGCGCTTTTTGCCGTTGGCAGAACATGTTTGCCCAACCGCTTGATATACCCTCCTGGGGTATTGTATAATGGGGCGTGTAATAAACAGGAGCCCTTGAGGGAATACTACCAAAAATATACCCCACATGGGTATTTTGATGCGGAGGAATACGCGATGAGCGCCAAAATAAAAGAAGCGACGGTTCCGATTTCCGGCATGACCTGCGCGGCATGCGCCATTCGCATCGAGAAAGGGCTGAAAAAGCTGGAGGGCGTGGAGTCGGCCAGCGTCAACCTGGCGCTGGAAACGTCGACGGTCGTCTACGATCCCGAGAAAATCAGCCTGGGCGACATCCGCAGCAGGATCGAATCGCTCGGGTACGGCGTCGTGAGCGACAAGGAGGAGCTGAGCATTACCGGCATGACCTGCGCCGCATGCGCGGCCCGGATCGAAAAGGGGCTGCGCAAATTGCCCGGGGTGCTGGAGGCAAACGTCAACCTGGCGTTGGAGACAGCCACCGTGGAATACGACGCGGGGCAGGTCGGCGTGAACGACCTGATCCGGCAGGTGGAAAAGCTGGGTTATCAAGCGGCTGCCAAGGGCGATCAGACGGACGCGGAAACGGTTGACCGCCGGGCGGAGGAAATCGACCGGCAAACCGGGAAGTTTCTCTTTTCCCTGATCCTCTCCCTGCCCCTCTTGTGGGCGATGGTCGGCCATTTTTCCTTCACTTCGTTCATCTGGCTGCCGGAGATGTTCATGAATCCGTGGGTGCAGTTGGCCCTGGCGACGCCGGTGCAGTTCGTCGTCGGCCGGCAGTTTTACGTCGGCGCCTACAAGGCCCTGCGCAACGGAAGCGCCAACATGGATGTGCTGGTCGCCTTGGGCACATCGGCCGCCTACTTTTACAGTCTCTACCTGGCGGTCCGCTCCATCGGGTCGGGGGCGCACATGACGGAGCTCTATTTTGAGACGAGCGCCGTGCTGATTACGCTGATTCTGCTCGGCAAGCTGTTTGAGGCGAAGGCCAAGGGCCGTTCGTCCCAGGCGATCCGCAAGCTGATGGGACTGAAGGCGAAGACGGCCGTGGTGGTCCGCGACGGCGAGGAGCTGACGATCCCGGTGGAAGACGTGCGTCCCGGCGACATCGTCCACGTGAAGCCGGGGGAAAAGGTGCCCGTTGACGGCATCGTCCTGGAAGGGCAGTCGGCTGTGGACGAATCGATGCTGACCGGCGAAAGCGTTCCCGTCGACAAGGCGGCGGGCGACGCGGTCATTGGCGCCACGCTGAACAAAAACGGTTTTCTTAAAGTGCGGGCGACCAAAGTGGGCAAGGAGACGGCCTTGGCCCAGATCATCCGGGTCGTGGAAGAGGCGCAGGGCTCCAAAGCGCCCATTCAGCGGCTGGCGGACAGCATCTCCGGTATCTTCGTGCCGGTCGTCGTCGGCATCGCGCTCGTCACCTTTGCCGTCTGGTACCTGCTGGTGACGCCGGGGGACTTCGCCTCCGCGCTGGAAAAAGGCATCGCCGTGCTGGTGATCGCCTGCCCGTGCGCGTTGGGGCTGGCAACGCCCACCTCGATCATGGCCGGCTCCGGCAGGGCCGCCGAACTGGGGATTCTGTTCAAGGGCGGTGAACACCTGGAGACGGCCCATAAGCTGGACACGATCGTACTGGACAAGACGGGCACGGTGACCAAAGGGGAGCCGGAGCTGACCGACGTGCTGGCGTACGGGATGGAGGAAGCGGAGCTGCTGGTGCTGGTGGGGGCGGCGGAGAAACACTCCGAGCATCCGCTGGCCCAGGCGATCGTCAAGGGCATTGCCGACAGGGGCGTCACATTGACCGGGGCCGACTCGTTTGAGGCGATCCCCGGGTTTGGCATCCGCGCCGCGGTGGACGGCAGGGAGGTGCTGGTGGGGACACGACGTCTGCTGGACCGGCATCAGATCCCGTTTGACCAGGCGGCGGAAGCGATGTCGCAGCTCGAGCGGGAGGGCAAAACGGCGATGCTGGTGGCCGTGGACGGCCGGCTGGCCGGGCTGGTGGCGGTGGCGGACACGATCAGGCCGACGTCCCGCGAGGCGGTGCAGCGCTTGAAGGCGATGGGACTGGAGGTCGTCATGATGACCGGCGACAACCGGCAGACGGCGGAGGCGATCGCCCGCCAGGCGGGGATCGATCGGGTGATCGCGGAAGTGCTGCCGGAAGGAAAGGCGGACGAAGTGAAAAAACTGCAGCAGCAGGGTCGCAGGGTAGCGATGGTGGGCGACGGGATCAACGACGCGCCCGCGCTGGCCACCGCCGACATCGGGATGGCGATCGGCACCGGCACGGACGTGGCCATGGAGGCGGCTGACATCACCCTGATGCGCGGCGATCTGACCGGCGTGGCCGACGCGATCGTGATGAGCCGCAAAACCATCCGCAACATCAAGCAGAACCTGTTCTGGGCCTTTGCCTACAACGCGCTGGGCATCCCTGTGGCGGCGCTGGGCTTCCTCGCGCCCTGGCTGGCCGGGGCGGCGATGGCCTTCAGTTCGGTGTCGGTCGTGCTGAACGCCCTGCGCCTGCAGCACGTCAAACTGGAAAAACGCTCAACGGAAAGAGGGCGATGAGATGAGCCGCACAGCAACATGGGCGCTTTCCGGCGCCGTGTACCTCCTCCTGGTCATCGGCGGCTACCTGCTGTACGAAGCGGCTGCCGCTCCAGGAGAATCCCCGCATCAACAGCCGGAGAGCCACTCCCTTTATCAGCCGGCAGCCCCTGCCGCGCATTAAGCCGCAGGTGAGGCCGGCCAGCGGCGGCGGATCATGCCGCCTTACCAGCCGGCCGGTAAAACGCAGCAGCGGCCCGCCTGCCTGCGGCCCGACCGGCAATCGCCAGCCCGCCTGCGGCGGCAGGCGGACAGAAAGCATACAGGAAAACAGGAAAAAGGAGCGATCATCATGCAAAACGTAACCCTGCGCGTGGAAGGAATGTCCTGCAATCACTGCGTCAACGCGATTGAAAAGGCGCTGAAGGAATTGGGCGCGTCCGGAAAAGTGGATCTGGCCGCCAAAACGGTGGAGGTCAGCTATGACGAGAACGCCCTGACGCTGGAGGCGATCAAGGAAGCGATCGAAGACCAGGGATACGATGTGGTGTGACACCCACTCCTCATGGCAGATAGCTGTCCTCCTGTACAGACGCTGTTGGACAAGCAGTTCCTGACCGGTGACGGCGGCCCCCTGCCGGAACGGTGGCTGTGCCCCTCGGCCAGCGAACTGATCCGGTATGGGAAAAGCGAGCTGTGATACAATGAAAGCAGCTTGAAAGGAGGGGGTCGCGGTGAACGTAACGGTAACAGGTATTCCCGTCTTCTCCGGCGCCTATGTCTCCGGTACGGAACTGGCGCCGGCCGCTTTGCGGGCGGCAGGATTGACGGCCGTCCTGCAGGAGCACGGTCTGTCGGCAAGCGACCGGGGGGATCTCGCCCTTCCCGCTTATCTGCCGCGCCACAACGTTCCGCCTGTTCGCAACTGGCCGGCGCCGCGCATGGTCTGGGACCTGCTGCGCGAAGAGGCGCGCGGCTGTTTTCGACGCGACGAATTTTCCCTGTTTCTCGGCGGCGACTGCAGCGTGATCGTCGGGACGGCCCAAGGGTTTCGCGACGTCTATGGAGACAAGGCGTACCTCCTGGTGCTGGACGGCCACTTTGACGCAATGACGCCCTCCGCCTCCCGCTGTCTCGGGGCAGCCGGCATGGGCCTGTGGTTTTTGCTGCAGGGAGGCGGCGTCTGGACGGAGGCGGCCGGGTGGACAGCGGACAGCATCGTTGTGCTGGGGTGCCAGCGGATGCCGGACGAGACCTACGGAGTAGAGATCGTCACGCTTGATCAGTTGTGTGAACGAGGACCGGGCATGCAGGCGGCCGACGTCTTGCGGGCGATTCCTGCCGACGCCTATATCCTCGTCCACTTTGACGTCGACGTGATGCACAAGGAGGCAATGGCGGCCGCCTATTCGCCGAGTGAAACCGGCCTGTCGCTGGCGCAGACGGAGGAACTGCTGACCGCTGTCCTGGCCGATCCACGCGTCGTCGGGGCGAACGTGACGGAATTTTCCGCATTGCGGGACGTGACAGGCGAGCAGGCCAGCCGACTGGTTCGGCTGCTCGGCCGCGCACTGGCCGCTCGCACAACCCCCTCTGGATCTGATACAATACGGATATAAACGTTTGCTTATATGAAGGAGGAGAGGGTCTTGCTGAAAAAGTGGATGGCCAAACTGGGAGTGGGAGCGGCGACGGTCGATCTGCGGCTGGATCGCCCTGCGTACCGGTTGGGAGAGACGATCACGGGCGCGATCCGCATCGAAGGGGGCAGCGTGGAACAGCGCATCTCCGAGCTGAGTGTCCTGCTGATGATGAAGGTGTACGTGCAGGGGCAGGAGGTAACGCGTCCGGTGCAAACGTACCCGGTCAGCCGCAATTTCACCGTGCAGCCGAAACCGTTTGTGCAGGAGATTCCGTTTGCCTTTGAACTGCCGGCAGGGCTGGCCGTGTCGACGCCGTCCGTTCAGTACTACCTGCACACCAAGCTGGATGTGGAAAGGGCGCTCGACCCGACCGACCTGGATGCGGTGCAGGTGCTTCCGCCGGAACCGGTGGAACGGGTGCTGGACGCACTGGCCCGCCTCGATCTGCGGCAAAAGCCCGACTCCGGCAAGCTCACGCCGTACGGTCAGGAGTTTTCGTTCTTCATGGGACGGCCGCTGGGCATTCCGCTCAAGGAACTGGAGGTCATCTTCTTCTCCATGCCGGGCGAGCTGCGTATGCTGACGGAACTGGATTTGGCCGTACCCGGCATGTTTGGCGGCGAGATGGAACGCAAGGCGGAGATCGTCGTGCCGCAGGACCTGCTGGCCGCCGGCCGGGAAGAGGAGCTTTCCCGTTTCCTGCTGGATACCCTTCGCACCTACGCGGAAAATCCGCAGGCGATCCCGTACGTGTCGATGGCGTCCTACGGCCAGCCGCTGCACGGTCATCAGGGCCACTACGGTCACCGCGGCCACGGCATGGGCGGCATGATCGGTGGCATGGCGGCCGGCTTCCTGGGCGGCATGCTGCTGGGCGAGGTCATGTCGGAAATCGGAGAGTCGGCCGAGGACCTGTTCGAAGAAGCGGGCGGCGGATTGGATTTCGATGTTGACGGCTTTGACGAACTGTAATCACAGGCGCGGATACGGCCACCGTTCCCCTTCCCGGGGGAGGCGGTGGCTTTTTCGTGTTGGCGTGCGTGGTGGCCATCCAGTACCACCCCCACCCGATTCCCCCGGCGGCGAGCGGAATCACGGACGGCGCGGACGACGCGCATAACGGTTCAGGCGAAAGCCCCGGTTTCTTGTGCGCGTGCCCGCCCGGAAGGAGTCCGGGCCCGCCTGGAGTAATATGTAACCGGGGGGAAGATGCATGTACACACTGCTGCTGATTGACGACGAAGAAGACGTAAGGGAAGGCGTTGTCCGCGAGATTGACTGGCAGGCGTACGGGTTCGCGGTCGTCGGGACGGCGGAAAACGGCCAGGAGGCGCTGGAGAAGATGGAACGAAGCGTACCGGACATCGTCGTCACCGACATCAAGATGCCGTTTATGGACGGGCTGGAGCTGGCCGCCGTCGTCAAAGAGCGGTATCCCACCGTCAAAATCGTGATTCTGACGGGCTTCGACGAGTTTGAATACGCGCGGAAAGCGGTCAAGCTGCAGATCGACGAATACGTGCTCAAGCCGTTTTCTGCGGGTGAACTGATCGACGCCCTCTTGAAAGTGCGGGCGCGGCTTGACGAAGAAGCCGCCGAGAAGAAAAACATCCGCCTGTTGAAGGAGCACTATCAAAAAAGTTTGCCCGTGCTGCGGGAAGTGTTCCTCACGTCGCTGATTACCCGCAGGCTGCCCGAGGCCGACATCCGGGAAAAGGCGCACGCGTACCAGATCGATTTGGAGGGAAACGGCTTTGTGGTCGGCGCCGTCAGCATCGACCGCCCCTGCGTCGGAGAAGATCCGGCGAATCGCTCTGCGCCGCCGCCCATCCGTCAGGCGTGGGGAGAGGATCGGGAACTGCTGCTGTTTGCCGTCCGCAACATCGTGCAGGAAGTGGTCGACAAGCACCGTCTGGGTATCGTCTTCACCAACAACGACCACGTGGTGCTGATTGCCGTCCACCAGGACCGGGAGCGGGAGGCGGTCCTCCGGAAAACGGCGGCCGTGCTGGAAGAAGCACGGCAATTCGTTGAAAAATTTTGCGAATTCACCGTGACGGCGGGGATCGGGACGGTCACCGGCGATCTGGCGGACCTTTCCTTTTCCTACGAGGATGCGGTCGCCGCGCTCGACTACAGGGTGGTGCTCGGAAACAACCGGGTGATCTGCGTCGATGACGTGGAAAAGCGCTGCGTGGAAAAGGTCCGCTTCGACGAGCGAAAAGAACATGCGCTGATCCGCTGTCTGAAGGTGGGAACGCCGCAGGAACTGAAGGACATCGTGGACGAGCTGTTTGCCGAAATCGCCGATGCCCGCGTGTCCATCAAGGATTATCACATCTACCTGCTGGAGATCCTGACCGCCATCCTGAAGGCGGCCAAGGGGGCCAATCTGGATCCGGAACGCGTCTTTGGCGAAAACCTTCACTGGTTTACGGACATCCATAAGTCCCAAACGCTGCAGGAGACGAAGGACAGGCTCATGCACATCTGCTCGGGCATGATGAACAGCATCGCCAGCGACAGACAATCTTCCTACAAACGGCTCGTCGCCCAAGCCGTCGAATACGTCAAAAACCACTACCACGAAAGCGACATCTCGATCCACAAAGTGTGCAGGCAGCTCCACATCAGCGCGGGGTATTTCAGCAGCATTTTCAAAAAGGAGATGAATACGACGTTCGTCAACTTTCTGCTGCAGGTCAGGATGGAGGCGGCCCAGGAACTGCTGCTGACGACCGACCTGAAAACCTTTGAGATCGCGGAACGGGTCGGGTATGCCGACCCCAACTACTTCAGCTTTTGCTTCCGCAAGAAGTGGGGCATGTCTCCCAAGGAGTACAAAAACATGGCCAGAGGGGTACGATGAGAAATCCGGTTATCGCGCTGGTTCACACGTTGAAGATGAAGAGCATCCAGTTTATCATCACGGCCTCGTTTACGCTGGTGACCGTCGCGGTCATGCTCTTTGTCGGCGTCATGCTGTACAGCAAGTTTTCCGAGACGGCGGAACAAAACGCCTTTCTGCACACCCAGCAAATCATCGACCAGGTCAGCTTCAACCTGAAAAGCTACCTCGACGGCATGACGGACATCTTTGAACTGGCCGCAGAGAAAATCCGCCGAAGCGAGAACGTGCCGGACGACAAGCTGACGGAACAGTTGGGGACGATTCTGGAAACCCGGGAGGATCTCGTCTCGGTGGCTGTTTTTTCGCGGGAGGGCGAACTGATCGCCGGGTTTCCGCAGACGGCGATGCGAAAAAACACGAGACTGCGGGAACAGAGCTGGTTCCAGGCGGCGTTGAACAACCCCAACCACATCTCCTTTTCGCTTCCGCACATCCAGAACCTGTTTCAAGGCGAGTACAAGTGGGTGGTCTCCATGAGCAGAGGCATCTCGGTCGCCCAGAACGGCGAAAGAGAAGACGCGATCCTGCTCGTGGACGTCAATTTCAAGACCATCGACGACCTCTGCCAGCGGGTGGGCCTGGGCAAAAAGGGGTATGTGTACATCATCGACCTGGCCGGCAACATCGTCTATCATCCGCAGCAGCAGTTGATCTATGTCGGATTGAAAAACGAGAATCGGGCGATTGCCCTGAAAAACTCGTACGGAAGCTACGTGGACGAGTCCGGCGGGGAACGGCGGCTGGTCACGATCAAGACGTTGGAAGACATCGGCTGGAAAATTGTCGGCGTCTCGTACATGGATGAGATCGCCACCACGAAAAAGGAGATCAGCGGGTTTATCTTCTGGCTGCTGTTTTTCGTCATCGCCGTGGTGCTGTTTGTCCTGACCTATATCTCCGCCGCAATCTCCCGGCCGATCCGCAATCTGGAACGCTCCATGGAGCAGGTGGAGAAGGGAGACTTTACGGTCAACCTGGCCGTTCAGGGAAGCCACGAAGTGGAGCAGCTCTCGCGCCGTTTCAATCACATGGTAATCCGCATCAGGCAGCTCATGGATCAAATCATCCGGGAGCAGGAAGCCAAGCGGAAAAGCGAGCTGGAAGTGCTGCAGGCGCAGATCAACCCGCATTTTTTGTACAACACGCTCAATTCGGTCGTGCGCATGGTGGGAAACGGCAAAAACGAAGACGTCATCACCACCATTACCGCTCTCTCCAAACTGTTCCGGATCAGCCTCAGCAAGGGAAAAAACATCATCACCGTACAGGAAGAACTGGAGCACGTGAGGAACTATCTGGTCATCCAGAAAATGCGGTACAAAAACAAATTCACCTACGAAATCACAGCCCAGGAAGAGGTGCTTCCCTGCAAGACGCTGAAGCTCCTGCTGCAGCCGATCGTGGAAAACGCGATTTACCACGGCATCGAGCCGATGGCGCAGCAGGGGAAGATCACCGTGACGGCGGAGATGGCGGACGGCAGCGTGCTGTTCCGGGTGCGCGACAACGGGCTGGGCATCCCGCCCCACGTGCTGGAGCAGATTGGTTCTGGCCAAATCAAAAGCAAGGACGGGTCGGGTGTCGGCATCAAAAATGTGCATGAGCGCATCCGGCTGTTTTTTGGAGAAGCGTACGGTCTTTCCATCGAAAGCGACGAAGAGACCGGCACCACCGTGACCATACGAATACCGATGATGACGGAAGAGACGTGAAGAGGAATGCACCAGTCAAGCAAACAGGCATGGCGAACACTCGTGTATCTGCTGCTGGCGGCGGCTGCCGTCCTGGGTGCCTGCGCCGATCCTGCCGCCGACCAAGTCAAACAGAAGAACGTGGCGCTCATCGTCAGAATGAAGCACGGGGATTACTGGCGGACGGTAAAATGGGGGGCGGAGATGGCCGCCAGAGAGTTTGGCGTCAACGTCAATTTCTACGCCCCCGACTACGAAGAAGACGTGAAGGGGCAGTTGGCGCAGGTCCGGCAGGCGTTTGCGGACGGAACAGCTGCCGTGGTCATCGCACCCGACAGCCAACAGGTCCTGGACGAAGCCACGGCGCGGGCAAAGGAACAGCGCATCCCCGTGTTGATCATCGATTCCGAACTGACGGGGCCGGGAGTGGTCAGCTGGATTGGCACCGATCATGTTGACTCGGGCAAACGCGCGGGAGAGAAGCTGATTGAACTGGTCGGGGCGCATGGCAGGATTGCCGTCCTGGGCGGAGGTAACACCGACCAGCGGGAAAAGGGACTGCTGGAGGCGATCTCCCACTATCCGGGGGTAACGATCGTGGCAAGGGAGGACGCTTCTGATCAAAACCAGGCCAGCGAGCTGGCAGCAGGGATCATCGACTCCCATTCGCTCGACGGCATCGTGGCGCTTAACGCCGTCGCCGCGCTCGGCGCCGCCCAGGCGATTGAAAGTAAAGGGCTGGCGGAAAAGGTGAAAGTGGTAGCGATCGACAGCCCGCCTGACGTGCTGGCGTACATACAGGAAGGTGTGATCCAGGCCACGATCATGCAGAAGCCGTTCAGCATGGGCTACCTGGGCGTCAAGCACGCGGTGGAGGCGATGAATGGCTTGCACGTCCCGGCCCGTGTCGATACGGGAACGAAAATCATCGACATGGACAACATGTTCTGGTCGGAAAACCAAAAGCTGCTGTTTCCGTTTGTCAAGTGAGGGACCGCGATCCGCTGGCGGGAAGATGACGAGCCTGGACCGATCCTCGCGCAGGACAAGCGCAATCAGGGGAGACGGGAAAGCAGGGCTTTGCGTCGGCGGGCGAAATCAGATGTAATAGAGAGAGAAAAGGTCACCGCAAGAGCATAGGAGGCAGCAGATGATCAAGAGGTACACGGAAATTTACGAAGACATCAAAAAACAGATACTGGATGGGACCTACCCGCCCGGGGAAAAGCTGCCTTCGGAAAACGAGTTTTGCCGGATGTATCGGACAAGCCGGGGCACCGTAAGGCGGGCGCTCGATCTGCTGGCGAAGGAAGGATTCGTCAACAGCGTCCACGGCAAGGGCGTGTTTGTACTGGATGCGAATTTGATCACGTTCTCGTTTGGCGGTCTGGTCAGCTTCAAGGAGGCCAGTGAAACCAGCGGACAAGCCTTTGTCACGACGGTTCCGCTGTTTGAGGTCATCACCATTGACAAGCCGCTGCAGGCGAAAACCAAACTGCCCCTTGGACAGGAAGCGTACCGATTGTTTCGCGTGCGCAGCTTGAAAGGCGAGCGCATTATTTTTGACATCAACTACTTCCGGAAAGATATCGTCCGCGATCTGACACGGGAGATCGCGGAACAGTCCATTTACGAATACCTGGAAGACACGCTGGGAGCAAAGATCGGGTTTGCCAGGCGGATCATTCACGTGGAGCCGGTGACCGCCCTGGACAAAGCCCATTTGGATGTAAAAGCGTACAACCTGGTGGCGGTGGTCAAAAACTTTGTCCATCTGCACGACGGTACGCTGTTTGAATACACCGAGTCCCGGCACAGGCCGGACCGGTTTGAATTCACGGATTTTGCCCGACGCCGATAAGGCGTTGTTTTTTTTGCTCACACTTACTTGTTTAAACAAGTATTGACTTACTTGTCTAAACAAGTGTATGATTCTGAATGAAAACGATTACAGGAGGGGAAACCATGGAGCTCAACAAGCGGGAAGTAGAGCAGATACTCCAAGCCGTAGGCGGCCGGGACAACATCGCGGCCGTATCCCACTGCGTCACCCGGCTGCGGTTTGCCTTGAAGGATGAGCGTCAAGTCGACAAGACGCTGCTGGAATCGATCGGGATCGTCAAAGGTTCGTTTTCTTCGAACGGTGAATTCCAGGTGGTCATCGGCCAGGGATTGGTCAACAAGGTGTACGACGCGCTGCTTAACATCGCCGACATCACAGGCGCCACCAGGCAGGAGACCAAGGAAGCGGCCGTGAAAAATCTCAATCCGTTCCAGCGCGCCGTGAAAACGCTGGGAGACATCTTCATTCCCCTCCTGCCCGCCATTGTCACGGCGGGTCTGCTCATGGGGATCAACAACGTGCTGACCGGGAAGGGAATCTTCTACCCCGACGCGTCCCTCGTGGACGTTCACCAGCAGTGGAAAGACTTTGCGGGCATCATCAATCTTATTGCCAATACGGCGTTTGTATTCCTGCCGGGCCTCATCGGCTGGTCTGCCGTCAAGCGCTTCGGCGGAAGCGAACTGCTGGGAATGGTCCTCGGCCTGATGCTGATTCATCCCGATCTGTTGAACGCGTGGGGCTACGCCCAGGCTGTCGCGGAAGGAAAAGTGCCGTACTGGCATTTGTTTGGCTGGGATATCGCCAAAATCGGCTACCAGGGACAGGTGCTGCCGGTGCTGATCTCATCCTACGTGCTGGCCAAAGTGGAAACGTATTTGGCCAAGCGGATTCCCGACATGTTTCGCCTGCTGCTGGTTGCCCCCATCAGCCTGCTCGTGACCGGCTTCCTGTCCTTCACCGTGATCGGGCCGCTGACGTTTGGGGTGGCCAATGCGCTCACATCGGGGTTCGTCACTTTGTTTGACACATTCAGCATCCTCGGTGGACTGCTTTACGGCGGGCTCTATGCGCTGCTGGTCGTAACCGGCATGCACCATACCTTCCTGGCCGTGGATCTGCAGCTCATCGCCAGCACCGGCGGCACCTTCCTGTGGCCGATGCTCGCGCTGTCCAACATCTCCCAAGGGTCTGCGGCCCTGGCGATGATGTTCGTCACCCGGGAGGAAAAGCTGAGAGGCATGTCGCTGACCTCCGCCGTCTCCGCCTTCCTGGGCATTACGGAACCGGCCATGTTTGGCGTCAACATTCGATATCGCTACCCCTTTGTGTCCGCGATGATCGGATCGGCCATCGGGGCGGTCATTCTCACGATGAGCAAGGTAAAAGCCGCGTCGATCGGCGTGGGCGGGCTTCCCGGTTTTCTCTCCATCTTTCCCGAACACTGGGGGCCGTTCTTCATCGGCATGGCAGTCGCGCTGCTGGTGCCCTTCCTGCTGACGTTCCTGTTGGGGAAAACGAGGAAAGCACAATAAAAAGAGAGACAGTGAGCATAGCAACCGATCATCGGGCGGTTTCCGCGGATTGGTTGCTATTGTCCATTATGGAAAAGGAGTGGATCAACAATGGAGAAACCATGGTGGAAAAAGGCGGTCGTGTATCAGATCTACCCGAAGAGTTTCAAGGATACCACCGGCAGCGGAACCGGCGATCTTAAGGGAGTCATGGAAAAACTGGATTACCTGCGGGAACTGGGCGTCGACGTGATCTGGCTGACCCCTATCTACCCGTCGCCGCAACGAGACAACGGGTACGACATCAGCGATTACTGCGGGATTGATCCCGCGTACGGTACGATGGAAACGTTCGAGAAGCTGCTGCAGGAGGCCCATGCCCGGGGCATCCGGGTCATCATGGACATCGTCGTGAACCACACCTCGACCGAACACCCGTGGTTTCGCGAAGCGTCCCGCTCCAAACAGAGCCCGTACCGCGACTTCTACATCTGGAAGGACGGGAAAAACGGCGGTGCGCCCAACAACTGGCGCTCCAAGTTCGGCGGCAGCGCCTGGCAGTACGACGAGACCACGGGGCAGTACTATCTGCATCTGTTCGACGTCACCCAGGCGGATTTGAACTGGGAGAACCCGGAACTGCGCCAGCGGATCTACGATATGATGAACTTCTGGCTGGACAAAGGGGTGGACGGGTTTCGCCTGGATGTGATCAACCTGATCTCCAAAGACCAGCGCTTTCCCGACGACACGCTGGAGACGCCGACGGACGACGGGCGCAGGTATTACACGGACGGCCCGCGGATTCACGAGTTTTTGCAAGAGATGAATCGCCGCGTGTTCGCCAGGAATCCTGACCTCCTCACCGTGGGCGAGATGTCGTCCACCTCGATCGAAAACTGCGTGAAGTATACCCGGCCGGAAGAACACGAGCTGAACATGACCTTCAGCTTTCACCACCTCAAGGTGGATTATCCCAACGGAGAGAAGTGGGCTCTGGCCAACTTCGATTTTCTCCAACTGAAAAAAATCCTCAGCGAGTGGCAGTACGGCATGCAGAGCGGCGGTGGCTGGAATGCGCTGTTCTGGTGCAATCACGACCAGCCGCGGGCGGTCTCCCGTTTTGGAAACGACCGGGAGTATCACCGGGAATCGGCGAAAATGCTGGCGACCACGATTCACCTCATGCAGGGCACCCCGTACATCTACCAGGGGGAGGAAATCGGCATGACCAACCCCTATTTTGACGAGATTGCCGCGTACCGGGACGTCGAGTCGCTCAACGCCTACCGCCTGCTTCGGGCGCAGGGGAAACCGGAGCAGGAGATCCTGGCCATTCTGCAGCAAAAATCGCGGGACAACGGGCGCACGCCCATGCAGTGGGACGACAGTCCGCACGCCGGTTTCACAACGGGAACCCCCTGGATCAACGTGGCGCCGAACTACAAGGAAATCAACGTGAAGCGCGCGCTCGAAGACGAGGACTCCATTTTTTACCACTACAAAAAACTGATCCAACTGCGGAAGGCATACGATGTCATCGCCTACGGCGACTTTCGGTTGATTCTGGACGATCATCCGCAGATCTTTGCGTATCTGCGGACGTACGGGAACGAAACCCTCCTGGTGGTGAACAATTTCTACGGCAGCGAAACGTTCTTCGCGCTTCCCGGCGATATTCGCCTGGCGGGGGCGCCGAACCTGCTTTTGTCCAACTACCGGGACACGGGGCTTGACGTCCGTTCCCTGCCCCTGCGTCCGTACGAATCGGCTGTCTTTTACTTCGCCGGTTGAGGGGGGACGACTCGTGACGAATACGGAGAAACGCTGCCGGGTAAAGATGATCGCGATCGACATGGACGGGACTCTGCTGAACCGGCATGGCCAAGTCAGTGCGGAAAACGCCCGGGCGGTTACGGAAGCCCAGGCGAGCGGCATAACGGTGGTCGTAGCGACCGGCCGATCGTACAAAGAAGCCCTGCCGCCGCTTATGGCCGCCGGCATCACCTGTCCGCTCATCTGCGTGAACGGGGCGGAGGTACGCGCGGAAACCGGGGAGATCGTCCGGAGTGTGCCCATCCCCCCGCAGACGTATGAGGAAGCGGAGGCCATCCTGCGGCAGGAAGACCTGTATTACGAACTGTACACGAATCGGGGGACGTTTACGAACGACCGCGAAAAGGCGTTTGGCGTCCTGCGGGATTTTATCCAAAGCGCTTTTCCCGGCACGGATGATCAGGCGATCCGGGAAGCGGATGAGCGCCGTTTTTCCACCGGGGAAATCTCCCCTGTGGACACGTATGCGGCAGTGCTCGGCCGCTCCGGCGAACATCTCTATAAATTGCTGGTCTTCTCCAGGGACGGGCAAAAGCTGGCCCGCGCGTCCCGCAGGCTGGCGGCCGTAAACGAGCTGTCCGTCAGTTCGTCGGCGAATCACAATCTGGAAGTCACGCACAGGCTTGCGCAGAAAGGAATCGCGCTGTGGGAACTGGCGGACGGACTCGGCGTCGCCCTCGAGGAGACGATGGCCATCGGCGACAGCTTCAACGACTTGTCGATGCTGCGCATCGTCGGCCTCGGCGTCGCGATGGGAAATGCCGAAGACGAGATCAAGCGGGTCTGCGCCGTTGTGACCGGCAGCAACGATCAGCACGGGGTCGCTCGTGCGATTCGGGAATGGGCGCTTTCGCAGAACTGTTCCAAACTACAATGACATACCAGTACAGTGGAAAGCTGGCGCCGAGAATAGATGGTGTTGTTGGCTATACCCCAGATTCAGCCTAAAACAACGAAAGTCTTTTTACAAATTAGCAGCAGCGTGTCAGGGGCGGTGAGGAATAGCGGAGCGCGGAGCGTGAGTATATGCCGCAACCGGCGAAGCGCACCCTTGACCTCGCGGATCCCGCTCCGTACCCTCTGGTTCCCCTGGCAACCTAGTTGCCGGGGGTGCAACGCGGATTTACAACGCTAAAGGATGTCCAATGTCAAAAAGCCGATTTTCTCATTTTGACATCTGTCCATTCCTTAATGCGCCTTATGACACGGCTATTCCAAATGCTTAACGTGGATTTTTTGCGTTTCGCTGGTGCTACCCCAAATAAAGGTTAATTAAGTTTAGACAAACTTGTTGACAGACCCGCGCGATGCCGTTTTCGATCAGATGTTGCTCGAACATCTTGGTTTGCTCCATGTTTTCCCTCCCTTCCGAACACAATGCAAAAATGCCCTCCATCCATTCAGGGACGAGGGCTGCGTGTTTTAACCGCGTAGGTAATCAAGAGTCTAAAGCGTTATTCACCCTATCAATAAATTCTTGTCCTCTTTTGAATTCGAGATCTCTCATGCTTAGCTCATATATGTATTTCTGAACTTCAACCCATCGTTTTTGGTCACCATTGTTGATTAACTCTTGTAATTTACTTAGCGACCGTTTTAATTGAATCGTATATTCTGGTTTTTCATCGTCACGAAATGCAATCGTTCTTTCTTCAAGCTCGCTCCAAGAGTAACCCGTATTAAAATACCCTGTAACGAAATACTTGAGCATCTCAAATTCTTTTAATTTGGTATCTTCCGGTTTCAGAGCATTCGTCCATTTTTTCAACACATTAATCCCTCCATCTCAGTGCAGGATATGATGTTAATATGCGAAAACCTTCAGGAGCATTACGATCTCTCATTAGTATGGTAATAGCCATATTGACATTTTTTTCTACCGACGTTTTTCCCTTGTATACTCCTTTTCCTAAACTATATCGGAATCATATCTGATTGCAAAAATATCACTGCTATCTCCTAGTAACCACTCTGCAATCTCATCAGAGTGTTGCCGAAGTGATTTTTGAATCGTATTAATAGCCGTACTTTTATTTGTGTATGACGTTATATCTGTATTTTCCTTGATCGCTCTTGGAGGAGCGGCTCCTCCTTTTTTCTTTGGAACGATTGCTGAGAATTTTGATAGAAAATCATATGATTTTTCATTAATTTTTGGGTTGGAATCGCTTACATTGGAATGGTGAGCACCACCATACAGATCGAAAAGGGGGATTTCAGGGTGAACAAGCTTGTTTCCACAGCGACAGCGGCCGTACTGGCCCTTTCCATTGCCGGATGTTCGGGATCGGGCGGCTCCCAGCCGACAGCGGGCGAGGGAGGAGGCGGAGGTGCTTCCACCACTCCCAAAATCGGTGTCGCCATCTACAAATTTGACGACACGTTCATGACGGGCGTGCGCAACGCCATCTCCCAAAGCGCGGAGGGGAAGGCCGAGGTTGACATCGTCGACAGCCAAAACTCCCAGCCGACGCAAAACGACAAGGTGGATCTGTTCATCACGAAAAAGGTCAACGCGCTGGCCATCAACCCGGTTGACCGCACCGCGGCCGGCGTCATCATCGACAAAGCGAAGCAGGCCAACATCCCGGTGGTCTTTTTCAACCGGGAGCCGATGCCGGAGGACATGCAGAAATGGGATAAGGTGTACTACGTCGGGGCCAAGGCGGAAGAGTCCGGCACCATCTCCGGCCAGTTGATCGCCGACTACTGGAAAGCCCATCCCGAGGCGGACAAGAACAAGGACGGTGTCCTGCAGTACGTCATGCTGAAGGGGGAACCGGGTCACCAGGACGCCGAACTGCGCACCAAGTACTCGGTGAAGGCGATCGAGGACGCCGGGATCAAAGTGGAGAAAGTGGCGGAAGACACGGCGATGTGGGACCGGGTGAAAGGGCAGGAAAAAATGGCGGCGTTCCTCGCTTCCGCGGGGGACAAGATTGAAGCCGTGCTGGCGAACAACGACGACATGGCGCTCGGCGCGATCGAGGCGTTGAAGGCGGCCGGGTACTTCAAGGACAACAAGTACATCCCCGTCGTGGGCGTGGATGCGACGGCACCGGCCTTAAAGGAGCTGGAAAACGGCACGCTGCTGGGCACCGTCCTGAACGACGCCAAAAACCAGGGGAAAGCCACCCTCAATATCGCCGCCGTGCTGGCACAAGGACAAACGCCGACCAAGGAAAACACCGGGTACGAGATCACCGACGGCAAGTACGTCTGGATTCCGTACAAGAAAATCACCAAGGAAAACATGAACGAGGCGAAATAAGGCTCTCTGCCGGCGCCCGAAGGCTTGGCAATCGCCAAGTCTTCTTTACATTCCATGCAGACAAGCGGGGGAGGGGTTTGCCATGACTGATAACGGTTTTGTACTGGAAATGAGGAACATCTCCAAGGAATTCCCCGGTGTCAAGGCGCTCGACGGCGTCACGCTGAAGGTGAGGCCCGGCACCGTTCACGCGCTGATGGGGGAAAACGGTGCGGGAAAATCGACGCTGATGAAGTGCTTGTTCGGCATCTACAAGCCGGACGCGGGCGAGATTCTGCTCGACGGCCAAAAGAAGGTGATCAACCACGCCAAGGACGCGCTGGCGAACGGCATCGCGATGATTCATCAGGAGCTTCACCCCGTTCCGTTTCGCAGCGTGATGGAAAACATCTGGCTCGGTCGGTTTCCGGTCAAACAATTCGGCCCGTTCGCGTTTGTCGATGAAAAAAAGATGTACCGGGACACACAGGCGCTGTTTGCCGATCTGGGCCTGGAACTGGATCCCCGCGAGATTGTGAAAAACCTGTCCGTCTCCAAGGTGCAGTCCCTGGAGATTGCCAAAGCGGTCTCCTACCGCTCCCGCGTGATCGTGATGGATGAGCCGACCTCATCGCTCACGGGCAACGAAGTGGAGCAATTGTTCCGGATCATCGCCGAACTGAAGAGCCGGGGCGTGGCGATCATCTACATCTCCCACAAGATGGAGGAAATCCTGCGCATCTCCGACGAGGTGACGATCATGCGGGACGGCAGGCTCGTCGGCACATGGCCGGCTGCGGAGCTGACCACCGACCTGATCATTTCGCGCATGGTCGGCCGCGACCTCACCCAGCGTTTTCCCAAGCGGGAGAATGTGCCGGGAGAAGTGGTGCTGAAGGTGGAGGGGCTGACATCGCCGCATTCCCATTCCTTCCAGAACGTTTCCTTTGAGCTGCGGCAAGGGGAGATTTTGGGCATCGGCGGGCTGGTCGGCTCCCAGCGGACGGAGCTGGTCGAGGCGCTGTTCGGGCTGCGGGCGGTGGCGTCGGGACGGATGTTCATCCACGGCAAAGAGGTGAAAATCAAATCGCCGATCGATGCCAAAAAACACAAGATGGCGCTGCTGACGGAGGAGCGGCGCGTCACCGGCATTTTTCCGGTGCTGTCCATCCTGGAAAACACGCTGATCGCCAACCTGTCCCGTTATGAGAAGCCCTATCTGCTGCTCGACGAGAAAAAGCGGAAGGAGGAAGCGGGCAGAAGCATCGACCTGCTCCGGGTAAAAACGCCCTCCCTGAAGACGCTGATCAAGAATCTGTCCGGCGGGAACCAGCAAAAGGTGCTGCTGGCCCGCTGGCTGCTGACCGAGCCGGACATTCTGCTGCTCGACGAACCGACGCGGGGGATCGACGTCGGAGCCAAATACGAAATCTACTCCATTATTGCGGATTTGGCCAAAGCAGGAAAAAGCATCATCATGATCTCTTCCGAAATGCCCGAACTCCTGGGCATGTCGGATCGGATCATGGTCATGTGCGAAGGGCGCCTCTCCGGCTTTCTCGACGGGAAAGAGGCGTCGGAGGAACAGGTGATGCGCCTCGCCACAGCGTACGCGGCGGGGTAGAGGAGGAGAAACCATGAGAAACCTGAATGCGACATCCATACGTGAATTTTGCGCGCAAAACGCCATCTACATCGTGCTGGTGGCGCTAATCGTGGGCATTGCCGTCTACGACAGCCAATTTTTATCGGTGACCACCATTCGCGACATTTTGCTGCAGTCCTCCACCCGGGCGATCATCGCCCTTGGCGCGGCGTTCGTGCTGATCACGGGGGGCGTCGATCTCTCGGCGGGCCGCGTGGTGGGACTGACGGCGGTGCTGTCGGCCTCCATGCTGCAAATGCAGGATTATCCGCGCCGCTTCTTTCCGGATCTGCCTGATCTGCCGCTGCTGGTGCCTGTGCTCCTGGCCATTTTGGCGGGTCTTATCGTGGGGCTAATCAACGGGGTGATCGTCGCCAAGTTCAGCGTCCCGCCGTTTATCGCCACCTTGGGCACCATGGTCATCGTCTATGGGGCAAACTCCATCTACTTTGACATGGAGCCGAACGAATCGCAGCCGATTGGCGGCCTGCGGCAGGATTTCAGCCATCTGGGCACCGGGTACATCGGTCCCGGCGGCCCCTACTCGATTCCCTACATCGTCATTATCGCGATCGTCGTGTCCGTCGTGGTGTGGGTGATTTTCAACAAGACCCGGCTGGGCAAAAACATGTACGCGATCGGCGGCAACATGCAGGCGGCCGCCGTATCGGGGATCAACGTGGGGCTGAACCTGATCGTCATCTACGCCATCGCCGGGGCGCTGTACGGTCTGGCGGGGGTGCTGGAAGCGGCGAGAACAGGCGGGGCCACCAACAACTACGGCAACATGTACGAGCTGGACGCGATTGCCGCCTGCGTCGTCGGGGGCGTCTCCACGTCGGGCGGCATCGGGACCGTGCCGGGCATTCTGGCCGGGGTGCTCATCTTCGGGGTGATCAACTACGGCCTCACCTTCATCGGCGTCAATCCGTACTGGCAGTTGATCATCAAGGGATTAATCATCGTGGCCGCCGTCGCCGTTGACATCCGCAAGTACCTGGCGAAACGGTGACCGGTCGTACGGAATCGGAAGGGGGAACAGGGCGGAGCCGCGCACAATGGATAAGCCTTCGGCGTATATCTAGAAGGCAACGGGAAAAGAGGTGACTCCATTGAGCGGCTGGTTTTCGCTCCTTCTCGTCTCCCTGGCGATCAGCATGGACAGCGTCAGCGTCGGGTTGACGTACGGGCTCAGGAACATGCGGATGCCGTTTCTCTCGCTTGCCGTCGTGGCAGGCTGCTCGTTTTCCGTGGTCTACGCGGTGATGGCGGTCGGTTCCACCCTCACGTTCTGGCTGTCTCCGGAGTGGGGCAAACGGGTGGGGGCGGCCGTGTTGGTGGGGCTGGGGCTGTTCACGCTGTGGCGGCTGTTTTCTCCACGTGCCGACAGCGGCGGTCGGGACGAAGACGGCCATCGCCCGGAGGAAGCCGGAGAGGCGCTGGTTTCCCAGTTTCGCGCGTTTGGGCTGATCGTCCAGATCCTGCGGGATCCGTCCCGGGCGGACGCAGACCGCTCCGGCCACATCATGGGCTGGGAGGCGGTCATGCTGGGACTGGCGCTGTCGCTGGACGCCTTTGGCGCCGGCATCAGCCTGACGTTTTTCGGCTATCCGCCGCTGTCGGTCGCCTTGTGCATCGCCGTCATGAGCGCCGTGCTGCTCACCTTGGGCATCGCCCTGGGCCGCCGCGCTGGTCAATCCCGCTGGCTGTCCCGCCTGACCTGGCTGCCGCCGATCCTTTTGATTTGTATCGGACTGGCCAAGAGCATCACGTAGTCCGGGGAGATACGCCCCGTCCTTCGCAAGCGGAGGACGGGGATTTTTTTTCGGCGAAAACGGGGTCGGAATTCGGGGACCGGCCGAGGCGGGGCGCCTGCCGTCAGAACATCCGCCTGCGGGGCGCGATCAGGCCGGCGATGGACGAGTGGGTTATTTTGAGGCTCGTCAGCATACATATGAGATGAAAGCGAAGGGGATGGAGGAGATTCAGGTGGACACACAGCCGAATCAAAAGTGGTACATGCTGGCGTCAGCGGACGTGGCAGATGTGCTCGACAGCGACGCGGACCGCGGGCTGTCGCAGGAGGAGGCGGAGCGGCGGCTGTCCCGCTTTGGCCCCAACCAGTTGGCGGAAACCAAGCGAAAGCCGCTGTTCACCGTCCTGATCGACCAGTTCAAAGACTTCATGGTGCTGATCCTGTTCGTCGCCACGCTGATTTCGTACGCGCTGGGCGAGTACCTCGACGCCATCACGATCATCGCCATCATCTTCATCAACGGGGTGCTGGGCTTCATCCAGGAAGCCAAGGCGGAGCGCTCGCTGCAGGCGCTCAAAGAGCTGGCCTCCCCGATGGCGCGGGTGGTGCGCGACGGCCAGGTGCACATGATTCCCGCGTCCCGGCTGGTTCCGGGCGACCTGGTGATGCTGGAGGCGGGGGATCGCGTGCCGGCAGACATGCGTCTGTTTGCCGCCAGCCGACTGGAGATCGAAGAGTCCGCGCTGACCGGGGAATCGGTGCCGGCCGGCAAGACGGCGAAAACGCTGTCCCCGGCGGGCGGGGAGAACATTCCGCTGGGCGACCAGAAAAACCTGGCGTTCATGGGCACGATGGTGACGGGAGGGACCGGACGGGGACTGGTCGTCTCCACCGGGATGGGAACGGAAATCGGCAAGATCGCCCATCTGATGAACGCGGCGGAGGAGATGGCGACCCCGCTGCAGCACCGCCTGGAACAAATGGGAAAAATCCTCGTGGTCGTCGCCGTCCTGCTGACGCTGGTCGTCATCGGTGCAGGCGTATGGCACGGGCACGAACTGTTTACCATGTTTCTCGCCGGGGTCAGCCTGGCGGTCGCGGCGATTCCCGAAGGACTGCCGGCCATCGTCACGATCGCGCTGGCGTTGGGCGTACAGCGGATGATCAGGCGCAATGCCATCGTCCGCAAGCTGCCGTCGGTGGAAACGCTGGGCTGCGCCTCCGTCATCTGCTCCGACAAAACCGGGACGCTAACGCAGAATAAAATGACCGTCACCCGGGTGTGGCACAGCAATACGGCCTACGAGGTGACAGGCAGCGGCTACGAACCGGAGGGAGCGTTTCTCCTGGGGGGGCGTCAGGTGTCTCCTGCCCGCGACGGGGGGCTGTCCCAAATCCTGCGCATCGCCGAGCGCTGCAACAACGCCCGGCTGTCCTGCGAGGAAGAGACCGCGCGCAAACTGCTCGGCATCGGCAAAACGGTGCGCCGGTGGCAGGTCGTGGGGGATCCCACGGAGGGAGCGCTCAAGGTGCTGGCCGCCAAAGGGCAGGGAGACGGCGCGGAGCGCGTGAAAGGCGGACAGCAGGAGACGCGCGTGGAGGAGCTGCCGTTTGACTCCGAGCGCAAAATGATGTCGGTGGTGGAAAAAGGCGCGGACGGCGGATACTCGCTTTTGACCAAGGGAGCGGCGGAAGCGGTGCTGGCCCGCTGCAGCCACATCCTCTGGAACGGAGAGGTGCAGCCGCTGAGCGCGTCGCTCCGCCATCAGGTGCTGAACCAGACGGAAGAGATGGCGTCGCAGGCGCTGCGCGTGCTGGCCTTCGCCTACAAAACACTGCAGGGGTACCGGCCCGGCCATCCGTCGGGGGCGTTGGAGAGCGGGCTCGTCTTTGTCGGGCTGGCGGGCATGATCGACCCGCCGCGCGAAGAGGTGAAGCCGGCCATCGACCTGTGCCATCAGGCTGGAATCAAGACGGTGATGATCACCGGCGACCACAAGGTGACGGCGGAAGCGATCGCCCGGCAGATCGGTCTCATGCGCGGGTACGGCCAGGTGATGGAAGGGCGCGAACTGGACGGCATGAGCGACGAGGAACTGGCCGAGATCGTGGAACGGGTCGCCGTGTACGCGCGCGTCTCGCCGGAGCACAAGCTGCGGATCGTCCGCGCCCTGCAGAGCAAAGGCCACGTCGTCGCGATGACCGGGGACGGGGTAAACGACGCGCCGGCCGTCAAAACGGCCGACATCGGCATCGCCATGGGCCTCACCGGCACGGATGTGACCAAGGAAGCGGCCGATCTGGTGCTGCGAGACGACAATTTTGCCACCATCGTCGCCGCCGTGGAGGAAGGGCGCAACATCTACGACAACATCCGTAAATTTATCCGCTATCTGCTGGCCTCCAACGTCGGGGAGATCCTCGTCATGTTCTTTGCCATGCTGCTCGGACTGCCCCTGCCGCTGGTGCCGATTCAGATATTGTGGGTCAACCTCGTCACGGACGGTCTGCCGGCCATGGCGCTGGGCGTCGATCCGCCGGAAGCGGACACGATGTACCAGCGGCCGCGCCACAAGCAGGAGAACATTTTCGGCCGGGGACTCGGGTGGAAGATCATCAGCCGCGGTTTCCTGATCGGGGGGATGACGCTGCTGTCCTTCTGGCTGACGCTCCGGGAAAACGCCAACGATCTGGCGCACGCGCAGACGGTCGCGTTCGTCACCCTGGTGATGGCCCAACTGATTCACGTGTTTGACTGCCGCAGCCAATACAGCGTGTTTCACCGCAACATCTTTGAAAACAAGTACCTCGTCTGGGCGGTCCTTTCATCCGTGCTGCTGGTGTTGGGCGTGGTCTACATCGATGCGCTCCAGCCGGTCTTTAAAACCACGGACCTGTCCTTCCGCGATTGGGCGCTGATCCTCGTGGCCGCAGGGGTGCCGACGTTTGTCGCGGGCATTGGCGGGGCGCTGCGGAGCGGACGGCCGCGGGGCACGGCAGAGCGGTCGTCGATGAGGGCGGTCCGTTCCTGAGGAGCATGTCGGATAGCGGGAGAGAACGACGTGTGGGGCTACAGGAGAGGCGGTTGGCGCCGGCGGGGCCGGCGTCTGCTCGCGCTGCTTTTGGCCGTGATGGCCGGACTGCTGGCGCTGTTTGTGATCGTCGAGCGGCGGATTGAGCCGACCCTGATGCTGATTGCCGCGCAAAAAACGGATCAGATGGCGAAGCTGGCCATAAGCGATGCGGTCACCAAGCGGCTGACACAGCAAGGGGTCGATTTCAACGACATTGTCGTTCTGGAAAAGGACCAGGACGGCAACATCATGGCCGTCAATTTCAACTTCAAGCAGTATGCGCGGATTGTGGGGGAGACCACCTCCCGGATTCAAACCCGGTTGAAAGAGTTTGAGGAAGAGAACGTCGTGGTGACGGTGCCGCTGGGACTGGCCACGAAAAACGTTTTTTTGGAGCACTACGGACCGGAGATCCCCGTCTCGTTCGTGCCGGTCGGATCGGTCAAAACCCGGCTGGAGACCGGGCTGAAACAGGCGGGGATCAACATGGTGCTGGTCACCGTCTACATTTGGGTGGAGGTGGACCTACGGATCGTCATCCCGTTTGCCACGGAGCAGCGGACCGTGACCACGCAAATCCCGATTACGGAAGCGCTGATAGTCGGCAAGGTGCCGGATTACCTCTACAACAATCCCGCCGGCAAACCGGACGTTCCGCTGCCGCGAAACGCCCCCAACGTCACCCAGCCGTGAAACGTTTGGCGGATGCCGTCGTCCCATAAACAGGAAAGACAACACCACATCATCAGAAGGATGGGAGACATGAACAAGATCCAAACCCTGACCATGACGTTTTTGGCCGCGGCTGTCCTGACGGCGAACGGAGCGGGCGCAGCGGCAGCACCGGAACCGGTCCGCGCACTGTCCGTCCAGGTAAACGGCAAGGCGATTCAGCAGCAGGCGATGTTTGATCACCAGCAGCAAACCGTGCTCGTCCCGCTTCGCCCGGTGGCGGAATCGCTGGGCTTTGCGGTGACGTGGAACGAATCGCGAAACGTGGCGGAAATCCAAAAAGGGACGATCTGGAGCTATGCCAAGGCAGGCGAAGACGGCTATCCCGATGCCAATGTGATGAAGAAACTGGGGGCGAAACCGCGCCTGTTGAACGGAAGCACCTATGTGCCACTCACCTTTGTGCGGGACATCATGAAAACGCCGGTCGCCGTCTCGGGCGATGACGTAACCGTAGGCGGTGCAGCGGCGGACGATCCCCTGAAAAAAGCGGGGACGATCACCGGGGTGCGCAGCGACAACGGGAACGTGGCCATCCACGTGAACGGGATTTGGCGCGGCGTGGTGCTGTATGTTTCGGCTGACACCGAGATTGTGACGGAGGACGGCAAGGTGCTGAAACCGGAGGACTTGAAGCTGGGCATGGAGGTGGAGGCCACCCATGCCGAGGTGATGACGATGAGCCTCCCGCCGCAGACGGCGGCGAAGCGCATCGTGGTCAAAAACAGCCTGCCGGATCGCGTGCTGGGTACGGCGGGCGAACTGCAAAGCGTCACGGCCGATTCCGACGGCACACTGCGCGTCGAGCTGAAGGGAGAGCGGCTTTCGGAACACGCGTTTGACACCGTCGTGCTGAGGGTCACCGACCAGACCGAAATCGTCAGCACCGACGGCAACACGCTGCTCTCGCCCAAAGACCTGAAACAGGGGGCGCGGGTATACGCGTTCTACAGCCCCATGCTGACAAAAAGCCTCCCGCCGATCGGCGCGGCGGAAAAAATCGTGGTGGAACCGAGCGAATAGGGAGGTTGTCCCGAGGAACATCTCTGCCGAAGCGGAGCGTACAGCAGAGACGGTGCGGCGAAGGCCGCCCCGTCTCGTTTTGTTTGCCGGGCAGGGCCGAAAAAAACTCCACCGAAAAGACCAGGGAAAACATTACCTTTCACACATTCACACCATTTTGGAAATGATGTAAAAATAAGGGGAATGTTCGGTGATGGAGAGTGAATCGAATGGGACTGGTACGGCAAGGCAGACAGGTGGGCCGGGCGTGGAAATGGACGAGCCTGCTGGCGCTTGCCCTGGTTGGCGCGGGTCCGCTGGCGTGGAGCGGTCAGGCGTCGGCCGGCGAAGCGAACGAAGGACCGGTGGTGAAGTGGGAAAAAACCCATCCGTACACGTACGGCGACTTTTACGGAAACGTGCAGCGCGGCCCGGATGGCGGGATATTCTTCTCGCGCCAAGCGGCTGACGACCGTGCGCACGAAATCGTCCTGGTGGAGCATTCGGGAACGCTAAAGGTGGCACAGACGGTGACCGACGAGGAATTGGGCCGTCTGTCCCACTTTATTCATACGAAAGACGGCGGCTTTCTCTTGGCCGGGCCAACCAGGTCGAATGGACCGGAGGGGAACCTCCGCCTGATCAAGGTGAACGACGACGGCGAAATCGTGTGGGCGAAAACCTTCCGCAAGAACGTCGGCCTGGACACCCGCCTCCTACAGACGGACGACGGCGGCTATGTGCTGGCTGCGGTGCTCAATCGGCCGGACCGCAGCACCGAGCTGTATCTCGCCAAACTGGAACCGGACGGGAATCCGGAATGGGAGACGACGTTTGAAGGAGCGGAGTACGATGCGGTCACTGCGGTGCGCCAGACCGTAGACGGCGGCATCGTGCTGCTCGGGGCGGTCGGTCAGGAAGACGCCTCGTACCGCCTCAACCGGGATCTCTTCCTCGCGAAAGTGGACAAGTCCGGAGAGACCGTCTGGGAACGCAGGCATGAGACCGGCCGGGACACCGTTCCCCGCGCCTTTGCGGAAACGCCGGACGGCGGTCTGGTCATCGCCGGGACGGACCGGACGATCAGCGACTACCGGGCCGGCTCCGGTCTGGGGTATCTGCTCAAGGTGGACAAAGACGGAAAAAACGTGTGGGAGAAGAGGTTTGCGGAGAGGACCGAGACCAGCGCACTCAACGATATCCAGGTGACGGACGACGGTGACCTGCTCGTCAGCGGCTGCGTGAAGTACGAAGAGCTCAACATGAACGACGCCAGCTCGGACGGATACACCGCCAAGCTGGGCGAAGACGGCGAAACGGTATGGGAAAAGGTGTTTCCCAACAGCACCGAGCAGCGGGAACAGCATCTGCTGCTGCCGATCTCCGACGAGGCGTTCCTCACGATTGGAACGGGGAAAAAGTACGAAGGCGGCGATTACGTGTTCTACGTCACCCAGCTGCAGGCCGAACGAGACCGCCACGGCGGACAGGCCGGCCGCCGGCCATGAACAGGCAGATCGCCCTGCGGGAAAGTGCTCCTTTGAGGGAGAAGAGCAGGGAGGTAGGGGAATTCCCCGATACACTTTCCCCCGTCCGCGTTCTACAATAACGGTAAGGATGTTTGTCTTGAGGAGGAGCGCATGAACGCGTGGATGGAAGAACTGGGCTCGTCGGAGGAAGCCTTCACCCTGCTTTCGTCCGTCTTTACCAACGTCAGCGACGCGATTCTGGTGGTGGACAAAGAGGGCGTGATCGTGACGGCCAACCCCGCGCTGGAGAAGATGTCCGGCTGGGCAACCGAAGAACTGATCGGGAAGCGGCACATTTGCGAACTTTGCCTGGGCATGGCCACCTGCCGGGAGGAAGCGACCTGTGCCGATTGCTTTTTCAAGCAGGAACAGATGCCCTCGTTTGAGATGCGGCTGAAAACAAAGGACGGGCGGGACTACCCCGTGGCCGCCAGCTCGGCCCGGCTGCCGGAGAGGGACGGCGGCAAGCTGGTGCTGATCCTGCGGGACATGTCGGACCAGCAGCGGGCTGAAAAGGAGCGGTATCAGCACAAGCTGACGAACTACGTCATCCAGGCCCAGGAGGAGGAGCGCAAGCGCATCTCCCGCGAGCTGCACGACGGCGTGGGACAGGCGCTGTACAGCATCCTCGTCGGTCTCAACGTCGTCGGCCAGAGCACGCTGAGCGAACCGCTGCGGCAGCACGTGACCGACATTCAGCAGATGACGGCCAAGGCGATGGAGGAAGTAAAGCGCATGGCGCTGGAGCTTCGCCCGTCCGCCCTGGACGATTTGGGACTGCTGCCCGCCCTCCGCTCGCTGATCAAGCGATTTGAAAAGAGCTTCGGCCTCTTGATCGACCTGCACGTGCAGGGGGAGCGCCGCCGCTATCCCGCCGCGGTGGAGACCGCCCTCTACCGGATCGTGCAGGAGGCGATGACCAATGCGGCCAAATACGCCCAGGCGGCCAAGCTGGGGATCGTGTTTGAGGACCGGGACAAAGAGCTGGTGGTGACGGTTGTGGATGACGGGATCGGATTTGACGTGGAACGGGCGCAGACCAAGGGCACCGGGCTGGGGCTGTTCGGCATGAAGGAGCGGGCCCAACTGCTGGGAGGAACGGTCGACATCCGCTCGGCCCCCGGCGAGGGGACGACGGTGATCGTGCGCATACCGCTCTCAAAGGAGGAAACGGAAGATGGCCATTCGCGTCCTGATCGCTGACGACCACGCCATTGTCCGCTCCGGGTTGGGCATGCTGCTCAACGCCCACGCGGACATCGAAGTGGTCGGCTACGCCGCCGACGGAAAAGAAGCGGTTGAAAAAGCGCTGGAGATACGGCCCGACGTCGTGCTGATGGACCTGAGCATGCCGCCGGGGGAAAACGGCCTGTCGGCCACCGCCCGGTTGAAAGAAGCGGCTCCCGACATCCAGGTGCTGGTCTTGACCATGCACGACGACGAGGAGTACCTGTTTCGCGTGCTGCAGGCGGGGGCGTCCGGCTACATTTTGAAAAGCGCGCCCGACCTGGACCTGATCGCCGCCATCCGGACCGTGCACCAGGGCATGGCCTACCTCTACCCGTCCGCGACCAAGTCCTTGATCGAGGAGTTTTTGCAGATGGTGAAAAACGGCGAGGAGCAGGCCAAATACGAGATACTGACGGATCGGGAAAAGGAAGTGCTCATCCTGATCGCCAAGGGATTCAGCAACAAGGAGATCGCGGAACAGCTCACCGTTTCGGTCAAGACGGTCGAGTCGCACAAGGCGCACATCATGGAAAAGCTCCATCTCCGCACCCGGCCGGATCTGGTCCGCTACGCGATCAAAAAAGGATGGCTCGATTTTGAATAGGAGAACGGCACAGACGGCGATAACCAGCCGTCTTTCTTTTTGGCCAAAATGTGACAAAAATCGGGGAAAATCGGGAGGTTCCTGGATCATTTTAGGGGTTTTCCCTGACTTACTTCCCACATGCCGGGGGATAGAATGAAAGCGTAAAAAGCAGCCGGTACGGCATGGGAAAGGAGGAGCGAGCCGTGGAGACGCGTACGGAATCGCAGCACCAGGCCAAGCAGACGCAGCCGGAGCAGGAAAACCTGAAGGGCACGTTTGCCGCCGTGCTGTTGGTGGGGGCGTTCATTCTCCTCAGTTGGTTTGGCGTATTTGGCCTGTTTTTGAATCGGGCGTAGCAAGGCGAAAGGCAGGAGGGAGAGGATACGATGCATCTGCACCGTTACGAGAAAATCTGGCTCATGCTGGGAGCGGGAGGGTTGGCGCTGTTTATCGCGCTCTTGTGCGTCAACGCGTTCGCCATGGGGATGGCTCCGCCGAGCAGCATGGACATGATCGATCCGGCCCAGGTGACCAAAACGCCTCCGTTTGACAAACCGGGGCTGAAAAAGGTGGGAGAGAATGAATACGACGCGTACATGACGGCGTTTGCCTTCGGGTTTGCGCCGGGCAACATGGAGGTGCCGCTGGGCGCCACGGTCAACTTCCACGTCACCAGCCCGGACGTGGTGCACGGTTTCCAGATTCCCGGGACCAACGTCAACTTCATGGTGATGCCGGGACACATCAACTCCGCGTCGTACACCTTTGACAAACCGGGCGAATACCTGATTCTGTGCAACGAATACTGCGGCGCCGGCCATCAGGTCATGGCGACCACAATCACGGTGAAGTAAAGGCAGGTGACGGAACATGAAAATCGCTTCATTCAGTCAGACGCCGGTAGACCGCTCGACGGCCCGCCTCAGTCTGGCGTACATCTGGGTGGCGTATGCCGCGTTTGGACTGGCGGCGCTGGCCGGAATGCTGCAGGGGATGGTGCGCGGCGGCCTCATCGAGCTGCCGAGCTGGACCAACTACTATCAGATTCTGACCGCGCACGGCGTGTTGATGGCACTCATCTTTACCACGTACTTCATCATCGGCTTTCTGCTTTCGGGGGTAGCGCGTACCACCGGCGGGGCCCTGCACGCCGCCGCCTTGAGATGGGGCTGGGCCGGCTGGGTGCTGATGACGGTCGGAACGGTCATGGCGCTCGTGACGATCATCACCAACGACGCGTCCGTTCTCTACACCTTTTACGCGCCGCTGAAGGCATCGCCGTACTTTTACATCGGGACGGCCCTGCTGGTGGTCGGGAGCTGGCTGGGCGGATTCGCGATCTTCAGCCGCTATCGCAGATGGAAACGGGAAAACGGCGGAAGCATGTCGCCCCTGTTCGTGTTCATGTCGGTCACGACCTTCGTGCTGTGGATCATCGCCACGCTGCCCGTGGCGGTGGAGGTGCTGTTCCAACTGATTCCCTGGTCGTTCGGCTGGACCTCGACAATCAACATCATGCTCAGCCGGACCCTGTTCTGGTTCTTCGGCCACCCGCTGGTCTACTTCTGGCTGATGCCGGCTTACATTGCTTGGTACGTCTGCGTGCCGCGGTTCATCGGCGGCCACGTGTTCAGCGACTCGCTGGCCCGGCTCGCGTTCATCTGCCTGCTGCTGTTCTCCATCCCCGTCGGCTTCCACCACCAACTGATGGAGCCGGGCATTTCGCCGGGCTGGAAGATGATCCACGTCATCCTGACGCTGATCGTCGTGATTCCGTCGCTGATGACCGCGTTCTCCATGTTTGCTACGTTTGAAACGACCGGACGGAAAAAAGGGGGAACAGGGCTGTTTGGCTGGCTGAAAAAAATGCCGTGGTCGGACGTTCGCTTCTTCGCGCCCTTTGTGGGCATGCTGTTCTTCATTCCGGCCGGCGCCGGAGGGATTATCAACGCCAGCAACCAGATGAACGCCGTCGTCCACAACACCGTCTGGGTAACCGGCCACTTCCACATCACCGTGGGAACGGCGGTCGCGCTCACCTTCTTCGGCGTCAGCTACTGGCTGATTCCGGCGCTGACGGGACGCACGCTCACCCGTACGGCCAACCGCATGGGAATGGTGCAGACGGTCTTCTGGGCAGTCGGCATGTTCCTGATGTCGTTTGCGATGCACTACCTGGGCCTGCAGGGGACGCCCCGGCGCACCGCCTACACCACCTACATGGATCACCCGGTCGCGCTCGGCTGGATGGATTTTCAGCGCGTCATGGCCTTTGGCGGGGGCCTGCTGTTTACGGCGGCGGTTCTGCTGCTGCTGATTCTCGGTTATCTGGCGTTCTTTGCGCCCAAAGGAAAAACGGAGTATCCGATTGCGGAAACGGAGACGGAACAACAGACACCGCGCATTCTGGAGCGCTGGCCGGTCTGGGTGGGCGTGCTGGCCTTCCTGATCGTGATGGCGTACGGCTACCCGATCATGGAGCAGCTTCATCACCATCCGCCCGGCTCGCCGCCGATCCGCACCTGGTAACAACGGAACAGTGGCAATACGGAAGAGGGACGGTTCCACGCAGCATGATCTGCTCGGAACCGTCCCTTTTTTTGCCCGACGAGCCTTTCGCGGGCGGCGGTGCGGCTTAGGGAACGTAAATCATCTTCCGCGTCATGCCGCCGTCGATCACCAGCTCCGCACCTGTGACGAAATCGCTGCCGTCACCGGTCAAAAACAGGCAGGCGCGGGCGATGTCTTCCGGTTTGCCGACGCGTCCGGCCGGGTGCTGGTGGTGGTCCTCCGGCCGCAGCGCGGCATAATCGCCCGTCTCGATCCAGCCGGGCGAGATGGCGTTGACGCGGATGCCGTCCGGTCCCAAGGAAACCGCCAGGGCGTGCGTCAGGGCGAGAATGCCCCCTTTGGAGGCGGCGTATGCCTCCGAGTGCGGTTCGGACATGTGCGCCCGCGTGGAGGCGATGTTGATGATCGAGCCGCCCCCGGATTGGCGCATCAGCTTGGCCGCTTCCCGGGAGCAGAGGAAGACGCTGCGCAGATTCGTGTTCAGAATGCGGTCCCACTCCTCGACCGAAAGCTCGTACGGCGAGGCCCACTGCGAGATGCCGGCGTTGTTCACGAGAATATCCAGCCTGTTCCAGCGGGACTGAACCATGCGCATCAGATCCTCGATCTCGGCCGGGACGCTGACGTCGACCGGGTGGAAAACCGCGGTTCCGCCCGCGGCGGCGATGGCTCGAACGGCCGCTTCTCCCGCTTCCCGGTTTTGTTCGGCGACAACGACGTGGGCGCCGTGGGCGGCGTACAGGGAGGCGACGGCAAAGCCGATCCCCCGCCCGGCTCCGGTGACGACGACAATTTTGTTGGCAAACGACATGACCAATTCCTCCTGTCAACGAAAATGGGCCGGCCCGGCGAATGAAATCAGACCGGGTATTGAACACTGGAAAAGGAGCAAAACTGGTGTCTCGGCATATTGTATTGTTGCAATACGTAAGCGACTAATATAAAGTAAGAGTGTTACCATATGAGTGACAGAGGAGGCTTCCCGTATGCAAGCAGACGTAAAACTGACGGCTGAACAAGTCATGGAAGCACGCCACAGCGTGCGCAAATACGATCCCAACGCAGAGATTCCGCGCGAGGAATTAAACGAAATTCTGCGCTTGGCCGCGACTGCCCCGTCTTCTTGGAACCTGCAGCACTGGCGTTTTATCGTGGTGACGGACAAAGCCAAAAAAGAGCAGCTTCTGCCGATCGCCTATGGGCAGCAGCAGGTGGTAGACGCCTTTGCCACTATTATTGTACTCGGCGATTTGGAGGCGGACAAATCGGCACGGCCGGTCTATGACGATGCGCTGGCCAAGGGATACGTCACCGAACAAGTGCGGGATACGATGATCAGCCAGATCGAAGGGACGTATCGCAACAATCCGCAAATTGCCCGCGACGAGGCCATCCGCAACGCTTCGCTCGCATCCATGCAATTGATGCTGGCCGCCAAAGCAAAAGGATACGACACTTGCCCGATGCTCGGCTTTGACAGTGCCGCGCTTGTCCAGGCGCTCAACATCCCGCCGCGCTACATTCCAGTGATGATGATTACGGTGGGCAAGGCCAGTGTGCCCGCACGTCCGACCGCCCGCTTTGGCCTGGATCAACTGGTGATCGAAAACAGCTTCTAAACAGCTTCTATACCATTAGGCGAAAACAAACAAAGCCGGCAGCCCGTCCGCGTGGAGCGGGTTGCCGGCTATTTGCCGTTCGTCTTCTGTTTTTGCAGTGGTCACCCCGAGGGAGCTGGCCGTCATTCCGTTGTCAGCGGCAGTTCGACTGTTACCGTGGTTCCGCTGCCGAGCTGGCTGTCGACGTGGAAACGGCCGCCGTGGAGCTGGACGATCTCCCGGCAGATGGCGAGGCCCAAGCCGCTGCCGGCCTGTTTGGACCGCCCCTTGAAAAACTTTTGCGTGATGTGCGGCAGGTCTTCCGGGTCGATGCCTTCGCCTGTGTCCGCTACGGCGACGGCCGCCCATCCCCCGGTCTCCTCCGCCGTTACGGTGATCGCCCCGCCCCTGGGGGTAAACTTGAAGGCGTTGTCCAGCAAATTGACAAAGATCTGCTTCAGCCGGTTGGCGTCACCCGCGACCGGCAGGGGAGCATCCGGCACGACAACCTGAAGCGCCACGCCCTTGTCGTGCGAGCGGACGGCGAACTGCACCCGGACGTCTTCCAGCACGTCGCGCAGATCCAGCCGCTCCCGCGACAGCTTCATCTCGCCGGACTGAAACTTCGAGAAATCCAGCAGTTCTTCCACCAGGCCGATCAGCCGATCCGTTTCCTTGGCGATCACTTCCAGGCCGAGCCTTGTCTCTTCTGGATCGTTCAGCCCGCCGGAAAGGAGCGTCTCTCCCCAGCCCTTGATCGAGGTGAGCGGCGTCCGCAGTTCGTGGGAAACGGAGGAGATGAAGTCGTTTTTCAGTTTTTCGTTTTTGCCGATCTCCTCGGCCATGTAGTTAAACGTCTCCGCCAGCGTGCCCACCTCGTCGTCGTAGCGCTTGGCCGCCCGGACGGAGAAATTGCCCGTCGCCATCTGTGTGGCCGCTCTGGTCAGCTCCAGTATCGGGTCGACCATGCGCTTGGCAGTCACCAGGCTCAAGCCAAAGGCAAACAGTACGACGACGGCCCCGACGCCTGCGCCGTACATCGCAATCTTGTAGACGGCTGCGTACAGCGGTTCAGCGGAAATGGTGTAGCGCAAGACACCGACCGTTTCGCCCAGGTAGGTAAGCCGGTTGGAGACGGCGATGACCCGCTCCGGTGTCTGCGGCGACTTGCCGACGTAGATGCCTGTCGTGTTTGTCAGGGCTTCCTTCACGTCGGGCGTGTCAATCACCTCGGCGGTTTGAAATCCGTAGGAGTTGAGCAGCACTTTTCCCTCGGTGTCCAGTACTTCCACCTTGGCGGTTTCCCCGTTTGAAACGTTCTCCAAAATATAGCGGGCCTTGTCTTTCAGCCCGTACGTGCCTGCGTACTTGTTAATAAAGGTGGTGAACGTGGTGGCCCGCGTGACCAGCGTTTCGGTGGCGGTGCCAAAGTAATAGGTATGCACCGCCCAGTAGAATAGCCCTTCCAACACCAGCACGATCAACAACAGGATGAAACCAAAGTGGATGATCAGTCTGGCCCTAATCCCTCTCATTGTTCGTTTCCTTTCGCCATAAATAACCATAGCCCCAAACCGTTTCCACGTATTTGGGGTGGGCGGGGTCTTCTTCTATCTTTTGGCGGATGCGGCGAATGTTCACGTCGACCACTTTCAGGTCGCCGACGAAAAACTGACCCCAGACCTTGGTGAGAATCTCGTCGCGGCTGATCGCCTTGTTCGCGTTTTCCGCGAGCAGCTTGATAATGGCAAATTCTTTCGGGGTCAGCACGATCTCCTGCCTGCCTTTCAAGAGCTTCCGCTCGTCCAAGAGCAGCGTGAACGGATGGATGTCGATGAGGCGTTTTGCCTCGTCGGGAGCGGGGAGGGAGGAGAGCCGGCGGTGCAGCGCCTTGACGCGCGCCAGCAGCTCCGCCGGACTGAACGGTTTCACCACGTAATCGTCCGCCCCAAACTCCAGGCCCATCACCTTGTCCCGTTCCTGGCTCTTGGCCGTCAGCATGATGATGCCGAGCCGGGGGAACTTCTGGCGCAGGCGTCCGCATACCGCAAAACCGTCGATCCCCGGCAGCATCACGTCGAGGATCGCGATCTCGATGTCCGGCTGGCTTTCGGCGATGTCCAGCGCTTCCTCCCCGCTGGCCGCTTCCACCACCTCGCAGCCTTCCCGCTTCAGGTTAATGCGGACAAAGTCGCGAATCGACTTTTCGTCTTCCAGCAACAACACTTTCATCGTCTCTTCTCCTTGCTCCTGCGGTAAGATGATCGGTCACACCGGCATTTTCAGCGGACGGAACAACTGGCGGATTTCGTCCGCCGTCAGCAGCATGGCATTGTACTCACGCAGGGCGCCGCCGCTCAACCCGTTGGCTTCCTGCGGCTGGATCGCCACCACCACCTGTTTTCCCTGCTCCGTCAGCACGATATAGGGCGTCTGCTTCTCCTTCAGGGACGCTTCGACCTTTGTCCAATCCTTCTGCGGAACAGCCTGCAGGGTGAGCAGCGTCGCCTTTTCTTTGCCCCCCTGGCCGTAATAGAGCAGGCGGACGGAGGGAGAGGCGGGGTCGCGGTCTTCCTCAATGGTGTACTTGTCGTTCCACTTGGCGGGAATGCGAAAATCGGTGCCCATGTGGTACGCCTGATAGTGGTCCTCGACGTGGCGCAGGCCGGCCGCTCCGTCCCACTGGTAATAGGATGCGATCCACGGGATTTCCGCCATGGTCAGCTCGTCGGTGCCCGGCGGCTGGGCATGGATGCCGATTTCGACGATGCCGTCGTCGTTGATGTCTTCGCTGGGCAGGACATAGGGTTTAAAGGTCAGGTCGATGTCACCGTTCGCCTTGGCCAGCGGACGGACCAGCTTGCCGTTTTGCCAGACCAAAAACTCGGTCATGCCGGAATGCGCCCCCATGCCTGCCTCGACAAAGATCGCGGATTGGGTGGGCGTCGCCCTGCCAATCGTCGCCTGTTCGTACCCGTTTACGGCCCCCTCCAGGGGCAGCTCGGTCAGCTTGCCCAACTGTCCGTCCTTCAGACCGTACACCTCCGCTTTGGACGTCAGCGCGTTGTGGTCGTGAGAGACCAGCGCCAGCTCCACCTGGTTGTCACCGGTGAGATCGCCGACCGCCATGACCGCGTACGGCTGCTTCAGCAGCTCACGCATCTGTTCCTGCTGCCAGGAGTAGACGGACAGTTCCTTGTTCAATCCTTCGCCGCCGCCCCAGCCGATCAGCATCTCGGGGACGCTGTCGCCCGTCACGTCGACGAACTGGACGTAGTCCAATTCGCTGCCGATTCCGGTGAAGGACGCGGTTTTCTTCCACTTTCCCCCCTTTTGGCTGAGGACTAGCACGCCAATTTCGTAATCGGTTTTTTCCGTTTTGTAAAACGCGACCACCTCGGGAGTGCCGTCTCCGGTCAGATCCTGCAGGCTGACCGCGCTGGCCTCTTCGGGGTGAAGCGGCACCGTCAACTGCGAGCCGGGCGGCAGAAACTGCATGACCGCCTGGTTGATCGATTGCTGGTTGGCATCGGCCAACGGTGCCCGCATCAATTCGTTGGGAGTGTCGTACAGGCCGCAGCCGCTGGTGAAAACGGCGAGAGCGGCCGGCAACAGCCACGTTTTTTTCATGGTGGTTCCGTTCCTTTCTGTGTGGTGCTCAAAAATCTGACTCTATTGTAGCCGGACTGGAAGGAAAAAGGGTTGCAAACCGGTGACATCGATCCGCTGCCGAGGGCGAAAAAAGGGAAAAGCCGTTTTGCAACAATTTGGTACGTTCCACCGTTTATGTAAACAGAGTCACAGCGTATTGACAGAATATAGAAATGAACGGCTGGCCGTTCTGCAACCTGTTTCCTGAGACTGCAGGATGTGCAAACACGAGATCAGGGAAAACAAAGGGAGGAAGAAACGATGAAAGCGTGGTGCAAGACCGTATCGGCCGTGCTGTGCGGCGGCGCGATTCTCTTGACGGCGGGACCGAATGTGGAGCCGGTCCATGCGAAGACGGTGAATCCGCAAGCGTTTGCCACCGTGGTGCGCATTCAGCCCCAGCAATCGATTACGTTCCAGATAACATTTGTAGATGGATTTCGGGCACAGGTGACCAGCAGCCACTTCAAGGGGGTCACCACCGTTGACGTGAGTCCCAACAAGGACGGATACGTGAAGTACGGCGTCTACCAGGCCAACGGCAAGCTGCGCAAACCGATCAAAGGCTTTGCCGAAAAGCTGGTCCAACTGGTCCCGTACTACGAAGCGGACGGGAGCATCCGGTACCTCGGCCGCCAGACCCTGTGGGGCGTGGACGGGTACGACCGGATCGCCGTGGCCACCAGCGTCTGGACACTGGTCAACCAAAAGCCGCAGCTCGTCGGGCTTACCATCGACAAAGGCGATTGGGACAACATGCCGTCCCCCGACGTGGACGTCAACACCGGGTTCAGCATGGACAAAGACAGCACCTTTGTGCTGGACACCAAGTACGCCGACGTGACGGGGGACGGGGTGCGCGACCATGTGCTGCTGGTGGGCCACAAAATGGGCGCGTCCATGAACCTGCTGGCCGACGATCTGCGCCTTGTCGTCCGCGAGGGAAAAACCAACCAGCAGACGTATGCCTCGGTGGGCCAATGGGATCAGGCTTATCTGCCGAAACTGCACATCGGCCGCTATAACCAGGACAGCGTAAACGACATTTTGATCACCATGCCCACGGAAACCGGAAAGGTCTACAGCCTGATGACGTGGAAAGGCAACCGCCCGGCGGCGCTGATCGACCAGAAGACGGTGAACAACCCGGCCGTCTACCAGCCGGTCATCGGCCGACACGGAGAAGCGGTCGGCCTCCACAAGGTGACGCCGAAGCCGAAACAGAAATGACAGCAGGCGCGCCCTGATGCGTGCCCGCAAACGAACATCCCTCTCTTCGCAGCGGAGAAGAGAGGGATGTTTGTCTTGGCGAGGGTTACAGGAATAGGAATCCCAGGATGGACACCACTACGATGCCGACCAAGCCTTGAACCAGCGTGGCCAGCGTTTGGGCGCGGTAGGCGGTGGGCAGGCTCATTTTGGAGAACTGGGTGACGACCCAGAAATAGGAGTCGTTCACGTGGCTGACCACCATGGCGCCGCAGCCGATGGCCATGACCGTCAGCATCTGTCCGATGGGAACGGTGCCCAGCATCGCATCCAGGCCGAGGGACGGCAGGAGCGGCATCATGATCGTTGAGGTGATGACCAACGAAGCGGTGGAGCTGCCCTGAGCCGTTTTGAGGACGGCAGCGATCAGGAAGGTGATGATCAGCGCGCCCACGCCGACAAAGGCGACATTGCCGTCGATCAGCGTCTTCACGTAATCGGAGATGGGGCTGGCCTTGATGACCGCGCCGAGCGAGCCGCCCGCACCGGTAATCATGATGATGACGGCAGCGTCCAGTAGGCCTTCGCTCATCCACTTGGTCAGCGTTTCCTCATTACGCTGCCGCAATAATCCGAAAATGGCGAAGAGCAAACCGATAAACAGCGCGTTCACGGGCGTCCCCAGGAAGGTGAAGAGCGTGTTGGCAAAGCCGGTCATCAGCACTTCCTTGTTGCCCTGCGCATCGACCCCTACCGGGAAGTTGGCGAACGAACCGAGGGCCAGCAGGATAATCGGGACCACGATCGGCGCAAACGAGGCGAAGGCGGACGGCAGTTGTCCGAAACGGGCCTTGAACTCCTCAAAGGTTTCCACCGCCTCATCCAGTTCCACCGGGAGCTTGTCCGCCACTTTGCGGGCCCAGACGTGTCCGGCCAGCGCGACCGGGATGGAAACGACGAGACCGATGACGATCACCCAGAACAGGCCGTCCGGTCCAATGCCGACGTTGGACGCGGCGGCGATGGGACCCGGCGTCGGCGGCACCAGTGTATGGGTGGCGTACAGGCCGGTGGAGAGAGCGACTGCCAGGGTGACGACGCTGACGCCGGTCTTTTTCGCCAGCGATTTTTTCAGGGAAGACAAAATGACGTAGCCGGAATCGCAAAAGACCGGGATGGAGACGATCCAGCCGATGATCGTCATGGCCAGTGCGGGATGGCGGTCGCCCAGGATGCGCAGCACCACTTCCGCCATTTTGACGGCGGCGCCGGAGTTTTCCAGGATTTTGCCGATCATCGTTCCGAAGATGATGACCAGACCGATGCTGGTGATGATGCCGCCGAATCCGCCGGCAATCTCTTTGCCGATGTCGGCGATGATCGGTTTCTCGACACCGCTGAGGGAGCCGACAAGGTTGGTCGCCAACGCAAATAGATACGTGCTGGAAATGATGGATAAGAACGGGTGGAGCTTCCACTTGGCTGTCGCGTAGATGATGAAGAGAATCGACAGCAGCAGCAGAAGCAAAATGATCGGCCCCAACTGAATCACTGCAGGACTCATGACAATCCTCCCTTGCTTGCGAAAATGCGCGTGAGTTGTTCGGCCGCCTGTTCCAGCAGTCCGGTGGTGTGCGCCATCGCCTGGTCCAGCGTCATCGGCTTGTTGATGATGCTGGCCACCGCAGTGACGCCGTGTTCGTACAGCGCTTCGATGCCGGTGCCGATGGAACCCGCCAGGACGACGACGGGAATCCCGCGCTGCTGCGCCAGCCTTGCCACCCCGCAGGGCGTTTTGCCCTGAGCGGTCTGGTAGTCGACCTGCCCTTCGCCGGTAAACACCAGATCGGCGCCTTCCATCGCTTCGGCCAGCCGGGTGGTTTCGCTGACGATCTGGATGCCGGACTTCAGCTCGCCGTTCAAAAAGGCGAGGAGGGCGCCCGCTACGCCGCCGGCCGCACCGGTCCCCGGCAGGTCGTGGATCGCGATGCCCCTGGTCTGTTCAATCACATCGGCAAAATGGCGCAGATTGTCGTCCAAAAGTTTGACCATCTCGGGCGTGGCCCCCTTTTGCGGGCCGAACACATGGGAAGCGCCGTTCGGACCGACAAACGGGTTGTCCACGTCGCAGGCGATGGTAAACCGGCACTCTGCCAGCCGCGGATCGGCACTGCTCGCATCGATTCGCTCCAGTTTTCCGAGCTCACCTCCTCCAAAAGCGATCGGCTGGCCGGCCGCGTCCAACAGGGCGAACCCGAGCGCCTGAAGCATGCCGGCCCCGCCGTCATTGGTAGCGCTTCCGCCGATCCCCAGAATAAAGCGGCGGCAGCCCAGGTCCAATCCGGCCTTGATCAATTGGCCGAACCCGTAGGTGGTGGTCACGAGCGGATTGCGCTCTGACGCCTCGATCAGGTAGAGGCCCGAAGCGGCTGCCATCTCGATGACGCACGTTTCCCCGTCTCCCAGGATCCCGAACTCCGCCGTGATCTCCCGGCCGAGGGGATTTTTGACGGCTGCCTGCAAAATCTTGCCGCCGGTCGCGTCCACCAGGCACTGGAGGGTGCCTTCACCACCGTCGGCCATCGGCTTGACGACGATTTCGCTGTCCGGCAGCGCTCTGCGCACGCCTGCCGCGATGGCTTCTCCCGCCTGTTTGGCGGTAAGGCTTCCTTTAAACGAATCAGGTGCGATGACAATCTTCATGCTGCCCCTCCCTTGGCCAGGGTTTCCATCATCTGTTCAATGTCGTCCACGTATTTGACCAGCGCCTGCAGCGCGGTGGATTGTTCCTGCGCCTTGTCGTCGTTTGCTTTGGCCTGTTCGCTGATGCTGCCGAACGTGACGTGCACCTGGCGGAGAATCTCCTGAATCTGCTTGATGGTGTTTTGGCAGACGGACGCCAGTTTGCGGACCTCGGAGGCGACGACCTGAAAGCCTCTGCCCGCTTCGCCGGCCCGCGCCGCTTCGATGGCGGCGTTTAAGCCGATCAGGTTGCTGTGGTCGGCGATTTCCTTGATCATCTTGAGCGCGTCCGTGATCTGCTTGATTTGTTCTTCGCCGTTTTTCACGACCTGCAGGGCGTTTCGGCTGGCTGCGGCAAAGTCTTCGGAACTGGCGGAAATCTGTTGAATGGTGGCCGCCATGTTGTGCAGTTGTTCGTACACTTGTTTGGAGGCCTGCTGCTGTTCCATGACCTGTTCGCGGTTTTTCAGCCACAGAACGACGGTACGGACGGCGACACGGACGATCGGCAGCATCTCGTCCGGGTTGCCAGACATGCCGATGACGCCGATGCGCTGGCCGTTGTACACGATCGGCAGGTTGGAGCCCGGACGTACGCCCTCCAGTTCCCGTGCCTGCTCCTCCGTCACCAGGGCTTCGTCAATCAATCCGAGCATGATCTTTTTGGCTGCCTCGTGCACGGTGCCGATGCGTTCCGGGCGGGTGGAGGAGAGGATCACACCGCCCTCGCCCATGATGTTGATGTGCTGACCGGTCTCTTCATGCAAAATTTGTACAATTTCGTCGAAAAAACCATCCTGCAAAAACGAAAGCGTATTCATAGCCATTCCTCTCATGTTCTTCTGTCGTTACCATTAATATACAAGACTTGGATGGCGATTACATTTTGCAAAACCACCAAAAAAGCGTGTCGAATCCTGTCTGGTTTCTGTGAGGATTATCCAGTTTGGGAGAGGCGGTGCAGTTCCAGCGCCAGCTTGATTTTGGCCGCCTCGGCAAAGCAGCGCGGATTGCGCCCCAGCATCTCCTCAATCCGGTCCAGCCTGTACAGGAGCGTGTTGCGATGGATGTTGAGCGCTTGAGCCGCCGCCGTCAGGTTGAGATCGGCGGAAAACAGAGCGTTCAGCGTCTCCAGCAGTTCGTCGTGCTTGACGAGTTCCTTGAGAATGTCGCGGACCACCACTTGTCGGGTGGCGGGGGGTATTTCGAGAAGCAGCAGCTCCAGCGACATGTCGTCAATATGGCCGATAGCCCCCTTTTCGGGGAAGCGCTCCAGCACCTGCAGTGTCTGCATGGCCTCCTTGAACGACAGTTCCAGATCGTAGACGTCTTCATAGCCGCGCCCCATTGCGATCAGAAGGTGGTCGCGGAGGCCGGCGGGGGCTGCGTTCAGCAGTTTGTGGGCGGCTTCGTGCAAATACGGCTTGATCTGCTCCCTGCTGCGGAGGCCGCTCAAGTCGGTGACGACGATCCAGCAGTTCCGTTTTGTCACGGAGACGCAGACCTGATCGGAATGGCGGAAGCAGGCGGCAACCTTGCGGGGGAAGCGGCGGTCGGCATGCCATTCCTCCCAGTCCTCCGCGCCGGTCGCCTGGATGATCACGACCGAGCGGGGACGGGACAAATCCAGACCGAGCAGGGCACCGCGGGACATCACCACGTCGCGCGAAGGGTCCAGCGTCCCGGAAATCATCTCCTGCACCAGAAAATTGACCGAGCGCTCCGCCAGTTCCATCTGCTCCGTCAGATACGCCTGCTGCAGCATCATTTCCGTCATCATCTTGACTGCTTTGCCGAACGGAACCACTTCCTGCGGAGCGCCGGATATGCCGATCACGCCGACAATCTGCTGCTGAAAGCGGATGGGCATGTTGATGCCGGGCTTCGTTCCCGTCCATTTTTGGCAATCTTCTTCGCCGAGGAGCATTTCCTCCCCGGTGGCAATCACCTGGCGGGCCGCCTGGTGAAAGCTCTGGATGCGTGCAGGATCGCTGGAACTGATAATGACGCCGTCCTTATCCATGACATTGATGTTCAGGTTGGTCACTTCCATTGTGCGTTTGACAATCCGGTCGGCGAGGGATTGAGTCAACTTCATTACCGCAGGCTCCTTCCGCTGGACATAGAGTATGGGTCTATTCATTGTATCGGGTAAACATTCCCACATCTTTGAAATCGTAATGATTACGTTTTATCTTGACGAGCCGTTCGTCCTTGGGGTAGGATAAAAATCAAATCGTATTGATTACGATTTATAAACGTACAAGGGAGCTGCAAGGCATGGCTGATCAAGGAAAGCCGGACAAACGAATACCGGTGACGGTCCTCAGCGGATACCTGGGAGCGGGCAAGACGACGCTGCTCAACCACGTGCTGAACAATCGCGAGGGTATGCGCGTCGCCGTCATCGTCAACGACCTCAGCGAGGTGAACGTGGACGGAACGCTGGTTGCCCAGGGGGGCGGCGTCTCCCGGGTGGAGGAAAAAGTGGTGGAGATGTCCAACGGCTGCATCTGCTGCACGCTGCGGGAGGATTTGCTGACGGAAGTGGAGCGGCTCGCCCGGGAAGGCAGGTACGACTATATCCTGATCGAATCCACCGGCATCGGCGAGCCGGTCCCGATCGCCCAGACGTTTACATATGTGGACGAAGAAAACGGGATCGACCTTTCCGCCGTGTGCCGGCTGGACACGATGGTGACCGTGGTGGACGCCTGCCGGTTCTGGCACGACTTTTCCTCGGGGGAGAGTCTGCTGGAACGGGGCCAGGCAACCGGCGAGGACGACCAGCGCGACGTCGTGGAACTGTTGATCAACCAGATCGAGTTTTGCGACGTGATGATCCTCAACAAGTGCGACCTGGTGGAGGAGGCGGAGCTGGAGAAGCTGGAAGCCGTCCTGCGCAAACTGCAGCCGCACGCCAAGCTGATCCGGAGCAGCCGCGGCCGGGTCAATCCCCGGGAGATCCTGCACACCGGCCTGTTCGACCTGGAAAAAGCGAGCCAATCGGCCGGCTGGCTGCAGGAACTGCAGAAGGGAGAGCATACGCCGGAGACGGACGAATACGGCATCTCCTCCTTTGTCTACCGACGCCGCCGCCCGTTTCACGCGGAGCGCTTTGCGAACTGGCTGGAACAGTGGCCGGAACAGGTGGTGCGGGCCAAGGGCTTTTTCTGGCTGGCGACGCGAAACGATCTGGCGATGTCGGTAAGCCAGGCGGGCCCGTCGATCGAAGTGGGCGCGGTCGGGTATTGGGCAGCCGCCCTGCCGGAAGCGGAACAGCAGATGCTCCGGGCGGAAGACCCTGACTGGGCCGCCACGTGGGACCCGCGGCATGGCGACCGGTTGACCGAACTGGTCTTCATCGGGATCGGCATGGATCAGGCCGCCATCGAGCGCGGGCTGGACGCCTGCCTGCTGACGGACGAGGAGTACGAAGCAGACTGGAGTGCTCTGTCGGACCCGCTGCCGACGGCGGATACGGTTGTCGAGACGATCATGTGAGCAAAAGGAGGAAAAACCAATGCGCGTAACGGTGACGCTGCAGTGCACGGAGACGGGAGATCGCAACTACATCACGACGAAAAACAAGAAAAACACCCCGGAGCGGCTGGAACTGATGAAGTATTCGCCGCGGCTGAAGCGGCGGACGCTGCACCGGGAAACGAAGTAGGACGAACCACGTCATCGACTGTCAAAAAAAAAACGGCCGGGACCGCTGTCCCGGCAGCCGGCGGCGGATTACGCTTCCTGTTTCAACACGGGGCGTTCCGCCTCTTTCTTTTGTTGGGCGAAAAACAGCTTCATCAGCGGCGGCGTCACCAGTGTCGTCACCAGAACGACGACGACGACGGCGGCAAACATGTCCTCGGTCAGCAGCCGGGTATCCAGTCCGATGGAGGCGATGATCAGCGCCACTTCCCCGCGGGACACCATCGCCGCGCCGATGCCCAGGGAGCTGCTCCAGGTGAAACCGGACAGCTTCGCACCGAGCGCGCCGCCGACCAGTTTGGTCAGGATCGCCAGGATGCTGAGGCCCACAATCAGGCCGAGATGTTCGCCAATGCCCGCAAACGACGCCGTGACCCCGATGGAGGTGAAGAACACCGGCACAAACACGGAATAGCTGAGTGTTTCCACCTTTTCACACACCTCGTGCTTGTACGGGGTCAGGCTGATGGCCACTCCGGCTATATAGGAGCCGATGATGGCGGCTACTCCCGCATAGTCGGCCAGGTAGGCGAACGTAAAACAGATGATCAGTCCGGCGGATACGACGGACTCGGTCACCTGCAGCGGAGCAAACCGCTTCAGCACCCAGGGCACCACTTTCCAGGAGAGCAGCAGGGCGACGGCGAAGAACACCGCTTTTTTCACGATCACCATGCCGAGATTGACATCACCGCCGGCAAAGCTCATCACAAAAGCCAGGGCGAGGATGACCAGCACGTCGTCGATGACCGCCGCGCCCAGGATGGTTGCCCCTTCTTTTGACTTCAGCCTGCCCAGCTCTTTGAGCGCCTGCACGGAAATGCTGACGCTGGTGGCGGAAAGCAGCAGGCCGAGAAAGACCGCTTCCATCGGAGACATGCCGATGGCGGTGCCCGCCAGATACCCCAGCGTCAACGGCGCCAGGATGCCGGCCACGCCGACAAACGTGGAGGCTTTTCCCGTCCGCTTGAACTCGTCGAGATCGGTTTCCAGTCCCGCGATGAACATCAGCAGAATGACGCCAATCTCGCTGATTTCCTTGAGGATTTCCGTATCGTTTACCAACCCCAGCACCGTAGGCCCGAGCACGATGCCGATCAGCAGCTTGCCCAGCACGGAGGGCTGCCCCAATCGGACGCTGATGTCCCCCGCAATCTTGGAAGCGAGCAGAATCACCGCCAGTTGAAAGACAATCATGGACCACTCCCCCTTTGATCTGATGTGAAGGATGAGAATGAAAAAGGAGCCTGCCCCTCGGTTTCCCCTGCCTTCTTAAAAAAGGCAATAGGAAACCTATGGTGACAGGCTCCTCCATTCATCCTACATATTCACGTTTACGCATATCCATCATAACCGATTTTTCCTGAAAAGTCAATAAAGAATGACTGCGGCCTGTTCTGACTCGGCAGCCGGACGGGCAGCCTGTCCCGCAGGGGAAGAACATCCCCCGTTGATGCCGCGGCCCTCCTGTCTTTTGTGTGCGGCTTTCCCGAAACGCTTCGTACCGAACAAAAGGAGTGAACCCCCATGAATGGACCAATGCCAATGACGAGAGAAGAGCGGGCGCGCCTGGCGCACGAGATCGCCGAACGGGCGCTGTCCGTCCACGGAGAGAACATCAAGGCGATCGGCATCTACGGCTCAGCGGCACGGGAAACGGATGGCCCGTTTTCCGATCTGGAGATGTTCTGCGTTCTGCGCTCTTCGGGTCAGGACGATGACTGCGAATGGGCCGTCGGGGCGTGGAAAGCGGAGGTGAACTTCCTGAGCGAGGACGTGATGCTGCGGGACGCGGCGTTCGTCGATGGCCTGTGGCCGCTCACGCACGGAAAGTATTTCGTCGTGCGGAGCCTTTATGATCCGGAAGCGTTTTTCGCCGAACTGCGCAGCGTGGCGGAATCGCCTGGCAGGGATGATTTTCGCCGTGCGGTTTGCGGCGTGATCACAGGCGAACTGTACGAATTGGCCGGCAAGTGGAGAAATGTCAGGGTCCAGGGGCCCTGCACGTTTTTGCCGACGCTGGCAATCGAAACGGCCACGTACGGCGCCATGCTTGTCGGCCCGCATCACCGCCGGTGCTTTTCCACCAGGGCGCTCGTCCTGCCCGAAGCGCGGGAGATGTCTGACCGCCCCGCCGGTTTCGACGCGCTGTGCCGGTTGGTGATGGCCGGGGATTTATCGAAGCCCGACGCGATCCTGTGCGCCTGCGAAAGCTTCTGGGACGGGGTCATCGAGTGGGCCGTCCGAAACGGGTATGACTGCATGGAGAACAGGCGGATTCCCTTCTGAATCGCGGGAATGATCGAAACATTTGCTTCCCCCCGGCGTATAACAGGGTAGCGTGATGGACAGGAGGGAAGAGCGTGTTTTTCGATGCGAGTTATCCCGGCATGCTGGGAGAACCCTGGTGGTTTACGCTGGCGCCCGGCTTGATCTTTGGGGTGATCATTGTGGTAATGGGGACGGCTCTGGTCAGAGGCGTGGGCACGTGGATGTCCAACAACACCGCGCCGATCCGCAGCGTTCCGGCCAGGGTGTTGGGGAAGCGGACGAATACGTGGGGAGGCGCCGGGGATTCAAGCGTTCATACTTCGTATTACGTGGCGTTTGAACTGGACAGCGGGGAACGGCTGGAGTTTCGCGTAAACGGGCCGGAGTACGGGCTGATTGCCCAAAACGAAGACGGCATCCTCACGTATCAGGGCACGCGGTTCAAAGGGTTTCAGCCCCAGTCCCGTCCGAAGGCGAACCCCCGTCTCGGGCGGTCGGACGGCATGCCGCTGGGGAAAATCTCCAAGGAGAGCGCGGAGCACTACGTCTGGGGGGAGCGTTGTGACGGCTGGCATCTGGTCAAGGGGAGCGACCTGAGCGTCATCCACGAACGGATGCCGGCGGGAACGGCGGAAGTCCGTCATTACCACGAGCGGTCGCGGCAGTTTTTCTTTGTGCTGTCCGGGACAGCGGTGCTGGAAGTGGACGGCGTCTCGTGGGAGCTGCATCCCCACGAAGGCATGGAAGTGCCGCCGGGCGTGCCGCACCAGATGAAAAATGAAAGCGGGGCGGAGACGGAATTTCTCGTCATCTCCCAGCCGACGTCGCGAGGAGACCGCGTGCAGGCGGATTGACTGCGTGCGGAACATGGGAACCGGCCGGCATCGATCACGCGTGCCGCCAGCGCACGGAAGACCTGCACCCGGTTACCGCGACAGCAAGAAAAACCCTGGCCGATTGCCGTTCGGCCAGGGTTTTGTCATGCACGCTGCGGTTGTCACTTCCACGGCAGGTACTCGGACATCTGCGCAAACGCGTCCGCCAGCGCGTGGAGGCTCTCCGCGGTCTGATAGGCAAACAGCGGCAGACTGAAGCAAACCAACAGAGCTTCTCCGATGTACTTGGCGATCATGCCCCGTCACGCTCCTTTTTCCATTCTGATTCTTCTGATCAGAGCGAAAAGCGGAGTGCGGAAGCATCCGAGTCGCCGTCTTCGCGCCGTACGCGCCGATGCAGCCGGATGCGCTGCGGCTGCCTTGCCGCCATCGGATACGTCTCGACCAAGCAAGGATTAATGGAAGGTTCGTAGCTGTCGTCTTGGCGCCAGCCAATGGTCACGGTCTGCGGGCCCTGCAAACGCCGTATGTACAGGACGGACGGGAAGCATCCCGCAAACAGGGCAAGCAAGGCGAAGAAATCATCCAGCGAAAGCAGCAAAAGCGCGTCTTCCATCGGCGATTTCCCCCCTTTCTTGACGTCTGCAAGAACCTGGGTTCTTGGTATCCCTCATTGTAAACCCGTTGGGCGGAAGAGGGCAATCGGTAATATTTTGCGGAGAGCGTTCCCGGTACCAAGCTGGAGTAAAGGCTCAGGCCGCACGCGATCGATGTCCCCATTGCCATGGGGATGATCGGTCGGTTCAGAAATGATCGGCTGTTGGGATGGACGTGCCTATTTCAGCCGGCCGATCGACAGGCTCAGCCGGTAGTTGCCGTACGCCAGGATGGCGTCCAACAGCGCGTTGAGGGCCGTCTGATCGGGGACGCGGACGAGCAGTGAATAACAGCCTTCCCCGCTGACGCGATGGGCTTCGACGATCTCGGGACGCCTGCTGACGAAGCGTTCGAACCGTCCGTGATCCGTCGTTTTCATCAGGATCGTGACGATTGCGGTGAGGGAGGGGCCCAGTTTGGCGGGATCGACAACGGCCGTATATCCGCGAATGACGCCCATGTCCTCCATTCGCCGAATGCGATTGCCCACGGCCTGGCCGGTCAGATGCACCTGTTCGCCGATTTCTTTCCACGACAAGCGGGCGTTTTCGCGCAGCAGGGCGAGGATGCGCAGGTCGGTTTGATCCAGCATGAGGCAGACTCCTTTCAACCTGAAAGAGCAGAAGGATGAATCCTTTCACAGCGTCAACGATTACCCGATTATAATGGACTCACCTGTATCCATTATAAAGGCAAAGGAGCGAACCTGTATGGAAATCCAGCTTGTCCGACATGCCACGCTGCGCGTGACATACGCCAACCGGACGCTGCTTGTCGATCCGATGCTGAGCCGGGCGGGCGAACTCCCGGCCACTCCCGACACGCCCAACCAGCGGCCCAATCCGCTCGTGGATCTGCCCGTGACGGCGGAGCGCGTGATTGCCGGGATCGATGCCGTCCTGGTGACACACACCCATCGCGATCATTTTGACCAAGCGGCCGCCGAGGCGCTGCCCAAGGAGATCCCGGTTTTTTGCCAGCCGCAGGATCGGGATCGGCTGGCGGCATGCGGATTTTCGAACGTCACCCCGGTGGCGGATGAGAGAGTCTGGAAAGGGATGCGCCTCGTGCGGACGGGCGGCCGGCACGGCACCGGGGACATCGGTGCGAAGATGGGGCCTGTCTCCGGGTTTGTGCTGCGGGCGGAGGGGGAACCGTGCCTCTACCTGGCCGGCGACACGATCTGGTGCGAAGAGGTGGAGCGGGCCGCCGCCGTCCATCGGCCGGAAGTGGCGGTGGTATTTGCCGGAGCCGCCCAATTTGTAACCGGCGATCCCATCACCATGACCGCCGAGGACGTCGTTCGCCTGGCCGCCGCCTGCCCGTCCGCCCGGATCGTCGTCGCCCATATGGAAGCGTGGAACCACTGTCTGCTGAGCCGCGCCGAACTGCGCGCGCATCTGCGGGAACGAAAGCTGGACGACCGGGTGCTGGTGCCGGAAGACGGCGAAGCGATACGGTTTTGACAAAACACTCCCTTGAAGAGGGGAGTGTTTCGTTTTGGCTGACGGTTTTTTGGAGGGGACAGAACTTTTTGGAAGAAAAAGAAAAAATATCTAAAATTACTAATTGATTTAAATTTTAGAATTGTTTATAATTGAGTCAGCAGTAAACCAAATTTATCCATTTAAAGGAGGTATTGGCATGAAGGGGCGCAGGAAGAAGTTGTTGGGAGGCATGGTGCTGTCAGCAGCATTGGTACTGTCCGCGTTTTCTGGAGGTGCAGGGGCTGTTGATGAGAGCAAGAGCACAAGTTCGGACAAGCTTCGGGTGCTGATTCAGCCGGAGAAGAGCGTCAAGTCGCTGAAAGCCAGCCTGAAGCAGCAGCTTGGAGAGCGGCACGACTTTGACGACCTGGGCTTTACCACCGAAGTGACGGAAGAAGAGCTGAAGCAGTTGACGGCGGACAAGTCCTTGAAAGTCACGCTGGTCAACACGCTGTCGATTGCCGAGTTCGAGGAGGAGGAGGGGCGCATCGAGGCATTGGCGACTCCTTCCGATCGAACGCCTTGGGGGATCGAAGCGATTTATCGGAATCCGTCGATCCAATCCACCAGCGGCGGCAAGGGGATTCGCGTAGCCGTCCTGGATACCGGCACCTATACCGCGCATCCTGATCTGTCCGCCAATGTGGAGCAGTGCTACAACTTCACCACGAGTTCGCCTGTCGTGAACGGTTGCGCGGACGGCAACGGACATGGGACCCACGTAGCCGGCACCATCCTCGCCAACGGAGGAGGCGGCAGCGGGATTTGGGGCGTCGCTCCGGAAGCCAAGCTGTGGTCGTATAAAGTGCTGAGCGACGGAGGCAGCGGGTATGCGGATGACATCGCCTACGCGATCCGCTACGCCGCTGATCAGGGCGCCAGCAACGGGGTAAAAGTGGTGATTTCCATGTCGCTCGGCTCCTCCGTCAAGGATTCGTTGATTTCCAATGCCGTGACCTATGCCCAACAGCGAGGAGCGCTCGTGGTAGCGGCTGCCGGCAATTCCGGCCCTTCGGCCAATACGATCGGCTATCCGGGAGCGTTGAAGGACGCAGTAGCGGTCGCCGCTCTGGAAAATGTACAGCAAAACGGAACGTACCGTGTGGCTGACTTCTCCTCCCGGGGGAACCCGGCAACGGCCGGCGATTACGTGATTCAGGAGCGGGACGTGGAAGTATCCGCACCAGGACGGGCGGTCGAATCGACGTGGAACAACGGCGGGTACAATTCCATCAGCGGCACGTCCATGGCGACGCCGCATATCTCCGGGTTGGCAGCCAAAATCTGGGCATCGCATCCGACATGGAGCAATAACGATGTCCGCACCGAGCTGCAAAACCGCGCGAAAGCGAATGACATCCTGGGAGGCATCAGCGCTGCGGGAGGCGATGATATCGCTTCCGGCTTCGGATTCCCGACCGTCCAAGCGGGCGACCAATAAGTGGAGGAAAACATCTGCCTGATCTGATGCGGCGAAAGCCTGCACAGCATGGATCAACAGGCAGGGAGACCCCCGGCACAGCGCCAGTCCGTGCCGGGGGTTTTTTTGTTCAGCGGCCGATGTGTTCCGTGTTCCGAAACGGCTGATGCCGCGCTCTGCAGCGCCCGACAACGGGCGTTTTTTGTTTGGGGGCAATTCCACCATTTGACATTGGGGGCGCTGACGTAATAAAATGTTTTTACGTGAAGGAATCCTTTTCTGAGGTGTTCAATGTGGAACAGGAAGTGTTGGAAACATACGTGGTCGAGACGCCGGAGCAGGCGATGGCCCTGCTCAACCCGCTTCGCGCGGAAATCCTGAGCCGGCTTGCCGAGCCTGCCTCCGCCGCCGAGGTGGCCCGCGGCATCAACGAAATCCCGCAGCGGGTCAACTACCATCTCAAGGCGCTGGAAAAAGTGGGCCTGGTGCGCCGGGTCGGCACCCGCCAGGTCCGCAATCTGGTCGAAGTGCTGTACCAGGCGATCGCGCGGACGTACGTCCTGTCGGAGACGCTGAACTGGCCGAAGGAAACGGTTCAGCGCATCAAGGACCAGGGCTCCTTGTCGCACCTGGTCACCATGGCGGAGCGGATCAAGCGGGACGCGCTGCTCTTGATGGAGCGGTCCGACCGGGATGAAGAGATTCCCAGCGCCACGCTGGACACCAGCATCCGGCTGGCCAGCCCGGAACAGCGGAGCGCCTTTGTCCGCGAATACGTGGAACTGGTCAACCGGCTGGTGGAGAAGTACCAGTCAGCGGACGGGGACGACAGCTACCAGGTGGTGCTGGCCGTCTACCCGCACCTTTCGCAAGGAGGAGAAGAAGCATGAGACCGCAGGAAAAACCGCAATCTGTCGTCGTGTGGGAAACGGGCGCCGGACGGAACGGCAGTGTCGTTTCCCTGCCCGCGTACAAAGCGGGGGAGGCAGGCAGGACCCGGGAGGCCACGGTCACCCGATGGACGGTGGGACCGGAAGAACGGCCGGCCACCGTGACCGTCGTCTCATCCGGCTTCGGCGGGGAAAAAGCAGCCGCGCCGCAAGCCGTCCACATGCGTTTGGCGGCATAGGGGAGGCTTGCCCGGTCCGCCTGGGGAAAACGCATCTGCCGTCTGTCGCCGCAGCCCATTGCGATCCATTCAAGTCCGTAAAGGAGGCATTCTGATGAATCTCGTACCGGTTGTCGTGGAACAGACGAGTTACGGAGAGAGATCGTATGACATTTACTCCCGTCTTTTGAAGGACCGGATCATTTTTCTCGGCAGCGCCATTGACGATCAAGTGGCGAACGCCGTCGTCGCCCAGATGCTGTTTCTCGCCGCGGAGGACCCGGACAAGGACATCCACCTCTACATCAACTCTCCGGGCGGTTCGATCACGGCCGGGATGGCCATCTTCGACACGATGCAGTTCATCAAGCCGGACGTTTCTACCATCTGCATCGGTCTGGCCGCTTCCATGGGCGCTCTGCTGCTGGTGGCCGGAGCCCCGGGCAAACGCTACGCCCTGCCTAACGCGGAGGTGATGATTCACCAGCCGTGGGGCGGCAGCCAGGGGCAGGCGAGCGACATCAAGATCCAGGCGGAGCGCATTTTGCAGCACCGCCGCATGCTGTACCGCATCATCGCCGAACGCACCGGACAGCCGCTGGAAAAAATCGAGCGCGACGCCGACCGCGACTTTTTCCTGTCTGCCGAAGAGGCCAAGGCGTACGGCCTGATCGACAAGGTCATCGAACGGCTGTAACGGAGGGGGAACCGGAATGAACGTGCTGGTGTTGGGCGGAACGCGGTTTATCGGTCCGCATGTGGTGCGGCAGTTGGTCGCGGCGGGACACGAGACGGCACTGTTTAACCGCGGCCAGTCCCGGCCGGACATTTCCCTGCCGCAGGGGGTCCGGATCATCCGGGGCGACAGGAGGTGGCTGGCTGACTACCGCGAATCGTTTCGGTCCTTTGCCCCCGATGTGGTGATCGACCTGTTTCCGTACACGGAAGCGGAAGCGCAGGCGGTCATGACGGTCTTTGACGGCATCGCCGGCCGGCTGGTGGCCGTCAGCAGTTGTGACGTGTACCGGGCGTTTGGACGGGTCAGCCGGCTGGAGGACGGCCCGCGGAAGCGATACGCCGGACCGTCGCCTGGGAATCGGTCCATCCCCCGGCCGACGTGCCGCCGGGCATGTTTGTATACGCGGCAGAAGATGAGCTGCTGGCCAGGATGGGGATGCGGTAGAAACATGGAGAGCCTGCCATCTGCGCGGCACAGGTTATGTCCTGATCCAGGCCTGCCCGCATGGCTGATCGGCGCAGTCATGCGGGGAGCGAAGCCATCCCTCGCAGCCTTCCCCCGTGCGTGACGGTACGGGGGTTTTTGTCCGTCACAGGTTTGCGGGAACGGAATCGCGGGAAATAGACGTGGTGAAATGATTCGACATGATTCAACATGGGGTGACGTTGTGAGAATCAGGACAAAATTTGTGCTGGCTTTTGGATTGCTGCTGGCGATCATGATCGGCTCGGAATCGTACAGCTATGTTCAGGAGGGGCGCATCAAGGCGGCCTACGCCAAAATGCTGGGCGACGCGGAACTGTTGACGCATCTGCGGGAGATCCAGTTCGTCCTGACCGGACGAAACAACGACGAACGCGGCTACCTGTTGAGCCAGGACAATACATTTGCGGAGGAGATGCGGGAAAGGGCGCAGAAGCTGGACGCGCTTTTCGCGCAGGCAAAGGAGATGGCGGGCAGCAGCGAAGAGCTGCGCCGGCTGTTGGACCGCATGGAAGCGCTGTTCCGGACGTACCAGCGGGAAAGCGACAAGGTGATGGAAGCGATCCGCTCCGGACAGCGGGAGGAGGCGGTTCGGCTGCACTTTGGCGAGGAACGGCAGGCGCGCAAGGAACTGGACCGCGTCGTCGAAGAACTGGTGACGCTGGTGCAGCAGGAGAAAGAGCAGGATGAGGTCCTGCTTGCCCGGCAGGCGCGGACGGCGGAGTCGGTACGGCTGTTCGTGGCGATGACGGCCGTGCTGCTTGCCGTGCTGATCGGCGGGTACCTGGTCCGCTCCATCGTGATCCCGCTCAACCGGGTAAACGCTCAGTTGAGGGCCATCGCGGAGGGAGAGGGCGATCTTACCCGCGAGCTGACCGTTGCGTCCAGGGACGAGATCGGCATGCTGGGGCAGTCGTTTAACCGGATGCTGCGCAATCTGCGGGAGATCATCCTCCAGGTGCGCAGCCACGCCGAACAGGTGGCGGCTTCGGCGGAAGAGTTGAACGCCAGCTCCGAACAAACCAGCCAGGCCGCGAAGCAAATCGCCGAGACGGTTCAGGGAGTGGTGCTGGGAACGGACAAGCAGGTGCAGGGCGTGGAAGAAGGCTCACGCGAGGTGCAGGAGATGGCTGCCGGCATCAGACAGATTTCCAGCCGCGCGGAGCGTGTGACGGCAGCGGCCGTCGATACGTCTGAACTGGCCACCAACGGCAACCGCACCATCCAGGAGGCTGTTGCCCGCATGAACGGGATGAGCGAAACCATCGACCATTTGTCCCGCCTGGTGCGAGGGCTGGGAGAGCGCTCCCGGCAGATCGGTCAGATCGTCGACGCGATCACGGACATCGCCGGCCAAACCAACCTGTTGGCCCTGAATGCGGCGATCGAAGCGGCGCGGGCAGGAGAACACGGACGAGGGTTTGCGGTTGTGGCCGATGAGGTGAGGAAACTGGCGGAACAGGCGTCCGCATCGGCCGGACAAATCACGCAGCTCGTCGGGACGATCCAAAGCGAGATCGAAGAGGCGGTTGTCTCCATGCAGCGGGGAACGGAAGAAGTCGCGGCCGGCATGGCCGGCGTGTCGGAAGCGGGAGAAGCGTTCGCCCGCATACGCGCGGCTGTTCTTGACGTGACGGGACAAATCCAGGAGGTTTCGGCGGCTTCCCGTTCGCTGACCGCCAGTACGGAGAAGGTGGCGCAGGCGATGCGGGAAATCGCCGGCGTCACCGAAACGACCGCCGCCCGGACCCTGGACGTGTCGGCGGCGACCGAGGAGCAGTTGGCGTCCATGGAGGAGATTCACGCTTCGGCCGCTTCGCTGGCCGGTCTGGCGGAGGAACTGGAGAAGCTGATGGGCCGGTTCAAGGTATAGCGCTGCGTCAGAAAGCCGCAGGCGTGGCGGCTCTGGGCGCAGCCGAAAAAAACGGGCATCCTGGATGCCGGGAAGCCACAGGAGGGCATGCGATGAAACTGTTTCGATTTGAGCAAGGCGTCGGACGGACGATTGACCGTTACGGGTCGGTCCATGCCGCGATTTCCCGGATCGTGCGTACGCCGGGAGCGGTGTCGATCGGCTGTATCCATCTGGGGCCGGGCGGTGTGCTCGGTTATCATCCGGCCGTCGTCCACCAGCTCTTTCTCGTCGTCCAGGGCGAGGGCTGGGTGCGCGGCGAAGAGGAGAGCCGCACGCCCATCCGCGCCGGCCAGGCAGCCTTTTGGACGGCGGGAGAAGGGCACGAGTCGGGCAGCGACAGCGGCATGGTCGCCATTGTCATCGAAGGAGAAGGGCTGGACCCGGACGCGTTTATGACCGCCATATAGCATTGTTTTCGGCCGCCCTGCGGCCTGAATCAGAGGGGTGTCGCAAGGGGGCGCTCCAGCCGCACTTCCACTTTGCTTCCCTTTACTTCCACGTACCCGTTCGGGAGGAGAATCCGGCGGTTCACTTTTTGCCTGATCAGCTCCTGGATGGACGAGACCGCTTGGGCGGACGGGGCGAACGCATTCACGGCCTCATAGACGGTCTGCACGCTTTGGGGGTAGCCGATTTCGGCCGACAGAAACACGGTCGCGCGCTGCTCCTCGAATTGAACATACCCCGAGACCGCCTTGTCCTTGGAAAAGAGAATGCGGTTATCCCTGTAATCCAGGTCAAAATCGGAAGCGAGCATGAATTGCTGGAAGGGAGACGGAGTGAGACGCAGCAGTGTCTGCACGTCATCTCCGCCCCCGAGCAAGAGCGTCCCGATCAGCAGCGCCTTTCCGCTGATCAGGCCGGCGAAATACCGTTTTCGCAGCGCCTTTTTCGCTTTTTTGAACAAGGCGCGGGCGGAGAAGACGATCAAGCCGACTGCGATCAACAGCAGGACCATGGATGTAGTGTCTTGTGGCAGAAACATGAACGACCTCTCCCTGTTTTTTGATTCAGCAAAACATACGTTCCTATTTTACCGGGTTTGCGATGCCATTGGAATACCGTCATGCGCGGCATGCGAAATGAAAAAAGGGACCGCCCCTTCGTCCCGCGGGAGAAAGGGCTGTCCCTTTTTGCTTGTTGACGTGGAGGGGAGGGATCTTGGCTACTCCTGCCCCTTCAGCGTGACTTTTACCTTCACCGTTTCCTGCTCGTCCGGATTGTCCTTGGAGGTTATCGTGACGTAAAGCGTGACCGTTTCGCTGCCCGTTTCCGGAAGGGCGACGAGAACGCCGTTGTCATCGATCAGCTCCGGCTTGGAGCTTTTGGTGACCGCGTAGGAGACGTCCTCGGATTCGGTCGGCAGCGCCAGGACCGCTTCGCCGATCGTCTCCGTGTTGGCGACGTCCGCTTGGAACGCGTCAGCCGTCTCTTTCAGGCTGCTGCGCGCCTGTTTCTTCGCGGTCTCGTCGGTCGCCGCTTCTTTTACCCGCAGGGCTTTCCACAGCTCGTAGGTGTCCGCCACTTCCCCGGTTTCCGGATCGATGACGTAGGCGACGAGGCGCAGCTTGTACTTGCCCGGCGGCAGCAGCTTCGGTACCAGCGAACCGGTGACGTACGTGCCGTCGATGTTGGAGATCGTAAACGGCCCCGGCGCAAACGGCTCGAAGTCGTTAAAGCGGACAGCCATCGTGCCGATGTACGTGTCGTCCAGGCTCCACGCCTCCAGTTCGATGAGGTTGACCCCGGTCGCCTGGAGTATCGCCTCTACGGTGATGGTGTCATCCTTGCCATCCCCGTCGGGAGAGAGGGTTGCGCTGGAGAGCTTCATGTCGGCCAGACCGAAGTGGGTGTCCTCCGGCTTGTCGCCGACGTGGACGACGAACGGCAGATGCAGGTCCGGGTACTTCTCGTCCCTGCTCTTCAGAAGCACTTCCCCTTCGTACACGCCTTCTTTGGCGTCGCTATCGGGAGCGAGGCTGAGCGTAAACCTCGTCCGTTTCTTCGCTTTGGCGGAAATCGTATCGCTGGACAGCTTCACCTTGATGTCGCGGACGTCGGGCGTCTCTTTCGGATGCCACGGGTCGGTGGTGACGGCCTCGTGCATGATCACTTCCGCATCGTAGGTGACGTCCGTTTTCGACGTGTTTTTCAACTGCAGGGTCTTGCTGACCGGGGCGCTGCCCGCCTTCAACAGGCCAAAGCTGGTGTTGGCGCCGTAATTGGTGATCGTCTCCGGCTCGTAGTCTTCGTTGAGGATGGTCACCTGCTCCACGGTTTGCAGCACGGCCGGGGTCTTCATCGCGGCCAGACCGTTTACGCGTCCGGCGCCTTGGGAGTAGACGTCATACAGGGTGTCTTCCTCGTCGTAGAGGCGTTCCGCCGTGTTGGCGAGCGCCGCTTTGACGTCAAACGGGGTCCACTCCGGATGGGCCTGCTTCAACAGCAGCGCCAGGCCGGCCACGTGCGGCGTCGCCATGCTGGTGCCGTTGAAGCGGGCGTACGCCTTGTTGTACTGCGCGTCCTCAATCAGCTTGCCCCAGGCGGGAACGCTGGAGAGGATGGAGACGCCGGGAGCGGAGACGTCCGGCTTGATGGCGTAGTTGTCGCCCAGGACCGGACCGCGCGAGCTGAATCCGGCCATTTTGTCGCCGGGATCATTGGTGGTCGGGTAGTCGCCGGAGAAGGTGAACGTCAGGGACGAGGCCTTGGCCGGGTCGCTCAGCAGTTCCTTGGCCAGCGCTCGTCCTTCCACCCCCCTCATGTCAAAGGTGGGAATCCCCTCCATTTGATCGCCCAGGATGGTGGCGATGTAATCGCCGCGCTCTTCCGGCGGGAGATCCAGGTCGGCCTGTCCGTCGCCGTCCTTGTCGTTGCCGTTGAAGATGACGATGGCGGCTGCGCCGGCCTTCTTGGCGTTGAGAATCTTGTCCGTAAACGCAAGCGTGCCGCGGGAGACAAGCGCCACCTTGCCCTTTACGTTCACGTTGGCAAAGTCCTGCGCGGAACCCAGGTTGGCGTACACGACCGGCAGCGGATCGGTGCCGATCAGTTCCCGGAAGTTGGCCTGATTGATCTGCCATGCCATCACGTGGAAGTTGTAGGTTTGGCCCAGGGACGAAGTGGCCGAGGCGTCGTACAGCACGCTCGGCGATGTCACCGCGCCTACCGTGATGGGCAGTTTGGCCCCGGCCGGCGAACCGGCCGTATAGTAGTATCGCCCCGGCTCGTCCTGCGCCGCGTTGCCGTTGGCGATAACCGTGATCACGCCTGCCCGCATGGCGTTGTTGACCGCGATCGAGTCGGGGGAGTCGGCGTTCTTTTCGATGTTGGAGCCGAGCGACAGGTTGATGACGTCCATGCCGTCTCTCACCGCTTTTTCGATGCCGTCGATCACCTGCGCGGAACTGCCGCCGTCACGGCCCAATACGCGGTACACGTAGAGGTCGGCGGCGTAGGCAATCCCTTTTACCTGGACGTCGGACCGCTTGTTCTTGGCCCGTCCGACGATGGTGCCGGAGACGTGCGTGCCGTGGGAAGACCCTTCGTATCCCGTTCCCCTGCGGTCGTCATCCGGGGAGATGGGCGCTTCTTCGTACGGGTCCTTGTCGTTGTCGAACGAGTCGTAGCCGCCTTTGTAGGCATCCTTCAGGTCAGGGTGCAGGTAGTCGACGCCGGTGTCGATCACCCCGACCTTCAATCCTCTGCCGTCCAGCCCTGCGTTCCACATGTCGAGGACGCCGATCTGCTTCAGCGGGGCGATGTCGTACTTGTACGAGCCGCTTTGGGCCGGTTCCACATCAGGGACGGAGTAGGTGCTGTTTTCGTAGACAGCCTGGACCTGCGGCAGTTCGGCCAGCTTGGGAATGTCGTTGGCCGGCAGGGTCAGCTCCATGCCGTTGAACACGAGGGAAAACTGGCGCTCCACGTCAAGGTCGATGTTCTTTTTCCGCGCTTCTTTCAGGAAAGAGGACTGCTCCCGGGCGACCCGGCTCTCCTGCGGGCTGGTCGAGCGGGAGCCGCGGCGGTATTCCTGCGATACGGCCGCCGGTTCCGATTTGAACTGGACGATGACGCTCACCTTTTTGTCGGATTCCGTGTTGAGACGGGGAGAGATTTTGGCGGCCCCGGTCCCCTCGGTGACGACCGCGTTGGTGACGCTGTTCAGCTTGGACAGCTCCTGTCTGCTCAGCTTCTCCGAGGCGTAGGCGTTGTACGGCAGGGACGTGAGCAACAGGACAGTTGCGAGAGAGAGCGAGGCAACGGTTTTTCTCGTGTTTTTCACACTTTCTCCTCCTACCAGAAAAATAAACATTCATAAAATCGCTAATGGTTTTCGGTATTGTGGAAGAGATTCCCTTGTTAAAAAAATTATTTTTTTTCGTCATGTTTCGATAAAAATTCCCCTGTTTTTACAGGGGGACAGAGACAAAAAAACATCCCCCTTCCGCGGGGGAAGGAGGATTCGGCGTCCAATCCGTTATTGCATCGGCACGGCCGGCATCAATTCCTGGAACAAATCCTGGTGCTTCATCATGAAGGACTGCGCGGCGTCGGCCACTTCCTGCTGGATGGCCATGATTTCTTCGTCGGTCACCGTCGCGATGTTGACGGCATTGTCCGGGGTCATGGCCGGAATGCTGAGCGGTTTGCCAAACGCTTCCTTCACTTTTACGTTCAGGCTGATGCCCTTCGGCATGTCGGGCGCCGCCTTGTCGAAATTCACCTTGATCGTGCCTTCGGAATCGCGTTCGCTGTCGGTTTTTGTCATCGACGTGGTGATGCGGCCGGAGAGGGCAATGTCGTCTGGCTGATCCGCGCTCTTCAGGTTCAGCTTGAAGTCGTAGCTGCCCGTTTCCTTTTTGTCCTGCTTGCTGGTTTCGAACGTGGTGGACAGATCCAGCTTTACTTCCGGTTCGGCGTTGAACAGGAAGCCGATGGTGCCGGTCGTTTTGTCGCTGTGCGTGGTGCCTTTGTAGCGGAACGTCATCTCGCCTTTTTGGCCGTCGTCGTCGACAAACAGGGAGTAGCGGCGGTACGTGTCGGCTCCGTTGGCAAAGGCGACGCTGTGCCAGAAGTTTTGCTCTTCCTTGCCCTGTTCGCCGGTGATCACCAGCTTGCGGGAGAGGATTTCGTCGTCGCTGTTGATGAGCACCACCATTTTGAGCTGGTCGTTCGTGCTCGCGGTCTTTTTCCATTCGGCCAGCATGTCGTCAAACACCTTGACGTATTCTTTCTTGAACTCCTCTTTGGACAGTTCCTGCACGTCCGGATACCCGCTGTCTTTCAGCAGCACGGCGACGTTGTGGTAGCGGCCGTAGATCAGGTCGAACAGCTTGTCGTCCGCCTTAGCCTTTTCCGCTATTTTCGTCAGGAGCGCTTTTCCTTCCTCATCGGTGAAGGTGACGGTCACCTCGCGGGCGCTCGTCTGGTAGCCTTCCTCGGAGAAGGAGGCGTTCTTGTTGATCGTCACCTGGCTGTCTTTCAGGCTTTCCGCGTACAGGAGCGCATACGGCCTGAGCACGCTGGCCACTTCATCGCGGGAGACTTTCAGCGCCTCGTACAAGTCGCGGGACGTGATCAGGCGCTTGGGCAGCTCTTCGCCATATCGCGCCTTGATCGTGTCGCGGTCTTTCAGGTCCACATAACCGTATTTGGGGTAAAAGTCCGGGAGCCGGAAGCCCATTTTGGTGTCATCGAAGACATATTCCAGCGTAAGGAGCTTGCGGTCTTTCAGATGCACCTCCACACCGCCGGACTGCTGCCGCTTGGATTCGTCCGCGTTGGACTGGATCACCAGTTTGGCGCTCTTCAAGAGGTCCAGGATTTTTTCGGCCTGCGGGTCGGCGGGGGTGCCGTCGACGGCGATTTGACTCAGTTCGGTCGTGGAGTGAACCGGTTTTTCCAGGTACGGTTTGATGTACTCTTCGTATTCGTTAAAAGATTGGGAAAAGTCGTCGGACAACTGGGCAAAGTTGTTGGCCTCCGCCTCCAGATAGACCGTTTTGGCGCTTTTGAACAAATCCAGCTTGGCGTACGCTGCGCCCAGTCCGCCCAGCACCGCGATCCCGGCCGCCCCGATCACGAGCAGCGTCTTGTTGAAGCGTTTGCGCGGCGGGTTCACGTTTGTCGTGGTTTCCATAATGTTCCTCCTCGCATGGTTTCTCTTCTCTATATGGGGGGCGCTGTGGAAAGGATTTTTGCACCCGACTTCGTATTGTACCACAAGGAAGCGGAAATGATGCCCGTGCGTTTGAGAAAAATTTTTAAAACAAGGAAAATCATCCAGGGAAGATGAGGAGGAACAACCATGTTTCGGCTTGAACAGTTGGCGTACCTGGTGGCGACCGCCGAAAAGGGGAGCCTCAACAAAGCGGCCAAGGCGCTGTACCTCTCGCAGCCGGCGCTGTCGAAACAGTTGGCCTTGCTGGAAAAGCAGCTCGGCTGTCGGTTGTTCCACCGGAAGCGGACGGGGATCGAGCTGACCGAGGCGGGCCGCTACCTGTACGAGCGGGCCAGTCTGATTCTGGAGCAGGTGGAGGAGACGGTGGCGGGGATCAAACGCTTCAGCGAGCAGCAGCGGCTGCGCATCGGCGCGCTGCCCAGCGTGGCCAACCACTACCTGCCCGAGCGGGTGGCGGCGTACACCGCCGGGGAAGCCGGGAAGGTTGCGCTGGTCGTCAAGGATACGTCGGAGGAATTGACGGCGCTGCTGGAGGAGGGGACGGTGGACGCCGTCCTTGTGCAAAACAGGGCGGGAGACACGCCGTTTCTTACCCGTCCGCTGCTTCACGAATCGTACCTGGCCGTTCTCCCGGCCGACCATCCGCTTGCGGAAAAGGAGGCGGTGGACTTCGCCGCGTTTTGCCGCGAACCGCTCCTGATCCACCGCGACCCGTGCGACATTCGCGAAGACTTTCGCCGCCAATGCCGCCGCTTGGGCGTGCAGGCAGCGCACCTGCTGGAGCTGGATTTCAACGATTCCCTGCTGGCGTACGCGGCCATGGGCAACGGGCTGACCATCGTGCCCGAGATGGCGGCCGCTTCGCTGGGGGACAAAGGGCTGGTCGTGCGGCCGTTTTGCCAGCCGTTTGGCCGCACGATCTCGCTTATTTGTCATCCAGGGGCGGTACGTGAAGCCGTCCGCCTGTGCGAAGCGGAAACAGGCGAGCCCAGCTCTCCCCGTTCAGCAGAATGACGCCCGCCAGCACCCCGATGCTGCCGGCAAGCGAGGTGGCGGTCAGCTCTTCGCCGAGAAACACGGCGCCGATCGCCAGGGCGATGACTGGGGCCACGTAGGTCCAGGTGGTGGGAAACGCCGCGTTGGTCGCCTGGACCAGCCGGTAGTAGAGCGTGGAGGCGACAATGGACACGACCACCGTCAGATAGGCAAGCGCGGCCAGGGAGAGGTCGGTAAAACGGACGGCGCTCACCGGTTCCGTGACCGCGGACAGGAGCAGGAGGACCAGGCTGGCAGCCAGCATCTGGTAGCCGTTGAAGACGAACGGGGTCAGCCGGGCGACCCAGGCGCGGGAGCGAACCGCCCCCCAGGAAAAGAACAGCTCGGAGACGACAATCGCCCATTTGCCGAGGAGCGCGTGGATGCTGCCGCCTGGCTCCGCCGCCGGCCAGCCGACGAGACAGGCGGTGCCGGCCAGGCTGAGCAGCAGTCCGGCCGGCACGTACCAGCGCCAGCTCATCTGTCTGCACACGACGCTGATCAGCGTGGTGAACACGGGCGCCGTGGCGACCAACAGCGCGGCGGTTCCCGAGGAGATGTGCTGCTCGCTCCAGAACAGGGCGGCGAAGGGGATGGTCGTCATCAGCACGCCCAAAAGCGCCACCTCCGCCCATTCGCGCAGGCGAAGCGGAACAAGCTGCCGGCGCCAGGCGAGTACCGCCAGAACGAGGACGGCGGCGAGGAAAAAGCGGAGACCGGCAAACAGCAGCGGCGGCATGCCTTCCGCCAGTCCCAGTTTGATCGCGAAATACGACGTGCCGTAGATCAGGCACATCAGTCCGTATCCGACGAGCACGACCTTCTCTCCTTTCTTTTTCTTTCATCGTACCTACGGCGGGAAAACAGGACGTACTACCGATTGGGCAGAATGATATAACGCATGGTTATCATGAAGGAGGGAGCGCCGTGGATTTTCGGGTGCTGCAAACCTTTGTCATGGCGGCCGCCACGGAAAATTTTCACCAGACGGCTGAGGCGTTGTTTATCGCCCAACCGACGGTCAGCCAGCACATCCGGATTTTGGAAAAGGAATTGGGAATCAACCTGTTTGAGCGGGTGGGCAAACGCGTCCGGCTGACACCGGCCGGGAAGCGTTTTCTGCCCCATGCCAAAGGGCTCCTGGAACAATGGCACCACGGCCTGGAGGACCTTCAGGCGTGGCGGCAGGGGTACCGGGAGAAGCTGCAGATCGCGGTCTCCCCGATCATCGCCCGCACGCGGTTGTCCCATTTGATTCACCGCTATACCAAGCTGTATCCGGACGTGGACCTCTCCATCAAAATCGCCGAGTCCGTGGAGATCGGCCCGCTGGTGCAGAGCGGGCAGGCCGATCTCGGGCTGACGCGGATGGTCCCGGGCGAACTCAATTTGCATACATACAGGCTGTACGAAGATCCGGTCGTGTTTGCCGTCCCGCACAGCGGCGGGGACATGGAGGCGCCGCTGCCCGACTGGGAGCAGGAGCTGCAAACCAAGCGGCTTCTGACGCACAATCACCCCGGCTACTGGGACGATCTGCTGCTTCTGCTTAGGCAGCGCGGACTGTCGCTGAGGACCATGGCCGTCTCCCAGGTGGACATTACCAAGGCGTTCATCGAGGAGGGATTGGGCGTCTCCTTTTTGCCCCGCTCGGCCATCAGCCGGGAGCTGTTCGAAAACCGCTTTATGGAACTGCCCACCCCCGGCCTGGTCATGCCGAAGGTGGCCTCCTACCTGGTGCTGCCGAAAACGGGGGGAAGCGAACCGGCCCAGCGCTTTGTCGACATCCTGGCCGCCTTGTATCCGCCGCTGCCGGAGGTGCACGGGGCGGGGCGGTCGTGAGGAGACAACCGGCAGGCGGCGTACGGGAGAACTGAATTGATCACGACTTGCAATTAATACGCCTGTTTTCTTCTATTTCCCTTAACGTTTTTTAATCGATATACTGATAAGAAGAGAAATGGAGACGAAGAGACTGGAGAAAAGGGAGTGGCGTGGATGAGTCAACAGCATACGTTAGCCATTGGTTTGGAAGGCATCGCGGTCGCGGAAACGGACCTCAGCCTGGTGGACGGCCTCAACGGCCTGCTTGTCTACCGCGGCCATTGGGCGCGCGACCTGGCGATCAACCATACGTTTGAGGAAGTGGCCCATCTGCTGTGGTACGGCCATCTGCCCAACGAGCAGGAGCTGGCCGAGCTGAAGGGCAAACTGAAAGCAAACCGGGAACTGCCGGCCCACGTCAAGAGCATTCTCGACCTGATCCCGGCCGACGTGGACATGATGAGCGTGCTGCGCACCGGCGTTTCCACACTGGGCAGCGCCGATTACGGCTGGCCGCCGACGCTGGACCAGGTCATTTCCCTGACGGCGAAAATGCCGACGATCGTGGCGTACCGCTACGCCCGCCTCTGTGGCCGCGAGCCGCTGGATCCCAACCCCGCCCTGGATCACACGGCCAACTACCTGTACATGCTGAAGGGGCAGGAGCCCAACCCGGCCCATGTGCGCGCGCTGGACGCCTACCTGATTCTGACGCAGGAGCACGGCATGAACGCCTCCACGTTCTCCGGACGCGTCGTCAGCTCCACCCAGTCCGACCTGATTTCCTCGATCACGGCCGCCATCGGGGCGCTGAAGGGACCGCTGCACGGCGGCGCGCCGTCCGAAGTGACCGAGATGATCGAAGCGATCGGCACCAAGGAAAACGCCGAACCGTGGCTGCGCGCCAAGCTGGAAAAAGGAGAACGCTTGATGGGTTTCGGCCACCGCGTGTACAAGACCGTCGATCCGCGCGCGACCGCGCTGCGCGTCGTGGCGTCGCAGCTCTCCGGCGACGATCCGTGGTTTGACCTGGCCACGCACGTGGAACAGGTGGGGTTGAAGCTGCTGGAGGAATACAAGCCGGGCCGCAAGCTGAACACCAACGTGGAGTTTTTTGCCGCCGCAGTCATGCGGGCGGTAGGGCTGGACGATTCCCTGTTCACGCCGACCTTTGCCGTCAGCCGCGTCGTCGGCTGGAGCGCCCACATCCTGGAGCAGGCCAAAAACAATCGGATCATTCGTCCGCAGTCGATTTACACCGGTCCGATGCCGGAATAATATCCTGCGCGGCTGTCGATACAGTCCGTGCATCTGACGGGAGCAGCCCTGTGGGGACTGCTCCTTTCTTTTTGGGCAGCCGCTCTGGAGGAGCAGGCTGTTTTTTGGCGGAAACCGGCTTCTTCCAACGGGCTTTCCTGGAAGGTTTTCCTGCCTGCTTGACCGTTTTTGATTGGATAATGATTGATATTGCTCGTTTATGGTTGTTTATGATCGAAATTTGGGATATAATCATGGGAGAATTCGAAAAGTTTTGTCTCTCATCCCGGAAAGGAGGGTGCGATGCTAACCCCTGAACGTCATCACGTCATCTTGTCCCTGCTCAAAGAAAAGGACGTTGTCCGCATCCACGAGCTGGTGGAAGCGACAGGGGCATCCGAGTCGACCATCCGGCGCGACCTGAGCGAATTGGAAGAACAGCGGCTGCTCAAGCGCGTTCACGGCGGGGCGTCTTCCTTGCAAAACAAGATTGAAGAACCCACCGTTTTGGAAAAAGCGGTCAAACGCGAGAAGGAGAAAACGGCGATCGCCCAGTATGCCGCCAGTCTGGTGCAGGAACGGGACTCGATCTTCATCGACGCCGGTACGACCACGTACCAGATGCTGCCTTTCCTTCCCTACGACAACATCGTCGTGGTGACCAATGGTCCCGACATGGCCCTGCAGCTGATCAAACGGAACATCAAGACGATTCTGATCGGCGGAGAATTGAAAGCGGCAACATTGTCGCTGGTGGGACGGGATGCCCTCAAAACCATCAGCCAGTACCGCTTCGACAAATGCTTCCTGGGCATGAACGGGGTCGACAAGCACCACGGCTTGACCACGCCGGACCCCGACGAAGCGTATGTGAAGCAGTTGGCGCTGCAGTTCTCCGACGAGCGGTTCGTGCTGTGCGACTCCGACAAGTTCTCCCGCGTGACGTTTGCCAAAGTGGCCGACTTGCGCGAGGTGACGGTGATCACCGACGACGGCTTGTCGCAAGAGGAACAGCAGGCGTACAGCCGATTAACAAATCTAAAAGTGGTGAAAGCATGATTTACACAGTAACCTTGAATCCTTCGATCGACTACCACGTATGGGTTCCCTCTTTGTCCGAAGGGACCATACACGAGGCGCACAAAGAGTGGAAGGATGCGGGGGGAAAAGGCATCAACGTCTCCAAAGTCCTGCGGCTGTTGGGAGTGGACAGCACGGCCCTGGGATTTGTCGGCGGATTTACGGGCGCGTTTATCCGGGAGCAGGTCGAGCGGGCCGGCATTGTGCACCAGTTTCTTTCCATCGAGCAGGATTCGCGAATCAACATCAAGATCAAAGCCCACACCGAGACCGACATCAGCGGCGCATCCCCGGAAATCCCGGTGGAAGCGCTTCAGCGGCTGTTTGCGCAGATTGACCGGTTGGGGCCGGACGATTACCTGGTGCTGGCGGGAAGCGTGCCGAAGAGTTTGCCGCTCGACATCTATCCGACGATCATGAAACGGCTCCGGGGCAGAGGCGTCCGCGTGTTTTTGGACGCGAGGGGAGAGGCGCTGCGGAGCGGATTGTCGGAAAGGCCGTTTCTGATCAAGCCCAACCATCACGAGCTGGGGGAGCTGTTCGGGGTGGCGATTTCCACGCACGACGACGCGATCGCCTATGGGCGGAAAGCGCTGGAACTGGGCGCGGAGAACGTGATCGTCTCCATGGCCGGCCAGGGCGCCGTGTTCGTCAACCGTGAAGAGGCATACGCCGCTCGGATTCCGGAGCGAAAACCGGTCAACTCGATCGGAGCGGGAGACTCCATGGTCGCCGGATTCCTGTATGCGCATACAAAGGGATGGCGTGCGGAAGAGGCGTTTCGCTTTGCCGTTGCGGCGGGGAGCACGACCGCACTGTCGGAAGGATTTTGTACGCATGAAAAGATCCGCGCATTTTTACCCGAGATCAGCGTGATCAAAGTGGAATAAAAAAGGGGGCCTGTACCATGCAGCATCACATTCGCATTGTCGATTTGCTGAAGGCCGATACGATTGTGCTTCATCTGTCAGCGACGACAAAAGAGGAAGTGCTTGACGAACTGATCGCGAAGCTGGACGAAGCCGGTCGTCTGCACAGCCGGGAAGAGATGAAACAGGCGATCCTGGCCCGCGAGGCACTAGGTTCGACCGGGATCGGGGACGGGATCGCCATCCCGCACGCCAAAACGGCAGCGGTCAAAACGCCCAGTATCGCCTTCGGTTTTTCCAAAGAGGGGATCGATTTTGACTCGCTCGACCAGCAAAAAGCGCATCTCTTCTTCATGATCGCGGCGACGGCGGACGCCAACCAGGCGCACCTGGAGACGCTGGCGCTGCTCTCCCAGATGCTGATGGACGAATCGTTCCGGCAGCAGTTGATGCAGGCGGAAACCAAGGAACAGGTATTGGACATCATCAGCCGGAAAGAGCAGGACATTCACGGCGAAACTGAAAGCGTTTCCGACGCGCCGGCCGGTGCCGGGGTGAAAATCGTGGCCGTAACCGCGTGCCCGACCGGGATCGCCCACACCTACATGGCCGCCGATGCGTTGAAAAAGAAAGCCGACGAGATGGGCATTTCCCTCAAGGTGGAGACCAACGGCTCCGGCGGGGTGAAAAACAAGCTGACGGCGGAAGACATCGCCGAAGCGGCAGCCATCATTGTGGCTGCGGACAAACAGGTGGACATGGACCGCTTTGCCGGCAAAGTCGTGATTGAGGTGCCGGTGGCGGAAGGCATCCGCAACGCGGAAGCGCTGTTGAAACGTGCGTTGAACCGGGACGGGACCGTCTACAGCGGCGAAGCGGCGGCCGGCTATCAGGAGAAGATTGAGATGGCAAAAGCCGAGAACAAACAGAAGCAGCCCGCCTTCTACAAGCACCTGATGAACGGGGTATCCAACATGCTGCCGTTTGTCGTGGGCGGCGGTATTATCATCGCCCTCAGCTTCATGTTCGGGATTAAGGCGGCCGATCCGAACGACCCGTCCTTCCACCCGCTGGCCAAGGCGCTGATGGATATCGGCGGCGGAACAGCCTTTGGCCTGATGATCCCCGTGCTGGCCGGGTTTATTGCCAAGAGTATCGCCGACCGCCCGGCCTTTGCGCCCGGCATGGTCGGCGGGATGCTGGCGGCTTCTTCCGGCGCCGGGTTCCTGGGCGGGATCATTGCCGGCTTCCTGGCAGGCTACACGGTAGCCGGATTGAAAAAGCTGTTTGCCGGACTGCCGCAGTCCCTGGAAGGCATCAAGCCGATGCTGCTCTACCCGCTGTTCGGGATTTTGATTACCGGCTTTGTCATGATGTACGTCGTGTCCGAGCCGGTGGCCGCCGCCAATGCGGCGCTGGGTGACTGGCTGAAAAACATGAATCAGGGCAATGCCGTTCTCTTGGGCATGGTGCTGGGGGCCATGATGGCGTTCGATATGGGCGGTCCGGTGAACAAAGCGGCCTTTACGTTCGGGATCGCGATGATTGCCGAAGGAAACTTCGCTCCCCACGCGGCGATCATGGCGGCAGGGATGACCCCGCCGTTGGGCCTGGCGCTGGCGACGCTGCTGTTCAAGAAGAAGTTTACGGATGAGGAACGGCAGGCAGGCAAAACCGCCTGGGTGCTGGGTGCGTCGTTCATTACGGAAGGGGCCATCCCGTTTGCCGCGGCCGACCCGACGCGCGTCATCCCTTCGATCATGGTGGGCTCCGCAGTCGCAGGCGGTCTGTCGATGCTCTTCGGTTGTACGCTGCCTGCCCCCCACGGAGGGTTGTTCGTTCTTCCGGTCGTGGGCAGCGCCGTCCTGTACCTGGTTTCGATTCTGGCCGGTACGGTCGTAACGGCATTGATGATCAACCTGCTCAAGCGAGAAGCAAAAGAAGCAGCAGAATAAACAAGGAGTGGATGCAACATGCTGACCAAAACTTTCGTCATTCAAAATCCGACGGGCCTGCACGCACGTCCCGCCTCGCTGTTCGTGCAAAAGGCGACGTCTTTCAACTGCGAGGTCAGCCTCGTCAAAGGCACGAAAAAAGTGAACGGCAAAAGCATTATGGGCGTGATGACCCTGGGCGCGGCCAAAGGCGACGAAATCACGCTGGAAGTCAGCGGCGAACAGGAACAAGCGGCCATGGAGGAACTGGGCAGGATCCTCGAAATGGTTCACGAATAGAAAACAAATATGAGACTGGGACTCACCCGTATGGGGAGGGTTCCTCAGACCGCAGCCAAACTCCCTCTTCTGCAAGCGCAGAGAGGGAGTTTTTGACGTATATGCGCATATATGCGCAATAAAAGAAGCGGCCCGTAACAGCACGAAGCTCCTTTCTCCTCGTTTTCCACAGACAGTTGGCTAGTTTTGGAGGCTTACGCAGGCATAAACAAGCATCGCTTGCATTGTAACTTCCCCAATCCTTTTAATGAACCCCAGTTTAGCTATATAATTTCCAATATGACATAAAAATGGAAATTTATTTGAGAGGAGAAGGTGATGTCATTGCGTAGAATGTATCGCACGTTTTTTTGTGTGGGGCTTCTTTGTTCAATGGTGTTATTCGGGTGTTCGACAAGTTCTGAAACAGCAGAGAGCGGTCCAATTAATTCTGTAAAATCTGACACTGTAAAGAAGGTGGATTCTGAAACAGTGGCGGGCAGTTCAACGAATCCTGTTACATCTGACATGTTAGAGAAAGCGAAAAATGGACAATTAAATGGTGTGTCAATTGGACTCGGAGCAACGAAAAAGGAAGTAATCGAGAAGTTGGGAAAACCGGCTCGCACTGGAAATGATGAGTATGGGTTTGCCATGTATTACGATGGTTTTAGTCTGGGATTTGAGGATTATGCCAATTCCATTGATGAACTCAACGAGAATAGCAAAGTTATCGTTATATATGCTGACCCAAAAATCGTGAATCTTACCGGCAAACCTTTTGATATTAAGGAAATGCTAGGAACCCCTTCTCGTGAGGTACTGGATGATACGGGAAATGACACTTTCATTCTGGAGTATGCAGGAAATGACTATTTGCTAAAAGTCGTTTTTGATACCAATCCTGTCAAATATATAACGCTTCAGGAAAAATAAACAGACCGTACGCTGTCTTGCTCAGCGTGCAGACAAGGTCTGTGGCGCATGTGTGATGGTGTCCGCTCGCTCTCTTGACGCCCAGCAAACTGGAACTCTCCCCTATTGGGTGAGTTCCTTGCTTTTTTGGGGCCGTTGTTGGGTAAAAGGTCGTTTCACGTCCAGGCGGGGCAAAGTGCAGCAAAGTGCAGCCAGACGTTGCGAATGCGGCGGTCATTTGCGAAGATGAAGAAAAAGGGAAGGAGTGGAAGTCATGGCTCTTTTGTCTGCCCCTTTTCAATGGAAAGGGCTCGCTTTGAAAAACCGGGTGGTGATGCCGCCCATGTGCCAATACTCGGTGGAGGCCAAGGACGGGAAACCGAACGACTGGCACTTTGTCCACTACGTCTCGCGCGCCGTCGGCGGAGCGGGCCTGATCATCATGGAGATGACCGACGTCGAACCGGACGGCCGCATTTCCGACTACGACCTGGGATTGTGGTCGGATGAGCACATCCCGGCGTTTGCCCGGATCGTGTCGGAGGTGCACAAGTACGGGGCGAAAATCGGCGTGCAGATCGCTCATGCCGGTCGCAAGGCGGAGGATGCCGAGGTGCCGGTCGCGCCGTCTCCGATCGCGTTCAGCGACAAATACAAGACGCCCCGCGCCCTCACCACGGAGGAAGTGCAGGCGATGGTCGTCAAGTTCCGGGAAGCGGCCAGACGGGCGGTGGAAGCCGGCATGGACACCATCGAGATCCACGGCGCCCACGGCTATTTGATCCACCAGTTCCACTCGCCGCTCACGAACAAGCGGGATGACCGGTACGGCAGGGACCTCGCGCTGTTTGGCGTGGAGGTGATCGAAGCGGTCAAGAGCGTGATGCCGGAGGACATGCCGCTGATCATGCGGATCTCCGCGGTGGAATACGTGGAAGGCGGCTACGGCCTGGAGTACAGCACGGAATTGTGCCGCCGCTACAAAGAGGCGGGGGTCGACATCTTCCACATCTCCAGCGGGGGCGAAGGGCCGATCGGTTCGGGGGGACGGCCGGGCATCCACCCCGGTTATCAGGTGCCGATGGCCCGGACGATCAAGCAGGCGCTGGATGTGCCGGTGATCGCCGTGGGCAATCTGGACGATCCCCTTTTGGCCGAGGCGACGCTGGGCAACGGCGACGCCGACCTGGTGGCGGTGGGCCGGGGCATGCTGCGCGACCCGTACTGGGCGCTGCACGCGATCCGCACCGTCTCCGGCGAGGTTGTACCGCCCAAGCAGTACGGCCGCGCCTTTTAAACGGGCAGTTCTGCCGTGCGGGAATCGGTAGCGGACACATGACAAGCGCGGGTTCCGCGGCCGTGATAGGCTGGAAGCGGTTGACAAAGGAGAATTCAGCACCGTATAATGTTGAAAAACCGATATGTTTAATCGGGATTTATCGGCCGCGGTAAAACCGACTAGACCACTAGAGGTTTTTCCCCGAGGGGAGAAACCTCTTTTCTTTTTACAGCCGGGCCGAACCGGTTAGCTTCAGAAGAGGGGAGGAAAAACAATGGCTGCGGTGCTGGTCATCGGAGGGGACCGCTTGGGGAATATCACCGAGCTGCTTCACGGCAGGGGATACCGGCAGATTTATCACGTATCGGGGCGAAAACACTCCCAATACAAGGTACATATTCCCGTCGACACCCAAATGATTGTCGTGTTTACCGACTTTGTGAATCACAATCTGTCGTGGCACGTAAAACATCAGGCAAAGGCGAAAAACGTACCCATCCTGTTTTGCAAACGCTCGTGTGCGTCCATCGTGAAGCGGCTGTGAACATAATGTTCATTCAATTCCGACTTGACACATATGATTAATATGAATTATGCTTTCTTCAAACCACTGCCGCTTCCGGCACGTCAACCGTGCCGCACTCACGTCCCTGGGCTGACAGGCAGCGGCCGGACGGGACCGGGAAGGAAAAACGGCTGGACAGGAGTGAATCACATGGTGAACCGGAATCACGAAGAGCTTGCCGATTCCCGCATCGAGATGATCCTGCGCGCACTGGAAGGTCTGGAGTACGGTACCCTGCACATCGTCGTGCACGAGTCGCAAATCACGCAAATCGAACGAACCGAAAAGACGCGCTTTCCCCTGGAGCGCGCCGCCGCCGTCAAATCCAACACGAGGCAGGCGGGGCGGGGCAGATAGCCGTCATGATGACGGCACGGGTGAGCGAACCATCAAAGGGCACGGGACAGAAACCCGTGCCTTTTTTTGTGTGTGAGCATAGCACGGCTTGGGCTGTACCATGCCTTTACGACAGGTATTATTCATTGGAAAGAACCATATGTTCTATCACATTGTTTTTTGTAAGGATCATGAAGGTTGGCAAATACTGATCTCCTTGCTTTTCTTCGCCGGTTATATATAGGCTTTGAGTATCGTCATTGGGTTCATATGCATAAATTTTACGAAAGCTCTATTCTAAGCTGCCCACTTTATCTCTGATACCGAATCCATAGTTCGTTTTGGTTTTATATTTCCTTTATTGAGGGGACCTTGGCCAATCTCGCGTGCTATTTTTGGAAAGAAGCGCGAATGACCTCATGCTTTGGAAGCAACTGGGCACAATAGTGACTGCCGTAGACAATATACGGGTGTACAGCAGAGTATTTGCGTTGTTTTGACATGGGGCTCACACCGATTTATAATGTTTTGGTAAATCATCCATTTTGTTCAAATGAACGCCCTGCCACACAAAAACCGGGATCGTTCAAACAGTGGCACACCACTCATCTTTGCAGGGCAAGGAGTAGCTACGATCGCTGGTAAGCATAGGAAACCGATTGCTCCTGCAAATACGAACGACTTCGTATTACCGAACCTATGGAGCAGATCTCGGTAAAGCGTCCTTACCTCCGTAAGGCAAGCCCGAAATTTTTGGCCGCCAAGGTTGGCCAAATCACTCGAGGTGACAATATTGAAGCACATGGTGCTGCTTTTACTTGGCATGTCCCTATTATCTGCAGGTTGTTCTCCTGTCCAGACGCACGGAGACGATACCCCTGTCGCATCCACAAACGCAGAACAAGAAACGACCATCCCTCTTTCATTTGAAGAAGTAAAGGTGGAACAACAGGTAACGTTACTGGATAGGGGGATAATCAAACAGGTCGTAAAGCAGGAACACCTTGATACCGCCAAACTGTTTGCTTTCTTGAAGGCTAATGAGGATCCAAACCGTTTGTTCGGAGGTATTCAAATTGGAGATGTCTTGTATGAATTTGGAGATGTAGGCGCATTACCTTATGTTGACAAGCTAGAAATTCAGAAATCTTCACTGTTCCAGAAATCAGTTATTGAAGTAAAAGGATTATGCGGAGCAAACTGTCCGTTCCGCTATTATATAACCATCGAGGAAGCGAAACCTTCCATCCTTCTGTTTTTAAATGAACCTGTTGCAGATATAGCAGATCTGGATCAAGATGGAGTGGAGGAAATCGTAACATCCTACGGGAGCCCTGGTGTGTTTGAGACCCGGATTTACACATGGAGGGACAATCGGATTGTCAGTGCAAATCTTAACAAGCTAGCAAAGGCAAGGAGTGTCTGGTATACTCGTCCACTCTTTCAAGTACAATCAGGGATTGATTCCGCGATAAAAACATACAGATACACCTCAAAGGGATTGTCTTTGGTTACAGAAAGGTAGGCACACACGCCCTTTTCCTTATGACCTGCAGGGCTTGTGGATCGAAGGAGCCAGCCTCTCCTGAAAGAGGTGTCCATTCAAAGCCGGTCCGCAGCATCCATTTCCGTACCATATCCCCCAAAAGAGATGAGAGATTATCCTGCGAAGTAGAAAAGGGGGTTATCAGTTCTTTGCTGATAACCCACTTTTTGGTGATTTAGCTCATCAATTCAATTTTTACTGATTTTGAGTTTGGAGCAGGTTGTCCGATTGATTGCCATGCTCGATACGTTAATTCGATCCCTTGATTGGCAGGGGCGGTATCAGTGACTCGTACCACGATCGATTGCCCATTGGACAAGTTCGTGACTTTCACAAACTTGTTCCGGTATGTTGTGTTCCAACTGTTGGTTGAGGTCATTGCAGCGGTTAGATCACAAGGATGGAACACTTCTCCGTTACTTACCGCTGCCCCCCAAATGTTTTGCACGGTCAAAGTACCACAAGTTGATGTAGTACCTGGTTGAGTTCCTTGGCAGGGGTGTCCGTAATATTGCAAGATAGCTGCGGAAGAAATGACACTGGCAACAGAACTGGACGTATTGCTTGGCATCGTAAACCTGGAAATATAGCTTTTCCCTGCGGCTGTATTAAAATTGGGGGTCACTGCATAGCGAATATTGTTCGCAATTTGAAGCGCGTCGACCCAAGGGCGTGAACTGTTGGTAATGGTCAAAATGGCTGTTTGATTGATATCTCTTGAGTCATTCCAGTAGGTATTTTCATACAGTTTTTCATCATAATAATTGTTTGCAGCGTTAGAAGTTGAGTCATAAAAATACGTTTTGTGGCCCTGATTCTTCCGGACCAAGGGGCAGATTACTACATAGGAACCATTTACAAAAGAAGGCGTGATAAAATCGAGATCGCGGTTGGGATCGGAAAAAATGTTGTTTAGACGTTGGGCAATAGTGGATGCTGTAGTCGAACTGCTCGTAGTGTAGACTGTCATACCATTCACAGTGACATTATAGTTGCCGTTGGAATAAGCGTACGAAGCGTTATTAGCCACATGAGTTTCCCCCTTTTTTCATTTGAGAAGGAACAAAAGGGATACAAGCTAGAAGGTCTATCCCTAACCTTTTTCGCTCGTTTTGTGCCTTCACCCATGTAGGAAAAATCACGGGCAAAAAAGCAACCGAATGTTTCAGGAAAAATAGAAAAGCACGGCAAGATGCCGTGCAGAAAGCGAAACGGTATGTCCAAGAAGGTCGTGTTCATGTACGTGATCGCCTACCACCACCACCGCGACTGCGGGAGCAGCGTCACGTTTACGGAAAAGCGCTCTTCCAGCCAGGGTTTCACCTGGGTTTTCATCACCAGGTATTCCGAGGCGGCGTGTGAAACGCCAATCAGCGACATGGACGTTTCGACGGCGTACGCCATGACCGTGGCGTACTTGGTGCGCCCGTATTCGTTGTCGATGTGGCAGTGGATCTCTCCCGTCACGTACGCGTCGGCTCCGCTGGCTTCCGCTTCCCGCATCATCGCCGCCACGTCACCGCAGCCGGGGAGGATGGCGATTCGTTCGATCCGCGCCCGTTCCTTTCCCTCGAAATCGACGTAGGGAATGTCAAACAAGGTGATTAAACGATCGATTAAGGAGCGGGTATCCGTCACGGTTACCCGGCAAATCATGCCGACATGGCCGTTTCCCGCCGGACAAAACGGCTGGATCGGCTCGGCCTGCAGCGCTTCCATGATGGCGCCGCCGGTGCCGAGCGGCCAACTGGTGTCCATCGGGAGGTGACAGGTGAAGATGGAGAGTTCTTTCTTCTTTAGCGCCAGCAGCAAGTCCCGCCCGATCGGCACGAACCCCCTGCCCCAGCGGCCGCGCGGGTCGCCGCATTCCATCAGCAGCGGGTGGTGCATGAACAACAGGTCGCCCGGCACTGACTCGTCCAGGAAGCGCTTCAGTACCTCGTCGGTCGGGAAGACGGCCAAAAAGACGGTGTGTACCTGTTCGCGTCCTCTGAGCATCAGGCCGTTGAAGCGGCGGACGAACTCCGCTTCGAAAAAGCGCCGCCAGTCAAACCCGACCGGCTCGTACACCATGGGAATGAAACGGCTGAAGCCGGGATCGGTTTCCCACTCGTCCATGCGAAACAGTCGGGTGAACGCTTGTTCCAGATGCGTCAGGCTTTCCATGAGAATCCCTCCTTGTACAGGTGTTTAACACCTGATGGTGCCGGACGGCCGCTTGCGGGGCGCTGCCGGTCCCGCCGTTTTTCCGGGAAAACGACCGAACGAACGGCAGATTTCCTCTAATACAGCACCATGCTGCCCGTCCGTTTCATATGCCGTTCCGCCCGTTTCAACAAAAAGACGGAAGCAGTCACCAGCAGAACCAGCACGCCGGCGAGCAGTCCAAGCTCCTGCCACAGATCGCCCAGTTCCGCTCCTTCCATCAGCAGGGCCCGAACCATGTGCAGCGCGTAGGTGAGCGGAAAGCAAAGGGAAATCAGCTTGGCCCAGAACGGGAACGCCAGCGGAGGGAGGCGCACGCCGGAGAAGATCAGCATCGGCTCGTCCAGCACGGTGTAGAGAAAGCCGGCGTCCCGTGAGAAGAGAAACAGCACGCTGAGAAAGCCGCCCCACACCACGGCGGAGACGAGCAGGATCAAAAAGGCGAGCGGAACGGCCCACCAGCCGCTGACGTGAATGCCGCCGACAAACGCCATCGCCAGCAGCGTGAAGCAGAAGAACAGCCAGACGCCTTCCACCAGCGCAGAGAGGGAGCGGCCGTAGACAAACGCGAGCCGGTTGACCGGACTGATGAAGATCATCTCCATCGTGCCCGCCTGCCGCTCAAAGCTCATCTGCCAGGCCGACTGCACCAGGCACCAAAAAAAGATGTAGCCGAGATAGCCGGTCAAAAGAAACAGCGGAAGCTGCCCGGGGGCGACGAAGCGGGCGAGCGGGCTGTCCGCTCCCATGCGAAACGGGGCAAACGAATAGTACGCCGTGACGAACATGACGACCGGCCAGATCAGCAGGCTGAAGTACACCAGACTGCTGTGAAACGAATGGCGGTGTTCCTTTTTGATCTCCGCCCAGAGCAGGCTCATCCACTCGTTCATGCGCTCCTCCTTTCCGCCATCTGCAGGATGACGTCTTCCAGCGACGGCTGTTCCGTGACCAGGCGCAGCACCGGCGATTGGTGGGCGGCCAGCAGGGAGAGGAGGGGAGCGGTCAGGTCTGCCTCGCTGCGCAGCGTGAGCTCCCATGCCTGTTGGTCCGTTTCCGCCACGTCCCACGTACCGCGGTGCCGTTCGGCGAGCTGGCGCAGGTCGCGCTGCAGCGCGTCGGGGAGAACGGGAATCGTGACGCGCAGGGTGGTCTCCCGGCAGAACGAGCGGGTGAGGCGTTCCGGCGTGTCGTGGGCGACCAGCCGGCCTTTGTCGATGATGTAGACCTCGTCACACAGCTCTTCCACCTCGTGGATGTAGTGGCTGGTCAAGAGGATCGCCTTTCCCTGCTCGGCGGCCAACTGCTTCACCTGCCGCCGCAGTTGGCGGGCGATGGGGGCATCCAGCCCCAGCGTCGGTTCGTCCAGGAACAGGTATTTCGGGTCGTTGATCAGCCCGCGGGCGATCTGCAGCCGCTGTTTCATCCCCTTGGAGTAGCGCTCCACGGGGGTGTCGGCCGCTTCCCGCAGCTCCACGAGATCCAGCAGCGTGTCGACGCGTTCCGCCAGACGGGAGCCGGACAAGCCGTACAGGCTGCCGAAGTACTGCAGGTTTTCCCTCCCCGTCAGCCGCCAGTAGAGCATCCGCTCCCCGCCGGCGATCATGTTGACCAGCGCCTTTACCTGCCGGTCGCAGCGGACGGCGTCATAGCCGTCAACCGTGATGGAGCCGCTGGTCGGTTCCAGCAGCGTGCAGCACATTTTGATCGTGGTCGTCTTGCCGGCGCCGTTGACGCCCAACAGCCCGACGATACTGCCTGGCCGCATCGCAAACGAGAGTCCGCTGACGGCCTCCACTTCTTTCCACTGGCGCGAGAACCAGCTTCCCCGCTCCCTGATCCGGTACACTTTGCGTACGTTTTCCACCAGAAACATGTGTCATCCTCCTATCCAAAGATCGATTCCAGCACCCGTTTTTCCATCCGGCGAATCCCGACGGCGCCGACCGCCACGTAGACGGCGGACAGGATGGCCATGTGCATGAGCTGCGGCGCGGATGCCGACAGCGGCTGGCCGAGAATGGCGCTGTGGCGAAACGCCTCCAGCGCGGGCGTCAGCGGCAGGAGCTGGCTCAGCGGCTGCAGCCACTCCGGCAGGTAGGCCGTGGGGTACGTGACCCCGGAGAGAAAGGCCATCAGGACAAACAAGGTGTTCTGCGTAATGTAGGTGTCGCGGAAGCGGAGCATCACACTGCCCAGCACCAGCGCCTGGCAGAAAAATGCTCCCGTGGACAGCAGCCAGACGGCGGCCGCGCTCCAGACGTCGGCGCCCGCGAGATTGAGTCCGAACAGGCGGCCAACGAGCAGGATGACGGAAAATTCAAACAGCGTCCGCATCAACTGCTGGGTGACGTTGCCGAGAAAGTACCCCTTTCGCGATGAAGGGGTGAGCAGCATCGCCTCCAGGGTCCCCTCGCGCAGCTCGGTGATCAGCGAGCGGCTGACGTTCATCAGCGTGGAGACGGCAAACGAGTAGAACGCGCCGCCGAGAATGACGTAGGAGAGGTAGTCGGCGGAGCCGGCGTAGCGGACGAAGCGGTCGTCCAACTGGCCGGCAAACACGTGGGTATACGCAAAATAGGCAAACAGCACCGTGTACACGCCGGCCAGGATGTGGCCGATCACGAACGACCAGGGATAGGCTCTCAGCATGACCAGCGTGTTGCGCAGAAAGGTGGCTTTGGCAACCTGAAACACGTCATTTCCTCCGTTCTGTCGAAGATGGGGCGGCCGGCAGACCGGCGTCAGGCATGTCGATAAACTCGTGCAGGTCGACGGCCAACTGTTCCAGCCGGGAGGGCATCGCGCGGTAAAACACGTAGCGCCCCCGCCGCTCGCTCCAGACGAAGCCGGCGTCGGCGAGCAGCTTGATGTGTTTGACCACGGCCGGTTCGCTGATGCCGTGCAGCGCCGCCAACTGCTGAACGCAGTAGGGGTGGCCGAGCAGCGACTTCAGGATGGCGGCCCGCGTCGGATCGCTGAACACCTTCATTTTGGCGATAAAATCGGCCGGAATTGCAGCCTTCTCCGCCGTCCCCGGAACGTCCACGTGCAGGCCGACGGTAATCCGGTCGGCGTAAACGCCCAGGAGCAGATGAGGCGCGGCAAAGGTGGAGACGATCAGGTAGATGTGCGTCAATTCCTCGTAGGCAAACTGGTAGGTTTTCGCCTTGTGAAACTGCAGAAAGCGCTCGTGGACGTGAAGCCGCGGGTGGACCCGGGAGAGAAACGATACCGGGTCGGCGGCCAGACGCTCCGCCGCTTCATGCACGGCGCGGATCAGCCAGGGCTCGATGCGCCGCTCCTCCGCCTGGAAAAACGGCAGGTACGCGTAGCAAAAATCGAGAAAGTCCCGCTTGGCGGCCAGCGGACGGCGAATCAGCTCGCGGTGCTCCGGTTTGAGCTGTTCAAACGCCTCGTCCGTATGCCCCCGCATCCACGCCTGGAGCTGGCGGCGGTGGCAGATCGGCCCCATCATCGCTTCCGCAAACTCTTCCGGAGACATGGCCTGCACCCGTTCCAGCCCCGCTTCGACCGAATGATGGTACGTCTCTTCCCAGGGCGAGAGAAAGTCCAGCACGTTCAGAAAGTGGTTGGAGAGCGCGTCAAACCGGCGCAGGTCGCGTGCCAGGCCGGCCGGCAGAGCGTTAAGCGTCTCGCGGGCCCAGCCGATGCGGGATGTGTGGTGGTCCGGATTGGCCAGCACGTGCAGGCTGAGAAAAAACTCGCAGCCGGGAATGTACGCGGCCGACACCCGCTTGCGCAGCCACAGCGGCAGATCCTGCATGGTCTCCCTCCTTTCGATTAACTGTTTGGTGAATTCATTGTGGCGGATGGCAAAAGTGAAGACATTATGGGGGAGGGGAATCGCTATGTCAATACACCAAATGAAAAACCACGCCGGAGAAAGGCGTGGTTGTGCCGATCCATCATTCGCGCTTGGACGAGTCCCGCAGCTTCCGCAAGCACTGCTCCAGGTCGTTCCATTCTTCCGGAGAAAGCGGCTGCTGGCGGTAGCGGTACCGCTCGTAGTAGCCGGTGATCTGTCCGGCCAGTTCCACTACGTCCGGGTTGGCCCACTGCGAGCGGATGCGCCGCAAGTATTCGTGGCTGGTCTCATGCCGTTCGATCCGCATCCCCGATTCGGCCATGTGCTGGAGAAACCGGTAGTACGCATACCGCACCGGATCGTCGACGGGGCCGGACGGGCCGCGCATCAGCGTGTCCAGCTCCCAGAGGGGACCTTCGTCTGCCGATGCGTCCGCGGCGACCGGGCGCCAGGCGGTTTGAACCGGAGCAGGGGAGACGGCGGTGCCGCCGACGTTCCGGTAGCGCCGTTTCCAGATGAACCGCGCCAGCGTGGCGAGGACCAGCGCCGAGACGCATGCGATCAGGTAGGGTTCCGCCATCGAAAACAGCGTCTCGCCGCCGGCCGGAGCGATCTCCTCCAACGGCTGTTCGACGACATCCGTTCCGCTGTTGAACAGCCCGTTGACGCGGCTGTTTCCGCTCAGGACCTCCGCCAGTTTGCCAAACAGCGCGGCGGTTCCCAGGAGGAGCGGGCGGGCCAACAGGTACAGACCGTCTCCCAGCGGTTCTTTGACCAGCCCCCAGATCCACGCCAGGAGCCAGAGCAGGCCGCCGCCTGCGAGGGCGTATCCCGCCGCCAGCAGCAGCCGGGTGGTCAGCAGTTGACCGCCCAAAGCGGCGGCAAGGGAGATCGGCGCGGCGCTTCCGCCCGGCGGTTCGCGCGTCAGGTACTCGCCCCAGCCGGTGACGAGGTGGCTGGCGAGCACGAAAGCCAGTATCGCGTAATACGCCCGAACGTCATGCGGCTGCGGGGCGGCCAGCGCTCCGAACAGGCCGGCCAGCACCAGTTGGAACAGGCAGATGATCAGCGCCAGCACAAAGCGGTGGCGCAGATGGACAGGCGTACACGGAATCGAGGGCGCGGCGTGGATTCGCCAGAAAAAGAGGGCGGCCAGCAGCAAAGCGAGCAGCCAGGAGCCGAAAGCGGCGTAACACAGACCGCCGACGGCCGCCACCAGCGGATACAGCAGCAGGTGAAGCAGGAGGTGGTGTCCGCCCCCCTGGTACAGCCAGCTTCCCAGGGCGAGCAGGAGCGCGGCGGCCAGGACAAAGCCGATCATGCTTTCCGGCCGGGCCGGCAGCCACCGGAACAGCATCAGCACGGAGGCCGTCAGCAGCGCTTCCATCCAGAACACCAGCGTCCAGCGTCCCAACATGGACCACGTCATGAAAGGACCACCTTCCTCGCCGGGGTGCGGCCGGACTCGTGCCGGCGCAGGACCGGCTGCTCTTCCGACACGTCCAGCACCGTGACGCTGTGGCCGTGCCGCACCAGCCGTTTGACCGCTTCTTCCGCCGGTCCGTCCAGACGCGGGGTGACGATCAGGATCGCGTCACGGGTGCCGCTGTGCTCCAGACGCCGCAATACGGCCGCCAGCGAAGTCGGCATGTACTGATACAGGCGGGCGAGCTGTGTCATGACATGGACGTGGTGAGCCTTGCCGCTGCCCGCGGGGAGGTGGAACTGCTCCCGTCCGCGCTGTTTCACCGTCAGGAACAGGTCGCAGGACAGCGATTGGCGGCGGCAGAGAACGGAGAGGGCGGCAAGAGCGGAGATGACCCGCTCGTTCACCGTTTCATTTTGCCGCTGCAGCAGCGGTTCGTAGGACGGCAGAATGTGTCCCACCACCTTCCAGGTGGGGCGGGCGGTCGGTTCGAACAGCCGTGTCTGCAGCGCGCCGGTTTTCGCACTGGCTTTCCAGTGGATGTGTTTCAGCCGGTCTCCCGGCGCATAGCCGCGCACGCCGCGCAAAAACGTGACGTCCTCCTCCAGGCGTCTGCGCGAGACGCTGCCGCCGTCAGGCTCGGCTGCCGCCGCCGACAGCGGGGGCAGCGTCAAGGGCAGCGGGTAGACCAGGAGGGAAAACGACAGCGGGAGCGGAATCGGGTCCTGCTCCTCGCCAAACACGGAGAGCGTGTCCGCCTGGGCTTCCGTCAGCCACACCAGGCCGCGCTTGTGCGGGGTGAGCGTAAACGTCCGTTCCGCGCTTGTCCTAAGCGGCAGGTGGAAGCGGAAGCGAACCGTGCAGCGCTGGCTGCTCGCTGTCACGTCGTCCGCCCCTTCGACCGTCACGTGTTCGGGAAAGGACACGCGGATCACCGTGCCGGGCAGCGGCAGCCAGGAGCGGTTGTGCAGCGAAAAACGGACGGTGACGGGCGTTCCCGGCATCACCCGGCTCTGGTCCGCGCTCCACTCCAGCCGAACCCAGCGCGGCAGATTGGCCCGCCACCAGCGGTGAGCCAGCGTCATGAAAAAGAAGAAGCCGCCAAACAGCCAGAGAAAGCGGCTGCCCGAAAAGAGGGCAAACAGGAGGCAGAGAAACCCCAAAGCGTGATAGACCTGTCTCGTGCTCATGTGTGGATCACACGCCTTCTTCGACCGGTGCCGCCACGCTTTTGAGGATGTCGTCGATCACTTCCTGCTCCGTCACGTGCAGTTCCGCTTCCATCGACAGGCGGATGCGGTGGACGGACAAAGCGGGAAACACCGCTTTGACATCGTCAGGCAGGACGTAGGTACGCCCGTCCAGGTAAGCGGCCGCCTGCGCCGAGCGCAGCAGGGCGAGCATGGCGCGAGGACTGAGGCCCGTTTCCACGGAGCGGTGGCGGCGGGTGGCTTCCGTCAGATCGATGATGTACTCCTCCACGGCGGGGCTGACGTGTACCGCTGTCACGTCCCGCTGCATGGCAGCGATCTCGTCGACGCTGATCACCGGCTCCACCTGCTCCAGCGGTGAGCCCGTCCGGAACCGCCGGAGGATCTCCCGGGCGTCTTCCCTGCTGCCGTAGCCAAGCGACAGGCGGAACAAGAAGCGGTCGAGCTGCGCTTCCGGAAGCGGATAGGTTCCCTCCGATTCGATCGGGTTTTGCGTGGCAATCACCAACAGCGTCGGCGGCAGGGGAAGCGTCACCCCTTCGATGGTCACCTGCCGTTCTTCCATGCATTCCAACAGGCCGGATTGTGTCCGCGGCGTGGCCCGGTTGATCTCGTCGGCCAGGAGCACGTCGGCAAACACCGGTCCCCGCCGAAGTTCAAACGCGCCGGTCCGCTGGTTGAACACGTGCAGCCCGACCACGTCCGAAGGCAGCAGGTCGGCGGTAAACTGCACCCGGTTGTAGGTGCCGCCGATCGCCTGGGCGAGCGTTTTGGCCAACACGGTCTTGCCCATGCCGGGCAGGTCCTCCAAGAGCACGTGGCCGCGGGCCAGAAGAGCCGTCACCAGCAGCCGGATCTGCGGCTCCTTGCCGACGATGACGCGGTTGACGCTTTCCAGCAATGTGTCCAAAGGGCGATGGGTCATGAGGACGTCTCCTTTATGGGAAAATAGGGCGCGAGACCCGGTTGTTCCAGTATGGAAGGTATTATACCTCGGAACGCCTGATTTTGCCAAATCTTCATAAAATTATCCCGATCGGAAAAACGGCCCTCTGAAACGAGCGCGCCGCTGATCGGCGGGGGAACGTTTGCGACCTTCATCGGCGGCGCACAGTCAAGCAACTGGGTGCTTGAAAGCCGCGGGAACAGAGGGTGAAGAAAAGGCGTCGGAAACAAGAAAAACAGCGAAGGGGAACTCCCGCTTCGCTGTTTGACGCAAACGAGCGCAGACGCGCGCCATCTCCCGGCCGCTTTGGGCGCGGCGGGGCGCCCCAACGGACCAGACCCGTTCCTTATCCGACCTGCTGGGGAACCGCCTGCTTCAGCGCCTGCTCCAGATCGGCGAGAATGTCGTCGATCGCCTCCGTGCCGACGGAGAGGCGAATCAGGCCCGGGGTGACGCCGGCGGCAAGCTGTTCCGCTTCCGACATCTGCTGGTGGGTCGTGCTGGCCGGATGGATGATGAGCGACTTGGAATCGCCGACGTTGGCCAGATGGGAGAACAGCTTGACCGACTCGATCAGCTTCTTCCCTTCGGCGACGCCGCCGCGAATGCCAAAGGTGAGGATAGCCCCCGCGCCTTTCGGCAGGTACTTTTGCGCCAGGCGGTAGTGCGGATCTCTCTCCAATCCCGGGTAGCTGACCCACTCCACGGCGGGATGTGCCTCCAGATAGCGGGCGACGGCCAGGGCGTTTTCGCTGTGCCGCTCCATGCGTAGATGCAGCGTTTCCAGCCCTTGCAGGAACAGGAAGGCGTTGAACGGCGCGACGGCGGCCCCGATATCCCGCTGCAGTTGAACGCGGGCCTTGACGATGTACGCCAGCGGGCCGAGCGCTTCCGTGTAGACGATGCCGTGGTAGCTCGGGTCGGGCGTGGTCAGGCCGGGAAACTTGCCGCTGCTCCAGTCGAACTTGCCGGAGTCGACGATGATGCCGCCGATGGCCGTGCCGTGTCCGCCGATGAACTTGGTGGTGGAGTGAACGACGATGTCCGCTCCGTGGTCAAACGGACGGCAGAGGATCGGCGTGGCAAAGGTGTTGTCCACGATCAGCGGAATTCCGTGTTCGTGGCCAATCGCGGCAATCGCCTCGATGTCGGCCACGTCCATGCGCGGATTGCCGATCGTCTCGAGGAACAGCGCTTTTGTCTTTTCGTTGATTTTGGAGCGGAAATGGTCCGGGTTGGATTGGTCGACGAAGTGAACGGTGATGCCGAGCCGCGGCAGCGTGTGGTAGAAGAGGTTGTAGGTGCCGCCGTACAGGCTGTTGGAGGCGACAATTTCGTCGCCGGCCTGGGCGATGTTGAGGATGGAAAAGGCGATCGCCGCCTGCCCGGAGGAAGTGGCCAGCGCCCCGACACCGCCTTCCAGCAGGGCGACCCGCTGTTCAAACACGTCCTGGGTCGGGTTCATGATGCGTGTGTAGATGTTGCCCGTCTCTTTCAGCCCGAACAGGTTGGCGGCGTGCTCCGTATCGCGAAACACGTACGAGGTCGTCTGGTAAATCGGCACGGCGCGCGCTCCCGTCACCGGATCGGGCGACTGTCCTCCGTGCAGAGCGATGGTTTCCGGCTTCCACTGGCGTTGGTCCGACATGGGCATCTCTCCCTCTTTCCTGGATAAAGGATGGATAACAAACGAAGCCTTCTTCCGGAGAGAAAGAAGGCTTCGGTCATTCCCGATCAAGCGGCCGTTTCATCTCTCAGAATCCGGGATTCTGCAGGAATTGGCACCATGCAAGCAGGGGTGTTTGCCGGTTGCCGGGCTTCATCGGGCCTGTCCCTCCGCCGCTCTTGATGAAATCGTGGAAATTTTGAAAATTGTGCTTATCTGGTATTATAGGGGGACAGCCGGATTCGGTCAATACAAATTTCCGAGTAAGTAAGGGGGAATTGTCATGATTGCTGTTTTCTTGCGTCCACACGATTTGGCCTATGCGGAGCGCATGTTTGCGCTGGTTTCCGATCCGGCCGTCAGCGGCGCGCTCAGCCTGCAGGACCAGTCGGTCGAGGATACGAAGCGGTTTATCCGGCACATTACGGAAGAGGAGCGGGCAGGAAGAGCCGTCAGCCGGGTCGTCTTCAATGAAAAGGAGGAGTTGATCGGCGTCACCACGCTGATGTTCATCGACAGGGAGCGGCGGCGCTGTCACATCGGCAGTTGGCTGGGCCGGGCGTACTGGGGGAAAGGGTACAACCAGCTCGCCAAGGAAGCGATTTTGTCCATCGCGTTTGGCGAGCTGGACCTGGACATCGTCTTCGCCGGGGCGCGGACGACCAACATCCGCTCGCAAAAAGCGCAGGAGAAGCTGCCCTACGTCACGCTTCACGTGGAAAGCGAGTATCCCGAGGAGCACGCCGCTCTGGAGCAGCGGCAGCAGCACCCCTGTGTGCTGCACGCCTTCAAGCGGGACGATTTTCTCCGGTATCTGGCGGAAAAGGAACGGGCGGCCAGGGGGGAAGCGGTCCGTGACTAATCCGTACACGGCGGGCTGAGGCGGGCCGGTTCCGCTCCCATCGGGGCCGGTTTGAAGCAGGAACCGCAGCGCCCCCCGTCACAATTGCGTAACCGTTTCGCCCTCTCTCGTTCACAACTTTCCGGCCGGGGCAGCCCTATAATAGGGGTGATTGTGAGAAAGATACAGATGCACTGTGTTACTTCCAGCCCCGGCCATGAGCACCGTGCTGGTGATCGCGCAGATCGCCGGCCTGTTCCTGCTGATCCCGTCGCTGATCCTGCGGCTCGGGCTCTTCCCGTTGTGACGCCGCGTCCGTGCAGGGACGGCCTGTTCGAAAATAGCCGCCGGTATGGTATGATGGGAGGCGGTATGGAATCAACGTTCATGAAGATACAGGAGGCTAGTAAACATGGCGGAACAAGGGGTAAAGGAAATCACGCCGCAGGAGCTGATGGAGAAGCTGGCTGCGGGAGAAAAGCTGCAGGTCATCGACGTGCGCGAGGTGGAGGAGTGGAATGGCGGCCACATTAAGGAAGCCAAACTGATTCCGCTCGGCTTTCTGCCGCATCGCGTCGACGAGCTGGACAAGGAGACGCCGGTCGTGCTGGTCTGCCGAAGCGGCGCCCGCAGTCACATGGCCACCCAATATTTGCAGGAATTGGGCTTCGACGCGGCCAACATGGTGGGCGGCATGCTCGCCTGGCCGGGGGAAACGGAAGCGTAACGCATCGGTGCAGACAGAAAGCGCGTGATCGCCGTTTGGCGGGGGGAAGCGCGATCAGGATGAGGAGGCAAGCGAGATGAGCGAAGGCAAGGCGTCGTTCTGGCAGCGCCACTGGTTTTCCGTGGCGGCCGCCGTGCTGGCGCTGCTCGTCGTCGGGGTATTCGGCTACCAGTACTGGCAGAAGAGCCAGATCCCCGTCGTGAAACAGATGAACGACTTTACGCTGGACAACATCGACGGGTCCACATTCACCCTGTCCGAAACCAACGGCAAGGTCCGGCTGGTGGAGTTCATCTTTACCCACTGCCCGGACATCTGCCCGGCCACGACGTTTAACATGGCCAAGATGCAGGAACAGTTGAAGGCCAAAGGGCTGTTTGGAGACAAGGTGGCGTTTGTGACGATCACCTTTGACCCGGAGCGGGACACGCCGGAAGTGCTCAAGGCGTACGCGGACAAGTTTGGCGCCGATCAGAGCGGCTGGTACTTCCTACGCGGCGATCAAGCGGCCGTGGAGAAAGTGACCAAGGACTTCGGCATCGCCGTCCTGAAACAGCCTGACGGTTCGTTTGCTCACACCGCCCGCATGTTCCTCGTCGACAAGGACGGCAACATGCGCCGCATGTACGGGATGGCGTCCGACATGGATATGGACAACATGCTGAAAGACATCGAGCAGTTGGCCGATTAGACAGCCAACCGGGGCCGCCCCGGCCTTTGCATGACGCAGCGGGCCGGCCCTGCCGGAAATCATTTTCCGTAAAAAAACCCGCCTCTGCCGGACCTGATGTTCGCGGTCCCGGGGGCGGGTTCATCTGTTTCATGGGCGGCCCTCTTCGGGAATCACGGGGTTCTCTGCGGCACATTGGCTGTTCAGCGGGTCTCTTCCAAACGGATGGCGATGACTGTCTCCGTCCGCTTGTCAAACTCGATCCGCACCAAAACCGCCCACGTGCGGCCGCCCTCCCGGAGCAGGAGCTTGAACGTCTCTTCCCACGTAGCGGGCGTTTTGCTCGTCCGCCCGACATGCAGGTAGTCGACAATCTCCGCCTGCGGGTACGTTTTCATCGTCTGTTCGATCGCGAGCCGCCCCCATTTGGCGTAGGGAGGCTGCGCGGAGGCCGGCAGGGCTTGGAGGAGCAGCAGCAGCGCCGCCGCGCATGCGGCTGTCCAGCCCCGCCGGTGCAATCGGTCGCGCATCAGAGCACACCTGCCTCTCTGAAGAAAATGTCCGCTTGAGCGGTAGTGTGCCCGATCACCGGCTGCGTACACGCCCCCAGCAGGTCGAGAAACGTTTCTTGATCGACCCACTTTCGCTTTTGTACAATTTCTTCATTCATCATGGCGATGTGGGCGGCAGGCCCGCCAAAGGCGATGCTCCCGGCTTGAGAAACACCTGCGCCGCTTCCGGCAGATGACGGTTCATGAGGGCTCTTTTCGCTTCTTTTCCGGATTCTTTTCCTCATCCGGTAGCAGAATGCGGGAAAATGGCAAGACTGGATGAAACGAAGGCGCCGCGATGTGATACAATAAGAAGTGGCATGCATTGGTCGGGTTTCCAACAAAACATGCACGAAATCTATTAGGAGGAACGAGTATTGAGCGACGTAAAGATTTTCGCGATGGGCGGTCTCGGCGAAATCGGCAAAAACATGTACTGTGTCGAGTACGAAGACGAGATCGTCATCATCGACTGCGGGGTCAAATTCCCCGAAAACGAGATGTTCGGCATTGACCTGGTCATCCCGGACATCACCTATCTGATCGAGAATCAGCACAAGATCAAGGCGCTGCTGCTGACGCACGGACACGAGGACCACATCGGCGCCATCCCGTACGTGCTGAAGCAAATCAAGGTGCCGATCTATGGCGGCCGCCTCACCCTGGGCTTGGTCAAGGCAAAGCTGGAAGAGCACCGGATGCAGAACGAGGTGAAGCTGATCCCCATTTCGGAGGACACGGAGATCCCGTTCAAAAAGCTGAAAGCCACCTTTTTCCGCACCAACCACAGCATTCCCGATTCGTTCGGAATCGTCATCCACACGCCGGAGGGCATGGTCATTCACACGGGCGACTTCAAGTTTGACATGACGCCTGTCGGTCCCACCACGGAATTCGGCAAAATCGCACGGATCGGCAGCAGCGGCGACGTGCTGGCGCTGCTGTCGGACAGCACCAACAGCGAACGGTACGGGTTTACCATGTCGGAGCGCATGGTGGGCGAAGGCATTCTCGACGTGGTGAAAAAGGCGCGCGGGCGGATTATCCTGGCCACGTTCGCATCGAACGTGCACCGCCTGCAGCAGGTGGTGGACGCGGCCATGGAGTGCGACCGGAAAGTGGCGGTCATCGGCCGCAGCATGGAAAAAGTGTTTCAGATCGGACAAGAACTGGGCTACATCCAGATGCCGGAGGGCATGCTGATTGACGTCAAGCACATCGACAACTACGCGGACAACCAGGTGCTGATCATCTGCACGGGCAGCCAGGGCGAGCCGATGGCGGCACTGACCCGCATCGCCTCCGGGTCCCACCGCTCGGTGCAGATTTATCCGGAGGACACGGTCATCATCTCCGCTTCGCCGATCCCGGGCAACACGGTGAACGTCAGCCGGACGATTGACAAGCTGTACCGGGCGGGAGCCAACGTGGTGCTGAGCCACGTGTTCGACATCCACGCGTCCGGCCACGGCAGCAGCGAAGAGCTGAAGCTGATGCTCAACTTTATCCGCCCCCGCTACTTCGTGCCGATCCACGGCGAGTACCGCATGCTGAAAATGCACGCCAGACTGGCGCAGCAGGTGGGCATCGAGGAGAGCAACATCTTCATCATGGACAACGGCGACGTGCTCAACTGCAATCGGGAAAAAGCGTGGCTGAGCAAAGTGCCCGCCGGGATTGTCCTGATCGACGGCAGCGGCGTGGGCGACGTCGGCAACATCGTGCTGCGCGACCGCAAGCATCTGGCGGAAGACGGCCTGATGGTGGTCGTGGTCAGCCTGGACATGAAAAACTTCAAGATCCTGACCGGGCCGGACATCGTCAGCCGCGGCTTCGTCTACGTGCGCGGATCGGAATCGCTGATCCAGGAGGCCACCGTGCTCGTCCGCCAAAAGCTGCAGGAGGCGCTGGACAAGAAGATCAAGGAATGGTCCGAGCTGAAGTCGCAGATCAACGAAGTGATCAAGCCGTTTATCTATGAAAAGACGGGCCGCAATCCGATGATTTTGACCATCCTGATGGAAGTATAGGCGCGGCCGAATCTGTGAAAGTGTCGGGAACCATTCTCCTGTGGGCTTTCACGGGATATAATAAAAAGCAAATGTACCGGAAAAAGGAGAGAATGCCCCATGATGTCCTACGAGGCATACATGAATCAAGTGATTCAACCGATGCGCGACGAGCTGACCCGCGTCGGCTTCACCGAACTGCGCACGGCGGAGGAAGTGGAGAAAACCCTGCCGAACCTGAAAGGCACCGCGCTGATTGTGGTCAACTCCGTCTGCGGCTGCGCGGCGGGTCTGGCCCGTCCGGCCGTGGCCCACTCGCTCAACCATCCGAAAAAGCCGGACCATCTCTACACCGTCTTCGCCGGCCAGGACAAAGAGGCGACCGCCAAGGCGCGCGAGTACTTTGAAGGCTATCCGCCGTCGTCTCCGTCGTTTGCCCTGATGAAGGACGGCAAGCTGGTGACGATGATCGAGCGCCATCAGATCGAAAACAACGACCTGGCGACCATTTCCAAGCTGTTGACCGACGCGTACGACAAATACTGCGACTGATGACGAACGTAAGGCAAGACGCTCCGCTGCGGGCGTCTTGTTCTGCGTGGTTGGGAAAACGAAGCGCCTCTGCCCGGCCCGCCCGCGGCCCCCGGCCAGGCTGCTTGCAAGCGGCTGCGGTCGGGATGCGGTTCGCGCGCGATCGCGGGGCGCATTTGCGAAAGGATGACCAAGCATGATTACCCGTTCGTTTGGACGAGACCCCCATCAGGTTTCCCTGCTGGGCTTTGGCGCCCAGCGCATCGTGGACGAGCACGGCTGCAGCGAGGAGCAGGCGATTGCCATTATTCGCCGCGCCGTGGAGCTGGGCGTCAACTATTTTGATACGGCTCCCAGTTACAGCGACGGCCAGTCGGAGACGCGGCTGGGCAAGGGGCTGAAAGGGCTGCGCGACAAGGTGTGGATCGCCACCAAAACCGGCGGTCGGACGCGCGATTTGGCCTGGCGCGATCTGGAAGCCAGCCTGAAGCGGCTCCAGACCGATTACGTCGACGAGTGGCGGGTGCACAACGTGATGCAGCCGCACGACTTCGAAGCCATTTTTGCCAAGGGCGGTGCCTTGGAAGCGCTGGTCGAGGCGCGGGAGCAGGGGCTGGTGCGCAAACTGAGCATCAGCGGCCATACCGATCCCCGCCTGCTGGCGGAAGCCATTCGCCGCTTCCCGTTTGACAGCGCGCTGGTCGCCCTGTCGGCGCTGGATCACTTCATCTACAGCTTTGCCCATGAATTCGTCCCGCTGGCGGTGGAAAAAGGCGTCGCCGTCATCGGCATGAAGGTGATGGCGCTTGGCCAACTGGCGCCGTGGACGGAACAGGCGCTGCGCTACACCTGGAGTCTGCCCGTGTCCACCGCGATCCTCGGCGTCAGCAAGATGAGCGAGCTGGAGGCGGATGTGGAGGCGGTCAACCGCTTTGTCCCGATGACCGACATCGAGCGGGTCGCCTTTTTCCAGGAGATCATTTCGCTTGTCCGTCCCGATGTGCTGCGCTGGAAGGCGAGCGAATGGATGTCCGGCGAGTGGTATGAGCTGCCGGAGCTGCGGTTTTAACCGGGAGACAAACGCTCTTTTCCGAAGAGGAAGGGAGCGTTTGTTATTTTGAAAATAATGGAATTTCTCCGTGCAATCCTGAATACCCTTTGCAGTGAGACAAAATCCATGTAGCGGGGGAGACAGGATGCAAAACGAAAAGAAGGCACTGCCACAACCGGCGTCTGCCGATCGGGTCATGGAATGGATCACCGGGGGGTGGGTGCAGCAGGCCATCTATGTTGCCGCCAAGCTGGGAATTGCCGATTTGCTGGCGGACGGGCCGAAAAGCGCCGGCGAGCTTGCCGAGGTGACCGAGACCCATGCTCCGTCACTCTATCGGATTTTGCGGGCTCTGTGCGGCATCGGGCTGTTTCAGGAGGAAGGCGAGCAGCGGTTTGCGCTGGGTCCTCTCGGTTCGTATCTGCAGACAGGGGAGAACAGCCTGCGCGGCATGGCGATCATGGTGGGGGAAAAATGGCATCGGGACGCGTGGAGCCACATCATGTACACGGTGAAGACGGGCAAACCGGCGTTTCAGGATGTGCACGGCATGGGCGTTTTTGCATACTTGGCGAATCATCCTGATGCGGGCGAGCGTTTTAACCAGGCCATGTCGGACATGTCCCACCGGGTGGTGTCGGCCCTGGCGTACGATTTTTCCCCGTATGACAGGGTCATCGACGTGGGAGGCGGACACGGACGGCTGATGACCGCCATCCTGAACGCTCATCCGGGCCTGAAAGGGGTCATCTACGACGTTCCCTCCGTGATCGAAGGCACCCGGCGGCACATTGCGGAGGCCGGGCTCGCGGATCGGTGCGCGTGCATTGCCGGCAGCTTTTTCGAATCGGTTCCGGCGGGCGGCGATGTGTACGTGCTGAAGAACATCCTCCACGACTGGAGCGACGACGAAGCTGCTGCCATTCTCCGGAACTGCCGCCGGGCCATCCGGGAGGACGGAAAGCTCCTGGTGATGGAGATGGTCGTTCCGGCCGGAAACCAACCGCATCCGTCCACGTTGATCGATCTGGAAATGATGATCATGGCCACGGGAAGGGAACGGACCGAGGCGGAGTTTCGGACGCTTTTCCGGAAAGCTGACTTTGAACTGGAGCGAATCGTCCCGACGTCTGCATCCGTCTGCATGCTGGAAGGAATTCCTGTGTGACGGGGATGGCCCTGTCGACAGCAGCTTGCAGAGTGATCGTCAGCCCTCCGGCGAAAGAAGGGAGCCGGAGGGCTGACCATTTTATCGCAATGACGTATGAAACAACTGCTTGATAGGCCGGGGTGGCCAACGTGATCCGCGCCTTGGTGCCGGCCATGGTGGAAAGAGGGAGCGGTGTGATTGTCAACATCAGTTCCGGGGGGGGGGCCGATACGGAGAAGCGCTGCTTGCCCCCTACTGCGCCTCCAAATTCGCCGTGGAGGGACTGACTCAGTCGCTGGCGCGAGAACTTCCGGAGGGGATGGCCGCGGTGGCCCTTGATCCCGGGGGGAGCATCGATACAGCGATGCTGCGCGCGTGTGCCCCGGAAGAGGTGGACAGTTCCCCGACGCCGGAGGAGTGGAGCCGTACCGCCGTGCCCTTCATTCTCTCCCTCGGTCCGCGAGACAACGGCAAGTCGCTTACCTGCCCGCGCCCGTAACGCCTGTCCACATGGAAAAACAGTCCTCATTTCCTGCTGGCGTGCAGGAAAAGGACTGTTTTTTATCGTGATGGGACAGTCGGGCCGAACTGTTTTTGCTGCCGTGTCAGGCCGCCGGACGCAGCCCGTTTGTGTGCCCGTTCCGTCAACAAGAGCGGGCCGGCTGATCGGCCGCTGTCCGCTTTTCCCGATGAAACGAAGAGTGGACCAGACAGAGCAGGACGGCCGCTCCGTTTGCCGGCATCATCGCCGCCCGCCAGCTCCTCGTGGGAGACGCGCCTCATGAAAAGGAAAAAGAACAAGGCGAACAGAAAGGTGCTGGCGCTGTTCAGCAAAAACGTGAAGGCAAACGAAAAGCTGGCGATCAAACCGGCGAGAAAGGTGCCGATCGCCATGCCCAGGTTGTTGCCCACATACACGACATTGAACAGCTCCCGCCGCCGCTCCTGCCAGCGAAAGCCGACAAAGGCCTGAATCGCCGGGGAGGACACGTTGAACAAAAAGCCCATGCCCACCATCAATCCGATGTACACGGGCCAACTGTCGGTAATCAGGACGACACCCGCTTCGGCCATCGAACGGTGCAGATGCGTATGGACGTAAAGCGTGGTCAGCGGCCACATAAAAGCGCTGCCGGACGCGTTGATGCATCTGGCGGCGAGAAAGAGCAGCACGTCCCGCGGGTATCGGCGAAACCAGTTTCTGGGGGAGATCATTCGCGGTCACCCTCTATCGGCAGGTTTTTCCATAGTATACCCCCGTTTATAAACTTTGTAAACTAAAAAGTTTAAAAACAAGATTCCAACCAAATAAAGGCTGCCCGGCTTCGACCAGATTCGAGTATACTAGTCAAAGTGGGGAGTATATCATCATCTCAGAAAGAGACAAAGGTGGCGTTTTCCAAATGCGCTTTTTGAAACGATTGCTGCTCCTCCTGATCGTGGCAGTCGCCGCGGCAGGGGGGTACTACGGATATTCGCTGTATCAGTTTGCCGAGGACATTCAGCAGCCCAACGTGATTGACCATCCTTCCGCCGGTGCGACGAAAGCGGCGGAGATTCCCGCGTGGGACGGCAAGGAACGCGTCAACATCCTGCTGATGGGCGTCGACCGGCGCGGCATGCACAGCAGCACGCTGCCCCGCTCCGATTCGATGATGCTGCTCAGCATTGATCCGGTTGCGAAACGATACGATCTGTTTTCGATCTTGCGCGACACCTATGTGGAGATTCCCGGCCACGGCCATGCCCGGATCAATTCGGCGATCGTCGAAGGAGGGCCGGAATTGGCGATGGAGACGGTGAGCCAGTTTACCGGACTGCCGGTGAACCGGTATGTGATCACCGACTTCGAGGGCTTCAAGCATCTGATTGACGCCGTCGGCGGCGTGGAGCTGTACGTGGAGAAAAACATGCGGTACCGCGACCCCACCGACAAAGGCGTGTACGATATCGATCTGAAAAAAGGGCTGCAGCGGCTGGACGGCTCCAAGGCGCTGCAATACGTCCGCTTCCGTCACGACGCGACATCTGACTACACGCGGACGGAGCGGCAGCGCAAGCTGATGGCCGCGCTGGCCGACCAGATGAAGAGCGGCACCACGCTGATCCAGCTCCCGTCCATTTTGAAGGAGATCACCCCGTACGTGCAGACCAACATCAGCTCGATGGACATGTTGAAGCTGGCGTCGCTGGGGTTGACGCTGAATACCCAACAGCCCGGCCAGTATCAGCTTCCGCCGATGGGGATGTTCCGCGAATCCAATCGCGCCGGTGCCGTCCTCATCCCCGATGTGGAGCAGGTTCAGGCCTTTATCCAGGAAAAACTGCAGCTCTCTCAACCGGAGGCGGAGTCTGATCGCGAAACGAGCGGCACGCAGAACTGATGCGTGCCGCAGCATGCGCGTGGGCCAACATCTTTTTCCTTTGTTTGCTATTGACAGAGTTTTTTTAAATGGAATATAATCCGATTTGTATCAACGTGAATACAAACAAACAGCATATACGGAGAAATTCTTCTTATCAAGAGAGGCGGAGGGACAGGCCCTATGAAGCCCGGCAACCGGCTCATCGCACAGATGGGTGTCGCGGTGCCAATTCCTACAAGATCGGCTGAATCTTGAGAGATGAGAAGGGTGGATGTGATCGGATAACGATGCAAACCCCTTTTTCATGTTGAAAAAGGGGTTTGTTCCGTATCAGGGAGGTGAACCGGATGATTCGCTTGCAAAACTTGCGCAAGAACTACACGGTACAAGGTAAGACGGTCCCCGCGCTGCTCGGGATTGACCTGACCATAGAAAAGGGAGAAATCTTCGGCATCATCGGACATTCCGGTGCCGGGAAAAGTACGCTGATTCGCTGCATCAACATGCTGGAGCGTCCGACATCCGGTCACGTAATCGTAGACGGCGTCGACCTGACCACGCTGGATGACCGCAAGCTGCAGGAGCAGCGGCGCCAAATCGGCATGATCTTTCAGCACTTCAATCTGCTCTCTTCGGCCACGGTGGCGGAGAACGTGGCCTTTCCCCTGAAGCTGGCGAAGCGGCCAAAGGCGGAGATTGACAAAAAGGTAAGCGAACTGCTCGCGCTGGTCGGCCTGGAAGCGCACCGCGACAAGTATCCGAGCCAGCTCTCCGGCGGGCAGAAGCAGCGCGTCGGCATCGCCCGCGCGCTGGCCAGCGATCCGAAAGTGCTGCTGTGTGACGAGGCGACATCCGCGCTCGACCCGCAGACGACCAATTCGATTCTCGCCCTGCTGCTGGACATCAACCGCAAGCTGGGATTGACCATCGTGCTGATCACGCACGAGATGCACGTCATCCGCTCCATCTGCGACCGCGTCGGCGTCATCGACGGGGGCGTCATCGTCGAGGAAGGCAGGGTTCTGGACGTGTTCCTCAAGCCGCAGCATCCGACCACGCGGGAGTTCGTGGAGCAGGTGGCTGATTCCGCCGAGCTGCGGGAAGCGGTGGCCCACGAAAAGGCGGCCGGCGACCGGACGATTGTCCGCGTCACGTTCCTGGGCGAAAAGACGTACCAGCCGATCCTGTTCCAGACCATGCAGGAGACCGGCACAATGTTCAGCATCCTGCAGGGCACCATTTCGCGGATGAAAGAGACGCCGTACGGACAGTTGGTCGTCGAATTGAACGGCGACCCGGAGCAGAGCAGCCGCGCCATCGAAACCTTGCGCCAGCGCGGCCTGGAAGTGGAGGTGATGTAAATGGGACTGACGTTTGAAAACGTCGATCTGACGGAAATCGGCCAAGCCACCCTGGATACACTGACGATGCTGGGCTTCTCGACGCTGTTTACCGTCCTGATCGGACTGCCGCTGGGCGTCCTGCTGTTTCTCACCTCCAAGGGACAGCTTCTGGAAAACCGCGCCTTTTACGCGATTGCGTCCTTTGTCGTGAACGTGCTGCGCTCGGTGCCGTTTATCATCCTGATGATCATGCTGATTCCGCTGACGAAGGTTCTGGTCGGCACGTCGCTGGGCGTCAAGGGAGCGATCCCGCCGCTGGTGATCGGGGCGGCTCCGTTTTTCGCCAGACTGGTGGAGACGTCGCTCAGGGAAGTGGACCGCGGCGTAATCGAAGCGGCCCAGTCGATGGGGGCGTCCAACTGGCAGATCATTTGGAACGTGCTGCTGCCCGAATCCCGGCCGGGGTTGATTGCCGGCATTACGATTACCACCGTGGCGCTCGTCTCCTACACGGCGATGTCCGGCGTCATCGGCGGCGGCGGTCTGGGCGACCTGGCCATCCGCTACGGGTACCAGCGGTTCCAGACCGATGTGATGATCGTTACGGTCGTGATTTTGCTGGTGTTGGTTCAGATCTTGCAAACGCTGGGAGACAGACTGGTGATCCGCTTCAGCCGCAAGTAAGATCTTCACCATAAATATGAGGAAAGAGAAAGGGGAAATCATCCGTGAAAAAATGGGCTGTTTCCATTCTGTCCACTGTACTGGCATTGTCCTTGGCCGCATGCGGCAGTAAAACCGAAACCGCTCCGAATCCGGCCAACAGCGGTTCGGGCGGGGGCGAACAAAAAGAAATCACGCTGAAAGTGGGCGCTTCGCCTGTACCGCATGCTGAAATCCTGAAATTCATCCAGCCGAAACTGAAAGAACAGGGCATCAACCTGGAAATCAAGGAATTTACCGACTACGTGCAGCCGAACGTACAGTTGAACGAACAGCAGTTGGATGCCAACTTCTTCCAGCATATTCCGTACCTGGAGCAGTTCAACAAAGACCAGAACATGAACCTGGTGCCGGTCGTGCCGGTACACATCGAGCCGTTCGGCGCCTACTCCAAGAAAATCAAGAAGATTGATGAACTGGCGAACGGCGCAACCATCGCCCTGCCGAACGACCCGACCAACAACGGCCGCGCGCTGGCCCTGCTGGAGAAAAACGGCCTGATCAAGCTGAAAGACGGCGTCGGCATCAAAGGCACCGTAAAAGATATCGTCGAGAACAAGAAAAACCTGCAGTTCAAAGAAGTGGAAGCAGCCATGCTGCCGCGCGTTCTGGAAGAAGTGGATCTGGCGATGATCAACACCAACTACGCGCTGGAAGCCAATCTGGTGCCGACCAAAGACGCACTGATCATCGAAGACAAGGAGTCTCCGTACGCCAACTATCTGGTAGCACGTCCGGACAACAAGGACTCCGAGGCCATCCAAAAGCTGGCGAAAGAGCTGAACTCGCCGGATGTGAAGAAGTTCATCGAGGATACGTATAAAGGAGCGGTTGTGCCGGCGTTCTAAGCCCATCCCTCCCGTGACGCCCGAATCGGTTGATTCGGGCGTTTTCATTTTCATTTACAATTGGAAACGTTTTCATAAAACAAAATTAAACTTACTTAAAATCGCTTTAATATTACTAAAAGTACAGTATATTGATAGTGGATCTTTTTGGAGGATAAGGGGGAATGTTTCATGAAAAAGACAGTGTTTGCCGCGATGAGCTCCATCCTCGTACTGGGTGCGGCTCTGGCCGGCTGCGGCGGGGAAAAGGCGGCTGACCAGGCACAAGACAAGACGGAGCAGCAGGAAAAGACCGGACCGAAAGTGCTGCGCCTGAATCTGCCCAGCGAACCGCCGTCCGCCGACCCCGGACTGATCGAAGAAAACATCGGGGGTGCGATCGCCCGCGCCACCTTTGACGGACTGACCCGCATCGGGGAGGACGGCAAACCGCACGAATCCGTGGCGGAAAAGATCGACATTTCTGAAGACGGCCTCACCTACACGTTCCATCTCCGCGATTCGAAATGGAGCAACGGCGATCCGGTGACCGCCCACGACTTCGAATACGCCTGGAAGCGCGTACTCGATCCGAAGCTGGGCTCCACCTACGCCTACCAGCTCTACTGCATCAAAGGCGCCGAGGAATACAACAACGGCAAGGGCAGCGTGGAAAACGTCGGCGTCAAGGCGCTGGACGACAAAACGCTGCAGGTGCAGTTGAAGAACCCGACGCCGTACTTCCTGGAGCTGACCGCCTTCTACACCTACTATCCGGTGAACAAAAAAGTGGCGGAATCCAACCCGAACTGGGCGATGGAAGCCCAAACCCACGTGGGCAACGGCCCGTTCAAGATCGAACAGTGGGAGCACAAGAGCAAGCTGATTCTCGTGAAAAACGAGAATTACTGGGACAAGGACGCCGTGAAGCTGGACAAGATCGACTTCTCCATGGTAGACGACGCGAACACCGAGCTGTCCATGTTTGAACACGGCGACCTCGACTGGGCCGGCGGACCGCTGAGCGCGCTGCCGATCGACGCGATTCCGGCGTTGAAGGAATCCGGCAAGATGCAGACCCGCGCGATTGCCGGCACTTACATGTACAAGTTCAATACGGAGCAGCCGCCGTTTACCAACGCCAAAATCCGCAAGGCGTTTGCCTACGCGATTAACCGCAAGTCCATCATCGAAAACGTGACGCAGGCCAATCAGGAACCGGCGATGAGCCTGGTGCCGCCGACCATGGCCGTCTCGTCCCAACCGTACTTCAAGGACAACGATGTGGAAACCGCGAAAAAGCTGCTGGCAGAGGGCATGAAGGAGCTGGGCATCACCAAGCTGCCGCCGATCACGCTCTCCTACAACACGTCGGAAGGGCATCAAAAAATCGCTCAAGCGATCCAGGACCAATGGAAAAAGGCGTTCGGGGTCGAGGTGAAGCTGGAAAACAAGGAGTGGAAGGTGTTCCTGGAAGACATGCACCAAGGCAAGTTCCAGATCGGACGCTCCAGTTGGACCGGCGACTTCAACGACGCGATCAACTTCCTGGATCTGTTCAAGTATAAAAAAGGCAGCAACAACGACACCAACTGGGAACATCCGAAGTATCAGGAACTCCTGAACAAATCGGCGGCGGAGAAGGACCCGGAGAAGCGCAGGCAAATCCTGGCCGAGGCGGAAGCGCTGTTCATGGACGAAATGCCGGCGGCGCCGATTTACTTCTATACCCAATCCTACGTGAAGAACGACAACGTGAAGGGCGTGGTGCTGGACGGTCTGGGCTTTGTCGACTGGAAGTGGGCAACCATCGAATAAGCAGGCACGGCACACGCCATAGAGAAGGGCCGAACGGCTCTTCTTTTTTTGACGTCCATTTGAAAATATTTGGAACAATACGTATAATAGAAAAGATTGGAAAAAGGAGGGAAGTAGATATGCGCAAAACCATGAGCATCTCACTCGGCACGCTGTTGGCCGTGAGTGCCGTGCTGGCATCCGTGGGCAGCGCCGCGGCAAGCGGAGCCGCCCAGCCGACAGCCGAAGCGAAAAAAAGCGGCAAGGTGCTGCGGGTCAACCTGGGTTATGAAATCCCCACCGCCGACCCGAGCCTGTCCGAAGACCCGGTGTCCGCAGCGATCGTCCGGGCCACGTTTGACGGGCTGACCCGGACCGGCCCGGACGGCAAGCCGCAGCCGTCCATCGCGGAGAAAATCGACGTCTCCGCTGATCTCCTGACCTACACGTTTCACCTGCGGGACGCCAAGTGGAGCAACGGCGATCCGGTAACCGCCCACGACTTCGAATATGCGTGGAAGCGGGCGCTCGATCCGAAAACGGGTGCCAATTACGCCTATCAGCTTTACTACCTCAAAAACGGCAAGAAGGCCAACAGGGGAGAGGCGAAGCTGGACGAGGTGGGGGTCAAAGCGCTGGACGCCAAGACGCTGCAGGTCACGCTGGAGCAGCCGACCCCGTTTTTCCTGGAGCTGACGTCATTTCCCACCTACTATCCGGTAAACAAAAAAGTGGCGGAAGCCAACCCCAAGTGGGCCAATGAAGCGGGCACCCACGTCGGCAACGGGCCGTTCAAGCTGGCGGCCTGGGAGCACAAACAGAAGCTGACGCTCGTGAAAAACGACAAGTACTGGGACAAGGATGCCGTCAAGCTGGACAGGATCGAAGGAACGATGGTCGAGGACGAAAACACGGAGCTGGCCATGTTTGACAACGGCGAGCTCGACTGGGCCGGCCAACCGCTGGGGCAGCTCCCGCCGGACGCCCTCCCCTACCTGAAGGAGGAGGGCTTGCTGCAAACACAGCCGATCGCCGGTGTCTACTACTACAAATTCAACACGGAGCAGCCCCCGTTTACCAACGCCAAAATCCGCAAGGCGTTCGCCTACGCCCTCAACCGGAAGGCGCTGAGCGATGAAGGCGTGATCGGCACTCATCTGCCGGCTCTCGGGTTCGTCCCGCCGACCATGACCGTTTCGTCCCACCCGTACTTCAAGGACAACGATGCGGAAACCGCGAAAAAGCTGCTGGCAGAGGGCATGAAAGAGCTGGGCATCTCCAAGCTGCCGCCGATCACGCTCTCCTACAACACGTCGGAAGCGCACAAAAAGATAGCCGAAGCGATTCAAAAGCAGTGGCGGCAGACGCTCGGGGCGGAGGTGAAGCTGGAGAACAAGGAGTGGAAGGTGTTTCTCGAGGACCTGCACAACGGCAGCTATCAAATTGCCCGCTATGGCTGGCTGGGCGATTTCAACGACCCGATCAACTACCTGGAGCTGTTCATGGAGAAAGACGGGGGCAACAACGACACCCATTGGGAAAACGCTGAATACCGGAAGCTGTTGACCCAGTCCGCCACGCAAACCGATCCCGAGAAGCGCAGGGAACTGCTGGCGCAGGCGGAAGCCATCCTGATGGACGAAATGCCGGTCTTGCCGATCTATTACTACACGCAAAGCTACGTGAAAAGAGACCACGTGCAGGGCGTCCTGATCGACGGACTGGGCTTTATCGACTGGAAGTGGGCGAGCATCAAATAACGTGTCGCAAAGAAAGGGAGAAGAGCCATCGTGCTCTTCTTTTTTTTGCTCATCCATACACGAATGTTTATTATTCCAATAAAAATTTTTATAAATAAATAAAATTTTATTAAATCATCGTAAAACTTGTTTAAAAAGAATATATATGGATGTATATTGAGAAAAGATTTAGACAAGGGGGATAAGTGGCATGAAAAAGAATATTTTTGTAGCGATGAGTTCCATCCTCGTGCTCGGCGCCGCCCTCGCAGGGTGCGGAGGCAATCAGGCCCAATCGGACAATCCAAACCAGGGTGGCTCTCAGGCGGCGGAATCCGCGGCGAAAACCGGCCCGCAGGTGCTGAAGTGGAACCTTCACTCCGAACCGCCTACGGCTGACCCGGGCCTCTCCGAAGATACAACCTCTGCGGCCATCATTCGTGCGACGTTCGACGGGCTTACCCGGATCGGAGCGGACGGTCAGCCGCATGAGTCCGTTGCGGAAAAAATCGACGTTTCCGAAGACGGCCTCACGTACACCTTCCATCTGCGCGACTCCAAGTGGAGCAACGGCGATCCGGTGACCGCGCACGACTTCGAGTTCGCCTGGAAGCGCGCGCTCGACCCGAAAACCGGAGCGGCCTACGCGTACCAACTGTACTACATCAAGAACGGGGAAGCGTACAACAAGAACAAGGCCAAAGCGGAAGATGTCGGCGTCAAGGCGCTGGACGACAAGACGCTGGAAGTGAAGCTGGAAAACCCGACGCCTTTCTTCAAGGAACTGACGGCGTTCCCGACCTATTACCCGGTCAACAGGAAACTGGTTGAATCCAACCCGAACTGGGCCATGGAAGCGAGCACCCACGTGGGGAACGGTCCGTTCAAGATGGCAGAATGGGAGCACAAGAACAAGCTGGTGCTCGTGAAAAACGAAAACTACTGGGACAAAGATGTGGTAAAAGTGGACAGAATCGAGTTCTCCATGGTGGAAGACGAGAACACCGAGCTGTCCATGTTTGACAACGGCGAGCTCGACTGGGCCGGTGCGCCGATGAGCGCACTGCCGACGGACGCCATTCCGGCTCTGAAAGAATCCGGCAAGATGCACACCCAGCCGATCGCAGGTGTCTACTGGTATAAGTTCAACACGGAAAAACCTCCGTTTAACAATGTAAAAATTCGTAAAGCGTTTGCGTACGCGATCGACCGTCAATCCCTGATCGACAACGTGCTGCAAGCGGGCCAACTTCCGGCTATGGGCGCGGTTCCGCCGTCGATGGCGCTGAACAAGGACGGCTACTTCAAGGACAACGACGTGGAGACCGCGAAGAAGCTGCTGGCAGAAGGCATGAAGGAGCTGGGCATCACCAAGATGCCGCCGATCACGCTCTCCTACAACACGTCCGAAGGGCACCAAAAAATCGCCCAAGCGATCCAGGACCAATGGAAGAAAAACCTGGGCGTCGATGTGAAGCTGGAAAACAAGGAGTGGAAGGTGTACATCGAAGACCTGCACCAAGGCAAGTTCCAAATCGGACGCCAGGGCTGGCTGGGCGACTTCAACGACCCGATCAACTTCCTGGAGCTGTTTAAGGAAAAAATGGGCGGCAACAACGACACCCGTTGGGAACATCCGAAGTTCAAGGAGCTGCTGGACCAGTCCGCTCTGGAAAAGGATCCGGAGAAGCGCAAGCAGATCCTGGCCGATGCCGAGAAAATCTTCATGGACGAAATGCCGGTCATCCCGATCTACTTCTACACCAACTCCTGGGTGCAAAAGGAGAACCTCAAAGGCATCGTCATCGGTGGGCTCGGCGACATCGACTGGAAATGGGCTTCCATTGAATAATGCGCGGAACAGAGAGGCACATGCGTGTGCTTCTCTTCTTTTTTTTCGCCCGCCATGGACATTCGACCAAACCCCCAAAGTCCTTTGGTCATAGAGTAACAAGGAATAAACCGAACCAAGGGGGAGAAGCCGTGGATCTTGGAAAGCTGTTGAGCCTGGTTAAGTCGATTCCGAAAGAAAAGTTGAAGACAGACGCAGGGCTGAAGGAAGTGATCCGCGATCTGGGCAGAAAGACCGGAAAGTCGTTTACCGATCAGGAGCTGAATCAGTACGTGGCGCAGTTTCGGCGGTTGGCCCAGACGGAGAACGTTAACAGCCTGTTGAACAAGCTGGGCCAAAAGGGGATTAAGGAAAGCGACCTGAACAACATCAAGAAACGACTGAGATAGCGGGGGAGGTGGAACTATCGCTCAGAAGACGAAAGGCAAGCAAAAAAACACCGTCTCCCATGCGCAGCTGCTGGAGACGATAAACCAGTTGGCCGAAGCCCACAACTCCAGCAAAGAACAGATCATTAGCGAAATGGACCAGGTGCGGATTGAACTGCAGGAGATGAAGGAGACGCTCAACCGCTTGAAGGTACAGCCGCCGGCCCAGAGGCGGGGGCCGCTCTTTCGCCGCCGTCGGAGGGTGCCGGTCCAGGTGGAGCCGGAAAAGCCCAAGCTCTCCTTGTCTCTGGAAGATCTGCTGCCTTTGCTGCCCCATTTGAGCGGGACGTTTCCTCAATTGAAAAATCCGAAGGTGGCGGAGTCGATCAAGGTGCTTGCCAATCCGGCCGTGATGGCCATGATTCAGCAGTTCCTGGCAAACAGCGGTCTGACAGGCAAATCCGTCACCCAGGCCAGCCGGAAGGAAAGACGTTCTCCGGGCTGGGGCAGACGTTGAGGCGTTCTCTACAAGGAAGCGCCTCTTTTTTTGTCCGCAGAAAAATATTGGAAAAAATGTGCCGTAATTCGACACATTTTTTCTTTTTTCGACTGAATTTGGTCCAAAACTCCTACAAACTTTGTCGCCTTTGCTGCGTCTAATACTATGGCGCATCCCGCTCGGTAGTTTATGCCAAATCGAGAAAACCAACGGAGGAGGTCAGGATGAAGAGACGATTGTTACTGTTTTTTGTACTGCTGGTCCTGCTGGTCCTGCTGCTCATCCCCGGGTGGGCTGCGGCGGCCGGCAGCGCCAACGAAGAACCGGTGAACCTGATGATCAATGGACAAGCCGTCCAGCCTGATGTGCCGCCGCTTATCCAAAACGGCCGCACGCTGGTTCCGATCCGGGTGATCGCCGAAGGGTTGGGTGCCGATGTGAAGTGGGATGAGGCCGCGCGGACGGCGACCATCAAGCGCGGCGGACAAAAGCTGGTGCTCACGCTTGATTCCACGGCGGCCCTGGTCAACGGGAAACAGGTGAAGCTGGACACCCCGCCGGTCGTGCGCCAGCAGCGGATGCTTCTGCCGCTGCGGTTCGTTGCCGAATCGCTCGGCGTCACGGTGGGATGGAACGAGTCCTCTCGCACGGTAATCGCCAACGAGACGCCATCCGTTCTGATCAACGGCAAAAGTCCGTCCAAGCCGCTGGAGTTCTACCGGATGGGCAACTCGCTGTACGTCTCCGCACAGGCGGTGGCCGAACAGGTGGGATGGAAGGATTTCGCCTGGAAGCACCCGGACGAGACCGTCACCATCGACGGTCAGCAGGTGGTGCCCCTGGATCGGCTGGAAAAAGAACTGGGCGGCAGCATGACGTGGGACAAGCGGGACAACCGCGTCGAGATCGAACGGCTCAGCCGCTTTACCGGTGCTGCCGCGGAAGGGAACAGCGTCCGGATCGACACCACGCTGCCCGTGACCCCTGCTGCGTTCGTCCTGGAGGGACCGCACCGCATTGTGCTGGATCTGCCGCAGACCGAACTGGATGACGACCTGTTGGCCGCACTGGGCAGCCAGAAGGCCGACGAGGTTGGAGGGACGGATGGGCAGAATCAGCCGGATCAAGCAGGGGACGCGAATCAGATGTCGCCGTCGGACAAGCCTGCCGCCGGCACGCTGATCGCCAATATCCGATACAGCCAGTACAGTTCTTCGCCGAAGACGGTTCGGGTCGTCATTGAGCTGAACCAGAAGAGCCAGTATAATCTGGAGTATACCAACGACGGGATTACCGTCAAACTGACGCCTGCTGCGACTGCTCCCGGCAAGACGGGCTTCCTGATTGTCGTCGACGCGGGACACGGGGGCCACGACAATGGGGCCGGCGGCGCAGCCGGCAATGTGGAAAAGGACTTTACCCTGGCCGTTGCCAAAAAGCTGGCGGCAGAGTTGAAGAAGTACCCCGAGTTTCAGGTGGAGATGACGCGCACCACGGACGTCTATCTGACCCTGGCACAGCGGGTGGCGTTCGCCAACGATCGGAAGGCGGATCTGTTCATTTCGATTCACGCCAACTCGTTCACGAAGCCGACCGCGGGGGGTACCGAGACGTTCTACTACAACGCCAACAGCGAAGCCCTGGCCCGGATCGTACACCGTCACCTGCAGGGGGCGACGAAATTTCCTGACCGGGGCGTGAAGCAAACCGCGTTTTACGTGATCAAAAACACGAAAATGCCGGCCGTGCTGACGGAGACGGGCTTCCTCTCCAATCCGACGGAAAACGCCCAGCTCACGTCGCCGGCGTTTCAGGACAAAGTAGCCAAAGCGCTTGCCGCCGCCATTCGCGAGTACTATCTCACGTACCGGTAAGCGGCGGGACAAGCCAGGCGACATGACCAGAAGGGGGGTTCCCGATGAAACGACGCAGTTTGATCGGACTCGCTGCAGCTCTCGTGCTGCTTGTGGCAGGATGCGGACAGGGGGCGAAGCCCGCACCGCAGCCATCCGGCCAGCAGACAGGCGCGACCGCGCCGCAGCCGCAGGCGGAACAGCCGACGACACCACAGGCTGAAAAGCCGGCGCAGCCGCAGCTCACCAAGAAGACGATCGCCGTGTACTACACGGACGACAACTTGACGGCCCTGCAAAAGGAAGAGCAGGAGATCGCGTATGCCGACGACCTCGACAAGTACAAAAAAGCGATCGCCCTGCTGGAAAAACCGAAGCAGGCGGGACACAGCCCGCTGTGGAAGGATTTCCACTATCACTCCGTCACGTTTGACAAAGGCACGCTGACCATTGACGCCGACAGCAAGAATGTGTACAACCTCGGTTCCAGCGGCGAAGCCATGGCCATTGATGCGTTGAAGCAGACGCTGTTCCAGTTCGACGAAGTGAAGCGCATCGTGATTCTGGAAGACGGCAAGCCGGCCGAGTCCCTGATGGGTCACGTTGACATCACGGAACCGTTGACAAGAGACAGCCAATGATGACAAACGACATGTCCAGTACCGGACATGTCGTTTCATTGTGCAGACAAAGTGACTGCCTGGGGGAGAAGCACGTTTCCGGCTTCCGCTCCGTGCTCGCCCAGCAGGGAAGCACAGGCTGCACGCTCCGCACCGATTTGCGGGGGATCGCCAAAGCCGCATCGCTGCGCAGCCCATTCAGAGGTGGCGCTCCTTTTTCCCGCAAATCGCTGCTCCGCTTGGTAGGGCTTCACAAGTCGCTCTGCCTGGAAACATGCTTCTCCTCCGACACAATAGGTTTGTCTTCAGGCTGAAACGACATGTCCAAAACCGGACATGTCGTTTTTTTGTTACGAAAAAGGGCTGTCGCGAATCGGCCAAACTTTAAAAAAGCTTTACAATGGCACCACAATTCAACAACATTCGAGCGGTATAGTTTGTTCATGGAAAGAGAAACAATCCAAACCGATGTTTAAGGAGGATTTTCATCAGATGAAAAAGCTCGGCAAAATGCTTATGGTGCTGACCTTCGCAGGTGCGCTTCTGGCGGGATGCGGAAGCAACAACGCAGCTCCGGCACAACCGGAACAACAAGGCAATGCGCAAAACACCGGTTCTTCCGTATCCGGCGAGCCAGTAACCGCAGTAGGTTCCACCGCACTGCAGCCGCTCGTCGAACAAGCGGCAAAAGACTTCATGGCCAAGAACCAGGGCGCGCAAATCCAGGTGCAGGGCGGCGGCAGCGGCACCGGTTTGAGCCAGGTTGCCAGCGGGGCAGCCACCATCGGCAACTCCGACATCTTCGCCGAAGAGAAACAAGGCATTCCGGCCAACGAGCTGGTCGACCATAAAGTGGCGGTAGTCGGGATGGCAGCAGTCGTAAGCCCGAAAGTCACGGTTGACAATCTGACCAAGCAGCAGTTGATCGACATCTTCACCGGCAAAATCACCAACTGGAAAGAAGTGGGCGGTCCTGACCTGAAAGTTACGCTGGTAAACCGTCCGAAGAGCTCCGGCACTCGCGCCACCTTCCACAAGTTCGCGCTGGACGGCCATGACGAAGCGGAAGGCATCACCGAAGATTCCTCCGGCACCGTTCGCAAAATCGTAGCGGAAACCCCGGGTGCCATCGGCTATTTGGCTCTTTCCTACATCGACAATTCGGTAAAAGCGCTGAAACTGGACGGCGTGGAAGCCACTGCGGAAAACATCACCACGAACAAGTATCCGGTATGGGCGTATGAACACATGTACACCAAGGGGGAACCGACCGGCACGGCAAAAGCGTTCCTCGACTTCATCCTGAGCGATGAGGTGCAGAAGAAAACCGTCAAGGACCTGGGCTTCCTGCCCATCACCGACATGAAGATGGAGCGCGACGCCCAAGGCAATGTAACCCAAAAATAATGGACAGACAATCGGCAGCAGAATGAGGGGTGGGGGGGCACTTGCCCCTCATTTTGCGTATTTCTCTGATTCATATGGAGGGAGATTATGAGTCGTCGTTCGGAAGGGTCAACTATCGCAAGCAACCGCATCATCGCAGACCACACGCCGGAAGTCGGGGAGCGGAAATCCGCGATCGACCGCAAGCTGCTGACGTACAACAAGCGTCAGTTTACAGAGAACGTGACAGGCCGATTCATCGCCATGGCGTGCGCCGGCCTGCTGGTGGTTGTCGTGCTGTCGATCACGTATTTTATCGCCTCCAAGGGGCTGTCGACGTTCCTGATCAATGGGGTCAGCCTTGGCGAGTTTTTGACCGGGGTAAAATGGGACCCCGAAGGCGAGCCGGCTGTTTACGGCGTGCTGCCGTTTATTCTCGGCTCGTTCCTCGTTACCCTGCTGGCCGCGCTCATTGCGGCCCCGCTGGGCATTGGCGCAGCTATTTTCATGACGGAAATCTTCCCGGGTTTCGGGAAAAAAGTACTCAAGCCGGTCATTGAACTGCTGGTGGGCATTCCATCGGTCGTGTACGGCTACGTTGGTCTTACCTTGCTGGTACCGTTTATCCGCGAGCAGTTTGACGTTCTCGGGTTCAGCCTGCTGGCGGGGGGGCTCGTTCTGGCCCTGATGATTCTGCCGACCATTACCAGCGTGGCGACGGACGCCATTGAGGCTGTGCCGCAGGACTTGCGCAACGCCTCGCTCGCGCTGGGAGCGACCCGTTGGCAGACGATTTGGAATGTGGTGCTGCATTCCGCGCTGCCGGGGTGCCTGACCGCTGTCGTGCTGGGGATGGCCCGCGCGTTCGGGGAAGCGCTGGCCGTGCAGATGGTGATTGGCAACACCACCAAGCTGCCGGGCGGCCTGCTCGACCCGATCAGCACGTTGACCAGCGGCATTACGCTGAACATGGGGAACACGATCCAGGGGACGCCCTACAACAACGCCCTGTGGTCCATGGCGCTCCTGCTCCTGCTGATGTCGTTTGTCTTCATCATGATCTTGCGCATTCTCGGCAGAAAGAAGTTGGTTAACAAATGAGAGCAAAAGTTCTGGATCGCACGGCCACTGTTGTTCTTACGCTGATTGCGCTCTTGATCGTCGGCACGCTGGTGGGACTGCTTGGCTTCATCCTTTCGCAGGGATGGCACAAGCTCACTCTCGACTTTCTCACCTCCGCGCCCGACATTGTCAATGCCGGCGGGGGTGTGGGGCCGCAGTTGTTCAACTCCATCTACCTGCTGGTGCTGACCATGCTGATCGCACTGCCGCTGGGAATCGGGGCCGGCATTTACATGGCTGAATACGCTCCGGATAACAAGTTTACGCAGTTTATCCGGTTGAGTATAGAAGTGCTGTCTTCCCTTCCGTCCATCGTCGTCGGCCTGTTTGGGCTGCTGGTGTTCGTCAACATGACCGGGTGGGGGTATTCCCTGCTGTCCGGCGCCTTGGCCCTGACCGTGTTCAATTTCCCCCTGCTGGTGCGGATCACCGAGGATGCCCTGCGAAACGTCCCCCGCAGCCAAAAGGAGGCCAGTCTGGCGCTGGGGATTACCAAGTGGCGGACGATTGTTTCGGTGATCCTGCCGGCGGCGCTGCCGGGCATTATCACCGGCGTGATTCTGGCTTCCGGCCGGGTCTTCGGGGAAGCGGCGGCGCTGCTGTTTACCGCAGGGATGTCGTCTCCCAATCTGAACTTCACCGATTTTTCCCTGAACAGCCCGACGTCTCCGCTCAATCCGTTCCGCCCGGCTGAAACGCTTGCCGTGCACATCTGGAAAGTGAACAGCGAAGGGCTGACGCCGGATGCCCGGGACGTCGCCGACGGGGCGGCGGCCATCCTCGTCCTGGCCGTGCTGCTGTTTAATCTCGGCGCCCGTTGGTTTGGCAGCTGGCTCTACAAGAAAATGACTTCGGGAACGAACTAGGGAAGGGGTGGACGTCATGCAAGCAGGCACAACGGTTGACACGATCATTCAGACGCGCAACGTCTCCGTGTACTACGGCGAAAAGCGCGCCGTTTCCAATATCAACATGGACATTGAACGAAATTCCGTCACGGCGTTCATCGGCCCGTCCGGCTGCGGGAAATCGACGCTCCTGCGCAGCCTGAACCGGATGAACGACCTCGTTCCCAACTGCCGCGTCACCGGTTCGATCGTGGTGGACGGCATTGAGGTGAACAGCGACAAGATCAACATCGAAGGGCTGCGCCAGGTGGTCGGCATGGTGTTTCAGCGGGCCAATCCGTTTTTCAAATCGATTTACGAAAACATCGCGTTCGCTCCCCGTTTCCACGGCATGCGGGACAAACGGGAGCTGGACGAGGTGGTGGAGCGGAGCCTGCGCAAGGCAGCCCTGTGGGATGAGGTGAAAGACCGGCTGCACGAGTCCGCGCTCTCCCTGTCCGGAGGCCAGCAGCAGCGGCTGTGCATCGCCCGGGCGATCGCCATGCAGCCGACGATTCTGCTGCTGGACGAACCGGCTTCCGCCCTGGACCCGATTTCCACCATGAAAATTGAAGAACTGGTGCTGGAGCTGAAGGAAGAGTACACGATTGTGATCGTGACGCACAATTTGCACCAGGCTGCCCGCATTTCCGACAAGACCGCCTTTTTCCTGATGGGGGAACTGGTGGAAATGAACGACACGTCGAAAATCTTCACCGCGCCGGAAAACAAGAAAACGGAAGATTACATCAGCGGCCGTTTCGGTTGAATCTCCCTTTGTCGAATGGCCCGCATGTTGAATGCGACAAGCCCTTCACCATGCAGACAACCTGCGCGGTGGAGGGCTTTGTTTTGGCTTTGGCTTCTGCCGCTATCGGACGCCGGTCACGAGGAGGCGGGAAGCGGCCGGACGATGGACCCGTCGGCGGCATCCGGCACGTGTGCGGCAGCCGTGCGGAAGAATCGGATCTCCTGCTCCAGATCGTCCACGATGGCGGCGAGGCGTTCCGAGTTGTGCAGGAATTGTTCGGAGAGCGAGACGCTTTCCTGGGTGGCGGCGACGGCCTGCTGTGCGCCGGCAGTGACCGCCTGAGCGGAATGGGACAGTGTATCCACTCCCTCTTTGATGTCCTGGCTCTGCCTGCTAATGGAGCGGGACAGACGGCCGATGACGGCAAACTGTTCGGTAAGGATTTCGCTGACCGCGACGATCCGGGAGAACACGTCCGCCGCCTCGTGCAGCGTCTGCAGCCCGTCAACGGTGGCGTGGTCGGTTACCGTCATCCGCTCGGTGACGAGGTCCATGCGCGCCTGACCGGACGCGATCACCTGCTGAATCCGCTCGGTCGCGTCTTCCGTCTGCTCCGACAGGAGGCGGATCTCTTCGGCCACGACGCCAAAGCCCAATCCGGCCTGGCCGGCCCGCGACGCTTCGATCCGCGCGTTGAGCGAAAGCAGCTTGGTCCGCTTGGAGATGCCCGCGATCAGGTTCAGGATCTCGTTGACGTCGTCCATGTTTTGCCGCAGGGAGGACATGGCTTCCAGGGAGGCTCTCATGTCGTCCGAGATTTTCTGCATGTTCGCCTTCAGGTGGCCGATCGAATCGGCGGCCAGCGCCGTCTGCGCCCGCGCCTCTCCATTGTGCTCGATCGCCGTCCGAATGGAGCCGGTAATCCGGGAGATTTCATCGGTGATGCGGTCCACAATGGCGCGGATGTTTTCGATCTGCGCCTGCTGCCTGTCCATCTCGGCGGAAAGGCGCTCGGTGACGCCGACCACTTCCGTCTGCATGGTGTGGGAATGGCGGGAGCCCTTCCCGACGTGCTCGGCGACATGCTTGACATCGGCGATCACGCGCTGGATTTTTCCGATAATGGTGCGGATCTGGCCGCTCATGCGGTTGAAGCTGTCGGCCAACTGGCGGATTTCGTCGCGGGTGTTCACCTGCATCGTCTGGAACAGGTCCCCTTCGCTGAAGGCGGCCAGTTTCGTCTGCACTTCCTTGATCGGCGTAATGATCCGGCGGACGTACAGGAAGAGCAGGGCTGCCAGCGCCGCCAGTCCGATCAGCGAGACGGCGAAAATGGTCAGCCGCATCGCCCGCACGTCCTGTTCCACTTCGGCCACCGCCTGCAGGACGACGATCCCCCATTTGAGCTTTTCGTCGTAGCGGTAGGCGACCAGGTAATCGGCGCCGTTTTGGTTCAGGATGGCGGTGCCCGATTGTCCGGCGGCGACGCTGCGGACGACCGGCATGTGGTCGAGGGCAGGCCGTTGCAGCGCGTATGTCTGGTCGGGGTGGGCGACCAGTTTTCCCAGGCGGTCGACGATCATCGCATAACCGGTTTCCCCCAGTTTGACCTGCTGGACAAACGCGCTCAGCTTGGGGACGGAGACAAACGCGACGACCGCACCGACGACCTCGTCGTCAGGGCTGCGCAGGGCGAGGGAGACGGCGATTTTGGGAAACTCCGTGTCGGAAAACCGGAACACGTCGGAGATGTAGGCAGCCTGCGCCGAAACGGCTCCCTGGTACCAGTCCGTTTTGCGGGGATCGTATCCGGCGTCAAGGGGTGAACCGGGAAAAGTGAGGTAGCGGCCGTCCCGGGTAGCCAACTGCAGTTCGGAAATGTTGGCGTTGTGGGCCGCCATGTCGGAAAAGATGTCGAAGACCTGGCTGTTGGACAGCGGGCTGTGCTTGTACACGGTGGCAAAGGACTGCAGGGCGTTTTCGATCGAATGAACGCGGTCGTTTACTTCCTGCAGGGCCGAGCGGGACGCTTCCCGAAGCTGTGTCTCCGTCTTTTCGTTCAGCATCGCCTTGGCCTGATACCCGATAAACAAGGCGGTCAGGGCCATCATGCAGATTACCATCGTCATGCTTCCGACGAACAGCCGGGTGAAGATGGTCCTGGACGGAAAAGGCGCGAGGCGCGGCTTGCTCGTTTGGTTTGTTGGCATTGATGATTCTCCCCTTGTTCGACAATGCGTACAGCCTTATTGTAGGGGGCGCCGGGAGAGACGTCGATTGCATCAGGGAAAGATTTACCATAACTTTACCTTTGCTCCAAATCTTTATCAAAACTTTATACATTTCATACAAAAACGCAACATTCGGCCGATATAGTTGGAAAGGATGAGCGTGGTCCACCGCGACGCGATCGAGAAGACGAGAAACGAAGGAGCGAATACCGCATGAGCGTCATTTCGGTTCGTGAGTTGAATCTCTACTACGGCAAACAGCAAGCTCTTCATCATATACATCTCGATGTGGAACCCCACTCGATCACGGCCCTGATCGGACCGTCGGGATGCGGAAAATCCACGTTTTTGCGGACGCTGAACCGCATGAACGACTACGTTCCGCACACGCGCATCACGGGAACGGTCAAGGTGTTCGGCGAAGACATCTACGGCCCCAACGTGGACGTGGAGCGTCTGCGCAAAAACATCGGGATGGTGTTTCAGCAGCCCAACCCGTTTCCGAAAAGCATTTACGACAACATCGCCTACGGCCCGCGTCTGCACGGCACAACCGACCGCAGCACGCTGGACGAGATCGTGGAAAACAGCCTAAAGGCAGCCGCGCTCTGGGACGAGGTAAAAGACGTGCTGAAAAAACCGGCGTACAGCCTCTCCGGCGGCCAGCAGCAGCGCCTCTGCATCGCCCGCGCGCTGGCGGTCCAACCGCAGATTCTGCTGATGGACGAACCGACGTCGGCGCTCGACCCGATCTCCACGGCGAAGATCGAGGAGCTGCTGATCAAGCTGAAGGAAACCTACACGATCGTCATCGTCACCCACAACATGCAGCAGGCGGCCCGCATCTCCGACAAGACGGCGTTTTTCCTCAACGGAGAGCTGGTGGAATACGACGCCACTCCGGTCATTTTCCAAAATCCGAGCGACAAGCGGACGGAAGATTACATCACCGGGCGTTTCGGATAACCCGACAGTATCGTAAGATAAAAAGAGCGGCCTTTTTGAGGTTCGCTCTTTTTCATGTACCTTGTCCCCGCTGCGCGGAACAACAGACGCGGCGGTGGGATGATCGAGAGGAGAAACAGCAGTGGTCTGGCTTTCATTCCGATCGTTCTCGCGCAGGTGCGTGCCCTGCGGTTGGACGGGCAGATGGTGCTCGCCTTCGTGATGGCCAGCGGTTTTATCGCCGACACCAGTTCGCTGCCGTTTGTGGTCAGCAACCTGGTCAACATCGTATCGGCCGACTATTTCGGCATCGGCTTCGCCGAATACGCGGGCAGGATGCTGCTGCCACGCTGTTTTCCGTGGGGGCCAGCCTGCTGGTGCTGTTTTGGTATTTTCGCCGCAGCATCCCCCGCCGCTACGACCTGACCCACCTGAAAGAGCCGCGCGAGGCTATTCGCGATCAGGCGCTGTTTCGTCTGTCATGGCCGATTCTGGCCGTTCTGCTGGCCGGTTTTTTCGCCAGTGAATGGCTGCACCTTCCCGTGTCGCTGATGATTGCCGGGGCGGCTGCGGCGTTTTACCTGGCGGCGAGGAAGAGCGCGGCGATTCAACTGCGCCGGATTGTGAAAGAGGCGCCGTGGGTGGTCGTGATATTCTCCATCGGGATGTACGTGGTCGTCTGGGGGCTGCACAATGCCCGCTTGACCGACTGGGTGAGAGACTGGCTGGATGTGCTGGCCGCGCACGGTCTGTTTGCCGCGTCACTCGGGACGGGCTTTACCGCGGCGGTGCTTTCATCGGTGATGAACAATTTGCCGACGGTAATGTTTGACGCGTTGGCGATCCAGGGCACGGCGACCGCGGGGGTGGTTCGCGAAGCGCTCGTCTACGCCAACGTCATCGGATGTGACTTGGGGCCCAAGATCACGCCAATCGGTTCGCTGGCGACACTGCTCTGGCTGCACGTACTGGGGCGCAAGGGTGTGACGATTACCTGGGCCCAGTATTTCCGCACAGGGATCGTCCTTACCGTGCCCACGTTGTTTCTCACGTTGACAGGTCTTTATCTCGCGCTGCGTTTTTTGGGATAAACGGGTCGCCCATGGTCAGCCTGTGGACAGGCTGGCTTTTTTTTCGTTTTGCGGCGCGGCCTCGGGGGAATGAATCCGAAGAAAGAAGAATAGCAGCCGGAAGATGCGGAAAAAATAGGCACAGCACTGGTGAAGAAAATGGGATTCATAGGAGGAGATGACCAATGTGGCAAGGCTGGCCCCTTGAGCGGGTGCTGCTCTTGTTTGTGGGACTTGCGTTTGCGATCCTGTCTGTTCAGGTGACGCTGTTTCACGCCCGGCAAAACTTTCGCCGCTGGGCGATGTGGGTGCCGGTGGTGGAAGGGCCGCTGTTTGCCGTGACCGCCATCGTCCTGGCTTTTTACAATGCGGGGTGGCTGCGCGTGCTGTTTGCCCTGTTCATGTGGATCGGCATGGCTGGCGGCCTGTACGGGGCCTATCTGCATACCGCGGGCGTGGGACAGCGCGTGGGCGGGTATTCCCAGAGCCAAAACTTTCTGGTCGGCCCGCCCATTATGCTGCCGTTGATGATGACGGCGATCTCGGCCTTGGGGCTGCTGGCCCTGTACTGGGGGTGAGGCGGCATGGCGAAAACGAGCCGTTACCCATCGTTTGACGTGTGGGAGGAACACGCCGCCTGGGACCCTCACACCCGGAACATTGTCGGCAAGCGGCGCACCCCTCAAGTGGCGTACCGCTTTTTTACGAAAAAGGAAGCGATGCTGCTGCAGTCCATCGTCAGCGTGCTGGTGGATGACCACCGGCTGGAGGTGCTGACGTACGTGACCCAGCATCTGGACGAATCGGCCGCCAGTCCGATCGGGGAAGCGCAGCGGAAGGTGGGGGTGCCGCCCAAGCAGCAGTTGTACCTCCTGGGACTGGCCGGGATCAACGAGGCCAGCCGCGAGAAGTACGGCGCGGAATTTCCCGGCTTGAAGCGGGAAGAGCAGCAGGCCGTCCTGGAAGCGGTGGCGGCCGGGCAGGTTCCCGCCACCACCGCCTGGGCGCAGCTAAACCCCGTCGACTTTTTCACCAAGCTGCTCCGCGACACGGTGGAGGCGTATTACTCCCACCCCCTGGTCTGGTCGGATATCGGCTACGGCGGACCGGCGTATCCGCGCGGCTACGTGCGCGTGGAAAAAGGACTGGTGGACCCCTGGGAGGCGAAAGCGGATGGAGAATAAGGACCGGGTAACGCATCACAGCGACCATTATGAAGGGCACCGCTCCAAGCGGCTGGATCAGCGCCGGTACGCGGACGGGGCGGATGTCTGCATCGTCGGGGCGGGGGCAGCGGGCGGCGTGCTGGCATACGAATTGGCCAAGGCCGGGCTGCGCGTCGTCGTGATCGAAGCGGGCCCCTTCTGGAATCCGCAGACCGATTTTGCCAGTGACGAGCTGGCGATGAAAAACCTCGGCTGGCAGGAGACCCGCCTGGTCGACGGGAACAATCCGCTGCGGCTGGGGCATAACAACTCGGGAAGGGGTGTAGGGGGCGGCACCGTCCATTTTACCGGGGTCTTCCTGCGGTTTCACGAGAGCGACTTTATGACCAAGACGGTGGACGGCGTCGGCGAAGACTGGCCGCTCCGCTACCAGGACCTGGCTCCCTATTACGACAAGATCGAGCGGGAAATCGCCGTGTCCGGTCCCGATCACTTTCCCTGGGGGCCGTTCAACGGGCCGTATCCGTTTCCGGTGCGGGAGCCGATCAGCGCCAACGCGCAGTTGTTTCGGGAAGCGTGCGCAAAGCTGGGCTTCGACAGCGTCGTCGCGCCGCTGGCCATTTTGTCCGCGCCGTTTGACGGCCGGCCTCCCTGCATCAACCGCGGTTTCTGCAACCAGGGATGCCTGCCCAACGCCAAGTACAGCGGATTGATTCACCACATCCCGAAAGCGATCCAGGCGGGGGCGGAAGTGCTGTCCGACTGCATGGTGACGCAGATTCTCACGGATGGGACGCGCGTCACCGGCGTTCTCTTTCAACACGGGAGCGACACGTACAAGCAGACAGCCCGGGTCGTGATTCTCGCCGGCTATGTCGTGGAGACGCCGCGCCTGCTGCTGCATTCGGCCACGCCCCATTTTCCGGACGGGCTGGCCAATTCCAGCGGGTGGGTGGGCAAGGCGATCATGCCCCACTCCAGCCAGGACGTGTACGGACTATTGCCTGACGAAGTGCGCCTGTACAAAGGGACGCCTGTGCTGGCGTTGACCCAGCATTTTTACGAGACGGACCGGGAGCGGGGGTTTGCCCGGGGGTACACGCTGAGCGCCCACGGAGCGAGGCCGGTGGCCATGGCCGGGGCGATTGCAGCGGAACGGTTGGACGGGTCCTTTTTGTGGGGGAAAGCCCTGCGGGAGACGATGCTGGATTACAACTACTACGCCCGGGTCACGCTCGTCGGGGAGGTGCTTCCCCATCCCGACAACGCCGTCACCTTGAGCGACGAAAAAGACGAGTACGGTCTGCCGGTCCCGAAAGTGACCTTTTCCTACGGGGAAAACGACAAAAAGCTGATCGCCCACGCCGTCGAGCAGATGAAGCGGCTGATTGAAGCGATGGGCGGCACACCGGAGCACGTCGTCGACGACACGGCCCACCTGATGGGCGGCTGCCGGATGGGCAGGGACCCGTCGACGTCCGTGGTCAACGAATTCGGGCAAACCCACGACATTCCCAATTTGTTCATCGCGGGCGCATCCACGTTTGTCACATCGGGCGGCGGCAATCCGACCAACACGGTGATGGCGCTGGCCGCCCGGACGGCGGACCGCCTGGTGGAAGCGATGCAGACGAGGGACGTCTGACAGGCGTTCACGGATCTTTCGACATCATATCTTCCCTGCCTTATGTGTGTATAGTATACTGATAAACAGATATGCAAGGCAAAGGTGGGGTATTATGGATGTTGATTTGACGCAGGTGTTGTATTTGTCAGAGATCTACAAGCTTCTCGGCGACAAAACACGCTTGACGATCATGGCTCTCCTGCAGGTACAGTCTTTCTGTGTACGCGATCTCGTGGAGATTTTGCAAACATCCCAACCATCCGTTTCCCAGCACTTGGCCAAATTGAAAACACACGGGTTGGTGAAGGAGAAGCGCAGGGGTCCCTGGGTGTTTTACTCCCTGAACACGGAGTGCTCACCTGCCGTACAGCAGATTCTTTCGCACTTGCCGGACATGTCGCCTCTCATCAAAGAAAAAAAACAAGCGGGTGCTCATTCGCTCGCATAACAAACAACTGTGCGCCAAAGTCCTTTGGCGAAGCCGCTTCTTCACAGGAAGCGGCTTTAAAATGTTTACCCGTCACATTTCCCACAGGCGGGAACAAAAAAGCGTTGGATCAAGAGAGATCCAACGCTTTTTTCAATTGCTCCTTGTCAAAGCCGTGAACGACGATCCGCTCGCCGTCTTCCTTCACGATCAGGGTAACGGGCGTCATGCTCGCTCCCAGTTCGATCGCTTCCTGGAAATAGGCGTCATTTTTGCGGATGTCGCGGTCCTCAAACGGGATGTTTTGCTGCGTCAGCCACATTTTTTCCTCCTGGCAGGGGCCGCAGGTGGGCTGAGTGTAGACAATGACGGTACGAGCCATGTGGGTTGCTCCTTTCGTACTCGAATGAAAGGGAATACTTCGCGGCGGGGCAGGGAAACTCCTGCCGCCGTTGGCACTTAGGATGCCCGAAAACGGCGGCGAACCGACACCGCGGCCCGAGCCGTTCCCGTGCGGGCTTGCCGTGTGGAAGGAAAAAACAGGCGGGAATAGGCCGCCTGCTTGCGGCGCACATTATATTCAGTGATACGGAGGAGGTGAATGGACGATGCCGAAACAAACCAAACAAGCAGGTGCGAACCAAGCGCAACAGCAAGCTGCGCAAACCACCGCAACCGAATTTGCGAGCGAAACCAACGTATCGGAAGTGCGCCGCCAAAACCAGCAATCCGCTGCGAAATCCGCTCAGCAAACGCAACAACCTACCGAATAACAGGACCATTCACCCCCGCTTTTTGCGGGGGTTCAGTGTGTAGACAAAATGACTGCTGGGGGGAGAAGCACGTTTCCGTCATCCGCTCCGTGCTCGCCCAGCAAAGAAGCACCGACTGCACGCTCCGCACCGATTTGCGGGGGATCGCCAAAGCCGTATCGCTTTGCAGCCCATTCAGAGGTGGCGCTCCTTTTTCCCGCAAATCGCTGCTCCGCTCGGTAGGGCTCACAAGTCGCTCTGCCTGGAAACATGCTTCTCCTCCGATACAATTGGTTTGTCCTCAGTTTACACCCCCGCTTTTTTGCGGGGGTTGTTTTTGGTTTGCGGCAGCCCTTGCCAATAATAGAATGGGGTGATATCGTCACTGCATAACCAAAGAATGGGGAGCGGGATCGTTCATGATTGTGGGAATCGGCACGGACATTGTGGAAATCGGGCGCGTGCAGGCGCTGATCGAGCGGCGGCCGGAAGCGCTCGACCGACTTTTTACGGACGCGGAAAAAGCGCTGCTGGACGGCAAGGCGAAGGCGAGGCGGGCGGAATACCTGGCCGGCCGGTTCGCCGCCAAGGAGGCGGCGGCAAAGGCGCTGGGCACCGGGATTGGCGGCCAGGTGGGCTTTCACGATGTGGAGGTCTTCTCTTCGGACACAGGCAAGCCGGAAATGCGCATCAGCAGGGGTGCGCTGGAGCGGGTCGGACTCAACCCGGAGCGGGTGCGGGTTCACCTCAGCATTTCCCACAGCCGGGATTATGCCGTGGCGCAGGTTGTGGTGGAAGAACTGTAACTTGTCTGCATATCGGGACGAGGATGGACATAGATTTATATCGCGTAGATCAGGAGGGACTACCTGCTCTAACAGAAAGGGTAAGTCTTCAGCCGATCAAGGCGATGTCGCGTCCCGATAACCGAACGGACTTTTGACACGATGTGCGCGGAAGAGGCGAAAGACTGACAGATTTCCCAGGAAATAGACAGGAGTGCCCTTCTTTGTCGAAATTAGCAGACAAGGAGGAGTTCTTTGAATGAAACGGGCAGCTTTACCACTGGTTTTCTTGTTGGTCTTTTCCCTGCTGCTCGGCGGCTGCTTCGGTCAAAAGACACCGGATGATGTGGTGGATGACCTGAGCAGCACGCTGGACAAGATGGCCGGCTACAAGTCTCAGGCCGTACTGACCATGCAGACCGGCTCCACGGCGATGGAGTACGATGTGGCGGTGTGGTACGAGAAACCGACCAACTACCGTGTCGCGCTCACATCCAAGCAGCGAGGGATTACGCAGATCATCCTGCGCAACAATGAAGGGGTGTTCGTCCTGACGCCGCATCTGAACAAGAGCTTCCGCTTCCAAAGCGGCTGGCCGGAAAACAACGGTCCGCTCTATCTCTACGAGACGCTGGTCCGCAGCATCATCGACGACACGGAACGCAAGATGGACATGGACGACAGGCAGTACGTGTTTGAAGTCAAGGCCAATTACAACGGCAATCGCTCTCTGACCAGGCAGAAGATCTGGCTGACGGAGGAACTGAAGCCGACGCGAGCGGAAATCATGGATTCCAATATGAATACGCTGGTCACGATCAACTTCACCGACTTTGTGTTCAACCCGCAGTTTGACAAGGATGCGTTTGACAAAGACCGCAACATGAACACCAGTTCACTGCCGGTGGTGCCGACGCTGTCGCAGGAAAACGACACAAGCAAACCGCCATCCAGCCAGTTCGGTGTCATTGTGCCCACCTACACCCCTGACGGCGTGAAGCAGGGCGACATCGAGCCGGTAACCCGGGACGGTGAGCGGACGGTCGTACTGGAGTACAAAGGTTTGTACAACTACAAGCTGATTGAAGCGCGCCCCACGGCGACCTCGGTGTCCTCGGAGCAGGGGCTGCCGGTCGATCTGGGCTTCACCGTCGGGGTGCTGATCCAAAATGCTGACAATCAGCGCTACCTGAGCTGGGAACTGGACGGCGTGGAGTTTACGCTGACCGGCGACCTGCCGGAAGAGGAAATGGTCAAGGTGGCCCAATCCACGTACGGCGTGAGCGGAAAATAATCAATCGGGACGGCATTGGCCGTCCTCAGACTGAAGACAAACCAATTGTATCGAAGGAGAAGCATGTTTCCAGGCAGAGCGACTTGTGAAGCCCTACCGAGCGGAGCAGCGATTTGCGGGAAAAAGGAGCGCCACCTTTGAATGGGCTGCGGAGCGATACGGCTTTGGCGATCCCCCGCAAATCGGTGCGGAGCGTGCAGTCTGTGCTTCCCTGCTGGGCGAGCATGGAGCGGAAGCCGGAAACGTGCTTCTCCCCCCAGCAGTCACTTTGTCTACACACTCGGGACGGCATTGGCCGTCCTTTTTTGTCGTGTGTGGCGCCGTCTCTGACGCATCGACCTCGATGCCGGGGAACAGGCGGCGGGTTCAGCGGACGAAAAGGAACGGTCTGCCGGTGTATAAGCGAATTGACATACAGCGGCAGAAAGCGATAAAGTCGAAGTAACTACGCGATGAGGTGAAGCAGCATCCATGAAAAAAACGTCCGATGAGATTTTGTACCAGGAAGAGTCCGGCTACAAAGACCTGCTGCTGCGCAAAAACATGAAAATGCGCATCATGGAGACGCTTTTCTTTGTCGTCGGGATGCTCCTTTTGTCTCAATTTTTCAACACCCAGACACCGGCTTTCAAAGTGCTCGCCTTTGCCATCGCGATCGCAGTCGTCGGCCTGGCGCCGTTTGTGTACAAGTATACGCTGCGGCCGTCGTACAAGCTGACCAAGACGCATCTGATCGTCTCCATGGGCGGCCGGGAGACGAGCTATCCGCTGTCGGAGGTGGAGCCGATTTTTGAAGGCCGCCATTTGTACAAGCTGGGCGGCAAGCGGCATTCGTTGATGGTGTCCCGGCAGTTTCTCAACCATCTCAACGAACGGCTGTTTGTCTATCAAAAGCTGCAAAAGAGGAGATAACGAACGAGATGAAACCGTACTGCCGCGATACCTGGGTTGAAGTGGATCTGGATGCGATTCGGGCCAATGTGCAGGCGTTCCGCCGCCACATACCGGCTTCCGCCGGCATCATGGCCGTCGTCAAGGCGGACGGCTACGGACACGGCGCCTTTCACGTCGGCAGGGAAGCGCTGGACAGCGGTGCCGATTCGCTCGCCGTGGCGATGCTGGACGAAGCGATTGTGCTGAGAAAGGCGGGGATCACCGCGCCCATCCTGGTGCTCGGCTACACGCCCCCGGATTCGGTGGTGGCCGCCAGCCGCTGGGAGGTGGAGCTGACGGCCTACCACGCCGACTGGATGACGGAGGCGAACCGTTTGCTGCAGGAGGCGTCGGCCAAGCCCGTCGGCATTCATATCAAGGTGGATACGGGCATGGGCAGAATCGGCGTGCGCGCCAAAGACGAGCTGTTTGCCGTGGTGGAAGCGCTCGAAAACAGCCCCCTGCTCCGCTGGGCGGGCATTTTCACGCACTTTGCCACCGCCGACGAACCGGATGTCACGCTGGTCTGCGAGCAGCACGAGCGGTTCCAGTCGTGTTTGCGCGCCTTGCGGGAGACGGGCAGGCGGCTGCCGCGCGTCCACTGCTCCAATACCGCTGCCGCCATCGCCTTTCCCGAATGGGGGTATGATACGATCCGTTTGGGCATAGGTTTATACGGATTATACCCTTCCGCCTACATGAAGCAGCAGGCTCGCGTGCAACTGGTTCCGGCGCTTTCCCTGAAGACCCGGATTGCCCATGTCAAGCGAATGACCGAAGCGCCCTACACGACCAGCTACGGGGCGACGTACACTGCGCAGCCGGGCGAGCAGATCGCCACGCTCCCGATCGGCTATGCCGACGGGTTTTCCCGGCTGCTGTCCAATCGCGGATCGGTTCTGTACAAGGGCTGTCGGGCGCCGGTGGTCGGCAGGGTCTGCATGGACCAGATCATGGTCAGGATCGATCACGGAACGGCACGGGTAGGTGACGAGGTGGTGCTGTACGGCAAACAGGGGGACGACGAAATCTCGCTGGATGAAGTGGCCGATTGGTTGGGGACGATTAACTACGAGGTCGCGTGCATGCTTGATCACCGCATCCCGCGCGTCTACCTGCGCGGCGGCAAAGTGGTGGACGTGTACCATTCGCTGACGAGACAGCACGACCTGTCACAAAGTGTAAATAACTAGCAGTCGACATCAGGCAGGAATTTGCGGATGGAGCGCGAATACAAGTAGAGCGCAAAACGGGCTTTTTTTGCCTGACAGCGATCGGACAGGTATATTTTTGAAAATGGTTCGACATAATGGTATTGTTCCTACCGGATCGCGGTGGAACGAGCACTGCGGATGTTACGGTCATGGTTGGAGGTGGATTTGTCTTGTCTAAGTCTAACACGAAACGCATCATGATCAGCTTGCCACAGCACTTGCTCCAGGAAGTGGATGGCGTCATTCAAAAAGAAAAATCCAATCGCAGCGAGTTTATTCGCCAGGCGATGCACCTTTACTTGAAAGAGCGCAAAAAACGTGTCATTCGCGAAACCATGCAAAAGGGTTACATGGAAATGGCGAAAATCAATCTGAAAATGGCATCGGAGGCATTTGGCGCAGAGGAAGAGGCTGACCATACTCTTATCCGCTTAGTTAGCGGGGTGTGACTTGTGATTGTCAAACGTGGCGATGTGTTTTTCGCTGACCTGTCACCGGTCGTTGGCTCTGAACAGGGAGGCGTGCGGCCTGTTTTAGTCATTCAAAACGATATTGGCAATCGCTTTAGTCCAACGGTCATCGTCGCCGCCATCACGGCGCAGATTCAGAAGGCGAAACTGCCGACGCATGTAGAGATTGACGCAAAAACGTACGGATTTGACCGTGACTCCGTGATTCTGCTGGAACAGATTCGAACCATTGACAAACAACGGCTGACCGATAAAATAACGCATCTGGACGACGAGATGATGGATCGCGTCAATGAATCCCTGCAGATCAGCCTGGGACTCATTGACTTTTAATCGTTTGCCGGATGCTCAGACAGCAAAAACCACTTGTGCGACAAGTGGTTTTTTTGCTGTGGGGGCAGGGATTCGAAACGGCGGCAGCGAAATGATTCCGTAGACAAAAAATGACACGTTTTGCTAATGGATCGGATCGGTGACAAGCGCGGATGGAAGGAGTTTCCGGTTGTGACAGAGCCTTATTCAGAACAAGTCAACATCGCAACAGAGGCGGACATTGTCACGGCCAGGCAGATCGGCCGCAACATGGCGAGACAACTGGGCTTCGGCACCATTATGCAGTCCCGCATCGCCACCACCATCTCCGAACTGGCGCGCAACATCTACTTGTACGCGGACAGCGGCACGATTTTCATCGAACAGGTGGAGCGGGACAGCCGTGTCGGGCTGCGGATCACGGCTGCCGACACCGGTCCGGGCATCGCCGACATTCGCAAGGCGATGGAGGACGGGTATTCCACGTCAGGCGGTTTGGGAGCGGGACTGCCGGGGGTGAAGCGGATGATGGACGATTTTTTTCTGGAGAGCGTCCCCGGAAAAGGAACGCGTGTCATCGTCGTCAAGTGGCGGAACGAAGCGGGGGGAGGTGACCCCGGTTGACGGATTACGACCTGGAAGAACAGTATGCGCGCCTGCTGCGGGATTACCGGGAGGGCAAAGGAGAAGCCCAATTGTACGGAGCCCAGCAGTTGGGAAAGCAGCTCTTGGCCCGCAACGTCTCCCCGGAAGAGCTCGCCGACCTGCACGGACGGGCGCTGGAGCGTTTGGGGCCGGTTCCTGAGTTCGTCCGGGAGTCGTTTCAGATTTTGACGGAAATCATGATCGAGTATGGTAACGCTTACCGCTCGATTCACAGTTGGCGGAGTCGGCATCAACAGTTGGAGTCGGAAATCGCCGTAGCCTCCGCGATGCAGCAGGCGCTGCTGCCGCAGAGGCTTCCCTCCTGCCCCGGTGTGGACGTGGGGCTGGTCAGCGTTCCGGCCAAGCAGATGAGCGGCGACTACTACGATTTTGTCTGCCACGACAGCCACAGGTTCAGCCTGGCGATCGCCGACATAACGGGCAAGGGGATTCCCGCGGCCATGTGCATGTCGATGCTCAAATACGCCATCGACGGCCTGGGCGAGATGGAGCTGGGGCCGGCGGACATCCTGCGTCATTTGAACAATGTCGTGGAGCGGAACCTCGATCCGAGCATGTTTGTCACGATGGTGTACGGCCGTTACGACGCGGCTGTTCACCGCTTTTGCTACGCGACGGCGGGACATGAGCCGGGGTTTTTGTACCGGCGGGCCGAGGACCGCTTTTACGATCTCGAAGGCCGGGGCGCGGCCCTGGGAATTGCGCCGGGAAGCACGTACGAGGAGCGGGAAGTGGCGCTCGAACCGGGAGATTGCCTGATCCTGTTGACGGACGGCGTGACGGAACGCAAGGTGGGGAGAGCGTACTTCCAAAGGGAGGAGCTGGTTTCCTATCTGCAGGGGGAAGTGGGGGCACCTGCCCAGGAGATGGCCAACCGCCTCTACCGCAGGCTGCTGCTCCTCTCCCAGTTTGAACTGCCGGATGATTACACCATGATCATACTTCGACGTACGTGAGCACAGCATACGGGAGGGAGTTGCGGATGGACCTGACGATTACGCACACAAGCAACGGCGGTGAACACGTGCTGGTACTCGCAGGGGAAATCGACGCCTTTACGGGGCCGCAGCTAAAGGAGCGCCTGCTGCCGCTGGTCAACCAGCCGGACGTGAGGAGCGTCGCCGTGGATCTGACAGCCGTTGAATACATGGACAGCACGGGGATCGGTATTTTTGTCGCGGCGATGAAAGCGTGCAGGCAGACGGGCTGCCGGCTCGTCGTGGAACGTCTGTCGCCGCGCGTGGAGCGGCTGTTTCGCCTCACCGGATTGTATGAACGAATTGTTCCCCGCAAAGGAGAGAGCGACGAATGGCGCAACGACCTGAGGCCGATGTGATCCGACTGACGCTGCCAGCCCGGGCGGGGTATGTGGGCGTTGTCCGCCTGACTGTTTCGGGCATTGCCAACCGGATGGGATTTGCCTACGAGGAGATCGAAGACATCAAGCTGGCGGTGGCCGAGGCCTGCACCAACGCGGTGAACCACGCCTACGACCGCTCCGCCGAGGAGATGGAGCTGAGCGTCACCTGCCGCGTGTTTCCGGATCGCCTGGTCATCGAAGTGGCAGATCAGGGGAAAGGGTTTTGGTTTGACGGACAGCCGGCAGATTTGAGGCCGATCCACCCCGATGCGGACCTCGACGACGTGGCCGAAGGAGGACTGGGTCTGTTCCTGATCCATGCGCTGATGGACGAAGTGGACGTTCAGGTGGGCGAGGGAGTGACGGTTTCCATGACCAAGTACGTGCGGGGGGATGGGGTGGCTTGCGATGACCGGGCAGATTCCGAAGCGGAAGCCTAGCCGCGAAGAGCTGATTCGGCTGGTCGGCGCGTTTCGTGAGACAGGGGACCCCGGTTTGCAGGAGGAACTGGTTCGCGCCTATACCCCACTCGTGGAGACGCTTGCGAAAAAATTCGTGCGCGGCCAGATTTCCTACGAGGACGTGTTTCAGGTGGGCATGCTCGGGCTGCTTGCCTCCTTTCGCCGGTTTGACCCCTCGCTGGGCCGCACGTTCGAGAGTTTTGCCGTTCCGACCATTGTCGGGGAGATCAAGCGCTACATCCGCGACAAGACCTGGAGCGTCCACGTCCCCCGGCGGATCAAGGAGCTGAGCCCGAAGATCAAGCGTACGGCGGACGAACTGACCGCCCGCCTGCAGCGCTCCCCGCAGATTGCGGAAATCGCGGACGCGCTCGGCATCAGCGAGGAAGACGTGCTGGAGACGCTGGAGATGGGACGGAGCTACTATTCCCTGTCGATCGACAGCGAGCTGGAGTCGGACAGCGACGGCAACGCCGTCTCGCTTCTGGACGTGGTCGGGGTGGAAGAGGAAGGGTATGACCGGATCGACCGGCAGTTGATGCTGGACCGCGCCCTGCATGCGTTGGACAAACGGGAACAGGCCATCATTCATCTTACGTTTTATCGGAATTTGAGCCAAAAGCAGGCAGGGGATCTGCTGGGCATGTCCCAGATGCACGTTTCGCGGCTGCAGCGCAGGGCTCTCGGCAAACTGCGGGCGGCGCTGCAGGCTGACCAACCCGACATCGTAACGTAACCGACGGCGGAGGTGGACACCACCTCCGTTTTTTGCGCGATTGCGCTGGGGGGCCATTTGCCGGTTGTGATACAATAACCGCGTAGGACGAGTGCAGGAGGTACGGAATGGACCGAACGTTGATGATCCAGACGATCGCGCAGGAGACGGGCGTCAAGCCGCATCAGGTGGAGCGCACGATCACCTTGCTGGACGAAGGCAATACAGTGCCGTTTATCGCCCGGTACCGCAAGGAAATGACCGGGGAGCTGGACGAAACCCAGATTCGCGCCATCGACGAGCGCGTTCGTTATTTGCGCAACCTGTCCGTGCGCAAGGAAGAGGTAATCCGGCTGATCGAGGAGCAGGGCAAGCTGACCGACGAGCTGAAGGCGGCCATCGAGCGCGCCGTCAAGCTGCAGGAAGTGGAGGATTTGTACCGGCCGTACCGGCAGAAGCGGCGGACCCGGGCCACGATGGCCAAGGAAAAGGGCCTGGAGCCGCTGGCCGTGTACCTGTTGAGCCTGCCTGCGGCGGGTGATCCGGCAGCGGAGGCGGCAGCGTACGTCGACCCCGAAAAGGGAGTGGAGTCGGCGGAGCAGGCGCTGCAGGGAGCGATGGACATCGTGGCCGAACAGATCTCGGATGACGCAGAGATTCGGCAGTGGATCCGGCAGCGGACGTTCCAGAAAGGGACGCTGGTGACGGAGCAAAAGGCGGAGGAAGCGGACGGGAAAAACGTCTACCAGATGTACTACGCCTTCAGCGAGCCGCTGAAAAAGGTGGTCCCCCACCGCGTGCTGGCGATCAACCGGGGCGAGAACGAAGGCATCCTGAAGGTCGCGGTCGAGGCGCCGGTGGAGGAAATCCTCGCCTATCTGAAAAAACGCGTCGTCGCCCGGGAGACGGTGGCCCGCCCCTGGCTGGAAGCGGCGGTGGAAGACAGCTACAAGCGCCTGATCGCTCCGTCGATCGAGCGGGAAGTGCGGGCCGAGCTGACGGAGACGGCGGAAGAGAGGGCGATTCACATATTCGCGGAAAACCTCCGCAACCTCTTGCTGCAGCCGCCGCTGAAAGGCAAAGTGGTGCTGGGCGTGGACCCGGCCTACCGGACCGGCTGCAAGCTGGCCGTGGTGGACGAGACCGGCAAACTGCTGGATGTGGCCGTCATCTACCCGACGCCGCCCGCCAACAAGGTGGCGGAAGCGGCGGCCAAGGTAAAGGCGCTGATCGAGAAATACGGTGTGCACGTCGTCGCCATCGGCAACGGAACCGCCTCGCGGGAGACGGAGCAGTTCATCGCCGGGGTCCTGAAGGATCTGAAGCAGAGCGTGTTTTACATCATCGTCAACGAGGCGGGCGCTTCCGTCTACTCCGCTTCGGAACTGGCCAAGGAGGAGTTCCCCGAGCTGGACGTGGCCGAGCGCAGCGCCGTCTCGATCGCCCGCCGGCTGCAGGACCCGCTGGCCGAACTGGTCAAGATCGACCCCAAATCAATCGGCGTGGGCCAATACCAGCACGACGTCTCCCAGTCCCGCCTGGCGGAGAGCCTGCAGTTCGTCGTGGAGTCGGCGGTCAACCACGTCGGGGTGGACGTAAATACCGCTTCCCCCTCCCTGCTGCAGTACGTCTCCGGCATCAGCCGCCAGGTGGCCGGCAACATCGTGAAGAAGCGGGAGGAAATCGGAAAGTTCACCGACCGCTCGCAGTTGAAAGACGTGCCTCGTCTCGGGGCCAAGACGTACGAACAGTGCATCGGCTTTTTGCGGATCATGGACGGCGCCAATCCGCTGGACAAAACGCCGATCCACCCCGAATCCTACGCGGCGGTGCACAAGCTGCTGGCGATCATCGGAATCACCCCCGAAGAGATCGGCAGCCAGACCTGCCGCGAACGGCTGCAGGCGCTGGATCTGGCCGAGACGGCGCGGCAATTGGAGATCGGCGAACCGACGCTTGCGGATATCGTCGACAGCCTGCTGCGCCCCGGACGTGACCCGCGGGACGAACTGCCCAAGCCCCTGCTGCGCAGCGACGTCCTCCAGCTCTCCGACCTGTCCGTGGGGATGAAGCTGCAGGGCACGGTACGCAACGTGGTGGACTTCGGAGCGTTTGTGGACATCGGGCTGAAAAACGACGGACTTGTCCACATCTCCCGGATGCGCAAAGGCTTTGTCAAACACCCACTGGACGTGGTGACGGTGGGCGACATCGTCGACGTCTGGGTAGTGGAGATCGATGAAAAGCGGCAGCGCGTCGGCTTGACGATGATTGCCCCCGAGGAGTGACAAAGAGCCCGGACTCCTCCGTCCGGGCCAAGGGAGGCCGCCCACAAAAAAAGCGGCCTCCTCTTACTCCAGGCGGCCGCCGTGTTTTTCCCAATATAGAAACCAGCAACTGTTCAACAGGCGAATCTGCCGCAAGTCCTTCCCGAAGAAGGCACGCTGCAGCTGCCTGCGCATCCACTGTGGCATGAGAGTACCTCCTGGCGTCAATCGTCTATTGGCAATGTATGCCGAAGACGCGCCGGAGGTACCTGTTTCTTTGCGAAGCTTATTCCTCTTCGTTCAAAAACTCAAGCTGCGCCTGCAGGGCGCGGATTTCCGTGAGCAGGGAGACGAGCGGATACTCGCTCTCCTGAAGAGCGGCAAAACGGCGCTCCAAGCGGCTGACGTAGGCGAGGCCCTCTTCAACCGGGCAGGCGTCGCTCAGCAGTTCCAGCCCGGTGCACTCGGCGACGATGACGGGCAGTTTCGGACGGTCGGCGATGGTCAGCTTGCCGATCTCCTTGTGCAGCCGTTTGAGCAATGCGACCAGTTGGTACATATGGGATTCGGGCATGGCGACAAAGCGCAGCCCGGTTTGTTCCTGCAAAATCAGATAACGCATAAGTCCTCCACCATTCTACGTGTCTTTCCCAACAAGTGTAGCCTATTCATCCGCCACTTTTCAATATGTGCGGGAAAGGTCGGGGGACAGGCGGGAGGACGGGGAGGAAACCATGACGGATCAGGAATTGCAGACGCTGGTGGAAGCCATATCGGAGGAGTTTTTTGGCAAACCGTTCCGCCACCGCGCCCGCTTTAACCGGCGGCTGCGCACGACAGGCGGGCGGTACCTGCTCCAATCACACGATATCGAATTGAACCCCCGCCACCTGGAAGAGCACGGGGAAGCGGAACTGATCGGGATCATCAAACACGAGCTGTGCCACTACCACCTGCACCTGGAAAAACGGGGGTATCGGCACGCCGACCGGGAGTTTCGCGAGCTGTTGAAACAGGTGGGCGGCAGCCGGTACTGCCGGGAGGTAAGCGGCGGCCGGACCCGGCTGCCCTACCGGTACGAACTGGTCTGCCGGGCGTGCGGCATGCGCTACAAGCGCAAGCGAAAGATGAACCCGGCCCGATACCGCTGCGGCCGCTGCCGGGGAAAGCTGTCGCTCAGGGAGCTGGCGCCGGCGGACGGCGGCTGACTGCCGGCGGGGGAAGCGCAGGAGACAGCGGGGCTCGTCAGTGGAAGCCCGCTTCCTTGCGCGCCTTTGTACGGCAACGGTATAATGAATGCACTATGTGGAAAAAGGAGCGTTCGCGGTGGCGCACGACGAATTTTCGCTCATCCGCCAGTGGACGAGCCGCTCGGCCGGCCAGGAAGGAAACGGGCTTTCAGTGGGGATCGGCGACGATGCCGCCGTCTTTTCCCCCTCCCCGGGCATGGAGGTGGTCGCCTGCTGTGACGCCATGGTGGAAACCGTCCATTTTCTGCGGGAGACGATGAAGCCGAGCGATATCGGCTACAAGGCGGTCATCAGCAATATCAGCGACGTGGCGGCGATGGGCGGGATCGCTCGCTTTGCCCTGGTCAGCATCGCCGTACCGCCGCGCTGGACGGCGGCGGAATGCCGGGAGATCTACGACGGGATTTACGAGGCGTGCGCGGCGTACGGTGTCCGGGTGATCGGCGGGGACACGGTGGCGGCGCCCGACGCCCTGCACCTTTCCGTGACCGTATTGGGGGAAGTGGAAAAGGGGCGGGCGCTTCGCCGCTCGGGCGCGCGGCCGGGGCAGCTCGTGTTTGTGACCGGTCATCTGGGAGGGTCGGCCGCAGGACTTCACCTGCTGCTGCAGACCAGAGACGCGGGGGCGCGGGTGCCGTCCGAGTGGTCCGTGCTGGTCGCCTGCCACCAGCGGCCCGCGGCGCAGATTGAGGCGGGACGCCTGCTGCTCGCGTCCGGTTCGGCGGGGGCGCTGAACGACATCAGCGACGGGCTTGCCTCCGAGCTGTGGGAGATCGCCGAAGCGAGCGGCGTGAGACTGGTGGTGGACGCCGCGCAGGTGCCGGTGCACGAAGCGACCCGGGCGTACGCCGCACAGGCGGGCAGGGACCCGCTGGACTGGGCGCTGTACGGAGGCGAAGACTATCAGTTGGTGGGCACGGTGGACCCGGCGGGCGCGGAGACACTTGCGCGGCGATGTGCCCAATCGGGCATTTCCTTCACCGTCATCGGCCGCGTGGAAGAGGGCGGACCGTCCGTCACGCTGTGCCGCGACGGCGTATGCGGTCCGCTGGCAAAAGCGGGCTACAATCATTTTGCACAAGCCGACTGACAAGAGAGGATGACAGGGATGACATACAGGTGGACGCTGTCCGGAGTCGGGGACACCCAGCGCTTTGCCGAGCGTCTGGCCGAACGGCTGCGGCCGGGCGACTTTCTGGCGCTGGAGGGCGACCTGGGCGCGGGCAAGACGACATTTACCCAGGGGCTGGCCCGCGGTCTGGGCGTGCGGCAGGTGGTGAACAGTCCGACGTTTACCATCATAAAAGAGTATCAGGGACGGCTGCCGCTTTATCACATGGATGTCTACCGGGTGGGAGACGATGTGGATTCGCTCGGCCTGGACGAGTATTTTTTCGGTGATGGAGTCTGCGTGGTCGAGTGGGCTTCCCTGATCGAGGATGTGCTGCCGCAGGAGCGGCTGACGGTCATCCTGCGAAACGAGGGGGCGGACACCCGCCGTATCGAACTTGTGCCGCAGGGGGAGCGGTATGTGACTTTGTGCGAGGAGTTTGATGGTGATGCGCGTACTGGCGATTGACACGTCCAACCTGGTGTTGAGCGTAGCCGTGGTGGAGGAGGGACGGGTGCTGGCGGAAGTGACCACCAACCAGCAAAAAAACCACTCCGTCCGCCTGATGGACTGCGTCTCCCGGCTGCTGGACGAGACGGACACGCGGCCGGAACAGCTTTCCGGCATCGGCGTGGCAAAAGGGCCCGGATCGTATACGGGTGTCCGCATCGGCGTCGCCACGGCCAAAAGCATCGCCTGGGCACTGAACCTGCCCGTGGTCGGCGTCTCCAGCCTGCAGGCGGTGGCGCAGAACGCGCTGGGCTTTCCGGGGCTGATCGTTCCCTTGTTTGACGCGCGGCGGGGACAAGTTTACAGCGGAGCGTACCGGACGGCAGGAATGGAGGCAGTCTCGGTTCAGTTGGCCGAACGCATCATCCTGCTCTCCGACTGGCTGCCGCTGCTGCGCGAACAGGCCGCAGGGGAACCGATTTTGTTCCTGGGCGAAGACGTCCGCCTGCATCGGGAGACGATTGCGGCGGTGCTGGGAGATCAAGCCCGGTTTGCTCCGGCTTCGCACAACCATCCGCGGGCGGCCCATATCGGCCTTCTGGCACTGGGCGAGATCGAAAACGCCGGATCGGCGCACGACCTGGTGCCCGAGTATCTGCAGTTGGCGGAAGCGGAAGCAAAGTGGCTGGCCCAAAATCAGGAGGGTTCCCAAAAGGAGTAGAGGCATGGAGCAACAAGAAGCGGTAGGATTTCGCTTTATGACGCTGGCCGACGTACACGCGGTCGCTGAACTGGAGCGGCTGTCGTTTACCACGCCCTGGCCGCCTGACGCGTTTGTCAACGAGCTGACGAGAAACCCCAACGCACGCTACGTTGTTGTCGTGAACCGGGAGAACAAGGTGATCGCCTACTGCGGGATGTGGGTGGTGCTGGACGAGGCGCACATTACCAACGTAGCCGTGCACCCCGACTGGCGGGGGAAAAAGATCGGGGAGCGGCTGATGCGCAAAATGATGGAAGTGGCCGTGGCGTATGGAGCGAAGAGCATGACGCTGGAAGTCCGCCCGTCCAACACCGTGGCCCGCCGCCTGTACGCCAAACTGGGCTTTGAGGAGCGGGGGCTGCGCAAACGGTACTATTCGGACAATAACGAAGACGCGATCATAATGTGGGTGACACTGCAATGAACAGAAGAGAACCTTCCCGCTACGAGGAACGCGTGCGGCAGGCATACCAGGCGCACAAGGAATCGGGGGAACCAACGTACATTTTGGGGATCGAGACGAGCTGCGACGAGACGTCGGCTGCCGTGGTGCAGGACGGCCGCGTCGTGCTTTCCAACGTGATCGCCTCGCAGGCGGACATACACAAACGCTTCGGCGGCGTGGTCCCGGAGGTAGCCTCCCGCCGTCATGTGGAAAACATCACGCTGACGATCGAGGAGGCCTTGACCCGGGCAGGCCGGACGCTGGACGACATCCATGCCATCGCGGTCACCTACGGCCCCGGTCTGGTAGGCGCGCTGCTGGTGGGCGTGGCGGCGGCCAAGGCCGTTTCCTTTGCCCGCGGCATCCCCCTGATCGGCGTTCATCACATCGCCGGCCACATCTACGCCAACCGGCTGGTGGAGGAGATGCGGTTTCCACTGGTGGCGCTGGTTGTCTCAGGCGGCCACACCGAGCTGGTCTTGATGAAAGCGCACGGCGAGTACGAGATCCTGGGAGAAACCCGGGACGACGCCGCCGGCGAAGCGTACGACAAAGTGGCGCGGGCGCTGAAGCTGCCCTATCCGGGCGGACCGCACATCGACCGACTGGCCCGCGAAGGAGAGCCGCGCGTGCCGCTGCCGCGCGCCTGGCTGGAGCCGGACTCCTATGATTTCAGCTTCAGCGGGCTGAAGTCGGCGGTGCTCAATACGCTGCACAACGCTTCGCAGCGGGGCGAGACGATCGATCCCGCCGACCTGGCGGCCAGTTTTCAGGATTCGGTGACCGAGGTGCTGGTGGAAAAAACGATCCGGGCAGCCAGGGAATACGGCGCCCGGCAGGTGCTGCTGGCCGGCGGCGTGGCCGCCAACCGCGGGCTGCGTGAACGCCTGCAGCAGCGCTGCGAGGCGGAGGGCGTTGCCCTGGTCATCCCGCCGCTGTCGCTCTGTACCGACAACGCCGCGATGATCGCCGCCGCCGGGTACATCCACTACCAAAAAGGACAGTTTGCCGGACTTGACCTGAACGGCGTGCCCGGCCTCCCCCTATCGTGATGAAAAGGGCTTGCGGATGTCACTCCGCGGGCTCTTTTTTTCAGAGAGACGCCATCTCGGTGTGGGGAGGCAAGCGATATGTCATGTTTCCTGACATTCATTTGCGAATTTTTCCGAAAAATTGTTGACTTTACGAATTTTCATGTTAGAATTTATTACATGAACACTCATCTTCTCTCCATCTCCTCATGGTGACCCAGGTATGGGTCTCTTTTTTTGCGCAAAAGGCTGAAAACGCCGCCTTTTTGCCTGGCAGAGGCTGAGTGGAAGAGAGCGCGCTCGCATTTCACACCTTTATCCACAGACTCTGGATAATTTCCGCTGGATGCGTTCGCCGGCTCCTGTGAATACTGGTGATAACACGAAGAATTGCCGGGAAAATCGACATTTTCCTGTGGATTTTCCTGTGGAATTTGTGGATAAAAGTATCGGTGTTATCAACAGAGGAGGGAGCCTGGTGAGAACAAAAGGGCTGCAGGTGCTCGCGGCATGCCTGCTGCTGGCGTCTGTCGCGAATCCGGAAGCGGCTGCCGCCGCAGTCGCTGTTGGTTCCACTGTGACGGCGGAAAAACCGGTGCGCACAACCGGAGCCGACCCGGTACATCCGGCGGGCCGGCAGGTGGTGGCGCTGTTCGTGGAGGGGCTGTCGTTTCGGGAGCTGGACCGCCTGTGCGGCTATCCACATGTGGATACGTGGCTGGAGCAGGCGGAGGCGGGCGCGCTCTCCCTCCGTACACCGGGGGCGCGGAC
>NZ_KE695655.1:151693-167937 GCF_000454065.1 Brevibacillus thermoruber 423
TGCTCGGCAGCGGCGGACCGGCCGTGTACACGGAGCGCAGCGGAACGGCGTATCACCCGGAGGAACCACTCTCTACCGGGGAGACGGCAGGCGAGCGCGCCCGGCAGCTCAGTCCGCCGGACGGGGCAGACGTGGCACGCTTCCGGGTCGTGTTTCCCGGCATTTATCGCCTGCACGCGGAAAACCGGGACAAGCCGTACACCGCCCGGATCGGCCTGCTGGGCGAAACGCTCGCCCGCCGCGGCATTCCCGCTGCCAGTTACGGCAGCGGCGATTACGACGACGTGCGTCAGCGGCACGCCGTACTCTTTGCCATGGATGAGCGGGGGCGCGTCCCCCGGGGAGATCTCTCCGCCGCTGTCTCGGAGCAAAAGGACGGCTACCCGTACGGCGTGCGCACCCGCTACGACTACCTCGCCGCCCGGATTCACGCGGACCGCACCTCCGGGCTGATTGCGGTGCAGTTGTCCGACCTGGCCCGCCTCTATCAAATGGCGGACGACATGGCGCCGGACCGGTTCGCCCGCCAGTACGAACAGGTGCTGGCCGACCTGGGCGCCTTTTTGGATCGGGTGCTGCGGGAGCGCAGGCCGGAGCAGTTGGTGATGCTGCTGTCGCCCGCACCGCATGTTCAGGCCCAAAAGGAGAAGGCGCTGCTGACGCCGATCCTGTTGTGGCGGGGAGGAGCGGCGGGGGTGCTCACCTCGGCGACGACCAGACAGGCGGGGGTGGTCAGCGGTCTGGATGTGCTGCCCACCGTCCTGTCATGGCTGCGCGTGCCGCCGCCGGAGGGGCTGTCCGGCCACCTGCTGCGTCTGTCGGCGGAAAAGCGCTTCTCCGATCTGCTGCGCGAAGTGGATCGGATTCACCATATTTACGCCAACCGTTCTTCCGTGCTGTACACGTACGTAATGCTGCAGATCGTGATCCTGGGAGCGGCTTCGCTCTTGTGGCTGTGGGGAAGGCGAACAGGCGGCGAGAGGCTGAACCTGGCGCGCCGCATTGTCCGGCTGGCGCTGCTTTCGATGCTCTGGTTTCCCCTGCTGTTTCTGGCGGAGGGGCTGGTCGGCTGGAAGGTGCCGCCAGCGGTTGTCCTGGGAGCGGTCATCACCGCTGCGATGGCGGGCGGCATGCTGCTGGAACAGGGGCGCTCGCTGCCGGCCGGATTGGCTATTGTGGCGGGGGTGACCGCGCTGGCGCTGCTGGCGGACGGCATGTTCGGCAATCCGGCGATGCGCCGTTCCTATCTGGGGTACGATCCGGTGATTGGCGCCCGTTTTTACGGGTTGGGCAACGAATACGAGGGGGTGCTGATCGGCAGCGCCATCCTGTTTGCGGCCGCGCTCTGCCAGTGGCGGCGGGACAGGCGGGAGGCGGCGGAGGGAGGAGCCGATCCGCTGTCCGTGACCGTCGGGAGCGGCCTGTTCGGCCTCGTCCTGTATTACATGGCGTCTCCTGGGTTGGGGGCTGACGCCGGCGGGTTCCTGGCCAGTCTGGTCGGGTTTTCCGTGGCGTTTGTCCGGATGCAGGGGTGGCGATTCGGAAAAAAAGGCCTCCTGCTGTTGGCAGGAGGCGTCCTGGCGGGTGCGGTCGTGTTGGCGGGGGCCAGTTTGCTGTCCGATCAGCCGCCCACTCACATTGGCCGGGCGGCGCAGCAGATCGTCTCGGGGGATTGGACGGAAGTGGCCCGGATCGTGCAGCGCAAACTGGAGATGAACCTGCGGCTCATCCGCGTGTCGGTGTGGAGCAAGGTGTTTGCCGTCTCCCTGGTCGTCCTCGGCCTGCTGGCTCTCTGCAACGATCGCTACCTGCGCCATTTGGCCCGCGATTATCCGTATCTGGTCAAGGGGTTTTCGGGGGTGATCGCCGGCTCCCTGGCCGGCCTTCTGCTCAACGATTCCGGGATCATCACCGCTGCGACCTGCATCGTCTTTCTGGTTGTGCCGGCCTTGTACGCGGCGCTGGGAGAGTCGGAGGAGCAGCGCTGCTCCACGTCGTGACCGGCTGACGTCGCCGCAGCCGGACGGTTGGCCCCGGCGCAGCCTGTTCCGCAGCCTGTTCGCTGCCGCCTTGCTCCGGTGCCGCCTGTTCGCCGCCGGAGGGAAACGCCGGCGGTGACTCACGCCTCGGAGAGTTCGCTCCATTCCTCGTAGAGCCGCTCCAGCTCCGCCTTCGCCTGCTCGATCAGGTCGTTGCGCTCCTTGGCCTGCACGTGGTCGCTGTACACCTCGGGCAGGCACAGCTCTTCCTCCCATTTGCGGATATCCGCTTCCCGCTGCTGAATGGTTGCCTCGATCTCCTCCAGACGACGCTGGCGCTGACGCTCGCGCCGTTTTGCCTCTTTGTCCAGCTCGTACGAGGATTTTTCCGGCTGGGAGGCGGCCGCTGTTCCCTGCTTTTTGCCGGATGGTGCCTGCTGTTCGGCCGCCAGTTCGGCCAACTCCTGTTTTTTCTCCACATAGTAGTCGTAGTTGCCGAGATAGCTGGTCACCCCATCGGGGGAAAGCTCCAGCACGCGGGTGGCGATCTTGTTCAGGAAGTAGCGGTCGTGGGAGACGAACAGGATCGTGCCCGGGTAATCGTACAATGCGTTTTCCAGCACTTCCTTGCTGTAGATGTCCAGGTGGTTGGTCGGCTCGTCGAAAATCAGGAAGTTGGCCTGCTTCAGCATCAGCTTGGCCAGCGAGACCCGCGCCCGTTCGCCGCCGGACAGCTCGCCGATGCGCTTCTGCACGTCGTCACCGCTGAACAGAAAGTTGCCCAAGAGGGTGCGGACGTCCTTTTCCGGCATCTGCGGGTACTCGTCCCAGATCTCGTTCAACACGGTGTTCTGCTCGTTGAGATCGCGGTGCTCCTGGTCGTAGTAGCCGATCGTCACGTTGCTGCCGAACTGGATGCTGCCGGAGAGGGCGGGGAGCTTTTGCACGATCGTCTTCAGCAGCGTCGATTTGCCGATGCCGTTGGGGCCGACCAGGGCGACACGCTCTTCCCGCTCGATCTCAAACGTCAGGTGGCGGGAGAGGGCGGCGTTCGGATAGCCGATGCTCAGGTCGGCTGCCTTCATCACGACGTTGCCGCTCATCTTGGCGATCTCAAACGAGAAGTGTACCGATTTGTTCTGCATGACCGGCTTCTCCAGCCGCTCCATCTTTTCCAGCGTCTTGCGCCGGCTCTGCGCCCGTTTGGTCGTGGTCGCCCGGGCGATGTTGCGGGCGATGAAGTCCTCCAGCCGGGCAATCTCCTCCTGCTGCTTCTCGTAGCGTTTCATTTCCTGCTCCAGCCGCGCCGCCTTTTGTTCCAGGAAGCGGCTGTAGTTGCCCACGTACCGGGTGGCGCGGGTGCGCTCGATCTCGTAGACGACGGTCACCAGCTTGTCCAGAAAGTAGCGGTCGTGGGAGACGACGAGGATGGCCCCCTGGTAGTTTTGCAGGTAGGTTTCCAGCCAGGTGAGCGTCTCGATGTCCAGGTAGTTGGTCGGCTCGTCCAGAAGCAGGACGCTGGGGGCCTGAAGCAGCAGCTTGGCCAGGGCGAGGCGGGTCTTCTGCCCGCCGCTCAGCGTTTTGATCGGGGTCTGGCTGTCCATGTCGGCAAACCGCAGCCCGTGCAGGACGCCGCGAATGGCCGCTTCGTAGGCGTAGCCGCCCCGCTCCTTGAACGCCTCGGAACGGAGGGCGTAATCCTCGAGAATCTGCTGATAGCGCTTCTCGTCAGCCAGCACGGCGGGGTCGCCCATCAGCGCCTCCAGCTTCCGCAGTTCCCGCTCTTCCTCCTGCAGGTCGCTGAATACGGAGAGCATCTCGTCCCAGATGGTCCGCTCCGATTCCAGGCCGCTGTCCTGAGCCAGGTAGCCGACGGTGACGTCCTTGGGAATGCGGACGGTTCCGCTGTCATAGCTGAGCTGACCGGCGAGGATTTTCATCAGCGTCGATTTACCGGCGCCGTTTACGCCGACCAGTCCGACCCGTTCTCCGGTTTGTATTTGCAGGGAGATGTCCTGTAAAATAGTCTCAACCCCGTACGTTTTGTGTATATGTTCAGCTTGAAGCAAAATCATTGCATGTCACCTCTTTTACATACCTGTACCGCAAGCGGGCGGGCGGCGCTTCCCGTGTTCGCGGGGCGTCGTCGCAAGCTGCCCTATCAGACAAGTGTAGCGTAGAGAGAGCGCCGGGGACAACCCTCGCGCCTCCCGTGCGCAAGCGCCGAAAAAAGGGAGGGGATCGTTGGGAATGGAACGGGTCAAGGTGAAGCAGGCGTTTCGCCGTCAGATGCTGGCCGAGCGGGCGGCGCTGCCTGCCGGAGAACGGGCGGATCGCTCCCGGGAGGCGTGCCGTCATTTGCTGTCCTTTGCCAAACTGGCGGCGTGCCGGACCGTGATGGCCTTCCATCCGATGCGCGAGGAGCTGGACATCGTACCGTTTCTCGACAGCGCCCGTCAAAGGGGACAGGAGGTATGGCTGCCCCTGACCCTCGTGGCGGAGCGCCGGCTGATTCCCTACCGCTATACCGGACCGGACATGCTGCGGCCCGGGGCGTACGGGATCATGGAGCCGGATCCGGCGAAAGCGGAGGAGGCCGATCTGGCGGCGCTGGACGCGGTGCTGGTGCCGGGTGTGGCATTTGACCGGCAGGGGGGACGGATGGGCTACGGCGGCGGATTCTACGACCGGTTTCTCGCCGCGCTGGACCGTAAGCCGATGCTGATCGGGTGCGGCTACCATTTTCAGGTGGTGCCGTCCGTGCCGGTGGAGCCGCATGACGTCCGCCTCGATTACCTCGTGACGGAAGCGGGCGTGCTGGAGACCGGAGCAGCCGATCAGCGCTGAGCGGGCGCCGGTCCGCGGCCGTTTTGTGTCAGGATTGCGTCTTTTCCTCCCGCGCTATCTACAGCGGGAACAAAACAGTGTACAATACAAAAGCAAGGGCAAATGGAGGAATAGGCTGTGAGCAACTGGAAAATTGGCGTCATTTCGGCAAGTGATTCCATCGCAAAAGGAGACCGGGTGGACGATCGAATCCCGATCATCCGCAAGCTGACCCGTGAGTGGCTGCAGGCGGACGTGGCAATTTACCGCGCCGTCTCGGACGACATGGAGGAGCTGAAAGAGCACATGATCGAGCTGGTGGACCGGGAGAAGTGCGATTTGTTGATCGTCACCGGCGGCACGGGGTTGAGTCCCCGCGACGTCACCCCGGAAGTGACGGCGTGGGTGATGGACAGGCCGGTGCCGGGTCTGGCCGAGGAAATGCGTCGGGCCGGATTGCAGCAGTCCCGCCGCGCGATGCTGACCCGCGCTGTCGCGGGTACGCGCGGTAACGCCTTGATCATCAACCTCCCGGGCAATCCCAGAGGCGTGGAAATCTGCTTCAACGCAATCGGAGACATGCTGTCCGACGCCTTGCACATTTTGCAGGGAACGGGAGAGGCCAGCGAAGATTGGGGAGGATTGGGTTGGTAGAGAAACCGAAGCTGAAGGAAGTGCCTGTGCGGGAAGCGGTAGGCATGATGCTTCCCCACGACATGACGCAGATTTTGCCTGGAAAGTTTAAAGGACGCCTGTTCAAAAAAGGGCATGTCATCACCGAAGCGGACATCGAGCCGCTGCTCTCCATCGGCAAGGAGCACATCTACGTGCTGGAGATGCCGGAGGGGTACATTCACGAGGACGACGCGGGCACGCGGATTGCCCGGGCGGTGTCCGGGGACGGACTGACGCTGACCGAGCCTTACGAGGGCAAGGTGTCGATGAAGGCGACCCGGCTGGGTCTGGCGAAGATCAACGAAGAAGCCGTCCACGCGATCAACGCGCTGGAAGGCATCGCCCTGTCCACCATCTACAGCGACCAGGTGGTGCAGCCCGGGCAGACGGTGGCGGCCACGCGGATCATTCCGCTAATCATGGAGGAGGCGCAAATCGTCCGCCTGGAAGAGCTGGCGAAGGGTTTCAGCGGTCCGATCGTGCAGGTGAAGCCGTTTCTCGAGAAGAAAGTGGGATTGGTCACCACTGGCGGTGAAGTGTATTCCGGGCGGATTGCCGACAAGTTCGGCCCCGTCATCCGGGCCAAGGTGGAGGCGCTCGGTTCCCGCGTGACGGAGCAGCGCTTTGCTCCCGACGACAAGGACATGATCGAACGGGAGATCACCCGCTTTCTGGAGGAGGGCGTCGATCTGGTGCTGGTGACCGGCGGGATGTCGGTCGACCCGGACGACCGCACGCCGGGGGCGATTGCCGGCGTTGGAGCGGAGGTGGTCCGTTACGGCACGCCGATGCTGCCGGGCTCCATGCTGATGGTGGCCTACAAGGGCGACGTGCCGATTCTGGGCCTGCCCGGAGCGGTGATGCACGAGCCGTTTACCTCGTTTGACGTGTTTTTGCCCCGGATCCTGGCCGGCGAGCGGATCGTCGAGTCGGACATGACCCGGTTGGGATACGGAGGATTGCGCAAGTGCTAGCTGGCAACACTGTTGGATGACAGGAGAAAAGGAGTGAACGTGGATGAGTTCGATTGGGATTCCTGGGTTGATCTTGATTCTGCTGCTCGCCCTGGTGCTGTTTGGCCCCAAGAAGCTGCCGGAGCTGGGACGCGCGGTGGGTCACACGCTGAAGGAGTTTAAAAACGCCACCCGCGGCCTGACCAAGGACGACGATGACGAAGACGAGGCCAAGTTGAAGGAACAGCCCGCCAAGGCCGTGATTACCGAAAAGGACGCGTTTGACCGCGAGAAGCTGGAGCGGGAAATTCGCGAGCGGCTGGAGCGCGAACGCCTGGAAAAGGAGATTCGGGAAAAGCTGGAGCAGGAGCGGCTGCAGGCCGAAAGCGGACAGCCCAAGGCGTAACCGGGTCAGGTGGTGGACATGTCGGACGATCGCGAAATGACCGTGGTGGAGCACCTGACCGAGCTGCGCAGGCGGATTATCTGGGTGCTGGTCGTATTTGTTGCTGCATTGATTGCCGGTTTTTTTGTTGCCGGCCCTCTTATCGAATATCTGAAGGAAAAGCCGATCACCGAGGGAGTCCCGCTCGTCTCCCTGCACCCTTCCGACGCGCTGCGGGTGTACATGCAGTTCGCCTTTTTGGTCGGAGTGGTGGTGACGCTGCCGTTTGCGCTGTATCAGACCTGGCTGTTCGTCTCGCCGGGGCTTCGCGCCAACGAGCGGCGCGTGACGCTGATGTTCATCCCGGCCGCGTGCGTGCTGTTCGTCGTCGGCATCCTGTTTGGCTACTATGTGGTGTTTCCGATGGTGATGCAGTTCGTCAGCGGTATCTCGATGGGGATGGACGTCAAGCCGAACTACGGGATCGCCGAGTACTTCGGTTTCCTGGTGAACATGGTGATTCCGTTCGGGCTGCTGTTTCAACTGCCCATTGTCGTCATGTTCCTGACCCGGCTGCGCATCCTCAACCCGATGCGGCTGGCGAAGGTTCGCCGCTTTGCCTACTTCGGGCTGGCGGTGGTGGGGATTACGCTGACGCCGCCCGAGATTGTCAGCGACATCCTGGTGACGATCCCGCTCCTGCTCCTCTACGAGCTGAGCATCTGGCTGTCGCGGATCGTCTACCGCAAACAACTGAAAGAGGACGAGGACTGGGAAAAAGAATACGGATGGGAAGCGGACGAAGCGGTTCGCTGATGCGTGCGAAGTCCCCTGCCGGAAGCGGTGGGGGACTTTTTTCTTCTACTTTTGGATGCGGCCGGGCATACTACTACGGGAAAAAACGGGAGGTGCGTACATCCATGTGGCTGATTCTCTGCCTGGCCCTGCTGGTCTCTCCGCTGCAAACGGGAGCGGCCAAAGCGGAAGCGGCCGAGCAGGTAGAGCTGTTTGACACGGACAAGGAGCGGGTGGTGGACACCTTTGACAACACGGAGGCGTTTCAGACGGAAGCCCAGGCCCTCCTGAACAGTGTAAGCGGGCGGGTGCAGGAGCTGAACCCGCCGCTGGAACACGCGATGATCGTCAAAATCCCGCTGGTGCCGCCGAAGCAATTGGTTCACCGGCCGTCGAAGATCGACGCGGCCATCGCCGAGATCTTTGTCGTCATGCCCAAAGCGGGCAGCCGCCGCCCCTGGATGATTTTGCACACCAAGGAGTACGAGACCCTGGTCGTCGAGTTTGGCGGCGAGGTGGGTGGGCTGAAAAGGCTGGTCCGCCTGCGGGACTGAAGGCGCGGCTTACCCACGGGCCAGGACTAGGCGAAAGGGGCCAATGGGACAGTTCCCGCCCTTATTGTTTGAGCGTGAGAAACGTCTGGGTGTAGTAGTCGGTCGCCACGCCCACACCCAGTTGGGCGAATCCTTTTTCCAGCACGTTTTTGCGGTGGCCGGGGCTGTTCATCCAGCTCTCGTGGGCTTCGATGGCGTCCGGGTACCCGGCGGCGATGTTTTCTCCCGCCATGCTGTAGGCGATCCCTGCCTGCTGCAGCCGCTCGAACGGATTCAGGCCGGTGGTGGCGGAGACGTGGTCGAAAAAGCCGTGGCTCTCCATGTCCAGGCTGTGCTGCCGCGCGACGCGGGCGGCCTGTTCGCTCCAGGAAAGCGGGGGCAGCTTGTAGCGGTAGCGGACGACGTTGACCAGGTCGAGTACCTGACGCTCCATCGCGGCGTTCACCTGCTCCCGCTCTTTTACGCTCAACGGAGGGGGATCGAAATCGGGGGCCTCGCCCTGATACGTCCACTTGGTTTCGTAAAAGCCGCCGCGCAGCAGCATCAGCGTGTCAATCAGACGGATGGCTGTCACTTTGTCGCCGTTCTGCTTGTCCAGGTAAAAGATGTGGGGAATACCGTCGACGATTGCCAGCGGCCGCTGGTATTTTTGGTTGGTGATCTGCACCTGGGCGTTCATGTAGGAAAACGAGACGGTATGGCCAATGTCGTAGTGGCGGACCAGAGCCGGCAGGCTGGTGCCGATGGCGGCATCGCCCGTCTTGGCCTGGGGCGCGTTGGAGTAGACGTCCACCACCTTGCCGTCGCTGATGCCCACCTGGAGGTAACGGGCCGGATCGCGGTTGTAGATCCACCACTGGTACCCCAGACCGCTTGGCTCCTGACGCGCCGGCTTGCCGAGCACACGGATCACCTGCTCGGCCGGCATGCCGAGGGAAATGCCGAACAGGCTGTAGGGAGCGTTCGGAGCGGGACGTGCGGTCGCGGCTGAAACAGGCGCCGCTGCCGCTGACCGGGCGGGCGGAAGTTGGACCGCGGCAGGACCAGCCTGCTGGGGCGAAGGGCGTTTTGTTGCAGCCCCCGGCTCTTGTCCCAGCCAGGCGGAATGGCTAGCCTCGTCCCTGCCTGTTGGCTTGTTCAGATGGCGGCCGATCAGGGACAGGGGAACATAGGTGGTTCCCTTGTATTCCAGCGCGGCGGGAAGGTGGCGGGTGCCGTCGTAAAAATACCCGGACGGATCACTGCCCGTCATGGCCTTGCCGTCCCAATATAGCGTGGTCGGCTGAACGTTGACGCGGATGGCGGACGAATCGCCCGCGGTGAGGAAATGGCCGATGCCCGCGACGGAGAGGGCGAACACGCCAATCCAGATCCATTTGCGCATGCAGGTTCCCTCCTTGGATGGCTTGTCTGATTCCATGGTTTATCTATATGAACAAGCCGGTCTGGTAGAACCGAAAATCTAGCAAACGCAGAAAAAAACCCGCCAAAATGAGAGGGAAAAGAGAGCGGGCCATTTGGAAAAAAGTGAGGGAAACCACTTGCAAAGTACATAGGGATTCATTATTATAGGTAGTGGGTGTTAGCACTCCCCTCGATCGAGTGCTAACAACAAAAATCTTCATGAACCTACATTTTAAGGAGGGTGTTTTTTGTGCTGAAGCCATTGGGTGACCGTGTGGTAATCGAACCAATCTCCAAAGAAGAGACGACCGCAAGCGGTATCGTTCTCCCTGACACTGCGAAGGAGAAACCGCAAGAAGGACGCGTTATCGCAGTCGGTTCCGGTCGTGTTTCCGACAACGGCGAGCGCATCGCGCTGGAAGTGAAGGAAGGCGACAAGGTGATCTTCTCCAAATACGCCGGCACCGAAGTAAAAGTGGACAACAAAGAATACCTCGTGCTCCGCGAATCCGATATCCTCGCGATCATCGGCTAAGGCTTTTCACATAAGGAACGTACGGAAAACACATAACGCAGGAGGTTGAGTTTGAGATGGCAAAACAAATCAAGTTCTCTGAAGACGCACGCCGCGCGATGCTTCGCGGGGTGGAAACACTGGCTAACGCCGTGAAAGTAACCCTCGGCCCGAAAGGCCGCAACGTGGTTCTGGAGAAAAAATTCGGCTCTCCGCTGATCACCAACGACGGTGTGACCATCGCGAAGGAGATCGAGCTGGAAGACGCTTATGAAAATATGGGTGCGCAGCTCGTAAAAGAAGTTGCCACCAAAACCAACGACATCGCGGGTGACGGTACGACCACCGCTACCGTTCTGGCTTATGCGATGATCCGCGAAGGTCTGAAAAACGTAACCGCCGGCGCCAACCCGATGGTTGTTCGTCGCGGTATGGAAAAAGCGGTACGCGCTGCCGTGGAAGAAATCAAGTCCATCGCGAAACCGGTGGAAAGCAAAGCGGCTATCGCGCAAGTTGCGTCCATTTCCGCTGACAGCAAAGAAGTGGGCGAACTGATCGCTGAAGCAATGGAAAAAGTGGGCAAAGACGGCGTTATCACCGTCGAAGAGTCCAAAGGCTTCACGACCGAGCTGGAAGTTGTAGAAGGTATGCAGTTCGACCGCGGCTACGCTTCCCCGTACATGATCACCGACACCGACAAGATGGAAGCGGTTCTGAAAGAGCCCTACATCCTGATCACCGACAAGAAGATCTCCAACATCCAAGAGATCCTGCCGGTGCTGGAGCAAGTGGTACAAAGCGGCAAACCGCTCCTGATCATCGCGGAAGACGTGGAAGGCGAAGCGCTGGCTACCCTCGTAGTCAACAAGCTGCGCGGTACCTTCACTGCTGTTGCCGTTAAGGCTCCTGGCTTCGGCGACCGCCGCAAAGCTATGCTGCAAGACATCGCCATCCTGACCGGCGGTGAAGTGATCACCGAAGAACTGGGTCTGGAACTGAAATCCACCAAACTGCAGCAACTGGGCCGCGCTGGTAAAGTTGTTGTTACCAAAGAAACCACCACGATTGTGGAAGGTGCAGGCGACAAGGCTGCAATCGAAAGCCGCGTTGCTCAAATCCGTCAACAAATCGAAGACACCACGTCCGACTTCGACCGTGAAAAACTGCAAGAGCGCCTGGCAAAACTGGCTGGCGGCGTAGCAGTGATCAAAGTCGGTGCGGCTACCGAAACCGAACTGAAAGAGAAAAAACTGCGCATCGAGGACGCGCTCAACTCCACTCGCGCTGCAGTGGAAGAGGGTATCGTTCCTGGCGGCGGTACCACGCTCGTCAACGCGATCAAAGCGGTTGAGAAAGTGGTTGCCGAGGGCGAAGAAGCAGTGGGTGTGCAAATCGTGCTGCGCGCACTGGAAGAGCCGGTTCGTCAAATCGCTGCGAACGCAGGTCTGGAAGGCTCCGTCATCGTGGAGCGCCTGAAAAAAGAACCGGTTGGCATCGGCTTCAACGCTGCTACCGAAGAATGGGTAAACATGATCGAAGCAGGTATCGTGGACGCTGCGAAAGTTACCCGTTCCGCTCTGTCCAACGCTGCATCCGTAGCGGCTATGTTCCTGACTACGGAAGCCGTTGTGGCTGACAAACCGGAAGAGTCCAAAGCGGGCAACGGCATGCCGGACATGGGCGGCATGGGCATGATGTAAGAATCGGATTACCGATTCGGAAAGAGAGGCAGACAGTAGGTCTGTCTCTCTTTTTTTATGAGAAAGCATGCCTGGGTTGGTTGTTTTACTGAAAAAATATTTCATATTTTCAAAATAAAATGTAAAATAATACTTCAGGAATAAGCTGACAGAGAGACAAGCGAAAAAAATGGACAAGGAGGCGATTCACAATGAAACAAGCAGGAGTCTGGCTGTTTTGTGCATGTCTGGTGTTCGTCCTGGCTGCTTGCAGCGGCAGTCCGTCGTCGACTGCGGGCGATCAGTCAAGCGGGAACGCTCAGCCGGGAGCTGAACCGGCAAAAGGGGAGACGGTGGAACTGGTCATGTACAGTTGGCGGCCGGAAGACAAGGACGCGTACGCCGCGTTCATTGCCGAGTTTGAAAAGCGCCATCCCGGGATCAAGGTGAAGTTTAAACCGTTCAAATCGACCGAGTACAACACCATCCTGACCAACTCCCTCACCTCCGGAACCGGACCGGACATCGTGCAGCTTCGTCCGTATGCGGGCACCCGCGCGATGGCCGACGCCGGGTATCTGCTGCCGCTGGACGACCTCAAAGGGATCCAGGAGATTCCGCAGTCGTACCTGGACGCAGCCCGGGGCAGCGACCACAAGGTGTACGGCGTCCCGCTGTCGATCAACTCCGCTGTCATCTTTTACAACAAAAAGCTGTTTGCCGACAACGGCCTAAAGCCTCCGCAAACCTGGGACGAATTTCTCCAGGTGTGTCGCGCACTCCAGCAAAAGGGAATCATTCCAATCGCGCAGTCCGGCAAAGCGGCCTATCTGCTCTCCATCACGCACAGCGTCATTGGCATCAGCGCGTACGGCGGCGGCGACTTCGTGGAAAAGATGGTGAAGGGCGAGACCACCTTCAAAGACCCGGCGTTTCTCGATTCGATCAAAAAGATGCAGGAACTGGCACCATTTTTCCCGCCCGATTTTGTGGGAATCGACGACAAGGACGCGCAGGCGCTGTTCTACACGGGCAAAGCGGCCATGTACATCAACGGCAGCTACCGGCTGGAAACGTTTGAAAAGCAAAACCCCGACATGCCGCTGGACGTGATCCCGTCCCTGGCCAAAGAGAAAGGCGGCGACACCCCGATCGTCAACTGGGTGGACGGCTCCTACGGTGTAGTCAAGGCGTCCAGGCATCCGGAAGAGGCGAAGCTGTTCATGGAGTTCCTCGCGTCGAGGGAGTTTGGCCAACGGTTCAGCGACGAACTGAACCGCGTCAGCCCCATTCCCGGCGTGACCCCCAAGCATCCGCTGGTGCAAAAGATGACGCAGCTCAGCGAAACCAGCATGGTGCCGTTCCTGATGCTCGTTCATTTCGGGGAGGGCACGCCGACCACGAAAACCACGTTTGAGGATTCGCTGCAGGGCATGTACATCAACAAGCTCACCGTCGAACAGGTGGCGGAGGCGACCCAGGCATCCGCCGACAAGTGGTTCGTGCCGACGAAGTAGCGGCGCACCGGATGAAAACAAAACAGGCAGAGGTACAGTCAGGCCGGATCGCTTGGCTGTACCCTGTCTTTCGGGAGGTGTTCACCCATGGCAGTGTTGGAGAAATCGAGCGAGGTGAAGCGGCAGGCCTCTCCGCGTCGGGGCGTGAACAGGAGCAAGCACCTGGTTCACTTGTTCCTGCTGCCGGCCTTGGTCATTTACGTGTGGTTTCAGGTGTATCCCATCTTCTCTGCGTTTCTGAACAGCTTTTACGCCTGGGACGGATTGAAGCGGGGCGCGTTTATCGGTCTGGACAATTTCGTGCGCCTGTTTACCGAATCGCCGTTCAAGGAGATGTTTTTCCGCGGGTTCGGCCACAACGTCATCTTTTTTGCGGGTACGATCGTCGCCAAGCTGGCGGTCGCGTTCCTGCTCGCGCTGATGATCAACAGCAGGATTCGCGGCAAGGAGTTTTTCAAAACGGTCTTTTTCCTGCCCAAGCTGCTGTCGGTGATCGTCGTCGGCTTCCTGTTCAGCCTGATTCTGAACCCGACGTACGGCGCGCTGAACACATTTTTGAAGCATGTCGGACTGGAAGAATGGGCCCGCCCCTGGCTGGGGGATCCTGACACAGCCCTCTACGCGATCATCCTCGTCAACAGTTGGTACGGACTCGGGTTTGCCGTGCTGATCTTCCTGGCCGGGCTCCAGGCCATCCCGGCGGAAATCTACGATGCCGCCAAAATGGACGGGGCCTCCGGGCTGACCATGCTGCTGCGCATTACCCTGCCGCTGGCGATGCCGTCGGTCATGGTGATGACGATTTTGACGTTCATCGGCTCGTTCGAGACGTTTGAGCTGATCTTTGCCATGCAGGGTTCGCAAGGCGGACCCTACTATTCCACGGACGTGCTGGCCACGTACTTCTACCGGTTGGCCTTCGGGTCGGTGGAGGGGGGCGAGTCCATCGGGCTGGGGTCGGCGCTGGCTGTTGTGCTGTTCATGATGATTTCCAGCGCGACGGCGGTGCTGCTCTTCTTCTTCAAGCGCAAGGAATACGAACTGTAGGAGGACGACCATGACGGCAAGGTTCGGACAGTTTGCGAAGTATCTGGTGCTGCTGGTTTTTTCCTTTTTGGCGCTGTATCCCGTCTTTCTGATGATCGCGTCGTCGTTCAAAACCAATCTGGAGATCCTCACGTCGCCGCTCGGCCTGCCCGCTTCGCTTTCCTTGGAAAACTACAAGCTGGTGTGGGAGAAGGTGAACTTTGGCGCATATGTATGGAACAGCGTCTACGTGAGCGGGCTGTCTGTCTTGTTGATCCTGTTTCTCTCGTCTCTGGCTGCTTTCTACCTGTCCCGCTATCCGTTTCGCTGGAATCCGTACGTGCTGTTTTTCTTTATGCTGGGCTTGATGCTTCCCATGAAGCTGGCCATTCTCCCGCTGTATATGATCATGCTGCAGTTGAAGCTGCTGGATACGCTGACGTCCCTGGTGATTCTGTACGTGGCCGGCGGCATTCCCTTTGCCGTGTTTGTCTTTTACGGGTTCTTCAAGACGCTCCCGGCGGAGTTGGACCAGTCGGCGCGGCTGGACGGCTGCAACGGATTCCAGGTGTACTGGAAGATCATTCTGCCGCTGATGAAGCCGCCGCTGGCAACGGTGGGCATCGTGCATTTGATCGGCGTCTGGAACGATTTTTTCTATCCGCTGATTTTTCTCAAAAGCGAGGAGCTGAGCACGATTCCGCTGGGCGTATTGACCCTGTTCGGGGAATACGATACGGAGTGGAACCTGCTGTTCGCCAGCCTGACCCTTTCTTCCCTGCCGATGATCGTGGCGTTCCTGTTCGCGTCCAAACAGTTTATTGAAGGCTTGACTTCGGGGGCGATCAAATGAGTAAGAAACGCTGGATTACGTTTGACCTCGACGGAACGCTGATGCAAAATCCGTTTGGCGGATGGGTGTTTCCGGAAATTGCGGCTGCCGTCGCCGGCTGGCTGGGCCGGCCCTATGACATCGTGGCTGAATTGGTGGGGGAGCATGAAAGGCGGTTGCGGCAGGGGTGGTATGTGGAAGCGTACGACTGGGACGGGATGCTGGCGGAACTGCTCGGACGCCTGGGGGTCAGGGAAAGCGTGGAGATTGCCGCGATCGTGCAAAAGCATGCCGTTCCGCCCAAAATCCGGCTGCTGGAAGCGGAGGTGCCGGCCGTGCTGGCCGCCCTGCAGGCGAAAGGCTACGCTCTGGCCGCCGTCACCAACGGGTTTTACAAGTATCAGGATCCCGTCATGAAGGCGCTCGGACTGGCGGAGTATTTTGCGGCTGTCGTGACGCCGGAGCGGGCGGGAGCGGGCAAGCCTGATCCGGCCATTCTCAGTCCGCTCGGAGGAGAGGTGGTGGCCCATGTCGGAGACCGCCTCGACCATGACGTGCAGTTGGCCAATCGCTGCGGCGCCTTCTCCGTCTTTGTCTGCCGCGGCCTTCCCGAAGAATTGCGGGCGGTCGATCCCCGTCTCAGGAGCAGGCACGACCTGATGCGTCAGATCTGCCTGGAGAAATGGAAAAGGGAAGGCGGGGCACAAGCGGAAGGGCAGGGGGCTGCCCTGCTTCCCGCGGAATTGCTGCCGCAGGCGGTGATTGGCACGATCGGCGAACTGCCGTCTCTTGTGGACGGGTTGTGCCGGTAGGGAGGCTCCGCTCGCTCGGAAGCCTTCCATTTTTTTGCGCTTGCTTTTTCGATGGTCACGTTGGTATGATGAAACTTGCGCTTCTCAACCGAGGAATTTCAAAGAGAATGAAAAAAGATAACTTCTTAGAAATTTCCTCTTGATTTTGAAAAGAGAGCGTGATATAGTATGAAGGGTCGGCGCTGCTGAGCGGCGGCTGATCACGAAAAAGCGAAATGCTCTTTGAAAACTGAACAGCGAAAGCGTTGAACGAGCCTAGCAATTCTTTTTCTTGAAGCTAATGATTCAACTCA
>NZ_ATNE01000017.1 GCF_000454065.1 Brevibacillus thermoruber 423
CTACGCATCGTCGCCTTGGTAGGCCGTTACCCCACCAACTAGCTAATGCGCCGCAGGCCCATCCGCAAGTGATAGCTTGCGCTACCTTTCCGCACCCTCTCATGCGAGAAGGTGCCCTATCCGGTATTAGCGTAAGTTTCCCTACGTTATCCCGGTCTTGCGGGCAGGTTGCCTACGTGTTACTCACCCGTCCGCCGCTAACCTGTCTGAAGCAAGCTCCAAACAGGTCCGCTCGACTTGCATGTATTAGGCACGCCGCCAGCGTTCGTCCTGAGCCAGGATCAAACTCTCCAACAAAGTTGAGTTGAATCATTAGCTTCAAGAAAAAGAATTGCTAGGCTCGTTCAACGCTTTCGCTGTTCAGTTTTCAAGGAACATTTTTTACAACAACCTCTTTATTATATCAGGTTGTCAGATTGCTGTCAACAAGTTTTTGCATTCACATTCGCATTTTCTTGTCCAACAGCGACCTTATTAATCTACCACATTATATCGAGTATGACAAGTGGTAATTTTTGCGGTTTTCGGTGCATCCCTTCACACAAGAAGAGAACGAAAAGTAATATACCACCAAACCTTCTCGCATGCAAGTGAAAAAAATGGAAAACCGCCCGGCAATCCCGGACGGTTTTCCCCGCGTCTTCCTAGTCGCGAGCGCGCATATGCGGGAACAGCAGCACATCGCGAATGGACGGCGAGTCGGTCAGCAGCATCACCAGGCGGTCAATGCCGATGCCCAATCCCCCGGTTGGCGGCATGCCGTACTCCAGCGCTTCGATAAAGTCCTCGTCCATTTCGTGCGCTTCGTCGTTTCCGGCCGCCTTCTCCAACAGTTGGGCCTCAAAACGTTCGCGCTGGTCGATCGGATCGTTCAATTCGGTAAACGCGTTGGCGTGTTCGCGGGCCACGATAAACAGCTCAAAGCGGTCCGTAAAGCGCGGATCCTGCTCGTTTTTCTTGGCCAGCGGGGAAATCGCCACCGGATGACCATACACAAACGTGGGCTGAATCAGCTTTTCCTCTACTTTTTGTTCGAAGAACTCGTTGACCACGTGGCCAAAGGTATGATGCGGCTCCACGTCCACGCCGTGTTCCTTGGCGAGGGCGCGCGCCTCTTCGTCGCTCATTTCCTTCCAGAAGTCTACCCCAACGTGTTCCTTGATCAGGTCGACCATGTGCACGCGGCGCCACTTCGGCGTCAGGTCCACCTCATGTCCCTGGTAGCGGATCTTGGTGGTCCCCAGCACCTCCTGGGCGATGTGTGCGATCATCTCTTCGGTCAGCTTCATGATGTCTTCAAAATCGGCATACGCCTGGTACAGCTCGATCATCGTGAACTCGGGATTGTGGCGGGTGGAAATGCCCTCGTTGCGGTAGACGCGGCCAATCTCGTACACCTTTTCCAGACCGCCAACGATCAGCCGCTTCAGGTGAAGCTCGATGGCGATCCGCATGTACAACTGCATGTCCAGCGCGTTGTGGTGCGTGATGAACGGACGGGCTGCCGCACCGCCGGCGATGGCGTGCAGCGTGGGCGTCTCCACTTCGAGGAACCCGAGGTTGTCCAAATAACGGCGCATCGAGGTCAAGATGCGGCTGCGCGTGATGAACGTGTCGCGCACTTCCGGATTGACAATCAGATCCACGTAGCGTTTGCGATAGCGGGTCTCGATATCTTTCAGACCGTGATACTTTTCTGGCAGCGGGCGAAGCGACTTGGTCAGGAAGGTAAGCTCTTTTACCTTGACGCTCAGTTCGCCTGTCTTGGTTTTAAACACGACGCCGCTGACGCCGATCAGATCGCCGATGTCGCAGAGTTCGAACACCTTGTAGGATTCTTCGCCCACCGTGTCCAGACGCACGTAGATTTGGATCTGGCCGGAGCGGTCCAGCAATTGGGCAAAGCTGGCCTTGCCCATCTCCCGTTTGGCCATCAGACGGCCGGCAATGGTGACGACATGTCCTTCCGCTTCCAGCTCTTCCTTGGTTTTGCCGCCGAAACGGTTGACGATGTCGGCCGCGTGATGGGTTTGTTCAAATTTTTTGCCGAACGGATCGATTCCCCATTCGCGCAGTTGGTTCATCTTGTCGTGACGCACTTGCAGCAGCTCGTGAAGGCTTTCCTGTTGCTGTTCTGCTTGCTGCAGGTCTTGCTCGTTGCTCATTGCTTTGTTCACTCCTCGCAAAAAACTCAATCGGGAAACGGGCGTCCGGAAAATAGCGATACGGCGTACCCTTTTTCTAAGGTACGCCTTGTGGTTCCGAATTACAAGTTAATGTCGAGAATCTCGTATTGAATGACGCCGGCCGGCACCTGCACGTCGACGATGGCTCCTTTGGCCTTGCCCAGCAGAGCCTGGCCCACCGGAGATTCGTTGGAGATCTTGTTGTTCATCGGATCGGATTCGGCGGAACCGACGATGGTGTACTCGACGATGTCGCCAAACTCCAGGTCTTTCAGCTTGACGGTGGAGCCGACGCTCACCACTCCGGTGTCCACATCCTCGTTGGTGATGATGCGGGCGTTGCGCAGCATTTTTTCCAGCGTCAGAATGCGCCCTTCGATAAAGGCCTGCTCGTTTTTCGCCTCTTCGTACTCGGAGTTCTCGCTAATATCGCCATAGCTGATCGCTTCCTTGATCCGCGCCGCTACCTCTTTTCGTTTAACCGTTTTCAAATCCTCAAGCTCTTGTTCCAGTTTCGCCAAACCTTCTGGTGTAAGAATCACTTCTTTTTCCGACATGGTTCAATTCCCCCGTTTACAGATAATTCCTTCGCACCTGGTAAAGTACAAAGGATTATATGTAGATGTTCTATACAATATACAGCTCGAACGTGCATGCTCATGAGGCTTCATAGGGAAAGCTGCCAGGTTGAACTGGCAGCTTGAGTCCTGATAATACGACGTATTATAGGATATGAAGGAACCCTTGTCAATGTCTGGGATGTTAATAGCTGACGGCTTCTTCCTGCACGGAGACGTCCGCTTCGTCGAGATCGTCGGCGTGGTTTTCCACCCATTCGACGTAGTCCATCAGGATGCGGCGCAGCTCCTCCTCCGTCTCCACGGCATTGATCAGGTTCTTGGTATGGGTGGCCCCTTTCAGGCCTTTCAGGTACCAGGCCGCGTGCTTGCGCATCTCCAGGACGCCGACGCGCGGTCCCTTCAAGGCGATCAACCGCTGCGCGTGCAGCAGGCAAATCTCCACCTTTTCGCGGGCTGTCGGCTCCGGCGGCAGTTCGCCTTTGGTCAGGTACTGAACGGTGCGGTACAGCATCCACGGATTGCCCAAAGCGGCGCGGCCGATCATGACGCCGTCGCAGCCGGTCATGTCCAGCATGCGGCGCGCATCCTCGGGCGTCGCGACGTCGCCGTTGCCGATCACGGGAATGGAGACCGCTTCCTTGACGCGGCGAATCCAGTTCCAATCGGCCTTGCCCTTGTACATCTGCACGCGGGTGCGGCCGTGGACGGCAATCGCCTGGGCGCCCGCACGCTCCACCGCCTGGGCGTTTTCAATCGCGTACAAATGCTCGTCGTCCCAGCCCAGGCGCATTTTGACCGTGACCGGTTTGTCCACGGCATCGACGACCGCCGAGACGACCTCGTAAATCTTGTTCGGGTCCAGCAGCAGCCGGGCGCCGGCGTCGCAGTTCACGATCTTGGGGACCGGACAGCCCATGTTGATGTCGATAATGTCCGCGTTGGTATTCTTGTCGACATACTTCGCCGCTTCCACCAGCGTTTCCTTGTCCCCGCCAAAAATCTGCAGGCTCAACGGCTTTTCCCGTTCGTCGACAAACAGCATATCCATCGTCTTCTTGTTGCCGTGCACGATTCCCTTGTCGCTGACCATTTCGGCACAGACCAGACCGGTGCCGAACTCTTTGGCGATCAAGCGGAAAGCGGGATTGCACACCCCGGCCATCGGCGCAAGAACGACGTTGTTTTTCAGTTCGATGTTACCGATTTTCATCTATACTCAACCTCCTTTTCCCGCAAGGTACAGGTGACCTCTGCGCCGCATACGTGCGCGGGCGGGTGATGCGGAGAGCGTCAGACCCATCCAAAAGGTCATTTATTATTTATAGCACATAATTCTTCGTAGTCCACCTGTAAAGTGCTGGCGATTTTGCGCAGCACCGGTTCGGTCGGCGTGCGGGTGCCCCTCTCCAGTGAACCGACAAACGACAGGGACACGCCCATCTTGTCGGCCAGGGTTTGCTGCGTGTACCCCTTCAGCTTCCGGAATGACCGAATGCGATTGCCCAATCGATTGTTCCCCATTTTCGTACCCCCTTGTCATCCTGCGGCAACAACCCGAGAAGGTCTTCGACGGTCCGGCCGAATACGGGAAGCGGCCCTCCCTCCCAGACGTCGCGCAGCGGGATCAGGACAAACGCCCGCTCCACCATCGCCGGATGGGGAATGACCAGGTGTTCCTGTTTCACCGCTTGGCGGCCGTACAGCAGCACGTCAATGTCGATCGTGCGCGGCCCCCAGCGGACGGTGCGCACCCGTCCCAGTTCCCGTTCCACCGCCAGCGCTTCCTCCAGCAGTTTTTCCGGGGACAGGTCCGTTTCCACCGCGACCGCCATGTTCAGGAACGCGTCCTGCTCCACGTACCCGACCGGATCGGTTTCGTACACGGGCGAGACCCGCACGACGCGGATGCCCTTCCGTCCGTTTAGCTTCTGCACTGCCTGCCGCAAGTTGTCCGCCCGGTCCCCCAGGTTGGAACCGAGGGCGAGATACGACCGTACCGTCATGCGTTCCTGTCCTCTCTTCTGCGCGTCATCTCGATGGCAACCGAGTCGTACTGGCCGTTGATGGGCGGGTTGGGCTTCGTCACTCTCACGGTCACTTCCGCGATCGGAAACGACTGCAGCAGTTGGCCGGCAATGCGGGCCGTCAACGCTTCCACCAGGTTGTATCGCTCTGTTTCGACGATTTTTCGAACACAATCAAAGATATCGGCGTAATTGACCGTATCGTTTAGATCGTCGCTGGCTCCGGCGCGGGACAAGTCCAACGACAGCACCAGATCCACGTAAAAGCGCTGTCCAAGCTGCGCCTCCGCCTCGAACACGCCGTGATAGCCGTAAAACGACATGCGGTTGAAGTAGATTTTATCCAACAGGGAGGCCTCCCTTGCACATCGCGTCCATCATCGCGACGACGCGCTTCATTTCCTTGACGTCGTGCACCCGGACGATGTGGCAGCCCTTCGCCACGCCCAGGGCAACGGTGGCAGCCGTACCCTCCACCCGGTCATGAACCGGCAGGTCGAGCACCTTGCCGATCATCGATTTGCGCGACGTGCCGAGCAGCACCGGATAGCCGAGCGCGACCAGATCGTCCAGGCGGCGCATCGCCTCCAGGTTGTGGTCCAGCGTTTTGGCAAACCCGATCCCCGGATCGAGGATGATCTGCTCGTCGCGGACGCCAGCCTCCCGCGCGATGCGGACCGATTCCCGCAGATCGCGCACCATGTCGCTGAAGAAGCGGGTGTAGGCCATGTCCTCCCGGTTGTGCATCAAAATGATCGGAACATCGTAGCGCGCGGCAACCTGGGCGATCCGCCGGTCCCTTTTGGCTCCCCAGACGTCGTTGATGATGTGGGCGCCGGCTCTGATTGCCTGCTCCGCCACTTCGGACTTGTAGGTGTCAATGGACAGCGGGACCGGCACTTCCTCCACCAGCGCGCGGATGACCGGCATGACGCGCTCCAGCTCTTCCTCCAGCCCTACCTCCGCAGCGCCGGGACGCGTCGACTCCCCGCCGATGTCGATGATGTCCGCTCCCGCTTCCACCATCGCGCGGGCCCGGGCAACCGCCTGATCCAGGTCCACGTAACGGCCGCCGTCGGAAAACGAGTCGGGCGTCACATTCAAAATCCCCATCACCAGAGTCCGCTGTCCCAACGGCAGCACGTAACGGCCGCAGACCAGCTCCCGGCGCTGCTGAAGCTGCCGACGCATGGCCATCAGCTCCCGCACTTCCTCGGCCGCTTCCCGCAGGCCACCTTCCTGATCCGGCAGACGGTGCAGCAGGCCCTCCAACTGGCCTCGCGTCGCCTGGATGATGACGTCGGACAAGCCGGACGCAGCCGGATTGTCGAGAACGACCGCATCGCCTCCGCACGCCTGTACGCTTGTCCGCAGCAGTCCTGCAGCCGCCGGCGCCAGCCGCTCCAGGTGGATCAACAGCGGTTCTCCCGCATCGGCCAGCCGCTCCAGGTCGGACTCGCTCCCGTTTCGGCCGGACAGTTCCGCCGCCAGTTCGGCCCGGCTCCGGCCATGTATCACGAATGGATTGTGCTTCATCTGCCCAGCTCCCCTTCACGTTGCCATGACAAGGTGGCATGTTGATTGATAGCATACCATACTTACCCACCGGACGCTACCGATTCGCGGTAGGCGCGTCGCAGGGCACGGGTGTGTTCCCCGTACGGAGCCGGCACCGGTCGGCCGTCGATTTCACTCACCGGCACGATCTCCTGCACCGAGTTGGTCACAAACACTTCGTCCGCCTGCACCAGCGCATCCGGCCGGTACCATCCCTCTTCCGCGGGGATGCCGAGCCGCCGCGCCAGGTTCAGCACATGCCGCCGCGTCACGCCGTCGAGAATGCCTGTGTCCGTGGAAGGCGTGTACAACCGGCCGTTCGTCACCCAAAACAGGTTGCTGACGATGCCTTCCGCCACATAGCCGTCCCGCGTCAAAAACAGCCCTTCCACGTCCGGCTGCGCCCCCAGCTCCAGGCGGGCCAGCGCGTTGTTCAAATAGTTGTGCGATTTGAATCGCTGATGGCCCTCCGCAGTCTGGCGCGGTACGGACAGCGTCTGCAGCTTCTTGGGTCGGGGCGGTTCCGCCAGGGGCGGCACTTCCTTGGCAAAGATAAACAGCGACGGCCGCGCGTACCCGTCCGCCGCCAGGCCGACTCCCTCCGGACCCGCCGTCACGCTGAGCCGCACATACGCGTCTTCCAGCCCGTTGGCGTCCGCCGTCCGCAGGATCGCGTCGGCCAGTTCCTCCGCCGTCCACGGCGCTTTGATGCGCAGCGCCAAAAGCCCGGAGCTGAGCCGGGCGTAATGGTCGTCCCACAGAAAGAGGCGTCGCTGGTACACGCGCACCGTTTCAAACAGGCCAATCCCGTACAGGAAACCGTGATCCAGGACGGACACCGACGCCTTTTCCGCAGGCATGATCGTTCCGTTTACGTAGACATGCATCGCGCTCGCTCCCGAAAATCCGTATTCGAGAGCATCATACCACATTTCTACCCGTTCAGCGCTCCTTGCGCGACCCGTTTGCGGTGAACCACCCGGGAGATGGTGACGGAGAGCTCGTAGAGGACGATCAGCGGCACAATCACCAGCACGTCGGAGACGAAGTCGGGCGGCGTGATGGCAACGGAGACGACGCAGAGCAAAAAGTAGGCCGGCTTGCGCATGCGGGCCAGCCGGTGCGGGTTGAGCAGGCCCAGATGGCTGAGAAACAGCACCGCCACCGGCAGTTCGAACAGGAACCCGAACGGCAGACAGATGTTCAGCATGAACGTAAAGTAGTCGTTGGCCGTAATCACCAGGTCAAAGCTGCCGTTGGACAGTCCCAGAACAAAGCGGTACATCATCGGGAACAGCACGAAATAGGCAAAGCCCAAGCCGAACAAAAAGAGCAGAAACAGGGCGGGAATGTACATCAGCGCCACCGTTCGCTCCCGCTCCGTCAGCGCGGGGACGACAAACCGCCACGCCTGGTACGCGGCGATCGGAATGGTGACGGCAACCGCGCCTACCCCGGCCAGCTTGAGATAAATGGCCAAGATGTCGCCCGGCCCCAGAACCGCCAGCTTTTCCGTCGCGCGGCTGGCCAGGAACCGGTAGATATGGTCGACAAACAAAAAGCACGTCACCAGGCTGACGACAAACGCGGACAAAACGATGATCAGGCGGCGGCGCAGGTCGGTCAGGTGTTCGAGAAACGGCATCTCCTGGCGCACGCGTATCCCTCCTCCACAAGGCGACATGGTAAGCCACGCTACAGGGAAAAAGGCAGTGCGCACGGGACGCACCACCTTTTTGTGCCGGATGGCTGACTTGATTCACTTCAACGCTTCTCCCCGCTGTTCGCGGAGACGTCCGGACCCTTCGCTTTCTTTTCCTCATCGTCGTCTTTGGTCAGGTCCCTGGCCGCCGACTTGAACTCCGTCAGCGTCCGGCCAAAGGCGCGGCCGATCTCCGGCAGCTTGCTCGGCCCGAAGATGACCAGGGCGATGATCAGGATCAAGATGAGCCCGGGGATGCCGATGCTGGATAACATGTCAGGCTACACTCCCTCGCGGATTAAAAGCCGGTGATGGCAATGACGCCGGGCAGAGCGACCGCGCTGCCGCCTTTCGGCCAGTGGCTGGTCGGCCGGTCGTAGGACGTCAGGTTTTCCCCCGGATGCTGCACGGAGAGGAACAGCGTCGTTTCGTCCGGCGTAAACCACGGGCCGGTCATCTCCGCGCCGACCGGTGCAGAAGCGAACTGCACCGCTTCCCCTTTGTGGGCACCGGAGGTCGGGATGAAGTAGACGCCGTTGTTGCCGAATGTCGTGTAGATGCCGCTGTTCATGGACGACGACGAGATGTCGGTCACCACCCAGAGGTTGCCCGCGCTGTCGAACGCCAGGTTGTCCGGTGCGGCAAACCCGCTCTGCGGACCGCCGGCGGCAAAGATTTCAAAGGTAAACGCGGTGCCGGCATGATTGCCGTCCTTTTCAAACAGGCGGACGATCTGGCCGTAGAAGTTGCCGTGCTTGGCGTTGTTCGTCATCGAGATAAAGACGCTGCCGTCGATCGGATGCACCTCGACGTCTTCCGGACGGTCCATCGGGGTGGCACCAACGGCTTTGGCTGCATCGCGGCAGTTGACCAGCACGTCGGCCTGGGAGGCAAACAGCGGTTTGCCTTCGCTGTCGGCTGCCTTTTGCAGCGCTTCGTTGGCCGCATAGTCCAGCGCGATCCATGCGCCCTTGCCGAAGTTGGCCACGTACAGCGTGCCTTCTTCCAGCAGCCTGGAGTTGTGTTTGCCCGCTTTCGGGTCGAACGTGCCTTTGGAGACGTATTTGTACACGTATTGGTCGTTGGCGTCGTCGCCCATGTAGACGACGAGCTGTCCCGTCGGAGCGATCACCATGGCCGTGTTTTCATGGGAGAAACGGCCCAGGGCGGTATGCTTTTTCGGCGTGGAATTCGGATCGAACGGATCCACCTCCACCACCCATCCGTAGTGGCGGCTGTCCGGCAGCTTGCAGTCGTTCACCACGTCCTGGAAGTTCTCTTCGCAGGAGAGGACGGTGTTCCACAGCGTCACGCCGCCGGAGCAGTTGGCGAACGTGCCGGTGACTTCCTTGGCGATGGACGCGGCCGGACCGGTCAGCACGTGTTTGGTCAATCCGCTGACGCGGCGGCCGTACGTGGAGTCGCTCACCAGCTTCCACCTGCCGTTTTCCTTTTTCACTTCGATCACGGAACCGCCCAGCGCATACAGGTACTTCCTGATTTGCTCCGGAGTCCGCTGGTTGTTTTTCGGATCGGCGTTGAGCGCGTCATAGCCGGTGACGTAGTATTCCAGTTCGCCCAGATACTCGTGATTGACCCACAGGAGGCCGTGGTCCGCCCTGCCGTCAATCGGCAGGAAACAGGTGAAGTCGGCGTTGAAGCCAAACGTGTCGCCAGCCTTGTTGATTCTGTCGCCGTAGACGGCCACGACGTCGTATCGGAATCCGTCGGGCAGCACCACGTCGTCCTTGGTGGTCGGCTGGATCGGTTTGAATTTGGGGGAAAACTTGTGCGTTTTCGCCTCCAGCCCGAACAGGTGGTCAGCCGTTTTGCCGGAGATCGATTCTCCCGCCGCCAGCGCCGGAATGCCGGTCGCCAGAGAAGCCAGGGCTGCCGTACCCGCACCGAGATACGTCAAAAACTGTCGACGATTCACGTCCATTGCACGTTCGCTCCTTTACTCGGATCTTTACGGATCTTTTACGTCGATTGTACAAGCGGATCGTCGACACACGGTTAATTCTGGATAAATATTGTGTTAATATTTGGTTTTTTCGAGTGCGCCGCGCGTGTTGCATGATGAACGGCGAACCGGAAAAAGGGGCAGATGGAACGCAAACGTTCACCTGCCCCGCCTTGCTGCATCGTCCCGCCGGTATGATCGGCCGCTGCCTGCACGCTTGTTCAGCGAACAGCTTTCTTTCCCCTTTCCAGATAGGTTTCCCCAAGCGTACCGCCACCCGGACGCAAATAATCCTCCAACCGGATCTCTTCGTATCCGGGGATGTTGATTCGCAGGTACCGCATCGGCTCACTGCCCAACGGAACGGTACAGTCCAAGCCCATTTTCGACCCGACGCCGTCCTTGGTCGAGGGGTCCAGCCTGGACGACTGCGCCCCATGCACCACGACCAAATCCCGCTCGGCCTGAAAGCGGGTGGCGACGGCCCATTCCACCTCTTCCATGTTGAAGATGTCAACGTCTTCATCGACGACGACCACATGTTTGATGTCAAAGCTGTTGGCCAGTGCGGCAACGATGGCGTTTTTCCCTTCTCCCTCGTTTCTTTTTTGGATGGACACCACCGCGTGGTAGCGGCACGTTCCACCGGGGCTCATATGGACCGCCTTGACGCTCGGCACCGCTTGCCGAATCGTTTGGAACAGGCTCGCCTCCCGCGGGATGCCGCCGAGCAGCAAATGTTCATACCCCGCCGGCACAATCGTGTAAAAGATGGGATGGCTGCGATGGGTCACGGCTGTAATTTCGACGACTTCCTTGTCGCTGCGCGGACCGTAGTACTTGGGAAACTCACCGAACGGCCCTTCCGGTTCCCGAACGTGCGGGAGTATCCGGCCTTCCAGCACAATCTCCGCATACGCCGGGACGTCGATGTCGACCGTCTCGCACCGCACCACTTCGAGCGGTTCGCCGCGAAGCGCACCTGCGATTTCCAGTTCGTCCACCCCAAACGGCGTACTCGCCTGCGACGCCAGCAGCGTAGCCGGATCTACGCCGATGGCGATTGCGCATTCCAGCGGTCTGCCCGCTTCCTCCGCCTGTTTGTACAGATGAAAGGTATGCCGGGGCAGGAGCAAAACCCCCAGGCGGTTTTTCCCGGAGACCTGCAGACGGTGGATCGACACGTTCTGCTTCCGGGTAACAGGGTCGCGAACGATAAACAGGCCGGCGGTGATGTAGCTGCCCGCGTCCTTCTCATGGTGCACGGGAATCGGAAGCATCCGCATCAGATCGATATCATCCAGCCGGATGTGGTCCTTTACGGGAGCGTCCTCCTTTTTTACCTGCCGGCAGGGAACGGGGGAGGCGACCGCCTGCGCAAACTTGGGGATAAGGCCGTATGGGTCGGTTTCCAACGCTTCCGCAAATTGTTCCCGCGTCGAGCATATCCCCGAAACCACAGGCACCTGGTAATCGTCCACCTGTGAAAAGAAGACCGCTTTCCTGCCGTCCAGTTTTTTGGCCAACGCGGCAAGCTCAAACCGCAGGCTGACCGGTCTGTCAATGACGGCCAACCGGTCCTGCGCCTGCAGGTATTCCAGCCACGTGCGAAACGTCTTTGCTCTCATCAACGATCAAGCCTCCGATCCCCTCACCATCATCATGCTTCCGTTCACTATCGGCCCCCTCCTGTTCGCTTACACGGATACCGGTTTGCCAAAGATATCTCTCAGCCGACGCTCAAACATTTTGGTCAAGCGCTCGCGTCCCCGAACCTCAGGCGGCGTAGGGTATTCCCGTCCATCCACGACGACCGGCTGATCGTATCGGATCAGGATGTGCGGCAGATATTCGTCGTACAGCGCGCGGATGCGCCTGGCATGCGCCGGGTTGCGGGCAAACAGTTTCAGCATCCGAAGGCCGAACCCCACGTGACGTCCTTCATCTTCCTTGATCCGAGCAAACCCTTCGCCTAATCCCGGCAGCAGCCCTTTGCTGCCGAAGACGGCTTCATACACGTCGTAACCGGTCATGGCCTGAACGCCTTCGATGATGCCCTGGTAGTGGGTCAGCCCTTCCACCAACGCCGCCTCGCGTTCCTCGGGTCCCTGCTCGAGCGCGGCCAGCATCTTTTTCACACGTTCATCGAGCTTCTGCTGCACGATGTTTTTTACACCGGAAATGCGCTCACGCCCGAACACTTCCTTGAAATACCGCATGAAAAACTCGGTATGCTTGAATTCCTCGAGCAGTTGGGTACTGAGAAAAGCCTGCTGTTCCGTGGAAGAACCCAGCATGATCCATGGGCAGAACTTTAGTGCCACGTTTTCTTCCGCATCCAGAAACCCCGTGCAGAAATGAATGAGATACCCTTTCAAATCCTCGTCGAGAGCCGCAAAGTCTTGCTTGTCTTGGCTGAGGTCAATGGCCGCCGGATCCCAATTGCCAAACCGGATGGCTTTGCGGTACAGATCCCATGCGACTTCGTCCGTTGTCTTGTCCAGGCTGGGGATGAACTCATCCGTCGTGTCTTGATGAAAATGGCTGCTCATGATCGCATACCTCCCGAAAATGTTATCAGATGATGATCCGCTGCACCGCCGATCAAAACGCTCGCCGTAACAATTCCCTTACTTCCTGTTCGGTCGGCTGGCGCGGATTGCACGTCATCATGCCGCTCTTGAATGCGTCTTTGGCGATCGCGGGGAGCTTCTCTTCAGGGACACCGACGTCACGAAGCCGGGTGGGCAGCCCGATATCTGCAACCATCCGGGCGACAGCCGCCGAAGTCTCTTCCCCTCGTTCCTCCCTCGGATTCGCCTCCACTCCCAACAGTCTCGCAAGCTGTGCCGCCTTGTCCGGACGCGCGGGGGCGTTGAAGGCGACCACATGGGGCAAAAGCAGCCCGATGGCAATCCCGTGAGGAACGTGGCAATGCCCGGAAAGCGCACTTCCAATCGCGTGGGCAAGCCCCAGAAATCCATTGGTGAAAGCCATGCCAGCCAACAGACTGCCATGTGACATCCCGATGCGCGCTTCGACATCAGATCCGTCATGAACCGCACGGCGCAAGTGGGCATTCACCGCGGCGATCGCTTCCATGGCCAGAGCGTCGGATGCGGGGCGTGATCGCACGGAAAAGAACGTCTCGATTCCATGCGCCAGCGCATCAATCCCGGACGCGGCCGTCATTTTGGCGGGCAGGCTCACGGTCAATGCCGGATCGACCAGGGCAATGGTCGGCGCCATGTGCGGACTTGTCACGGTCACTTTCACGTGGTTATGCCAATCGGAATAGACCCCAAACATCGTGACTTCGCTGCCTGTGCCCGAAGTGGTGGGAACGGCAACAAGCGGGACTGCCGGAGCCATTGGGACACGGTTCACGCCCGCATAATCGGCAATGCTTCCCCCGCAGGACGTGACAACCCGCATCCCCTTGGCCGCATCAATCGGACTTCCGCCGCCGACCGCAACCAGACAGTCGTACGGTTTTGCGCGAAAGACCGCCGCCCCGCGATCGATCGTCTCCAGACCGGGATCGGGCTCCACTTCCGTATACAGGTCGAACGCAATGCCCGCGGACTGCAGCGACCCCACCAGTCCATTCAGCAGGCCTGCCGCTTCCACGCCTTTGTCCGTCACCACAAACACGTTCGTGACCCCCAGATGCTGCAGTCGCTCTCCGAGACGGGAAGCCCTGCCGTACCCAAACTCGATCAACGTGGGGAGGTGAAAGGAAAAGGCAAAATCCGTCCCCTGAACCGTTTGACTCAAACGCATCGTCTCGCTCCCTCCTTCCTGATCCCGGCATTACTCGATCTCGAAGTGGATATGCTTGGTCTCGCAGTATTCCATCAAGCCGTCAATGCCCCGCGTACGCCCCAAGCCGCTCTGTTTGTAACCGCCGAATTCCGCCTCGGGAAAGTTTTTGTTGTACGTATTGATCCAAACGGTTCCCGCTTTGATGCCCTTTGACATGCGCAGCGCCCGGTTCACATCGGAGGTCCAGACGCCCGCCGACAAGCCGAAGTCGGTATCGTTGGCCAAGGCAAGCGCTTCCTCCTCGCTGGAAAAGGTCTGTACGGCCAGAACCGGACCGAAAATTTCCTCCCGCACGACACGGCAGGAGGGCGGCAGATCATCGATAATCGTCGGCGCAAAGAAGTAGCCCTTGTCATAGTCCCCGCCCTCCAACCGATAACCGCCCGTAATGATCCTGCCCTCGCGGCGGCCGATTTCACAGTATTCGGCAATCAGATCCAGTTGGGTTTGGGAAATCACCGGTCCCATGTCTGTGGATTCATGCAGTCCGTTGCCAACGCGGAGACGTTCGGCATAGTCCTGCAGGCGGGATACGACCTCATCCTTGACGGCCTCGTGCACCAGGAGCCGGGAGCCGGCCATGCAGATCTGGCCTGCAGAAATAAAAATGGAGCGTCCAATCAGGGGAATCGCTTTATCCAAACGGGCGTCCTCAAACACCACGTTGGGAGATTTGCCCCCCAGTTCCAGCGCGAGCTTCTTGATGTTGCTCGTGGCCAGTTCCATGATCGTCTTTCCGGTCGAGGTATCTCCGGTAAAACTGATCATGTCGATTTTCCTGCTTCCTCCCATGGCTGCTCCGATCGAACGGCCCGGGCCGGTGACCATGCTGACGATGCCTTTGGCGAACTGCGGGATTTCGTCAATCAGTTTCACGATCTCCACGGAAATGGCCGGTGTCAGGCTGGCCGGCTTTACCAGCACGGCGTTGCCCGCAGCAAGCGCGGGGGCCAATTCGCGAATCATCAGCAGCGCCGGCCAGTTCCAGGGCGAGATGATGCCGACCACGCCGATCGGCTCCTTGGCAATCACGCCGAAATTCCCCGGCTCCAGTTGGATCGAGCGGCCGAACACGGCGCGCGCCGCACCCGCGAAGTATTTCAAGGTGTCCACGCAGCCGGCCAGTTCAAGGCGGGACTCGCGGATGGTCTTCCCCTGCTCGCAGGTCAGCAGCACGGCCAGGCGCTCCAGATTCTCTTCGATTTTGTGCGCCAATCCGAGCAGCGCCTCATAGCGGCGTTTGGGATTGCAGCCCCAATCGCTGTGCTGGAATGCCTGGTACACCGCGTCGATCGCCTGCTCCACGTCTGCAACGGTGGAGTTCTGCGCGCAGCCCACCAATTCGCCGGTGGCCGGGTTATACGACTCCAACCGCTCTTTTGAGGAAGATTCCGTCCATTCTCCCCCCACGTAGTTGTAGTACACAACAGGTTTTTGTTCCGTTACGGCAAACATGCGTCCCCTCCGTCTGTTGTCAGATTGGCGAACGGACACCATCAGTCCATACTCTCTGAAACAGGTTCGCCTCCACTTGAAACTGGTTACACGTCTGTTGCCCGCCCTGCTTGCACCGGATTCCGCCACCGGATCAGTCGAACTTCCCTTTTGTTTCCGGGATGACCAGACTGCCAATCAGATACAGGACGAACACCCCGATGGAAAAGTACATCAACGAATAGGGGATGTCGGCTGTCGTTCTGCTGGCCAGCGAGACGAACGTCGGCATCATTCCCCCGACCGCAAACCCCATGTTCCAGGACAACCCGGTTCCGCTGGAGCGGATCACGGTCGGAAACCGTTCGTTGAGAAAAATGAGGATGGGCGCATACGCCGCATTTCCCAGAAACGCCAGGGCCAGCGCGTAACACGCAATGGCCGGCAGGGATGCAGCGTCTGCCAGTCCCAAATAGAGGAAGGGCAGAACAAGCAGGTTGAGAACGCCGATGAACATGAATATCTTCTTCCTGCCGAACACGTCGCTGAGCGATCCGAACAAGACCGCCGATATGATCGCCATCACGCTGGCCCCCATGAGCACCATCGAGGAGGTCCCGCTCGGCAGCTTGTTGATGACGCTGAGAAACGTCGGCAGGTACCCGGAGGTCAGGTAATAGGCGGTGCCGCCTCCGATGACGAGCAGCAGGTTGACCAGCAAAACCGTGAAGTACTGCGAAAAGACCGTTCGCACCGGCGAGACCACCGGCTTCGCGGCTCCTGCCGACTGTTGTTTCGATTGCATCCACAGCGGAGACTCCTCGAGCGCTCGAAAGACAAACAGACCCAGGACCGAACTGATCAGTCCGGTGAAAAACATGAACCGCCATCCCCACTCGTGAAAGGCCGGCCCCGGAAAAGCGGCAGAGACCAGAAAGTACACGATGGAAGCCAGCAGGGCTCCCAGGCCGGCCCCTCCTCCTCCGACAAGACCCGACATGAATCCGCGCCACTTCGGGGGAACGGACTCGGTGCCAATGGTGTGTGTCGAAGCGACCACGCCGCCAACAAAAATCCCCTGGACCAGCCGCAGGATGATGAACAGCACAGCCGCCGACGCTCCAATTTGCTGCACGGTCGGCAGCGCTCCGAACAGCGCGGTGGAGATGCCCACCCCGGTCACCGCAACAATCATCGCCCGCCTCCGACCGTGCCGGTCTGCATAGGAACCGAACACCGCGGAGCCGATCGGCCGCATCAGCAGGGTGACGGCGAACGACGCATACACGGCCGCCAGGGAGAGCGTCGGAACGTCTGCAGGAAAGAACAGCGTGCCAATCACGGGAGCTACATACAGAAGGATGAACAAGTCAAACAGATCCAAAGACCATCCCAACAAAGACGCCACGGACGCCGTGACCATCTGTCGGCGGCTGATAACGACGTGGGTCGCGTTATCAGCGGAAAGCGCACTGGTGCCGTCAACCGTCGACATTTTCTTCCCTCCTTCAACGTATGGGTGATACATGCCAGAAATGGATGGGGTACTGCCGGCTCCCGATGATCGTGTCCCTGACACGCCGCCAACCGGCCGGACCGTACGTCACCTCCTTTTCTCCCCGCCCGGAAATTGCAAGCATTTCCCTATTTGTCCACTGCCGGAAGCGCGTCAGATTGGCTAACCGCAATGTGTGTGATCCAAAAATGTAAGGGGTTTCAATTTGCGGGATGAGCATTGGCCGTGGACGCGATGCGGGCGAAAGAATGTATGATTTAATAATACGAATTTTCTGAAATAGTCATTTTCAAGATCATATCAACCTATCTTTTATATTTTTGCTCACCCTGGCCGGTTGGGCTGCGGAAAGGACGGTTCCGGCAGTCCCATTGTCGAAACGTAAAAAACCGCCCGAGTGGATCGGGCGGTTTCGTATGCTCAGCGTCTGTATCTATGCGTTATCCTGCCGTGTGTCTCGCGTACGTGTCCAAGAAGTTTTGCAGGAGCTGTTTGCCGTGCTGGGTAATGATCGACTCGGGGTGAAACTGCACGCCTTCGATCGGGTAATGGCGATGGCGCACGGCCATGATCTCCCCTTCCGCCGTCCGCGCGGTCACTTCCAGCACCTCAGGCAGGCTCGCCTCCTCCAGAATCAGCGAGTGGTAGCGCGCCGCCGTGAACGGGGAGGGAATGCCGCGAAAGATCGTCTGTCCGTCGTGAAACACCTCGGACGTCTTGCCGTGCATCAGCCGCTCGGCGCGCACGACCTTGCCGCCGAACACCTGCCCGATCGACTGATGGCCCAGACATACGCCCAGCATCGGGATTTTGCCGGCGAAATGGCGGATGGCCTCCATGCTGATGCCCGCCTCATTGGGCGTGCACGGCCCCGGCGAAATCATCAGGTAGTCCGGCGCGAGGCGCTCGATCTCCTCCAGCGTGATCTTGTCGTTGCGGACGACCTGCAGCTCCTCGCCCAGCTCCCCCACGTACTGCACCAGGTTGTAGGTAAAGGAATCGTAGTTGTCAATCATCAAAATCATACGCTCAACTCCTCTCGACTCGCCTTTCTCTGCTCACTCAACTCCAATGCTTTCCACAACGCTTCCGCCTTTTTCAGCGACTCGGCGTACTCCGCCTCGGGACGGGAGTCGATGACGATGCCCGCTCCCGCCTGCACGTGGGCCATGCCGTCCTTGACCACCATGGTACGGATGGCGATGTTGACCTCCACGTCGCCGTTAAACCCGAACCAGCCGATCGACCCGGTGTAGACACCCCGTTTGACCGGTTCCAGCTCCTCGATGATCTCCATCGTCCGCACTTTGGGCGCACCGGTGATCGTCCCGCCGGGAAACGCGGCCGCGACCGCGTCAAACGCGTCTTTTCCCTCCGCCAGCTCTCCTTCCACATGGGAGACGATGTGCATGACGTGGGAGTACTTTTCCACGACCATGAACTCGCTCACCCGCACGCTGCCGTACCGGCATACCCGGCCGAGGTCGTTGCGCTCCAGGTCGACCAGCATGACGTGTTCCGCCCGCTCTTTCTCGTTCTCCACCAGTTCGCGCACCAGTGCCTCGTCCTCCGCGTCGTTTTGCCCCCGCGGACGCGTGCCGGCGATCGGCCGTGTGCTGACTGCGCCGCCCTTTACCTTGATGAGCAGCTCCGGCGAGCCGCTGACCAGTTGAAACTCGGGGAAGTGCAGGTAGCCCATGTACGGCGACGGATTCAGCTTGCGCAGTACGCCGTAGACGTCCGCTGCCGCCACCCGCATCGGTTTGCTCTGCCGCACCGAGAGGTTCACCTGGAACACGTCCCCTTGGGCAATGTACGCCTGCACGCGGCGCACCGCCTCTTCAAACTGTTCCCGGGCAAACGACACCTGGGCCGGGGTGGCCGACTCCAGCGGCCGTTTGCGCAGCGCGTCCCAGTGGGTGTTGTCCGCCTCCGCGTCCCGCGTCAGGGATGTAAGCTCGCGGGCCCGGCGTGACAGGCGCTCCGCCGCGTCGCGGTACGAATCTTCCGTCAATCCGCTCGTCGGCAGGTGCGTCAGGCAGAAGCATTCCCGCGTCGCATGATCAAAGACAAGAAGGTCTTGCACTATCATAACATACAGGTCGGGCAGCCGTAAGTCGTCTGCGGCGATCTGCGGCAGGGTCGGTTCAAAAAAACGGTTCATGTCGTAACTGAGGTATCCCAACGCGCCGCCGCAAAAGTCGGGCAGCCCCGGCACAACCGGCGTCCGGTAGCGGGCCAGCAGCTCGCGAAGCGCAAACAGCGGGTTTTTCCCTGTAATCCGTTCGGTTTGGCCGTCGGCGAACGCGACCGTGGTTTGCAGGTCCTTGCTCTGCATCACCGCGACAGGCTGCCAGGCGAGGTAGGTAAAGCGGCCGGCTCGTCCGCTCTCCAAGAGCGCCGCCCCCTCAAGGGAGGGCTGCAGGGCCTTCAGCAGTTCCCACGGGTCCAGGTGGTCCGGCCAGGCGAGGCGAACGGCGAGCGGGACGTACGGATACTCGCCGGCATACTTCTGGATGTCGGTAAAGGATGGCAGGATCAAATCAATTCACGCTCCGTCATTCTGCATTTTCGCCTCCAGCATACCACAACCACCGGGGACTTTTGGCGGCTACTTATTGGCTGCGCGGAGCGAATCGCATGCAAAAATGAAACGCCGGCCGCAAGCCGACGTTTCGTTCCGTCCTATTCTTCAAACTGATACAGCGGGGTGGACAGGTAGCGTTCACCGTTGCTCGGAATGACCGCCACCACTTTTTTGCCCCGGCCCAGCTTCTGCGCCACCTTCAGCGCGGCGAAAATGGCCGCACCGGAAGAAATGCCGCCGAGAATCCCTTCGTTGCGGGCGACGCGTCGTGCCGTTTCGAAGGCTTCCTCGTTTTCTACCTTGATGATCTCGTCATACACATTGGTGTCCAGAATTGCCGGTACAAAGCCGGCACCGATGCCCTGAATCTTGTGCGGGCCCGGTTTGCCGCCGGACAGGACGGGCGAGGCGGCCGGTTCCACTGCGACAATGTGGACATGGGGGTAATGTTCGCGCAGCAGTTGACCGACGCCGGTGATCGTCCCGCCGGTGCCGACGCCGGAAATAAACGCGTCGATCCCGCCGATTTCTTTTGCCTGCTCCAAGAGCTCCCGACCGGTCGTCTCCCGGTGCACTTTCGGGTTGGCCGGGTTGTTGAACTGCTGCGGCATGAAATAGGAAGGATTTTCCCGCACCAGCTCTTCCGCCTTGCGAATCGCGCCGCCCATGCCTTCGCTGCCCGGTGTCAGCACCAGCTCTGCTCCGTAGGCGCGCAGCAGATTGCGCCGCTCAATGCTCATCGTCTCCGGCATGACCAGGATGGCGCGGTATCCTTTGGCCGCCGCCACCATGGCCAGGCCGATCCCGGTGTTGCCGCTCGTCGGTTCGATAATCGTGTCTCCCGGTTTCAATTTGCCTTCCGCCTCGGCGGCTTCGATCATCGCCAGAGCAATCCGGTCCTTGACGCTGCTGCCCGGATTGAAAAACTCCAGCTTCAGGTAAATGTCGGCCATATCAGCGCTGACGACGCGGTTCAGCTTCACCAGCGGCGTATACCCGATCAGGTCCGTAATGGAATTGGCGACACGCATTGTGTCCATCCCCCTTTTTATAACCGAGTAAAATACTAGGTTTTATTGGCATAATTATAACAAGGTATGCCCAGCCGGTCAATGAGGCATTTGCCCAGACACCTGGACGCCGACCGCTTTCCGCAAACGCTCCAGAACGACATCCAGGGATTCCACCTGGGCGAGCGCCATCTCCCGGCGAATCTCGTCCTTGGCCTGTTCAAACGTCACCTGTTCCGCTTCCCTGCGATCCACGATCCGGTAGATGGCGAACGTTCCGTCGGTCTCCACCGGTTCGCTGTTCACCTGCATCCCCAGCGACGCGATCACCTCTTTGGCCGCTTCCGGAAGCCGGGAATCGTTCAGCGTCACCCACCCTGCGTCGCCACCGTTGGCCGCCGTCAGCGAATCGATGGACCGCTCTTTGGCCAGCGTCGCGAAGTTGGCGCCGCCGTTCAGTTCGTTCAGCACCTGCTGCGCCTCGCCGCGGGAGGCGACCACGATCTGCAGGAGCCGCACCTGCATCGGCCGGGCGTAGCGCTCCGGATGGCTGCTGTAAAAGGCGAGCAGCTCCTCGTCGCTGATAGCGATATCCTTGATGGCCAGCTCCTGCAACAGCAGTTGGTAGGCAATCTCCTGCCGCAGCGCGTCCAACGTGGTGCCGGCCTGCTTCGCCAGCGCCTCCCGAAACTCGGCGTCGGTGCGGCTGCCGTAGCTCTCACGAATCTGCGCCAGCTCGTCCTCCACCCGCTTGGGATCGACTGTGACGCCCAGCCGCTTCGCCTCTTGAAAAACCACTTCCCGGTTGATCATGTCCTCCAGGACCTGCTGTCCGTACTTCTGTTTGAGCATCGCCACCCAGTCGGCTTCGCTGATCGTCCGCTCCCCGACGACCGCCGCCGGGTGGAAGGCGGCGGACGATCGGTACCAGGACCAGCTCACGACGAGCAGCAGCACCACCAGCGCTCCGATCAGCGTCCACAGCGTTTTGGCGTTCGTCACACCTTTCCCTCCCCCAAGACGGGTTTACATCTCCTGCAGAATCTCCTCCAGCGCCGCTTTATCGTAGTGGTAGCGCTCGTTGCAGAAATGACAGTGGACCTCCGCTTCGCCCTTCTCTTCAATCAGGGCCGTCATTTCCTCCCGGCCCAGGCTGACCAGCGCCTGGCTCACTTTTTCCGGCGAACAGGTGCAGCGGAACTGAATGTCGGTCCGGCTGAGAATTTTCGGCTCGTCCACCACGCGCGCCAGAATCTCCTCCGGCGTCAGTCCTTCCCCGATCATGCGGGAGACCTGCGGGAGCTGCCCCAGACGCTCTTCGATCTGGCTCACCACCTCGTCCGGCGTACCCGGCATGAGCTGCAGAATAAATCCGCCGGCAGCCAGCACGGAGCGATCTTCCGGGTTGACCAGCACGCCCACGCCGACCGCGGACGGGGTTTGCTCCGAGGTGACAAAGTAGTAGGTGAAATCTTCGCCGATTTCACCGGAGACGATCGGGGAACTGCCCTTGTACGGCTCCTTCATCCCCAGGTCCTTGACCACGTACAAAAACCCGTCGGTGCCGACCGCGCGGGCCACATCCAGTTTGCCCTTGTCGTTCAGTTCGAAGTGGACGTGCGGGTTGGTCACGTACGCGATGCCTTCTCCGTGGGCGTTGGCCTCGGCGATAATCTGCCCAATCGGCCCGCCCCCTTTTACTTTGACGGAAAGCCGCTCGTCTCCTTTCAGCATGGCCCCCATCATCAGGGTGACGGTCAACGTCCGCCCCGCGGCCGCCGCCGCCGTGTTCCACATGTCGTGGCGGCGTCTCATTTCTTCCACAATGCCGGTCGTCCGGGCGGCAAACGCGCGCACATGCCCGTCAAACCCGGTCGCCCGTATCAAATAATCGCTCATGCAGCGATCCTCCTTTTGCCATGACGTCTGCAAGAAGTAGTGTACCACAAGAGAACCGGTACCGTTCAAGCCGAGGGGTGCAGCGCGGAGCACCGACAGAAAAAGGCGACGTTTGGGGCGTTTGGTGGGGGTGGCGAATAGGGAAAGCGGCAGCTTCCCGCCCAATCCGGGCAGTATTTAGCATCCCTGCGGTACACGCTGTGGACCGGCGGCTTGGCCAGTGAGTGCCCCAACAAGCCGGACAGGTGGTATCTCCCAACAAAAAACCCCTCGGCGAGCGAGGGGATGCGTTTTGTATAGAATCGCTGTCATGTCAGGTATTCTTTCAGCACGCGGGAACACTTTTGCTTGCGCAGCCGATCGATGGTGGTCGCCTCGATCTGGCGGATGCGCTCGCGGGTGAGGCCGAACATCCTGCCTACTTCCTCCAGCGTGTAGACCTGGTCGTCGTACAGGCCGTAGCGCATGGCGATGATCTCTTGGGCGCGCGGGCTGAGCCGTTCCAGCGCGGCCCGCATGTGGGCACGCAGATCGATCTTCTCGATCCAGTCCTCCAGCGACACCTCGCCGTCATCCACGATCTCCGCGTAGCTCAGGCATTCGTCATCGTGATCAAACGAGTTCGGTTCGTCATCCAGTTCAGCATCAATCGATTCCATTTTCAGCATCAACGCATACTCGATCGCTTCCACCTTTTCCACGGGGATGTCCAACCAGGCGGCAATTTCCTGCCGCTCCGGCGTGCGGTTCAGCATGTGGGCCAGGTGGATCACCTGCTTTTGATACTGCCGAATCTGCTCGTGCATGTGAACGGGAATGCGGATCAGCGTGCCTTTATCGTTAATCGCGCGGGTGATCGCCTGCGAAATCCACCAGTGTGAATAATGGTAGAGACGGACCCCTCGGCTCACGTCAAACTTGTCAATGGCGGTGAACAGGCCGATCGTCCCTTCCTGAATCAAATCCATAAACGGCATGCCCTTTTTCAAATGGCGCAGGGCTGTGCTGACCACATAGCGCAAATAGGCCCGCACCAGCGTCTCACGGGCGTTCAAATCGCCGTCACGCTGATAGCGAACCAGGCAGTCCAGCTCTTCCTCTTTGTCCAACATGGGTGTTGCAGCGACGTTTTCCAGAAACAGCAGGGCTGACGTGTCAGACCGCAACGAGCGGGGCACGGTTATTCCCAACTGCTTTTCGACTTCCCGCCAGCGACGGGGAGTAGACTGGAAAGTGGAGGTACTCACAGTCATATGCAACCCTCACTTCTCTGGAATGGATATTCACGTTGAGGTTCAGCCAGGTGTTCTCGGATGCGTTACTGTATGCGTATTTCGACAAAGCTTGGGCAATTCCTCCCTGTTTACAGAATATTAACGTTAGTATATGCAAATAGTTGATGGAAGCGCTGCCATTTTTAGGTCGAGCTGACTTTGTTTCTTTACATAAAAAACATCCCGGAAAGACGGGATGCATGGAGAAAAAAGTCGAAGATTGGCGATGGTCACGAAGGCGGCATTACCGCTTCAACTCCTCGACGCTGACGACGGGAAAAGCGTGAGCGGGCAGCACCGGCAGAAACGGACGTTCGTCGACGTACGCGACTACCACATGGGAGGGGCCCACCATTGTTTTCGGGGCAAGCCGGAGTTCCTCTCCCCGCTCGGTCACCACCGCAATCTGCAGATGGCCGCCGGACGGACGCTCTGCGCCGGTTACCGCCTGCTCCAGGATCAGGGCGGCTCCGTCGTACCGCAGCCGGAGCTGCAGGTCTTTGCGCCAGGAACGAAAGTCGACGTAATGGCGAACAAACCGCAGCGGATCGGTAGTGACGCTGTCGGCGGCAGGCACGTAGGCGCTTCCTTCCCGGCGATAGCCGCCGTTCTCCCGCATGCGCTGGTCAAAGCGGAGCAGCGCCTCTTCCTCGATCAGATCAATGACGCCCTCTGTCTTCAACACCGGCTCGACCGCAAAGGTAGCGTGATGGTTGGCCAGTTCCAACAGCGTTTTGACTTCCGTTTTTTTCTGCATGGCGATGTCGGCGTCGACGACAAACAGACCGACCAGCAGAAATAACAGCAGGGCCGAAATGGACAGCACATTGATGCCCGTAAGCCTCCCCTCCCTTCCGAAACGGTTCGGCAGCCATTTCCCATGGGCGCCGCCATTCTATTGGGCTGACCGCCTCATTCGCAGACCGATTCATAAATCGTAATCCATGATATTGATCGTCCCGTACCGCTCGACCCGCATCGTTTCGCTGCCTCCGGGAAGCAGTTCGGTCAGGCGGGGATAGGGGACTTCCACCTGCAGCAAAAATTCGTCTTCGTGACTCCACAATACCGGATCGGCCGCCCGCGTTCTGGTGATGCGGACGGACAGCTCTCCGTCCGGCAGGGAAAACGATTTCTCCGCCAGTTCCCGCGAGACAAAGGAACGGACGTCAGCCATCACTTCCGCATCGCTGCCGCCCCCGTGATTGCTGACGTATTTGGCGGCGGCAGCGCTCACCTCCAACAATTCGTTATGCGTCTGCACCACGGTATGAATCTGCAGGATACCCAGTGGGACCAGCAGAAGCACCATCACATTGAGAAGAACCGCCACGACTTGTCCCATCAGCCCGTCCCAAACCGCGTCGCGTTTTCCAGCAGGTCCCCGAAAAACCGCGTGCAGGCCGAAAGGAGGTTGTCGGGGCCGCTCAACAGCAGGTGAACGGTTATGGGCAGGACGATCACCATCAATGCAAGCACGGCAATGATTTTGTTCACACTACCACCCCGGATCGAAATATTCGGAGGGACGGCTGCCCGTAAAAAAGAACGCGGCATTGCCTTCCGCAAACTGATTCAACCATTGAGCGACACGGGAAGGCCGAACGGTGAGGGTAAGCGTGACCATCTCGTTTCGCTCTTTTAAGGCCCGCTGCTGTTCCGCTTGCGGCCAGCTCCCCGCAAACACGTCTCCCGTCACATCCCAGCCCAGCTCCGCCATCTTTTGCCGGTAGTAATCGGCAAGGGCCGGATCGAGATAGCCGATATCCTGCATGTCATCCAGCACATCGGCGAAAATTCCGCGTGCGATCGCTCGTTCCATCGCGTACATCTGGCAGGCGGCGACGGCGGAAAACAGCACAATCATGACAGACAAGCAGATGAGAAAAACCTTTGTCTTGACCATCACAGCCGGTCAGCGATCGCCCATTTTTTAATGAAAGCTGAACGTCGCTGCCCTGAACACCCTTTCCTGTTGGGTTTGTTTCAACTGTTTCGGGGGGTCGGTCCCCCATATGAACGCGCACAGGCTGCCAACCATGACCAGGATGATGAGAAACGCCTGAAGATTCAGCATCAGTTGCTGGTATACGGAGTGCCGTCCTGCATTTGGAACTGCACCCGTTCACTTCTGGTGTCGTATTTGAGCGAGCTGACCGAATTGTTGATACGTTCCGCCGATTGGTTGGCCGATGGGCTGAGTTCGTTTCCGTAGGAACTGACGCCGATGCCAAGCACCATGACGCACGCCAGGAAGATGAAAAACATTTTGGACATGAGAAACACTCTCCTTCACATGATTTGATCAGGTTTGATTGACAATCTGCAGGACGAATGAAGCGGGGGAACAGGCTTGCCCTAGGGGATGGCCTGGTCAATCCAATGAACCGCCCTGTCGCGCAAACCGCCCTCATTCACAATCGAGCCGTTAACCTTTGACAGACTCGATACGATAATGCCCAGTGTCAACACAATGCACATCAGAATGGAAAAGAGCTTTGTCATGCGGCTGACCCTACCTTACGTCAAGTATTTGTCGAGAATCTCGGTAAGCAGCTTGTACCAGGGAAACATGGCCACCAACAATCCGATGTAGAAAGCCGGGTAAACGATCACGCTGTAGCCAATCCCCAGCGATTTGATCTGCTTGCGGTGGCGAAACATGCGGCGATGGTCGACCGCCCACTCCAACCGCTGCATCGTGACAGCCATCTGTCCCTCGCTTAGCTGTTCTACCGTCCTCATGCTGGACACGAGCATGATCGCATCGTCCACACCGAGCCTGCGCTTGAACGCCTCCAGCGCTTCATCGCGGTCCTTGTTCCACTCCGACAAGGTCGGCAGGTACTCCTTCAGCTTGCGCGTAGGCCGGGCTGCCTTGACCATCGCATTGTATATGGGCACCTGGTTTTCCAGCAGGTTGACGTACCGGTTGACGAAGCGGGCGATATCGGTGCTGAGCACTTCCTCGCGGTATCCCGCCCACATCTTCAGGCCGAAGTACGGCAGCATAAAGCTGACCGCAGACGCCACAACCAGGGAAAACAGCGGGAAAGACTCGCTTCCGCTCAGCATCCCCCACAACAGGATCAGCACGCAAACGGCACTCCCGCTGGCGAGCTGCAGGAACACCCACTCCGGCTTTCCCCAGCCAAACGGCCGGCCTGCTCGTGCCAGCAGCTTTTCCCACGCGTCGTCTTCCTCGGCGTTGACCGCCTTTTCCCACATGCGGCGCCACTGCCCGGTGACGAACAGCCTGGGACGGTGCATCGCCGCCAACTGCTTGCCGATGGCAAACACGGCCACAAACACGAATAGGGATCCCAGCGTGAGGCAGGCATACATGAACAACAAGGGCATCAGCGATACCTCCGTCCCCAGATGAACGCTAACAGAATGGAAAGAGACCAGACCGTTACCGCGAGCGACAGGATGGCCTGTCCGTCAGCGGTAAAGAAATACAGGCGGTACGAATCTTTCAGCAGGCTCTGGTTGTAGGGAATCAGGCAGATGCAGATCAGGATGACCAGAATCAAGCTGACCCAGATCGCGTAAATTTCACTGTCCCTTTCCTCTTTTTCGTCTTGCTGAATAAACATCTCGTTGGTCAATCGATTCAGTGCGTTCTGAATGTCCTCCGTTTCGCCTTCCAGGCCGCTGGCCGCATACATGGCAAAATCGTGGGCCCACGGATGATTAATCCGCTCGGCGAAAATCTCCACCGCCCGGACGGGATTTCCTCCGTCCGACAGATGGTTGATGAGCAGCAGCAAATCGGGCAGCAGCTCTTTCGGACATTCTTCCACCATATCTCTGAACGTCAGGATGATGTTTTTACGGCTGCTGTAATAACGCGCAAACAGGTCGACAAAGCGGCAAAACGCGCCGATTTTCTTGTTGATGCGTACCGTATAGCGGGCGTACAGCAGCAGGGTCGGCAGCAATACCAGCAGCACAAACAGGGACAGGGACACGACGATATTGCCAAGCAGGATGCCGGAGACAAACCCTGCAGCTCCCCCAAAGAGCGACAGCAGAATGTGGGCTTCCGGCGTCCCGCCAGCAATCCCGCACCATCTCTCGTACCTCTCGTATATGATGCGGTTTGTTTTGTGACGCAGCATCCTCTCCCGCCACACGGCCACCGTCTTGGGAAAGAATACGTGGGGAGCGGACCAGGTACGGTACAAATGAAGCCCGAGCAGCCAAAATCCGGCAAACAGGCAGACAGACATGGGAATAAACAGTAGGTGTTTCATAGCGTCCTGCCCATATCGATGAGACGTAACTCCCTCAATACATCCATATCCGCCCTGCCCACGTGGCACATGTATTCCACCAGATGTTCGTCCAGCTTCTTTCCGGTCCATTCATAGGCACCCGTCTGCCTGTTGCGGAAGACAAGCGTCACGGACTCGACCCGGCTCATCACGTCGTTCCATTCGCTGACGTGAATGGCGTCGATAAAGCGGTGACCATTGTTCCGGTAGGTCAGCGAATTGACGAAATTGACCGCCCGGCTGATCCTCTCCTGCGTCAGTTCAATGCTCCGTCCGCCATATTGATAAACAAGGTCGGTCAAATCCTGCAGCGCCTTGTGCGGAAAGCGTTCATGCATGGCGGCGATCGTAGCGTCGGTTCCCCGCACGCCGGCGTTGACAAAGTGATAGGCTTCGATCGGTTCCCGAATCTCCCCGATCAGAATCGTGTTGGCGGTGGTCCGGTACATGTCCTTGAAGCAGCTTTCCAGTTCGATGCCGATCTCTTCCACGTTTTGCAGTTCGATCACCTCTCCCGGCCAAACATCGCCAAACCGCATTTCATGCTCGCTTTCAAAAATCGTGACGTACTCGGTCTGGGGGTCTTTCAGTTTCAGCATGCAGAGCATCAGCGTCGTCTTGCCCGCCGCCATCGGTCCGATCACCAGGACGTTGCTCCTGCCGTACACCTGCTGCTCAAGCAAAAGCTGCACCCTTTCGTCAAACGTGGGCAGCGACTGCGTCCGCAGTTGGTCCAGCGAAAACGAGGGCGTGGTAAAACGGCGCACAATGATGGTCGGAACCCGGGAATAGGGAAAGGTGAACATGGTCAGCCTGGCTTTCAACGAATCGAGATACCCGCTCAAACGCGGCTTTTTTTCATGAAAGGACAGGCCGGCCGCGTTGGTCAGCTTTTGCTGCAGGGTCTCCACTTCCGTCCATGTGGGTGTGTACGGCAGGCTCTTTTTCCGCCCCTGCTCGATGTACGCCACCGGACGTCCTGCCGCCACCCGTACCTCTTCCACCCATGGCGACAAATGCAGGACGGCATCCAGAATTCCCCACCCGTACGTGGCAAACAACAGCCCTTCGTATCCGTTGACATGCGGCAAAATTTCCTCGGTTACCGGCCGTTTCAGGACTTCTTCAAAGTAATGCTGCAATCGCAGGATGACATGGCTGTGGCTGTTCCGGTCGCCCAGCTCCGCGAGGGTCAATATCCGCTGCATCTCCATCTTCTCCTCGGGAGTGGTGCCAAAGTGATTCAGGTAGTCGCGGGCTGCTTGCTTGAGGTCTTCCACATCCTTGAGCCGGGATGCGGTCCATTGTCGGAAAGCGGTTTTCATCGGCAGACCACAGCTCCTTTGTCCGCATGTACCGCATCCACCATCGCCTGCAGGCTGGTGACGTACGGCTTGGGCGGGAAGATCTCTTCCACCAGCACGCTGTGACTGCGGTGCGACTGAATCAGCCGGGTATCGGATATGCGCGGTACCACTCCATAAACGGAGATTCCTTCGCCGATGCGGTACGTCTGCCCCTTGTCCAGATGGCTGAGCATCACCTGATACTCCACGCCCCGCTCGGCCCATGAATGAATCCACGCCTTTGCGTTCTCGATGCCAAACGGATCGGCCCGCACAAAAAACAGATTGCGGTCGGACGCGTAAATCAAGCGCTGTAAGGCCTCCGTCTCCGGAAAGCAGTAGCCCCAGTCGATGTAGACGTAATCGAACTGCTGGCGCAGGGCCGTCAGCAGGTTGGAGATCTCTCCGCTTTTCCAGCTGCATGTGGCGCTGGCATAGTAGAGGTTGGGTATGTGGCTGATCTGCTTGCAGCCGCGCTCCCAATTGCGGGCCGCCGCTGTTCGCATTTCCAGCAGGTCGGGCCGGAACAATGCCAGATGATGCTGCTGCAGCTTGAAGAAACGGGTCAAATCCGGCTTTTGCGCGTTCATGTCCAGAACGACGATGCGCTTGTCGGGATTGCGCTTTGCCAGCAGGATCGGGTAATTGATGCAAAACGTGGTGATGCCTGAGGAACCGTAGCTCATCAAGGTGTAGACAATTCCGTCGCCCTTTGCGGTGGGCAGCTCCTCGCTTTTTTGCGAAACACCCAGTATCAAAGCGATTTTTTCCCGGATCTCCTCCTGATTGAGAGTGGCCGGGAGGATGTACAAACCGGCCGGATCGGTTTCCTCCTTGACCTTTGCGATCAGGGATTCATCCTTGTACAAAGGCACAATGATGACAGGCACGCCCTCCGGGAGAACCTCCTGCACGCGCGGCAGCCACTCCCAGACCGGTTCGTCGAACATTTCGGAAAACAGCACCGCTGCTTCCGGTTGGTACAGTTTGGCGAGGCGGAAATACTCTTCGGCCGACTCCGCGACCAGCAACTCGCATTCCGTCGGCATGTAGGTTTTGGCCAGCGATTTCATCGGAAAACATACCAGGGTTCTCATGGGGTCCGTTCCTCCGCACCGGAAATTTGACCAATTTGAATGGTCCCGTACATCATGGCTTCGCTCAACGTGACATACTGCTGATCGGAAAGGTTAAAGCCGATAAAGGCCGTCAAGGCGGTCGGCTGGGCCCGGTAGTCGCGGTAACGCTTTTCCCCGTTCAAGAGCGGTTTTTCCCGGGAGCCGTTAAACACGGCATCCATGTGATCGGGGGCCGGAAGCATGCTTGGCTTCAGCGTGTAAATCTCCGTACCGTTGCTGTCCTTCACCGTTGCCAACCGGCTTTCAAACAGCAGGTCGGCCGTCGGGTTCGTCTTGCGAAAATGCGTCGGTTCGGGCAAATGCTCCAGCTCCGCCGGCGGCTTGTACTTTACCCACAGCTTGACGCGGTCTCCTTTCCGCAATTCGGTGATGGGGTCGATAAACGTCAGCGGAAATTCGTAGCGGGCCTCCCCCTTTTCCGGCAGCAACTGCGTATCGGTCAGCTTGTGTTTCAGCACTTGTTCCCCGGCATAGAGCGTCTGGGAACTGCGTTTTCCCAACACGCTCTCCAGCGTTTGAAGGGACCCGGGCAAAATCTCGTCCACTTCTTCCTGGACCAGCACTACGTCGTCTTGCGTGATCGGTTCAAAGGGGTCGATCTGTTTTCCTTCGGCCACCTTTACCACCGGCGCAAACAGCCGTTCAACGGCCAGCGCGTCGATATACCGGGTCGCCGCGTAGAAGCAGGAACCGGCCAAGAGAAACGAGAGCAAACTGATGAGCAGCAGGGTCTGCTTTTTCATAACATCCTTCCCTTTTCCGAGTGTAGCAGCGATTGGAACCGATGTTCCTCCTCCGGGTACAGCTCCAGCAAGAGGCTAGCTTTTGTATGGGCAATCGCCGTTTTCTCGCTGTCAATCAGGGGAACGACGGCGTCAATGCCCGGCCCGAATCGTTCGCCGTTCCAGAGCGAGACGGTTCCTTCCACCTTTTTCATGACGGCGGAGCGGCTCAGATACTCGTTCCATTTGTTTGCGATCAGCCTGATTTTATCGCCGTGTTTTTCCCACCACGAGGGCGGCTCTTCCGTCAGAAACAGACGGGTAAACCTGGCCAGGTCGGAATCGAACACCACCCAGATTTCGTCGGCCAGATCCATTACACGGACAGCCTGTTCTTCCTTCCAGCGCGAGGACAAATCGATGACGACCGTGGCGCTCTCTTTGCTCATTCTCAGCAGCCAGTCCGCCGTGTCGGTCGGGGTTGACGATTCATTCGACAAAGGGGTATCCACCAAGATGCGCAAGTGATTGGATTGCATGAGGAGCACGGATGCGGATGAGTTCTTGAAGCGATGATGCGCTCTGCGTTCACAGTCGAGCGCGAAGTAATAATAGGAAGCGGTACCGGGCAGCTCGCACAGCGTGACGGAAACTCCGCTGCCGGCCAGCAAAAACGACGCGTTGCCCGCCAGGAAACTGGCGCCGGCCTGGGCGTACAACCCGGTTACGGCGATGCAGCGGCGAACCGCTGAAGGTTGTTCTTCCGTCGGAGAGGCTGACAGTTTGTCCTTTAACGACTGCCACAACCGCTCCTCTTCCCGGGAGCGGGCGTATTCCCTTTTCTCCAGTTCGCGGAACTGGGTGACGAAGCGGTTTACCTGCTGAAACATCGCTTACCCCGCCTGCGAATCCTTCTGATTCTCTTTCGTCAGCAGGTACTTTTTAAATTTTTCCACCATTTCCTTCATGGTCAGCGACTTGCGGTGATAGTAATAGATTTTTCTGAGCCGTTCGCGTTCCTGCGGGGTAAGCTCCGGCTTCACCTGGCTGACCATGTCCTGCAGCAGGGCCAGTTCCACGTTGTTGGGCCTGCCTTTGCGCGGAGGGTTGGCAAAAAGCTGCTGCTGCTTCTTGTCAAACGCGTTTGGATACTCCACCAGCCACATGTCCACCAACGATTCAATGTCATCATACGTGCGAATCCCGAGCTTGATCAGGTATTTGAAGTAGGCGGGCAGCGTCCGTTCGCGGGCCTGTCCCATTTGCCAGCGCTTGATAAACCCCGTCGGCGTCGTCAGCAGTTTGGTCACGTCCCGAATCAATGCGCTGCGATTTTCCGACTGGTAGTGCACAATCGTCTCTTTGACAAGGGCAAACAAAATGTCGTGGTAGTTGGCCTCATCCGACCGGCAGCCGTACTGGAGCAGATACCAGTCTTCCACCGCCTGGTCAAAGTCCTTGCGGCATGTGGTTAACCGGATTTGGTCAAGGTGTTCGTAAAAGCGATCCAGCCCGTACCGGGCAACGATCTCTTCCTGGTAACTGCCGAACACGTACGCAATGAACACTTCTTTCAGCTCTTCCAGTGAAATCAGGCAATTCGTTTGTTCGTAGCAGCGTTCGACCAATTCGATTGCGCTATTCACCATCACTTCAAATTACCCCCAATATTTACATAATTATACATTTATAGACATTTTGCTACATCTTTCGCCCTTCGTCAAATCATTTTTTCATATCGGAAAAATGGGGGATGATTCGCCTCGCACGCACTCGTGCAAGGCGAATCCCGAGAGGTCTACTCCGCGAAAAAGTAGAGTTCCTCTCCCGTTGCGAGCAGAAGAGCGATTCTTCCCCCGCGCTCCATGACGGTTGGAGCACTCTCCATCGTGACAGCCCCGTCATTGAGTACAACTCTGCTTCCAAATCGGTGCACGGACTCGATTTGAAAGACTCCCTGCGGCATGCGGTCCAACGACAGATGCCTGCCGGGCTTGTGCTTTTGGTAGCGGACTCGCCTGCCCAAAAGCAGCTCCACGTTTGCGGAGCAATCTTGGTGAGCTTCTACTGTTGCCATGCGCAACGCCTCCTTTTCTCACCAACATACGGCCGTTTCATGTGCTTATAAGCCAATGAAACTACCCTTACCGTAAGAAAAGACAGCGCATGGAAGCAAATAATTTTTACGCTTCATTCCACAAATCAGGATCGGCCAGTTCGGGATACATGTCGGTGATCATGTCGAAAGGGGAGAAATACAGGGTATCGACCAGGATTTTCAGCTTGTACTTTCTCAGCAGGCTGTACGCCTGCTCCGTCTTTCCGAAGATGCGGGGGAGCTGGCGCAGGTCCTGCAGCTTCATCAGTTCGCGGCACATGAAGTCGAAACAGATTTTGGCCCGTTCCTCCCCCTTGACGCTCTGAAAGTAAAGCGGCGGAAAGTGGCGGCGGACGCCCGCCAGCACTTCCCGGTACACCCACAGCACCTTTTGTTTTTCCGGCATCCGCGGAAGATACGGATAAGCAAATTCGACCATGTAGTAGACGTCCTCCGGCTTTGCCTCGATCGGCGGGTCGATGTACTCGCGGACCAGATGCAGTTTCAGCTCCTTGACGTCCTTGATGCTCAACTCCTTCCGCGCCTGCTCCGGTGTCCATTTTTTCACCTGTTCGATCGCGTACCGCAAGACAAGCTGCACTTTTTGCTTGCGGTATTGGGCATCTTCAAATTCGTACGGCGAAAAGCGCTTCTGTTCTCCGTTGAGAATACGCTTGTACCGTTCGACAATTCTTGACGGCACTGCTACCTCACTCCTGTCCCATTTCTGGAATATACTGTTACGTTACCATGCGGAAATAGGACAAAAATAACGGTTCGCCCGTGCGCATCTGGTTCAAAAATCATAGATTCCCGACTGGGACGTTCTGTCCAGCCCGGCTTCGACCTCTTGCCACAGGAGAGGAAGTCGGCTGAAAACCTGCACGCGTACGTGATAAATGCCCTGCCGGTACAAATGTTTCTGCTCTCCCTTTTGATGAATGATCACTGCTTCATCCGCCCGCCGTTCCACGACCGGACTGTTCAGGCGCCACAGAATGTCCGCCTCCTCCCTCGCGCCGCGAACGATGTCGGCATTGTGCCGCCTCGCTTCCCTCGTCGTGGCGAACAGATACGTCCGCTTGCTGCCCTGGTCGTCGATGTACTCCCACTTTCCTGCCGCCCGCGCCCCTTTGGACACGATGTCGGCCGTCTGCTGCGCCTGCATGCTCAACAGTCCCGCCTGGCCCAAGAGCAGCAGCAGCGATACCAGTCCGCCCAGACAGAGGAGAAAAAAGAGCGCGGTCAACGTGATGGTCCCGCGCTCCTCCGCCATCCGCTCACTTATCCCGCGCAAGCGCATCATCTTCCTTCCTCCGCGTTTTCGATCATCACGTGATAGCTTTCCGTCACTTCCTGCGGCGTGCCGGATGCAAGCAGGCGAAACGCGATCGTCGCCCTCGCCTCGACGTGATTTCCTTTTTTCCACGTCCCGCCCTGCAGGGACAGCCGCACCTCCCCCCACGTCGTGCCAATGCCCTGCTCCAGTTCCGCCTCTCCCCGTTCCCTGGCGTGGTACTGCGCCAGGCCGAAATTGGGCTGCACGGCGGCGATCCGACCGGCCTCGTAGGCGGCCTCCAGCGCTTTTTGCCGGTTGTAGAGAACGGTAAACTGGTCAAACGTAAACACGAACAAGATCCAGACGAGCGGAAACACCAGAACAAACTCCAGGAGCTGGCTGCCCCGCTCGTCCCAAACGAAACGGCTCCATCGCTTTCTCATCCGCTTACCTCCAGGCCGGCTGCAGCAAATAGGCGGCCAGCAGGAAAACCGCATAGGGAAAAACGAGGGCCGATTCTGCCCGTCCAGGTAGCCACAACTGCCTGTGGGCGGTCCAGCCCGCCGCCAGGCCGTGCACATTGAGGCGCAGCCGCCGCCACGTCCCCGGACGGCAGCAGACCACAGCCAGGCACAGCAGCAGCGCATGCAGAAACAGCGGATACACCTCCGCCCAACTGGTCCAGGCGCCGACCGCCATCAGCAGCTTCTGGTCCCCCATCCCCATGCCCCGCACCGCGACCGGCCCGACCGTCAGCAGAAACGCCCCCAGCAAACCGCCCAACGCCGGCCATCCCGCCCCGCTCTGCCACTGATAGAGCAGACCCGCGGCCATTGCGGGCATGGTCAACCTGTTCGGCACCTTGCGGCAGCGCCAGTCAGACCACGCGGCCGCCGCCAGCAGGGTGAACAAGACCGCCTCTTTCATTTGCTGATCTTTTCCTCCAGTTCCTTCAGCTTGGCGTCCTCCGCTTCTCCCAGGGTAGCCAGCGTGGGAATGATCAGAATCAGGATGACGGCGATGATGATCACCATCTCCACAATCGTGACGCCATCCTCCTCCCGGGCAAATCTGCGCACATATTCGCGAACGAACGACATACAATCCCTCCTTTGCGGTGTGTACTATCACTCTGACAAAAGACAGCGGGTGCCGCAAAAAAAAATTACAGCCGGGCGCCAATGCCCATGAAGGCGGGCCCCATTACCAGGTACAGCAGGGGTACGCCCATCAGCACGATCACAAACGGCAGCAGCCGGACGTTCAGCCGATTCATGTGGGCGGAAGCCTCGTCTTCCTGCTGGCGGACCTGCTCCTCCACCTGTACGGCCAGCATGGGGGCCACGCTTACGCCTTTGCCGATCGCCTCGTTGATCTCCAAGGCGATGGCCGTCAGCGTATCCACTTCCCAGCGAAAGGCCAGTTCCTCCAGCGCCTTGCGCCAACTGCCGCAGCGCTTCTCTTCCACTTCCAGCCTGGCAAGTTCGCGTCCCAGCCTCCCGTCAAAGCGGCGGGCCGCCTGTTTGACCGCTGCCTGTATCGGCATGCCCGCCTCAACGAGCGCCTGCACAATGCTGAAAAAGACCGGCACCTGTTCCGCCATCTCCGCTTTCGCTCGCTTGTCCGCCCATTCCAGGAGCAGGGTGGGCAGCAAAAACGTCAGGACGGCCCCCAGCATCGGCCAGGCAGCCAGCACACTCCACTCCCGCCCGCTGTACAGCCGGGCAGCCATCTGCAAGGCCGCTCCCAGCATGACGGCACCGCCCACCGCCTTGGCCAGCACCACTTCCGTCACCGTGATCGGGGAGCGCAGACGGTAGAGCATGTCCGCCGTTTTCTTTCGGTCCACGCCCGTCCATCGGCACAGCGACTCCAGCCACCGTTCACGCCGCTCCAATGCGCGTACGATCGTCCAGGAGGAACGCCGCCGGCGAAAGGATTCCGCCAGGCGGGCCTGCCGCTCCCGCTCGATCCGCCCGAACAAATTTCCCTCATCCGCAGCCGTCTTTTCCAGACAGGCGGGCAGCCCAAATAAGAGCACGGCCACCCCGGCCAGCGCGCTGATCAACAACACCGGGTCATCCTCCTTTGTGAATGCCTTTGCGGGCGAGGTGGCGGATCACCTCTCCGCCGGTCAAAATGGAGAGCAGCGCGCCCAGGATGGACAGGCGCCCCTGAACCGTTGCCGTCAGCGGATCAAAATGGTGCGGATTGTTTGCGTACAAGGCGGTGACAAAGACAAACGGCATGACGCTCAGCACGTTGACCTGCGCCACGATCTGTGCCGTCGCCGCCCTCTGCCTGCGCAGCGACTGGCGCCGCCTGAGGATGGTGGACGCCGCCAAATCAAGCGTTCTGGCCATGTCTCCGCCCATTTCCCGCTGAATCTGCACGATGGTCGCCAGATACCGGACGTCTGCCGAGCCCGTCCGCCGGTAAAAGGCCGCCATCACCTTATCCAGCGGCACCTGCGCCCGCAGCAGCTCCACCACCCGGCGGTATTCGTCCGTCACGGTCTTGTTCACGTACGGACTGGCTGCCACCTGTTCAAATGCGTGCAGGTAGGACGGGGAGGTCCGGAGCGAGCTTGCCATCAAGCGAATCGCCTTTACGTTATCCTCTTCAAACCGGTCTTTTCGCCTCGCCCCCAACACGCTGACCAGCCGCTCCGCAAACAGGATGCCTGCGGGCAGGGCGGGAAGCGCCAGCCACCAGGAGCGCAAAATCTGCCCGCTCAGCCCGTATGCAACCAGTCCGAACAGGCAGACCAGCGCCGCGTACTGATGGACCCCCATTCCTGAACCCGACTGCTGCAGCCGCTCGTCCAGCCGGTCCCACACGGTCTTTCGTTCCTTTTGAAGCTGATCGACGATCGCGTGCCTGCCCGCCGGTCCGCCCTGAAAGAAACGGCGGGGAAGCAGCAGCAGGACGACTCCCGCGCCGGCCCCGGCGGCAACCAACATTCCGATATCGGCCATCGTTTGTCCCTCCTACATCGGGATGGGCGTCGGAAAGAAGACGCGTTCCGCCTCTTCCGGACGCAATCCCTTTTCCAGCCAGCGCCGCACCAGCTTCTCCGGCTTGTAGCCGGTCCATTTGAACTGTCCCACCACTCTGCCGTCCCGTACGCCTGTCGGTTCGTACACGTAAATGTCCTGCAAATAGACGCGGTCGCCAATGACCTGCCGGACGTTGCAGGCCCGCCGGATCAGCTCCTCGTGCGACTGGCCGGTTCCCACCACCTCGGTGATCGCCACCACTTTGCGGCTGCCGTCCTCCTCGAACCGCTTGACCTGCACGATCAGGTCGAGAGCCGAACCGATCATCAGGTTGCGCTCCAACGAACTGTACGTCTCTTCCGCTTTGCCGAACAGGATGGGCAGGGTGGAATCGACCAGCGCCCGCGGTGAGTTGGCGTGGGCCGTGCTCCAGCTTCCCGGGTGGTCGGTGTTCATCGCCCACAGCATGTCGACGATCTCCCCTCCGCGCGCCTCGCCGACGATAATCACGTCCGGCCGCTTGCGCAGCGAAAGGCGGACACAATCTCGGATGGAAAACCCGCCTTTTCCCTCGTGGTTGGGCGGTTTGGCCAGAAAACGGCGGACGAACGGATGCTGCAGCTTCAGTTCCAGCACATCCTCGATGGTGATGATGCTCAAGTGGTGGGGCACGTATTGCGAGATCAGATTGAGCAGATGGGTCTTGCCCGACCCCGTCCCGCCGCTGACCAGCCCGGATGCGCGGGACAGGCCGACCGCCCACTGCAAAAAGAGAAGCATCGGCTCGCAGATCGAACCGTAGGCCAGGTAGTCCGCCTCTGTCAGCAGATCGCGGTGTTTGCGTATCGTCAGCATGTGGCCGTCCGGCGAAATGGAGCGGTGGGCAGCCGCGATTCGAGAGCCGTCAGGGAGCTGGGTGTTCAGTTCCGCCTTGGTTTCGTTAAACTCCCGGCCCATCGCGGCGGCCATCTGCTCCAGCAGGCGGAGCATCTCCTCCTCGTCCCGGAACACGGGAACATCCGGCACCTCCAGCCTTCCCGTGCTCTTTCGCTCCACCACCAAGCGGTCGTAGCGGTGAAACAAAATCTCCGTGATGTCCGGGTCCTCCAGCAGCGGGTCCAAGGGGCCCCAGCCAATCAGCGAGCGCAGCAGCCGCTCCACCTCTGCTTCCAAATGGGCGGAGGCAAGCGTCGTGTCGGTCTCCAGCAGCAGGCGGATATCGCGGGCCAGCTCGTCCAGATACGCCGGCTGATGCTTCTCTTCCCACAGCCGCTTCCCGTGTTTCTCCACAATCTGCGTGCGGACGGCCGCCTCTGTTTCCGCCGGCACCCGCTTGTCCCCGGCCGGCTGCGGCATGTGCATCCGCTCGTTCAGCGTTTGCGACGCACGCGCCGTTTCCCGCACATGCGACCGCAGGTCAAACCGCTCCCGTCCCGCCGCCTGAATCCCCAGCAGCGTTTTTCGGTCAAAATTCATCGTTTCCCCTCCTTACCGCCACAGCCATTTCAACAAGGCGGGCCGCTCCTTCGCTTTTCCCTTGACGCTGCCGCTTTCGGCCGCGTCCAGCGGCAGCAGGATGCTGCCGAGCGCTTCGATCGCCTCTTTCGCCGCGCTTCTGCCGGGATGAAGCACAACCGGCGTCCCGGTGTTGATCGACTTTTTCACTTCGGCGTCATCCGGGATCGGATGGATCTTTTTGCTCGGATGCAGGTGAAAATACGCCCGAATCTCGTCCAGCGTAAACATCTCCCTCTTCTGCAGCCGGTTCATGCACAATTGAATCCGCTCCTCCGGGTATTCCGCCTCCCGGAGCAGTTTTAACATCCGTTGAATATTTTCAATAGAATCAACCACCGGATTTCCGACCATGACCACCCGCTCGGCAAAAAACAGCGCCTGGATCGTCGCGTCCGTCGTATCGGGAGCCGTGTCGATCAGGATCACGTCGTACGCGCTGTGTTTGAGCGTTTCCAGCATCAGGTACAGGTGGTAGTCGCGAATCTCAAAACTGTGCCGGATGTCCCGCGGCGACGTGAGCACGTGAAGGCCCGTCTCTTCATAGGTGACGACGTACTTGTCCACCTCTTCGGGCTGCGTGTGTACGGCCGCGACATACTCCTGCCACTCCTCGGGGCGTACGTCCAGCGGATCTCGGCCGTGACGGCGAACCAGCTCGTGCAGCCGGGCATCGATTTCCTGCACCCAGGTGAACAGGTTGGGCGAACGCGGCAGATTGAGCGACGTGGCGAACGTGCCCAGATCCAGGTTAAAGTCGACTGCCAGCACCTTGAGCGGCCGTCCGTCCCGCTTTTGCAGGGAAAAGTAGACCGCCAGCTCCCGCGACAGAAAGGTCTTTCCCACCCCTCCCTTGGGGCCGTAGACGGTAATCAGGTGCTTGGTCGACGAGCGGCCCGCCAGGTAAGGCTGGACCGGTCTCGCCTCGGCGGCGTGCAGACCGGGCGTAGGTCCTGTCTCCCCGGCAAACGATGGGGCTCCTCCCGCCTGCACTCCCCCCATCGGCAGGACCTGCAGGGAAGCGAGCTGCATCGCCAGCGCCTCCAACTGTCCGGGCTGGATCGGCTTGGCGATCACCCAGATGCCCAGGTTGCGAAAAAACGGTTCCCACGCCAGCTCCCGGGTCCCGCAGGCGGCGATAAACGCCAAATGGGGAAACGCCAGCCGAAATTGCTGGCACAGCACGCCCCGTTCCGCCTCCTTGATCCCGCCCAGCAGCACCAGATCGGGCCGGGCGTCACGCAGCATCCGCCAGGCGGCTTCCACATTCTCCGCCTGGCCGCACGGCTCCAGCCACCGGCTGCCCGCCAACTGCTCCCCAAGCGCGCTGCCCACGGCGGGATCGTCATCCACGATCAGCAGTCGTTTTCTCACTAACGTTCCTCCTCTCCGTCGATCCATCGTTTTTTGGTCTTGATCAAGGCGCCGGCAAACGCCGCGTCGCCAATGCCCGCTTTTTGCCCGTCCGCCGTTGACGCCTGTCCCAGGCGAATTTTGCCGTAGTGAAGCGCATGGGTGAGCAGAACGGCCTCGTCCAGTTCGAGCGACAGGGTCACCGCCTGCAGCCGGGGATGATCCCCCTCCATCTCCCGCTGGACGCCGATGACCGGCATGTTTTTCAGGAGCAGCCCCGTGTGGGCGCCGGCGTCGTCTTCAAACGATGCGTACACGTGCACCCGCTCCCCGACGGCGACGTAGGGTGTCACACCGGACACGTTGTCGACGGGGATGCTGATGCCGGTCATGGATGCTCCCAATGCCCGCTCCTGCCCTGCTTCTCCCGGCTGTTCCACATCCTCCGCCAACAGCGGCCGTCCTCCCTCCACCCGGCGGGCAAGGGGCCGGCCGACGAAGCGCGGCGCCTCCTCCCACGCAATCAGCCCGGGCACCGGAGACGACTGCATGCGAAACAGGCCGCCCAGCGACAGCTCCGCCCGCTCCAGGTCGGACGCTTCCAGCCGTTGGCCGCTCTCTTTGGCGACTCCCTCCCGCAGTTTGACGTAGGCGATGGTGTGCGGCTTCAGCACGTGATATGCACCGGCCGCCACGCAGGCCGCCAACAGCAGGATCGCCACCAGCCGCAGCGGATGTATCGACATCCCGCAACCTCCTCTCCTGTGTTCTGCCATCAGCGTACAGGTGGACGGCGGGACAAAAAAAGCCGCTCCAGGTGTGGAGCGGCACAGACGGAGGACAAAACGTTTGGATTGACGGAGAAGCATGTTTCCAGGCAGAGCGACATGCGAAACCCTACCCAGCGGAGCAGCGATTTGCGGTTTACCCTTTTCTTTCCCGCCCTGAGATCATCCAGTCGCCCCCCCGTCAAAAACCATGTTTATTTCCCCACCTCCCCGCATATGGACTTACTAGGGGGCAGCAACGAGACATTGCCAAAAAGGGGGAACGCCCATGCCCATTTACCCGTTTTTCTGTGAAACATGCGGTGTGTTTGACCTGCACCGCAGCACAGCCCTGGCAGCGGAGCCGGTCCACTGTCCCGAGTGCCGGAAACCGGCGGCCCGGCTCTTTTCCCCGGTCGGTCCGGCTGCATCCTCCCAGGCGGTGCGCACCCGGAGCGAACAAAACACGGTGCTCCACGTGGGGAAAAAGGAGCCGGCCCGCAGCTTGAAGCATCAGCACGGCCGGTACGGACATTTCGGCCACCACGGACATCACGAGCACCACACCCATGCCCGCTCACACCGATACGGCGCCTCGCCCATGTCCCCATTTGTCCGTGGCAGGTTGGCCATTGAATCGTGGTATGATTAGAGGTACCTCGATCTACCCGCAGGGCAGGTGGCTGGAATGATGTCGATTGAACAGGCGACGTCACGCGACGCCGACGCCATTTGCCGTATCGACGCGACCGTGCTGGGCGACATGGGCCGAAACGGGCAGCTTCGGCAGTGGATCGCTGCCGGACGATGTTACGCAGCCCGGCAAGACGGCGAGGTAGTGGGGTTTGCGTTCATGGACCAGTCGTTTTTTCGCCAGAGCTTTGTCGAACTGATCGTTGTGCATCCGCGCCATCAACGAAAAGGCATTGGCGAAGCGCTGCTCCTTCACCTGGAGGCGGTCTGTCCGACGGAGAAGCTGTTCGTCTCGACCAACCTCTCCAACAAGCAAATGCAGCGCCTCTGCCGCCGGCTGGGGTATGTGCCGAGCGGCATGATCGACAACCTCGACCCCGGCGACCCGGAGGTGCTTTCCTGCAAAAAGCCGCAGCGTTCCTGACGAAGCTGCGGCTTTTTGTGACGTCATTTGGTTTGGAATGATTTAACTTTCGAGATGGAGTCGACAACTTTTTGTTTTCCGTATTTATTCCTTTCGATCCTCACGTCCAAAATGATCGTTTTGAATATATCGTCATTTACCGGCAAACATCGATAAAACAGCTCTTCATGAAAATTGTATAGATTCCAAAAAGAGCTGATTCACTGTAAAATAGAGTATGTTTTATGACCTTCGGAAAGCAGGGGTTTGCTTGTTTGCTAACAACATATCCTTTGAAACGTTAAAAATTTCAGAAGCACCCGTTTCCATGCAAAAGATATTAAAATACATGCTTATCTTTCATGACTTTCTTTCCTTCATCCGACCAAACAACTTAATCAATTTTGTTTGGCATCAACATGGGAAGATGTACATACTCATTGCTAAACGAGTTACTTCAGAGTTTAACTCTTCCATTGAGATCACACAAATTAAAAAAAATGCATTGAATGTCTACGTTAAGTGGAGAGCTATCCCAGCTGTCGATACAACAGATTTTTTACATGGTAAAAAACATCAGTACACCTACCAACTTGTTGCTATTAACAAGGAAATATCAAATATAGAGCATCGTTTTGGTGGGGTGAATTTTGAAGAATTAACGTAGTATGCTTTATCTCTTCGAGTCGTCTCTTAATAAAAACTTGAGTCCTCTGTAAATACCAAATGATATGCTCGGCAAAGCTACTAGGTATATGAAGGTGAATATCAATTTCTCCATGTTCGAATAGGTAGGTTCAATCCAGGTTAGAAAAATTATATATGGTAAGCCCAAAAGCACAAATGCAGCCAATATTTTTTTTATCACTTTATAATTAAACATCATTGTTATCCCCCGCTAATTTTAAAGCGTATGGAATTGGATTATTACTTAATTTCCACTCCAGCACCCAAGCCTGCAGGACCAGGGGCAACGTAGGCCTTAGCGCCTTTAGAACTAAGTTCTACTTTCGCTCCAATGGAACCAAGTGCTACAGAACCACTCACACTAAGTGTTCTTTCGGTGAAAGGTATGGGGACATTCAAACTGCCTTCATACTTGACCATGGAAGCTTCTGCTCCTAGACCGACCCCATTTTTACCTATTCTCGCTTCCGCTTCAGCATTAGCCACTTTTGTAACCCATTGTGCTGCACCCTTATCGTTTCCTACCTCAATTAGATTAGCCGTTGCAGTTCCGCCTAATCCGTTTCCAACCTTATAGCTTGGCTCAACTTTATAACCTGCCAATTTCCCATATGTACCACTATACGTTCCAACACTTACCACATAATTTTTATCGTAGTTTTTTTTTATTTTTGAGTCTTTTGCTTGCTTCTCTACTTCCGCTCTTGTGCAATAATTTTTTCTCGCTTCTTTACTAATCTCCACCTTATCACGTAGCGGCTCTGATGCTTTTATTGTTCCGCCATTTTTTCTAGCTTGCTCGGCTATTTTATGGGCTTTCTCCATTCCAGCTTTATCACCACGGGATTTAGCTTTTTCGTAATCACGTTTAGCTTGTTCGATGATTTTATTTTGCTTGGCTATGTTGCTACTACTTGTAATTTTGCTCACAAAAACGTCATTCCTCCAATATTATACATTTAGTCAACTTTTTTCATTATACATAGATTAATATTTGAGTCAATACTCATTGATATATCAAACGTGAACACTACTGTTATTACTTGGTATACATCCATAGCCTTCCCTTCCCTGATCGGGATAGAGATGTGGGTTGGATCACCTCTGATGAGCCTGTGTGATTGTACAGGGGATTTTTAGTACATAAATACAACTTCACCATCGTCGACATTTTTCAAGAGGTTAAAAACGGAGAGCGAATCGATGGCCGGCCATTGTTTATTTCGGCATGCAAAAAGCCGCAGCGTTCCTGTCAAAGCTGCGGCTTATTCATTTCCACTGTGTACGCATTTCCTGCGCGTACGCCCCTTATTGATTCCGTTCGTAGATCAGGCGAAGTCCCTTCAAGGTCAGGTAGGGATCGACCACGTCGATGCACGACGTCTCGCCTGCGACCAATGAGGCCAGGCCGCCGGTCGCCACCACGGTAGGACGGGTTTTGTACTCGGCGATGATCCGCCGGACGATGCCCTCCACCTGGCCCACAAACCCGTAGTAGATCCCGGCCTGCATGGCGGCAATCGTGTTGCGCCCCACCACGCTGGGCGGTTTGGCGATCTCGATGCGCGGCAGCTTGGCGGCGCGGCTCACCAGCGCTTCCGTGGAGATGCCGATCCCCGGAGCGATCGCTCCGCCCCAGTACTGGCCCCGCTCGTCCACGTAGCAAAACGTGGTGGCCGTCCCGAAGTCGACGACGATCAGCGGCACGCCGTAGTGGTGGATGGCCGCCACCGCGTTGACGATCCGGTCCGAGCCCACCTCGCGGGGATACTCGTACTTGATGTTGAGGCCGGTCTTGATCCCCGGTCCGACGATCAGCGGTTTGATGCGAAAGTATTTGTCGCACATCCGCTCGATCGTAAAGTTGAGCGGCGGCACCACCGAAGAGATGATCACCCCGTCCACCTGATCCAGCGTCAGGCCGACGCTGTCAAACAAGCTGCGGACCAGCATGCCGTACTCGTCCTCGGTCTTGTTGCGGTCGGTGGCGATCCGCCAGTGGTGCCGCAGCTCTTCGCCCGCGTACAGCCCCATGACAATATTGGAGTTGCCGACATCCATCACCAGTAGCATGCGGGTTCCCCTTACCGTTTCCGTGTATTGAGATCGAGACTGATGTCCAGCGCCTTGACCGAATGCGTCAGCGCCCCGACGGAGATGACGTCCACACCCGTCTCCGCGATGGCCCGGATCGTTTCCAGCGTGACGCCGCCGGAGGCCTCCACCACGGCTCGGCCGCCAATCAGCGCCACCGCCTGTTTCATCACGTCCAGCGGCATGTTGTCCAGCATGATAATGTCCGCCCCCGCGTCCAGCGCCTCCTGCACCTGGTCGAGCGTCTCCGTCTCCACCTCAATCGTCATCGTGTGCGGAACCGCCGCGCGGGCCGCTGCCACCGCCCGGGCAATGCCGCCGGCGCCCTTGATGTGGTTGTCCTTGATCATCACCGCGTCGTACAAGGCGTAGCGGTGGTTGTGTCCGCCGCCGACGCGGACCGCGTACTTCTCCAACATGCGCAGCCCCGGCGTGGTTTTGCGCGTATCCACCACCCGCGCCTTGGTCCCGGCGACGGCTTGGGCGTACTGGCTGGTCCGGGTGGCGATGCCGGAGAGGCGCTGCAGCAGGTTGAGAGCCAGCCGTTCCCCGCTGAGAATGGAGCGGACCGAGCCGCTCACTTCGGCGATCTGCTCCCCCTTTTCGACGCGGGCCCCTTCCTTCACCAGCGCGGTAAAAGAGAGCGCCGGATCCACGGTCTCAAACACCAACTGCGCCATCGGCAGACCGGCGATGACGCCCGCTTCCTTTGCGTACAGAATCCCGACGCCCTGCGCCGCTTCCGGGATGGTGCTCATCGTGGTCACATCGCCAAAGCCGATATCTTCCTGCAGCCACTCTTCGATTTTGCGCTGCAATTCCCGTTTACTCCACATCGTACTGTTCACTCTCCTCGCGCACGCCTTCGCCGATCGATTGGATGATGTGCTTGCGCCAAATCAGGTCGTCCTTGTTGGGGAAATCGATACGATAGTGACCGCCCCGGCTTTCCTCCCGCAGCAGCGCCGCGCGCGTCGTCAGCACGGCGGTATTCAGGAGGTTGAGAAACTCAAACGCTTCCCGGTCGCGGTACACACCGTAAAAGAACCGCTGCATGCGCTCCAGCTCGTCCAGCGCTTTTCGCAGTCCCTTCTCCTGCCGCTTCAATCCCACGTGACGCAGCATCAGCTTTTGCAGTCGGACCCGCTGCTCCCGCGTGTCCACGCTGCGGGACGTCCGCTTTGGTTCCACCGCGGCAAACGGACGCACCTCGGGCAGCGGCGGCAGCTCGCGGATGCGGCGAACGATGCGGTGGCCGAACACCACCGCCTCCGACAGCGAGTTGCTGGCCAGCCGGTTGGCGCCGTGCACCCCCGTGCAGGACACCTCCCCGCAGGCAAACAGCCGCCTGGTGGAGGTCTCGCCGTTCAGATCGGTCTGCACCCCGCCCATGATGTAGTGGCAGGCGGGCGCCACCGGAATCCAGTCCGTCACCATGTCCAGGCCGTACTGCAGGCAGAACCGGTAGATGGTCGGAAACCGGTGCTTAATCAGCTCTTCCGACTCATGGGTAATATCCAGGTACACGTAGGCCGAATGGGTCCTCTCCATCTCCGACACGATCGCCCGGGCCACGACGTCGCGGGGAGCCAGTTCTTTTTGCGGATGGTACTTTTCCATGAACCGTTCGCCGCTGGTGTTGCGCAAAATGGCTCCTTCGCCGCGCACCGCCTCCGAGATGAGAAAACGGGGCGCCCCCGGGTAGTAAAGCGCGGTGGGGTGGAACTGGATAAACTCCACGTCCTTGATCCGCGCCCCGGCGCGGTACGCCATCGCGATCCCGTCCGCCGTGGCGATGTCGGGGTTGGTCGTGTAGCGGTAGAGCTGGCCCGCTCCCCCCGTCGCCAGCACGGTTGCGTTTGACTCGAGGAAAAAGAGGCCGCCTTCCGGGTTCTGCACGATGACGCCGACGCACTCGCCGTCCTGCGTCACCACGTCGATCGCGAAGTGGTTTTCCAGCACGGTGATGTTGGCGTGTTCGCGCACACGGGCGGACAAGGCGCGGACGATCTCCGCCCCGGTCGCGTCGCCGTGGGCGTGCAAAATGCGCCGCTTGCTGTGCGCTCCCTCTTTGGTCAACTCATAACGCCCCTGGGCGTCCTTGTCAAATTCCGTACCGTACGCGATCAGCTCTTTCAACCGCTCCGGCCCTTCGTGCACCAGCACCTCCACCGCCGCGTACGAGCAGAGGCCCGCTCCGGCGATCAAGGTATCCTGCCGGTGCAGCGCGGGGGAGTCCGATTTGGCCGTCACAGCGGCGATCCCGCCCTGGGCCCAGCGAGTGTTGCTGTCGTCCAGCCCCTTCTTGCTGATCATCACCACGTCGGCGTACTCGCTCGCCTGAAGCGCCGTGTACAATCCGGCAATCCCGGCGCCGATTACCGCCACGTCCGTTTTTACGCGAGGCAGGGAATGCAGGTCAAAGTCAACGATATAACGGGGGATCATACCACTGTGTCCCTTCTCTCTTCCGTGATCAAATGGCACATCTTGTCCCACTCATTATAGCAAATACCCGTTTGCAGCCAAAAGCCGGTATGCCGCCGGACAAACGAACGGATGGCGAATGGCTGATTGCCGCTCGTTACAGCCAGCCGCGAACATTCACACGGCCTCCAGTCCCCTCGAACCCTGGAGCGGCTGAACAAAACGAAAACATGCCGCCCATTTCCAGGCGGCATGTTTCGCTAACACTTTCGTTGGCGGAAACCCCATCTCGTCCCTTTCTCTGAGGGATTCCCTTCCTCTCGTATCGTCGGCAGGCGGGCCATCCCCGCACTCACTGCGCCGCCCGGCACTCCTTGCACGTTCCGTACACCTCAAACTTGTGGCCGGTCACCTGGAATTCCTCCGGGATTGCTTGCAGCACGCTCATCGGACAGCCGGGCAGTGCCGACGTCTTGCCGCATACCGTGCAGATCACGTGATGGTGGTGGCGGCCGTCAGCCGAACAGGCCAGCCGGTACTTCCCTTCCCCGTCCAGCTCCGTCTCTTCCAGGATGCCCAGTTCCACAAACGTGGAGATGTTGCGATAGACCGTGTCAAAGCTGAGAGAGGGGTAGTGGTCCTTGATTCGTTCCATGATTTCCTTGGCCGACAGGTACCGTTTCTCTGCCGCGCAGATGCGGATCATCTCTTCCCGTTTGCCGGTGTATTTGTACCCGTTTTCTTTCAGTATCTGCAGCGCTTCTTCTACCGTCATCGCCAACGCTCCTTCCCGCAAAACTATGGTCTTACCGCAGAGCGGCCCTCAGCCGTTTCACACCCAAGACCGCGAACAAGATGAGGACAGCCATCAACACTATGGTACCACCCGAAGCCCAGTCCAGCAGATAGGCAAAGTAGAGTCCGCCCAGCACGGACGTCTCCGCGAACACGATCGCGTACAGGATCGTCTGGCGGAAGCTGCCGGCAATCTGCAGGCTGGCCGCCACCGGAATGGTGATCAGCGCGGAGATCAAGAGCACGCCGACGATCCGCATCGACGCCGCGATCGTCAGCGCGACCAGCACCATGAACCAGAGGTTGATCGACCGGCGGGCCACGCCGGAGACGCGGGCAAATTCCTCGTCAAACGAGACGGCAAACAGCTCCTTGTACATCAAAAACACGGTGACCAGCACCACCGCCGCCACGCCAATCAGCGCATACAAGTCGTCCTTGGTCACGGCGACGATCTTCCCGAACAAATACGAGTACAGGTCGGCGTTAAACCCTTTGGCGATGCTGATCAGTACCGTAAACAGCCCCAGCCCGCCGGAGATGATGATCGGTATCGCCAGATCCTGATACGATTTGTACACCTTTCGCAGCCGCTCGATAAACAGCGACCCCGCCACCGAAAACAGCATGCCGAAAAACAGCGGATTGACCGCCTGAAACAGCGCCACCTTTTTGGACAGCAGCATCCCCGCCGCCACGCCGGAGAGCGTCACGTGGGACAGGCCGTCTGCCATCATCGACAGGCGGCGCACAATCAAAAACGTCCCCAAGATGGGACAAATCAGTCCAATCAGCACCCCGGACAGCAGGGTGTAGCGCAAAAAGTCATACTGCCACCAGTCAGCCAGCATGGTCATACTCCTTCTTTCCGTTCCCCGTTTGTCAATGATGGTGAGCCAGCAGCTTCACCGTGTCGCCGTACATCTGCTGCAGGATCCGCTCGTGATTGTGGGCAAACTCGTCCGCCGTCCCGTGGAAGTGCAGCCGCCGCTGCAGGCAGGCCACCTTGTTCACCCACTGGGTCATCACGCCCACATCGTGGCTGACGATCATCATCGTCATGCCGTTCTCTTCCTTGAGCGAGCGCAGCAGCTCGTAAAACTGGTCGATCGACTCCTGATCCACGCCCACCGTCGGTTCGTCGAGGATCAACAGTTCCGGCTCCGCCACCAGCGCCCGGGCGATAAACACCCGCTGGAGCTGACCGCCGGACAGGCTGCCGATCCGCTGGTCCAGCTTTTCCGTCAAGCCGACGCGATCCACCACGTCCCGCACCTTCTCGTGATGGTGCGGCTTCAGGCGGCGGAACAGCCCGACCTTGCCCACCAGGCCGGAGGAGACCACTTCCCGCACGGTAGCCGGGAAGCCGCCCGCTCCGTGGGCAGCCTGCTGGGCGACGTAGCCGATCTTGGTCCAGTCGCGGAACCGGGAGAGCGGCTGCCCGAACAGTTCCACCTTCCCTTTTGTCGCCGGCAGCAGGCCGAGGATCAGCTTCATCAGCGTCGATTTGCCCGACCCGTTGGGACCGACGATGCCGACAAAATCGCCCCGCTCCAGCGTAAAGGTGACGTCGTCCAGCACCACTTTGTCTTCGTATTGAAAGGTGACCGAGGTGAGCTTTACCACGGCCTCTTCCTGATGTGTCCGTTCCATAAGGCAATCCCTTCTCAAATCGGATTTGTTCTGATTTGCTTACTTCATCCTACTACGATTTGGCCGGTTTCACAAGGCCGCCGTTTACAGCAGACCCAGGCAAAACAGCAATTTCATAAAAAAGATGCCGCTTTGGGGGAGCGGCATCCGACGTGTCGATTATTGCAGCGCTGCGCGCAGCATGTTCAGATTGTCGCGCATGATGGAGAGATAATCCTTGCCGGACTTGGCTTCCTCCTCGGTCAGTCCTTCCAGCGGGTTGAGCGTGCCCGTTTTCACGCCTGCCTCTTTGGCGATCACTTCCGCCACTTTCGGAGAGACCAGCGTTTCAAACAGAACGTAGGAGATGTTGTGCTCCTTGACGTGCTCCACCAGTTCTTTCATGTCGGCCGGGGACGGTTCGTCCGCCGGGTTGAGTCCGGAGATGGCCACCTGTTCCAATCCATAGCGGTGAGCCAGGTAAGCAAATGCGCTGTGGGAGACCATAAATTCTTTTTTCGGCGCCTTTGCCACCATCTCCTTGAACTCCTTGTCAAGCTGGTCCAGGTCGCTGGCCAGTTGCTGGAAGTTCTTTTCGTAATCGGCCGCGTGCGCCTGGTCTTTTTGCGCCAGCGCCGCCTTGATCTTTTCGGCCTGCGCCTTCAGCATGGTCGGGTCGAGCCACACGTGCGGGTCAAACTCCCCGTGCTCGTGCTCGTGGGCCTCCGCCGTGGAGCCTTCCTGGTGCTCCTCGTGACCCTGTTCCGCGGTCCCCTCCTGATGTTCGTCGCTGTGCTCGTGATCCTCCGCCGCCTTGAGCAGCTCCAGCCCTTCCGTGGCGTTGACCACAGCCGTCTTGTTTTTGTCGAGACCCTCGACCGCTTTGTCCACCCACGCCTCAAAGCCGCTGCCGTTGTAGATGAACAGATCGGCTCCCGACAGACCAACCATGTCCTGGGCCGTCGGTTCGAAATCGTGGGGTTCGACGCCGGTCGGCACGATGTTGACCACGTCGGCGTGATCGCCGGCGATCCGCTTGGCCGCGAACTCCAGCGGGTAGATGGAGGTGTACACTTTCAGTTTGGACGCGCCCGCATCCGCCTGCGGCGCGTTTTGGGAGGCTTCCTGCGCTCCGCAGCCGGCAAGCGCTGCCGCCGTGATGACACTCAGCATAGCCAACAGGCTCTTTTTCATCCTCACTCGTCCTCTCCAAATTCATAATCATTACGATTTACAAAATGTCGTTTTTAATTATACGGACAGTTGCCCGGAATGTAAATAGGATTTGTTCCGATTTATCTGTTTGCCTTCACACTTTCTGCACAAGGATATGATATGATTGTCGCGAGGAGGTATGTCCCGAATGAAACGGAAACCGTTGCTCGCCATCAGTCTCCTGGCCGCAGCCCTGATTGCCGGCTGCGCTTCACAGGATAACGCCCAGGGCGGCCACGCCGGTCACCAGCAGCACGCCCCCAACGGAGACCTGCAGGAACTGACCGCCTCGGCGGACCAACTGCCCAGCTTTTTGAACGACCTGGATCCCCGGATCGTAGAGGCCTACAAAATCGCCGCCGCCAACCGCGACCTGCTGAAATCCATCCCCTGCTACTGCGGCTGCGGGGAAAGCGCCGGCCACCAGCACAACGGCAACTGCTTTATCAAGGAAGAAAGGGAAGACGGCTCCATCGTCTGGGACGATCACGGCACGCGCTGCGGCGTCTGCATGGAAATCGCCGTCATCTCGTCCAAGCTGAAGCAGGAGGGCAAATCGGTCAAGGAAATCCGCCAGTTTATCGACAACACCTACAAGGAAGGCTACGCCGAACCGACGCCAACCCCGATGCCGTCGTAATCACGCGCATCCCATCCCGCAAGGAACGCTTCCCCTGCATGAATGCCGTAACCCCCCACAAGCAAAAAAACCTGCTCCCCCGCGCATTGCGCACAAGGGTGCAGGTTTTTGCCTGTTTGCTAGCCTTTTTCGTTACGCCGGCGCCACTTCCAGCATGCGCTCCAGCGAAGCGCGGGCCCGGTTGGCGACATCCTCCGGCACGTAGATTTCCGGTTTCATGTTTTCCAAGGCTTCCACGCATTTTTTCAGGTTGTTTACCTTCATGTTCGGGCAGACCAGGTACTTGGACGCGAAGATAAAGGTTTTGTCCGGACTGTCCTTCTCCAGCATGTAGCGCGTGCCGTCTTCGGTCCCGATGATGAACTCCTTGTGGGAGGACTCGCGGCAGAATTTCAGAATGCCCGTCGTGGAGCCGACGTAATCCGCCAGGGCGACCACTTCCGGACGGCACTCCGGATGGACGACGACCAGCGCGTTGGGATGCTGCCGTTTCAGCGTCATGATGTCTTCGACGGAGAGCTGGTCGTGGGTGTTGCAGTACCCTTCCCAGATGATCATTTTCTTGTCGGTAAACTGGGAGACGTAATGGCCCAGGTTTTTATCCGGCACCCAGATGATCTCGTCGCTGTCAATTGACTCGATCACCCGTTTGGCGTTGGAGGACGTACAGCAGATGTATGTTTCCGCTTTCACGTCTGCCGATGTATTAATGTACGCCACGACTTTGGCGTTGGGGTGCTGGGCTTTGAGGCGGCGCAGGCCTTCCACGTTGACCATGTCGGCCATCGGACAGCCGGCCCGCTCGTCGGGGATGATCACCTTCTTGTTGGGATTGAGAATTTTTGCACTTTCCCCCATGAAGTGAACACCGCAGAACAGAATCACGTCCGCATCGGTCTCTTTCGCCTTTTGGGCCAAACCGAACGAATCTCCAATATAGTCAGCCACTTCCTGAATCTCCGGCCGTTGGTAGTAGTGAGCCAAGATGATGGCATTGCGTTCCTTTTTCAACTGCATCAGCCGTTCGCGTAACTCAGCATTTCGCTGCGCTTTTTTCTCTAACGCCAAGGCTTCCATGGATTATCCCCCTACATGGTGTCATAACTTAGGGCCATTGTAATCCCAACGCTCCCCCTTGTCAATGTATTGTCCTTGGGGGAACTGCTGGTTTTTACCCGCGCCCGAGCACGCGTTCCCGGATAAACCGGGCGACCCCGTCTTCGTTGTGGTGCGGGGCGATAAACCGGGCGATTGCCTTGATCGCCGGGTCCGCATTCTCCATCGCCACGGAGTAGCCGGCATGGGTCAGCGCTTCGCGGTCGTTGTCCGCGTCGCCAAACGCCATGACCTGTTCCGGCGCAAAGCCCCACTTGCGGCAAAAATAGAGAAGTCCCTCCCATTTGGATACGTGTTTGGGAATCACCTCGATGTTGTAGGGACCCGATGTGGTGATCGCCGCGGACTCGCTCCACTGTTCCAGCTGCCGGCGCACCGGTTCCAGCCGCTCCGGGACGGGGTGCCAGACGAACAGCTTGACGATCTCCGCCTCGCCTGTCGAGACCAGCCGCATCATCTTCTCCAGCGGTGCGACGCGGGACCACTCGTAAAACGAAAAGCGGCGCTGCGCCAGCCCTTCCACCGAAGTATCCTCCCCGATCAGCGATTCTATGCGCTCCCGGTCTTCCTGCACCATCCAGCGGTTGCTGGCCGTGTCGTGCAGCTCGTAATACAGCAGCTCCTGCCTGAGTGTATGTACGACTTCCCGCACCATGTCCGCCGGCAAAAAGGTACGCTGTACCAGCCGTCCGTCCGCTTCGTACACGGCCGCCCCGTTGCTGCAGACGTAGCCGTCAAACGGAAAGTCGTCAATCGGAAGCCGGGCCGACGCGTACGTCCTGCCCGTCGACAGCACCAGCTTGCAGCCGCTGGCCTGAAGCAGGCGGCACGCCTCCCGGGTCGCCTCCGTCATCCGTGCGTCCTCATTCAACAGCGTACCGTCCATGTCAAATGCCGCCAAGCGCAGTTGGGAAAACAACGCGATCTCCTCCTTTTGCTAAAAGAAAAGCGCAGGCTGCCGCTCCTGCACTTTTTCATTCCGTTCGTGTTCCGTTGATCCACCTTCACTGTACCCGATTCTGTCCCGAGTTTCAATAGGAGGTACGCATAAATCCCGATCACACCAGATGACAAGCGACGTAGTGCTCCCCGCCCACGTGCCGGTAAGCCGGGGGCTGTTCCCGAATGGTCCATCCAGATAATCTCGTTATACTCACCCATTTCTTTTTGTCAATTGTACATTTCTTTCAAATACAAGAGCAAACAGTAATGTTTCTGATACGGGAATGAGTGGATACAAAAAGGCAGAAACAGGGTGTATCTCATACATGTACCAAAGGGTAAACATGATCGCCAGCAATGAGTAGTAAATAAAGCTGTTTACGCTTATTTTTTGGGTCAACCACCGCTTGAACCATACACTCAAACCATTTTTGATTAGAGTAGCAATTGAAAACAAACCCCACAAGTAGAAAAAAGCAAAAAAGGGCATTTGTTTGGAAACCTTCTCGAAACTGTCCAAACCAGGGTCATAGTAATTGATAATTAACTCAAGGGCAGCCATGTAAGCACCCATGATAAGGTTAATACCCAACAATAACACCCATATCTGCTTGTTTTTCATCATTTTCAGATTCCCCCTCCATATATAGTACCATAAGAAAGCGACAAATAACAAAATTTATTAAGATTTCATTTTTATGGAATTTCAAGTAGATACGTATCATGCATTACCCATTTCTTATCGAGTTTCTCAAGCGGGATTTCATCAGGAAAAAAGACCAACTCCCATAGGAATTGGTCCAATATAATATATTCACTTACAGATTTAATAATCCTTTTTCACCCTGACGATGTTAAACAGATAACGATCTTCTCCGTAAAAGCAATAGTTTTTCTTCTGATTACCGTCATCGTATACCTGAATGGAAGTAGAACCTGATCCATCCAGTACGATGGCATTCTTAGGATCCAAACCAATAAACTCAATAGACTGTTTCGCATGAGGAACAGTGACAGGGTCCGTGAATGCGATCAGATATGTATTTGTATCGTCCCAAGCGAAAATCGTTCGATAGGTAGGTAACTGGTATGCCAAAGGAGACCAATCCGATTCCGCAAAGCTGGTTCCCCCAATTACATTGGTAATATTGTCATAACGAGCTTTGACGTCATCCAAGTTTCGAGCATACATGTAGTCAGCCTTGATGGTTCCTTTCTTTTCAAAAAGAACGGCTGTTTTTCTGGATTTCTGATTCTTGGCTGTACCGTTATACTCGTAGATCTCCGGAAGCGTCCGTCCTTTATAGGTTACCTTATCTCCTTCGTCAAACTCGTTATACGCAATGGAACGACCTTCTGTCGGTGGTTCGTCATAGCTGTCTGCTGCAAAGAACCCACCATTGATTCCCGTGTAATAAGTGAATGATTGTTTAGCGGACGGCCAAATTTTTCATATAATCAAAATATTTAGCCATAAGACATTTCCCCTTTCTGTTCTCTGAGTGACTTTGACCGGTCATCATGTCGCCTTCACCTATCTAGGCAAAAAACCGAGGTAAAAACTACCAAGAGAACATATTTTCTTTATACAGAAAAGGGAAATGTATGGAAAAGGAAAGGAGCGCTCTCGGCGCTCCTTATTCCTTCGGTTCTCCGTTTGTCTCTTCGTCCTTTTTGGGCTGGATATTGACCACGACGTCGCTGTTGTCCGCCGCGTCGTCTTCTTCCAGTTTGCCCGTTTCGATCAGCCGCTTGATCTGTTCCGCATCCAGCGTTTCGACGCGCAGGAGCGTGGTCGCCACCAGCTCAAGCTGGTCGCGGTGCTTGATGAGCAGCTCTTTGCATCGCTCGTAGCACTCGTTGATGATGCGCTGCATCTCCTGGTCGATCTCGTACGCGATCTGATCGGAGTAGTTGCGCTCGTGGCCGATGTCGCGGCCGAGGAACACCTGTCCCTGGTTGCGGCCGAACTGCATCGGGCCCAGACGGCTCATGCCGTACTCGGTGATCATGCTGCGGGCGATCGCCGTCGCGCGCTGGAAGTCGTTGTGCGCGCCGGTACTGATGTCGCCCAGCACCAGTTCTTCCGCGACCCGTCCGCCCAACAGACCGGTGATCTTGTCAAGCAGGTCGGACTTGGTGGCAAAGAAGCGGTCTTCTTTCGGCAGCATCACGGTGTAACCGCCTGCCTGACCGCGCGGAATGATCGTCACCTTGTGCACCATTTCCGCATTTTTCAAATGATAGCCGACGATGGTGTGGCCCGCTTCGTGGTACGCCACGAGGCGGCGTTCTTCCTCGCTGATGACGCGGGATTTTTTCGCCGGACCGGCGATGACGCGGTCGATCGCCTCGTCCACTTCTTCCATGCTGATCTGTTTCTTGTTCTTCCGGGCGGTCAGGAGAGCCGCTTCGTTCAGCAGGTTCTCCAGATCGGCGCCGGTAAAGCCCGAGGTTCCGCGGGCGATGACGTCCAGCTTCACGTCGTCGCCGAGCGGCTTGTTGCGGGCGTGGACTTTCAGCACCGCTTCCCGTCCCTTGATGTCCGGGCGGTCTACGGTAATTTGACGGTCAAAACGTCCCGGACGCAGAAGGGCCGGGTCCAGAATGTCCGGACGGTTGGTCGCGGCGATGATGATAATGCCTTCGTTGCCGGCGAACCCGTCCATTTCCACGAGCAGTTGGTTCAGCGTCTGCTCGCGTTCGTCGTGGCCGCCGCCCAAACCGGCTCCGCGCTGACGGCCGACGGCGTCAATCTCGTCGATAAAGATAATGCACGGCGCGTTTTTCTTCGCGTTTTCAAACAGGTCGCGAACGCGGGATGCCCCCACCCCGACAAACATCTCCACGAAGTCGGAACCGGAGATGCTGAAAAACGGCACGCCCGCCTCACCCGCTACGGCACGCGCCAGCAGGGTTTTACCCGTACCCGGAGGGCCGACCAGCAGCACCCCTTTGGGGATGCGGGCACCGACCGCGTTGAATTTGCGCGGGTCCTTGAGGAAATCGACGACTTCCTCCAGCTCCGCCTTCTCTTCGTCTGCCCCTGCCACATCGTCAAACGTAACGCGTTTCTTCTCTTCGTTATACAGCTTCGCGCGGCTTTTGCCGAAGTTCATCACCCGGCTGCCGCCGCCCTGGGCCTGATTCAAGAGGAAGAAGAACAGGATGAAGATGATGACAAAAGGAATGATCGAGGTCAGGAACGTCAGCCAGATGCTGTTTCCTTCCTGCGGGCCAAACTCCACCCGTTTCACCTTTTGTTCATCAATCTTTTCGTTCAGCAGCGCGATCATATCCGAATCGTACAACGGCACATACGTAACGAACTTACCGCTTTCCTGTCCCGGAACTGCTTTCACCAACGTACCTTCCACGCGATAGGTGCTGCCCTCGGGACGGAGGGAGAGCTCGCTGATGTTGTTGGCTTGCAGTTGTACCCGGAATTCCTGATATGTAAGTTTCCCAACCTTATCAGTACCGGAGAGGATAAAATTCACGATCCCGACCGTGACAAGAAATATTAGTAGGTAGAACCCGGTGTTACGAAAAAAGCGATTCATTCCTTACCTCCTCTCACGAACAGACACTTTTCACATTTTACCATAGGAAGCAGGGTCTTCACAACAAAGCTACTTGGTGTAAACTTCCGGCTTCAACACGCCGATGTACGGCAAATTGCGGTAGTGCTCGGCGTAATCCAGCCCGTAGCCGACCACGAATTCGTCCGGAATGGTAAAGCCGCTGTAGTCCGGCGAAATGTCCACTTTGCGCCGCTCCGGCTTGTTCAGGAGCGTCACCACTTTGACCGAAGCCGCCTCCCGGTGGCGGAGCAGCTCCACCAGACGGCTCAGGGTGAGGCCGCTGTCCATGATGTCCTCGACGACCAGCACGTGCCGGTTCTGTACGGAGGTGTCCAGGTCCTTCAGGATTTTGACCATGCCGCTCGACTCCGTGCCGCTGCCGTAGCTGGACACGGCCATGAAGTCCATTTCGCAGGGGATGTTCATCTGCCGGACCAGATCAGCCATGAACAAAACGGCCCCCTTCAGCACGCAAATGACCAGCGGGTTTTTGTCCCTGTATTCCTCGCTGAGAATTTCGCCCAGCTCTTTTACTTTTGCCGCGATTTCTTCCTGCGTGAGCAAGATCTTCTTGATGTCCTGATTCATGATAAAACCTCCCGCCAATCTTCTCCAAACTCAACTTCCATGTACAAAACCCGCCTGGTCTGATCATCGACAGGCGCAATGGCGGAACGGCGGACGCCGGGCACCCAGATCAGCTCCTCCCCCGACGCCACAAGCGGCAGTTTGTCCCGCCACGCCTGCGGAACCTTGGCGTCGATCAAGAGCTCTTTCAGCTTTTTGGCACGTTTCGCACCAAACGGGGTGAACCGGTCGCCCGGGGTTCGGCTGCGTACGAACAGCGGCCCGGGAAGCCGATCCGCATCAAAAACGGCCGCATTGTCCGGCAGTTGTGCCCAATCGACTGGGCTTTCACGAAAAAACGTATGTATCCTGGCTCCGCTCTCCGCGATCAAGGTCGTCCCCGGGACAGCGAGCGGATAACAAAAACCGTGTATGTGTCGATTCCGTCCATCCCGCTGAAAACGGACCTGCCCGTACATCCGCTGTACGGTCACCTGTTCGGGCAAATGCAGCTCGGCCGATGGACGGTTTCCCTCTATCATGTGCAAAACGGCCTCCACATGCTGCGAAGACCATTCGGTTTGCCTTGAGAGATAACTTAATATTAGAGTAATCATTCTCCTTTGTAAAGCAACGTCACAAGTTTGAAACTTGTCAATATCAACCGTTACAGCGTCCTGTTTCCTCCGGGTCACCACCTGTTCCAGCCGCCGTTCGCTTTCCCGCTGCAGATACGCCTCGTCCTGCCGCACGGCATCCGCGAGCGACAGGATGTGTTCGCGGTAGCGCTCGTTCACCTGCTCCAACAGCGGCATGACGTCCAGCCTGAGCAGGTTGCGCTTGTATTTTCGCGAGCGGTTGCTGCTGTCCTCACGCGGCGCAAGGCCGTTCTCGCGGCAGTAGCGCTCCAGGTCGGCCCGGCTGGTCCCGAGCAGCGGCCGCACCAGCTCGATTCTGCCCTCCTCAAGCCAGCGGCGCCGCGGCATGCCCGCCAAGCCGTGCAGCCTCGTTCCGCGCAGCAGCCGAAACAGGATCGTCTCCACCTGATCGTCGGCGTGGTGCGCCAGCGCCACTTTGCCCGCGCCGTGACGTTTTGCCACCTGTCTGTACAGCTCGTAGCGAATCGCCCGGCTGGCTTCCTGCGCCCCCATCCCCGTTTCTTCCATATAAGCGGGGACATTCCGCTCAAACAGGTGAAACGCGACCCCGAGCCGCCGACAGAGGGCCTCCGCGCAGCGGGCGTCCTCCCTGGCTTCCTCCCCGCGAAAGCCGTGGTTGAGGTGCACCGCGTGCAGCGTCCAGCCGTACGGATAGTGTTGATTTAACGACCACAAGATATGCAGAAGCGCCGTCGAGTCGTTTCCGCCGGACAGGCCGACCACGATGGTGTCGCCCGGTTTCAACAGGCCGTCCCGCTCAATGTCGCTGCGCACGTTTTCCAGCATGGCGGACTCCTTTCCAGATGGTCACGAGCGACATGCCAAAAATCAGCCCGAACGCAATCGCTCCGGCCACCATCGCCGTCTGCGTCGCCAGCGAAATCCCCTCCATGGTCTGACCGTTGACGAACGCAAGCATCGCCTTGTAGGCCAGCGAACCGGGCACCAGGGGAATGATGCCGGCCACGCTGAAGTTGGTCGACGGGACGCGCAAAAAGATGGAGAGCAGTTGGCTCAAGAGCGAAACTGCCGTCGCCGCGGCAAACGTGGAGAGGATCACTTCCGCACCCCCTAGCGGAAGCAGGGAAAAGACCAGCCACCCCGTCACGCCGGCCAAGCCGCAGGCCAACAGCGTGCGGACGGGCACGTTAAACAGCATCCCCCACGCGATCGAAGAGAACAAGCTCAATCCCAGGCCTTTCAACAGTACCATCGCACCTCACCTCGTAAACCACAGGGTAACCGCTGTCGCCGCCGCCACGGAGAGTGCCGTGAGCAGCGCTTCCGCTCCTCTGGACACGCCGGCCACCAGGTCGCCGGCCATCAGGTCCCGAAGCGAGTTGGTAATGGCAATCCCGGGAAAGAGCGGCAGCATCGCCCCGATGATGAGGACGCTGATGCGCAGTTCGGGAAACAGCGCAACGAACAGCAGCGCCAGCATTCCGCCCAACAGCGCGGAGACAAACTCAAAGAAAAATTTTACCCGTAAAAACTGTTCAAAAAAATCCGAGCTGATCTTGACCGTTAATGCCGCCAACGCCGCCGGCAGCAATTCGTACCAAAATCCGCCGGTGAGCATGGCAAAAGAGCCGCTGGCAACGCCAGCCGCCACAAGCTGCAGCCACTGCGGATAGATGGTTTTTTTTCGATCGATTTCGCAAAGCATCCGATACGCCTGCTCCAGAGTGATTTGCCCGGAGACAAAGCGGCGGGACACGTCGTTGGCGAGCGTCACCTTGTTCAGATCGATGGTCCGGTGGGGGGTGCGGATCATGCGCGTATGGTCCTGCCCGTTGGCGCGGAACGAAAGAATAATGCTGGTCGGCGTCGCCGAGCTGTTGACCGAATCCATGCCGGCCGCCCGCGCGATCAACGTCATCGTCTCCTCCGAGCGGTACGTCTCGCCGCCGTTCTTCAACATGATTTCGCCTGCCAACAGGCACGTATCCATAACCAGGTCTGGGGACACCGACAAGTCACACCCTTCACATCATCCATGCGTAATACAGAGTCCCCGCAAGCAGCAGCAAGGAGGCGACAAACAGCCCTCCCACCAGCTTGCCTGCAGAGTCGGACGCCTGTTTGCCCCGATGGCCGGTCGTACGCTCGCGCACGATGGCGAGCATCTCCGACCGCATCTCCCCCGCCGACGCGTACTTGCCGTGAAACGCTTTTACGAGGGACACCCGGTACGGGTACAGGCTGTCGCTGTTCCGTATTATATCACAGAGCAGACCGGTTTGACGCGGTTCCTGGCGCCTGCTTTTCCACACCTCCGGATCGGCCGACAGACGCACGGCCATCACCGCCAGGGAAAACAGGTCGTACGCGATGTCCGCCCGCCGGTCACCCGCCTGCCAGGCGGCGCGGTCGTACTCCTCGGTGAACTGGCGGACCGCGTTCCCCAGCTTGGTTACTCCGCCGAAATCAATCAGACGGACCTGCTTGTCCGCATGGGTGACCATCACGTTTTCCGGTTTCAGGTCGCCAAACACCCAGCCGTGCCGATGCAGAATCTCCAGCCGGGCCAGCAGTTGGATCATCAGGATGGGCACCCATTCGGTCCCCATCCGCTTGACATAGCGATCCAACTGCTCCCCCTCCAGGTACTCCATGGCGTAAAAGGTGAAGGTCCTGCCGTTGATGACCAGGTCGTCCACGTCGCTCACCAGCGGCGCCACGCGGACGTCCCGCCCCTGCTGCACGCTTTTCAGCACGTTCACTTCCATTAAAAGATCCATGCCTTCCGCCCCGATTTTGACGGCCCGGCGCACGCCTCCCTGAGCGGCCAGATAAACGGCGCCATTCGCCCCGCGTCCCAGCTCCCGCAGGACGCGGTACGACTTTTGGTTCCATTTTCCGCAAAACTGCAGGGGCAGGTCGGGTATCGCCGGTTTGTTAGAAGACATGGTCGCGCAGGCTGCCGTCGTCGTCTTCCGCTTCGGCGCGGTAGCGGTCGGACAGCGGGGCCGGGAGCTGGACGTGCTCAAAGAGCGCAATCGCTTCCACGATCGCCGGGCCGGTAGGCGTGATTCCGCTCATGGTCAGCCCTGACGTCAATTGATGCGCCTGATCCACCTGATCCGTCCACGGAATGCGCACATCCAGATGCTTTTGTTTCCCAGGAAATGAACAAACGGCCATGCGGCTCTGTCCACTGCGCGAGCGCAAGCTGATGCTGAAATCGTGGATCGCCTGCTGAACGGCGCTGAGCTTCGGCTTCATGCTGCCGGAGGTATCGACAAGCATGACCACGTCCAGGCGGCTTCGTTCCCCCAGCTCGTCCACCATGCCGGCTACCTGGACCCGTTTTTCCGGCGCCAGCACGTCCATGGCGGAATCGCCCAAAATCTCCTTCAATTCCTTGTTGACGACATGATGGATCGTTCGGGTCATCGCTTTTCGCGTCAGCATCTGCACCGTTTGCGCCAACTGCTGCGGGTAGACGATGTCGTACAGGCCTCCGCCCGCATCCGCGATCTCGCGGATTTCCTTTTCCCCCTGCTCGCCCATTTCTCCTTTGTCAATGACGCCGATGACGTTTACCGTTATCCCTTGTTCCCTGGCCAGCGCCGCTGCTGCCACCGGGCTCATGCCGGCATTGGAGCAGCCGTCCGTGACGACCAGAATCTGCCGCAGTGTAGCTTCTTTCACAAAAATCTCCCCATTCTGCCTATATTTGTATTTTGGTACCAGTATCGACAGGGGGGGAGAGAATCATACCTTTCAGCTCACGACCCGCGGCCGTTCCAGTTTGGGCATGCCGTGCACCTGGATGGCCGACCACTGCGGCACGAAGCGGTCGAGGCGGGCCACCAGCACAGTCATGTCGTCGACGATGCTGCCGGAGTGCTGCCGGATCACCCGCTCCAGCAGCAGGTCGGCCACTTCCTGCGGGTCGTCCGTCTGCAGTTCGGAAATCAACCGCTTCATCCAGGCCTGCCTGTTTTCGATGTGGCGGGGCGCCTCGTAGATGCCGTCGGACATCATGATCAGCAGGTCGCCCGGCTTCATCGTCCGCGAGACCACATCCACCTCGATCTCCTCCAAAATGCCGGCGGGCAGGTTGCTGGCGGTCACGGTGATGACGTCGTCGCCCCGTTTGATGAAGCTGGGGGTGGAGCCGATTTTGACAAACCTGGCATGGGCGGTCTGCAGGTCGATCAGCGCGAGATCGACCGTGGCGAACATCTCGTCGGTGGAGCGCAGCGCCAGGACGGAATTGACCGTCTTGATCGACAGCTTCTCGTCGATTCCCGACCGGAGAAGCTGCTGCAGCATGTCCAGCGCCGACTGGCTCTCCAGAAACGCCCGCTCGCCGTTGCCCATGCCGTCGCTGATCGCCAAGGCCATCTTGCCGTTGCCCAGATCCATCGTGCGGAAGCTGTCGCCGGACAGCAGCTTGCCGTCCTTGGCGGCGCCGGCCACGCCGATGTCGATGTCGAACGCTTTGGCGGAAGCGAGGCACATCCGGCACGTCCCGTCCTTTTGCGGCTCGCAGTGCCGCTCCCTCACCACGATGTTCTCGCCCAGGATCTCCGTCAGCATCGGGGCGACGATTTTGGCGCACTCGTCCCGTCCGTAGCAGGTCGGCTGGCTGATCTCGATGTCCACCTTGCCTTCTTCCAGATTATGGATTTCCACACGGCGCACGGACAGCCCCAGTCCTTCCAGCGCCTGCGACACCTGCTTTTCCTGCAGGGTCAGCTCCATGCCCTCCCGCTGAATCTCGCGGGCGAAATCGCTCATTACCCGGGAGACGCCCGACAGTTGGTCGGCCACCAGCTTCCGGCTTTCCCGCACCTGCCGCTTCAACTGCTCAAAGGACTGCTCCCGGTCGAACTCCTGTTCCATCACGGTCAGCACCTTTTCCACCTTGACGCATTTGCGCTCCCAGTCACGCGGCGGGGTCACGCCGGCCAGCGTGCCGGTTTCGTACAGTTTTTCCGCGAGCCAGCGCATCCCCTGATACGTGGCCTGCGTTTCCTTTTCCCAACACTGTTCCTTTTTCCAGCACTTCTGGCAGGTAAACGAGGTCACCCGGCTCAGGAACACGTCCGCCTGTTCTTCCCGCTCCTCGCCGTCGGACGTCTGGGCGAAGCTTTTGGAAAGCTGCGTGAACAGCTCGGAGAACTGCTGGATTTTCCCCGCCGTCACGTCCCGCACCCGCCGCATGTACTCCTGATGGGACTGCAGGTTTTCCGGCGTGCCGGGGATAAACCGGGCCACTTTTTTCCACACGGCCGCCGGCGTCAGGACGAACAGGAGGATCGCCAATCCCGATTCGACCAGCGACAGGTACAGGGTGTCCTCCGCCCCGCCGTAAATCGCCAGAATCGCCGTGCCGATCAAAAGCCCGGCGGAGACCCCCGCCTTGCCCGCCTCCTTGAGCAGTCCGGCCAGCAGCCCGGAAAAGGCGAGCAGATTGATTTGCAGCAGCGCGCTGACGTTGGCCAGGCTGAGGATGAGGCCGGTGACGACCCCCACCGCCGCCCCGATCGTCCCGCCCCCGGTGAAGGCAAACAGCAGCAGCAGGTAGCGGGTGAGCACGTGCTCCATGGAGACGCCCTCGATGATCCAGTCCACCGTCCCCGTCATCAGCGACGCCAGCAGGATGACCAGCGACACCACTTCTTCATTTTTCAGCGGTTCGTACGGTTTGGCCAAGTGGACGATCGACAGCGACTGGATAAAGATCAGCGTCAGCACGAAGCTGAGCACGCCCTCCACCGCCACCATCACCAGTTTGTACGTGGTCACCTGATTGGTGATGGCGGCAAACAGCAGATGGCTGACGAACACCGTCACGAACACCAGGAGGGGCGTCCGGGAAAAATCCTTGCGCCGGAACCGTTCGCTCCATTTGCAAACGAACAGGCTGAGCGCGACGCTGACGGCCGCCTGCAGGCCCAGCGGGATCGTCTGCGTAAACGCGCCGAGGATCAGCGCCGCGGCCGAAATGATCACGCAATCCCGCCGCAGGTAGTACATCACCATGAGATACGGCACAACAAACGGCGACAGCTCCTCCAGGATCAGGGCCCGTCCGAGCAAAAAGCCCATCAGCAGCGGAAGGACATTCCATTTTTGCGCGGTATCGGCGACCTTCTCTCCCCAGCTTACCGTCGCCGCACTCCATTGATGTGAGACGCGGCGCGTCCATACATGGCCCGTGCCGGTTATGTTCTTGTTTGCGATCATCGTTACACCACCCCGTTCTGGCTTCAATGTGGTTACCATTATACGGAGGCGGCCTTGTAAATTTTGTCAAAATACCTTGGCGTATTCACAGAATCGTGCGACAAATTCATTGACGCAATGGGACAAAAAAAAACCGACGTTTTTGGCGGTCAACGTCGGCTGACAGGTGATTCGCGCTTAGCGAAACGGGCTTATTATTACCATTCGTCACGTTTTTAAAATGCCCTTCCTCAATTTATCGTCAAATTGCGCATTTTTGTTAGAAAGAAAAGTAGGAAAAGTCAAAACTTTTATCTAACGCCCTCGTCCTCTCTTGTCCCGGTTTTTGCGCAGGGACGACTGGCGGTCTTCGCTGTCCTTGAGAAAGCGGCTCAGCTTCTCTTCAAACCCGTCTCCACGCTCCCGCTGGGGACGCGGCCCCCGCTCCTTGTCCTGGGCTTTTTTGATGGACAGGCCGATCTTGCTGTCACGGACGTGCAATACCTTCACCGTCACGACATCGCCCACTTTCAGGTACTGGTGAATATCCCTCACATACGTGTCCGCAATTTCGCTGATGTGCACGAGACCGGTCACGCCGCCGGGCAGCTCCACAAACGCGCCGAATTTCGTGATGCCAGTCACTTTTCCTTCAAGCTTGCTCCCTACCTCGACTCCCATGAAAGTGGAAAGCCTCCCTCTGCATGTAGATATCCTGTGCGACTATTCCGGAATCACGTATATGCTCTCCCCCGGCTTGGTGAAAAACCACTCTTTCCGCGCCAGTTCGGCGATGTACTCCTGGTCGTACAGACGGCTTGCCTTGTACGCCAGCTCCGCTTGCTGCTGCTGTACCTCGGCCGCTTCCTTCTTCAGGGTTTCCAGCTCTGCTTCCTTCTCGGACAGCATTCCACCCTGCAGGTAGAGCGTGTAGCCGATCCAGACAAACAGGCAGAGGACGAAGAACAGAAAGAGACGAATTCTCCGCTTTTGCCCTTTTCTGTTGACGTGAGAGGGGGATGGTGTAGTCATGTCAGGCCACCTCGGATGTCGTTACTCCTGCTTCTTCTTAGAGTGAAACCAATTCTTCCAATTGGTCCAAAATCCTGTTGATTTCCGGTACATTTTTTTCCCCAAATGCCGACCCCATCTGGCAAAAGGAGACGCGGCAAAGCGCGCCAGCTTCCACCCAAACCCGAACACGGTCATCACGGCCGCGTACAGAAACGCGAGCAGCATGAAGACCAGGCGGTAGACAAACAGGATGGGCCGGATGACGAGAAGGTCGATCACCCGCAATATGGTTCGATATAACCACTTACAAAATTTTATCACGGCCCTCAGGAATTGGATATACTTCTTACTTCCTATGACAAAATACACCCAGGCCCCGAACAGCATGCCGATAAAGATGGGAAACCGCACAATGCCGTCGTTCACCTTGACCAGGATGAAAAAGACGAGCCCCATGCTGCCCAGCCAGAACAACACGTCAAAAACAAACAACAGCCACGCCGGGAGCCTGCTTCTTCCCGTAAAGACGTGGTAGGTGTCGTACCCCATCCCCATCAACGCCCCGCACGCCGACATGACCAGAACCGTTTGAAACTGAACGGCAATGCTCACTTGAACAACTTCCCGAAGAATCCTCTGGACCGATCGCCGGCCTGCCCCTGTTCCAGATAGGCCATCTCGTGAACCAGGCCTTCAATCGCCACTTCTCCGGTCTCCAGACTCAGGTTTTTCATATGCAGGTTCTGGCCGCGTATGGTTAAAAAGCCGCCTTCCGTTTCCAGCAAAAACTCCTCGCTGTCAAAGCTTTCGACGTTTTTCACTCCGGAAATCGCCAGGCTGCGGCGGTTAATCATCACGACTTCGTGGCGAGGCCGCTTCATCTGGTCGTTCATCGTGCTCCCTCCTAACGTACCGCTTCTTGTACCATCGTATGGAGGGGGATGTCCTTTTAGACCAAAAAACAGCCCCACCGCGATGACGGTGAGGCTGCCGGTCGGCACGTCTGGCATGGCTGCGGGCTTGGACGGAAACGGGAGCAGGCGAAAGCGGACGTTGACGCAGGCATGCACAAAACAAAGCCCCGTTTCCACGGAAACGGGGCAGGCTCGGACCGTGCTGACGTGCTGTTACTTGTACACGGTGTAGTTGCCGTTGTAGTAGGTGATCTTGTACTGCGTCCGCTCGGCGACGAACCGGAGCGGCACCACCGGCATGTTGTTGCGCGCCTGTACGGCGACCGGCAGCGTCACTGCCTTGCCGTTGACCGTCGCTGTCTTGGATCCCACCGTGAACTGGATGGTGGTGCCCCCGCTGACGATCCGCGCGGAGGTCTTGGTCCAGGTCACGGACATGCCGAGCGCGTCGCGGAAGAAAGACGCGGGCATCAGCGTGTGGCCGTTTACGGTGAACGGCGCAGCCGCCAGGGCTTGCGTCTTGCCCTGTTTGGTAAACGACGCCACGTTCGCCTTGAAGCTGACCCCGTTTGGCGACACGACGGTAACCGGGCGGGCGAACAGCAGCCCCGGCTCTTCGGACGAATAGACCCCGATGCTGTAGGTGCCCGGCGCCGCCGGTGCGGCGATGCCCGCCGACTCCAGCACGTTGACCTGAACCGGCACGCCGACCGGAATGTCCTGCGCGGGGTAGACGAGCAGGTTCTGCCCGCGAACGCCGACGTACGCGGCGGCGACCCCGTTGACCGTCACGCTGTTCGGCTGGATGTACGCCGGTACGCGGAATTCGAGCGGCAGCACGATTTCGACAAAGTCCTTGTTTCGCACCAGCGGCACGCCCAGCGCCTTGATTCCGACCTGCAGGCCGGTGACCGCCTGCGCCGCCGTTTTGGTCAGTCCCACCGTCGCCGTGCTGTTGTCCACTGCCACCGGCGTGGCGGGAGCTGCCGAACCGGTGATGTCGAACGGCTTGGACCAGTACTTTTTCTTGTCCACCGTGACGACCATCTCGTACGTTCCCGCTGTTTTCGGGTTGGTCACAAACGCCTCCAGGCCAAACACGATGCTCAGCTTGCTGCTGCTGGTGAACCGGCTGGGCGTGCGAAATGAGACCTTGCCGCCGCTGACGCCGACGTTGGACGCCTGTTCGCCGTTCACCGTGACCGCGTAGTCGGAGATGAAGGGCGGGACCATGTCCGCACTGGGGAACTCCACCGTGATATCGGTGCCGGCGCTCACCTTGGCGTCCAGATCCAGGTCCATCCGGTAGCTGCTGCGGGCTCCCGGGGCCTTGTCGGAGAGGGCAACGTCAAAGGACGCCCGTTTGGAAGCCTTGACTTCGACCTTCTCCGACTGGTAGGTACGGCTGTTGTACGACACCTTGTACACGTATCCGGTGCCGGCCTCGGACGGGTTCTGAATATCCGCCGATGTGGCGAACTCCAGCTTGATGTAGTTGTCTCCGTCCGCGCCGCTGGGCACTTCGATCCGCACGGTGTCGCTGTCCGTGACGGAGACGTTCTGGGCCTTGTAGCCGTTTACCTTGACGTCGGCTCGGTCGATGCTCTTCGGCAGCATGTCCTTGGCCGGGAAGTCGACGTAGATGTACTTGCCCTTTTTCAACTTGTCTGACGAGGACAGGCTGATTTTGCCCAGCGTCAGCGAGGTGGCCGCTCCTGCTTCATGGCTGCTTTGGCCGACCTCGAAAGTCTTGCTGCTGCTTGTGGATTTGCCGATGGAAATCTTGTGGCTTTTCGACGACTCGTTTGAGGTTTCCACTTTGATGGTGTAGTCGTCCTTGCTTTTCGGGTTGGTGATCTTGTCGACTGTCAGGGTCAGCGTGGTGCCCGCCTTCACCCGTTCATCCACTGTTACGTAGACGGTGGTCTTGCTCACCGACACGCTCTTGATGTCGATCGTGCCGCCCCGGTCATCCTCCAGGCTGACGTCCGACCGTTTCAGACTTTTGTAAACCTTGTACTCGGCAGGAAACTTGACGATGATCTCGTCTCCGGCCTTCAGCTCTTTGTCGATTTCAAACTCGATCGTGTATTCGGTCTCCTCATCCGTGTCCGTATCGTCGGCGGATACGTCCTCCACGGTCAAGGCATGGGCGGCCTGCGGAACCGCCGCGAACGGCCCGGTCAACACCGTGGCGGCCAACAGCGCGGACAAGCCTGTTTTCGCGCTTTTGTTCACCATAAACGCCTCCTTTTCCTGCAACTCTCTCCATGATAGGAAATGAGTGGGAAGGAAGTCGTTACAAACAGGTAACAAATCCTTGCGAACCGCTTGTTCCGGCTTGTTTCCCGCAGCCGTGTTCTCGACACCCTGATGGCCAGGAGGCCGCCATTCACGTGTCCATCTTCATCGATTCAGCCACGCCAGCAGCGCCCACCGCCGTTCCGTGCGCCGCTTGTAGGCCGGCAGTCCGCGATAGACCTCAACCGCCTCGCGAAACGCCTGCTTGGCCCGTTCCTTCTGCGTAAGCTCCGCGTACAGCTTCCCCAGCTTGTAATAGACCTCGCACGACGACGTGTGCATGGACGCCAGCTCTTCCAGGAACCCCAGCGCCTTTTCGCGCTGGTTGTGGGCGGCATAGGCTTCGCCCAGCCGGAGGTACGGTTCCCCGTATTTGACGCGCGGATTGAGCGTCAGAGCTTGCTGAAGCAGCCGCTCTCCCTCCTCCACCCGACCCAGTTTGAGGCAGCAGATGCCGCGATCGCTCAGATACTCGGCCGATTCTCCCATCAACGGCGCGATCTCTTCCAGGTAGGCCAATGCCTCCTGGTACCGCCGCCTCTCCATGAGCAGCCGGGCGGCCTCCAGCTTTGCCGAGGTGTCGTGCGGATTGAGCGCCACCTGACGCTTGAGCGCGGCCAGACGCCGGTTTTGGCGAAACGGTTTGGTAATGTCGGGCAGCAGCCGGACAAAGCGAAGATCAAGCAGATACAAAAGAAGCAAAATGATGATCAGGGCCGCAAACGGGTTGCCGGTCAGCCACCACAAGATCGAAAACAAGAAGACTTTCCCCACGGTTTCTCCCTCTATTCTTCGCGTGTGTTGTTCGCTTTTACTATAAGAGGCTCCCCGATCATTGTCAATTTTTGTGAGAAAAAGAAAAGACTACCCTCTCAGGTAGTCTTCCTCTTCCTTTTCGTCGCGCGGCACCGGCACTTCGCCCACTACGGTGTAGAGCGAAGCGGCCTCCTCCTTGCGCGGGTTTTCCTTGATGTCCTCCACTTTGACCACGACGATCTTCTGGCCGAAGCGGATCGCCAGCTTGTCGCCGATCTTGACGGTGCTGGAGGCTTTCGCGGGCCGGTCGTTGATCTCCACGCGCCCCTGGTCGCACACTTCCTTGGCCAGCGTGCGGCGCTTGATCAGCCGCGACACTTTCAGGTATTTGTCCAGCCTCATGGTCACGGTTCCCCCCTTCTTTTATTCGTGATGTTTCGCTTCCTCCCACCAGGCGTCCATCTCCTGCAGATTGGTCTCGGCAAAGGTACGGCCCGCCTGGCGCAGTTTCTCCTCGATGTAGGCAAAGCGGCGCTTGAATTTGCGGTTGGTCTTCGCCAGCGCTTCCTCCGGGTCCAGCTTGAGGAAGCGGGCGAGGTTGACGACGGCAAACAGCAGATCGCCCAGTTCGCCGGCGCGCTCTTCCGGCGCGGCCTCCCGCAGCTCCCGGAACTCTTCCTCCACTTTCCGGCAGACGTCGGCGATGTCGTCCCAGTCAAACCCGACTTCCGCCGCCTTTTTCTGCAGCTTGTAGGCGTACATCAACGCCGGCAGGTCGCGCGGGATGCCGTCCAACTGCGACCGGGAGCCCGGCTCGATGCCTTTGGCCGCCTTTTCCCGGGCCTTGATCTCCTGCCAGTTGGCCAGCGCTTCCTCCGCGTTGCCCGCGCTTTTGTCGCCAAACACGTGCGGGTGACGGCGAATCAGCTTTTCGTTCAGTCCGGCGACGACGTCGTCCACGGTAAAGTAGCCGTCCTCCGCCGCCATCTGGGCATGCAGCATGATCTGCATCAGGAGGTCTCCCAACTCCTCGCACATCGCGTCGGGATCGTCGTCGTCGATGGTCTCCAGCACCTCGTACGTCTCTTCGAGCAGATTCTTGCGGATGCTCTGGTGCGTCTGCTCCCGATCCCACGGACAGCCATCCGGGCTGCGCAGGATGGCGACGATCTCCTTCAGATAGGAGAACTGCCGGTAGCGCGCCCGCTCCTCCTGCGTCGGCGCCACGTAGACCAACGTCAGGTTGCCGAAGTGATCCAACCGGTCCAGCTCGTACAGCGGCACCGTTTCGATCCGCTCCTGTCCGGCTACGCCGACCGCGGTCGCCACCGTGACCGGATACTCGTCCGGCAGCACCTCCATCAGCGTCAGCTTGACGTCGGAGGCCACAAACGTGTCATACACCTGGGCGATAATGGTGTGCAGCGCCGGATTTACCTGATCGGCCCGCATGTCCGTGCCGTCCAGCAGGGCAAACCCCTCGATCGGATCGATCTGCAGGCGGGCAAACAGCGGGTCGAGAAAACTTTGTCCGCCGCCGATCACGACGCGGATCTCTCCCTTCGCCTCCCGCTCCAGCAGCAGTTGGACGGTCCGCTCCGCCACCAGCGGATGACCGGGCACGGCGTAGACGATGCTGCCCTCCTCCGCCGTTTTTGCCAACAGCGTCTCGACAATCCGTTCGTACACCTCTTCAAACGTCCCGTGCTGTTCGTAAATCTCGTCGAACGACTCGTAGGCGACACCCTCCGCGGCCAGACTGGCCACCACCGGGTGCTCCCGGGTCCTGAGGTAGAGCCGTTTTGCCTGCTTCAGCGTACGGTAGACCCCGTACGGCAGTTGTTCCAGGTCGCCCGCGCCGAGTCCGACGACCGTAATCGTGCCCGCCGCATCACTCATGCGCCGTCCCTCCTTGTTTTCCATCTCGTCTCATGGTTCGCGTAGCAAACCAAACCGTTCCAGCAGCGCGGCGATGCGCGCCCCCTTCGGCAAAAAGCGGATATCGGCCCGCGTCAATCCGCCCGTTTTCAACAGCGCCAGCAGATAGACCACCGCGCCGGAACCGACCGCCGCCAGGCCCACCAGCGTGTAAGCCAGCCGGCTGGACGGGATCGTGTCGTGCAGCAGCAGCATGCATCCCCATTCCACCACAAGCACGACGACGGACATGATCAGCACCGACAAAAACGGCTTCCCGGCGATTTGCCGCCAGGAGATTCGCGCCTTGGTGTACTTGACGACACCCAGCACGTTGAGCCCCATGGCGACCAGATACGCCATCACGGTGGCAAACGCCGCGCCGGCAATGCCCCAGAACGGCACCAGCGCCAGGTTCAGCACCAGTTTGACCACCACTCCGATCAACAGGTTGCGGGCCGGGCGCATCACCCGTCCCAATCCCTGCAGGATGCCGGCGCTGGCAATGCTCAGCGTGGCAAACAGGATGGTAAAGGCCTGGATGGCCAGCGCTTCCGTCCCTTTGTCGTCGCCGTAAAGCATGACGTTGATCGGTTCCGCCAGCAGCGCCAGTCCGACCGAAGCCGGCAGTCCCAGCAAAAAGGTGAGCCGGATCGCCACTTCCGAACGGCCGGCGATCAGCCGGTACTGCCGCTGTGCCGCCGCCTCGCTGATCGCCGGAACCAGCGCCAGCGAGAGGGAGGTGGCGAAAAACGTGCCGAACTGAATCAACGGCTGCCCCCGGTCAAAGGCGCCCTTTGCCACTTTCGCCAATCCTTCCTCCATGCCGCTCCACTGCAGCATGTTGACGACGGTCAGCGAGTCCACCAGCGGGATCAAGGGCAGCACCAGCGCCCCCATGCAGATCGGCAGGGCGTAAAACACCAGGCTTCTCAGCACCTGCCGGTTGCCCCAGACCGCCACGTCGGCCGATTGCGTCACGCCCTCCCCGATCGGTCCGGCCTGCTTGTCCTTTTTCCAGTACCACAACAGGACAAGCACCGCGGCCACCGCCCCGGGAAATGCGGCAAAGACCGCGCCCGTCCCGGCCAAATAGGCGTCCTGGTAGACGCTCATTGCCCAGTAGGCGGCCAGCAGAATGAAAACGACCCGGATAAGCTGTTCGATCACCTGCGATACCCCGGTCGGCATCATGTTTTGATGACCTTGAAAGTACCCTCGCAAAATGGCTGCCATCGGCACGATGGGCAGCGACCAGGCGACCGCCCGGAGCGGGGTGACCAGGTGTTCATCCCCCATCAACCTGGCGATCAGCGGCGCCCCGCCGTACAGCAGCGCGAAGAAAAAGAACCCCAGCACCACCAGCGTGACGCTGGCGACGCGAAACGCCTTGCGCGCGCCGAGCACATCCCCGACCGCGACGCGTTCGGAGACGATCTTGGAGATGGCGATGGGAAACCCGGCCGTCGCCAGGATCAGCAGCGTGGTGTACAGCGGATACACCTGCATGTAGACATACAAGCCGATGTCGCCGGCAATGTTTTGGTACGGGATGCGGTACACTGCCCCCAGCAGCTTGGAGACCAGCCCGGCTGCCCCCAATATGGCCGCTCCTTTCACAAATTGGACGGATGCCTTTTCCTGAGCCATGCGCGTGATGTTCTCCTCTCCAAACACAAACTGCGTCCATTATATCACAACCGATCAACGGGAAGAAAAGCCGGGGATTCACGCGCGCGCCCCGCATCCGGACGTAAAAAAACAGCCCCGCCGCGCGAGGCTGTTTGAAGCGTTACTGCTCCATCTGCTTGGCCAGGAAACCGGCCGCTGTCTCCGCCATTTTCATTTCCAGATCGCCCATCTTGGTCCCCTCGTTTTTCGTGAGGAGAATCACCGAGCCGATCGGGTCGCCGCCGGCCACGATCGGCGCGATTACAAAGGACCCGTACGTTTCGTTCAGGTCGCGGCAGATTTCATACGTGCCCGTATTCTTCTCGACGCGCGTTTTCCGCTCTTCCAGACATTTTTCCACGATGCTGCCGATCGCCTTCTCCAGGTACTCCTTCTTGGATGCGCCGGACACGGCAATGACGCTGTCGCGGTCGGAAATCAGGACGATATGGTTCAGGCTTTCGTACAGCGAGTCAGCATATTCCTTGGCGAAATCACCCAGTTCTCCGATGGGCGAATACTTCTTCAGGATAACCTCCCCGTCGCGGTCCACGAAGATCTCCAGCGGATCGCCTTCGCGAATGCGCAGGGTGCGACGAATCTCCTTCGGTATCACGACCCGGCCGAGGTCGTCGATGCGACGAACAATACCAGTTGCTTTCATGTCATGTTGCCTCGCTTTCGTGAGAAGTGGGTTGTGAAAGGGTTGGTGGTTACCTGTATTTTTTCCTCCGATTCTCATTTTAACGACGGGTGACGACTGCAACATTTTCCAGCTTGTTTCCGTTACTCTCCCCCGGGCGGTAGCGAGTGACTATAGTATTCGCCGGTGCTTCAAGAATATGCGAGAAAACGAAAAAACAGGGAACTCAGGTTCCCTGTCTGTTCGACGGACATGGGCGAACGAGTCCCCCATCGGTGAAGGGACGGGACGTCGAAGGACCCCGTCACTTTTTGGCTTGTCCCGCAGCCGGTTTCGGCTCCGGAAGGTTGTACTTGGTGATCAGCTTGTCCAGCTCGGTTTTGCCGAATTTGTCGTACTCCTGCTCCAACGCCTGCGCGCGAAGCTGTTCTTTCATCTCGTCGAAGCTCTTTTGCTTGCGGCTTTCCACCTTCATCACGTGGTAGCCGTAATCGGTTTTCACCGGTTCGCTGATTTGGCCGATCGGCAGGTTCAGGGCGGCGTCCTTGAACTCCGGCACCCATTGGCTCACGTCGGCGTCTTCGTACAGACCGCCGGTGTCCTTGCTGCCCGGGTCGTCGCTGTACTCTTTGGCCAGTTTGGCGAAATCCTCCCCTTTTTTCAGGCGGGCCGCCAGATCGTTGGCCAGTTTGAGCGCTTCTTCCGGCTTCCGTTTCTCGGTGGAGATCAGGATGTGGCGGACAGAGGCGACGGTCAGCGATTCCTTGTTCATCCCGTCGTACATCTTTTTCAGCATCGCGTCATCAATGTTCTTTTTCAGCACGTTGATCGAGTTGTTGATGAGCGTCATCTGATCGATCACGACATCCTTGGAAACGCCCTGGTTCTCCATCAGCTTGTCAAACTTGGCTTCGTCCTTGCCCAAGAGGCTGAGGTACTGCCCCTTGATCTTGTCGAAGCTTTTCTCGGCCGTCTCCCTGGACTCTTTCTCGATGGCAGCGTCGGCTTTGGCGGCCAGGATTTTCGTCGCCGTGAATTCGCGGGCGAACGTTTTCAGCATCTCCTGGTCGGCCACCTCAATCATTTGGCCCTGCATCGGATTGAGGAAGTTGATCACCCGCAGGAACGTCTCAAACTCTTTCCCGCTCAGGGTGCCTCCCTGGTACTCGACGACGGCGGCGTTGGGATCGACGCTGAACGGCAGGTTCAGCTTGGGAAACTGCGCCAGCGGATCGTTGGCATTGGCTTGATCACCCGCTTGTGCCGGTTGGTTCTGGTTGGTCGGTTTGGAAGCCTCCGCGTTGTCGTCTCCTTTTCCGCATCCGGTCAGCAGCGCCACGACCAGGACGGCGGAAGACAAAATGGCTACAGATCGTTTCATGGAATGGCTCTCCCTTCCCGAAAAGCCCGTTCCCCCTCAGGAGACGGTGCTTTCCGTACTGGTGTCCTTGCGCACCAAGTGAAATTGACGCAGCAGCTTTTCTACAAGCTGCACGCCTTCATCTTCCTGTAACCCTTTTACTTTAACAGTAATGACGATCTGTTGTCCACCCGAGAGACCCAATCGCCTGCTCCAATTGCTGGCTAGCGCGAACAACGCGCCGCCGTCGATGTTGTTGTTCTGGCTGGGGTGCAGATACAGTTTGATCTCGTCCGGATTTTTCTGGCTGATCTCGGTGATGCGGTGTTTCAGCGCGTAGACGCGCAGGCGGGAGATGGTGAGCAGGTTCTCCACCGGTTTCGGCACGGGGCCGAAGCGGTCCAGCAGCTCTTCCGCCAGGTCGTCCACGTCCTCCAGGGAGGAGACGGCCACAAATTTTTTGTACATCTCGATTTTCTGCCGGCTGTCGGTGATGTAGAGCGACGGGATGTAGGCGTCCAACTGCAGGTTGATCTCCACCGGGGAGACGCTCTCCTGCTTCACTTCCCCTTTCAGCTCGTCGATCGCCTCTTTCAGCATCTGGCTGTACAGGTCAAACCCGACCGAGTTGATGAAGCCGTGCTGCTCGGCGCCCAGCAAGTTTCCGGCGCCGCGGATGGAGAGGTCGCGCATCGCGATCTTGAAGCCGGAGCCGAGCTCGGTAAACTCCTTGATCGCCTGCAGGCGCTTCTCCGCCACTTCGGTCAGCACTTTGTCCCGCTGGTAGGTAAAGTAGGCATAGGCAATCCGGTTGGACCGGCCGACCCGTCCGCGGAGCTGGTACAGTTGGGACAGGCCCATTTTGTCCGCTTTGTAGATGATCAGCGTATTCACGTTGGGGATGTCGACGCCCGTTTCAATGATCGTGGTGCTGACCAGCACGTCGTAATTGCCTTCCAAAAAGTCCAGGATGATGCCTTCCAGCTCGCTCTCGTTCATCTGGCCGTGCGCCACGGCGACGCGGGCGTCCGGCACGAGCGCGGCGATTTGCTCCGCCATCTGCTCGATCCCCTGCACCTGGTTGTAGAGGAAAAAGACCTGGCCGCCGCGGGCCAGTTCCCGCTCGATCGCCTCCCGCACCAGCGCCGGGCTGTACTCCATGACGTACGTCTGCACCGGGAACCGGTTTTCCGGCGGCGTCTCGATCACGGACAGGTCGCGCACGCCGATCATCGACATGTGCAGCGTCCGCGGAATCGGCGTCGCGGTCAGGGTCAGCACGTCCACGTTGGTCTTCATCTGCTTCAGTTTTTCCTTGTGGCTGACGCCAAAGCGCTGTTCTTCATCGACGATCAGCAGCCCGAGATCGCGAAACTGAACGTCCTTGGACAGCAGACGGTGCGTCCCGATGACGACGTCCACCGTGCCTTCCTTCAGCCCTTTCAGCGCGGCGTTCTGCTCTTTGCGCGAGCGGAACCGGCTGAGCACCTCGACGCGGATCGGGTAGTCGGCAAAGCGCTCGCGGAAGGTCTCGTAATGCTGCTGCGCCAAAATGGTGGTGGGCACAAGCACGGCCACCTGCTTGCCGTCCATGACCGCCTTGAACGCCGCCCGGATCGCCACCTCCGTCTTGCCGTAGCCCACGTCGCCGCAGACGAGCCGGTCCATCGGCCGGCGCTTTTCCATGTCCGCCTTGACCTCGGCGATCGCCCGGAGCTGGTCCGGCGTCTCCTGGTAGGGAAACATCGCCTCAAACTCCCGCTGTTCCTCCGTGTCGGGCGAGAACGCGTGGCCCACGGCCGCTTCCCGGGCCGCGTAGAGCTTGATCAGGTCTTCTGCAATGTCCTTGACGGAGGACTTCACCTTGTTCTTGACGCGCTTCCACTCGCTGCCGCCGAGGCTGTAGATTTTCGGCTCCGCCTCTTCGCTGCCCACGTATTTCTGCACGTGGTCAATCTGGTCGATCGGCACAAACAGGCTGTCTCCGCCGGCGTACTGAATATGCAAGTAATCTTTATGAATTCCGAGAATTTCTTTGGTTTCAATCCCCAGGTATTTGCCGATCCCGTGATTGACGTGCACGACGTAGTCGCCCGGCTTCAGCTCCAGGTAGTTTTTGATCCGCTCGGCGTTGGTCATCGTCTGCTGGACCTTGCGCGCCTTGCGCTGTTTCGGGGTAAAGACTTCCCCCTCGGTGATGACGACGAGCTTGTTCAGCGGCAGTTCAAACCCGGTTTGCAGGTTGCCGAGAATGATGGTCGGACGGCCGGGCGGGACTGATTCCACCGGCTCCGTCAACAGGTCCGCCTCCATCTCGTAATCGTGCAGCACCCGTTCCAGACGCTTGGCCCGCTCCAGATCGGCGGCCACGAAGACGATCTGGTCCTGCGATTTTTTCCAGCGGGCCAGCTCCGTTTTCAGCACGTTCATCTGGCCGTGGAAGTTTTGCATCGTCCGGCAGGTGAGATTGACGATGTTTTGCGGCTGCGTCTTCGGCGACTGGCGCAAAAACAAAGACAGGTAGACGATCTGCCGCTTTTTCGCGCCCACGGTCTCCTCGTAGGAGCGGGACAGGCTCAGGTTGGCCATGTACTCCCCTTCGGCGATCCGGCCGGTCAGCCACTCCGCCTCCTCTTTTTGGAGCTGCGCCGCCGTATCCAGCACGCGGGACGGTTCGTCCACGATCAGCACCGTGTCGGACGGCATGTAGGAGAGCAGCGTGTCGTTTGTCGGGTAGATGACCGAGATGTAGGAGTAGAGATGGGAAAACCGCTGTCCCTGCATCATTCGCTCCACGTCGGCGCCGATTTTTTGCACCACTTTTTCCTTGGCCGCCCCGTCCTTCAGCTTGGCCACCGTTTCGCCCAGCTTCTGCTCCAGCCGGACAGCCGCCTCCTGCAGCAGCGCAGTCGTGGCGATGACCTCCTTGGCCGGCCCGATCGTAAACGACTGGACGGACTCCAGCGAACGCTGCGTCCCCATGTCAAACGTGCGGATCGAGTCGATTTCCACGTCAAACAGCTCGATCCGCACCGGCCATTCCGAGTCGATCGGGTAGAGGTCGATGATCCCGCCGCGCACGCTGAATTCGCCTTTTCGCTCCACCATGTCGACGCGCTCGTAGCCCAGCTCCACACAGCGGAGCAAAAACGTGTCGATGTCCAGTTCTTCGCCGACCCGCAGTTCGATCTGCGCGTCCCGCCAGATGTGAGGCGGCACGACCAGACGGCGCACGCCGGCAAATGGCGCAACCAAAATACCCGTAAAGCCCTTGGCTAAACGGTTGAACACGTGAATGCGCTGCGCCAGCATCTCGGGACTGGCGATCGCCAATTCGGAGCCGATCAATTCGTTTCCGGGGTAGAGCAGCACCTCGTCGGCGGGGAGGAGTTCGATCAGGTCCTCGTACACCTTTTGCGCTTGAAACATGTTATGAGTAATGACGCACATCGGACGGCCCGCCATCTGTTTGAGCGCGACCATCAGCGCCTGCCGGGCGGAACCGGCCAAACCGGCGACGAGCTGTTCGTGCAGCCCCTTTTCCAGGCCGGCGACAATTGTCCCGATGTTGGCGTCCTGTTTCATCGGGTTAATGATGACTTGCATCCATTAGTCCCCTCTCTGGTTTTTCTGTCATGCGAAAAGAAGCCTTAGCTCAAGAAGCCAAGGCCTTGTCCTTGCAAGCCTTCCACCGAAAGCCTTTCGTTTCCTATGTTATTGGAGCGGATTGCCGACCAGGGAAAGTTCCGGGTGCAGATCCAGCGCCTCACGGCAGTAGGCGCACGTGATGCTGACAACCGTGTCCCCCTCTGGTTCTTTGGTTATTATAAGAGCACGTTCTTCCGGGGTCAAGGAATCCAACCCCAACTGTGCTTCCGTCACCCGCGTGTCGTCAAATTCCGCAATCCTGATGCCGCAGCAGCGGCAGACATAGCGAAAGCTCACTCGCATTACACCCCCCGGCCATTCTACCGCTTAGTATGGCCGAGGGGGTGGAAAAACATACTAGACCCGCCGCCTGGCGCAAGCGGGTCCTTTGGCTCTCGGGCGCTTATCCGCGTTACTTCCGACTGTTGTAGTGGTTCATCACGATCTCAAACGGTTCTCTCGCCCACATCGCGGCGGCGTCGGCCGCCTGCTCCACGGCGGCGTCAATCACCGGACGCTCGGCGGCGGAAAAAGACTGCAGGACGTAATCGCTTACACTCCTTCCCGGTTCGGGACGGCCGATGCCCACCTTGATTCGCTTGAACTCCTGGGTGCCCATGTGCTGGATCAGCGATTTGATGCCGTTGTGTCCGCCTGCGCTGCCCTTTAACCGCAGGCGAAGCTGGCCCGGAGGCAGATCCAGATCGTCGTAAATGACCACGACATCGTCCGGAGTCAGCTTGTAAAACTTCAGCACCTCGGCTACGGACTCTCCGGACAGGTTCATGTAGGTCTGCGGTTTGACCAGCAGCACCTTTTCCCCTTCGATCCGTCCCTCGCCGACGATGGCGCGAAACTTGTTCTGCTGTACGGGAATGTTCCACTTGTCGCTAATTTTATCTATGGCCATAAACCCTGCATTATGTCTTGTATCTTCATATTTTTTGCCGGGGTTGCCCAGTCCGATGATCACTTTCACGGTTGTTCCCTCCTAACCTCCCCTCATTGTACATAGAAAACCCCGCTCCGCCAAGCCGATGCGGTGCCCCGCGGTGCGGCATCCGTCCACATCGGCCGGCGCGGGCCGTTTTCCCGCTCCGCCTTTCCTGCGTCAACGCCAAGGAGGTGTCGCGGCCATAAGAAAAGCCCCGAACGTCCCGGGGCAGGAGCCTCTATGCGTTTTTGGCTTCCTCTGTCAGCGATCCCGCCTCTTCGGCCACAGCCTCGGCCGACTGTTCCGCCTCCACCGATTCGTCCGATTGGGCCTTCACCGGCAGCACGCTGACGATCACTTCCATCTCGTCAATCCCGAGATCGACATCGGGCGGGATCTCCAGATCTTTGGCCAGCACCACGTCCCCGATGTTGAGGCCGTCGACGTTGACGGTAAACGATTCGGGGATGCTCCCGGGCAGGCAGGAGATTTCCACGCTGTGGCGGACCAGGGTGGCCACCCCCAGCTCCGGGTCGCCCGACAGCAGCACCGGGACGCTGGTGTGCACTTTTTCATTCATGCTGATTTTCTTGAAGTCGGCGTGCAGGATGCTGCCCTTCACGGGATGACGCTGCAGTTCGTAGACCATCACGGGATGTTCGTTGCCGTTGATCACCAGCTTGAACGGCTTGTTGGTCGACTGATGGCGCAGGGCCTGATCCAGCTCCCGTCCATTCACCTGGATCGGCAGGTTCTGGACGTCGCTTCCGTAGACGACGGCCGGGACCCAGCCCTGGCGGCGCAGCTCGTTGTTCGTCGGCTGTTCTCCCTTGCGGCGGATGATCGCCTTGATCGTTTCCACAAAAAAACCTCCTCTGGACAGCTAGCAGATTCTTCCTACTCCCTAGCTTGTCCAGCGGAGGCGTATTTCAATCCCCTGACCGGGTTGTACTAATCAAACAGCTTGCTGACGGACAGCTCCTCGTGAACGCGGATGATCGCTTCCCCGATGATCGGCGCCACGGACAGCACCTTGATCTTGTCGATTATCCGGTCCTGGCTCAACGGAATGGTGTTGGTCACCACCAACTCGCGAATCTTGGAGTCGTTGATCCGCTGGATGGCCGGGCCGGACAGCACCGGATGCGTGCAGCACGCGTACACGTCACGCGCACCCGCTTCCACCAGCGCGTTGGCCGCCAGCGTGATCGTGCCGGCCGTATCGATGATGTCGTCGATGATGATTGCCGTTCTGCCCTCGATGTTCCCGACGATGTTCATCACTTCCGCCACGTTTGGTTCCGGACGGCGCTTGTCGATGATCGCGATCGGCGCTTCCAGGCGCTCCGCCAGCTTGCGGGCGCGGGTTACGCCGCCGTGGTCCGGCGAGACGACGACAATGTCCTGCAGGCCTTTTTCGGAAAAGTATTTCCCCAGAATCGGCACGCCCAACAGGTGGTCGACCGGGATGTCGAAGAAGCCCTGGATCTGCGTCGCGTGCAGGTCCATCGTGATGACGCGGTGCGCCCCTGCGGTCTCGATCAGGTTGGCGACCAGCTTGGCCGTGATCGGATCGCGCGCGCGGGCTTTCCGGTCCTGACGGGCGTAACCGTAATACGGAATCACGACGTTGATGCTCTTGGCGGAGGCGCGTTTCAGCGCATCGACCATCACCAGCAGTTCCATCAGGTGTTCGTTAACGGGAGCACATGTTGGCTGAATCACAAACACGTCACAACCGCGAACGCTTTCGTTCAGTTTGATTTGACACTCGCCATCGCTGAAGCGGACTGCTTCCGCATTGCCCAGCGGCACGCCGATGTGCTCCGCAATCTCTTTCGCCAGTTGGCGATTTGCGTTGCACGTAAAGACCTTCAGTTTAGGATCGCGGTAGTTAGCCATGATATTTAAGAAAACCCCCCGTTGTTAATCCTTCTTGCCTTTGCGCGGCAGTTTGTTGGCATAACCCGGCTTGTTTACCTGACGCTCACGAGCGATGGCCAGCGCTTCGTCCGGCACGTCCTGCGTAATGGTGGAACCTGCGGCCACGTACGCGTTTTGTCCCACAGTAACCGGCGCAACGAGATTGGTGTTGCAGCCGATAAAGGAGCCGTCCATCACGACCGTTTTGTGTTTGACGGCGCCGTCATAGTTGACCGTAATCGTACCGCAGCCGATATTGACGCCCTCGCCGATCTCGGCGTCGCCCACGTAGCTGAGGTGCGGCACCTTGGTGCCTTTGCCGATTTTCGCATTTTTCAGTTCGACAAAGTCGCCGATTTTGACATGCGGGCCGATTTCCGTTCCCGGCCGCACATAGGCAAACGGTCCGACCGTAGAGTCTGCCTCCACACGTGCGTCGACCATGACGGAGTAGGAGATGGTGACGCGGTCCGCCACCTGCACATTGGTCAAATCCGCCTGCGGACCAATCACGCAATCGGCGCCAATGGTTGTCCCTGCACGCAAAAACGTTCCGGGCTGAATCACCGTATCCGCACCGATCACCACGTCCGCTTCGATGTACGTGGATGCCGGATCGACAATTGTCACGCCGTTTTTCATATGGCGCACGGCGATGCGCCTGCGCATGTACGCTTCGGCTTCGGCCAACTGCGCGCGGTCGTTGACGCCCATCGTTTCATCCGGGTCCACCGCTTCGAAGGCGGCCACCTTTTCGCCCGCCTGCCGCAGAATGCCGATGCAGTCCGTCACATAGTATTCGCCTTGGGCGTTGTCATTTTTCACTTGTGCCAAGGCTTTCAACAATTTTTGATTGTCAAAACAGTATATGCCTGTGTTGATTTCTCTGATCGCCCGTTCCTCTGGAGTAGCGTCCTTGTGCTCGACAATGCGCAGCACCTCGCCCGTTTCACTGCGCACGATGCGTCCGTAACCGGTCGGGTCGGGGACGACGGCAGTCAGTACGGTCGCGGCTGCCTGCTGCTCTTCGTGATAGCGCAAGAGAGCAGTGAGCGTCTCCTCGGACAGGAGGGGTACATCTCCGTACAAAATAAACGTAGTTCCTTCTTTCGCCTGCAAAAACGGTACCGCCTGCTGGACGGCATGGGCCGTACCCAACTGTTCCTTCTGCAAAGCGTACGTGACGCGTTCGCCCAGCGTGGAACGGACAGCGTCAGCACCGTGACCTACGACGACAATGACATCTTCCACCCGCATGGAAGCCAGCGTGTCCACCACATGCTGGACCATGGGCTTGCCGCAGACGGGGTGAAGAACCTTGTACAGCTTCGATTTCATCCGTGTTCCCTGGCCCGCAGCCAGTACCACGGCATGGATCTTAGACATGTCAACCCTCCAGCGTATAAGTTCCACAATGACTATATCTTAATCAAATGGTGATTTCAAGACGGTAGGCACTGGTTTCCGATGGCGATTTTTAGACGTTTGACGCCTGTTTCCCGCCTGGATTATGATGGGAGGGGAACCGAGAGCGGATCGCCGCGGGAATCGTCGGTCTTTTCCGAAAAAGAAAACCGGACTCCCCACCTCCGCCCTCCGTGTTCTCACCGTTACATGAAAAGGCAAGGGGGATGGACGCGTTGAGCGCTGGCGTATACATTTTGACCGGGTATCTGGGCAGCGGCAAGACGACGCTGCTGCAGAAACTGCTGGCCTATCTGCGGAACGAGGACGGCCGGGTCGTGGTCCTGATGAATGAGATGGGCGAAGAAGACATCGACGGCGAGCAGATTCAGGGCTTCGGCTTTCCGGTGAAAAAGCTGCTGGACGGCTGCATCTGCTGCTCCATTCGCGGGGAGCTGACGGATGGACTGAAGGACGTTCTCTCCTCCTTCGAGCCTGACCACATCCTGATCGAAACCACCGGCGTGGCCGATCCGGTTGACGTGGTGGACGCGCTTACCCATCCGGAGCTGTACGACAGGATGGAGCTCAAGGGAATCATAAGCGTCGTGGACGCTTCCCGCTTCCGCGACCTCAACTCCCGCTTCCAGTCGAGCGGCTCGCTGGTCAAGACGATCCGCAACCAGGTGAAGTACGCCGATTTGCTTCTATTAAATAAAATCGATCTGGTCACCCCGGAGGTGTTGGAAAAAGTAAAGGCCAAGCTGCTTGAGCTGAATCCGCACGCCCCGATCCACCAGACAATCCAGAGCGACATGGACCTGCGGGAACTGTTGAGCGTCAAGCGCGCCGCCGAACGCAGCGCGGCGGAACGGGCCCGGGACAAGGCGGCCGGCTCTCCTGTGCAAAAAAGCATAGGACGAATGTCCGCCCTGGAAAAAGTGAAACGATCGCTCGGCATTTCAGCCGGTCAGCCGTCGCTGTACAACAGCATTGAGACCTTTTCCTACCATTTTACTGGACCGGTGGACGCAAAAAAGTTTGAGGATTTTCTCTGGGATCTGCCGAAAAACGTCTACCGCGCCAAAGGATACGTGCTGTTTAAAGGGCGGGAGGAACTGATTTCGTTTCAGCACACCGACAATCAGGTGAACCTGTTTCCCTTCGAAAACTTCGGCCCGAAGATGGTCGCCGTCTTTATCGGCGAAGGGTTGGACAGGGAAAAAATCATAGCTGATCTGGAGGCCTGCTATTAGCGGTGGGCCGCTGCCGTCCGGCTCTTGGCCGGCGGCGGGTCGACAGCCGGGCCGGGACCGGCCGAACAGCCGTGCCTGGCTCTCTCTGCCGGCCGCTCAGGCAAGAACAAAGCACCCAGTCGTCGCGACCGGGTGCTTTTGTTGGGCTTGAATCAAGCGCCTGCTTCGATGGTATTCTCCTCTTCTTGGCCTACACGCTCGTATTCAGCCAGTACAGCAGCTTGAATCTTTTCGCGCGTGGCAGAGGAGATCGGATGTGCGATGTCGCGGAACTCCCCATCCGGGGTGCGTTTGCTGGGCATCGCAACAAACATGCCATTGTTCCCGTCAATGACACGGATATCATGAACCACGAATTCATGGTCAATCGTAATGGACGCAATGGCTTTCATTCGACCATCCGTATTCACGCGGCGAAGTCTGACGTCTGTTACTTCCATCAAGTTCACTCCCTTTATCTATCAAAGCGTTTAGGAGTAATTCCACGCTCTGGGTAAATATTCCTGCTGGGTTACCGAATTTTTGCAAAAAAAACTATAATTTTATCTCCCCTGCCGAATAAACTGGAAAAAACAAGCCCGACACTGCCTGGTGTCGGGCTTCTCATCCCTGTTTTTTATTTTCCCGTGTACGCAACGACTTCGATTTCCACCTTTACATCGCGCGGCAGACGGGCCACTTCCACCGTGGAGCGGGCCGGTTTGTGATCGCCGAAGTATTCGGCGTACACTTCGTTCAGCCGGCCAAAATCGTTCATGTCCTTGATAAACACGGTCGCTTTCACCACGTCGGAGAGCGTCAGCCCGGCTTCGGCCAGGATCGCCTTGATGTTGGCGAACACCTGGTGCGCCTGTTCCACGATATCCCCTTCGACCAGGGTGCCGTCCGGGCGCAGCGGAATTTGGCCGGAAGCAAACAGGAACGGGCCTGCCTTGACCGCCTGACTGTACGGACCGATTGCCGCCGGCGCCTTGTCCGTCGAAACAAATGAAATCGCCATCTGTCCATTACTCCTCTCTCTCGTGAAAATAACTGCCCAGCTCGATCTCGATCTGCTTGCCCTTGACGTCCACATCGCGCAGCTTGGCCAGCGAGACGTACTCGTCCACGAGGCGGTCCGTGACGTCAGCCGTCTCCACCAACACGCCGCAGCCCACCACGGTGGCGCGGAACTCCTGCAGGAGATCGATCATGCCGCGAATCGTGCCGCCGGCCTTCATGAAATCGTCGACGATCAGGACGCGGGACTGTTCGGCCAGCGCGCGGCGGGCCAGCGACATCGTCTGAATGCGCTTGCTCGAGCCGGACACGTAATTGATGCTGACCACGGACCCTTCCGTCACCTTGTTGTCGCGCCGGACGATCACGACAGGCACGTTCAGATAAGCGGCCGTCGCGTAGGCGAGCGGAATCCCCTTGGTTTCCACCGTCATGACCACTTCCACGTTCTTTTCCGCAAAGGCGGTGGCAAACAGCTTGCCGATCCGGGCCATGGTGGCCGGATGACCGAGGATGTCGGACATGTACAGGTAGCCGCCCGGCAGCAGGCGGTCGGGATTTTCCAAATGGCCGATCAGTTCGCGCATGAAGTGAAGGGCGTGTTCCGTCTTCATCTGGGGAATGTACTTCACTCCGCCGGCCGCTCCCGCTACCGTTCGCAGCGCGCCCACACCCTGGCTCTCAAACGCTTCCTTGATAATGGACAGGTCTTCGCTGATGGACGACTTGGCTGCCCCGTACTGTTCGGCAAACATGGTGAGTGGAATCAACGTGTGGGGATGGGCGAGCAAGTGCTGCGTCATGTCGACCAGACGCGCACTTCTGCGCATTTTCTTCATGATTCTTCCTCCAAAAAACCGAATATTATGGTGCTAATGTATCATTTCCATACGGGTTCATGCAAGCATTTCCCCATCCGGCATCCCCAGCATGCGGGCGACGAACACGTCTTTGACAAACCCGCGCAGCGCGTTGTAGATACGGTGCACCTTCGCTTCCTTTTGTACGAGAGCAAACACGGTCGGGCCGCTCCCCGACATCAGCACGCCGTCCGCTCCCGACTGCTCCATCAGCTCCTTGATCTGCCGCACTTGCGGGTGCATGGCCAGCGTCACCTCTTCCAGCACGTTGCCCATGGAGCGGCACATCAGCGAAAAATCCTGTTCGCGAATCGCCTTGATCATCTGTTCCGTCGAAGGATGACGGGCGATTTCCTGGACGCGCAACTGGCCGTACACGTCAGCGGTGGAGACCCCGATCGGCGGTTTCGCCAAAATGACCCAGCAGGGAGCGGGAGCCGGCAGATGGGTGATCTGCTCGCCCCGCCCCCTGGCGAGTGCCGTACCGCCGTAGACGCAAAACGGCACATCGGATCCGATTTCCGCCCCGATGGCGGCCAGCTCGTCCAGACTCAGCCCGAGGTTCCACAGCTTGTTCAGGCCGCGCAGGGCGGCTGCCGCGTCACTGCTTCCCCCGGCCAGTCCGGCGGCTACGGGAATCTGTTTGTCGATATACACATGTACGCCCTGGCGCACCTGATAGCGTTCACGCAGCAGCACCGCCGCCTTGTAGGCGTGGTTGCGTATGTCGTCCGGTACAAAACTGGCAGAGCAGTCCAGCGTAATGGCGCCGTCCTGGCGCAAGGTCAGGTCTACGCGATCCGCCAAGTCCACCGTGGTCATCACCATTTCCACTTCGTGATAACCGTCCGGCCGTTTGGCCAGCACGTCGAGAGTCAGGTTGATTTTGGCGGGCGCTTTGACCGAGATACGCATGTTGTTCACCTCTGCCTACGTTCAGATTTCCTAGTCTCTTATTGTAGCACAGGGGTTCTCTGCCATGCCAGTTGGACGGAAGAAAAGCCTTCTATCGCTGTTTTCCCGGATACGCCCAGATGCCCGACGCTCTCAGCAGGTCACGGTAGGTGACCAGCCGCTCGTCTTTCGTCACCTGCTGCGCCTCCTCGATCGTCGGGTAATCCAGGCTGGCCGCATGGCTAAATCTGACGCTCCCGCTGCCGCCGTTCATCTTCGCGTACAATTCGCCGGCTTCGCGAAAGACGGTCAATGCCCGTCTCATATGGCTCGCGCTGGTCACCAGCGTGACGTCGCGGATCCCTTCCCGCTCCAGGATCGCCGTCGTAAACAGGGCGTTTTCCACCGTGTCCGTCGACTTGTTCTCCAGGAGGATGCGGTCCTGGTCAATCCCTTGAGAGACCAGCCACCGGCTCATCGCATCCGCTTCGGTGACGCCCTGCTTCGGCACTCCGCCGGTAACGATGATGTTGGCCAGCGGGTATTGTCTGGCGACCGCCAGGCCCGTTTTCAGCCGGTCCACGAGCGGCTGGCGCATCGAACCGTCGTCCGCCAGCGCGTAGCCCAGGATCACGATCGCGTGCCGGGTTTGCGGCAGCCCGGTCGGAACCGCGGTATTAAGCCTGCCGGCCAGGATCTCGTCTGTCGCCCGCAGCTTTTCCAGATAGGCGGCCGTCCTTTGCGGATCGATCGTCCGCAGCCTGGACACGGCCTCCTGAAACGCCCGCTCGTCTCCGTTCGCCTTGGAGTAGACGGCGAACAGCAGGGTGGCGTTGAAATTGTCAGGGTCCAGGCGCAGGATCTGCCGGTACGTCTGCAGGGCTTCGGGCAGCTTTTTCTGGATGACCTGCGTCGACGCCAGTGAAAACTTCAGATCCAGATTGTACGGATCGAGGATCGTCGCTTCCCGAAAGGCGTGTTCGACCACATCGTATTTGCCTTTCAGGGTGATGCCCTTGAAGATTTCCTTTTCCGCTTGCTGCAGGTCGCCGCCGTGCCAGTAGTAGTACATGGCCGTGTCGACCAACTGATTGATGCGGACGGATGTGGGCTCGTCGTTTTGGATGACGCTCGCCGGCGCTTCCGCAGACGCTGATGGCGGCGGCTCGGGAGATACCGCCTCCGTTTGGGCCGAAACTGGCGTATAGAGCGCCGCAGAGATGACAAGAACGGTCACTGTTCCCCGTACGATTCCCTTTCTTTTCCACATGCTTCCCATTCCTCCTGTCGCTGATCGATCTGTTTGGTGCGTAACCCTCGCCTGTTCCCGGTCTGCTGCCCGCTTTCACCTCCTGAAAAAAGCATGAGCGTCCGGAGCAGGAGGACTCGCCCCTTGCCGCTTCCGTTCGCTCATGCCTAGTTCGCCTAGTGACACGCGTGTATTTTTTCTGAATATTCTATCACAAAAAGGCAATGCGGAGCAACCGCCGCGAAACCAAAACACAGGAAGAAGCCGGGTTACCCCGGCCCGTCAACGAGTTTATTTGGCATTCTGTTTGGCTAACGCTTCCTCGGCGATCTGAATCGCGCGTTTGACCAGATTCCCGGCATCGCGCGTGGTGATGGCGCCCCAGCCTTCGGTTTTCACCGTGTCGTAAAACCCCAGCTCCTTGGCCAACTCCATCTTGAACGCTTCAGACATGATGCCTCGTCTGCGACCCATAACATCCTCCTTTTCCCGTTGACAGCCTTAGTATGCGCGAGGCCGGGCAAAAAAACCCGGCCGCTGTCTCGATTCAACCGACACAGAAATGGCGCCGGACGTATATGATATCGAGTACACCGGACCGGGGACGACAGGAAGGCAAAAACAAAACAGCAGAGCCGCCAGGGCTCTACTGCTGTACAAAAGTAATGCGAATGTGCTCGTTGTCACGGCACACTGTCAATTCTACTGTTTCCGTCAAGATGTCAGCATAGCTGTATGAAACTCGCTCAAACAATTGGTCGTCATCAAGCTTTACAACGAATACAGATGGGTACGTTTCTTCGAGGATGCCCGTCCGTTCGACGGTTTTGCGGCGACCGCCATTGGCTTTCAGCAGGATGCGTTCGCCAATGTGCTCGTCTAAACTGCGTTTAATGTCAAGTAACGCGTTTCTTGCCATTGTTCCATCCACCTCGCTTGATTCCATTATAACAGTCTATGCTTATTTTGTCAAAGAAATAAAAAATTATAGCAACCAAAATCAGTTCTTGTCAACGGTGTTTTTTTCGTGAAATCAGCGGATTTTTGTCGCATGGCTTGTCCGGGGACAGGCACGTCCGGCAAAAAAATTCCCGACCGACTTCCGTCCCATTATCATCGTGCCCTCAGATGGCTGAGACAGTCCCCTTTCGACGAAAAAAGAGACTGTCCCAACAATCCGAACGCCCCTTGTTTCCAAGGGGCGTTCCTCATGTTCGATGCGGCATCAGATTGCTGCGACGGATGGCGTTGGCGAGCCGGGCAAATTCTTCGATGCCCAGGGTCTCGCCGCGGCGGCCGGGGTCGATCCCCAGCTCAGCCAGCAGCCGAACCACATCGTCTTTTTGAGTTTTGTCGAACAAACCGTTCATCAGGTTGTTGAGCAGCGTCTTCCGCCGCTGCGCAAAGCAAGCCCGTACCACGCGGAAAAACAGCGCTTCGTCGTCCACCTCGACAGGAGGCTGCTTGCGGATCGTCAGCTTGATCACGGCGGAATCGACATTGGGCCGGGGAATGAAAACGCTGGCCGGCACCACCATCGCCACTTCCGTCTCCGCGAAAAACTGCGCGGCGACGCTGAGCGAGCCGTAGTCCTTGGTACCCGGCTTGGCAGCGATCCGGTCCGCCACCTCTTTCTGGATCATCACCACGATATGCTCCAGCGACAGCCGTTCCTCCAGCAGCTTCATCAGGATCGGCGTCGTCACGTAGTACGGCAGGTTGGCCACGACGCTCACCTGTTCGTAGCCGGCCAGCTTGTCCGCCAGGAGCGCCCGCAGATCCAGCTCCAGCACATCTCCGTGCACCACTTCCACGTTTTCATAGGGAGCCAGGGTTTCCGCCAGGATGGGCAGCAGCCGTTGGTCGATTTCGACCGCCACGACACGGCCGGCGGCTCTGCCCAACTGTTCGGTCAGCGCGCCGATGCCGGGACCGATCTCCAGCGCCGCCTTCCCCTTGTCCAGTTCGGCCGCCGCCACGATGTTGTGCAGAATGTTGGTGTCGATCAAAAAGTTTTGGCCCAGGCTTTTCTTGAACGAAAAGCCGTACTTCTCCAGGATTTCCCTGGTCCGCGTAGGCGTGGCGATATCTTTGCCGACGGCTCGGGTCATGGCTGCTCCCCTCCTTCGTCAATGGCCTTCATGGCGGCGAGAAACTCCGCCCGGCTGATTTGAAAGGCGTTCAGGCGCTGCAGCATCTGCTTGGCGTTGGCGTACCCGATGCCCAGCCGTTCGCCCAGTTTGATTCGCCGCTCCTTGGAATCCGGACCCGAGGTCAATCCGTAAGCGATCATGTCGTCGGGCGTGATCTCCCCGGCCTGATCGGCCATCTCGGTACGCACCTCGGAGAGCGCGCGGACGATCACCTCGGGGGAAGCGTTCTCCACGCCGATGTCCCCTTTTTTCGTCCCGTCCTCCTGGGTGATGAACGCGTGCTTGCAGCCCGGCACCGCCCGGCTGATGATCTTGCGTATCCGCTCTCCCTGGTAATCGGGGTCGGTAAAAATAATGACGCCGCGTTTTTGCTGGGCCAGGCGAATCTTTTCGATCGTTTTCGGGTTGATGGCAGACCCGCCCGTCTCGATCGTGTCCGCCTGGACGGCCCGCTTGATGGCGGCCGTGTCGTCCCGCCCTTCCACGACGATGACTTCTTTGATCTTCATGTCGCTGCTCCCGCTTTCCTACCGTGTTGGAATGGTATTAGTGTACACCAAAAACAAGTTCCGTTTCTGTCCGTGTGGCTGAAACGTTTCCGCTCCCCACCCGTCATATTGGTAAGACAGCAAACAGAAGACAGGAGCGCAGGCTCCTGTCCCTAAGGCTTGTGCGGTCCGATAATGTAGACCGTGCGATTTCGCTTGCGGCCGAACTGGACCGCTTCCGCTTCGGTGCTGACGAACACATCGATCTTGTGACCGTGTATCGCTCCGCCCGTATCCTCCGCCCGACGATACCCGATTCCGTCGATAAACACCCACCATCCCAGCGGAATGACTTTGGGATCGACGGCAATGGTGTGCCCGGCTTTCGCCTTGACACCGGTAGCCGTGCGGCCATAACCCGGCGAGCCGACGGGTTTGCCTCCTCCTGCCGGAGAGTAGGCGGTCAAAGTAACCCCGTTCAGTACCTGTTTCGGCCGGAACACTTTGCCGCCGCGGGAGACCAACCCCGCTGCGGCAACGACCCGTTTTGACGTGTCGGCTTGAACGGATGCGGCCGTTCCCACCGCGACAATACGGTCTTTTTTCGGTGTGATGACATCTCGTTTTACCAGTTCACGGGATATTTCTTTGCCGTTTTCCGTGACCAGTCTGTAGTGCGCGATGGCCTTCCCTTCCTGCCCGCTTTGCAGTACGCGGGTCTGTCCCTTTGTCAGAGAACCATCGCTTTTGCGAATTTCCTGGTATGGCACGCGCTCCTCCACCGTGACGATCCGTTCGCTGACGCGCGTGACGGAGATCGTCGAGTCTTTGGAGAGAGACGCTGTCAGTGCCGGTTCCACCCGGTCCTGTTTGCCCAGCGTGATTCCCGCGTCCTTCAAGACGCCGGCGACGTCACGGCTGAGCGTTTGCACGACTTTTGTCTGCCCGTCCACGTGGACAGGGATTGCCCAGCGTGTATGTAAGGTAATGGTTGTTCCGTTGGTGATTTTGGTGTCTGCGTCTGGCTGCAGGTAATCGCTGTCTGTCACCGCAATGTGTCGTTCTTCCAAAAACTGCTCGACGGTTTGCGCCTTGGTCCCCACCTTTTGGGTGACGCCGTCCAAGGTAAACGTGACCTGCTTCGGTTGCGTTGCTTGGGCAGAAAAATAGCCAATCATGGGTACCAGCACCAGAGCGAGACCGCCCAGTACGGCAATCGCTCGCTTCTTCTGCCGTTCCCATACCGTGCGTAACTCCATTTCCCACACTCCTTTTTCCTAGAAAAGCACAAGGCTTTTCCTGTCTGGTCAGGCAAGGGTGATGAAATCGCACCAATATTTTGGAAATTGGCCAGTTCTGAACAAGGTCGGTCTTGATTGTATGCTACTTTCTCCGGTTTGTCAAATTGCCCCCTTCCTAGATCCAAATGATGATTGCTACCAGCCTAGCAAAAAGCGAATGGCGAATGGAAGCAAGTTTGTGTCGAGCATCTCTGTCGAGGAGAATGGAATCGTTCGACATATGGACTATGGTATGCAGGGCAAAACGGCGGGAGAACCTGGCTTGGCGGGAAACGCTCAGCCGCCTGCCGGAAAACGCCGCCGGATGTGCGCAAAGAACAAGCCGGGATTTGTTTTGAAAAAAACAGGGCCCTTCTGCGATGCGCTGATGCGCGATCACAGAAGGGCTTTCGTCATGGTGATGCGGCTTTGGACACGGTTATTCCGTACGGGCCTCCAGCCGGAACAGCCGGCGGGCATTCTCGGCGGTGATCCGGGCCATTTCCTCGTAGGACAGGCCGTGGATGTCGGCCATTGCCTCGCAGACGTAGCGGACGTACCCGCTCTCGTTTCGCTTTCCGCGATACGGGTGCGGGGTCAGGTACGGGCAGTCGGTCTCGATCAGCAAACGGTCGAGCGGCACCTTGGCCGCCACCTCCTTCGGCTGCTTCGCGTTCTTGAACGTGAGCGGACCGCCGAACGAGATGTAGAAGTTCATGTCGAGCGCCATTTTGGCCGTCTCCCAGCTCCCGGAAAAGCAGTGCATGATGCCGCCCACTTCGGCCGCCTTCTCCTCCCTCAGAATCGTGATGACGTCCTGGTGGGCGTCCCGGTTGTGAATGATGATCGGCAGGCCCAGCTTTTTGGCCAGGCGGATCTGCTTGCGGAACACCTCCGCCTGCACGTCCCGCGGTGAGGTGTCCCAGTAGTAATCCAGACCCATTTCTCCCAGTCCGACCACTTTCGGGTGGCGGCTCAGCTCCTCCAGCCACTCCAGATGCTCGTCGGTCATGTCCTTGGCGTCCTGCGGGTGCCAGCCGACCACGGCATAGATGAAGTCGTAGCGCTCCGCCAGCTCCAGGCAGGTGGCGATCGTCTCGGCGTTGAAGCCGATGTTGACGATGGTGCTCACGCCGTTTTCCCGCGCGCGGGCAATCACGTCCTCACGATCCTCGTCAAACTCCCGGGCATTGAGGTGCGCGTGCGTATCGAATAACACGGGATCGACCTTCCTTTCCCTACTTCACGATTGCTCCGTTCGGCATGCTCGGATCGACGGTCGCCAGCGTCAGTTGATCGCCTGCGGACGCGGCCAGGATCATGCCCTGCGACAGTTCGCCGCGCAGTTTCACCGGTTTCAGGTTGGCGACCAGGATCACCTTTTTGCCGATCATTTCTTCCGGCGTGTAGTACTTGGCGATGCCGGAAACCACCTGGCGCTTCTCATAGCCGAGGTCCAACTGGAGCACCAGCAGCTTGTCGGCGTTGGGGTGCTTCACGCACTCGACGACTTGCGCCACGCGCAGTTCCACTTTGGCAAAATCGTCGATCGTGATTTCCTCTTTCGCGTCCGCCGGTTTGTCGTTTGCCTGTGCTTCGGTTTGGTTCGCGGTTGTCTCGTTCACGGATGCTTCTCCTTTCAACGCTTCCTGTTTTCGCTTGTTCTCTTCTGCCTGACGGCGCGCTTCCGCCGTGGATTCGTCGATGAACGCCAGCTCTGCCTGCACGTCCAGACGCGGGAAGAGCAGCTCCTTGCGGCTGACCGTGCTGCCGACCGGCAGGCCTCCCCAGACGCCGGCGGACTCCCAGGTCAGTGCTTCCGGCTTGTCGAGGATGCCCAATTGGTCCCAGATTTTCGCCGGGGCTTTCGTCATGAACGGCTGAATCAGGATGGAGACGATGCGGATGCATTCCGCCAGATTGTACATGACGGTGGCCAGGCGGCCTTTGGTCTCGTCGGATTTGGCCAGGTTCCACGGCATGGTCTCGTCGATGTACTTGTTGGTCCGGCCGATCAGCTCCCAGATGTGGGCCAGCGCATTGCTGAAGCGCATTTCGTCCATGTGCTCCTCCACCAGCGCTTTCGTCTTGGTGGCGAGTTCGATCAGGCTGTCGTCCGGTTCGCCCGCCTCCTGCGGAGCAGGCACGATGCCGTCGAAGTATTTTTCAATCATCGTCGCGGTGCGGCTCAGCAGGTTGCCGATGTCGTTGGCCAGGTCATAGTTGAGCCGCTGGATGAACGACTCCGGCGTAAAGACCCCGTCCTGGCCGAAGTTGATTTCCCGCAGCAGGAAGTAGCGCACGCCGTCGGAGCCGTAGCGGTCGATCAGGAGCTTCGGATCGATCACGTTGCCTTTGGATTTGGACATCTTTCCGTCCGGCATCAGCAGCCAGCCGTGGCCGAACACCTTTTTCGGCAGCGGCACGTCCAGCGCCATCAGGAGAATCGGCCAGTAAATGGTGTGGAAACGGAGGATGTCCTTGCCCACCAGATGGACGTCCGCCGGCCAGTATTTGCGAAACTTGCTGTCGTCGTCGGACAGGTAGCCCAGCGCGGAGATGTAGTTGGTCAGCGCGTCAATCCAGACGTAGATGACGTGCTCGGGATCGTCCGGCACCTTGATGCCCCAGTCGAAGCTGCTGCGGGAGACGGAGAGGTCCTGCAGACCCGGCTTGAGGAAGTTGTTGATCATTTCGTTGCGGCGGGACTCCGGCTGGATGAAGTCCGGATTCTCCTCCAGGAACTTCAGCAGCTTGTCCTGGTACTTGGACAGGCGGAAGAAGTAGTTTTTCTCCTTCACCTTTTTCACTTCGCGGCCGCAGTCCGGGCAGAAGTAGCCTTTGTCCGTCTTGCACTGCGTCTCGGTCCAGAACGCCTCGTCCGGTACGCAGTAGTAGCCCTCGTATTCGCCCAGGTAGATGTCTCCCTGGTCCAGCAGCCGTTTGAACACCTTTTGCACGACTTCCTTGTGGCGCGGTTGGGTCGTACGGATAAAATCGTCGTAGGAGATGTCCAGCTTTGCCCACAGATCCTTGATCCAGTCGACAATCGGGTCGATAAATTCAAGCGGCTGCTTACCGTCTTCGGCCGCCCGCTCCTGCAGCTTTTGCCCGTGCTCGTCCGTACCGGTCAGGTAGTAGACGTCGTAGCCGCGCAGCCGTTTGTAGCGCGCCATTGCATCGGCGGCAATGGTGGTGTAGGCGTTGCCAATGTGCAGCTTGTTGCTCGGATAGTAAATCGGCGTGGTAATGTAGTACGTCGGTTTCATGCAACAAAACCCTCCTGACATACGTTAAAAAATAAAAGCCCGCCCCAGATTGGGACGAGCCTTGTTCTCGTGGTACCACCCAAATGCTCCGCCTTCTCGCGAACAGCGGACTTGTCGAGTCAGACTGCTGCTGACTCACCCGTAACGCAGGCTTGCGTCGCAGACTACTTGGCGCCGGAAACGGCGGTTCATCCGCGAGACTCGGGGGCCATGTTCGGCTTGATCGCTTATACCGGTTCGCAGCTACCCCGGCTCTCTGTCATAAGGATGGCAAGCCTACTCTTCCCGTCATCGTCGTTCGCTATGAAATACCTGATTCACCCTCTATTGTACACAACCGCCTCATTTTGTAAACCACCCGCCTGCAACTTTGTGGCGGGACAGACGCTTGACGGGCAAAAGGGCAAAAAAAGGAATCAAGGGGAAAAAAGGCCACTTTTGTCGAACCACCTTCTCTATCATTCGACATAAAGTGACGAATTCGCCCCTATGCGCTTCCAGTTACTTTTTTCCAATATACCGATAAATATTGATGTCGAGCACATGCAAACAATGATGCTGTACATGTCTGTCAAACCGGCGCCAGATGTGGCTTCAAAGATTTGTAAAAATCATATTGACACCTTTGGGAATCGCTGGTATGATGAGAACAACGGAAATTGTCGAATATTGACGATTAATAATCCGATTTGCACAATAAACGACACTGGGCAACATTGTGAGAGGAGAGACGATTCATGATGAAATCGACGGGGATTGTACGTAAAGTGGACGAGCTGGGCCGCGTGGTGATTCCGATTGAACTGCGCCGCACCCTGGGCATCGCCGAAAAGGACGCGCTGGAAATTTACGTGGACGGAGAGCGCATTATCCTGAAAAAGTACGAGCCTGCATGTATTTTCTGCGGCAATGCGGACCGGGTCTCCTATTTCAAAGGCAAAATCATTTGCCAGGACTGCCTGAACGAACTCCCTGCGGTCAAGCGTTAATCGTCCGCTCAACCATACAGAGCCGCTTTGTACGAAGCGCTGCCGGTAAGACGATGGAGGCCGGGGATGACTCCCCGGCCTTTTTTCATGCGATCACGCTTCCGGATCGCGGTGGTATTCATTGTAGACGTCCCGCCTGGACAGGCCCCGGTCGTCCGCTGCCTTCTTGATCGCTTCCTTTTTGCTCATGCCTTGTTCGCAGTAGCGGTCGACATGCTCCCGGATGTCAAGCGGCTGCCACCAGGCCGCTTCTTCTTCCGGAGCGGCCGGCGCGCCGCGGTATCCTTCCACGATCAGGCAGTACTCGCCTCGCGCCTCCCCCGCCGCCAGCCAGTCGATCAGCTCCCCCAGCGTGCCGCGGGCAAACTCTTCGTAGCGCTTGGTCAGCTCCCGCGCCAGCACGGCCCGGCGATCGCCCCAGGCTTCCCGGATCGCCTGGAGCGTTTTCACGATGCGATGGGGCGCTTCGTAAAACAGCAGCGTCTCCGGATAGCGCTCCAGCCGCTGCAGTTCTTCCCGGCGGTCTTTGTTGTCGCGCGGCAAAAAGCCGCAAAACACAAAGCGGTCCGTCGGCAGGCCGGAGGCGATCAGCGCGGTCAGCGCCGCGTTTGCGCCGGGGACAGGAACGACGGGAAAGCCGGCCGCCACGGCATCCCGCACCAGATCGGCCCCCGGGTCGGAGATGGCGGGCAGACCGGCGTCACTGACCAGGGCAATCCGCTTTCCTTCCGCCAGCCATTGCAAGAGACCGCTGCCGCTGGCCTCCTTGTTGTGCTCGTGGTAGCTGACCGTCCGCTTCTCAATCTGAAAATGGTTCAGCAGCTTGCGGGTTTGCCGGGTGTCTTCGCAGGCGATCACATCGACGGCCCGCAGCGTCTCCAGACAGCGAACCGTGATGTCGTCCAGGTTGCCGATGGGCGTGGCCACCAGGTAGAGGACTCCCGTCTGTTCGTCGGCGAAACTGCGCTGGACGTTCATGACTTACGACCACCTTCCTCGATCAGTTCTTCCTTTTGAGAGCGGGTCAGGCGTTTGATCGCTTCCTCCCGCCTGATTCCCCACGAGCGGTCCGTCCCTTCTTCCCAATACATCAGCTCCACCGGCCCTCGGCCCCGCGTGTACTTGGCCCCTCTGCCCTCGTTGTGCTCCCGGATGCGGCGGGCCAATTCCGTGGCATACCCGGTGTAATAGGTCCCGTCCGCGCAGCGCAGGATGTAGACAAAGTGGCTTTTATGCGAGGGAATCCCGCTTTCCGAAATAGATCTCCTGCAGTTCTTCACAGTATTCCTCTCCGTTTTCGTAGACAATCAGCGGCGGCTGGATGCGCAGTTCCGGCCTGCCGTTTCGCATCCCCTCGATCAGGAGCATGTTGGGCTCGGCGTCGCGGCGCGGGTAGACCAGCCGCATCCGCTTCGGCTCGATGCCGTACTGGCGCATCAGCGTGATGATGTCCACCAGGCGCGTCGAGCGGTGCACCAGGGCGATCTTCCCGCCGTTTTTCAGCAGTTGGCTGCCCACCCGAATGACGTCTTCCAGCGACAGCAAGATTTCGTGGCGGGCGATGGCAAAGTGTTCGCTGACGTTTTTCTCGCCGCTGGTCGCCGGCATGTACGGCGGATTGCAGGTAATCAGGTCAAACTTGCCGTGCCCGAACAACTGCACGGCGTCCTTCACGTCGCCGTGGTGCATCGTGATGCGCGATTCCAGCCTGTTCAGCTTGACGTTCCGACTGGCCATGTCATACAGCCGCTCCTGAATCTCGATGCCTTCAAACACCGCTTCCGGCGACCGCGTCGTCATGATCAGCGGGATCGCGCCGTTGCCCGTGCACATGTCGAGCACCCGTCCCCGTTTGGGCACCGACGCAAAGCGGGCCAGCAGCACCGCATCCATGGAGAAGCAAAATACTTCACGGCTCTGGATGATTTTCATTTCATGGGTGAGCAGGTCGTCAATGCGCTCCGTCTCGTAGAGCGGCACGTTGATTTCCGGTTGCATCCGTTGTTCCATACTCCTTTTTCCACCATCAGTCTGTAACGGCCTCTGCACGTTGTCTGCAAAAAGCGACCTGCCGCAATGCTCAGGTCGCTTCGGTACAAAAAGGCCATGCTATCCTGTTATTTGTGAACACCGCCGCTGAGGAAGGAGAGGCAGAACAGGCAATCTCCCTCTTTGCGCAGGCTGCCGAAATGAACGTTGCAAATGTGAAAACCTTCCGCATACAGCCGCGCCAGATTGTCATAGCCTTCTCCGACCACTTTCTTCTTGGCGGTTTCCTGCTTGACCGTTTCTTTTGGTTCCGGCGGCGGACTGGCTGTCTTCTTGTCCAGCCGATTGCGAAGGTGTTGGTTCTCCACGAGTAATTGGGCGTTTTCCTCCATCAAGACAACGATGACGTCTTTCAATTCGCCAATTTCCCGATACAGATCGCCAATTCGTTCCTCGATGCTGGCCATCTTGACGAAGATTTCCCGTTTGTCCACTTGCTCACCTCATCCCCGCTACCCAAATCTAACCTGCTCTGTTCTCTCGTTAGTCAAACGTCGGATGACCCACGACAATCTCATCGAGCGCAAATTCGATGACGCGCTTGTTTTCCGAAAGCTCTACCTGAACGGACTGGTCGAGCACGTTGACGGAGACGACACGCCCTTCGCCCAACGGCGTGGTCACCGTCGCGCCGATGTCCGGCATTTCGTCCCGGGTGCTTTCGTAGTTGTCGTTTTCGTATTTCAAACAGCACATCAGCCGGCCGCAGAGACCGGAGATTTTGGCCGGATTCAGCGAAAGGTTTTGGTCTTTTGCCATCTTGATCGACACCGGCTCGAAGTCGCCCAAAAACGTAGAGCAGCAGAGCAGCCGGCCGCAGGGCCCGATGCCGCCCAGCATTTTCGCTTCGTCGCGCACGCCGATCTGGCGCAGTTCGATACGGGTGCGGAAGACAGAGGCCAGGTCCTTGACCAGTTCGCGGAAATCCACCCGCCCATCGGCGGTAAAATAAAAGATGATTTTGTTGCGGTCAAACGTGTACTCCACGTCGACCAGCTTCATCTCCAGCTTGTGTTCCTTGATTTTGGTCTGACAGATGGAAAACGCGTTTTTGGCGGCCTGCTTGTTCTCTTCCACCTGCTTGGCATCCCGCTCGTCCGCCATCCGGATGACCTTCTTCAGCGGCAGTACGACATCCTTGTCGGCCACTTGTTTGCGGCCGATCACCACTTTGCCGTATTCGACCCCTCTCGCCGTTTCCACGATGACGTGCGAATCCTTTTCGATCGGCAGTCGGTCGGGGTCGAAGTAATATATTTTGCCCGCTTTTTTAAAGCGGACGCCCACAACCTCATACAAAGGTTATCCCTCCTGGATTTGAAGAACCAACCGCTCAAGGGCCAACTGTGCGTTGGCGTTTCGCTCTATCCGATTTTTCGTTTCCATGACCAGATCGATCCCATGCAAGAGCTCGGCTTTCGTCCAGACCAGGGCTTGTCCTTGCAGCACATCCTGTTGGTCGCTGTTGATGAGATGGGCATGCCTGTCTACTTGCACGTACAGGATATCGCGCAGCCAAAGGATGAGCAAATCCAAAAAGAGGGGCAGTTCCTCCTTTATTTTGTCGCTTTTTTGCAACAAATCGTGAATGGTATAGAGCGCAGCAGCATTGCGCTGTTTGCACTCCTGCACCAATTGTATCACTAGATTTCTAAGCTGTGCAAACCAATCTGACTGGCTGAGCACACGAGCTTCTTCCAGATTTGTCGTGATGTGGGAAGCCGCCCGGGCGATCCCGGCCGGCACGCCTTCCGCCTGCAGCTGCTGGGCGATGACGTCGGCGGACAGCGGCGTGAACGGGACAATCTGGCAGCGCGACAGAATGGTCGGCAAAATGGCGTGACTGTGCTCCGTCAGCAGCAGCGCGACGACTCCGGCCGGCGGTTCTTCCAAAAACTTGAGCAGACTGTTGGCCGCCTGGGTGGTCATCCTGTCCACGTGCTCGATGATGTACACCTTGTGAGCCGATTCCACCGCCCGCATCGCCATCTCCTTTTGCAGGGCGCGAATCTGGTCGATCTTGATCGAGGCCCCGTCCGGCTCGATCAGCAGCACGTCGGGATGGTTGCCCGCCTCGATCCGCCTGCATGTGAGACAGGCCCCGCAGGCGTCCGCCTCCCTTTCCGGACAAAAAAGAGACTTCGCCACATGCAGGGCCATCTGTTTTTTTCCTGCACCCTTGGGACCGGCAAACAGGTAAGCGTGCGCCAGCCGCCCGTTTTGCAGACTATGATGCAGCAGTTCCGCCGCACGCGGCTGCTGCGCAAACATCGTCCATGTCATCTTGTTCCACCTAAAAGTACAAGTTGATCAGCATGCCGCGAATTTCGCCGATGCGGGCCAAAAGGTCGATCATCGGCGCCTGATCGCTTAACAGTTCGTCGGCAAGCTTGAGCAGTTCCGCGTCCACTTCCTTGACAATCTTGTACAGCCGGCTGCGTCCCCGGCGGTTTACACCCCGCCTGTCGTCCAGCGCGATGCCGTGCTTGACGGCCTCTTCCATGAACTGCTTGACGAGATTTTTGTAATGGTAGAAGTCGCGGATGGAGCGGGAACGGGCCAAAATCTGTCCCTGTCTGTCAATGTCCTGCAAAAGCCGGGTCAGCCGCTCCTGCGACATGCGCTGGTCCTCGCCCTTGATCAGTTCCCCGAAATTCGTTCTTTCCACCTGCGGCCCTTTGCGCATGTCGGCCGCCTTGAGCAGATCCACCTTTGGCCTGGGCCCGTCTCCGATTTTCATGCCGCTCCCTCCGTCCCCTGTCCGATCGTTTTCTTCCTTCAGTATAAACGAAAGCTGGCTGAAAAAGGAGGGGGGTCCCCTTCCATCAGACGCCTAGAACGAATGGAATTGCTCGACATCCAGCACAAACACGGCGGCACCGCCCACCTGCACCTCGAGCGGATACGGCATGAACGAATCGACGGCATTGCTCAGCGGCGAGACAGGCGTGACCATCTGTTTGCGGGACTTGCAGTGCTGCTGAATGATCTCGATCACTTCCGGCACGTTTTCGTCGCTCGTTCCGATCAAAAACGTCGTGTTGCCGGCACGCAAAAAGCTTCCCGTACTGGCCAGCTTCGTGGCACGAAATCCTTTTTTCACCAACTGCTGCGACAGACGACCACTGTCTTTGTCCTGAACAACAGCAACCACCATCTTCATCGGCTCTCACCCTTTCCGCACGCGTTTGGTATCTGGGGGTACCTGTCTTCCTTCATTGTATGAAGAAAGGCTGGACGGTGTAACGATATTCTTCTAAAACATAGTATACAGCATGTACATACCCGGACGGTACTTAAACCTTACAGACGCGAACCTTGCAGACGCGCCTCCAGCGCAGCCAGCGCCTCTTCAAAGACCCGGTCCATCGGCTGTTCCGCGTCGATGACGACAAACCGCTCGGGAAAGCGCTCCATCACCAACCGGTATCCTTCCCGCACTTTTTCGTGGAACCGCAGGTCTTCCATGTCGAGCCGGTTTACCTCCCGCCCCTTGGTCGCGTTGATGCGGGCCAGACCCACTTCCGGCCGCACGTCGAAAAACAGCGTCAGGTCGGGCATGCAGTCTTCCACGGCAAAGCGGTTGATGGCAAACACTTCGTCGATGCCCAGGCCGCGCGCATACCCCTGGTACGCTAGACTGCTGTCGATGAAGCGGTCGCACAGGACCAGCTTCCCCGCCGCCAGCGCCGGCAGCACCCTTTCAGCCAAATGCTGCCGCCGTGCCGCCGCGTACAGCAGCGCCTCCGTCCGCTTGTCCATGGTGACGTGCTCCGGATTGAGGATGATCGACCGGATCTTCTCCGCGATCTCGATGCCGCCCGGTTCGCGGGTGAGGATCACGTCCCGTCCCCGCGCCCGCAGTTCGTCGTACAGGCGGGCGATGACGGTCGACTTGCCCGCTCCGTCGCCTCCCTCGACGGTAATAAACCGGCCTTTTCCCTTCGTTGTCACACACATGCTCCTTTCACACTCGTTGTCTCTCATCAATTACCCGTATCGTCTGCAGCCGGCCGTCCTGCACCCCGTGGAAGCGGGTCTGTCCCTTGCGAAGCTCCAGCAAAAGCTCCAGCAAATCGGCGTCAATGCGCTCACCCGGCACCAGCAGCGGGATTCCGGGCGGATAGGGGATCACCATTTCCGCGGCGATCCGTCCCAGCGCCTGTTCCAGTGCCACCGCCTCGTGGGGGGCGTCTATCGCTTCGTGCATCGGCATCGCCTGTTCGCGCAAAAAGCTGGACGCCACCACGCCCGGCTCCACCATTCGCACCGCTCCCGGCCGTCTCTCGGGGGAGACGGATTCCAGCAGCCGGGCCAGCGCGTCGAGATCATCCGCGGAGGTCCCGGCGGAGGCGGCCAGCAAGACGAGGCCGCTCTCGGCCAGTTCGGGATAGATGCCGTGTTCCTCCAGCAGCCGCTTCAGTTCGAATCCGTCCGCGTCGGCGGAGCGCAGCACCAGCAGCAGTTTGAGCGGATCCCATGTCGCGCAGACGCTGTTTGGCACTGGCCCCGCCAGCTCCACCCACGAGACGCGACCCAGCCGCTCTCGAAGCTTGTCCAACTGCGGCAGCAGCCGTTCCCACTCCCGGGCCGCTTCCGTCACCAGGTGGCGGCGCGCCAGGTCGAGCGAAGCCATCAGCAGATACGACGGGCTGGACGACTGTATCAGCGCCAGATTGCGCGCCAGACGCTCCCGGTCGATCCGCTCGCCCTGAATATGCAGCATGGACGACATGGTGAGCGCTCCGGTCATTTTGTGGGTGGACTGCACGGCGGCATCCGCTCCGCTCTGCATGGCGGAAGGGGGAAACGCGGGGTGAAAGCCGAAGTGGGCCCCATGCGCTTCATCGACGAGGAGCGGCACGCCAAACCGGTGGACGGCCGCCGCCATCTTGGCCACATCAATCCCCATGCCGTAGTAGGTGGGATTGGTCAAAAAGACCGCCTTGGCATCGGGATGGGCCTGCAGGGCGCGTTCCACGTCCTCCCGCCGCAGTCCGACGGCGGTGCCGGTCGCCGGATCCACCGCCGGCACGATGTACACCGGCGTCGCCCTCGCCAGGATGATGCCGTGAAACACGGACTTGTGGCAGTTGCGCTGGACGAGGATCTTGTCTCCCGGACGGCAGACGGTCATGATCAGCGCGATGTTGCCCGCCGTGCTCCCGCCGACGAGAAAGCGCGTCTCCTCCGCGCCGAAAGCCTCCGCCGCCAACGCCTGCGCCTCGCCAATCACGCCCTCCGGCTGATGCAGGTCGTCCATGCCGGTGATCTCCGTCATGTCCAGTTCGAGCACGGGCCCAAACCGCTCTCTGCCGTGATGGTCAAAGCTTCGCCCCATCTTGTGACCGGGCACGTGAAACGGATGGGGACGGCGCATGGCGTGCCGTACCAACTGTTCGTACAAGGGAGCCCGCCGCTGCCTCTCCCAAAAGTCGGCGCTTCTTTCCCGCACGGTCATTCACGTCCTTTTTTCAGAGTACCTTTTATTGTAACACGATTTGCACCCGCGGAACGGAAAAAGGCATCGGGGGTGCCGATGCCTTTTGGCCGAACGTGTCTACGCGTCTTCCGTGAGCCAGATGCGCCGCATCTGATGAATAAAGAACGTGTATTTTTTATCCTGCACGTCCGTATTGACCATTTCCTGTTCGCAATGCTGACAGATAAACTGCTCACAGATGGCGATTCCGTCCGTCCGTTCCTCTTCACAGACGATACATCGCTGAGCGACTCTTTCCATTGTGCAAACGCCTGCCCTTTTCCTCAATCTACCAACCATTATACCCCATTATAATCAACTCCATTCCCAAACGTTCGTCTTTTCCCCGATGGTTCGGTAGATCATCGGCAGCGCCTCCGCTTCCGGCAGCGGAAAGCAGGCGCAGGCATCGACGACGATGGGTTGGCGCATCTGCCTGATCAGCTCGGACAGGGGCAGTTCCATGAGGTCGGGGTCAGGCGAGGCGACGACCAGCAGATCGGCCTGGGCAAGCGCTGTTTGCCAGGTGGCGCACCGCTCCCCTGCAGTGCTTTCACCGTTCGGAATTTGCTCGTCCCGGGGAATGTACAGCCGCACCTCCTTGTCCGCCAGCCAGCCTGGCGGCATCTGCTGCCACAGGCTCGTCGGCCCCCACAAGGCGACGCGGCGCACGTTCGTCTTGCTCATGACGAAGCGGCACTGGCGGACCAGCCACCTTCGCAGCGCCGCACGATCGTTCCGCTGCGGATCCAGCCAGCCCTGGCCGACGCGGCTGTCCATGCCCAACGCACGCGCGACCGTCTGCAGCCGGACGCCGCGCCGGTCGCAGCTCTCTCCCAGCCGGAGGTAAAACCTCTCCTTCCAGGCCAGAAACCGCGGCAGTTGGCGGATGACCTCCTCCGCTTCGCGCATCCCGCACACCATCGCGATCACGTCATGCTCCGCCAGTTGGCGGCAGAGGATGCGGGTCCAGGGGCTGTTGGGATCTCCGCCGACCAGCGCCCGCTCGCCGCCGGCAAAGCGATACAGGCGCACCACTTCCCAGCCGGGATATTGGGCCGCCAGCACTTCCGCCGCTGTGTTCGCAACCCGGTCGCCGTATACGAGCAGCAGTCCGGGACGATCCCACTCGGCCAGGCCCGTCGACAGCCGCGCGGCATCCGACTCCCCCGCGACCAGGAAGCCGCACGCCCCGGCCGCTGTCCGTCTCCGGTTTTCGGCCGGCGCGACGGATATGCCGATCGCCGCCAACTCCCGCACCAGCGCGTCAGGGAGCGGTTTCTCCGACACCTGTACGAGCACCGTCACACCTTTGCTGGACACCTCATGTACTGCCTCCTTTTCCCGCCGCCGCTCCCCTGTTCGACCGCGCCCGCCAGGCCGGACATGCCTTCTGATCCGGGCATGCCTTCTGTTTACGAGTCAGGCTGGCGGGGAGAGACCGGCCGGCGCATCTCCCGCCAGACCGCCGACAGCACCTTGGTGACGTAGGGCACAAAGCGGATAAACGAACGGCCCGTCGTCCGCACCTGATAGCGGATGGGAATCTCTTTCATCCGGTAGCCCTTGCGCACCAGGTTGAGCGTCATCACCTGCGCGTAGTTGTAGTCGTGAATGATTTCCAGATCGGCCAGGGCTGCCCGGTTGAACGCCCGCATCCCCGATTGACCGTCGGAGATAAACCGGCGCAGCAGGATCATCTGCAGCGCGGTAAACAGGTAATTGCCGAGGCGGCGGTGCCATTTCATCCCTTTTATCGTACCCATAAAACGGGAGCCCATGACGTAATCGGCTTCCCCCGCCAGGAGCGGCGCGACCAGTTCGGGAATCTGCTCCGCGGGATACTCGTTGTCGGCGTCGATCATGACGGCATAGTCGGCGCCCCGCTCGTACGCCTCCCGCAGTCCGGCGCGAACGGCCGCGCCAAGGCCGGTATTGATCGGCATCGTGTAGATTTCGTCCGCTCCCGCTGCCAGCGACACGTCCACCGTCCCGTCGGTCGAGCCGTCGTCCACCACCAGCACTTTCACCGTCAATCCGGGGAAAAAGGAGCGCGGCACGTTGCGGATCACTTCGCCGATCGCTTCCTCTTCATTTTTTGCCGGTATCACAATGTATAGAAGGGCCTGCTGCCTCATGGATGTTCTCTCCCGTGTCGTAACCTTGCGTGCGGAGGGCGTCCACCAGCACGGGGCCGCGCGATTTGTCCGGATACGGTGCCCCCATCAGATACGCGATCGTGGGAGCGACGGACACCAGCGAGTTCCACTCCCGGATGACGGCGCCCTGCTTGATCATCGGACCGTGCATGATAAACGGTACGTAGCGCTCTCCTTCGTCCAGGTGGCCGTGACCGCCGATGCCGTCCGACTGGCCGTGGTCGGCACAGACGATAAACGCCGCGTTTTCCAGTTTTCCCCGCTCCCGCAGCCACTCGTAAAACGAGGCGATCAGCGCGTCCGCCTCCGCGATTTTTTCCAGGTATTCATCGTAAAAGACGCCCCGGCTGTGACCGGTCTGGTCGGTCGCGATCAGCTGCACGACCAGTACGTCGGGGTCGCTCTCCTCGACGATTTGCCGCGCCCGGCGCATGATCGTCGGATCGGCGACGTCGTTTTTCATCACCGCCGTAAACGTCTCCACGTCCTCGCCAAATGCGTCGACCAAATGGGCGCAGGCGAGCATCACGCCCTTCTTCCCGATCTTGCGCAGACTGTCGAACAGGCTTTCCGTTTTCACGCCCAGCTTGTACACCATGTTGCTGGAAATGCCGTGCTCGCGCGGATAGGTGCCGGTAAACATGGAGGAAAAGCAGACCACCGTGCGCGCCGGATAGACCGTCTCCATGTTGGCGTATTCGGTACCGGTCTGCTTCAGCCAGTCCAGAAACGGCGTTTTCGCCTGAGCCAGCCGGTCCTTGTTGCAGCCGTCTATTACTATCATATACACCTTGTTCGCCAATGGCTTGGACGGTTGGACATTGTGGGTGTAGGTGGGGATTTCCACCGGTTTCCAGGTGAACAGCCAGCGGTGGATGAGAAAAGCGTACACCCCGACGGCTGCCGCAAAGAACAGCGGCGCAAGGCCCGGACCGGCAATCCCCGCTTCGGCCGCCGAGCGGCAGCACCACTCCATCACCAACAGGGCCGTCAGGAACTTCGGAATCTGTTCCTGCGCGTTGCCGCTGGTGGAGTCGCTGTTTTTCAACACCAGCTTCCAGAACCGCGTAAAGTTCCACAGCGTGGTGCCGATGCGCAGATGGTAGTAGATCGTGCCCCAGAAGATGACCGTAAAGAAAAAGTACATGCCGATCGCAAGCCATATGAGCGGCCATACCCCCGCCTGGGCAAAGAGCGCGCAGGCCGCCAGCAGCGGCAGCCACAGAAAGAACCGCAAACGCAGCGGAAAATCGTACAAAAAGTAGACAGCCAAAAGCGGCAGCGTCCAGAGGAGCGCGAGTGCCGCATCCGCCCAAAAGGACGACAGCCCCCACGACTCCCAGTGGTACAGGAGAAAGATGCCGGTCACAAAGACGGGGGTAAACGGCTTTCCTTCATTTAGCACATTCCAGCACCGAGCGGCGATCTTTTCAAATGTCGACGCTTTTTTCATGGTCACCCTCCTCACTCGCCTCGCGGGCCTCCCGGAACAGCGCCAGGGGCGATAGCGACAGACGCCAGGCGGCAAGCCCGCCCGCGACAAACGAATAACAAAACTTGAATCCGTGCGACAAAATCGCCACCTGCAGGGCAAACGCCAGGGAGTGGCCCGCCGTCTCGTGCAGGAGGGAGGCCATGACCGCTTCGTAGGTGCCGATGCCGCCCGGCGTGACGTGAAAGGTCTGCCCGATAATCGTCAGCACGTGGACCAACAGGGCGGACGCCGTTTCCAACTGCCCACCAAGCGCCCTGACGACCGACCAGACGACCGCTGCCTCCAAAAGCCAGCCGGCCGCCGTCAGGAAAAAGGCGGTCAGCCCGTGCGGCCCTTGAAAAAACGCCCGGCGATAGCGGGCGACAGCCGGAAAGCGGCGCTCCGCGTACCGCGAACCGGCCAGTACGGCTGCAGCCGCAGCCGCCGACACGGCGACGGCCCAGGCAAGCCTCTCCCCGTACCAGAGCTGGATCTGCCGGGGAGCGATCAACAGCAGCGCGGCCGCCGCCAGGGCAGCCAGGCCGGCCATGTCCATCAACCGGTTGCCGGCCACGCTGACGACCGCCGCGCTCCACGCAAATCCTTCGCGCCGGCGCAAGAGGGCCATGCGCGCCAGCTCGCCGGCCTTCACGGGCAGCAGATGGTTCAAGAGCAGCCCGATGTGATGGTAGTACCACAAGCGTAGGACCGGCACCCGATGGACCGTCTGCTTTTGCCATGCCCAACTGCGCAGCCAGAAGGCGGCTCCGTAACAGACGGTCATCGTCAGCAGCAGGCCGGGATGGGCGGCCAGCTTTTGGACGCCGTCGATCAGCGCCGACACCTCCATGCGGGTTGCGATCAGATAACCGGAAACAACCAGCAGCAGCCAGCCAACCGCCCGAACGATCTTCTTCCTCACTGTTTTCGCCACCACCGGTAGTACCGTTCCAAGCCCTCCTGCAGCGTCACCTGCGGCGTCCATCCCAGCAGCCCGCGCGCTTTGGCGATGTCCGCCCAGGTGCCGGTCACATCCCCCGGCTGGGCGCCGCGAATCTCAATACGGGCCTTTTTGCCGGTCACATGCTCCAGCGTCTGCACCAGTTCGAGCAGGCCGACGGGCCGGCCGCTGCCCAGGTTGTAGACCTGATAGCCGTCCATGTGTGCCAATGCCGCCCCGATCCCGTCCACAATGTCGTCCACATACGTGTAATCGCGCATGGAGTGCGGGTCGTACAGCGGCAAGGGCTGCTCGTCCGCGAGCAGCCGCAGAAAACGGGAGATGGCCATGTCCGGCCGCTGGTGCGGTCCGTACACGGTAAAAAAGCGCAGGCAGGTGACCGCCATCCCGTACAGATGGGCGTACGTCCGGCAAAACACTTCCGCCGCCAGCTTGCTGGCCGCATACGGCGAGCAGACGGCCAGGTCCGCCTCCTCTTCCCGCAGCGGGCGGGTCAGGGCGCGCTCCCCGTAAACGGACGACGACGAGGCGAACAGAAAGCGGCCGACGCCGAACTGCCGGGCCAGTTCCAGCAGTTGCACCGTTCCTTTTACATCGATGTCCACGTACGTCAGCGGCTGCTCCAAAGACCCCCGCACGCCGGGAATCGCGGCGAGGTGAATCACCGCATCCGGCCTCTGCCGGGACAAGACCTCCCGCATGGCCGCTTCATCGAGAATATCGGTCCGGTAAAAGGAAAAGTCGCCGTGGCGGCGCAGTTCGTCGATCCGCGCCCGTTTGAGGGACGGATCGTAATAGGGATGGAGCTGATCGACCACGGCAAGAGCGTACCCCTGCTCCAGCAGGAAGCGGCACGTGTGGTAGCCGATGAAGCCCGCTCCGCCCGTAACCAAAACGTTTTTCATGGCAGGTGGCTCCTTGCAGAAAAAGCCGATGGCTGACGGCCACCGACTCGAACGTTCTTGTCTGTTCGTGAATGAGCGAGCGACGGCAAACGCGCTTCCGGTTCGGAAGCTTTTCCGGCGCCCGCAGATTGTGAGATAATAGGGGAAAACCGAAAAAGAATCCCTAATCATGATAATCATTCTCAGCGAGAATTATATAGGGAGAACACGGCCCTGTCAATTGGACAAAGCCTGGTTCTCCCCGGACCCGGATCGGGTCTGACCCCGCTCGTACACATGTAATCGCAGAGGTCATTGACGTGATGAAAGAGCAAACCATTTACAGCTACAAACTGCTTCGCCGCTTTCGCTGGCGATTGGCGGGCTGGCTGTTCCAGCTCCTGCTGATCGGCCTGTTTCCGGTCGCCGCCTCTCTCTGGCTGAAGATTCCGGCTGATCGCCTGGTGGTGACGCTGGCCGTGCTCCCAGCCATCGCCGCAGGCCATCTCTGCCTGTTCCGGCTTTACGCCCGCCTGCGTTCGCACCACCCGCAAACCACGCCGGACCTGCTCGTGTCTCCCTGGTGGGGCGCCGGCTGCCGCCATCCCGTTACGCTCCGCGCATACCGTGGGGCGGAGGCGACCGTTCTCGCCGGCAGCCTGTTTTTGGCGGCCGCCGTCTTCGTCTGGGTGCCGCTGCCGTACGGAATGGCGCTGCTCTGGGGAACAGCCGTGCTGGGCTTGCCCCGCCTGCTTGCGCTGCTGGCCTCGCTGCGCCAGCCTCCGCACTGCCGGGTCAAGTACGAGAGCGGCAGCGTCGCCTTTTTGCTGACCGACGGCTGACCGCCTACATCACCCACAGTTTGATGATGATCAGCGCGGCCAGACCCGGCAGCCGCAGCAGCCCGGTCAGCAGCGCCGTCACCGGATTGATCGGAATGTGGAAGTCGGCCAGTTCTCCGACCAGATTGGCGAAAAACAGCAGCACCGCGCCGATGACCAGCTGCACGGCGACAAACCCCGCCCAGCGGATCGGCCCCATGACCGACCTGCTCGCGGCAATCACCAACAACAGACCCGTGACAATCAAGGCGATGACCCATCCCGTACTCATGACTCATCCTCCCTGCGCGTGCCGGCGTTCCCGCTCCCGTTTTGCTTGCGCGAGCAGGAACATGTAGCGCTTTTCCGTCAACTGCAAATAGTAAATGGCATCCTCCAGCCCGTTGTCCGGCTCGCTGATTTCCATGAGATGACGGGCGTGCTGCCAATCCAACCGGGCGCGGTCGACAGCTTCGTCCAACGCCTCCGGCCCCCAATGGACGGCCGCTCGCGGTTTTCCCCACAAACTCACTTCTCCCACGACCCTTCAGTGAAAGTAGTGCAGCACACCGGTCAGATTGTTGATCACATGCAGCACGACAGCCCCCCAGATGGACTGAAACCGATGCCGCAGGTAGCCCAGGCACAGGCCGATGACAAACAGCGGAGCCAGCAGGGCGACATCCACATGCATCAACGCAAACCAGAGGCTGCTGAGAACAATGCCGACAAACGCGCCCCAGCGCCGAACCAGGCAGGTCTGAATCACGCCGCGGAACAGCAGTTCCTCGGCAATCGGCACCAGGATGCCGATGACCAGCACGGATGCGGCGACCGCCCACATATCGCCGTCTTTGGCCTGAACGATTTCCTGTTCGATTTGCTGCTCCCGCTCCGAGTCCAGCGACAGGTGGAACCAGTCGGCCACCGGGGTGGTGACGACCGCGTCCAACACCCGCGTGATCAGCAGCAGCACCACCACCAACGCGGCGATCATGCGCCCGATGCGGCGGGGACGGCAGACGCCGATCTCGTCCATCCGGCCGCGAAACCACAAAGGCACCACGACCAGGATAAACAGTTGAAGCGACGCCGACTCGAAAAAGCTGCCGACCGATCCCTCGGGAAACACGGGGTGCGGCAGTACCAGGCCGTACAGCAGCAACGTGCAGGCGTGAAACACCTGCAGCCAGGCGACGACATGCAGCAAATCCGCCCACGCCGGTGCGGGGCGATGCCGCAGCCAGGCCGTCCGCCGTCTGTCCCGCCAGACGTTGACGGCAAAGCCGATGGCCGCGAAAAAGCTGAAGACCGCCACGGCCAGCACCGTCAGCGACAGCCACAGCTCAGGAACCTCTGCAGTCGACACGATCCACCGGCCATCCGGTCCGCGTTCAAAGCGGAGCATCATCAATTCGGCGGCAAACACGATCCAGTACCCGACAAACAGCGGGATCGCCCAAGGCGCAGACCTGCGCTTCTCCGTCCCGCCCCACAGCGACATCCCCGGTCCTGTCAGCATCTCCTCACACTCCTACTTCAATCTATGTCTTGTCCGGACAAAAAAGTCCTCGCGCTCCCCATCTCCTGCGAACACGAAAAAAGACAGGGAGTCCCCGTCTTTTTCTTGTCCTACAATTCCCGGCGACCTTCCAGGGCCTTCGTCAGCGTCACCTCGTCGGCGTACTCCAGATCGCCGCCCACCGGCAGTCCGTGCGCAATCCGCGTCACGCGGATGCCAAACGGCTTGATCAGCCGGGAGATGTACATGGCGGTGGCCTCGCCCTCGATGTTCGGGTTGGTCGCCAATATCACTTCTTTTACTTGATCGTCGCTCAACCGCTTCAAGAGGTCAGGGATGCGGATGTCCTCCGGCCCGATGCCGTCCATGGGGGAAATCGCTCCGTGCAGGACGTGGTAGTACCCGTCGTACTCCCGCGTCTTTTCCATCGCCACCACGTCCTTGGGCTCCTGCACGACGCAGATGATGGAAGCGTCACGCCGCTTGTCCCGGCAGATGTGGCAGGGGTCGATATCGGTGATGTTGTTGCAGACGGAGCAGTAGTGGAGCTGCCGTTTGGCGTTGACCAGCGCTTTGGCCAGATCCAGCACGTCGTCCTCTTTCATGTTGAGCACGTAAAACGCCAGGCGGCTGGCCGTTTTCGGCCCGATGCCCGGCAGTTTCATAAAGCCTTCGATCAATTTGGATACCGGTTCGGGATAGAACATCGCCTCGTACTCCTTAGAACAGACCCGGAATATTCAATCCTCCGGTAAATCGGCCCATTTCCTTGGCGATCATTTCATCGGCCTGTCGCAGCGCGTCGTTGACAGCGGTCAGCACGAGGTCCTGCAGCATTTCCACGTCATCCGGGTCGACCACTTCCGGCTTGATCGCGATGTCGACAATCTGTTTGTGGCCGTTCGCCTTGACGGTTACCGCACCGCCCCCCGCAGAGCTTTCCACCACTTTTTCCTTCAGGGCCTCCTGCGCCTTTTGCATCTCTTCCTGCATCTTTTTCACTTGTCGCATCATTTGTTGCATGTTTTTCATCGGGGTGTCCTCCTTCATTTTGCCGGTTCAGCTTATTCTTTCACTTCGACAAGTCCCTCGCCGACCAGGCGAATCGCCTCGGCGACAAACGGATCCTGCTCTTCCTGGGCGGGCTGTTCTCCCTGCCCGGCCTGCTGGCAAACGCTCTGCCACTCTTCCTCCATCACGGAGAGAAGCTGCAGCGGCCGCCCCAGAACGCCCAGCATCACCCGCTCCACGACGCCCTTCAATTCCGGCTCCATGGTTTTCTCACAGTGAATGGGACTGGTAAAGGTGACGACGACGGCGTCGCTGCCGGCAGCAGCCGGCTGCCCGTTCACCAACCAGGCCTGATATTGAATCTTGATCTTTTTGACATCGGCCAAAATCTGGCTCCACTGCCCGCGCACCTGCCGGGTCAGTGCTTCATCAACCGCCTTGGCCACCTCTCGTACCTTGTTCATCGGCGTGCGGGAACTTCCCGCGGCGGCAGCCGGACGGCGCGGTTCCGCCCTGCGCGGCTCTTCCGTTCGCGGCTGGGCGCTCGCGTGCGCCTGTCCCTGCATCAGTTGGGCCAGCCGCTCCTCCAGCGTACGGACCCGGTTGGCCAGTGCGGCCAGCTCTCCTCCTCCGGCCGCGGCCGTCTCCGGCGCAGCGGCAGCCTCTTTGACCGGCTGGCACAGTTTGACCAGCGTCAGCTCCACCAGCACGCGGGCGTACGTGGACCACTTCAACTGGGCCAACGCCTGATTGCAGGTTTCGATGGCGGCGTACACATCAGGCAGCGCGTACATCCCGGCCACCTGGGCAAACTGGTCGTCCAGCATCGTCCGCTCGACAATCTCTTCCAACTGCGGAGCGGTCTTGAACAGCAGCATGTCGCGGTAGTAGTAGAGAAAATCCTGCAAAAACTGTTCGGGATCTTTTCCCTGCACCATCACCCGGTCAAAATGCTCCATCACCCGGGCCACGTCCCGTTCGGCGACGTATTTGGCCAGAACGGAAAAGTGCCCCTGGGAGACGGTGCCGGTAATCTGCATGATGTCGGAGGCCCGAACCTCGTCTTTGCTGTAGCTGATCGCTTGGTCCAGCAGGCTGAGCGCGTCCCGCATCCCCCCTTCGGCCATTTTGGCGACCAGGTGGAGGGCCTGCGGTTCCACCCGCACTCCCTGGGCCTCGCAGATGTATGCGAGCCGCTTCACCATTTCCTTCAGGGGAATCCGGTGAAAATCAAACCGCTGGCAGCGCGAGATAATCGTCGCCGGCAGCTTGTGGGGCTCGGTGGTAGCCAGGATAAAGATGACGTGGGAAGGCGGTTCCTCCAGCGTCTTCAACAGCGCGTTGAACGCCTCCGTCGTCAGCATATGCACTTCGTCGATAATATACACCTTGTACCGGACGTCGCTGGGGGCAAACTTCACCTTGTCGCGGATGTCGCGGATTTCCTCGACACCGCGGTTGGACGCGGCGTCAATCTCCAGCACGTCGGTAACGGAACCATCGGTAATGGCCCGGCAGGTGGCGCACTGGTTGCACGGCTCGCCGTCCTGCGGCTGCTCGCAGTTCACCGCTTTGGCCATGATTTTGGCCGCACTCGTTTTGCCCGTACCACGGGGACCGTTGAACAAATAAGCGTGGGACAGCCTGCCTTCACGCAACGCGTTGCGCAAAGTGGTCGTCACATGCTCTTGTCCCACCACGTCTTGAAAGGTTTGCGGTCGGTATACGCGATACAGCGCGGTATAAGCCATGATGGTGTGACACTCCAATCTGCACAGTCCTCTTCCGAATCCTAACTATTATACACCATCCGCCCTTGCTCTTACAAAGAAAACGCCCCGTGCGGACGACGGGACGCCGGGCTGGATGACGGTTTGTCAGAGATACGGGAGCAAGATGTGAAACGTGGTGCCGTATCCTTTGGACGAAACGCGGATTTGGCCGCCAATGTCGTGAATGATTTTCTGACAAACGGAAAGCCCCAGCCCCGTCCCCTCTTCCTTGGTCGTAAAGAATGGATCGAAAATTTTGTCGATGATGTACAGCGGAATGCCCGGACCGGTGTCGTGGATGTCGATGCTGACCTTGTCCCCGTCCGGATCGATGTGATGGGAAATGTGCAGCGTCCCCTGCTCCCCCATGGCCTCGATGCCGTTTTTGCAGATGTTGATGAAGACCTGTTTGAGCAGTTCCGTGTCCCCCACCACCAGCGGAAGCTGTCCCCGCGAGGAGAACTGGACGTCGATACCGAACAGGAGCGCCTGCGACTCCACAATCGGGAGAATCTCCTCAAACACCGTGTTCAAATCGACCAGGGAATACTGGACGTCGCGCGGCTTGCTCAGCAGCAGAAATTCGCTCACCAGCGAATTGATCCGGTTGATCTCCGTCAGCATGATTTCCGTATAGGTCCGCTCCCGCTCCATGCCGTTGTCGCTGAAGGATTGCAGGAACATCTGCAGAAAGCCCTTGATCGACGTGAGCGGATTGCGGATCTCGTGAGCCGTGCCGGCGGCAATTTGTCCGATCATCGCCAGCCGCTCGTTCCGTTCGATTTTCTGTTCAAACGAGCGCAGGTTGGTAATATCCTTGAACAGGACGAAAGCACCGGCGGTTTTGCCGGCCTCGTCCTGAAGCGTATGGGCGTCCACGATCAATTCGTAGCGCTGGTTGTCGTTTGTCCAGGACGTGGCGATATTGTGCAGCTTCACCCCGTCGAGCAGCTCCCGCTTGATCAGGCGGTGCTCTTCGGGAATGCCGACAAACACATCGTCCACGTGCCGGTTGAGCACTTGCAGCCGCTCCATTCCGAGGAGTTTGCAGGCCGCATGGCTGGCTTCGACGATCCGTCCCTGTTCGTTGAGCACGAACAACCCCAGGCTGGTATCGGTGGTCAGTTTTTCCATCAGCCGCTGCGACAGCGCGTAATCCGTCTCTTTGGTCAACTGATACAGGTGAACCAGAAACAGCGGCTCCTCCTCCGTCTGCTGCACCAAAATCATGGCCGGCGTTTTGCCGCTTCTGCCCTGCCTGTCACGCCATTCCACCTCTGCCGGCATGTCTGCCTCCGCTTCCCGGCGCAGCAGTTCCTGATACAGTTGTTCGATGGAACCCCGGTACGGCAGCAGGACGTGAAACGGCTGGTTCACGAGTTCTCCGCGTTGGTACCCGGTGACGCGAAGAAGCTGTTCATTCACTTCCACGATACATCCCGTTTGCGCCACCAGAAATACGGCAGTCGGGAAGTATTGCAAAAATTTCTGCAATCGTTTGGACGAACCGGCGAGATGTAACGAGAATGATGCACTCACAGCTTGTCCCCCCTGACCCTTGACGTTTTTACAGGCAATCACCGCTCTCTACACATTCGTCACCCCATCAGGAATGACCTGCCTGAACAGAAGGATTCTGGAAGGAAATGTTTCGCTAGGGATCGTCAGAAATCAACAAAAAGTGGCCTGTTCCTCACGAACAGGCCACTCGACTTTCCTGGAGAAGACCGTGCACCTATCTTCGATACTCCCCATCCAAGCGTTACATATGGAGGCAGCTCAGACCAGGCTGCCCTGCGGCACACGCGATGATCCACTTATGGCTGCTTCCTTCCGGACCTGACCAGGTTCATGGGTTCGCGTTGCACAGGACCCGATCCTCAACACCGCCGCCCATATGGCAGCCTTACATGAGAAGACCTCTGATAGGAATTCGACCCTGCTATTGCGGATTGCAGGTTACAGGGCACCGCAACCTCCCCGTCTAGCACGGCACAATTAGCATACCAAAGAACAGGAATGATCGCAAGGCAAAAAGCCATCCATAACAGGAAAGGGTCCCCTTACGTGACGTTGGCCGCCGTTGTCTGCACATCATTCCTGGCGTCGGGCGAAGTCATGGCCGCGGCAATCGCCTCATACGCCCGGCAAAACGCACGGACGATCTCCGGGTCGAATTGAGTGCCGGAGCAGCGGACGATTTCCGCATACGCTTCTTCTGCCGTCATCGCCTTGCGGTAGGAACGCGTCGATGTCATGGCGTCAAAGGTGTCGGCGACGGCCAGAATGCGCCCCAGCAGGGGAATGTCCTCCCCTTTCAGTCCGTCCGGATACCCGTTTCCGTCCCAGCGCTCGTGATGATGGCGGACGCCGGGACTGACGTGGGCCAGGCTCTCGATCCGTTCCACGATGTCGGCTCCGATGGTGGTGTGCAGCTTGATCAGTTCGTACTCCTCGTCATTCAGCTTGCCTTCCTTCAACAGCACCCGGTCGGGAATGGCCACCTTGCCGATATCGTGCATCAGCCCGGCATAACGCAGATCGTTCCGGGAAATCGTTCGTTTTTTCGCGTCATCCCAATAGTCGTAGATAAGCAGCGCGTACCGGGTAACCCGCTCGCTGTGGCCGGCCGTGTACGGATCTTTCATCTCGACGGCCAGGTAAAAGCTGCGGACGATCTGGTCCATCCCTTTCTGCATGTACTCCCGTTCCCGCCGGATCAGCGTGTCCAACTGTTCAGCCATCTGGTTAAACTTGTTTCCCAAGCGCGACAGCTCCTCCATCCCGTCCACCGGCACGCGAATGGAAAAATCCCCTTTCTGCAAGGCCTCCGTCGCTTCGACGAGGGTGGAAATCGGCCGGTCAATCCAACGGGCGACCTGCCGGGCCACAATGGCGGCAAACAGCACCACCAGCAGCGTGCCGATCAGCAAAATCAGCTCCAGCCGGCCGAGATGACGGTCAATCGCCGCGGCCGGCAGCAGTTCCACATAGGTGTTTCCCGTATGCGGGGACACGTATCGAAAGAGGTGCACCATCTCGTTCAGCCGGCTGTCATACCGCACTTCTTCCGTTTGGCCCGCATTGTGCATCCGTCCCAAATCGGCATAGGACTCCTCCTGCCGCCCTGCACCCGATGGCTCCGGCTCGACCCGAATCAGCAGGTGTCCGTCTGAGGCAAACACCAGCAGCGTGCAGTGGTGCCGCTTGGTGTCCGTGTTCAGCCACCTTTCCAGGAGATCGGGCTTCCATTCCGCCACCAGCACGGCGAACGGCCGCCCCTGCGCGTTCGTTACCGGCTGCACCGCGTACAGCCAGGACGGATCGGCCCCCGCTTCCGCTCCAGGCAGCAACCGGGGAGCGCCGCGCTCATCCTCCAGTGTGTCGCGGTACCATGACAGACGGCGGAAGTCTCCGCCCGTCCAGTGCGCGTCGGGAAACAGGGAGAGACGTCCACCGTCGTCGGCGAGCAGATGGACATTGCGGACGGAGGGGTTCCTGCGCTGAAAGTCCCGGAACAGTTTCTCCGCCGCAGCCGTTTGTGCGCTGCGCGGCAAAAGCGCCAACTGTCCCTCCGTTCCGCGCACGGCCGGTTCGTCAGCCAGCCGTTGGACGCTGTCCAGCAAAAGCTGGGCATACAGCGAAAACTGCTCGTCCGTGTGCCGCAAACGCTCGCGAATGCTGGTGGCGTACTGTTCGTACACCGCCGTTTTCGCCGCGTCGTAATTGACAAAGCTGACGACGAGTATCGGGATCAGGCACAAGCACAACAGTGCTGCAAATAAGCGGTCTCTTACCTTGGTAAACAACGGCCTCCCCCTTGTTTCGCCTGCTTCCTTTCCCGAGGTGGACGGCATAGGCTCCCTCCGACTCTGCACACGCTGGGAAAATCTCCAGCCGTCCGGGAACGATGCTCACATCGGTGACATTCTTTACCTACCACGCGAAAGCAGAGCGTAAACCTCTTCCTGGCGTTTTTGCAGAAAGGTTCCAATCCTTTCATGGACAACCGCACGCCGCCGAACCGCCCACGGCCGTCTTCTCCTCCCGCGCTGTCCCGGGAGAACCGGTCAGCCTGCTGCAGGGGACTGGCGTCGCCATCATCCCGCTCGGCATCGCCTGCCCGGCATGGTCACGCTGCCGGGAAAACAAAAAACTCCCTCGTTCCCGCAACGACGGGAACCGGGGGAGTTTCCTTGCGCCTGCCGGACATGCTAGTGCGGCAGAAACGCCAATTGATAGGCAAACAAAGCGGCAAACAGGTACACCAGGGGATGGGCCTCCCGCCACTTGCCCCTGAGCGCCTTCATCAACGGATAGGAGATAAAGCCGAGCGCGATCCCCGTCGCAATGCTGGAGGTAAGCGGCATGCTGACGATCACGAGAAAGGCGGGAAACGACTCGTCCATCTCCTCCCAATGGATATGGCGCACGCTGCCGAGCATCAGCGAACCGACGACGATCAGGGCCGGCGCGGTGATGGCGGAGAGGCCGGAGACGGCGCTGACGAGCGGACTGAAAAACGCGGACAGGCCGAACAGCACGGCCACCACGAGAGCGGTCACCCCCGTGCGTCCGCCCGCCGCCACTCCGGAGGCCGACTCGATGTACGCCGAAGTGGGGCTGGTGCCGAACACGGAGCCGATCAAGGTGGCCACCGAGTCGGCAAACATCGCCCGCTCCGCCCGCGGCAGCCTGTTGTCCACCAGCAGCCCGGCCTGTTTGCTCACGCCGAGCACCGTCCCTGTCGTGTCAAACAGGGTCACCAGCAAAAACGAGAAGACGACCGCGTACAGCCCGTATTGACCGACGTCGGAAAAGGCCTGTACGGGATTGGAGACGATCAGCCCCTCCGGCAGCGTGGGCACGGACACGATCCCCTTTTCAAACGAGAGCTGACCCGTGAAATAGGCGATCAGCCCGGTCGCCACCATCCCGAAAAACAGCGCGCCGTTCACATTGAGCGACAGCAGCACCAGGGTGACGAACAAGCCGATCAAGGCCAGCACAACCTTTGGCGAGTGAAGATCGCCCAGCGTCACCAGGTTGGTCGGGTGGGCGGTGACCAGACCGGTCAAACGCAGGCCGATAAAGGCGATAAACAGGCCGATCCCGGCGGTGATGGCGTGTTTCAGATTGTCCGGGATCACCTCGATCAATTTGGAGCGCAGCGGTGTCAGCGACAGCAGCACAAACAGCACCCCCGCCACAAACACGGCAGAAAAGGCGATCGCATACGTCAGTCCGCCCTCCGCTTTGACCACCGAGTAGGCAAAGTACGCATTCAGCCCCATCGCCGGCGCGATGGCGATCGGGTAGTTGGCCCACAATCCCATGATCGCGGTCCCCACGATGGTGGCGATAATGGTCGCCGTAAATCCCTGTTCAAACGGGAGCCCGGCGTCCGCGAGAATCAGCGGGTTGACCACCATGATGTAGGCCATGGTGAAAAACGTGGTAACCCCCGCGAGAAGTTCCTTTTTCCATGAAAACGACCGATGAGCTTTCATGATGACTTGTTCTCCCGTCCGTTACTAGATTCACACGTTACCAGTATGTACGATCCGGGCTCACCGTATCAAGGGGCACGGCGGTCCCGGCCGGGCAGAACGGCTGCGGCGCAGGCTCCGCGGCCAGCACACCAGCGCGGTGTCGAAAACAGCAAAAAATCCACAGCAAAAAATCCTCCGTCGGCTTCGGAGGATTTTTGCCGGGATCATGATTCGTTACGCGTTCAGGCTGCCCATCGGCCCGAAGAATTCGAAGTGGATGCGTTCTTCCGGCACGCCCCAGTCTTGCAGCGCCCGGTAGACGGTTTTCATGAACGGCACCGGTCCGCAGAAGTAAAAATCGGCCTGGTTGTCGGGCAGTATCGACTGCAGCCACGGCAGGTCGATGTAGCCTTCCTTGTCAAAACGGCGCTCGGCCCGGTCGTCTTCGGTCGGCTGCGAATATACTACATGGAAGGACAGCGCCTCGTGCCGATCGGCCAGCGCGGCCACGTGCTCCTTCAGCGCGTGCGTCCGGCTGCTGCGCGCGGCGTGGATAAAGTGAACGCGCCGCTGCGGCTGCCGCTCCACCAGCGTATTCAGCATGCTGACCAGCGGGGTGAGGCCGACGCCCCCGCTCAGCAGGACGACCGGCGTCTCTATTGACGTATCCAGCACGAAGTCGCCTGCGGGCGCGCTGATGGGCAGCACGTCTCCTTCCCGGACGTGGTCGTGCAGGTAGGTGGAGACGATGCCTGCCGGTCTGCCTTCCGCGGCATCTTCCCGTTTGACGCTGATCCGGTAGTAATCCTTGCCCGGGCTGTCCGACAGGCTGTACTGACGGATGTGCGTGTAGGTTTCGCCCGGAATCGCCAGTTTCACGCTGATGTACTGCCCCGGCTGGAACGTCGAAATGGGGCCGCCGTCCTGCGGTTTCAGGTAGAACGAGGTAATCACGTCGCTCTCTTTCACCTTTCGGACCACGACAAAGTTGCGAAAATCCCGCCAGCCGCCGGGCGCCTGCTCCGCTTCGCGGTACAATTCGTCCTCCACGCTGATGAACACGTCGGCGATGACGCCGTACGCTTCCGCCCACGCGTTGATGATCTCGTCGGTCGCCGCGTCGCCGAGCACGTCCTTGATCGCCGCGAGCAGGTTTTTCCCGACGATCGGGTAGTGCTCCGGCTTGATGCCCAAACTGCGGTGTTTGTGGGCGATTCGCTTGACTTCCGGCAGGATGGCTTCCAGGTTTTCAATGTTGGCCGCCGCCGCATAGACCGTGTTGGCCAGCGCCGTCTGCTGACGCCCCTGCTTTTGGTTGACGTGGTTAAAAATATTCAGCAGTTCCGGATGGTTGGTCAACATCATCTTGTAAAAACGGGTCGTAATCGTCTTACCATGTTCCCTAAGTACAGGAACAGTCGACTTGATGATTTCTATCGTTTGTCGGTTCAGCATGTTCGCTCCTCCTCGACGATACCGTGATCGTTTGTGACGCCTTCAGTATAAGGCGTTGAGATCTTTTTCACTGTGATTGCAATCACATCGCAAGTGGAGGTTTTGTGAACACCTGAGCAGCGCGAATGATGCCTGTCCGCCTGCCGCAATCCCTCCGTCTCCGGTCTGACCTGCGGATCGCGCTTGCGCCGGTTGGGGGGATTTGGAAATATGAGGTACAATAAAGAAGCAGTCATGAATGTTCATCTCGACAGGGAGGTAGCAGAATGGATCACAAGGGAGTCAAGGCGATCACCCATGCCAGCACGTTTTTCGCGCCAATCCTGGTGCCGCTGGTTGTCTGGCTGCTGATGCAGGACCGGGACGTAAAAAACCTGGCCCTGCAGGCATTGCTGTTTCATATCATCATGAGCGTACTCCTCTCGATTTCCTGGGCGCTCTCATTTGTCCTGATCGGCATCCCGTTCCTGCTGGCATTTGGCTTTATGGCACTCTACTATCCGATCAAGGGGATCATTTACGCGCTGCAGGACAGACCGTTCCGCTATCCGGTCATCGGATCGCTGATCGGCTAGACGGACACCACGGAAAAGGCGGGAGTGAAACGCTTCACTCCCGGGTCGGAAAGCGGGGAGTCGGCTTTTTTTCCGCCAGCACGCTGCCAACGAAGACAAACCCTTGATTGACGGCATCGGCAACGGAGTGCATGGCCGAGGCAAACATCGCCCCGCTTCCGCTTATCAAGGCCGCTGCCCCTTTCACCAGGGCCAAACCGGCATTTCCCACCGCTGCCGTGGCGGAAGACGTATTCCCCTTTTTGATCCACTTCCAGATGGATTCCATGAGAACCCCCTTTTCAGACATGACTCATCATGAACATGGGAGGCAATCAGCCTCTCCTGTCTCCGGAAATCTTGCGTTTGGAAATTATTGTAGAAGAAAAAAGGGAGGCGATCAAACATGCGAGGTGGTATCTATTGACAGCGAAAAACCGCAGGGTGTATGCTTATTACATCAAAAAAAATTGATGAAAGGGACGACACCATGAAACAGCCTCAGGCAGCCATCGAACCTACCGACGCCTTCTTTGAACAGTACGAAGCCAAATTCAAGGCATTGGCGGACAGCAAGCGCCTGCGAATCATGCACGAACTCACCCGGCGGGGCAGCGTGTGCGTCTGTGATCTGGCGGACGTGATGGGGATGGCGCAATCGAAACTTTCCTACCACCTGAAAATCCTGCTGGACGCTGAACTGATCACCAGGGAATCGGACGGGGTCTGGAATTACTACAGCTTGAACCACGCGGAAGTAAACCGCCTGCTTTCCGACGAACTGTGCTGCATCTTTCGCCGCAGCGGCTGCTGCTGATTTTTTTCTCTTTTCATCAAATTTTTTTGATGTTTATTTCAAAAATATTTGATTTAGGAGGAGCTGCCATGAAGTACGTGCATGTCGGCATCAACGTCACCGATCTGGACCAATCGGTCGCCTTTTACAGCAAGCTGTTCGGAACCAATCCCGTAAAGAAAAAGGCGGATTACGCCAAATTTTTGCTCGATGCTCCCGGTTTGAATCTGACGCTGAACCTCGTCGACGCCGTCAGCGGCAATCAGGTGAATCACTTCGGGTTTCAAGTGGAGCGGGCGGACGAGGTCCTCGTTCACCAGAAGCGTCTGGAGGATGCCGGCCTGCCGATTGCCAAAGTGGAGGCCGATACGACCTGCTGCTATGCCGTTCAAGACAAGTTTTGGGTCGTGGACCCCGACGGCAACGAGTGGGAATTTTTCTACACCAAACAGGACGCCGACGTCCGCAGCATCCAAACCAACAGCAGCTGCTGTACGGCCTGAAAAAACGAACCAATCACTTCCCTGCGGACGGGGAAGTGATTGGTTTTGCCTAAATGCCCTCTCGGGTTATTCGCCTTCTTTCAGAAACCCTTCGATGCGGTTCCTGATGGCATCGCGGACGCTGCGAAAGCTGTCCATGATCTCCGCCTCGGTACCGGAGGCTTTGGCCGGGTCGTCGAAGCCCCAGTGCCATTTGACCACATGCTTGTTGGCAATCACCGGGCAGTGCTCATCCGCGTGGCCGCACAGCGTAATGACGTAATCGGCGCGGTTCAGCACCTCCGGGTCAATCACATCCGACGTCTGGCCGGAGATGTCGACACCGGCTTCTTTCATCACTTGTACCGCGCGGGGGTTTAGGCCGTGCGCTTCCAAACCGGCGCTGCGCACTTCATAGCGGTCTGCGCCCAACGCTTTCAAAAATCCCTCCGCCATCTGGCTGCGGCAGGAGTTTCCGGTGCAAAGAAAGTAGACGAGCGGTTTTTTGTTCATGTCCGATTCTCCTTTATTCGTGATTCCGGTTCGTTCACACCGGGGACTTGTGCGGAAAAAACGTTTGCCGAAACCGGAGGGCGACGTTGACGAGGGCAATCATGACCGGCACCTCGACGAGCGGTCCGATGACGGCCGCAAACGCCGCACCCGAGTGGATGCCAAAGACGCCGACCGCCACGGCGATGGCCAGCTCGAAGTTATTGCTCGCCGCCGTAAACGCCAGGGTTGACGTCACGGGGTAATCCGCGCCTGCCTTTTTCCCCATGAAAAACGAGATGAAGAACATGACGACAAAATAGATCAGCAGGGGAATTGCGATGCGGATGACATCCAGCGGCAGTTGAACGATGACCTCCCCTTTCAGGGCAAACATCACGACGATGGTAAACAACAGGGCAAGCAGGGTGATCGGACTGATTTTCGGGATAAACACGCGTTCATACCAGTCACGCCCCCTTGCCTTGACGAGCAGGAAGCGGGTGAGCATGCCCGCCAGAAACGGGACGCCCAGGTAAATGAACACGCTCTTGGCCACTTCCGCCATCGTGATGTCGATCACCATGCCCTTTAGGCCAAACCAGCCGGGCAGGACCGTTACAAACACATACGTATACACGGAATAGAACAGCACCTGGAAGATGGAGTTGAACGCGACCAGCCCCGCCGCATATTCGGTGTCTCCTTTGCATAAATCGTTCCAGACGATCACCATCGCAATGCAGCGGGCCAAGCCGATCATGATCAACCCCACCATGTATTCCGGGTACCCCTGCAGAAATACAAGGGCCAGCACAAACATGAGGACCGGACCGATGATCCAGTTTTGCACGAGCGACAGGGCCAGGACCTTTCCGTTTCGAAATACGCGCCCCAGTTCTTCGTAACGAACTTTCGCCAGCGGCGGATACATCATCAAAATCAGCCCGATCGCGATCGGAATGGATGTCGTCCCAGCCTGGTACTGGTTGAGATAGGCGACGACATCGGGGAAGAACACGCCCGCGCCCACTCCGACAACCATGGCGGCAAAAATCCACACAGTCAAATAACGATCAAGGAAAGATAATTGCTTCCCCACACCCCCGGCCACTCGCTCTTTCACTCCTTCCGGTTTTACTCGCATGTGACCAACAGCCCTTTGTCCTCCAACTCTTTCAGTGGGCCGGACATATCGGGCAGATGACGCAGATGGAACCCGATTTCCTCCAGTCTATGTTCGTTCAACGAATAAAACACCCACTGCCCCTTTCGCGTCTCCCGCACCAGACCCACCGTTTTCAGGCGGCTCATATGCCGCGACACGGCCGGTTGGGAAATGTTGAAGATCGGCACCAGCTCGCATATGCAGCACTCGCGTACGCGCAGCAAGGCAATGATCTTCAGCCGGGTGGGATCGGCGAGGGCTTTCAACGCGTCAGCGATGGTTTCAAAATGATCGGTCATGGCTGCCTCCCATACATTATGATCATATAACTATATTGTTATTTTATGCGGACAAAAAATCAATATGTAATTTTTTTTAATGGTGTCCACGTCCATCCTGTTGTGATTGGGTGTCGTGAATAAAAACATTATTACGCCTCCATTTTTCTCTTCACTTCAACCCCCTGTACTTCCCATGCAAGAAAGAATACGTTACGCAATGTGAACACCAGATTACCGGCATAAATGGCACGGATTTGATTGTGGTGATCATAGTCGATGATCTCAAAAGCTGCCAATACCTGCGCTTCGTCTCCAGAATTTGTTACCTCTTTCACCTCGACTCTGGGGCGGCCAAGTTTTTCTTCATCGGCAAATTGATAAAATGAACGAATCTTATCAATATCTTCTTGTTTCAATTGTGAACGCTGCACATCACCGGTTCTCACTTTATCCATAGCAGCTTCCACTATTTCAACAGGCGACTTCTTGATGGTGTCCAACGCAATCGTGGCGAATAGGAAAACAACAAGGCATCCAAACAGGAGTTTTCTCTTCATCGTGCTTCACCTCGTACTGGTAGTGAAAAAGAGCTCCGAACAATAGATGGAGCTCTCCGATTCGTATGCAATTCCATTTTATCTCCTTTGATCTGGATAACCACTAAAAAATGTAAAAAATCACGGCAATTTGTTAATCTGCCGCAAAAATAAAAAGCACAAGCTGGACGATACGACCAACCTGTGCTTAGCTTGCAATCTGTATGGCGGAGAGAGTGGGATTCGAACCCACGCACGCCTCACGACGCCTAACGCATTTCGAGTGCGTCCCCTTATGACCACTTGGGTATCTCTCCACTGTGTGCTTGAAACAAAATTAAATATAGCAAAAGATCGTCCAAAGCGCAAGAGTAAATCCATGCCACCCCTTGATTTGCCGTCGGCGTTGGGCCAATATAGTAACAGCACAGCGAAAACGATGAGAAACGGGGAATTCAATTGAAGCGAGAGCGTTTGGACAAGGTCCTCGCCAACATGGGATTGGGGACGCGCAAGGAAGTGAAGCAACTGGTGAAGCAAGGGCTGGTGGAAGTGGACGGCTCCGTCGCCACTGATCCCGGTATGCACGTGATACCGGAAGAGCAGGAGATCACGGTCGAGGGGGAACCACTCAACTACAAGCGCTGGCTGTACATCATGCTGAACAAGCCGCCCGGGGTCGTCTCCGCCACGGAAGACAACCTGCACGAGACGGTGGTGGATCTCCTGCCGTACGAGTGGGGCCACAAGGTACACCCGGTCGGCCGGCTGGACATCGACACGGAAGGGCTGCTGCTCCTGACCAACGACGGACAGCTCTCCCACAACCTGCTGTCGCCGAAAAAGAAGGTGGAAAAGGAGTACTTCGCCCGCATCCAGGGCCGCGTCACCGACCAGCACGTGGAGGCGTTCGCCCGGGGCGTCGAGCTGGAGGACTTTACGACCCTGCCGGCCAAGCTGGAGATTCTCTCCTCCGGCGACGTCTCGGAAGTCAGGGTCACGATCATGGAAGGGAAATTTCACCAGGTGAAGCGGATGTTTGCCGCGTTTGGCCTGCAGGTGGTCTACCTGCAGCGCGTCCGCATGGGGCCGCTTCATCTCGACACGACGCTTTTACCCGGGGAATTCCGGGAATTGAGCGAGGAAGAATTGGAACAACTTCGCCGCCATATCCAGAAGGACAGCCCGGTTCAATCCTGACCGGGCTGTTTTTTCTTCCGCAGACCGCGAAAAAAGTCTTTCAGCATCTGGCCGCACTCCTCCGCGAGCACGCCCTCCACTACCGGCACCTGGTGGTTGAATCGCGGCTCATCCAGCAGGTTCATCAAGGTGCCCGCGCATCCTGCCTTCGGGTCGCGGGCCCCGTACACCACCTGCTCGATGCGGCTCTGCACAATCGCTCCCGCACACATCGGACACGGCTCCAGCGTCACGTACAGCGTGCAGCCGATCAGCCGCCATCCGCCGAGCCGGGCGCTGGCCTCCCGGATGGCGATCATCTCCGCGTGCAGGGTGGGATCTTTTTGCGTCTCCCGCAGATTGTAGCCGCGTCCGACGATTTCCCCGCCGCGCACGATGACCGCCCCGATCGGCACCTCGCCGATGGCCGCCGCCTTTTTCGCCTCTTCCATCGCGGCTCTCATGTATGTCTCGTGTTCCTGCATCTCCATCACGTGCGTCCAAATACCCCTTCAAACACAGTCTCGGACAGTTCCCGGCGTCCCGACGGTTTTTCCCGCTCCTGCAAATGCTCGGGCAGCGCGTCCTTTTCCCCTTGGTAGCCGATGGCGATTACCGCGTGCAGCTCGTATTCGTCCGGCACGCCCAGCACTTCGCGCGCCTTGTCCGGGTCAAAGCCGCCCATCGCGTGGGTAATCAGGCCGCGCCGGGTTGCCTCCAGGGCCAGGTATCCCCATGCCGCGCCGGCATCAAACGCATGGGCCCGGTTGTGCGCTCCCTTGACGTTGACCGTTTTGGACAGGATCAGGGCCAGCACCGGCGCTTTTTCGCACCAGACGCGGTTACCGTCCGCGATGAACGGGTAAAAGCGCTCCTTATCCTCCCGGCTGCGGGCCAGGATAAACCGCCAGGGCTGTTCGTTGCTGGCCGATGGTGCCCAGCGCGCCGCTTCAAACAGGCTGAACAAAACCTCGTCGGGAACCGGGTCCTGCTTGAATGAACGGGGCGACCAGCGATTGAGGAAGACCGGGTCCACCTCGTAGGACGCTTTCCGGTTTTCTTCCACCTGGGGCAGGTACTTGTTCATCATCGTTACCAAACCTCCTTCTTTTTTTTACAGAAAGGTACTGGATAAAACCTGCCAACCTGGAGTATAATAGAGAACAAATGTTCCTATCACTTTATTGAGGGAGGGTTTTTCATGTTTTCAAGCATTTCGTCTTTTGTCCAGGTATGGGAAAACGAGGCGCAGGCGACCCAGCGGATTCTCGACGCCTGTACCGACGAGTCCCTGCAGCAGCGCGTCACTGCCGAAGATCGCACGCTGGGCCGGATCGCTTGGCACATCGTGACCACCGTTCACGAAATGATGTCCCGCACCGGCCTGCAATTTGAAGCGGCCGACGAGCACCAGCCCGTGCCGTCCTCCGCCCGCGACATCGCCGAAGCGTGGCGCAAAACCAGCGCTTCCTTTGTAGAAGCCATCCAGTCCCAATGGAGCGACGCCACCCTGCAGGAAGTGCGCGAGATGTACGGCGAGCAATGGCCAAACGGCCTCACCCTGTACCTGCTGATCCTGCACATGGTCCATCACCGCGGACAGATGACCGTCCTCATGCGCCAGGCCGGTCTTCGCGTGCCGGGCGTGTACGGACCCGCACGCGAAGAATGGAGCCAGATGGGCATGGAGCCGCCTGCCCTGTAATCGCCCAACCAATCCGCCGCCTCGCTCTCCGCGTCTCCGGAAAGAACGCCGAGTTCCGCGCGAGGTTTCGTCTCCTTCCATTCACATACTCTCTTTGTGTTTACATACATTAACAGTGTAAGCGCACGAATGTATACAACCTCTGTGAGGGGGGATGTGAGTGGGAGTAACCCCTGTTAGCCCCGTCCTGTTCGACCGGTTTCACAGTCCGACGATCGGGCTTCTGGACAAGGCAGCCGTCTTTTCCAACATCGAGCAAACCGTATCCTCGACAGCCGGGACGTACGAAATCATTGTCGGCGCCGACTCGAAACTGCGGAACCGCGGCACGTCCTTTGCCATCGTCATCACGCTGATCCGTCACGGTCGCGGCGGCAATTTTTTTTACCATACGTTTCAGGAACGGCATTATTCCTCGCTTCAGCAGCGCATTTTCCAGGAGGCGTTTTACGCCGTGGGGTTGGCTTCCGAACTGCGCCACTATCTGCGTGAACGCAATATCGACATCCCCATCAGCCTGCATTTTGACATCGGCAAAAACGGTCCTACCCGTAAGTTTATCCAGTCATTGCTAAGTCTAGCAAGAACCAACCACTTCCGGGCGGAAATCAAACCATACGCGTATTGCGCTTCCACCATTGCTGACAAGTTTACCAGATAGGAAACACCCTTCGCGGAACGCTGCCCAGCCTTCCGCCTTTTTTGTGCGGCAGGGAACGATTTCGCTTCGCCCGCGTCTTTTCCCTGCATGATTGACAACGGCAATCCGGTGCGTTATCATGAAAATGGAGTGAAGCGTTTTCACATAAGCGTGTTACTGGTAATGCAGGCATGAGCTGAGAAGATCTTTTTTTACCCAAAAAAGGTTTTTTCAGCTCTTTCTTTGTTGGTAAGGTGGGTGGTAACGGGTGTCTCGTGAACAGGAAAAACCGTATACGATCACGCGCGTTCTGAACCACAACGTCGTTCTCGTCGAAGAACCCGGCTCCGGCCAGGAGATTGTGCTGTTCGGAAAAGGCATCGGCTTCGGCACCAAACCCGGGAACACCATCCTTCCCCACGACGCACGTGTCGAAAAACGCTTCCGCTTGGAAAATGAAAACCACCAGCAGCAGTACCGGACCCTGCTCAGCCAGGTGGACCCGGCCGTAGTGGGGATCGCCGAAGAAATCATTGCCCTGATTGCCAAGGAAATCACGCCGCACGTAAACGAACACGTCCATGTTGCCCTGCCGGATCACATCCAGTTTGCCATGTACCGCCTGCGCAACGGCATGGAAATCGTCAACCCGTTCCTGTTTGAGATACAGACGTTGTACAGCAAGGAATACGCGTTGGCCAAACGAGCGGCTGAGATGATCAAATTGGCGTTTTCCCTGGAGATACCGGAGAGCGAGATCGGCTTTCTGGCGCTGCACATCCATTCTGCCGTCAGCTATATGCCGGTGAGCAAAGCGGTCCAATTCACCAACATCATCACCGAGTTGGTCGGCATTATCGAGGAGCGGACGGGCAGATCCATCGAACGCAACACGATCGATTACGTCCGCCTCATCACGCATCTGCGGTTTGCCTGCGAACGGATCCGGCAGCAGAAATCGATTCACAACCCGCTGTTGGACCGGTTGAAGGAGACCGCTCCGGAGGCCTATGCCGTGGCCGAGGAATTGGCCCGGCACATCTCGAAGCGGCTGGACATGAACGTACCCGAAGATGAGATCGGGTACATGGCGATGCACGTGTTCCGGCTGACCCAGCAGCCCTGCGAATGAAAGAATCAATACCTGCGTGTTACTAGTTCGACTAGGCATGAGCGGTGAGAGCATGCGGACATAGCAAGAATGCCGCATGGATTCCCCGTTCATGCCTTTTTTCGTACAGCAGACGCAAAAGGAGGAGCTTATGTTACGCAGTTTGTTTTCCCGCAAAAAAAAGCAGCAAGAAGTGACGATCCTGGCCCCCTTGACGGGCGTGGTGGTGCCGTTGAGCGAAGTGCCCGACCCGGTCTTTGCACAGCAGGTTGTCGGCGACGGCGTAGCGATCGACCCGATCGAAGGAGTGCTCGTCTCCCCCGTCGACGGGAAAGTGACCCATCTGTTCCCTACCCATCACGCCATCGCCCTGACCAGCGACAGCGGCCTGGAGATTCTCATGCACATCGGCATTGATACGGTGAAATTGAAAGGGAAAGGGTTTACGCCGTTTGTGGCCGTCGGCGATCAGGTAAAAGCCGGCGACAAGCTGATCGAATTTCAACTGGAAACGATCCGGCAGGCAGGATGCGCCACGGTGACGCCCGTGGTCATCACCAACGGCGATGTGGTCGCCGAGAAACAGGTGGTCGCCTCGCCCAACGTGCATGCCGGTCAGGAGCCTCTGATGAACGTCGTGGTAAAAGGAGGCACAGCATGATTCAGTTTCAGGTAACCGTCACGGCGGAAGGCGGGCTGCACGCCCGCCCGGCAGCCCTGCTGGTGAGCCGGGCCTCTCAATCCCGGTCGACCGTCACGCTGGCCAAAGGAGACAAACAGGTGGACGGCCGCAGCATCCTCAGCGTCATGACGCTGGGAGCCGCACAGGGCGACGTGCTGACCGTACAGGTAGACGGCGCCGACGAGGAAGAAGTGGCCGCCGCCATCAAGGAGCTTTTCGACAAAGAATGTAAGGTGTAACAGGTATATCCCCCGTGGAGCACGCTCTCTCTGTCCACGGCAGAAGAGGTATCCCGCTATCTGAAAGGCAAAACAGAATCACCGGTTTTGCCGTCACCCGTTTGCAAACGTTTTCATCTGTTATTCTCCATTCGTCAGACGAGTCACTCTCCGGCTGTGTCCTTATTTTATCGCTCCTTTCTGAACTCCGCCGGAGAGCGGCTTTCTGAATATCACTTTCATCCCAAGGAGGTTTTCTCTATGCTTGCTTTTCTGCAAAGGCTCGGGAAAGCGCTCATGCTCCCGGTAGCCGTCCTGCCGGCAGCGGCGCTGCTGGTGTCCATCGGTCTTCTCGACTACGAGAAGAACATCCCGCTCGGCTCCACAGTGGGCGGCTTTCTGAACACGTACGTCGCTCCCTTCCTCAATGCCGGCGGCACTGCGATTCTCGGTAACCTGGCCTTGATTTTTGCGGTGGGTGTCGCCATTGGTTTTGCGGGGGACGCGATTGCCGCCCTGGCGGCGGTCCTGGCTTACCAGGTGCTGGTGGGGGTACTGGCCAAAGTGCCCGCCGCCATGCCGTTCATCGATGACAAGGTGGAACTGAACATGGGCGTTCTCGGCGGATTTTTGGCCGGCGGTGTAGCGGCTTACTGCTACAACAAGTACCGCGACGTCAAGATGCCTGAGTGGCTCGGTTTCTTCAGCGGCAAGCGGTTTGTGCCGATCGTGACCTCTCTGTTCATGGTGGTCATCGGGATCGTCATCGGCTGCGTTTGGGGACCGATTCAATCCGTATTGGACGCCTTCGGGAACTGGGTCGTCGGGCTGGGCGGCATCGGCGCGGCCATCTTTGGCTTCTGCAACCGTCTGCTCATCCCGTTTGGCCTGCACCACGTGCTCAACGCCATCGCCTGGTTCCAAATCGGCAGTTTTACCGATGCCGCCGGAAAAGTGGTTCACGGCGACCTGTGGCGTTTCTTTGCCGGTGACAAATCGGCCGGCATGTTCATGACCGGCTTCTTCCCGATTATGATGTTTGCCCTGCCCGCAGGTGCTTTTGCCATTATCCACACGGCAAAACCGGAAAAACGGAAAGCCGTCGCCGCCATCTTCCTGAGCTCGGCCCTGGCTTCCTTCCTGACAGGGATTACGGAGCCGATTGAATTCGCGTTCATGTTTGTGGCTCCCGTACTCTACGTGGTTCACGCCGTCCTGACGGGTATTTCCGGCTATGTTGTGTACGCCCTGGGCATCAAACACGGCTTTGGCTTCTCCGCCGGCCTCATCGATTATCTGGTCAATTTCCATCTGTCGACCAACGCGCTGCTGATCATTCCGGTCGGCCTGGCATTCGCCGCGGTTTACTACTTCCTGTTCCGCTTCCTGATCGTCAAGCTGAACCTGAAGACGCCTGGCCGCGAAGACGACGAAGAGGGGACGGCAGCCCAAGCGTCCGGCAGCGGCACGATGCAGGAAAAGGCGCAAAAAGTGCTGGCCCTCATCGGAGGCAAGGAAAACATCGTCAGCGTGGACGCGTGCATCACCCGCCTGCGGCTGGTCTTGAAGGATGACAAGGTCGTTAATGAAAAAGGCCTGCGCGATCTCGGGGCGGCCGGCGTGATGAAACTGGGGCAGGGCAGCGTACAGGTCGTCTTCGGTCCCCAGTCGGAAGCGCTGAAGGACGAAATCAAAAAGATGTAAGCCCCGTATCGACGCTCGCCAGACGACGATGCACTTTCCCACCCGGTCACGCCCTGCCGCGCCGGGTGGGCTGCTTTATGTCGGCACGACATTGTTGTCACAGGGAGGAAGACGATGAAACGATTGTTGGACTGCACTGCTTCCGATTTTTCGCAGATGACCGGGCAGGATTTGAAGCGGGCGATCAAGGCCTCGGAAGGGCGGGTGCTGGTTGCCGAGGTGATCTCCGCCGTCGCCCCGCTCTACCCCAGCGTCACCAACGCGGAACTGGCCGCCGCCTTTGGAGCCGACATGATCCTGCTCAATTTCTTCGACGTGTTTCAGCCACACGTGGAGGGACTGACCGCCTCCGCGCCTGATGAGACGGTACACGAGCTGAAACGGCTCATCGGACGTCCCGTCGGCCTCAATCTGGAACCGGTCGATCCACAGGCCAGACCGGCAGAACAACTGCTCACCCTGCCCCCAGGGCGGCTGGCCTCAGCGGAGACCTTTGCCGAGGCGAAACGGCTCGGATTTGACTTCCTCTGCCTGACCGGCAACCCCAAGACCGGAGTGACCAACCGGGAAATCGGGCAGGCGATCCGCACCGCCCGTGAAGTCATGGGCGAAGACATGTTGATCATGGCCGGGAAAATGCACGGCGCCGGCGTGGAAGGCGAAGCCGGCGGCGATTTGGTGGGAGAGCAGACGATCGTCGGATTTATCGAAGCGGGGGCGGACATCATCCTGCTCCCCTCGCCCGGCACCATTCCCGGTATCACGCTTGATGCGGCCAAAGCCATGGTCGATCGGGTCCACCGCCACGGCGCGCTGGCCCTGCTGGCCACCGGCACCAGCCAGGAAGGGGCGGACGAGGCGACCATTCGCCAGATCGCGCTGAACAGCAAAATGGCCGGGGCCGATCTGTATCACATCGGCGACGCTGGCTACACCGGCATCGCCATCCCGGAAAACATCATGCACTACTCCATCGCCGTACGCGGAAAACGGCATACCTATGTGCGGATGGCCGCATCGGTCCTGCGGTAACGCCAGGCAGCACAACGAAGCGGTTTCCCCGCGGGCACTTCCGTTCGGGGAAACCGCTTTTCTTCATCACGGCACCCGCCCGGCAAACGGGGCGGTCAGCGCCGCTTCGCTCTCCCTTTGCAGTTCCCGCTCAAACGACTCCAAGCGCCGGAGAAAATCCTGGCAGGCAGGAACGCTTTGGGGCTCCATCATCGCAAGCTCGTACGCCAGTGTCTTTTTCCAGATTTCCAACTGCCGTTTATTGGCTTCCCGGGCTTCCACCTCTTTCCCCCCCGACCGATCTCTCGCCGTATCGTTCTGTGATCTGCTCGCCTCTTTGTTTGTCATATCAGCAAAATCAAACACTGAAACAAGTCGCGCAGTTCGCATTTCAGCTTTCTGGCCAATACCGGCAGATGGTTCGCCTTGAAGTCGTACTCGCCCTTTTCGTACTTCAGGTAGGTAGACGCGTTCTTGAAGCCCAGCGATTCCGCCATGTCCTGCAACGTGATCCCCGTTTCGAGCCGTCGTCTTGCGATGAACTCCAGGTTGACCCTGTCCAATCGGCATCCCCCTTTATTTGCCAAATCAGCAAATTCTTAACCATTATCATACCGTTTCAATTTTCACAAAGTCAACATGTTCTTTGTCAAATTAACAAAGTTGTGTTTTCCGTTATGGAAAATTGTTAGAATGATTATTGCCATAGCGGAAAGGTTGTGACGAATGATGTCAACAGTCGGTCAACGGATCAAATGGCTCCGGGAACAAAGGCGGTGGTCCCAAATCCAATTGGCCGAAAAATTGCAGATTCACAACACGGTGCTCTCGCGGATTGAGTCGGGTGAGAAAAAGAGCGTGGACAACCATCTGCTCTCGAAAGCTGCCGATGTGTTCAACGTCTCCGCCGATTTCCTCCTCGGCAAAACGGATGACCCGACACCGTCGTGGGGAACCCGGAAAAACCCGGAGGAGCATATTTCGTTCTTTGACTTGGAGGGATTGAGCCCATCCGAGATTGAAGAAGTGAAAAAGCACATCGACTATTTGCGGTGGAAAGCCCGACAGTCGGACAAACAATGACCGGCAGGGGCAGGACGTGCCATTCCGAACACCTGTCCCGTCCCGTGCACGGCATTTTCTTTTTGTCGCAAAACCGAACATATGTTCTTTAACAAAAAGGGGGAATGAACATGCTCCGCGATTACAAACAAACGGATCTGGAAAAATGGGTGGGCGCTTTTTATGCCGAACTGGGAATGCGGCATGCGGGAGATCTGCGTGAGGAAGCGGTCGCCGACGCCCTCGGCATTGATCTTGTGTACCGCCCTTGCCCGTCGATGCGGTACGAAGCCGGCCGCTACCGCTGCATCACGATCAATTCCGCCCTGCCCAGGCCGGTCCAGCGGGAACAGTTTTTTCATGAGCTGGGTCACATTTTGCGCGGTCACACCGGGAAACAGCTTGAGATGAGAAAATCGTTCCGCGACCTGCAGGAGGCTCAGGCTTCGCAGTTTCAACTTTACGCGGCCCTGCCGTTTTTCATGGTATCCAAGTTGAGACTCACCGACTGCCAGACCCATCCGGCCTGCTTGCTGGCCCAGGAGTTTGGAGTGACCCGGCAGCTCGCCGAAAAACGGCTCGCCCAGATTCGCCGCCGCATCATCAGCGAACGCCTGCACCGCCAGTTTGTCGCCGGCCTCCACGGCAGGGGCCCGCGTCCCGCTTGAGATCCGCTCTGCCGCCGGAGCATGTCCGAAACATGTCCCATTACGGGAAGCGTCCCCGCACGAAAAGACGCGGTCCTTTCCAATAAATCAGCGCCGAACACATGTCCGGCGCTTTGTTTGTGGTCCGTTCAGTTGGCTGCTTCCTGATCCAGTTCGATCCACATTTGTGCCCATTTCTCGACGCCTTTGATGATCGGTTCCAGGGCGCGTCCTTTATCCGTAAGCGAATATTCCACCCTCACCGGAGCGGAATCCGTATAGACCTCCCGATGTACAAGTCCTTCCTTCTCCAAATCCTTCAGCCGTTCCGACAAAAGCCTGCCGCTGATCGGAAGCGCCTCTTCAATCGCACAAAAACGCTGCGGTCCCGAAAGAAGCTGGTGCAAGATCAGCCCTGTCCAACGCTTGCCGAGCAGATGCATGGCTTTTTCAAACTTCGGGCACAGAGAAGACTGCTTCATGGAAATCACCTCATTCTCCATTCAGTATACCGCTCTTTTTTACTTGCATCAAAACCTGGACTGTAACAATCGGGCGGAATGGGCCGTGTAGTCGATTCCCGTAATGGCGGGCATGACGTTTGCCGTCTACGGCTGCAGCCCATTTCAAATGGGGCCGGAAAACGCGGCCGTTCCCCCGCCCGTATGCCGCCCCCTGCGGATCGGCATGCTAGTGAATGGAAACGTCAGGAGGTGAGTGCTCCATGCCCGATCAAAAGGACAGGGCCAAGGCCATTTTTGAAGTGGAAGACAAGGTTCCGGTCGGTTCCGTTGACAAGACCCGAGCCGGAACCCCCGATCGCTCCGAGCAGTATCCCATTCCGGCCCCCCGTCCCGTTCCCTGGGAGGAGGCTTGAGGACGTCCGGCCTTCCCGGTCCATGCAGCAGGGGAAGGCCGCTTTGTTTGTGGTACCGCGCTGTTCCTTTCCCGAAGAGCCTTGTCGCGGTACGGTACATAACTTCCCAACATTGTTGGGACAATATCGCTAGGAGAAAACGGGAAGCCTATTGTCACAAAGGAGGGCGGGTTACCATGAAGCGCTTCACCATTCTTTCCGCTGTCTTGCTGCTCGTTACCATCGTTACGGCACATGCGGCTGCCCATCCGGATACGGCGTACCATTTTGGCTTTAAAAAGAGCAGGGACGGCCAGCTTCCTTCCATCGACCAGGAAGGATTCAAGTCCGTTGTGGAGAAGCACGGGGCCATCTTTTTGGGGGATACGACCAAAAAAGAACTGTTTCTTACTTTTGACAACGGGTACGAAAACGGCTACACGGGGCAAATTTTGGACACGCTCAAGGCCAAAAAGGTGCCGGCCATTTTTTTTGTGACCGGACATTACGTGAAGGACCAGCCGGAACTGGTCAAACGGATGGCGGACGAAGGGCATCTCATCGGAAACCACTCCTGGAGCCACCCCGACATGACGACAATCCCCAACGCCCGCATCAGGGAGGAGTTGGAAAAAGTACAGACGGAAGTTGCCCGGATCGCTGGTCAAAAAGAGATGCGCTTTTTGCGTCCCCCCCGAGGAATTTTCAGCGACCGCTCCCTTGCCGCCTGCAAGGAGTTGGGCTATACCAGCGTCTTCTGGTCGATTGCCTACAAAGACTGGGACACCAAGGTGCAGAGAGGCTGGCGGTACGCGTACGACAACGTCATCTCGCAGCTTCACCCGGGTGCCGTCATCCTGCTGCACGCCGTCTCCCGCGACAACGCGGAAGCGCTGGGCGCAATCATCGACGAGGCGCGCAAGCAGGGGTACGAATTCAAGAGCCTGGATCAGTTGGTCCCGCAGCAGCCCCCGACACCTGTTCCGTAAAGCGGCCTGCCGGGAAAGGGCTGCCTGTTCGTCCCTACCCTGTCATGGAAAAAGCGGCGCGTTTGTTTGAAGCGATGCCGCTTTTGACACGGAAAAAACCGACGCGTTCTTCCCCGACTGAAGCCGCCATTCTTCTCAACCCAAACCGCCCATACACGGATTGGACGCCACGAAAAAACCGTCTCCCATCAGAGAGACGGTTTTTTGCCCAGGTCCGTTTTCGTTCCTGTATCTTCACGGTTTTCTTTATAACAATCCATGCAAAGCTCATTGTTATTTTCAATTTCGTACTCCGTTAGACGAACCTGACATACTCGACATTGTCTTTCGGTCAATACCAAGTTCAATGAGTATACCCCTTTCTTCTCACGGTAGTCATTTTCATTGTATCTCATAAATGGGAGCAATGAATAAGCCCGATGTTAAAATTGTGTGAATTCTTAATAAAATATTGCCAGTTTTTTGTAGTGGAATACCTGCGCCATACGCTACAATCAAGGGGTTAATAAAGGTTGCAGTGTGTCTCGGCCAAAGTGGAACTGGATCATCCCGTGAGATAGCCATATACGTTTTCCTTTCAGATTCATTACAAGAAAGAAGAAAACTCGTCTGTTTTTACAACCCAAGGAGGAACTTTCATGATGAAAAAAATGATCAGTCTTAGTGTCATTCTGGCGATGACTGTTTGCATTCTATGGGGGTGCTCTTCAAGCAGCCATCTCCACAACAGTCACCCACAAATGGAAAAACAGGAAGAAAAAAGGGAAGAGATCAGCATTGTCTTTAACGAAAAAGAGGTCAAACTACCAATCAGGCAAATACCGCCTATCAATCAGTTCTTGGAACAATTGGATCCAACGCAGCGTGAACAAGAAATGTCACGCTTTCGGATTACCACATTTTCCTCCAAGACGGGCGATCTCTATGCTGATGTAGGATATACAAGAGACCATTCTTTCACGACCCTTGCCAAGTGGAAGCAACAAGACAAGCCCACTAAAACGGTAAAAATTACGTTTGACCTTTAACGCGTGCGTGAATGCCGATGAAGTCCCAGGCGGTCACTTCGTCGTTGTACTGAGCCGCCCCCCTTGTGGGGAACGTCTATTGTACAGGGCCGGAGCGCGGCAACGCTCTTGGCCCTTTTTTGTTTACGCAAATTAATGTACCCTGCATACATTTTTATGGTATCACAAATCGCCGTCCCTTCGACAATGGGTATCGAATCCTTTGCATGGAACCTCCTATTTCTGCAGCAGCACAATCCGTAAAAAGAGAAAAAACCGCGCCATCGCGCGGTTTTTATGGCGTCCCCGAGAGGACTCGAACCTCCGACACGCAGTTTAGGAAACTGCTGCTCTATCCTGCTGAGCTACGAGGACGTAATGCACCTACCTTAATTATATGAAGGATGACGACTTTTTGCAAATGGGAGGACCAGGGACAATGCCCCGGTCCTCCGTTTCATCAGCTATGGGTAAACTGCTCTTCCTCGGTGGAGCCTTTCAAGGCCGTGGTCGAAGAGGTGCCGCCGGCGATCACCTGTGCCACTTCGTCGAAGTAGCCGGTGCCGACCTCCCGTTGGTGGCGGGTCGCGGTATAGCCGTACGCCTCGCTCGCGAACTCCGCCTGCTGCAGCTCGGAGTAGGCGGCCATGCCGCGCTCGCGGTAGCCCCGGGCCAGCTCAAACATGCTGTGGTTGAGCGTATGGAAGCCGGCCAGAGTGACGAACTGAAACTTGTAGCCCATCTCGCCCAGTTCATCCTGGAAGCGGGCGATGGAATCTTCATCCAGCTTCTTTTTCCAGTTGAACGACGGGGAGCAGTTGTACGCGAGCAATTTCCCCGGGAATTGCGCGTGGATCGCTTCCGCGAACCGGCGTGCTTCCTCCATGTTCGGCTCGGAGGTTTCGCACCAGATCAGATCAGCGTACGGCGCGTAGCTGAGGCCGCGGGCGATGGCCGCGTCCAGCCCGCCGCGCATGCGGAAGAATCCTTCGGGTGTGCGCTCGCCGGTGAGGAACGGCTTGTCGCGGTCGTCGATGTCGCTGGTGATCAAAAAGGCGCCGTTGGCATCCGTGCGGGCGACGATCACGGTCGGCACGCCCATCACATCGGCGGCAAAGCGGGCTGCGACCAGGTTGCGGACGGCCGACTGCGTGGGAATCAGCACTTTGCCGCCCATGTGGCCGCATTTTTTCTCTGAAGCCAACTGGTCTTCGAAGTGAACGCCGGCGGCTCCCGCTTCGATCATGCCTTTCATCAGCTCAAACACGTTGAGCGGTCCGCCGAAGCCCGCTTCCGCGTCAGCCACGATCGGCGCAAACCAGTAGATGTCGCCGGTCCCTTCCGCCTGCTGGATCTGGTCGGCGCGCTGGAGCGCCTGATTGATCCGCTTGACCACCTGGGGAACACTGTTGGCCGGATACAAGCTCTGATCGGGGTACATGTGCCCGGCCAGGTTGGCGTCGGCCGCTACCTGCCAGCCGCTCAGGTAGATGGCTTTCAAGCCCGCTTTCACCTGCTGGATCGCCTGGTTGCCGGTGAGGGCCCCCAGCGCCTTGATGTGGTGTTCCGTGTTGAGCAGGTGCCACAGCCGCTCCGCCCCCATCCGCGCCAAAGTATGTTCAATCTGCACCGAACCGCGCAGCCGGACGACGTCCTCTGCCGTATACGGGCGGACAATTCCCTTCCAGCGCTCCGCCTTCCAGCTTTCCTCCAACTGTCTGATCGCCTCTTGCTTGTTCATCCTCTTCCACTCCTTTTTTTATTCAAGATAGCCATAGCCCGGGATGGTCAAGAACTCTTCGAATTCATCAGCCGTCACCAGCCGCAGAAACAATTCGCCCGCCAACTGGTATTTGCCGCTCTCGTACCGTTCCCGGCCAATGGCTTGTTTCAACGTTTGCAGTTCCTCGCTCAACCACTGTTTGACCAGTCCGGCGGTAATCTTCCGCCCGTCCGGCAGCACGCCCCGGCGGTGGCGAATCCACTGCCAGACCTGGGCGCGGGAAATTTCCGCCGTGGCCGCGTCTTCCATCAGGTTGTTGATCGGCACGGCGCCGTGGCCGCGCAGCCAGGCTTCGATGTACTGGATGCCGACGCTGATGTTGGTCCGCACGCCCTCTTCCGTAATCGGCCCTTCCGGCACCGCCAGCAGATCGGCCGCCGTGACCTGCACATCCTCCCGCTTGTACCAGATCTGGTTGGCTTCCGGCATCAGGCGGTCGAACACTTCCATCGCCACCGGCACCAATCCGGGGTGGGCCACCCACGTGCCGTCATGGCCGTCGTAGGCTTCCCGCTCCTTGTCGGCCCGCACCTTGGCCAGCGCCTCTTCGTTTTTGACCGGATCGTTTTTCACCGGGATTTGCGCCGCCATTCCCCCGATGCAGGGCGCCTGCCGCTTGTGGCACGTCTTGACCGCAAGCGTGGTATACGCCCGCATGAACGGCACCGTCATCGTCACCAAAGCGCGGTCGGGGAGGATGACATCGGGCTGGTTGCGCAGTTTTTTGATGTAGCTGAAAATGTAGTCCCAACGGCCGCAGTTGAGTCCGGCGCTGTGCTCCCGCAGCTCGTACAGGATCTCATCCATTTCAAACGCGGCCAGGATCGTTTCGATCAACACCGTCGCCTTGATCGTGCCGCGCGGAATCCCCAGTTCGTCCTGGGCGAACAGGAAGACGTCGTTCCACAGCCGGGCTTCCAGGTGGTTCTCCAGTTTGGGCAGGTAAAAGTACGGGCCCGATCCGTTTTCCCGCAAGACATGGGCGTTGTGGAAGAAATACAGCCCGAAGTCAAACAGACTGCCGGAGAGCGGCTGCCCATCCAGCAGCACGTGTTTCTCCTCCAGATGCCAGCCGCGCGGACGGACGATCAGCACAGCCGTTTTGTCCTTCAGCGCGTACTGCTTGCCTTCCGGACTGGTGTAGGAAATGGTGCGTCTCACCGCATCCCGCATGTTGATTTGTCCCTGGATCGTGTTGGCCCATGTCGGCGAGTTGGCGTCTTCAAAATCGGCCATAAACATCCGGGCTCCCGAGTTGAGCGCGTTGATCACCATCTTGCGGTCGCCGGCCGGACCGGTAATTTCCACCCGGCGGTCCTGCAGGTCGGGCGGCAGGGGAGCCACTGTCCAATCAGCCTTGCGAATGTGGGCGGTCTCGGGCAAAAAATCGGGCAGCTTCCCGCAGTCAATCTCCTCCTGCCGTTTGCTCCGCTGTTTCAACAGGTCCCGCCGCCTCTCGCCAAACGCCCGCTCCAGCTTGATCAAGAATCGAATCGCGTCGGGGGTGAGAATTTCCCCATACTGCGGCGGCAGCTCGCCGGTGATGGTCACTTCGGCAGGATAATGGTTGGTGTGCAGCGTAGTCAAAGCAGGTTCCTCCTCTCCTGAACCGGAACGTTATTATGATACAGACGACAAATGATGCAGACTATTATAGTACAGCACCAGCAAAAAAATGGCCTTAATCCAGATACCCGCTGCCGCTGCAGTGGCTGCAGCTTACACAGCCGTCACCGTGACAATGATGGCACGCCACCCCGTGCTCGTCATAACCGGCCCCGCCGCACTGCGGACAATTTTGTTCGCCGTTTCCTTCACACCGAGAGCAGTTCATTATCGTTCCCTCCATTCCTGTATTAATACAATACTCAACTGTTTTGTTGTTATTATATAACAGAGATTCGTACAAAGCAACAGCATTTTCAAAAAATTTCGCCGCTGATGTCACAAACAAAAACGGCTCTCCATCCCGTGGACAGAGAGCCGTTTTTCCCTATGCTGGTTGTCTGTGCGCCGCACGCCGTCAGCGGCTTTCCTTCGGCGCGATCTTTTCCAGGCCGCCCAGGTACGGACGCAGTACTTCCGGAATGACAATGGAGCCGTCCTCCTGCTGGTAGTTTTCCAGCAGAGCGGCCACGGTGCGGCCGATTGCCAGACCGGAGCCGTTGAGCGTATGGACGAACTCCGGCTTGCTCTTCGCGTCGCGGCGGAACCGGATGTTGGCCCGGCGCGCCTGGAAGTCCTCAAAGTTGGAACACGAGGAGATTTCCCGATAGGTGTTGTAGCTCGGGATCCATACCTCCAGGTCGTACTTTTTCGCGGCGGTAAACCCTAGATCGCCGGTGCACATGCTCATCACGCGGTACGGCAGGCCGAGGAGCTGCAGCACTTTTTCCGCGTTTTTCACCAGTTTTTCCAGCTCGTCGTAGGAGTCTTCCGGTTTGACGAACTTCACCAGCTCCACCTTGTTAAACTGGTGCTGGCGAATCAGTCCGCGCGTATCGCGGCCGGCCGAGCCCGCTTCGGAACGGAAACAAGCGCTGTACGCAGCGTAATAGAGCGGCAGGTCGGCTGCGTCGAGAATCTCGTCGCGGTGCATGTTGGTCACCGGCACCTCGGCTGTCGGGATCAGGAAGTAATCCGGCCCCTCCAGCTTGAAGGCGTCTTCCTCAAATTTGGGAAGCTGGCCGGTGCCGGTCATGCTGGTGCGGTTGACGATGTACGGCGGCAAAATCTCTTCGTAGCCGTGTTCGCCGATATGCAGATCCAGCATGAAGTTCATCAGCGCCCGCTCCAGACGCGCCCCCAGCCCCTTGTAAAAGACAAACCGGCTGCCGGTTACTTTCGCCGCCGCTTCAAAGTCGAGGATGCCCAGATCGGCAGCCAGCTCCCAGTGCGGCTTCGGCTCAAACGCAAAACGGCGCGGTTCGCCCCAGGTCCAGGCCACCACGTTGTCTTCTTCCGACGTACCGATCGGCACGCTCTCGTGCGGCAGATTGGGCAGGCTCAACAAGATCTGCTCCAATTGTTCGTCCAACTGGCGCAGTTCTTCGTCCAGCGCCTTGATGCGCTCGTTTACCTGTTTCATTTCGGCGATCAGGTGGTCGGCGTTTTCCTTGTTGCGCTTCATGATCGCCACCTGTTCGGAGACCGTGTTTCGTTTATTTTTCAACGATTCCGCTTCTTGAATCACCTGGCGCCGCTTTTCATCCGTTTCGGCAAACCGGTCCAGCGCGGAAATGTCTTCGTTGCGATGTGCCAACCGGCGTTTTACCTCTTCCAAATCGCTGCGCAAAACTTTCACGTCAAGCATGGAAATCCCTCCTAATCCCTATGATCACTGGAAAGCTTCTTTTGTCCAGTCGAACCCCTTTTTGCAGGGCGATCGGAAAGCGCGCGTTCCTGCGGCACACTTCCCGCATCAGACGCACCTGCGGGCAGGACAGTAAAAAACACCCGTCCCCTCTGTAAGGGACGAGTGTCGTATACCCGCGTTGCCACCCTTGTTGACAAATGCGTCGTACGTTTCCATCCGCATTTGCCCACTCTCATCCGTCGTAACGGGACGGTTCCGGGCAAAGTTTGAACCTTTGCCACTCCGAGGTGGATTCCTTTGCACGCCGGATCGGTTTTCACCCGCCACCGACTCTCTGGGCCTGGCTCATGCAAAGTACTAGCCTCATCATCGCATTCCTTATCCGTACTTCTATTGTTAACTGTACTACAGGTTCTATACCTGTGTAAAGGAGGCGGTTGACAAAAAAAACCGGCACCACGGACGGTACCGGTTTTTGCTGCGGTGCGGGATCAGGCCTGAACTTTATCGGCCCGGTACTCCTTCACCATGTCGAGGAAGAATTTGTGGATGCGCGCATCCTCCGTCAGTTCCGGGTGGAAGGCAGCCGCCAGGTAATGGCCTTGGCGGGCGGCGACGATTTTGTCTTCGTACTTCGCCAGCACCTGACCGTTTTCTCCCAGTTCCATGATGTACGGCGCCCGAATGAAGACAGCCGGAAAATCGGGAGCGATGCCCGCCACGGGCAGATCGACTTCAAAGCTCTCCTTTTGACGTCCAAACGCGTTGCGCTCCACCTTCATGTCCATCAGACCGAGGTGGCAGTCTTCCTGGCCATTGATGCGGTTGGCCAGCAGGATGGCGCCGGCGCATGTGCCGAAAATCGGCTTTTTGGCTTCGCCAAACTGGCGGATGGCTTCCATGAAGCCGTATTTGTGCATCAACTTGCTGATCGTGGTGCTTTCCCCGCCGGGGATCACCAGACCGTCCAGATCGTCGAGCTCTTCCACTTTTTTCACCGGGACCGCTGTTGCTCCGACCTCTTCCAGCATGCGGATGTGTTCAGCAACAGCCCCCTGCAGGGCAAGTACGCCAATTTTCATGTTGTCCACCTTACCAGCCGCGCTCTTGCATGCGATCCGCTTCGCGCAGTTTGGAGATTTCGATGCCCGGCATAGCCGTACCCAGTCCTTTGGAGACGCGGGCAATCAGATCGTAGTCGGTGTAGTGCGTCGTCGCTTCAACGATGGCGCGGGCAAATTTCTCCGGATTCTCCGATTTGAAGATACCGGAACCGACGAACACGCCGTCTGCCCCGAGCTGCATCATCAGCGCAGCGTCGGACGGCGTAGCCACACCGCCGGCGGCGAAGTTGACGACCGGCAGCTTGCCGTTTTTATGAACGTATTCCAGAAGTTCGTACGGAGCCCCCAGGTTTTTCGCTTCCGCCATCAGTTCGTCGTAGGACATGCTTTGCACTTTGCGGATCTGCGCCTGCATCGTGCGCATGTGGCGAACCGCTTCCACGATGTTGCCGGTACCCGGCTCCCCTTTGGTGCGGATCATGGATGCGCCTTCACCGATGCGGCGAAGTGCTTCGCCGAGATCGCGGGCGCCGCAGACAAACGGAACCGTAAAGTCTTTTTTGTTGATATGGAACATGTCGTCGGCAGGAGTGAGCACTTCGCTCTCGTCGATGTAGTCGACGCCCATCGCCTCGAGCACGCGCGCTTCAACGAAGTGGCCAATCCGTGCCTTGGCCATGACCGGGATGGATACGGCTTTCATTACTTCTTCCACGATGCCCAGGTCAGCCATGCGCGCCACGCCGCCGGCCGCGCGAATATCAGACGGTACGCGTTCCAGTGCCATAACGGCCACGGCACCGGCCGCTTCCGCAATCCTTGCTTGTTCGGCATTCACGACGTCCATGATGACGCCGCCTTTTTGCATTTCAGCCATACCTTTTTTAACGCGGGACGTTCCTACTTGTACCATGCTTTTTGCCTCCTACCCAAGTGGACTCAGGATCTGCACGTTTGTTGCAAACGTTGTCTTAATATTCACCATTGTAAACGAAGTGCGATTTTCGGCACAACCACCTATTTGCCCGTGACGCTGCTGAAAATGTTACTAATAAACTGGATGATGCTGCGGAAGAACAGGCGAATCCAGCTCGCTTCCTCCACATCTTGACCGGCCACGAGGTTGACGCCCGCCTTGGCCGCGTCCTCCGGCTGCAGGTAGTCGCTGTCCTTTGCCCCTTCTTCTTTAAAGGCCACTTTCCCGATGACCTGTCCTTTCGTCAGCGGCGCATTCAGATCCTGGAAGGTCACGACCGGCGTAAACTTGGTGTCCTCGCCGATTTTGGTCAGGACGGTTACCTCTTCGCCCGTTACAGCCGGTACGGTCAGGTCCACACCGTTTTTCACCGGCGCGGTTTCATAGCCTTTCACCGCGGCTCCCTTCTCCAACTGTTTGGTCAGCTTGAAGTTGCTGAAGCCGTAGTCCAACAGCTTTTTGGTCTCTTCGAAGCGCTTCGTCTCGCCGTTTGCCCCCATGACGACGCTGATCAGGCGCATGTCGTCCCGCGTTGCCGTACCGGTGAAGCAGTGTCCCGCCGCCTGCGTATAGCCGGTCTTCAAGCCGTCTACCCCCGGATAGTAGTTGAGCAGTCCGGGAAGCATCCAGTTGTAGTTTTTCTTTTTGATCTCGTTTGGCATACCTTCACGGAACGCCAGCACCGGAATTTTGGAGTATTCCAATGCTTCCGGGAAATCGCGAATCAGCGCGCGGGCCAGGATCGCGGAGTCGCGTGCCGACATCATGTTTTCCTTTTGCTCGGTTTGCGGTGCGTACGGTCCCAGATCGTCGGTGGGCAAACCGGTCGACGTCACGAACGAGGTGTTTTTCATCCCCAGTTCCTTGGCCTTTTTATTCATCATCGCCACGAAGTTGGCTTCGCTGCCGCCCACTTTTTCCGCAAGCAGCACGGTCGCGTCGTTGGCGGACACGATCGCCATGGCCTTGTACAGATCCTTGACGGTATGGGACTCGCCCATGTTCAGGTAGACGCCGGCGGAATCCGGCATTTTTGCGATGTAAAAGGCGTATTCGCTTACCGGGACCTTTTCGTCCCACTTGATTTTCTTTTGTTTAATCGCTTCCAGCACGAGGTACTCGGTCATCATCTTGCTCATGCTGGCCGGCGGCAGCGGCACGTCCGGATTGCTGCTGTACAGCACCTTGCCCGTGGACGCTTCCACCAGAATGGCCGATTTAACCGCCAACTGCAGGTTGGGCTGTGCGGCTCCTGCGCCAACGGCCATGCCGCCCCACGCGGTCAAAAACACAGCGACAGAAAGGAACAGCCCCATCAATCGCCTTGTCCATCTTTTTTGTTTCATTTGCTTTACTCACTCTCCCGTTTCTGTCGTTCTTCGCCACGATTGGCATGAGCACACAAATGTAAGTGTACCATACAAGCAGGCCTTCCTTGAAGCTTGTTTCGACCTGTTTGTCCGTGTCGGAGACTAGAAAAAAACCCCTTTCCAATCGTGAAAGGGGTTTTTGCGTCGATCGTCCTAGGAAATGGAGTAGTTGGGTGCTTCTTTGGTAATCTGCACGTCGTGCGGGTGGCTTTCCCGCAGACCGGCACCGGTGATGCGGACGAACTGGGCGTTGTCGATCAGGTCCTGAATGGTTTTGGCCCCGCAGTAGCCCATGCCGGCACGCAGTCCGCCGATCAATTGATAGACAACGTCAGCCAGCGGCCCTTTGTACGGAACGCGGCCCTCGATGCCTTCCGGAACCAGTTTTTGTTCGTTTTCCTGGAAGTAGCGGTCCTTGCTGCCCGCTTTCATCGCGCCGATCGACCCCATGCCGCGGTACACCTTGAACCGGCGGCCTTGGTAAATCTCGAATTCGCCCGGGCTTTCCTCGGTTCCGGCGAACAGGCTGCCGATCATGATCGCCGACGCGCCCGCTCCGATCGCTTTTGTCAGGTCACCGGAGTATTTGATGCCGCCGTCGGCAATAATTGGAATATTGTACTCGCGGGCAACGCGGGCACAGTCGTAAATGGCGGTAATCTGCGGTACGCCGATACCGGCCACGACGCGGGTGGTACAGATGGAGCCGGGACCGATCCCTACTTTTACCACGGAGGCGCCTGCTTCGATCAGGTCGCGGGTCGCCTCTCCGGTAGCCACGTTTCCCGCCACGATGGTGAGGTCCGGATAGGCTTGTCTCAGCTTTTTCACCGTATTGATGACGTTGACGGAGTGGCCGTGTGCGGTATCCACTACCAGCACGTCCACGCCGGCCTTCACCAGCGCTTCCGCCCGTTCAAACGTGTCGGCCGACACCCCGACTGCCGCACCGCAAAGCAGACGTCCCTGCTTGTCCTTGGCCGCGTTCGGGTACTGGATCGCCTTCTCGATGTCCTTGATGGTAATCAGCCCTTTGAGAACGTTGTTTTCGTCCACCAGGGGCAGCTTCTCGATCTTGTGTTTTTGCAGGATGGCTTCCGCCTGCTGCAGCGTCGTTCCGACAGGAGCCGTCACCAGATTTTCTCTGGTCATGACATCTTTAATGGGAGTGGAGAAGTCGTGCACAAAACGGAGGTCACGGTTGGTAAGAATCCCGATGAGGTGGTTCTGCTCATCGACGATGGGGACGCCGGAAATGCGGTATTTGCCCATGAGCTCGTCCGCATCGGCGACGGTATGGTCCGGAGTCAACGAGAACGGATTGGTGATGACGCCGCTTTCCGAACGCTTGACGCGGTCCACTTCGCTGGCTTGTTGTTCAATGGTCATGTTTTTATGGATAATCCCGATACCGCCTTGACGAGCCATGGCAATAGCGAGCTTAGATTCTGTCACCGTGTCCATGCCGGCGCTGATCAGGGGAATGTTCAAGGTAACGTTTTCGCTCAGCTTCGTCGTGATGTCGACGTCCCGGGGAAGCACTTCCGATCTGGCCGGAATGAGGAGAACGTCGTCAAACGTCAAACCTTCTTTCACGAATTTGTCTTCCCGCACAGTAATAAGCTCCTTTCGCCAAAATATTTTATCGCCAGTGTAACAAACGGCTTAATTTACTGTCAAGGAAAGCTTGTATCGTTCGGGTATACCATCAATTATCCAGATAAATCAAAAAAAACATCAGGAAAGCGTTACCATAATACGAAAGTTAACCAAAGGTGATGACGATGCAGAATGCTTGGTCCGCGCTGCGCTTGCTGGAAACGGAGCCAGCCGCGCGCAGGTATTTGTCCCACTGCTACCAAACCAGGGGGCTGCCGCACCCCGACCGATTGGCGTTCCACCAGAGCACCCGTTTTCTTTACACCTGGCAGCAGGCGCGGCAGTTTTACGAGACGGCTCATGGCGCCTCGCTTTCGGTTCGGCCGCTGCTGCTGTTTTACGGGTATGTGCATCTGCTGAAAGGATGGCTGATTACCTGCGACCCCGACTATCCGCAAAACAGCCGCGTGCTGCAGCACGGCGTGACCACACGCAAGCGGAAGCGCGGTGCTTACCACCTGTTGGAGGATGAAGTGCGGCCGCAAAAGGAAGGGTTGTTCGCCCATCTGGCCCGTCTATTCGGCCCTACGCCCCTGCAGGATCGGTACTCGCTGGATGAGCTGTTTGCGTCCTTGGCGGAGTTGGGCGGTCCGTATGCAGCCGTTACCGGAAGGAAATCGCCGTGGGTCCGCGTTGGTCTGGACATCGCGCAGCGCCACGACGACAAACAGGGGACCGTGTTCCGGGTGACGTTCCCCGCCGGTTCTGACGGGCCGCTGGCGTATTCTCCCGAGACGTTTCGGCAGTATGTACGGCGGCTTGCTCCCGACGGCTGCGACGCTTTCCTGTTTCAATGGGTGGACGGCACCGGCAAGGAAGCTGTTGTCCCTTCGACCGCTCTTTCGGAATGGGAGAGGCACCCGCTGTTTTCTTTTCATCACGGCTCCCTGTACTTTTGGAACGGTACGGCGGAAACGCTTCCTCTGCCAATCTGGGCCAGCCACTACCTGATTCTGTACGTGCTCAGCATGCTCTGCCGGTACGAAACGGAGTGGTGGGGGGAGTTGGCCCTGTCTCCCGCCTACTCGGAGCGATATCTCGTGGAGTGCTTTCTCGACAGCCATGCGCACACCCTGCCTACGGTTATTCTGAAGCAAATGCAAAAAAACAACCCCCTCTTTTGCGAATAAGAGGGGGCAAAACAAAACAGCCTTCCCAACGACATTGTTGAGAAGGCCGTACCTCATTCCCTGAAAACTGGATACGCATGGTTGGCAGTGGATTATGGAGTGGATAAGTCCTCGACCGATTAGTATTCGTCAGC
>NZ_KE695656.1:0-681 GCF_000454065.1 Brevibacillus thermoruber 423
AGGCGTGCGCTCTGACCAACTGAGCTATAGGCCCAGATATTACCCCAAAAAGTGACGTGATGCTTCGAAGCATATTCCGAGTACTTTTCGGGGGCCCCAAAGCCTATTTGGGTATGCTCCTTCAAAACTGAACAGCGAACGGGCGTTAACTAGCCGAAGCTCCGTAGAAAGGAGGTGATCCATCCGCACCTTCCGGTACGGATACCTTGTTACGACTTCACCCCAATCATCTACCCCACCTTCGGCGGCTGGCTCCTTGCGGTTACCTCACCGACTTCGGGTGTTGCAAACTCTCGTGGTGTGACGGGCGGTGTGTACAAGGCCCGGGAACGTATTCACCGCGGCATGTTGATCCGCGATTACTAGCGATTCCGACTTCATGCAGGCGAGTTGCAGCCTGCAATCCGAACTGAGACTGGTTTTAAGAGATTGGCTTACCCTCGCGGGCTTGCGTCCCGTTGTACCAGCCATTGTAGCACGTGTGTAGCCCAGGTCATAAGGGGCATGATGATTTGACGTCATCCCCGCCTTCCTCCGTCTTGTCGACGGCAGTCTCTCTAGAGTGCCCAACTGAATGCTGGCAACTAAAGATAAGGGTTGCGCTCGTTGCGGGACTTAACCCAACATCTCACGACACGAGCTGACGACAACCATGCACCACCTGTCACCGCTGCCCCGAAG
>NZ_KE695656.1:905-65432 GCF_000454065.1 Brevibacillus thermoruber 423
CCTCAGCGTCAGTTACAGACCAGAAAGCCGCCTTCGCCACTGGTGTTCCTCCACATCTCTACGCATTTCACCGCTACACGTGGAATTCCGCTTTCCTCTTCTGCACTCAAGTCGAGCAGTTTCCAATGCGTACCGGGGTTGAGCCCCGGGCTTTGACATCAGACTTACCCGACCGCCTGCGCGCGCTTTACGCCCAATAATTCCGGACAACGCTTGCCCCCTACGTATTACCGCGGCTGCTGGCACGTAGTTAGCCGGGGCTTTCTCGTCAGGTACCGTCAAGGTACCGCCCTGTTCGAACGGTACTTGTTCGTCCCTGACAACAGAACTTTACAATCCGAAGACCTTCATCGTTCACGCGGCGTTGCTCCATCAGGCTTTCGCCCATTGTGGAAAATTCCCTACTGCTGCCTCCCGTAGGAGTCTGGGCCGTGTCTCAGTCCCAGTGTGGCCGGTCACCCTCTCAGGTCGGCTACGCATCGTCGCCTTGGTAGGCCGTTACCCCACCAACTAGCTAATGCGCCGCAGGCCCATCCGCAAGTGGTAGCTTGCGCCACCTTTCCGCACCCTCTCATGCGAGAAGGTGCCCTATCCGGTATTAGCGTAAGTTTCCCTACGTTATCCCGGTCTTGCGGGCAGGTTGCCTACGTGTTACTCACCCGTCCGCCGCTAACCTGTCTGAAGCAAGCTTCAAACAGGTCCGCTCGACTTGCATGTATTAGGCACGCCGCCAGCGTTCGTCCTGAGCCAGGATCAAACTCTCCAATAAAGTTGAGTTGAATCATTAGCTTCAAGAAAAAGAATTGCTAGGCTCGTTCAACGCTTTCGCTGTTCAGTTTTCAAGGAGCATGATCACTGTTTTCGCCTCGAGCTCCTCGTCGTTTTTGACTTGTTCTCTCGAGGACAAGAATTAATCTATCACGTGTACCCACTTTAAGTCAATAGGTTTTTTAAAAATATTTATCAGGTAAAATATTCCTTTTGTGAGTTCCTGCGTCTGACGTACTTGGAGAGCTCGTTGGGCGAGGCGATGCGGGCGTACATGCGAAAGATAATCGAATACCTTTCCTCCATGGCCCGCTTGACCAGATAATCAATCCGCTTGTCGCCAAAGTCCAGCAGCATCTCTTCCAGTTCTCGCTTTAGCAGATACTCCAGCTCTTGCACTTCTTTTGCATTGAATAAAAACCCCAGCAACCATATCGACCTCCGCCTCACCGAGTCTACCCTTTATCATGTCCAACCAATTTCGGGCATATTCACGAACAAAACAAACCCCCTCTGATCAGAGGGGGTCCGGCGAAGCTACTGGAGCCATTTCACTTGTTGAAGCTGTTCCCCTATGGTCGAGTGGAGAAGCAACGGGGTCACCACGCTCTCCACCACGGCAGCCACAAACAGCAAACCAATGACGGTCAGCACGGCAGTGGGGAATTGTTTCAACACGTCGTACCAGTCGTTTTTTACCCGCTCCCAACTGCTCGGCTGAAAAAGTCCGCCAACGGAACGCAAACTGAGCACGCCCAAACGCATGCCCAAGCCGGCAGCGAACAGGACCGTCGGCAGCTCAATGATGCCATGCGGCAAAATGCCGACCGCGAAGATGAGCCACGGGCTTATTCCCGCCGCGCTGTACTGCGCCAGGATATAGCCGAACAGCACGCCGTTGGCCACCATCCCGATCACGGGGAAAACGGCAAAAAACAGCCCCAACGCCATCATCATCAGCGAACTGGTGACGTTGTTGACAAAGATCGCCCAAAACAAAGCCGTCACCCCTTGGCCGCTATCCCTGATGCGCTGGGCCATGTCCTTCAATTCGTCCATCAGGCCGCTGACCATATCGTGCACGGTATGGGACTGCAGAAAGCCGACCATGGCTCCACCCAAAAACAGCAGGCAGGCGGTCACAATGTACCACTTGTTGTCCGTCCACAGGCGTCGAAACCGAGTGTTCATGAAGTACGCTCCTTTACAGCCTGGTTAGTACACTATATGCATTGTACCGCAACAATACCCACCCGGACAAAGAATATCCTCCTCAATCCGGCATAAACTGTAAGGGGACAAAGGAGGTGCCGTCATGAAATTCATGTTCGTCTTGAGCGCGCAACGCTTGAAACAGGTGCTGATCATCCTCACCGCTCTCCTGATGGCGGCTGGCATCGCCTATGCCGAACGGGACGCCATCACCGTCATCTCGGACAGCAGCAAAGCTCCCCAAGCCATTTACAAGGTGGATACCAAAGAGAAAAAAATCGCCCTGACCTTCGACATTAGCTGGGGAGAGACGAGAGCCGTGCCCATTTTGGACATCCTGAAGGAAAAAAAGGTAAACAAAGCGACCTTTTTCCTGTCTTCCCCCTGGAGCCAGCGTCATCCGGAGATCGTCAAGCGGATCGTCGACGACGGATTTGAAATCGGTTCCCACGGGCATAAACACGACTATTACAGCAAATATACGGACGAGGAAATTCGCGCCCAGATCGGCAGGGCCCACACGATTCTGACCGAACTGACGGGGAAAAAGCCCAAGCTGATCCGCATGCCGAACGGAGACTTCGACAAGCGCGTGCTGCGGATTGCCGATGAAATGGGCTACACGGTCATCCAGTGGGACACCGACTCCAAGGACTGGATCAATCCCGGCGTCGACACGATTGTAAACAACGTCTTGTCCAAAGCCCATCCGGGCGACATCGTGCTGCTCCACGCCAGTGATTCCTGTAAGCAGACCCACCTCGCCCTGCCCCGGATTATCGACAAGCTGCGGGCCGACGGCTACGAGTTCGTCACCGTCTCGGAACTGATTGCCGGTTCCCAGGTACAAAGCCAGGAAGTCAAGTAAGCGAAAAAAGCTGACCGTTGACAGCGGTCAGCTTTCCCGTTTGACCAGACGATGCAATTGCATGACTTGCCAGACGTTGCAAAACAAGAGCGGCACCAGCATCGACAAGGTAGCGTGCACGTTGTATTGTTTCAACGCGGGAATCCATTCGATGGCGGAAAACACGAACATGAAAAACAGCGTGGGCACCCATGCCGTCTGGTTGGTCAGGCGCGCTTTCCCGTAGGCGGTGACCACGGCGACCAGCAGGAGCAGGATCGGCTCCACGAAAAACGGCCAGACGGAGCCGTCTTCGCCCAACAGGGTGTAACGCAGGTACACCATGTCAAAAAATACAAACAACACCAAAAATACCTGGATGCTCTTCCACAACGAAGGGTTTTTGAACAGCCCTCGCGCAAGGTAATTGATCGTCATGTAGGCAAAAAAACCCATTTGCGCCACAATGCTGATGGTCATCCCGTACAGCATTTGCATGAACGTGCCCATAAAAAAATTGGCCATGCCGCCTTCCAGCAATTTTTCCGATGCGAAAATCATGCCGACCAGAATCCCGCCCAACCCGCCAAGCAGCAGGGTGGTAAAAAACAGCCAGCCGTACTTGCGCAGACTCACCGTACGTCCCTCCTATCCACATCGATAATGATTGTACCAACCCGTGCAAGAAAATACTAGCGTAAGAACAAAACAATCGGTGCACGTTAAGGGTAGCCGGGTAAAGGAGGTCACCGCCCATGAGGAAGCGAACCGTATCGTTTTGGTTGTTGCTGGCGGTCAGCCTGATCATGACAAGCTGCGGCGTCGGCGGACCAGCTCAGAACACGACACAGCCTGATTATAGAAGCATGAAGGACATGGTCCTGGACATTTTGAAGACGGACGAAGCCAAAAAATCCGTAATCAACATGATGAAGGACGAATCGTTCAAGCAAAGCCTCATCATGGACGAGTCCACGGTACGCACCGCGCTGATCCAGAGCATTTCCAAGCCGGACAATCCGCAAATCAAAGAAGCGTTCAAGGACCCGAAATTCACCAGCACGCTGGCCAAATCGATGAAGAACGAGCACAAGGCGCTGATAAAAGACCTGATGAAGGATCCCGAGTACCAGAAAATGATGATCAGCATCATGCGGGACCCGGAGTTCGAAAAAAATATGATGGAACTGATGAGAAGCTCCGCGTACCGGAAACAAACCATGCAAATCATGAAGGAAGCGATGCAAAGCCCCCTGTTCCAGGCCGAGATGATGACGTTGATGACCAAGGCCACGGAAGACATGATGAAGCCGAAAACCATGAAAAAAGGCAAGAAAAAAAGCGGCAGCGGGGAAGGCGGCGGAGACAGCCAATCCTAAAGAGAAAGGTGAGCTCCCATCAAGAGCCCACCTTTTTGTTTTTCGCTTATTGGCCGATGGCTGCTTCGCACTTTTCGGCGACGCGCTTGGCCATATCCAGATACAGCTTGCCGATCGGCGAATCGGCCCGGTAGACGGACGGCGAATAGTCCGGCTCGGCCGGATGGTTGTCCGGCTGACCGAGCGGAATCTGGGCCAGCAGTTCGGTGCTGAGCACCTCGGCCAGTTTCGCCCCGCCTCCTTTGCCAAACACGTACTCCTTGGAGCCATCCTTCGCCTCGTACCAGGCCATGTTTTCCACGACCCCGAGGATCTCGTGTCCGGTCCGTTTGGCCATCGCCCCCGCCCGGGCGGCTACAAACGAGGCTGTCGGGTGCGGCGTCGTCACAATGATTTCCTTGCTCTGCGGAATCATCGTGTGCACGTCCAGGGCCATGTCTCCCGTTCCCGGCGGCAGGTCGAGCAGCAAATAGTCGAGGTCATCGCCCCAGTGCACTTCCGTAAAGAAGTTGCGCAGCATCTTGCCCAGCATCGGACCGCGCCAGATCACCGGCGAGTTGTCCTCCACGAAAAAGCCCATGGACATCACTTTCACGCCGAATTGTTCCACCGGCAAAATCGTTTCGCCGATCACCGTCGGACGCTGTTCGATGTTCATCATGTCCGGTACGCTGAACCCGTAAATGTCTGCGTCGATAATGCCGACGCGTTTTCCCATGCGGGCCAGCGAGACGGCCAGATTGACGGTGACGGTGGACTTGCCGACACCGCCTTTTCCGGAGGTGATGGCGATAAAGGTGGTGTGGGAGTCTTTGGCCAGAATCGGGTTCAACAGCGGCGCTTGTCCCGCAGGAGCAGCCGGTGTCTGCCCCCCGCGCAATTGGGCGCTTAGGGCGGCCCGCTCCTCGTCTGTCATCGCTCCAAATTGGAGGCGTACCTCTTTGGCCCCCAATTGCTTGAGCGCGTCGATGACGTCCTGCTCGATCTTCGCCTTCAGCGGACAGCCGGTAATCGTCAGCACGACGGTCAGGCTGACCGTTTCTCCGTCGATGCGGATGTCGCGAATCATGTTTAATTCCACCAGGCTGCGGTTAATTTCCGGGTCTTTTACGTCACGCAGCGCTTCCAGCACTTGTTCTTTCGTCAACATATCGTCCACCCCAGGCATCAATATTTGTCAAGATGTCCCAACCATTTGTCCTACAGTCGTACGCGCGTCCATTATAGCATATCCAACAGGGCTGGACACGTTTGCGGGCGCGCTTACGGCAGGTTTGGCACCTTTTCGCCCGAATAATGGCGCAGCATGCCCTGGTAAATGGCGTTGGCCAGCGCTTTCTGATACTCGACGGAACGAAGCCGTTTCGCTTCCTCCGGGTTGCTGGCAAAGCCCACCTCCACCAGCACGGCCGGGCAGTTCACTTCGCGGATCAGGAAGACGTCATCCGTCTTGATCGGATGGCGATCGGTATTGTTCAGCACCCGTTTGATTTCGTTCTGGATCAGGTAGGACATTTCCGCGCTCTTCTTGTAGGCCGGATAGTAGAAGGTCTGCGCGCCGGACCACCGCGGCGAGGGAATGGCATTGACGTGAATGCTGACGAGAAAATCGGGCGTGCTGTCGTTGACCAGCTTGACCCGGTTGCGAATGTCTTCCGACTTGCGCTGCCGCAGCTTCTGCACCTCCGGGGAAGCGAGGTCCTTGTCTTCCTCCCGGGTCATGATCACGTAAGCTCCCGCCTGCTGCAGGAAATCGCGCAGATACATGCTGATGGCCAGGGTCACCTCTTTTTCCACGACCGTGCCGTCCGCGGAAACGGCCCCGCCGTCCGGTCCGCCGTGCCCCGGATCAATGGCGATCACCGTACCGGCCAGCGGCAGCGACCAGGCCGTCCAGGAGGAGCGTTCCGGCGCTTCATAGGTGAACAACACCAGCAGCAAAAAGAAGGCAAGCACCCAGCCGACTACTTTTCGAGCCACCTTGCACCGTCCCCTTTGTCCCATTCTCTTTCCCATCATATGGACAATACCGGACAATTATGACGGCTCACGGGAAAAACAAAAACCCCTGTCTGCAAGCCAGACAAGGGGTTTTGCATCGAACAGCCGATTAGCGCTTGGAGAATTGCGGAGCGCGGCGAGCTGCTTTGAGACCGTATTTTTTACGCTCTTTCATGCGCGGATCGCGAGTCAGGAAGCCGGCGCGTTTCAGGGCGCCGCGCAGTTCCGGATCTGCTTTCAGCAGCGCACGAGCCACACCGTGACGGATGGCACCAGCTTGACCGGTGGTACCGCCACCTTTTACGTTGACCAATACATCGTAGCGACCCAGCGTTTCAGTCAGTACGAGCGGTTGTTTCACAATCAGTTTCAGGGTTTCCAACCCAAAGTAGTTATCCATGTCACGCTTGTTGATCACAATGCGACCTTCGCCAGGAACCAGGCGAACGCGTGCTACGGAGTGCTTACGACGACCTGTACCGTAGTATTGTACTTGTGCCACGAGTCTTTCCTCCCTTTACCTTATCCGCGGATTTGCCAAACTTCCGGTTTTTGTGCTGCGTGCGGATGTTCCGGACCAGCGTATACTTTCAGCTTGGTGAAGATTTGACGTCCCAGGCTGTTTTTCGGCAGCATGCCTTTTACAGCCAGTTCAAACATTTTTACAGGTTTGTTTTTCAGCATGTCGCCTGCTGTCGTCTTTTTCAGACCACCCGGGTAGAGGGAGTGGGAGTAGTAGATTTTGTCCTGCAGTTTTTTCCCGGTCAGTTTTACTTTGTCCGCGTTGATCACGATTACGAAATCGCCGGTGTCAACGTGCGGGGTGAATTCCGGTTTGTATTTGCCGCGCAGAATGGAAGCGACTTCGCTAGCCAGACGCCCGAGCGTTTGACCTTCTGCGTCAACGATGTACCATTTGCGCTCGACTTCGAGCGGTTTCGCCATATATGTGGTACGCATGTTTGTCCCTCCTAAATTGTTACCGTTCCATCTGGAATCATGGAAATCATGAAGTGGAGAACGCTGCCTGTAACGGGTGAGCAACTTCTCCAGGTGTTTCATTGAAACCACGTTCTTGTTTTTCAATCCCGGGGCTAGAGTGGGGCTAGCGGGGTATGAAAATACCAAGGAATATCGTACTACATCGGAGAGGCTGAGTCAAGAGCCGACTTCCTCCCCAACGGCTGGAAAAAGGCCTGTCCGGTCTTGAGCCGGTCGCCGAGCGTCAATAGATGACCTCCCACATCGTCAGCCCTTTCGCGGGCGCCGTTTTTCCGGCCTGTTCCCGGTCCCTCGCCCGCAGAATCTCCTTTACCTCGTCCGGGTGGCGCTTGCCCTGGCCCACTTCCACCAGGGTGCCGACGATGATCCGCACCATGTTGTACAAAAACCCGTTGCCCCGGCAGACGACCCAAATCTCGCTGCCCGTCCGCTCCACGCGCAGGTCGTTCACAGTCCGCACCTTGTCCTCGACAAAGGTTTTGGCCGAACAAAACGACGTGAAGTCGTGCTCGCCGATCAGGTGAGCGGCAGCACGCCGCATCGCCTCCAGATCGAGCGGGTGGCGGATATGGTCGGCGTAGCGATGGCGGAAGACGTCGGGGACCGGTCGGTTGTCGATGCAGTAGCGGTACTCCTTGACCTTGACGTCGAAACGGGCGTGAAACGCCGGATCCGCCTCCTCCACCGAGCGGATGACGATGGAATCGGGGAGCTGATTGTTCAGCACAAACGCCCACTTGTCGATCGGAATGCCGCTGGCGGTATCGAAGTGGAAAACCTGGCCGCGGGCGTGGACGCCGGCGTCGGTCCGGCCGGAACCGACAATCTGGATCTCCTCTCCGGTGATCCGCCGCAGCGCGGCTTCGATCTCGCCCTGAACCGTAATCTGATCGGGCTGTACCTGAAACCCGCTGTAATCCGTGCCGTCGTAGGCCACGACGCACTTCAAACGCCTCATGTGCGCCACCATCCTATCACAAACGTAAGTGCACAAGCCGCCGCGGCCACGCAGCCGTCCCGCCAGCTCCACTTCAGCCTGCGTAGACGCGTGCGCCCCACTCCCCCGCGATAGCCGCGCGCCTCCATCGCCAAAGCCAGCTCTTCTGCCCGGCGGAATGCGCCGACAAACAGCGGAATGACGATCGGCATCAGACTGCGGGCGCGGCGGACGAGGCTGCCCTCGGTCAAATTGGCCCCCCGGGCCGTCTGCGCCTTGATGATCTTGTCCGTCTCCTCCATCAGCGTGGGGATGAAGCGAAGCGCGATCGACATCATCAGGGCGATCTCATGCACGGGAACGCCGATCCGGCCGGTGGGACCGAGCAGCCTCTCCAATCCTTCCGTCAGGTCAATCGGGGACGTCGTCAGCGTCAAGAGGGAGCTGATCAGCACGAGCAGCGTCAGGCGAAGCGAGATGAACACCGCCTGGCGGACCCCCATTTCCTCCACGCTCAGCCATCCCCAGCGGAAGTAGACCTCTCCCCCCTTGGTGATCACGAGGTGCAGGACCACGGTAAAGAGGATCAGCAGCCAGATAGGGCGCAGGCTTTTCAAAATGTACGACAGCGACAGTCGGGACAACAGGACGCCTGCCAGCATGAAACCCACCAGGACGGCATAGGTGGCCGCGTTGTTGGCCCAAAAGACAAGCGCGGCGAACAGGATGACAAACAGCAGTTTGCTGCGGGGGTCGGTCTGGTGGAGAAACGATTGTCCCGGCACGTACTGGCCGATCGCAATGTGCTGCAGCATGGCCTATCGCTCCTTTGCCACGGACAGCCGCGCCAACAGATGTTCGATCAGCGCTTCTTCCCGATACAGGGACGAAGGCAGCCGTTCCGTTTCCGGCAGCCGTTGATTCAATTGCGTGACCAGCGCCACTGTCTCCGGCACGTCCAGCGCCAGCTCCCGCAGTCGGTCGGCGTGCGCGAACACCTCATCCGGGCTGCCTTCCAGCACCGCCCGTCCCTGTGCCATGACAATCAGCCGGTCGGCGTAGCGGGCCGCTTCTTCCATGCTGTGCGTGACCAGCACGGTGGTGAGCCGCTGTTCGCGATGAATCCGGTAAATGGCTTCCAAAATCGCCTTGCGCCCGGCGGGATCAAGCCCTGCCGTCGGTTCGTCCAAAATCAGCACCTTGGGCTGCATCGCCAATACGCCGGCAATCGCCACGCGCCGCATCTGCCCGCCGCTCAGATGAAACGGGGAGCGGTCCTTGACCGCTTCATAGTCAAGGCCGACGATCTCGAGCGCCTCCCGGACCCTAACCTCCACCAGCTCCGGCGGCATGTCAAAGTTGAGCGGCCCAAACGCCACATCCTTGGCGACCGTCTCTTCAAACAACTGGTGTTCCGGGTACTGAAAGACGAGGCCGATGTCGCGCCGGCGGGCATGGGGCATTTTTTCCCGCGGGGTCACCTTTACGTCCCCCAGGGTGATCGTACCCGACGTCGGCTGCAGCAGACCGTTGAGGTGCTGGATCAGCGTGGACTTGCCCGATCCCGTTTGGCCGATGATGCCCACAAACGAGCCCGCCGGAATGGTCAGCGAGACGTCGCGCAGCGCCGTCCGTTCAAACGGCGTTCCTCTGCCGTAGATGTGGCTTACCTGGTCAAAAGTAATCTGCATAAGTGCTCCACCAGCTCCTCTTGGTGCAGTACAAACGGAAGCTGTACTCCCTCGTCCGCCAGCGCGCGGCGAAGCCGGACGGCAAACGGCACGTCCAGGCCCAGTTCCTGCAGGCGCTCCGGCCGGGCAAACACCTCGGAAGGGGAACCGTCCAGCTCAATCCGCCCGCCGCTCATGACGATGACCCGATCGGAAAAGACGGCTTCTTCGGGAAAATGGGTGATATTCACCACCGTGATTCCCTCTTCCCGGTTGAGCCGGCGGGCCAACGCCAACACGTCACGCCGTCCCTGGGGATCCAGCATCGCTGTCGCCTCGTCCAGAATGAGCACGGATGGGCGCATCGCCATGATGCCGGCGATCGCCACGCGCTGCTTCTGACCGCCCGACAGGTGGTGGGGTTGGTCGTGCAGGTGGCGCTCCATCCCGACGGCCGCCAGCGCTTCGTCCACACGGCGGCGCATCTCGTCCGGCGGCACGCCCATGTTCTCCAGGCCGAATGCCACATCGTCCTCCACAGTGGCCCCCACGATCTGATTGTCCGGATTTTGAAACACCATGCCGACGTGGCGGCGCACTTCCCAGAGCAGCTCGCCGTCCCTGGTGTCCATGCCGCTGACGATGACGGCTCCCTCGTTCGGGAGCAGCAGGCCGTTCGACAGTTTGGCCAGCGTCGACTTGCCCGATCCGTTGGGACCGAGGATGGAGACAAAGGTTCCTTTGGCAATCTCCAAGTCGATCCCGTTCAGCACCGGTACGGCCGCCCCTCCCTCGCCCTCGTAGGCAAAAGAGACGCCCTGGAAAGCCAGCAGTTGTTCCTCCTTCATGAGGCGCTCACATCCTCCCAGCCTTGGACAGGGATTTGAACAAAGAAAAAAGGGCATGAATCAGAGTCCAGCCTAAGACCAGAGTCTGTCCCCACCCTTTTTCACAATCTGAGTGTGCTATTACACTAATTCGATGTACGCCATCGGTGCTGCGTCGCCGCGGCGAGGACCTGTCTTCAGGATACGGGTGTAACCGCCGTTGCGCTCTTTGTAACGAGGCGCGATCTCATCGAACAGCTTTTGAACCGCATCGCGGCCTTCTTCATTCGCCACTTCCTTGCGAACGAAAGCAGCGACTTGACGGCGAGCATGCAGGTCACCGCGCTTGGCCAGCGTAATCATTTGTTCAGCGATGGAGCGCAGTTCTTTTGCCTTCATCTCGGTGGTTTCAATGCGCTCGTTGATGATCAGGTCGGTTACCAAGTCGCGGAACAGCGCTTTGCGCGCCGCGCTACGACGACCCAATTTACGGTATGCCATGTTCTTACCTCCTTTTTCACGCTGGCACCGCTCAGCCATGGCTGGAGCGAAGCCAGATCTGAAATCCCCTCTCCGGAGGGAATGTTCCGTGAGGACGGAGTCCAGGCGCTGTCAGCCTTCCCTAGTCGTCGCTGCGCAGGGACAAGCCCAACTCAGCCAGCTTTTCCTGCACTTCTTCCAGGGATTTGCGGCCCAAGTTGCGCACTTTCATCATGTCCTCTTCGGTCTTCTGCGTCAGCTCTTGCACGGTATTGATACCGGCACGCTTCAAGCAGTTGTAGGAACGGACAGAGAGATCGAGCTCTTCGATGGTCATCTCGAGCACTTTCTCTTTCTTGTCCTCTTCTTTTTCGACCATGATTTCCGCATCTTTCGCCTCATCCGTCAGGCCGACAAACAGGTTGAGATGCTCCGTCATGATTTTGGCGCCGAGACTAACGGCTTCTTCCGGACTGATGCTGCCGTTGGTCCATACTTCAAGCGTCAACTTGTCATAGTTGGTCATTTGCCCGACACGGGTATTTTCCACTTGATAGTTGACGCGCTTGATCGGCGTATAAATCGAATCAATCGGAATCACACCGATCGGTTGGTCTTCCGATTTGTTACCATCTGCTTGAACATATCCACGTCCACGTCCAGCTGTCATACGAATGTGCAGACGACCGCCATTTGCTAACGTTGCGATATGAAGATCAGGGTTCAAGATCTCCACATCGCTGTCGGCGCGGATATCTCCCGCCTTGACGACGCCTTCGCCCTCTGCGTCAATCTCGATGACTTTTTCTTCATCGGAATGAATCTTCAGCGCCAGGCCCTTGATGTTCAGGATGATTTCCGTCACATCTTCCACAACGCCTTCAACCGTAGAGAACTCGTGAAGGACCCCGTCAATTTGAACGGTGCGCACTGCCGCGCCTGGCAAAGACGAGAGGAGAATCCGTCTCAGCGAGTTGCCAAGAGTGGTGCCGTATCCGCGCTCCAGAGGTTCAACAACGAACTTCCCGTACGAGTTGTCGTCGCTTACTTCCACAACCTCGATTTTCGGTTTTTCTATTTCTATCATTAAACAAACCCTCCTTCAAAACGTCGAAATTCTTGGGTGGGCCGATTCAGCCCACTCAGGAATTTCCCCGGCGGTTTACCGTTTGCGTGCATGACAAGCTATTGAATCAGAATTTACCATTCTAGTATGGACATGTTCTGAACGATATAAACCCGTTACACGCGGCGACGTTTTGGCGGACGGCAACCGTTGTGCGGAATCGGCGTCACGTCTTTGATCATGTTTACTTCCAGACCTGCTGCTTGCAGGGAACGGATCGCGGCTTCACGGCCAGCGCCCGGTCCTTTTACCAGCACTTCGCAAGAACGCATGCCATGTTCCATTGCTACGCGCGCAGCGGCTTCGGCAGCCATTTGCGCAGCGAACGGCGTGCTCTTGCGGGAGCCCTTGAAGCCGAGGGCACCTGCACTGGACCAGGAAATTGCGTTGCCGTGCGGATCAGTGATGGTTACGATCGTGTTGTTAAACGTGGAGCGGATGTGAGCTACGCCGACTTCCACGTTTTTGCGATCACGACGACGGGTACGAGTAGCAGTCGCTTGTTTTCTTTTCGCCATGTCCAATTACCCTCCTTTACTTCTTCTTGTTCGCTACAGTACGGCGCGGGCCTTTGCGCGTACGAGCGTTGGTTTTCGTGCGTTGACCGCGAACCGGCAGGCCACGGCGGTGACGGATGCCGCGGTAGCAGCCGATTTCCATCAGACGCTTGATGTTCAGGGAGATCTCACGACGAAGATCGCCTTCCACCTTCAGGTTTTTGTCGATGTAATCGCGCAGTTTGCTGACTTCTTCTTCTGTCAGGTCACGAACGCGAGTATCCGGATTTACGCCGGTAGCGGACAGAATTTTTTGGGACGTGGGACGGCCGATACCAAAGATGTAGGTAAGAGCGATTTCCACGCGCTTTTCGCGAGGCAAGTCAACGCCTGCAATACGTGCCATGTGTCAAAAGCACCTCCTTGATTACCCTTGTTTTTGCTTATGCTTAGGATTTTCACAAATAACCATTACGTTACCTTTCCGACGGATAACCTTGCACTTTTCGCAAATCGGTTTAACCGAAGGTCTCACTTTCATGGTTCTTGCCTCCCTCTTCTAGGGGTTTCGCTTATTTGTAGCGGTACGTAATGCGTCCGCGTGTCAAGTCGTACGGCGACAGCTCAACCGTTACCTTATCCCCAGGCAGAATGCGGATAAAGTGCATGCGGATCTTTCCGGAGACGTGAGCGAGCACCTTGTGCCCATTCTCTAATTCTACCCGAAACATCGCATTCGGCAAAGGCTCGATTACCGTACCTTCCACTTCAATCACATCGTCTTTTGCCATGGCAAGCTCTCCTTTCCTCTGTCTTCAGTCAGACCATGAGTTTTGCGTTTGGCTCACACAACGAACTTAACGTCGACACGTTGGACGACAATTCCGAAGCGAACCCGGGGCTTCGGCTACGCCCGCGTTAAAATCTCATAGCCCTCTTCCGTAATCGCGATGGTGTGTTCAAAATGAGCACATTTTTTTCGATCCACTGTCACAACCGTCCAATTGTCCTCCAAAGTGCGGACATAACGTTCGCCGGCATTGACCATTGGTTCGACTGCCAACACCATTCCCGGTTTCAACCGTGGACCGCGTCCAGGCGGGCCGTAGTTGGGAACCTGGGGGTCTTCGTGCAAGTTTTGCCCGATCCCATGCCCCACATACTCGCGAACGAGCGTGAAGCCGGCAGCCTCTGCGTGGATCTGAATCGCGTGGGAAATGTCAGACAGCCGCGCACCGGGCATGGCTTTCTCCAGCCCCTTGTACAGCGACTCTTCCGTCACTCGCAGCAAACGCTGATCTTCTTCCGAAATGTTGCCGACCGGATACGTCCAAGCGGAGTCTCCATGATACCCTTGGAACTGGGCACCGATGTCGATGCTGATGATGTCTCCTTCTTGCAACGTCCGTTTTCCTGGGATCCCGTGTACGAGTTCTTCATTGACTGAAGTACAGATACTTCCTGGAAAGCCACCGTAGCCTTTGAACGATGGAATGGCTCCCATGCTGCGGATAAAGGTTTCGGCGAGTTCGTCCAGTTGCTTTGTCGTCACGCCAGGCTTGATGGCCTTGGCCAGCTCTTGATGGGTGAGTGCGACGATCCGACCAGCTTCGCGCATAACCTCAAGCTCTGCTTTCGACTTCAGGATGATCATGCTCCCTTACCCTCGCAACACAGACGTGATTTCCGCGAATACGACCTGGATATCCTGTTCACCATTGATGTTTCGCAGGAGGCCTTGCTCAGCGTAGTAGTCGATGAGCGGTTGTGCTTGGGCGATGTTGACATCGAGGCGCTGCGCCACCACTTCCGGCTTGTCGTCATCGCGCTGGAACAGCTTGCCGCCATCCTTGTCGCACACGCCTGCCTCTTTCGGCGGATTGAACAGCGTGTGGTAGCTCGCTCCGCAAATCGGGCAGATCCAGCGACCGGTCAGACGTTCGATCAGGAACTCCCGGCGAACGTTGATATTGATCACATGGTCGATCTCGCGGCCCAGCTCCTTCAAGGTAGCCGTCAATGCCTCCGCCTGCGGCACCGTGCGCGGAAACCCGTCGAGCAGGAATCCCTTTGCGCAATCATCCATCGCCAGGCGCTCCCGCACGATCCCGATGACGATCTCATCGGGGACGAGCAGCCCTTTATCCATGTAGGACTTGGCTTCAAGTCCGAGCGGCGTCTCGTTTTTGACCGCTGCCCGGAACATGTCGCCAGTCGAGATGTGCGGGATGTCAAACTCTTTTACGATTCGTTCCGCCTGCGTACCTTTGCCGGCCCCAGGCAAACCCATCAAAATTATATTCACGTCCATTCCCTCCGTCCCGTGCGAAAAGCTTCACCGCGCATCGCGCAGCCTCCGGTCGGCTGAAGAAAGCTTTTCAACACCTCGGTTACTTGATGAACCCTTGGTAGTGGCGCTTGATCATCTGGCTTTCGATCTGCTTCATCGTATCGAGCGCAACCCCGATCACGATCAAAAGCGACGTACCGCCGATGTAAATCGACTGCGGCAGGTTCGCCAGCTTGCTGAAGAAGAATGGCATGATGGAAATCACCATCAGGAACAGAGCGCCCGCCAGTGTCAGACGGTTCAACGTACGGGTAATGTACACCTCGGTGTTTTTACCGGGTCGGATACCAGGAATGTAACCGCCATTTTTCTTCATGTTCTCCGCCAGTTGTACAGGGTTGATCTGTACAAAGGTGTAGAAGTAGGTGAACCCGATAATCAAGAACGCGTAAAGCGTCATCCCAAACGGTGCGCTGGGTTGGAAATGCGTGTAAATCCAGTTGGCGATTCCCGTTCCGGATGGATCCACCCAGAACTGTGCAATGGTAGAGGGGAAAATCACCAGCGAGACGGCGAAGATGACCGGAATCACACCCGCCGAGTTAATCTTCAGCGGGATGTGCGTGGATTGACCACCGTACATTTTGCGGCCAACCACGCGTTTGGCGTACTGTACCGGAATCTTGCGCACACCTTGCTGCATGAAAATGACCCCGACAATAATGGCGATGATCACCAGCAGAATGAGCAGTACCTTCACGATACTGAAGAACAAATTTTGGCTCGGATCGCTGAACTGGGACGTGTAAATCGTCGCGATGCCGGTCGGGATGTTGGCCACGATCCCGGCCACGATGATAATCGAAATCCCGTTGCCGATCCCTTTCTCCGTAATTTGTTCGCCCATCCACATCAGGAACGAGGTCCCTGCTGTAAGGGTGATGGCAATCAATGCGTAACTGCCAATGGACGTGTCTTTCAGCAAACCAGGCGCCATGTTGTTGAAGCCGATAGTCATCCCCACCGACTGGATGAGGGCGAGGACCACCGTGAAGTAACGGGTCACCGTCGCGATCTTGCGGCGTCCCACTTCCCCTTCACGGGCCCACTGCGTAAACTTCGGCACCACATCCATGGACAGGAGCTGCATGATGATCGATGCCGTGATGTACGGCATGATCCCCATCGCAAAAATCGAGAAGTTTTGCAGCGCCCCGCCGGAGAAGGTGTTCAACAACCCCAGCAGATGGTTCGTGTTCTGCTGAAACAACTCGACATTCACGTTGGGGACAGGGACGAAGCTCCCGATTCGGAAGACGACCAGCATCATCAGTGTAAACAAAACCTTACGACGCAGGTCGCCTATCTTAAAAATGTTAGTGAGCGAGGCTAACATTAGATCACCTCGGCTGTTCCACCGACTTGAGCGATCTTCTCAGCAGCAGCAGCGGAGAACTTGTGAGCTTTTACGGTCAGCTTCACGTTCAGTTCGCCGTTGGCAAGAACTTTTACACCGTCACGCAGAGCGGAAATAACGCCGGTTTCTTTCAGCAGTTCAGGCGTCACCACGGTGCCTTCTTCAAAACGGTTCAGCGCGTCCAGGCTCACAATCGCGTATTCCTTGCGAGAGATGTTGGTGAAACCGCGCTTAGGCAGACGACGGTACAGCGGGTTTTGACCACCCTCGAAACCAGGGCGAACACCGCCGCCGGAACGGGCGTTTTGACCTTTGTGACCTTTGCCGGCGGTTTTGCCGGTACCGCTACCGATACCGCGACCGACGCGCTTACGAGTGTGACGGGATCCTTCTGCAGGTTTCAGTTCATGCAATTTCATTCCTTGCACCTCCTAACCTTATGGAAATGGTGATTACGCTTCTACTTCTTTTACTTCAACCAGGTGCTTCACTTTGAAGATCATCCCGCGGATTGCCGGATTGTCTTCTTTCACAACGGTTTGGTGAATTTTACGGAGACCCAGTGCTTTGACGGTATCCTTTTGATCGACGGTGCGGCCGATCAGACTGCGCTTGAGGGTGATTTGCAGTTTTGCCATGTTCATTCCCTCCTTATTAACCCAGCAACTCGTCAACAGTCTTACCGCGCAGTTTCGCGACTTCTTCCGCTGTTTTCAGGCGGCTGAGGCCTTCCAGCGTAGCGTTGACCATGTTGATGGGGTTGTTGGAACCGAGAGACTTGCTCAATACGTCGCCTACACCAGCAAGCTCCAGTACCGCGCGGACAGGACCGCCGGCGATGACACCGGTACCTTCGGAAGCCGGCTTGATCAGCACTTTGCCGGAGCCGAACTGGCACAGGACTTCGTGCGGAATCGTCGTTCCTTTCAGCGGTACGCGGATCAGTTTTTTCTTAGCGTCTTCAATCGCCTTGCGAATGGCGTCCGGAACTTCCTGCGCTTTCCCCATACCGGCGCCTACATGACCGTTGCGGTCGCCGACAACAACCAGGGCGCTGAAGCTCATGCGACGGCCACCCTTAACCGTTTTCGCGACGCGGTTAACGGCGACAACTTTTTCTTCCAGCTCTAATTTGCTAGGGTCGATACGCATTCCTTACCCTCCTTGTTGTTAGAATTGCAGGCCAGCTTCGCGAGCTGCTTCTGCCAGTGCTTTGATACGTCCATGATAAATGTAACCGCCACGGTCAAAGACCACTTCGGTCAGGCCTTTTTCCTTTGCGCGTTTTGCGATCAGTGTGCCGACTGCTGCAGCAGCTTCCACGTTTGCGCCGTTTTTCAGGCCCAGCTCTTTATCCAGCGAGGATGCGGCTGCCAGTGTGTGGCCGGCCACATCGTCAATCAGTTGAGCATAGATGTGCTTGGAAGAACGGAATACGTTCAGGCGCGGACGTGCGGCAGAACCTACGACGCGCTTGCGGATACGCAGATGACGTTTTTTCCGAGCTTTGTTTTTATCAGGTTTCGTAAACATTACGCGGCCTCCCTTCTCATGAAACTACGAAGCTTATTTACCCTTTTTGCCTTCTTTGCGGCGAACCACTTCATCGCTGTACTTGATCCCTTTGCCTTTGTACGGTTCAGGTTTGCGGATCGAGCGGATTTCGGCAGCAACCTGGCCTACGCGCTCCTTGTCGATGCCTTTTACCACCAGCGTGGTTTGGTTCGGTACTTCGATTTCGATCCCCTCTTCAGGAGTGATCTCTACCGGATGGGAGAAACCGAGAGAAAGCGTTACGCCCTTGCCGGACTTGGCGGCACGGTAACCGACACCCACCAGCTCCAGCGTACGGGAGAAGCCTTCGGATACGCCCGTTACCATGTTGGCGATCAGTGCACGCGTCGTACCGTGCAGGGAACGGTGCAGTTTGTTGTCGCTGGGACGTTCAACGATAACCTCGTTATCGCTGATGTTGATTTTCATATCCGGATGGAATTTACGAACAAGTGTACCCTTAGGGCCCTTTACCGTCAGCTCGGTACCGTTCAGAGTGAGGGTAACGCCTGCAGGGACCACGATCGGTTTTTTACCGACACGAGACATGTGGTGCACCTCCTGTGCTTTTCAATCTGTAATTACCAAACGTAAGCGAGAACCTCGCCGCCCACGTGTGCTTGGCGTGCTTGTTTGTCGGTCATCACGCCGGCAGACGTGGAGATCAGGGCAATGCCCAGACCGCCGAGAACTTTCGGGATCTCGGTGCTTTTCGCGTACACGCGCAGACCCGGTTTGGAGATACGCTTCAGACCGGTGATAACGCGCTCGTTGTTCGGGCCGTATTTCAGGAACACACGGATAATCCCTTGTTTGTTGTCTTCAACGAATTCCGCATCGCGAATGAAACCTTCTTCCTTCAGGATGCGAGCGATTTCCTTCTTGATGGTGGACGCCGGAATTTCCACTTTCTCGTGGCGAACCATGTTGGCATTGCGAATGCGGGTAAGCATATCTGCGATTGGATCAGTCATAACCATGAGAGAGAACCTCCTTCCCGTTTCAAATTACCAGCTTGCTTTTTTCACGCCAGGGATTTGGCCTTTATAAGCAAGTTCACGGAAGCAAATACGGCAGAGCTTGAATTTGCGCAACACGGAGTGAGGACGGCCGCAGCGCTCGCAGCGGGTGTAAGCGCGAACCGCAAATTTCGGTTTCCGTTGTTGCTTGACGATCATCGATTTCTTTGCCACATTCTTCCCTCCTTACGATGGGGTTTATTTACGGAATGGCATACCCATTTGAGTCAGCAGTTCACGTGCCTCTTCATCCGTTTTTGCGGAAGTGACGATGACGATGTCCATACCGCGAACCTTGTCGATCTTATCGTACTCGATCTCCGGGAAGATCAGTTGTTCCTTCAGACCGAGCGTGTAGTTGCCGCGACCGTCGAACGCTTTGGAAGAAACGCCGCGGAAGTCGCGCACGCGCGGAAGCGCAACGTTCATCAGTTTGTCGAGGAAGTGATACATGCGTTCGCCGCGCAGGGTTACTTTCGCGCCGATTGCCATGCCTTCACGCAGTTTGAAACCGGCGATGGATTTTTTCGCACGGGTTACGACCGGCTTTTGGCCAGCGATGGTTTGCAGATCTTCCACTGCGGAATCCAGCGCTTTGGCGTTGCCTACCGCTTCACCCACGCCCATGTTGATGATTACTTTTTCCACTTTCGGAACCTGCATGATGGAAGAGTAGTTAAACTTGCTCATCAGGCTAGGCACGATTTCTTTCAGGTATTTTTCTTTCAATCTTGCTGCCATCTAGGACATCCTCCTTTCCGATCTGACTACTTGTCGATAACTTCGCCAGATTTTTTCGCGTACCGAACTTTTTTACCGTTTTCCAGTACCTTGTAACCGATGCGAGTAGCTTTGCCGGTCTTCGGATCGATCAAGGATACGTTGGAAACGTGAATCGGTGCTTCTTGAGTTACAATGCCGCCTTGCGGATTGGTTTGAGACGGACGGGTGTGTTTTTTCACGAGGTTGATACCTTCAACCAGAACGCGCTCTTTCTTCGGATATGCAGCGAGAACGCGACCTTTTTTGCCTTTGTCTTTGCCCGCAATTACGATTACAGTGTCGCCTTTCTTTACGTGCATCGCTTGGTGCACCTCCTATCGAACAAACTACCTGAGTATTTCCGTTCAGATTAGATAACCTCTGGAGCCAGAGAGATGATCTTCATGAAATCTTTCTCGCGGAGTTCACGAGCCACCGGTCCAAAGATACGGGTACCGCGAGGAGATTTGTCTTCACGGATGATAACCGCTGCGTTTTCGTCAAAACGGATGTAGGAACCGTCCGGGCGGCGAACGCCACGTACGCTGCGTACCACAACCGCTTTTACTACTTGACCTTTCTTGACAACGCCGCCGGGTGTTGCGGATTTAACGGAGCACACGATTACGTCACCGATGTTCGCCGTTTTGCGACCGGAACCACCCAGAACCTTGATGCACATAAGTTCTTTTGCACCGGAGTTGTCAGCAACAGCCAATCTCGTCTGAGTTTGGATCATTTACTGTTCCTCCTTTCGGATGTGTTTACCCGAAAATCTAGCTTATACGATTACTGCCTCTTCGACGATGCGTACCAAGCGGAAGCGCTTGTCTTTGGACAGCGGACGAGTTTCCATGATTTCCACGATGTCGCCCACTTTTGCCGTGTTGTTCTCGTCGTGAGCCTTGAACTTCTTGGAGTACTTCACGCGCTTGCCGTACAGCGGGTGCTTTTTGTAGGTCTCAACCAAAACCACAATGGTTTTGTCCATTTTGTCGGAAACGACACGACCTACCATCGTTCTACGCATATTGCGTTGTGCGGTCATTGTTCCAACCTCCTTCCTTTAATTAGCCGATCCCCAATTCTCTTTGGCGCAGGATGGTTTTCGCACGTGCGATATCCTTACGTACTTGCTTGATGCGAGCCGTGTTTTCGAGTTGACCGGTAGCCAACTGGAAACGAAGGTTGAACAACTCTTCTTTCAAAGAGGCGATGTTTTGTTCGATCTCGGCAGTGGTCAAATTGCGGAACTCATTAGCCTTCATGTGCGTCACCACCCACTTCTTCACGCTTCACGAACTTGCACTTGATCGGCAGTTTGTGCATGGCCAAGCGCATAGCTTCGCGAGCGGTTTCTTCAGGTACGCCGGCAAGTTCGAACATGATCTTGCCAGGCTTCACTACCGCTACCCAGTGCTCAGGAGAACCTTTACCGGAACCCATCCGTACTTCCAGCGGCTTTTGCGTAACTGGCTTGTCAGGGAAGATTTTGATCCATACTTTACCGCCACGGCGGATGTAACGGGTCATCGCAATACGGGCAGCCTCGATTTGACGGTTGGTCACCCATGCCGGCTCCAGTGCTTGCAGACCGTATTCACCGAATGCAACAGTGGTGCCGCCTTTTGCGTTACCGTGCATTTTGCCACGATGTTGTTTGCGGTGTTTCACGCGTTTCGGCATCAACATGATTACTTGCCTCCTTCCTCAGTAGCGACGTTCTTTTTCGTCGGAAGGACTTCTCCGCGGTAGATCCACACTTTTACGCCGATACGACCATAGGTGGTGTGAGCTTCAGCCGTGCCGTAGTCGATGTCAGCGCGCAGCGTGTGAAGCGGAACCGTGCCTTCGCTGTAACCTTCGGAACGTGCGATGTCAGCACCGCCGAGACGACCGCTGACCAGTGTTTTGATCCCTTTCGCGCCTGCACGCATGGTACGAGAGATGGCCTGCTTTTGCGCACGACGGAAAGAAATGCGGTTTTCCAGTTGACGAGCGATATTTTCAGCTACCAGGGTAGCATCCAGATCCGGTTTTTTCACTTCGTTGATGTTGATGTGAACGCGCTTGCCGGTCAGCTCCGTCAGCGATTTGCGCAGAACCTCAACTTCCGCACCGCCCTTACCGATTACCATACCAGGCTTAGCGGTGTGAATCGTTACGTTCACGCGGTTCGCTGCGCGTTCGATTTCAATGGTGGATACAGCAGCATCTTTCAGACGCCCTTTGATGAATTTGCGGATTTTCAGGTCTTCGTGCAAGAGCGTAGCGAAGTCCTTGTCAGCGTACCATTTGGACTCCCAGTCGCGGATAATGCCAATGCGAAGACCAACCGGGCTTACCTTTTGACCCACACGTAATCCCTCCTTATTTCTCGTTTAATACCACGGTGATGTGGCTGGTGCGTTTATGGATGCGGCTAGCGCGACCCATAGCGCGCGGACGGAAACGCTTCAGCGTCGGACCTTGGTCGACGAAGATTTTGCTCACCACGAGGTTGTTCGGATCCATCTCGTAGTTGTGCTCAGCGTTAGCGATAGCCGATTTCAGGAGTTTCTCAACAACGGGAGAAGCCGCTTTCGGCGTGTGCTTCAGGATCGCCAGCGCTTCACCCACCTGCTTGCCTCGAATCAAGTCAACCACCAGGCGAACTTTACGAGGAGCGATGCGAATATAGCGAGCAACTGCTTTAGCTTCCATCTTTGTACCTCCTCTCTGTCAAGAGAAAATTAGCGCTTCTTGGATTTCTTGTCGTTGTCGACGTGACCCTTGAAGGTACGAGTTGGTGCAAATTCACCCAGTTTATGACCAACCATGTCTTCCGTTACGTATACCGGTACATGCTTGCGGCCATCGTACACGGCAAACGTGTGTCCGACGAATTCCGGGAAGATGGTCGAACGGCGAGACCAGGTTTTAATCACGCGCTTCTCGTTTTTTTCGTTCAGCTCAACAACTTTTTTCATCAAGTGGTCATCCACGAAAGGACCTTTCTTCAAGCTGCGTCCCATAAGTGAACCTCCCTTCGCCAAAGGCGTTCGGTTAATTGTCTAAAGCCGGCCTTACTTCTTGCGGCGGCGAATAATGTACTGATCGGATTTGTTTTTCTTCTTGCGGGTTTTGAGACCCAGAGTAGGTTTACCCCAAGGCGTAACAGGCGCTTTGCGACCGATCGGAGCGCGGCCTTCACCACCACCGTGCGGGTGATCGTTCGGGTTCATTACGCTACCGCGAACAGTCGGACGGATACCCAGCCAGCGGGAACGACCTGCTTTACCGATGTTGATCAGCTCGTGGTCGAGGTTGCCGACTTGACCGATGGTTGCGCGGCAGTTGTTGTGAATGCGGCGAGTCTCACCGGAAGAGAGACGTACGATGACGAAATCGCCGTCACGGCCGAGCAGTTGAGCGGATGCGCCGGCTGCGCGAACCAGTTGGCCGCCTTTGCCAGGTTTCAGCTCGATATTGTGGATCGTCGTACCAACCGGAATGTTTTCCAGCGGCAGAGCGTTACCGATTTTGATGTCGGCATTCGGACCGGAGATGATCTCGTCGCCTACTTTCAGACCCAGCGGCGCGATGATGTAGCGCTTTTCGCCGTCCACGTAGTTGATCAGCGCGATGTTGGCGGAACGGTTCGGGTCGTACTCGATGGAAGCTACGCGGCCTACGATGCCGTCTTTGTTGCGTTTGAAGTCGATGATGCGATATTTGCGTTTATGACCGCCACCTTGATGACGAACGGTGATTTTCCCTTGGTTGTTGCGGCCTGCTTTTTTGGTCAGGGGCGCCAACAGGGATTTTTCAGGAGTCGACTTGGTGATCTCCTCGAAAGTAGAAACCGTCATTTGGCGACGACCAGGAGAAGTCGGTTTAAACTTTTTGATACCCATGTAAATTCCCTCCTTTTCTGTAGCCGTCGGGGTTATACACCTTCGTAGAACGTCAGCTCTTTGCTGTCTTCAGTCAGCTTAACGATCGCCTTTTTCCACTCGGAGGTGTAACCGGAGTATTTGCCGTAGCGCTTCGGTTTCGCAGGAACACGCATGGTGTTGACTGCCGCCACTTTCACGCCGAACACTTTCTCAACCGCTTGCTTGATCTCGGTTTTGTTCGCTTTGAGAGGTACTTCAAACACGTACTTCTTCTCTGCCATCATGTCAGTGGTGCGCTCCGTAATGACAGGGCGCTTGATGATGTCGTGAAGGCTCTTCATTAGGCGAGCACCTCCTCTACTTTCGCAACCGCATCTTTCGTTACGATTACTTTGTCGTGCGCCACCAGGTCGAGAACGTTAATGCCAGCAGCATCTACGAACTTCGCACCCGGGATGTTGCGGGAAGAGAGCGCTACGTTTTGATCGAATTCGGACGTTACGATCAGCACTTTGCGATCTACTTTCAGGTTGTTCAGGACAGCCTTCATATCCTTGGTTTTCGGAGCCGGGATATTCAGCGCGTCCAGAACCAGCAGTTCGTTGTTTTGCACTTTCGCGGACAGCGCGGATTTCAGCGCCAGACGACGAACTTTGCGGTTCAGTTTGTATCCGTATTTACGCGGAGTCGGACCAAATACGACACCGCCGCCTTTCCATTGCGGAGCGCGAATGGAACCTTGGCGGGCACGACCCGTACCTTTTTGGCGCCACGGTTTGCGGCCACCACCACTTACTTCAGAACGGTTCTTTACATCGTGAGTGCCCTGGCGTTGGGAAGCTTGCTGCATCACGATTGCGTCGAAGAGCACAGCGTTGTTGGGTTCGATGCCGAATACGCTGTCAGCCAGCTCGATTTCGCCCACTTGAGAACCGGCTTGGTTGTAAAGAGCTACTTTTGGCATGTCAGTTCCTCCTTTCCTTACTTGTTCTTCTTGACTGCCGTGGATACTACAACGTAGCTGTTTTTCGGGCCAGGCACGGAGCCTTTTACCAGAATCAGGTTGCGATCCGCATCTACCTTGATGATCTCCAGGTTTTGGATGGTTACGTTGTCGCCACCCATTTGACCCGGCAGGGTTTGACCCTTGAATACGCGGTTCGGAGCGATCGCACCGAGAGAACCAGGTCCACGATGGTAACGGGAACCGTGAGCCATCGGACCGCGGGCTTGGTTGTGGCGCTTGATGGCACCTTGGAAACCTTTCCCCTTGGTTACTCCGGCAACGTCTACGAATTCTCCTTCGGCAAAAATGTCAGCTTTCAGTTCTTGACCAACCTCGTAATCTGCGAGGTTTACTCCGCGAATTTCGCGAATGAAGCGCTTAGGTGCAGTGTTTGCTTTCGCTGCGTGTCCTTTTTCCGGTTTGTTTGCACGCTGTTCTTTCTTGTCTTCGAAGCCGAGTTGGATCGCTTCATAGCCATCGTTCTCTTGATCCTTCTTTTGCAGAACGACGCAAGGACCAGCTTCGATAACCGTAACAGCGATGGCTGCTCCGTTCGGACTAAAAACTTGCGTCATGCCAAGTTTTTTCCCTAAGATTCCTTTGGTCATGTGTGCCACCTCCTGTACTTATCTCCAAAAAACATTCGTGTTGTATCAAGTCCCTGCCGATGCGCAGGGGTGCCGTTTACGGGGTTTGAAGACTTGGTATATCGCGTTCGTTAAGACAACGCCCGCGCGTGTATCACTTTTACAAGCTTACAGTTTGATCTCGATGTCCACACCGGACGGCAGATCCAGACGCATCAGAGCGTCAACCGTTTGCGGCGTCGGGTTCAAAATGTCGATCAAACGCTTGTGCGTACGCATTTCGAACTGTTCACGAGAGTCTTTGTACTTGTGAACAGCGCGGAGAATCGTGTAAACCGCTTTTTCCGTCGGAAGCGGAATCGGACCGGATACGCTGGCACCGGAACGCTTCGCGGTGTCTACGATTTTCTCAGCAGACTGATCGAGGATTTTGTGATCGTACGCCTTTAAACGAATACGAATCTTTTGTTTTGCCATTTTAGTCCCTCCTTTTTCGCCCATTTTATAAACGGACATTTCTCCGTGGAAATATCCTGCACCCCGGTCATGGCAAAGGGGCCGGGTGTGTCAGCAACCTCCCACATCATCGCAAGTCCATGACCAACATTCAATATTGTACTAAAATGCACTGGGCAACGCAAGTTTTTTCTTGCCGCACAAGGGATTTTCCTGCTTTCCTCCGTCCCGCTGCCCACCTGCGCGCCGGTGCGTTCTCGTACAACATGAGCCCGGATATCGACTCACTTTGACCATCTTACCCAATTTCCCCGTGTGAACGCAAGCGGGATCGGCTGGCAATGGAATCCGGCATGTTCCGCCGTATATATAATAGAGGAAACGCGCTATACTGAAGAAGGTACGCGCTTGTGTGTACCTGCCATCCGAAAAGCGGCACGCGAAGGAGGTTACCCGATGTCCCAACCCCTGGAGACACCCTATGAATTGATCGGCGGGGCGGAAACTCTGGCCCGCCTGGTGGATACGTTTTACGACCTGGTCAAGGAGCATCCCGATCTGGCTCCCCTGTTTCCGGAAGACTTTACCGAGGTCAAGGAACGGCAGTATCTGTTCCTGACCCAGTTTCTCGGCGGCCCGACGCTGTACAGCGACCGATACGGCCATCCGATGCTGCGTGCCCGCCACATGCGCTTTCCCGTTACGCCGAAGCGGGCGGAGGCGTGGCTCGCCTGCATGAGCGAAGCGATGGACCGCACCGGCCTGGAAGGAGACGTGCGCCGGCACATATTCGAACGCCTCAGACTGACGGCGTACCATATGGTCAATCAATGGGAATCGGACGAAGAAAAAGCGTAGGAGCTGCTCCTGCGCTTTTGTCGTCATATCCGGTTCAGGTTTGTTTGTTCGCCGCCCCCCAGAGCTGCCGCTTCGACACCTGCCGGGAGCCGAGATAGACCCCTGTCACGATCATCACCAAAGCGAACAGATGCAGCAGTTGAAGCCGCTCGTTCAAAAACAGCGCAGCAAAAAAGAGGCTGGCAAGCGGCATGCCGTTGAGAAAGACCGCCGTGCGGCTGGCCCCCAGGTGACGGATGCCGTAATTCCACCCCACCGATCCGAGAGCCGTGGCCAGACAGCCGGACACCAGAATTACCAGCCATTGAAACGGTGTGACTTCCAGTGACACATAGTAGCTGATCGGCTCCGCATAGAGGGCTGCCCCCCAGAGAAAGACGACACCAAACATCTGCGAAACGGCGGTCACCAGCAGCACCGGTACCCCGCGCGTCGTCAGCTTGCGGATCAGCAGACCTCCCGTGACGTACATGAGCATGGAGGCAAACATGATGACATCTCCCCAACCGTTTACGGCAATCGCCCCGTGCTGGGTCAACACGACGACCAGGACACCGCTGAACCCGACTGCGATTCCCACCGCTTTTCGCCAGGACATCGCTTCCCCGAGAAACACCATCGCCAGCAGCGCCGTGGCCAGCGGATTCAACCCCAGAATCAGCGAAGCATTGCCGGCGGACGTATACTGCACACCAGCGGCAAGCGTAATCTGGTGCAGGGCGATCGAACTTGCGCCCACTCCGGCGAGCAGCAGCCAGTCGATCGCGTTCAGCTTCAATTGGCGCCTGTAGGTCCACAGAATCGGGCTCAGGCAGACGCCCGCCACCGTCATCCGGATCGCTGCCACGTACAGGGGTGGAAACGTCGTCAAATACTTCACCATTACCACATTCAGCCCCCATAACGTGACGACACCGGCCAGTATGAGGTACAACCAACGTTCATTTCTTCCCATCCCATGCCCTTCTTCCCCTTGAGGTTGCTTCTGATTTCCTCATTGTAGCACAGGCAGACCGCACGATTTATTCGATGTTTTGATCGATGCGATGCAAAAGAGACATCAACTGTCAAATACAAAAAAACCCGACAGCCAACACTGTCGGGTTTGATCGTAATGCGATTACTCGATGATGGAGGATACTACGCCAGCACCAACGGTACGGCCACCTTCGCGGATAGCGAAGCGAGTACCTTGCTCCATCGCAACCGGTGCGATCAGTTCAACGGTGAACTCGGTGTTGTCGCCCGGCATTACCATTTCAACGCCTTCCGGCAGTTGGATGATACCGGTAACGTCAGTGGTGCGGAAGTAGAATTGCGGACGGTAGTTGGAGAAGAACGGAGTGTGACGGCCGCCCTCTTCTTTGGACAGAACGTATACTTCCGCTTTGAATTTGGTGTGCGGAGTAACGGAACCCGGCTTAGCCAGAACTTGGCCGCGCTCGATGTCTTTACGCTCAACACCGCGCAGCAGGGCACCGATGTTGTCACCCGCTTCAGCTTGATCCAGCAGCTTGCGGAACATTTCCACGCCGGTTACGGTAGTGGACTTGGTTTCTTCAGCCAGACCCACGATTTCTACTTGGTCACCCACTTTAACAGTACCGCGCTCTACGCGACCGGTAGCAACGGTACCACGACCGGTAATGGTGAATACGTCCTCTACCGGCATCAGGAACGGTTTGTCGGTAGCGCGTTCCGGAGTCGGGATGTAGTTGTCAACTGCATCCATCAGTTCGATGATTTTCTTAGCCCATTCGCCAGTCGGGTTGTCCAGAGCTTCTTTCGCGGAACCTTTGATAACCGGAATTTCGTCGCCCGGGAACTCGTATTGGGAGAGCAGGTCGCGAATTTCCATTTCAACCAGTTCCAGCAGCTCTTCGTCGTCAACCATGTCGCATTTGTTCATGAATACGACGATGTACGGAACGCCTACTTGGCGGGACAGCAGGATGTGCTCGCGAGTTTGCGGCATCGGACCGTCAGCAGCGGACACAACCAGGATTGCGCCGTCCATTTGAGCGGCACCGGTAATCATGTTTTTCACGTAGTCGGCGTGGCCCGGGCAGTCAACGTGAGCATAGTGACGGTTTTCCGTTTCATACTCAACGTGAGCGGTGTTGATGGTGATACCGCGCTCTTTTTCTTCCGGAGCAGCGTCGATGCTGTCGTACGCCATCGCTTTGGCTTTACCTTGTTGAGCCAGAACGGTGGTGATGGCAGCAGTCAGCGTGGTTTTACCGTGGTCAACGTGACCGATCGTACCAATGTTAACGTGCGGTTTCGTACGTTCGAACTTTTCTTTTGCCATGAGAGTTGAAGCCTCCTTAAATGATAAGGGTTTTATAGGGTGAAGAAAGGTTTACCCTATCAACGGATGTCCCCTCAATATTGTAAACCTTTCTCGTTTCAAGATAAAGTCAGTCCAGCCGATTATTCACCTTTGGACTTCTTGATGATTTCATCGGCAATGAACTTCGGTACTTCTTCGTAGTGGTCGATCACCATGGAGTAAGTACCGCGGCCTTGCGTACGGGAACGCAGTACGGTGGAGTAGCCGAACATCTCGGACAGCGGCACCATGGCGCGGATGACTTGCGCGTTTGCGCGAGCTTCCATACCTTCGATGCGGCCGCGGCGGGAGTTCAGGTCACCCATTACGTCACCCATGTACTCTTCCGGTACGGTTACTTCCACTTTCATGATCGGCTCCAGCAGAACCGCGTTACATTTCTTCGCCGCTTCTTTCAGCGCGAGAGAACCAGCCACTTTGAACGCCATCTCGGAGGAGTCGACGTCGTGGTAGCTACCGTCAAACAGCGTCGCTTTGATATCGACGAGCGGGAAGCCGGCGAGAACACCGTTTTTCATCGCTTCTTCGATACCTGCTTGTACCGCCGGAATGTATTCCTTCGGCACTACGCCACCGACGATCTTGTTCTCGAATTCGAAGCCTTTGCCCGGCTCGAGCGGAGAGAATTCCACCCAAACGTGACCGTATTGACCGCGGCCACCGGACTGGCGAACGAATTTCCCTTCCACCTTCGCGGTACCGCGGAAGGTTTCGCGGTAAGCAACCTGAGGTGCACCTACGTTCGCATCCACTTTGAATTCGCGCTTCAGGCGGTCGACGATGATCTCCAGGTGGAGCTCACCCATACCGGAAATAATCGTTTGACCGGTTTCTTCGTTTGTATAGGTTTTGAAGGTCGGGTCTTCCTCGGCCAGTTTGGCGAGGGCCATACCCATTTTGTCTTGGTCTGCCTTGGACTTCGGCTCGATCGCAACGGAGATAACCGGCTCTGGGAAGGTCATGGACTCCAGGATAACCGGTGCCTTTTCGTCGCAGAGCGTGTCGCCGGTCGTCGTGTCTTTCAGACCAACGGCAGCGGCGATATCACCGGAGTAAACCTGAGAGATTTCCTCGCGGTGGTTTGCGTGCATCTGCAGGATGCGGCCGATGCGCTCGCGCTTGCCCTTGGTGGAGTTGAGCACGTAGGAACCGGAGTTCAGCACACCGGAGTACACGCGGAAGAAGGTCAGTTTACCCACGTACGGGTCGGTCATGATCTTGAACGCCAGAGCGGCGAACGGACCATTGTCGTCAGCCGGACGGGTCACTTCTTCATTGGAATCGGGCAGAACGCCTTTGATCGCCGGGATATCAACCGGAGACGGCAGGTAGGCTACTACCGCGTCCAGCATCGGCTGAACCCCTTTGTTGCGGTAGGAAGAACCGCACAGCACCGGAGTGATTTTGCACTCGATGGTGCCTTTGCGCAGAGCCGCACGAATTTCGTCGTTGGTCAGCTCTTCGCCTTCCAGGTATTTCATCATCAGCTCTTCGTCTTGTTCCGCAGCCGCTTCGACCAGCTGCAGACGCAGCTCTTCGCACTTGTCTTTCAGTTCGGCCGGGATTTCGGTAGCGTCAGAGGTTTTGCCCAGGTCGTCGGTGTAGATGATCGCTTTCATCTCGATCAGGTCTACCATGCCGACAAACTTGTCCTCTGCGCCGATCGGGTATTGAATCGGTACGGGATTCGCACCGAGGCGCGTACGGATTTGCTCGACGCACATGTCGAAGTTGGCGCCAATGATGTCCATTTTGTTGACGTAGCAGATACGCGGTACGCCGTATCGGTCAGCTTGACGCCATACGGTTTCGGTCTGCGGCTCAACGCCACCCTTTGCGTCAAAGACGGTAACGGCACCGTCGAGTACGCGCAGGGAGCGCTCAACTTCAACAGTGAAGTCTACGTGGCCAGGCGTATCGATGATGTTGATTCGATGGCCTTTCCATTGAGCAGTGGTAGCAGCCGAAGTGATGGTGATACCGCGCTCTTGCTCTTGTTCCATCCAGTCCATGGTGGCAGCGCCTTCGTGCACTTCACCAATCTTGTGAACGCGACCGGTGTAGAACAGAATACGCTCGGTAGTGGTCGTCTTACCGGCATCGATGTGAGCCATGATACCGATGTTTCGCGTATTCGGCAGAGAGAACTCGCGAGCCATGTGGTATGCTCCTTCCATACTCGAGTGTGAGAATATACGGGTATCCAAAGCGGACACCCGCTTTGGATACTACCAGCGATAGTGTGCAAACGCTTTGTTTGCTTCAGCCATCTTGTGCGTGTCCTCACGCTTTTTCACTGCTGCACCAGTGTTGTTAGCCGCGTCGATGATTTCCGCCGCGAGACGCTGCTCCATGGTTTTCTCACCACGGGTACGCGCGTAGTTTACCAGCCAGCGCAGACCGAGTGTGGTACGGCGCTCCGGCTTCACCTCAACCGGTACTTGGTAGTTGGCACCGCCGACACGGCGAGCTTTCACTTCCAGTACGGGCATGATGTTTTTCAGCGCTTCTTCGAATACTTCCATCGGGTTGCGGCCGGTACGCTCCTCAACAATCTTGAATGCATTGTACAGGATGTTTTGCGCAACACCGCGCTTGCCGTCGTACATCAGCTTGTTGATCAGTCGGGTAACCAGCTTGCTGTTGTAGATCGGATCAGGCAGCACGTCACGACGGGCTACAGGACCTTTACGAGGCATCGTATTCCCTCCTTCTGTTTTATATTTTTCTCACGCCGTTTCACGTAGGCGATGGTTGTTATTTTTTCGCTGCAGCTTGGCCCGGTTTCGGACGTTTGGTACCGTATTTGGAACGACCTTGCTTGCGGTTGTTCACACCGGCAGTGTCAAGCGCACCGCGGACGATGTGGTAACGAACCCCCGGCAGGTCTTTTACACGGCCGCCGCGAACCAGCACCACGCTGTGTTCTTGCAGGTTGTGGCCAATACCACCAATGTAAGCTGTAACCTCAATACCGTTGGTCAAACGCACACGAGCGTATTTACGCAGCGCGGAGTTTGGCTTTTTCGGAGTCATGGTACCCACACGAGTGCAGACACCGCGTTTTTGAGGAGAGCTTTGGTTGGTTTGGGTTTTCTTGAAGCTGTTGTACCCCTTTTGCAGAGCAGGGGACTTCGACTTCACAACCTTGTCCTTGCGACCTTTGCGCACCAATTGGTTCATTGTAGGCATGGATGTTACCTCCCTTCTTATTACCCAATCTCAAGACCACAGATCCAGGTGAGTCATTTTTGGGTCAAATAGAAAGTCTTTGCAAGCAACCCGTAGGGATCGCCAACAAAAACATCGTTAACCACTTTTCTTGATCGCGGCAGTCGCCGCTCCCACCTCGATTCCGCACGCTTTGCCCAAACGGCGCATGGAATCGACGTAGATGACTGGCACACCCTTCTCTTTGCAAAGGAGCTCGACCTTTTGGGTCAGTCGGCGATCGGCGTCCGTGGCGATAAAGACCGTGTCCGCCTGCTGGTGTTCCACGGCTTTCATCGTCTGCTTGATGCCGATTGTCAGCTCCTTGGCCCGCTCTACTTTTTCATAAGACATGATGATCATATCCTCCAAAGTACAGATGTCAGGCACACTTGAATATAATATCAGTTGGGTGCTTGAATGTCAACGCCTGCGACCCTTAATTTTTTATGCAAGACAAGGTGCCCCTCCCGAGCGGAAGGGCACCTTGCTTGTGTCACGGTCTATTCTACCGAAACAGCTTCGAGCTGTTCCTGGCCTCCGTTGGCCTGCGCTTCGTGTTCGGCGCGGCTCATCACCTTGATGTTGCGGTAGCGCGACATGCCGGTACCGGCCGGAACCAGTTTCCCGATAATGACGTTTTCCTTCAGGCCGAGCAGGCGGTCCACCTTGCCCTTGATCGCGGCGTCGGTGAGGACGCGCGTCGTTTCCTGGAAGGATGCGGCCGACAGGAAGGAGTCGGTTTCGAGCGACGCCTTGGTAATCCCCAAGAGGACCGGACGACCCACGGCAGGCGTTTTGCCTTCCATGAGCACCTTGGCGTTTGCCTGCTCGAACTCGTGCACTTCCACGTAGGAACCCGGCAGCAGGTCGGTGTCGCCGCTGTCGATGACGCGCAGCTTGCGCAGCATCTGACGGATCATGACCTCGACGTGCTTGTCGTTAATTTCTACCCCCTGCATCCGGTACACTTTTTGCACCTCTTGCAGGATGTAGTTGGACACACCGCGCTGGCCGCGTACTTTCAGCATTTCTTTCGGGTCGACGGAACCTTCGGTGAGCTCGTCGCCGGCACTCAGCTTGGTGCCTACGGACACCTTGATGCGGGAGCCGTACGGTACGGCGTACACCTTGTTCTCCGCCTCGCCGCGCACCTCGATCTCGCGGCGGTCTTTGCCTTCGCGGATGTCGATCACTTCCCCGTCGATCTCGGAGATGACCGCCTGCCCCTTCGGATTGCGGGCTTCGAACAGCTCCTGAATCCGCGGCAAACCTTGGGTAATGTCGTCACCCGCAACCCCGCCGGTGTGGAACGTCCGCATCGTCAACTGGGTACCCGGTTCACCGATGGACTGAGCGGCGATGATGCCGACCGCTTCGCCGATCTCCACTTCGGCCCCGGTCGCCAGGTTGCGGCCATAGCAGCGTTTGCAGACGCCGTGGCTGGTACGGCAGGACAGCACGCTGCGGATGTACACCTCGGTGATGCCGGCTTTTTCGATCTTGTCGGCGATCTCCTCGGTGATCTCCTGATTGCGGCCGACGATGATCTCGCCGGTCTCCGGATGGCGCAGGGTCTCGAAGCAGGTGCGGCCAATGATGCGGTCAGCCAGCTTCTCGATTTCTTCCTTGCCGTCCTTGATCGCGGAGACGCGGATGCCCTTGTCGGTGCCGCAATCCTCTTCGCGGACGATCACGTCCTGCGCCACGTCGACGAGACGGCGGGTCAGGTAACCCGAGTCAGCCGTCCGCAGCGCCGTGTCGGCGAGACCTTTCCGCGCGCCGTGCGTGGAGATGAAGTACTCCAATACGGTCAGACCTTCGCGGAAGTTGGACTTGATCGGCAGCTCGATAATCCGGCCGGACGGGTTGGCCATGAGACCGCGCATCCCGGCCAGCTGCGTAATCTGCGACACGTTACCGCGGGCACCGGAGTTGGCCATCATGAAGATCGCGTTGAATTTGTCCATGGACTTCATCAGGACGTCGGTCACTTCATCCTTGGCCTTGGACCAGATGGAGATGACCCGGTCGTAGCGCTCGTCCTCGGTAATCAGACCGCGGCGGTACTGCGTCATGACGGTTTGTACCTTTTTGTCTGCTTCTTCCAGGATCTCTTTCTTTTTCTCCGGCACGACGATGTCGGCGACGGCGATGGTGATCCCGGCCTTGGTCGAGTACATGAAGCCCAGTTCCTTGATCTTGTCGAGGATCTTGGACGTTTCCGTCGTTCCGAAGCGGCGGAAGCACTCGGAGATGATCGTTCCAAGGAAGCCTTTTTTCACGGCTCCCTGGTCCGGCAGCTTCTTGATAAACTCTTTCACGTTCGTGCCTTTTTCAAAGATAAAGTACTCGTTCGGCACGCCTTTTTGCAGGTTGGCCTTGGTCGGCACATTGATGTACGGCAGTTCCGGCGGGAAGATCTCGTTGAAGATCAGTTTCCCGACGGTCGTGACCAAGAGCGCGTTCTTCTGCTCTTCGGTGAAGCTGGTTTTGTTCAGGCTCTTGGTCGGCAGCGCGATGCGCGTATGCAGGCTGATGTAGCCGTGCTGGTACGCGGCGATCGCGTCATGCGGATCGCGGTATACCGTACCTTCGCCCTTGTCGCCCTCGCGCTCCAGGGTCAGATAGTACGACCCCAGCACCATGTCCTGGGACGGCGTAACGACCGGTTTTCCGTCTTTCGGGTTCAGGATGTTTTGCGCCGCCAGCATGAGGATGCGGGCTTCCGCCTGTGCCTCTGCGGAGAGCGGCACGTGCACGGCCATCTGGTCGCCGTCGAAGTCGGCGTTGTACGCCGTACATACGAGCGGGTGCAGACGGATCGCGCGGCCTTCCACCAGGACCGGTTCGAACGCCTGGATACCGAGACGGTGCAGGGTGGGGGCGCGGTTCAGGAGCACCGGGTGTTCGCGGATGACGTCTTCGAGAACGTCCCACACCTCAGGCTGCACGCGTTCCACCTTGCGCTTGGCGCTCTTGATGTTGTGAGCGAGGCCCTTGGCCACCAGCTCCTTCATCACGAACGGCTTGAACAGTTCCAGCGCCATTTCCTTCGGCAGACCGCACTGGTACATCTTCAGGTTCGGACCGACGACGATTACGGAACGGCCGGAGTAGTCCACGCGCTTACCCAGCAGGTTTTGGCGGAAACGGCCCTGCTTCCCTTTCAGCATGTGGCTGAGGGATTTCAGCGGACGGTTGCCCGGACCGGTCACCGGACGGCCGCGGCGGCCGTTGTCGATGAGCGCGTCCACCGCTTCCTGCAGCATGCGCTTCTCGTTTTGTACGATGATGTCCGGAGCGCCCAGTTCCAGGAGGCGCTTCAGACGGTTGTTGCGGTTGATCACGCGGCGGTACAGGTCGTTCAGGTCGGAGGTGGCGAAACGGCCCCCGTCCAACTGAACCATCGGACGCAGCTCCGGCGGAATGACCGGCAGCACGTCCAGCACCATCCACTCCGGACGGTTGCCGGAGTTGCGGAACGCCTCCAGCACTTCGAGGCGCTTGATCGCGCGGTTTCGGCGCTGACCCTGTGCCGTCTTCAGTTCTTCCTTCAGCGCTTCCACTTCTTTGTCCAGGTCGATTTCCTGGAGCAGGCGCTTGATCGCTTCCGCCCCCATCATCGCCTGGAAGGAGTAGCCGTATTTTTCCCGGTAGTTGCGGTATTCCTTTTCGGACAGCAGCTGTTTTTTGTCCAGCGGCGTATCGCCCGGATCGGTTACCACGTAGGATGCAAAGTAGATAACTTCCTCCAGGGAGCGCGGCGACATGTCGAGCACGAGGCCCATGCGGCTCGGGATCCCTTTGAAGTACCAGATGTGAGAGACGGGTGCAGCCAGTTCGATGTGCCCCATCCGCTCACGACGAACCTTGGCGCGGGTCACTTCCACGCCGCAGCGGTCGCACACGACGCCTTTGTAGCGAACGCGCTTGTACTTGCCGCAGTGGCACTCCCAGTCCTTGGTCGGACCGAAAATGCGCTCACAGAACAAACCGTCCTTTTCCGGCTTCAATGTGCGGTAGTTGATCGTCTCCGGCTTTTTCACTTCCCCGTACGACCAGGAACGAATCTTGTCCGGGGAAGCCAAGCCGATCTTCATGTATTCGAAGTTGTTCACGTCTATCACAGGGCGTTACCTCCCTTTGTACCGGAATCTTACTCTTCGTCCAAGCTTCCAGCTTCAAGCACGAGGTTCAGCTTTTCACCGGTGCCCTCGTCCTCTTCTTCCATTTCGCGCATTTCAATTTCCTGCTCGTCTTCGGACAGGATCTTCACGTCCATACCCAAGCTTTGCAGTTCCTTGATGAGAACCTTGAAGGACTCAGGAACACCCGGCTCCGGTACGTTTTCGCCTTTGACGATCGCTTCGTACGTCTTCACGCGGCCCACGACGTCGTCGGACTTGACGGTAAGGATTTCCTGCAGGGTGTACGCAGCGCCGTACGCTTCCAGCGCCCACACCTCCATCTCCCCGAAACGCTGTCCGCCAAACTGGGCTTTCCCACCCAGCGGCTGCTGCGTGACGAGGGAGTACGGACCGGTGGAACGGGCGTGAATCTTGTCGTCGACCAGGTGCGCCAGCTTCAGCATGTACACGCAGCCGACCGTGACGCGGCGGTCAAACGGTTCGCCCGTGCGGCCGTCGTACAGGATGGTTTTCCCGTCGCGGTCCAACCCGGCTTCTTCCAGGGTCTGGAACACGTCTTCCTGACGCGCTCCGTCGAATACCGGCGTTGCCACGTGGATGCCCAGCATCTTGGCTGCCATCCCCAAGTGGGTCTCCAGCACCTGACCGATGTTCATCCGGGACGGTACGCCCAGCGGGTTGAGCACGATCTCGACCGGCGAGCCATCCGGCAGGAACGGCATGTCTTCCTCCGGCATGATGCGGGCGATAACCCCTTTGTTACCGTGGCGGCCCGCCATCTTGTCGCCCACGGAGATTTTCCGTTTTTGCGCGATGTAGACGCGCACCAGTTGGTTGACGCCCGGCGGCAGTTCGTCGCCGTTTTCGCGCGTAAACACCTTGACGTCGACGACGATACCGGAACCGCCGTGCGGCACGCGCAGGGAGGTGTCGCGCACTTCACGCGCCTTTTCCCCGAAGATGGCGTGCAGCAGGCGCTCTTCCGCGGTCAGCTCGGTAACCCCTTTCGGCGTCACTTTCCCGACCAGAATGTCGCCGTCCTGAATTTCCGCACCGACGCGCACGATACCGCGCTCGTCCAGGTTTTTCAACGCGTCTTCACCCACGTTCGGGATGTCGCGCGTGATTTCTTCCGGACCCAGCTTGGTGTCGCGGGCTTCGGACTCGTATTCCTCGATATGGATAGACGTATAGACGTCGTCTTTTACCAGTTTTTCGCTCAGAAGGATGGCGTCCTCGTAGTTGTACCCTTCCCAGGTCATGAACGCAACGATGACGTTGCGGCCCAGCGCCAGTTCGCCTTTTTCCGTGGACGGACCGTCAGCGATGATGTCGCCCTTCTCCACCCAGTCGCCTTTTCTCACGATCGGGCGCTGGTTGATGCAGGTGCCCTGGTTGGAACGGATAAACTTGTGCAGCTTGTATTTGTCGAGGTCGCCCGCCACCTTCTTGCCGTCGATCTCCTTGTAGCGGCGCACCCAAATCTCGCGGGCGGTCACGCGCTCCACCTGGCCGTCGTGCTTCGCCACGATCGCCACGCCGGAGTCCTGTGCCGCCTTGTGCTCCATCCCGGTGCCGACAAACGGCGCCTGCGGCACGAGCAGCGGAACGGCCTGCCGCTGCATGTTGGAACCCATCAGCGCGCGGTTGGCGTCGTCGTTTTCCAGGAACGGAATCAGCGCCGTCGCCACCGATACGACCTGCTTCGGCGAAACGTCCATGAAGTCAACCTTGTCGCGCGGCACGCTCAGGATCTCGCCCTTGCGCCGACAGATGACCATCTCGTTGATGAAGCGGCCTTCCTCGTCAAGCGGCTGGTTGGCCTGCGCCACGTTGTACACGTCCTCTTCGTCCGCCGTCAGGTAGACGATTTCGTCCAGCACGCGGCCCGTCTCCGGGTCCACTTTGCGGCGCGGCGTTTCGATGAAGCCGTAGTCGTTGATGCGGGCGTAAGTGGAGAGCGAGTTGATCAAACCGATGTTCGGACCCTCCGGCGTCTCAATCGGGCACATCCGGCCGTAGTGGGAGTGGTGAACGTCGCGCACTTCGAAACCGGCCCGTTCGCGGGTCAGACCACCGGGACCGAGCGCGGACAGACGGCGCTTGTGCGTCAGCTCCGCCAGCGGGTTGGTCTGGTCCATGAACTGGGAGAGCTGGGAGCTGCCGAAGAACTCCTTGATGGCAGCGATCACCGGACGAATGTTGATCAGGGCCTGCGGCGTGATCTGGTTCTGATCCTGGATCGACATGCGTTCGCGGACCACGCGCTCCATCCGGGACAGACCGATGCGGAACTGGTTCTGCAGCAGTTCGCCCACGGAGCGGAGACGACGGTTGCCCAGGTGGTCGATGTCGTCGGTCGAACCCACGCCGTGCAGCAGGTTGATAAAGTAGTTGATCGCAGCCACGATGTCGGCCGGCGTAATGTGCTTGATGGATTTGTCCACATTGCCGTTGCCGATCACCTTGATGATCTTGCCGTCTTCGTTCGGAGAGAAGATGTTGATCGCCTGCAGGCGCAGCGTGTCTTCCTCCAGAACGCCGCCGTGGGTGCGGACTTCCACAAACCCGACGCTTTCTTCCAGCGCCGGCAGGATGCGGTCCAGCAAACGGCGGTCAATCACCTGGCCGGCTTCGGCAATGATCTCGCCGGTTCGGGTGTCCACGAGCGTCTCCGCCAGCCGTTGATTGTAGAGGCGGTTTTTCAGGTGAAGCTTCTTGTTCATCTTGTAACGGCCGACAGACGCCAGATCATAGCGCTTCGGATCAAAGAAGCGGGAAATGAGCAGGCTCTTCGCGTTTTCCACCGTCGGCGGCTCACCCGGACGCAGGCGCTCGTAGATTTCGATCAGCGCCTTTTCCACGGAATCGGTGTTGTCTTTTTCCAGAGTGTTCTTGATGTATTCGTCCTCGCCCAGGAGGTTGAGAATTTCGATGTCGGAGCCAAAGCCGAGCGCACGCAAAAGGACCGTTACCGGGATTTTGCGGGTACGGTCGATGCGGACGTAAATGACGTCTTTCGCATCGGTTTCCAGCTCCAGCCATGCGCCGCGGTTTGGAATCACCGTCGCGGTAAACGTCTGCTTACCGTTTTTGTCCACTTTGGTGTTGTAATATACACTGGGGGAACGAACAAGCTGGCTTACGATGACACGCTCAGCCCCGTTGATAATGAAGGTTCCCGTTTCCGTCATGAGCGGGAAATCCCCCATGAAGACCTCTTGTTCCTTCACTTCGCCCGTCTCTTTGTTCAGCAAGCGGACCTTCACGCGCAGAGGCGCCGCATACGTGACGTCGCGTTCTTTCGACTCGTCCACGTCATATTTCGGTTCACCCAGGCTGTAATCGATGAACTCCAGCACGAGGTTTCCGGTGAAATCCTGGATCGGCGAAATATCCTGAAACATTTCGCGCAGTCCTTCGTCCAAGAACCATTGGTAGGACTTCTGCTGAATCTCGATCAGATTGGGAAGGCCCAGCACTTCGTTAATGCGTGAGTACGTACGACGCTGGCGGTGTCGGCCACTTTGAATCACTTTACCTGCCAACTTATTCACCCCTCAGGTTGTGTTTTCACACAAAATAAAAATGGGTTAAAGCAGTAACACCATTTTTAACCCAGAGAAACTCTATTTTAAAAGAATTCCCATATTTTTACACCCACATTCCTCCTCTATGTAAAAAAGAAGAAAACGGTTGACAAAACGGGAATTGCTGAAAAATAGACATTGATCCCATATTGACATTTTATAATGCTACCACAACGAAATATTCGCGTCAAGGGCGTTTTTTCTACTTCACCGCGCGGAAAATATGGTACCCCTTGCTCCGTTCCACTTCCTCCACGTCGCGGTACGTCTCCTGCAGCTTTTTCCAGGCGGATGGCGCTCCCTGCTTCTTTTGGATCACCACCCACAGTTCGCCCCCCTCCCGAAGCAGCCCGTGCCCTTCGGTAAAGATGCGGTGAACGATTTCCTTACCGGCGCGGATCGGCGGGTTGGTGAGAATCACGTCAAACGTCTCCCCCTGAACCGCAGCGTACACGTCGCTGACCCGGACCTCCACATTGCCAATGCCGTTCAGTTGGGCGTTGCGGCGAGCCAGTTCCACGGCCCGTTCGTTGATGTCGATCATCGTGACCCGCCCTTGGTCTGCCAGCTTGGCGGCCGCAAGCCCGATCGGTCCGTACCCGCAGCCCACGTCGAGCACGCGCGCGTCCCGGTCAACCTGCATCGTCTCAATCAACAGGACACTGCCGAAGTCCACCCGGTCGCGGGAAAAGACGCCGGCATCGGTAATGAAGCGCAGTTCGTGCCCGCGCAGGGTAAAGGAAAACTGGCGCTCGTCATGCGCGGCGCCGGGGCGGCTGGTGTAGTAATGGTCTGCCACGGTTCATCCAACCTTTCCTCGTCCGATCTGGGTGCATGTGTACAGAAAATCCCCCTGCCGCAGGCAAGGGGATGTTTCCGTTTCAGGAAGCCAACTTACTTGATTTCTACAGTTGCGCCAGCTTCTTCGAGTTTTGCTTTGATGGATTCGGCTTCTTCTTTGGACACGCCTTCTTTGAGTGTTTTCGGAGCGTTGTCCACCAGGTCTTTTGCTTCTTTCAGACCCAGGCCGGTCAGCTCGCGAACCACTTTGATCACGTTGATTTTGGAAGCGCCGCCGCTTACCAGGTTTACGGTGAATTCGGTTTGCTCAGCAGCAGCATCAGCAGCGCCAGCACCGCCAGCAACTACAGCTACCGGAGCAGCAGCGGTTACGCCGAACTCTTCTTCGATTGCTTTAACCAGTTCGTTCAGTTCCAGAACGGACATGCCTTTAATCGCTTCAATGATTTGCTCTTTGCTCATCTTCTAATCCTCCCATTCCAGGAAATTGTATTGGCGACGGCCGTTTACGCGGCCCGTCGAATGTGAAGTCCGTTTACGCTATTACGCGCCTTGGCCTTCTTTTTGATCGGATACTGCTTTGACAGCCAGCGCGAAGTTGCGGATCGGCGCCTGCAGTACGCTGAGGAGCATGGACAGCAGACCTTCGCGGGACGGCAGGGAAGCCAGCGCCTTGATTTGCTCCGGACCTACCACTTTGCCCTCGATGACGCCGCCTTTGATTTCGAGCTGCTCGTTTTTCTTCGCGAATTCCACCAGGACTTTCGCCGGAGCAACCGCATCATCCTTGCCAAACGCCAGCGCGTTCGGGCCCGTCAGATACTGATCCAGTTCAGTCAGGTTTTCTTTCGCGGTCGCCAGGCGGGTGAGCGTGTTTTTCAACACTTGGAACTCAACGCCTGCTTCGCGCAGTTGTTTGCGCAGTTCGGTCACCTGCGCTACGGTCAGGCCGCGGTAGTCAGCCACCACGGTGGTTTGGCTTTCGCGCAGTTTGGTTGCGATCTCATTTACCGCTTGTACTTTCTCTTCACGAATAACGGTTGGACGGATTTCTGCCAATGTTTACACCTCCCGTGCTCTATCCTCGAAAAAGAAGAATGCCCTCGTAGACATACGAGGGCATAATGTTCTATCGTCAAAGGAACGCAGCGGCTCCTTTTTCCGTACCATTACACGCCTCGGAGGGATATTAAGCATCGCTTGGACAAGCCAAACTCCGCACCTTCTGTCTACGGCATGACATATTCTTTTCATCAACAGGCACTATCATAGCAACTTCCCCACAGGAAGTCAAGTGTCATTATTTTACAGCGACGCGCACGCCCGGACCCATCGTGGAGCTGATGGATACGTTTTTCATGTAAACGCCTTTCGCTGCTGCCGGTTTCGCACGGTTGAGCGCTTCGGTCAGCGCAGCCAGGTTTTCCGCCAGCTTCTCGACGTCAAAGGACACTTTGCCGATCGGCGCGTGGATGTTACCTGCTTTGTCTACGCGGTACTCGATTTTACCGGCTTTGATTTCGTTGACGGCTTTGGCTACGTCGAAGGTAACGGTGCCGGTTTTCGGGTTCGGCATGAGGCCTTTCGGACCGAGTACGCGACCCAGTTTCCCTACTTCACCCATCATGTCCGGGGTGGCTACCACAACGTCAAAGTCAAACCAGCCGCCTTGGATTTTGGCGATCAGATCAGCATCGCCCACGTAATCGGCGCCAGCCGCTTCCGCTTCTTTCGCTTTTTCACCTTTCGCGAACACGAGAACGCGCTGTACTTTACCGGTACCGTGCGGCAGTACCACCGCGCCGCGGATTTGCTGGTCAGCACGCTTCGGGTCTACCCCCAGGCGAAACGCCGCTTCCACCGTTTCGTCAAACTTGGCGGACGCTGCTTTTTTCACCAGCTCGATCGCTTCGGTTACTTCGTATACCTTGTTTTTGTCAATCAGCTTGGCAGCTTCTTGATACTTTTTGCCTCGTTTTGCCATGTGTAAAATCTCCCTTCAATGTGGTCGTAGCGGTTTGATCCTCCCACAAATAGGGGGCACATTACCTGTACCCCCTCACAACAGCACCATTAGTCTTCGATCACGATACCCATGGAACGAGCCGTCCCTTCGATCATGCGCATAGCCGCTTCCACGGATGCAGCATTCAGGTCAGGGCGTTTCAGTTCCGCGATCTCGCGTACTTTGTCACGCTTCAGGGTAGCGACCTTGGTTTTGTTCGGTACGCCGGAACCGGACTCGATGCCAGCAGCTTTTTTCAGCAGAACAGCAGCCGGCGGAGTCTTCGTGATGAAGGTGAAGGAACGGTCTTCATAAACGGTAATTTCTACCGGAATGATCATTCCTGCTTCGCTCTCTGTACGAGCGTTGAATTCTTTACAGAATCCCATGATGTTCACACCAGCTTGGCCGAGAGCCGGACCTACCGGAGGTGCAGGATTTGCTTTACCTGCCGGGATTTGTAACTTAATTACGCGGATAACCTTCTTAGCCACGTAAGACACCTCCTTACTTCACATGTGGTTAATGCGGGGGCATGCCCCCTCCCACCGTTTTGTCGAAAGCCTATGTAGACTTTCCATCTATAGTGAGAGTGCAAGAAACCCCAGAGTTTGCGGCGGGATTGCAAAGACGGCGTCGCCGTTTTTGCTGCCCTTTGGGGGCACATCATCTTTTTTAAAAATCGCCGAGACGATTTTTAAAACAAAATGAAATGTACCACATAGCGCGATACTTTTCAAGATCAATCCTAATCCAATTTTTGAACCTGCGTAAAGTCCAATTCCACCGGTGTTTCACGCCCGAAGATGTCCACCAGCACACGGACCTTCTGTCTGTCTGGGTGAATCTCGATGATTTCTCCCGTCCGGTTGGAGAACGGACCGTCCGTCACCCGCACCATATCGCGGAGAGCGAAGTCGACTTTGACCTTGGGAATCTCGATCCCCATCTGACGGAGGATCGCATCCGCCTCTTCAGGACGCAGCGGAGTCGGTTTGGAACCGGCGCCCGTGGAACCGACAAAGCCGGTAACCCCAGGGGTGTTGCGCACGACATACCACGAGTCGTCCGTCATCACCATTTCAACAAGGACGTATCCGGGAAACACTTTTTTCGTGACGGTGCGTTTTTTGCCGTCCTTCGTCTCCACCTCTTCTTCGGTGGGGACGAGAACGCGGAAGATCTTGTCTTCCATGCCCATCGACTCGACGCGTTTCTCCAGATTGGTCTTTACCTTGTTTTCATAACCTGAGTACGTATGAACGACATACCATGCTTTTTCCATATCCACAAGGACGTTTCCGTCCGTCCCTCCTAGGCTTGCAAAATTACTTTCCTAAAATCAAATCGATCACGCGCGAGATACCCAAGTCGATGACGAAGAAGAACAGCGCAAGCAGCGTCACCGTTACAAGAACGACGATCGTGTAGCTGGTCAGTTCTTTCCGGTTGGGCCAGCGGACCTTCTTCAGTTCGGACATGACGTCGCCGAAAAATTCGCCTGTCCGGCGAAATCCGGCACCGATTCGTGCTAGGAAACCCACAGTGCCACCCCCAGACTTCGTCGCTTCCATGCGTTACTTCGTCTCGCGATGAAGGGTATGCTTCTTGTCACGGGAGCAGTACTTTTTCAGTTCCACACGCTCGGTAGTCGTGCGCTTGTTTTTGGTGGAGATATAGTTACGCTCACCACACTCGGTGCACGCCAACGTGATGTTTACTCGCATTTATTGCCACCTCCATCTCATTTCAAACCTTCGCTGCTGATAGAAAGGGAACAAAATAGTACGGGAAAACCGCTACTTTTCCTGACCATTTGTGAGACAGCAGCCATCAAACACGAGAGAAAATCGTTTATGGCTACCTAAACAAATTTATCACACCCGTCTACCCATGTCAACAAAACGGCTTGACAAGAGGAAAGTATTTTGTTCCAGAATGCAAAAAAGAGATTCTCTGTATCACAGATGAATCTCTCTTCCTTCCAGATACCGTTCCAGCTTGCGCTTCACCCGCTGCAGGGCGTTGTCGATCGACTTGACGTGACGCTTCAGCTCCACGGCGATCTGCTGGTAGGAACGTCCGTCCAGATACAGCATCAGCACCTGCCGTTCCAGGTCGCTCAGGATCTCGCTCATCTTTCCCTCGATGTCGTCAAATTCCTCGCGGTTGATGAACAGCTCTTCCGGATCGGTCACCTTGGTGCCGCAGATGACGTCCAGCAGCGTACGGTCGGAATCTTCATCGTAGATGGGCTTGTCCAGCGATACGTAGGAGTTGAGCGGAATGTGTTTTTGGCGGGTAGCCGTTTTGATGGCGGTAATAATCTGGCGGGTGATGCACAGTTCGGCAAACGCTTTGAACGATGTGAGCTTGTCCCCTCGGAAATCGCGAATCGATTTGTACAGGCCGATCATGCCTTCCTGCACAATGTCTTCGCGGTCGGCCCCAATAAGAAAATAGGAACGCGCTTTGGCCCGCACGAAATTTTTGTACTTGTTGATCAAGTACTCCAGGGCCTCGGCATCATTTTCGCGAACCAGGTCGACTATCTCTTCGTCGGACATCATCTCATATTGGGCATGTTTCAACTCCTTGAGGTCAACACTCACGAATGATCCCTCCGCCAACCGGTTTCTCACAGATACGGCTATTATACATGCGGCATAAAAAAGCGTCAACCGAATCCAAGTTATTCCCTTCGCCATTTTTCGAATATTTTCGCTATTTCCCCGTCCAGCGAAATGCGGGTGGAAAACCGCTCTTCATGCGTTTTGTCCACCTGCTGCTTGATCTCTTTCCCGACACTTTCCATGTCCAGAAGAAGTTCCCTGGCCGACTTGCGCAGCGCCCCCTGGCCGAAGATGACGCGCTGGGAGGTGTAGTCGGACGTCGCTACATAAATTTGTCGATTTTTTTCGTGAAATTCCAAGACCAACTGTTCAATTTTTTCGTCGGCTGTCTCTTTCTGTTTGGTGTAGTAGATGTCCACCCGGTAGTCCTGCATCTGCCGGCCGGCACCAGGCACGTTGTAGGCGTCAAACACGATGATCACCTTGATCCCGGTAAAGCTCTGGTACTCGGCCAGCTTGGAGATGAGCAGGTCGCGCGCTTCGTCCATGCGATCCTGGTCCTTGAGTGCGCGCAGGTCGGGCCAGGCCCCGATGATGTTGTAGCCGTCCACAATCAACAGTTGTTTGGCTTTCCTTTTCGCCATTTCACTTCACCCGTGCCGGCAGCGGACTCCTGGCGCGGTAGACTTCGTACATGAGCAGGGCGGCGGCGACGGAGGCGTTGAGCGAGGTGACGTTTCCCGCCATCGGCAGACGGTAGAGAAAATCGCAGTTCTCCCGGACCAGGCGGCTCATGCCTTTGCCCTCACTGCCGATGACCACGGCCAGCGGCATGGTGTAATCGCCCTCGCGGAAGTCCTGCCTGGCCCCCGCGTCCGTGCCGGCAATCCAGACGCCCCGCTGTTTCAGCTCCTCCATGGTCCGGACCAGGTTGGTTACCCGGGCGACGGGCACGTAGTTGATCGCCCCCGCAGACGCTTTGGCCACGGTCGCCGTCAGCCCGACGGAGCGCCGCTTGGGAATGATGATGCCGTGCGCCCCGACCGCATCGGCCGTCCGCATGATCGAGCCCAGGTTGTGCGGGTCTTCCAGCTCGTCCAACAAGAGCAGGAACGGCGGTTCGTTCCGCTCCTCCGCCCGCCGGAGAATGTCCTCCACCTCGACGTAGTCGTAAGCCGCCACCGACGCGATGACGCCCTGATGGTTGTCGGTGCCGCTGAGCTGATCCAGTTTTTTGCGATTGGCCGTGGTGACTACCACACCCTGATCCCTGGCCAGGGAGAAAATCGGCCCCATCAGGTTTTTGTTCGTCCCTTCGGCAATCCAGATCTTGTTGATGGCGCGCCCCGACCGCAGCGCTTCGATGACCGGGTTTTTCCCGACAATCCACTCTTCACTCATGTTCAGATGCTCCTTCCACAATGGCAAAGGCCTGCTGCACGATTTCAGCGACCCGCTCTTCTTTTCCGCACAGATACAGGTACCCGATCAGGGCTTCGAACGCGGTGGCGTGCCGGTAGTCAATGATGTCGGCGTTTTTCGCGCTGGAACCGGACTTGGCGTTGCGTCCGCGCCTCACCACTGCCTGTTCCTCCTCCGAAAGGGACGGCAGCAGGGCGTGCAGGATGCCCGCCTGCGCCCTGGCCGACACGTACCGGTTGGCCGCCTTGTGGAGCTGGTGCGGCTTCACCAGCCCCTTGGCGATCAAATGGTAGCGGACGCAGTGGGCATAGGTGGCGTCGCCCAAAAAGGCCAGCACCAGCGGATTCATCAGGTTGGGGTCTCGGGACAGTTCTTCCTTCTGCATCGTGTCACCGGCCCTTTACTTGCGGCGCCAGCGAACGCCCTGCGGGGTGTCTTCCAGCACGATTCCCTTTGCAGCCAGCAGGTCGCGAATCTCGTCTGCGCGAGCAAAATTGCGCGATTTGCGCGCTTCCGTCCGCTCCGCGATGAGCGACTCCACTTCGCTGTCCAGGAGCTCCTGTTCCTGCTCCAGCTTCAGGCCGAGCACGCCGGTCAGCTCCAGCAGCAGGTCGCGGTAGGCGGCAAGCTGCTCCCGGCCGACGTTTTGGTTGCGCATGTACAGGTTGGCTTCCTTCACCAGGTCAAACAGCACGGTAATGGCATTGGCCGTGTTCAGATCGTCGTCCATCTCGGCGATAAACCGCTCCCGCAGTTCGCTTACGATCCGGGCCTGCTCCTCGGCCTGGCCGTTTGGCTCCTCCGGACGGGCCGTCTCCAGCCGGTGCAGCAGGTTGGCGTAGGCGGTCGTGATCCGCTCCAAACCGTTGGCCGCCTGCTCCAGCAGATCGTCGCTGAAGTTGATCGGGTTGCGGTAGTGGCCCTGCAGCATGAAAAAGCGGATCAGCTGCCCGCCGTACCGCTCGATCAGCTCCCGCGCCAGGAGGAAGTTGCCGAGCGACTTGGACATCTTTTCGTTGTTGATGTTCAGCATGCCGTTGTGCAGCCAGTAGCGGGCAAACACTTTGCCGGTGTAGCATTCCGACTGGGCAATTTCGTTTTCGTGGTGGGGAAACACCAGGTCGGACCCGCCGGCGTGGATGTCGATCTGCTCGCCGAGGAATTTGAGCGCCATCGCGGAGCACTCGATGTGCCAGCCCGGCCGTCCCTGGCCCCACGGACTTTCCCAGCTCACTTCGCCCGGCTTGGCCGCTTTCCACAGCGCGAAGTCGAGCGGGTTTTCCTTCTTTTCGTTTACCTCCACGCGGGCACCCGCCTGCAGATCGTCCAGCGGCTGGTGGGAGAGCTTGCCGTATTCGTTGAACCGGCCGGTGCGGAAATAGACGTCCCCTTCGCTCTCATACGCATAGCCTTTCTCGATCAGTCCCTCGATAAAGCGGATGATCTCGGGAATCGTCTGCATCACGCGCGGCTGAACGTCGGGCGGCAGCACATTGAGGGCCCGCAGGTCTTCGTTGTAGGCCGCCATGTAGCGGTCGGCCACTTCCTTGACGGTCGTGCCCTCCTCGTTGGCGACGCGAATCAGCTTGTCATCCACGTCTGTAATGTTCTGCACAAACGTGACCTGGTATCCGCGGTACTGCAAATACCGGCGCAGGGTATCAAACACGATCGCCGGGCGGGCGTTGCCGATGTGAATGTAGTTGTACACGGTCGGTCCGCATACGTACATCTTCACCTTGCCCGGCTCAAGCGGAACGAACGGTTCCTTTCGCCGGGTCAGGGTATTAGTAAACTGAATGCTCATTGCTTTTCTTTTCCTCCCTCAATGCGTTCACTTCGTTGCGCAGCTGCTCGATTTCCCGCTGCATCTGCCGAATCGTGTCAGCCAGCGGGTCGGGCAGATTGACATGATCCAGGTCGCACGTGACGCGCTTGCCGTCCTGAATGACGATGCGGGCTTTGATCCCGACCACGGTGGAGTTGGGCGGCACCTCCTGCAGCACGACCGCTCCCGCTCCGATTTTGGAGTTGTCGCCGATCTTGAACGAGCCGAGCACTTTCGCTCCGGTGGCGATAATCACATTATTGCCGATGGTGGGATGGCGCTTGCCTTTTTCCTTGCCCGTACCGCCCAGCGTCACCCCCTGGTAGATGGTGACGTTGTCGCCGATTTCGCAGGTCTCGCCAATGACGACGCCCATCCCGTGGTCGATAAAGAGCCGTCTGCCGATCTTCGCTCCCGGGTGAATCTCGATGCCGGTCATAAACCGGACAAACTGAGAAACGACCCGGGCCAGCGTACACCATCCGGCCTTCCACAGTTTGTGGGCAATCCGATGGCCCCAAATGGCGTGCAGGCCGGAGTAGGTCAGGACCACCTCCAGCGTGCTCCGGGCTGCCGGATCGCGCTCAAATACCGCTTGAATGTCGTCTCGCATCTGTCTGAACATAGGGTGACACCTCCTGCCAGATTGTTTTCGTTGGAATAAGAAAAACCGCCCCGGCCGCCTTCGCGTGCGAAGGAGGCAGAGACGGTGTGAACCGCGGTTCCACTCTGCTTAGACCGTCCCGGAAACGGCGCCTTGGGCCCGTGCGGACGATCTCGCTCATCTCCCGGTAACGGCGGGGTACCGTCTGCCCTACTGCCGCGCCCCAAACGGACGCGGGTTCAGGTCACTGCTCCCAGGGGCATTTCCAAACAGCGCGCGCCGGATGGCTCCCACCTGCCCATCCTCTCTGGAGACGCGGAGGCTGCCGTACTTCTCCTGTTCCTCGCATTTGCCTTTATCCATTATTCGCCGTGCGTCAGGACGCGCTTGACGCGTTCCAGCACCTTGTCTTTGCCCAGCAGATAGAGCGTCACGGCCAAATCGCGCCCGTGAGCCTGACCGGTAGCCGCCACGCGCACCGGCATGAACAGGGCCTTGCCTTTGTGGCCGGTTTCTTTTTGCACCTCTTTCAGCACCGCTTTGATTGTATCCGTATTATATTCGTTCTGCGCCGACAGGTGTTTGACAAACGATTCCAGCACCTCGGGCAATTGCGGTTCCTTCAATACCGCCTTCGCTTCTTCATCGTACACCACTTCGTCGAGGAAGAAAAGCGCCGCCAGCGGCACGATCTGCGCACAGTAGGACATCTGCTCCTGGTAGAGCGAGACGATCTCGCGCACCCATGCCCGCTTCTCGTCGGACAGCGTCTCCTCGATGAACCCCGCCTTTTGCAGGTGCGGAATGCACATGTCGGTGATGAGGTCAAGCGGCTGCCGCTTCAGGTAGTAGTTGTTCATCCAGTTCATCTTGGCCGTGTCGAAGACGGCCGGCGACTTGCTGACGCGGTCCAGGGAGAACAGCTTGATGATGTCCTCCATGGCGAAGATCTCTTCCTCCCCGCCCGGCGACCATCCGAGCAGCACCAGGAAGTTGACGATCGCTTCCGGCAAAAAGCCCAGTTCACGGTACTGTTCGATAAACTGGATAATGCTCTCGTCGCGCTTCGACATCTTTTTGCCTTCCTGGTTGAGAATCAGCGCCAGGTGCGCGAACTGCGGCGGCTCCCAGCCCAACGCTTCGTAAATCATCAACTGGCGCGGGGTGTTGGACAAGTGCTCCTCGCCGCGGATGACGTGGCTGATCTCCATCAGGTGGTCGTCGATCACGACCGCAAAGTTGTAGGTGGGAATGCCGTCCGGTCGACAGATGACGAAATCGCCCATCTCTTTGGTTTCAAACGTCACCTGTCCGCGAATCAGGTCGTTGACGACGTACACCTTGTCGTCCGGCACCTTGAAGTGAATGGACGGAACGCGGCCCTCCCGCTCGTACTGCTCCCGCTGTTCCGGCGTCACGTTGCGGTGTTTTTCCGAAATGCGCGGAGTCTCGCCGCGGGCGATCTGCTCCTCCCGCTCCGCGTCCAGTTCTTCCTTGGTCGCGTAGCAGTAGTACGCCTTGCCCTCGGCCAGCAGTTGGTCGATGTATTTGCGGTAAATGTCCAGCCGGTCCATCTGCCGGTACGGCCCGTACGGCCCGCCGATGTCGGTGCCTTCTTCCCACTGGATGCCGAGCCATTTGAGATTCTTCATCTGCTCTTCGTCAGCGTTTTCCACGTTGCGTGTTTGGTCCGTATCCTCGATGCGGACGATGAATTCGCCCCCCATATGCTTGGCAAACAAATAGTTGAACAGCGCCGTGCGCGCGCCGCCGATATGTAGATGCCCCGTCGGACTGGGAGCGTATCGCGTACGGATTTTTTTCGCCATGAGAAGCACCATCCTATTCGTTGAAGGTGTAAAAAAGGCGGAAACAGGGCTGAACTGCGGCGCCCATGTTTCCGGGTCTGCATCACTGTCTTTTTCGTTTCTAAGGTCTTATCTTACACCTCTCCCCGCTGCTTGACAAGCAAGCAGACGGCCTGTGCAGCAATTCCCTCTCCGCGGCCGGTAAAGCCCAGCTTTTCGGTGGTGGTTGCCTTCACGTTCACCTGGGACAGCTCGTCCGCTTCCAGCACGCGGGCAATGATTTCCCGCATCTGCGGAATGAACGGCGCCATTTTCGGCGCCTGGGCGATAATCGTGGCGTCCACGTTGCCCAGGCGGTATCCCCGCTCCTTGACCAGCTTCCAGACGTGTTCCATCAGCTTGACGCTGTCCGCGTCCTTGAACGCCGGATCGGTATCGGGAAAATGGCGGCCGATGTCCCCTTCGCCAATCGCCCCGAGCAGTGCGTCGCTGATCGCGTGCAGGAGCACGTCCGCGTCGGAGTGGCCCAAAAGCCCTTTTTCGTAGGGAATGGTCACGCCCCCGATAATGCAGGGGCGGCCTTCCACCAGTTGATGCACGTCAAATCCCTGTCCAATTCTCATCGCTGCTCTCCCCTTCTTCTGCGCAAAATCTCCTCGCCCAGCCACAAATCGTCCGGCGTGGTGATTTTAATGTTTTCATAGCTTCCCGGCATGACGGTGACGGGATGGCCCAGCCACTCCACCAACATGGCGTCGTCCGTGCCCGTTTTGCCCGCCTCAAGGGCCGCCTGATGTGCCTCCCGCAACAAGGAAACACGAAAAGCTTGTGGGGTTTGCACCGCCCACAAGCTCTCGCGCGCCGGGGTCGACTGGACCTTGCCGTTCGCCCCTACCACTTTGATGGTATCCTTGACAGGAACGGCCATGATCGTCGCCTGATCCCGCCGAACCTGCCGAATCAACTCGCTGATCTGTTCCCTGGTCACGAAAGGACGGGCGGCGTCGTGCACAAGTACGTACGAGCAGTTCGGGGAAAGTGCGGCCAGCCCGCTGCGGACGCTGTCCTGCCGTTCGGCACCCCCCAGCGCGACGGTCAGCTTCAGCTTCTCCCGTTTGAGCCAGGCGAGCACATCGGCGTGGTCGCGCTCGCTGACCACCAGAACCACTTCACCGATCTCCGGGTGAGCGGCAAACAGGCGGACGGTATGGGCCAAAATCGGCTCCCCGCCCAGCGGCAGCCACACCTTGTTGCGCTCCGCTCCCATTCGCCTGCCGGAACCGGCTGCGACTATCACGACTCCCGTGTTCACGTCCCCATTCCTCTCCAGTCTCTACAACGCTTTTTCCAACAGCTTGGGCTTGGCGAAGATCATCCGCCCCGCCGAGGTTTGCAGCACGCTGGTGACCAGCACGTCGACGTCGTTGCCGATGTATTCGCGTCCCCCTTCGACGACGATCATCGTGCCGTCGTCCAGGTACGCCACCCCTTGGCCGTGCTCCTTGCCGTCCTTGATCACCTGGACGGTCAGCTCTTCGCCGGGGAGAACCACCGGCTTGACCGCATTGGCCAGATCGTTGATGTTCAGCACCGACACGCCCTGCAGTTCGCACACCTTGTTCAGGTTGAAATCGTTGGTGACGACCTTGCCGTTCATCACCTTCGCCAGCTTGATCAGCTTGCTGTCCACTTCGGAGACCTCTTCAAAGTCTCCTTCGTAGATCTGCACCTTGACCTTCATCTCTTTCTGGATCTTGTTCAGGATGTCCAGTCCTCGGCGGCCGCGGTTGCGCTTCAACACGTCGGACGAGTCGGCGATGTGCTGCAGCTCTTCCAGCACGAAGCCGGGAATCACCAGCACTCCTTCCAGGAAACCCGTCCGGCAGATGTCGGCAATCCGCCCGTCGATAATCACGCTGGTGTCCAAAATCTTGTACTCCACGTTGGACGGCGTTCCGCTGTTTTCCTTTTTGCCTTTTTCCCTGCGTCCGATGGAAAAGACGGCCATGATCTCATCACGTTTGCGGAAGCCCACCTGGAAGCCCAGGTATCCGAGCAGACACGACACCATCAACGGCAGCAGATCGCCTATCACCGGAATCGGGATGTTGCTGATGGGAAGGAATAATAAAAAGGCAACAATTAGACCAATAATCAACCCCATCGCGCCGAACATGACATCCACAATTGGCAGCTTGATCAGCGTTTCTTCTCCCCACCGGACGATGCGCAGCGTGTAATCGACCAGCCAGTTGGCGAGGAAGAAGAAAATCACGGCGCCTAAAACGGCTCCGATATAACTCTTGTAATGCACGTCACCGAAATTGAGCAGCGTATCCAGCAAGTCAAACAGGTCGGGACCAAATTTGTAACCCAGGCCGCCCCCGACCAGCACAAAAAAGCTTTTTCCTAATCGGCGAACCATGCCTTCACCTCCTCTTATTAATATAGACAGAAGTCCGCAGGAAAAACCCTGCTTCCTTAACATGGCTCACACATTTCATGGCGGCACTTCTCCCCCACTATATCAAAGATGAAAACTCAGTGTCAAATAGCCAAAGATTTTAACATACATGTTAAATTTCCGTCAATGGAGAACGCCCGTTTTCCTCCGTTCCCAAATTGACAGGGGACGGATTCCCTTCTTATAATGACAGTAGCAAATTGAATGAAAAATTCTGACGATATCAACAGCCTGAAGCAGAGGTGACTCACATGGACCATCGAAACGTGGACGACTTCCAAACGCAGGTCTCGGAGCTGCTGCTCAGACACCGCAGCGTACTGGACGTCATGTCCAAAATTCAGGAAACAGCGGCCCGTATCAACCGTTCACTGACCAAAGCCATCACCGAATGCGGCTGTGTCGAAGTGGTTGCCAAGAAGCAGTCCTACGATCCCCGTAAAAGTTTGCAGGAAAACCAATCGCTCTTGGACACTCATTTTTCCGGCCCCTTGTGCGAACATTGCCGCGACGTATTGACGGCGGAGCTGGGCAAAAACCTCTTCTACCTCACCGCGCTGTGCAACATTACCGACATCAGGCTGGAAGACGTCATCCGGCAGGAGTCGGAGCGCCTCAATACCCTCGGGGTATTCAACCTGTCATAGACTCCCATTTGGTATTACGATTGTACGCAAAGAAAAGTTGCATGTTCAAAGAAAAAACCCGCTTTCGCGAGCGGGTTTTCTCTCGACAGCCGGACCGGATATCCGACAGGCCAGGCGGGACCGCATCCGAACGGTACCGGCATGCGTCCGTGAGGCGTTATTCAAACGGCAGTGACTCTTCTTCGCTTTCCTTTTTCTTTCGCAGTTTTTTCACCAAAAGGTCAACGTTTTTTTTTATTCCGTACAGGGCGTAAAAGGCGAGCGGCAGGAAGACGATTTTGGGAAACTGCTGCGGGTACTTGATCGCCACGACGACCACAAGCGCCACGATGAGGGGCGTGATCCAAAACGCCGATTTCGGGATGCCCACCTTTTTGAAGTTCGGATACTTGATGGTGGACACCATCAAAAAGGCCAGCAGCAGCATGCCGACCGCCAGCATCGCCACGTTGAACACCTGGTGGTACAGGGCCAGCGTCGCAAGCACCCCGCCCGCAGCCGTGATCGGCAGACCGACGAAGTAGCCGGGCACGCCTGCCTGGACGTTGAAGCGCGCCAGCCTGAGCGCCCCGCAAATCGGGAAGATGGCCGTCACCACAATGCCGAACAGGTGCAGATCCTGCAATGCCACCACATACATGATAAACGCCGGGGCCACCCCGAACGTAATGACGTCGGAAAGGGAATCCAGCTCTTTGCCAAACTCGCTCTGCACGTTCAGCATGCGGGCCACCCGTCCGTCCAGTCCGTCCATCAGCATCCCGACGATGACGGTAATCGCCGCGTAATCCACGTACTGGTCGCCCTGAAACGCGAGAATGATGGCGACGATCCCCAAAAACAAATTACTTATGGTTAGCATGTTCGGCAACGATTTCACGAACATAGACTACCTCCTGGTTTGGTTCGCAAAGGAGACGCGAAAAATCTGTCCATTGCCGGCAAGTCCCCTTGGCAAAGATCAATGCAATCATGCCTGTATCCTATTCTACCTCAAATGTGCCTGTCAATGAACACCTGCTCCTGGATCCGTTTCAACCCTTCCTTGATCGCCCGCGCCCGCACTTCGCCGATGCCGTCCACCTCGTCCAGCTCCTCGATGGTGGCCATCATGATCCGCGGCAGATTGTGAAAATGATCCACCAGGTTGGATATGATCGTCATCGGCAGGCGGGGAATCTTGTTGAGGATGCGGTATCCGCGCGGCGACACCGACTCCTCCAGCATGCTGGCGTTGGCGGGATAGCCAAGAATTCGCAAAAATGAACTGATTTCCAACATTTCATCGGCGGTCAGTTTCTTCATTTCCTTGAGCACCTGTTCCGCCGGCAGGTTGGGGTCGCGGCTGTAATCGCGAATCAGCATGCGGGCTTCCTCTTCGATATTGGCGACCAGCTCATCCACCTGCATGCTGACAAGCCGCCCTTCCGTCCCCAGTTCATAAATATACTTGGTAATCTCCGCTTTGATGCGTAAAACCATCTCGATCCGCTGCAAAACGGAGGTGACTTCGTGCAGCGTCACCAATTCTTCAAACTCCATCGCGCCCAGGTTGGTCAGCGTCTGGTCCAGCACGGCCTTGTACTTTTCCAGCGTGGAGAGGGCCTGATTGGCCTTGGCCAAAATCACGCTGATGTCGTTCAAGACGTAGCGGAAATGGCCTTGATACAGCGTGATCACGTTGCGCCGCTGGGAGATGGCGATGACCAGGTGGTTGGTCTGAATGGCCGTCCGCTGCGCCGTGCGATGGCGCGTTCCCGTCTCGCTCGAAGGGATGGAGGCGGGGGGAAACAACTGGGCGTTGGCGTACAAAATCCGCTTGGCGTCTTCACTTACTATGATCGCCCCGTCCATCTTGGCCAATTCATACAAATGAGCGGGCGTGAAGTCGCAATTAATGGAAAAGCCCCCGTCCACGATGCCTTTCATCTCCGGGCCGTATCCGACGACGATCAGGCCGCCCGTTTTCGCCCGCAGCACGTTTTCCAGCCCCTCGCGAAGCGGCGTCCCGGGAGCGACGAGGCGCAGGACATCGCTGTACTGCGGCTCTCTTTTGTTTGTCTCGAACATAGGTTGCGTCTACCCCCTTAGCACCTCGTCCAAAGCTTCGGCGATGTTGCTGATGCCGATTACGTCCATGCCGGTCGGGACTTCCAGGCCGCGGATGTTCTTTTCCGGAATGATCACCCGCTTGAACCCCAGCTTGTGGGCTTCCCTGACCCGCTGTTCGATCCGGGAAACTCCACGCACTTCGCCCGTCAGCCCCACTTCGCCGATGACGACGTCGTGCGGGTTGGTCGGCTGGTCGCGGAAACTGCTGGCGATGCTGACCGCAATCGCCAAATCGACGGCCGGCTCATCCAGCCGCACGCCGCCGGCCACGTTGACGTACGCGTCCTGGTTTTGCAGCATCAGTCCCATGCGCTTTTCCAGCACGGCCATGATCATGGCCACGCGCTGATGGTCCACCCCGGTCGCCATCCGCCGCGGCGTCACAAAGCTGGTGGGCGCCACCAGCGCCTGCAGTTCCACCAGCACCGGCCGCGTTCCTTCCATGCTGGCCACCACCGTGGAACCAGCCACGCCGACGGGCCGCTCCGCGAGAAAGATTTCCGACGGATTGCCCACCTCTTCCAAGCCCCGTTCCTTCATCTCAAAAATGCCGATCTCGTTGGTGGAGCCAAAGCGGTTTTTCACCGCCCGCAAGATGCGGAAGGTGTTGTGCCGCTCCCCTTCAAAGTAGAGCACGGCATCCACCATGTGCTCCAGCATGCGGGGACCGGCGATGGACCCTTCCTTGGTCACGTGGCCGACAATGAAGGTGGCGATGCCCTTGCCCTTGGCAATGCGCATCAACTGGGCGGTCGCCTCCCGCACCTGCGCCACGCTGCCCGCCGCGGACTGAACGGCGGGATGAAACACGGTTTGTATCGAGTCAATAATCAACACATGCGGATCTACCTGATTAATATGCTGTTCGATCAGTTCCAAGTCGTTCTCCGCCAGCACGTACATGGGCGGAGTGTTCATCCCCAGGCGGTCGGCCCGCAGCTTGATCTGCTTGGCCGACTCCTCGCCGGAGACGTACAGCACTTTGAACCCCTGATGGGCGAGCGCAAAAGACGTCTGCAGCAGCAGGGTCGATTTGCCGATCCCGGGATCCCCTCCGACGAGAATCAGCGACCCGGGAACAAGTCCGCCGCCCAACACGCGGTTCAGTTCGCCGATCGTCGTATCCAGCCGCGGTTCTTCCTCGCTCGCCACCTGCGTCAGCGGCATGGCTTCCTGACGCTGCCCGCCGACCGTCAGCTCGTACCGGTGAGACGATTTGACCGCCACTTCTTCGACCATCGTGTTCCAACGGCTGCACCCCGGACATTTGCCCATCCATTTGGGCGATTCATAGCCACATTCTTGACACGCGTATTTCGTTTTATACTTTGACATAACGGTACCTCGTCTGGGATTTCTCCTTTACATGTTTATCATACATGGGCGCACAAAAAAAGAATACCTCCAGTTTCGGAGGCATTCCTTTCTTTCGCCGATTACGACGTGGTCGTTTCCAAGCGCTTCACGACCAGTTGATCGTCTTCCGCGTCGATGGTGACCGTATCGCCCTTGTGAATCGTGCCCTTCAGCAGTTCCTCGGACAATTTGTCCTCGATGTGCCGCTGGATGGCGCGGCGGAGCGGACGGGCGCCGTATGCCGGATCGAAGCCCTCTTTGGCCAGTACTTTCTTGGCCGCATCGGTCAGTTGGAAATCGATCTCCTGTTCTTTCAGGCGCTTGCGCAGTTCTTCCGTCATCAGGGTGACGATCTGCTCGATGTGCTCCTGCTCCAGCGAGTGGAAGACGATCACTTCGTCGATCCGGTTCAGGAATTCCGGACGGAAGCTTTTCTTCAACTCGTCCATCACTTTGTCTTTCATGTCCTGATACTTTTTCTCGGTATCGCCGGTGGTGAAGCCGAGCGTCGTGTTTTTCTTGATCATGTTGGCACCCACGTTGGAGGTCATGATCACCACCGTGTTGCGGAAGTCCACCGTACGCCCCTTGGAGTCGGTCAGACGGCCGTCATCCAGGACCTGCAGCAGGATGTTGAAGACATCCGGGTGCGCTTTTTCGATTTCATCCAGCAGGATGACCGAGTACGGTCTGCGGCGCACTTTTTCCGTGAGCTGGCCGCCTTCGTCGTAGCCGATGTATCCCGGAGGCGCGCCGACGAGACGGGCGGTCGAATGCTTCTCCATATACTCGGACATGTCGATGCGGATCATCGCGTCTTCGTCGCCGAACAGGGCTTCGGCCACAGCGCGGGCCAATTCCGTTTTCCCGACGCCGGTCGGGCCGAGGAAGATGAACGAACCGATCGGCCGTTTCGGGTCCTTAAGACCTGCACGGGCGCGGCGGATCGCACGGGAGATGGACTTGACCGCTTCGTCCTGGCCGATGACGCGGTCGTGCAAAATCTCCTCCATCTTCAGCAGGCGCTCCGTCTCTTCTTCCTTCAATTTGACCACGGGGATGCCGGTCCAGTTGGCCACCACATGGGCGATGTCCTCCGGCGTCACTTCCATGTTCAGCTTGCCCTGACGCTCTTTCCAATCTTTTTTCGTCTTCTCCAGTTCTTCGCGCAGCTTCTGCTCTTGGTCGCGCAGCGCCGCCGCTTCTTCAAACTCCTGCGATTGGACAGCCGCGTCCTTTTCCTTGCGCACTTCTTCCAGGCGGCTTTCCAGCTCTTTCAGATTCGGCGGTACTGTAAAGGATTGCAAACGCACCTTGGAAGCCGCCTCGTCGATCAGGTCGATCGCCTTGTCCGGCAGGAAGCGGTCGGTGATGTAGCGGTCAGACAGCTTCACCGCCTGTTCGATTGCCTCGTCCGTGATTTTGACGCGGTGGTGCGCTTCGTAGCGGTCGCGCAATCCGTGCAGGATCTTGATCGCGTCCTCCACTGTCGGTTCATCCACTTGAATCGGTTGGAAACGGCGCTCCAGGGCCGCGTCCTTCTCGATGTATTTGCGGTATTCGTCCAGCGTGGTCGCGCCGACGCACTGCAGTTCACCGCGGGCCAGCGCCGGCTTGAGGATGTTGGAAGCGTCGATCGCGCCTTCCGCGCCGCCCGCCCCGATCAGGGTGTGCAGCTCGTCGATGAACAGGATGATGTTGCCCGCCTGGCGGATTTCATCCATGATCTTTTTCAACCGGTCTTCAAATTCGCCGCGGTACTTGGTTCCCGCCACCACGGTGCCCATGTCCAGCGTCATGACGCGCTTGTCGCGCAGCGTTTCGGGAATTTCGTTGTTGACAATCTTCTGCGCAAGCCCTTCGGCGATCGCGGTCTTCCCGACGCCGGGCTCCCCGATCAGCACCGGGTTGTTTTTGGTCCGGCGGCTGAGCACCTGGATCACGCGTTCAATTTCCTTCTGCCGGCCAATCACCGGGTCCAGGCCGCCTTCGCGGGCAATCGCCGTCAAGTCGCGGGCCAGGCTGTCCAGGGTCGGCGTGTTGGCCGCCGGATTGCCGCCGGACGGCTGATGGGCGTTCATCATTTCAGAGCTTCCCAGGAGCTGCAGCACTTGCTGGCGGGCTTTGTTCAGGCTGACGCCCAGGTTGTTCATGATCCGCGCGGCGATGCCCTCCCCTTCGCGGATCAGGCCGAGCAGGATGTGCTCCGTGCCGACGTAGGTGTGACCCAGCTTGCGCGCTTCGTCCATGGACAGTTCAATGACCTTTTTGGCACGGGGGGTGTAGTTGGGCGTGTAGTTGCCTCCGGTTTGTTCCGTGCCGCGGCCGATCAGCGACTCCACTTCGCTTTGGATCTTGTCGAGACCAAGCCCCAGCGATTGCAGCGCCTTGGCGGCAATGCCTTCGCCTTCCCTGATCAGCCCGAGGAGCACGTGCTCGGTGCCAATGTCCTTGTGACCCAAGCGGACGGCTTCCTCCAACGCCAGCGCCAACACCTTTTGAGCTCGTTCGGTAAAACGTCCAAACATCATATCGCGTACACCTCCAACCAGTATGTTCTCTCTATGGATAAAACTAATGCGTGATTCCGTCGATCATCAACCGATGTTCTCAGTGGGCGGAGAGGCGCTCCCGAATCAGGCGGGCCCGCCGTTCGTCCCGCTGTTCCGGCGTCAGCTTCTGCCCCGCGCGATGCTGCAGGAACCCGGGCTGAGTCGTCACCAGCAGCTCGTTCAACAACTGGTGCGAAACGTTTTTGATGAGGCCCAGATCGAGGCCCAGCCGAACGTCGGAGAGGCGCTGTGACGCTTCCTTCGATTCCATCGTCCGCGCGTACCGCAAAATGCCGTACGAACGGAAGATGCGGTCCTCCAGGTCGACGCGGGAGTGCTCCATCAGGTAGCGGCGGGCAACGCGCTCCTGTTCGATGATCTGCCGCGCGACGCTGTAAAGGTTGGACAAAATGTCCGCCTCCGACATCCCCAGCGTCACCTGGTTGGAAAGCTGGAACAGGTTGCCCAGCGCTTCGCTGCCTTCGCCGTAGATGCCCCGGACCACCAGTCCCACCTGATTGATCGCCTGCAGAATGCGGTTGATCTGCTGGGTCATCACCAGGGCCGGCAGATGCAGCATGACCGAGGCGCGGATGCCGGTGCCGACGTTGGTCGGACAGCTCGTCAGGTATCCCCGCTTCTCGTCAAACGCGTACGTCAGGTGCTTTTCAAACACGTCGTCGATTTTGGTGCCGATCTCCCATGCTTCATTCAACTGGAACCCGGGCAGCAGCACCTGAATGCGGATGTGGTCCTCCTCGTTCACCATGATGCTGACCGATTCATCCTCGCTGAGCAGGACGGCCCCTTTGCGGGATTCCTCGGCAAGGTGGGGACTGATCAGGTGTTTTTCCACCAGCACGCGTTTCTCCAGCGGGCTTAGCTGGTCCATCTGGATCAACTGGAGCGGCGAACGATTTTTCATCGCTTCGACCTTGCTCACCTCCGCCACTTTCTTCACCACCTCTTCCGCCTGGGAATCGGTGGCGAGCAGCGGGAACGGATGCTGCCGCAGGTTGCGGGCGATGCGCAGCCGCGTGCTGATGACGATGTCGGAATCGGGTCCCTCCCCTTTCATCCAGTTGCTCCACGGGTTTTGCATGAACTTCTGTTGGGACATATCCGCCTCACCTCCCCCTGCTTACGATTGCGCGATTTTTTGTTCCAGCGCCCGGATGCGGTCGCGGATTTCGGCCGCCTTTTCGAACTCTTCGCTGGCGACATAGCGCTGCAGCGCGCTTTTTAGCTGTTCCAGCTCTTTGCGCAGCTTGAGCTGACCGCCGGTTCGCTCCGGCACTTTCCCCATATGCTGGGTATTGCCGTGAATCCGGCGGAAGAGCGGATCCAGCCGGTCGCCCAAAAACGTGTAGCAATCGCTGCAGCCGAACCGGCCGCTTTTGCTGAACTGGGCGTACGTGAGCCCGCAGGTTTCGCAGCGCAACGGCTTTTGTGCCGTTTCCTGCGATTTTTTGGTCATCGGATCAAAGTGCAACAGCCCCGAAAGGAGATTGTTGATGCTGAAGTTGTGAAAACCGGCAAAGACATCCCCTTTTTCCTGAGCGCAGTGCTCACAAATATGATATTCGGTTTTTTCACCGTTGACGATTTTGGTCAAATGCAGCGTCGCCGGTCGTTTCCCGCATTCTTCACAGTTCATCAGATCGTCCCTCCTAACCGGTTGCTTGACAGTCCGGGGTGGCTTGGTGAATGTTCTTACCGCAGCAAAATGGCAGCAATCATCTGTTTTAAAATGTTGGCCCGCAGGCGGTCGCGCACTTCAGCTTCCACCGTCAGCACATTGCGCGAGGTGGCGATTTTCATCAGGGCCGCTTCCCGGTTGTTGATCAATCCTTCCTCCAGCAAGCGGTCGACAATCGCATGACCAACTCCCTGGGAGATGCTCTCGCCGATCAGCTCCTCGGTCAACAGTTCCTGCAGCCGGGCCTTGCTGACGATCTGCACTTTGCGGATGCGGATGTAGCCGCCCCCGCCGCGCTTGCTTTCGACGATGTATCCTTTTTCGACCGTAAAGCGGGTGTTGATGACGTAGTTGATCTGAGACGGCACACACTGAAATAGGTCGGCAAGCTCGCTGCGCTGTATCTCGACAGAGCCGGTCGGACTCTCTTGAATGATGCGCTTGAGATGCTGCTCAATAATGTCCGAGATGTTCCGCAAGTCGTCGCCTCCTGTTCCACTGTGTTTGTTCTTGACTTTGACTATCTTTGACTTTGATTATAATGGCTTTACGCCGCGGATGCAAGAGGGGAATACACTTTCTAGTGTAGGCAAAAAGGCTTCGGTTGAAACCAAAACAAAAACCATCCCCGGCGGATGGTTTAGGGATGGTTGCTGTTGACTGTTGTTGGGGCCGGCAGGTGGTCCGGCAGCTGCGAGAATTCGGTGATGATCACATCGGCTCCGTCCAGTTCCCCCGGTTTGGCAAAGCCGAAGTCGCAGCCCACGGTAAACAGGCCGTTCGCTTTGCCCGCCTCCACATCGGAGTGCCGGTCTCCCACCATGACGGCCTGTTTCACGTCGTGATCACGCAGCAGTTTGGCGACGAGATCCCGTTTGGAACGCGTGTGAAAGCGGCCCGCGGAGTACAGGTCGGTAAACAGCGGCGTCAGCCCGTAATGCTCGCAGATGGCTTCGATGTACCGTTCCTGCCCGTTGCTGGCGACAAACAGGGCCACGCCCCGGGCATGCAGCTTCGCAAGCACTTCGCGGACACCCGGGTAGAGATCCGTGACGTTCTGCCGCAGCAGGGCCAGTTCGTTTTCCAGCAGCAGCCGGTCGGCCGTTTTTTTGGTATCCTCGCTGATTCCCGGCAGCAATTTTGCCCAGACCTGCTCAATCGTCAGGCCCAAGACGTTGACCAATTCCCGCTCGTCGGGGGTGGGCCCGTCCCACAGCCCCTGTTCGCGGAGCTGTTCAAACGTCCGCTGGAACGCAGGCGTCGACAGCTTCTCCGTCTGCAGCAGGGTTCCGTCCATGTCAAATAAAACAGCGTACGGTATACTCATGGCTCCCTCCTCGTCCTGTCCGGTTACTCTGTCTCTTTGTCTTCTCCAAACAGGGTTGTCATGTCGTTGTGAATGAAATCGGCGATGCGTTCTGCAGCATCCGGTTTGGCTATTTTTTGTGCCATTCTTTTCATGTATTCCACCTTCGTCGGATTGTGCAGCAATTCCTCGATAAAATAAATCAACTGCTCGGACACGTTGGCGTGAACGGCACAGCCGTTGTTGAGCAAAAAGTGGCTGTTTCGTTCCTCCTGGCCCGGCAGGGGGTTGTAAATAATCATCGGCACCTGTTTGCTCATCACTTCCGCCGTCGTCAGTCCCCCGGATTTGGTGACGATCAGGTCGGCAATCTCCAGGTACTCGTGAAAGTTATTGATAAACCGCAGCGGCACCACCTCGTGTCGGTAGGTGCGTGCGGATACCTTGCGATACAGCTTGTCGTTGGTACCGGTGAGGATAAAGGTCTTCAGCGGTAGGTTGATCGCTTCCAGTCCGTCCAGAACCTGCTCCATGGAACCGAGTCCCAGTCCGCCTCCGGAAAGGACAATGCAGCGCGTGCCAGGCTCAAGCTGCAGTTTCTGCCGGATGAACTCCTTGTCCAACGGTTGGCGGAACTTGCGCATGATCGGAATCCCCAGCGGGATGAACTTCCGATGATCGTGCCGGTAGATGTCCACCAGGTAATACAACTGTTCATGCGCGATAAAGTAATAATTGATGTGATGATTGATCCATGACGGGTGAATGGTGTAGTCGGTAATGATCGTGTAGATGGGCTCCCGCCAGCCGTTTCGCCCTTTCAGTACGGACAGCATACAGCTTGCGAACGGATGCGTGGCGATAAACGCATCGGGCTGCACGCTGTTGATCAGCTTTTTCAGCTTGTTGGCGAGCAGCTTGTTCATCCACACGTTCATATCGAAGAAACGGATTTTTTCCGTATTGTGGTAAATCCGTCCCCACATTTTGGGGGAAAGCCGCAGCAGGTTCATGTAGCTTTCCAGCAAGATCTTGTGAAACGTCGGACTGATATATTCCAACGTATCGATGATCATGGACGTGTAGCCCTTCTCGGCCAGGCTCTCCTGCATGGCCCGGGCTGCCTGATTATGACCGTTGCCGATGGAAGCAGAAAAGATCAGGATTTTTTTCATGATTATTTCTCCTTCATTCCTCACTCTTACCTACTCCAACGCCTGAACTCGGTACCTTCTCATGTTAGTCTACCCCATCCCCGTCTATCAAGAGGGAACTTGTCGGCTCCATGCCAAAGTTGTCGACAAGTTTTTTGCCCGCACGCATGGACCAAAATGCAAAAACCCCCTTAACTCAAGCAGTTAAGGGGGGTGACGTCATTCCCTGAAAACTGGATACGCATGGGTGGCAGTGGATTATGGAGTGGATAAGTCCTCGACCGATTAGTATTCGTCAGCTCCACGCGTTGCCGCGCTT
>NZ_ATNE01000020.1 GCF_000454065.1 Brevibacillus thermoruber 423
CCGATCGGTCGGGGGTTCGAGTCCCTCCCGAGGAGCCATTCATCTGCTCCTGTAGCTCAGTCGGTAGAGCGTTTCCATGGTAAGGAAGAGGTCGCAGGTTCGATTCCTGTCGGGAGCACCATTACCTTTGGCCCGTTGGTGAAGTGGTTTAACACAGCAGCCTTTCACGCTGTCATTCAGGGGTTCGAATCCCCTACGGGTCACCATGTAATGAAGTGGGTCCCTGCAAAGGAAACGGAATGTGCTTCCAAGCATACGTGACTTTGTGGGGTGTTGTGGAGGCTTAGCTCAGCTGGGAGAGCATCTGCCTTACAAGCAGAGGGTCGGCGGTTCGATCCCGTCAGCCTCCACCATTCCATTCGTACCACTTCGTTGGTAGGAATTTGGGGAGATAGCGAAGTGGCTAAACGCGGCAGACTGTAAATCTGCTCCCTCTGGGTTCGGCGGTTCGAATCCGTCTCTCCCCACCATTTCCATTATCCATTGGGGTATCGCCAAGCGGTAAGGCAACGGACTTTGACTCCGTCATTCCTAGGTTCGAATCCTAGTACCCCAGCCATTTTCATGAGCCATTAGCTCAGTTGGTAGAGCATCTGACTTTTAATCAGAGGGTCGAAGGTTCGAGTCCTTCATGGCTCACCAGTTACTTTATCCCCAAACGTAAAAAGGATTTTCGGGGACCCCCAACAACAATGTGTGCCCTTAGCTCAGCCGGATAGAGCGTTTGACTACGAATCAAAAGGTCGGGAGTTCGAATCTCTCAGGGCACGCCATATTTGCAGAGGTGAGAGGTTAGGCGTGAGAACGTGATTCTCACTTCCCCCTCCCACATCTGAAGGTCAGAACGGGAAGTAGCTCAGCTTGGTAGAGTACTTGGCTTGGGACCAAGGGGTCGCAGGTTCGAATCCTGTCTTCCCGACCACTTCCGTACTCCCAAACCAATGTTGGGATTACCTGTGTTTTGGGGGACCTTGCTCACATGCGGGTGTAGTTCAATGGTAGAACTCCAGCCTTCCAAGCTGGATGCGTGGGTTCGATTCCCATCACCCGCTCCATTCCATCGTGTAAAACGGGCAGCCGCTTTTCGGTTGCTCGTTTTTTACTGTACGCCCCCCTTTCGTTTCGCGATCAATTCAATTGGACGTGTGCGCCCGAAGCGACCTGCAGGCAGCCGCCTGCAGTTTTTTTATGCAAATGGCTGTCGAGTTGAGTCATTTCCCTTCCCGAGGCTACAATAAGCGTGAGTGAACCAAGGGAAGGGGGCGCGTTCATGAACAAAAACATCAGCATCATCGGTGTACCGCTTGATTTGGGAGCAGACCGCCGCGGGGTGGACATGGGACCGAGTGCCATCCGTTATGCAGGCGTGGTCGCCCGTTTGGAAAAAATGGGTCTGAATATCCAGGACAAAGGGGATATCCCTGTTACCCGACCGCACACGTTTACCGAGACAGACAACCATAAGTACCTGGACGAAGTGGTGGAGGCGAACACCAGACTGGCCGAGGCCGTCAGCGGCATCATGGAGGAAGGGCGTTTTCCGCTGGTGCTGGGCGGCGACCACAGCATTGCGCTCGGCACGGTGGCCGGTGTCGCCAAGCACGTCAAAAACCTCGGCGTCATCTGGTTTGACGCTCACGGTGATTTGAACACAGGAGAAACGTCGCCCTCCGGCAACATTCACGGCATGCCGCTGGCCGCCAGCCTGGGGTACGGGCATGAGCGTCTGGTGCAGATCGGCGGCTTTGCGCCGAAGCTGAAGCCGGAGAATGTGGTGATTATTGGCGCGCGCGATTTGGATGCGGGCGAGCGCGAATTAATCAAACGAATCGGCTTGAAAGTGTTCACCATGCACGAAATCGACAAACTGGGCATGGCCCGCGTGATGGAGGAAGCGATTGCCCATGTGTCCAGGAACACCGATGGCGTCCACCTCAGCCTCGATCTGGACGGACTTGATCCGCACGATGCGCCGGGTGTGGGCACGCCGGTCATTGGCGGCATCTCCTACCGGGAAGGACATGTGGCGCTGGAGATGCTGGCTGACGCGGACATTCTCTGTTCCGCCGAGTTTGTGGAAGTGAACCCGATCCTCGACCGGGAAAACATGACCGCCCGTGTCGCCGTTGCCCTGATGAGTTCCGCCTTTGGAGACAAACTGCTGTAAGAAAAGAAGCGAGGGACCCGTGTGTTCCCTCGCCTTTTTCGTTTCCGCATCTTTACATCGGTGGGGGAAAGCGGTACATTCTAAGGATGGAGATGCAGTTTGTTCAACAGATGATCCAACTGCACGCTTAACTCCACCATTTCGGGCGTAATGGTTTCCTGTTCCTTGTACCGGTCGTTCAACTCTTTGCGCAGTTGTTCGATTTGGAGAAGAACATGCGGATCGTGCATGTGTTCCACTCTCCTTTACACCGTCAGGATAAGAGAGGTACCATCATTACTATATGGAGACAACCTGTCTCATTATTCCTGTATTTCCCACAAAAATGGCCAAGTAAACACGCCTCAAAACGAAACCATTTGCAGTACCATCCGTATAAAAGGATTACGGTATTGCGGGGAGGATCGCATGGATTTTGTAGAGAAACGGTTAACCCAGCGGGCGAAGCGAGGAGACCGCGAAGCCTTTGCCGAGTTAATCGAGATATATAAGGACAAGATATTTCAGCTTGCGTATCGCATGGTGGGAAACCGCGAGGATGCAGAGGACATCGCGCAGGAAACGTTTTTGCGGGTGTACGCCAACCTGCATGCCTACGACGAAAGTTACAAGTTCTCCACGTGGATCTACCGGATTGCGACCAATCTGTGCATTGACCGGGGAAGGAAAAAGCGGCCCGACTTTTCGCTCGACGAGGAAGTGGAGCCCGGGCAGGGCATGGATTGGTATTCGCGGCTGTCGTCCAACGAGAAGGGGCCGGAGGACAAAGTGGTGACGCAGGAGCTGCAGGAGACCGTACAGGACGCCCTTTCCCAACTGGCGCCGAAGTATCGGTCGATCATGATTTTGCGGTACATTGAAGATCTGTCGCTGCAGGAAATCAGCGATATTGTCAAGCTGCCGGTCACAACCATCAAGACGCGGATTCACCGCGGTCGGGAAGCCTTGCGCAGCAAGTTGCGATTTATGTAGGAAAGGAGAAAACCACGATGGAATGCCGAGAAATGATTGCGCTCATTCACGAGTTCCTGGACGGGGAGATTGACGAGCTGTCCAATCAGAAGCTGCAATCCCACCTGCAGGCCTGTGCAACCTGCCGACGGCACCTGCACGAACTGCAGCGGGCCATCGCCTTTGTCCAGAGCGCGTCTCATGTTCATGTCTCGCCGGATTTTACCGCTCGCGTTCTTGCGCAACTGCCGGCTCCTCCCAAGACAAGGCGTTTTTCCAACTGGCTGCGGAATCATCCGTTCCTCACGGCGGCGGCTGTCTTTCTCTTTTTGATGACCGGGAGCATGTTCGCCTCCTGGTTTGAGCAGGATGACACCCTGCAAATATCTTCGTCCAGCATGGATAAACTAAAAATCGACCGGGAGCGCAACGTGGTGGTCGTGCCCGCGGGAACAACCATCGACGGCGATCTGGTGGTGCGCAACGGCAATGTGGAAGTGCTGGGAAAAGTAAAAGGCAACGTGGTCGCCATCGAAGGCAAGGTGGTGCTGGCTTCCACCGCGCAGGTGGCGGGAAGCACCGAGTCGATCGAAGCGATCTTCGACTGGATTTGGTACGAAATGAAAAATCTTGGAAATGACTTGCTTCCTATCTTGCCATAGGAGAAAATAGAGAGTATAGTTACATGCAGCACGGCAGAAGCAGCCGTGCTTTTTCCGCAGGAGACGAGAGCAACTGCCTTGAGATGGAGCGAAATATGGGGGCTTCGTTTATGATTTCAATGGACTATGGGGATTTGCTGCGGTATGTGATCGATATTTCCCTCGTCACATACGTGATTTATAAACTCATCATGCTGATTCGCGGTACACGAGCGGTGCAATTGCTGAAAGGGATCATGGTCATCATCATCACCTGGCTGCTGAGCAAGTACTTCCAGCTCACGACGCTGCACTGGCTCATGTCGCAGGCGTTTACGTTCGGGGTGCTGGCCATCGTGATCATCTTTCAACCGGAACTGCGGCGCGCGCTGGAACAGTTGGGGCGGGGCAGACTCTTTTCCCGCTCCAGCAGCATGCAGGATGAAGAGACGGTGCGCCGGATGGTGCAGGAGGTCTGTAAATCGGTGACCTACATGGCCAAGCGGCGGATTGGCGCCTTGATCGTAATCGAACGGGAAACCGGCCTGAACGATTACGTGGAGACGGGGATTGGCATCAACGGGCGCGTCAGTTCGGAGCTGCTGATCAACATCTTCATCCCGAACACGCCGCTGCACGACGGGGCGGTGATCATGCGCAGGGACGTGATTCTCGCCGCTGCCTGTTACCTGCCTCTCTCTGAAAATACCTCCATTTCAAAAGAATTGGGGACGCGCCATCGCGCCGCCATCGGGGTCAGCGAAGTGTCTGACGGTCTGTCCATTGTCGTTTCCGAAGAGACGGGACACGTGTCGTTTGCCATGAACGGAGAAATGAGACGCAACCTGACAGAGGAGCAGTTGGCGGAATGCCTGACCGAACAACTGCAGCCTTCCTCGAAGAGCAAGTCCATGGCAAGTCGTTGGCAATGGAGGCGAAAACATGGATAAGTGGTTAAACAGTCATTGGTTTGCGCGAGCCATCGCCTTGATGCTGGCCATCATGATGTGGATGGTCGTCAACCTGGAAATGGATTCGACTCCTTCGACGGAGGCGAACCGGCCGCTCCTGATTGACGACATCGCCCTGCACGTCAAATACGACAGTGAGCGTTACTACGTGGTGAAACAGCCGAAAACGGTCAAAGTGGCGCTGGAGAGCAACAATCCCTTTTACCGCCATAATTTTCTCCCCTCCGATTCCTACGAGGTGTACGTGGATCTGCGCGACAAGGGGGCAGGGACCCACAAGGTGCCGGTCCAGTACAAGGGGTGGGAGGATGCCAAGGTGGGGATCATCCCCAACGTTGTTGAAGTCACGCTGGAAGAGAAAAAGACCGTGGAGCGCGAAGTTACTGTCGAGATGCTGGGACAGGTCGCGCCGGGGTACACGGCCGGCGAGCCGCTGGTCAAGCCGTTTAGGGCTTTGGTCCGGGTGCCGGAGAGCCAGGCTGACAGGGTGGCGGCGGTGAAGGCCTCCGTCGATGTCGAAGGGGCGACCTCGCCGATCAAAACGACTGTACCGCTCAAGGTGGTGGACAAATCGGGCAACGTCCTGCAGGCAGCGGAAGTCATCCCGCTCACCGTGGAGGTCAGCGTGCCGGTGACCAGCCCGTATGTCAAGGTCCCGATCAAATTGAACTTGACGAATGAAATGCCGGATGGCTATAGTTTGGCTAGTGTAGATATGAATGTGGAAGAGGTGACCGTATACGGACCGAAAGAAGTGATCGATGCACTCAAAACGAGCACGTATCCCGGGCCGGAGATCGATCTGAGCAGCATTACATCAGATCGCCTCTTGGAACTGAAGATACCGGTGTTGGAAAACATCGTGAATGTGGAACCCGAGTATTTGAAGGTGTCGCTGAAAGTGGTTCCGTCCACCACCAAACGTTTGGGGAAAATCCCGATCCGCATCAGCGGCCTCTCGGAAAACATGCAGGCGCGCGTGCTTTCGCCGGATGGTCGGGAGATGTCCACCATCGACTTCGACACGGTAGGAGCGCCGGAAGTGCTGCAGCAACTGGGGCCGGAAGACGTGCAGGTCGTCGCCGACGTCAGCAGCATGCCGGCCGGTGTGTATGAGGTTACCTTGAACTACATCTTCAACCAGCCGGATTACGTCAAGGTGGCGAAAACAGCACCGAAGAAGGTAACAGTGGAAATCACGAACAAGCGTAGCTAGACGAAAGCTGTTTGGTGTACAAGGAAGGAAATGAGGGACAAACATGGGGAAGTATTTCGGAACTGATGGTGTACGCGGAGTGGCCAATGCCCAGTTGACGCCTGAACTGGCATTTCGAATTGGGCGTGTCGGCGGTTACGTTCTGACCAGACACAAGCAGGAAGGCAAACCGAAAGTGGTGATTGGGCGCGACACCCGCATTTCGGGACAGATGCTGGAAAGCGCGCTGTTGGCAGGGCTGCTCTCGGTAGGAGCGGAGGTTGTCCGATTGGGCGTCATCTCCACGTCCGGCGTGGCGTATCTCACGCGGGCGCTGGGAGCGGATGCCGGCGTCATGATTTCCGCCTCCCACAATCCGTATCCGGACAACGGCATCAAGTTTTTCGGCAGCAACGGCTTCAAGCTGTCGGACGAGGTGGAAGCGGAAATCGAACAATATCTGGACGCGGAGGAAGACACGCTGCCTCGCCCGACCGGCGAGCACATCGGAACGGTGCTGGACTTCCTGGAGGGCGGTCAAAAGTACCTCTCCCACCTGAAGAGCACGGTTACGGAGCGCTTTGACGGCATGAAAGTGGTGCTCGATTGCGCCAATGGCGCGGTTTCTTCGCTAGCGGCCCGGCTGTTTGCCGACGTGGAGGCGGAGGTAATCACGATCGGCGCCAACCCGAACGGCGTCAACATCAACGAGCAGTGCGGCTCCACCCATCCGGAGCGCCTGCAGGAGGAAGTCGTGAAGCACAAGGCACACCTGGGCCTTTCCTTCGACGGCGACGCCGACCGCTGCATCGCGGTGGACGAAAACGGGGAGATCGTGGACGGCGACTACATCATGGCGATCTGCGCACGCGCCATGAAGGCGAAAGGCAAGCTGAACAACAACACGGTGGTCACGACCGTGATGGCCAACATGGGCTTCTTCAAAGGGATGGAAGAGTGCGGGATCAACACCACCAAAACGGCGGTGGGGGACCGGTACGTGGTCGAGGAAATGCTGCGCGGCGGCTACAATCTGGGCGGCGAGCAGTCCGGCCACATCATCTTCCTGGACTACAACACGACAGGGGACGGTTTGCTGACCGGCCTGCAGCTCCTCAACGTAGTCAAGGAGTCGGGCATGCCGCTGTCTGAACTGAAACAGGTGATGACCAAGTATCCGCAGATCCTGGTCAACGTCCGGGTCGAGGACAAGACGAAGCTGGCCGGCAACCAGGCGATTGAGCAGGCCATTCGCGAAGTGGAAGAGGAACTGGCTGGAAACGGCCGTGTCCTGGTCCGCCCGTCCGGAACCGAACCGATCGTGCGCGTCATGGCGGAAGGGCCGGACGAAGCGCAGTTGGAACAGTTGGTCAATCGGATCGCCGACGTCGTGAAACAGGAATTGGTATAATCGACCGGGGGAGTGGTACCATACCACTCCCCTCTGCATACAAGTAATAAGACAAAAGAATGATTGTCGCGTTCGCCAAACTGTGATACAGTTTTCATGTGCCATGGCAAATGTAAACAAAGGGGGAATTTGCCAAAGAAAACCGAATGTTGTCAGAATGACCAAAGAATGGTTGAAAGAAAGCGCCAGCACTGCGTTTGCCCGACACGGAGCGCAGTGGACGAGGAGGAGGTTTATCGAAGGTTCGGCGGATGCCTCCCGGTAGCTGTATCACTGCCGCGGAGCGCGGGAACAAAACAGCAGGGCGACCTGTTGGACAAAACCCGCGCATGATACACGAGAGGTTTTAGGGAAATCACGAGTGAAACGAAACCATATGGAATGGCGGGGGCACACCCCCCGTATCACAGACAGCGGGTTGTGTCCCCGTCACTGGAAAGGGGACAAACAATATGTGCGGAATTGTAGGATACATTGGCAATCGACAAGCGCAAGAGATCATCATCGGAGGTCTGCGCAAGCTGGAGTACCGCGGGTACGATTCGGCGGGGATCGCCGTTCTGACGGAACAGGGATTGCTTGTGGACAAAGCGAAAGGGCGTCTCTCCGTTCTGGAGGGCCGACTGGCCGCACAGCCGCTGGCCGGTAACGCGGGCATCGGGCATACGCGTTGGGCGACGCACGGCAAGCCGTCCGACGAAAACTCCCACCCGCATACCGATTCGGCCGTCAAATTTGCCGTCGTACACAACGGGATCATCGAAAACTTCCTGCCGATCAAGGAAGAGCTGATGGCCAAGGGCTACGTGTTCACGTCGGAGACGGATACGGAAGTGATCGCCCATCTGCTGGCCGATCTGTATGACGGTGACATCGTCTCCACGGTTCGCAAGGCCGTGAAGCGCATGCGCGGGGCGTACGCGCTGGGCATCATGACCGAGCACGAGCCGGATAAACTGGTCGCGGTCCGTCTGGCAAGCCCGCTGATCGTCGGTGTCGGAGAAGGCGAGAGCTTTATCGGCTCCGACATTCCGGCCCTGTTGGAACACACCCGCGACGTCTACATCCTCAACGAAGGGGAGATGGCCGTCCTCACCCGCGACGGCGTGGAACTGATGGATGCCGAGACCGGTGCCCAGATCGAACGGGAGCTGTTCCACGTGGAATGGGATCTGGTGCAGGCGGAAAAAGGCGGCTATGACTCGTTCATGCAAAAGGAAATCTACGAGCAGCCGCAGGCCGTCCGCGACACGATGGGCGCCCGCATTGACCAGGAGAACAAGCGCGTGGTGCTGCCGGAGCTGAAGATGAGCGACGAGGAACTGGCGGCGTACGACCGCATCTATATCGTCGCGTGCGGTACGTCCATGCACGCTGGCCTGGTCGGAAAAGAGGTCATCGAAAAGTGGACGCGCGTGCCGGTGGAAGTAGCGGTGGCCTCCGAGTTCCGCTACCGCGACCCGATCTACACCGACAAGACCCTGATGATCGTGATCAGCCAGTCCGGCGAAACGGCGGACACGCTGGCCGCCCTGCGCGAAGCGAAGAAGAGCGGCGTCAAGGTGTTGGCCATCACCAACGTGGTGGGCAGCTCCGTCGCCCGCGAAGCGGACGACGTGATCTTCACCTGGGCCGGTCCGGAAGTGGCGGTGGCGTCCACCAAGGCGTACACCAGCCAGGTCGTGGCGCTCTACCTGTTCGCGCTCTACTTTGCACAGGTCAAGGGCACGATGGCGGCTGCCGAGATCGCGAACGTGGTGGAACACCTGCAGCAGATTCCGGCGAAGATCAGCACGATCCTCGACAACGCCGAGCCGATCCGTCGCTTTGCCGAAAGCATCAAGGACGCGACCAGCCTGTTCTTCATCGGCCGCGGTCTGGACTACGCCGTGTCGCTGGAAGGCTCGCTCAAGCTGAAGGAGATCTCCTACATCCACTCCGAAGCGTACGCCGCCGGAGAACTGAAGCACGGCACCCTTGCGCTGATTGAAGACAACGTGCCGGTCGTGGCGCTGGCCACCCAGCCGGACATCTACGAAAAAATGGTCAGCAACATCGTCGAGGTAAAAGCCCGCGGCGCCCGCGTACTCGGCTTCGCCGTCGAAGGCGACCGCGAACTGGCCAAAACCGTGGACGATGTCATCCACATGCCGGCCACCCTGCCCATGTTGACGCCGATTCTGACCGTCATTCCATTGCAGCTGCTCGCGTACTACGCTTCCGTCGCCCGCGGTCTGGACGTTGATAAGCCGCGGAACCTGGCGAAGAGCGTGACGGTTGAGTAAGAAAAGGACGGAACCTGAGCAGTAGAAAGAAAATAAATCATGTCCACGAAGCCGAACGGTGTCAGGGTACACCCCTGATCACGGTTCGGCTTCATCTTTTGAAAACGGGCTGGATTGTGATCCTGGAGGTGACGGACGGGATAGTGAAATCACGTGAAGCTTGTTGTATGATAAAATATGAATATGGAACGTAAAAACACGGTCTGGTTGGTAGTCCAGACGCATTGGTAACTGTTGCCAATGTCAGTAACCTTCCCCCCTCGGGATGTCCATCGTTCCAATGATTTTGTGTTAGAGGGGGAATAAAAAGTGAAATTGACTGTTTTTCATGATGGTCAATTTTGGGTAGGTGTTGTAGAAGAAGTTGTTAACGGAAAGCTGAGAGCGGGCAGGTATTTGTTTGGCTCTGAGCCAAAGGACCAGGAAGTACTTGAATTTGTTAACACAAAATTATTGGAGTTCATGAGCGGGTTGTCAGAACACCTATCTGTTGAAAAACGTCAACCTAGAAAAATAAACCCGAAACGATTGGCAAGGCAGGCAGCCCGTGAAATGAAAGCGAATGGAGTGTCGACGTACGCCCAGGCGGCACTTCAGTTGGAGTACGAGAAACGAAAAAAAGAAAAACAAATCCTAAGCAAAGCCAGACGGGAAGAACTCAAGGAATATAAGAGAGAACTCAAGCGAAAAAAAGCAAAAGAAAAACACCGTGGAAGGTGAACGGGACTGACCCCCGTCCGTAGGACAGGGATCAAAACACCTTAGTTTTTTAAGCAGCCAGTTGCCGATATTGAATCGGTGACTGGTTGTTTAGTTTCATTTGAATGCGAATTGGGTTATAGTAATGAATGTAGTCTTGCACAATCTGTTCAACGATGGCAATATCTTCGAGATAGAATGTTTCATACTTTAGTGACGAGTGCCGATTGGATTGGCAAACGGCTGTGTATTTCGTTGATTTTTCCATCGATAATTTAATAGCTGGAACGAGCAATACCTAGCCATTTGCATGTTTGTTTTACAGTGACCTCTCCCTTTAAAGCATCCATCCACTGAACTGCGGCTTCTGGTGACACCTCCTTTCCGGCTCCTTGTACTTTTTTAAGACATCCAATTATTGCTGTAAGTAACGATTTCCTTGTCTTAACCTTTCAACTTCCGTGGCAAACTCTGGTCCTTTTCCGTATGCGTACTGTTTGCCTACCGGTTGTGCAAAACGGTGAGTTTCGCCATTTCTGTACCAACGTAACCATGTGTTTACCTGCGTTTTGTTCTTAATACAAAGTTGCTCCATAACTTCACTCACGGGAATATAATTTCTTGAAGGTGTTTTGATTTGCCTCAAGATATGGGGTCAGTTCATGTCGACAAACCCTGGTCGACAGTCTTTTTTCTGACGTAAGCACGAATACGTCTACGACGAGTATTACGATTGCTACATTTGCCCGAACAACGCAGTGTTGAGCTACGAAACGACGACCAAGGAAGGTTATCGCATCTACCGGTCCAATCCGGAGGTATGCCGCCATTGTCCGTTATTGACACAGTGTACGGAAAGCAAGGATTGCACCAAGCGGATCAGCCGCCATATTGGGGCGCATTATCTGGAAGAAGTTATCATTTGCGGCACACGGAAACGAACAGACACATTTACGAACAGCGGAAAGAAACGATTGAACGGGTGTTCGCAGATTTGAAGGAGAAGCATGGCATGCGATGGACGACCTTGCGGGGGATACGGAAGGTCACCATGCAGGCGATGCTTACGTTTGCTGCGATGAATCTGAAAAAACTGGCGATCTGGCTGTGGAGGAAGGATCGACCAGCAGATCGCGACAGGTGGGTTGGCTTGATTTTCATCTTTTCAACGACAAAACTCCCACTGCGTTGGAGCGCATGTGGGAGTTTGTCTGCAATCTGAAACCATGCCTCTGGCATGGTTTTTTTCTTTAGCTGAAATGCTCCAGCACCACTTTGCCGATCATTCTTCCGGACTCGATGAGCGCATGAGCTTTGCGGAGATTAGCGGCGTTGATGGGAGACAGCTTTTCTGTAGCGGTCGTCCGAATCACTCCTTGATCGATCAAATCGGCCAAAGCGTTCAGCAGGTGATGCTGCTCAATCATATCCTCCGTTTGGAACATCGGGCGAGTGAACATCAGCTCATACACGAAGGTGACGCTTTTCTGCTGCAACAGGGAGATGTTGACCGGCTCATCCGTTTCGACGATCGAGCAGATTTTGCCTTGAGGTGCGATGGCGTCGATCATGTTCTTCCAGTGTTTTTCTGTGGTATTCAAGCAAAAGATATAGTCGACATGGCTATACCCCAGCGCTTGGAGTTGAGGGACAAATGGTTCAAAGTGATTGATGACCGCATCCGCACCCAGCTCTTTCACCCATTTGACCGATTCAGGCCGGGAAGCTGTGCCGATGACCGAAAGACCGGCATGCTTGGCGAGTTGTGTGGCGATAGAGCCCACGCCTCCGGCGGCGCCGATGATTAGAATCGTTTTTCCGGCATTCTGGTCGGCGTCTTTGGAGATACCCAAGCGATCATGCAACGCTTCCCAGGCGGTAATTCCGGTCAAAGGCAGAGCGGCTGCCTCGGCGAAATCCAGCGAAGTGGGTTTACGGCCAACGATCCGTTCGTCAACCAGGTGAAATTCGCTGTTACCTCCGGGACGGGTGATGCTGCCAGCATAATACACGGCGTCCCCAGGCTTAAACAAGGTCACGTCCGGACCTACCTCTTCAACGATCCCTGCAACGTCCCAACCGATCACTCGGGGAGAAGACTCCACTTGGCTTTTGGGCTTTCGCACTTTCGTGTCGACCGGATTGACGGAGATGGCGTGAACCTTGACCAGCAGATCTCTACCGGTTGGCACAGGTCTGTCAATTTCGACATCCATCAAACTCTCCGGGTGATCGATGGGTAAATAGTTATAGAAACCAACGGCTTTCATTGTATTTTTAGACATGGTTTGCTACCTCCTTTTTTATTGTTAATGTAAATGTAATACGCTAAAATGTGAAGTACGCACATTAATGTGATGTAGTACACATTTGTATACTATTGCGGAGGGATGCGGCAATGCGGAATCGCAAAAGCGGTTATGGCTTTTGTCCAAACGATGAAGCCTGTCCGGTGGAGTTCACGCTGGACGTAATCGGCGGGAAATGGAAAGGGGTCCTGTTATATCATTTGATGAACGGGCCGATTCGATTTAACGAATTTCGCCGAATTTGCCCAGGGATTACCCAACGGATGCTGACGCTGCAGCTTCGCGAACTGGAGGAGGATGGCGTCGTTCATCGCGAGGTATACCACCAGGTACCTCCGAAGGTGGAGTACTCCTTAACGGAATTTGGCAGAACCTTGATTCCGATCATTCAGCAAATGAAGGAATGGGGTGAAACCTACAAGAAGACGGCTCCGTTCCTAAACAAGATGAAAGGACAAGGTTGATCTGTTCTATAAAATATAGAAGCAGTTGCAAGGGACCTGAGAAATCGGGTCCTTTTTGGTGTTCTAGCAAAAAATGGTTCCAGACTTTTTTATCACCTTGAGAAAGTCTCGATGACATTGAATGTCATCGGGACTTTATTTTCGCTACATTGACGAGGATGCTTGTAATTTTTTTGGGTATGTAATAAAATCTGGTGGAATTTTTATGGAAAAGTTCCCGATAAATGGTGTGGGTTTAGTGATAAGAATTCACTAAAACTCAACTTTCGAGCGGGGGAGGTAGTTTCACGTCGAAAACAATAAATTCTTACAGTCCGATCATTATGTGATGTTAAAGCGTATTAGACAGAGTAGTTTTTTGAATATTTATTCCGGTTTTTCAAGGATATGCGATAATTGCTGCTGTGATTCATGCTGATATTCCTCCAGGAGGGAAGAACAATGCAAAACCCTAGTTGGCGTTTTTTTATGGGAAAGCAGACAGGAATGAAGTCAGCAGGAATTGTCGTAGGACCAGGAAAAGACGGTGTCAATGCGCTCAAACTAGCGGATCAACTTTCATCCATCGGCACGAACGTCTATGTCTCGATGACCGAAACGGCTGCTAGATATTTTAACGAGAGCGTATTCACAGAAGTGGCGAAATGTCATGGGGTCCTCACTCCTGAAAACAATGTCGTTGCGGATGTTGACATCGTCGTGGACACAGGTGCGTTGTTTGAAAAGGATGGATGGGACAAAGAGAGCATTCGCGCACGTGAGCGTTTATGTAAAAGAAAGCAAAATCCTGTGATCTGGATTCAAGACGGAGCGATGCAGAGTATCTGGAAGTTGGATATGGTTACTCATCATGAGGAAATCTGGCTTTTGAAAGGAGCGGCCCGAAAAGAGAGATCCCTATCATATGAAGAAATCGTAATGGAAGCCATGCGGACCTTACTGGGCAAACGAAATGGGGATTTTACCGGTATCAAAGTCATTGTTACCGGGGGAGGAACGATTGAGCCCATCGACCCGGTACGACACATTACGAATAGATCTTCAGGCAAAATGGGGAAGTCTTTGGCGGAAGTTTTTAGAGATCGGGTGGCGGACGTAGTTTTCATATGCACAAATCGAACACTAGGTTCGCCGATTGGAACGGAATTTATCCATGTCGATGATGTAGAGTCACTCAGACGAGAAGTGCTTCGCCAGAGTGATAGTGCCGAGATTTTAGTAATGGCTGCTGCTGTCTCAGATTATCGATGCAAAGAACGAAGCACCACGAAAATAAAAAAGACGTCTCAACCACTTCATCTGGAGCTTGTCCCCATTCCTAATTTTATGAAGGAAGTGCCCAAGGGGGTATTTAAGGTTGGTTTTGCCGCCGAGACTGATCCAAACCTGGAAGGAGCCAAAAGGAAGCTGCTTGACAGGGGGTTTGATCTTCTTTGTCTGAATGACGTCTCTCGTTCAGATGCGGGATTTGAGGTGGATACCAATCAGGTGATGATCGTTGGCCCGGAAGGTACCAGGCATACGACGCGCCTGGAAAACAAATATTTGGTGGCATGGCAGATCGTTGACGAAATACAAAAGTGCCTGAGAGAATCAGCCAACGTTTAGTTGCTATTGCCAATGAAGTCCGCAGGAAGCCCAGGTCAAACGTTTACAGCACGGTAGTAGGTGGCAAAGCATTACCACTACAGGAATGCTGTCAGGAAATTGTCCAGGAAGCCGAGCGTGGCAGCAGAGAGCTGCCTTGATCCATGCTGGGCTTCTTTTTCTTTACGGGAAGGAATTGTTATGAAATAGTAACAAGAAAACATTTGACAAGCCTATCAATTCATATGATAATTACTGTGACTGATAATCATTATCAACCTAGGTTGCGGACTTAACTTCTGTTTTTCTTTTCCTATGGGTAATACCGGACCTTACATTGATAATGGATGTAATCTACAAGATAGGGTGGGAATCACGAACATGGCAGCGAAGCGGTTTGCATTCAGAAGTTTCGTACTGGCTTTTCTTATGGCCGGTGTTTTAGCGGGATGCTCAGGCGGCAACTCGGCAACTCCAAACGAAAGCAAGGCGCCTGCAGCACAAACGGAAACGACCAACAAGGATGCGGAAACGGCACAATTTCCAATTACCATTGAACATGCCTTCGGAAAAACGGTAATCGAGAAAAAACCGGAGCGGGTCGTGACGATTGCATGGGCAAACCATGACGTTGCGCTTGCGCTGGGAGTCGTGCCGGTCGGTTTCTCCGCGGCCAACTACGGCGTCCAGGACGACAGCGGATTGCTGCCGTGGACGAAGAAAAAACTGCAGGAGCTTGGCGTAACAAATCCGAATGTTTTCAAGGATACGGACGGGCTGGACTTCGAGGCGATCTCCGATGCCAATCCGGACGTGATTCTTGCGGCATACTCCGGCATCACCCAGGAGGAATACGATACGCTCTCCCAAATTGCTCCGGTCGTTGCCTATCCCAAAACGCCGTGGGTGATTACGTGGCGTGAGCAAATTCGCATGAATGCCGCCGGAATGGGCATTCCGGCCAAGGGCGAGCAGCTGATTAAAGATGTCGAAAAGCTCATCGCTGACAAGGTTGCGCAGCATCCGGAATTAAAAGGCGTGAAAGCGGCATTTACGTATTTCTCGCCGTCTGATTTGTCCAGCTTCTATATTTATTTGCCCGGTGATCCGCGCGGGGAGTTTTTGCAAGAATTGGGTATGGTCTTTCCGGAAAACATCAACAAATACGTGAAACCGGACAGCGGCTTTGCGTTGAGTTTAAGCGCGGAAAACGCCGATGCGTTACGTGATGCCGACATTTTGGTGGCTTATGGCGATGAAGCGCTGTTAAAGGCGCTGCAGGCGGACCCTGTATTCGGCAAGATTCCGGCCATTAAGCGGGGGTCCATGGTGTTGATACCGGACGGCACGCCGCTGGCGGCAGCAGGCAATCCCAATCCGCTTTCGATCGAATACACATTGGATGAATATCTGTCGCTGATCGTCAAAGCTGTAGCGAAAATTAAACAATAAAATGGAGTCCGCATAGATGGAACGCAACCGTTTTTATCCGAAATCGTTCATCCCTGTGCTCGTCATCTTTCTTGTGTTGTTCGTGCTGGGGATTATCGCTTCCTTTATGTTTGGAGCACGTTCCTTGACATTGCAGGAAGTGATCGACGGGTTGATGAAGCATCAAGGGGAAATCTATGAAACGAGCGTCGTGCAAAAGCGTGTCGTCCGCACCATTTTCGCCTTGTGCTGCGGTGCGGCACTTGGCATAGCGGGGGTGCTCATGCAATCCGTCACGCGCAACCCCATCGCGGATCCGAGTATTCTCGGCGTTAACAACGGGGCGGCATTGTTTGTCGTATGCGGCATGGCATTTTTTCAGATCAATACGGCCAGTCAGTATATTTGGTTTGCTTTAGCGGGCGCTGTGCTTACAGCGATATTCGTTTTTGGCATCGGTTCTCTGGGGCGTGGCGGTGCTACGCCTCTTAAACTTGTACTGGCGGGGGCGGCCACGAGTGCTGCCTTCTCCTCCCTGGTCACCGCTGTGATGATTCCGCGTTCCTATGTGATGGATCAGTTTCGATTTTGGCAGGTGGGCAGTGTCGGCGCCGGCACGTGGGATTCGCTCGTCCTGCTGCTGCCCTTTCTTCTGACGGGTGTTCTTATAGCCGTCATCACCGCCCCGGCGTTAAATGCTTTGGCGCTTGGGGAGGAAATGGCAACCGGCCTTGGAGTGAAAACGAGTCTGCTCAGGCTTGTTGCGGCGTTTGCGGGCGTCATCTTATGCGGCGCCACCACTGCGGTTGCCGGTCCCATCGGGTTCGTCGGACTTCTGGCCACCCATGTGATGCGGATGCTGTTGGGGCCGGATTTGCGCTACTTAATCCCGATGTCCGCCCTTTCAGGGGCTGTCATCTTAACCGTTTCCGATGTACTTGGCAGATTAATCGGCAGACCGGGTGAATTGGAGGTAGGGGTGCTGACTGCCTTTCTCGGCGCTCCCCTGCTGATCATTCTAACGATGAAAGCGAAAGTGCGTTCACTATGAATCAGACGACGATTGATCTTATTAAAAAAGGCAGGATTCGCCGCAGAGGCAGATGGATAGCTGTGACGACGGCATTGGCCGTGCTTACGGTGGCTTTATGCTGTGCCATGCTCTTGCTGGGCAATACGATCTATCCTGTGCGTGATGTGGCGGCTGTACTGTTGGGAGAAGAGGTAAAAGGTGCGACATTCGCAATCAAAACGATTCGCTTGCCGCGCATGCTGGCCGGTTTGTTTGCGGGCTTTGCCTTTGGCATCGCCGGCTATGTATTTCAAACGATGCTGCGAAATCCGCTGGCCAACCCGAATGTGATCGGGATTACTGCCGGTTCGAGCGCGGCGGCTGTTTTTTGCATCGTCGTTTTGCAGAGCAGCGAAACCGTGACTTCCGTCGCATCGATCATCGCCGGATTACTGACGGTCCTCATCATTTACGGATTGGCCAGGGGAAAAACGTTTTCTATCGGTCGGCTGATTTTGGTCGGCATCGGGATGCAGGCGATGTGCAACTCCATTATTACCTATTTAATGTTGATCGCCAAGGAACACAATCTTTCTTCTGCGGTGCGCTGGCTTACGGGAAGTTTAAACGGGGTGAAGATGGAAGAATTGCCTGTGCTGATGATTTCCTTCCTGGTGCTGGTGCCGCTGATTTGCGTGCTTGGCCGATCGTTAATGGTGCTGGAACTGGGCGAACAAATGGCGACGGCATTGGGGGTCAAAACGGACCGGACACGTGTGCTCCTCATCGTTAGTGCCGTGGTGCTGTCAGCGATTGCCACGGCGATTACCGGACCGATTGCTTCGGTGGCGTTTCTCGCCGGTCCGATTGCCGTTCGTTTGGTCGGTACTGGCACCGCCAACAGCATACCCGCCGGCCTGGTTGGGGCTGTGTTGGTGTTGGCCGCGGATTTGGTGGGGCAATTCGCCTTTGAAGTCAAATTCCCCGTGGGCATCATCACGGGAATCATCGGAGCGCCTTATTTGTTGTACCTGTTAGTGCGAATGAATCGAAAGGGGGCGTTTTAAACGATGAAGAGCCATACCTTTCAGGCCAAACAGCTTGTTGCCGGTTATGGCGACAAAAAGATTTTAGACGGCATCAGCCTGCAAATTCCCAGCAATCAAATCAGCGTCATTATCGGAGCAAACGGATGCGGCAAATCGACGCTGTTAAAGACGCTGGCCCGGATCATCAAACCGCTGTCAGGCGAGATATTGTTGGACGGCCAACCGATTCATTCGTTCCCGTCGAAACAGCTGGCTCGGGTGTTGGGCTTGCTGCCGCAATCGCCCATCGTTCCGGAGGGCATTACAGTGGCCGATTTGGTCGGGCGCGGCCGCTTTCCCCATCAATCGCTGTTTGGAACATGGAGCAAGAAAGACTACGAAGCGGTTGCGGAAGCCATGGAGATTATGGACATCACGGCATTGGCCAACCGCCATGTGGATGAGCTGTCGGGCGGTCAGCGTCAACGGGTTTGGATTGCGATGGCATTGGCGCAGCAGACGGATATGTTATTTCTGGACGAACCGACCACCTATTTGGATATCACTTTCCAGATCGAAATTCTGGATCTGTTGACGGATTTAAACCGCAAATACGGCACGACCATCGTCATGGTCTTGCATGATATCAACTTGTCGGCGCGGTATGCGGATTATGTGTTTGCGCTGCGTCAAGGCAAACTGGTCGCCGAAGGCAAACCGTCCGAAGTGATTACCAGTCAATTAATCAAAGACGTTTTCGGGCTGGATTGTATGATTGTTCGAGCCCCTGTATCGGGCGCTCCTTCGGTCGTGCCGATTGGCCGCCATCATGCCGGCGAAACATTTGTGCTGGAGGCGAGCAGATGAACGCACAAGATTTGTACGACGTGACGATTATCGGCGCCGGACCGGCAGGCCTCTATTCCGCCTTTTATGCGGGCCTGCGGGAAATGAAAACGAAAATTATCGAGTATCACTCGTTTCTGGGCGGCAAAGTCAATGTGTATCCGGAGAAACTCATTTGGGACGTGGGCGGCCTGACGCCCGTGACGGGAGAGCAGTTAATCCGCCAATTAATCAAACAGGGAACGACGTTTGATCCTACAATCGTGCTCAATGAAAAAGTGGTGTCGATCGACAAGGAGGGGGATATTTTTACGCTTCATACGGGGTCCGGGCAGATTCATTATTCCAAAACGGTGATTATTGCCATCGGCAGCGGAATCGTAAAGCCGATCAAGCTGCAGCTGGACGGAGCGGAAAAATTTGAAGTGACCAACCTGCATTATACAGTGAAGTCTCTGGCGCGCTTCCACAATAAAACGATTCTTATTTCCGGAGGAGGCAACTCGGCGCTGGATTGGGCCAACGAATTGAGTGATGTGGCGAAAAAGGTTTATCTCACGTATCGAAAAGATGCGCTGAAAGGCCACGAAGCGACAATTACCAAAATAAAAAAGAACGGCGTTGTTTGCTTGTTAAACACGGAGATTGAACGGTTGATCGCCTCTGACGATCACTCGGTCATTGAGCGCGTCGTGCTGCGCAATCATGAGGAAAATGCCGTATCTGAACTGAATGTCGATGAAGTGATTGTCTGCCACGGCTTCGAGCACGAAAAAGAACTGATTAAAAACAGCAAAGTCGATATTCGCATGAGGGATGAATATTGTATTGACGGCACGCCATTAAGTGAAACGTCGGTGCCTGGCATCTTCGCCGCCGGTGATATTTTAAAACATGACGGAAAGCTGTTTCTGATCGCCGGTGCCTTCCAGGATGCGGCCAATGCCGTCAATCGCGCGAAGCAGTATATTTCACCGGACGCTACTTCATATGGCATGGTTTCTTCACATAACGACCGATTCAATGAAAAAAATAAAGAACTGAAGAAGCTCATGTTCAAATAGCATAGAACTCTTGTCAGGCCTCATTGGTCCCTGTGTTTGCAGGGTAATGATGCCGGACAAACGCAAAGAGCCTCCACCCGCCGTAAAGACGGGAGGAGGCTCATAATTATTTTGCAGATTGCAGAGAAAGCAGATGCTCGGCCAGCCGATTCATGGTCGATTGGGCACCCTCGATTGCACCAACATCTTGGATAGTCTGATTCAGCGCTTCGACCGTTGGGAATTGCATGGTCATCGTCAAAAGCGTCGACTGCCCCTGCTCCTCCAGGGTAACCGTGACCCGAAAGTGTTCATCGTTCTCGAAATCCCCGTGTTTGTATACGATTCGCTGCGGGGCTTGTATCTCTAAAAACGTAATGAGGTTGTCGTAGTCGGTCCCGTCCGGTCCATGCATGACGTAGCGCCATACGCCTCCGGGTCTGACGTCGATTTCCTGTACGGTGACGGTGAACCCTTGAGGCCCCCACCATTGGGGCAAATGATGCGGGTCCGTCCATGCCTGAAATACCAATTCGCGCGGCGCCTGAAAGGTTCTGGAGATGATGAGGTTCCGTCCTTCGACGGTGACAGCAGTTTGATTCATTGTTTTTCCCCCCAAAGGATAGTTATTATGCGGGCTATTCTTTGGTGTCGGGATTTGCCGATTGGCTTTGCAATCGGTTCAGATAATCATCCAACTGGTTAAACCGATCATCCCATATGCGGCGGCACGATTCTACCCAGGCTTCGAGTTCAAAAAACGGCTCGGGCCGCAGCTTGTAGATTCGTCGGTTCGCATCGGCCTGCGCCGTGACGAGTCCGGCTTCGCTCAACACGCGCAAATGCTTGGATGCTTGCGGCTGCCTCAGTCCGGTTCGTGCAGCGATTTCTCCGACGGTAAGCGGACCTTCCCGCAACAGTTCAACGATGTGAAAGCGATTCCGTTCGGCCAGCGCGGCAAAAATCGAAATGTCCATGAGCTACAAACGGATCACCCCTTTTCCTACATTTGGAATTGTGTGTATTATACCCGATAAGGAATATTCTTGTAAAGGAATATTTAAGGCGGGAAAGGGAGGAGGATCGGTGGGACAACCCCTCATTCACACGCAACACTATCTCCATCCCTAGTCAAAATCGACCGGACTCTCTCCGGCTAGATCGCGCTCGGAGATTAAAAGTGATATGGGCTGATTATTTCGATAAGCAACGCAAGAACAATTGAAAACACGATGGATACCGCCATTTGTTTCGGTTCTTTGTAAAAAATCACGCACAAAACAGCATACATAATGAGTTCGTCAATATAATTGATGTCCAGATAAAATGCGCCAATTGATAAAGAAAGACTTAACATCAGTCCCATGGGCAAGGCCGGCAAGATATAAGCGAGACGTGTATGATTTTTGGCTAACCAAACAATGCTGCCCAAAAAGGGAGATAATAGTGCAATACTGCCCCACAGCATAAAATATTTGGTCGGAAAAAAACCGAACAAGTATGCTGAATACAGGTAATAACTGATCAGCACCCCTGCAAAGAATACAAAGGTATTGATCGCGGCCCTGATGATTGTTTTACTGTACGCGGCTATCATTGCAGCGATCAATACCCAGATTCCTAATCGGGAAAGAATTTGCGAACAATAGTGGAAGACATCGGCTTGCCAACTCCCATCGACTGCAACCGTGTCTAAATACTTGGAGATTGTACCCAAGAGCGCACCAACGAGTACACATTTCATATAGTCGGGCATCATTTTTTTCACCGTCATCATTTTTCCACCTCAACAGCGTTGCAACAATTCCTCTCATTATATCATGTCGTACATATAGAACATGTCCCGCCAAGTGGCAGAACTTTGACGCCGGGCAGTCCCCTGGCCACCATCCAGCGGTCGTTCCTTGAAAACTGCGGTCTGAGCGCATGCGATCCGTCCCAATATGCAACAAGCACTGTCGAGGAGTTCTGAACCGGGTCGTAGAAGGAAATGATCGTTCACCTCGAATACAGATATGGTTAACCGATTAACGATTCGATAGGTACTTATAAAAGGCGAACGATACGATGTCAATGGTCCTCCCACTTGGTCGCACACCATGTGATACAATGTTGTGCAGATGGAAATGGGGAAGAATAAGAAAATAAAGTCAATGAAAGGGATTGCCAATGCCTTGTACACACGAATTTGGAATTCTTGATGAAGTTGACAAAAGAACCGTATTCAGTTATGAGCCGCACAAATACAATTGTATTTCGGTTGACGATGATTTGATCAATGACTTGCTTCCACATTTATCGATAATGAAAACCTACTTCCATAAATTAGAACGCCCTGAATTTGGGTTGGCTCGGTGGGGAATTACGATTATTCCTGCTGAATCACTGACTTTGTTTTTGGATGTAGTGTTATCATCTAAAAAATCGTATGAACTTCAGGAATTGGCCTTAAAAATTGTCCAGGCAAAAGAACAAGGCAAATGGATGATCCATTTTGGGATCTGAAGCCAGATTCCATTGTGCTTCTGACGGAGAAAAAACATTTTGATGATCATCGCGGCTAACGATGAGAAAGAATCTTGTCGGTGTCGGATACTTCATAGATTAAGGGAGATACACAATGGCAAAGGCAATGGTATTGTTTCTGGCGGCAGGCTTGGCAGAAATCGGGGGCGGGTATCTCGTTTGGCTGTGGCTGCGGGAATCCAAACCGATGTGGGTCGGAGTGCTGGGAGGGGTTATCCTCGTTTTGTACGGGATCATTCCCACCCTGCAAAGCTTTCCCAACTTTGGCCGCGTGTACGCTGCTTACGGCGGGGTGTTTATTGTGTTGGCGGTGTTCTGGGGATGGTTGGTGGACAGGAAAATGCCCGATCTCTATGACTGGATCGGAGCGTTGATATGCATGGTGGGGGTTTCTATCATGTTGTGGGCACCGCGATCTTGAGGACAAACGGAAAAGTAACAATTAGTAAACGTTTCTGCAATGTCTGTTACTGATTTACTGATGAAACGAGCTAAGGAATTACTTCTTGGCTCGTTTTGTTTATGATACCTGCTTATTCAGTGAAATACTTGTAATACGCAATGTCGCCACGCTGGTCAATGCAGGAACTCGAAGCATCGAGGGGACAAGGTGGCGTCATAAGGGGTATAATGGACAAACAGTTTAACGAATGGAGTGAAGAATCATGAAAAGACGGGTAATATTGGATTTGGCCGTTACTTTAGACGGTTTTATCGAAGGGAAAAATGGGGAAGTGGATTGGTGCATTATGGACCCTGAGATGGGGTTTACGGATTTCTTACATCAGATTGATACGATTTTTTACGGGAGAAAGAGCTATGACATATGGGGGCAATTTGCTCAAGGAATGAATGGTATGGATCTATCTGATACCGAGAAAGAAATGTGGGAACTAATCCATAGTAAAGAAAAATATGTGTTTTCCCGAACGCAAAAAGGAACGGATGATAAAGTCAAATATATAAACAGTAATATCCTTGAGGAAGTAAATAACATAAAGAATAAGCCTGGCAAAGACATTTGGCTGTATGGAGGAGCAAATCTCATTACCACTTTCATTAACTTAGGGCTTGTTGACGAATTTAGACTATCGGTCCATCCTGTTATTTTAGGTGAGGGCAAACCGTTGTTTATTGATATCAAACAAAGGGTGAATGTAAAGTTGGTTCAAACGAGAACATTCTCCTCTGGCATTGTGCAACTCATCTATCATTCGATAAAGGAACCATCTTCTTCCCAGTGACCTGTACCTCCAATTTGACTCCCTGGAGCAAGCGCCGAACCAAACGGGCTGGCGCCATGTTCCTGGATATGGCTTTACCCCTTCCTTTCTATGAAGAAATATCCCCAAAATGATGAACACGTATCGTTGGGTTTTTGTTCCGATCGGTTTCTCTCTACGCCTGAAAAACCCTTGTGCGGCAAAGAATTGGATTTTTTCAGGGGATGGAGCAGGGCCATCCCCTAAAGGACGGCCCTGCCATGTACCGTTGCAGCCAGCACGGAGTACCGTACCAGACGCTGCATTCATGCATGGTGTCCCCGGCGGCTCTGTCGATATCCCCACAAGGTGAACAGAATGCCCACGATGGTAACCAGAGAGGCTGCCAACGGGACGGCTTTCAGCCCGCCGCCGATGCCGTAGTCGATGACGATTCCGCCCAGATAAGCGCCGAGGGCGTTCCCCAGGTTAAACGCTGCTATGTTCAGCGTTGAAGCCAGGGTTGGCGCTTCCTTTGCAGTGTTCAACATGTGCAGCTGCAATCCCGGCACAGTGCCGAAAGCGGCCACGCCGAGAAGGAAGACGAAGATCAGAGTTGCGAGTTTCCATTGAGCCACTGCACCCAGCAGGGCCAGCACCACAGCCAATAACACGAGAATACCGATCAGCGAAGGCAGCAGACTGCGGTCCGCCAATTTGCCGCCGTAGATGTTGCCAATGGTAATGCCGATCCCGAACAGAACCAGAATGTAAGAGATTGAGTCGACAGGGAAGCCGCTGATATCCACCAGGATCGGCTTGATATAGGTAAACGCTGTGAATACGCCGGCGAAGCCGAACGTCGTCATTAGAAGCGCGACTAGTACCTCGGGACGCCGCAGCACTCCAATTTCCCGGCTCAATCGGGAGGGGGCGGCTTGAATCCGCGGGACGAGTACGATCACGCCGATCAGCGCTGCGCTCCCGATGGCCGTAATCGCCCAGAATGTCGATCGCCAGCCAAATTCCTGGCCGATGAACGTACCGATCGGCACGCCGAGGATGTTCGCGAGCGTAAGGCCGGTGAACATCAGGGCGATGGCTCCGGCCCGCTTCTCTTTCGGCACAAGCTCCGCGGCGACCACGGAACCAACGCCGAAGAAGGAGCCGTGTGTCAGCGCTGCGACGATGCGGGCGAACATGAGCACGCCATAGGAAGGGGCGAGAGCCGCAAGGGCATTGCCCACGATGAAAATTCCCATCAGGAGCAGAAGGAGCGCCTTGCGCTGCATCTTATGCGTAGCGACCGTGATGAACGGCGCGCCGAGGGCTACTCCGAGCGCATACCCCGTGATGAGAAGCCCCGCCTCCGGAATCGAGACGCTCAGGCTTACCGCCACTTCCGGCAGCAGGCCCATAATGATGAATTCGGTCATTCCGATGGCGAAAGCACCGAGCGTCAGCGCGTAAATGGCAATCGCGGAATTGCGGCGCGTAATGGTCGTACCTGTGTGAGGCATGCTATCGGAATTCAAGATGAGGTCCCTCCTTTTTGAAGTTGGTCAATCACGGCATTCGTGACCGCGACTGTCGATTGCGGATTTTGGCCGGTGATCAGATTGCCGTCAGCTTCATAGTGGGTAGTCCAGTTCGGAGCGGCTACGAAGATCGCTCCCAGCTCGCGAAGCCGACTTTCCAGCAGGAACGGGAGATGGGATGCCAGACCTGTCTCCGCCTCTTCCCGGTCGGTGAATGCGTTCACGCGTTTTCCGGCGACCAGTGGACTTCCGTCCGACAAGACCGTACCGACCAGGGCGGCCGGGCCGTGGCAGACAGCGGCGACCACTTTGCCGGACTCGTAGAAGTCGCGCAACAGTGATTGGAGCTTTTGGTCAGTCGGGAGGTCGTACATCGCGCCGTGCCCGCCTGGCAAGAAAATCGCGTCAAAACGTTCATGAGACAGATCGTTCAGCTTCATGGTGTTATCCAGTTTCTTTGCTGCTTCTGCGAACGACGGGTCCATTTCCTCACCTACACTGGCGGGGTCCACTGGTGCTTTTCCACCAAGCGGGCTGGCTACGACCACGTCCCAACCTTGCTCGTTGAACCTCGTATACGCTTCCGCAAACTCCGACAACCAGATTCCTGTTGTTTTACCTTCGTGAATATGGGAGTGGCTCGTGACCACCATGAGTACGTTTTTGGACATCGTTTCAAACCTCCTGAAGGGTTATTTTGATTGCCCCCCAATTCTACGTCTGAACTTTTTATAAAACAAATTATGAAATTTGCATGTATTCATAAGAAAAATTATGGATTCAGTGGGCAAAAAAAAGACCAGACGCCGATGGAAACTGGCCTCTGGTCTTCAGATGTGCTCGCGGATGACCTTCTTGATTTGTTGAATTTCGTGTATGTACTTGTGTTTGCTTTTGTACGCGAAGAATAGCTCGTTTCGTACGGACAAGTCCGCGTAAACGACTTGAACCTCTCCTTCTTTCGCCGTATCCAGCAGAAAGGTGGGAACCACGCTCAGGCCCGCGCCTAACGTGACCAGACGGAGAATCATATGCAGATTCGGAATGATGTAAGGGGTGGACAGCACAGGGCGCTTCTTGAAACGTTCCCGCCACAGCCTCCGGATTATGGGCAGTTCCGGTCCGTACGCGATCCACGTCTGTTCGGTGAGCCAGCGTTCTTTGGCTTTCAAGCTCTTGGCGTCGGGAACCTCCCAGTGGGCCGGCGCGATTATGGCCAACTCCTCTTCCCACAGCTTCTCGTACTCGACTCCCGGTTTCAGGAATTTCTTGGAGGTAATGATTATATCCGCCTTTTCCTCTTCCAGGATGTCGAGCAGTTCCTCCGCGGTTCCGAAATAGGAAATCGAGCAGGTACCGAATTTCGGCAGCAAGGGGAGGATTTTTTCCTGGTAGAACTCCGGCGCCGATCCGATTTTGATCCATTTCAGGCTCGGCTGAGAAGACGTTTTGAGATCCGCGCTCAACTGCTCCAGTGCTTCGACGAGCGGAGCTGCCTCGGTGTACAGCAACTTCCCTCGCTCCGTCGGGATCATTTTCCGGGCCGTCCGGACAAACAGCGGCTCGCCGACCTCAGCCTCCAAGGAGGCCAGATGCTGGCTCATCGCCGGCTGAGTCATGAAACGGGATTTGGCGGCTTCGGATACCGAATTGTGCCGATAGATGAGGACGAAGCTCCGATACCACTCGAAATCGATCATGTGAATGCCTCCGTCTTGGGTTTTTGAAAAAATTTGCACAGGGACCTGTGGTATTTTTCGTTTGTATGTTTCGTTAGGCGTTATGCTACCATATGGAAACTCGTGTGGAAACCGTGAATGACGCATGGATCGAATCAGCCAGATATACGGAGGGGGCTTTACCTGCATGAAAGCAGCGGCGGAAGGCCCTTCTTTTTTGGGCTTCCCACACTCGTTGCGAATGAATATTACTTGTATGATCCATAAAACGTTCATTTGAGGAGCGGGGCATAAAAGGCTATAATTAAAATAGTTATTATCTTATAGTATTTATAAACAATTTGATTGCGTGGAGGCTGGCTCTTATGAACTATGAAGATTACCATCACCTGAATCACGTCAAAGAGCAGCAGACATCAAAGAAAACGCTGTGGTTCACCCTGATGCTGACCCTGTTTTTTACGATCGTTGAAATTATCGGAGGTCTGATGTCCAATTCGCTCGCGCTCCTGTCTGATTCGGCCCACATGATCTCCGATGTGATCGCGCTGGGGTTGAGCATGGCCGCCATATACATGGCTGCCCGGAAACCGAATCAGAAATACACGTTCGGCTTTCTTCGTTTTGAGATCATCGCGTCGTTTCTGAACGGGTTGGCGCTCGCCGTGATTGCCGTCGGGATCATCGTCGAGAGCATCAAGCGGATGATTCACCCGCAGGAGGTTGATCTGCAGTTGATGCTCTTGATCGCGTCCATCGGATTGGTCGTGAACCTCGTGCTGACCGTCGTATTAAGCCGGAGTACCAGGGAGGAAGAAAATCTCAATGTGAAGAGCGCGCTCTGGCACTTTATCGGAGACCTGCTCAGTTCCGTTGGCGTCATCACCTCTGCCGTTCTGATTCACGTGACGGGCTATTCCTTCTTTGACCCGTTGATCAGCATGATTATCGGGGGGATCATTTTTGCCGGCGGGGCCAAAATCATTCGCGAATCCCACCTGATTTTGATGGAATCGGTACCCGAGAAGTTCGATCTGGACGCCATCCGCCGCGACATCAACGGGGTGGAAGGGGTGGAAGACGTGCATGAACTGCATCTGTGGTCGATTTCCACCGATCACTATTCGCTGACGGCGCACGTGTTTGTTCGCGAAGACATTCAACCGTTCTGCGTGATCCTGGCCATCAATCACATCCTGAAGACGAAATACGGCATCGCACACACGACGATTCAAATTGAACATCCGGCCATGCACGATCATGGCGAATACGGCAAACAGTTCATGTTTCAGCGGGCATAAGGCTGCTCCCGCCCCTGCATCCATTCCGGACGATCGGGTCAAAAAAATCGAGCGGCTCCCGGGTGATGTCCCGGCGCTGGTGTCCGCAAATCTTTCCCGAACTCCCACAGCGTTTTGTGGGAGTTCGAGAATCCCAGGGGGGTACAATGAACATTCAAACGCAGATAAAGATATTCTTTATCTCAGACTGAAGACAAACCGACTGCATCGAAGGAGAAGCATGTTTCCAGGCAGAGCGACTTGTGAGCCTTACCGAGCGGAGCAGCGATTTGCGGGAAAAAGGAGCGCCACCTCTGAATGGGCTTCGTAGCGATGCGACTTTGGCGATCCCCCGCAAATCGGTGCGGAGCGTGCAGTCTATGCTTCCTTGCTGGGCGAGCACGGAGCGGATGACGGAAACGTGCTTCTCCCCCCAGCAGCCACTTTGTCTACACACTAAGATAAAGATATTCTTTATCTTATGTGTGGCGTTCTTGTATCTGATTGACATGTTCACTCTAAAAAAAAGCAGGTTCTTCCGGAAATGAGAACCCGGCTTTCCTATTCATCATCCCATATCTATTCAGCAGCTTATATCTCGCCTATCTCATAAACAAATATATCCTCCTCAAGTGCAGCACGAACAGAAGGATACGCTACAGATTAGGAATCCCGTTCATCTTGCTCGTCTTGGGTTTCTTCTATTGGAAAGATCAATACAAGAAAACAGCCGAAATGATTGTGAATGGTCATCCTGCTGATTATGCCAAAGACATAATGGGGAGTCTAAACATATTCACAAATACCATGTATTTTAACTATGGTTCGTTTGTGATGCTTATCTCTGCCAGTGTACTTTTGGTTACCGTTTTCCATGTTGTGAAAAAGAAGTGATCGCCTGTCGGATGTACGGTGATACGAGAGCCAGGACGAGATCCGGAGGAATTGCGCTGCCTGGGCTTTTTTTCGCAGCAGGTGAGCGGGCGGAGACGGCCGTTCCACATAGGGAAGTGAAGTAGGGAGGGGACAGCAGTTCAAGGGGATACCTGGGGCATTCGTTTCACTTGCACCCGATTCACTTGCCCCCGCTGGTTTTGTTAGGGTTCCCCGATTTTTCCGCAGGTGAATATGGCTCTGCTTCCCGAACAGGACAACGAAGGTGCTGGCAGATCGCTTGCCGACTCTTCGCTTTTTCGGCAACGAATGGTGGGTAGAATTTTTTTTGAAAATCCCTCTTGCATTTTTGGATCGAGCATGCTATATTTTAGTCCTGTGATACAAAATGTTGATGTGACTATAACATGCGGTCGTGGCGGAATTGGCAGACGCGCTAGATTCAGGTTCTAGTGGTGGCAACACCGTGGAGGTTCAAGTCCTCTCGACCGCACCAAATTCCCAGAACTTACAAGTTGATTTTTTGCGGGAACGTGGTAAAATAAAATCCTGTCTCCTTTGAGAGACGGGGGCTGCAAATCAAGAAGTTATGCAAAGATTACCGTTGATTTGCTGCCGCAGACATGTTATAGTAAAGTCCTTCGCTTCTGAAATGATGAAGCGAAAGGCGTGAAATGCTCCTTGAAAACTGAACAGCGAAAGCGTTGAACGAGCCTAGCAATTCTTTTACATGAAGCTAACGATTCAACTCAACTTTATTGGAGAGTTTGATCCTGGCTCAGGACGAACGCTGGCGGCGTGC
>NZ_KE695657.1:1254-2668 GCF_000454065.1 Brevibacillus thermoruber 423
CGGGCCCACCCGACGAAAGCTGACGCTCGCGTCGGGCGGGGGCCCTGACCCTACCGGGGCGCCCCTTCTCCCGAAGTTACGGGGCCATTTTGCCGAGTTCCTTAGCAAGAGTTCTCCCGCGCACCTTAGGATTCTCTCCTCGCCTACCTGTGTCGGTTTGCGGTACGGGCACCTCATTCCTCGCTAGACGCTTTTCTTGGCAGTGTGAAATCAGGGACTTCGGTACTTATATTTCCCTCGCCATCACAGCTTGCCCTTGGCGGTGTGCGGATTTGCCTACACACCAGGCTTGCTGCTTGGACGGCCATCCAATAGGCCGCTCGCCCTATCCTCCTGCGTCACGCCATTGCTCAAGCGGAATGGAGGTGGTACAGGAATATCAACCTGTTGTCCATCGCCTACGCCTTTCGGCCTCAGCTTAGGTCCCGACTAACCCTGGGAGGACGAGCCTTCCCCAGGAACCCTTAGGCTTTCGGTGGACAAGATTCTCACTTGTCTTTTCGCTACTTACACCGGCATTCTCACTTCCAAGCGCTCCACCGCTCCTTCCGGTACGGCTTCGCCGCTGCTTGGAACGCTCCCCTACCCAGTCCGTAGGACTGCCATAGCTTCGGTGGTACGTTTAGCCCCGTTACATTTTCCGCGCAGAGTCACTCGACCAGTGAGCTATTACGCACTCTTTAAATGGTGGCTGCTTCTAAGCCAACATCCTGGTTGTCTGGGCAACTCCACATCGTTTCCCACTTAACGTACACTTGGGGACCTTAGCTGATGGTCTGGGCTGTTTCCCTTTTGACGATGGATCTTAGCACTCATCGTCTGACTCCCGGACATAAGTCGTTGGCATTCGGAGTTTGACTGAGTTCGGTAACCCGATGAGGGCCCCTAGCCCAATCAGTGCTCTACCTCCAAGACTCTCACTGGACCCACCGGACACAAGCTTGCGCTCGCGTCCAGTGGGGTCCCATCCGAGGCTAGCCCTAAAGCTATTTCGGGGAGAACCAGCTATCTCCGAGTTCGATTGGAATTTCACCGCTAGCCACACCTCATCCCCGCACTTTTCAACGTGCGTGGGTTCGGGCCTCCAGTAGGTGTTACCCTACCTTCACCCTGGACATGGCTAGATCACACGGTTTCGGGTCTACGGCAACGTACTTTCGCCCTGTTCAGACTCGCTTTCGCTGCGGCTCCGTCTCTTCGACTTAACCTCGCACGCTACCGTAACTCGCCGGTTCATTCTACAAAAGGCACGCCGTCACCCATGTAACGGGCTCCGACTATTTGTAAGCACACGGTTTCAGGTACTATTTCACTCCCCTCCCGGGGTGCTTTTCACCTTTCCCTCACGGTACTGGTTCGCTATCGGTCGCTAGGGAGTATTTAGCCTTAGCAGATGGTCCTGCCAGATTCACAC
>NZ_ATNE01000023.1 GCF_000454065.1 Brevibacillus thermoruber 423
CCGCATGTATATGCCTTGTACAGTTCGGTCAGTTCCTTCATGAGGATGCCGAGCGACCAGCCGTCCGATACAATGTGGTGCATATTGAAGAGAAGCACACTCTCCCCTTCATGTCGGCGGAGTAGTCTAAAGCGAACGAGCGGGCCTTGGGTCAGGTCAAATACATGGCTCGCCTCTTCCTCAGCCAGACGATCCACTGTTTTCTCGAATGGTTCCGGAATATCCGTAATCTCAAGTGGCGTCCAGGATGGATCGACGACTTTCTGCACCGGCACCCCTTCGACTTCTTCAAACGTCGTGCGCAAAATGTTGTGACGTTCAAGAATGACGTTCAAGCTACTCTCAAGCGCTTGGAGATTGAGCTTTCCTTTCAGCCTAATCATACAAGGAATGTTGTATATCGAGCCGTCCGGCAGCAGTTGATTCAATATCCACAACCGCTGTTGGGAGAAAGAAAGTGAGATTTCTTTCACGTTTGCGTAGGACCGTGACACGACAGACTCGAGAACAGCGGGTTCTTCGTCGGCGTTTTGGAGCTCCTCCGCGAGACCGGCGACCGTCGGTGATTCGAACAAAGTCCGAAGACTAACCGATATGCCAAGAGAGTTGCTCAGTCGGGAGACGACTTGAGTCGCCAGGAGTGAGTGCCCGCCGAGTTCGAAGAAATTGTCGTGGATCCCCACTTCTTCCACGTTTAGGACCCTCGCAAAGACCTCGGCTACCAGTCCTTCTAGCGGAGTACGCGGCCTGATTCTATCGTCTGCCTTCATGAGAGCAAGGTCCGGTGCAGGAAGTGCCTTGCGATCCACTTTGCCGTTTGGTGTGAGCGGCAGGGATTCCAGAAGCACGAAGATAGA
>NZ_ATNE01000025.1 GCF_000454065.1 Brevibacillus thermoruber 423
CGAGCTTGACGATTCAGATCGTCTACTCCCTTGAATTCCCGAACTCGCGGCCAAAAGTTCTTGCGAACATAGCCAATTCCGTTTTCGACCTTTCCTTTAGTGCGAGCGCGATAGGGCCGGCAGCTCGTAAGAAGGAAGCCGTGGTGGCTGGCAAATCGGGAAAAACGCTCATTCCAGACGGGATGGCCCTGTTCATCTCTGTCTTTCACAACGGTCTTCATGTTGTCGTACAGCATCACCTCCGTACCCCCTCCAAAATACTCAAAAGCCCGATGGTGACAACTGATGAGCGTATCCAACTTCTCATCTTCAGTGAACTCCAGATACATCATGCGAGAATAGCTGAGGACCATGACAAACGCATAGAGCCGTTTTGGTTTGCCGTGCCAGTCCACCGTAAACCGTCCCCAATCGACTTGGGCTTGGTATCCGGGATCTGTTTCAAATCGGACGGTGGTTTTGCTGATGACGGTGGGCCGGAACGGTTTCATGAAGACTCGCAGAGTGGTAATCCCACCGGTATACCCTTTTGCCTTGATTTCTTCCAGGATAACTCTCGCATTCAGGCAACCTTCCTCCATTCGGCGGCGAACGTAATCCTTGAACGGATCCAGCTTGCCGAGACGAGTGACCTTTCGCTGATAGGATTCAGGTTCCTTCTTGTTTAGCCACTTACGAATGGTTTTTCGATCCCTCCCC